>NZ_FWFK01000010.1 GCF_900172265.1 Roseivivax jejudonensis | reverse complement strand
GTCTGCGATCCAAACGCCAGCAGCATCGCCGCCTCAGCCCGTCCGCCCCGTCTGGCGCCCCAACCGCGCCTCAGCGCCGCCGGTGAGGGGCTATTTACGGATCACCCCCAAACCCTGCAAGCGGAAAAAGCACCGAAACCCGGATTTTTTTGAAGAAAGCATGACACGGGCGCGTGATCGGGCGGAAAATCGCACGTACTGACCCTGCGTCATGTGGATTTCGGGGCGCCCTGCCCCGCGAATCCGCCCGAATTCGCCCTGTCGAGCGAGTCGAGCGAACCACTGCGGCGACTCGGGCAGCCGACCGGAGCCGGAAAGGAGAAAGGGCGCGCCGGTATCGCACCGGCGCGCCCCCAAGAGACCCGAGCGAGAGGCTCAGGCGAGTCGGATCACTCCTGCCAGGACTGGATCAGCTCGTCGTAGCTGACCGTCTGCGGCTCCTCGTCCTCATTCTCGAGCGCCGGCTTCGGCGCGCCCGGCTGCTCGAGCCAGTACTCCGCTTCCCGCTCCTCGTTGAGAACCGGGCCCAGATCGCCCTGCACGCCGGCACGCTCGAGACGGCTCATCACGTCCTCCATGTCGGAGCAGAGCTGATCGAGCGCGGCCTGCGTCGACTTCGCACCGGACATCGCGTCCCCGATGTTCTGCCACCAGAGCTGCGCGAGCTTGGGGTAGTCCGGCACGTTGGTGCCGGTCGGCGACCACTGCGTCCGCGCGGGCGACCGGTAGAACTCGACGAGACCGCCGAGGCGCGGCGCGCGCTCGGTGAAGTGCTCCGAGTTGATGGTCGAGTCGCGGATGAAGGTCAGCCCGACGTCGGACTTCTTCACGTCCACCGTCTTGGAGGTGACGAACTGGGCATAGAGCCAGGCGGCCTTGGCGCGGTCGACCGGCGTCGAGTCGAGGATCGTCCAAGAGCCCACGTCCTGGTAGCCGACCTTCATGCCCTCTTCCCAGTAGACGCCGTGCGGCGAGGGGGCGAGGCGCCACTTGGGCGTGCCGTCCTCGTTCATCACCTCGGGGCTGTCGACCAGAGGCGCCACGAAGGTGGTGTACATGAACATCTGCTGGGCGATGTTGCCCTGCCCCGGAACCGGACCGGCCTCGGAGAACGTCATGCCCATGGCCGACGGCGGCGAGTAGTTCTGCAGCCACTGGATCGCCTTGTCGACGGCGTAGACCGCCGCGGGCGAGTTGGTGGCGCCACCGCGATCGACGCAGGCGCCGACCGGCTGGCTGTTCTCGTTGACGCGGATGCCCCATTCGTCGACCGGCAGGCCGTTGGGCTCACCCGTGTCGCCCATGCCGGCCATCGACATCCACGCATCGGTGTAGCGCCAGCCGAGCGACGGGTCCTTCTTGCCGTAGTCCATGTTGCCGAAAATTTCCTGCTCCACGCCCATGTGGCTCAGGTCGCGGCCGGTGAAGAACTCCGCGATGTCCTCGTAGGCCGCCCAGTTGACCGGCACGCCCAGCTCGTAGCCGAACTCCTCCTCGAAATCGGCCTGGTTCTTCTCGTCGTTGAACCAGTCATAGCGGAACCAGTAGAGGTTCGCGAACTGCTGGTCCGGCAACTGGTAGAGGTTGCCGTCCGGACCGGTGGTGAACTGGGTGCCGATGAAGTCCTCGAGGTCGAGCGTCGGCGATGTCACGTCGGCGCCCTCGCCCTCCATCCACTCGGTCAGGTTCCGCGCCTGGCCGTAGCGCCAGTGGGTGCCGATCAGGTCGGAGTCGTTGACGAAGGCGTCATAGACGTTCTGACCCGACTGCATCTGCACCTGCAGACGCTCGACCACGTCGCCCTCGCCAATCAGGTCGTGGTTGACCGTGATGCCGGTGATCTCGCTGAACGCCGGTGCGAGCACCTGGCTTTCGTATTCGTGCGTCGTGATCGTCTCGGAGACGACGTTGATCTCCATCCCCTCGAATTCTGCGGCCGCGTCGATGAACCACTGCATCTCCGCTTCCTGCTCCTCGCGCGACAGCGTCGTGACGCCGTCGATCTCGGAGTCGAGGAATTCCATCGCCGCCTCCATGTCGGCGAAGGCAGGCCCGGCCATCAGGCCGAGCGCCACCGCCAGGGCGGTGGTCGATCTCAAGGTAACGTTCATCGTATCCTCCCTTGTTTTGAACGTTTGATATGGCGCGTCACACGAAGCGGAAGATCGCCGCCGCGAGGACGAGACATGCGAGAAGCGCGTAAGGCTGCGGCGCGATGCCGAAGCCGAGCCACGCGAGATTGAGAAACGCCGAGCCGAGCAGCGTGATGAAGAGCCTGTCGCCGCGTGTCGTCTCGATCCCGAGGATCCCGCGGCGCGGGGTTTCGGGAAACTTCACCGCGAGCACGGTGAACGTGATCAAGAGCGCGGCGATGACCGCGAAGAACGCCGCGGTCGGCCAGGTCCATGCCATCCATGCCATCTGTCCCACTCCCTACGGATAGAATTCGCACCAGGCGGTGTAGAACCAGCCGCGCAGATCGGTCCGCCGATCGTTCACGACCGCGCCCTGCGAGATGCACCAGTTTCCCCGGCACTCGCGGGTATCGAGAAAGAGCGAATCGCCGTTCCGGACGCGGGCGATCTCGCGGTAGTCGCTGCCCGGCCCCGTGCGGACCGACAGGAACCCGTCGCCGTTCGGATCGAGCCCCCGGACGAGGCACCCTGCCTCCCACGGCTCGGCGGCGCCCTGAGCGCCCGCCGCACCGGCGGTGGCGCAGGCCAGGATCAGCGCAAGGCAGGTCGGCCGGACCATCACACCCGTCCCAGGGCGAAGCCCTTGGCGATGTAGTTGCGCACGAAGTAGATCACGAGCGCGCCAGGGATGATCGTCAGCACGCCGGCTGCGGCCAGAACGCCCCAGTCGATGCCGGCCGCGCCGACTGTGCGGGTCATGGTGGCGGCGATGGGCTTGGCGTCGACGCTCGTCAGGGTGCGCGACAGCAAGAGCTCCACCCAAGAGAACATGAAGCAGAAGAACGCCGCGACGCCGATGCCCGAGGAAATCAGCGGCATGAAGATCCGCACGAAGAAGCGCCCGAACGAATAGCCGTCGATATAGGCGGTCTCGTCGATCTCCTTCGGAACACCGCGCATGAAGCCCTCGAGAATCCAGACCGCCAGCGGCACGTTGAAGAGACAGTGCGCCAGCGCGACCGCGATATGCGTGTCGAAGAGCCCGACCGAAGAATAGAGTTGGAAGAACGGCAGCGCAAAGACGGCCGGCGGCGCCATCCGGTTCGTCAGGAGCCAGAAGAACAGGTGCTTGTCGCCGACGAACGAGTAGCGTGAGAACGCGTAAGCCGCCGGAAGCGCGACAGCGAGCGAGATCACCGTGTTCAGCACCACGTAGATGAGCGAGTTGACGTAGCCCATGTACCAGGAGGCATCGGTCAGGATCGTCACGTAGTTCTCGAAGGTGACGTCGCGCGGCCAGAGCGAGAAGGTCCCGAGGATCTCGGCATTCGTCTTCAGGCTCATGTTCAGCAGCCAGTAGATCGGCAGCATCAGGAACAGCAGGTAGAGCCCCATGACGATGGCCGACCCGTTCGGGCGGAAGCGGCGCGCTGTCGTCGCGCGGTTCCTCTCGGCCGTCACGTCGCCCGGGATCGAGGCGGCTCCGGGCGCGGCGGTGGTGTCGGTCATCAGCGCACGTCCCTTTTGTCGAGGTTGGTCATCACCGTGTAGAACACCCAAGAGATCGCCAGGATCACGAGGAAGTACATGATCGAGAAGGCGGCGGCCGGGCCGAGGTCGAACTGTCCCAGCGCCATCTTCACGAGGTCGATGGACAGGAACGTCGTCGCGTTGCCGGGACCGCCGCCGGTCACAACGAACGGCTCGGTGTAGATCATGAAGCTGTCCATGAACCGCAGCAGGATCGCGATCATCAGCACGCCCATCATCTTGGGCAGTTCGATGTAGCGGAAGACGGCCCAGCGCGACGCCTGGTCGATCTTGGCCGCCTGGTAATAGGCGTCCGGGATGGACTGCAGCCCGGCATAGGCCAGAAGCGCGACCAGCGAGGTCCAGTGCCACACGTCCATGACGATCACGGTCGTCCAGGCGGCGAAATAGCCTTGAGTGTAGTTGTAGTTGATGCCGATCGCATCGAGCGTGTAGCCCAGCAGCCCGATATCGACGCGACCGAAGATCTGCCAGATCGTGCCGACCACGTTCCACGGGATCAGGAGCGGCAGCGACATCACCACGAGGCAGAAGGACGCCCAGAACCCCTTTTTCGGCATGTTGAGCGCGACGAAGACGCCGAGCGGCACCTCGATGGCGAGGATGATGGCCGAAAAGACCGCCTGACGGCCGAGCGCGTTCCACATCCGCTCGGAGTTGAGCATGTCCTCGAACCAGCGGATGCCGTTCCAGAAGAACACGTTGTTGCCGAAGGTGTCCTGCACCGAGTAGTTCACCACGGTCATCAGCGGGATGATCGCCGAGAAGGCGACCAGCACCAGCACCGGAAGAACGAGGAACCAGGCCTTCTGATTGACGGTCTTGTTCATCACGCAGCCTCCCGCCGCCCCTCGGGCGCGATGCGCCAGGCGTTCTCGTACACGTTGATACCTGCCGGATCGAAGACGATTCGGTCGGCACCCGCCGGGACCGGTGCGCCCTCGGGAAGCGTCGCGTTGACTTCCTGCCCTGCGGCGTCGAGCCGGACGATCTTGTGCCGCCCGACATCCTCGATGCGCAGCACGCGCGCCGGCACGCCCTCGCCGCCTTCGGCAAGCCGCACGAATTCGGGCCGCACGCCGATCTGCATGTGCCCCGATCCAAAGGGGTAGACCGCCGGCAGCGGGACGCGAACGTTGTTGATCCGCGCGGCGTTGCCCTCGATGTCGGCGTCGAAGACGTTCATGCCCGGCGAGCCGATGAAATAGCCCACGAAGGTATGCGCAGGGCGCTCGAACAACTCCTGCGGCGTACCGATCTGGACCACCCGGCCGTCGTACATCACCACGACCTTGTCCGCGAAGGTCAGCGCCTCCGTCTGGTCGTGCGTGACGTAGATCATCGTGTGGCCGAAATCGTGGTGCAGTTTTTTCAGCTGCGTGCGGAGCTCCCACTTCATGTGCGGGTCGATCACGGTCAGCGGCTCGTCGAAGAGAAGCGCATTCACATCCTCGCGCACCATCCCGCGCCCGAGGCTGATCTTCTGCTTGGCGTCCGCCGTGAGTCCGCGCGCCTTGCGGTCGAGCTCGGCCTCCATGCCGATCATCGCGCCGACCTTCTGCACCCGCCGCGCGATCTCGTCGGCCGGCATCCCGCGGTTCTTCAGCGGGAAGGCGAGGTTCGCCCGCACGGTCATCGTGTCGTAGACCACCGGAAACTGGAACACCTGCGCGATATTGCGCTCCGCCGTCGGCGCGTCTGTGACGTCCTGACCGTCGAACAATACCCGCCCGTGGCTCGGTCGCAGCAGCCCCGAGATGATGTTGAGAAGCGTGGACTTGCCGCAGCCCGACGAGCCGAGAAGCGCATAAGCCTCGCCGTCCTGCCAGTCGTGGTTCAGCTCCTTCAGTGCGAAGTCGTCCTCGGACTCCGGTTTCGGAAGGTAGGAATGGGCGAGGTTGTCGAGGGTGATCTTGGCCATGTCACGCAGCCTCCGAATAAGGCGCGGGCTGCTTCAGCGCGCCCGAGGTCTCGAACAGGTAGACGTGGCTCGGATCCAGGTGCACCGTCAGCGTCTGCCCGGGCGTTAGCGACCGGACGCCGTGGACAAGACCGACCCAGCGCTCGCCGTGGTGGTCGAGGTGCACGAAGGTTTCCGAACCGGTGATCTCGGTCACCGTCAGCGTCGTTTCGAACGTCATCGCGCCGTCTTGCGCATCGATCTCGAGGTGGTTCGGGCGGAACCCGGCGATATAGCCGCCGTCGTTGAGCCCCGCCACGAGCGAGCCCGCCGGAACCGACTGGCCATCGCCGAAATGCAGGCGCTCCCCGCGCTTCTCGACCGAGAGAAAATTCATCGGCGGGTCCGAGAACACGCGCGCCGTCGTCATGTCGGCCGGCTGACGATAGACGACCGGGGTCGGTCCGAATTGCGTCACCCGCCCCTCCCAGAGCGTGGCGCAATGCCCGCCGAGCAGCAGCGCCTCCTCGGGCTCGGTGGTGGCGTAGACGAAGATCGCCCCGGAATCCTCGAAGATGCGCGGGATCTCGGCCCGCAGTTCCTCGCGCAGCTTGTAGTCGAGGTTGGCGAGCGGCTCGTCCAGCAGCACGAGACCCGCGTTCTTGACGAGCGCCCGCGCGAGCGCGCAACGCTGTTGCTGGCCGCCCGACAGCTCCAGCGGCTTGCGGTCGAGAAGCGGCGACAGCTTCATCAGGTCGGCGGTCTCGCGCACCTTGCGGTCGATCTCGGCACGGTCGAGCCCGAGAAGCCGCATCGGGGATGCGATATTGTCGTAGACCGTCATCGACGGGTAGTTGATGAACTGCTGGTAAACCATGGCGACCTTGCGGTCCTGCACTCGCATGCCGGTCACGTCGTCGCCCTGCCACAGGATGCGTCCGGTCGACGGCTGATCCAGCCCTGCCATCAGCCGCATGAGAGACGTCTTCCCCGACAGCGTTGGGCCAAGAAGGACATTCATCGTCCCGGGTTCGAGGCGCAGGTCGGTCGGGTGGATGTGCGTGTCAGACCCGACGACCTTCGACACGTTCTCGAGCGTCAGCGTCATGCAACCTCCCCTGGACCGTGCGGCCGAACCGTCGAAATCGACGCCGGGCGATACGCTTCGGATCCGGGCGCCAGTGTAGCATCAAATCCGCCGCGCGGGGCGTTGCCATCGCGCAAGCGCCGCGCGCCGATCGCCCGGCCCGCGCCGTTCCGGCGCCCGCACGACCATATCGCGATGCCATGATCCTCCCGCGCCACCGAGCCCTCCAAACCCAGAACAACCGCTGCAGAATTGGTAGCGAAATGCGGCGCAGGATGGAAGCGTATGTTTTCGTTTTTCTTCGATTTGCCCAAGACGCGCGAAGCGGAACCGGGCGAAAATCAGTTAAATAATTTACAAACAACGTATTGCTGTGAAAAACGTCGCGCGCGCGAAGCGCTCGATTGACAAAAAAGAAAACAATGGAACACTGGCGGTGAAAGGGCGCGCCATGTCTCACTCCATTCGCCACCCCGAAATCCTCGAGATCGCCCGGCGCGACGGCAAGGTGACCGTCGACGGCCTCGCGGAACATTTCGGCGTGACCCTGCAGACGATCCGGCGCGATCTCAGCGACCTTGCCGAAACCGGTCGGCTCGAGCGGGTCCACGGCGGCGCCGTCCTCCCCTCGGGCACGATGAACATCGGCTACGAGGACCGACGCGGGCTGAACGCCGAGGGCAAGGCGGCGATCGCGCGGGCTTGCGCAGCCGCAATTCCTCACGATTGTTCGATCTTCCTCAACATCGGCACCAGCACCGAGGCCGTGGCCGAACAGATGCTGACGCACCGCAACATTCTCGCCGTCACCAACAACCTGAACGTGGCGGCGACGCTGGCGCGCAATCCCGACTGCGAGGTGGTGGTGACCGCCGGCGCGCTCCGGCGCTCAGACGGCGGGCTGACCGGCGACCTCACGCAGAGCACGATCCGTCAGTTCAAGTTCGACATCGCGGTGATCGGCTGCTCGGCGCTCGATGACGAGGGCGACATCCTCGATTTCGACATGCAGGAAGTCGGCGTGACGCGCATCATCATAGAACAGTCGCGCCGCGTGTTCCTGGTGGCCGACCACACCAAGTTCCGCCGCAACGCGCCCGTCCGCGTCGCCGCGCTTGCCGACCTTGCGGCCTTCTACACGGACGCTCCGCCGTCGCCCCACATCGTCGAGCGGTGCCGCGACCTGCACGTCGCGCTGCACGTCACGTCCTGAGGCCCGGCGCCGCCCGGGAACGGCGCGGTACCCTCGGCGAGACTGGCCCACATCGCCGACGCCTCGCGGTCCGATCGCTGGACTGGGAGAGCACCTGTCGACGCTCGACGGCACGGTCTCGCGCACGTCCGGCATCGAGTGACAAGGCGATACATGTGCGGGAAAAGTGGCAGCCCGTAGGGGAATCGAACCCCTCTTTCCAGGTTGAAAACCTGGCGTCCTAACCGATAGACGAACGGGCCGCGCTTGGCGTGGGGCGGTGTCTAAGAAAAAGCGCAGACCCCTGCAAGAGGTATTTTCACGATTTTCCGCCTGCCCCCTGGTCAGGCCGGCGCGGCATCCTCGAGCCGGAGTTGGGCCCTGCGCGCACCCTGCCACGTATTGATCTCGATGCGCCCCGCGAGGTGGAACCGCGCCCCGCCATGGGCCAGAAGCGCGGGCCCAAGCGGCCCATCGAACGCGCCGAACGCGATCGCGCCGAGCGACGCGCCGAGACCGTCGCCGATGGTCAGTCGCAAGTGGCTGTCGCCCACGCGCTTGGCGAAAGATATCGACGCGTCCGGAATGGCGAAGCGCGGCGCCGCGGCCCCGGCGCCGAACGGCCCGGCCTGCTCCAGCGCCTCGATCAACTCGACGTTCGCCGCGCCGGGCATCAGCATGGCGTCGAGCCGAAGGTCGGCCGCGCCGCCCTGCCCCGCACCCTGCTTGCCGAGAAGCTCGGAGAGCCGCGCCATCGCCGGCTCAAGCTTGTCTCTCGCGACGGTCAGCCCGGCCGCCATGCGGTGCCCGCCGCCCTTGTCGAGCAGCCCCTCTGACGCGAGGCGCTGCACGCTTGCCCCGAGATCGACACCGGCCACCGACCGGCCCGAGCCCTTGCCCGCGTCGCCGTCGAGGCCGATCACCACGGCCGGACGGTTCGTCAGTTCCTTGAGCCGGGAGGCCACGATCCCGACGACACCCGGGTGCCATCCCTCGCCGGCCGCCCAGACGAGCGGCGCATCGAGGCCGCGCTCTTCGGCCTGCACCAGCGCCGCGGCCCGCACAGCTGCCTCGACCTCGCGGCGCTCCGTGTTGAGCGCGTCGAGTCGGTCTGCCATTGCCCGCGCGGTCTGCGGATCGGTTTCGGCAAGAAGCCGGGCCCCGAGGTCCGCCTTGCCGATCCGGCCGCCGGCATTCACGCGCGGCCCGAGGACGTAGCCCAGGTGATAGCTCGACGGCGCCGAGTCGAGCCGCGCGACATCCGACAGGGCGACGAGACCGGGGCGCGTGCGCGCCGCCATGACCTTGAGGCCCTGCCGGACCAGCGCGCGATTCACGCCGCGCAGCGGCGCCACGTCGGCGACCGTCGCAAGCGCGACCAGATCGAGCATCGACATCAGGTTCGGCCCCTCGCGGCCGGCCGCGCGCATCTGGCGCCCGGCCTCGACCAGCATCAGAAAGACGACGGCCGCGGCGCAGAGATGCCCGAGGCTGCCGTCCTCGTCCTGCCGGTTCGGGTTCACCACGGCCAGCGCGTCGGGCAGCGTCTCTCCGCCGAGGTGGTGATCGAGCACGACGACGTCGGCGCCCCGTGCGGCGGCAATGGGACCGTGGCTCAGCGTGCCGCAATCGACGCAGACGATCAGGTCGTGCGTCCGCGCAAGTTCTGCCATCGCCGCGTCGTTCGGTCCGTAGCCCTCGTCGATCCGGTCCGGGATGTAGAGCGTCGCGGCCTGCCCCTGTTGGCGCAGCCAGTCGATCAGAAGCGCCGCCGATGCCCCGCCGTCGACGTCGTAATCGGCGAAGATCGCGATGCGTTCGGCCCGCGCGACCGCCGAACAGACCCGCGCGGCAGCCTCTTCCATGTCGCGCAGGAGCCGCGGATCGGGCAGAAGGTCGCGCAGCGTCGGCGCGAGAAAGCCCGGCGCCTCGGCCGGCGGCACGCCAAGCCGGGCCAGCGTCGCGCAGAGACCGGGCGCGAGGCCGGTTTCCTGTTCGAGCCGTTCCCCCGCGCGGGCGGATTCGGGATCCGGGCCCACCCAACGCCGTCCGGTGAGCGATCGCTCGATCCCCAGATAGGCCACACCCGAGTCGGCGTCTCGTCCGCTGTCCAGCATGCCTGCCCCCGTGCCTTGGCGGGCCCGGCCTCTCGTGGCGGTGCCGGTGTCCCTGCTGCACGGTCGAGCCTACGCGAAAGATCGGTCCGGCGCCAGCGGGGAGCGCCGAAAATTTGCTTCATCTCGCGCGGGCGCGGAGTGCTGCCACCAGATATGGTGGCAGCGTCTGGTCAGCGTGTCGGGTTGCGGTAGGTCATGCGGCGCACCGACCCGGTCTTCGAGCGCATCAGGATCGTCTCGGTCGTCAGGTAGCCGACCTCGCGCTTGATGCCGGGCACCAGCGAGCCCGATGTGACGCCCGTGGCCGCGAAGATCACGTTGTCGGTGACCATGTCGTCGCGCGAATAGATGCGGTCGAGATCGCTGATCCCGGCCTTGTGGGCGCGGCCGCGCTCGTCGTCGTTGCGGAACAGCAGCCGGCCGTAGATCTGGCCGCCCATGCACTTCAGCGCGGAAGCGGCAAGCACGCCCTCGGGCGCGCCGCCCGACCCCATGTACATGTCGATGCCGGTGGTCCCCGGCTCGGCGGTGTGCATCACGCCGGCGACGTCGCCGTCGGTGATCAGGCGGATCGCCGCGCCGGTGGCGCGCACCTCGGCGATCATCTCCTCGTGACGCGGACGCTCGAGGATGCAGACCGTGATCTCGCCGGGCTTGGCGCCCTTGGCCTTGGCCAGCGCCATGACCCGTTCGGCCGGGCTCATGTCGAGCGTGACAACGCCATCGGCATAGCCCGGGCCGATGGCGAGTTTGTCCATGTAGACGTCCGGCGCGTGCAGCATCGTGCCGCGCGGGCCCATGGCGATCACCGTCAGCGCGTTCGGCATGTCCTTGGCGGTCAGGGTCGTGCCCTCGAGCGGATCGAGCGCGATGTCGACCTCGGGGCCGGAGCCCGCGCCCACTTCCTCGCCGATGTAGAGCATCGGCGCCTCGTCGCGCTCGCCCTCGCCGATGACCACGGTGCCGCGGATGTCGAGGCGGTTGAGCTGCTCGCGCATCGCGTTGACCGCGGCCTGATCGGCCGCCTTCTCGTCGCCGCGGCCGATGAACTCGGCCGAGGCAATGGCGGCCTGCTCGGCCACCCGTGCCAGCCCGAGGGAGAGCATACGGTCGTTGAAATCCTTGGGCGCGGCCATCTCGTACTCCGGTCTGGGAGGCATTCACGGGTTCGCGAGACCTCTACCCCGGGCCGCGCGCGGGGCGCAAGCGCAGGCTCGGTCGGTGAGACCCGGGTGGCGGGGTCCGGATGCGAGGGGCCAGCCCCTCGCGCTCCCCGGAGTATTTCGGCCAAGAAGAAGGAGGGAGGCGGTGCAGCGCGGGGGTTCACCGGCTGCGGAGGGCGGCGCGGAGCGCGAGACGGTCGACGTCGCGACTGGCCAGGAGCGCGCCCGAGATGACCGCGCCAAGCGGGAAGAAGGCCGCGTCTTCGGCATCGTCGGCGGCCACGGGATCGCCCGAAGCGGCGTCGCAGAGGACGGCGTGGAGCCGGTAGCCGGGCGCGACATGGGTGATGTCGAACTGCCCGAGCGGCTGGAGCGCGCGGGCGCGGAGGCCGGTCTCCTCGCGGAGTTCGCGGATCGCCGCCGCCTGCGGATCCTCGCCGAGCTCGAGCTTGCCGCCGGGAAAGCCCCAGAGGCCGGCATCGGGGCGGTTGCGGCGGCGGACGAGAAGCGTCGCCCCGTCGCGGATCACGACCGCGAGGGCCGCGCGGATCGGCGTCCTAGACACGCTCGATGCGCAGCGCCACAGGTTCGCCGCGCACGACGCCGGTGGCGCGCATCGCCTCGATCGCCTGATCGAGCGCGCCGCGGGTTGTCTTGTGGGTTACGATGAGCACCGGGGCGGCGTCGGAGGAATGGCCGTATTGCCGCATCCGGTCGATCGAGATTCCCGCTTCGCCGAGCGCGGTCGCCACCTTGGCGAGCGCGCCGGGCCGGTCGGCGAGCGCCATGCGCAGGTAGAAGCTCGCCGGTGTCGCGGTGCGCGCCGGCGTCGCCGCCACGAGCGAGCCCGCCGATTGCCCGAAGGTCGAGACGCGGAAGCCGCGGGCGAGGTCCATGACATCGCCCATCACCGCGCTGGCCGTCGGCCCTTCGCCCGCGCCGGCGCCGCGCATGACGATCTGGCCGACCTGGTCGCCCTCGATCACCACCATGTTGGTGCCGCCGTCGAGTTGCCCGAGCGGCGAGGACGCCGGCACGAGGCAGGGCGCCATGCGCTGTTCGAGGCCGCGACCGGTCATCCGGCAGACGCCGAGCAGCTTGATCTTGAAGTCCATGTCGGCGGCCTGGCGGATATCGTCGATGGTCACCCGGCCTATGCCTTCGAGCTCGACCGCGTCGAAGGCGACCTGCGTGCCGAACGCGATCGACGAGAGCAGTGCCAGCTTGTGGCCGGCGTCGATCCCGCCGACATCGAGCTCGGGATCGGCCTCGAGATAGCCCAGCGCGTCGGCCTCGTCGAAGGCCTCCTGGTAGGTCAGGCCCGCGCCTTCCATGCGGGTGAGGATGTAGTTGCAGGTGCCGTTCATCACCCCCATCACGCGGGTGATCTCGTTGCCGGCGAGGCCCTCGGTCAGCGCCTTGATGACGGGGATGCCGCCGGCGACCGCGGCCTCGAAACGCAGGATCGCGTCGTGTGCCTCGGCCCGTTCGGCCAGGGCCTGACCGTGATGGGCGAGCATCGCCTTGTTGGCGGTCACCACGTCCGTGCCGGAGTCGAGCGCGGCCTCGGTGGCGGCCTTGGCCGGCCCGTCGGCGCCGCCCATGAGCTCGACGAAGACATCGACGTCGTCGCGGCGGGCAAGCGCGACGGGATCGTCCTCCCAGGCGTAGTCCGAGAGCGAGACGCCGCGATCGGTGTCGCGGTTGCGCGCGGAGACGGCGACGATCTCGATCGGGCGGCCGGTGCGCTCGCGCAGGAGGTCCGCCTTCTGGCGCACGATCTTGACCACGCCCGCGCCGACCGTGCCGAGGCCGGCGATCCCGAGGCGCAGGGGAGTGGTCATGGCGTGCTCCTTGTTCGAACGAGAGACTGGCGCGGCACCGCCGCGCCGCGCGTCCTCGTAGCCGGTCCGGAGAGCGCCTGCAACGGGCCGCGCGCTCAGCCCTCGGCGGCCTGAGGAGCGTCTGCACGGACGCCGCGCGACAGCCGATCGCGGGTCGGGGCGTCGATGACCGGCCCGCGCAGCGCGTCGGCCCGGGCGCGCAGCGCGTCGGCCCGGGCGGTGACCTCGGCCTCGAGCGCCGGGGTCGCGCGCGGCGGCTGCTGTGCCAGCAGCGTCCCGATCGGCACGAGATCGGGATAGGGCGCGGTCGCCACGTCGGCGCTTTCGGCGGCGTCGATCTCGGGGAAGGTGGCGCAGCCGGCGAGCAGAAGCGCGCCGGCCGAGAGCCCGGTCAGGGCGCGGCGCGGACCGGCGGTCACGGGCCCGCCTGGATCGTGCGCAGGTATTCGACGAGCGCCACGAGCCGTCGCGGCGTCGGCGTCTCGATCCCGTCGCCCGAGTCGTAGGGCACGGTGTCGCCCGCGAGGAGCTCGCCGAATTCCGGCATCACCGGCGCAACGGAATCGGCCTGGATGTAGCCGTCGATCTTCGACAGGACCGCGGCGGTCGGGAAGGTGCCGCCGTTCTGGGCAGCAAGACGCGTGAGGTCGGCCGGCTGCCGCGTCATTTCGGATGCGAGACGGCCATCTCCGCGCCCGGACGCCCCGTGACAGAGCGCGCAGTACTCGGTGTAGATCTGTGCGCCTTCGGCGGCGACGGGCATCGCGCCCGCGTCGCCGCGTTCGGGCGATGCGTCGTCGCAGGCGGCCAGGAGCACGAAGAGACCGGCAAGGCCGGCGATGCGGATGCGCATGGGTTCCTCCGGAGCGAGCGGCGTTCACCTCCGTGTCTGCCCGTTCGACCGCCGGTTGGGCAAGTCCCTTCGATGTCGCGCGCGGCCGGCACGTGTCGGCGCGGGATCGCCCGGGCGGGATCGCGCCGAAACGCCGCCGGCCGGCGCGTCACTCGATCCGCAGATCGGAGAGCTGCGCGTCGATGCGTCCGTCGGTGTCGTCGCTGTCCGCCGAGACGGCCACGCCGACGAGTGCCCCCGGCGCGCCGCCGAAGGCGCGCGCATGATCGGCGGCGAGATCGACCGCCTCTTCCGCGTCTCCGGTGCCGGCCGGGCGCAACACGACGGTGCGGCCCCGCGCGCCGAGATACGGGCTTTCGAGCATCTGGCCGGCCTCGTGCGCGCCGCCCCAGACATAGACCAGCACCCGCGCGCTGTCCTCGTCGAGAAGGCTCACCACGTTGCTGCCGCGAAGTTCGGCGGCGCGGTCCTCGGGCACGAACATGAAGTAGACCGCGATGTTGCGATCATCGCCGCCCTTTTGCGCGAGGTCGGTCGCGGCGACGCCTTCGGAGACTTGCCAGCGCCAGCGTGCGGCCCGCGCATCGGCGAGACCGGGGTCGAGCTCGCGGTAGGCCAGCGACACCGAGTCCTCGGACACGACGCGCACCGCGTCGCCCTCGAAGGTGTAGTCGTTCGACGGGCCGAAGAGCGTGAGCCGCTGCGTCTTCCAGCCGGCATCGAAGGGCACCGACCCCGCGAGCGCCGCGGCCGCCGGGGCCAGCGCGGCAAGACACAGGAGGATCGAAGGCAGGCGCATGGAGGACTCCGTCTCGGTTTCCGCTCAGTAGCTAGCGCGGGGCCCGTGCCTGTCGCGATCCCGGGCCGCAGGCCCGATCAATCCGGGGTCACATGTCCCTGATCGAGCGTCACCCGTCGATCCATCCGCGCTGCAAGCTCGAGGTTATGGGTCGCGATGAGCGCGGCAAGGCCGGTATCGCGCACCAGATCGAGCAGCCCGGCGAAGACCCGGTCGGACGTGTCGGGATCGAGGTTGCCGGTCGGTTCGTCGGCGAGCAGGAGCCGCGGCCGGTTCGCCATCGCGCGGCAGAAAGCGACCCGCTGCTGCTCGCCCCCCGACAGCGCGGCGGGGCGGTGGTCGGCGCGCGCGGCCACGCCCACGCTGTCGAGCAGCGCGCGCGCCCGGCTCTCGGCCTCCGCGCGCGCGGTTCCGTCGGCCAGTTGCGGCAACACGATGTTCTCGAGCGCGGTGAATTCGGGCAGGAGGTGATGGAACTGGTAAACAAAGCCCACGTCGGCGCGGCGGACGGCGGTGCGACGGCGGTCGCCGATTCCGGTCATGTCCTCGCCCGCGATCGCCACTTGCCCCTCGTCCGGCGTGTCGAGAAGGCCCGCGATGTGCAGGAGCGTCGACTTGCCCGCGCCCGACGGCGCGACGAGCGCCACGACCTCGCCCGGTCGGACGGCCAGGTCGACACCGCGCAGCACCTGGACCTCGCTCGGCAGCCCGTGGTTGTAGTCCTTGGAGACGCCCGAAAGGCGCAGAACCGGATCACTCATAGCGCAGCGCCTCCACCGGGTTCATCCGCGCCGCGCGGCGCGCCGGAAAGATCGTCACCACGAAGGACAGCCCGAGAGACAGCGCCACAGCCGACAGCACGTCGGCCAGCTGAAGCTCCGCCGGCAGCGCGTAGATGCCGCGCACGGCCGGGTCCCAGACCCCGCCGCCGGAGACGTAGTTCACGAGCGAGAAGATCGGATCGATGTAGATCGCGAAGAGACAGCCGAGGATCGTGCCGGCGAGGGTGCCGAGGATCCCTGTGAACGCTCCGCAGATGAAGAAGACACGCAGGACCGCGCCTTCGGTCAGGCCCATCGTGCGCAGGATGCCGATGTCGCGGCCCTTGTTCTTGACCAGCATGATGAGCCCCGAGACGATGTTCATCGCCGCGATCAGCACGAGAACCGACAGGATCACGAACATCACGTTGTCCTCGATCTCCAGGGCGCGCAGGAAACCGCCCGACGCATCCTGCCAGGTCCAGGCGTAGGCGTTGTCGCCGGCGGCGGCGAGGATCTCTGGCACGCGCCGATCGACCGCCTCGGGATCGTCGATCATCACCTCGAGTTCGTCCGCCGCTCCCTCGCGATTGAAGTAGAGCTGCGCCTCCTCGAACGGCATGTAGACCCGCGTCCGGTCGATGTCATAGCGCCCGGCCGTGAAGACGTAGGCGATCTCGTAGGCCTTTACCCGCGGGCTGGTGCCGAAGGCGGTCTTCACCCCGTCGGGCGAGATCAGGCGGATGCTGTCTCCGACACCCAGATCGAGATCGCGCGCGATCCCCGAGCCAATTGCGATCCGTTCGCCGCCGAAGGCGTCGATATCACCCGAGGCGGTCTCCGGATCGGCCACGCGCGGGATCGTGGCGAGGTCCTCCGGCGCGATGCCGAACACCTCGACCCCGGCGTTGCGGCCGTTCGCGGTGCCCATGACCTGCCCCTTCACGAGCGGCGCCACGCGGGTCACGCCCTCGACGCCGCGCACGCGGTCGGCCATCTCGGCGTATTCGGGGATCGAGCGGTCCACGCGGCCCGTCTCGGCGTCGCGGACGCCCCCCGAATAGACGGTCACGTGCGCGTTCGCCCCGAGGATCGTGTCGACGAACTCCGTGCGGAAGCCCGAGCGCACCGCGAGCGTCGCGATCAGCGCGAACACGGCGAGGGTGATCCCGACGAGGCTGATCCACGTCATCACGCTGACCCCGCCCTCGGCCCGCTTCGCGCGCAGATAGCGCCAGGCGATCATCCATTCGAACGGGGCGAAGGGCGGCGTGCGGCGGGCCATGGCGATCCTCTCGGTCAGCGCGGACCTCCGGGCCCTGACGCGCGGCGATAAGTGACGGCTCGGAACGGACGATGCAAGCCGCACGCGGCGTTGAAACGCCGCCGGCCCCCCTTAGCTCGTGACGCAACCCAAGGAGACACTCATGGCCCACATCCTCGTGATCGGCGCGAGCCGCGGAATCGGCCTCCAGACCCTGAAGCGCGGGCTGGAACTCGGCCATCGGATGCGCGGATTCTCGCGCTCCGCCGAAAAGATCGATATCCAGGACCCGAATTTCGACGCGGTGTCCGGCGACGCCACGAAACCCGAAGACATTCGCAAGGCGCTGGACGGCGTCGATGCCGTGGTGATGACGCTCGGCATCAAGGAAAGCGTGTCGATGATCTGGAAGCAGGTCACGCTGTTTTCCGAGGCGACGCGCGCCCTCGTCACCGCGATGGAGGAACAGGGGCCCGACCGCCTCGTCGCACTTACCGGGATCGGAACGTCCGAGAGCATCGAGGCGCTCTCGACGATCGAGCGCATGGGACACTCGTTCCTCTTGGGCGAGCCTTACAAGGACAAGACCCGGCAGGAGGAGATCATCCGCGCCTCCGCGCTCCGCTGGACCTTCGCCCGGCCCGTGATCCTGACCAACGGAAAGCGTACCGACGGGTACAAGGTGCTGACGGACCCCAAGGACTGGCGCATGGGGATCATCAGCCGCGCCGACGTTGCCGATTTCCTAGTCCGCGCGGCGACGGACGACAGCCTTGTCGGTCAGGCCCCGGTCCTGACTCGCTGAGACCCTGCGCCACGCACGACCGCACATGTTGCCCGACAATGCGCGTTGGTGTCAGATCGGACGCGACACCGCGCCGGCGGGGCTGGGCCCCGAGTGGGCGACCCATTCGGCCCCATCGACCGGCCCGCAAACGGAGCGCCCTCATGGCCCTGTTTCCGATCCTGACCGAACAGCGCATCAAGGATGCGATCGATGACGGCGCGTTCGACAACCTCGAAGGCGCCGGCCAGCCCCTGCCCACCTCGGAGTGGTCCGGGCCGGACGATCCGGTGACGCTCTTCGGGTATCGCCTGATGGCCGAGGCCGGCGCGGTGCCCGAAGAGCTGCGCCTGCGGCGCGCGCTCGAGGACGCCCGCGCGAAATGGCGCAAGAGCGAGGATCCGCAGGAGCGGGAGCGACTCATGGCCGAGATCGCGGAACTTGGAATGCGCCACGGCCTCGCCGTCGAGCAGCGTCGACGCGGACGCGGCTGAGCCCGCCCCTTGCTCCGCGCGTCGGCCCGCGCGACACTTCGGCCATGACCGGACACGGACCCCGCCTTACCCCGCTCGCCGCGTCACTGCCGGCCGACGTGCCCTTCGTCGGACCCGAAGTGCAGGAACGCGATCTCGGACGCGCATTCCGCGCGCGCATCGGCGCGAACGAAAGTGCCTTCGGCCCCTCGCCCGGCGCCATCGCCGCGCACGGTGCCGCTGCCGCCGAGATGTGGAAATATCCCGAAGCGACGAATCACGCGCTGCGCCACGCGCTGGCCGAACACATGGGCGCGGCACCGGACCAGGTCATCGTCGGCGGCGGGATCGACGGCCTGCTTGGCACGCTGGTGCGCTTGACCGTCACTCAGGGCGACGCCGTCGTGACCTCGGACGGCGCCTACCCGACTTTCAACTACCATGTCACCGGCTTCGGCGGGGACCTTCACAAGGTGCCGTTCCGGGACGATCGCGAGGACCTGCCCGCCCTCATGGCCCGCGCGGCCGAGACCGACGCGAAGCTCGTCTACCTCTCCAATCCCGACAATCCGATGGGCTCTTGGTACGATGGTGCGACGATCGAGGCTGCGCTCGACGCAATTCCCGACGGGACACTGCTCGTGCTTGACGAGGCCTACGTGGAATTCGCGCCGGCCGGCACCGCCCCCCGCATCGACCCCGAGGATCCGCGCGTGATCCGCATGCGCACGTTCTCCAAAGCCTACGGCATGGCCGGAGCAAGGGTCGGCTACGCCACCGGCGCGCGCGGTCTGATCCGTGCCTTCGACAAGGTGCGCGACCATTTCGGCATGGCCCGGCCCAGCCAGGAGGCCGCGCTGGCCGCCCTCGCCGACCAGGGCTGGCTGACCGAGGTGATTGCCCGAACCGATGCCGCCAAGGCGCGCATCGCCGCGATCGCGCAGGACGCCGGCCTCGCGCCGCTGCCCTCCGCCACGAACTTCGTCGCCATCGATTGCGGCGGCGACGGCCGGTTCGCCCGCGCCGTTCTGCAGTCGCTGATCGCGCGCGGCGTTTTCGTCCGGATGCCCTTCCGCCCGCCGCAGGATCGCTGCATCCGCATCGGTGCGGGCCTACCGGACGAGCTCGACGTGCTCGCGGCCGAACTGCCGGCCGCGCTCGCGGACGCGCGCGAAAGCAGCACCGCCTGACGGGTCTTTCCGTGCCGCGATTCCGCGTTAGGATCAGTGTCAGCGCCAGACGGGAGATCCGAGATGGAGCAACGCGGACGCGCCCCGGACTACACCAACGCCGCTCTCGCCATGGGTCTGGTCAATCTGATCTGGATCTTCGGCGTGATCTGGGCGCTCTTCGGCCTGCCTGTCGTGCTTCTGGTCGGGTGGGTGCTGAACCGGGCGATCACCCGGCTCGCCGCGCGCCGCAGCTGACCCATCACATCAGACGTCGCGCGCAACCACTTGATGCGAAACACGATTGCCCGCTGCGGATCACGCCCCGGCAATCACCTCCGCGGCCGCCGCGACGCCGCCACGGCCATGCGGGATGTCGAGCGCGCCGAGCCCGGCCTCGACCACGCCCAGAAGGCCGAGAATCATGTGCGCGTTGACGTGGCCCATGTGACCGAAGCGGAAGAAGCCGCGTCCGTCGGGGTCGCCCTCCTCGCTCATGCCTATCCCGAGGCCGAGCGTCACCCCGGCCTGGGCCGCCGTCCACTCGCGCAGACGCGCGCCGTGCGGGCTTCCGATACGAAGCGCGGTGACCGCGTGGCTGCGATGCCGGGGCTCGGCGACGTTGAGAGACAGCGGGCCGCCCTCGCCCCACACCTCGGCCGCTGCCCAGATCGCCCGCGCGAGCGTGGCGTGACGGGCCCAGATCGCCTCGATCCCCTCCTCGGCGATCATGTCGAGCGCGGCGCGCAGGCCGTAGAGGTGGTGCGTCGGCGCAGTGCCGCCGAAATACTGGTAGAACGCCGCCGGATCCGCGCGCGGCGCCCAGTCCCAGTAGCGCGACACGCGCGGCATCGCGCGGCGCGTGTCGGCCGCGCGCTCGTTGAAGAACAGGAACGACAGCCCCGGCGGCACCATCAGCCCCTTCTGCGAGCCCGTCACCGTAAGGTCCGCGCCCCAGAGATCCATCTCGTAGACGTCGCAACCCAGCGACGCGATGCAATCGGCCATCAGGAGGGCGGGATGGCCAACCTCGTCCAGCGCGCGGCGGATCTCGGCGATGTCCGAGCGCAGGGAGGTGGAGGTATCGACGTGTACTGCAAGCACCGCCTTGATGCGCCGGCCCTGATCGGCCGCGAGAGCCTGCCGCACCCGCTCCGCGTCGATCGGCGTCTTTCGTCCGAAATCGAGAAGCTCGATCTCCAGGCCCAGCGCGTCGGCCATTTCCGCCCAGCCATGACCGAACCGACCGGTTGCGCAGACGAGCACACGCTCGCCGGGCGCGACGGTGTTGGCGAGCGCCGCCTCCCACGCGCCGTGGCCGTTGGCGATGTAGATCGCCACTTGTCCCTCGGTGCGGGCGACGGCGCGCAGGTCGGGAATCATCCCCGCCACCATGTCTGGCAGCGCGCCCTCGTAGATGTTTGGCGCGGCACGGTGCATCGCCTGCAGGACGCGGTCCGGCATGACCGACGGTCCGGGAATCGCGAGGTAGGGACGGCCGTGAGCGAGCGACATGGGGCGGACCTCCGGGAAACGCGCCCCTTGAACCGGCGGCGCCGGCGCCCAACCTACGAATGCCGCCGCCGCCGTCAACGCGCACCCTATCGCCGGGTCGGATCGCGACGGCAGGCCGACGTCGGCGGAAACGCCGCTTTTCCCGGGGCCGCCGCTCCGGTAGACCCCGGCAGACCGTTTGAGGACCGCCACGCGATGCTCGCCAAGCTCTGGGATCGGATCGAGACCGCCGAGCGCCGTTTCCGGCGCTCGTTCGGGCGTGACATCGCGACACCCCGCGGCCGCGTAGGCGCATGGGTGCATTACCACGTGTTCGACCATGCCTTTCTTCGCGCGTTCTGGACGAACTTTCACGAGGTCGCGCCGGGCGTCTATCGCTCCAACCAGCCGACGCACCGGCGGTTCGAGAAATATGCCGCGATGGGCATCCGCACCGTCATCAACCTGCGCGGCGAGGACCGCTTTTCCTACTATCTCTTCGAGAAGGAGACCTGCGACAAGCTCGGGCTCGTTCTCGTCGATGCAAAGCTGATGGCCCGCCAGGCAGCCCGACGCGACCGGATCGTCGCTGTGATCGACGCGATCCGCGATGCCGAACGGCCGCTCGTCTTCCACTGCAAATCCGGGGCGGACCGCACCGGCTTCGTCGGCGCCCTCTACCTGCTGATCTTCGAGGGCGCGTCGATCCACGAGGCCAAGAAACAGCTCGGCATCCGGTACATCCACCTCGACTGGACCAAGACCGGGATCCAGGATTACGTGATCGATGTCTTCGCCGCCCGCCAGGGCTTCGGCACCATCGGGTTCGAGGACTGGATCCGCAACGAATACGACCACAAGCGGCTGCAGAAGGCGTTCGATCGCCGCCTGCCGCCCAAGGACGCGGCGAAGCCCGCCGCGGCGCTGCCTGCATGACGCGCGACCCGCTCGGCGAAGACGCACCGGACACCTCCGCCCGCGAACGCGCGAGGCTCTTCGCGTGGCTCTGGCGGCACTACTTGCAGCCGCACTGGCCGCTGATCCTCCTCGCCGTCACGTTCATGGCGATCGAGGGCGCGATGTTCGGCGCGCTCAGCTACATGATGAAGCCGATGTTCGACCGCGTCTTCGTCGGCGGCAACGCCGAGTACGTGCCGCTCGTCGCCCTCGCCTTCTTCGGGATCTTCGCGCTCCGCGCCGTGGCGAGCGTGATCCAGAAGGTCGTGCTTTCAAAGGTGAGCCAGGAAACCGTGTCGGCGCTCCGGGTCGACATGATCCGCCACATGATGACGCTCGACGGCTCGTTCCATCAGTCGTTCTCGCCCGGCTACCTCATGCAGCGCGTGGAGGGCGATGTCGGCTCCATCACAAAGGTCTGGCGCGCGCTCATCACCGGGGCCGGCCGCGACGTGATCGCCCTCGTATCGCTCTTCGGCGTGGCCTTCGCGATCGACTGGCGGTGGACACTGGTCGCGCTCATCGGCGCGCCGCTCCTCGTGGCGCCGGCGCTGTTCCTGCAGCGCTTCGTTCGCGGCAACGCGCGGGCGGCGCGCGACGTGGCCGCCGGGCTGTCGACGCGGCTGAACGAGATCCTGCACGGCATCGTCCCGGTCAAGCTCAACACGCTCGAACGCTACCAGGCCGAGCGCTATCGCAACCTTACCCGCCGGCGCATCCGGACCGAGGTGCGCTCCTCGGCCGGGCAGGCCTCGATCCCCGGGCTGATCGACATCATGTCCGGCCTCGGCTTCGCCGGCGTGCTGCTCTACGGCGGCGGAGAGATCCTGTCCGGCGACAAGACGGTCGGCGACTTCATGGCCTTCTTCACCGCGATCGGCCTCGCCTTCGAGCCGCTTCGCCGCCTTGGCGCGGTGTCGGGGGTCCTGCAGGTCGCGGCGGCCGGACTCGAACGGATCAAGCAGATCTTCGACCTGCGCCCCGAGATCGCCGATCCGGCCTCCCCGCGCGACGTGCCCGATGGTGTGCCGGACGTGGTGCTTGAGGACGTCCACGCAGCCTACGGCGATGCTGCCGTGCTGGAAGGTGTCAACCTGACCGCCAAGGCGGGCGAGATCACCGCGCTCGTCGGGCCCTCGGGCGCCGGCAAGTCGACGGTGTTCAACCTGCTCACCCGGCTCGTCGACCCGCATGCGGGCCGCGTCAGCATCGGCGGTGTCGGTGTCGACGAGATGCGCCTGAAGGACCTGCGCCGGCTGTTTTCGGTGGTCAGTCAGGACGCGCTGCTGTTCGACGAGACCCTGCGCGAGAACATCGTGCTCGGCCGAACCGATATCGACGATGACAGGCTTCAGTCCGCGCTCGAAGCCGCGCACGTGACCGACTTCCTGCCGCGCCTGCCGCACGGATTGGAAACACAGGTCGGCGCGCGCGGCTCGAACCTCTCGGGCGGACAGCGTCAGCGGGTGGCGATCGCGCGTGCGCTTCTGCGCGACACGCCGATCCTGCTCCTGGACGAGGCGACCTCCGCCCTCGACGCCGCGAGCGAGGCGGTCGTCCAGGATGCGCTGGACCGGCTCGCCCGCGGGCGCACGACGCTCGTGATCGCGCACCGCCTGTCGACGATCCGCGACGCTGACAAGATCGTCGTGATGAAGGACGGCCGCGTCGTCGAGGAGGGCACGCACGAGAGCCTGCTGGCGCGGCGCGGTGTCTACGCAGATCTCCACCGGCTCCAGTCCGAAGACGGCTGACCCCCTGTCGCTCCGTTCTGCGGCTTGTTACATAAGAGTTCCTGTTTCGACCGGAGCGGAGACGATGACAGATCTCGACCGCCGTGTGCTGCGCCTTTCCGGGCCCGAGGCCGCGGACTTTCTCCAGAATCTCGTGACGAACGACGTGAACGGCCTCAGCGACGGGCTCGTTTACGCCGCCCTGCTCACCCCGCAGGGCAAGTATCGCGCGGACTTCTTCCTGGTGCCCGACGGCGCCGACATCCTGATCGACGTGGCCGAGCCGATTGCCGACGATCTCAAGAAGGCGCTGATGCTCTACAAGCTTCGCTCGAAGGTCGCGGTCGAGGAGACGGGCATCGTTCCCGCCCGCGGCACCGGGCCCGCGCCCGAAGGCGCGTTCACCGATCCGCGCGCCCCGGGCCTCGGCTGGCGCGCCTACGACGGCCGCGCCTCGGAAGAGGGCATCGACTGGGCGGGCCTGCGCGTCGCGCACGCCGTGCCCGAAAGCGGAATCGAGCTGACGCCGGAGACCTTCATTCTCGAAGCCGGCTTCGAACGCCTGTCGGGTGTGGACTTCCGCAAGGGATGCTACGTGGGCCAGGAGGTGACCGCGCGCATGAAACACAAGACCGAGCTCAAGAAGGGGCTCGCGCGCGTCGCGGTCGATGGCACCGCGCCCGTCGGCACCGACATACTCGCCGGCGAGAAACGCGTCGGCACGCTCTTTACGCAAGCCGGCGGCGCTGCGCTGGCGCATCTGCGCTTCCCGCAGGCGACGTCCGAGATGCGGGCCGGCGATGCGGTCGTGAGGTACGAGGCATGACGATCGACACCCTTCCCCCTGCCCTTCTCGACGCCTTCGGCGGCAGCGTCGCCGAGATCCGGCCGCTCTCCGGCGGTGACTTGTCGGACGTGGCCTACGTCAAGCTCGACACTGGGCGCGAACTCGTGGTCAAGACCGGTCCGCTGGTGCACGTGGAAGCGCGCATGCTGTCGGCGATGGCGCTTCTGCACGCGCCCGTTCCGGAGCTGCTGCATACCGAGCACAAGTTGATCTGCCTCGACTATCTGCCCAAGGCCGAGGCGACGCGCGAGACCTGGCGCGGCTTTGGCGAGGATCTCGCGCGGATGCATTCGTGGGACGGCGGCCATTACGGCTGGTCCGAGGGCTATGCCTTCGGCTCCGTGCCGATTCCCAACGACGCGACCGACACCTGGCCGGAATTCTGGGCCGAGCGCCGCCTCCTGGCCGATCCGGGCGCCCTGCCCGCCGACGTGGCGCGACGAGTGGAACGGCTTGCCGCGCGTCTGCCGGAGCTTCTGCCAAAAGAGCCGCGGGCGAGCCTCCTGCACGGCGATCTGTGGGGCGGAAACCTTCACTTCACCGAGCAGCGCGCCATGATGATCGACCCGGCCGCGTATTACGGCCATGACGAGGTCGACCTCGCGATGCTGACGCTCTTCGGTACACCCGATCAGGCGTTCTGGCGCGGCTACGGCAAGCTCGAGCCCGGCGCCGAGGACCGCCGCCCAATCTACCAGCTGTGGCCTGCCATGGTGCATCTGCGCCTGTTCGGCGGCGGTTACCACGCGATGGTCACCGGGCTTCTGGACGACATCGGCGTCTGAGTCGGAACGAAACAGGGCGCGGGGAACCCCCGCGCCCTGCGCCACGCTCAATGACGTCGCGTCAGCGTGTCATGCGCGTTCGGCGTATTCCATCGTTTCGGTGTTCACCACGATGTCCTCGTCGGGACCGACGAAGGGCGGCACCTGGACCTTCACGCCATTGTCGAGAACCGCCGGCTTGAACGAGTTCGCAGCAGTCTGCCCCTTCACCACCGGCTCGGTCTCGACGACCGTGCAGGTGACCTTCTGCGGCAGCGTCGCGTTGAGCGCCTCGCTCTCGTAGAACTCCACGACGATCGTCATCCCGTCCTGCAGGAACGGGCGACGCTCCCCGAGGATGTCCGCCGGCAGTGTCACCTGGTCGAAGGTCTCGGCGTCCATGAACGTCAGCAAGCCCTCGGATTCAAAGAGAAACTGCATGTCGCGCTGTTCGAGCCGGACCCGCTCGACCTTGTCCGCGGAGCGGAAGCGCTCGTTCAGCTTGGAGCCGTTTCGCAGATTGCGCATCTCGACCTGCGCGAAGGCGCCGCCCTTTCCGGGCTTGACGTGATCGACCTTCACCGCGGCCCAGAGGCCGCCGTTGTGCTCGAGAACGTTGCCGGGGCGGATCTCGTTACCGTTGATCTTGGGCATGTGTCGAAACCGTGGCCAATGCTTGATTGCAAACTGGCTGCGCCTATATCTTGCTGATGCTGCGCCTGCAAGACAACCAGATCTCGTATAGCTTTTGTTCGAGACATGCGCTGCCTGCAGAGGAGCCATGCATAATCGGGGTATGAGAATCGCGTCGGATGTCCCATAACGCCCCTCACGCCCGGAAATACAAGACCAATAAGCAAGGACGCACTTCATGCGAGATTTCGTGGATGGGACGGCGTTCAACGCCGAACAGGGCAATCGTGCCCGCAAACTGTTCGCTGCCGTTGTTCTCGCCGCTCTCGACGATGCCATTGCCGACGACAAGAAGTACGGCAACGGCCCTGAACAGATCGCCCGCTGGGCGCGCTCGCGCGATGGACGCGAAGTCCTGACCTGTGCCGGAATCGACCCCAACGAGCGGGTCGTGTCCGGTCTGATGGAATTCGTGTCCAAGGGCGTGCGCACCTCTGTCGCGCTGTCGCGCGAAGAGAGCGAGCGTCGCAACGCCGCGCTGCTGGCGGAGGCTGCCCAGGCAGCCTGAAACGATCTTCCGGCCCGACCGGATGAAAATGGCGCGCCTTCGGGCGCGCTTTTTTCATGTTTTGGGAAGGGCGGCGTGACGCGCCGGCGGTCCGCCCTCAGTCGGCGTCGTAGCCCGCCAGCGCGCGGTTGATCTCGCGCCGCACGAGCTTGCGCACGTTGCGCGTAATCCGCTCGCCCAGCATGCCCTGAAGCTCCTGGCGCACGATATCCGCCACGACCTCTCGCAGCGCGTCCGCGTCGAGCGGCAATGCGGGAACGTCAGGCGACGTCGTCGTCGCGGGCCGTGTCTCCTGCGGCTCGAGCCGTTCGGGCCACGGGCCGGGCACGGTCACGCCGCGTTCCTCGGGCGCGCGCCGCGGGGCGCGCGGCGTCGGCTCCCAGTCCGCATCGGCCTGTGCGATCATCGCCTCGAGCTCCGAGATCTTGTCCTCGAGCGACAGCGTGGGTTTCGCCCGGTCCTGCGCCTCGGCCGCCCGGCGGATGCTGAACGGCACGGGGCGCACGTCGGATGCGGGCGCGTCGGTCGCCGGTTGCGCAGCCTCAGGCGCGCCATCCGCTACCGGCCCGGAGGCGTTCAGAACGTCAGGCTCCGTCACGCCGGCGAGATCCCTTTCGGATGCCGCGGCGCCATCGTCGTCCATCTCTGCGCTGCGCTCCGGAGCATGATCGGTCGCCGCCGCGGCCACGTCGCGCGCGGCGGCCTCCACGACATCCTCGATACGCACGTCACGCGGATCGTCGTCGTCGTCGCGGTCATCCACCGATTCGGCCGCAATTGCGGCGTCGGGCGTCGTGTGCGCATCGGCACCGGTATCCTCGGGCGCCGGGTCTTCTGCCTCAGCCGCCTCATCGCGCGGCGCGTCCGGCACTGGCGCGACCGATTGCGCGCGTCCCAGCCGCAATGGTGGCATCACCGCCGGTCCGGCATCGTCGCTGTCGGTCTCCGCGTCGGGGTCGTCATCGGCGTCGGCGTCGGCGGGTCGCAGCGACAGACGCGACGGCGCCCTGCTGTTGCGCACAGGCTCGCGCGCCGTGTCCGCCGCGGGCTGTCCCGCGGCCGCGTCGGTCCCGTCCTCGTCCTCGCCCTCTTCGTACTGCGCGGGCGCGAGCGCCGCGGCCACTTCCCGTTCCACCAGCGCACGAAGATCGAAGGAATCAGCCTTGAACGCGACGTGGTCCGCGCGGTCGTTCGCAGCGGTTCGGTCCGTATGCCGTGGCGTTTCCGCCTCGGGCGCACTCACCTCGTCGCGGAGCGAACGCAGCGGCTGTTTCGGGCGCCGCGGCGTCACGAACTCGAGGGCCGGATCGGGATCGTCGTCGAAATCGAAGGGTGCCGGCGCCGGGGGCGCCTCTGCTGACGCCTCGCGCCGTTCATCGGGCATGTCGTCGGCGTCGTCGACCGGGTCGGACCTTTCGGCGCTGCCGTCGATCACCCGCTGCTGCGGCGTGAGCACGAGAGCGTCAGGCGACGCCACGGGCTTGGCCCGCTCGCTGCGGAGGGGCGCACGCCCATCCTCCGACACGAGACGCCGGATCGAAGACAGAACGTCCTCGATTTCCGAATGCGAAGGGTGATTTGTCATCCGGGTACCACTCTCACCTCAGCGCCAGAGAATAGCCCAGCGACTGAATCGGCACAACAGACACGGATAATTCTACTGTTTTCCCAATGCCCGAAGGACACGGTCGAGTTTCTGCCCCTCCTGGCTGCGCGCCGGCGCGGTCTTCACGAGGTTGTAGTAGACCGACGGATCGTAGCGTTGGACCGGCAGATCGAGTTGATCGACCGTCAGAAGACCCATTGCCTGGATCACGTTGTAGGCGGCGATGTACTCGTCCACCTGCGCCGAGATCAGCAGCGTGCGCGCGTCCAGAAGGTCCTGTTCCGCGTTCAGCACGTCGAGCGTGGTGCGCGCGCCGAGCGTGGCCTCCTCGCGGATGCCTTCGAAGGCGATGCGGGCGGCACGGACCTGGTCGTTGCCGGACGAGATCGAGGACCGCGCCACACGCAGCTGGATGTAGGCGTTCGCGACGCCCTGCCGGATCTGCCGGGTGATCTGCAGCAGAAGCGCGCGCTGCTGGTCACGCTGCGCCATCGCCTGCCGCACCAGGGAGGACAGCTCGCCGCCCTGGTAGATCGGCCCCTGCGCCCCGAGCGAGATCGAGCCCGACCGCGAGTAATCCTCGCTGTCGAAGTCGCTCTGGTACCCGAGGTTGCCCGTCAGGTTGAAGCGCGGCTTCATCGCCGCCTCGGCGATCGCGATCTGCAGCTCGGCAACGGTCACGTTGTGCTGCTGCGAGACGATCTCG
The DNA here is from genome assembly GCF_900172265.1 of Roseivivax jejudonensis. Classification (GTDB taxonomy): domain Bacteria; phylum Pseudomonadota; class Alphaproteobacteria; order Rhodobacterales; family Rhodobacteraceae; genus Roseivivax; species Roseivivax jejudonensis. The sequence goes on along the minus strand of NZ_FWFK01000010.1, from coordinate 35,516 downwards.
GGATGAAGGCGCAGCGCGGTGGCGGTCGCAGCCTCGACCGTATCGGGCAGCGACGGCACCGAGCCCGGCACCTGAAGAGGGCCAGGCCGGCGGCCGACGGCGACCACGTATTCCTCGATCGCGATGGTCAGGTTGCCCTGCGCCGTCGCGAGCTGGCTGCGTGCCTCGGCCAGCCGTGCCTCGGCCAGCGCGACGTCGGTCCGGGTGACCTCGCCCACCTCGAAGCGGTCGCGGGCGGCCTGGAGTTCCTGCTCGATGAGACGCAGGTTGCTCTGGCGCAGGTCCACGGTCTGCTGTGCGCGCCGGACCTCCCAGAAGGCCTGCACCGCCCGGAACAGCACCTGCTGCTCGACGCTGACGAGAGCGTGGCGCGCGGCCAGAACCGATTCCTTCGCCAGATCGACACCCATGCGGGTGCGGCCGAAGTCATAGACCAAAAGGCTGAGCGACAGGCCGACCGAGGCGGTATTCGACACCGTCGGGGTGGTCCGCGTCTGCGTCTCGAACGACAGGGTCGAGGGGTTCAGCGTCTGCGACGTGCTCTGCGACTCGCCGAAGTTGCGGGTGGCGCTGGCCGACCAGCTCAGCACCGGGCGCAGGGCCGCGATCGCCTGCGCCACGTCCTCGTCGGCGGCGCGCAGGACGGCGCGGTTCTGCTCCAGCAGACCGCTCGTCTGGTAGGCGCCGACCATCGCGTCGGCGAGCGTGTCCGCCGGCGCTGCCCCCGCCGTCATCCCGGCCGCGAGACAGATTCCCGCCGCAAGGCGCTTCAGTCGGTTCGATCTCATGCTGCCATCCTGCCCTGTCTTGCCCGGCCGCCTCCGGCGCGGCCCCGTGCGCGCCCGTCTAGAGCGCGAATGCCGTATGCCGTTCGAACCCCGGTAGAACCGGCGCTCCGGCATTGAACCCGAAGCGCCACGACACGTGTCCATCGATCTTGTAGCCGATCCGCACGACGCCGAGCCGACGCTCCTCGAATATGCAGGCGATGCGCCCGCCTTCCTTGATCTGGTCGAGCAATGCCTGCGGCACCTGCTCGACCGCGCCCTCGACGACGATCGCGTCGTAGGGCCCGTGTTCCAGCGCGCCCTCGGTCAGAGGGCCGCGGTGCAGAATGACGTTGTCCGCGTGATGCTCCGACAGCAGCGCCTCGGCTTCGTCGGCGAGGCTCTCGTCCTCTTCGACGGCGACGACCGCCTCGGCGATCTCCGACAGGATCGCGGACGAGTATCCGTAGCCACATCCCAGATCGAGCACGAGCATCTCGTCGGTGAGCGCCAGCGAGTCGAGCATCTTGGAGAACGTGCGCGGCTCGAGCAGCACCCGTCCGGGGGAGAGCGGCACGTTCTCGCTGACATAGGCGGCGGCGGTTCGGTCGGCCGGAAGGAACGCCTCGCGCGGGACGCGCAACATCGCCGAGATGATCGGAAACTTCGTCACATCGGCCGTGCGGACCTGCGTGTCGACCATCAACTTCCGGCGCTCTGCGTTGTCGACCATGATAAGAAACCGTCCGTAGTGCTGAGATTGCCGCTCTTCTGCCACAGCACGGGCATTGCGGCAACGACCCTTCGGACCGCCGTGTCAGGATTGCGGCAAAGCGTTGCGAGGCTGCGTCGCCTGCCCGGCCGCGTTTCGCGGCCGGGTTGACGCGCGTCAGTCGCGCGCCGGCGCGCGTCGGGCCGTATTGGCGTGGGTTCGGCTCGCCGGATCGTCGAGCAGCGCCATCACGATCACGATCACGGGAATGGCGACGATGCCGCCGATCGGCCCCCAGAACCAGATGCCGAAACACAGGGTCGAGAAGACCAGCAGCGGGTTCAGCGCGACGTGCCGACCAACCAGCGACGGCGTCACGAACTGGGCCTCCGTCATGTTGATGCAGAGGTACCCGAAGGCCGGCGCCAGAACCATCAGGCCGTCGAAATTGATCAGCCCACTGAGCAGCAGCCCGCACGCGACCGCCGCCGGCCCGACATAGAGGACGAAGTTCAGGATCGCCGCCGCGGCGCCCCAGACGAGTGGCAGCGGGAGCCCGATCGCCATCAGGTATCCCGCGAGCGCGAAGCCCAGCGTGACGTTGATGATCGAGATCGTCACGAAATATCGCGAGACGAGGTATTCGGCGCGGTGGAACCGCGACAGCAGCACCGTCGACTCGCCGACCTGGCTCATGCGCTGCGCCAGCGCCGAATAGACGCGGTGGCGCGTCACGAGGAAGAAATAGAAGGTGCCGACAAAGATCAGGAACTTGCCGAGGATGATCGGCGCGAGAAACATCGCATCGGTCAGCGTCGGAATCTGGGGACCGCCACCGTTTTCGGCTCCCTCTTCGGCCGCCGCACCGCCGGCCGCCGCCTCCTCTGCCGCGCCCAGGGCCTGCTTCATTTCTTCCTGGACGTTGTCGATACCCTGGATGACGCCCTGGAACTGGTAGACGAGGGCCCGCAGTTCCAGCCGGATCGACGGCAGTTCGTCGACGATGCGCCAGAACAGCGGCTCGAGCGCGAACCCGAGCGCGGCGATGCCCGCCACGGTGATGATCAGGATAAGCGTCGCGGCGAGCCCTTCGGGCAGGCCGATGCGCTTGGACACGTCCATCACCGGCGCGACGATCACGCCGATGACCACGGCAAGGGTCATCGGCGCGATGATGTCGTTCGCAACATACAGCACGAAACCCGCCGCGACGGTGGCGAGGATGACGAGCGGAATGCGCAGGGAGTCGGGAGTGGAAGCCACTGAACCGGAGTCCTTTCAGGAGACGCCGGTCACTCCGGCTGAGCGATAAATCAGTCGCGCCGGGGCCCGCGCGACCGGCGCCCCGCATCGACGCCGACCAGAAAGCCCTCGACGAGTTGTATGAGCGGCGCCCGCGTCGCTGCGCCCTGCAGTGGTGGCACGTGCCGGACGCGCAGCCGCGAGATGAGCTTGCCGATCCCCATCACGATCAGACCGATCGCGACGAAGCCGAAGCCCATGACCAACGCGGCGAATTGCGCGTCGCGCAACTCCGCCAGCACCATCCAGAGCGCCGCGGCCAGAAAGCCGACGCCGACGAGCAGGAACAGAACGCCCGTCAGCGAATAGGCGGCGCCGCGAACCTTCCGGCGCGCGAGCGCCTCATAGTAGGCAAACAGCGCCATTTATTTGCGGCTGGTGATGAGCCCCGCGAGGAAGCCCGCTGCGACTGCGATACCGATCGCGGTGCCGGGCTGGCGACGGATCGCCGACAACAGTTCGTCCTGCGTCTCGTGCGCGTAGTTCTGGGCATCGCTCCAGCGGGCCTCGCCCTCCCGGCGCAGACGCTCCATCCGATCGCGCGCGGCGGCCACCGTCTCATCTTTCCGGCGCACTCCGATGTCGCCGAGAAGTTCGGTGATGCTCGCCAGGTCGCGGCGCAGGACATCGATTTGATCTGCCAGCGCGTCGGTGTCGCGTCCGGCTGCTTTCTTCGCGTCCGACTGGACGTCCTTGAGGTTTGTCTCTGCCATGGTGTTCCCTGTAACTCGCAGTTTCGTGACAGAACGACGCAGCCCAGCCGCGAGTTCCCATGCACCTCACACGCATTGCATGATGCCGCGGCGTCAAGCCCGCGGTCTACTGGGCGCCGGTCGGAACCGCGCTGCAACGGCCGTGCGACACCGCCGATGTGCAACCGGCGCAGCCGGTTCGCACGCGCCGGTCAGGACGAGATGAAGGCGGTCACGTCCCGCGACAGCACCAGCGCCGTCAGCCGGCCCGTCGCGTAGGCGCCGGTATCGACCGCGATACGACCATCCGCGATCGAAGGCGCGTTCACGATCGTGTGCCCGTGGACGACCCACATGCCGTCGGTGCGCGCTTCGCGGTGAAATTCCGGATGACCCCAGAGCAGGACGCTTTCGTCCTGCTCTTCGATCGCGCGGCGCGGATCGGCGCCGGCGTGCAGAACCGTGACGTTGCCGGAGGTCAGCGAACTCGGCAGGCCGGACAGCCAGCGCAGGAGCGGCGCGCCCATTCTCTGGGCCAGCGCGTCACGCGCCCGTTCCAGCTGGTCGGAGTTTGCGCTAAGGCTGAGATCCGACAGCCCGTAGCTGGCGCAGGTCTGCAGACCGCCGTAGCGGAGCCAGCGCCGCCCGTGCCGCGCCGGGTCTGCCAGAAAGTCCAGCAAAAGCTGCTCGTGGTTGCCTTTCAGGACGGTCACGCCGTCATGGCCGGCCACGAGGTCGAGCACCTCGGCGCTGCGTTCGCCGCGGTCGATCAGGTCGCCCACGAAGACGATCTCGCCCTCCTGGGGCAGCTTCGGAAGCAGCCTGTCGAGGGCCTCGAAACTGCCGTGCACGTCGCCGATGATGGTCAGCGTGCGATCGGGCCGGATCGGCCCGAATAGGGGACGTTCGGCCTCGTCCTGAGCCCGTCCGAAAAATGCGCGGAGCGCCATTGCCTGCCCTTGTGTCGGTTCTTTTGTCTGCTCGTCAGATATGAGATCCGGCTTCGGTGGAAAAGTCCCCGCTGCATGCGCACGCCGGTGCCGACGCGTGACCTATTCAACACAACCCGGCGATCGCAAGGCACGCCCACCTGACTCCAACCTGCACCAGCCTGCAGAAATGGCGTATCGAAACAAAAAAAGGCCGAGGCAGTCATTTTGTACCGAAGAGCAACCGTAGCGGCGTGCCTGTGCAGTTGCGCCCTGGCGTCCGGCGCCGAGCCGCTCGTCGAGACGCGGTTGAACAGCTTTGGCATGCCGGGCCTCATCGACATGCCCGCGGCGCCCGGCCGTCCGGACGGCGAACTCGGCTTCACCACGTCGTACTTCAAGAACACGCTGCGCAACACGCTGAGCTTTCAGGTCACGCCCCGCCTGTCGGGCGCGTTCCGCTACTCGAACCTCTACGACATCCGCAGCAATCCCGACTCCGATCGAGTGCAAGAGTTCATCTTCGACCGCAGCTTCTCGCTTCACTACCAGCTCGGCTACGAGACCGAGACGATGCCCGCCCTTGCGGTCGGCCTGAACGACTTTCTCGGGACGGGCCGCTATCGCTCGGAATACATCGTGGCCACGAAGCACCTGGGCAATCGGCTCCGGGTCACGGGCGGAATCGGCTGGGGCCGGCTCGGCCTGGTGAACGGCTTCCGCAACCCCCTCTCCTACATTGCGTCGGATCTCGAGGATCGCCCGGATCGCGACGGCAACGAGGGCGGCCAGGTCGAGCTCGACCAGCTCTTCAGCGGTCCGACCGCGATCTTCGGCGGCCTCGAGTATCAGGCGACCGATCGCTTGCGCTATACGCTCGAGTACTCCTCGGACAACTACCCGTTCGAAGGCGAAACCGCCTTCGACTATCAGGTCCCGATCAACATTGGCGCCACCTACACCTTGCGACCGGGCGTCGATATCAGCTTGCGCTATCTTTACGGCAGCGAGATCGGCATCCAGACCAGCTTCGCGCTCAACCCCAAGAATCCGCGATCGACCAGCGGCCTCGACCGCGCGCCGCCGGCCGTGGCGGTGCGTGCCGATGCCGGCGACCTGGGCTGGGACCAGGGCGGCACCCGCGCTGCGCGGGCCGAGGTGATCGAGCGCACCGAGCTCGCGATGGACGCCGAAGGCGTGGACCTCATCGGTCTCGACCTGTCGGGCACCCGTGTGCGCGCCGAGGTGCAGAACGAGACATACCTTCAACAGGCGCAGGCGGTGGGCCGGGCGTCGCGCGTGCTGACCCGCACGATGCCTCCGTCGGTCGACATCTTCGAGATCGTGCTCGTGCAGAACGGCATCCCGCTCAGCCGCGTCACGCTCGACCGCGGGGACCTCGAGACGCTGGAAACCGACTTCGACAACTCGTGGTCGTCCTACGCGCGCGCCGACATCGACGCGACGGCCGAGCCGGTCGACCCGATCCCGGAGGCCTACCCTCGCCTCAGCTTCGGCCTGACACCCTATATCGCACCGAGCCTGTTCGACCCGGACGCACCGTTCCGAGCCGATGTCGGCGCACAGCTCGCCGCGACCTACGAGCCCACCGCCGGCCTCGTCTTCCGGGGACAGGTCCGCAAGAAGGTGTTTGGCAATCTCGACGAGAGCACGCGCGAGTCGGACTCGGTCCTTCCGCGCGTCCGCAGCGAATTCAACCGCTACGACCGCAACGCGGACCCGCGCCTGACCCAGCTGACGGGCTCCTATTTCTTCCGCCCGGGTGAGGATCTCTACGGTCGCGTCAGCGCCGGATATCTCGAACCCTTCTTCGGCGGCGTGTCCGCCGAGCTTCTGTGGAAGCCGGTCGACAGCAAACTCGGGTTCGGGATCGAAGCCAACTACGTGAAGCAGCGCGACTTCGAGATGCTGTTCGACTTCCGCGACTACGAGGTCGGAACCGGCCACGTGTCGGCCTACTACGATTTCGACAACGCGTTCCGCGGACAGGTCGACGTGGGCAAATACCTCGCCGGGGATTGGGGCACGACCCTGACCCTCGAGCGCGAGTTCGAGAACGGCTGGAAGGTCGGCGGTTTCGCCACCTTCACCGAGGTGTCCGCCGACGAGTTCGGCGAGGGCAGCTTCGACAAGGGCATCACCCTGACCATCCCGATCGGCTGGGTGTCGGGCCAGCCGACGAAGGACACCTTCTCGACCGCGATCCGCCCCGTGCAACGGGACGGCGGCGCGCGGCTCGACGTGGCCGACCGTCTCTACCCGCTCGTGCGCGACAGCCACGAAACCGAACTCGAGGACGGATGGGGCCGGTTCTGGCGATGAGATGGCGCGCGCTCCTGCTGCTGACTGGGCTGGCCGCCTGCGCCTCGGGCGCGGCCGTGGACCCGCGCTCCGTTCTGACGCGCGAGACTCTCGACGCCTCGCCGACGCCGATCCTCCTCGCCGAACTTCCCGAGCTGGAGACCGCCGCGACGCTGGCGCCGGTCGCCGCCCGCGATGGCGTCGTGCACTGGCAGACCGCCGACGGCGTCCGGATCTCGCTTCGTGACGGCGTTGCCGTGGCGACACGCGGCACGGGCTTCGATTTGATGAGCGCCGACGTCGAGGGCAGCCGGCGCGCGGCGCTCGGGGCGGGCGCGGCCGGATACTACCCGCGCTTTCACACCTATCTCGACGGCGAGGACCAGATCGCCTTCGTCACGCTTCAGTGCCGCGTGACCGGACGGACCGCCGAGACGCTCGATCTGATCGGTCTCGGCGTCGCCACGATCCGGACGGACGAACGCTGCCACCTCCCCGACCGGAGTTTCGACAATGCCTATTGGCGCCGTGCCGACGGCACGGTCGTCAAGGCGCGCCAATGGATCGGCGACGGCGCCGGATACCTTCTGACCGAAAGGCTGACACGATGACGCGTTCAGCCGGAATGGAGACCGCATGACACGGACATGGATCGCGCCGCTGAGCGCCGCCCTCATCGCCCTGAGCGCCTGTGGCGTGACCTATAACAGCCCGACGGTCCGGTCTCAGGCCGCGGGCTCCGCGGTGCGGGTCATCAACCTGACGCCCCAGACGGTGGCGGTGGCGAACCGCAACTCCTACCGGCCGCGGACGCTGCCCGCGGCATTCTTCCAGGCCGCCGGCGGAAGCGGCAGCGGACGTGGGGTCGGGGCGCTGCCCGAGCAGCCCGTCGTGCCGACCGAGCGCCCCACGACGCTGGAGCTGCGTGTGCCGCCAGAGCCGGCGGACGAGCCCTACCGGATCGGCGTCGGCGATGTCGTTCTGCTTGCCGTGCAGAGCACTGCGGACACGATTCAGGAGCTCTCGGGCCTCCTTGCCATCCAGAACCAGCGCCAGGGCTTTACCGTGCGCGACGACGGCGCCATCGCGATCCCCGAAATCGGCACCGTGCAGCTCGCCGGCATGACGCTCGAGGAAGCCGAGGCGCGGTTGTTCCAGGTGCTCGTCGAGAACCAGATCGATCCCGCCTTCTCGCTCGAGATCGCCGAGTTTAACTCGAAGCGGGTGACCGTCGGCGGCTCCGTCGCCGCCCCGACGCTCGTGCCGATCACGCTCAACACGCTCAATCTCGGCGAGGCTGTGACAGCGGCCGGGGGCGTGACCGCCCCGAACGAGGAATACGTCTCGATCCGCATCTACCGCGACGGCAATCTCTACCAGATCCCGCTCGAGGACTACCTCGCACGGCCCGACCTGCAGCGGCTCGAGCTGGTCAACGGTGACGCGGTCTTCGTGGACACGACCTATGACCTCGAACAGGCCTTCGCGTTCTACCAGGCCGAAATCGACGTCATCAATCTGCGCCAGCAGGCCCGCCAGCAGGCGCTGTCCGAGCTGTCGCAGGAAATCTCGCTGCGCCGCGCGGCGCTGGACGAGCGGCGCGGGAACTTCTCGGCGCAGCTCGAGCTCGACGCCGTGGAGCGCGACTACGTCTATCTCGCTGGCGAGGTCAGCACCCAGAGCCGCTTCACCCTGCCCTTCGGACGCCAGGCGACGCTGGCTGACGTGATCTACTCCAATGGCGGGTTCGAGACGACGACCGGCGATCCGGCCGAGATCTACGTGCTGCGCGCGTCCGAGAACCCGGCCGAGTTCAACGCGGTCACTGCCTGGCATCTCAATGCGGCGAACGCGGCGAACCTGACCCTCGCGACGCAGATGACGATGCGCCCGAACGACATCGTCTTCATCGAGGAGCAGCCGATCACCAAATGGAACCGCGCGCTGCAGCAGTTCTTCCCGACGATCATCAACACTGCGACTTCGGCCGTCGGAAACTGATCCAACGTAAGCGCCGAAATGCACGGGCCGCCCTCGATCACGGGGGCGGCCCGACGCGTTCTGTAGGGCTGGCCCCTGCGCGTCTGCTCACCGAGTGATCAGAACTGCGGCAAAAATGTGGCCTTGCAAAAATGCTGCTCTTTCGCGTCAGACGGGACTTGATCGAGAGCCCTCATTCCGCAAGAAGGTTAACGGAAAATAAGCTCGACAGCGATTCTGGAACTGCGCGGCTCGGCTCGAGGCCTGAGCGCGCCGGGGGACGTTTATGTTCGATTTGCACGGTGTCGCATTTCGCGGCTCGGTTGATGTAGCGGAATTCGAATATTCCGAGACCGGAATTGATCGAGCGATTTACCGTTCTGTTAAACGGGTATTCGATATCGTCGGCGCGCTTGTCTTGTTGCCGCTCACGCTTGCCGTGGCCGCGCTGCTTATCGCCGCGAATCCGATTTTCAATGCCGGACCGCTGTTCTTCATTCAGGCGCGGATGGGGCGGCATTGCCGCGCTTTCCCGGCGATCAAGTTCCGGACGATGCGGCCGGTCGAGCGTATCGCGCGTGGCGCGGACGATCCGCTCGAACTGGACCGGATCACGCGCCTCGGTCGCTTTCTGCGCAAATCCCGTCTCGACGAATTGCCGCAGATTTTCAACGTCTTGCGCGGCGACATGAGCCTTATCGGGCCGCGCCCGGACTACTTCAACCATGCCCGCCGCTTCGTCCGGCACGTGCCGGGCTACCGCGAGCGCCACGCCGTCCGCCCGGGAATCAGCGGTCTCGCCCAGGTGCGTCTCGGCTACGCGAACGGCCTCGAGGCGACCGCAGCAAAGGTCCGTGACGATCTCGCGTATATCCGAAATGCCGGATTCTGGCTCGATACTCTCATCTTCTGCCGCACCGTAATGACAATTCTGAGGGGACACGGCACCTGAGTTGACCGCTTCGTGCATTGCCCGCTCATCGCAGACATGCGATGACGCCGTGAGATCAGAATTTCATGTGGACGCATGCTCGAAAAGCCTCGGAACGTCACCGCGACGCAGCCCTATCAGCCGCCTGCGCAAGAGGATGACGAAATAGACCTCCTGGAAATCGCGGGCACGCTTTGGCGGGGCAAGTGGATCATCGCGGGCTGCGCAGCGGTCGCGGCGCTGATCGGTGGATACCAGGCTTTCGTGGTGGCCGAGCCGAAGTACGCGGCAACCACGTCACTCGCCCTCCAGTTGCGCAACGAGCAGGTCGTGGACATCGAGAGCGTCGTGTCCGGCGTGTCGACGGAGGATTCGTCGATCAACACGGAGCTCGAGGTCATCCGCTCGCGCAGCCTGATCGAAGAGCTTGTGAGCACGCTCGATCTGACCAACGATCCAGAGTTCAACTCCGCGCTCCGCCCGGAGCCCGATTTCGCGATCCGTCCGATCATCGGCTCGGTGGTCGGTGCGGTCCGGGGTCTTGTCGGCGACGACGCAGCGGCGCCCACCACGACAGCGCCTACCGGCGAAACCATCAGCGAAGAAGAACGGACCCTGAACAGGACGGTCAATGCCGTCCGTTCCGCGGTGTCGGCAACGAACCAGCGCAACACCTACGTCTTCAACGTCCGTGCCCAGACCGGCGACCCGATGAAGTCGGCCCGCATAGCCAACACCCTGTCCGAGCTGTACATCCAGAACCAGATCGACGTGAAATTCCAGGCGACGGAGAACGCCGTCACCTGGCTGTCGGAGCGCGTGGTCGACCTTGAAGGCGAGCTTGAGGACCAGCAGGCGGCCGTGAAGAACATGCGCGCCGACATGGAGCTGTCGAGTCCCGAAGCTCTCGAAGGTCTGAACCAGCAGCTGCGTGACATCCGCGCCCGACTTGCCGACGCGCGCAGCACGGCCTCGGTCCAGACGGCGCGTATCGACCGGATCAGCGATCTGCGCGACGCCGGTGCCTACGAAGACATTGCCGGCGAGCTCGACGATCCGACGCTCAACCGTATCGTCGACGACGCTGTGGCGGGCGACACGGACGCGCAGCAGCTCTTCGAAACCCGTCTGGACACGCTGACCGCACGCCTCACGACCAATGCCAGCCGGTCTTCGCAACAGGCCGAAGCGCTTTCGGCGAGCTACGACGATCTGCAGCAACGCTTCAACGATCAGTCGCAGCAGTTCTCGGAGCTGCAGCAGCTGGAGCGCGAGCTTCAGTCGACGCGAACGCTCTACGAGACGTTCCTGACGCGTCTGAAGGAGACATCGGTGCAGCGCGGTCTGCAGCAGGCCGACAGCCGCCTTCTGTCGCGCGCGACGCCGGGCACGTATGTCGAGCCGCGGAAGTCGCGTATCGTGGCGCTCTCGCTGATCCTCGGCCTCATGGTGGGCGCGGCGATCGTGATGGGCCGGCAGTTCCTCCATCGCGGCTTCCGCACCAGCGAAGATCTCGAGGCAGAGACCGGCCTGCCGATCCTCGGCCAGATCCCGAAGATCCCGATCCGCAAGCGGGGACAACTGGTCGACTACCTGAACCGCAAGCCGACCTCCGCCGCCTCCGAGGCGATCCGCAACCTGCGGACGTCGGTGCTGCTGTCCGACATCGACAATCCGCCGCAGATTATCATGTCGACCTCGGCCCTTCCGGGCGAAGGCAAGACGACGCAGGCCATCGCGCTTGCCCACAACCTCGCCGGCCTGGGCCGCCGCGTGTTGCTGGTCGAGGGCGACATCCGTCGCCGGACCTTCGGCGAGTACTTCGGCAAGGACCGGGCCGCCGGCGGCGTCATCGCCGCGATGACGGGTACGGTGCCGTTCGAGGAGTGCGTGATCCGCGACGAGGCGATGAACGCCGACATCATGATGGCGGAACGCACCTCCGCCAACGCCGCGGACCTGTTCTCGTCCGATCGTTTCCGCGACTTCCTGGGCAGCCTGCGTGATTCCTACGACTTCATCGTGGTCGATACCCCTCCGGTGCTGGTGGTACCGGATGCGCGGATCGTGTCGCAATACACCGACGCCGTTCTGTTCACCGTCGCTTGGGACAGGACCAGCAAGACCCAGGTTGCAGAGGCGCTGCGACAGTTCCGCTCCGTCAACACGCGGGTCAACGGCCTCGTTCTTGCACAGATCGATCCGCGCGGGATGCGCCGCTACGGCTACGGCGGAAAGTACGGCGCCTACGCGGCCTACGGGTCCAACTACTACACATCGTGATGGCACGGCCGCCCCCGGGTGGCCGTCCTTCCGGGCATCGCAGGCCGATACGCGAAATTTATTCGCGCAATTTGAAGCCTTTTCTGGTCCGAGGCCGGAAATTGCGTTACGTGTCGGGGCAGCATTTCGAGTGGAGTATCAAATGAAGACCCTCGCGAGTTTCGCCATTGTTTGCGCTCTGGCCACGCCGGCCATGTCTGCGGCACCGGAATCCCCGGTCGCGGCTGCCGAACGCCTGAACGTGTGCGAGGACCGCGCCGTCGCGTCCGCCCGCTGGCTCGAAGACAGCCGTCTCGAGGTGACCTGCAGCGACGACGAGATCGCGGGCGCCGCGGTGCCGGCCGGTGCCGCCGGTGCGGCGACGAACGTCGCGCCGCTCTTCGGTGGCCTCGCCCCGATCCTGGGCGGCGTTGCGGCAGCCGGCGCTCTGGCCGCGGCTGGCGGCAACGGCGGCGGCACGTCGAACACATCCTCGACTTCCAGCACCAGCGGCACGAACTGAGCGCGGCGCATAGCGCCACGCTCAGCGTGTCTTCAGCACTCGGGCACGCCCATGGCGATCAGCTGGCGGCCCGAGATCCTGTAGAACCCGCGCAGGCGGAAGCGCGCCTTCTGCATGTACCATTTCCGCAATGCCGGCGGGTAATGGCTTGAAATCACGGCGCTCCAGTAGTCGAAGTCGTGTTGGCTGAGCCGGCGACCGTAGTAACTGGGCCCGTGAAAGCCGAAGGTGACGTCGGGCCGGACGCACACGTCCCCGGCCCCGAGATACATCGTACAAGACGAAAGGCAGACGCGGCCGGATATCGCCACGGTCTGTCCCCGGGCCCGGATCCGCGCGACATCTTGTGCGCGCGTATGCACCAGCCCACCCCGATCGTCGGAAATGACGATCCTCGTCGTCTTGGCCTGCGCCGCCATGCCGACGGCCGGCACGACAGCGAGAAGCGCGCCGAGCACAGCGGCTCGACACGCTTTCGCGACTGCGAAAGCAACCATCTTGGATACTCCAGGTAGATCGACGCACCCCACCCCCGGGGCGCCGCGACACGCTAGGCCCGAAGTCTTTCCGTTGCCTGAATCACACGCGGAATGACGCGCACGTCGCGATGAAACGTTTAATTGAATGCCCCTCGCCTTGGATCGGCAGCGGCGATGCACTACCCGTCGCGGCGGACAGCAAAACGGTGATCCAGGAATGCCCGAAATCGTTCTCGATGCGGCGACCCGCAAAGCGGGCTGGTATGCGGCGCAGGTCAAACCGAACGCGCTCCGCATTGCGCGCACGAACCTGACGCGGCAGAAGTTCGAGCATTTCGCGCCGCTGCTCACGGTGTCGACGCGCAGCGCCCACGGCATGCGGACGGGCGAAAGGCCGCTCTTTCCGGGCTACGTATTCGTGCGCTTCGATCCGGCCGGCGATTCCTGGCGCGCGATCAACGCGACCCGCGGAATCACCCGGCTCGTGGTGTCCGATCCGCGCCGCCCGCGCGCCCTTCCCGAAGGCTTCATCGAAGGGCTCCGCGCAAGATGCGACGGCTCCGGTACGCTTCAGGAGCCGGATCGCATCGCGGTTGGAGACGAGATCCGGATCCTGTCCGGTCCGTTTGCGGATATCGTCGCGCGGGTCGAGGACCTGACCTCGGACCAGCGCCTGCGCCTGCTGATCGACCTCATGGGACAGGCGACGCGGGTCGAGGTGCCGGCGTCCATCGTCGAGAGAGCCGTGCGCTAGCCACGTGCGCTAGCCACAGCCGAAGCGCTTGCCCGCCGGCCGCCGCGCGCCATCTGGAGCGCCGAACGGAGGCGCTGTGCGCCAGCCCTTGACCGGAAAGCCGACGACCACCATGACACGCCCCCGCCGCGCCGCCCTCGCCGTTCCCGGCGACATCACCACGCTGACCGGCGGCTACATCTACGACCGGCGCCTTCTCGACGGGCTGCGGTCGGCGGGCCGCGACGTGGCGCTCATCGAGCTGGGGGCCGGTTTTCCCGATCCGAGCGCGGCGGAGATCGCGGATGCCGCGGCGCGCCTGGCGGCCCTGCCCGCAGATTGCCCTGTCCTGGTCGACGGGCTCGCGCTCGGGGCGCTTCCCGTCCACGCGCTCGACGGCATGGCGGCACCGCTGGTGGCGATGGTGCATCACCCTCTCGCGCACGAAGGCGGGCTGCCCGAGGCGCGGCGGGCCCATCTCTTCGAGACCGAGCGCGCGATTCTAGAGCGTGCGTCCGCTGTCGTGGTGACGAGCCCGCATACGGCGGACCTTCTCGCGGCCGACTACGGCGTGCCGGCGGCGGCGATCACCGTGGCGCGCCCCGGAACCGACCGACCGGCGGGCGTTGGCGCGCCCGCCGACCCGCCGCTCATCCTGTCCGTGGGGATCCGCGTTCGGCGCAAGGGTCACGACGTGCTCCTGCGCGCGCTGTCACGGCTGACCGATCTCGACTGGCAGGCCGTGATCGCCGGTGGCGTCCACGACGCGGACCATGCCGCCGAACTCGACCGGCTGAAGGCTGCGTCGGGCCTCGATGATCGCGTTACCTTCGCCGGGCGGGTCGACCGCGACACGCTGGATTCGTTCTACGCGCGGGCCTCGATCTTTGCGCTCGCCACCCGCTACGAGGGCTATGGCATCGTCTTCGACGAGGCCATGGCCTACGGCTTGCCGATCGTGAGCTGCGACACCGGCGCGGTTCCGGGCACGGTTCCGGGCGACGCCGGGGTTCTGGTTCCGGTCGAGGACGTGGACGCCGTCGCGGACGCGCTGCGTCGCCTGCTGACCGACCCCGCGCATCGCAAGACACTGGCCGACGGCGCCGCACGCGCGGGCGCCGCCCTGCCCGCCTGGGACGATACGGCGGCAACCGTCGCCGCCGTGCTCGACCGGGTAACGCCGTGACCGGCGAGGACAACGACCTCAGCCTCGCGCGGGACGCCGCGATCGAGGCGGGCGAGATCCTGCTCGGACACTGGCAGGCGCGCGACCGTCTGACGGTGACCGAGAAGCGTGCGGGCGATTTCGCGAGCGAGGCCGATCTCGCCTCCGAGCGACACCTGCGCGCGCGCCTTGCCGCGGCGCGGCCCGACGACGGCTGGCTGGGGGAGGAAACCGGCGCGGCAGGCACGGCGCAGCGTCGCTGGATCGTCGACCCGCTCGACGGGACCACGAACTTCCTGCGCGGCATCCCCCACTGGGCGGTATCTGTCACGCTGGAGGTCGAAGGCGTTCGCACAATCGGCGTGATCCACGACCCGCTGCGCGGCGAGACGTTCGCAGCGCGCGCCGGCCGCGAGGCGGTGTTGAATGGCGATCCCCTGCAGCCCTCGCAGACCGGTCAGCTCGGCACCGCGCTCTTCGGCACGGGGATTCCGTTCGGCACGATGCCGCATATCGACGATCACGCGGCAGACATCGCCCGGTTGATGCCGGCTTGCGCCGGGGTGCGGCGTATGGGCGCGGCGGCGCTCGATCTTGCCTGGCTCGCGGCCGGTCGGATCGACGGCTTCTGGGAGCGGCGGCTGCAGCAGTGGGATATCGCCGCCGGCCTCGTGATCCTGCGCGCCGCCGGCGTCACGGTGGAGGGCTGGAGCCCCGACGACAGGCCAGAGACCAGCGGAACGGTGATCGCGGCGACCCCGACCCTTTTCGGGGAGTTCGCGGCGATCCTGCGCGCGGCCTGACGCGCGCCGTCAGCGCGAGAGGCGCGCGAACAGGTCACCCGACTCCGACTCCGGCGGCAGCCCGGACAGCCATTCGGCGACCGCCGAGCCATCCCGCCAGTCGGACCAGAGAAAGCGTCCGCCCTCCCCCACGATCGGGTTGAAGCGATAGTCCCCGATCTCCGCCAGCCGGTCCATCACCCGCAGCGTGAGATCCGGAAAGCCCGGAAGAAACTCGACCGACAGGAGCGGCACCGGCTGCGACAGGCCCGCAAGCACGTCGAGTTCGAACCCCTCCACGTCGATCTTTACGTAATCGGGCAGGCCATGCGCGGCGATCAGCCCGTCGAGCGTAACCACTTGCACCTTCTGTTCGCTGTCCCAGCGGACGTGGCCGAAGCCGGGCGCACTGGCGGCGCCGGAGACGAAATCCGCATGAAGCGACGACACCGTCGGATGGCGCGACGACACCGCCATCACAGCCTCGCTCTCGGCGCCGCCGGCGGCGGCCTCGATCAGCGTGATGTCCCGCGGCAGCGTCCGGCGCAGGAACCGCGCGAACAGCGCCTGCGGCTCCAGCGCGACGACCCGCGCACCGGCCGCCCTCATGGCCCGCGCCCGCGTGCCGACATGCGCGCCGACGTCGAAGGCGAGATCGCCGTCGGACAGGATCTCGGCGTAAAACTGGCGCCATGCGCGCCGGGTCGCGGGCTTGTGATAGATCACCAGTGATCGAAGGAGTCCCAGCCAGCGGTCCATGTCCTGCCTCATTTGCGATGCCTGACGCAGACCTAGCGCGCCCCGCCGCCGATCCAGCCGCAGGCGGAGTTAAGCCGTCGCCTCTTGCCTCGGCCCGTCGCGACCTAAGTCTCGCCTACCAGACCGGAAAACGGGATTCTGACCTTGCGCCCACTCCGCTCCGCCGCCATCGACGGCCCTGACCTGACCGCCGGCCCCGAGACGGCCACTCTTCCCGTGGCGCTGGCGCCGCGCGCGTCCGAGCGGCTGATGCGGCTCAAGGGCGATCTGCGTCTCGGGCTGCCGGTGATCCTGCTCGATCACGGCGAGGCCGCGCTGGTCGCCTGGGCCGAAACCCTGACCGAGGACCGCTTCGCTGCCCTTGCGGCGATGGGCCGGGCTGAGCTTGCGCTGACCCGGCACCGCGCACGCGCGCTCGGCAGCATCGCGATGCCGCCGGGCGACGTGCTGCGGGCCGCCCTGCCGCCCACTGCCGGGCTGGACTGGATCACGACGCAGGCCGGCGGCGTCGCGGATTCGGGCGCCACGCCCTGCCCGCTGCCGCCCCTCGCCTCGGGCTCGGCCATCCACCGGGCGGCCACGACGCTCGCACAGTCGGCGCAGGTGTTGCCGGCGGCGGTGATCGTGCCGCTTCGCGAGGGCCCGGACCTGGCGCTCAGCCTCGGCCTCACTGTCATGCAGGCGCACGAGGTGACGGACACGCTCGCCGCTGGCGCGCACCACGACCGCGTGAGCTCCGCCCCGCTGCCGATGGCGGCCTCCGATGCCGGGCGCGTGCATGTCTTCCGTCCCGAAGATGGCGGCATCGAGCATTCGGCAATCGAGGTCGGCACGCCGGATCTGTCGCAGCCGGTGCTCGTGCGGCTCCACTCGGCCTGCTTCACCGGCGACGTTCTCGGCAGCCTCAAGTGCGATTGCGGACCGCAGCTTCATGCCGCGATGGCTGCGATGGCCGGGGGTGATGGCGGCGTGCTGCTCTACCTCAACCAGGAGGGCCGCGGGATCGGGCTCGCGAACAAGATGCGGGCCTACGCGCTGCAGGATTCCGGTCTCGACACCGTCGAGGCGAACCAGTGGCTCGGCTTCGACGACGATCTGCGCGACTTCCGCACTGGTGCGCAGATGCTCGCTCGGCTCGGGATCCAGCGCGTGCGCCTGATGACGAACAACCCTCGCAAGGTCGACATCCTGACCCGGCACGGGGTGGACGTGGTCGAACGGGTGCCGCTTCAGGCCGGTCGCACGCCGCAGAACGAGCGTTACCTCGCGACCAAGGCGGCAAAGTCGGGGCACATCTTCACATGAGCGCGACCGCCCTGTGGTGCGTGGCCCCGCGCGAGGCCGCGCTCGGCCCCGGCGCGGAGGGCGACGGTGTGCTGGTCGAGACGCTGTTCTCCGGCATAAGCCGGGGCACGGAGCGGCTGGTCTTCGAAGGGCGCGTGCCCGAGAGCGAGGCCGACCGCATGCGCGCGCCCGCGCAGGAAGGGGCGTTCCCGTTCCCGGTGAAGTACGGATATTGCGCGGTCGGCCGCCCGGCCGAAGGTGCGTTCGCGGGACGTACGGTGTTCGCGCTCCAGCCGCACCAGACCCGTTTCCGCGCACCAGAGACGATGCTGACGCCGCTGCCCGAGGCCGTGCCGCCGGACCGGGCCGTTCTGACCTCGAACATGGAAACCGCGCTCAACGTGCTGTGGGACAGCGGCGCCGCCGCTGGTGACCGCGTGGCTGTGATCGGGGCCGGTGTCGTCGGCGCGCTCGTCGCCTATCTCGCCGCGCGTCTGCCGGGAGCCGCGGTGACGATCGTCGACGTGAACGCAGCGCGCGCATCGCTCGCGGATTCACTCGGCTGCGCCTTCGCGGCACCGGATGCCGCACCGCGAGACTGCGACGTGGTGATCCATGCGACGGCCACGGCAGACGGCCTCGACACCGCGCTCGATTGCGCAGGTTTCGAGGCAACGATCGTCGAGGCGAGCTGGTACGGCGCAGGCACGGTGCCCGTCGCACTCGGCGGCGCCTTCCACTCGCGCCGCCTGCGCCTCGTCAGTTCGCAGGTCGGGCACCTGCCGGCAATGCGCGGTCCGCGCTGGGACCATGCGCGTCGGTTGGCGACGGCGCTCGACCTGCTGCACGATCCCGCGCTGGACGTCCTGATTTCCGGAGAGACGGAATTCGAAGCGCTTCCAGAGCGTTACGGCGCGATCCTGATGGATCCGGCGACGCTCTGCCACCGTATCAAATACAAAACGACCTGAGGGACCATCCATGTTCGCCGTCGAAGTCACAGACCACATCATGATCGGACACTCGCTGCCTTCC
The DNA here is from genome assembly GCF_900172265.1 of Roseivivax jejudonensis. Lineage (GTDB taxonomy): Bacteria > Pseudomonadota > Alphaproteobacteria > Rhodobacterales > Rhodobacteraceae > Roseivivax > Roseivivax jejudonensis. The sequence goes on along the minus strand of NZ_FWFK01000010.1, from coordinate 16,859 downwards.
GAGGTTTTCGGACCCGCGCAAGGGATGCACGGTGCCACGTTCACGGTCGATGCCGCCTTCTTCACGAACGACATCGACGATCATGGCCTCGTGGTCGATATCGGCCTCGCCACCGAAGCGCTGAACGAGGTGCTCGGGCCGCTACGCTACAAGAACCTCGACGAAGTACCTGAATTCAAGGGAAAGTTCACAACGACCGAATTCCTGTGCGGGCACATCTTCGCGCGCATGGCGGAAAAGGTGCGCAGCGGCGCGCTGAACGACGGCGGCCGGGTGAAACGCCTGCGGATCCTGCTGCACGAAAGCCACGTGGCCCGCGCCTGGTTCGAGGACGAGATCTGAGATGAGTTTTTCCGCCGACTGGCTGTCCCTGCGCGAACCCGCCGACCGGGCGGCCCGCGACGACGTGCTGCTGCACAGGGCCGCGGCGGCGGCCGGCCCCGCGCCGGTGATCCTCGATCTCGGATGCGGCAGCGGCTCGACCGTGCGAACGATGGCGCCCTACCTGCCGGAGGGCACGCGCTGGCGTCTGGTCGACAACGATCCGGAGCTGCTGGACCTCGCGAAGGCGGCGGCCGGCCCCCGGGCAGAAACCTTCTGCACCGACATCGCCGATCTCGACGCGCTGCCACTCGACGGCGTGACGCTCGTGACCGCGTCGGCGCTGTTCGATCTCGTCCCGGAAACGTGGGTCCGCGATCTCGCCTCCCGGCTCGGGGTGCCGCTATACGCCGCGCTGTCCTACGATGGCGCCATGCGCTGGACGCTCGAAGATCCGCGCGACGCGGCGGTGACCGATGCCTTCAACCGTCATCAGAGGGGCGACAAGGGGCTTGGCCCCGCACTCGGCCCCGATGCCGTCACGCGCAGCGTCGCGGTGTTGCGCGACGCCGGGTTCGAGGTCAGCCAGGCCGACAGCCGCTGGCGGCTCGGCCCCGACGCAGCCCCGCTCCAGCGCATGCTGGTAGAGGGGATCGCGCGCGCCGCCGGAGAGGCCGGCATGCCCGAGGCCGACGATTGGGGCGCGCTGCGGATCGAACGATCGACCGAGACGACCTGCCTGATCGGACACGGCGATATCCTCGCCGTGCCGCGCGGGACCCCGAAGGAGGAGCGCCATGCACTGCGTTGACGTCACCCCACGGGTCTGGGAACGGCTGCTGGCTGTGCGCCACGGCGCCGCCTGCACCTGCTGCGGCCGATGGAGCGCGGGCGAACGCGCCGCGCTCGATCTCTACGGCCCGCTCGCGCGTCGCGACGTGGGCCCGATGACGGTCGCGCAGATCGGACAATCGCTGGACGGCCGGGTGGCCACGGTCACTGGCGACGCGCGCGACGTTTCGGGCCCTGACGGCCTGGCGCACCTTCACCGAATGCGCGCACTGGTCGACGGCGTGGTGATCGGCGTGCGCACCGCGCTGCACGACACCCCGCGCCTGACGGTCCGGCTATGCAACGGACGCCACCCGACGCGCGTCGTGATCGACCCCAAGGGCCGGCTGCCGGACGATGCGCCGGTGCTCAAGCGCGACGGCGCGCGCAGCATCGTTGTGCAGGCGGTCGACCGCCCGCGCCCCGACGGCGTGGAAGTAATCCGCCTCAAGGCGCGCGACACCGGGCTCGACCCGGTCGAGATCGTCTCCGCATTGAACGACGCGGGGCTGTCCTCGCTGCTGGTCGAAGGCGGCGGCATCACCATCTCCCGCTTCCTCGAGGCGGGATTGCTGACGCGCCTCCAGGTCGCGATCGCGCCGCTGCTGATCGGTGGCGGGCCGCAGGGCCTGACAATGCCGAGTCCGACCGAGCGACTGTCCGACGCGATCCGCCCGGACACACGGGTCTTTCCGCTCGGGTCCGACGTCGTGTTCGACTGCGGCCTGACCGAGGCGGCGATGATCGCGACGCAGCCCGTGCACGTCCCGGAGGCGCGCGCCTCTCAAGTCTGATGCGACCGCGGCCTCAGGCCGGGTCGATGCGCTGGAACGCGTCGCGCAGCGCGTCCGACCACGCGCGGCTCATGCGCGAAAAGCCTTCGTCCTCGGCCTCGATCCGACGCGACTTGGCGATCTCGAGGCCGCCGGCCTCGATCACCGCGAGGTCGAGCGGCATCCCGACCGACAGGTTGGAGCGAAGGGTCGAATCCATCGACAGGAGCACCGCCTTTTCGGCATCGACGAGCGAGGTCTCCGGCGTGATGACCCGGTCGAGGATCGGCTTGCCGTACTTGTGCTCGCCGATCTGCAGGTAGGGCGTGTCCTCGGTCGCCTCGATGAAGTTGCCCTCGGGATAGACGAGGAACATCCGCATCGGTCCGCCCTTGCGCTGCCCCGCCACGATCAGCGAGGCCGATGCGGACTGCTTCATGCGGTCCATCTTGTCCGAAATTTCCGCGCGGACCTCCGACAGGGTTGCGCCGATCATCTCGGCGACCTTCAGCATCGATGGCGCCTTGAGGATGGAACTGTGCTCGTCGCTCTCCGGGTTCTCGACGGCGTCCGACAGCCGCGCCAACGTCGTCTGCGTCACCGACAGCGACCCCGCGGTCATGATCGCGATCACCCGTTCGCCCGGGGCGACGAAGGTGAACATCTTGCGGAAGGTCGCGATGTTGTCGAGCCCGGCATTGGTGCGCGTGTCGGACAGAAGCACGATGCCCGCCTTGAGCAGCAGGCCCACGCAATAGGTCATGTCGATCCTTCCCAAGACTGGCGGGCGCTCGCCCACGCCCGACCACAGCTAGGCTCTCTCGCGGCGTTCGGCAATCGGGCGCGTGCACGCGGCCGCCGAAGCACCGCGTCACGCCACAGCGGACACGGCCCCGGCCGTCAGCCCTGGCTCTGGCTTTGGGATTGACCGTCGCGCAGGACCGCCACCGACACGTCGAGAGACTCTTCGGCGGCGCCGTCGATCACGCCGCGAATGGGCGCGCCGTCCGCGGCATCGTATCCCGAGCAGAGCCGCACGTAGCGCGCATCGGGGCAGCACGCATTGGCCGCGTCGAATCCGACCCAGCCGAGCCCGTCGACATGAAGCTCCGCCCAGGCGTGGCTGGCCTCGGCGCCCACGCTGTCCTCGGTGCTCATCAGGTATCCGGCGACGTAGCGCGCCGGAATCTCGCAGGCATGGGCCAGCGCGATCAGAACCTGCGCGTGATCCTGGCAGACCCCGCGCCCGCCCTCCAGCGCCTCGGATGCGGTGGTGGCGGCCTCGGTGCTGCCGGGAACGTAGGCCACCGCGTCGTGCACCGCCCGGCAGAGCGCATGCGCCCGATCGAGCGACCGGCCTGGCGCGGTGCCCTCCGACGCCTCCGCGGCGAGACCGCGAAGTTCGGCGGTCAGCGCGGTTCGGCGGGTGCTGGTGAGGTATGCCGAGGGCGGCACGTGCTCGCGATGACCGCGCAGCACGCCCGACTGGTCCTGCGTCTCCACTTCGCCCTCGACCGTCACCGTGAAGGTCTCGAGCGGACCGCGCAGGCTCACTGTCTGCGTCCAGTCGCCCGCACCGTCGCGAAAGGCCGCCCCGATCGAGGCCGGACCGGTATCGACGTTCCACGCCATAATGCGCTGGCTCGCCGTGTCCGTCGGGCTGAGCCGGTGCGACTGGACGAGCCGTTTGACCGGCGCGTCGAATGCGAAGGTGGAGACATGGCGGATGCGGAGCTTCATGCCGGCTCTCCGGTCAGGTAGGTGTCCTGCACGATCCCGGCGATCCCCGCGTTCTGACGCATGAACCGGGTGAGGAATTCGTGCAGCCCCTCGTCGAAAATGTCCTCGACGCGCGCCTCGGCCAATTCGGCGAGGATCCGGCGGGCGGCGGACTGCGCCTCGCTCGGGTTCTGGTAGCCGCGGGCGAGATGATCGAGATTGTCGCACGTGCCCTGCACCGCGGTCAGAAGTGACCGCGGGAACTGCCTGTTCAGAATGAGAAAATGCGCGATGCGGGCGGCAGTGATCTCGCCCCGATAGGTCCATTGAAACGCCCGGTGCGCCGACATCGAGCGCAGCAGCGTGACCCATTGCGTCTGGTCGAGACCCGAGCCGACATAGGTCAGCGAGGGCAGCAGCACGTAGTATTTCACGTCGAGCAGCCGGGCGGTGTTGTCCGCCCGTTCGAGCGTGAAGCCCAGCCCCATGAAGTGGAAGCCGTCGTTGCGCAACTGCGTCGCCTCGATGGAGCCCCGCGCGAGGGCGCAGGCGTTCGATGTCCATTCGGCAAGGTCGGTCAGCGACAGCTTGGACCGTTCCGTCCGGTGAAGCTGGTTCAGCTCCTGGAACGTGGAGTTCATCGCGTCCCAGGTCTGCGAGGTCAGCGCCGTGCGCACGACGCGCGCGTTCTCGCGCGCCCGCGCGAGACAGGAGCGCACCGACGCCGGGTTCTCCTCGTCGAAGAACAGGAACGTCTCGAGGTTGCGCTGCTTGGTCTCGCCGTATTTCTCGCGGAATGGCTCCAGCGAACCGGACGCCTGCAGGATCGCCTCCCAGTCGTTGCGGTAGCCGCCACCGATATCCGGCAGGAGCGCGTTGCGCGCGCCGACCTGCATCAGTCGCGCGGTCGTCTCGGCCCGCTCGATGTAGCGGGCCATCCAGTAGAGATGAGAGGCCGTCCGGCTCAGCATGTCGTCGTCACTCCGCCAGAACCCACGTATCCTTGACCCCGCCGCCCTGGCTGGAGTTCACGACGAGCGACCCCTCGTTCAGCGCGACGCGGGTCAGTCCGCCGGGCACGAGCTCGATCTTTTCGCCGACGAGACAGTATGGCCGCAGATCCACGTGGCGCGGCGCCACGCCCTCGTCGACGAAGGTCGGCACCGTAGACAGGGCGAGCGTGGGCTGGGCGATGTAGTTCTCGGGGCGCGCCTCGATCTTGGCGCGGAACGCCTCGAGCTGGCTCTTGTCCGCCTTCGGCCCAACCAGCATTCCGTAGCCGCCCGAGCCGTGCACTTCCTTGACCACCAGTTCCGCGAGGTTCTCGATCACGTACTTGCACTGGTCGGGCTTGGCGCATTGCCATGTCGGCACGTTCTCGAGGACCGGGGCCTCGCCGAGGTAGAAGCGCACCATCTCCGGCACGAAGGTGTAGATCGCTTTGTCGTCGGCCACGCCCGCGCCGGGGGCCGAACAGATCGACACTCCGCCCGACCGGTAGACGTTCATCAGGCCCGGCACGCCCAGCATCGAGTCGGACCGGAAACACAGCGGATCGAGGAAGGCATCGTCGATCCGGCGATAGATCACGTCGACCTTCTGCGGCCCCTCGGTGGTCTTCATCCACACGAAATCGCCATCCACGAACAGATCCTGCCCCTCGACAAGCTCGACGCCCATCAGATCGGCGAGAAACGAGTGTTCGTAATAGGCCGAGTTGAACTGTCCCGGGGTCAGGATGACGACGTTGGGCGTGCCGTCGCATTTCGGCGGCGCGACCGAGACGAGCGTGCGCTTGAGCGCCGCGGCGTAGCCGTCGACCGGGGCGATCCGGTTCTCGAGGAAAAGCTGCGGGAACATCCGCATCATGATCTCGCGGTTCTGCAGCATGTAGCTCACACCGGAGGGGGTGCGGCAATTGTCCTCGAGGACGTAGAACTGGTCGCGGCCGGTCCGCACGAGGTCGATGCCGACGATGTGGCTCCAGACGTTGCGCGACGGACGCATGCCGACGACCGCCTTCTCGAAAGCCTCGTTATGGGTGACGAGGTGTTCGGGAATGCGGCCCGCGCGAAGGATCTCGCCGCGGTCGTAGACGTCGGCGAGGAACGCGTTGAGCGCCGCTGCGCGCTGGCGGATCCCGCGGTCGAGCTTGCGCCATTCCTCCGCGGTAAAGACGCGTGGGAACATGTCGAAGGGAATGAGCCGCTCGGGATCCCCGCCCTCGCCATACACCGCGAAGGTGATTCCGACCCTCCGGAACAGTTGTTCGGCCTCGTGCTGTTTCAGCGATCTGAGATCCGCGGGCATGGCCGCCTGCCATCGCTCGAGGCTCTCGTACGCCGCCCGGACATCCGAGCCGTTCAGCATCTCGTTGAAATAGGTCGGATCCGCCTGCGTCATTCCACTGCCCCCGTTTCGGTCAGAAAAGACCGGAACAGACTGATCTGCAACGTCCTTCGCGCCGGGGCGCCGGCTTGCAGCGGCGCGCGACGGTCAAATGCCCAGCGATTGGCCATGATTCATCATAATGTCCCGCGGTGCTTGGCGCCAAGCGGTGCAACGCGCGCAGCATCTGCCCGATAAATTCGCAAACCCGGCGTCGCACTGCCTGAAATTTCGGCTTTTGCGGGTTGCCGCGTCCGTGCGCTCCCCTTTCGCGTGAGCCACACTGCCGGCGCCGATACGCAGATGAGGTGCCTTTCGAGGCACGGGGAACCGCCGCCGGACATGAAGGCAGGACGCCGGATCGTGTCGCGGGCGGCACCAGAGACAACAGTCTGTGCCACGCGCCCCGGCGCTGCCGGTCGGGATCCTCCCGCCACCGGACGGGAGCGGCGTGTCGCCCAACGGGGAATTACCATGACGACGAGACTCACTCTGACCGCTGCTGTCGCGCTCATCGCCGGCGCCGCGCCCGCGCTCGCCCAGGAGACCGCCTGCCCGATCAAGGTCGGCGTCCTGCATTCGCTGTCGGGCACGATGGCGATTTCGGAGACGACGCTGAAGGACACGGTCCTGATGCTGGTGGAACAGCAGAACGAGGCCGGCGGCCTTCTTGGCTGCGATATCGAGGCGGTCGTCGTCGACCCGGCATCCGACTGGCCGCTCTTCGCCGAAAAGGCGCGCGAACTGCTGACCGTGCACGAGGTCGACGTGATCTTCGGCAACTGGACCAGCGTGTCGCGCAAGTCCGTCCTGCCGGTCATCGAGGAACTGAACGGCCTGCTGTTCTACCCGGTGCAGTACGAGGGCGAGGAAAGCTCCAAGAACGTCTTCTACACCGGGGCGGCGCCCAACCAGCAGGCGATCCCGGCCGTCGACTACTACCTCGAGGAGCTCGGCATCGAGAAATTCGCGCTGCTCGGGACCGACTACGTCTATCCGCGCACCACGAACAACATCCTCGAGCAATACCTGAAGGACAACGGCATCGCCGAGGAGGACATCTTCGTCAACTACACGCCCTTCGGGCATTCCGACTGGTCGACGATCGTCGCCGACGTGCAGGAACTCGCCGCGGACGGCAGCCTCGTCGGCGTGGTCTCGACCATCAACGGCGACGCGAATGTCGGCTTCTACAAGGAGCTCGCCGCCTCGGGCATCGACGCCGCGGACATCCCCGTCGTCGCCTTCTCCGTGGGCGAGGAAGAGCTGTCCGGCTTCGACACCGCGAACCTCGAAGGGCACCTCGCGGCGTGGAACTACTTCATGTCCGCCGACACGCCCGAGAACGCCGAGTTCATCGCCACCTGGCACGAATTCATCGGTGACGAGAGCCGGGTGACGAACGACCCGATGGAGGCGCACTACATCGGCTTCAACATGTGGGCGAACGCGGTCGAGGCGGCGGGCACCACCGATGTCGACGCCGTGCGCGATGCCATGTACGGACAGGAGTTTCCGAACCTGACCGGCGGCACCGCGGTGATGAACGCCAACCACCACCTGTCCAAGCCGGTGCTGATCGGCGAGATCCGCGCCGACGGCCAGTTCGACATCATCAGCCAGACCGAGGAAGTGCCCGGCGACGCCTGGACCGACTACCTGCCGGACTCGGCGGTGCTGGTCTCGGATTGGCAGGAGCTCGGCTGCGGCATGTACAACACCGAGACCGAGACCTGCGTCCAGATCGAGTCCAACTACTGATCCGGACGCATCTCGCGGACGGGCGCGGCCTTCTCCTCCCGCGCCCGTCCGCATCGTCACGTCCAGACCGAACGGGTTTGCCATGTGCCGCGCGCTGATCCTCCTGATTATCTCCGCTCTCGTGGGCCTCGCCGCGCCGCGCGCCGACGCTCAGAGCGGCACGCTGCAGGACATCCTGCAGACCCACGCCGGCGAGGTCGCCGACCCGGGCCGGCGCACCGTCGGCCCGCTCATGGAGGACCTCGCCGGTTCGGGCCTGCCCGGCGTGGCGCGGTTCCTCGAACGGTGGTCGGACAAGCAGGTGGTGCGCAACACCGGCGACGGGCTGTTCTACTACGGCACCGAGGACGGCGACGGCTACGCCCTCGCCGACATCGCGACCGACGAGCCCGCGGGCCGCGCCGCGGCCGACGCGATCGAAGAGATCCGTCCGAACGGCGGCGTGCGGCGGGTCATCGCGGGGGCGCTGGTGCAGTTCCAGCTCTCCGATCCCGACCGCGCGGCACGGGTCGCCGCGCTCGACGCGATCGCCCGGCGCCCGGCCGCCGATCAGCTCGAGCCGTTGCGCGCATCGATCCCCGACGAACCCGATCCCGCCCTCCGCGCCCGCAAGGACCGGCTCGCCAATCTCCTGACCGCCCGCTTCGGCGCGGACACCGAGACCCGCATCGCGGCGATCGAACGGCTCTCCGACGCAATCGACCTCGAGACCCGCGCCGGCCTCTCACAGATCCTCTCCGCCGAACGCGGCGTCGCAGTCAATCTGCCCGCGGACGCCAACGTCGCCCGCGTGCTCGAGATCGGCTCCGACCTGTCCGAGGCCGACGCCTACTCGCAGCTCGTGGAAGCCGACCTCGCGCCGCCGCCTGTGACCAACGCCGGCATCCGCGAGGCCCTCGCCGGCGCGATGGCGGGCGGCCGGGTGGGCGGCGTCCCGCGCGCCGATCTCTCCGATCCCGCGGCCCGCACCCGCGCCTATGCCGCGCTCGCCGAGGCCGGCACGGTGCCGCCCTTGGTGACGCCGGAGGACCGCGCCGTGGCAGTCGCGGACCACGTCTTCTACGAACTCTACAACGAACCCGACCCGGCGGTGACGGACGCGGCCTCGGCGGCCCTGGCCGAGGTCGAGGCGCGCGTCGGCCGCCACCAGGTTCTCGATCTCGGTCTCGACGCGATCTCGCTCGCCTCGATCTACTTCCTCGCCGCGATCGGTCTCGCGATCACCTTCGGCGTCATGGGCGTCATCAACATGGCCCACGGCGAATTCATCATGATCGGCGCCTACACCGCCTACGTGGTGCAGACGATCGTGCCGAACTACACGCTGTCGCTCGTCGTCGCGCTGCCGCTGGCCTTCGCGGTCGCCTTCGGCGCGGGCGTCGCGCTCGAACGGCTGGTGATCCGCCATTTGTACCACCGGCCGCTCGAGACGCTGCTCGCCACCTTCGGGATCTCGATCGCGCTGCAACAGCTCGCCAAGAACATCTTCGGCACGCAGGCACGCCCGCTGACCGCGCCGGGCTGGCTCGACGGCGCATGGGTGCTGAACGACGTGGTGGCGATCTCCAACATCCGCATCGCGATCTTCGCGCTGGCGCTGGTGTTTCTCGCCGTGCTGCTGCTGATCCTCAAGCGCACGCGCCTCGGGCTGGAGGTGCGTGCGGTCACCCAGAACCCCGGCATGGCCGGCTCGATGGGGATCGATCCCGGCCGGATCAACATGCTGACCTTCGGCCTCGGCTCCGGCATCGCCGGCGTCGCCGGCGTCGCCATCGGCCTGTATGCGCAGGTCACCTCCGAAATGGGCGCCAACTACATCGTCCAGAGCTTCATGACCGTCGTCGTCGGCGGCGTCGGCAACGTCTGGGGCACGCTGGCCGGGGCCACGCTGATCGGCGGGCTGCAGAAGGGCATCGAATGGTTCAACCCCTCGAACACGCTCGCGGCACAGACCTACATGATCCTCTTCATCATCCTCTTCATCCAGATCCGGCCCAAGGGCATCGTCGCCCTCAAGGGCCGCGCCGCCGGGGACTGACCGCGATGTGCCCGAGGCCCCTCCCCGACGCAGCCGGCGGGCCGGCCCGGCCGCGGCCGACACGGCGACCGGCCAGCCGGGCGCGCCCGCTGCCCCTTCATCTTGCCCGTCAAACCCCGGGGGTGCGGGGGCTGGCCCCCGCTCCCGACCGCGACGCCACGCGTGCGGCCGGGCCGTCGCTCCGCCGGGCGCCACTCGACACCGGAACAGACACATGATCCGCTCGCTCGTCCGCGACACGCCGTCGATACCCTGGTTTCTGGGCATCCTCGCCGCCTTCTGCCTCGGCGTGACCCTGCTGTCCGAGGCCACGGGAACGGGCGCGCTGTCGACCTCCTTCGTCAAGACGCTCGGCAAGACGCTGTGCCTGTGCCTCGTGGCCATCGCGATGGACGTCGTGTGGGGCTATTGCGGGATCCTCTCGCTCGGGCACATGGCGTTCTTCGGGCTTGGCGGCTACGCGATCGGCATGTGGCTGATGTACGCCCGCACCGAGATCATCGTGGCCGAGAGCCTCGCCTCGGCCACGATCCCGCCGACCCCGCAGGAGGTCGAGGACGCGATCGCCACACAGATCTTCGGCGTCGTCGGCTCGAACGAGTTTCCCTGGCTCTGGGCCTTCGCCGACAGTTTCGTCCTGCAGCTGGCGATGGTCGTGCTGGTGCCGGGGCTTCTCGCCCTCGTCTTCGGCTGGCTCGCTTTCCGCAGCCGCGTGACCGGCGTCTACCTCTCGATCCTGACGCAGGCGATGACGCTCGCGCTGTCGCTCTACCTCTTCCAGAACGACAGCGGGCTGCGCGGCAACAACGGCCTGTCGGGCCTGCAGAACCTTCCCGGTCTCGGCGCGGTGCCGCAGAGCGTGGTCTCGATCACCTTCTTCTGGGCCTCCGCGCTCGCGCTCGCGGCGGGCTACCTGCTCTTCGCGTGGGTGGTGTCGGGCAAGATGGGCTCGGTCATCCGCGGCATCCGCGACGACGAGGCGCGGGTGCGCTTCCTCGGCTACCACGTGGAGGGGTTCAAGCTTTTCGTCTTCACCCTCACCGCGATCGTCGCGGGCCTTGCCGGAGCCCTCTACTACCCGCAGGCGGGGATCATCAATCCCGCCGAGATCGCGCCCATCGCGTCGATCTACCTGGCCGTGTGGGTGGCGATCGGCGGGCGCGGCCGGCTCTACGGCGCCGCGATCGGGGCGGCGTTCGTTTCGCTTCTGTCGTCGTGGTTCACCGGCGGCGGGGCGCCGGACATCGACCTCGGCATCTACGAGATCCGGTGGACCGACTGGTGGCTCGTGCTGCTCGGTCTCTCCTTCGTCCTCGTCACGCTTTACGCGCCCAAGGGGATCGGCGGGCTGGTCGACCTGATCGCCGAGCGCCGCGCGCCGCGGCGGACGGGCGATGTCGGGCCGGACGCCGGCGCCCTGCGCAAGACGGAGGCCGCGGAATGACCGAGGCCGTGCTGGACCGCCCCGCACCCGGGGACAAGACCGCGGGGGGCGACGCCGCGCCGCGCCGGCGGGACCGCCGCGCGACGCTTCTCGAACTCTCCGGCGTGTCGGTGTCCTTCGACGGGTTCCGCGCCATCAACAACCTGTCGTTCCAGATCGGCGAGCCGGAGCTGCGCGCGGTGATCGGCCCGAACGGCGCCGGCAAGACCACGTTCATGGATATCGTCACCGGAAAGACCCGGCCCGATACCGGCCGCGTGACATGGGGCGAGCGCAACGTCTCGCTGCTGAAGATGTCCGAAAGCCGCATCGCCCGCGAGGGGATCGGCCGCAAGTTCCAGAAACCCACCGTGTTCGAGGCCCAGACCGTGCGCGAGAACCTCGCGATGGCGCTGCGGAACCCGCGCGGGCCGCTCGACGTCCTTCTGCATCGCAAGAGCGCCGCGGGGGCCCGCCGGATCGAGGAGGTCGCCCATGAGATCGGACTGGCAGAGCACCTGCCGCGCATCGCCGGCGAGCTCAGCCACGGCCAGAAGCAGTGGCTGGAGATCGGCATGCTTCTCGCGCAGGACCCGCGCCTTCTTCTGGTCGACGAACCCGCCGCCGGCATGACCCCGGCGGAACGCGAACACACCACCGACCTGCTAAAGCGGCTGGCCGAGCGCCACGCCGTCGTGGTGGTCGAACACGACATGGAATTCGTGCGCCGGCTCGATTGCAAGGTCACGGTGCTGCACGAGGGCTCGGTTCTGGCCGAGGGCTCTCTCGACCACGTCACCGCGAACCCGCAGGTGATCGAGGTCTATCTCGGACGGTAATCCCATGCTCCATGTCGAACACCTCACCCTCCACTACGGCCAGAGCCAGATCCTGCACGGCATCGACCTCAGGGCCGACGCGGGCCGCGTGACGGCCGTCATGGGCACCAACGGCGTGGGCAAGACCTCGCTGCTGAAGGCGATCGCGGGGCGCCATCCCTACACGCGCGGGACGATCCGGCTCGACGGCTCGGTGCTGGATCATCCGACGGCGACACGGGCCGCGCGCGCGGGCATCGCCTACGTGCCGCAGGGACGCGAGGTCTTTCCGCTGCTGACGGTGCAGGAAAACCTCGAGGCCGGATTCGCCTGCCTGCCCCGCACGACCCGCGGCGTGCCGGATCAGATCTGGGAGTTGTTTCCGGTACTCAGGGACATGCGCGCGCGGCGCGGCGGCGACCTCTCGGGCGGCCAGCAGCAGCAACTCGCGATCGCGCGCGCGCTCATCACGCGGCCCAAGGTGTTGCTTCTCGACGAGCCGACCGAGGGCATCCAGCCCAACATCATACAGGATATCGGCCGGGTGATCGCGCGGCTGCGCGACGAGGGCGAGATGGCGATCGTTCTCGTGGAGCAATATTTCGACTTCACCTGGGGCCTCGCCGACCGGTTCGTCGCGATGACCCGTGGCGCGGTCTCCCTCGAGGGCGCGGCCGGCGAGGTCGACCGCGAAAAACTGCTGTCTCACGTCTCGATCTGACGCGGCGCGGCACGCTGCGCGGGGTCGCGGGGGCTTGAGGCCCCGCGGGACCATGCTAAGCCCTCTCTGACGCGAGAGGAGAGCCGATGCACGCCGCCCCCCTGCCCCTGACCCGAGATGTCGTCCTCGTCGGCGGCGGTCACACCCATGCGCTTGTGCTGCGGAAATGGGGCATGGATCCCCTGCCAGGCGTCCGGCTCACTCTCATCGACCCGGAACCCACCGCAGCCTATTCCGGAATGCTGCCGGGCCACGTCGCGGGTCACTACGACCGCGACGACCTCGACATCGATCTGGTGCGCCTCGCGCGCTTCACCGGGGCGCGGCTCGTCCTCGGTCACGCCGAGGGGCTCGATCTCGCACGGCAGCAGGTGCGCGTCGCGGGCCGGGCGCCGGTCGGATTCGACGTCGCCTCCTTCGACGTAGGCGTGACCTCGGACCTGCCCGATCTCATGGGCTTTGCCGCGCACGCGGTGCCGGCCAAGCCGCTCGGACCTTTCGCGCAGCGCTGGCAGGCGTTCCTCGATGCGGGGGCGAAGGGTGACGCGGCCGTGCTGGGCGCCGGCGTCGCGGGCGCGGAGCTGGCCATGGCGATGGCGCACCGTCTGCGCGGGACGGGGCGCGCGGTGCATCTCGTCGAACGTGGCACCGCGCTGTCGGCGCTGCGGCCGGGCACGCGGCGGCGGCTGATGACGGCGCTGCGGGCCACCGGCGTGACACTGCACGAAGGCACCGAGGTCACCCGCATCACCGAACACGGCCTTGTCCTTTCCGAAGGGCGCGAGATCTCCGCGGCCTTCGTCGCCGGGGCAGCCGGGGCGGCGCCGCATCCGTGGCTGGCGCGCTCCGGGCTGGCGACCACGGATGGCTTCGTCGACGTGAACGCCCGCCTCCAAAGCTCGTTTCCCGCGATCTTCGCCGCCGGCGACTGCGCCCACCTGACCGACAGCCCGCGCCCCAAGGCCGGCGTCTATGCCGTGCGGCAGGCGCCGATCCTGTTTCACAACCTGCAGGTCGCCGCCGGCCACGGCGCCTATCGCCGCTACAGCCCGCAGCGCGATTATCTCAAGCTCGTCTCGCTCGGCGCGCGCAACGCGATCGGCGAACGCGCGGGCCTCAGCCTGCAGGGCCCGGGGATCTGGCGCTGGAAGGACCGCATCGACCGGCGGTTCATGGAAAAGTTCGACCGTCTGCCCCGGATGGCCCAACCCGCTCTGCCGTGGCCGCGCGCCCGCGGCGTCCGCGAGGCGATGGGGCCGAAGCCACTCTGCGGCGGGTGTGGCGCCAAGGTCGGCCGGTCGGTGTTGACGCGGGCCCTCTCGCGGCTCGCCCCGCCTGCGCGCGACGATGTCACGCCGCTTTCGGGCGACGATGCCGCGCTCCTGACGATCGGCGGCGCGCGGGCGGTTCTGACCACCGATCACCTGCGCAGCCTGGTCGACGATCCGGTCACCATGACCCGCATCGCGGCGATCCACGCGCTCGGCGACATCTGGTCGATGGGCGCCGAGCCGCAAGCCGCGACCGTGAACCTCGTGCTGCCGCGTCTTGGCGACCGGCTGGCCGCGCGGACGCTCGAGGAGATCCTTCAGACGGCCGAGTCCGTGCTGGGCGCGGCCGGCGCCGACATCGTCGGCGGCCATTCCTCCGTCGGCGACGAGTTGACCATCGGCTTCTCGATCACCGGCCTGTGCCCGCGCGATCCGATCACGCATGCAGGCGGCCGGCCGGGCGACGCGTTGATCCTGACCAAGGGGTTGGGATCGGGCACGATCCTCTCGGCCGAGATGGCGCTCGAGGCGCCGGGCCGCATCGTCGCCGCGGCGATCGCGCGGATGACGCGCTCCGAGGGAGAGGCCGCGCGCCTCCTTGCCGACGCGCACGCGATGACGGACGTGACCGGCTTCGGCCTGGCCGGGCACCTCGCCAACGTGGCCGAGGCGTCGGGCTGCGGAGCGGAAATCTGGCTGCACGCCGTGCCGCATCTCGATGGCGCGCGCAGGCTCGCCGCCGCGGGACATCGCTCCTCGCTCTACACGCAGAACCGCAGCGTCGCGCCCGATCTGCCCGAGACGCCCGAGATCGCGCTGCTGTTCGATCCGCAGACGGCGGGCGGGCTGCTGGCCGCCGTCGCGCCGGAGAATGTGGACGATATCATCGCCGCGCTCCACGCCGCCGGCTATCCCGAGGCCGCGCAGATCGGCTGGCTGACCGAGGGGATGCCCGGTCAGCTCGACCTGACCGACTGAAGCGCCTGTTCGATCCGCGCCGCCGCCCCTTCGAGCGCCGGCGGATCGAGCCGGTCGACGGTTACCCGCGCGTGGATCTCGGGCGCCACCGATTTCATCGCGGTCTCGTAGGCCGGATCGTAGTGCTCCGACGCGAGCGCCGCGCACAGACCGACGCGGTCACCCGCGTCGATGCGGGCGGTCCAGCCGTCGACGGTTGCGTGCCCGCGGAACCGGCGCAGCGGCGCGAGCTTGTCCTTCAGCGCCGGTCCATCGGCGAGGATGTCGGCATAAGCCTCGGCGAGGTAGACCGCCCGCGCCTCAAGCGGGGCGCGCATCTCGATCCACGGCGCGGCCTTCATCGCTTCCCACAGCCGGGGCGGCAAATTCAGCGCCCCGATCTTCGAGCTCTCGGCCTCGACCACGACCGGCCGAGCGGGGTCGAGCGCGTGCAGCGCCTGCACGAGTGCCGTCTCGAACCCCTTCTGCGCCGGCTGCCCGCCCGGCATGTCGCCCAGAAGCGAGCCGCGGTGCCGCGCCAACCCCTCGAGGTCGAGCACCTGCACACCGCGCGCGGCGAGGTGCGACAGAAGCTCGGTCTTGGCTGTCCCGGTGTAGCCGCCGAGTTGCACGAAACGGTGCGGCAGCGCCTGATCGTAGAGCCTGCCGGTCACCAGCCTGCGATAGCTCCGATAGCCGCCCTGTATCGTGTCCGCGCGCCAGCCGATCTCGCCCAGCATCCAGCGGAACGCACCCGACCGCTGCCCGCCGCGCCAGCAATAGACCAGCGGCCGCCAGCCGCCTTCATGCAGCGCGAGCGGCCCCTCGATATGCGCGGCGGCGTTGCGGAACACGAGCGCCGCGCCGATCTTGCGCGCGAGGAACGGCGATTGCTGCTTGTAGATCGTGCCCACCCGCGCCCGCTCCGCGTCGTCGAGGACCGGCAGGCTGATCGCGCCGGGCACGTGGTCCTCGGCGAATTCCGAGGGCGAGCGCACGTCGATGACGGTGTCGAAGCCGTGGTCGAGGATCTGGTCCAGCGCGGTCGGGGAAAGCGGCATGCGACGCGATCTAGCCCCTCCGCGCGCGCTGGGAAAGCCCCGCCGTGCCGGCCGCAATTTTCTCCGGCCGTCCCTCTGGACACCGACCGGGGCCTCGGCTATCCCCTCGCCACCCGGATGCACGGCCCCGCGCCCGCATCCCCCCGGTGCCCGGGTAGCTCAGGGGTAGAGCAGTGGATTGAAAATCCTCGTGTCGGTGGTTCGATTCCGCCCCCGGGCACCATCCTTTCCTTCGCACTCCTCAATATCAGTGGTTTGGATGGCCGTTTTGTCCCACCGCCCGCCGCGCCGTGGAAAAGTGGGACAATTTTGTTCTCGCTCTGCCCCTGTGGTAGCTTGTCTGTCTCGCGGACGGCTGAGCAATCAGACCGGCCAGAGCGCTTCAGCGTCCTTCGCCGGCACCTTGAAGTCGCTCAGGTTTCGTTTGGCGCTATCGCCGATGCAAGCTTGGTAGACACTTTCTCTTTTCTTCTCACCCCAGCTAGCGGCGCGCGCCGTGAAATGGCTCCGCTCGGCGTGGCGTTCCCAGGTAAGAAACTTAACGCGGTCTCGTCCGGCTAGAGCCTTAAGCTCGCGTTCGAATGTAAGGAGCGTGTCCGATCGCCGCCGCTTCGAGTCCAAATAGTGGTAGTGATATCCCCAATGGCCGTTGACCTGCTCCCCGGATTGTCCTCGTTCAGAAGTTTAGTCCGTTCCGGGTTTGGTCCTTCTCTGACCTGTTGAAGTATTCCCGCGGGGTAAGCCCGTCGAGGCTCGTGTGCGGGCGGTGATGGTTGT
>NZ_FWFK01000009.1 GCF_900172265.1 Roseivivax jejudonensis | reverse complement strand
GCCACTTGTAAAACGTCGGCTCGCTCACGCCGTGCTTCCGACAGAGCTCCGCCGCGCTCAGCCCGGCCTGGTGCTCCTTCAGGATGCCAATGATCTGTTCTTCGCTGAACCTGCTGCGCTTCATCGTTCATCTCCTCTGTCGAGGAACAGACTAACCTCAGAGTGGGGAGGTTTCAGGGGAGCAGGTCACCCGTATTCGCCCTGTGCCATTTCTTCGGCCTCGATCGACTCGAAGAGCGCCTTGAAGTTGCCCTCGCCGAAGCCGTCGTCACCCTTGCGCTGGATGAACTCGAAGAAGATCGGCCCGATCACGGTCTTGGAGAAGATCTGCAGCAGAATCTTCGTTTCGCCACCGTCGACCACACCCTCGCCGTCGATGAGAATCCCGTGCGTCTTCATCCGCTCGGTCGGCTCTTCGTGGCCCTGAACGCGATCGTGGCTCTGCGCGTAGTAGGTGTCGGGCGGCCCCGGCATGAACTTGAGCCCCTTCGCGGCGATCGCGTCGGTGGCGTCGTAGATGTCCTTCGCGCCGACGGCGATGTGCTGGATCCCTTCGCCGTTGTACTTCTTGAGGTAGTTCACGATCTGCCCGGTCTCGCCGCGGTCCTCGTTGATCGGAATGCGGATCTTCCCGCACGGAGAGGTCAGCGCGCGGCTGAAGAGGCCCGTGTACTTCCCCTCGATGTCGAAGAACCGGATCTCCTTGAAGTTGAACAGGTCGCCGTAGAACTTGAACCACGTGTCCATGTTGCCCGTGAACACGTTGTGGGTCAGGTGATCGAGATACCAGAACCCGACGCCTTCGGGTTTCGACGTGGCGATCCAGTCGAACTCCCAATTGTAGGGAGAGGTGTCGTAGTAATCCTCGATAAAGTAGATGAGCGATCCGCCGATGCCCTTGATCGCCGGCACGTCCATCGTCTTGTCGTCACCTTCGTACTCCTCGGCGCCGAGCTTCACGGCGTGATCCAGCGCGTGCCGGGCGTCGACCACGCGCCACGCCATCGACGGGGCGCAGGGGCCGTGTTCCTCGACGAAGCGCGCGGCAAAGCTGCCCGGTTCGGCGTTCAGGACGTAGGTGATGTCGCCCTGCTGCCAAAGCTCGATCGCCTTGGCCTTGTGATTGGCGACATGCGTGTAGCCCATCCGCTCGAAGAGATCGCGCAACTCCTGCGGTTCGGGATGCGCGAATTCCACGAATTCGAACCCGTCGGTCCCGGCGGGGTTCTCGGCGGTGATGCGGGCTTTGGGTGCGTCGTGCGGAAACGGTCCCATGTCGGTCCTCCTCGATCGTGTCGGTATTCAAGATAAGAGGGCGTTCTTGCGGCGTCCGCGCATTCCGGTCTCCGTTTCGCCCTTTCATGCCGGATCCGCCGCGCATAACCTGCGCATCATGCAAGACTCCCGCGCAACGCTCGATGAGACCGATCTGAAGCTCTTGTCTGAGCTGCAGCAGGACGCGCACCTGACGGCCGAGGAACTCGGCCGTCGCCTCCACCTCTCGGCGAGCCAGGTCGGACGCCGGCGCCAGAGGCTCGAGGCGGCGGGATACATTCGCGGCTACATCGCGCGGCTCGATCCGGCGCGGCTCGGGCTCGCGGTTCAGGCCTTCGTGCAGGTGCAGCTGCGCGCCCACGGCGCGGAGCACGGCCAGAGCTTTGCGCGGCTTCTGCGAACGCGGGCCGAGATCATCTCGGCCTGGACCCTGACCGGGGAGGCCGACTATCTCCTGCGCGTCTTCTGCGAAGATCTTCCCGCGCTGAACCGGCTGATCCACGAGGTGCTCCTGACCCACCCGACGGTGGCGCGCGTCCAGAGCCAGATCGTCATGGATCAGACGAAACCCGACGCGCCCTACCCCGTCTGACGCCTCGACGGGCATTTGTGCGCGGCGCTCGGTCGCGATCCGGGGTTGCCGGTTGCCCTTGCGCCCCGCATCGCGCCATCATCCGCGCGGCGGGCATCGGAGGCGACGAGGCGACATGGAAACCTTTCTCTACCAGGCATCCATCTTCCTCGCCGCGGCGGTGATCGCGGTGCCGCTCGCGGCGCGGCTCGGCCTCGGCTCGGTGCTGGGCTACCTCGCCGCCGGCATCGTGATCGGGCCGATCCTGGGCCTCATCACCGCGACCTCCGACCTGCAGCACTTCGCCGAGTTCGGCGTTGTGATGATGCTGTTCCTGATCGGACTCGAGCTCGAACCACGGGCGCTCTGGGACATGCGGCAGAAGCTCGTGGGTCTCGGCGGGCTTCAGATCCTCATCACCGGCGCGGCGGTGACCGGCGCGGCCACGCTCTTTGGCCTGGCGCTGGGGCCGGCCATCGCGGTCGGCATGATCTTTGCGTTGTCCTCCACTGCGATCGTTCTGCAGACGCTGTCGGAAAAGGGGCTGATGCAGACGACCGGCGGACGCTCGACCTTTTCGGTTCTGCTGACGCAGGATATCGCGGTGATCCCTATGCTCGTCGTTCTCCCGCTTCTCGGGGGCGTGGGCACGGCGACGCTGTCGGAGGACGGCTCGATCGCACGGTCTTCGGCCGAGGACGCGCACCATACGATGAGCCTCGTCGAGGGACTGCCGGGCTGGGGCGTCGCTCTCGTCACGCTCGGAGCGATCGCGGCGATCATCCTTGCGGGCGCGTTCCTGATCCGGCCCGTCTTCGGCTTCATCCACTCCGCCCGCCTGCGCGAGATGTACACCGCTCTGTCGCTGCTGATCGTGCTCGGGATCGCGTTCCTGATGATCCTCGTAGGCCTGTCGCCCGCGCTCGGAACGTTCCTCGCGGGCGTTGTGCTGGCCAACAGCGAGTTCCGGCACGAACTCGAGAGCGACATCGAGCCCTTCAAGGGCCTCTTGCTCGGGCTTTTCTTCATCACCGTCGGCGCCGGCATCGACTTCGGCACGTTTTTCGACGCGCCCTTCACGCTTCTCGGGCTCGCGCTCGGGGTCATGGTGCTCAAGGGCACGATCCTGTACGGCCTTGGCCGGGCCTTCGGCCTGCGCGGGCGCGACCAATGGCTGTTCACGCTCGGGCTCGCCCAGGCCGGCGAGTTCGGCTTTGTCCTGGTGTCCTTCTCGCTCCAGCAATCGGTGCTCGGCGCCGCGCTCGGGGCGCAGCTGCTTCTCGTGATCGCGTTGTCGATGCTGCTCACGCCGCTGTTCTTCATCGGCTACGAATGGCTGTCGAAGCGCATGGCTGACGACGGCGAGACGCAGGACGCGGACGAGATCTCCGAGGAGGCGCCGGTCATCATCGCCGGCGTCGGCCGCTTCGGCCAGATCGTGAACCGCATGGTGACCAATTCGGGGTTCTCCACCGTCGTCGTCGATCACGATATGGAGACGATCCAGGTCATGCGGCGCTTCGGCTTCAAGGGCTATTTCGGCGACCCGACCCGGCCGGACCTCCTGCACGCCGCGGGCCTCGACAAGGCGCGGGTGCTGGTGGCCGCACTCGACGATCCGAAGTCCACCAACCAACTTGTCGCCTACGCCCGGCGGATCCGCGGCGAGGATCTTCATATCGTCGCGCGCGCGCGCGACAGGGTCCATGTCTACGAGCTCTACCAGGCCGGCGCGGACGACATCGTGCGCGAGCTCTTTGACAGCTCCATGCGCGCGGGTCGCTACGTGCTGGAAAACGTCGGACTGACCGAATTCGAGGCGTCCGAGGCGCAAAAGACCTTCTATCACCACGACCGCATGATCGTGCGCGAACTCGCGACGCACTGGAAACCCGGGCTCGCCGTCAAGGACAACCCCGAATACATCGCCCGCGCCCAGGAGCTCGAGAAAGAGCTCGAAACCGCGCTCTTCTCGGTTCTGGAGCGGAAGGACAACGCGGCCTGAGGCCTACGTCATCCCGCAACGAAAAAGGCCGTGCCTCGCGGCACGGCCCTGAGATAGATTGGGCTCGGAGTCTTACGCGGCGCGCGAGACCAGAACCTCGTCGACCTGCTTGGCCGCCGCGACCTCGTCACCGCCAGTGACCGCGGCGACTTCACGGGTCAGACGCT
Source organism: Roseivivax jejudonensis (assembly GCF_900172265.1). Lineage (GTDB taxonomy): Bacteria > Pseudomonadota > Alphaproteobacteria > Rhodobacterales > Rhodobacteraceae > Roseivivax > Roseivivax jejudonensis. Next base: position 91,920 of record NZ_FWFK01000009.1, on the reverse strand, counting down.
CGAGCGCCGCCTCGTAAAGCTGGCGCTCGGAGTAGCTCTGCTCGCGCTGGTCGTCCGCGCGGTGCAGGTCGCGCACGACCTCCGCGATGGCGATCAGGTCGCCGGAATTGATCTTCTGCTCGTATTCCTGGGCGCGGCGCGACCACATAGCCTTCTTGACCTTCGCCTTGCCTTTCAGCGTCTTCATCGCCTGGCTCACGACGTCGGGCGACGACAGCGAGCGCATGCCGACTTCTGTCGCCTTGTGCGTGGGCACCCGCAGCGTCATCTTGTCCTTCTCGAAGGAGATGACGAACAGCTCGAGCTTGATCCCGGCGATCTCCTGCTCCTCGATCGACATGATCTGGCCAACGCCGTGCGCAGGATATACGACGTAGTCGTTGGGAGAGAATTCGGACTTCTTGACTTTGGTCATGCAGGTTCCTCGGCAGCTCCGCGTGTGTCCGGGCGACACGAAGGGCGAGCGGAAACGAGAGGTTTCCGTTCACCCAATACTCGACGACAGGATTCTAAACGTCCGGGGGCTCAGGCGCCCGGTGGTCATATGCACACGACGTACTCATTTGTTACACAAATATAGCACTTCGGCGGGCACTTTGCCAGCGCCCGCGCAAAACGTGGAAAATCCTTGTCTGTCAGCAGCTTCGTTGCGGTTTCGGCGAAGTGCCGCGCATGCCCGCGCGAATCGCGTCAGCCGCCTTCGCCGGCCGCCTCCGAAAAGTACTTGTCCATCTTGCCCTCTTCACCGTCACGCTCGTCCGCTTCAGGAAGTGGATCCTTTTTCGTAACGATGACGGGCCATTGCTCGGAATACTTGCGGTTGAACTCGACCCAGTTCTCCATCTCCGGCTCGGTGTCCGGGCGGATGGCGTCGGCCGGGCATTCCGGTTCGCACACGCCGCAGTCGATGCACTCGTCGGGGTGGATTACGAGCATGTTCTCACCCTCGTAAAAGCAGTCGACGGGGCAGACCTCGACGCAGTCGGTGTATTTGCAGGCGATGCAATTGTCGGTGACGACGTAGGTCATGGGTCTTCCTGTTCCTTTGAACGTTCAGCTAGACCATCGCCGGGGCTCAATCAAGCGCTCCTCCGCGAGTGTGATCGAGCTGGCGACGCGCCTTTTTCGTCGGCCGACCGCCGGCCTCGGGCACCGGCCGCGACGGATCGGGCGCACGCGGCTCGGGCGGTGACAGATCGTCGTAGAGTGCCTTCGCCTCCGGGGCGGGTCCGCGCCGTTCGCCGAGCGCGACAACGCGCACAACGCGCACGTCTCGCGACTGTGGAAACGTCAGAACATCGCCCGCGCCGACGGCCACGCTTGCCTTGGCGATCCGCGTCCCGTTCAGACGCACGTTGCCGGCGGTCACGACCTTGGCCGCGAGGCTTCGCGTCTTGAAGAAACGCGCGTGCCACATCCACTTGTCGACACGCAGCCTGGGCGACGCCTCGGCCACTTACGAGCGGTCCTTGAACCCCATCAGAGCGGCGGCGAAGGGGTTGTCGGGATCGATACGATCCTTCTTCTCCGGCTTCGAAGATGCGGACTTGGCACCGCCGCGATCGTCGCGCTGGGGCTTTTTGCCACCTTTCGGCTTTCCCTTGCCCTTTGCGCCCGGGCCTCCCCGGCCTTTTGCGTCCGATCCGGCATTGCGGCCTTCGGCGCGCCCCTGCCCCTGACGGCCTCGGTTGCCGCCGCGGTTCCCCGCCCAGGTGAACGTGTAGTATACCTCGATCTCCGGATCGGCGACGTCGGCGTCCGGCGGCGTGCCGATCGGCACTTCCTCTGCCGGAACGTCGGCGACAGGCGCTTCCGGCGCGGTGTCGACCGGCTCTTCGGCGATCGGCGCGAGATCGGCATCGGGGATCTGCTCCGCCTCGGCCTCTGCCGGGCTCTCGGGATCGACCTGAGGCTGTTCCGTGATCGCCCCGGGTGCGGTTGCGTTCGCGGCGTCGAAGACAGGCTCATCCGGCGCATCGCGCCCTTCAGCCTCGGGATCCGGTGCAGCGGCCTCTTCTTCGGCCGAGGCGCCCACCTCGGGCACCGCCGCCTGGTGCGCATCACCCTCGTCGGTCGGGATCGTCTGGTCCACGGCGCGCATCTTGGTCCGCTCGCCGCGTTCAGCCCGGTACCCGAGGCCCTGCATCAGATCGGCGAACTGTTCCAACGTCAGACCGGTGATCGACAGCATGTCTGCGGTTGCCTCGAAGCCGCCGCGCGTGTCCTCGCCGCGGATCATGTCGGCCAGGCGCTCGAGCATGTCGATGCGGATCGCCCGCTGACCGGCGCGGCGGTATCCCATGACGGCATAGTGATCGGTGGCGAGGCCGGGCGTTTCCGGAACCGTCACGAGCCCCGGCGGCGGCGCCTCCGGGAACGTGTCGAGACCATTCGCCAGCGACCAGAGCACGAGCCGCAGGCGTGTCGGTGCGGGCTTGAGCAGCGCCGCCATGAAGATGGTGAACTGGCCGAACCGGATTCCGTGCTTGCGCAGCGCGCCTCGCGCATCCTGATCGAGCGCCTTGACCTCGTCTGCGACCTGCCCGCGCGGGATGACACCCATCGCCTCGACCATGCGAAAGCCGAAACCCTTCGCGAGGCCGGTGAGCGTTTCGTCTTTCTGGATGTTCATCAGCGGCTCGAACAGAGCCGCGATCTTGCGGTCGATGAAGTGCTGAAGCCTGCGCTCGACCTTTTGCTGGACGTCGGGGCCGGCGGTGTCGTCGACGAAGGCGACGACACGCGGCTTGAGCGGGTCGTCTCCGGCCGCCAGCTTGCCCACAGCCTGATCGCCCCACATGAGGCCACCTTGCTCGGTGAAATCGATCTCGGTGTCGGGTGCGTTGTAGAACCGGTCCGCACGCAGATGGAAATGCGGGGCGAGCGCCTGCAACGAAGCGGTCTTGAGCGTCTTGGCTTCCTGCCCCTGCGCATCCTGATCGTGCCGGAACCGGAATCCTTCGAGCCGGCCGACGAATTCGCCTTCGACCGTGACCTCGCCCTTGTCGTTCACTTCGGCCAAGAGGGCCTCCTTCTGCTTCAACCGGCGAAGCAACACGCTCGTCCGCCGGTCTACGAACCTTTGCGTCAGTCGCTCATGGAGCGCATCCGACAGCCTGTCTTCTACCGCGCGGGTTTCGTCCCGCCAATGCGTTTCGTCCCGGACCCAGCCGCTGCGCTGTGCGACGTAGGTCCATGTGCGGATATATGCCAACCGCTTCGACAGCATGTCGATATCGCCATCGGTCCGGTCGATCCTGCGCACCTGCGATGCGATGAAATCGTCCGGCACCCGCCCCGTCTGGTGCAGGTGCCCGAATATAACTTGCAAAAGCCCCGCATGTTCCGCGTGGCTGATGCCGCGAAAGTCCGGGATCCGGCACACGTCCCACAATAGTTGAACCGATTTGGGGTCAGAGGCGCGAGCGGTGACCTCCGCATCGCGCGACAACGCCCGGAGCGCGACGAGATCGTCCGCTTCGCGCGCCTTGGTCAGACGTTCGTCGGTCGGGGACGCCTCCAGCGACGCGATCAGTTTCTCGACCGACGCGAAGCTCAGATTCGCGTTGCGCCAGTTGAGTTTGCGGATCGGAGTGAACCTGTGGTCGACAATCGCTTCGGCGGTGTCATCGTCGAGCGGCTGCGCCTCGCCTGTCACGCCAAAGGTGCCGTCGGACATCCCGCGACCGGCCCGCCCGGCGATCTGCGCCAGCTCGTTCGGGGCAAGCGGGCGCATGCGTCTGCCGTCGAACTTCGACAGGGACGAGAACGCGACGTGGTCGATGTCGAGGTTCAGGCCCATGCCGATGGCATCCGTCGCGACGAGAAAATCGACCTCTCCGTTCTGGTAGAGCGCCACCTGCGCATTGCGCGTGCGCGGGCTCAACGCGCCCATGACGACCGCCGCGCCGCCCTTCTGTCGCCGCAGAAGCTCGGCCGTGGCGTATACATTCTCAACCGAAAAGCCGACGATCGCGGTTCTGGGGCGCAGGCGGCTTATCTTTTTCGAACCTGTGTAGCTCAGTTGGCTCATGCGTTCGCGCCGCACGAATTCCACGCCCGGAACCAGTGCGGCGATGGCGCCCCGCATCGTGTGCGCGCCCATGAACACGGTCTCGCGCAGCCCCCGCATCCGCAACAAACGGTCGGTAAAGACATGCCCGCGCTCGGGATCGGCACAGAGTTGAATTTCGTCGATCGCGACGAAGTCGCAGCCCATGCCCTCGGGCATCGCCTCGACGGTGCAGACCCAGTAAGTCGCCCGCGGCGGCACGATCCGCTCTTCCCCGGTGATGAGGGCGACGACGGAAGGCCCCCGCGCGCGAACGATCTTGTCGTACACCTCGCGCGCCAGGAGCCGTAGCGGGAGACCGATCATGCCGGTCCGGTAGCCCAGCATCCGGTCGATCGCGTAGTGGGTCTTGCCCGTGTTTGTCGGGCCGAGGACGGCCGCGACCCGCGCGCGCTCTGTCATGTAAAGGCCTTCGTGCCCGTCTCTACCGTCAGTCCTGACAGAACCGGATCAGAGCTTCCAGCCCGTCGCGTCTCGGCGGAGACGTTCGAGTGCGGCGTCGAGTTCCTCGTCGTGCGGCCGCAGGCGGGCTGCCGCGGCATATGCCTCGTAGGCAAGCTCGGGACGTTCAAGGTTGTCGTAGATCGCGCCGATCCCCTGCAATGCGCCGAAATGCTCGGGGTTGAGCGCCAGCGTCCGCTCGAGAGCGCGGGCCGCCGGGCCGAACATTTCTTCGGCGTAGTATGCCGTGGCGAGCGTGAGCCACCCTTCGGCGAAGTCGGGCGCATGATCGGTCAGCGCCGTCAGGTGCTCGATCGCCGCCTCGGTATTGTTGACCTCGAGCGCGTCGCGCCCGCGCTTCAGCAACAGGTCCATCGCCGCCGAGCCCGATTTCGACCATTCGAGCCGCAGGGCACGCTCCGCCTTCCCGGCGGCGATCGCATCCTCGGCCGCGGCCAGTTCGGCCAAGAGCTCGTCAGATCGCTCGGACCCTGCCTGTGCCCAACCGGCAACCGGTAGGGAAATCATGACTATGGCGGACCATGCCGCAACGGCAGATTTGAATTTCGGGCCACGCAGAAGCATGGTCGAATGATAGCGCCCACGACGGGGAACGCCAGCCGTCCGTCGTTCAATTGAAGGAGAGTGCGCAATGAGCGACGTCGTGACCGAAGCGGTCAACAAGATGAACGAAAAGGATGTCTCGGGCTTCGACTCGACGGCCAAGTTCGAGATCGAGAACGAGGGCGCCTTCATGCTAGACAGCTCCGGCGCGCGCGCCGGCGACGAAGAGGCCGATGTCACGCTTCGGGCCGACGCGGACACCTTCAAGCAGATCCTCGACGGCGATCTCGATCCGACCTCAGCGTTTATGTCCGGCAAGCTCGCGATCGAGGGAGACATGGGCAAGGCGATGCAACTGGCGCAGGTCTTGAACTGATGCACGAGCCCGCGCCGTTCCTCGACGAACTCGCCGAAGGACCGGAGGGCACCCGCGCCTTCTGGCTCGACGCGATCGACGGGGTGCGGTTGCGGGCGGCGCATTTTCCGGCGGCCGAAGATGCATGGGGCACCGTGCTGCTGTTCCCCGGCCGCACCGAATACGTCGAGAAATACGGCCGGACGGCCGCCGATTTCGCGGCGCACGGCCTGCACACGGTTGCGGTGGACTGGCGGGGTCAGGGCCTCGCCGACCGGCTCTTGCCCGATACCCGAACCGGGCACGTGGTCGACTTCCAGGACTACCAGAAAGACGTCGACGCGCTGCTGGGTGCGGCGCGCTCGCTCGACCTTCCCGAACCGTACTTTCTCATCGCGCATTCGATGGGTGGGGCCATCGGGCTCCGCGCACTTGTCGGCGGGCTGCCCGTGGCCGCCGCCGCCTTCACCGGGCCGATGTGGGGCATCCGCATCGCGCCGTCGCTGCGCCCCGTCGCGTGGGTGCTGGGGTGGTCGGTGTCGCGGGTCGGGCTCGGCCATGTCTACGCCCCGGGCACGAAGCCCGAGGCCTACATCCTCGACCAGGCGTTCGACGACAACCTGCTGACCACCGACACCGAGATGTTCGAGTACATGCGCCGCCAGGTCGCCGCCGAACCGGGCCTGCAACTCGGCGGGCCATCGCTGCGCTGGCTGCACCAGGCGCTGGCCGAATGCCGGGTGCTGTCGCGACTGCCCTCACCGCGGGTGCCGTGCGTCACCTTTGTTGGGTCGAACGAGCGCATCGTCGACGTGCCACGGATCCGCGCGCGCATGGCGAACTGGCCGGGCGGTCGGCTCGAGGTGATCGAGGGCGGCGAGCACGAGGTGCTGATGGACCGCCCACCCGTGCGTCGTCAGATCACCGAGGCGATCGTGGCGCATTTTGCCAACACGACGTACGCGGGCGACCGCGCCGCGGGCTGACCCCTCGCGGACTCTCCGTGCGCTGGCGCGATGTCCGACCCGCGCTATCCTTCGGCCCATGACAGAGCCTGTCCTGACATTCACCGACCGCGGGATATACTGTCCCGCCGGCGACTTCTTCATCGACCCGTGGCGGCCGGTGGATCGCGCGCTGATCACGCACGGCCACGCCGACCACGCGCGCGACGGGCATCGCCGCTATCTCGCCACCGCCGCCGCCGCACCGGTGATGCGCTACAGGCTTGGCGACATCGCGCTCGAGACGATTGCCTACGGTGAGCCACGGCGGATCGGAGATGCCACGGTGTCGTTCCACCCCGCGGGCCACATTCCGGGGTCGGCGCAGATCCGCGTCGAGGTCGGGGGCGAGGTCTGGGTCGTCTCCGGCGACTACAAGACCGAGGCGGACGGATTCTGCGAGGATTTCGAGACGGTTCGCTGCCATTCCTTCATCAGTGAATGCACCTTCGGCCTGCCGGTCTTCAGCTGGGACAGTCAAGAGAGCGTTGCGGCCGAGATCAACGCCTGGTGGCGCCGGAACGCCGATGAGGGTCGCGCGTCGATCCTCGGGGCATATTCGCTTGGCAAGGCGCAGCGCCTCCTCGCGCTCGTCGAGCCCGAAATCGGCCCGATCCTGACCCACGGCGCCGTCGAGGGCACGAACGGCGTGTTGCGCGCGCAGGGCTATGCGCTGCCCGAGACGATACAGGTCGTGCCGGAAACCGATGGCAAGAGCTTCGCCGGGCCTCTCGTTCTCGCGCCGCCTTCGGCACTCGGGACGCCCTGGGCCCGGCGGTTCGGGCCCTCCTCCACTGCCTTCGCATCGGGCTGGATGCGGCTGCGCGGGGTGCGCCGCCGGCGGGCCGCCGATCGTGGCTTCGTGCTGTCCGATCACGCCGACTGGGCCGGACTGGTCGACGCTATTCGCGACACCGGCGCCGAAAATGTCTTTGTCACACATGGTTACACGGACATCTTCGCGCGATGGCTGGCCGCCGAGGGCTGGAACGCCAAGGTCGTTCCGACGGAGTTCGGGACCGACGAGGACGACGACGGCGCGGCCACGTCGTCCGACACGGCCGCGGCATGAAGGACTTTGCCGCGCTGTTCACCGCCGTCGATCAGACCACGCGCACCACCGTGAAGACGAAGGCGCTGGCGGAATACTTTCGCACCGCGCCGGACGATGACAAGCTCTGGACCATCGCGCTGTTCTCCGGGCGCCGCCCGAAGCGCGCGGTCACCACGACGCAGCTTCGCGAATGGGCGGCGGAGCGGGCCGGGGTGCCGCTGTGGCTTCTAGAGGAAAGTTACCCGATCGTCGGCGATCTCGCCGAAACGATCGCGCTCGTCCTGCCGCCCGCGGCGGAAGAGACCGATCGTCCCCTCTCGCACTGGATCTCCGATCTGCGCGCGCTGGCGCAGGTCGACATCGACGTGCGGCGCGATCGAATCCTCGCGGCGTGGGATCAGCTCGATGCGACCGAGAGATTTCTGTTCAACAAGCTTTTGACCGGCGGCTGGCGCATCGGCGTCAGCCAGAAGCTGATGACCCGCGCGCTGGCGCAGGCCACCGGCCAGGACGAGGCGGTTCTGGCGTTGAAGCTCATGGGCGGCTGGACCCCCGACGACGTGACCTACCACGGACTGATCGAGGCCGAGGACGCCAGCGCCGACCTCTCGCGCCCCTACCCGTTCTACCTCGCGTACCAACTCGACGATCCGCCCGAGACGCTGGGCGCCCCCGCGGCATGGCAAGCCGAGTGGAAATGGGACGGGATCCGCGGGCAGCTCGTGGTCCGAGGTGGCGAGCACCACGTCTGGTCGCGCGGCGAGGAGCTGATGACCGACCGCTTTCCCGAATTCGCACGGGCCCGCGATTTCCTTCCCGACGGCACCGTGATCGACGGCGAAATCGCGGCCTGGGACGCCGAGGCGGTGATGCCGATGCCGTTCAACACCTTGCAGCAGCGGATCGGCCGCAAGACCGTGCCGAAGAAGCTCCTGACCGAGGCGCCGGTCCTGATGCTGGCCTACGACCTGCTCGAGGATGGTGGCGAAGACCTGCGCGAGGCGCCCATGGCTGACCGCCGAACCCGTCTCGAGGCTTTGATCGACGGCCTGCCAGACGAAGCGCCGCTGCGCCCGTCTCCGCGCATCGCGTTCGACGATTGGGACGACCTCGCGCGGCAGCGTGCCACGGCGCGCGACTTCCGCGCCGAGGGGGTCATGCTGAAGCGTCGCGACAGCCCCTATCTCGCCGGCCGCAAGAAAGGCGACTGGTGGAAGTGGAAGCTCGATCCCTTGGTGATCGACGCGGTGATGATCTACGCGCAGCAGGGGTCGGGGCGTCGCGCCAACCTCTTCACAGACTTCACCTTCGCCGTCTGGGATGGAGACACGCTGGTGCCGTTCACCAAGGCCTATTCCGGCCTGACCGACGCCGAGTTCCGGCGCATCACGGCCTGGGTTCGCAAGAACACGGTCGAACGCTACGGCCCGGTGCGGCAGGTCCGGCCGGTCCACGTCTTCGAGATCGCGTTCGAGGGCATACAGTCCTCGCCGCGGCACAAGTCGGGTGTCGCACTGCGCTTCCCGCGAATGAGCCGCTGGCGCGAGGACAAGCCGGTGGCGGAAGCGAACACTCTGGCGGATCTCAAGGAGATGCTCGCCGCCTACGGCTGAAGGCGCACGACGGCACGCCGCGCAATCGGCGCAAAACGTGCGCACATCGACGCCAGAAAGACCAGGCACGACCCTTGCGCCCGCGTGCGCCGCACGCCTACCTGACAGGAAACCAGAGGAGACTTCGCATGACGCTTCGCCCGCTCTTCGACGCCAATGCCGCCTCGGGCGGCCGGGATCTCGGCGATTTGCCGGAATGGGATCTGACCGATCTCTATGCCGGCCCCGACGCACCCGAGCTCAAGCGCGATCTCGACTGGCTCGAGGAGGCCTGCAAGCGTTTTGCCGACGACTACGAGGGCAAGATCGCCGGGCTCGATCCGGCGGGCTTTCTCGAGATGGTGCACCGGCACGAGCGGATCGAGGCCGTCGCAGGGCGGATCATGTCCTTCGCCGGACTGCGCTACTACCAGGACACGACCGATCCGGCGCGGACCAAGATGCTGTCGGACATGCAGGAGAAGATCACCGGCTACACCACCCCGCTCGTCTTTTTCACGCTCGAGCTCAACCGCGTCCCGGACGACGCCTACGCCGCGCTCTTCGAGGATGCCGAGCTTGCACGCTACAAGCCGGCCTTCGACCGCGTCCGCGCGATGAAGCCCTATCAGCTCTCGGACGAGATGGAGCGGTTCCTGCACGACATGGGCGTCGTCGGCGACGCATGGGAGCGGTTGTTCGACGAGACGATCTCGGGCCTCGAGTTCGAGGTGAACGGAGAGGTGCAGGGCATCGAAGCGACGCTCAACGGCCTCACAGAGCAGGACCGTTCGACACGCGAGGCATCGGCGCGCGCCCTGGCCTCCGTCTTTACCAACAACATCCGAACCTTCTCGCGCGTGCACAATACGCAGGCGAAGGAGAAGGAAGTGATGGATCGCTGGCGCGGCATGCCGACGCCACAGACCGGCCGGCACCTTGCCAACGACGTCGAACCGGAGGTGGTGGAAGCGCTGCGCGACGCTGTCGTCGGCGCGTATCCCAAGCTGTCGCACCGCTACTATGAGCTGAAGCGCCGGTGGATGGGACTGGACCGCATGCAGATCTGGGACCGCAACGCGCCGCTGCCGATGTCGTCCGACCGCGTGATCGGCTGGGACGAGGCGCGCGAAACCGTGATGAACGCCTATTCCGCCTTCGACCCCAAGATGGCGGAGATCGCGCAGCCGTTCTTCGAGAAGGGCTGGATCGATGCGGCGGTGACGCCGGGCAAGGCGCCGGGCGCCTTCGCGCATCCGACGGTCACGGACGTGCACCCCTACGTTCTGCTGAACTACCTCGGCAAGCCGCGGGACGTGATGACGCTCGCCCATGAACTCGGGCACGGCGTGCACCAGGTGCTGGCCGCCGGACAGGGCGAGATGCTGGCTTCGACGCCGCTCACGCTGGCCGAGACCGCGTCGGTCTTCGGCGAGATGCTGACCTTCCAGCGCATGCTGGCCAACGCCACCGAACCGGCCGAACGCAAGGTGCTCCTGGCCGGCAAGGTCGAGGACATGATCAACACCGTGGTGCGCCAGATCGCGTTCTACGATTTCGAGTGCAAGCTGCACGACGCGCGGCGCGGCGGGGAACTGACCCCGGACGACATCAACGCGCTGTGGATGAGCGTTCAGGGCGAAAGCCTCGGGCCCGCCTTCGACTTCATGGAAGGCTACGAGACCTTCTGGGCCTACATCCCGCACTTCGTGCACACGCCGTTCTACGTCTATGCCTACGCGTTCGGCGACGGGCTGGTGAACGCGCTCTATGCGGAGTACCGCGACAGGCCCGAAGGCTTCCAGGACAAGTATTTCGAGATGCTGCGCGCGGGCGGGTCGAAACACCATTCCGACCTGCTTGCGCCGTTCGGCCTCGATGCCCGCGACCCGGCCTTCTGGGACAAGGGGCTGTCGATGATCTCGGGCATGATCGACGAACTGGAAGCGATGGAAGACTGATGCCGGGGGTGCGCGGGCCGATCGACCCGCGCACCCTCAATTGCGCTGCCAGCGGTGCATGACGTCGGCGCCGACCGCACGCGTCTCGACGAGCCGGAAGCGCGGCGCCTCGGCCAGACGATCGACGCCCAGAGCCCCGAGGCTCGGCTGCCCCTCGGCGCCGAGCGCAAGGCCGGCCGTGAAGCCCACGAGTTCGTCGACGAGGCCCGCCGATAGAAGCGTTGCCGCCAGTGTCCCGCCACCCTCGCAGAATACTTGGCACAGCCCCGCCTCGCCCAGACGCGACAAGAGCGCGCGCGGATCGAGTTGCCGGCCCGACAGAGGACACGCGATCAGCCGTGCGCCAAGGCCCTCCCACGCGCGGCGGGTTTCGGCGGGCGCATCGGGCCCGTGGCAGATCCAGACCGGCACGTCGCGCGCGGTCCGCGCCAACTGCGACAGGAGCGGCACGTCGAGGAGCCGCGAGGCGACGACACGGACCGGCTGATCCACCGCGCCCCAACCGCGGATCGTGAGCGCCGGATCATCGGCGCGCGCCGTGCCCGCCCCGACCAGAACCGCGTCATGCCGGGCACGCAGGCCGTGCACCACGGCGCGCGCCTCGGGCCCGGTGATCCAGCGGCTCTCGCCTGTCGCGGTGGCGATACGTCCGTCGAAGCTCGATGCCAGTTTCAGCGTCACCCGCGGGCGGCCCTCGGCCAGCCGCAGGAAGAAACCCGCATGATGTTCGGCCGCCTTGTCCGCCATGACGCCGGTCTGCACGGCGACCCCCGCAGCCGACAGCCGGGCGAAGCCGCGCCCCGAAACCCGGGGATCATGGTCGGTGAAGGGGGCGACGACGCGAACGATGCCGGCGTCGATGAGCGCGTCGGCGCAGGGCGGCGTCAGGCCGTGATGCGCGCAGGGTTCCAGCGTGACATATGCGGTGGCGCCCCGCGCGGCCTCTCCGGCGGCGGCGAGCGCCTGCGTCTCGGCATGGGGGCGCCCGCCCGGCGCGGTCCAGCCGCGGCCGACGATCCGCCCGTCGCGCACGATCACGCAGCCCACCGACGGGTTCGGCCAGCTTCGTCCGACCGCGCGCCGAGCAAGGGAGAGCGCGTGCGCCATGTGGCGCGCGTCGAGGCTCGCGGAACTCATGCGGTGCGGCGGCTCCCCCGCTACTTGTCGGCGGCGGCGCCGGGGCGCAGCTCGCTCACGAACTTGTCGAAGTCGTCGGCGGCCTGGAAGTTCTTGTAGACGCTTGCGAAGCGGACATAGGCGACAGTGTCGATGCGCGCCAGCGCTTCCATCACGATCTCGCCGATCTGCTTGGACGGAATGTCGGTCTCGCCCATGCTCTCGAGCCGGCGCACGATGCCCGATATCATCTGATCGATGCGTTCGGGCTCGACCGGCCTCTTCTGCATGGCGATGCGGATCGACCGTTCGAGCTTGTCGCGGTCGAAATCCTCGCGTCGGCCGTTTGTCTTGATGACCACGAGGTCGCGCAGCTGCACGCGTTCGTAGGTGGTGAACCGCCCGCCACAGGCCGGACAGAACCGGCGCCGGCGGATCGAGACATGATCCTCGGCGGGGCGAGAGTCCTTAACCTGCGTGTCGATATTGCCGCAAAACGGGCAGCGCATGGCCGTCCCCCTTCGATGATCTGCCTCAGTGGGGTGCGCGCCCCGCTTATCCACATCGACTATAGGCGGTCGGCCAGAATTTGGGTAGGGGTGAAATTGCGCCGCAATATGAGGGGCATCCGCGCCACAGTTCAGGGCGACAGATGCGCAGCCACCTGCCGGTCATGCGGGGCATCGCGGTGTTCGACGAGATAGATGCCCTGCCATGTACCGAGGACCGGCCGTCCTTCGAACACCGGAATCGATAGCGACACAGGCAGATGCGCAGCCTTGATGTGGGCGGGCATGTCGTCGGGACCCTCGGACCGGTGGCGCAGGTACGACATGGACGGATCGTCGGCATGCGGCACTAGCCGGCCGAGCCACGCCAAGAAATCGCGGCGCACCTGTGGATCCGCGTTTTCCTGGATCAGCAGGCTCGCCGACGTGTGGCGCACAAAGAGCGTCAAAAGGCCTGTGCGCTGCCCGGTGCCCGACACCCAGCCGCAGACGTCACCGGTGATCTCGACAAGGCCCGGGCCTCGCGTGGCAATGGTGAATACGGTTTGATGCGGGGCGCTCATGAGGTCACCGTGGCTCGGTTGCGTGCGGTGAGCAAGCCAACGTCAGGAACGCGCCACTGCCCATACGGAACAATTCAATCGCATTGGACTGCTGCGCGGAGGGCGTGTGTCCGCATCGCCTGAAAAAGCTGCGCAACCGAGATAATGCTGCCGGAATGCATGAGCGTCACGCATGTCAGCCTGATCGGTTTCTACCCGACGATTTCAGAAGTATGTTCAGTAACTAAGCGCGAACCCGTCGCACGCGTCTCTTTTTTCTCGTGGCAGCGGTCCGGATGGCCGCGTGTCCCGAAAGAACTGCTGCGCAACGACGTGGGCCGAAGATCTGTCGTTGAATGATCCGGGCACCTTACAGGAATACAGCCCAACAGTGTCCCGGGATTAGTGGCGAGAGTCAGCTCAGGCTTCGGTCGCCACACAACGGACAGACGGCAGATCCTCGGAAACGCCGAGCAGAAGCGGCGACCCGGAATCGGTCACGGCCGGCATCTGCGCCACTTGCGCAAGCGTCTCGCGGCATTCCTGAAGCTCGTCTGCAGAAACCTCGATCTCGATGACCTCGGGCTCCGATGGCGTCAACGCCTGGGTGGCGGTGACCGAAGCGGCGGCGGCAAACAGAAGCCCCGAGGCGATGATCACGTTGCGGCGCATGGCTTACTCTCCCAATCGATACGGGGCAGCAACGGCCTGCCCCTCCCGATGGTTTCATCGAACCCGTGATCAAACGGTAAACGCTGCGTCTCGCATGATCGCATGCAACCGCATCGGGACGCGCGGCGTTTCTCTCTGTCACGGACAGATCAAGGAACGGAGTTCTTCATGGCGCGCACGCTTTTCATCACCGGAGCATCGAGCGGAATCGGCGCGGCGACGGCCCGCGCGGCGGTCGAGGCCGGATGGAATGTCGGGCTTTTCGCCCGGTCGCAGGACAAGCTCGAGGACCTTGTGAAAGAGCTCGGCGACACGGCAATGGCCCTGCCCGGTGACGCGACCGACCTGTCGGAGCAGCGCAAGGCGGCCGCGAGCCTCGCCGAAGCATTCGGCGGTATCGACGCGGCCTTTGCCAATGCCGGCACCGGCCTTTCGGCTGCCGGCACTGAGGCTGGGGATCCCGAGGAATGGGAAGCGCTCGTGCGCATCAACATCCTCGGCTTGCTCTGGACGGTGAAAGCGACGCAGTCGCACCTTAAGGAGAGCAAAGGGCACCTCGTGCTGACCGGCTCCGCCGCGGGGCGCAAACACATCAAGGGGTCGGTCTACTCGGCCTCCAAGTGGTTCGTGCATGGCTACGGCGGCAACCTCGCCGAGGAATTCCGCGAATGGGGCGGGCGTTGCACCGTCGTCGCCCCGGGCATGGTCGACACGCCGTTCTTCGACGAGGCGAAGCCAGACAAGCTGCAGCCCGAAGATATCGCACGTTCCGTCATGTTCGCGCTTGAGGCGGACCGCCGCGCGAACGTGCAGGAAGTCTTCGTGATGCCGGTCGATTGACCGATCGGTGCGGGTCGCGCAGGCGTCAGCCCGCGTCAGACCCGTCTTTTGGACGCGATCGCAGATGCGGCACCAATATGATCGCCAGCACCGCTTCGACCACCACGGTGCCCCAGGCCGTCCAGCCCACGACACCGCGCAGGATGGCGGTCGCGCCGAACGCGGCGAGACCGCCCCAGATCACGATCAGGCCCACGACAATGGCCTGCCGCGCCGGCGACGGCGGCAGCCCGCGAGCGAGAAAGGCGATGGCCGCGACGCCCAGAAGGATGATGCCGGCCCGCCGCGCGACGAACCGCGCCTCGGGCGGCGCACCGAGGTCGAACGCTATGAAGGAAAGACCGGGCGCCAGCATGTAGATGGCGAACAGCGCCGCGAAAATGGCGGCGTGAATCTGGCAGGTGGTTCGAAAGTCAGGCATGCCGCGCGACGTAGCGATGCGCGGCCGGCGGTCAATCGGAGGACGGCATAGAACAGCTGATCGCGGAATACGGGCTCTTCTTCGTCTGGCTCGGCTGCGCGCTCGAAGGCGACACCGTCGCCATCACCGCGGGCGTGCTGGCCCACAAGGGCGTGTTTCCGGCAACCGCCGCGATCCTTGCGGTCGTCGCCGGCGGATGGACCACGGACCTCGTGACGTACTATGGCGCACGGGGGTTCCGCGAGCATCCGCGCGTGCTGAAGGCGCTGTCGCATCCCTTCGCGCAGCGGCTGACCCGGCGCTTCGTCGGGCGGCCTCTGCTCCTGACCGCAATCTTCCGCTTCATTCCGGGCGCGCGGTTCGTAGCCCCAGTGCTGATCGCCACGGCCACGCCGATCCGCAGCGCGACCTACATTCCGGTCACGCTGATGGCGGCCGTCGTCTGGGGAACTCTGATGGTGACGATCGGCGACAAGATCGGCGGAATCGTCTCCGACGTCTGGGGATACGTCTGGTCGCCGCGCCTGCCGGCGCTGGTCGCGATCGCGGCGCTGCTGTTCTACTGCTTGAAGGTCATGTGGCGCTATTGGCGCGCGCCCGACCGGCCCTGAGCGCGACGCCGCTCAGTCGAACAGGCCGTCGCCCATCTGGTCGATCGCCTGCCGCGCCTTGGCGAGCGCGGCGGTTTCCGCCTCCTGCCGGTCAC
Organism: Roseivivax jejudonensis; assembly: GCF_900172265.1. Lineage (GTDB taxonomy): Bacteria > Pseudomonadota > Alphaproteobacteria > Rhodobacterales > Rhodobacteraceae > Roseivivax > Roseivivax jejudonensis. Next base: position 76,071 of record NZ_FWFK01000009.1, on the reverse strand, counting down.
GGATCAGGTCGGCCCGGACGAGGTGATGCACCTGCCCCGCGGCATTCTCGACCTTCGCGGCGAGGCGGAAGCCCCCATCCTCCGGGATCGGCTCGGGCGTAATGAAGTAGCCGTTGTACTCCACGGTTTCGGCGGCGGGCGTTTTCGCGCCGCCGCCCCCGCCTCCGAACAGACGCGACAGGATCGACATCGGCGCCTCCTACTGGTCGAGGAACGACCGCAGCTTGCGCGACCGGCTCGGATGCTTGAGCTTGCGCAGCGCCTTCGCCTCGATCTGGCGGATCCGCTCGCGCGTCACGCTGAACTGCTGGCCCACTTCCTCGAGCGTGTGGTCGGTGTTCATGCCGATGCCGAAACGCATGCGCAGGACACGTTCCTCGCGAGGGGTCAGCGACGACAGCACGCGCGTGGTCGTTTCCTTGAGGTTGTCCTGGATCGCCGCGTCGAGCGGCAGGACCGCGTTCTTGTCCTCGATGAAATCGCCGAGCTGGCTGTCTTCCTCGTCACCGATCGGCGTCTCGAGGCTGATCGGCTCCTTGGCGATCTTCATCACCTTGCGAACCTTCTCGAGCGGCATCTGCAGCTTCTCGGCCAGTTCCTCGGGCGTCGGCTCGCGACCGATCTCGTGCAGCATCTGCCGGCCGGTCCGCACCAGCTTGTTGATCGTCTCGATCATGTGGACCGGGATGCGGATCGTGCGCGCCTGGTCGGCGATGGACCGGGTGATCGCCTGGCGGATCCACCACGTCGCGTAAGTCGAGAACTTGTAGCCGCGGCGATACTCGAACTTGTCCACGGCCTTCATCAGGCCGATGTTGCCCTCCTGGATGAGGTCCAGGAACTGCAGCCCACGGTTCGTGTACTTCTTGGCGATGGAGATGACGAGCCGCAGGTTCGCCTCGACCATCTCCTTCTTGGCCTGCCGGGCCTCCTTCTCGCCCTTCTGGACCTGCTGGACGATGCGACGGAACTCGCTGATGTCGAGACCGACATACTGGCCGATCTGGGCCATGTCGCCGCGCAGCTCGATCACCTTGTCGGACGAGCGTTCGATGAACGACTGCCAGCCGCGCCCGGACTTTTGGCCCATGCGCTCCATCCAGCCCGGATCGAGCTCGTGCCCGCGATACTCGTCGACGAACTCGCGGCGGTTGATCCGCGCCTGGTCGGCCAGCTTCACCATGGCACTGTCGATGGCCATGATGCGCTTGTTGATGCCGTAGAGCTGGTCGATCAGCGCTTCGATGCGGTTGTTGTGCAGGTGAAGCTCGTTCACCAACTTCACGATCTCGCCGCGCAGCTTCTGGTAATTCTCCTCGTCGACAGCGGAGAACGAACCGTCCTCGTTGAGCGTCGCCGAAATACGCTTGTCCTGGATCGCGGCAAGCTCTTCGTAGTCGTCGGCGATGCGGTCGAGCGTCTCGAGAACGCGCGGCTTGAGCGCCGCCTCCATCGCGGCGAGCGACATGTTCGCCTGTTCTTCCTCGTCGTCGCCCTCGTCCTCGCGGCGGATCGGGTTGCCGTCGGCGTCGTATTCCGGCTCGGCGGGCTTTTCCTTGCGAAGCTCGGCGCTTCCTGCGGTCTCGTTCGAGACGACCGCCTCTTCCAGTTCGCCATCCTCGCCGACCTGGTTTCCGAAGGTCGTTTCGAGGTCGATCACGTCACGGAGCAGAATGTCTTCGGCGAGAAGCTCGTCGCGCCAGATGGTGATCGCCTGGAATGTCAGCGGGCTCTCGCACAGGCCCGCGATCATCGTGTTGCGGCCGGCCTCGATCCGTTTGGCGATCGCGATCTCGCCCTCGCGCGACAGCAGCTCGACCGAGCCCATCTCGCGCAGGTACATGCGGACCGGGTCGTCGGTGCGGTCGAGCTTTTCCTGCCCGCCCGACGACAGCGCCACGTCCTTGTTCGACGACGTCTGCACGAGCTCGGTGGAGCCCTTGTCGTCCTCGTCCTCGGACTCCTCGTCTTCCTCGGTGACCTGGATGCCCATCTCCGAGAGCATCGACATCACGTCCTCGATCTGGTCCGAGGACACCTGATCCGGCGGCAAGACCGAGTTCAGCTGATCGTAGGTGATGTAGCCGCGCTCTTTGGCCTCGGCGATCATCTTCTTGACCGCCGCCTGGCTCATGTCGAGCGACACTTCCTCCTCCTGAACGTCGGGCTTGGCGTCGTCGGTGTCCTTGGCTGCCATGTTTCAGCTCTCCTCTCGGGGGACCGGGTCACGCGTCAGGCGATTCGATTATCGCGAATCAATAGCGCGATGAAGTGATTCGCACACCCGGGCCTGCAGATTCTTTGCCAGATCGCGGCGTTGCGGCTACCGCCGCCCCTTTTCGAACCGGATCGTCTCCATCAGCGCGGCGAAGGCATCGCGTTCGCCGCGGTCGATTCGGGCACCGTTCGCACCCGTCTCGTAGTCCATGTCGTCCTCGCCTGCCGCGCGCTGCGCGCGCGCATAGGTCTCGGACGCCTGCCGCAGCCGCCATGTGACGACCTCGTCGGAATGCGCCTCGAGATCCTCGACCGCCTCGTCCTCGGCGTCGCGCCGACCTCGCGCCGCGTTCCGTTTCGCCAGTTCCTCGGCGACGGTGAGCGCGGCCACCTCCTCGTCACCGGGGCGGCGCAGGCACGGCACCACGCGCAAATGAGGTGCCCCGAGGAACGATTCAAGAGCTTCACGTCCGATCGCCTCGGTCGCCGCACGCGTCGCCTCCTCCTGAGTGGCGGGCATCGCCCCCACAAGCGCGTCGCGCAGGGCGGTGTGCGTGGGGTCGGTGCAGTCCATCCCGGCGATCTCGGCATCGAAAGACCCCAGGACCGCCGGCGTGGTCAGGGCCGCGGCCAGAATCACCGCCTCGCGGATGTGTTCCTCGGCGCGTGCGTCCGACACGAGCAGGGACGCCTTCGCCGCGGCCGTCGGCGCGGCTGGCGCAGCCGGCCCGCCCGCACGCCAGAGCCGGCGCGGCGTCCCGCCCGCGCTGCGCGTCGGGGGCCGGAACAGGTCCCACCGCAGGCGCTTGATCTCGTCGCCGTAGTGGTAGCGCAGCGAAGGGTCCGGGATGAGCTTGAGCGCATCGCGCAGCGACCGATCAAGCGCCGCCTTGCGCTCGGGGCTGTCGAAGACCCGGCCCTCGGTCTCGCGCCGCCAGAGCAGATCGACCATTGGCGCCGCGGCATCGAGAACGCCCTGCACCGCTTGCGGACCGCCCGCGCGCACGAGGTCGTCGGGGTCCTTGCCCTCGGGCATGATCGCGAAGCGCAGCGAGCGCCCGGATTCCAGAAGCGGCAGCGCGAGGTCGATCACCCGATAGGCCGCGCGCAGGCCGGCCGCATCCCCGTCGAGCGCGATCAGCGGCTCGGCCGCGACGCGCCACAGCGTTTGCAGCTGCGGCTCGGTCACCGCGGTCCCGAGCGGGGCGACCGCCGCGCCGAACCCGGCCTCGGACAGCGCGATGACGTCCATGTAGCCCTCGGCCACGACCAGCGGCTGCCCCTTGCCCGCCGCCTCTCGGGCGGGCCCGAGATTGTAGAGGTTGTGACCCTTGTCGAAGAGTTCGGTCTCGGGGGAATTGAGGTACTTGGCCTTGTCGTTCGGGTCCATCGCCCGGCCGCCGAAGGCGATGGCCCGCCCGCGACCGTCGCGGATCGGGAACATGATGCGGTTGCGGAAGACATCGTAGGGCTTGCCGCCCTTGGTGCTTTCGCGCGCCAGCCCGCAGGCAAGGATCATCTCCGGCGCGATGCCCTGCCCGGTCAGGTGGTCCCAGAGGCCCTGCCAACCATCCGGCGCCACCCCGATCTCGAAGGTTTCGACCGCCGCCTCGGACAGCCCACGCTTGCCGAACAGGTAGTCACGGGCCGCCGTGCCGGCCCCGGTCTTGAGCTGCAGGCGGAAGTAGCGGACGGCGGTCTCCATGACCTCGACCAGTTGCGTGCGCCGGTCCGCCTTTTCCTTCGCGCGCGGATCCTTTGCGGGCATCTGCATCCCGGCCTCGCCGGCGAGGATCTCGATCGCCTCCATGAAGCCCACGTTCTCGGTTTCCCGAACGAACGAGATGGCGTCACCTTTCGCGTGGCAGCCGAAGCAGTAGTAGAAGCCCTTGCGGTCGTCGACGTGGAAGGATGCGCTCTTTTCCTGGTGGAACGGGCACGGCGCCCACATGTCGCCCTTGGCCTGGTTCGACTTGCGATTGTCCCACATCACCTTGCGCCCGACGACCTGGCTCAGGCTCGTTCGGGTTCGCAGTTCGTCGAGAAAACCGGGGGGCAGGCTCATGGGCCGAAATATGGCCCCGCGGCCGCCCCGAGTCGAGAGCCCGGAACGGCGTCAGCCCAACGATCCGGCACCATCGGACAGGTGCCGCGCACAGCGCGATCAGCGGGCCAGGCAGGCCTCGGTCCAGCTGTCGCCCACATCCGGGCCGAGCTGATCTTCGGGCAGCGTGTAGACCCAGTCGGCGACGGCCGGAACGACCGACGCGTACTTGGCCTGATCGCCCTCCAAGCCCTGCTGGACGTCGCGGACGGCATCCTGTGGCGCGGCGCCGCTGCGGCGGCTCTCGACCACGGCCATGACCATCGCGGCCTGCACCGCGCATTCTTCAGCCTTGTTTTCCTGCGCCTGCACCGTGCCCGCCAAGAGCGAGCCGGCGATGAGTGTCACGGCACCAAACGTGCGACCTTTCATGTCTTCCTCCGTCGGCATGCGCGCCCCGACATATGTCGGGAACGCGGCGATGCCAAAGTAACGTAGCCTGTAACGGCAAGGTTTCGCGCGTCAGAGACCCTTGGCGCGATAGCTGGCCGCGACCTTGTCGATCGCGACCATGTAGGCCGCGGTCCTCAGGTCGGTGACGTCCGAACGCTCGTGCCACGGCACGCGCATCGACTGGTAGGCGATCCGCATGGTGTCATCGAGGCCGGAGCGCACCAGCTCGAGTTCGTCGGCGCCCTTGAGGTACTTGTCCTTGAAGCCGGGCGTCATGGACCATGCGTCGCCGAGGTAGCGATCCAGCCGCTCCAGTTCGTCAACGATGAGCTGGTGCCGCGCCTCTTCCTGCCGGCGCTGCATCCGGCCGAAGCGGATATGGCTGAGGTTCTTCACCCATTCGAAATACGACACCGTTACGCCGCCGGCATTGGCATACATGTCCGGAATGACGACCGTGCCCCTCTGGCGCAGAATATCGTCGGCGCCCGCCGTGACCGGACCATTCGCAGCCTCGACGATCAGCGGCGCCTTGATCCGGTGGGCGTTCGAGAGATTGATGACACCTTCGAGCGCAGCCGGTATCAGGATATCGCATTCGTGCTCGAGCACCGCCTTGCCGGACTCGGTGTAGTCGACGCCCGGACAGCCGGCGACCCCGCCGGTGCTGGCGATGTGCGCGCGCACCGCCTCGATGTCGAGGCCGCCCTGGTCCATCACCGCGCCGTCGCGCTCGATGATCGCGACGACCTTGCAGCCGTCTTCCTCGCTCAGGAACTTCGCGGCATGGTAGCCCACGTTGCCGAGACCCTGAACGATGACCCGCTTGCCGTCGAGCGATCCCGACAGCCCGGTCTTGGCGATATCCTCGGGATGACGGAAGAATTCGCGCAGCGCGAACTGCACGCCGCGGCCCGTCGCCTCGACCCGGCCGGCGATCCCGCCGGCATTGAGCGGCTTGCCGGTCACGCAGGCGCGCGAATTGATGTCCGTCGTGTGCATCCGGTTATACTGGTCAGCGATCCACGCCATCTCGCGCTCGGACGTGCCCATGTCGGGCGCGGGCACGTTCTGGCTCGGGTTTATGAGGTCGCGCTTGATCAGCTCGTAAGCGAAGCGCCGGGTGATCTGCTCCATCTCGTGGGCGTCCCAGTCGCGCGGATCCACGCAAAGCCCGCCCTTGGAGCCGCCGAACGGCGTCTCGACCAGCGCGCACTTGTAGGTCATGAGCGCGGCCAGCGCCTCGACCTCGTCCTGGTTCACGGCCATCGAATAGCGGATCCCGCCCTTCACCGGCTCCATGTGTTCGGAGTGGACCGAGCGGTAACCGGTGAAGGTATGGATCGCCCCGCGAAGACGCACCCCGAAGCGCACCGTGTAGGTCGCGTTGCACACCCGGATCTTTTCCTCGAGGCCCGGGCTGAGATCGAGCAGCTTCACCGCCCGATTGAACATCAGATCGACGCTCTCTCGGAATGTGGGTTCGTTCAGCGGGATATGTTCCATTGCGCCTCCTCGGCCGCTCGTTTCGTCTGCGGCGTCGGCCCGACGACCCGCCGCGCGACCACCCTAGCCCAGCTTTGCGACGCTTACATCCGCCGCCTGCCCGAAAATCCGGCAGAGGTCGGGGCGCGGGATCGCCAAGCGGCCGGTTCCGAGCCTTGCCGGATTGCGGCGCCACAGTCGCCGCGCGGCGGACAAAGCCGGTGACGAACCGCGATCGTGCACGGATCTCGGTTTACGCCCCACTTTTTGCAGAAAAAGTGCCGCATTTTTGCCGGGTTACCGAAGCAGTGTGTCGGGAACGGCGTGCAGTGTCTGCCTTCGGCGCGCTGGCTCCGAACAAAATACGTGTGATCTTCGACGACTGACTGGTCGGGGGAAAAGGGTACGGCATGTGCAATGATCTTGAAAGGATCGGACGGAAGCCTCCGTCCGGGAAAACGGCCCGCGCAGCGCGTCGCCTGCGGCGGAACACGGACCATTTCGTTCGCGACGAAGACGGCTCTCTGTCGATCCTGTCGATCTTCACCGTCCTGATGGTGATCGCGGTCGGCGGTCTGGGTGTCGACTTCATGATCGCCGAATACAAGCGGACGAACATGCAGAACACGCTCGACCGCGCGGTTCTCGCCGCGGCGGACCTCGAACAGGTTCTCGATCCGTCGGTGGTCGTGGTCGACTACTTCGACAAGATGAACATGAGCGACACGCTGACGAACGTCGATGCGGACACCGGCCTCAACTACAAGGACGTGACCGGCACGGCCGAGTCCAACGATCCGGCCAACTTCACATCGCTCGTCGGTCTCGACTCGATCAAGACCAGCAGCCTGAGCCGGGCCATCGAGCGGATCGCCAACGTGGAGATCTCGCTGGTGCTCGACATCTCGGGCTCGATGGCCTCGAACAACAAGATGGCGAACCTCCAGACCGCCGCGAACACCTTCATCGACACGGTGCTCGAGGACGACAACGAGGACCTGATCTCGATCTCGCTCGTGCCCTACTCGGAGCACGTGAACGCGGGTCCGGACCTGGCGCAGCACTTCAACGTCAACTGGCGGCACGGCTACTCGCATTGCCTCGAGATCGACGCCAACCAGTTCGACAGCACCGAGCTGGACATGAATCGCTACTACGAGCAGGCCCAGCACTTCCAGTGGAACTATGCGGGGTGGAATGCGCGCGACGACACCATTTGCCCGCGCTACTCCTACGAGCGGATCCGTCCGCTGACGCAGGACGGCAACGCCCTCAAGTGGCAGATCGGCCAGTTCCAGCCGCGCGCCGGCACCTCGATCTTCCTGGGCATGAAGTGGGCGACCGCGCTTCTGAGCCCGGGCCACCGTCCGCTGGTCAACGAAATGATCTCCGACGGCGACGTCTCGGGCACCTTTTCCGGCCGCCCGGCGAACTGGAACGACGAAGAGACGCTCAAGACCATCGTTCTGATGACCGACGGCCAGCATGACCGCTCCTATCGGCTCCAGGACTGGGCGTACGACTCGTCGTCCGAGGTCTCGCACTGGAACAGCTACAATCTGTGGTACTACCTCCAGCGCAACGTGAACCGGTACTATCACTCGTCCTTCTACTGGCAGAAGTACAACGCCGACATGGGCGACCAGCTTCTCGACCGCATCTGCGACGCGGCGAAGGCCAAGGGTATCGTGATCTGGTCGATCGGCTTCGAGGTCGAGGACCACGGCGCTGACGTGATGCAGCAATGCGCCTCCTCGCCCGCCCACTTCTACCGCGTGGAGGGCATCGAGATCGAGAACGCGTTCTATTCGATCGCACGTGCGATCAACCAGCTGAGGCTCGTGCAATGACCCGTAAAGCGTTTACTTTCCTGCGCGGTTTTGCGCGCAACGAATCCGCCTCGATGGCAATCGCCGCCGCGATCTGGATCCCGGCCTACCTGTTCCTCATCATCTCGAGCGTCGAGCTCGGCATGTGGACGGCGCGGCACACGATGCTGGAGCACGGTCTCGACACCACGGTGCGTGACGTCCGCCTCGGAACCGGAACGATCTACGATCGCGACTCCCTGCGTGATACCATCTGCGAGCGGGCGATCATCCTGCCGAACTGCCAGCAGAACCTCATGCTGGAAATGGTCCGGCTCGACATCCGCAACTTCACGCCGCCGAGCTCGGACTACGCCTGTGCCGATGTCTCGACCTACGGGGCGGGTGATGAGGTCCGTCCGGCCGTCGCCTTCCAGTATGGCCGCGAGAACGAGCTGATGCTGCTTCGCGCCTGCTTCCAGTACGAACCGGTCTCGCCGGGCTTCGGCCTCGCCGAGTACCTGCAAACCGATGGTGCCGGCCTTCTCGACCTGAAGTCCCAGGCCGCCTTCGTTCACGAACCGCTCTGAAGGAGGCCGGAACAATGACTTCCATCCTGAAGCGCCGCTTTGCCGCCTTCGCCACACGCGAAAACGGCGACGTCAACATCGAGGCGATCCTCGCCCTGCCCATCCTGTGGTTCATCTTCTGCGGGGTCTGGGTGTGGCACGACGCCAGCCGCAGCTCCGCACTCGAGCAGCGCGTGAACTACAGCGTGGGCGACATGATCTCCCGCGAGACGCGTCCGCTGAACCCGGAATACGTCGACCACACCTATGAGCTGGTGCTGGCGATGCTGGAAAGCCGCCCGGAAGACACCGACCTGCGAATCAGCGTCGTGAAGCAGACGAAGAACATCGAGAACGAGGCACCGAGCTACGAGGTGCTCTGGTCCGAATCGCGCGGCATCCGCCCCGAGCTTGACGGCTACATCAACGACATGTCCGAAAAGCTTCCGCTGATGGCCCGCAACGACCAGATCGTCCTGGTGGAGACGTGGACCGATTACGAGCCTGTCTTCGAAGCGGGCCTGTCGACCTTCGAGATCAGCTCCTACTCGTTCACCCGTCCGCGCTTTGCGCCGCAGGTGCTGTTCGAGGAGAACCCCGAGAGCGGCTACGCCGGCTACGACTACGGCGACAGCACCATGCAGGGCACCGCTGACACGCTGTGCAACACGAACTCGGGCGACTTCCGCGACGTGGGCGGCTGGTCGAACTGCGCCGACAACACCGACGGCAGCCAGAACATCGAGCCGAGCGGCGTCTGATGATGCCGGGGACCGGGCAGGTTCAGATCTGCCCGGTCCGCAGCGCGGCGATGATGTCGGCCATGGGCCGGGTCTGACCGCCCGAGGTCACGCCGCCCACCGCGACGCGGCGCCCGAGGCGCCACCACAGACCCGGCCGCCACGCTCGCGTGCGCGGCCGGTTCAGCACCAGGAGAAAGCCGTTCGACGGCTTCATCGCGAACATCGAACGATCGACCCGTTCGACCTCCTCGATCCGCGCCAGCACCGCCCCGTCGCGTTCGCGCAGTTCCTCGCGCGTCAGCTCCAGGATCGCTCGCGTGCCGCGCCACATCTCGCGCGCGGCCCAGAGCACGGCGATACCGCCGAGCAGGAACCCGGCCTGCCAGAGCGGGCCGAGCGGGGTGCCGAAGGCGAGACCGACGAGCAAGGCCCCGAGCGTCGAGACCGATCCGACCCCGAGCCAGCGGCGCGGTGCGGAGGCGGCCACCACCGCCAGGACCTCGTCGCGATCCGTCTCGCTGTCGTTCATGCCGCGCCCTCCTGCGCCCCCTGCCCGCCTCGCCCCTAGCGGCATCGGCGCGGGATGGGAACACCCCTGCTCTTTTCGCCGCGCCCGCCGCGTGCAAGGCTCCGGCCCGAGACGTGGCGCGCGCGGAGGAGTCATGCCGATCACCACCTGTATCTTCGATGCCTACGGCACGCTGTTCGATGTGGGCTCCGCCGCCCGCGCCGCGGCGCGCGAGCCGGGCCGCGAGGCTCTCGCCGACTGCTGGCAGGACGTGGCCGAGGACTGGCGGCAGAAACAGCTGCAATATACGTGGTTGCGTGCGATCACCGGCGATCACTGCCCGTTCTGGCAGGTGACACAGGACGGGCTCGACTGGGCGCTGGAGAATCGCGGTCTCGATGGCGACGACGAACTGCGCGACCGGCTGCTGGCGCTCTACCGCGAGCTCGATGCCTATCCCGAGGTGCCCGGCATGCTGCGCGCGTTGAAAGCATCGGGCCACACCTGTGCGATCCTGTCGAACGGCAGCCCGGACATGCTCGACAGCTCGGTCGCCGCCGCGGGCCTCGGTGGCTCGCTCGATGCCGTGCTGTCCGTCGAAGAGGTCGGCGTCTTCAAGCCCGCTGCCGCGGTCTACGACCTCGTCGGCCGTCGCTTCGGAGTAGACAAGGACGCGGTCCTGTTCGTGTCCTCGAACGGATGGGACGCCGGTTGCGCCACCGCCTACGGCTTCGAAACGGTCTGGGCCAACCGTGGCGGCCACCCGGTGGACCGGCTGCCCGGCCGCCCGGCGCATGTCCTGCCCGATCTGTCCCGCCTGCCGGAGCTCGTGTCCTGATGCCTCGTTTTACCACATCCGACGGATTGTCGCTGCACTACGAGGACGAGGGCGACGGTCTGCCGCTGCTCTGCCTCGCCGGCCTTACCCGCGACCACCACGACTTCGACTACGTCGCGCCGCACCTAAGGGATGTGCGGCTCATCCGGCCCGACTATCGCGGGCGCGGCCAGTCCGAATGGGGCCCGCACGAAAGCTACACCATCCCGGTGGAGGCGCGCGACGCGGTCGAACTGCTCGACCACCTCGGAATCGCCCGCGCGGCGATCCTCGGCACGTCGCGCGGCGGGCTCATCGCGATGATGCTCGCGGCGACGGCGAAGGACCGGCTGTCGGCCGTCGCGCTCAATGACATCGGACCCGAGATTGCCGAGGCCGGGCTCGATACGATCAAGGACTATCTCGGCCGCGATCCCGTCTGGAAGAGCTACGCCGAAGCCGCGGAGGCGATGGCCACGCGGATGCCGGGATTTGCCGCGGTCCCGGCGGAGCGCTGGGAGCATGAGGCGCGCACGCTGTTTCGCGAGGGACCGAATGGCCTGACCATTCCCTACGATCCGCGGCTGCGCGACGCCGTGCTGGGATCCGGCGCGCAACCGGCGCCGGACCTCTGGCCGCTGTTCGACGCGCTGGCGGGCCTGCCGCTCTGCGCGATCCGGGGGGCCAATTCCAACCTGCTCGCGCCCGAGACCTTTGCAGAGATGCAGGCGCGCCGGCCCGACATGATTGCGGTCGAGGTGCCCGATCGCGGCCATATCCCGTTTCTGGACGAGCCGGAGGCGCTCGACGCGCTCGGGCGCTGGCTCGGAATGCTGCGATGACGATCGAGCGCATCCGCGCGGCGTCGGAACGTCTTGCGCGGCATGCGCGGGTGACACCGCTTTTGTCGTCGCCGTTCCTCGACGAGATCGCGGACCGGCGGGTGCTGATCAAGGCCGAGTGCCTGCAGCACACTGGCAGCTTCAAGTATCGGGGCGCGCGCGCCGCACTGTCCGCGCTCGACACGCAGACGCTGTCGCGCGGCGTCATCGCCTTTTCATCCGGCAATCACGCGCAGGGCGTCGCGCGCGCGGCGCAGGAACTCGCGGCCCCGGCGGTCATCGTCATGCCCTCGGACGCGCCCGCGCTCAAGATCGCCAACACCCGCGCCCTTGGCGCCGAGGTCGTGCTCTACGACCGCGCGACCGAGGATCGCAACGCAATCGGCGCGGAGCTCGCCGCGACGCGTGGCCTGACACTGGTCAAGCCGTTCGACGACCCCGAGGTGATCGCCGGTCAGGGCACCTGCGGGCTGGAGATCGCCGAACAGGCCCGCGCGCGCGGCATCACCGAGGCCGAAGTGCTGGTGTGCTGCGGCGGCGGCGGCCTGTCCGCCGGTATTGCGCTCGCGCTCGAGGCGGAGGCGCCGGGCCTGCGCCTTCGCACCGTCGAGCCCGAGGGCTTCGACGACGTGGCACGCTCGCTCGCGGCCGGAGAGATCACGCCACATGGCCGACCGGAGGCCGGGCTCTGCGACGCGGTGCTCACGCCGGCACCGGGCACGCTCACGTTCCCGGTGCTCGCGCGGCTCGCTGGCCCCGGGCTCGCGGTGTCGGATACGGACGTCCTGCACGCGATGGCTCTGGCGTTCCAACGGCTCAAGGTGGTCGCCGAACCCGGCGGCGCGGTCGCTCTCGCTGCCGCACTCTTCTCGCCGGAGGTCGAGGCGGACACGGTGATCGTCACCATCTCCGGCGGCAACGTCGAAGCGTCGGTCTTCGCCCGCGCGCTCGAGACGCTCTGACCGCTCAGGCCGCTGCGCGCTCTAGCGCCGGGTAGCGTGCCCAGAGCGTCAGTGCGCGAAGGACGAACGACGCGTGCATCGCCGCCCAGAGCCCGTGCATGCCGAAGGCCGGGACCAGCACGAGGAGCGCCGCGTAGTAGCCGGCCGCCGACAGGATCATCATGTTGCGCATGTCGGCTGTCCGCGTCGCGCCGATGAAGACACCGTCGAGCATCCAAGCGGCGAGGCCCATCACCGGCACCGCCACGATCCACGGCAGGTAGACGCGTCCTTCTGCCTGCACCTCGGGCACGTCCGCCATGACATCGATCAGCCACGGCCCGATGGCCCAGAAGCTCGCGGACAAAAGACCGCAGAGCACGAGCCCCCAGAGAGACGACAACAGCGCCGCGCGTCGGACCGTGGCAACCGCCCGCGCGCCAAGCGCCTGCCCCACCATCGCCTCGGCCGCGAAGGCGAAACCGTCGAGGCCGTGCGCGGTGATCTGCAGGAACTGCACGAGCACTTGCGTCGCGGCGAGCGTCACGTCGCCGAAATCCGACGCGATGAGAATAAAGGACAGGAAGATCGACTGCAGCAGCAGCGACCGGACCAGGATGTCGGAGTTGACCTTCGCCATCCGGACCAGCTTTGCGCGGTCGAGCACGCGAGCGCGGTCGCGCCATCCGGGCGCGCGGAACGCCGCGCGGCAGAGCCAGAGCCCCATCGCCAGCCCCGACCACTCGGCCAGGAATGTCGCGAACGCCACGCCGTCGACGCCCCACCCGAGCCCGAGCACGAACCACAGATCGAGGATCACGTTCACCCCGTTCATCCAGACCTGCAGCACCAGGACGGCCGCGGTGCGCTCGCGCGCGATGAGCCAGCCGATGATCCCGTAAATCGCGATGGCCGCAGGCGCCGACCAGATCCGGATTCCCATGTAGCTGCGCGCCAGCGCCTCCACCTCCGCCGACGCCGGCGAGATCAGGAACGCCCCGGCGAAGAGCAGCGGCTGCACGACGATCACCGCCGCGCCGCCGCCCAGCCCGATGATCAGGACCCGTGTCAGGATCGCCGCGACCTCGGCGCGGTTGCCCTCGCCCTCGGCCTGCGCCGCGAGGCCCGTGGTCCCCATCCGAAGGAAGCCGAACACCCAGTAGATCGCCGAGAGGATTACCGCGCCGACGCCCACCGCGCCGATCGGGGCGGCCTGTCCCATCTGTCCGACGACCGCCGTGTCGACCGCGCCGAGGATCGGGATCGTCGCGTTCGACAGCACGATCGGCAGCGCGATCCGCAGGACGCGCGCATGGGTCACATCGCGCGGCGCCGCGATGTCGGTCATCTCAGTCCTCGCGCCGCGGCATCAGGAAATGCGCCATCGCCTCGGCCATCGGCCGGTCGCGGTTGTCCTGCCACGCCTCGGCCTGCACGCTGGCGTAGCGCCGGCCCGAGCGGGTGATCCGCGCGCGTGCATAAGCGTCGCGCGGCAGGCCCGAGCGAAGGTAGTCGATCGTGAAATCGATGGTCTTGGGCAGACGCGGCAGATGCCCGGCCTCCAGCGCCTCCACCTCGATCCGGCCGGATTCGACGTCCTCCCACAGCCACAGGTAGCTCAGCGAGATGACCGCCGTGACCTCGAGGAACGCCGCGGTGACGCCGCCGTGGATCGCCGGCAGGAACGGATTGCCGATCAGTTCGTCGCGGAACGGCAGCACGGCGGTCAGCTCGTCGCCGCGGCGGTCGAAGTGGATCCCGAGAAACTGGATGTAGGGCACGCCGCCCGCCAGCGCAGTGAGCGCGGCGTCCCGGCGCTGCTTGACCACCTGGACGGGTTCGGGACGGGGCCGGCTCACGACGTGCGCTCCACGGTGAAGGCGCCGGTCGCCGCCGCGACGGGACGCGCGGTGTCCTCGTCGGTCGCGGTCGCGCGGACGAAGGCGACCGCGCGGGTGATGTGATAGCAGGTGGCTTCCGCGACGATGGTCTGCCCGGGCTGCGCCGCGCGCATGTAGTCGATCCTGAGATCGATCGTCGCCGTGCCGGCCGGCGCCTCCGGATGGCTCATCACCGCGGCACCGCCGGCGGTGTCCATCAGCGCCGAGACCGCCCCGCCGTGGATCACGCCGGTCTGCGGATCGCCCACGAGCCGCGCGTCGTAGGGCATCTCGATCCGCGCGAAGCCGTCGCCGATCTCGGTGATCGTCATGCCCAGCGCCTGCGCATGCGGGATCGTCTCGATGAACTGGCGCGCGATCCGCGCCTTGTCGGCGGTCATGGGGATTGGGCTCCTGCGGTCAACGCCGCCTTTATGCGCCCGTGGTGCGGCCGGCTTCAACCCGTCGCGCACGGACCGGGCCCGCGCACCGCGACAGGGGCGAAGTCGACCGCGCCGCGGCGGTTGCCCTCGGTGGTGGCGGCGCCTACCTTTGCCCCAGCCGCAACCCGGGACCTGCGATGACCGACACCCGCCTCAGCTTCAAGGAGATGTGCGCGAAGTTCGACGTGACCCCGCGCACGTTGCGGTACTACGAGTATATCGAGCTGCTGCAGCCCGAACGTCAGGGCCGCGCGCGCTATTATGGCCCGCGCGAGATCGCGCGCATGACGCTCATCATGCGCGGCCGCCGTTTCGGCTTCCAGCTCGAGGACATCCGCCAGTGGCTGCTGATCTACGAGAAGGAAGGCACCGAGGCGCAGATGCGGGAATGGATCAAGCTCGCCGACCGCCAGATGTCCGAACTCGAGGACCAGCGCCGCCAGCTCGACGCCGCCATGGACGAGCTGAAGGCCCTGCGCGACGAGACCGCCGCCTCCCTCTCGGGCTGAGCCCCGCACGTGCCGAGGCGTCGCGGCCCGACCGCGCTGAGTCTCGCGATCCGGTCCCTTTGGCACCTTTCTTGCGCAGCGCGGCGTCGGCCGCGACCGCCGGACGGGCGCAAGGAAGTTGCCCTGCGACCGGCGTGACCGATGCTGATCTTACGTCAAGCGCGAAGTGACGTGACGTTGAACTTACGTCAACCTCGAACCCCGTTGTAAGACGCCGCGGAACCTCGCACATCCGCCGGATGACACCAGCGAGAGTCTCAGGAAAAGTATGACCGACGACACCACCATGACCATCCGCGAGATGTGCGACGCTTTCGAGGTGACGCCGCGGACGCTGCGCTTCTATGAATCTAAGGAGCTGATCTTTCCGGTCCGCCAGGGCCAGAAACGCCTCTTCACGAAGCGCGACCGCGCGCGGCTCAAGCTGATCCTGCGCGGCAAGCGCTTCGGCTTCAGCCTCGAGGAAATCCGCCAGCTGCTCGACCTCTACCACATGGGCGATGCACAGGCGACGCAGCTGTCCAAGACCTACGAGGTCGCCGAGGCGCGTCTTGCGGAACTGAAATCGCAGCGCGCCGATCTCGATACCGCGATCGCCGAGCTCGAGGAGCAGATGCGCTGGGGCGAGAAGATGCTGTCTTCGCTGAACCAGCCGAAAAAGGCCGCCGAGTAAGTTTCCAGACGGGAGGAGCCCCGACATGCCGATCTATCACGCGCCGACCAAGGACATGGGCTTCGTGCTGCACGAGGTTCTCAAGATTCACGAGCAGGACATCCCCGGCTACGACGATCTCGACGCCGACACCACCGCCGCGATCCTCGAGGAAGCGGGCAAGCTGTCCGAGAACGTGCTCGCCCCGCTCAATCCCGTCGGCGACCGCCAGGGCTGCACGCTCGAGAATGGCGTGGTGCGCACCCCCGAGGGCTTCAAGGATGCCTACGAGCAGATGCGCGCCGGCGGCTGGATGGGGCTCGACGCCGATCCCGAATACGGCGGCCAGGGCATGCCCTACGTGCTGAACTGCGCGGTGGGCGAGATGTTCGTGTCCTCCAATATGGCCTTCAACATGTACCAGGGCCTGACCCACGGCGCCTACTCGGCAATTCATGCCCACGGCTCGGCGCAGCAGAAACAGACCTACCTGCCGAACATGATCGACGGCATCTGGTCGGGCACGATGAACCTGACGGAGCCCCATTGCGGCACCGATCTCGGCCTGATCCGAACCAAGGCGGAACCGCAGGACGACGGCTCCTACGCGATCACCGGCTCCAAGATCTGGATTTCCGCCGGTGAACACGACCTGTCCGAGAACATCATCCACCTCGTGCTCGCCAAGGTGCCGGGCGGCCCCGACGGCGTGAAGGGCATCTCGCTCTTCATCGTGCCGAAGTTCCTCGTGAACGAGGACGGCAGCCTCGGCGACCGCAACGCGGTCAGCTGCGGCGGCCTCGAGGAGAAGATGGGCATCCACGGCAACGCCACCTGCGTGATGAACTACGACGGCGCACGTGGCTTCCTCGTGGGCGAGTTGCACAAGGGCATGCGCGCCATGTTCACCATGATGAACGAGGCGCGGCTCGGCGTCGGCCTGCAAGGCTACGCCCAGGGTGCGGTGGCCTACCAGAACGCGCTCGCCTTCGCGCAGGACCGCCTGCAGGGGCGAGATGTCACCGGCACGAAGAATCCCGACGGCCCGGCCGACCCGATCATCGTGCATCCCGACGTGCGCCGGAACCTGATGGCCCAGAAAAGCTTCGTCGAGGGCGCGCGCGCCTTCGTCTTCTGGGGCGCGCAGATGATCGACCGCGCGCATCGCAACGAAGACGCGGATGCCGAGGGGCTGATCTCGCTCCTGACGCCGGTCATCAAGGGCTTCCTGACCGACAAGGGCTTCGAGACGACGGTGCTGGCGCAACAGACGCTGGGCGGCTCGGGCTTCACCCGCGAATGGGGCCTCGAACAGTTCGTCCGCGACGCGCGCATCACCATGATCTACGAAGGCACCAACGGCGTGCAGGCGCTCGACCTCGTGGGCAGAAAACTCGCGCAGGACGGCGGCAAGCACGTCATGGCGTTCTTCGACATGATCAAGGCCGAGATCGCGGCGATGAAGGGCCGGGACGAGTCGATCGACCGGGACTTCCTCGAGCCGCTCAAGGCGGCCTCGAAGGATCTCCAGACGGCCGGTATGTACTTCATGCAGAACGGCATGAAGAACCCCAACGCGGCGCTGTCGGGGTCCTATGACTTCATGCATCTCTTCGGGCATGTCTGCCTCGGGCTGATGTGGACGAAGATGGCCGTCTCCGCGCGCGCCGCGCTCGATGCAGGCGCCTCGGACAAGGACTTCTACGCCGCGAAGCTCGCCACCGGCCGCTACTACATGGCGCGCCAGCTGCCCGCGACCGGCATGCATCTCAAGCGCATCGAGAGCGGCGCAGCGCCGGTGATGGAACTGGACGCGGCGCACTTCTGATCCGACGGTGAGCCGGGCGGCGCACCGCCGCCCGGTCCCGTCCCCGAAGGAGAGCCCGATGCCCAAGCGTTTCCGCCTCACCCGCCGCTTCCCGGTCGCCATGACCGAGGACGGCTACCGGCGCCTCAAGCGCTTCGCCGCCGAGGCCGGCCTCGACGAGGGCGAGGCGCTGTCCTTCCTGTTCGAGCATTTCGACAGCGTGACCGACGACGAGGCGCTGGGCCATCGGCTGCGCCTGTTCAATGCGGAACTCGATGCCCGGAAACGGTGACAGAGGAATGGAGGAGTCTGTCGATTATGTCGATCCGCGACAGCGGCACCCCGGAGCATTCCACTCCCTCGTCGTGCTTTCCGCAGGCGTTCGGATGCCTTCGGCGAGAGTATTTTCGCCAAGAAGAAGACGGACCGTACATCGAACCCTGGTCTGACAGCGCGGGCAGCAGCCGGTCCACCTCGCCGACGGGCCCGACCGCGAGGCGGAATGCAGGCCGGCCGGCGAGGCTTCTCCTTGGGCGGTCATCGGCTCTCCAGCCTGTACCGCGGCGCCAGACTGGCCTGATTTGGGTTAACGGGCGCCTAAGCTCGACGCGCCGCGGCTTCTTCTTGGCGAAAATACTCCAGCCGGAGGCTCCCGTCGCCACCGCCCCGCGCCACGGAAAGGATGTCGCATGACGATCCGACTGCATTGCTTCGGTGAATCCGGACACTCCTACAAGGCGGCGCTCGCGCTTTCGATGCAGGGGGTCGACTGGACGCCGGAGTTCATCGACTTTTTCAACGGCGAAACCCGGAGCGATGCGTACCGCCGGGACGTCAACGCAATGGGCGAAGCGCCCGTGCTCGTGGACGGCGACACGCACCTCACGCAATCGGCGGTGATCCAGGCCTATCTCAGCGATCGGACCGGGCGGTTCGGCGGCGCGTCGCTCGAGGAGGCGCGCGAGATCCTGCGCTGGCAATTCTGGGACAATCACAAGCTGAGCTCCCAGGCCGGGATGCTGCGTTTCCTGATGAATTTCCTGCCCGAGGAGAAGCGCCCGACGGCGGTGATCGACTTCACCGCGAACCGGCTGCGCAGCGCCTATGCCGTGCTCGACGCGCATCTCGACGGACGCGACTGGATCGTCGGCGACGCGCTCACCAACGCCGATCTGACCTGCTGCGGCTATCTCTATTATCCAGAACCGTTCGGTTTCGTCCGGGCGGACTGGCCCCATATCGACGCCTGGCTGGCGCGGCTGTCCGAACAGCCCGGCTGGGCGCATCCCTACGATCTCATGCCGCGGGCCTTCCCGCCGAACGCACCGACCAAGGAGGCAACATGACCGACGCCTATATCTACGACGCGATCCGCACGCCGCGCGGCAAGGGCCGCAAGGACGGCGCGCTGCACGAGGTGACCGCCGCGCGGCTCTCGGCGCAGGTGCTCGACGGCCTCGCCACGCGCAACCATCTCGACGGCTACGACGTCGAGGACGTGATCTGGGGCAACGCCACGCAGGTCGGCGAACAGGGCGGCTGCCTCGCGCGGACGGCCGTTCTCGCCTCGATGCTGGACGAGCGCATTCCCGGGCTTTCGATCAACCGCTTCTGCGCCTCCGGCATGGAGGCGGTGAACCTCGCCGCCAACCAGGTGCGCGGCGGGGCGGGCGCGGCCTACATCGCCGGCGGCGTCGAGATGATGGGCCGCGTCGCCATGGGCTCGGACGGTGCCGCGATCGCAGTCGATCCCTCGATCGCGATGGACAGCTATTTCGTGCCGCAGGGCATTTCGGCGGACATCATCGCGACCGAGTACGGCATCAGCCGCGACGACGCCGACGCCTTCGCCGTCGAAAGCCAGAAGCGCGCCGCGCAGGCCTGGGAGGAGGGCCGGTTCGAGAAATCGATCCACACCGTGCGCGACGTGAACGGCCTGCCGATTCTCGAGCGGGACGAGTACATGCGCCCAGGCACCGACATGCAGTCCCTGGGCGGGCTCAACCCGTCCTTCAAGGACATGGGCGAGACCATGCCCGGCTTCGACAAGGTGGCGATCCTCAAGTACCCGCACCTGGCGAAGATCAATCACATCCATCATGCCGGCAACTCGTCGGGCATCGTCGATGGCGCCGCAGGCGTGCTGGTGGCCTCGAAGGAATGGGGCGAGGCGCACGGGCTGACGCCACGCGCCCGGATCAAGGCGACGGCGAAGATCGGCACAGATCCGACGATCATGCTGACCGGCCCCGTGCCGGCGACCGAGAAGATCCTGCGCGAGAGCGGCATGTCGATCTCCGACATCGACCTCTTCGAGGTGAACGAGGCGTTTTCGTCGGTCGTTCTGCGCTTCATGCAGGCCTTCGACGTCGATCACGGCAAGCTCAACGTGAACGGCGGCGCCATCGCCATGGGCCACCCGCTCGGCGCGTCGGGGGCGATCATCATCGGCACGCTGCTGGACGAGATGGAGCGCAGTGACCGGGAAACCGGCCTCGCCACGCTCTGCGTCGCGTCCGGCATGGGCGCCGCGACCATCATCGAGCGCGTGTGAGCGCGCGGAGGGAGACCGAGATTATGACCGATTTCACCATGGACAAGGGCGCTGACGGCGTCGCGGTGATCACCTGGGACTGCCCCGGAAAATCGATGAACGTGCTGTCGATGGACGCCGGACAGCACCTCGATGGCCTGATCGACGACGCGCTCGGGGACGAGAGCGTCAAGGGCATCGTCATCACCTCCGGCAAGGACAGCTTCGCCGCCGGCATGGACCTCAACGCCATTGCCGCGATGAAGGACGCCGCCGGCGACGCGCCTGCGCGGGGTCTTTTCGACGGCGTGATGGGCCTGCACCACGTGCTGCGGAAGATCGAACTCGCGGGGATGGATCCCAAGACCCAGAAGGGCGGCAAGCCGATCGCGGCCGCTCTGCCCGGCACCGCGCTCGGCATCGGGCTCGAACTGCCGCTGGCGTGCCACCGTATCTTCGTGACGCCGGATCCGAAGGCCAAGATCGGCCTGCCGGAAATCATGGTCGGCATCTTCCCCGGCGGCGGCGGCACGACGCGCCTCGTACGCAAGATGGGGGCGATGGCGGCCTCGCCGTTCCTGCTCGAAGGCAAGCTCAGCGATCCGATCAAGGCGCAGAAGGCCGGCCTCGTCGACGAGGTCGTCGCCGACCCGCTCGCCGCGGCGAAGGAATGGGTGCTGAGCGCCAACGACGCCGACATCGTCAAGCCGTGGGATCAGAAGGGCTACAAGATGCCCGGCGGCGCGCCGTATCACCCGGCGGGCTTCATGACCTTCGTCGGCGCCTCGGCGATGGTGCACGGCAAGACCCAGGGCGTCTACCCGGCGGCCAAGGCGCTTCTGTCCGCGGTCTACGAGGGCGCGCTCGTGCCGTTCGACACCGCGCTCAAGATCGAGGCGCGCTGGTTCACGCACGTGCTGATGAACCCGTCCTCGGGTGCGATGATCCGCTCCCTCTTCATCAACAAGGGCGCGCTCGAGAAGGGCGCGAACCGCCCGGACGTGGCCGACGAGACGGTCAAGCGCGTGGGCGTGCTCGGCGCCGGCATGATGGGCGCGGGCATCGCCCTCGTCTCGGCCCAGGCGGGAATCGAGGTCGTCCTGCTCGACCGTGACATGGCGGCAGCGGAGAAGGGCAAGGCCTATTCCGCGTCATACATGGACGAGGGCATCAAGAAGAAGAAGGCGACCGAAGAGAAGAAGGCGCAGGTTCTGGGGCTCATCACCCCGACCGAATCCGTCGATGACCTGAAGGGCTGCGACCTCATCGTCGAGGCCGTCTTCGAGGATCCGAAGGTCAAGGCCGACATGACCGAGCGCGTCGAGGCGGTGCTGGGCGAGGATGCGATCTTCGCCACCAACACCTCGACCCTGCCGATCAGCGACCTCGCGAAAGCGTCCAAGCGGCCTGAGCAATTCATCGGCATCCACTTCTTCTCGCCCGTCGAGAAGATGATGCTGGTCGAGATCATCAAGGGGCGCGAGACGGGCGACCGCGCGGTGGCCAAGGCGCTCGACTTCGTGCGCCAGATCCGCAAGACGCCGATCGTCGTCAACGACGCGCGCTTCTTCTACGCCAATCGCTGCATCATCCCCTACATCAACGAGGGGATCCGGATGCTCGGCGAGGGCGTGAACCCGGTGCTGATCGAGAACGCGGCCAAGCAGGTCGGCATGCCGCTGGGACCGCTGCAGCTCGTGGACGAGACCTCGATCGACCTCGGCGCGAAGATCGCCCGCGCGACCAAGGCGGCGATGGGCGACGCCTATCCCGACGAGGCGGTCGACGAGATCGTCTTCTGGATGGAGAGCGAGGGCCGGCTCGGCCGCAAGGCCAATGCTGGCTTCTACGCCTATGACGAGAAGGGCAAGCGGCAGGGTCTCTGGGAGGGCCTCGACGCGCGTTTCCCGCGCGCGGAGACGCAGCCCGACCTGATCGAGGTGCAGCATCGTCTCCTGTTCGCGCAGGCGCTGGAGGCCGTGCGGGCGCTCGAGGAGAACGTGCTTCTCGACATCCGCGAGGGCGACGTGGGCGCGATCCTCGGCTGGGGCTTCGCGCCGTGGTCGGGCGGACCGATCTCCTGGCTCGACATCATCGGCGCGCCGTTCGCGGCCGAGACCTGCGACCGGCTGAGCGAGAGGTTCGGCGCCCGGTTCGAGTGCCCGGCGCTCTTGCGCGAAATGGCCGAGAAGAACCAGACCTTCTACGGGCGGTTCGGCCCGGAGACGCAGGTCGAGGCGGCCTGACCCGGCGGGATCCGTGGGGGCTCTGCCCCCACACCCCCGGGAGTACTTGGACCAAGAAGAAGGACCGGAGTGCGGACCGGTCAGAAGAGGGAGCCCTGCTCGGGGGCTCCCTTCTTGCGAGAGGGGCCGCGCGGCGCGGCGCCGCCGAGCCGCAGGCGACCGTCGTGAAACTCGATCTCGAGGCCGCTCGCGGCCTCGGCGGCCGGTTTCGTCGTGACCACGTGGCCGTCGCCGCGCACGACCGCGTAGCCGCGTCGGAGCGTTTCGCGGTACCCGAGCGTCTCGCGCAGGCGGTCGAGCGCATCAAGCCGGGTGCGGCGCGCGGCCGTCGCCTCGACGAAGGCGGCGTCGAGCCGGCGCGCGAGACCCGCGAGGCGCTCGTCGTGATGCGCGATGCGGGTGCGAAGCGGGCGCGGGTCGAGCCGGTCGGTGCGGCGGCCGAGCGCCTCGCGCCGTGCGGCGACGAGGCGGGCGAGCGCCGGCGCGATCCGGGGTGCGAGCGCGCCGAGGCCGCGCCGCGCATCGGCGGTGCGCGACCGCAGCGCCGCCGGGCGGAGCGAGCCCGCGCGTTCGGACAGCGTCACGCGCCGTGCCTGGACCGAGCGTGTGAGCGCGGCGGGCAACCGGTCGCCGGCGACGTCGAGGCGTTGCCGCGCGGCCTCGATCAATGTCTCGGGCCGGGGCAGCGCGCGCGAAAGATCGCGCAGCCGCTGGCCGCGGACCTCGAGCCGGTAGCCGGCCGCGCGGGTCATCCGCGCGCCGATATCCGACAGCGCGGCGAGGAGATCGCGCCGGACCGGCACCGCGATCTCGGCCGCCGCGGTGGGGGTCGGCGCGCGCCGGTCGGCGGCGAAATCGATCAGCGTCGTGTCGGTCTCGTGGCCCACCGCCGAGATCAGCGGGATCGCGGAGGCGGCGGCGGCGCGGACCACGGCCTCTTCGTTGAAGCCCCAGAGATCCTCGACCGAGCCGCCGCCCCGCGCGACGATCAGGACATCGGGGCGCGGCAGCGCACCGCCGGGCGTCAGGCGATTGAACCCCTCGATGGCGCGGGCGACCTCGGGTGCGCAGGCGGCGCCCTGCACCGCGACCGGCCAGATCAGCACCTTGCGCGGGAAGCGTTCGCGCAGCCGGTGCAGGATGTCGCGCATCACCGCGCCCGAGGGCGAGGTGACGACGCCGACGATCTCGGGCAGATACGGCAGTTCGCGCTTGCGCGCGGGGTCGAAGAGACCTTCGGCGGCGAGCGCGGCCCGGCGCTTTTCCAGCATCGCCATGAGCGCGCCCTGCCCCGCCGGCCGGATCTCCTCGATCACGATCTGGTACTTGGACTGGCCGGGAAAGGTGGTGAGCCGGCCGGTCGCCACGACCTCCAGCCCCTCTTCGGGCTGCGTGTCCTGGCGGGCCGCGACCCCCTTCCACATCACGCCGGAAATGACCGCACGGTCATCCTTGAGATCGAGATAGACGTGGCCCGAGCGGGGGCGCGAGACGCGCCCGACTTCGCCGCGGATCCGGACATGGCCGAACTCGCCCTCGATCACGCGCTTGACCGCGCCCGAGATCTCGGAGACCGAAAACTCGGGCGTGTTGCCGGGCGCCCCGTCGTCCGCGTCCTCGATCAGGTTCATGCTGCCTCCGCTTGCCTCGGGCGGCAGACTAGCGGCGCGGCGCGGCGGAGAAAAGCGGCGCTCAGGCGGCGGCGTCCGCGTCGCCGCGCTTGACGTAGCATTTCGGGCAGCAGAGCGCGCAGGCGTTGATCGGATCGTAGCGTCCGCGCGCCACGTCCATCGCGGCCTCGCAGCCTTCGAACGTGCCGAGTTCTTCTGTCTGCATGTCCGGAAACACCTGGCATTTGTCGCTGTGGACGAAATGCACGCCGTCGATCTCCGGCGTCCTGGTAACGAAATAGGTCTGTTCCATCATGGCCGCGCCCTCCTGTCGGTCTCCGAGGCGCAACCGGGCCGGGCTGCGCCGGTTCCGTGACACTTGTACGACACCGGGTGCGCCGCTATGGGCGGGCGCAGGCAGGACAGGGGCACGCAGGCCATGAACATCCTCATTCTCGGCGGCGGCGGGCGCGAGCACGCGCTGGCCTGGGCGACGCTGCAGAACCCGAAATGCGACAAGCTGATCGTGGCGCCGGGCAATGCCGGGATCGCCTGGATCGCCACCTGCGCGACGCTCGACATCGAGGATGGCGGCGCGGTCGCGGAATTCGCCGGAGAGCACGCGGTCGACCTCGTCATCGTCGGACCCGAGGCGCCGCTGGCCGCCGGGGTTACCGACCGCCTGCGCGAGGCGGGGATCCTCGTGTTCGGGCCGTCGGCGGCGGCGGCACGGCTCGAGGCGTCGAAGGCCTTTACCAAGGAGATCTGCGCGGCGGTCGGCGCGCCCACCGCGGCCTGGGCCCGGTTCGACGACGCCGCGGCAGCCCGCGCGCACGTGAGCGCCACCGGCGCGCCGATCGTGGTCAAGGCGGACGGGCTCGCCGCCGGCAAGGGCGTGATCGTCGCGGAAACCACCGAGGAGGCGCTCGGGGCGATCGACGCGATGTTCGGCGGCGATTTCGGCGCCGCCGGTGCCGAGGTGGTGATCGAGGAATGCATGACCGGCGAGGAGGCGTCGTTCTTCGTGCTTGTGGACGGCGAGACCTGCCTGCCGATCGGCACCGCGCAGGATCACAAGCGGATCGGCGAGGGCGATACCGGGCCGAATACCGGCGGCATGGGCGCCTATTCCCCGGCCCCGGTGATGACGCCGGAGGTCGAGGCGCGCGCGCTCGAGGAGATCGTGCGCCCGACGATGGCGGAAATGGCGCGCCGCGGAATGCCCTATAGCGGCGTGCTCTATGTCGGCCTGATGATCGAGGACGGGGCGCCGCGGCTGGTGGAATACAACGTCCGCTTCGGCGATCCCGAATGCCAGGTCCTGATGATGCGGCTCGGCGGGCAGGCGTTCGATCTGATCCATGCCTGCGCCGAGGGGCGCTTGTCGGAGGCGCAGGTGAACTGGGCCGACGATCACGCGATGACGGTCGTCCTCGCCGCCGAGGGTTATCCCGGCGCCTACCGCAAGGGCTCGGTCATCGGCGGGCTGGAGGCGCTGCCCGAGGACGGCAGCCGCATGACCTTTCACGCGGGCACGGCGAGCGATGACGGACGGATCGTCGCCGCGGGCGGGCGCGTTCTGAACTGCACCGCGCGCGGCGCCACGCTCGCCGAGGCGCAGTCCCGGGCCTACGCACTCGTCGACGCGATCGACTGGCCCGAAGGTATATGCCGCCGCGACATCGGCTGGCGCGCGCTCGGCTGAGCGCGACGCCCGCCGTGGGGGGGCAGCCTCAGACCGTCAGGATCGTGGAGCCGGTCGTCCGGCGCGCCTCGAGCGCACGGTGCGCCTCTGTCACGTCGTCGAGCGCGAAGCGCTGATCGATCCGGATCCGCACGTCACCGCCGCCGACCTTCTCCATCAGCATGCGCCCCATCTCCTGGCAGGTGGCGTGATCGGCGATGTGGGTGAAGAGCGTCGGGCGCGTCACCTTGAGCGAGCCCTTTGCCGCCAGTTGCGAGATATCGACCGGCGGCACCGGACCGCTCGCGTTTCCGAAGGACATCATCATTCCGAGCGGGGCGAGGCAGTCGAGCGAGCCGGAGAAGGTGTCCTTGCCCACGCCGTCCATCACCGCCTGCACGCCCTTGCCGTCGGTCAACTCGCGCACCCGCGCGACCCAGTCCTCGGACCGGTAGTCGATGCAGGCTTCGGCCCCGTGCTCCTCGGCCAACCGGCACTTCTCGGGCCCGCCGGCGGTGCCGATCAGGCGGATCCCCTCCGACCGCGCCCATTGGCAGGCAATCAGGCCGACACCGCCGGCCGCGGCATGGAACAACACCGTGTCGCCGGGGCCGAGCGGCGAGGTGCGGTGGAAGAGGTACTGCACCGTGAGCCCCTTGAGCATCATGGCGGCGCCCTCCTCGAACGAGATCGCCTCGGGCAGCGGGCAGACCTGCGTCGCGGGCATCACGCGCGCCTCGGCGTAGGCGCCGGGGGGCATCGCGGCATAGGCGGCACGGTCTCCGGGCGCGAGGTGGGTGACCCCTTCTCCCACCGCGTCTACGATGCCGGCGGCCTCCATCCCCAGCGCGTGCGGCAGGTCGAGCTTGTAGAGCCCGCTGCGCTGGTAGGTGTCGATGAAGTTCAGCCCGCAGGCCTCGTGCCGGATCCGGATCTCGCCCGGGCCCGGTGCGCCCACGTCGCGATCGACGACCTTCAGGACCTCCGGTCCGCCGGTCTGCTCGATGATGACGGTCTTGGCCATGTCGTGTCTCCTTCAGGGGTGCCTGTTGCGGCCCGTTCTCGGCGGCGGGCCGCGCGACTGCTCAGTCGATCTTCAGGACGATCTTGCCGATATGGCCCGAGCTCTCCATGCGCGCATGGGCGTCGGCCGCCGCGTCCAGCGGAAACTCCGAATCCATGATCGGCCCGACGGTGCCGGCGTCGAGCAGCGGCCAGACGTGCCGGCGTAGCGCCTCGGCGATGCGGGCCTTGGCGAGGTCGCTCTGAGGGCGCAGGGTCGAGCCGGTGATCGTCAGCCGCCGCGTCATCACCTGCGCGAAGTTCAGCTCCGCCTTCGGGCCCGACAGGAACGCGATCTGCACCAGCCGGCCATCGTCCGCCAGCGCGCGCACGTTGCGGGGGATGTAGTCGCCGCCGACCATGTCGAGAATCAGGTCGGCGCCGCCTTCCTCGCGGAGGATCTCCACGAAATCCTCCTCGCGGTAATTGATCGCGCGCTCGGCGCCGAGCTCGGTGCACGTCGCGCACTTGTCGGCCGACCCGGCGGTCGCGAAAACCCGTGCGCCGAAATGCCGCCCGAGCTGGATCGCCGTCGTCCCGATCCCCGAAGAGCCGCCATGGCAGAGAAACCGCTCACCGGCCTCGAGCCCGCCGCGCTGGAAGACGTTGGACCAGACGGTGAAATACGTCTCGGGCAGGCACGCGGCACGGCGCAGGTCCATGTCCTTCGGCACCGGCAGGCAATGCGCGGCCGGCGTCACGGCATACTCGGCGTAACCGCCGCCGGGCAGCAGCGCGCAGACTGCGTCGCCAACCGAGAGCTCGGTCACGCCGGGTCCGATCGCCGCGACCTCGCCGGCGGCTTCGAGACCGGGCAGGTCGCTGGCCTCGGGCGGTGGTGCATAAAGCCCCGCGCGCTGGAGCGCGTCGGGCCGGTTCACGCCGGCATAGGCGATCTTCAGAAGGACCTGCCCGTGGCCCGGCTCCGGCACCTCGCGGCGTCCCGGCTTGAGGACCTCGGGCCCGCCTGCCGCCTCGATCTCCACCACGCGCATCGTGCTCATCGCCCGCTCCTCTGCCCGGTCCGACGAGCGCCCGCGCTCGCCAGCGGCCACGATGGGCCGGGGCGGAGATGGCGTCAATCCGACGCTCGGGTCACTCCGCACCGCCCGACGGCCGCGCGGCGTCGGTCTGGCCGGGGATGTCGTCGCGCCGCGCAGGCGCGCTCACCCGGCTCGCGACGCGATCCTGCAGGCCCATGAGCTGGCCCACGACCGGCATCTTGCGCATCGTCGCCTTGGCCTTCTCGACGCGCATCACGCCGTCGATGCGCCGGTCAAGGAATTCCCAGGTGTCGCGGCTGCCCGGCGAATCATCGCCCAGCCAGTAGAGCACGGTCGCGCCGTAGACGCCCGACAGCGTGGCCCGCTTGGTATACCAGTTGAGATCGTCCGACCCGTCGCCGAGCGCGGTCCAGATCGCGTCGACGGTGCGCCAGAGCGCGCGGGTGCCGTCAGCGCCGTGCATCGGCAGAGAAAACAGCGTCATTCCGCGGCGCACCGCCTCGCGATCCTCGAGCGCCTCGACTCGCAGGCGCACGGCCCGCGCGACCTTGTCGCGGTAGCGCAGCCCGTCGAGCGACGCGGCGGCGACCCGTTCGGCCATGCGCCGGTCGCCGCGCGCGTGAAAGGCCATCAGCATGTCGATCGGGCCGCGCGGAAACAGGCCGCGCGCCACCGCGCGGTCGATGCCGGCATCCTCGGTCGCGGCGCGGACCGTGGTCTCGGTCCAGCCGTCGAAGGGCACATGCATGAGCGCGGCGTCGAGCAGCGCGTCGGTCGGGTCTCCGGCCGGGGTGCCGGGGCTCTGGGCGTCGGACATGAGGGGTTCACTCCGTTTCTGCGGCGGGTCTCGGCCCGGATACTGGACAAGCTAGCGGGGAGTTGGTATACGGCCACCTCCTGCACTTCCTTGAAACTCCAACCTAGAAAGGTGGTGACAACCACATGCAGGTGAGTGTTCGCGACAACAACGTCGATCAGGCGCTCCGCGCCCTGAAGAAGAAGCTCCAGCGCGAAGGCGTCTTCCGCGAGATGAAGCTGCGGCAGCATTTCGAGAAGCCGTCGGAGAAGAAAGCGCGCGAGAAGGCCGAAGCGATCCGCCGCGCCCGCAAGCTGGCGCGCAAGAAGGCGCAACGCGAAGGTCTCCTCTGAGGCAGCTCTTCGAACACGTATGAAGATGTGACGACCCCCGGGGCGGATGCCTTCGGGGGTTTGTCGTGTCCGGGGTTTCGTCGTGTCGCGCCCGTCGTGTGGGGGCCTGTCGTGTCGGTCCGCCGGCACATCGCCCCCGCGATCCGGTCCGGGCGGTGATCCGCGGGGGCTCTGCCCCCGCACCCCCGGGGTTTATGGCAAGATGAAGGATCGGGCGGCGCGCCTCAGGCGCGCGCCGCGGCGAGGATCATGTCGGCGGCCTTCTCGGCAATCATCGCGGTGGGCGCGTTGGTGTTGCCGCTGGTGATCCGGGGCATGACGCTGGCATCCACCACGCGCAGACCCGGAACGCCGCGCAGGCAGAGCTGGGCATCGAGCGGCGCCGCCGGATCGGCACCCATGCGCACGGTGCCGACGGGATGAAAGATGGTCGTGCCGATGTCTCCGGCCGCGCGGGCCAGCTCCTCGGGGCTCTGCGCGTCCGGGCCCGGCTTGATCTCTTCGGGCACATAACGCGCCATGGGGCGGCCGGCCATGATCCGGCGGGTGAGCCGGATCGCATCGGCCGCGACCGCGCGGTCGCCCTCGGTCGAGAGGTAGTTCGGCGCGATTTCCGGCGCGGCGCCCGGATCCGGCGCGGTCAACCGCACGTGCCCGCGGCTTTCGGGGCGCAGGTGGCAGACGCTCGCGGTGAGTGCGGGGAACGGATCGAGCGGCTCGCCGAAGGCCGGCAGCGACAGCGGCTGGACATGGTACTCGAGATCCGGCGTGGCGACATCGGGGCGCGAGCGCGCGAAGGCGCCGAGCTGCGACGGTGCCATCGACATCGGACCGGAGCGGAAGAGCGCGTATTCGAGCGCGATGCGGGCCTTGCCGATCCAAGAGCCGGCCAGCTGGTTCAGCGTCTTCGCCCCGCCGCCGAGCCGCCAGGAACAGCGCAGTTGCAGGTGATCCTGGAGATTGCGGCCGATGCCCGGAACGTCCCGGCGCACCGCGACACCGTGTTCGGAGAGCCATTCGCCCGGCCCGAGCCCCGAAAGCTGCAGCAGGTGCGGCGATCCCACCGCCCCCGCGGCGAGAATCACCTCCGCCGAGGCCCGCGCCTCGATGCGCGCACCGTCGCGGTCGAACGCGACGCCCGTCGCGCGGCCGTCGGTGAACAGGATCTCGCGCACCTGCGCGCCGGTTTCGATCCGAAGGCGGGACCGGTCGGCGCCGCGCAGGAACGCGCCGGCCATCGAGACGCGCCACCCGCGCTTCTGGCTGACCTTGAAATAGCCCACGCCCTCGTTGTCGCCGGTATTGAAGTCCGGCGTTCGCGGGATGCCCGCGACTTCGGCCGCGTCGGCGAAAGCGTCGAGCACGTCCCAGCGCAAGCGCTGGTTCTCGATCCGCCAGGGCCCGCCGGCGCCGTGATGGTCCGACGCGCCGTCGACATAATCCTCGGACCGCAGGAAGTAGGGCCGGACATCGTCCCAGCCCCAGCCGGTCAGCCCCTGCTGCCGCCAGCCGTCGTAATCCGCCGCCTGTCCGCGCAGGTAGAGCATCCCGTTGATCGCCGACGAGCCGCCGAGGATCCGGCCGCGGGGATAGAGCAGCGACCGTCCGTTGAGGCCCGGGGTCTCGGCCGTCCGGAACATCCAGTCGGTGCGGGGATTGCCGATGCAGTAGAGATAGCCCATCGGGATATGCACCCAATGGTAGTTGTCGCGTCCTCCGGCCTCGAGCAGCGTGACGCTGTGGCCGCGGTCGCTGAGGCGGCGCGCCAGCACGCAGCCCGCCGTCCCGGCCCCGACGATGACGTAGTCACTCTGCATCCCTGCCCTCCCTCGCGCGGACCCGCACGGTCGCGTGCGGAGGCGGCGAAGGCAAGGGCGGATGGGTCGGCGCTTCGGAAAACGAACGCCCCGCCGGGGGAGCGGGGCGTTCGCGGATCACTCGGCCGGGCGCGGCTCCGCCCCCGGGGGCGGCGTCGGGTCCGATCCGTAAAGTTCGCCCGGGAGCTCGTCCGGCATCGCATGATCCGCCTCGGCGTCGCTGCGGTATTTCTGGTTGTGGCGGTAGACCATCAGCGGATCCCACGACAGCGCCTTCAGAAGACCGATGAGGATCAGGAACACCACCACCGCGAAGGGGAAGCCGGCGATCACCGCCGCCGCCTGCAGCGCCGACAATCCGCCCGCGAGCAGCAGCACCGACGCCACGGCGCCTTCACTCACCGCCCAAAAGATCCTTTGCACCTTCGGGGGATCGGGATCGCCGCCGGCGGTGAGCATGTCGATGACGAAGGAGCCCGAGTCCGACGAGGTCACGAACCACAGGACGATGAGCACGATGGCGAAGCCAGACATCAGCTCGGACGCCGGGAAGTAGTCGAGCAGCGCGAACATCGCGTCGCCGTAGCTTTCGCGCGTCGCCTCGACCAGCGCCGGATCGCCGCCGAGCGAGATCTGCAGCGCCGTGCCGCCGAACGCGCAGAACCAGAAGAACATGATGGACGACGGCAGCAGCATCACCCCGATCAGGAACTCTCGGATCGTGCGGCCGCGGCTGATGCGCGCCACGAACACGCCGACGAAGGGTGCCCAGCTGACCCACCAGGCCCAGTAGAAGATCGTCCAGGAATTCTGCCACGTGCCGCCATCGGTCCAGGCTTCGGCCCAGGTGCCCCATTGCACGAGGTCGCGGACATAGGCGCCGTAGCTCTGCACGTAGGTGTCGAAGATGAACAGCGTCGGCCCGACGACCAGCATGAAGGCGAGAAAGACCATCGACAACAGGATGTTGAGGTTCGACAGCCGCTTGATGCCGCCGTTGAGGCCGGCGATGACCGACATCGTGGCGAGCGCGGTGATCCCCGCGATGACAAGGATCTGCACCACCGGCGACTGCTCGATGCCGAAGACCTCGCCGAGCCCGGAATTGATCTGCATCGCGCCGAGACCGAGCGACGTGACGATGCCGAACATGGTGCCGAAGACCGCGAGGATATCGACCGCGTCGCCCCAGGGCCCGAAGATCCGGTCGCCGAGGAGCGGGTAGAGTGCCGAGCGGATCGTCAGCGGCAGACCCTTGCGGAAATGGAAATAGGCAAGGCTCAGCGCAACGATCGCGTAGATCGCCCAGGCGTGGAATCCCCAGTGCAGGAACGACAGCGTCATCGCCTGGCGCGCTGCCGCCTCGGTTTCGGGCTCGCCGACCGGCGGCGAAAAGTAGTGGTAGAGCGGCTCCGCGGCCCCCCAGTAGATCAGCCCGATGCCGATTCCCGCCGAGAACAGCATCGCCGTCCACGAAAACAGTTCGTAGGCGGGTTCCTCGTTCATCCGTCCCAGCCGGATGTCGCCGTAGCGCCCGAACGCGAGATAGATCACCGCGATCAGGAGGATGTTGACCAGCAGGATCATCGCCCAGCCGAAATTCCCGGCAAGCCAGCCCTGCATCGTCGAGAACACGGTGCCCGCGGTCTCGCTGAACAGCGCCCCGAGGACGATGAAGCCGAGAATGAGGATCGCCGAAACGCCGAAGACGCGTCGGTTGACCTTCGGAAAGAACAGGAGCGGCTCCTGCTTCATCTTGTCATGCATATCGGTCCCTGACCGCCCGTTCTCGCGGGCTCTTGTTCGGATTGCGTGTCACGATGCTGCGACGACATAGCGCAGGCGCGCGCGCGGACCAGTTCAAAGCGGCAGAGCGGTCGTCGAGGACACCGTGCGCAGGGCGAAACTGGACTGCATCCGCGTGACATGCGGCAGCCGCGTCAGATACTGGCGGTGGATGCGGGCAAAGTCCTCCGTGTCCTCCGCGACGATCTTCAGCAGGTAGTCGGCCGATCCCGCCATGAGGTGGCATTCGAGCACGTCGGGCACCCGGCGGATCGCGGTCTCGAAGGCGTCGAGCACATCGTCGGACTGCCCCGACAGGGTGATCTCGACGAAGATCGTCGCCGGCAGGCGCAGCTTCCGGTGATCGAGAAGCGCCACGTAGCCGGCGATGAACCCCTCCGCCTCGAGCCGCTGGACCCGGCGGTGACAGGCCGAGGCGGACAGGTGCGCCGCCTCCGCAAGCTCGGCATTCGAGATCCGCCCGCGCCGCTGCAGCAGCCGGAGAATCCGCAGATCCGTGTCGTCGAGCGCACCTCTCACGCAACATCCTCCCGTTTTTGCGACGAGATGCCGAAGACTCGCGCATTGTGGGCGCTCACATCGCATCGTCTTTGCGGTGAAATTGCAAGCGTGCGCGCCCATCTTGCACCTCAGGAGCCGATGGAGACCCAGACAGAGAGGAGGCCGCCATGAAGATCGGATGCCCGACCGAGATCAAGCCGCAGGAATTCCGTGTCGGGGTCACACCCGCTGCCGCCGCGGAGGCGGTGGCGCACGGCCACGAGGTCATCGTGCAGTCCGGCGCCGGCACCGGTGCCGGCTTCGAGGATGCCGTTTACACGGCCGCCGGCGCACGCATCGCCGACAGTGCCGAGGCGATCTTCGCCGAGGCCGACATGATCGTGAAGGTCAAGGAACCGCAGGCCGTCGAGCGCGGCATGCTGCGCGAGGGTCAGATCCTCTTCACCTATCTGCATCTCGCCCCGGATCCCGACCAGACGCACGATCTCATCGCATCCGGCGCGACCTGTATCGCCTACGAGACGGTGACCGACGATCGCGGCGGCCTGCCGCTCCTCGCGCCGATGTCGGAGGTCGCCGGCAAGCTTGCGCCGCAGATGGGCGCCTGGACGCTGCAGAAGGCCAATGGCGGGCGCGGGGTGCTCATGGGCGGCGTGCCAGGCGTGCTGCCGGCACGGGTCGCGGTGATCGGCGGCGGCGTCGTCGGCACCCACGCGGCGCGCGTCGCCGCCGGAATGGGCGCCGACGTTACGGTCCTCGACCGCTCGCTGCCGCGGCTCAAGGCGCTCGACGACATGTTCCGCGGCGAGTTCAAGACGCTCTACGCCTCCCAGTCCAACACGGCCGAGCAGGTCCGCGCCGCCGACATGGTGGTGGGCGCGGTGCTCATTCCCGGGGCCGCCGCGCCCAAGCTCGTCAGCCGGGCCGACCTCTCCGACATGAAGCCCGGCGCGGTCCTCGTCGACGTCGCCATCGACCAGGGCGGCTGTTTCGAGACCTCGCGCGCCACCACGCACCAGGATCCGGTCTACGATGTCGACGGCATCATGCATTACTGCGTGGCCAACATGCCGGGTGCGGTCGCGCGCACCTCGACGCTGGCACTCGGCAACGCCACCCTGCCCTTCATGCTGGCGATCGCCGACAAGGGCTGGCAGCAGGCCTGCCTCGACGATCCGAACCTGCTAAACGGCCTCAACGTCCACGCCGGCAAGCTGACCTATTTCGCGGTCGGCCGCGCGCTCGGCATCGACGTCACCTCGCCCCAGGTCGTGGTCAAGGCCGCCTGACCTCCTCCCGGGGCGGCCGAACGCCGCCCCGGACCCACAGCCCGCTGAACCTTCCGCCACGCCCCTCCCCGCGCGGCCACCACGGGACGGCCCGGCCCCGCCCGTCACCTCGGCCCGGTTCCTTCGCGGCGCGCGGCGCGCCACGCCCCCA
This sequence comes from Roseivivax jejudonensis, assembly GCF_900172265.1. Classification (GTDB taxonomy): domain Bacteria; phylum Pseudomonadota; class Alphaproteobacteria; order Rhodobacterales; family Rhodobacteraceae; genus Roseivivax; species Roseivivax jejudonensis. Next base: position 41,501 of record NZ_FWFK01000009.1, on the reverse strand, counting down.
AGACCACCCGGCCGCGCCCTTCTTCTTGGTCCAAGTACTCCGGGGAGCGCGAGGGGCAGCGCCCCTCGCTGTGCCATCTGTCGCGTGCCGACCGGCGTCTAGAGCACCAGCGCACCTGTCTCGTGTGCCTTGTGCTCGGGCTCGACATGGATCAGCACCCGCGCGCCCGGCATCTCCTCGCGGATGCCCGCCTCGATCCGGTCGCAGATGCCGTGCGCGTCCTCGACCCGCATGGCGCCGGGAACGACGAGGTGAAATTCCACGAACCGCGCGGGTCCGGCGTGGCGGGTACGGATATCGTGGGCCTCGACCGCGCCGTCGCCCTGCGCGGCGATGATGCGATGCAGCGCCGCCTGCTCCGCCTCGGACAGGCTCTCGTCGAGAAGACCGGAGGCCGACGCCCGGATCACGCGCCAGCCCGCCCAGAGGATGTAGAACGCGACGCACGCGGCGATCAGCGGGTCGAGCCACCACCAGCCGGTGGCGCGAGCTGCGGCCACCCCGGCGACAACCCCGGCCGAGGTGACGACGTCGGCCAGCAGGTGCCGCCCGTCCGCGACGAGCGCAGGCGCGCGCAACGCCTGACCCCGCCGGATGAGCACCAGAGCCCAGCCGGCGTTGAGCGCGGCGGCGACCGCGACGAGGCCGAGGCCGGTCCATGTCGCCTGCGGCATCGCGGGCTCGGCCAACCCGGTCCGTACCGCATCGAGAATGAAGACCGCCGCGAGGACGATCAGCACGCCCTCGGCGGTGGCCGACAGGATCTCCGCCTTGTGATGCCCGAACGGATGCTCGGCGTCCGGCGGACGCGCGGCCACACGCACCGCCCACAGGGCCATCGCGGCGGTGCCGATGTTGACGATGCTCTCCAGCGCGTCCGACAGGATGGCGAGCGATCCGGTTACCCGCCACGCGACAAGCTTCAGCGCCAGGACGCAGAGCCCCACGAGAAGCGAAATCATGGCCAACCGGGCCGCCCGTGTCATGCGCCTGTCGGTCCCGTTCCTGCCTGCCTGCGTCCCGGCGCGCGGCGCCCGGGCCGTGGGGCCCGGGCGCCGGGCCCGGCCCTACGACCGCTTCAGCGCGTCGCGGATTTCCAGAAGCACGTCAAGCTCGGAGGGTCCGGTATCCACCTCCGGCGCGACCTCGTCGGGGCGCTCGGCGGCCGACTTGATGCGGTTGACCATCTTGACCAGCATGAAGACCACGAAGGCCACGATCAGGAAGTTGATCACTGCCATGAGGAAGTTGCCGATGGCGAAGACGGCCGCCCCGGCCTCCTGCGCGGCGGCGACGCTCGCATAGCCGCCCTCGGGCGCCTCGCCCAGCACGTAGAACCACCCGGAGAAATCGATTCCGCCGGTGAAGATCCCGATGATCGGGTTGATCAGATCGGCCACCAGCGACGTGACGATCGCGGTGAACGCGGCGCCGACGATGATGCCCACGGCCATGTCCATGACGTTGCCCTTGGCGATGAAGTCCCGGAATTCCTGAATCATTGCGCGTCTCCCACCGTTCACGCGACCGCGGCACCGATCGCCGCCGATATGCGGTATCACGACCGCATGACGTTTTGGACAGTTTTTCCGCCGCGCTCTTGCGAGGGGCCTCTCGCCGCCACGACGGTCAGGCGCAGACCGCGCCCGCCCTCGCACACCCTGTCCGCCGCGCTCCGCGGAATCGGCCCGCCGCGGCTGTTCGCGGCGGCGATGCGGCTTAGCTCTGCCGCAACGCATCCCTGTCTGAGCCCGGAGACCGCATCATGGCCGACCTGTCCGCCTTTCCGATCACCGAACGCTGGGCGCCGTCGCATCCAGACCGCATCCAGCTCTACGCCTTCCCGACGCCGAACGGCGTGAAGGCGTCGATCGCGCTCGAGGAAATGGAGTTGCCCTACGAGGCGCATCGCGTCCCGCTCGGCGACGAATACGTCAAGAGCCGCGAGTTCCTGTCTCTCAGCCCGAACAACAAGATCCCGGCGCTGATCGACCCCGACGGCCCGGACGGCTCACCGCTCGGTCTGTTCGAATCCGGGGCGATCCTGATCTATCTCGCCGAAAAGACCGGCCGGTTCCTGGGCGATACGGCGAGCGAACGCGCGCATGTCATTCAATGGCTGATGTGGCAGATGGGCGGCGTCGGCCCGATGTTCGGCCAGCTCGGATTCTTCGTGAAGCTCGGTGGCCGTGACATCGAGGATCCGCGCCCGCGCGAGCGCTACATCGGCGAGGCCAAGCGCCTGCTCAAGGTTCTCGACTGCGAGCTCGACAAGCGCGAATGGATCGCCGGCCCCTACTCGATCGCCGATATCGCGATCGCGCCGTGGATCAACGCGCTCGACTTCTACGGCGCGAAAGACATGGTCGGGTTCGACGATTTGACCAACGTGCCCGGATACCTGGAGCGGTTCTTCGCCCGGCCGGCGGTCCAGGTCGGGATGGAGACCCCGCCCGCCGAGGACTGACGCGACCGGCGCCGCCGCCTTGCGGGCGACCCGCGGCTCGTGCACTCTTGCGCGGTCCTTCCCTTTTCCCCGGAGCCCCGTGTCATGCCGGTCAAGAACCGCTTTGCCGAGATGCATTCCGAGATCACCGAGTGGCGGCGCGATCTGCACCGGAACCCCGAGATCCTGTTCGAGACGCACCGCACGGCCGGCCTCGTGGCCCAGCGCCTGCGCGACTTCGGGTGCGACGAGGTGACCGAGGGCATCGGGCGCACCGGCGTGGTCGGCGTGATCCGCGGCCGCGCGACCGGATCGGGCCGGACCATCGGCCTGCGCGCCGACATGGACGCCCTGCCGATCCACGAGACGACCGGGGCGGAATGGGCGTCGCAGACCGACGGCTCGATGCATGCCTGCGGCCATGACGGACACACCGCCATGCTGCTCGGCGCGGCGAAATACCTGTGCGAGACCCGCAACTTCGACGGCACCGTGGTGGTCATCTTCCAGCCTGCCGAGGAGGGCGGCGGGGGCGGCCGCGAGATGTGCGAGGACGGCCTGATGACCCGCTGGGGAATCGAGGAGGTCTACGGCATGCACAACTGGCCCGGCGTGCCGGTCGGCCAGTTCCAGATCCGGCCCGGAGCGTTCTTCGCCGCCACCGACCTGTTCGACATCGAGGTCGAGGGCCGCGGCGGCCACGCCGCCAAGCCGCACGAGACGATCGACACGACGGTCGCCGCGGCGCAGATCGTCAGCGCGCTGCAGACGATCGCAAGCCGCAACGCCGACCCGGTCGCGCAGATCGTGGTCTCCGTGACGTCGTTCCGTACCTCGTCAGACGCCTTCAACGTGATCCCCCAGAAGGTGCACATGAGGGGCACGGTGCGCACTCTGTCGCCCGAGATGCGCGACCTGGCCGAAGAGCGCCTGACGGCGATCGCGACATCCGTCGCCGCCGCCTTCGGCGCCGAGGCCCGCGTCGAGTACGTGCGCAACTATCCGGTCATGGTGAACTCTGACGAACAGACCCGCTTTGCCGCCGACGTGGCGCGCGCGGTCGCCGGCGACTGCGAGGAGGCCGATCTCGTGATGGGTGGCGAGGATTTCGCCTTCATGCTCGAGGAACGGCCCGGCGCCTACATCCTCGTCGGCAATGGCGACACGGCGTCGGTCCACTCGCCCGACTACGATTTCAACGACGAGACCATTCCGGCGGGATGCTCCTGGTGGGCCGAGATCGTCGAGCGCCGCCTGCCGGCCGCCTGAACGATCCGCGCCGAACGGCCGCGGATCAGTATCCGCTGTCCGACACCATCACGAAGTGGCCGGGACCAACCTCGGCATACTCTGCCGGTCCGGGTTCGTGGCCGAGCGGATGGATGGGCGACGGGATCGGCTTGAAAGACGGCGTGCGGGTCCGCCGTGCGCGCGGATCGGCCACCGGGACGGCGGCCATCAGCGCCTTGGTGTAGGCATGGCGCGGGTCCTCGAACACCGCGCGGCGCGGCCCGATCTCGACGATCCGGCCGAGATACATGACTGCGACCTTGTGACTGACGCGCTCGACCACGCCCATGTCGTGGCTGATGAACAGGTAGGACAGACCCAGCTCTGCCTGCAGCTCGAGCATGAGGTTCAGAACCTGCGCCTGCACGCTTACATCGAGCGCGGAAACCGCCTCGTCGGCGACGATCAGCTTCGGCTCGAGCGCCAGCGCACGCGCGATCGCCACGCGCTGACGCTGCCCGCCGGACAATTCGTGCGGATAGCGCCGCATGAAGGACCGCGGCAGTTCGACCCGGTCGAAGAGCTCTGCCACGCGCGCCTCGCGCTCGGCCTCACCCATCGAGGAGAAGTTGCGGAGCGGCTCCGCCACCTGTTCGAGAAGCGGCATCTGGGGATTCAGCGACGCGAAAGGATCCTGAAAGATCATCTGCATCCTTGCCCGGGTGCGGCGCAGGTCCGCCCCCGACATCGCAAGCACGTCCTGCCCGTCGAGGGTGACGGACCCGCGCATCGGCTCCACCAGCCGCAGGACCGAGCGCCCCGCCGTGGATTTGCCGCAACCCGACTCGCCCACGAGACTGAGCGTCTGGCCGCGGTTCAGCGTGAAGCCGATATCCTCGACCGCGTGCACCTGCGCGACGCGCCGCCGGAGCAGCCCGCCGCGCACCGGGAACCGCGTGGTCAGCCCGCGCACCTCGAGAAGCGGCGTGTCGGTGCCGCGCACCGGCTCGGCCGATACGGCGTCGCGGCCCACCAGCGGCATCGGCACCGGCGCGTCCGTGCCCCGCATCGCGCCCAGGCGCGGCACCGCCGCGAGGAGCGCGCGGGTATAAGGGTGTGCGGCGTCATCGAAGATTTGCGCGACCGGCCCCTCCTCGACCTTCTCGCCCCGAAACATGACGACCACGCGGTCGGCCATCTCGGCCACAACGCCCATGTCGTGCGTGATGAACAGGACCGCCGTGCCACGCTCGCGCTTCAACCGGTCGATCAGGGCGAGGATCTCGGCCTGGATCGTCACGTCGAGCGCCGTCGTCGGCTCGTCGGCGATCAGCAGGCGCGGCGAACAGGCCAGCGCCATCGCGATGACGACCCTCTGGCGCATGCCGCCCGACAATTCGTGTGGATACTGGGTAAGCCGTCGCTCGGGTTCGGGGATCCGGACCTCGCGCAGCAACTCGAGCGCGCGGCTCCGTGCCGCTCCACGGCGCAACCGCTCGTGTCGTCTCAGCCCCTCGGTCAGCTGCCGTTCGATGGTAAAGACCGGGTTCAGCGCCGTCATCGGCTCCTGAAAGATCATGCCGATCTCGGCGCCCCGGATCGCGCGCATCGCCGCCTGGTCGAGCTGCGCGAGGTCCACCGGCGCCGCGCCGTACCCGCGGTCGAAAAGGACGCGCCCGCCGGCGATCTCGCCGCCACCGAATTCCACGAGTCGCATCAAAGACAGCGCGGAAACCGACTTCCCCGATCCGCTTTCGCCGACGACGCAGACAGTTTCTCCGGCGCCGATGTCGAAGGACACGTCCCGCACGCCCTCGATGGCGCCCCGGCGCGTCGCGAACATCACGCGCAGCCCGTCGATGCGCGCAACGGGCACGGCGTCGTCAGAGGAGGAAGAGGTGTCGAGCATGCGCGTTCCGGACGGAGACGTGCCACGGTAGGAAGCGACGCCGTGTGCTGTCAAACCTCGCGGTGCCGCGTCGGACGCCCGAGCTGGCGAGCGGCCGTTTTCCGGGCGCCTGCGACCGATGCCCGTTCCCCGAAACACGCCACGCGCGGCGCGAGGCTTGCTTTTTCGTGAATCTCTGTTTCGATCTTCCCGCGGGCCGGTAGCGACTAGCGCCGGGTCCGACCGATCGGAACCAGAACAGACAGGCGGCGCATGAACCGCCGGACAGGGAGATCCCGATGACGCTCAAGACCCTTCTCGCAGGGGCCGCCGCCGGCGCGCTTCTGACCAGCCCGGCCGCCGCGGAGCGCGGATCGGACGGCGAGGTCCGTATCCTCTACCATCAGGCCCCGTCCATTCTGAACACCTACCTCTCGAGCGGAACCAAGGACGTGCAGGCCGCGAGCCTCGTTCTCGAACCGCTCGCCCGCTACGACGAGACCGCGACGCTCGTGCCCTACCTCGCGACCGAGGTCCCGACGCTGGAGAACGGCGGCGTCTCCGAGGATCTCACCACGATCACGTGGTCCCTGCGCGACGACATCCTGTGGTCGGACGGCACGCCCATGACCGCCGAGGACGTGGTGTTCAGCGCCGCGTTCTGCATGTCGCCCGAGGGCGGCTGTTCATGGCGGTCGAACTACGACGGTGTGGCCGATGTCACGGCCGTCGACGAACACACCGTGCGTGTGACCTTCGACGCGCCGAAGCCGTTTCCGTACGGTCCCTTCGTCGGGGCGCAGGCACCGATCATCCAGAAGGCGCAATTCGAGGACTGCCTCGGCGCCGCGGCCGTGTCCTGCACCGAAGAGAACTTCGCGCCGATCGGGACCGGACCGTTCGTGGTGACCGATTTCCGACCGAACGACGTGATCACCTTTGCCGCCAACGAGAACTACCGTGACCCCGAGAAGCCCGCCTTCGCAACAGTCACCTTCAAGGGCGGCGGCGACGAGATGGCGGCGGCGCGCGCGGTGCTCGAGACCGGCGAATACGACTACGCCTGGAACACGCAGCTCGCCCCCGACGTCCTCGACCAGATGGCGCAATCCGGCGAGGGCGAGATCATCGCCGCGTTCGGCACACTGGTCGAGCGGATCGAGATGAACCTGACCGATCCGTCGCCCGACCTGCCCGAGGGCGAGCGATCGACCGTCGCGCACCCGCATCCCTTCCTGACCGAGGAACCGGTGCGCCGCGCTCTGTCGATGGCGATCGACCGGGAGCTTCTGACCGAGGTCGGCTACGGCCAGGCCGGGCGCCCGACCTGCAACCTCGTCGCCGCGCCCGAAAGCTTCGCCTCGGACAACACCGCCTGTCTCGAACAGGACATCGAGGGCGCCCGCGCGCTTCTCGAAGAGGCCGGCTGGACCGACAGCGACGGCGACGGCGTGCGCGAGAAGGACGGCGAGCGCCTGTCGCTCGTCTTCCAGACCTCGACCAACGCGGTGCGGCAGGATTTCCAGGCGCTGATCAAGCAGTGGTGGTCCGAGATCGGGGTCGAGACGGAGCTGCGCAACATCGACGGCTCGGTGTTCTTCGGCGCGGATCCCGCCAGCCCGGACACGTTCCAGAAGTTCTATGCCGACGTGGAGATGTACGCCAACCTCTTCGACGGCACCGACCCGCAGAGCTACCTCGCGCGCTATCGCTGCGGAGAGGAGCCCAAGCCCGATACCCAGTGGCAGGGCACCAACATCAACCGCTTCTGCAGCGAGGAATACGACGCGCTTCTGGACGAGCTGGCGCAGACGGCGGAGCCCGCGCGCCGGCAGGAGATCGCCAAGACGCTGAACGACATGCTCACCGCCGACTCGATGGTCATCGTGCCGCTCGTGCACCGCGGTCGGGTGTCGGCCAAGTCGAACACGCTCGGCGGGGTCGTGCTGAACGTCTGGGACAGCGAATTGTGGAACATCGCCGACTGGACCCGCGAGGAGGGCTGATCCCCCTCCGGTCGCCTGTCGGGCCCGCGACGGCCCTGCCTGGCCGGACCCGGGGGAAAGCCTTCGGCCCGGCGGGCTGGCTGCGCCGGCCACCGGTGCAGATCACGCCGTCCCGGAGTGGCGACCGCGGCCAGCGGGCCGGTCCGGCCATCCGGCGCGCACCCTGCCCCGTGCAGGACCCGCCGGACGCGCGGCGCGCCAACGCCGATGCGCACCGCCGGCCGGCGGACCACTTGGCGCAGGCGTCGAAACGCACCGGACCGCCGAGACCGCGCCGTCTTCGGACGTTTCGGCGGCACGCGACCTGGCGATACGGCCGACCAGGCGACAGAGCGGCCGCGTCGGCGGCCACGGGTGTGCACCGATGCTGACCTACACGATCCGCCGACTGATCCTCGCGGTGCCGACGCTGATCTTCATCAGCTTCGTCGTGTTCATGCTGCTGCAGCTTGCGCCGGGCGATCCGCTCGCGCAGGTGCCGCTGACCGTGCCGCCGGAGGTGCGCGCGCAGATGCGCGAGGCGCTCGGGCTGGGCGAGCCGCCGCTCGTGCAATACGGCAAGTGGCTTTGGCAGCTCTTCGTTCTGGAGCCGCAGATCTTCGTCGACTGGGCGACGCGCGAAAGCTGGCTGCTGGGCTGGCTGCCCGACACCGCACTCTATTCCGGCGAGCTGCGCGTGATCTCTTGGCAGACCCGCTCGCCGGTCCTCGATATCGTGCTGCAGCGTCTTCCGCAGACGCTCTGGGTCGTCGGGCTGGCCTATGTCGTCGGCATCCTCATCTCGCTGCCGATCGGCATCTACTCGGCCTATCGGCAGTATTCGGTGTTCGACCAGGCGGGGACCTTCGTGACCATGGTCGGCTTCTCGATCCCGCCTTTCTTCACCGGGCCACTGCTGATCGTGATTTTCTCGGTCGGGCTCGGCTGGCTGCCGTCGATCTACGATACGACGCACCGGGTGACCGATTGGGACAGCTTCGTGGTGCAACTGCGCCAGATGATCATGCCGGTGATGGTGCTGGCGCTGCAGATCACCGCGCAGTTCGCGCGCTACATGCGGGCGGCCACGCTCGACAACCTGCGTCAGGACTACGTCCGCACGGCCCGCGCCAAGGGGCTGCCGGAGGCGGTGGTCGTCGGCGTGCACGTGGTGCGCAACTCGATGATCCCCGTGGTCACCGTGATCGCGCTCGGCGTGCCGTCGATCTTTGGAGGCGCGATCATCACCGAGACGATCTTCAAGGTGAACGGGATCGGCCAGCTGTTGATCACGGCGCTCTTCGCCAACGACCTGCCGATGGTCATGACCCTGACCTTCATCTTCGCGGTGCTGATCGTGGTGTTCAACCTCATCGCCGATGTCCTCTACGGCCTGCTCGACCCGAGGATCCGCTATGACTGAGACCGGCTTCACCGAGGCGTTGCGCGACGACGGCCCCGACGAGCCACCGCGTGGCCGCTGGCGCGACGTCTGGGCACAGTTCGCCCGCCACGGCGGCGCGGTCGCGGGCGGCGGCTTTCTCGTCTTCGTCACGCTTGCGGTGCTGGTCGGCCCGTTGATCTGGACCACCGATCCGCAGACGCTGGACATCCGCGCCAAGAACCTCCGGCCGATCTGGACAGGGCTCTGGGCGGCCGACGCCTCGGTGTCTTGGGCCCATCCCTTCGGGACCGACAACCTGGGCCGCGACATGCTCGCGCAGATGATCGCGGGCGGGCGCGCGTCGCTCGCCGTGGGCTGGGCGGCTATGCTCCTGTCGCTGGTGATCGGCACGGCGATCGGGGTGGTCGCCGGGTTTTTCCGGCGCCTCGATGGCGTGCTCATGCGCCTGACCGACCTCTTTCTCGCGCTGCCGATCCTGCCGCTCCTGCTCGTGGCGGTGACGCTGTTCCGGCAACCGCTGCGCGCCTCCTTCGGGCCGGAGGGCGGCATGTTCATCCTGATCGTCGCGGTGATCGGCGTGACCTCGTGGATGCCGACCGCGCGCATCGTTCGCGGCGACGTCCTCGCGCTGAAGGAACGCGAGTTCGTGCTGGCGGCGCGCTCCCTCGGCACGACGCCGGGCCGGATCATGCTGCGCCACCTCCTCCCCAACGTGCTGTCGCCGATCATGGTCTCGGCGACGCTGGGCCTCGCCACGGCGATCATCACCGAAAGCGCCCTGTCGTTTCTCGGCGTGGGGTTTCCCTCGGACTTCCCCACCTGGGGCAAGATGCTCGCTGACGCGGTGCCGCGGATGGTCGAGTATCCCGAGCGGGTGCTGCTGCCCGGCATCGCGATCTCGCTCACGGTGCTGGGCGTGAACTACATGGGCGACGGGCTGCGCGACGCGCTCGACCCGCGGATCCGGCAGCGCTGACAGGCTCGGGCGCGGGGCCGGGACCGACGCGCGGGGGCTCTGCCCCCGCACCCCCGGGGTTTTTCGGCAAGATGAAGGAGGATCGAAGCGCGTCGACCCACGCGCGCCGAGGGTCGTGCCGGAAACGCGAAGGGCGCGCCGCCCGGAAGCGACGCGCCCTCGAATGACGGCCTCGAGACCCGTGGTATCAGGCCGCGAGTGCGCCTTTCGCCTTTTCGACGATGGCGCCGAAAGCCTCGGGCTCGTGCACGGCGAGATCGGCGAGCACCTTGCGGTCCACCTCGATCCCGGCCTTGGACAGGCCGTTGACGAAGCGCGAATAGGTCAGCGCCTCGTCATGCGCGCGGACAGCGGCGTTGATGCGCTGGATCCAGAGCGCGCGGAAATTGCGCTTGCGGTTCTTGCGGTCGCGCGTGGCGTACTGGTTCGCCTTGTCGACCGCCTGGCGCGCCACCTTGAAGGTGTTCTTGCGCCGGCCGTAATAGCCCTTCGCCGCCTTGGTGATCTTCTTGTGGCGCGCGTGGGTGACGGTTCCGCCTTTGGTACGGGACATGCTTCAGGCTCCTTCTCGTTCAGCGGTCGTAGGGCATGTAGCCCTTGACGATCTTCGCGTCGGGCTTCGACAGCGTGGTCGTGCCGCGCGCGTCGCGGATGAACTTGTTGGTGCGCTTGATCATGCCGTGGCGCTTGCCGGCCTGGGCGGCGATGACCTTGCCCCCCGCCGACACCTTGAAGCGCTTCTTGGCGCTCGACTTGGTCTTCATCTTCGGCATTTCGGTCTCCTGACGGTCAGAGATAACCGCGCGACTCGGCATACCGATCCGGCCGGCCGCGCGCAGGTTCGTGCGAGCCGTCGCGATAGAGCAGACGGCGAAGGAATGCAAGCGGCGGATATCGGGTGCGCGACCTGGCATATGCCGCGCGCGCCGCGCCGGGTCGTCAGCCCATGAAGCTCGACAGCGTGCGGTAGATCGCGTCCGGAATGTCGCCCAGGGTGTAGCCGCCCTGCTTGGCGCGCAGCGCGTAGATCACGAGCCCGCCGGAGATCGCGACCACGAGAGAGGAGATGCGGGGGCTGCGCCCGTCCGACAATGCGGAAGCGACGGAGGGCACGGCGAACACGGCCAGAACGAGGCCGAGCGTCAGAGCGAGATCGGGTCCCATGCGAGGCACACCCCAAAAGAGCGCGGCCCGCGGAACGGGCCGCCGGTGATCCCCAGGCGCCGAGCGAATGCTACTCCGGATCGGTGTTGTAGATCAAACGTTCGTCGCAGGGCGCGACGCGAAGAATGTTCGTCGTGCCCGTCGTGTTGAACGGCACGCCCGCGGTCACCACGATCTGGTCCTCCGTTCCGGCGTAGCCGAGCTTGCGCGCGGCGCGGGCGGCATTGACCACCGCCGACTTGAACCGGTCGAGTTCGCCCGTGATGACGCACTTCGTGCCCCAGCTGAGCGCGAGGCGCCGCGCGGTGGACTGCACCGAGCTGAGCGCGAGGATCGGCGCCGGGGGCCGCTCGCGGGCGACGAGGAGCGCCGTCGTGCCCGACTGGGTGTAGCAGCAGATCGCCTTCACGTCGGTGGTCTCGGTGATCTCGCGCGCGGCGGCGACGATGGCGTCGGCCACCGTGGCGCGTTCGGCGCCGCGCTGCGCATCGATGATCTGGCGGTAGTTGGGGTCGCCCTCGACCTCCTGCGCGACGTTGTCCATCGTCCGCACCGCCTCGACCGGGTACTGGCCGGCGGCGCTTTCGGCCGACAGCATGATCGCGTCGGAGCCCTCGTAGATCGCGGTGGCGACGTCGGACACCTCGGCCCGCGTGGGCATCGGGCTCTCGATCATCGATTCGAGCATCTGCGTGGCGACGATCACGGGCTTGGCGGCCGCGCGGCAGGCCCGTGTCAGACGCTTCTGGATCGGCGGCACGTTCTGGACCGGCAGTTCCACCCCGAGATCGCCGCGGGCGACCATGATCCCGTCCGACGCGGCGAGGATGGCGTCGAAGCTCTTGACCGCGGCCGGCTTCTCGATCTTCGACAGGATCGCCGCGCGGCCGCGGGCCCGCTCGCGCGCCTCGGTCACGTCCTCGGGTCGCTGCACGAAGCTCAGCGCCAGCCAGTCGACCCCCAGATCGCAGACGAAATCGAGATCCGAGCGGTCCTTGTCGGATAGCGCCGCGAGCGGCAGCACGACGTCCGGCACGTTCACGCCCTTGCGGTTGGAGATTGTGCCGCCGACCGTCACCGTGCATTCGGCGAAGTCGGATCCGCAGCGTTCGACCCGAAGGCGGATCTTGCCGTCGTTGACGAGAAGCGCCGCGCCCGGTTCGAGCACCGCGAAGATCTCCGGATGCGGCAGGTGCACGCGGTGCACGTCACCGGGCGCATCGTCGAGATCGAGCCGGAAGGCGGCGCCTTCCTCGAGCTCTTCCTCGCCGTTGGCGAAGCGGCCCACGCGCAGCTTCGGCCCCTGGAGGTCGGCGAGGATCGCGATCGTCGAATCGAGGTCGCGTTCCACCTGCCGGATAATCGCGTGGCGCGCGGCGATCTCGTCGTGCGTGCCGTGGCTCATGTTGAGCCGGAACACGTCGGCACCGGCCTCGTGCAGCGCCCGGATCGTCGCGTAGTCCGAGGAGGCCGGGCCCAGCGTGGCCACGATCTTCACGTTTCGCATACGTCTCATGGGATCTCCCGTTCCGCTCGGTCTTTTCGGTCCGCGGCCGCGCTCGTGTCTCTCCGGCCGTAGCCCGCAATCGTCTCCGGACACCGGCTCCGGCCGGCCCCGATCGCATCGTTATCGCTAACGGCGGCTCGGGGCCACCGTCGATTTGACCCCCGCCGCTCTCTGCCTCCTGCCTGCGCGACGCGAGGGACGCTTGGCAAGCCCTGATCGGCTCCCGGCACGATACCGCGATGCCCACGCCCCGGCCCCGCCGCGTCTTGAAGCGGGCCGCCAAAAGGCCGATGTCTGGGACAGCATCCGGAGGTGACAGACATGGACGACCAGACCCGCATCGAACTCGAGGCCGCCGCCTTCCGCCGCCTGCGCCAGCACCTGATGGAAGAGCGGACGGACGTACAGAACATCGACATCATGAACCTCGCCGGCTTCTGCCGGAACTGCCTGTCGCGCTGGTACCAGGAGGCCGCGAACGCGCGCGGCATCGACATGGACAAGGAGCAGGCGCGCGAGATCTTCTACGGCATGCCGATGTCGGAATGGAAGGCGAACTACCAGACCGACGCGTCGCCCGACACGCAGGCCGCCTTCGAGAAGAGCTTTTCCGAAAACGTCGGTTCCAAGGGCTGACATGCGATCCGAGGATCGGCTTGCCGCCTTCGTCGCCGATGCGCTGAAGGCCGGGCACGGGCGTGCCGAGGTGGCCCGCGCGCTCACCGCCGCGGGCTGGTCCCGGGCGGAGGCGGACAAGGCGCTCGGCGACTGGGCGGCGGGTGACTTTCCGCTGCCGGTGCCACGGCCCCGGCCGGCGGTCTCGGCGCGCGAAGCGCTGGTCTACGGACTGATGTTCGTGGCGCTTGCTGTGTCCGTCGTCCAGGCGTTGTCGCTCGGGTTTGCCCTCATCGACGGCTGGCTGGGCCAGGATTCGGCGCCACCGTCTTTCGGGACCTGGCGGGTGCGCTCGGCTGTGGCGAGCCTCGCCGTTTTCGCACCCCTGTTCCTGGTGCTGAACCTGCGGGTGGCGCGCGCCGCGCGCGCCGACCGGTCGCTCCGGCGCTCGGCGGTGCGGGACTGGCTGGCGCACGCGGCGATGTTCGTGGCAGCCCTCACGCTTGTGGGCGATCTCGTCTCGGCGCTGTCGGCGGCGCTCGGGGGCGGTCTCACCGCGGACTTCGCCGCGAAATCCGCGCTCGTGGCCGTGGCGGCCGCGCTCGTCTACGCCTATTTTCGCGGCTTCACCCGTTCGGCCGACGCGCCGGCCGCCGACACGGCGTCGCGCGCGGTCTAGGCGCACGCGCAACCGGGCGGCATCCGCCCGGCCGATCCCGTCAGATCGCCGCCTTGCGGCTTTCGTCGAGGTAGATCTCGCGCAGACGACGCGCGCGCGGGCCCGGTTTGCCGTCGCCGAGCGCGACGCCGTCGATCTCGACCACCGGCATGACGAAGGCCGAGGCCGAGGTGACGAAGGCCTCGTCCGCGGACTGCGCTTCGGCGATCGTGAACGGCCGCTCCTCGACCTCCATCTGCGCCTCGCGCGCGTAACGCAGCACAGCGGCACGGGTGATGCCGTGCAGGATGTCGGTCGACAGCTGCCGGGTGACGATCTTGTTGCCGACGACGATGTAGGCGTTGTTCGACGTGCCTTCGGTCACCGCGCCGTCCTCGACCATCCAGGCGTCGTCGGCGCCGGCCTTCTTGGCCATCATCTTGCCCATCGACGGGTAGAGAAGCTGCACGGTCTTGATGTCGCGCCGGCCCCAGCGGTGATCGTCGATCGAGATCACCTTGATCCCCTCGCGGCTCGCCGCGCTGTCGGCCAGCCCCGGCTTCGACTGCGTGAAGAGAACGATCGTCGGGTCGGTGGTGTCCGGGTCGGGAAACGCGAAATCGCGGTCGCCGGGGGCGCCCCGCGTGATCTGCAGGTAGACCAGCCCGTCCTCGATCTCGTTCACGCGCACCAGTTCGCGGTGGATCTCGAGCAGCTGCTCCGGCGTCACCGGGCTCTTCATCTCGAGTTCGCCGAGCGAACGCTCGAGCCGCCGCGCGTGGCCGTCGAAATCGATCAGCTTGCCGCCAAGCACGCTTGTCACCTCGTAGACCCCGTCGGCCATGAGGAAGGCGCGGTCGAAGATCGACACCCGCGCCTCGTGCTCGGGCAGGTATTCTCCGTTGACGTAGACGGTACGGGTCATGGTGCGGATCCTCCGGTTCGGATGTCGTGACAGGTGCGCCAACCCGCGGCGCCGGTCAAGCCCGGCCCCTGTCGCGGCAAACGCGGGCGCGCCCTCACCCCCAGAGCGCCGGGTCGGGCGGATGCACGCCGTCCGCGTCGTAGTGCAGCGGCGGGTCGCGGTCCTCGGCCAGAAGCAGCGGCCCGTCGAGATCGGTGACCGCCGCGCCCTGCGCGACCAGCACCGCCGGCGCCATGGCCAGCGAGGAGCCCACCATGCACCCGACGAAGACGCCGTAGCCCCGCCGCTCGGCCTCCGCGCGCAGCGCGAGCGCCTCGGTCAGCCCGCCGGTCTTGTCGAGCTTGATGTTGACGATGTCGTACTTGCCCTCGAGCGCCGCCAGCGACGCGCGGTCGTGGCAGCTTTCGTCGGCGCAGACGGGCACCGGGCGATCCAGGCCCCGAAGCGTCTCGTCGTCGCCGGCGGGCAGCGGCTGCTCCACCAGCTCGACGCCGAGCCGCAGCAAATGCGGCGCGAGATCGGCGTAGACCTCTGCGCTCCAGCCTTCGTTGGCGTCGATGATGATGCGTGCCGCCGGCGCGCCGGCGCGCACCGCCTCGAGCCGCGGCATGTCGTCGGGCGTGCCGAGCTTGACCTTCAGAAGCGGGCGGTGCGCGTGTTTCGCCGCCGCCGCGCGCATCTTGTCGGCGTCCTGCAGCGACAGCGTGAAGGCGGTGATCTCCGGCCCGGGCCGCGCAAGGCCCGCAAGCGCCCAAGCGGGCGTGCCCGCCGCTTTCGCCTCGAGGTCCCACAACGCGCAATCGACGGCGTTGCGCGCCGCGCCCGCCGGCAGCAGATCCTGCAGCACCGCGCGGTCGAACCGATCGGGCAGCGCGTGGATCTCGGCCTCGACGCTCTCCAGCGTCTCGTCGTAGCGCGCGTAGGGCACGCATTCGCCCCGCCCGGTGACGCCGCCATCGGTGACGTGCACGGTCAGCACTTTCGCCTCGGTCCGCGACCCGCGCGAGATGGTGAACGCCTCGGCCAGCCGGAAGACGTCGCGCGTCACGTCCACTTTCATGCGCCCTGTCCTTCTTCTTGGCGAAAAATACTCGAATAACGACGGCCGCAATCCTGCGCGCCGCCGGTGCGTCCGCGCTCACATCGCCTTCAGCGCCTCGACCAGCGGCGCGGTGCCGTGGCGGTACGGATCAACGGCCGGCAGGCCCATCCGGTCCTCGACCTGGCGCAGATACGCTTCGGCCTCGCCATCGTCGAGCGCCGCGGTGTTCACCGACACGCCGATCACCTGGCAGCCGGGGTTGGGCACGCGCGCGAGTTCGAGTGCCATGTCGCGCAGCGCCTCGAGCGAGGGCAGCGCATAGCCCGGCAAACCGCGCATATGCGTGCGCGTCGGCTCGTGGCAGAGCACGAGCGCGTCGGGCTGTCCGCCGTGGATGAGGGCCAGCGTCACACCGGAATAGGACACGTGGAACAGGCTCCCCTGCCCCTCGATGACGTCCCAGTGGTCGTCGTCGTTGTCGGGCGTCAGCCACTCGACCGCGCCGGCCATGAAATCGGCGACCACGGCATCGAGCGGCACGCCCTCGCCGGTGATCAGGATGCCGGTCTGTCCGGTCGCGCGGAACGACGATTTCAGCCCCGCCTCCTTCATGTCGCGGTCGAGCGCGAGGGCGGTGTACATCTTGCCGATCGAACAATCGGTGCCGACCGCCAGCACCCGCTTGCCGCGCCGTTTCTCGCCGTTGGCGATCGGGTACTCGACCTCGGGAATGCGCACGTCGTGCAGCGCGCGGCCGGTCGCCGCGGCCTTCTCCGTCAGGTCCGTCTCGTTGCGCAGCAGGTTGTGCAGCCCCGAGGCGAGGTCGAAGCCCTGGTCGAGCGCATCGATCAGCACCTCCTTCCAGGCCGCCGAGATCTTGCCGCCGCGGTTCGCGACGCCGATCACCAGCGTCTTGGCGCCGGCCGCCTTCGCCTCCTCCAGCGTCATGTCGGGCAGGTTCATGTCGGCCTTGCAGCCCGACATTCGGAACTGGCCGACACAATTGTCCGGTCGCCAATCCTTGATTCCCTGCGCCACCTTCGCGGCGAGCGGATCGGGCGCGTCCCCCAGGAAAAGCAGATACGGTGTCTCGATCATCGGCGTCCTCGTTCGGTCGTCCCCGGCGCAGACCGAGGTTCTATCGTGCAGAACGTGTCGCAAATCCCGGCGGTTTCCAACGCCTCGCGGCGCTTTTCGGCGCCTGACAGGCCGCTTTGCCCGGCGAGACGGCACCGCGGCCGGCGCCCGCGGGCGCCACACGCGGCCATGCTGCAGGTGCAGAAAACCCGCTTGATCCCGCTCGCGCAGACTTCTATCCGTCAGGGAGCAATTTGCGAAACATTCTTGCGCGAGGTTCCATGTCGTTCCGCATCCAGCCCGCTCCGGTCGCCCGGCTCAACCGCTGTCAGCTCTTCGGACCCGGCTCGCGGCCGCAGATCTTCGAGAAGATGGCCGCCTCGGATGCGGACGTCATCAACCTCGATCTCGAGGATTCGGTCGCGCCCGACGACAAGGCCACGGCGCGGGCGAACGTGATCGCGGCGATCGGCGACGTGGACTGGGGCGACAAGACACTGTCGGTGCGGATCAACGGCCTCGACACCCCCTACTGGTACCGCGATGTTGTCGAACTGATCGAGAACGGTGCCGACCGGCTCGATCTCATCATGATCCCCAAGGTCGGCTGCGCGGCGGATCTCTACGCGGTCGACGCCCTCGTGACCGCGGTGGAGCGCGCCGCCGGCCGGACGAAGCCGCTCGGCTTCGAGGTCATCATCGAAAGCGCCGCCGGCATAAGCCATGTCGAAGAGATCGCTGCCGCCTCGCCAAGGCTGCAGGCGATGAGCCTTGGCGCCGCCGACTTCGCCGCATCGATGGGCATGGCGACGACGGGGATCGGCGGCACGCAGGACAACTATTACATGCATCGCGACGGCCAGAACTACTGGGCCGATCCGTGGCACTGGGCGCAGGCGGCCATCGTCGCGGCCTGCCGCACGCATGGCGTCCTGCCGGTCGACGGCCCGTTCGGTGACTTCTCGGACGACGCGGGCTTCCGCGCGCAGGCGCTGCGCTCCGCCACGCTCGGCATGGTCGGCAAATGGGCGATCCATCCCAAGCAGGTGGCCCTCGCCAACGCGGTCTTCACGCCCACCGAAGACGCGGTGAGCGAAGCGCGCGAGATCCTCGCGGCGATGGAAGAGGCCACGAAGAGCGGCCAGGGCGCCACGGTCTACAAGGGGCGCCTGGTGGACATCGCCTCGATCAAGCAAGCCGAGGTGATCGTGCGCCAGGCAGAGATGATCGGGCTCTGAAAGCGGCGCCAGTCCGGTCACCGGATCGACCTTCCCCGAAGCACAACGGAACGGGCAGATGCGTTCCGCGGATCGGCCCGAAGCGTCTCGCGGACCGATCCGCGGGCTACGGGCCTCGAGGGCGCGTGGCACCGACCGCGGTCCGAACCGCCCGGCCGAGCGAAAAGAGGCCCGGCGATGTCGCGCCGGGCCTCTTGAAGAACAGTATGTCGAACAGCCCCGGGCTGTCGGGTCAGCTGGTCTCGGCGTCGTGCTCGAGGTCGTGATCGCCCGCTTCGACCTCGACCTCGATCTCCAGCGTGCCGACGTCCTCGAAGGTCAGGTCGGCGTGGAAGTGCTCGCCGGCCTCGAAGGCGCGCTTCACGTCGTGAAACACGACGTGGACGCCGCTCGGCTGCATGGTCAGAACCTGACCGGGCGCGATCTCGAGCGCCGTCACCTCCCGCACCGACATCTTGCCGCTGTCGTCCACGGACGGCGCCTGGAACACGCCGTCGGCCGCGAAATCGACCGACGCGCCGGTGAGCGTCACGGCCACGTCCGAGGTGTTCTCGATGGTCAGGAACACGTCCATCGAATGCGCGGTCGCGCTGACCTCGACGGTGTGGGCGTGGCTGACCACGATGCCGCTGGTGCTGGCCGTGTCGCCGTCGTGATGTGCGAACGCCGGCATTACGGACGCGGCCGCGATCGCGGTCGCGAACAGAGTGCGTTGAAACATGATATCTCCTTTTCAGGGGCCCTCCGCCCCTCGTTTCTGGTCCGTCCGGCGACAGGTCTCCTGGCTCGCGGATCATCGCACGGCTTCCGCCTTCCCAGCCGCGTGGCCAGTGGCATCACGAAAGCCTGCTCATCGCTTACAGTTGCGGGGGCAGCGTCGGCCTTTCACCGACTTCCCTCGTCTTTCCGAACGGGGCGACATTATCATCGGCGCTTCGGTTTGCAATCGTCGATGGCGTGTCAGTCGTCGAATGCATAGGCGGCGGCGCGCCTGTCGACCGAACGCCGGGGCCGAAGTCATAGGTTTGCGTGCGCGGTTGCCCGGGGCACCGGGATACCGCCGAAACCGGCGCTGCGGTGCACTCCCGGCCCTCCATCGGTCGCCACACCCCTCCCCCGATCAGGCGTCTTGTCTTCGCCGTCCCGGGCCGACATATCGAAGACGGAGGACCAAGCCGGATGACCCGAAACGCCATTTTGTCGCTGCTCGTCGCACTCTGCGCCGCCGCGCTGCCCGTCCGGGCGGATGAGGTCGTGCGCGTGCCGTCGAGCCGCGCGGAAATCGCGCTGTCCTTCGCGCCGCTCGTGCGCGAAGCCGCGCCGGCCGTGGTCAACATCTATGCCCGGCGCGTGGTCGCGCAGCGCTCTCCCTTTGCCGACGACCCGTTCTTCGGCGACTTCTTTCGCGATCTCGGGCGCGGGCGGCCGCGCGTTCAGAACTCTCTCGGATCGGGCGTGATCCTGTCGGAGGACGGCATCGTGGTGTCGAACTACCACGTGGTGGGCGAGGCCGAGGATATTCGCGTGGTGCTGAACGACCGCCGCGAATACGCCGCGCGGGTGCTTCTCGGAGACGAGGAGGCGGATCTCGCGATCCTGCGTCTCGAAGGCGCCGAGGACATGCCACACCTGCCGCTGCGCGACAGCGACGCGGTCGAGGTGGGTGAGCTGGTCCTCGCCATCGGCAACCCGTTCGGCGTGGGCCAGACGGTCTCGTCCGGGATCGTGTCGGGCCTGGCGCGGTCGGGCACCGCGACGGGCACCGGCCGCGGCTATTTCATCCAAACCGATGCCCCCATCAATCCCGGCAACTCGGGCGGTGCGCTGATCGACATGCAGGGGCGTCTGATCGGGGTGAACACCTCGATCCTGTCGCGCTCGGGCGGATCGAACGGTATCGGCTTTGCGATTCCGGCCGCGCTCGTCGCCCAGTTCGTGGCGCAGGCCGAGGCCGGTCACGAACAGTTCGCCCGGCCCTGGGCCGGGATCACCGGACAGCCGGTCGATGCCGATCTGTCGGCGAGTCTCGGACAGGGTGTGCCGCAGGGCGTGCTGGTGTCCGACGTCCATCCGCAAAGCCCCTTCGCCGCCGCCGGCCTGTTGCCCGGCGCGTTGATCGTCGCGGTGGACGACAAGCCGGTGAACACCCCGGCCGAGGTTCTGTATCACCTCTCGGTGCGCGGCATCGGCGCCGAGAGCCGCGTGACCGTCGTCCGTCAGGGCGAAGAGCGCGAGATCACCGTGGCCCTCGCCGCCCCGCCCGAGACGCCGCCCCGCGCGGCGCAGTCGCTGGGCGAGCGAACGGTGCTGCCCGGGCTTTCGGTCGCCCGCGTCAATCCGGCCGTGATCGCCGAGTTGGACCTGCCGTTGATGACCGACGGGGTGGCGGTGCTTGATCCCGGCCCCTGGGGCGCGCGCGCCGGTCTGCGGCGCGGCGACATCCTGCGCGCGGTCAACGGGCTCGCCGTCGGCGGCCCCGGCGACGTCGCCCCGGCGCTGGCCGCCGGGGCGCCACGACTGGCCGTCGAGATCCTGCGCGACGGGCGCCGCCGGCTGCTGCGGTTCCGTCTCTGATGGCCGACCTCTTCGATCCCGCGCCGGGCGATCCTGCGCCCGAGGGCCGCGCGCCGCGACCCCTCGCCGACCGGTTGCGGCCGACGCGCCTGTCCGAGGTCATCGGCCAGACGAAGGTCATCGGCCCGGACGGGCCGCTTGGCGTGATGCTGGACTCCGGCGCCTTGTCCAGCCTCGTCTTCTGGGGGCCTCCGGGTGTCGGAAAGACAACAATCGCGCGCCTCCTCGCCGACGAGACGGACCTGCATTTCGTGCAGATCAGCGCGATCTTCTCGGGCGTGGCCGAACTCAAGAAGGTCTTCGAGGCGGCCAAGCAACGCCGCCGCACCGGCCAGGGCACCCTTCTCTTCGTCGACGAGATCCACCGCTTCAACAAGGCGCAGCAGGACAGCTTCCTGCCGCACATGGAAGACGGCACGATCCTTCTCGTGGGCGCCACCACCGAGAATCCGTCGTTCGAGCTCAATGCCGCGCTTCTGAGCCGGGCGCAGGTGCTGGTGCTGGAGCGTTTGAGCCACGCGGAGCTCGAGCAGCTTGCCGCGCGCGCCGAGACCGAGATGGATCGCCCCCTGCCCCTCGACGCACATGCCCGCCGCGCGCTGCTGGAGATGGCCGACGGGGACGGGCGAGCGCTCCTCAACCTCGTGGAACAGGTGGCCGCCTGGCGCGTGGATGGCGAGCTCGACACAGGTGCGTTGCGCACGCGACTGATGCGCCGGGCCGCGCAATACGACAAGTCGGGCGACGGTCACTACAACCTGATCTCGGCCCTGCACAAATCGGTGCGCGGCTCTGATCCGGATGCCAGCCTCTACTGGTTCGCGCGGATGCTCGAGGCGGGCGAGGATCCGCGCTACCTCGCCCGGCGCATCACCCGCATGGCGGTCGAGGATATCGGGCTCGCCGATCCCGAAGCGCAGCGGCTCTGCCTCGAGGGCTGGCAGACCTACGAACGTCTGGGATCTCCGGAGGGCGAACTCGCGCTGGCGCAGGCGGTGATCTACCTCGCTCTCGCACCGAAATCGAACGCCGCCTACGCCGCCTACAAGGCCGCGCGGCGCGCGGCGAAATCGACCGGGTCGCTGATGCCGCCGAAGCATATCCTGAATGCGCCCACGTCGTTGATGAAGGATCAGGGCTACGGATCCGGATACGCCTACGACCATGACGCCGAAGACGGGTTCTCGGGGCAGGACTACTTTCCCGACGACATGGACCGCGCGGCGTTCTACGCGCCGGTGGAGCGTGGCTTCGAGCGCGATCTGAAAAAGCGCGTCGAGTATTTCGCGAAGCTTCGGCGTGAGCGGTCCGAATAGCCGCCCCCGCAGCCGCCCGCAGAAACGAAAAAGCCCCGCGTGCACCGCGGGGCCTTCATGAAATCTCTAGGATCGCGCCCGTATCAGGCGTCGGCGGCGTCTTCGGCCTCGACCCGTTCGCGGTCGGCCTTGCCCTTCGCCTCGGTGTCGCGGTCGACGAACTCGATGATCGCCATCGGCGCCATGTCACCGTAACGGAAGCCGGCCTTCAGAACGCGGACATAGCCGCCCTGACGCTCGGCGTAGCGGGGTCCGAGAACCTCGAACAGCTTGGCGACGTGGATGTCCTGCTTGAGCTGCGCCGCGGCGAGGCGGCGGGCGTGCAGGTCACCGCGCTTGCCGAGAGTGACGAGCTTTTCGACCACGCGGCGAAGTTCCTTCGCCTTGGGCAGGGTCGTCTTGATCTGCTCGTGCTCGATCAGCGAGCCGGCCATGTTGGCCCACAGCGCCTTGCGGTGCTCGTGGGTGCGGTTGAGCTTGCGGTAGCCCTTCGAGTGACGCATGTCGTGTCTCCTTCAGATTTTGCTTTGTCTGGCGGCCCCTGCGTGAGAGCCGCTCTCCTTGGGGCGGAATTGCCCTGGTGCGGGTCGCCCCGGCCGGATCCGATCCGGCCGCGGCGCGTGCTGCGATGCCGGGCGGCCCCGGCGATGGATCAGAACGTGTCTTCCATCTTCTTCGAGAGATCCTCGATGTTGTCGGGCGGCCAGTCCTCGACATCCATGCCGAGGTGCAGCCCCATGCCCGACAGCACTTCCTTGATCTCGTTCAGCGACTTGCGGCCGAAGTTCGGGGTGCGCAGCATCTCCGCCTCGGTCTTCTGGATCAGGTCGCCGATGTAGACGATGTTGTCGTTCTTCAGGCAGTTCGCCGACCGGACCGACAGCTCGAGCTCGTCGACCTTCTTGAGAAGGAGCGGGTTGAACTCCAGCCCATCGTCGGAATCGTCGCGGCTCGCGCTCTCGGGCTCGTCGAAGTTGACGAAGATCGACAGCTGATCCTGCAGGATGCGCGCGGCGTAGGCCACCGCGTCCTCCGGCGTGACCGCCCCGTTCGTCTCGATCTTCATGGTCAGCTTGTCGTAGTCCAGAACCTGGCCCTCGCGGGTCGGCTGAACGTCGTAGGCGACCTTCTTGACCGGCGAGTAGATGGCGTCGATCGGGATCATGCCGATCGGCGCATCCTCGGGCTTGTTCTTGTCGGCCGACACGTAGCCCTTGCCGGTATTGACGGTCAGCTCCATGAACAGGTCGGCGCCGTCGTCGAGGTGGCAGATCACGTGATCGCGGTTCAGGATCTCGATGCCGTTCGACTCCGAGATATCGCCCGCGGTAACGACGCCCGGGCCCTTGGCCGAGATCGACAGCCGCTTCGGACCTTCGACTTCCATCCGCAGCGACACGCCCTTGAGGTTCAGGACGATGTCAGTCACGTCTTCGCGGACGCCCGCGACGGACGAGAACTCGTGCAGGACGTTGTCGATCTGGACCGACGTGATCGCCGCGCCCTGCAGCGAAGACAGCAGAACGCGCCGCAGCGCGTTGCCGAGGGTCAGACCGAAGCCGCGCTCGAGCGGTTCGGCCACGACGGTGGCGAGCCGCGTCGGATCGTTGCCGGGCTTGATCTCGAGCTGTGTGGGCTTGATCAGCTCGGCCCAATTCTTGTGGATCATGTCAGACCTCCATTCCTGTCCCGGCCCCATGTCCTAAAGGCCGAAGACGCCCGAGGTTAAAGCGGCAGCACGGGGCCGCGAGAAATCGCGGCCCCGGCTCGAACTTCGTCTGCTGTCAGACCCGGCGACGCTTGGGCGGGCGGCAGCCGTTGTGGGCGATCGGGGTCACGTCGCGGATCGCGGTGATGTTGAACCCGACGGCAGCCAGCGCGCGCAGCGCCGATTCCCGGCCGGACCCCGGACCCTGCACTTCGACCTCGAGGGTCTTCATGCCGTGCTCCTGGGCCTTCTTGCCGGCATCCTCGGCGGCGAGCTGGGCGGCGTAGGGCGTCGACTTGCGCGAGCCCTTGAAGCCCATCGTGCCTGCGGACGACCACGAGATCGCGTTGCCCTGCACGTCCGAGATCAGGATCTTGGTGTTGTTGAAGCTGGAATTCACATGCGCCACGCCGGCGGCGATGTTCTTGGAGACCTTCTTCTTGCCTCCGCGGGTACGGGTATCGCGTGCCATTTGCCTCGGTCTCCCTTACTTCTTCTTGCCGGCGATCGGCTTTGCCGGTCCCTTGCGGGTCCGGGCATTCGTATGCGTGCGCTGACCGCGCACAGGGAGATTGCGGCGATGGCGCAGGCCGCGGTAGCAGCCAAGGTCCATCAGGCGCTTGACGTTGATCTGCACCTCGCGGCGCAGGTCACCCTCGACGGTGTAATTCGCGTCGATATGTTCGCGCATGGCGACGACTTCGGAGTCGCTCAGCTCGTTGACGCGGCGGGCCGCGTCGATGTTCACGGCATCGCAGATCGCCTTCGCGGCGGACGGGCCGATTCCGTGGATGTAGGTAAGCGCGACAGGCACGCGCTTCGCTGTGGGGATGTTTACGCCGGCAATTCGTGCCAAACCGGTATTCCTCTCGTTGCGGTTCCGTAACGCCAGAACCTTTTTTCACAACATATGGCCCTTTGGCGAAGCGCCTCCGGGCCGTAGGTCGTTCAGGTGATCTGCTGCACGCGCGACAGCGCGCCGCAAACGCGATTCTCTGCTAGAGATGGCGGTGGGTAGTGCGATTCATCCGGGGCGTCAAGGGCTGCTTGACACCCCGCTGTTTGGCCCGGCCACGCCGGCGAATTCGGCCGCTTCAGCGTGCGGATCGGGCGCGCGTCCAGCCGATGAAGAGGCCCGCGGCACCGACGAGCATGGTGAAATATCCGACCGGCGCAATCCACTCCGGGAACACGCCCGGCACCTCGGCATTCTCGATCGGGGCGCCGCCGAGCAGCGGCTTGAGTGCGATCAGCAGTGCGCCGATCGCAAGCACGGCCATGGACAGGATCATAATGCGCATCTCGTCCTCCGGTGTTGCATCCACCAAAGGAAAACGCATGCGGCAAGGAAAGGTTCGCCCTGCCGCATGTGTCGAAGGTCAGCCGGCCAGCCGCTCCTCGAGCGCCTTCTGGACCTCTTCGATCTCGGCGAGGCCGTCCACGCGAGAATACTGACCCTTCACGTAATAGTAGCCCACCAGCGGAGAGGTCTGCTTGTAATATTCCATAAGCCGCTTCTTGAGGCTCTCGGCGTTGTCGTCCGCGCGCCGCTTGAACTCCGTGCCGCCACATTTCTCGCACGCGCCATCGGCCGGGATCGGCTTCGAGTTGTCGTTGTAGACCTCGCCGCAATTGGCGCAGGTCGACCGGGCCGTGATCCGCTCCACCAGCGCATCGTCATCGACGCGCAGTTCGATCACGTGGTCCAGTGTCTGGCCCATGTCGTCGAGCAGTTCGCCGAGCGCGTCGGCCTGCTTCAGCGTGCGGGGAAAGCCATCGAAGATGAACCCGTTTGCCGTCTCGGTCTGGAGCTTCTCACGGATCAGGCCGATGACGATGTCGTCGGTCACGAGATCCCCGCGGGCCATGATGGCAGCGACCTTCTCGCCCATCTCGGAGCCGGAGTCCTTGGCCTCGCGCAGCATGTCGCCGGTCGAGAGTTGCATCATGCCGCGGGTTTCTTCGAGGCGCTTGGCCTGCGTGCCTTTCCCCGCGCCCGGCGGTCCGAGAAGTATGATGTTCATCGCCGAGCCGGCCCCCCCTTCTTGCGGCCCTTACCCTTGCCGCGCAGTTGCGACTTCTGAATAAGACCTTCGTACTGATGCGCCAGCAGATGGCTCTGGACCTGCTGGATCGTGTCCATGGTCACGCTCACCACGATCAGCACCGACGTGCCGCCGAAGTAGAACGGGATGGCGAACTGGTTGCGCAGGATCTCCGGCAGGAGACAGACCAGAGCGAGATAGCCCGACCCGAGAACGAGAACACGGTTCACCACGTATTCGAGGTATTCCGCGGTCCGCTTGCCCGGACGGATCCCGGGCACGAAGCCGTTCTGGTTCTTCAGGTTGTCGGCCACGTCATCCGGCTTGAACGACACGTTGAACGTGTAGAAGTAGGCGAAGAACACGATCATGGCCGCGAAGAACAGAAGGTACAGCGGCTGACCCGGCCCGAAATAGGCAAGCAGTGTCGACATCACGACACCCGTCTCGGAGCCCGAGAACGTCGAGATCGTGGTCGGCAACAGCAGCAGCGACGACGCGAAGATCGCCGGGATCACGCCCGCCGGGTTCACCTTGACCGGCAGGTGGCTGTTCTGTGCCTCGGTCATCTTCATGCCGACCTGGCGGCGCGGGTACTGGATGGTGATCTTTCGTAGCGCCCTCTCCATGAAAACCACGAACATGATCACCGCGACGACCATGACGATGACGCCGATGATCACCGCCGGGCTGATCGCGCCCGAACGACCGGAGGCGAAGAACTGGGCCAGTGCCGCCGGAACCTCGGCGATGATGCCGACGAAAATGATCAGAGAGATGCCGTTGCCGACGCCCCGGGCGGTGATCTGTTCACCCAGCCACATCAGGAACATCGTGCCGCCGACCAGCGTGATGACCGTGGAGGCGCGGAAATACCAGCCGGGATCGGTCACGAGATCGCCGGCCTCGAGACTGACCGCCAGGCCGTAGGCCTGGAACGTCGCCAGCAGCACCGTGCCGTAACGCGTGTACTGGTTGATCTTCTTGCGCCCCTGCTCGCCCTCTTTCTTGAGCTGTTCGAGAGCGGGCACCATGGACGCCAGCAGCTGAACGATGATCGAGGCCGAAATGTACGGCATGATGCCGAGGGCGAAGATGCCCATCCGACCGAGCGCCCCGCCCGTGAACATGGTGAGGATTCCGCCGATGCCCGCGGCCGCGCCCTCCATGAACTCGCGCAGCGCGACGCCATCGATCCCGGGCACGGGGATGAACGTCCCGAGGCGGAAGATGCACAGCAGCGCGAGCGTATAGAGAATGCGGTTGCGGAGGTCGGTGGCCTTGCCAAGAGCTGCCCAGCTCGTGTTGGCGGCCATCTGTTCGACTGCGGAAGCCATGGAGCGTCCTTCTTTATCAGACGAACGCCGCCCGCGAGCGTGTGCGGGCTCGGGGCGGCGCCGGAAAACTCAGGGGAGATGTAAAGGGCGCGCGCGCGCCCCACAACTCCTTATTCGGCCGCTTGATCCGCCGTGACCGGAGCGGTCACCTTGATCGAGCCGCCAGCCTTCTCGACCGCCTCGACGGCCGATTTGGACGCGCCGGACACCTCGAGATTGACCGGCTTGGTCAGTTCGCCCTTGGCGAGAACGCGCACGCCATCGAGCTTGCGGCGGACGAGGCCCGACTGCACCAGCACCTCTTCGGTGACCGGAGCGCCGGCGTCGATCTTGCCCGCCTCGACGAACTTGGCGATCATGCCGAGGTTCACGATGGCATAGGACTTGCGGTTGGGCTTGTTGAAGCCGCGCTTGGGAAGGCGCTGGTAGAGCGGCATCTGGCCGCCCTCGTAGCCGTTGATCGCCACGCCCGAACGGGATTTCTGGCCCTTGATGCCGCGGCCGCCCATCTTGCCCTTGCCGGAGCCGGGGCCGCGCGCGATGCGCTTCTTCTTGCGGGCCGCGCCGTCGTTGTCGCGCAGTTCGTGCAGTTTCATGTCGCTTCTCCTTGCCGGATGCGGCCCCCGAGCGACGGAAGCGGGCCGACCACGGCTTTGCATGTGTACGAGTCGTGACCCCGGGCGGGATCACCGGGCGCGTATAGAATGGCCCGTCGGCCGGATCAAGACCCGCGTCCGGCGCGGATTGACTTCACTACGACGCCTGTCTATCTGCACGCCATGCGCCAGTCCTGCCGCGTGAGCAGGCGACGCCCCCCGAAGTGGCCACGGGCCCGGGGCGCAGCGCGACATTTCAACCTGGTTCCCAATTCACGCGGGGGTCCGACGCCCGCAGGCGACGCGACGGCATCCGGCCGCGCGTCGATCGGCGGGTTCACCCGAACGCGACCGCCCGCCCCGGACCGGGATGCGGGCGCCGACCGACGAGCGGCTCATGCCGCGCCATGACAGGACATATCCCTTGGATTTCGACATGCTGGGGCTGCCGCCCCGCCTCGCCCGCAATCTCACCGAGATGGGCATCACCGACCCGACCCCGATCCAGACCCGCGCCATCCCCGAAGCGATGAATGGTCGCGACGTCATGGGCCTCGCCCAGACCGGCACCGGCAAGACCGCGGCCTTCGGCCTGCCCCTCGTCTCCGCGCTGATGCGGATGGAGGGACGCCCCGCCCCCAAGACGGTGCGCGGCCTCGTCCTCGCACCGACGCGCGAGCTTGCGCGGCAGATCCTCGACAACCTCCGCGCCTACGCCGCGGGCACCTCGGTGCGCGTGGAGCTTGTGGTCGGCGGCGCCTCGATCAATCCGCAGGTCAACAAGCTCTCGCGCGGCTGCGACATCCTCGTCGCCACGCCGGGCCGGCTCATCGACCACCTCGAGCGTCAGTCGGTCCGCCTCGACCGCACCGAGTTCCTGGTGCTCGACGAGGCCGACCAGATGCTCGACCTCGGGTTCATCCATGCGCTGCGCCAGATCGCGAAACTGCTTCCGGCGGAGCGTCAGACGATGCTGTTCTCCGCGACCATGCCCAAGCTGATGGGCGAGATCGCGAGCGCATACCTGACCGATCCGGTCCGGATCGAAACGGCGCCCCCGGGCAAGCCCGCCGACAAGATCGAGCAGAGCGTGCATTTCGTCGAGCAGGCCGAAAAGGCGTCGCTCCTGATCGACATGCTCGACGCGCATCGCGACGAGTCGGCGCTGGTCTTCGCGCGCACCAAGCACGGCGCCGAGCGACTGATGAAGACGCTCGACCGGGCGGGCTTTGCCGCCGCCTCGGTTCACGGCAACAAGAGCCAGGGCCAGCGCGAACGCGCGCTCAAGGGCTTCCGCGCCGGGGACCTGCGCGTGCTGGTCGCCACGGACGTCGCCGCCCGCGGTATCGACGTGCCGGAGGTCCGCCACGTCTACAACTTCGATCTGCCCAACGTGCCGGACAACTACGTGCACCGGATCGGCCGCACCGCCCGGGCCGGGCGTGACGGCGCCGCCATCGCATTCTGCGCACCCGCCGAGATGGGAGAGCTGCGCGACATCGAAAAGGTGATGGGCCGCGAGATTCCGGTCGCCGGTGGCGAACCCTGGTCCGCTCCGCGCGACTCCGCGCCGAAAAAGCGCCGCGGCGGCGGCGGCGGCAAGCCGGGCGGCGGCGGCAAACCCGCAGCTCGTCGGCCGCGTCGCTCGCGCCAGCGCCGGGCAGCCTGATTTCGCAGCGTCACGGGCCGCGCGTTTGATCCCGCGCGGCCCGCGATTACCTCCGCCCGGCACGATGCCCAGTTGCGGAGGACTCCATGAAGACAATGACACTCGCCAAGCCCGGCGGCCTCGATCGCCTGTCGGTGACCGAGGCGCCGGATCCCGGTGACCCCGGCCCCGGCGAGATCCGCGTTCGTGTCCGCGCCTCCTCGCTCAATTTCCACGATTACGGCGTCGTCTCGGGCAACATGCCGACCGAGGACGGGCGCATCCCGATGTCCGACGGGGCCGGCGATGTCGAAGCCATCGGCGACGGCGTGACCGATTTCGCCGTGGGCGACGCGGTCGTATCGACCTTCTTTCCGCGTTGGATCGACGGGCCGCCGCCGATCGCGGATTTTTCGACCACGCCCGGCGACGGCATCGACGGCTTCGCGCGCGAAGTGGTGGTCGCCCCGGCCACGTCGTTCACCCGTGCGCCGGCAGGCTGGAGCCACGAGGAAGCCGCGACCATCACCACCGCGGGCCTCACGGCGTGGCGCGCCCTTGTGGTCGATGGCGGGCTGAAGGCCGGTGACGACGTGCTCGTCCTCGGCACCGGGGGCGTGTCGATCTATGCGCTGCAGATCGCCAGGGCTATGGGCGCACGGGTCTTCGCCACGACATCGTCGCCCGACAAGGCCGAGCGGCTGACCCAGATGGGGGCGGCCCATGTCGTGAATTACCGCGACACCGAGGAGTGGGGCGCTGCCATCGCCGACGCCACCGACGGACGCGGTGTCGATCACGTGATCGAGGTCGGGGGCCCGGCCACGTTGGGACAGTCGATACAGGCCTGCCGCATCGGCGGACACATGGCGCTGATCGGCGTCCTGACCGGGCGCACGGGCGAGATTCCGACAGCCGCGATGATGGCCAAGCACCAGCGTCTTCAGGGGCTCATCGTCGGAAGCCGGCGCCACCAGCAGGACATGGTCCGCGCAATGGAAACCACAGGCCTCCACCCGGTGCTCGACCGCAGCTTCCCGCTCGACGAGCTGGCCGACGCCTTCCGGCACGAGGAATCCGGCGCGCATTTCGGCAAGATCAGCGTCCAGGTCTGACGCCCGCCCCCCGACACGAAAAAACCCCCGCCGGTCGTCCGGCGGGGGGTCTTCTGTTCGCTTCGAAAGGGCGCTGCCTCAGCCGCGCTCTTCGACGATCTCGACGAGATGCGGGATCTTGCGGATCATGCCGCGGATCGCCGGCGTATCCTCGAGTTCGCGCGTCTTGTGCATCTTGTTGAGCCCGAGGCCGATCAGCGTCTTGCGCTGGATCTCGGGGCGGCGGATCGGCGAGCCGATCTGCTTCACGACGATGGTCTTGGCCATGGATTACGCCTCCTCGGCGAGGATGGTCTGCGGGTCGCCGTGATCCGGAGCCTCGTCCCGCTTGGGCAGGATGTCGGACACCTTCTTGCCGCGGCGCTGCGCCACGTGGCGCGGGCTCTGCTGGCGCGAGAGGCCCTCGAGCGTGGCACGGATCATGTTGTAGGGGTTCTGCGACCCGTTCGATTTCGCCACGACGTCCTGGACGCCCAGCATCTCGAACACGGCGCGCATCGGACCACCCGCGATGATACCCGTACCCTGCGGTGCGGTGCGCATCACGACGCGGCCCGCGCCGTGACGGCCGTTGATGTCGTGGTGCAGCGTCCGACCTTCGCGCAGCGGCACGCGCATCATCTTGCGCTTCGCCTGCTCGGTCGCCTTGCGGATCGCCTCGGGGACCTCCTTGGCCTTGCCCTTGCCGAAGCCGACACGGCCCTTCTGGTCGCCCACGACGACGAGCGCCGCAAAGCCGAAGCGCTTGCCGCCCTTCACCGTCTTCGAGACGCGATTGATCGCAACGAGGCGATCGGCGAATTCGGGGGCCTCGTCGCGATCGCGGCGGCCGCCCCGTCTGTTGTCACGTTCTGCCATTCAGGCATCCTTTTCGTCATGGGCGCTGGCGCCCGGCTGATCCAATCGCAGTGACCATTAACAGGCCCCCGATCATCGAGGCGGCGCGGGCCGCCTGCTCTTGTTGCGGGCGCCGGGGGAACGACCCCGCGCGATGCCCGCGACGCGGCGGCCCGAGACCGCCAAATGCACGGGGCGGGGTCTCCCCCGCCCTCGCATCAGATCTTGAGGCCGGCGTCGCGCGCGGCGTCCGCCACGGCCTTCACCCGACCGTGGAACAGAAAGCCGCCACGGTCGAAATACGCCTCTTCGACGCCCGCCTTCTTGGCGCGCTCGGCAATCGCCGCACCGACCTTCTGGGCCGCCTCGACGTTGTTCTTGCCGACGACGCCGAGGTCCTTCTCAAGCGTCGAGGCCGCCGCGACGGTCACGCCGTTCACGTCGTCGATCAGCTGAACGCTGATATTCTTGTTCGAGCGGTGGACCGACAGGCGCATCCGCCCCTCGTTCACCGCGCGCAACTTGTTCCGCACGCGCAGACGGCGCTTCAGGAACTGCACTCTCTTGTCGTATGCCATGTTCGCCGTCCTTACTTCTTCTTGCCTTCCTTCTGGAAGATGTACTCACCCTTGTAGCGGATGCCTTTGCCCTTGTAGGGTTCCGGGCGCCGCCAATCGCGGATGTCCGAGGCCACCTGCCCCACCTGCTGAAGGTCGTGACCCTCGACGGTGAGTTCGGTCGGCTTCGCCGCGGTGATGGTGATCCCTTCCGGAATGGGGAAGTCGACGTCGTGCGACAGGCCGAGGTTCAGCTTCAGGACGTTGCCCTGAACCTGCGCCCGGTAACCGACGCCCTGGATCTCCAGATCCTTCTTGAAGGTGTTCTGGACCCCGTGGACGAGGTTGGAGATCACGGTGCGGGACATACCCCACTGCTGACGCGCGCGCTTGGACTTGCCGCGCGGCGTCACGGTGACGAGGTTGTCATCGACCGCGATGGTCACGTCGTCGGTGGCGGTGAAGCTCTGGGTGCCTTTCGGCCCCTTCACCTCGATCGTCTGGCCCGACACGGATGCGGAGACACCCGAGGGCAGCTCGACCGGCTTCTTACCAATACGAGACATTGTCAGGCCTCCTTAGAATACCGTGCAGAGCACTTCGCCGCCCACGTTCTGGGCGCGCGCCGCGTGATCGCTCATGACGCCCTTGGGCGTGGAGACGATCGACACGCCGAGACCCTGGCGGACCTGCGGAATGTTCTGGACACCGAGATAGACGCGGCGGCCGGGCTTCGAGACGCGCTTGAGCTCGCGGATCACCGGCTCGCCCTCGTAGTACTTGAGCGAGATCTCGAGCGCGGGGTGACCGTTCTTGTCGGTCGTCTTCTCGTAGCCACGGATGTAGCCTTCGTCCGCGAGGACATCGAGCACCCAGGCGCGCAGCTTGGACGCGGGCGTCGACACCGTCGACTTGCCGCGCATGCCGGCGTTGCGGATGCGGGTGAGCATATCACCGATCGGATCGTTCATGTCTCAGCCCCTCCTTACCAGCTCGACTTGACCATGCCCGGAAGCTGGCCCTTGTTGCCGAGGTCGCGCAGCATGATCCGGCTGATCTTCAGCTTGCGGTAATAGGCGTGCGGACGCCCCGTCAGCTGACAGCGGTTGTTGAGCCGCGTGGGCGAGGAGTTGCGGGGCAGCTCCGCCAGTTTGAGGCGGGCCTTGAACCGCTCTTCCATCGGCTTGGATTCGTCGTTTGCGATCTCTTTCAGAGAAGCGCGCTTGGCGGCGTATTGTGCCACGAGCCGCTCACGCTTCTTCTGACGTTCGACCATGGATTTCTTTGCCATGTCCTAGGTTCCTTCAGCTCGTGAACGGCATGTTGAAGTGCTTCAGAAGCGCCTTGCCCTCGGCATCGGTCTTCGCCGTGGTGGCGATGATGATGTCCATGCCCCAGACCTCGTCGACCTTGTCGAAATCGATCTCGGGGAAGACGATGTGCTCCTTGATGCCCATCGCGAAGTTGCCGCGGCCGTCGAAGCTCGGCTTCACCCCGCGGAAGTCGCGGATGCGCGGCATCGCGATGGTGATCAGCCGGTCGAGAAACTCGTACATCCGGTCGCCCCGCAGGGTGACCTTCGCGCCGAGCGGCATCTCTTCACGCACGCGGAAGCCGGCGATCGACTTCTTCGCCTTCGTCACGACGGCATGCTGGCCCGCGATCCGGGTGAGATCCTCCTGGGCCGACTTGGCCTTCTTGGAGTCACGCACCGCCTCGGCACCGCAGCCGATGTTCAGCACGATCTTGTCGAGCCGCGGGATCTGCATGTCGTTCCTGTAGCCGAACTCTTCCTTGAGCTTGGCCTTGACGTCGTCGCGGAACTGCTGACGCAGACGCGGGGTGTAGGTCGCGGTATCAAGCATCGATCACGTCCCCCGTGGTCTTGGCGTAGCGCACCTTCTTCTCGCCCTCGACGCGGAAACCGACGCGGGTCGGCTTGCCGTTCTTGTCGAGCAGCGCGAGGTTCGACAGGTCGATCGGCAGCGCCTTCGGCTGACGGCCGCCCTGATTTGTCTGGGTCTGGCGCTGGTGACGGACGGCCATGTTCACGCCGTCGACGATCGCCTTGCCGTCCTTGGGGAGCACCGTGGTGATGGTGCCTTCCTTGCCCTTGTCCTTGCCGGCAAGCACGACGACCTTGTCGCCCTTCTTGAGTTTCGCAGCCATCAGAGCACCTCCGGAGCCAGCGAGATGATCTTCATGAAGTTCTTCGCCCGGAGCTCGCGCACCACGGGGCCGAAGATACGGGTGCCGATCGGCTCGCCCGCATTGTTGAGGATCACCGCCGCGTTGCGGTCGAAGCGGATGGCGGTTCCGTCTTCGCGACGGACTTCCTTGGCGGTGCGCACGACGACGGCCTTGCGGACATCGCCCTTTTTCACGCGGCCGCGCGGGATGGCTTCCTTGACCGAGACGACGATGATGTCGCCCACGGACGCATACTTGCGCTTGGAGCCACCCAGGACCTTGATGCACTGAACTTTTCGGGCACCCGAATTGTCAGCGACATCCAGATTGGTCTGCATCTGGATCATGGCGTTTCTCCCGACCTTCCGGAGCTGTTCTGGTTAACTCTCCGGGGTTTCGATTGATCTGGTCCGGGGCCCGAGCCGGGCCCCGGCTGCGCCCACTCAGTGGGCGGCTTCGGTTCCGGCCTGCTTGGCCTCCCAGCGCTCACGCTCGTACTGGGCGTTCTCGGCGCGCTTCTTCTCGTGATCCTCGATCATCTCGGGGGTCATGACCTCCCAGCGCTTGGTCTTGGACTTGGGCGCGCATTCGCGGATCATCACGAAATCACCGACGTTGAAGGCGTCGCCCTCATCGTGGGCGCGGTACTTCTTGGATTTCTTGATCGTCTTCTGAAGCACCGGGTGCTTGAAGCGGCGTTCGACCGAAACCGTCACCGTCTGGGCGTTGGCGGTCGAGGTCACGGTGCCTTGCAGGATACGCTTGGGCATTCTCTGTGTCCCCTTACTCGGTCGTGGCGGCCGCGGCCGCCTTTTCGTTCAGGATGGTCTTCACGCGCGCGACGTCGCGGCGGACGCTGCGCATGCGCGAGGTGCTTTCCATCTGGCCGGTCGCCTGCTGGAACCGCAGGTTGAAGGCCTCTTTCTTGAGCTGGACAAGCTGGTCCCGGAGTTCGTCCGGGGTCTTGTCACGGAGGTCGCTGGCGTTCATGTCGCCCCTTTCTCTCAACATCACCGGAGAGCCCCTCCCCTATGCGAGGGTCACCCTGATTCCGGTGGAGTCCGTGGATGAGCGCGTCGCGTACAGCGGATCCTGCCGTTTGGCAACCCCGAATACCGCGACATCGGCAATGGCGGGCCGTTACGCCCCTGCGGCTACTCCCACTTGTAATTGAAACTGACCGAGATCCGATCCTCCTCGGCCATGTTCATCGGCACTTCGTGGCGCAGCCAGCTCTCCCACAGAAGGACGTCGCCGGCCTCCGGCGCGACGTAGACGAAGCTGCGAAGCTCGTCGCGGCAGTCGCGCGTGCGGGTCGGTGCGGCCATCATCATCGGCAGGCGCGGATCCTCGAGCTTGAGCGCGCTCGTTCCCTCGGGCATCGCGACGTAGGTGGTGCCCGATATCACCGAATGCGGGTGAATGTGCGAGCCGTGCGAGCCGCCCTCGGGCAGAACGTTGATCCAGATGTCCTCGAGCACGAGCCCCTTGTCGCCGAGATCGAACTGCAGGTCCTGCGCGAAAGCCGCCACATGCGCGTCGAGCGCCTTCACCACTTCGGCGAAGATCGGGAACCGCCAGGGCAGATCGGTCAGCGAGGCGTAGGAGGTGTAGCCGGGATAGCCTTCGCGTTCGCACCATTCCTGCCCGGCCTCGTCATCCTCGGCGATGGACAGGCACGACGCCTCGAGCTCCCGCGCGTCGATCGACGGGCCGTGGTCCGACAGGCGTGCCCGATAGAGGCGCGTGGCGAAGAGCGAGCGGATATCGGACATGGCAGGGCCCCTGCGAAAGCTGCGATCGCGCCTCTCCTAGCGAAGCCTGCGCGCGGTGGAAACCGGCGGCTGGCCCTCGCCGCGGAAGTCGAACGTGCCGACACCCTCGGACGCAGTGGCGCGCGACAGCAGTGACAGCCGTTCGGCATCGGTCAGCGCGAGGTCCGGCATCGCTCCGTCCCCGCTCCGCGCGTGCCCGGCATCGGTCCAGGCGCGATAGATCGCCAGCCGCGACCGGGCCTCGGCTGTGTCGACATCCTCGGCCGCGACGGTCGCCGCCACCTCGAATGCCCCGAACGTCGATTGTCCGGCAAACGCCATCCGGTAGAGCGCCATGCCGCCCCCCCTGTCCTGTTCCGATCGGTAAAGCCATGCGGCGAAACGGAAAACGCCCCCCGCCGCGGATGCGACGGGAGGCGCCAAATTATCCTGCGGCGCAGATGCGCCGGATCACCAGTCCTCGCGGGCCACGATCCGGGTCTTGATCGGCAGCTTCATCGAGGCGAGGCGCAGGGCCTCGCGCGCGATGTCCTCGCCGACGCCGTCGATCTCGAACATCACCCGGCCGGGCTTGACCTTGCAGGCCCAGCGATCGACCGAGCCCTTGCCCTTGCCCATCCGGACCTCGATCGGCTTCGCCGACACGGGCGTGTCGGGGAAGATGCGGATCCAGACGCGGCCTTGACGCTTCATGTGGCGCGTCATGGCACGGCGGGCCGCCTCGATCTGGCGCGCGGTGACGCGCTCGGGCTGGGTCGCTTTCAGGCCGTAGGAGCCGAAGTTGAGGTCGGAGCCGCCCTTGGCTTCGCCCTTGATCCGGCCTTTCTGCTGCTTGCGGAACTTCGTGCGTTTGGGTTGAAGCATCTCTCAGTCCTCCTCAGCGACGGCCGCCGGCACCGCGCGGTGCAGGTCCGTCCTGGAGCTCCTGCGTGCGACGGTCGCGCGCCTGGGGATCGTGCTCCATGATCTCGCCTTTGAAGATCCAGACCTTGATCCCGATGATGCCATAGGGAGTCTCGGCCTCGACCGACGCGTGATCGATATCGGCACGCAGCGTGTGCAGCGGAACGCGGCCCTCGCGGTACCATTCGGTCCGGGCGATCTCGGCGCCGCCGAGGCGGCCCGACAGGTTCACACGGATGCCCTGGGCGCCCATGCGCATCGCGTTCTGGACCGCGCGCTTCATCGCGCGGCGGAACGACACCCGGCGCTCGAGCTGCTGCGCGATCGACTCGCCCACGAGCCGCGCATCGAGCTCGGGCTTGCGGACCTCGACGATGTTGAGGTGCAGTTCCGAGGCGGTCATCCGCGCGAGCTTCTTGCGCAGCGACTCGATGTCGGCGCCCTTCTTGCCGATGATGACGCCCGGGCGGGCGGCATGAACGGTCACGCGGCACTTCTTGTGCGGACGCTCGATGATCACGCGCGCCACGCCGGCCTGCTTGCACTCGTCGTGAATGAACTCGCGGATCTTCAGATCCTCGAGCAGCAGATTGCCGTAGTCCTTGGTGTCGGCGTACCAGCGGCTGTCCCAGGTGCGGTTGACCTGGAGCCGCATGCCGATCGGATTGGTCTTGTTACCCATTAGGCTTGCTCCTCGACCTGACGCACCTTGATGGTGATTTCCGAGAACGGCTTCATGATGCGCCCGAACCGGCCGCGGGCCCGCGGGCGACCGCGCTTCATCACCAGGTTCTTGCCGACATATGCCTCGGCGACGACCAGTTCGTCCACGTCGAGACCATGGTTGTTCTCGGCGTTGGCGATGGCCGACTGGAGGCACTTGCGCACGTCGACGGCGATACGCTTCTTCGAGAAGGTCAGGTCGTTCAGGGCCTTGTCGACCTTCTTGCCGCGAATGAGCGCCGCGACGAGGTTCAGCTTCTGCGGGCTGGTGCGCAGCATGCGAAGCTTCGCCATCGCCTCGTTGTCCGCCACGCGGCGGGGATTCTTATCCTTGCCCATGGCTTATTTCCTCTTCGCTTTCTTGTCCGCCGCGTGCCCGTAATAGGTGCGGGTGGGCGAGTACTCGCCGAACTTCTGGCCGATCATGTCCTCGGAGACGTTCACCGGCACATGCTTGTGCCCGTTGTAGACGCCGAAGGTCAGGCCGACGAATTGCGGCAGGATGGTCGACCGACGCGACCAGATCTTGATGACTTCGTTGCGGCCCGATTCGCGCGCGGCCTCGGCCTTTTTCAGGACGTAGGCGTCGACGAACGGACCTTTCCAGACGGAACGTGTCATGTGTTAGCGACCCTTCTTCCGAGCGTGACGCGAGCGAATGATGAGCTTCTGCGACGCCTTGTTGGTATCCCGCGTGCGCGCGCCCTTGGTGGGCTTGCCCCACGGCGTGACCGGGTGACGGCCGCCCGAGGTGCGCCCCTCGCCACCGCCGTGCGGGTGGTCGATCGGGTTCATCACGACACCGCGGACCGACGGACGCTTGCCCATGTGGCGGGTGCGGCCGGCCTTGCCGATGTTCTGGTTCGAGTTGTCGGGGTTCGACACCGCGCCGACGGTCGCCATGCATTCCTGGCGGACCATGCGCAGTTCGCCCGACGACAGACGGATCTGGGCGTACCCGCCGTCACGACCGACGAACTGGGCGTAGGTGCCCGCCGCGCGCGCGATCTGGCCGCCCTTGCCGGGTTTCAGCTCGATGTTGTGAACGATCGTGCCGATCGGCATGCCCGAAAACGGCATCGCGTTGCCCGGCTTGATGTCCGCGCGCTGGCCCGAGATCACGCGATCGCCGATGGCGAGGCGCTGGGGCGCGAGGATGTAGGCCTGCTCGCCGTCGTCGTACTGGACGAG
This sequence comes from Roseivivax jejudonensis, assembly GCF_900172265.1. Lineage (GTDB taxonomy): Bacteria > Pseudomonadota > Alphaproteobacteria > Rhodobacterales > Rhodobacteraceae > Roseivivax > Roseivivax jejudonensis. The sequence goes on along the minus strand of NZ_FWFK01000009.1, from coordinate 2,830 downwards.
CGCGATGAAGGCGGTGCGGTTGGGGTCGTATTCGATCCGGGCGACGGTGCCCTGGATGTCGAACTTGCGACGCTTGAAGTCCACGATCCGGTAAAGGCGCTTTGCGCCCCCGCCGCGGCGGCGTGCGGTGATCCGTCCGGTGTTGTTGCGACCGCCCTTCTTCGTCAGGCCCTCGGTGAGCGCCTTGACGGGACGTCCTTTCCACAGCTCCGAACGGTCGATCAGCACCAGCCCGCGCTGGCCCGGCGTCGTCGGCTTGTACGACTTGAGTGCCATGCTTTCTGTCTTCCGTTTTGCAAGCGGCGCGGTCGCCCCGAGCGGGCGCCTCGCCTATGTGTCGGCCGGACCCGATCTCGATCGGGCGCCCGGCGTCGGATGTAGGGCCCCGAAGGTCCCCGGTGGTGGCCGGGCGGATCCGCCCGGTGGAAAAGCGACGTGGCCCCGGGGTCAGGCCCGGGGCCACGTCACGATTCGCAGCCTCCTATCAGAGGCCGGTTGTCACGTCGATGGTGTTGCCCTCGACGAGCGTGACATAGGCTTTCTTGGTGTCCGCGCGGCGGCCCTTCTGGCCGCGGAAGCGCTTCACCTTGCCCTTGTGGATGGCGGTGTTCACCGCCTTCACCTTTACGCCGAACAGCGCCTCGACCGCGTCGCGGATCTGCGGCTTGGTCGAGTCCATCGCCACCTCGAAGACCACGGCGTTGTTTTCCGACGCCATCGTGGACTTCTCGGTGATGACCGGCTTGCGGATCACGTCGTAGTGCTCTGCCTTCGCGTTCATTTCAGACGAGCCTCCAGTGCTTCGATCCCCGCCTTGGTGATCACCAGAGTGTCACGCTTGAGGATGTCGTAGACGTTGGCGCCCATCGACGGCAGCACGTCGAGCCCGTCGATATTCGCCGCGGCGCGGGCGAAATCGTCGTTCACCTCGGCCCCGTCGATGACCAGCGCGCGCTTCCAGCCGAGATCCTTCACGGCCTTGGCGAGCGTCTTGGTCTTGCCGTCGGTCTCCGCGCTTTCGAGGATCACGAGGTTGCCCTCGCGCGCCTTCGCGCTCAGCGCGTGCATGAGCCCGAGCCGGCGCACCTTCTTGGGCAGCTCGTGCGCGTGGCTGCGCGGCGTCGGGCCTTTGTAGATACCACCCTTGCGGAAGATCGGCGCGCCGCGGTCGCCGTGGCGAGCGCCACCGGTGCCCTTCTGGCGGTAGATCTTCTTGGTCGAGTAGCTCACGTCCGAGCGGCCGAGCGTCGAATGGGTGCCCTGCATCGCCTTGTTGCGCTGCCAGCGCACGACCCGGTGCAGGATGTCGGCGCGCGGTTCGAGATCGTAGATCTCGTCCGCGAGATCCACCGACCCGGCGCTGCCGCCGTCCAGTTTGATCACGTCGAGTTTCATTCCTGACCGTCCTTCTTCTCGGCGTCCGAATTGTCGGTATCGGACGACTCGTCGGCGATATCCGCCTCGGCTTCCTTCAGCGCGGCTTCCTGCTGCGCCGCTTCTTCGGCCAGACGGGCCTCCTCGGCGGCGCGGGCCTCTTCTTCGGCAGCCTTCGCGGCTTCCTCGGCGGCACGCTTGGCCTCGTCGGCGGCCGACTTCAGAGCGGCGGGCAGGATGATCCCGTCGGGCACGGGCTTCTTGACCGCGTCCTTGATGGTGACCCAGCCGCCCTTGGCGCCTGGCACGGCACCCTTGATCATGATGATGCCGCGATCCGCGTCCGTCTTCACGACCTGCAGGTTCTGCGTGGTCACGCGGACGGCGCCCATGTGGCCGGCCATCTTCTTGCCCTTGAAGACCTTGCCGGGGTCCTGGCACTGGCCGGTCGAACCGTGCGAGCGGTGGCTGATCGACACACCGTGCGAGGCGCGCAGGCCGCCGAAGTTGTGCCGCTTCATGGCGCCGGCGAAGCCTTTGCCGATCGAGGTGCCGCTGACGTCGACGAACTGGCCCTCGAAGTAGTGGTCGGCGGTGATCTCCTCACCGATCTCGATCAGGTTCTCCGGCGCGACGCGGAACTCCGCGACCTTGCGCTTGGGCTCGACCTTGGCGGCGGCGAAATGGCCGCGCATCGGCTTCGAGACGTTCTTGGCCTTGATCGTGCCGGTGCCGAGCTGCACGGCCGAGTAGCCATGCGCGTCGACGGTCCGCTGGGCCACGACCTGCAGCTTGTCGAGTTGCAGGACGGTCACCGGGATCTGCTTCCCGTCGTCCTGGAAGATCCGGGTCATCCCGACCTTCCGTGCGATGATTCCAGAGCGCATCATACCTTGCCCTCCTTACACCTTGATCTCGACGTCGACGCCGGCGGCGAGGTCGAGCTTCATCAGCGCGTCCACCGTCTGCGGCGTCGGATCGACGATGTCGAGCAGACGCTTGTGGGTACGGATCTCCCACTGGTCGCGCGACTTCTTGTTCACGTGGGGCCCGCGGAGGACGGTGAACCGCTCGATCTTGTTCGGCAGCGGGATCGGGCCGCGCACGTCGGCACCGGTCCGCTTGGCGGTGTTCACGATCTCCTGCGTGCTGGCGTCCAGCACGCGGTAGTCGAACGCCTTGAGCCGGATCCGAATGTTCTGGCTTTGCATTATCGTAGGCCTTCATCGGCTAGTGAGAGTTGAGAGGAGGAGGCAAGACCACCCTGCCCCTTCGTCGAACCCTTGAATGAGACGGGTGCGCCACGGGGGCGCACCCGGCGGAGCAAACGGTCGGGACGCCTGTCGGCGTCCCGGTCCGATCACTCGAGGATCTTCGAGACGACGCCCGAGCCGACGGTCCGGCCGCCTTCGCGGATGGCGAAGCGCAGGCCGTCTTCCATCGCGATCGGCGCGAT
>NZ_FWFK01000007.1 GCF_900172265.1 Roseivivax jejudonensis | reverse complement strand
ATAGGCGCGGAAATCGCCGAAGTACTTCGTGATCGCCGCCGTCAGCGTCGTCTTGCCGTGGTCGACGTGACCGATCGTGCCGATGTTGCAGTGCGGCTTGCCGCGTTCGAACTTTTCCTTTGCCATCTCTCTCAGACGCCTTTGTTGCCGTTGGGTGGGTCCGGGCGACCCGGTTCACATCGCGGGCCACATATTGGGTCGGGTGGGGAAAATCAAGCAGCCAATCGGGGCCGCGCGGGGCCGGCTCAGCCGCCCGCGACGGCCGCGGCCGGCGCTTGGCCCGCCGGCGCGGGACCGGGCGCCGCGGCGGGCGGGGTCGTGGCGCCGGCCGGCGCGGTCGCGGCCTCCGGGTCCGACGGTGCCGCCGCGGCGCCCGGTTCGATGTCGAGCCCGCCGAACCAGCCCTCGGCGCGGGCCTGGCGGCGCAGCCATGTCTCGATCTGCAGCGCGGCGTTGCGCGACAGCGCGGTCAGCTGCTCTTCTTTCGTCTGGGTCACGCCGGAGCCGACGAGCGTCTGCGCCGACGGTGCCTCGAGCGCGGTGATCTCCTTGGCCTCGGGGTGCAGCCGGGCCTCGGACACGGTTTCGTAGACGCCGTCGCGCAGGACGTTGACCCGCACGATCACCACCGAGTTGGGATTGAACACGACCGGGATGCCCGGCCGGGCCAGAACGTAGCCTTCGACGCTTACGCCGAGATGGTAGAGCTGGTCGCCCTCGTAGCGGCGAAACCGCTCTTCGAGCGCCGCGTCCATCGCGGCGATCCATTCCTCCTGCGAGGCGTCGCGGGAGGCCGGGCCCTTCTGGAGATTGGAGGCCGTGACCACGGCGTGGCCGAGGCGGAAGTCGCCCAGCGGCTCGACCGGTTCGCGCAATTCGCGTCCGCCATCCATGCAGGCCGCGAGCAGGAGTGCGGAAAGGACGGGAACGAGACGGCGCATGACGGACTCCGGCGGGATCAGGGGATCTCTGGCGTGGGGCCCGGCATAGACGAGGCGCCCGGCGACCGCAATCGCCGGGCCCGGACCGCCGCGACGCCTCAGCGGTTGGCGCCCGGCACCCAGAGCACATCGGCGCGACCGTCGTCGTTGGCGATGCGCGCGGCGACGAAGAACCAGTCCGACAGGCGGTTGAGGTAGATCACCGCGGCCGCGTTCACGCCTTCCATGCTCGACAGCTCGATCACGTGGCGTTCGGCCCGGCGGGCGACCGTCCGGGCGTGGTGCAGGTGCGCGGCGAGCGCGGACCCGCCCGGCAGGATGAAGCTGCGCAGCGGTTCGAGCCGCGCGTTCATCGCGTCGATCTCGGTCTCCAGCCGCTCGGTCTGCGAGGCGACCATGCGCAGCGGCGGATACTCGGCATCGGCGTCGCGCTCCATGTCCGGGCGGCAGAGATCGGCGCCGAGATCGAAGAGATCGTTCTGGATCCGCGCGAGGCCCTCGTCCTCGGCGCCCGAGGCGTGCAGCCGGGCCAGGCCGAGGATGGAGTTCAGCTCGTCCACGGTGCCGTAGGCGCGCACCCGGAGCGAGTGTTTCGAAACCCGGCTTCCGTCGCCGAGCGCGGTTTCACCGGCATCCCCGGTGCGGGTGTAGATCTTGTTGAGAACGACCATCTCAGCCTCCGCGACGAACCCAGACGAACAGAAGGATCAGGAGCACCGCCACGAACTGAGCCGCGATCCGCCAGCGCATCAGCTTGTTGGCGTATTTCTTGTTGAACTCGCCACCCTTCGCGAAGCCGCCGATCCCCGTCATGAGGATGACGACCACCACGAACATGACGAGGGCCATCAGGATAAAGAGCGGATCGCTGGCCATGGGGGCTCCTTCCGGTATCGGTGTCCCGAAGCCCTTAGCCTAGCAGCGCGGCGCCGAAAGGCGAGCCCTCAGGATTTCGAGAGCAGGCGGTCGAGCCAGCGCGTCGGCAGCACGCGCGCGGCGAACGCGCCGATATGGGCCGGCGGTGTCACGGTGTAGCGGGCCTTGGGGCGGCGCGCCTCGAGCGCGCGCACCGCCACGCGCGTCGCCTCGCCCACCGGCCAGTTGCGACCCGAGCCCTTGTAGAGCTGGTCGAGAAGCGAGGCGCGGTAGGCATCGGCGTTGGGGCTGTTCTCCCAGTCGATCCAGCGCTCGAACTGCCGCACCGCGTTGGCGCGGAACTCGGTGGCGATCGGTCCGGGTTCGATCAGCACGACCTCGATGCCGGTGCCGTCGAGCTCCATCCGGAGCGTGTCGGACCATCCCTCGAGCGCGAACTTGGTGGCGACGTAGGCGCCGCGATACTTGGCCGCGACGAGCCCGAGAATCGAGGAGTTGTTGAGGATGCGCCCGCCGCCGGCCGCGCGCATCAGCGGCAGGACGCGCCGCGTCAGGTCGTGCCAGCCGAAGAAGTTGGCCTCGAACGCGGCGCGCATCGCGTCGGTCGGCACGTCCTCGAGCGGGGCCGGGATCGCCGCGGCGCCGTTGTTGAAGAGCGCGTCGAGCTGACCGCCCGTGGCCTCGGACACCGCGGCGACGGCGCCGGCGATGCTTTGCGGGTCCTCGTAGTCGAGATGCAGGCATTCGAGCCCTTCGGACCGGAGCCGGGCGATGTCCTCGGACTTGCGCGCGCTCGCGAAAACGCGCCAGCCGCGGGCGGCCAGCGCGTGAGCGCAGTCATATCCGATGCCGGTCGAGCAGCCGGTGATGAGGATCGTCCTGGTGCGGGCCATGACGCCCCATACGAGGCCCGGCCCGCGGGCGCAATGTCACTCCGCCGACGCGGTCACCAGGAAATCGGCCATCCAGCCGATGCGGTTGCTCTCGACCACGCGGAGTTTCAGCCAGCCCTCGCTTTCGCGGAGGACCTCGACGCTGTCGCCGCGGCGCAGCTGCGCCATCACCGAGAAGTTGGTGCCGGGGCCGGTGCGCATGTTCACGACGTTGCCGTCGACCTGCCGCACGTCGCGCACGGGCTCTGCCGTGTCGCCCGTATCGAGCGCGTTGGACGACGCGGCCGTCGTTTCGCGCACGCCGGACGCGTCGGTATCGTCCTCGGGCATGGCGCGGCGGGTCAGCGCCACGTCGCGCACGGTGTCCACGAGTTCGGGCGGCACGGTCTGCGCGCCGGGCGCGGCCGTCGCGGCCTGCGCCGCCGCCGGCGTGGCGACCTGGGTCAGGAGGTTGCCGGTGTCCGCGCGGGCGACACGCTCCGCATCGTCGGCCGGGGACGCCCCGGCCTCGGCTTCGGCGGTGCGGGCGCCGTCTTCGTCGAGCCACCAGCCCGGTTCGAAGTCGTTGCCGCCAGACATTTCATAGAAGCCCCAAAACAAGGCTCCGAACGTCACGAAAATGAACTTGTACACGCGGTCCCCCAGAACTCGGTGGCCGACGCGAGAAAGGGCGCCGGCAAGATATTGCTTACACGATTCCCAACTCACCACGTAGCGGTAAGTTTCATCATTCGGTCGAACCGGGCAGATCCGCTTTACGCCCAACGGGTGGCGGGGTATCACAAGATCCATGGACGACGCCTCCGACGACCCCAATATGAACCCACGCAATCTGGCGGAGCCGCTGCGCCGTGCGATCGGCGAGCGCTATCTGACCTACGCGCTGTCGACGATCATGAACCGCGCGCTGCCGGATGCGCGCGACGGGCTGAAGCCGGTGCATCGACGGATTCTGTTCGCGATGCGCGAATTGCGGCTGAGCTCGTCCGGCGGTTTCCGCAAGTCGGCGAAGATCTCGGGCGACGTGATGGGCAATTACCACCCGCACGGCGACGCCGCGATCTACGACGCGATGGCGCGCCTCGCGCAGGATTTCGTCATCCGCTACCCGCTGGTCGACGGCCAGGGCAACTTCGGCAACATCGACGGCGACAACCCGGCGGCCTCGCGCTACACCGAGGCGCGGCTGTCGCCGGCCGCCGAGGCGCTGCTCGACGGGCTGAACGAGAACGCGGTGGACTGGCGCCCGAACTACGACGGCACGCTGGAAGAGCCGACGGTCCTGCCCGCGGCGTTTCCCAACCTTCTGGCCAACGGCGCGTCGGGCATCGCGGTCGGCATGGCGACGAACATTCCGCCGCACAATATCGGCGAGCTGATCGATGCCTGCCTGCACTTCATCAAGACGCCGAACGCGCAGGACGACACGCTGGTCAACTACATCCCCGGCCCGGACTTTCCGACGGGGGGCGTTCTGGTCGAGGGGCGCGACCAGATCCTCGAGGCGTATCGCACCGGGCGCGGGTCGTTCCGGCTGCGGGCGAAATGGCATATCGAGGATCTCGGCCGCGGCACCTGGCAGATCGTGGTGACCGAGATCCCCTACCAGGTGCAGAAGTCGAAGCTGGTGGAGCGGCTGGCCGAGCTGATCCAGACCAAGAAGGTGCCGATCCTCGCCGACATCCGCGACGAGAGCGCCGAGGACGTCCGCATGATCCTCGAGCCGCGGTCGAAGAACGTGGATCCCGACGTGATGATGTCGACGCTGTTCCGCAACTCGGACCTCGAGGTGCGGTTCTCGCTCAACATGAACGTGCTGATCGACGGCGTGACGCCCAAGGTCTGTTCGCTCAAGGAGGTGCTGCGCGCCTTCCTCGACTTCCGCCGGGACGTGCTGATCCGCCGCTCGCGCCACCGGATGGAGAAGATCGACCACCGGCTCGAGGTGCTGGAAGGCCTGATCGTCGCCTTCCTCAACCTCGACCGCGTGATCGACATCATCCGCTACGACGACGACCCCAAATCCGCGCTGATGCGCGAGGATTGGGGTCGCGATCACGTGCGCGCGGCGTCCGAGCGCGACTACGTGCCGCCGCCGCCGGCCGACGGCGGCGAGATGAGCCTGACCGAGGTTCAGGCCGAAGCGATCCTCAACATGCGCCTGCGGTCGCTGCGCCGGCTCGAGGAGATCGAGCTGGTGGCCGAGCGCGACCGGCTGATGGAGGAGCGCGCGGGCCTCGAGGACCTGCTGGAGAGCGAGGACCTGCAATGGTCCCGGATCTCCGAGCAGTTGCGGGAAACCAAGAAGGCGTTCGGCCGCGACCATACGCGCGGCGCCCGGATGACGCTGATCGACGAAGCCGGCGAATCCGAGGACGTCCCGCTGGAGGCGATGATCGAGCGTGAGCCGGTCACGGTCGTCTGCTCCGAGCGCGGATGGATCCGCGCGCTGACCGGGCACATCGCGCTCGACCGGGAGCTCAAGTTCAAGGACGGCGACGGGCCGCGCTTCATCTTCCATGCCGAGACCACGGACAAGCTGTTGGTCTTCGCGTCGAACGGGCGGTTCTACACGGTGTCGGCCGCCGCCCTGCCCGGCGGGCGCGGCATGGGCGAGCCGCTGCGCCTGATGGTCGACCTGCCGAACGAGGCCGAGATCGTGGACATCCTGATCCACCAGCCGGGCCGCCGGCTGCTGCTCGCGTCGTCGGCCGGCGACGGCTTCGTGGTGGCGGAGGACGAGGTGGTGGCGCAGACCCGCGCCGGCAAGCAGGTTCTGACGGTCCGCGGCGACACCCGCGCGAAGGTCTGCCGCGTCGTCCGGGGCGATGCCGTGGCGGTCGTCGGCGAGAACCGCAAGCTGCTGGTCTTCGACCGTGCCGAGCTGCCGGAGATGGCCAAGGGCAAGGGCGTCCGGCTGCAGAAATACAAGGACGGCGGGTTGTCCGACGCGCTGACCTTCAGCCTGGCCGACGGGCTGAGCTGGCGCGATCCGGCGGGGCGCACCCGCCTCGTGGCGCAGCCCGAGCTCGACGAATGGCGCGCGCGGCGCGCGACGGCCGGGCGGATGGCGCCGCGCGGCTTCCCCCGCGACAACCGCTTCACCTGACGCGCCGAGGCACTTGGCAGGGGCGTGCGGCGCTGCAACAAGTGGCGCATGACCGACATGCCGCCGCCCCTGCCCGCCCGTCACGCCGCGCCCCGCTACACCGGCGAAGGCCCGGCCCTGTTCCGGCTGGGACTGGTGACCGGTCTGCTGACCTTCGTGACGCTGGGGATCTACCGATTCTGGGCCAAGACGCGGATCCGCCGCTTCATCTGGTCGGCGGCGGAGCTCGACGGCAGCCGGTTCGAATACACCGGGACCGGGCTGGAGAAGTTCCTCGGCTTTCTCGTCGCGGTGGTGTTCCTCGCCGTCTACCTCGGGCTGGTGCAGATCGCGCTCGTGTATGTCGGGCTGAACCTGTTCAGCGATCCCGAGACACCGCAGCAGGCCATGGCGCAGCTCAGCGCCTTCTACATCACGTTCCTCGCGGTGGTGCCGTTCCTGTTCTTCGCGATCTACCGCGCGCGCCGCTACAAGCTGGCGCGGACGCGCTGGCGCGGGATCCGCTTCGGCATGGAGAAGGGCGCGTGGGGCTACGTGCTGCGGGCGATCGGCTACTGGACGCTGACGATCCTGACGCTCGGCGTGCTGCTGCCGCTGCAGACGTTCCACCTGACGAAATACATGACCGACCGGTCGTGGTTCGGTGACGCGCGGTTCGTCCAGAAGGGGCGGTGGACCGCGCTCTACCGGCCGATGCAGCACATCTTCATCGGGCTCTTGTTCCTCGTGCTTCCGGGGCTGCTGATCGGCCTGTCCGACGCGCCGTTCGGGGCGTTCCTTCTGTTTCTCGTCGGATTCGTCTGGTTCGGGGTCGGGCTGGTCGTCTACCGAGTGCAGAGCTTTGCCTACCTGACCCGCAACACCGTGCTGGCCGAGGGCGACGTGGCGCTCGACGCGCGGCCCTCGACCGGGCGGTTGATCAAGCTCTACCTTCTCGGGGCGCTGGTGATCTCGGTCGGGATCGCGGTCTTCTCGGGCGTGGTCAGCGCCGCGGGGTCGATCGTGTTCGGCGGGCTCGAGCAGATGCTGAACAGCGACGCCGCCGCAGAAACCGTGCCCTTCGCCGCGCTGATCGCGCCGCTGGCGGTCGGCGGCCTGTCATACCTCGCGATCATGGTCGTGGTCGGGGCGGCGACGCTGGCGCTCATCACGCAACCGATCCTCGCGCATTTCGTCACGACGCTCGACATCTCGGGGATGGGAACGGCGGATCGCATTCGCCAACGGGTCGCCGATCAGGGCGCCGACGCCGAGGGCTTTGCCGACGCTCTCGATATCGGCGGGGCGATCTGAGCGATGCGCCCGGCCCGAGCGCTCTATTTCGACGGGGAGACGGCGGCGGCGCGCCCGGTGCAGGTGCGCCTGTCGGACGACCGGATGGCGCTGGTGATCGAGGGCGCGGGGCCGAATGGCGCGCTGCGCTGGCCCCTGCCCGATCTGCGCGCGCTGCCAGACGGCGCCGATCGCGATACGCTGACGCTCGCGCCGGTGCGCGACACCGGAGACGAGTCGATGCTCGATGCGCAGCGGCTGGAACTGCGCGACGCAGAGGCGATCGCGTGGCTGCGCCGGACGCGGCCCGCGCTTTTCTCACGCGAGGTGCGGGCGGGGACCGGGCGACGGATCGCGCTCTGGCTCGGCGGGGCGGTGGCCGCAGTCGCGGTGATGCTGTTCGTCATCCTGCCGGGGCTCGCCGATGCGCTGGCGCGGGTAATCCCGCCGGAACGCGAGGCGGCGTTCGGGCGCACGGTCATCGGGCAGATGGAGCGGCTTCTGGGGGCGGAAACGCGCGGCGGCCTCGACTGCGCCGACCCGGCGGGACGGGCGGCGCTCGACCGGATGACCGCGCGGCTCACCGAGGGGCAGGAGATCGGCTACGACCTGCGCGTCCGCGTCTTCGACCACGACATGGTCAACGCCTTCGCCGCGCCGGGCGGGCAGGTGGTGCTGATCGACGGGCTGATCCACGAGGCGGAGACCCCCGAACAGGTGGCGGCGGTGCTCGCGCACGAGATCGGGCACGTGGTCAACCGCGACCCGACGCGGGCCGCGCTGCGCACGGCGGGGTCGGTCGGGCTTCTGGGCCTGCTGTTCGGCGATTTCGCGGGCGGCGCGGCGATCCTCGTCGTGGCGGAGCGGCTGATCGACGCGTCCTATGCCCAGGCCGCCGAAGATGCCGCCGACCGGTTTGCCCACGACATGCTCGCCCAGGCGGGCGTGCCGCCCGATGCGCTGGCGGGAATGTTCGAGACCTTCCGCGAGATGGCGGGCGACACGCCCGAGATCCTGTCGCATTTCATGTCTCACCCGAGCCTCGACGCGCGCATCGCGGCGGCGGAACAGGCGACGCCCGACGACTTCGCGGCGCGGCCGATTCTGGACGAGGCGGAGTGGCAGGCGCTGCGCGGGATCTGCGGCCAAGCGGACGCGACGGAGGGGTGACGGTGGCCGCCCGGCCGGTCCGACGTGACGACACGGCGGTCCGACGCGACGTAGGGGAGCGCTAACGTGACGATTTTACGCTGTTTCCGCACTATATGAGGCGGTATCACGCAGCGTGACCGGACAATGACGACCGGGCGGGGCCGTTCGGCCCCTGCTGTTCCGATAGGAGGATGACTAGAATGAAGGTGCTCGTACCCGTCAAACGGGTCATCGACTACAACGTGAAGGTCCGCGTGAAGGCGGACGGCACGGGTGTCGACCTCGCCAACGTCAAGATGTCGATGAACCCCTTCGACGAGATCGCGGTCGAGGAGGCGATCCGCCTGAAGGAGGCCGGCAAGGCCGAGGAGGTCGTCGCGGTCTCGATCGGCGTGAAGCAGGCGCAGGAGACGCTGCGGACGGCGCTCGCGATGGGTGCGGATCGCGCGATCCTGATCGTCGCCGCGGACGACGTGCACCAGGACATCGAGCCCCTGGCGGTGGCGAAGCTGCTGAAGGCGGTGATCGACGAAGAGCAGCCGGGCCTCGTGATCGGCGGCAAGCAGGCGATCGACAACGACCTGAACGCGACGGGCCAGATGCTCGCCGCGCTGACCGGCTGGGCCCAGGCGACCAACGCCAACACGCTCGACATCGACGGCGACCACGCGGTGGTCGCGCGCGAGGTCGATGGCGGCCTGCAGACGATCAAGGTGAAGATGCCCGCCATCGTCACCACCGACCTGCGCCTGAACGAGCCGCGCTACGCGTCGCTGCCGAACATCATGAAGGCCAAGAAGAAGCCGCTCGAGGAGAAGACGCCGGAGGATTACGGCGTCGACGTCGGGCCGCGCCTCGAGGTCGTGAAGACGGCGGAGCCGCCCGAGCGCGCCGCCGGCGAGATGGTCGCCGATGTCGATACGCTCGTGGCGAAGCTCAAGGAAAAGGGAGTGGTGTGATGGCCGTTCTTCTGATGGCAGAAATCAACGACGGTCACCTGTCGATGGACGCCACCGCCAAGGCGGTGACCGCGGCCCAGGCGCTGGGCGACGTGACGATCCTCGCCGTGGGGTCGAAGGCGGCCGAGGCCGGCAAGGAAGCCGCGACGATCGAGGGCGTGGCCAAGGTGCTGGTCGCCGAGGACGCACGCTACGGCCACCGCCTGGCCGAGCCGACCGCGGCGCTGATCGCGTCGCTCGCGGATGACTACGACCACATCGCGGCACCGGCCACGACCGATGCCAAGAACATCCTGCCCCGCGTGGCGGCGATGCTCGACGTGATGATCCTGACCGACGTGACCGCCGTGGTCGACGCCGACACGTTCGAGCGTCCGATCTACGCCGGCAACGCCGTGCAGACGGTGAAGTCGAAGGATCCGAAGAAGGTGCTGACCATCCGCACCTCGACCTTCGACGCGGCCGGCACCGGCGGTAGCGCCTCGGTCGAGGAGATCGCGGCGGTCGACGATCCGGGCCTGTCGGAATGGGTCGAGGACAAGCTGGCCGAAAGCGATCGGCCCGAGCTGACCTCGGCGGGGATCGTCGTCTCGGGCGGCCGCGGCATCGGCTCGGAGGAGAACTTCGCGGTGATCGAGAAGCTCGCCGACAAGCTCGGCGCGGCGGTCGGCGCCTCGCGCGCGGCGGTCGATTCGGGTTTTGCGCCGAACGACTGGCAGGTCGGTCAGACCGGCAAGGTCGTGGCGCCGGACCTCTACATCGCGGTCGGCATCTCGGGGGCGATCCAGCACCTTGCCGGCATGAAGGACAGCAAGGTCATCGTCGCGATCAACAAGGACGAGGAAGCGCCGATCTTCCAGGTGGCCGATTACGGCCTGGTCGGCGACCTGTTCGAGGTGATCCCGGAACTGACCGAGAAGCTCTGATCCACGCCTGCGCGACGCGCGGCTTGCGGGCCGGTCCCCTTGCGGGGGCCGGCCCTTTTGGTGCGCGCGGCTCAGGCGGCCACGGCCTCCACCGTGGCGAGCAGCGGATAGAGCGCCTCGGCGATCTCGGTATGGGCCTCGGCCCCGAGCATCCGGGCCGCGGCGGAGGCATCGAAGTCGCTGAAGACCATGCCCGACGTCCCGGCGGCGCGGGCGGACGCGCTCGGCGTGTAGACGACGATGTCGCGGACGCGCGGGCGCAGAGCCTCGAGCATCGGCCGCGTGACGAAGAGCGGATCACCGGAGAGCGTGTCGCCGGCCGCGAAGGTGGCGGCCTCGGGCGGTTCGTCCCGCGCCGCCCAGAGCAGCACCGGTGCGCCGCCGATTTCGGCCAGGATCATCTTCATCCGGGCGACCCAGGCCGCCTGCACCTCGGCGACCACGAGCGCGAAGCGATCCGGCGCGGTGTCGAGCAGCGCCTGCAGCATCGACCGCGTGAAGGCGTGGTCGGTGAAGTCGATCTCGGGGAACAGGCCCATCAACGTGTCGGACGCGCGCACGAAGCGGTCGTTGCGGCGCGGATGCACCGAGTAGAAGCGGTTCGACATGTTCTGCGCGCCCATGACCTGCACGACGCTGTGACGCGCGCCGGCGGCGATCCCGAGAATGGAGGGATCGTGCACGAAGGCGTCGAGCCCGGCATTCGGGATGCCGAAATTCGCGACCGGCAGGCCGGTCGCCCGGCCGAGCTGCGCGCTGCACGGATCGGGCACGAATTTGCCGTAGGTCTCCGTGCCGCCGATCATCGCGATGAAGTCGCCGGCGCACGCGGCCTTGGGCCCGCGGAACGTGATGCGCGAATTTCCGTAGCGGCACGGTTCATAGTCCACGCCGCCCCTGTCCGAAGAGGCAAAGTTCATCTCACCACCTATGTCGTCTCACCCGTTATTAGAGAACACGATTCGGATTTCGAACTTCCTAACGGCGGATTTCGCGGGCGGGCCCGCCCGCCTGCCCTTGTGCCCGCTCGGGCCGCATGCCTAAGGTTGCGCGGTTTCAACGAGGCGCGAGGCAGGCATGGAGATCAGGACCATCGGGGTCGTGGGCGCGGGACAGATGGGCAACGGCATCGCGCATGTGATGGCCGTGGCCGGCTATGACGTGATGCTCAACGACGTCTCCGAGGAGGCTCTGCAGAAGGCCATCGCGACCGTGGAGAAGAACCTCGAGCGGCAGGTGTCGCGCGAGAAGATCTCGGCCGAGGACCGTGACGCCGCGCTTGGCCGGATCCGCACGACGCTGGAGCTGTCAGAGCTCGGCCAGACCGACCTGGTGATCGAGGCCGCGACCGAGCGCGAGGAGGTCAAGACCAAGATCTTCGAGACGCTGGTGCCGCACCTGAAGCCCGAGACGATCCTGACGACGAACACCTCGTCGATCTCGATCACCCGGCTGGCGAGCCGGACCGACCGGCCCGAGCGGTTCATGGGCTTTCACTTCATGAACCCGGTGCCGGTCATGACGCTGGTCGAGCTGATCCGCGGGATCGCCACCGACCAGGAGACCTACGATGCGTGCCTCGGCGTCGTCGAGAGCCTGGGCAAGACCGCGGCCTCGGCCGAGGATTTTCCCGCGTTCATCGTCAACCGGATCCTGATGCCGATGATCAACGAGGCGGCCTACACGCTGCTCGAGGGTGTGGGGAACGTGCGGTCGATCGACGAGGCGATGCGGCGCGGGGCGAACCACCCGATGGGGCCGCTGGAGCTCGCCGATTTCATCGGGCTCGACACGTGCCTGTCGATCATGAACGTGCTGCACGACGGGCTCGGCGATACCAAGTATCGCCCCTGCCCCCTGCTGTCGAAATATGTCGAGGCGGGTTGGCTCGGACGGAAGACGCAGCGCGGATTCTACGATTATCGTGGCGACACGCCGGTGCCGACCCGCTGAAACGCAATGGTGCGGCGCGGTGCCCGGCGTTGGCCGTCAGGTCCCGCCGAGGCCGAGCGTGCGCTCGCGCAGCCACGCCACGAGATCGCGGCCGGACTGCGCCCGCTCGCGGATCTCCTCGGGCCGGATCGGCGTGCCGATCACCGGTGCCTGCGGTCGGTGGCAGGCATGCACGACCTCGTGCAGCAGCAGGCCCTGCCGCAGCGTCGCCGACAGCTTGTTGGCGATCTGGTACGCCCGGCTGTTCTGGCCGGGAAAGTGGACCGGCAGGACCGTCGCGCCGGACCGCTGGATCAGGTTCGCCGTGAACGGGTTCCACGGCCCTTCGATCGCGGGGCCGAACCATTTCTCGGACGCGGCGACGACGCCCGAGGGGAACAGCGCCACGAGCCCGCCACCGCCCAGATGCTCCATTGCGCGGCGGCGCATGTCGAGACCCTGCGCCCGCGCGTCCGCCTCGTGCGGGAACGGCACCGGGATCATGAAGCGCTCGACCTCCTTCACGCCGGTCAGGAGCGAGCGGGTCAGGATCTTGTAGTCGCGGCGCACGCGGCCGACGAGTTCGGCCAGCACCATCCCATCCACGAGCCCGTGCGGGTGGTTGGCCACCAGCACCACCGGCCCCTCGGGCGGGATGCGGGCGATCTGCGCGGCCGGTGTCTCGAGCGTGATGCCCATGATCGACAGCGCCTGCGCCCAGAACGCCTGTCCCTCGGCGGGGCCGATCCGTTCGAACCGCCGCACCATGCGCAGCAGCGTTAGCTTGCCCGTCGCCCATTCCATCGTGCGGATCGTGCCGCGCTTCCACGGGCTTTCGAACGTACCGGCGTAGCTCAGCTTGCGCTTGTCGTAGGGAACGTCCGGCGCGTGGCCGGACGTGGGCATCCCGTCGCGCGGCGCGCGGGGGACCTGCGGTTGCGGCGCCGGATCCGGGCTCAGCATGATTCACCGAAGCGGTTGGCGACGAGTTGTTCGATCGCGTCGGCCAGCGCCTCCGCGTCGGCGCCCCGGACCTCGACCTCGATGGTCGAGCCCTTGGCGGCGGCGAGCATCAGCAGGCCCATGATGCTGTCACCGGACGCGCTCATGCCGTCGCGGGACACTTCGGCCTCGGCGTCGAAGCCCTCCACCACCTCCACGAGCCGGGCGGAGGCCCGCGCATGCAGGCCCTTTTCGTTCACGATGGACAGGTGTCGGCGGATGGTGGTGGTCATTTGGCTCCGGCACGGATCGGATGGCGCGGATCACGCCGTCCGGGACGACGCATCCGCGCCGTAATCCGGCTTGATGTTCTGGCTGTCAATGTATTTCCGGCCGGCCTCGAGCGCACCGCGCACCGCGTCCGCCACCGATTTCTGGCGACTTTTCGCCAGCTTGATCAGCATCGGGAGATTGGCGCCGTAGAGAATGCGCCGGTTGTCGGGCTGGCAGGCGCGCAGCGACAGGTTCGACGGCGAGCCGCCGAACATGTCGACCACGATCACCACGCCGTCGCCCTGATCGACCGCGTCGGCGGCCGCGCAGATCTCGGTCTGCTTGGCCGCGCGATTGTGATCGACCTCGATTGAGATGGCACGGATTCCCGGCTGCACGCCGACGACGTGCTCGACCGCGGAGAGGTATTCCCGCGCGAGTCCGCCATGTGCCACGATGACGATGCCGATCACGTGCCGAAGTCTCCTGTCTGTTCCGCCCGATCCGTCACCGGCGGCTCCGGCGGCACGGCGCTGCCGCGCAGATCGAGTTCCCTGTGACGTATAGACACCTGCCAGCCGGCCTCTGCAAGGGCGCGCGCCGTGCGCTCTGCCGCCGCCACCGACCGGTGGCGCCCCCCGGTGCAGCCGAACGCGACCTCGAAATGCGCCTTGCCCTCCTCGCGGTAGGCCGGCAGCAGAAAGGTCATGAGATCCACGACCTTGCTCTCGAACACCGGGTAGCGCGCGTCGTCGGTGACATGCGCCGCGACCGGGGCGTCGAGCCCGGTGAGCGGGCGCAGGTCCGGGTTCCAGTGCGGGTTCGACAGGAACCGACAGTCGAACACCGTGTCGGCGCCCTGCGGCACGCCGCGCTTGTACGAGAAGGACCCGACCGTGACCGCGAGCTCGCGCCCGGAATCGAGCGCGAACTGGCCGCGCAGCACCGCCCGCAGGTCGTGCGGGCTGAACGCGGTCGTGTCGACGAGCACGTCGGACACGGCGCGCACCGGTTCGAGCAGCGCGCGTTCGCGCGCGATCCCCTCGGCCGGCGCGGCATCGGGCGTGAGCGGGTGGCGGCGCCGCGTCTCGGAGTAGCGGCGCACCAGCACGTCGAGCGTGCAGTCGAGGTAGAGCAGTTCGAGCGCGAGCATGGCGTCGCCGCTCAGCCGCCGGTGCAGATCGAGCAGCCCGCCGACCGAGAAGTCGCGGTTGCGCACGTCTAGCCCGAGCGCAAGCGGCCGGTCGGGCGCAGGCCCGTCCAGCAGGCGCGGGATCAGGCTCAGCGGCATGTTGTCGATGGCCTCGTAGCCCAGATCTTCCAGCGCGTTGATCGCCGTGGCCCGCCCGGCACCGGACGGGCCGGTCACGAGAACCACGCGCTGTGCAGGACTGGTCATGTTACCTCACTCCTTCCGACCGCCCTTCAGATATTGAACGAGCGCCGCCGCGAAATGGGTCTGCTCGGATTTGTGAAGGAGCGCCACGTCACATGACAAGAGCGTAACGTGGCGGAGGGGCGGCAGGCGCGCGCTTTCCTCGCGGTCTAGGTCCACCACGACACAGAGCCGCGCGGGGGCGCAGGCGGTGACGCGCAAAAGCCCCACCCCGCGCGCCTCGATCAGGCCGCGGATCGCGGGCGGAGCGTCGCACTCGATGCCGGTTCCGGCGCGGCGCAGAATCACGCGGTCATCGGCGACGAGACCGGCGCCGAGCGCCATCGTCTCGAGCGCGAGCGCGGACTTGCCGCTGCCGGACGCGCCGCGGATCAGCGCGGCGCGGCCGTCGATCGCGACGGCGGTGGCATGAACGATCGTGTCGCTGGCGTCGTCCTGTGGCACCGGCCTCAGAGCGGCAGGCCGACGACGAAGCGCGCGCCCAGCGGCTCGGACGTCACGTCGGCCTCGGTCGGTCGGATGTTCTCGGCCCAGATCACGCCGCCATGGGCCTCGACGATCTGCTTGGAGATCGCCAGCCCGAGGCCCGAGTTGTTGCCGAAATCGGTTTCGGGGCGCTGCGAGTAGAACCTCTTGAAGATCTTGCCGAGCGCCTGGTCGGGAATGCCCGGGCCGGTGTCCTCGACCACGACGAGCACGCGGTTGTCGCGGCGCCGGGCCCAGATGCGGATGGCGTCGCCGTCCTCGCAGAACGAGATGGCGTTGGTGATGAGGTTCACGAAGACCTGCGCGAGCCGCGCCTCCAGCCCGTTGATCTGGATCGGCCGCGGCGGCAGGTCGGTGATGAACTCGATGCCCTTGGACTTCGCATCCTCGCCGAGGAACTGCGCGATGTTGTCGATCATCGCGAGAAGGTTGAACTCCTGCTCTTCCTCCTTGACCAGTTCGCTGTCGAGCCGCGAGGCGTTCGAGATGTCGGAGACCAGCCGGTCGAGCCGGCGCACGTCGTGTTCGATGACGTCGAGCAGCTTGCCGCGATGCTCTTCCTTCTTGACCATGCGCAGCGAGCCGACCGCGGAGCGCAGGCTGGCCAGCGGGTTCTTGATCTCGTGCGCGACGTCCGCGGCGAATTGTTCGTTGCCGTCGATCCGGTCGTAGAGCGCGCCGACCATCCCGCGAAGTGCCCCGGACAGGCGCCCGATCTCGTCGGGGCGGGCGGTCAGGTCGGGGATGCGGATGCGCCCGGTCTGTCCCTTGGTGCGGTTGCGGTCGCGTCCGATCTCGGCCGCCTCGGCGAGGTCGGAGATCGGGTGCGCGATGGTCGAGGCGAGCACGAGGCTGAGCCCGATCGACACGAGCGTCGCGATCATGAACATCTGCAGCACGCGCTCGCGCTCCAGCCGGACGGCGGCGTCGATCTCGGACGCGGGACTGACGGCCCCCAGCACGCCCACGAGATTGCCGTCCTGAAGGATCGGCGAGAGCGCAGTAAAGAGCGTGCCGCCCTCGGGCGACACGGACTGCACCACGCGCGTCTCGCGCGGGTCACCCTCTTCGATCAGCTGGCGCAGGCGGTCCTCGACCAGCATGCCCTCGGCGCCGTCGGCGAGGCCGAACAGGCCCGCGACGGTCTGCCAGACCGTGTTGAGGATGTCGGAGATGACGGTGGGCCGGTCGGCGACCTCGGCCGCGGTGCGCCCGGCGGCGGGGTCCATCGCGCCCTCGGCCTCGCCCACGAGCACGTTGCGCGCGTCGAACACCAGCAGCCGCGTGCCCGAGCGCAGGTCCACCCCGTCGAGCGTGTCGGCCACGTCGATCCCGTCGCCGGTGGCGAGGTTGACCGGCGCGGTACGCGGGATCTGCGCCTCGAACACGTCGGCCACGAGCTCGATCTCGGCCTGCGCGGCGTTCGCGCGCTGGATCGCGAGCGCATCGCGCGAGGCGTCGAGGAACAGGATCCCCGCCACCATCACGTTGAGCGCGATGAGGTTGAAGGTGATGATCTTGCGCGTCAGCGGCGACCGGTTGAGCGAAAAGAGGCCGCGACGCGCGCGGCTCTCCCTCAACTCCCGTTCGACCGTGCTGTCCGGCGCGACCCAGTCGTCGCCCAGCACGACGTCATCGTCGCGCTTTTCGGGCGGCGGCTCGTCACGCATGTCGATCCGCTCGGCCAGGGCCATGGTTTATTCTTCGTTGTAGCGGTACCCGATGCCGTAGAGCGTCTCGATCGCCGAGAACTCCTCGTCAACCGAGCGCATCTTCTTGCGCAGCCGCTTGATGTGGCTGTCGATGGTGCGGTCGTCGACATAGACCTGATCGTCGTAGGCCACGTCCATCAGCTGGTCGCGCGACTTCACGAAGCCGGGGCGCTGCGCGAGGGCCTGGAGCAGCAGGAACTCGGTCACGGTCAGGGACACGTCCTGGCCGCGCCATGTCACCGAGTGGCGCAGCGGATCCATGGTGAGCGAGCCGCGCACCATGAGCTTGGTTTCCTCGGTGTCGCCGACGGCGCCGGTCGACACGGCCTCCTGCCGGCGCAGCAGCGCGCGGATGCGCTCGACCAGCAGGCGCTGCGAAAACGGCTTTTTCACGTAGTCGTCCGCGCCCATGCGCAGGCCGAGCACCTCGTCGATCTCGTCATCCTTCGAGGTGAGGAAGATCACCGGCATCTTGGATTTCTGGCGGACCCGCTGCAGCAGGTCCATCCCGTCCATGCGGGGCATCTTGATGTCGAAGACCGCCATGTCCGGCATCTTCTTGTTGAAGGCGTCGAGCGCCTGCTGGCCGTCATTGTAGGTTTCGACCTCGAAGCCCTCGGCCTCGAGCGTCATGGAAACGGATGTCAGGATGTTCCTGTCATCGTCCACAAGGGCGATCTTGGACATCGGAGTTCCTCGTGCTGCTCGTTATGCTCTGTTTTCCGTCACTATGAGCGGTTTCGCCCTTTACAGCAAATCCAAACTGCGAATCACGGCCGTGCACCGTGTTCATTCCACGCGAAAATGTCTCACTAATGGCTTAATTGCCGCAGTTCGGCCGTCTTCCGGCCGATCGGCCGCTCGGGCTGGTTGCGCTAAACCGCGCTTGGTTGCGCTAACCGTCGCCCGGCGGACTGTTCATGCCCAAAACCCTCATGCTAGACGCAACAATGCCTCGCCGGCGCGCGGGGAGACTGGCACGATACCAACCGCCGGGCACGGCGACGAGGAGCTTGAGAGCGATGACTACTGGACGGGTGAACCCGAATTTCCGGCTCGAAGATCAGGGGATCGAAGGGCTCGGCGATGTCGCCTACAACCTCGTGGAGCCGGCGCTGATCGAGGCGGCACTGAAGCGCGGCGAGGGCCGGCTCGGCCGGGGCGGCGCGTTCCTCGTGACCACCGGCAAGTTCACCGGCCGGTCGCCGCAGGACAAACACGTCGTGCGCACCCCGTCGGTCGAGGACAACATCTGGTGGGACAACAATGCGCCGATGTCGCCCGAGGGGTTCGACGCGCTCTATGCCGACATGCTCGAGCACATGAAGGGGCGCGACTACTTCGTCGAGGACCTGGTCGGCGGGGCGGATCCGGCGCACGCGATCAACGTGCGCGTGGTCACCGAACTGGCGTGGCACGGCCTGTTCATCCGCCACATGCTGCGCCGGCCGGACCGCGAGGATCTCGACGCGTTCACCGCCGATTTCACCATCATCAACTGCCCGAGCTTCAAGGCCGATCCCGCCAAGCACGACTGCAAGTCGGACACGGTGATCGCGCTCAACTTCGACCGCAAGCTCATCCTGATCGGCAACACGGAATATGCCGGCGAGAACAAGAAGTCGGTCTTCACGCTGCTGAACTACCTGCTGCCGGAAAAGGGCGTGATGCCGATGCACTGCTCGGCCAACCACGCGGTCGGCAACCCGGTGGACACGGCGATCTTCTTCGGCCTGTCGGGCACCGGCAAGACGACGCTGTCGGCCGATCCCGGCCGCGTGCTCATCGGCGACGACGAGCACGGCTGGTCCGACCGCGGCACGTTCAATTTCGAGGGCGGCTGCTACGCCAAGACGATCAACCTCAGCCGCGAGGCGGAGCCGGAGATCTACGACACGACCACGAAGTTCGGCACCGTGATCGAGAACATGGTCTTCGACGAGGACACCTTCGAGCTCGATTTCGACGATGACAGCCTGACCGCGAACATGCGCTGCGCCTATCCGCTCGAGTACATCTCGAACGCGTCGCGCACCGCGCTCGGCGGGCATCCGAAGAATATCATCATGCTGACCTGCGACGCGTTCGGGGTGCTGCCGCCGATCGCGCGGCTGACGCCGGCGCAGGCGATGTACCACTTCCTGTCGGGCTTCACCGCGAAGGTCGCCGGCACCGAGCGGGGCGTGACCGAACCGCAGCCGACCTTCTCCACCTGCTTCGGCGCGCCGTTCATGCCGCGCCGGCCCGAGGTCTACGGCAACCTGCTGCGCGACAAGATCGCCAAGCACGGCGCGACCTGCTGGCTGGTCAACACCGGCTGGACCGGCGGCGCCTACGGCCAGGGCAGCCGGATGCCGATCCGGGCGACGCGCGCCCTGCTGACCGCGGCGCTGGACGGCTCCCTCGCCAACGCGGCGTTCCGCAAGGATCCCAATTTCGGCTTCGAGGTCCCGGTCAAGGTCGAGGGCGTGGCCGAGCTCCTGCTCGATCCGCGCCGCACATGGGACGACAAGGCCGCCTACGACGCGCAGGCCGAGAAGCTGGTGGCGATGTTCGCCGACAACTTCGCGCAATACGTCCCGTATATCGACGACGACGTGAAGGCGGCGGCGATCGGCTGACGCCACGCCCTGCCCCGCGCCGCCCGCCTTGCGGACGGCGCGGCACGGCGTCAGGATCGCGTCATGCTTCGCATTGCCTGCCTCGCCCTTCTCGCGCCCGTCGCCGCCGCGGCCCAGCCCGCAGACCCGCTCGATTACGACGCCGACCGGATCGAGGCGGTTCAGGGCGTGTTCTGCGAGGTGCCCACCACCGGCCAGACCGAGGCGCCCGGCACCGTCGCCGGGCATATCGAGCTGTTCGAGCGGATTCCCGAGTTCCAGTGGCTGACGCACGTGGTGCCGGCGGTGCCCGGCCTGAGCTTCGGGGTGAAGACCGAGGCGACGGACGGCACGGTCTACGGCAGCGTGGTGCTCACGCTCACGCATCCGCGCTTTGCCCAGTCGGGCGCCACCGCGCAGACCTACGTGACGATGCTCGGCGGGGCGTCGGAGTCGATCAACGCCTACACCTTCGACACCGAGGAAGAGCTGGCGGTCGGCACGTGGTCGTTCACCGCGACGCAGAACGGCGAGGTCCTCTATTCCGCGCTGTTCGAGGTGGTGCCGCCCGAGGCGGCGCCCGAGATCGCGTCGGCCTGCGGCGGGATGCCGATCTCCTGACCGCGCCGGACCCCGTGCCGGACCCGGTGCCGCGCCGTTCGCCGCGCCCGCGTCAGGCGAGGAACGCGCGCCGGATCAGGTTGAGCCCGGCCACCAGCAGCACCGCGAGCGTCGCGCGGCGGAACGCGGCCTGGTCGATGCGGTCGGCCACGCGCCCGCCGAGCCACATGCCGAGAACCGCCGCCGGCACCAGCGCGAGCGACAGCCACACGCTGCGCTCGTTCAGGATGCCCGAGCCGACATGCGCGAGCGTCAGGAGCACCGCGCCGAGGCCGTAGATCACGCCCTGAACGCGGATCTGCTCGGTCTTCTCGGTGCCGATCATGGTGAGGTAGGCCACGGTCGGCGGCCCCCAGACCCCCGACAGCCCGCCGATGAACCCCGCGAAGGCGGCGACGCCCATCTCGACCCGCGTGCCGCCGCCGCCGGGCAGCGCGCCGCGCCATCCCAGAAGCTGCGCCGCCGCGAACGCCGTGATCGGCACGCCGATCAGCGCGTAGAGCAGCGCCGCCGGCATCCGCGCCACCAGCTGCGCCGAGATCAGCAGCATAGCCCCGCCCACAAGGAGGAAGACCCGGAACCGGGTGACCGACGCCCATGCCGCGCGCGGGCCCTGCCGCAGCGCCTGCATCCCGTTCGACACCAGCGTCGGCAGGATGAGACCCGCCAGCGCGAGATCCGGCGACACGACCGAGCCCATGCCCGAGATCATGATCATCGGCATGGCGAACCCGACCATGCCCTTGACCACGCCGGCGACGAGCGCGACCGAAAGACACAGGAGAAGAGCGGCGGGGCTGACGAGCGCGAAAAGAGCATCCATGATCGCTCCTTAGCAAGGCGCCGCGCCGACCACCGCATAAATCGACGGCGAAACGAAGTGAGCGAAACACTGCGTCGCCGGTATTTTTGTTGCGCTGCACCTGCGAAAGCCCTATCCCGCTCGGGACATCGGACAAAGGATTTCGACATGGCACATGACGGTCAGGACCTGACGATTTCCGGCGGCGTGCTGCTGCCCGACCTTCTCGCGCTGACCGGCGCGGCGCTCGGCCCCGTGGAGACCCTGCTCGACCGCGCCAAGACCCGCGTGCGCGCCCTGGTCGAGGAAGACGGCCGCGTCTCCGGCCAGCTGGTCGAAACGCACCAGACCGCGGCCCACGGGCTCGCCTGGCTCGCCACCTACGTCGAGTCGCTGCGCCAGATGCAGGCCTGGGCCGAGAAGCTGGTGGCCGAGGAGCAGTTCTCGGAGGTCGAGCAGCTGATCCACCAGATCGCGTTCGGCGAATACCTCTGGCAGCTGCACGGCGGCATCCAGATGAACCAGGGCGAGATCGTCCGCCTGCCCGACCTCGGGCTGACGATGGAGGACACCGGCGTGCTCGGCACCGAGGCGGTGGCGACGCTGATGCGGGGCGGCAACACCCAGCCCGCGCGGCTGCGCCTCGTGGCACTGATGCAGGAGCGCGCGGCGGAGCTCACCGTGGGCCGCACCGGGCTCGACGACGAACTGGAGATGATCCGCGAGCAGTTCCGCCGCTACGCCGTCGAGAAGGTGGAGCCCCATGCGCACGAGTGGCACCTGAAGGACGAGCTGATCCCGATGGAGGTGATCGGCGAGCTGTCCGAGATGGGCGTGTTCGGCCTGACCATCCCCGAGGAATTCGGCGGGCTCGGGCTTTCGAAGGCGTCGATGTGCGTGGTGTCCGAGGAGCTGAGCCGCGGCTATATCGGCGTCGGCTCGCTCGGGACGCGCAGCGAGATCGCCGCGGAGCTGATCCTCGCCGGCGGGACCGACGCGCAGAAGGAAAAGTGGCTGCCCCGCCTCGCCAGCGGCGAGACGCTGCCCACGGCGGTCTTCACCGAGCCCAATACCGGCTCGGACCTCGGCAGCCTGCGCACCAAGGCGCGCAAGGACGAGGCCGGCGACTGGATCCTCAACGGCAACAAGACGTGGATCACCCACGCCGCGCGCACCCACGTGATGACGGTGCTCGCGCGGACCGTCGAGGGCACCGACGACTACAAGGGCCTGTCGATGTTCCTGGCCGAGAAGACGCCCGGCACCGACGCCGCGCCCTGGCAGGATCCCGGGATCTCGGGCGGCGAGATCGAGGTGCTCGGCTATCGCGGCATGAAGGAATACACGCTCAACTTCGACGACTTCCGGGTGTCGGGTGACAACCTTCTCGGCGGCGAGGAGGGCAAGGGCTTCAAGCAGCTCATGGAGACCTTCGAGAGCGCGCGCATCCAGACCGCCGCGCGCGCGGTCGGCGTCGCGCAGTCGGCGCTCGACCAGGGCATGCGCTACGCGCAGGACCGCAAGCAGTTCGGCCGCGCGCTGATCGACTTTCCGCGCGTCGCCAACAAGCTCGCGCTGATGGCGGTGGAGATCACCGTCGCGCGCCAGCTCACCTACTTCTCGGCACTTGAGAAGGATCGCGGCCATCGCTGCGACCTCGAGGCGGGCATGGCCAAGCTCCTCGCGGCGCGCGTGGCATGGTCGGCGGCCGACAACGCGCTGCAGATCCACGGCGGCAACGGCTTCGCGCTCGAATACGCGATCAGCCGAATCCTGTGCGACGCACGCATCCTCAACATCTTCGAGGGCGCGGCCGAGATCCAGGCCCAGGTGATCGCGCGCCGGCTCATGGCCTGATCCCGGCCGGACCCGGCGGGATCGGTGCGAGAGGCTCTGCCTCTCGCGCTCTCCGGAGTATTTCGACCAAGAAGAAGACGGGAACGGGCGCCGCCGGCGACGGGCGGCGCGATGCGCCGGCCTGTCGTGCGTGGCGTGCGAGCGACGGGGCCATCGCGGTCTTCGGAGTCGCGCCGGGACGACGGGAAGGCGGCGCGCCGCCGGTCGCGGGACGTCGGGCGGGCCGTCGCGGCGCGGGCGCAGGTGCGTCGGGGACGGTGCGAGAGGCGCTGCCTCTCGCGCTACGCGGCGTATTTCGGCCAAGACGACGACGGGACCGGCGGCGCGTGGGGCCGTCCCGGCCGGGGCATGTGTCGAGGTGGCGGTGTGAGGGCGCGCGCCGCCCGTGCGGGCGGGCGCGGGGCGGCGTCAGCCGGCGGGACAGGCGGCGCCGGTGTCGATCCAGGCGGCGACGAGAGTGCCGAAGACCTCCTGCGTGCCCGGCGCGGGCGTGCGGCCGGCGCCCGGGTGCCAGCCCCAGCCGACGAGGCCGTCCTCGGCCATGTGCTCGTGCAGCGCGGCGAGGTCACGATTGCCGTTGCGCTCGGGATCCTTGAGCTGGGCGCAGATCTCGGCGCCCGACAGCCCGACCCAGCCCATCGAGAGCGGTGCGAGCTGCCAGGGCTCGTGCCCGGGGATCGAGCCCTCGCCGGTCACGTAGGCGACGTTCGCGGTGCCGTGGCAGGTGGTGCAATACATGCCGTCGGCGCCGAAATCGGCGGCGCCGCGCACCACCGGCGGCTGGTGCGGGTCCATCGCGTCGCCCTGCAGCGGGGTGTCGCCCACCGGATGGCAGTTGAGGCAGCGCGGATGCTCCACCACCTTCAGCACTTCCTCGAACAGCGCGACCGAGCGGTCGGCCTCGGGCGTGATGCCGTCGAACTCGTCGGCCGTGCGCAAGCCGTTCACCGTCTCGGAGACCGCCGGCGCCGCGACCAGCGCGAGGATCAGGGTCAGTCGTTGCAGCATCGGGTCATACACCTGTCTGGGCGAAGGGAAGGCGGCGCGGACTGGTGCCGGTCAGCACGCGCCAGGCGTTGGCGACCGCCGGTCCGATCGGCGGCGTGCCGGGCTCGCCGATGCCGGTGGGGTCGGCGTCGCTGTCGACGATGGCAACCTCGACCGCCGGCATCTCGGTGATGCGCAGCATGCGGTAGGTGTCGAAGTTGCGCTGCCGCACCTCGCCGCCGGGCCCGAGATCGAGCGCGTTGTGAAGGATCGCGCCGAGACCGTAGCCGATCCCGCCCTCGATCTGGGCCCGGATGACATTGGGGTTGATGGCGGTGCCGCAATCGACCGCGCACCAGACGCGGTGCACGCGGGGCATGCCGCCCGCGTCCGAGACCTCCGCGATCTGCGCGGCATAGGTCTGGAAGCTCTCGTGCAGCGCGACGCCGAGCGCGCGGTCGCCGCGGCGGCGCGCGCCGGTCCAGCCGGCCATCTCGGCCACGCGTTCGAGCACGGCGCGATCGCGGGTGGCTTCGGGGCGCAGCAGATCGAGCCGGCCCTGCACCGGATCGCGGCCGGCGCGTTCGAGGAGTTCGTCGAGGAACACCTCGGTGGCGTAGGCGGTGTGCGTGTGCCCGACCGAGCGCCACCAGAGCGGCGGAACCGGCAGGTCGGCCTTGACCCAGTCGACGGCGATGGCGGGCAGTGCGTAGGGCATCTCGATCGCGCCCTCGACCGAGGTGCGGTCGAGCCCGCCCTGGTCGAAGGGGGTGCCGGCGATGATGGACTGGTTCACGACGCGGTTTTCCCAGCCGACGATGTTGCCCTCGGAATCGAGCCCGGCGCGCAGGCGGTGCAGCGTGATCGGCCTGTAATAGGCGCCGGTCAGGTCGTCCTCGCGCGTCCAGACGAGCTTCCATGCGCCGTCGCCGCCGCGGGCCTTCGCGATGGACGCGATCTCGACGCCGATATGCGCGGTCGGTTGCGCGCGCCGGCCGAAGCTGCCGCCGGCCAGCATGACGTTCATGGTCACGTCGGCGGGATCGAGCCCCAGCACCTGCGTGACCGCGCCGGCATCGGCGGTCGGGAACTGCGCACCCATCCAGACCTCGGCCTTGCCGTCGCGCAGCTCCAGCACCGCGTCGAGCGGTTCGAGCGGCGCATGGGCGAGGAAGGGGAACAGGAACTCGGCCTCGTGCACGGTGTCGGCGCCGGCGATGGCGGCGGCGGCGTCGCCGGTGCGCTCGGCCTCGATCGCCTCGCCCTCGGCCATCTCGCGGAACGCCGCGAAGATCTCGTCGGAGGAGCGGGTTTCGGCCTCGGAGGTGTCCCAGGTGACCTCGAGCGCCGCGCGGCCCTTGAGCGCGGCGGCGGTGGAGGTGGCGTAGACGGCGACGCCCTGCGGGATCCGGTGCACCGCGACGACGCCGGGAACGGCGCGCGCCGCGGTGTCGTCGTAGGACGCGACCGTCGCGCCGATCACGCCGGGGCGGCGGACGACGACCGTCTCCATGCCGTCGCGGTAGACGTCCATGGTGAATTGCGCGGTGCCGTCCGACTTGGCGCGGCTGTCGAGCTTGGGGCGGTCGGTGCCGATCAGGGTGAACTCGTCGCGGTTCTTCACCGCCGGCTCCACCGGCACGGACTGGCCGGCCGCGGCCTCGGCCAACTCGCCGAAGCTCGCGGTGCGGGTGCCGTCGGTGAGGGTGCCGCCGGAGACGCGGATGGCGGAGGCGTCGACGCCCCAGCGTTCGGCGGCCGCGGCGACGAGCATCGCGCGGGCGGCCGCGCCGGCCTGGCGCATCTGCATCCACGAATTGGCCATCGCGGTCGAGCCGCCGGTGCCCTGGATGCCGAAGGCGAGGTTGGCGTAGAGATCGTTGTCGGCCGGGGCGCTCTCGACGCGCATCTGCGACCAGTCGGCATCCATCTCCTCGGCCACGAGGGTGGCGAGACCGGTATAGGGCCCCTGCCCGAACTCGATGTGCTTGGAGATCACCGTCACGGTGTTGTCGGGCGCGACGCGGACGAAGGCGTTGGGCGCGAAGCCGCCTTCGGCGATCGTGCCGTCGCCGATCGCGGCGGCGGCGCCCGATTGCGCGCGGGCGCGGAGCGGCAGCGCGACGCCGATGACGAGGCCGGCGGCGGAGGCGAGGAACTGGCGGCGGGTCTGGGCGGTCATGGCTCAGCCCTCCAGCGTGGCGGCGGCGTCGTGGATCGCCTGCCGGATGCGGACATAGGTGGCGCAGCGGCAGACGTTGCCCGCCATCGCATTGTCGATGTCGTCGTCGGACGGCGCGCGGTTGAGACGCAGAAGACCGACGGCGCTCATGACCTGGCCGGACTGGCACCAGCCGCATTGCGGCACGTCGATCTGCACCCACGCGGATTGCACCGCCTCGGCCTCGGGACCCTCGAGCCCCTCGATCGTCTCGACGCTGGCGCCCTCGAGCGTGCCGACCGGCGTGACGCAGGAGCGGCGCGGCATGCCGTCGACCATCACGGTGCAGGCGCCGCACTGGGCGATGCCGCAGCCGAACTTGGTTCCGGTCAGGCGCAGGTCGTCGCGCAGCGCCCAGAGAAGCGGCGTGTCGTCGGGCACATCGAGCGCGAC
Organism: Roseivivax jejudonensis; assembly: GCF_900172265.1. Classification (GTDB taxonomy): domain Bacteria; phylum Pseudomonadota; class Alphaproteobacteria; order Rhodobacterales; family Rhodobacteraceae; genus Roseivivax; species Roseivivax jejudonensis. The sequence goes on along the minus strand of NZ_FWFK01000007.1, from coordinate 254,751 downwards.
ATCCTCGCCGTTGACGGTGAAGTTGGCCATGGGTGCATCCCTTCGGTGGCGGCCGGGCATTGCCCGGCGGGCTGGCGGGGAAAGCGGATCCGCAGTCATGGATCCCGTCACGATTCAAAACCCGAATAATGGTTCGGATTATAGGCGGAGGTCCGGGCGCGTCAAGCCGGGGGTCGTGGCGCGCCTGTCGGTCAGGCGGGCCGTGACGCGCCGCTCTCCGTCAGACCAAGATAGCAGAACGCGGCGGCCAGCGCCTCCTCGATGTAGTCGGCATCGGACAGACCCGCGGTTTCCTTGGGCCAGATGACGCCGGTGTCGCGCCATTTGCTCATCGCCGTCATGTAATCCACCACATAGGCGATGGCGCGGTCGGGATCGGGGTGGCGGATCTCGTCCGCCCGCGCCCGCAGAAGGGCGCTCAGGCCGCGGTTGAACTCGGCCTTCTGCGCCAGGATCCGGTCGCGCAGCCGGGGCAGCCGCGCGAGATCGGGCGAATCGAGAAGCCGGATCATCGGCATGCCCGCGAGTTCGGTCAGCACGAAGGTGAGGTAGCCGCGCAGGATCGCGGCGATGCCCTGCCCCTCCCAGCGGCGTGGGTCGAGCGCGGCGGCGTTGGTGTCCGCCATCTCCTCGCCGATACGCTCGATCACCGCGATGTAGAGCGCCGACTTGTCGCGGAAGTGGTGGTAGAGCGCGCCCACCGACACGCCGGCCTGTGCGGCGACGTCGGTGACGGCGGTCTCGTCGAGGCCGCGTTCGGCGAAAAGCCGCTCGCCCGCGTCCAGGAGCGCCCCCTGCGTCCGGCGGCTGCGCGTCTGCTGGACCTCGCGCATCCATTTGAGTTCGGGCGGAGAAGCGGTCATCGGGCCTCGGATCGGTTCGCGGCGGACCGGGCGCCGCGCGCCCGCCGCCGCATATGACAGGAAAATCGACTCGGCCGGAAGGATGTTCCCGCCGCGGCGCGGACTTGCCGGAACGCCGGGTGCATGGAACAACCGTTCGCGCAAAGGCGACGACGCACGGGAGGCACCATGGCCAATCCGCTTTACGACACGCTGTTCGGGCGCCATGCCGACAACGAGTCCGCGTTCCTGAAGCTGTCCGGCGGCGGGGCGCTGAGCTATCGCGAGTTCCTCGCGCGGAGCGCCCAGTTCGCGGCCTTTTTCTCGGGCCGCGGGCTGGCCCCCGGCGACCGCGTGGCGATCCAGGTCGCCAAGTCGCCCGAGGCGCTGATGATCTACGCCGCCTGCGTGCAGGCGGGGTTCGTCTTCCTGCCGCTCAACACCGCCTACACCACGACCGAAATGGCGTATTTCATCGAGAACTCGGGGGCGAAGCTGCTGGTGTGCGATCCGGCGCGCGAGGCGGACCTGACGCCCGTCGCGCACAAGACCGGCGCGCGGGTCGAGACGCTGGCGCCCGACGGGTTCGGCAGCCTCACGGCGCGGGCGATGATGGCGCCCGAACGCTTTGCCACGGTCGACCGTGGCGAAGACGACCTTGCCGCGTTCCTCTACACCTCGGGCACCACGGGCCGGTCGAAAGGTGCGATGCTGACGCAGCGCAACCTTCTGTCGAACGCCGAGGCGCTGGTGTCGACCTGGCGCTTTACCGCGGACGACGTGCTGCTGCACGCGCTGCCGATCTTTCACAGTCACGGGTTGTTCGTGGCCTGCAACGTCACGCTGATGGCGGGCGGCGCGATGATCTTCCTGCCCGGCTTCGACCGCGCGGAGGTGCTGGAGCGGTTGCCCGAGGCGACGGCGATGATGGGCGTTCCGACATTCTACACCCGCCTTCTCGACGATCCGGGGTTCACCGGGGACGCCACGCGGCACATGCGCGTGTTCATCTCGGGCTCCGCGCCGCTGCTGGCGGAGACGCACCGCCGGTTCGAGGACCGGACCGGGCACCGCATCCTCGAGCGCTACGGCATGACCGAGACCAACATGAACACGTCGAATCCGTATGACGGAGAGCGGCGCGCGGGCACCGTCGGGCTGCCGCTGCCGGGGGTCGAGGTGCGCGTGCGCGATGCCGAGACCGGCGAGCCGGTTCCGGACGGCGAGATCGGGGTGCTGGAGGTGCGCGGGCCGAACGTGTTCACCGGCTACTGGCAGATGCCGGAGAAGACCGCCGAGGAGCTGCGGCCAGACGGGTTCTTCATCACCGGCGACCTCGCGCAGATCGGCGCGGACGGCTACGTGACGATCGTGGGGCGCGAGAAGGATCTCATCATCTCGGGGGGCTACAACGTCTATCCCAGGGAAGTGGAGGATGTGCTCGACGGGCATCCGGGGATCCTCGAGAGCGCGGTGATCGGCGTGCCGGACGCGGATTTCGGCGAAACTCCGCTTGCCGTTCTGGTGGCCGAGGACGGGGCGGCGCCAGACCTCGACGCGCTGCGGTCGGCCGTGGCGGCCGAGCTGGCGCGCTACAAGCATCCCTCGCGCTACGAAATCGTCGACGCGCTACCGCGCAACACGATGGGAAAGGTGCAGAAAACCGCCCTGCGCGAGCGCTTCGGCTGAGCGGTCGTGTCGCGGCTGTCGCCCCGATGCCGCATGGTAAGAACGTGATCGTCGCCAGGGTGGCCCGGCCTTCGGGCCGCCGCTAGTGTGCATCAGGCACCGGGCCGAACAGAAGCCCGTATTTCTGGACGAGGGCGGAACACGTGAAGTCGACACTCAGCGGCCTTGCCGCAGCCGGAACGGCATTCATCCTGAGCGGCGGCCCGGCGGTCGCGCTCGACGATGTGTCCTACAACGTGCGGGCGCCGTCGGAGGATCAGCGCACGGAGATGCGCGACTACCTGCGCGACATCTCCCTGATCTCCGAGGCCGAGAACGACGGGCGCACCGATCCGCAAGATCTCGTGGCGACGTCACTGGCCGATTACACGCAGCTTCTCGAGGGGCTGTATTCGCGGGGCTACTATTCCGGTGTCATCAGCATCCTGATCGACGGTCGCGAGGCCAGCGGCATCCCCCTGCTCGATCTGCCGTCGAACATCAGCCAGATCCGCGTCGAGGTGCAGACCGGCCCGCAGTTCCGGTTCTCGCGCGCCGACATCGCGCCGCTGCCGTCGTCGCGCACGCCGATCCCCGAGCAATACGCCGTGGGCGAGATCGCCGAAAGCACGGTGATCGAGGATGCCGTGGACGTCGCCATCACCGCGTGGCGCGAGGACGGCAACGCCAAGGCGCAGGTGTCGTCGGAGCGCGTGATCGCCAACCATCCCGATGCGCGGCTGTCTTCGGAGATCGGCATCGCGCCCGGGCCCAACGTCACGTTCGGGGACATGGTCGTCACCACGCCGAGCTACGTCCGCGAAAGCGCCATCCGGCGCATCGCCGGCTTTCCGCGCGGCCAGGAATTCGCGCCGTCCGAGGTGGATGCGGTGCTGAAGCGGCTGCGCGATACCGGCGCGTTCTCGTCGGTCACGCTGACCGAGGACGAGGCGCTCGGCCCCGGTGACACGCTCGACATGTCGCTGGCGGTGTCCGACCAGTTGCCGCGCCGGATCGGCTTCGGCGCCGAGATCTCGACGCAGGAGGGCGCGGCGCTCACCGCGTTCTGGCTGCATCGCAACCTCTTCGGCGGGGCCGAACGCTTCCGCGTGGACGGATCGGTGTCGAATATCGGCTCGTCCGAGAGCGGCATGGATTACAGCCTGTCCTCGCGACTCGACATTCCGGCGATCTACGGGCCGCGGACCGACGGCTACGTGCAGGGCTCGCTCGCCTTCGAGGACGAGCCCACCTACGAGTCGACACGCGCCGAGATCGCGTTCGGCGCGACGCGCGAGCTGACCGACGACCTCGAGGTCGATCTCGGCATCGGCCTGCGGTACTCGGACGTGATCGACGACCTCGGCGAGCGCGAATTCTTCCTGCTGACCTTCCCGACCGGGCTGACCTTCGACCGGAGGTCGGACGAGCTGAATCCGCGGCAGGGCTACTACGTCGACGTCGACGCCACGCCGTATGTGGGCCTGAACGACACCCAGTCCGGCGCGCGCATCTTCGCCGACGCGCGCTACTACCTCGGTTTCGGCGATGGCGACCCGAACGTTCTGGCGGCGCGGGTCCAGCTGGGATCCATCGTCGGTTCGGAGCTCGAGGAAACGGCGCCCGACTACCTGTTCTACTCGGGCGGCGGCGGCACCGTGCGCGGCCAGCCCTACCAGTCGCTGAACGTGGATCTGGGCGACGGCGACGAGACCGGCGGGCGCGGGTTCCTCGCGGCATCGCTCGAGTACCGGCGCGACATCACCGACGCTCTCGGCCTCGTGGCCTTCTACGACGCGGGCTTCATCGATCGCGACAGCTTCATCGACGGCGACAGCGAGTTTCACGCCGGCGCGGGTGTCGGGCTGCGCTACCAGACGGGGATCGGTCCCATCCGCTTTGACGTGGCCGGCCCCACCGGCGGCGACACCGGCGACGGCGTGCAGTTCTACATCGGTATCGGACAGGCATTTTGAAACGCATCCTCCCCCTTCTCTTCATCGGCGCGGGGCTGGCGATTCCGGCCTCGGTCTCCTCTCAGGACGACGAGCGCGGCCGGCTGGAACGGCTGATCGAGGACAACCTCTCGGCCGAGGGCATGCAGATCGACATCACGGGCTTTCGCGGCGCGCTGTCATCCGAGGCGCAGCTCGAGAGCCTGACGATCGCCGACGACGACGGCGTGTGGCTGAGCCTCAACAGCGTCGTGCTTGACTGGAACCGGACCGCGCTGCTGCGCGGGCGGGTGTCGGTAAACGCGCTGACCGCCGACGAGATCGTGCTGAATCGCCTGCCCGGCCGGTCGTCCGACGCGCCGGTCGAGGTGCCCGAGGCGGGCACGGAGCCGTTCTCGCTGCCCGAGCTGCCGGTCTCGGTCCAGATCGGCGAGATCTCGGCCGACCGGGTCGCGCTCGGCGAGACGGTGATCGGCCAGCCGGTGGAATTCTCGCTTCAGGGCTCGGCCAGCCTCGCCGGCGGCGAGGCGGACGTCACGCTCGACGTGAACCGCACCGACGGCGCGCAGGGCGAGGTGACGCTGGAGGCCGGCTACTCGAACGAGACCGAGGAGCTGGCGCTGAACCTCGTGGTCGACGAGGGACCGGGCGGCATCGTCGCGTCGCTGGCCGGCATCCCCGGCGAGCCGCCGTTGAACCTGACCGTCGCGGGCGAGGGCCCGCTGACCGACTTCACCGCCGATCTCGCGCTCGCCACCGACGGCGAGGACCGGCTGGCCGGACAGGTCGAGATCCTCGAGACCGAAGAGGGCGCGCGCGGCTTCGACGTGGCGATCGACGGCGACATCCGACCGCTGCTGACGCCCGAGAACCGCGAGTTCTTCGGCCCGAACCTGTCGCTCGAAGTCGTGGGCCGCCGGTTCCAGAGCGGCGCGCTGGAGGTCGACCGGCTCGACCTTGCATCCGACGCGATCAACCTGTCGGGCTCCCTCGAGCTGTCCGACGACCAGTGGCCGGTGCGCTTTGCCCTGCAGGGCGAGATGGCAGGCGCCGATGGCGGGCGCGTGGCGCTGCCCATCCCGGGACAGGAAACGCTGCTCGACCGCGCGGTCATCGACGTGGCCTACGATTCCGAGACCGGCGACGGCTGGCAGGCGGACATCTCGGTCGAGAACCTGGAGCGTCCGGACCTGTCGGCCGAGAGCTTCACGCTCGACGGCGAAGGCACGCTGACGCGCGGCGGCGGCGCGACCGAGGGCGGGGCGTCCGGCACGCTCGACTTTTCGGGAGACGGCCTGTCCTTCGACGACCCGGACCTCGCGCAGGCGGTGGGCGACACGCTGTCGGGGATCCTGAGCTTCGACTGGACCGAGGATGCGCCGCTGCAGATCAGCGATATCGACCTGACCGGCGCAGGCGTGACCGCCACCGGCAGCGTCGAAATCAGCGGGATCGCCGACGACCTCAACCTCGTCGTGGCGCCCGACCTGCGCGTCGCGGCAGACGACATCTCGCGCTTTTCCGGGCTGGCCGGCCGCGACCTCGCCGGCGGTGTCGACGTGCAGGCGGCGGGCACCTACGAGCCCGTGACCGGCGCCTTCGACATGGCGGTGAACGGCACGGCGAGCGGGATCGAGACCGGCATCCCCGAGGCCGACGGCCTGATCGCCGGGCAACTCGACCTCGCTCTGGATGCCGCGCGGAACGAGGCCGGCATCATCCTGCGCGGGCTCGACGTGCGGTCCGACGCCCTCACGCTCACGGCCGAGGGGCGCGTGGCGGATTCCGACACCGACGCGCGCTTCGATCTCGAGATTGCCGACATCTCGGACGTGCGGCCCGAGCTGTCGGGCCCGGTGGCACTGGCCGGCACGGTCGTGCAGGACGGCGAGGACTACACGCTCGACGTCGACGGCAACGGCCCCGGCGGGGCGCGGATCGACGCCGCCGTCACCGCGACCGTGGTCGAGAACGTCCTCAGCGCCGTCGCCGGCGACGGCGAGGTGCGCATCGACACGCTGTCGACCTTTTCGCAGATCGCCGGGCGCGAGCTTGGCGGCTCGGTCCAGCTGAACGGCACCGGCAGCTACGACCTCGAGACCGAGGCGGTCGAGGCCGACGTGAACGGCCAGTCGAACGACCTTGCCGTCGGCATCGCGGAGCTCGACGCGCTTCTCGATGGGTCCGCGACCTTCACGCTCGACGCCGGGCGCGACGAGGGCGGCATCGCCGTGCGCACGCTGGAGCTGGACAGTCCGCGCGCCGACATCTCGGCGCAGGGTCTCTATGCCGACGACGGCAGCAACGCGCGCTTCGATGTGACGCTGAGCGACCTGGCCGCCGTCGTCCCGACCCTGTCGGGCGAGGCCACGCTGTCGGGCACCGCGTCGCAGGACGGCGAGACCTGGACCTATGACGTGACCGGCGACGCGCCGGGCGGCGTGGACCTCGACGTGTCGGGCACCGCGCAGGCGGTCGGAACGGCGCTGCGCGAGATCGCGGCCGAGGGCGCGATCGCGGCCGAGGATCTTTCCCCCTATTCCGGGCTCGCCGATCGCGAGCTGGGCGGCGCGCTCGACCTGACCGGGTCGGGCTCCTACGCGCTCGAGACCGGGTTCTTCACCGCCGACGTCGAAGGCGAGTCCGTCGACATCGTCACCGGCATCCCCGAGGTGGACGCGATCCTCGAGGGCACGACGACGCTCGACATCGACGCGCGGCGCGATGCCGACGGGATCACCGTCGACTCGCTCGACGTGCAGTCGCCGCGGCTGTCCGTTTCGGGCGACGGCGTCTACGCCGAGACCGGATCGCGGGCGGAGTTCGACGCGACGCTGTCGGACCTCGCCGCGGTGGTCGAGGGAATGGACGGCGAAGCGCGTCTGAGCGGCAGCGCGGTGCAGGACGGCGACACGCTCAGCTTCGACATCACCGGCGCGGGACCGGGCGGGGCGAACGCCGATCTCGACGGCACCGCCACGCTCGACGGGTTGAACGTCCGGGCGGTCGAGGCCGGCGGCACGCTCGGGATCGACAGCCTCGCCCCCTACTCCGACCTCGCGGGGCGCGAGCTGGCCGGGTCGGCGCGGTTCGAGGGAAGCGGCTCCTACGATCTCGGCACGCAGTTCTTCAGCGCCGATGTCTCGGGACAGTCGCAGGACGTGGTGACCGGCATTGCGCAGGCCGACACGCTGCTGGCCGGCACCGTCACCTACGACATCGACGCCGAGCGCGACGATGCCGGCATCACCCTGCGAAGCCTGAACGTGGACGCACCGCGCGCCGACGTCGCGGCCGAGGGGGTCTATCGCGACGAGAACAGCGAAGTGACCTTCACCGCATCGCTGCAGGACCTGTCCGACATCGTTGACGGGTTGTCCGGCGGCGCGACGGTCGACGGCCGCGCGGTCCAGACCGGCCCCGAAAGCTGGGACGTCACCGCGGACGCGACCGGACCCGGCGGCGCGCAGGCCGATATCGACGCGACCGCCCGCGTCGTCGAGAACGCGCTGGAGCGGATCGAGGGCGGCGGCACGGTGTCCGTCGACACGCTCGGGCCCTACGGCGCGCTGGCCGGGCGGTCCCTCGGTGGATCGGTGTCGATCGAGGGCACGGGCGCCTACACGCTCGCCACCGGCGCGTTCGAGGCGGACGTGGACGGCTCGGCCTCGAACCTCGATACCGGCATCGACGCGGTGGACCAGCTTCTGAGCGGCACCACCACCTTTGGCGCGACGGCCTCGGGCGACGACACCGGCACGATCCGGATCGACCGGCTGCAGGTCGACGCCGCGGAGATCGACGCGCAGGTGGATGGCACCTACGGCGGCAACGGCGGGCAGCTGACCTATGACGTGCGGCTGCGTGACGTGGGGCTGTTCGTGCCCGACCTCGCGGGGCCCGCGACGGCGCAGGGCACGGCGACTCTCCGCGGCAGCGGATACACCATCGACGCGGCGCTGACCGGGCCCGGCGGCGCGGATGCCGACGTGAGCGGCACGATCGCGCAGGATTTCGGCAGCGCGAACCTCAATGCGAACGGCGCCCTGCCCCTCGGTCTCGCCAACCCGTTCCTCGAACCGAACATCCTCGAGGGCACCGCCAACTTCTCGTTGGCGGTGAACGGTCCGCTCGCGCTGAACTCGGTGTCGGGGAACGTCACCGCGTCGGGCGCGGAATTCGTTCTGGCGGGTCAGGGCCTCGTGCTCGAGGGAATCGACGTGCAGGTCGGGCTGAACGGCGGCACCGCCAACATCGACCTCACCGGCGGCTTGTCGACCGGGGGAACGATCTCGGTCAGCGGTCCGGTCACGCTCTCGGCGCCGTTCAACGGCGATCTGGGCATCGCGCTGAACGAGCTGGTCGTGACCGATCCCGGGCTCTACGAGACACTGGTCAATGGCCAGCTGAGTCTGAGCGGTCCGCTCGCCTCGACCGCCACGCTCGCCGGCCAGATCGACCTCGGCCGGACCGAGATCCGGGTCCCGTCGGGCGGGGCCAGCGCGAGCAGGCTGAGCTTCAACCTCGAACACGTCAACACGCCGCCGGCGGTGCGCGAGACGCAGCGGCGCGCCGGCCTTCTCGGCGGCGACACTACCGGCGACGAGGCCGGCGGCGGCGGCGGCGTGAACTACGGGCTCGACATCACGGTGTCCGCGCCCTCGCAGATCTTCGTGCGGGGCCGCGGCCTCGACGCCGAACTCGGCGGTGAAGTGCAGGTCGGCGGCACGATCCAGAACCCCGTCCCGTCGGGCCGGTTCGAGCTGATCCGCGGGCGTCTCGACATCCTCGGCCAGCGGATCACGCTCAGCGAGGCGGCGATCGTGCTGCAGGGCGATCTCAACCCGTTCGTCAGCGTTCGGGCCGACACCCAGCGCGACGGCAACACGATCTCGGTCATCATCGAGGGGCCGGTATCGGAGCCCGAGGTGACGTTCTCGGCGACGCCCGAGCGGCCGCAGGAGGAGGTGCTGGCGCTTCTGCTCTTCGGGCGCGATCTATCCGAGATCTCGGGGCTTCAGGCGCTGCGGATCGCGAATGCCGTGAACACGCTTGCCGGGCGCAGCGGCACGAGCGTGGTCGACCGGCTGCGCCAGTCCACCGGCCTCGACGACATCGACGTGTCGACCGGCGCGGACGGGCAGACCGAGCTGCGGCTCGGCCGTTACATCAACGAACGGGCGTACACGGACGTGACGGTGAACAGCTCCGGCGAGACCGAGATCAACCTCAACCTCACCGTGACCGACAGCATCACCGCGCGCGGCACCGTCGGCAGCACGGGCAATACCGGCGTCGGCGTCTACTACGAGCGCGATTACTGAGGGGCTGACCCGGAGCGGCGCGGACGGACCGAGGGGGCCGGTCCGCGTCCTGCACGGTGCCCTGCCCAGGACACGCAAGAGCGGCGCGTTCCAGGCACCGATGCCGATGCGGCGCACGAAAAGAGCCCCCGCAGGTCGCTGCGGGGGCTCTTTTCGTTACCGTGTCTCGATTGCCCGTGCGACGGGGCGGCTCCGGATCGCGGCGTCAGGGCGCGACGCGGCGCGGCTCGGCTTCGGCGGCCGGCGCGGCATCGCGGGCCGGGGCGCTCTCGCGGTTGCTGGCGGCCGACTGCTGATGCATCCGGGTAATGTCGCCCATCGCGAGGACCGGCGCCGCATCGAGCTGTCCGGCGTCGAGCATGCCGGCCACGCGTTCGAGCACCGCCACGACCATCGACTGTTCCCAGGCGGGCAGTGCCTCGAACTGCGCGACGTAGCGCTGTTGCAGCGCGTCCGGTGCGGCCTCGACCTTCTCGAGGCCCGACGGCGTGATCGTCAGGTCGATCTGGCGCCCGTCGCGTGCCGATTGCCGGCGCTCGATCAGGTTGTAGGACACGAGCTTCTTGATGAGGACGGAGATCGTCGCTTGGCTCACGCCCATCTGCGAGGCCACGTCCGAGGGGTGGCATCGCCCGCGCTCGGCCACGATCTGCAGAACGCGCAGCTGCACGGCAGTCAGACCGGCGTCGCGCGCCAGATCCCGACCGTAAAGTTCCGTGGCGCGCAGGATGCGGCGCAGGGCAATCAGGCTTTCGTCCGTCCGGTCCATCGTCGTCTCACTCGTCTCGTCCGCCCGGCCCGCGCGGTCGGAGACGGCGCAGGCAGAGGCATGGGGCTGGCGGATCACATCACTGAACATGCCCAAGTACTTAGGCTTTTAATGCACCTTTACAACGGCGGCAACGGGCTTCGGCCGGGGTCTGCATCGTTTTTCGAACCTGTTGCCGGGCCGTTCCCGCCTTGCTATTTTCGCGGAAAGCCCTGAAAACGCATGCGTTCCGACGAATGTCAGCACTCTAGATATTGCGGGGAAGAAAATTACTTTGAGTGTTGAAATACCGCGAGCGAGACCTATACTTAGTCATACGAAACAAAAGACGCGACAAAGGTTCAGACCCGTGCAGACACTGCAAAGCGCCAAACCCGAAGGCACCGTCACGTTCCGCAAGCCCGTCCGCGAGGACGGCGCCGACATCTGGGAGCTCATTCGCAGCTGCAAGCCGCTCGATGAGAACTCGATGTACTGCAATCTTCTGCAGAGCGACCACTTCAAGGATACCTGCGTGGTGGCCGAGAAGGACGGCGACATCGTCGGCTGGATCTCCGCCTACGTGACGCCGAACGACCCCGAGACGGTGTTCGTCTGGCAGGTCGCGGTGTCCGAGAAGGCCCGCGGCATGGGCCTCGGCTCGCGCATGCTGCAATCGCTGATGGCGCGCGAGGAAACCGAGGGCGTGAAGCGGATGCAGACGACCATCACGCTAGACAACGATGCGTCCTGGGCGCTGTTCCGCAAGTTCGCGGACCGCTCCAACGCCGACCTGACGTCGGACGCCCACTTCACCCGCGACACGCATTTCGCGGGCGAACATGCCACCGAACACATGGTGACGATCACGTTCCGCGAAGCGGTGCAGAGCGCGGCCTGAACCCGCGCTCCCGCTTCTGCGTTACACCTGCTCAAACAGTCCAGAGGACTTCCCAATGTCGACAGACAAACAAATTTTTGCGCGCCGCGAATCCGAGGCGCGGAGCTACTGCCGCAATTTCGATACCGTGTTCGTCAAGGCGCAAGGGTCGGAGATGACCGACGCCGACGGCACCACATACATCGACTTTCTCGCCGGGTGCTCGACGCTCAACTACGGGCACAACGACCCTGACATGAAAGCCGCGCTGCTGTCGCATATCGAGCGTGACGGCGTGACCCACGGCCTCGACATGTACACCGATGCCAAGGCGGACTGGCTTCAGGACTACGAGGACATCATCCTCAAGCCGCGTGGCATGGACGACTACAAGATCATGATGACCGGCCCCACGGGCACCAACGCCGTCGAAGCGGCAATGAAGCTCGCGCGGAAGGTCACCGGCCGCCGGAACATCATCTCGTTCACCAACGGCTTCCACGGCATGACGATGGGCGCGCTGTCGCTGACCGGCAACGCCGGCAAGCGTGAAGGCGCGGGCAATTCCTGCGGCGGCCTGTGCGGCGTGACCCACCTGCCCTACGACGGCGCGTTCGGCCCCGACGTCAACACGCTCGAGCAGATCGAGATGATGCTGAACAACTCGTCGTCCGGCGTCGACAAGCCGGCCGCGTTCATCTTCGAGCCGATCCAGGGCGAAGGCGGTCTGAACGCCGCGTCGAAGGAGTGGATGCAGGGCATCGCCCGCCTCGCCAAGGAGCATGGCGCGCTGCTGATCGTCGATGACATCCAGTCGGGCTGCGGCCGCTCGGGCACCTACTTCGCCTTCGAGGACGCCGGCATCGAGCCGGACCTCATCACGCAGGCGAAATCGATCTCGGGCATGGGCCTGCCGTTTGCCTGCCTGCTCATCAAGAGCGAGTACGACATCTGGAAGCCGGCCGAGCACAACGGCACCTTCCGCGGCAACAACCATGCCTTCGTCACCGCGCGCGTGGCGCTCGAGAAGTTCTGGAAGGACGACACGCTGCAGCGCGACGTGCAGGAAAAGGCCGTGATGCTGACCGCCGGGCTTCAGGCCGTCGCCGACGAGGTGACGGGCGCCAAGCTCAAGGGCCGTGGCATGATGCAGGGCGTCGACGTGGGCTCGGGTGAGCTTGCAGGCGAGATCTGCGCACATGCCTTCAAGAAGGGTCTCATCATCGAGACGTCGGGCGCGGACGACGAGGTCGTGAAGGTCCTCGCCCCGCTGACGACGCCGACGGAAACCTTCCGTCGCGGGCTCGACATCCTTCTCGAAGCGACGCGCGACGCCGTCGGCCACACCAAGATCGCAGCGGAGTAACAGACATGATCGTTCGTGACGAAAACAAGCTGCACGGCACCGACCGGTCCGTGTCCGACGCGGAATGGACCTCGATCCGGATGCTGCTGGCCGACGACCAGATGGGATTCTCGTTCCACATCACGCACATCAAGGCCGGCTCGGAGCACACGTTCCACTACAAGAACCACTTCGAGAGCGTGTACTGCATCAAGGGCAAGGGCACGATCGAGGATCTCGCCACCGGCGAGGTCCACGAGATCACGCCCGGCGTGATGTACGCGCTCGACAAGCACGACAAGCACACGTTGCGCTGTGAAGAGGACTTCGCCTTCGCCTGCTGCTTCAATCCGCCGGTGACCGGCAAGGAAGTGCACCGTGAAGACGGATCCTATGCCGCACCGGACGAAGCGGCCTAAACCACCCCGAGGGATGGACATGAGCATCGACTTCAAGAACCACACGGTCGAAAAGATCGGCGGCACCTCGATGTCGCGCCTCGACGAGCTTCTGGACCCGCTCTTCAAGGTCTCGGCGCCCGAGTACAACCGCATCTTCGTGGTCTCGGCGTTCGGCGGCATCACCGACCTGCTGCTCGAGCACAAGAAGACCGGCGAGTCCGGCGTCTATGCCGAGTTCGCCAACGAAACCGAGGAGCATGGCTGGATGACGGCGCTCAACCGCGTCGACCGGTCCATGCGCGAGGCGCACGAGGCGCTCCTCGAGCACAAGGGCGACCGGCAGGAGGCCGACGACTTCGTGCGCGACCGCATCGAAGGCGCGCGCAACTGCCTGATCGACCTGCATCGCCTCTGCTCCTACGGCCACTTCCGGCTGTCGGCGCACATGCAGGTCACGCGCGAGCTCCTGTCGGGGCTGGGCGAGGCGCATTCCGCCTTCGTCACCGCGAAGCTGTTGCAGCGCAACGGCGTGAACGCGCGCTTCGTCGACTTGTCGGGCTGGCGCGATGATCGCGAAATGAGTCTCGACGACCGGATCTGCGATGGCCTCGACTCCGTCGACCTGGAGCACGAGATGCCGATCGTGACGGGCTACGCGCAATGCGCCGAGGGCCTCATGAACAAGTACGACCGCGGCTATTCCGAGGTCACGTTCAGCCAGATCGCCGCGCTCACAAAGGCGCGCGAGGCGATCATCCACAAGGAGTTCCACCTGAGCTCCGCCGATCCCAAGCTCGTGGGTGCGGAAAACGTGCGCAAGCTCGGCCACACCAACTACGACGTGGCCGACCAGCTGTCGAACATGGGGATGGAGGCGATCCACCCGACCGCCGCCAAGGCGCTGCGCCAGGCCGAGGTGCCGCTGCGCGTGACCAACGCGTTCGAGCCCGAGGATCCCGGCACTCTGATCGACGACCAGGAAGCCGAAAAGGGCGTGGCCGAGATCGTCTGCGGGGTCGACGTGTACGCGCTCGAGCTCTTCGAGCAGGACATGGTCGGCGTGAAGGGCTACGACGCCGCCATCCTCGACGTGCTGACCGACCACAACCTGCGCATCGTCTCCAAGACCTCGAACGCGAACACCATCACCCACTATGTCGACGCGCCGCTCTCGGCGCTGCGCACGGTGGAAAAGGAAATCGCCGGGATCTACCCGAGCGCGTCGATCAACGTGCGCTCCTCGGCCATCGTGTCGGTGATCGGGCGCGACCTGCGCGGCCTTCACGTGCTCGAACGCGGTCTCGGCGCGCTGCGCGAGGAAGGCGTCGACGTGATCTCGGCGCACCAGACGACGCGCACCGTGGACGCCCAGTTCGTCATCCATCGCGACGATCGCGACCGGTGCATCAAGGCACTCCATGACACGTTCATGGGAAAGGGAAACGCCGCCCCGAAGCTGGTGGCGTAACCGTCTGAACCTGACTGGGCCCGCTTTCGAGCGGGCCTTTTTTTGCGCGCGACGTGCAGGACTTCGCCGGTCGGCAGAGATCTTGGAACATCGCGGAGGGGGGTCGGCATTTCTCGTGTGAGCGGCCGCAACGGCCATTCACAGATTGAAGGAGATGCCGACATGATGACCCGCATCCTGACGACCACCGCCCTGACCCTCGGCCTCGCCGGCGCCGCCGCGGCCCAGACCGTCGCGCCGAGCGACGACGCCGACATGAGCGTGACCGGGCAGGCCGCCGATGCCGGCCGCGAGATCGTCGACACCGGGCAGGCCGCCGTGGGCGCGGTGGGCGAAGCCGCCGAGGAAACCTACGGCGCGGCCAGCAACGCCGCCGCACGGCTCGATGCCGCGCTGACCGAAGATGCGGTCATCCGCTCCTCCGACGGCGAGATCGTGGGCACCGTGTCGCGCACCGACATGGACGGCGACCGCGTGCTCGTGGATCTCGACGGCGAGATGGAAAACCAGATCGCGCGCGACGGGGTCGAGACCATCGCCCTGCAGACCCGATCGATGATGGTATCGGACAACACCCTCATGCTCGACATGACCCGCGCGCAACTGGCCGCGGCGATCGAGACCGGCCCGACCACCACGGTCGCCAACTGATCGCACGGCACCAGGGTGTCAAAGACGGCCGTCCCCCGGGGCGGCCGTTTTTCTGTGCGGCGCGAAGGTCAGTCGAGGTCGCGCCGCATCGTCGCCATCCCGCCGCGGCGCGACAGCTCCTCGAACCCGGCCGAGCGATAGGCATTGAGCGCCGGTTCGTTGTCCGTCTCGACCTTGAGCGTGATCGTCAGCGCGCCCAGTTCGCGCGCCGCCGCCTCCACCAGCCGGGCCATTTCCGCGCCCGCGCCGCCCCGCGCGTCGGGCACGACGTAGGCATAGGTCAGGTGACGCACCTCCGGCCCCACGCCGACGCGCAGCGCGAAGAACCCCACCGGCGCGCCCGAGCCGTCGAGGATGTAGAACGACGCGTCGTCGGGCTCGTTGAGCCACTTCTCCGCCCATTCCCGGCTGTCGAACGGCACCTTCGCGTTGGGGTTGACCAGCGCCAGGTCGTCGGGATCGGTCAGCATCTCCGACAGCGTCTCGAGCTCGAACGGCGCGTTCTTGCGGATGGTGAAGCCGGTCATGGCATTGCCTCCTGTCGCTCTCGGCCCTGCGCGTGGCACGCGCGGCGCCGCGGTGCAAGCGTTCAGGCCGCGGCGCGCGCCAGCGCCACCGCCCGCGCCACGTCCGCCTCGAACCGTGCCCTCTCCGCCGCCGCCTGCGCCCGGTCGGGCAGCCGCAGAAGGTAGGCCGGATGCACCGCCGGCAGGACGGGCGTGCCGTCGGCGAGCGTCTCCGCCCGTCCCCGGCGCGACAGGATGCCCTGTCCGCTGCCGGTGAGCGACGCGAGCGCGGTGGACCCCATCGCGAGGATCAGCCGCGGACGCACCAGGTCCCGCTCGAGGTCGAGCCACCAGCGGCACCGCGTCACCTCGCCCGCGTCGGGGCGCTGGTGGATCCGCCGCTTGCCCCGCGGCGCGTACTTGAAGCCCTTGACCGCGTTGGTGATGTAGGCCGCGCCGCGATCGAGCCCGGCGGCCCGCGCCGCCTCGTCGAACACCGCGCCCGCCGGTCCGACGAAGGGCCGCCCGGCGAGGTCCTCGTGATCGCCCGGCTGCTCGCCCACGATCATCAGCGGCGCGCCCGCCGGCCCCTCGCCCGGCACCGGCGCGGTGGCGCGCGCGCAAATTCCGCAGCGCGCGCAGGCCGACAGGTCGCGCCGAAGGTGCCCCAGCGCATCCTCGGGCGCGGCCTCCGCGAGGAGCGCCGCGGTGCGCGCGCGCACCTTGTCCACCCGCGGCGCCGCGGTCTCGGCCGGCGCCGTCTCCGCCATGCCGCGCACCCGCGCCTCGGCGCCGCGCACGAGGTCGGGGATGAGCTCCGCTTCCGGAAGGTTCTTCCAGTACTTCTTCGGCATCTCGGCGCACATCGCCTTCACCATCACCCGCGCCGGGTTGAAGATGGAGGCGTAGTAGGTCCGCCAAAGTTCCTCTGTCGCATCCTCGGGCGGGCGCATCTCCGCGCGTGTTTCCTCGAACCGCAACCGTCCCGCCTCGAACCGCGCGGTCACGCCCGGTGTCGCGATCACCCAGTCCATGTCGCCGAAGCGCCGGGCGAAGAACGGCGTGCCCCGTTCGACGCAGGGGTGCTCGGGCTCGAACCACGCGGCAAAGGCCCGGCGCGCGCCCTCGGTCGGCACTTCGCGGAACCGCACGAAAGCATGCATCTTGTGGATGTCGCGCCCCACCGCCTTGGCGTGGCGCAGCACCGTCAGCATATCGGCGTCGCTGCGATCGCCCCAGGCCACCGCCCCCCGCGACAGCCGCAGCACCAGCCGGTAGCCGCGCGCGAAGCGTTCCGGGTCGCTGTGGCAGAGCGCGCTCTCGATCGTGTCGAGCGCCGTTTTCGACACCCGGATCCCGCCGCCTCCTTCTTCTTGGCGAAAATACTCCGGGGTCCGGGGCAGCGCCCCGGTCCCGTCCGGCCCGCCCGCGCCGTCGGCGAAGAGGTCACGCGTGCCCTGCCCGACCGACCAGAGCACCGCCTCGGGCGGCACGCCGGCGGCGGCCAGCGCGCGCGCCTCGCGGCGCCATGCCGCGACCGTGTTCACCACCGGGAGGACGACCTCGCGCATCGGCTCAGAACAGCGCCATCTGCTCGGGCTGCGGGGCGAAGCGCGCGCGCAGCCGCGCGTCGTCCAGAAGGCCGCGCGGGCTCCAGCCGCCGGCGCTGATGAAGGGCTGCGCCTTCTTCATCACCGCGCCCATCGCCTTGAGGTGTTCGTAGCGCACCAGCCCGCGGCGCCGCGCCGACAGCAGGCGCCCCACCGTCTTGGTGCCGAAGCCCGGTACGCGCAGCAGCTCTTCGCGGCTGGCGCGGTTGACGTCGACCGGGAAGCGCTCGCGATGTTCGAGCGCCCAGGCGGTCTTGGGATCGACCTCGAGGTCGAGCATGCCCGACGCGCCGCCGATCTCCTCGACCCCGAAGCCGTAGAAGCGCAGCAGCCAGTCGGCCTGGTAGAGCCGGTGCTCGCGCACCAGCGGCGGCGGCTTCAGCGGCAGCGCCTTGGCCGGATCGGGGATCGGCGAGAAGGCGGAATAGTAGACGCGGCTGAGCCCGTAGGACGCGTAGAGCGTCGAGCTCTGCGTCAGGATCGTGCGGTCCGAGGACGCGTCGGCGCCGACGATCACCTGGGTCGACTGCCCCGCCGGGGCAAAGCGCGCCGGGCGCTTGCCGCGATGGCTCGGCCCTTCGCGCGACGCCTCGCGGCGCAGGCGCACGTCCGCCATCGCCTTGCGGATGCCCGAGGCCGATTTCTCCGGCGCGTATTCCGACAGCGACCGCTCGGTCGGCATCTCCACGTTGATCGAAAGCCGGTCGGCCCAGCGCCCGGCCTCGTCCAGAAGCTCTTGGCTCGCCGCCGGGATCGTCTTGAGGTGGATGTAGCCGCGGAAGCGTTCCTGTTCGCGCAGGGTGCGCGCGATTCGGACCATGTCGGCCATCGTGTCGTCCGGCGACCGGATGATGCCCGAGGACAGGAACAGCCCCTCGATGTAGTTGCGGCGGTAAAACTCGACCGTCAGATTGACCACCTCCTCGACCGAGAAGCGCGCGCGCTCCACCCGGCTCGACGCCCGGTTGATGCAATACGCGCAGTCGTAGATGCAGAAGTTGGTCATCAGGATCTTCAGGAGCGAGATGCACCGTCCGTCCGGGGCGTAGGCGTGGCAGATTCCCGATCCGCCCGAGGATCCGAGGCCCTTGCCGTCGCGCGCATCGCGCCGGTCGCCGCCCGACGACGCGCAGGAGGCATCGTACTTGGCCGCGTCGGACAGGATCGACAGTTTCTCCGCGAGGGTGCGTTTCGCCATACGTTCACATTAAGTTCTTCTTTTGATCCACTCAAGTGGGCGCGGTGCGGCAAAGCTGCGCGCCCCCGCGGGATGCCGCCGGCAGTTTGCTTGCACTCGCCAAGGCCACGGCTAGGTTCCGACGCCGGACGTCTGGAAGGAGAACCCCACGTGCGCCGCCTCGCAAACTGCCTCAGCGCCGGCCTGATCGCGCTGTTCTTCGCCGCCTTCCTCGGCGGAAGCCTCGCGGTATCCGTCCCCGGCACGGCGGTCGCGCAATCCGCGCCGACCGGCGGCGACGGCAGCGGCGGCGACGGTGGTGGCAGCGGCGGCGAGGAGGGCGGCGCCCCGTCCGAAGCGCTCGCGCTGCAAAGCCTGCTCAACGTGTTGCAGGACGACGCGGCGCGCGAAGAGCTGGTGACCCAGCTCGAGGCGATCCTCGAGGAGGACGGGCAGACCGAGGGTCAGGGCGACGGCGAGGCCGCGGAGGGCTCGGGCGCCGAGGGCGACGGCCTTGCCGCCGTGATCGACCAGCCGGCCTCGCTGGGCGCACAGATTGCCGAGCTCACCCAATCCGTCGCCGAGACGGCGCTCGATCAGGTCAATTCGGTCCTGCGCAGCTTCTCGTCTTCGGACAACGTGTTCAGCGGGCTCGACGGCGGGGAGCTCGAGGTGCTGCTCGACGCGCTCCGGACGCTCTTCATCATCATCGCCATCACGATCGCCGTGTATGTCGGGCTGCGGATGATCTTCGTGCCGATCTTCCGGCGCATGGGCGCGCGCGCCGAAGAGTCGAGCATGCTGCGCACGCTGCTCATCTACCTGGGCTCGGCCGCGCTCGACATCCTGATCGTGGTGCTGGCCTGGGCGATCGGCTACGCGGTGACGCTGCTCGCGGTCGGCGAATACGGGCAGATGGGCTTTCGCCAGGCGCTCTACCTCAACGCCTTCCTGCTGGTCGAACTGACCAAGGTCGCGGTGCGGATGATCGTGGCGCCGGCGGCGGGCGGCCTGCGGCTCCTGAACGTGTCGGACGGCGGCGCGCAGCGGCTCTACCGCATCCTCAACGTCGTGGTCAGCGTGCTGGGCTACGGGCAACTGCTGATCGTGCCGATCGTCAATCGCAACGTGTCCTTTGCCGCCGGCGCAGGGGTATCGGCCCTGCTGGCGCTCCTGGTGCTGCTCTACCTCGTTATCGCCGTGGTACGCTATCGCAAACCCGTGGCCGACTGGCTCGCCCGGCGACTCGCCTCGCGCGCGTTCCACGACGAGACCGAGCAAAGCGCGTCCGACGCGGTGCCCGACCGGATGAAGCCCGGCGGCATCCTGGGGTCGTTCATCCGGCTCTGGCACTGGTTCATGCTGTTCTACCTGTTCGTCATGTTCGTGGTGATCATGACGCGGCCGGCCGAGGTGGTGAGCGCCGCGCTTGCCGGTTCGGGCAAGATCGCCGCGGCGATCCTCGTCGGATCGCTCATCGTCGGCGCCTTCGGCCGCGCGTCGAAGGACGGCCTGCCGCTGCCCGACAGCCTGACCGAGCGCCTGCCGCTACTCGAGAACCGGGTGAATTCGGTCGCGCCGAAGATCCTGACGATCCTGCGGCTTCTCGTGGCGTTCGGCGTGCTGGTCTACACGATCAACGTGATCGGCCTTGTCGGCATTGCCGGCTGGCTGTCGAGCGATCGCGGCCTCGCCTTTTCGGGCGCGGTGGTGTCGGTCGCCTTCATCCTCGTCTTCGCGGCGGGCCTCTGGCTCGCGCTCAATGCCTGGATCGACTACCGGCTGGACGTGAGCCACGGCAAGCCGCCGACCTCGCGCGAAAAGACGCTTCTGACGCTGTTCCGCAATGCCGCGACGATCGCGCTGATCATCCTGACGCTGATGTTCGCGCTCAGCGAGATCGGCATCAATATCGGGCCGCTCCTGGCCTCGGCCGGTGTTCTCGGCCTCGCCATCGGTTTCGGCGCGCAGAAGATGGTGCAGGACATCATCACCGGCGTGTTCATCCAGCTCGACAACGCGATGAACGTGGGCGACGTCGTGACCGTCGGCGGCACCACCGGCACGGTCGAAAAGCTGACGATCCGGTCGGTCAGCCTGCGGGCGCTGGACGGCACCTACCACATCATCCCGTTCTCGTCGCTCGACATGGTGTCGAACTACATGCGCGAGTTCGCCTACACGGTCACCGACATGGGCATCGCCTATCGCGAGGATATCGATGAGGCGAAGACCGCGATGCACGACGCCTTCGCGACCCTGCAGGACAGCGAACAGGGCGCCGACATCATCGGCGACCTGGAGTGGTTCGGGGTCAATTCGCTGGGCGACAGCGCCGTGGTGCTGCGCACCCGGATCAAGACCCAGCCGGGCAGCCAGTGGGGCATCGGACGCGCCTACAACGAGCTTCTGAAGAAGCTGTTCGACGAGCGCGGCATCGAGATCCCGTTCCCGCACCAGACCCTGTTCTTTGGCGAGAACAAGGAGGGCTCGACGCAGGTGCTGCGCCTGCGCGACGTCGGCGCCGACGAGGACCGTGCCGAGGCGCGCCGGTCGCGCTCGGGCGGGGGCAGCGACGAGGCGACGAAGCACCCAACGAGCGACGCGCCCCCCGACGCCGATCTCGGCCCGGAGGCGGGCGAGAACGGCTGAGGCACGGGGCGGCCACTCCGGCGGAGCGGCACGCGCCTTCCGGAGGACGCCGGTTCGCGCTTGCGGTGCCTGCGGCGCGCAATAAGAACGTGCGGCCCGGCACATCGGCGATGGCAGGACATCCGTTCCGGCGCGGTTGCGCCGCCTGGCGATCGTTCCGGACACCGCGCGCGGCGTGAAACACCCATCATTGCCAAGGCGCGACCGACGCGCGATCCTGCCCTTGCACTTCCGCGCCCGTACGACACATCCAGCCGCAAACACGTCATTCCGCAGGAGGTCCCTCATGAAGTCGCTTCTCGCCGCAACCACCGCGATCGCCACGCTCGCCGCCACCGGCGCCGTGGCCCAGAGCCTGCCCGGCCCGCTCGCCACGCCCGAACAGGTCGCCGACCTCGTGGGCACCGACGGTGTCGACGTGATCGACATCCGCGACGGCGACGCCTACGCCGAAGGCCATGTCGCGGGCGCCGTGAACGCCCCCTACAGCCTGTTCCGCGGCCCCGCCGAGAACCCGGGCCAGGTGCCCGATGCCGCCGCCCTGACCGACACGCTCGGCCAACTCGGGCTGGACACCGGCACGCCGGTGGTCATCACCTACGCGGGCTCGAGCGTCACCGATTTCGGCGCTGCCGCGCGCGTCTACTGGACGCTCAAGTCCTCGGGCATCGAGGACCTGACGATCCTGAACGGGGGGCTCAGCGCCTGGTCCGAGGCCGGGATGGAGCTGTCGACCGACGCCGTGACGGCCGAGGCATCGGACATCGAGGTGACGTGGGACGACACCTGGACCGCGAGCGTCGAGGACGTCCAGACCGCGATCGACGGCGGCAGCGACACGCTCCTGCTGGACGCGCGGCCCGAAAGCTTCTGGAACGGCACCGAGTCGCACCCGGCCGCCGCGCGCCCCGGCACGCTGCCGCAATCGGACTATTTCGAGCACGCCAACTGGTTCTCCTCGGGCCCGGCGATCATCGACGCCGACGCCGCGCGCAGCCTCGCCGAAGAGAACGAACTGACCGGCGCGGAGAACCTGATCTCGTTCTGCAACACCGGCCACTGGGCGGCGACCAACTGGTTCGCGCTGTCCGAACTCGCCGGCATCGACAACGTGAAGCTCTATCCCGAATCGATGGTCGGCTGGTCGAACGCCGGCTACGACATGGCCAACGTCCCGGGGCCGCTGCGCACGCTGTGGCACCAGATCCGCTCGGTCTTCTAAATCTGAGGTCCGCATGACCACCACGACCGCTCCCGACGACGCGCGCCCCGGGGCGCGCGTCGCCTCGCGCGGCGCCCTCGTTTTCGGCGCCGCACTTCTTGTCCTCGCCGTGTCGGCGCTCGTCGGCGCGCGCTACGGCCTGTTGCTGCTGATCGGACTCGGCTTCGGCATCGTGCTCGAAGGCTTCCGCTTCGGCTTCGCAGGCCCATGGCGCCGGACCATTCGCGAACGCGATCCGGCCGGCACGGTGGCGCAGCTCCTGTCGATCGGCCTCGTCGCGCTCGCCGCGTTCCCGCTTCTCGCGACCCACGGGCAGGAGCTGATCGGGGCGCATGCGCCGATCGGCTTCGCGATGATCGGCGGCGCTTTCGTCTTCGGCGCCTGCATGCAGATCGTGATGGGCTGCGGCTCCGGCACGCTCGTGAATGCGGGCAGCGGCAACGCCGTCAGCCTGCTGGCGCTGCCGTTCTTCGCCATCGGCTCGTTCTTCGGAGCCGACCACCTGCTGTGGTGGACCGGCCTCGGCACGGCGCCGACCGTCGCGCTCTCGGGCACGACCGGCCTGCTCGTCACGCTGGCCGCCCTGGCCGCGGTCTCTGCGTTCCTGTGGCTGCGGGCCCCGGCCGACAAGCGGGTCATGCCGCGCCGGTTCTGGATCGCCGCGATCTGCCTCGCCGGTCTCGCGATCGCCAACCTCGTCGTCGCCGGCCAGCCTTGGGGCGTGGTCTACGGCCTCGGGCTCTGGGCGGCGAAGGGTGCGACGGCCCTCGGCGCGGACCTGTCGGGCTCCGCCTTCTGGGGCACGCCCGGCAATGTCGAACGCTTGGCCCAGCCGCTCCTGACCGACGTGACGTCGCTCACCAATCTCGGCATCGTCGGTGGCGCGTCCCTCGTCGCCGCATGGCGCGCGGGCCTCGGCGGCGGGCTGCCCGACCTGCCTGCACGCGCCTGGATCGCGACCGTGATCGCGGGCTTCCTTCTCGGCTACTCGTCGCGGCTCGCCTTCGGATGCAACGTGGGCGCGTTCTTCTCGGGGATCTCGACCGGGAGCCTGCACGGCTGGGCGTGGTTCGCGGCGGCCTTCGGCGGCGCGTTCTACGGCATCAAGCTGCGCCCGATCCTCGGGCTGGAGGCGCGGTCATGACCACGCGCGCCCTGATTGCCGGTCTCGCGCTGGCCGGCCTCGCCACGATGACGCTCGCCGACCTCGCGGCGACGGGCGGCCCGGACATCTACCGCCAGCCGCCGCTGATCGCGCTCGGCTCGGGCGCGGCCGCCGGCGGCGCCCATTGCGCGGCCCTGCCGCAGTGATCTCTCGGCGCGCGCGGCGTTCCGCGTCGCCGCGGCCCGAGCCGCCTCTCGCCTCGCCGCGGCCCGCGCGGCCTCTCGCATCGCCGCGGCCCGCGCGGCCTGCCGACCCGCCGCGGGACGCCCGGATCAGTGGCGCATCGATCCCGAGAACACGTTGATCACCACGACCCCCGCCACGATCAGCGCCAGCCCCAGGAGCGCCGCGGTGTCGAGCCGCTCTCCGGCCCAGAGCCACGCCACGAGCGTGATCAGCACCACACCGAGCCCGGACCAGATCGCGTAGATCACGCCGGTCGGGAGCACCCGGATCGGGTAGCTCAGGAACCAGAACGCCAGCGCATATCCGACGACGGTGATGACCGATGGCCACAGCCGGGTGAAGCTCGCGCTGCGCGCCAGTGCGGTCGTGGCGACGACCTCGGCGCAGATCGCCGCGGCGAGAAGAAGATATGTGGCGAGGCTCGGCATGCAGTCCTCCGAAGACGCGGGAACGCGCCTGCGCTACCCCGTTCCGGCGCGACTGTCGATCCGCTCACGCCGCGAGGAAGACCGAGCCCAGCACCGTCATCCCGCCCTCGGTCGGCCGGGCGATGACGATCTCGCCCGACGCGGTCCCCTGCCCCGTCAGCGCGCTGATGTTGACCTGGTGCGTCACCGCGAGGACCCGGCCGCGCGCTCGCGACACGATGCCGAGGGCGGCCTCGGTGCGGGCCGCGCGCGCGGCGCGGTCCGAAAAGAAGCTGTTGAAGGCGGGCGCGGTCTCCACCGGCCCGACGCCCAGGAGGTCCGCGGTCTCGCGGCAGCGGCACCACGCGCTCGTCAGCACCCGGTCGAACCCGATCCCGCGGGCGCGGAGCGCGGCCCCGATCGTCCGTGCCTGCGCGCGCCCGGCCTCGGAGAGAGTGCGCTGGGTCGCGCAATCGCCGATCTCGAAGCCCGGCGGATCGCCGGTCCCGGGCGCCACCGCCCCCTCCTCGCCGAAGGCGTCCCAGTCATTGGCCCGCGCCGGCAGCGACAGCGCCGGCAACGCCAGCCCGGCGGCCAGGATGTCGCGCCGGCGCAGTCTCACATCACCTCGTCGAGAAAGCGCATGAGCCCGTCCCAGGACTGGCGGTCGGCCTCCAGAACGTAGTCTTCCGAGCCCCACACGGTGAAGGAATGCCGCGCGCCGCCGAAGATGCGCGCATCGTGCGCCACGCCGGCCTCCTGCAGCGCGTTCAGCGTCATCGCCATCGCGTCCATCCCCGACACCGGGTCGGCGGAGCCGTGAAACAGCATGACAGGCGCCGGCACGGCGGCGTAGTCCTGCCCCTCCGGCAGGTCGAGCCCGGCATGGAAGGTCGCGAAGGCGTCGAGATCCGCGCCCGCGCGGGCCGCCTCGAGCACCGCCGCGCCGCCGAAGCAGTACCCGATGATCGCCATCGGGCCATCCGCGCCCTCGAGCGCGCGCGCCGCCTCGATCGAGCCGGACAGGCGGGCCCGGAACTCCTCGCGATCGGAATAGAGCGCCCCGGACAGCGCGCGGTTCTCCTCGACGCTCGACGGCGCCTCGTCGGCGCCGTAGACGTCGATGGCGAACGCCGTGTAGCCCTGCGCGGCCAGCATGTCGGCGCGCCGCATCTCGTAATCGGTCAGCCCGTCCCAGTCGTGCACGATCAGCACCGTCCCGCGCGACTCCTCGAGCGCCGGCTGCCGGGCCACGTATCCCTCGTAGCTGCGCTCGCCCACGGTGTAGGTGTGCGCCTCGCCAGCGATCTGTGCCTCCGCCGCCATCGGCAGCGCCAAAGCCGCCGCAAGTGTCATGAGCTGTCTCATCCCGATCCTCCCTGGGGTCTCTGCACTGGGCGAAAACCTAGATCGGATCCGCGCATGTCGAGCACCCGTGGCGCCCCTCTCGGACACCCTCCCGGTCTCCTCTCCGCCCCTCCCGGCGCCCACCGGCCTCCGGGCCTCCGCCCCGACCGGGCCCCGAACCCTGCCCAGCCCTTCTTCTTGGCCGAAATACTCCGGGGAGCGCGAGGGGCCGGCCCCTTTGCCCCACCGAGGTTTGCATCGCGAAAACGCCGAGTGCCGGAGGCATCGTATGTGCGCATAACACATACCCCGGTCATTGCTATGTAACCCATTCCCGCGCCGGCACAATGAAGGCCCAGGTCTACGAGCGCCGACCAAGCGGTTGCCGCTCAAGAAACAGGAACAGACCGCTCGGCGGCTTTGGCCAAGTGAGGGCGCTTCACCTGTCGTGTGACCGGCAGCTCGCGGTCGGGCGCGGCGCGACACATCGTGTCGGTGACATGAGTTG
This sequence comes from Roseivivax jejudonensis, assembly GCF_900172265.1. Lineage (GTDB taxonomy): Bacteria > Pseudomonadota > Alphaproteobacteria > Rhodobacterales > Rhodobacteraceae > Roseivivax > Roseivivax jejudonensis. Next base: position 228,689 of record NZ_FWFK01000007.1, on the reverse strand, counting down.
GGTCGGCACAGGGTTCGCCGACGCCTGAGTTGGGCAGTGCGCCGCGAAGCGCCAACGCACTCCTTCGACATAAAAAAGGGCGCAGAGTTTCCTCTACGCCCTCGACAGACAAATTGCAGTCGCCGATCAGTCTTCGGTCTTGTCCGCCTCGGCGCGCTTTGCGTCGCGTTCGGCTCGGCGCGCGGCTTTCTGGGCTTCCGCCTCTGCCCTGAGCTTTTCGACAAGAACGGTGGTCTCGTCCGGACGCATGACATGCTTCGCGATCTCGCGCGCCGCGGCGGACGAGGCATGGAACTCTGCGGCGGCAAAGAGCCATGCGAGACCGTCCAGATCGAGAGCATGTAAGCTGTCGATGACCTTCGACAGCTTGGGGCCGAATGCAGCCATCATCTTTTTCTCGGCCTCTTGTCGGTCGGCATCTTCGAACAGGTCCACCAAGGCGCGGCGGGTTGACTTACTGATAGTCATTTAGCCATCTCCGTAATTGGTAAATATGCGGGCCTGAGCCCGCGGTGGGCGGGCGCTTCTGGCGCCCGAAGAGGACTTTGTATCGATCTCCGTGCGCCCAAATTTTTTGGTTTGGTTTGACTCAAATTTTTTGAGCCTGCGCCGCCGCTGCCTGTGAGCGGGCATGGCCGACGGGCTATCCACCAAGTGGCAGCGCGCTGCCATTTGGCGACTGGCCGTGGGCTCGCGAACGGGAGGGCGCCCTTAGAGGCTCGCGTCCGGGCCGATGGCCCGGGTTCTGAGCGGCACTCCGGCGGACTGGCCAAGCGCGCATTGACAACCTGTTCAGTCGAAGCCGCCACCGGTGTCAGCGCGGCGAAGGTCGGGAGCCAGCTTAAAACTACCTAATTCGGCAATCTGCGCCCATGCCTGCAATGCCAACACTATCCCTCGTCGAAAAAGGGCTTTTGAAGCTACGCGGTAGGAAGTGGTGAGTTCGAATTAATATCAGTGGCATACAAGGCGTTCCGCGCATGAGTTGTTAGTAGTTCGACCTCGCATATTCGTGTCCTGTCCGGCAATATTCGGAGACCCCACCACCTTAAGGATGGTATCGGACTGGCCACGCCGTCCTCCTTTGGCATGTCGAAAGGCAACATTCACTCTGCGGAGTTCTGGGTCGAAGTTGTTAGAGAACAACTCTCACAGCTTCGCGTAATTCCAGGTGAAGTATCCAGTTTCCCGGGACTTCTTCGTTTGGCCGCGCACCTCGGAAACCCAAGAGCGCGGTCCCATTGAGAGTGCATGTCTCCGCGCTTGTGGCCAACTCCACGGAAAGATAATTCGCCAGCAATAGCCCTGCGGTCGCCAAAGCGCGATTGGCCGATTTCTGCGACTTGTAACCTGCTGCGTATGCGATCCGCGTATCAGGCAAGCCATCGTCTCCGGCGATGGCCAACGCTGTCAGCATCGCAGCCTGTGGGCGCGACAGTGCGACCTGCCCGATTGCTTCAACATATTCGGCGGTGCTTGGTACGGCTGAGCCCGTTTTCGGGTCGATCCTGCGTTCCTCGGTTCTGCGAATTTCTCTTGAGTCGATAACTTCGTGCAGGGCAGCGATCGCTGCTTCTTCCGTGCTCCCCCGTGCTTCTGCAATCAAACCCTGTGCCTTTGTCGGCTTCTTGGGAAACGCGCGCGCGACATATTCCCCCGAAAGACGGCCAGACTTGATTTGGTACCTTCCATGCTCGCCGATCTGAATCTCGGGCACCGCCAGCTCCGGCTTTTCCCTGGTTTTCTTCGGCTTGTCCTCGAAGAGATCTCGGCCCGTAGCAGTGCGAGCGTCCGTGCTGAAATTATTCATGGTCTTGTCTCCTAAGTCCCGCTGACAGCAGTTCTGCCGTTCTTGTTCGAACCTGCTCTTGCCCAATAAGCTACGCTCGACATCCTTTGGTCGTTCGAGGGCGCCCCCAGTGAAGGGCTAAGCGTGCTGCAAACAGAAGGATTGCCACCGCCAATTCAATGCGGCTGCGTTGGGCGGCCGTGCGCGCTAATGCTGAACGGCACTGACGCCCATTACTTTCCGGTTTCGCAAATGAGGCCGGATCGGGGGCCTCCGACCGCGAGAACGCTTATGGAAGGGCGACGTGCGCCGGGCAACCGTAGGGCACCCGGCATCCGTGGACTCAGGCAAGCGCGAGATTGGTCGCGCTTTCGCGGCCGTCGCGGCCGGTCTCGACCTCGAACGTCACTTTCTGGGCGTCTGAGAGTCCTGTTAGGCCCGCGCGTTCGACGGCGGAAATGTGGACGAACACGTCCTTGCCGCCCGATTCCGGCTCGATGAAGCCGAAGCCTTTGCTGCTATTGAAAAATTTCACGGTGCCATTGGCCATATCCGTGGTCTCCTATTCATATGCTGCCCACGGGATGCGGCAGCCAGGCAAAGTCAGACTGAGAGATCGACTGAAGCCGGATGAACGGAAGCAGAAGGTCGCAGAGAAAAACGCTCGCCCCGCGATGATGCGCCTTATGAACGCGACCTACAAGAGTTGTTTTGCGACGTTGCGAATTCGCTTGATAGTCGGTGACGGCTGATGGGGCGGCATTGAAACGCCATCGACGGCTTCCCATGTAATGCATGCGCCACGGCTATGCTGCGTGAGCAGGCGGGTTTACTTCCGCCCCCGGCCGTGGCGCACCGTTTTCCCAAATCACGAAGGGGGGACGCCGCCCGAGGCGGCTCCGGGCACAATGCGGTGCCGGAGTGTTCGCCTGGGTGCACCCCGACCGAACGCGCCGAGCTCAATGCCATCGAAAAGGTGCTCGGCACCTTTATCGGGATCGCCGGCGGTCTAACCTCGGATGCGGTGACCGGCGAGCCGCAGAAGAGAAGGCAGATGCGCCGACGCTCGGCGGGTCGTCCAGAACGAATGGCTGCGTGAGGGCAGGCCACAGGCACCTTGGGCAAAGCGTCTGAGACACCGCTGAACCGGCAGCTAACTGCGACCCGGACATGCTTTCACAGCGAGGCGGCGCTTTCTCCGCAGGAGCATACTTCAATGAACACTCCCGAATGGCTCAAACCCGGGACCTATGGTGCCGCGGTCGTCGGCATAGGCGGCTTCACTTGGGGCGGTTGGGTGACGGGCGGCACCGCGCATGAAAGGGCGATGGCGATGTCCCGCACGGATGTTGTCTCGGCCATGGTTCCGATCTGTCTTGACATGCCGCTGGCCGATCCGGACCGCATGGCGAAGTTTGCCGTTACTCGAGATTCTCAGACCTACCAGCGCCGAAACGCGCTGATGCAGGCAGGCTGGGCGACCGTCCCCGGCGCCGAGGCGCCGGACCACGACATCGCTCAGGCCTGCCTGGCCTCGCTTGACGTCGATGCGTCGTCGGAGCGTCCGGAAGACGGAGGGGACAACTGATGATCGGTTTTATCGCCACCGTCAGATCATGGGTTCCGGCGCCGAGCCTCGGTAGGGACGTGATCGTTGCTGCCGGAGTGATCGCCTTCCTAGCGTTTCCGGTTGTCGCGCAGGATGGCATCGGGCCGTTGCCGGACAACGCAGAAGCCCGGAGCTATGGTGGCGGGTGGAACTGCGCGCTCGGATACCGGGTGGCTGGTGAAGACTGCATTGCCATCGACATCCCGGAGAACGCCTATGCAACCGGCCGGTCCTACGGTTCGGGCTGGGCGTGTCGGCGCGGGTACGAAGAAGCGGGAGGAACGGCCTGCGAGGCGATCCCGGTGCCCGAGAAAGCTTTTCTGAGATCGTCCGGCTACGACTGGCAATGTGAACGCGGTTACCGGGAGGATGGCGAGACGTGCGTTCTCATCGTTCTGCCAAACAACGCGTATCTCACCAACGATACCTCAAGCTCCGGGTGGACCTGCGAACGCGGCTTCACGGCGAGTTCCAGCGACTGCGTCCCGATTGCGGTGCCCGAAAACGGTTATATCACCAATGCGGACCACGGCGAAGAATGGGCCTGCGAAAGGGGGTTCTTTGAAATCGATGGCCGCTGCGATCCCGTGGCGCTTCCGCCGAACGCCTTTCTGGACCCGGCGTTCTACGGACCGGGTTGGCGCTGTGAACGGGGATTTGAGAAGGTGGGCACCGCCTGTGTCGCGATCGACCTTCCGGCAAACGCGCATCTCGAGCGATCCGGCAACGCATGGCGCTGCGATCGCGGGTTTCAACTCACAGATGGGGAGTGCGTTCTTGGACGATAAAGCCTCTCGGTCAGACCGCGGCGACACGCCAGGCATCCGGATGCGGATCGGATGCCGTCTGAAGTACCGACTGACGCAACCCACTCCACTCATTGCAATCTTGAACGTGCACTACTCTCGTTTCGGTGACCTGGAACGCGCCGACTATCTGGTGACCACGCCTAGTGTGCCGCTCGAAAGCTATCGCGACGGGTTCGGAAACTGGTGCGCGCGCATGGTGGCGCCAGCCGGCGACTTCACACTGTCCACCGACGGGATCTTCCGCGATTGCGGACTGCCCGATGCGGTCGCGCCCAACGCCCCGCAGCAGGCCGTGCAGGAACTGCCTTCCGAGACGCTGGTCTATCTTCTTGGCAGTCGCTACTGCGACACGGATCTTCTGTCGGAAGAGGCGTGGCGCCTGTTCGAGACCACGCCGCTGGGCTGGGCGCGGGTGCAGGCGATCTGCGATTTCGTGCACACAACCGTCTCTTTCGACTACATGCACGCAAGCTCGACGCGCACGGCCTCTCAAACGCTGGTCGGGCGGCGAGGGGTATGCCGCGATTTCGCCCACCTCGCGATCACCTTCTGCCGTTGCATGAACATTCCGGCCCGCTATTGCACCGGCTATCTGAGCGAATTCGGCCAACCCGAACCTCATGCGCCCGACGATTTCGCGGCCTGGATGGAGGTCTATCTCCACGGCCGCTGGTGGGTTTTTGATCCGCGCAACAACTCAAGACGCGTGGGACGGATCCTGATCGCCCGTGGTCGGGATGCAGCCGATGTGCCGCTGACCCAAACGTTCGGACCCAACACCCTGACACAATTCGACGTCTGGACATGGGATGCAAGGCACGACCCCGCCGAGACAATGCCTGTGTCGCGGAATTGATCAGTCCAATCGCAGAGTGGATGTGTTCGTCCGTCGTCGGCTCGCGAGGCCGGCCGCTCTGCGGGTGCCGCGTCATTGCATCCCAAATCACCAATCGTTCTGGAAAGCCGAGATGACCAATTTGATCAAGACGACTGCGGTGTTCCTGCAACCGTTCCAACTTCCGAGCTTCAACGAGACCCTTCCGGCCGGCGAATACGAGATCGAAACCCAGCTGCTGGAACCTGTAGATTGGATTGAACCAGGCACATGGACGTCGTCCGTGCTCGTCCGCCTACATCCGCGGGCCACTCATCCCGGACTCAGCCGAACGCTCTCCGTGCCGCTTGCCGAACTGGAGCACGCCGTTGCCAAGGACAAACTGACCGGAAAAGCTCTGACGGATTTCTTCCTCGAGGAGATGCTGGCCGACCCGATGATCCGCCTCGTCATGCAGGCCGACGGCGTGGCCGAGGCCGACATCCGCGCCCTCTACTCTCCCCAGCCCGATCGACAGCAGGCAGGGCAAGATGACCTGTCTAAGACGGAAGAGCATCGCCGCGGTAGGCATGCCAGCGATGCCGGACCACGCTCCGGAAGCGCGCGCCCTGGCATCGGAGAATGACTTTGGCGTTGGAAATATGTCGCTCCGTCCAGTCGAGAGCTTTGCTCGATGGCATTGTCAAGGCTTCGAAATGACCGATGACCCGATTGATCTCGACGACCGCAGGTCCGTTGCCGGACAGCATGCGTCTGAATTGCGGCGGCGCCCAGCGAACAAGCAGCGACCACTTCAGCTCCCACAGCAACCGCACCTTGAAAGCCTCGAAGATCAGATGCTTGCGGAGCCGGCGCGGACTTGGGCCGAAGTCACGAAAAAGTGGCGGTTCCTTCTCGACCGTTACGCAGCGACCCTCGGGGCTGGCGATGAGCGCACTCAGAAACTCATTAAGCGTGCCGTTGGCGACATGGACAGATTGAGAAAACGTGAGGAGCGGAAGTGACGAAAAAGTCTGCGGAGATCGAGTTCGAGACAATCAAGGCGACGGACGACGTTGCTGCTGCGCGGGCCTGCCTTAGATGCAGGTCAACCTTCTGGAGCGAGGGGTTTTGCGAACGGATATGTTCCCGTTGCAAGGGATCGGCTGTCTGGCGATCGGCAATTCCCGAGGGCGGCGGACAGGGCCGGCGGCGCTCCGGCGGTCGATCATCATAGGTCTGACCGATGCCATTCGTCACGATTACTCACACGACACTCTATCAATATGGAACCAGGGTCTCTCTCGGACCGCACAGACTGATGCTCCGTCCGCGGGAAACTCGGGATCTCATTCTGACGTCGTTCGACCTTGGGATCAGTCCGGAAGCCCGCATCGACTGGTCACACGACGTTACCGGCAATGCGGTCGCGACAGCACATTTCGAAACCAACACTATGAAGCTCTCGATCCAATCGTGCGCGCGTGTGGAACTGCGCGCCCCGATTTGGCCTGTCTACCCGATTGCCGCCGCCGCGGTCTCATTCCCATTCGCGTATTCACCTGATGACTGGACAGACCTCGGCGATCTGGCGATGCCGCAATATGCGGACGAAACCAGCCGGCTGCCGAATTGGGTCGAGCAATTTGTCATGGCACGCCCAACAGATGCGCTTTCTCTGCTGAAAGACATCAGCAACGGCGTCACAGCCGCAATTTCCTATCAGAGCCGCGAGACGGAAGGCACCCAGGGGCCGCTGGAGACCCTCGACAGGGGCTGGGGATCCTGCCGGGACTTCGCAGTTCTTTTCGCCGAGGCGGTCCGGACGCTCGGCTTTGGCGCCAGGCTTGTTTCTGGATATCTTTTCAACCCCTCCGGAAACGAGGTTGGAACGGATGCTTCCGGTTCCACGCACGCCTGGGTGGAGGTCTTCGTTCCAGGAGCGGGCTGGATCCCGTTCGACCCGACAAACAGATCGGTCGGCTCCATCAATCTCATTCCCGTCGCCGTCGCGAGAAGAATCGAGCAGGTTGCGCCGGTCAGCGGGAGTTTCCATGGGAGACCGACAGACGTCTTGTCGATGGAAGTGAGCGTGGATGTCGCAGACGCCTTTTGCATGCGCCCCTGAGTGACGAGGTCGAAAAGAGGGTTGTTAGTAGATGCTGGCGGCGATCTTCAGCACCGCTGGAATGGAGGAAGGAACACCGTTCCGCTGAACACACAGAGTGTCCGCTGGAGGTGGGAGGTTTGTGTGAAACGCCAATTCAAGGTCCGCAAAGTGTGCCAAAGAAGCCACGTGCGCAGACGCAACGAATTCACATATCGTCCCGCAAACACGCCGTCGGGTGATGGATTACCGAATGTCAGCCCGTAGAAATTGAGCTAGCGGCCAGGCTTCAAGGCCACGCCCGCTGCCAATCCGTCAGCCCTTCTGGCTCAGCAGTCGATGACCGTCGTCTCACCGACTTTCGCACCGTCTGCGGCCTCACCGATCAGAAGCGCGAACCTCGTATGCATCCGAACGGCGATGCCGTGCTGCGCCTCTGGGTCGGGCATCAGCTCGATCCGCGGAACGAGCGCCGCGATGTAGCCGTGTGCTTCCTCGACCAGCGTCGGATCTGAGAGCAGGGCCTCCATCCGTGCGACGGCCTCTCCATAGATCGCGCGGGCGTCCGGCAGCGGGGCGTTCCGTGCCTGCTTGCGCGAGGAGGTCTCGTCGATCTTCGCGGTCAGCCACGTGATCTCGGCCTCCAGCTTGCCCGCGCGCGCGGCGAAGGTTTCGTAAGGCGCGCCTTGTTCGATGGCGGCCAGCATGTTGTCGCGCCCGCGTTCGGCGTCGCGCAACGCGGCGGCGAGGCGCCGGTGCTCGTCGTCGAGATCCACGTTGGCGAGCGCCTTGCGCTCGGCTTTCAGCGTCGCTTGGAACCGCTCGATCAGGTCCTCCGACATCATCACGTCGCGGAGCTTGCCGAAGACGCGCGCCTCGATGCGTCTGCGCGAGATCCCGACGGTGTTGTTGCACGCGTTTTTCCGAGACTCCGCGCAGCGATAGGATGTGCGGTTGTAGATGATGTAGTTGGCGCCGCAGCAGGCGCATTTGAGCAAGTCGGAGAGCAGGTAGCGCGTGCGCCGCGCGCCGACGGCGTTGCCCTTCTGGCCATACTGCTCGTGACGGCGCGCGAGCTCCGCCTGGACCGCGTCCCAAAGCTCCTCGGAGACGATACGGAGCGACGGGAACTCCGCCTCGACCATCTCTTCAGGCGTCAGCTCGACCTTCTTCGTGCCGGTTTCAGGATGGTGGGAGGTCCGGGTGCGGCAGATCGCGGCGCGGCCGGTGTAGAGCCGGTTGCGCAGAAGACCTTCTTGGCGGTCGGCGTTGCCGCGGATTGTCGAGCTGTTCCACGTGCCACCGCGCGGCGCGCGGATGCCATCGGCATTCAGGCCGTCGGCGATCGCGTGCGGCGAGCGGCCCGAGGCGAACTCATTAAAGATCCGGTGCACCACAGCCGCCTGGTCGGGATCGATCTCGCGGTTGAGGCCGGTCTCGATTTCGAGGCTGCGATACCCGTAGGCGGTGGTGCCGATCCGGCCCCGGGAGATCCCGCCGCGCCGGGCGCGGAGCGTATGAGCGCCGACATTGTCGGCGTAAAACTGGGCGCCCATGCCCAGCATCAGGACCCTTAGAAAGTCCTGCGGACCTTCTTTGACGGACTCGAGAGACGCGCCGCGGAACCTGAACAGGTCGAAGGTCGTCAGGGCGTCGGCGAGACGCCGCGTCAGGCGATCGACCGCCTCGATCACGACGACGTCGATCTCGCCCGCCTCGGCGGCCGCCTTCAGCCGCTGGAAGCCCGGACGCCGGGTATTCTTCCCGGTCTTCTCCTGGTCGGAGAAGACATGGACCACGGTGTAGCCCTGCTTGTCGCAATACTCCTGGCACATCGCCACCTGGTCGGTGGTCGAGGTGACATCCTGGCGGGCGCTGGAGTAGCGCGTGTAGATGGCGGCTCGCCTGGTCATTCGGTGTCCTCCGTATTCTGCCGTCCTGCCGGCGCGCGGTTGGTGTTGGCTGCGTCCTGCGCGAGGCCGCGACGGGCTTCGGCGCGGGCCAGAAGATCGACGAGACCGAGGAGCGCGCATCGCGCCTCGGTCGTGCCGCCGGGGTTGTCGTTGGCTGCGGTGAGCAGCGGCGAGGGGGTCGGATCGATCATGGGTCTGCCCTTCGAGGTTTGCCGTCCGTCACGCGGACAGTCGGGACCTCGGAGCGGGCAGATTTTTTCGGAAAACGGTTTGTTTGATCCCGCGGCGGAGACCGGATCGGCCCCCGCCGCGACGTGTCAGGCGGCGTCTTCTGCGCGCATCTGCAGGGTGAGGATCTCGGCCCGGCGCAGCATGTGCAGGCTCTCGAGCGCGTCGCGATACTGCGCGATCGTCTGGCGCTCGAGCTCGAGCTCGCGCGCCGCGTCCGAGAGCACGCGATAGGGGGTGGGCTCGCCGAACTCGGGATAATCGACGCGCGTTTGGTATCCGTCTGCCACGATGCCCGAGAGCGTCTCGAGCAGCGTCGTGAGCCCGGAGAGATCCCGCGGGTCGCGGATGCGCTCGCGCGCGATCCGCCCGGCGATCTCGTCGGCGAGGCGCGCCTGCGTCCGGTCGAGATGTCCGGCAGCGCCGTTCAGCGCGTCGATCGTCGGGCGCGCACGCATCAGCACGTCGTGAACGGCCGCCAGGAGCGGGTCGTAATCGAGTGCTCCCTCACGCATGGATCACCTCCTTCGACACGAGCCGCGCGCCGCGCCGGCGCTCGACGACGACCTCGCGGCGCTTGTCCTGCCGCCGGAGGTGACTGCGATGCCTCCGGCGTGCGGCCCGCCGGGTCTTGCGCGCCCGCGCGAGGCGTTGCGCGGACGTGCCCGAGAGGGTGCCGATGATCGCGGAGCCGTCCGAGCGCCGGCACACGAAGCCGTTGTGCGAGAGCGTGACGAGGACCGTCCGGTGCGGATCGAAGCGTGTCGGTCGATCGAGCGAGGCGGCAACGATCTCGTCCGGATCCGTGACCGGCACGAGGTGCCCGGTCTTGCCGCGCGGCGGCCGGGTTGTGCCGTAGGCGAGCGTCGCCATGCTCGTGCCGTCAATGTCCTCGATATCGAGAACCAGCGTCGGGCGCGCCTTGAGCGGTTCTGCGGACGGGTCCTTGTGGGGCATCCGGAACGCGACGATGTCGCCGGGCTTGATCGTCTCCTGCCAGGCGGCAGCTTGGGGGATGTCTGCGTGCAGCATCTTGGTGGCCTCTTGTGATGAGCGCCGCGTCTGATGTCGTCCGGGGTGTCCCGTGATCGGCTGCGCGGCACGGCCAGCGCGCAGCCGATCACGGGACACCCCCGGTCCATGCCCTTCGGGAGAGCGTCGAGAGGGACATCCCTCTCGACCCGGCGCCGGGCGCGCGAGCAGGCGGGGGTCCAGGGGGAGGAGTGCGGAACGACGCTCCCCCTGGCGACAGGGGGTCTCGCGGGACGGGCGGACCGTCCCCGAGCCGTCGGAGACGCCAGGGGTGCAGGGGAGCGGCGAGCGACGCCCTGCCGCGCGCCGCGCAGGCGTCCCCGCCGGACAGGCGCGGGGTTCGGGGCAGCGCCCCGACGAGCGACAGGTCGTGCAAAGGCCGAAGGCATTTGCGCGACCTGATTAGTGAGTAACTCCCCCGGCGCAGCCACTGGCCGCGCGGCGCGGTCTTTGGATCAAACCGATACGCCAAGCCTCCTCACCCGAACCGACGTCCCGACCTCCAGAACGGAGTAAGGACGATGGACGACACGACACATCCGGTGGTGCTGCGGATGCAGGGCCTCTTTCCCAAGGATCTCGGCGGCTACGAGGGGCACCGAACGCGCAAGGGCGGCGATCTTGGCCACGTGGACCGCGAGCGCTCCACGCTCAATCGCCGGCTCATCGGGAGCGAGGATTGGGCCAAGACGGTCCGGACCGAGATCGAGGACATGGCTCTCGACAACCACACCGACGATCTCAAAAAGCTCAAGACGCGGCGGCGGAAGACGGAGTTCCGAACCCGCGTGGCCGAGGGGCCGAAAGATCCGTGGCGGGCCACACGGCACGGACCTCTGCGAGAGATCATCCTGACGGCCAATCGCAAATGGTTCGAGCAGCCGTTGGCCGAGGGAGAGAGCGAAAGAGAGGAGGCCGGTCTCGGTCCGGTCGATATCGACAGCCTGCTCGACGAGGACGACGGGCCAATTGCCGGGCGTCCCCTCGACAGCAAGGAACGGCGCGAAAAACTCTTCGAGGCCCGCGCCGTCTCCTGGCTGCGCCAACACTTCGGCGACGACGTGGTCCACGCCCGCGCCGATCTCGACGAGGAGAGCTACCACATCCACGCGATCATCGTGCCGCGCGCGACCACGAAGGACGGTCGCCGCATGCTGCAGCCGTCGAAGCACCCGATGATCAAGGACTACGAGGCCGCGCAGGACAGCGTTGGCCAGTGGTTCGCCGATATCGGCCTGACGCGCGGCGAGCGGCGCGCCGAGGCCATCCGTGAGGCGATCCAGCACAATGCAGAGCGCCGCGGCGACGAGCCGCTGAAGGATGTTCCGCTGCGCCGCAGGCATGTGAGCCCGCGACACTGGCGACGCCAGCAGGAGGTCGAGCTCGCGGATCGGGACCAAGAGCTTGTGAGCCGCGAGACCGAGGTGACCGGCCGTGAAGCGGAGGCCACCGAAACACTGGACATCGCGGCATCGGTCGCCGCGGGCGATCTGACAGACTTCGAGCTGACGGATACCGACCGGGCTGGCACAGTTCCGACAAGAGGCAGCGCATCAAGGGCGCGTAGCCTGTTCAGCGCGGCGCTCGCGCGCCTGCGCAAACGCGCGCGAGACGAGGCGCACGCCGAAGTCGAAGATGCGTTCGCCGAGATCCGGACCGAGGACGATGCGATCGTGGATATCGCCAGGCGCCTTCCGGGGCCGGACCGCGCGCGGATCGCCGAGCTGCGCAGATCCCTGACCAAGCCGATCACACGGCTGCAGACCTGGCTGCGTCAGCGCGGTCGCGACCGCGACCGCGACGAAGAAAAATGACTCAAACCCAAACCAAACTTTTTCTTCGCTCGAAAATCGAGACCCAAGTCTTTCTGGGCGCCACGAAGTGCCTGACCGCCGCGGGCCCAGCCCGCACGTCGAAACGACCATAGGAGTATGGTTACATGGCTTCACCGAAAGCCCTTCGCCGGGTCCTCGCGGACCTTACTGAAGACCTCGCGCGCGACGAGCTCGAGGATATCATGCGCGAGCTTCTCTCGCGCAAGCTGTCGAAGATTATCGACAGCACCAACGCCCTCGATGAAGAGGGTCTCGCCTGGCTCTTCGCACTCGCGGAGTTCCATGCGTCCAAATCGGCCGCACCCCGGATCGCCGAGCACGTCCTCCGTCCGGAGGAGACGACCAAGCTGGTCGCGCGCCTCAAGACCGAGGCCGCCAACCAGCGCGCCGCGAAAGCGGCCGCCAAGGCCGAGCGCGAAGCGGCCAAGGCGCAGAACGACGGCTGAGCTTTGCCTCAGCCGGAGGACGAGCAGGGCGCGGGGGATATCCTCCGCGCCTTGTTTTTTGAGCGATGCCCTGAGTTGTCTCCGAAGGCTATTCGTCAGCCGACAGCTCGCACCTCACGCGACGTGGGAGTAAGCGGCGGATGTGGTCTATGGGACAGTTGCGTTGAAAATCTACGCTGTCGACTGAGGCGCGCCGGAGGCGAGAAGCGGAGCGAAGTCATTTGGCGCGGCCGCTTTGCGGACATGCGACGGGTAGCAATTCCCGAGCCCCTTTGAGACGCGGTGCGTCGCGCGGGCCTGGTCGTTCGTCAGCAGATAGAAGGTCGGAGAAAGCGTCCGCAGATCGAGTTCCACAAAAAGAAAGAAGTCTGCGTCACCTTTTGTGTCCATGTCGACCGGCCAGCGCGAGATCTCGGTTGCCCGCAGAAGGAACTGGCGGGTCTTCACTTCGATCGAGAGCGCGGTCCCTTCTACCACGGCAATCAGGTCATGCCCTGGCGCTCCTTCTGGACTGGCGTAGGCCGCGATCCCTAAGGAATTCAGCTTGGCGAGCGCGAGAACCTCGCCGAGATTTCCGGCCTGCTGGTGAGAGAGCTTCTTCATTTTCGGGAACTCGTTGTGAGTATCGATTTCATGCGCTTGTGAGGCAAGAGCGGCGAGCCGCGCAAGATCCATAAGTCGCCTACCGAACTGCTGTTCAAGAGTTGTCAGTAGTTGATCGTCGCCAGCGCGACCCCGGCGCGCTCGCGGCGGCCATCAAGGGCTAGCCTTTCATACAAGGAAGGCGGAGAGCGGTCATGCGAGCAAAACGTAAGTACTGCTCCTAGCTGAGCGATGCCAGACCTTCGTCGCGACATCCAATTTGGTCCTGGTCACCGTCGATCGAACCGGGACGCTCCTTCCTGACGCATTTTGCCTTCGAACAAGCTTTGTTGACTAATCCGATGATTTTGTTTCACATCGTCGGCATTAGGAGCCTACAGCAGGGCAGTCGTCGTAGTAGGATAAATGTGTCAAAGGCGAACTCAGTTCACGGGGCGGCCCAATCAGCGGCCGGATATCTATACCAAGCCCGGCTCGCGCTCGCCGAGTCCTTGCGCTACGCATATTCTGACTCCAGCGTCGAAGTTTTTGTTGAACGATTGGATGATGTCTCGTTCGAAAGAGACGGCGCTCCGCTCGAACTCCTTCAAACCAAGCACCACCTGAAAAAGGCGGGCGACCTAAGCGATGGCAGTGTCGATCTGTGGAAGACATTGCGGGTTTGGGCGGACGCTGTCGGCGACGATCCTTCGCTTCCAGGCCGCACTCGCTTTGTGTTGATAACTACAGCTAAGGCGCCCGACGGTTCTGCCGCCGCTCACTTGCGGCCCGCCGGAGCTGGGTCGACAGCACGTGACCCCGCTGTTGCTGATGAACTGCTGATGGCGGCTGCAGACGCATCTAAAAACCAGAGCCTTCAGAAAGCGATTGAAGCGTTCAAGGGGCTTAGTCCGGCAATTCGGCATGAACTTGTTTCGGCAGTCGAGGTTCTTGATAGTGCGGCGCAGATTTCTGATCTTGAAGTGACCATCGAAGAACGTCTGAAAATGATGGCGCCGCGCGGCAAAGCTGCGCTCGCGCGTGAGCAGCTTGAAGGGTGGTGGTGGCCACGCATTTGCAGAGCGCTGCAATCGGCGACGCCGGGAGCAATCTCCGTGCTCGAAGTGGAGCAGAAGCTTGATGACATCCGCGACGGATTGAAACGCGATGCGCTGCCGCTCGACATGGAGCACTTCGTACCTTCGGCCGCGGAGCTGGAATCACTCGACCAGATGCGCTTCGTAAAGCAACTGCAAAGCGTTGGTATAGGCGGGTCACGGCTCGAATATGCCAAGCGCGACTTCTACCGCGCCTCCACGCAGCGCTCGCGGTGGGTGCGAGATAGCTTGTTGTTTGATGACGAAGTCGGGCGCTTTGAGCAGCTTCTGATCGAGGAATGGCAGCCGCGATTTGCGCAGATGTGCGATGGATTGACAGACGGGTGCGATGCTGCCGCGCTTCGGAACTCCGGCCAGAAGCTCTACGGCTGGGTTGAAACCGACGCGCGTTTTCCGATTCGTTCCCAGATAGCACGCTTTCTAACCGTCGGTTCTTACCAAATCCTTGCCGATGATCTTCGCGTGGGTTGGCACCGGGACTTCGAGTCTCTGCACGCCGTGGTCGAAGAGGAGCCCGCCGATGTCTGACACGCGCTGGTCTCTTGTCTGGGACGAGCGGCCAGCCGAAGAGGCGCGCAATCTCAACCCCGCATTCTGCGCCGAACTCATCGCAAGAACGGTTGCGGAATACCATAAGGCTCGAAAGACACCGCTCAGCATTGCGACTGCTTTTCTGGTTTTGCCGCTCACGCTGTATAAGCCCACACGGAACGCACTTCCCGGTCGAGCCAACACCGCCTTTGCTGCTTGGATCGCAACCAATAATCCGCTGCTGGCCGAACTGCCGGGACGAGTCAATCGTCTACGACCTGTAAGCCGCGAAGCGCTTATTTTCTCGATCCGCTACGGGATCAACGCACTGAACGGCGGTGGTCTTGTGCCCGGTGCCAAGCCGATCAAGCTCACCGCACGTTCGTCCCCTACAACCGACGACGTGAATGATGCCCGCGCCACTGCCGCACTGCTTGGTCGGTGGTTTGGTGCACAGCCAAGAGAAAGCGCAATCCTTCAGGGGTTTGGGGTGGCACCATGACATTCCAAATACGAGCCATCTCGATCTACTCCCACGAAGGCGAACGCCGCGATGTTAAGTTCAATCTTGGTGCGCTTAACATTGTTACGGGCGCATCCAAGACCGGGAAATCTGCGCTGCTCGATATCGTTGACTATTGCTGGGGACGCAGCGAATGCACAGTTGCCGAGGGTGAAATCCGGCGCAGTGTAAGCTGGTTTGCCGTTCATCTAGACAATCGGGGCGAAGGTATCCTGCTCGCCCGGAAAAATCCTGGGCCGGCGGGAAAGAGTAGCGATGAGATTTACTTCGCCAGGGGCATCGAAGAGCTACCCCCCGACCCAAGTGATTTCCAAAAAAACATTACTCCGGACGGACTCAAATTCCAACTTTCTGCAATTCTTGGTATTTCCGAAAATATCCATATTCCCGATGCCGGAGCTACACGACAGCCTCTTGAAGCTTCTTCACGCCATGCAATCATCTTCTGTCTTCAAGCACAGGACGAGATAGCAAACCGGCGACTGCTGTTTCATAGACAGGGTGAGTCATCTTGGGTCCAGCAAGCCATAAGGGATTCGATGCCCTTTTTTTTGGGCGCGGTCGACGAAGAGCATTTCCTTGCTCTAAAGCGCCATCAGGATGCAAGAACGCGCCTGCGCCGATTGGAACGCGAATTTGCAGATATCCAGTCTATCGCGCAGGGCGCGACGGGCGCGGCGCGCTCGCTATATCAGGAAGCCCGCCGGGTTGGGCTAACGCCAGCGGGTCCGGAACCCGATGAATCCGAAGCTGTATTGGCGCTTCTCCGTGAGGCAGCCGTGCCCCAGCCAATCCATTTTTCAACCGTCGATGATCCCGAAGCGGACCTTGCAGCGCTCGATGATCGCCGTCGCTCCTTGCTCGGGCAGTTGCAAGACTTGCGGGAGGAAATCTCTGACGTTCAGCGCCTTAGCCGAGAGGTAGGCGAATTTGAAACCGAAGCACGAGAGCAAGAGGCACGTTTGTCTTCAATTGGTCTCATATCAGGTAAGGGCGGCGAAGACAGCTACTGTCCGCTTTGCGACAGCCATCTCGATATTCCGGTTCCCACGGTAGAAGATATTCGTTCTTCGCTGGTGCAGTTGCAGACCCAGCTGAGGTCTGTCCGCCGAGATGCACCGCGTTTAATGGAACGGCTTGCAGGTCTGGAAGGCCAACGGGCCGAACTTTCGGACCAATTGCGTACCGTACAGACCGACATCGGCAAGCGCATCGAAGACAACGAGCGCCTTCGAATCGAACAGAACCAATTCGCAGAGCAGGCGCGCGTGGCCGGCCGGATCGCCTACTATCTTGAGAACTCCACGGCGGCTGCGCCGAACAGTGATCTGCCGCGCAAGATCGACCAGCTCCGCGCAGAGATCCACGAGCTGCAACGCGCGATCGACGACGACGCGGCGCAAGAACGGCTTTTGACCGCCCTCAACATTGTCGGCCGCGATCTCACCAAGTTCGCGTCAACGTTGAATCTCGAACATGGCGAGAACCCGCTGCGGCTGGATCTCAAGCATCTGACGGTCGTTGCAGACACCGACGACGGGCCGCTTTCGCTTTCCCAGATGGGCAGCGGAGAAAATTGGGTCGGCTATCACGTTGCCGCGCATCTCAGTCTGCACAGCCTTTTCCGCCGCAGGCGTAGGCCCGTTCCAGGATTCCTTATGCTGGACCAGCCGTCCCAGGCGCATTACCCGCCGGAGCGCGATCGGGATGGCAAGATCGACGGGCTTGGTGACGAGGATCAGGCTGCCGTGCATGAGCTCTACTGCCTTCTTCGAGATTACAGTGAAGCTGTTCCGCAAATGCAACTCATCGTCACAGACCATGTCGAACTCCTCGACGAATGGTTTCGGTCGGCGATCATCGAGCGATGGCGGGATGGAATTGCGCTTGTGCCATTTTATTGGCTGCGCGCTTAGAGAAGTGTATCAGGCCTCTATAGATTTCCGGCGAGGGAACGCACACCCAAGTCTGGTGTTATTGGGCGAATGCCAAGTTCATGATGGAATTGCCCCGTATGCAGTAGACGCCCTCTCCGCCAATTTTGGGGCAAAGAGGCCATGATGCGCGACAGCAATCGGTCGCTTCGAGTTCGCTTCGCACCTTCGCCGCTTTTGGCTGGTAAGTCGCCATTCGGCGAGAACTGACTTCGGCTGTTGCCTCGCGTGCAATCACCGCTTGGGAAGTGCCCTCGCTCCCGTCCCCTCCGCCGAAGTCCCCCGCTCGCGGAGCGGATTGCATCTCCGGCCCGCGCATGCTTCTGGCAGCGTATGAGCCCCGATCTTCTCACCGCGCTCGCGACCTTCGCGCTCGTCACGGTCATCACGCCGGGACCGAACAACTTCATGCTGATGGCGTCGGGGGCGAATTTCGGGGTCGCGCGGACCGTGCCGCACATGGCCGGGATCGCGCTGGGGTTTCCGGCGATGACCTTCCTCGTCGGGCTCGGGGTCATGCGCGTGTTCGACCTATGGCCGCCGGCCTACGCGATCCTGCGCATCGTCTCGGCGCTCTACCTTCTCTATCTCGCCTGGAAGATCGCGACGGCGGCACCGCGGACGGAGAGCGCCGCGCGCGGGCGGCCGCTGACATTTCTCGAGGCCGCGGGCTTCCAATGGGTCAATCCCAAGGCGTGGTCGATGGGTCTGTCGGCGATCACGCTCTACGCGCCCGGGCGCGATCTCGGCGCGGTGGCCTGGGTCGCGGGGATCTACGTCCTCGTGTCGCTGATCTCGACCAGCGCCTGGACGATCCTCGGAACCGGGATCGGCCGGATCCTCGGCGACGCGCGGCGGCTGCGGATCTTCAACGTCGTCATGGCGATCCTGCTGGTGGCCACGCTGGTGCCGGTGTTCCTCGCCTGAGCGGGGGCGGTCGGCGCGCCGCCGGTTGCATCCGGGCCCAGCCTTCGCCATATCGGGCGCGATATTCCGGAGCCCCAGATGCACTATCTCGACTTCGAAAAGCCGCTCGCCGAGATCGAAGGCAAGGCGGAAGAGCTGCGCGCCATGGCGGCGGCGAACGCGGAGGTCGATATCGGCGACGAGGCCGCGGCGCTCGACCGCAAGGCCGAGACGATGCTGCGCGATCTCTACGCCAAGCTGACGCCGTGGCGGAAATGCCAGGTCGCGCGCCATCCCGAACGGCCGCATTGCCGCGACTACATCGCGGCGCTGTTTACCGAGTACACGCCGCTCGCCGGCGACCGCGCCTTCGGCGACGATCATGCGGTCATGGGGGGGCTCGCGCGGTTCAACGACCGCGCGGTGATGGTGATCGGCCACGAGAAGGGCCACGACACGAGCTCGCGGCTCACCCACAATTTCGGCATGGCCCGGCCCGAGGGCTACCGCAAGGCGATCCGGCTGATGGAGATGGCAGACCGCTTCGGCCTGCCCGTTGTCACGCTCGTCGACACGCCCGGCGCGTATCCCGGCAAGGGCGCGGAGGAGCGCGGCCAGTCCGAAGCGATCGCGCGCTCGACCGAAACCTGCCTTCAGATCGGCGTGCCGCTGGTGTCCATCGTGATCGGCGAAGGCGGATCGGGCGGTGCGGTGGCCTTCGCCACCGCCAACCGCGTCGCGATGCTCGAACACTCGGTCTATTCGGTGATCTCGCCCGAAGGCTGCGCCTCGATCCTGTGGAAGGATTCGGAGAAGATGCGCGAAGCCGCCGAGGCGCTGCGCCTGACGGCGCAGGATCTGCACAAGCTCGGCGTGATCGACCGGATCATTCCCGAACCGCTGGGCGGCGCGCACCGCGACCCCGAAAGCATGATGGCGAGCGTCGCGGCGACCCTGGCGGCGATGCTCGGTCAGCTCGAGGACGTCTCGCGCACCGACATCGTGCGGCAACGCCGCGAGAAGTTCCTCAAGATGGGCGCGAAGGGCCTCGCGGCCTGACGCCGAGGCGAAGGCCGCCGGATCACGGTCGCCGCTTCTGGCGCGCTCGGCCCGCGCGCGACCTTGGCGCGATCACGCGACCAGCATCTTGAGGCCCTGCGTGACGTCCGAACGCACGGCGAGGCGCAGGCCCGGCTCGTCCCCGGCCTTGAGCGCGGCGATGATCAGCCGGTGGAAATGCGGCGCCTCGGAGCGGCGCAACCGGCTGTAGAGCGACCGCATCGTCGGGCCGAGTTGCAGCCAGACCGTCTCGGCCATCGCCAGCATCGCCGGCGCCTGCGCCCGCAGGTAGAGCGTGCGGTGGAATTCCAGGTTGCCCCGGATGTAGCCCACGGCGTCGCGGTTCTGGACCACTTCGGAGATCGCGCCGTTGATCGTCTGCAGCCGGTCGATCAGCGCCATGTGCGCGCGGGGCAGCGCCCGGCTGGCAAGCTCGACCTCGATGAGCGCACGCAGGGCGGCCAGTTCCTCGATCCGTTCGGGCGTCAGTTCCGGCGTCGCAACCCGGCCCGAGGCCGACATCGACAGCGCGCCCTCGGCGACGAGGCGCTGCACCGCCTCGCGCGCGGGCGTCATCGACACGTCGAACTCGCGCCCGATGCCGCGCAGGGTCAGCGGCTCGCCCGGCGCGATCTGGCCGAACATGATGCGCGACCGCAGCCCGCGGTAGACCCGGTCATGCGCCGAGGGCGCGGGCTCGGCGGCCCGCGGTCCGAAGATCGGCGAAGAGCGCGACGGAGACAGCATGCCGCGATGTGATCACAAAATGCGGCGCCGTCAATCCTGTGTCGTCTCGAAGCGGTAGCGATGCAGGCCGCCGCCCTCGCGGCGCAGCCAGTCGCGCTGCGCGCGCCAGCCCGGGCAGAGCCGGTCGACCACGGCCCAGAAGTCGGGCGAATGGTTCATCTCGGCGAGATGCGCGACCTCGTGCGCGGCGACATAGTCGAGCACCTCGGGCGGCGCGAGGATCAGCCGCCACGAATACATCAGCGCGCCGGCCGACGAGCACGAGCCCCAGCGCGAACGCGTGTCGCGCAGCGTGATGCGGTCGTAGCGGCGGCCGAGCGCCGCGGCGTGCCGGTCGGATGCCGCGGCCAGCCGCGTGCGCGCACGCTCGCGCAGCCAGGCGCGGAGCCGCGCGCCGGAGGTGGCAGGATCGCCCGGAACCGCGAGCCGCCCGTCCTCGATCCGCACGCCCCGCCCGGCCCCGGACACGATCTCGTGCGGGGCGCCCTCGAGCGGCAGGATGGCGCCGGGGCCCACCGGGACCTCGGGTGCCCGGTCCGACAGGTGACGCCGCAGCCAGCCCTCCTTTTCGCGCAGGAAGGCGATGCCCTCGGCCTCCGGCACCCGCCGCGGCAACGTCAGGGTCACCCGCCCGTCGATGCCCGACAGGCGCAGCGAAATCCGCCGCGCGGCGGCGGAGCGGCGCAGATCGACCGAGATCGGCGGGTTGCCGGGCAAGGCGATGCGTCCCATGTCGGAGGCTCCTGTCGCTTGGCGTCTCTCGGGCGCGGGCGGCGGGCCGTTGACGGCCCTCGCGCGTTATGGCAGGGGGCCGTGATCTACCGCAAGAGCCACGATATTCGGGAAAGGACCTCCCATGCCGAAGGAAGAATGGGGTGTCAAACGTGTCTGCCCCACGACCGGCAAGCGCTTCTACGACCTGAACCAGAACCCGGTGATCAGCCCCTACACGGGCGAGGTCGTCGAGGTCGAGACCGGCAAGCGCAGCATGATCGCCGCGGACGCCGAGGACGGCGCGAGCCGCAAGTCGAAGAAGGCCGCGACCGAGAAAGAGTCGGACAACGAGACCGAAGAGGACGTCGAGGTCGAACTCGATGACGACGATGTTCTCGAGGACGATGACGACGACGACAACGTGTCGCTCGACGAGATCGCGGACGTCTCCGACGAAGGCGACGACTGACGGTCCGAGGTGCCGGGAACGGGCCGGATTTTCCGCTTGATCCCGTCCCGGCCCTTGGATAGACGACGCTCCACGGCGCCGGCGGCGCCGTCACATTCGGGGCCTTAGCTCAGCTGGGAGAGCGCCTGCATGGCATGCAGGAGGTCAGGGGTTCGATCCCCCTAGGCTCCACCAAAACCCCCACGACACATCCACGACCCGCCCTGCCCGAGGGCCGATCCGGCCGCCCGGCGTCATGCCTTGGGACGCAGGCGCATCGCCGCCTCGGCGTTCCGGGCGAGCGCGGTGCGCAGGTCCGCGACGGACGGGCCGGCGGCGAGGATGGCGCGCGAGGCGGTCGGGATGACGCGGGCCTCGGCGCCGACAAAGATCCGTGCCATGTCCTCGAGCGTGCCGCCCTGCGCGCCGAGGCCCGGGACAAGGAACAGCGCGCTCGGCATCGCCGCGACGGTGCGCGTCGCCTCGGCCCCGAGCGTCGCGCCGATCACCGCGCCGACCGGTCCGGTGGCCCCGGGCGCAAGGCGGGCGTTCTCCGCCTCGATCTCGGCGGCGAGACGGTCGGCCACCGCGACGTCGCCCGACAGGGCCGATTGCAGCGCCGCGCCCTCGGGATTGGACGAGCGCACGACGACGAAGGCCGCGCTGCCGGTGTCCGCCGCGCGGTCGAACACCGGAGAGAGCGCGCCCAGCCCGAGATAGGCGGTCAGCGTCACCGCATCCGCGTCGAAGCCGCCCCGCCCCAGCCACGCCGCGCCGTAGCCGGCGGACGACGTGCCGATATCGCCACGCTTGGCGTCGGCGATCACCAGAAGGCCGCGGTTGCGCGCGCCGGCGATCAGCCGCGCGAGCTCCGCCATGCCGGCCGGTCCGAACGCCTCGTAGAAGGCGACCTGCGGCTTCAGCAGGCCGACATGGCCGGCCTCGACCGCCTCCAGCACGATCGACACGAAATCGGCGAGCCCGGTCGCGTCCGCGGGCAGGCCCCAGTCCCGCAACACCGCCGGCGAGGGATCGGCGCCGAAGCAGAAGGCGGAGCGCCGGTCGGCGATGTCGGCGAAGCGGGCTGCGAACGGGCGGGAAACGTCGGTCATGGCGGCTCTCGGGCTGTCGGCGTGTCGGATGCGCCAGAGCGCCATAGCGGCGCGCGCGCCTGCCGCGCAAGGCACGAAAAAGGGGCGCCCCGGCGGGACGCCCCTCGTGTCATGGCATCGTGGCTGCCGATCAGGTCGGCATGTCGGCGCGGTTGCCGAGCTCGACGGTGAAACTTTCGGTTTCGCCACGGCGCAGCACCTCGATCTCGACCTCGGCGCCCGGACGCTCGATGGCGATGGCGCGGGTCAGGTCGCGCGGGCCGCCCATCGTGTCGCCGTTGACCGACATGACGATGTCGCCGTCCTGGAGCCCGGCGGCGGCCGCGGGCGTATCGTTCTGCACGCTCTCGATCATCACGCCGGTGTCGTCGTCGAAGCCGAGCGCGCGCGCCACGTCCTCGGACACGGGTGCGATGCGGACGCCGAGCCAGCCACGCTCGACCTCGCCGTCATCGGTCAGGTCGGTGACGACCTCGGCAGCGATCTCGGACGGGACGGAGAAGCCGATGCCGACAGAGCCGCCGGTGGGCGAGATGATCGCGGTGTTCACGCCCACGACCTCGCCAGCCTCGTTGAAGAGCGGGCCGCCCGAGTTGCCGCGGTTGATCGCCGCGTCGGTCTGGATGAAGTCGTCGAACGGGCCGGCGTTGATGTCGCGGCCGAGCGCCGAGACGATGCCCGTTGTCACGGTGTTGCCGAGGCCGAACGGGTTGCCGATGGCGATGACGTTCTGCCCGACGCGCAGCGTGGTCGAGTCGCCGAATTCGACGAAGTCCAGATCCGTGGCGTCGATCTCGAGCACGGCGAGATCGGTCGCTTCGTCGAGGCCGATCACCTCGGCGTCGAACTCGCGCCCGTCCTCGAGGGTCACGGTCACCTCGTCGGCGTCCGACACGACGTGCGCGTTGGTGACGATGGTGCCGTCCGCGGAGATCGCGAAGCCGGTGCCGGTGCCCTGCATCT
Organism: Roseivivax jejudonensis; assembly: GCF_900172265.1. Lineage (GTDB taxonomy): Bacteria > Pseudomonadota > Alphaproteobacteria > Rhodobacterales > Rhodobacteraceae > Roseivivax > Roseivivax jejudonensis. The sequence goes on along the minus strand of NZ_FWFK01000007.1, from coordinate 205,470 downwards.
GGCGGTCTGGCATGCCGCGGGGGGGCATCTGGCCGTGACCCTCGGGCATGCCGAAGCGGCGCATGAACTCCTCCCACGGGAAGTCGCCCTGCGGCATCTCGCGTTCGAACTGCGCGTTCTGGCGGGTCTTGGTCACCTCGATCGTCACCACGGCGGGCGACAGCTCGGCGACGAGATCGACGTAGTCGTTGCCCGGCTGCGGGGCGGATTGCGCCTCGGCGGGGCCCTGGCCGAGCGTGGTGACGCCGCCGGCGGCGATCATCGTGGCAATGGCGAGGGCCGACACGGTGCGGCGGGGTGTGATGGTCATCGGTGTCCTGCTCCAATCGGGTCTCTCGCGGCACAGGAGGACGGCCGATCGGCCGCGGTGCCCTCCCGCCGCATGACAATGGGGGCCGGCAGCGGGCGATGGGTGCCCGGCGCCGGATGGGACAAAGGTCGGTCCGCCGGATTACCGGGACATCGGCCAGACGATTACATATTCGTAAGGTTGGTCACGGCGGGCGGAGGGCGGCATTCCGCGCTTGAAATCACGGCGCCGCGACCCCCACTTACGCGGTCGTGAGCCGACGAGAGGCACGAACCGCATGAAACTGCTTGTCGTGGAGGACGATCCGACCACCGCGGACTTCATCGTGCGCGGCCTGACCGAGGAAGGTCATGCCGTGGACGCGCTGGAGTCGGGCAAGGACGCGCTCGCGCAGGCGATGTCGCAGGGCTACGACGTGATCGTGGTCGACCGGATGCTGCCCGATCTCGACGGGCTGAGCCTCGTGAAGGCGCTGCGCGCGGCCAAGGTGCCGACGCCCGCGCTGTTCCTGACGGCGATGGGCACCACCGAGGACCGGATCGAGGGCTTGCGTGCGGGCGGTGACGACTACCTCGCCAAGCCCTTCGCGTTCGGCGAGCTTTCGGCGCGGATCGCCGCGCTCGCGCGGCGGCTGCCCCTGTCGGACGAGACCGAGACGGTGCTGCGGGCCGGCGACCTCGAGATGGACCTTGTCCGCCGGACGGTGACGCGCGGCGGCCAGACGATCGACCTGCTGCCTCGCGAGTTCGCGTTGCTCGAGCACCTGCTGCGCCGCAAGGGTCGGGTGCAGACCCGGACCATGCTTCTCGAAGCGGTGTGGAACCTGCATTTCGATCCCCAGACCAACGTCGTCGAGACGCATATCTCTCGGCTTCGGGCGAAGGTGGACCGGCCCTTCGAGCGCGATCTCATCGTCACCGTGCGCGGCGCGGGCTACCGGATCGACGGATGAGGGCCGGACGCGTCCTGTCCTCGACCCCGGTCCGTCTGGCGTTGTTCCTCGTGGCCCTGTTCACGCTCGTGAACGGCGCGACGCTCGGCGGGGCTTACCTGCAGCTCGCAGCCACCACCAAGGCGCAGATCCGACAGAGCGTATCGGCCGAGATGGCCGGGCTCGACGTGACGGCGACGCCTGCGGCGCTCGCCACGCTGGTGGGCGCCCGTGCGCGCGCCGCCGAGCCGCGCAACCGGGTCTACGTGTTCCTGGGCGACGACGGGCGACGCGCCGGCAATGCCGACGCGGTGATGCGCGGCGGCCAGCCCCGGCTGGTCGCGCTCGGGCCGAACCGGCCCCTGTCGGACGCGGGCTATGTCCGCGAGGTGCGCCGGCTGTCCTCCGGCGTGCTGATCGTCGCAGAGAGCCTTGCGCCCCTCGACGCGCTGCGGCGCACGTTCCTTGCACTGCTTGTTCTCAGCCTCGTGCCGACGACGCTGCTGTCGCTCGGGATCGGGACGTTGGTCGCGCGGCGGTCCGCGCGCCGGGTCACGCGGATCGAGCGGACGCTGGCCGAGATCGCGGGAGGCGACCTGACCGCGCGCTACGACCCGTCGGACCGCGCGGGCGACGACCTCGCGCGGATCGGACAGGGCGTGAACCGGATGGCGGCGCGGCAGGAAGCGGCGACGGACGCGCTGCGGCAGGTCTCGGCCGATATCGCGCACGACCTGCGCACACCGTTGCAGCGGATCTCGGTTCTGCTCGAGGATCTACGGGCCGATCTGCCCGAGGAAACGCGCGCCGCCGATCTCGCGCGGCGGGCCGAAAGCGAGGCGGCGCGCGCGACCGCGGTGTTCCGCGCGCTGCTGCAGATCGCGCAGATCGAGGGTGGCAGCCCGGCGCAGGGGTTCGGCCCGGTCGACCTGAGCGCGCTCGCCGCGGAGATGGTGGAGCTTTACGACCCGGCGGCCGAGGAGGCCGGCATCGCGCTGTCGGTCGCGTTGCCGGAGCGGCCGGTCACCGTGACCGGGGACCGCGACCTGATTGCGCAGGCGCTGGCGAACCTTCTGGAGAACGCCCTGCGCCACGCCGGCCGCGATGCGCACGTGACCGTGACGGTGGGGGCGGATCGCACGCTGTCGGTGGCCGATACCGGCCCCGGCATTCCGGAGGCCGAGCGCGAGAACGTCCTGCGCCGTCTCTACCGGCTGGAACGAAGCCGCACGACGCCGGGCAATGGGCTGGGTCTGTCACTGGTCACGGCCATCGCGCAGTTGCACGGCGCCCCGCCGGAGCTGTCCGATGCGGGGCCGGGCCTGCGGGTGACGCTGCGCTTTCCGGATGGCTGAGCGCGCCGGGCGCCGGCGCCCGGCCCGGCCGGGTCACTGCATCCGCCCGGCACCATGCTTGAGGATGACCGGCACGATCAGGTCCTCCTCGTCGACGAGGTGGCGGTCGAGCAGCGAGTCGAAGGCGAGGAGCTGCTCGCGGAACGGGCCGACCTCGCTCTTGCCGCCGATCACGTCGTTGGCGCCGGAGGCGAACCGGTCGAGAAGGCCGTCCATCGCCTCGTGATCGCGATCGAGAAGGGTGAAACCGCGGATGAGCGTCGGCTCGAGCCCGCTCAACGCGGGAAAGTAGTGATGATCCTCGATCTGGTGATGGCCGTGAAGTTCGTTCACCAGCATCGTGCCGTAGCGGGCGAGCCGGGCGCGCTGTGCCTCGGGGGGCATCTTGCCGTCGATCGTCGCCTCTGCGTCCTCGCGCAGCAGCGTGCCGAGCTTGCGGAACATCAGGTGACGGTCGAGCCAGAACCGCACCAGCCCCTCGAACTCGGGATGGGTTTCCCACGTCGGGCGGGGATAGCTTTCGAGCAGCGTGCGCAGCGCGTCCGGCAATCCGGAGCGGCGCTCGAGCGTCAGATCGTCGTCCATGTCGTACCTCCGCGCTGAGTAGGTGCAGCGGAGCGGACCGGGATCAAGACTCAGAACACCGCCGCGACATCATACATCACCGGCTCGAACCGATGGCAGAGATCGGAGAACCGGCGATTGCGCTCGCGCATCTCCTCGGAGCGCAGCATCTCCATGAAATCCTCGCGCCGGCGCCACTGCGAGTAGTTTGCGATCCGGGTCTGCGCGTCGTTGACGTGCAGGCCGGCCGCGACGAAGCCGGGCTGTTTCGAGATGAAGCTGGCATAGGCGTCCTGCAGCGCATCCATGAGATCCTGGCACATGCCTGGGCTGGTCTCGAAGGTGGTCAGGACGATCTGGACCTCGCTCGGATGGACGATGTTCGGCATGGGGCGCGCTCCTCTTTCGCCGGGTCAGTCTGACACGCTGCGGCCGGTGCGCCAATCGTCGCGGCCCCGCCGCGCGGGGCCGGCCCCTTTCCTGACATCTTTCCGGGGTATGGTCGAAATATTCACACCATTCGGCGCAGGCTCGGCCACGCGCCCGTTTTCAAGGACGATTTCGCCATGACCCGACGCATGTTCACCATTTTCGCCGCCGCGCTTCTGTGCCTTCTGCCGCTCGTCGGCGTCGCGCTCGGCGGGGACGACACCGCGCAGCGCACCGTTCAGGCCGGGCGGCCGTAAAGCGCGCCCCAGCGCCGGATGAGCGCCATCTGGAACTTCTTGGCGCGCGTGTTGTAGGTGCGCGCGCCCTGCGGGCGATCGCGATCCTCTCGCGGGATGGTGGCGCGGTGGTCCAGATCGCCGGAGAAGATCGCGAAGGCCAGTTCGCTACCGTCCGGGCAGTCGATGTAGCCGGCCAACCCGGACACGAAGTTGAGCGTGCCCGTCTTGGCGTGGACGTCGAGCGGGTGCCCGTCGACCACGCGCCGCGCCTCGTCGCGGATCGGTATCGGCTTCAGAAGCGGCTTCAGCTCCATCCGGCGGCGCAGCGCGACGAGCGCGCGGCACATGTCCGCCGCGGCGATGCGGCTCCCGTCGCCCAGCCCGGAGTGATCAATGAGAGCGACGTCCCCGAGGCCGAGCGCCTCGCGGGCCCACGCGTTCATCATCCCGGCCGACTCGGCGAGCGTGGCGGGCATCTCGCCCCGGGCGACGCTGGCGGCGCAGCCGACGGCCTCGGCGGTGAGGTTGGTGGAGTATTTCAGCATGTCGCGCAGGATCGTCTCGAGCGGTTGGCTCTCGCGCTCGGCCAGCGGTTCTGTGGTGGCCGGCAGCGCGTCGATCAGTTCGGGCGCCTTCAGCCGGATCCCGGCGCTGCCCGCGACGGACTGGAACACCTCGCCGCCGTAGAGCGCCGCGCGCCGGACCGGCAGCCAGCGGGCGCCGCCATTGCCCAGCGCGGCCTTCGCCACGGTCCAGTCGTCGCGGTCGCCGGCGTCGGTGTAGGTATAGACCGGGGTGCGGCGCGCGACGACGACCATGCGCGCCATCGACACCGGCGGGCGCAGCGACCCGGAGCGACCGTCCATCGTGATCTGGTAGCTCTCGCCGGTGCGGCGCCACTCGAAGTGGACGCGGTTGAAATTCACGTTCAGTCCCGAGACCGACGGGTTGTAGCCCACGTGGTCAGGCTGGCCGGGATCGATCTGCGACACCTGCGGCAGCGCGCCGCCCCAGACGAGGAACCGGCCGCGAACCGATTGCACGCCGGCCGCGCGCAGGTCGTCGGCCAGCGCCGCGAGCCCGTCGGTGTCGAGCGTCGGATCGCCGCCGCCCGCGAGGATCAGGTCACCGTCGAGCGTGCCCTCGGCATCGACCGGGCCGGTGGCGAGGCAGCGCGTGACGAAGCGGTGGTCGTCGCCCAGATGCTCGAGCGCGTAGGCCGCCGTCAGCGCCTTGGCGACCGAGGCCGGCGGCAGGCCCGTCGCGGCGTTGCGCTCCTCCAGCGCGGCGCCGGTATCGACGCTGCCGACGGAAAAGCCGAAGCGGCCCGGCAGACCGGCATCGCGCACGATGTCGTCGAGGCTCTCGATCGAGCGCTTCCAGAGATCGTCGCCCCGGGCGACGGGGCGCAGCGAGGTTTCGGGCGCCCGCGCCAGTGCGGGACCGGCGGCGACCGATGCGGAGAGCGCGGCAAGAAAGCGGCGGCGGGAGAGCTCGAGCGACATGCGTCGGAGTTAACCCGAGGAACCCGACCCCGGCAAGCGGGCGCGCAGCCCCACGCACGGCCACGTCTGCGTGAGCGGCCGAAGCGCGCTCAGGCCGACCAGCCGCCGCCGGCGCGGATCGCCGAAGAGCTCGCGTCGCTCATCGGCAGGTTGACGAAGCACCAGGCCGGCGCGTCGCAGAGCGGCAGAAGCTGCGACGCCGCCTCCGACAGCCGTGCGCCGGCATAGACCCGCGCCGCGACGGAGGTCTGCGCCGACATGCGATCGCCCGGCCGGGCCATCACGCCGACCGGCACCTGATCCATGATTGCGCGCCAATTGTCCCAGCGATGAAGCTGGCGCAGGTTGTCGGCGCCCATCAGCCAGACGAAGCGCACCTCGGAATGGCGTCCGCGCAGCCGGGCCAGCGTCTGCGCGGTGTAGCGCGTGCCGAGGCGCGCCTCGGCATCCGACACGATGACGCGCGGGTGGCGCATCACGCGGCGCGCCTGCGCCATGCGTTCGGCGAGCGGCGCGGGCCCGTGCGCCTTGAGCGGATTGCCCGGCGATACGAGCCACACCACCCGGTCGAGGCCGAAGCGCTTGAGCGCCTCGCGGGTGATGTGGGCGTGCCCGCGGTGCGCCGGATCGAACGATCCGCCCAGCAGCCCGACGCGCGCCCCGCGCGGCAGCGTCAGTCCGGTGATCCGGTCGGTCTCTGCCATCGGGCCTCGCTCCTGCCGCTCCGGGCGCGTCTCGCGGCCCCAGAAACACCGCCCGGGCCCCGAGCGCAACGCCGTCATGCGGCTTTGACTTGTGTCGTGCACGATCCAACTCGTCGTCTACCCGGTTCCACGACAGAGGAGACAGTGATGGACCGCCGCCAGTTTCTCGCCACCGCGCCGCTCGCCGGCCTCGCCGCCACGGGCGCTTCCGTGCCCGCCTTCGCCCAGTCCGGAAGCGCCGCCACCGGCCAGGTGCCCGCGGTGCAGCGCGTCGCCATCGGCGACGTCACCGTGACCTGCCTCAACGACGGCAGCCTGCATATCGGGCCCGACGCGCTCATCGGCATCGACGCCGCCGGCTACGAAGAGCTGATGCGAGAGCATTTCCGCGACCCCGAGACCTTCCCCTCCGCGGTCAACGCCTTCGCGATCCAGAGCGGCGACGAGACGATCCTCGTCGATGCCGGCACCGCCGACGCGATGGGCCCGAGCCTCGGCAAGCTGCCGCAGAACCTGTCGGCCGCGGGGATCGACCCGGCGTCGGTCACCAAGCTTCTGGCCACGCACCTGCATCCCGATCACGTCGCCGGCGCGCTGTCGGACGGCGGCGCGATGTTTCCGAACGCGGAGCTCGTCGTGCACGAGACCGAGCGCGATTTCTGGTCCGACGAGGGCAACTTCTCCGGCGCCGGCGAGATGGTGCAGAACTTCGCGGCCCTCGCACGGAACGTCCTGTCGGCCTACGGCGACCGGATCGTCACCTTCTCGGGCGAGGAGGAGGTCGCACCTGGCGTGACGTCGATGCCCCTGCCCGGCCACACGCCCGGGCATTCCGGCTTCATGGTCGCATCGGGCGACAGCCAGCTGCTGATATGGGCCGATATCGTGCACGTCACGCCGATCCAGTTCGCGCGGCCCGACGTCGCCATCGGCTTCGACGCCGACCCCGAACAGGCGGTCGCGACGCGCCAGCAGATCCTCGACCGCGTCGTCGCCGACCGGATGACGGTCGCCGGCTCGCATATCGGCTTTCCGGGCGTCGTCAACGTCGCGGCCGAGGGCGACGGCTACCGCATGGTCCCGGCCGAGTGGACCTACACGCTCTGATCGTCGAACGCCTCGACCGGATCGCCGACCGCGATCCGGCCGGGGCGCAGCACTTCGGCGCACCAGCCGCCATGGCCGCGGACCGCAGAGTAGCCGCCGGGGCCGAAGGCCTGCTCCATCCGCGAGCAGGGCGCACAGATCACCGTCAGCCGAAGCTCCACCGTGCCGATGCGGATGATACGCCGTTTCAGCGCGGCGAGGTTGATGCCCGACACCACGAGATTGCGGCGCAACGCCTCCGGCGCCACCGGGCCGCGCCCGAGAAACGCCCCGATCGCGGCGAGGTGCTCGGCCTGCATCAGCGTGACGGCCCGTCGCCCCGGACGGCCGTGATCGCCGGTGAGGCCGCCGTCGCCGACCTCCGCGCGGTCCGCCGGCACCGGGGCGGCGCGCCGCGCGGGCCGCAGCCCGATCCAGTCGAGGCGCCCGGACTGCGCCACGCGCGCCTGCATCTCGCCGAGCGCACTCATCCCTCGTGCGCCGCCTCGAGCCCCAGGGCCGCGAAGCGCGGCACGAAGGACCCGAGCCGCAGACCCTTGTCGGGGTTCGAGGCATTGCCGTCGAGCGCGCGCTTCTTCACGCCCTGCAGGATCGCGCCCATGCGGAAAAACGCGAAGGCGAGGTGGAAATTGAAGTCCGCCGGCACGTCGATCCCGCGCCGCGCGCAGTATGCCGCCACGAAATCCGCATCCGAGGGCAGGCCCAGCGCGGCACGGTCGACACCGGCCAGCCCCCGGCCTTCGGGGCCCGGCGGCAGACGCCACTGCATGATCACCGCGGCCAGATCGGCGAGCGGGTGGCCGAGCGTCGACAGCTCCCAGTCCAGCACCGCCCGGCACAGGGTGCCCTCGGAGGCGAACAGCAGGTTGTCGATCCGGTAGTCGCCGTGCACCAGCGTGCGCTGGCCGTCGTCCTCCGGCAGGTGCGCCTCCAGCCAGGCGATCAGCCGGTCCATGTCGTCGATCGCCTCGGTCTCGCTCGCGCGGTACTGTTTCGTCCAGCGGCCGAGCTGGCGCGCGTAGTAGTCGCCCGGCGGGCCGAAATCGCCGAGCCCGACCGCGTCCACGTCGACGGCATGGATCTCGGCCAGCACGCGCCCCATCTCGACGATCACCTCGGCGCGTTCCCGCGGCACCGAGCGCGGCATCGACGGCTCGTCGATCACGCGCCCCGACACGTGCTCCATCACGAAGAACATCGCGCCGAGAACGCTCTCGTCCTCGCAGAGCGCGTGGACGCGCGGCACCGGCACGGGCGTGTCGGCCAGAGCGCGCATCACGCGAAACTCGCGGTCGACCGCGTGCGCGGACTTCAGCAGCGGACCGTGCGGCTTGCGCCGCAACACGTAGGCCCCGGACGCCGCGTTCAGCCGGTAGGTCGGGTTCGACTGCCCGCTGTCGAACTTCGTCGCGCCGAGCGGTCCCGAGAACCCGGGCACGTTGCGCTCCATCCAGCGGCGCACGCGATCGAGTTCGTCGCGCTCCATCGCTCAGTCCCCGGCGCCGCGCTGCGCCTTCAGCTCGGCGCGCGCCACCTGGCGGCGGTGCACCGCGTCCGGCCCGTCGGCGAACCGCAGCGTGCGCACATGGGTCCACATCCGTGCCAGCTCGAAATCCTGGCTGATGCCCGACCCGCCATGCATCTGGATCGCCTCGTCGATGACCCGCCCCGCCATCAGCGGCGCCACCACCTTGATCTGGCTGATCCACGGCGCCGCCGCCCGCGTGCCTTCGGTGTCCATCACCCAGGCCGCCTTGAGGCACAGCAGCCGCGCCATCTCGATCTCCATCCGGGCGTTGGCGACGATGTCGTAGTTCGCGCCCAGCTCCGCCAGCGGCTTGCCGAAGGCGGTCCGCTCCGTCCCGCGGCGGCACATCAGCGCCAGCGCCTTCTCGGCCTGCCCGATCGCGCGCATGCAATGATGGATCCGGCCGGGGCCGAGCCGGCCCTGCGCCACCTCGAAGCCGCGGCCCTCCCCGAGGATGACGTTCTCCGCCGGCACCCGGACATCGGTGAAGCGCAGGTGCATGTGCCCGTGCGGGGCGTCGTCGGCGCCGAACACCGTCATCGGCCGCACGACCTCGATCCCCGGCATGTCGGCATCGAGCGCGAACATCGTGTGCCGGGCGTGCTTGTCCGCCTCCGGATCGGTGCAGGCCAGCAGGATGTAGACCGCGCAGCGCGGATCGCCGGCGCCCGAGATCCAGTGCTTCTCGCCGTTCAGCACGAAGCCGTCGCCGTCGCGCCGGGCCGCGAAGGCGAGCTGCGCGGCGTCCGACGACGCCACCCCCGGCTCGCTCATCACGTAGGCCGAGCGGATCTCGCCCGCGAGCAGCGGCGCGAGCCAGCGCGCCTTCATCCACTCCGCGCCGTAGCGCTCCAGAACTTCCATGTTGCCGGTGTCCGGGGCATTGCAGTTGAACACCTCCGCCGCCAGCGGCACCTTGCCCATCTCCTCGGCGAGGTAGGCGTAGTCCACCGTGGTCAGCCCCCCGCCACGCGCGCTGTCGGTGAGCCAGAGATTCCAGAGCCCGCGGGCCTTCGCCTCGGCCTTCAGCCCGTCGATGATCTCGCGCTGGCGATCGGTCAGCCGGAACCGGTCGCCCGACGGGTGCCGGCCCACCTCGGCATGGTACTCGGCGTCGAGGGGCGCGATCTCGTCGGCGATCATCGCGCGCACCGCCGCGACGAGCGGGCGCACCCGCGCGCTCATGCCCAGATCCATCGCCGCGCCGCTGTCGTTCATGCCGTCCATTCCGGTCCTTTCCGGCGAGGGAATGGCCGCGCCGCCCCGCCATCCGCGGGCGTCGCCGGTCCCGGCCGGGCGCGCGCCCCCGCTTCTTCTTGGTCCAAATACTCCGGCCCGGCCGGTTGCGCCCGGCGCACGGCCGGGGCGGCGCGTCTAGCCTGCATCGGGCAGAGCGTGATCGGCGAAGCGCGCGCGCAGCGTCAACTTCGACACCTTCCCGGTCGCCGTCAACGGCAGGTCCTCGACCAGCACCATGTCGTCGGGCAGCTGCCATTTCGCCACATGCGCGCGCATCGCCTCGTGCAGCGCGTCGAGCGTCGGCGGGTCCGAGGCGTCCTTCGGCACTACGACCAGCAGCGGGCGCTCGTCCCATTTGGGGTGCGGCACCGCGATCACCGCGCAGGCGGCCACCTGGGGATGCGCGACGGCGATATTCTCCAGATCGATCGAGCTGATCCATTCGCCGCCCGACTTGATCAGGTCCTTGGTCCGGTCCTGGATCGTCAGGAATCCGTCGGGATCGATCGAGGCCACGTCGCCGGTGCCGAACCAGCCCTCGGCGTCGATCGCCGCGTCGCTCGCCTCGGCGTTGGCGAAGTAGCCCGACACGACCGTGTTGCCCCGCACGAAGAGCTCTCCGGCCGCCTCGCCGTCATGGGGCAGCCGGTTGCCGGCCTCGTCGACGATCTTCAGCGCGACGCCGAAGATCCGGCGTCCCTGCTTGGCCTTGAGCGCCATCTGCTCCTCGAAGGGCAGCTCGCGCATCGGCGCGGACAACAGCCCGTGCGTGCCGACCGGGCTCATCTCGGTCATCCCCCAGGCGTGGATCACCTCGATCCCGGCGCTCTCGAAGCCCTCGATCATCGAGCGCGGCGCGGCAGAGCCGCCGACGACCACCTGGCCGAAGCCCTCGGGCGGGCGGCCGCGTTTCTCGATCTCCGCGGTCAGCCCGAACCAGACCGTCGGCACGCCCCAGGCCGAGGTGACCTTCTCGGCCTCCATCAGGTCCCACAGCGACGCCCCGTCGAGATTGGGCCCCGGCATGACCAGCGACGCACCGGCGAGCGGCGCGGCGTAGGGCAGCCCCCACGCGTTCACGTGAAAGAGCGGCACCACCGGCAGGATTCGCCCGCCCTCGCACAGCGACTTGGCCAGCGCGACGGTCACGCTCATCGCGTGCAGGACGGTCGAGCGGTGGGTGTAGAGCGCGCCCTTGGGATTGCCGGTGGTCCCGGAGGTGTAGCAGAGCGCCGCGGCGGTCTCCTCGGGCAGCGAGGGCCAGTCGTAGTCCGGCGCCGCGGCCGCCAGCAGGTCCTCGTAGCACATCAGCTCGAGCGGGCTGTCGGGCATATGGGCGCGGTCCGTCATCACCACGAGGCGCAGACCGGCCGGCAGGTGATCGGCAAGCGTCTCGACCAGCGGCACGAAGGTCAGGTCGACGAACAGGAGGCGGTCCTCGGCGTGGCCGATGATGTAGAGCATCTGCTCGGCCGAGAGACGCGGATTGATCGTGTGGCAGACCGCGCCCATGCCGGAGACGCCGTAGTAGAGCTCGACATGCCGGTGACCGTTCCATGCGAGCGTGGCGACGCGGTCGCCCTCGGCGATGCCGAGACGGGACAGCGCATGCGCCAGTTGCCCGGCGCGCGCGTAGAGCTCGGCATAGCTTTCGCGGTGAACGTCGCCCTCGACCCGCGCCGACACCACCTCGGCGCCCGGATGGGCCCCGGCGGCGTAGCGCAGGATCTCGAGGATCGACAGCGGTTCGTGCATCATCATGCCGTGCATCGGGCCCTCCCTTGCCTTCCGCAACTCGCGTCTCCAGATGCAGCTTGGGCGGCAGCCGCGCTGCGGCGCAACCGCAAATCCTGCTGACCCAACGGAATTTTCCCGCACGGAAGGACAGATCATGGCCGACCAGCTTCGCCGCATCACGCTTGCCCGGCGCCCCTCGGGCGACCCGGTGCCAGAGGATTTCGCGCTCGAAACAGGCGACTTGCCGAACCCCGGCGCGGGCGAGGTGCTCGTCGCGGTCGAGCATTTCTCACTCGATCCCTACATGCGCGGACGCATGGACGATGCGCGGAGCTATGCCGATCCGGTGCCGATCGGCGGCACGATGACCGCGCAGGGCGTGGGCCGCGTGGTCGCGTCGAACGCCGACGGGCTGTCGGAGGGCGACCGCGTGACCGGCATGACCGGCTGGGCGAGTCACGCGGTGCTCAAGGCATCCGAGGCGCGCCGGATCGACGACGGCGTCCCGCCCACGTCGGTTCTGGGCGTGCTCGGGATGCCGGGCTTCACCGGCTGGTACGGGCTGAACGATCTGGGCCGCCCGAAGGCCGGCGAAACGCTGGTCGTGGCGGCAGCGACCGGCCCCGTCGGGTCGATGGTCGGGCAGCTGGCCAAGGCCGCCGGGCTGCGCACGGTCGCCATCGCCGGCGGCGCGGACAAGTGCGCGCTGGCGCGCGACGCGTTCGGCTTCGACGCCGCGATCGACCACCGCGCCCATGATGACGCGCGGTCGCTGCGCGCCGCCATCGCCGAGGCGGCGCCGGACGGCGTGGACATCTACTTCGAGAATGTCGGCGGCAAGGTGCTGGAGGCGGTGGTGCCGCTGATGAACACCTTCGGGCGGATCCCGGTCTGCGGCATGGTCGCGTGGTACGGTGGCGTCGAGGAGTCCGAGGACCGCCTGCCGATGCTCTGGCGGTCGGTGCTGGTGAAGCGGATGTCCGTCAGCGGCTTCATCATCGCCGATCACTGGGATCGCTTCGACGCCTTCCTGTCGGACGTGGCCCCGCGCGTCGCCAAGGGCGAGATCGACTGGCGCGAGGACGTGGCCGAAGGGCTCGACCATGCGCCCGAAACCTTCATCCGGATGCTGAAGGGCGGCAACACCGGCAAGCAGATCATGAAGATCTGACCGTCTTTCGACGGGCCCGGGCGTGCGGCGACTCAGGCCCGGCGCCACGTGCCGGGCGCGATGCCGTCGAGCGTCCAGTCGCCCACCGACCAGCGCACCAGTCGCAGGCACGGCAGGCCCACATGCGCGCACATGCGCCGGACCTGCCGATTGCGGCCCTCGGTCAGTTCGATCTCGAGCCAGGCGTCCGGCACCGACTTGCGATAGCGCACCGGCGGGTCGCGCGGCCAGAGCGCGGGCGGCGCGATCGCACGTGCCCCCGCCGGACGCGTCGGCCCGTCCCTGAGCGTCACGCCGGCCCGCAGGGCGGCCAGTTGCGCCTCTTCCGGCGTGCCCTCGACCTGCACGAGGTAGCGCTTCGGCGCCTTGAATTTCGGGCTGGCGATGCGCGCCTGCAGCCGGCCGTCATCGGTCAGGACGAGCAGACCCTCGCTGTCTCGGTCCAGCCGTCCGGCCGGATAGACGCCCTTCACGTCGACGAAGGCCGAGAGGGTCGGGCGGGGCGAGCCCTCGGTTCCGCGATCGGTGAACTGCGACAGCACCCCGAACGGCTTGTTGAAGAGGATCGTCGTCATGCCCGGCGCGCCGCAAAGAAATCGCGCAGGAGCGCCTCTGCCTCGGTAGCCGCGATCCCGTCGTAGAGCTCGGGGGCGTGGTGGCATTGCGGCTGCGCGAACACGCGGGCGCCCTGCAGGACGCCGCCCGATTTCGGATCCGCGGCCCCCCAGTAGAGCCGCGCGATCCGCGCGAACGAAATGGCCGCGGCGCACATCGCGCAGGGCTCCAGCGTGACGTAGAGATCGTGTCCGGCAAGCCGCTCCGACCCGGCCGCGGCACAGGCCGCCCGGAGTGCCAGGATCTCGGCATGGGCGGTCGGATCGGCCAGTTCGCGTGTGCGGTTGCCCGCCGCGGCGACGACCGCGCCTGTCGGCGCGACGACGACGGCGCCGACCGGCACCTCGCCCCGATCGGCGGCGGCCCGGGCCTCGGCCAGCGCGCGCTCCATGTGGCTGCGGAATGTCATGATCCGCGTTCTAGCGGCTGCGCGCGACGGAAAACAGCCGCGCGGCCCCCTTCCGCCCGATCGGCGGGCGCGCTAGAGCGGCGCCATGGCTGCAGAGACTCCCCCCGGCGACCGCATCGCCAAGGTCATCGCCCGCGCCGGTGTCGCCTCGCGGCGCGACGCCGAGCGCATGATCGAGGCCGGCCGCGTGAGCGTGAACGGCAAGCGGATCGAGTCCCCGGCGCTGAACGTGACGGCGGCCGACCGGATCACCGTGGACGGCAAGCCCCTCGGCGCGGCCGAGGCGCCGCGCCTTTGGCTCTACCACAAGCCGCCGGGCCTCGTGACGACGACGCGCGACGAGCAGGGCCGGCCCACGATCTTTGACGAGCTGCCGGCGGACCTGCCTCGGGTGATGACGGTCGGCCGGCTCGACCTCAATTCCGAGGGGCTGCTGCTGCTGACCAACGATGGCGGCATCAAGCGCAAGCTCGAGCTGCCGGCGACCGGCTGGCTGCGCAAGTATCGCGTCCGGGTGAACGGCCAGCCCGACGACGCCACCTTCGCGCCGCTGCGCGACGGGCTCGAGGTCGACGGCCAGCGCTTTCAGCCGATGATCGTGACGCTCGACCGCCAGCAGGGTGCGAACGCGTGGGTCACCGTGGGCCTTCGCGAGGGCAAGAACCGCGAGGTCCGCCGCGCGATGGCCGATCTCGGGCTGAAGGTCAGCCGCCTGATCCGCGTCTCCTACGGGCCGTTCCAGCTGGGCCAGATGGCGCGCGGCGCGGTCGAGGAAGTGCGGCCGCGCGTGCTGCGCGACCAGCTCGGCCTGCCTGCGGAGGCCCCCGGGGACAAGACCGGCGGAGCCCCGCCGAAACGTCGCAAAATAAGGCGCAGACGTTAACTGTACGCCAATATTTCCCGGTTTTGACCCGTCGCACGCCGCGATTTCGCCCGGTTTGGGCGGGATCACGGGAGCATGCTCGTCACTGTCATTGCTGCCCTTCTCATGTGCCTGTCTGTCGTCCTCGTGGCGGTGAACCTGCGCATGCTCGCCACCGACACCGCCCGCACGTTGCGGGACGGCGCCCGGCGCCTGAGCCGCGGCGGCCGTCTCGCCTCCAATCTCGCCTTCGGCTGCCTTTGGCTTCTGATCTTCGCGCTGAGTTACGGATGAGGTTTCGCCCGATGAAGTCCCGCATTCACACGACCGGCCCGGATCCGAACAAGACCTCGGCCGTCGACAGCCTGCCGCTGCTGCTTCTGGCGGCGCTGCCGCTGCTGCTGTGGCTCTTCGACGGATCGCTGATGGCGCTGATCGCGGCGCTGGTCCACTTCGCGCTGCTGGGCGTTGCCGCTCTGCTGATCGCGCAGGGGCACGCCGCGCACCAGGCCTACGATGCCGCGCCGGTCGCGCACCGCCCGGCGGTGCCGCGCAAGCTCATCGGCGCGCTGCTTCTCGGCGTCCTGGTGTTCCTGTTGGCTGCCAGCCGGTTCACCCACGCGCTGCCGGCGCTGATGCTCGGCCTTGCCGCCGCCGGCTTCGCCATCGCCGCGTTCGGCTTCGATCCTCTGCGGCACAAGGGCCTGAACGATCCCGCGCACATCGCCCGCAGCCGGGCCGACGCGCTGATCGTGCATTCCGACGCGGCGCTGCGCGACGCGGTCGACCGGGTCGGCGCGCTCGGCCACCAGCCGCTGACCGCGCGCACCGAGGCCATGCACGGCGCGACCATGCGCCTTTTGCGCGCCTTCGCCGTGGAGCCGGAGCGGCTCCTGGGCCTGCAGAAACCGCTCGACCGGTTCCTCGGGCTCGTCGAAGCGGAGGTGTCGCGGCTCGAAGCCGGCTGGCAGGAAAACCCGGCGCAGGCCACCCGGCTTTACGCCACGCGTCTGACGGCGATGACGACGGCCTTCGAGGCCGGCGCCCGCCAGCGGCGCCAGCGCGAGACGCCCGATGCCTACGCGCTCGACGCGGATCTGCTGGTCGAGCGGATGCAGCGCGAGCGCGCGGCCTGACGGCCACGCGGCGGGCGCACGGGCCCGGACCGATATCCGCCATCGGTGCAACCGCAGGGCGCGCGCGCACGGCGTCGATGCCCCGACCCACGTCCCGACAAGTGCGGCAGCGCGGCAAACGCCCTAGCAACCGCTTGGGGGATGGCTTAGGTTTCCGGTGATATCGGCGAGCCGACCGAGGCGGTTCGCGAAGACACTGGCGAACCGGGAGAGCCCATGTCGGGCACTGCTCTGCAAAAGCTGGCCTTCGTGCTGCTGTTCCTGCTGCAGATGGGCGCCGCCCTCGGCTGGCTCGGGGGGCTCTGAGCGATGGCGCAGCGCTTCGGCGGAAAATACAGCCCCGGATCCGCGGGCGATCCCCCCGACACGCCGCCCCCGGCCTATGCCGGGGCGCGCGTGAACCCGGTGGGCGCTCGGGCCAATGTGATGTTCGTACCGCCGGTGGTGCTCGGCTTTCTGTCGCTGGGCGCAGGCGCGGCGGGGCTCGTCCTCGGGCTGGCCGGAGCGGCGTCGTGGATCCTCGGTGCGTGGCTCCTGCGCGAGGGGCTGAAGGCCGAGGCTGCCTTCAACGAACGCAAGGTCGCGCACCGGCCGGCCCTGCCGCGCAAGATCCTCGCCGCGGGCCTGGCGGGCGGCGGCACGGCGCTCGCCACCTTGTCGGGCGACACGGGCGTGCCGGCCGCGGTGCTCTACGGCGTGGCCGCCGGTGCGCTCCACCTCGCCGCCTTCGGGATCGATCCGCTGCGCGGAAAGGGGCTCGGTGGCGTCGATTCGTTTCAGCAGGACCGGGTTGCGCGCGTGGTCGACGAGGCCGAGGATTACCTCGACGATATGGGCGCCGCCGCCCGCCGCGCCGGCGACCGGCAGGTGCTCGCCCGGGTCGAACGCTTCCAGACGACGGCGCGCGAGCTCATCCGCACGGTCGAGGAGGATCCACGCGACCTGACCGCGGCGCGGCGCTATCTCGGGGTGTACCTGATGGGCGCGCGCGACGCGGCGGTGAAGTTCGCCGACATTCAGCAGCGTAGCCGCGACGCGGCCGCACGCGACCGGTTCATGCAACTCCTCGCAGATCTCGAGGAAAGCTTCGGCCGCAAGACCAAGACCCTCCTCGTCGATACCAATACCGACCTCGCGGTCGAAATCGACGTGCTGCGCGAACGGTTGCAGCGCGAGGGCGTCCGCCTCTCCCGCACACCAACATGAGTTCAACCCATCTCACAGGGAACCAGTGACATGTCCGAAGCCGTCCGGGCCAAGGCCCAGGAAACCGAAGCGCTCGTCGAGGACGTGAACCGGGCCGCGCTGCCCGAACCGGCCGGCCCCGACAGCGTGCCGAGCCTGCAGGCCGCCGCGCCCGACCAGGCCGACGAGATCCGGTCGCGGATGGACGAGATCGACATATCCGACACCCAATCCATCGTGTCCTTCGGCTCGGCCGCGCAGGCCGAGCTGCAGGAAATCAGCCAGTCGATGCTGCAGGGCGTGCGCAACAAGGACGTCGGCCCGGCCGGCGACAGCCTGCGCGGCATCGTCACCACGATCCGCGGTTTCTCGGTCTCCGAGCTCGACGTGCGCCGCGAACGCTCCTGGTGGGAAAAGCTGATCGGCCGCGCGGCGCCGCTGGCGAAGTTCCACGCGCGCTACGAAGAGGTGCAGGGCCAGATCGACCGCATCACCGACGACCTGCTCAAGCACGAGCACGTGCTTCTGAAGGACATCAAGTCGCTCGACCTGCTGTACGAGAAAACGCTGCAGTTCTACGACGAGCTGGCGCTCTATATCGCGGCGGGCGAGGCCAAGCTGGCCGAGCTCGACAGCGACGCGATCCCGGCGAAAGAGGCCGAGGTGGAGGCCGCGCCGGAGGACCAGCAGGTGATGAAGGCGCAGGAGCTGCGCGACCTGCGCGCCTCCCGCGACGACCTCGAGCGGCGGGTGCACGACCTGAAACTCACCCGGCAGGTAACGATGCAATCGCTGCCGTCGATCCGGCTGGTGCAGGAGAACGACAAGAGCCTCGTGACCAAGATCAACTCGACGCTGGTCAACACGGTGCCGCTGTGGGAGACGCAGCTGGCGCAGGCCGTGACGATCCAGCGCTCGCACGAGGCGGCGACCGCGGTGCGCGACGCCAACGACCTCACCAACGAACTCTTGACCGCGAACGCCCAGAACCTGCGCGAGAGCAACCGCGCCATTCGCACCGAGATCGAGCGTGGCGTCTTTGACATCGAGGCGGTGAAGCAGGCGAACGCCGATCTCGTCGGCACGATTCAGGAAAGCCTCAAGATCGCGGACGAGGGCAAGGCCCGCCGCGCGCAGGCCGAGGAGGAACTGACCAAGATGGAGCGCGAACTGCGCGATACGCTGGCCGCCGCGAAGGCGCGGCGCGACGGGACCGGCGACACCGCCGCCGGCGCCGTGCCGGCGTCGCGCTGAGGGACGGGATGCCGGCGGGTCGCCTCCTTCGCTTCTGCGCGGCGGCGCTGTCGCTCGTTGCCGTCGCGGCCTGCGAGATGCCGGAGGCGGACGCGCCGCCGGGCGTGAAGCCACGCGCGCGGCCCGATCGCCCGGCCGAGGCGCCGGCGCCGCCACCCGCCCCGTCCGAGCGGAGCGCGGAACTGGCCAGCTACTACGCGCGGCTGGAGCGCGACCTTGTCGGCCAGGGTCTGCTCCGCACCGATGACGGCGGCACAGACGCGCCGTTCACCGACACGCAGCTGGCCCGCAACTTCGAGCGCATCGCGCTGGCCGAGGAATACGAGCGCGGCGCGGGCCTGCGCCCCTCCGCCGGGGCGCTCGGCCGCATCAAGCGCTGGGACCAGCCGGTGCGCGTCGAGGCGATGTTCGGCGCCTCGGTCGGGGCCGACCAGGTGCGCCGCGAGACCGGTACGCTCAGCCGCTACGTCGAGCGGATGGCCCGGGTGACCGATCATTCGATCTCGATGTCCGACCGGGACCCGAATTTTCACGTCATGTTCCTGAGCGAGGACGACCGCGCCGACATCGGCGACCGGGTCCGCGCGATCGTCCCGGGCATCGATCCGGCCTCGCTCGCGGTGCTGGAGACGCTCCCGCGCGAGATCCACTGCCTCGTGATCGCGTTCTCGGACTCGCCGGGCAGCTACGATTACGGCCGGGCGATCGCGCTGGTGCGGGCCGAGCACCCGGAGCTTCTGATGAAGTCGTGCATCCACGAGGAGGTCGCGCAGGGGCTCGGCCTCGCCAACGACTCGCCGCGGGCGCGGCCGTCGATCTTCAACGACGACGACGAGTTCGCGCTCCTGACCCCGCATGACGAGATGCTGCTGCGGATCCTTTACGATCCGCGGCTCGAGGTCGGCATGACCGCGGAAGAGGCGATGCCGATCGTGCGCGACATCGCCGCCGATCTCGTGGCGGAGCGGCCGTCCGTCGCCGCCGGACCGAGCTGACATTTCATCCCACGGAGCGTGATCATGGGCATCTTCGATTTTCTGTCCGGCCAGTTCATCGACGTCATCCACTGGACCGACGACACCCGCGACACGATGGTCTGGCGCTTCGAGCGCGAGGGCCACGAGATCAAGTACGGGGCCAAGCTCACCGTGCGCGAGGGCCAGTCGGCCGTGTTCGTGCACGAGGGGCAACTGGCGGACGTGT
Source organism: Roseivivax jejudonensis (assembly GCF_900172265.1). GTDB lineage: Bacteria > Pseudomonadota > Alphaproteobacteria > Rhodobacterales > Rhodobacteraceae > Roseivivax > Roseivivax jejudonensis. The sequence continues at coordinate 185,987 of NZ_FWFK01000007.1, read as the reverse complement.
TCCCGCCCGGTCTCTACATGCTCGAGACCAACAACATGCCGATCATGACGTCGCTCCAGCACTGGGATCACGGTTTTCGCTCGCCCTTCAAGTCGGAGGTCTACTTCGTCTCAACGGCGCGCTTCACGGACCTGAAGTGGGGCACGAAGAACCCGATCATGCTGCGCGATCCCGAGTTCGGACCGCTGCGGCTGCGCGCCTTCGGCACCTACGCGATCAAGGTGACCGATCCCGGCCTCTTCCTGACCGAGATCGTCGGCACCGACGGCGAGTTCACGCGTGACGAGATCAGCTTTCAGATCCGCAATATCATCGTGCAGGAGGCGAGCCGCGCGCTGGCGTCCTCGGGGATCCCGGCGCTCGACATGGCCGCCAACACCGGGGAGATGGGCGCGCTGGTCGCGCAGGCGATCTCGCCCAAGATCGCGGCCTACGGGCTGACGATCCCGGAACTCTACATCGAGAACATCTCGCTGCCGCCGGCGGTGGAAAAGGCGCTGGACGCCCGCACCTCGCGCGGGATCGCCGGCAATCTCGACGATCACATGAAGTGGAAGGCGGCCGAGGCGATGACCCAGGGCGGCGGCGCCGGCGACGCCATGGGCGCGGGCCTTGGCGCCGGGCTCGGCATGGCGATGGGCCGCGCGATGGGAGGTGCCGCCGGGCCGTGGGGCGCGCAACCGGGCGCGGCCGGGCCGTGGGGCGGCGCGCAGCCGTCGCAAGGCGCCCAGCCTGCCGCCGCGCCGCCGCCCCCGCCGCCGGTCGAGCATGTCTGGCACATCGCAGAGGCCGGGCAGACGCACGGCCCCTACTCCAAGGCGCGGCTCGGGCGCATGGCGCAGGAGGGCCAGCTTGCCCGCGAGACGCTCGTCTGGACTGCAGGCCAGGACGGGTGGAAGGCCGCGGGCGACGTGACCGAGCTTGCGCAGCTCTTCACGGTGATGCCGCCACCGCCACCACCGCCGGCCGGCTGACCCCCGGGCGCCAGGACCTCGGCGCAGCCCGGCGCCATCGCGGCGAGCCGTGATCGCGCGGACGCGAATCTGCCGGCGTCCAGCGCCTCGAGCGCCGCGCGCGGGGCCCCGCGCCGTCGGTGCGCCTCGACGCACCGGGCCGCGCGGCACAGATCGGCATAGTTGCGGCTGACCTTTTCCACCATACCGGGACGCGCCGCGGCATGCGGGGCCCCGAGCCAAGCCTCGATCTCCGGCACCGACGGATCGACAGAGGACGCCGGGCCCGCGACCGCCGCCGCGCGCAGGCGGCAGGCGAGCCGGTCGAGCGCCGTCGCCCAGCCTGCCTCATCATCGGCCCTGTCGCACCTGCGGTCGGTCATGCCGCGCCCTCCGGTCCTGCGCCCCGAATGGCAGCGTGGCCGCGCTTCGTTAGGATCGCGTGAAGTTGGCCCTTGATGGGAGTCCGTGCGCGGGTAGGCTCCGCGCCATGACCGACGCCCCGCCACCGCCGCCTGCCGACGCACCGACCGCGCCGATGTCCGAACATCGCTTTCCCTGCCCCGCCTGTGGGGCGGACATGCGGTTCGATCCCGCACGGGGTGACATGCTGTGCGATCACTGCGGCGCGACCGAGGCGATGGCCGGGCCCGGCCCCTGGGACGGTGGCCTGAAGGAGCTCGATTTCGACGCGGCGGTCCGCAATCTGCTGCCTCTGCAGGAGATGGAGACGACGCGCGTATCGGCGTGCCCGAGTTGCGGCGCGCAGGTCGAGCTGGGCGATACGACCCACGCGGCCGAATGCCCGTTCTGCGCGACGCCGGTCGTCACCGACACGGGTGAGCACCGGCACATCAAGCCGCGCGGCCTGGTGCCCTTCGCGCTCGACGAAGGACAGGCCCGCGCGGCCATGACGCAATGGCTGGGGTCACTGTGGTTCGCGCCCAACGGGCTCAAGGACTACGCACGCAAGGGGCGCCGGATGGAAGGGATCTACGTCCCCTACTGGACCTTCGATGCCGACACGGCCTCGGACTATAGCGGTCAGCGCGGGACGATCTACTACGAGACGCGGACGGTCGTGCGCGACGGCAAGACGGAGACGCGCCGCGTGCAGAAGATCCGCTGGCGATCGGTCCGGGGGCGGGTCACGCGCTGGTTCGACGACGTGCTGGTTCTCGCCTCCACATCGCTGCCCAAGAGCCATACCGACGCCCTTCCGCCCTGGGACCTGTCGCAGCTGCAGCCCTATGCGCCCGAATTCCTCGCCGGGTTCCGCGCGGAAGGGTATTCGGTCGACCTGAGGCCGGGTTTCGACGAGGCGCGGCAGATCATGGACCGCCAGATCGAACGCGACGTTCGGTTCGATATCGGCGGCGACCGCCAGCGAATCTCGCGCGTCGACACGGACGTGAAGGACGTGACCTTCAAGCACATCCTGCTGCCGGTCTGGGTGGCCGCCTATCGCTTTCGCGGGCAGAGCTACCGCTTTGTCGTCAACGGCCAGACCGGGCGGGTCCAGGGCGAGCGGCCTTGGTCGGTGTGGAAGATCACGCTTGCCGTCATTGTCGGCCTTCTGGTGGCCGGCATCGTCGGGTTCGTCCTGGCGCAGCAGGGGTGACCCGCTTGCGCCGCCCGGGCGCGGCAGCCATGGTGGCGCGGCCGTCGTGGTGGCGCTAACACCCGCCGGACGCGTCGGATCGATCAAGGGGAGGCATTCATGATCCTGTGCTGCGGCGAAAGCCTGATCGACATGCTGCCGCGCGAAACCATGGCGGGCGAACCGGCCTTCGCGCCCTATTCGGGCGGCGCGGTCTTCAACACGGCCATCGCGCTCGGGCGGCTCGGGGCGCCGTCGGGCTATTTCGGCGGCCTGTCCACCGACCTGTTCGGGCGCATGCTGGAGGCCGCGCTGACGCAGTCTCGCGTGGACGCGCGCACCGCCGCGCGCAGCGACCGACCGACCACGCTGGCCTTCGTCACGCTCACCGACGGGCAGGCGCAATACGCGTTCTACGACGAGGCGACGGCCGGGCGGATGCTGACCGAGGCGGATCTGCCGGTGCTCGAAGACACCGTTCAGGCGCTGTTCTTCGGGGGGATCTCGCTGGTGGCGGAGCCCGCGGCCGACGCCTATGCCGCGCTCGCCGCGCGCGAGGACGGCCGGCGGCTGGTGATGGTCGATCCGAACGTGCGCCCCGGCTTCGTGCGGGACGAAGCGCGCTACCGCGCGCGGCTCTCGGCGATGCTGCGCGCCGCCGACGTGGTCAAGGTCTCGGACGAGGACCTGTCGTGGCTCGGCACGGACGCTGACACCTTGATCGAGGACGGCACGGCGCTCGTTCTCGTCACCCGCGGGGCCGAGGGGGTGGACGCCATCACGGCCCAGGGGTCGGCGCGGGTGCCGGCGATGCAGGTGTCGGTCGTGGATACGGTCGGCGCGGGCGACACGTTCAACGCCGGGCTCCTCGTCGGGCTCTGGCGGGGCGATCTTCTGCGGCGGGACGCGCTGCGCGCCGCGCCCCTCGACGCGCTGCTCCCGGCCGTCACGCTCGGCGTGCGTGCGGCCGCTGTCACGGTGTCGCGCGCCGGTGCCAACCCGCCGTGGGAGACCGAGCTGTGAGGGCGCTTCTGCAACGCGTCAGCCGCGCATCGGTCAGCGTCGAGGGGGCGGTTCTCGGCGAAATCGGCCCGGGCCTGATGATCCTCGTCTGCGCGATGGAGGACGACGACGAGGAGGCCGCACGTCGCCTCGCGGCCAAGATCGCGAAGTTGCGCATCTTCAAGGACGAAGCCGGGAAGATGAACCTGTCGCTGCGCGACACGCAGGGCAGCGCCCTCGTGGTCAGCCAGTTCACCCTTGCCGCAGACACCGCGCGGGGCAACCGGCCGGGCTTCTCGTCCGCCGCCGCGCCGGCCGAGGGCGAGCGCCTGTACGAGCGCTTTGCCGGTTTCCTGCAGGACGAGGGCATTGCCGTCGCCACGGGTCGTTTCGGCGCGGACATGCAGGTGGCGCTGGTCAATGACGGGCCGGTGACGATCTGGATCGACACCGCCGCCTGACGCATCAGCCGTGCCGCGACACGTAGGCGGCCACGCCGGTGTCGATCCAGTTGAGCGATACCTCGGCCAGCGTGCCCTCCTGCGACCAGCCGCGCCGCGTCGCCAGCAGCGCGGTCGCGCCCGGCGCCGCGCCAAAGGATGGCGGGGCCCAATCGGGTACGGTGCCCGTGGTCAGCCGGTCCTCGACCCGTCCGATCCAGAGACCCAGACGTTCGCGGTAGAACAGGTAGAGCGACTCCGACAGGTCCTCGGGCGCGATGGCGTCGGCGAAGCGGCCATCCAGCCAGATCTCCTCGAGCACGGCCGGCACGCGGTCGAGAGAGCGCAGGCGCCGGATCCGGTAAGCGCGCCTGGCGCCGGACAGTTGCGGCGGCGCCTCGTCGCCCGGACGCGCGTCGATCGACAGAAGATCGGCGCGGGGCAGGCCCGGCTCGCTGTCTTTCAGCTCCACGCGGAAGAACGCGTAGACGGATTTGGCGTCCGGCGTCGCGCGCACGTAGTTGCCCGAGCCCTGGCGCCGTTCCAGCATGCCCTTGTCGGTAAGGTCCTGCAGCGCCTTGCGCAACGTGCCCACCGACGCCCCGAGGGCGGCGGCCATCTCGCGCTCGGGCGGGAGCCGTTCGCCGTCGACATACCGGCCGGCGCGGATCTCGCGGATCAGCATCTCGCTCAGCTGGACGTAGAGCGGCAGCGCGTGGCGGTCGGTCATGCGGGGTCTCGCGAAGGGGCCCCGCCAGCTTCGGCGCCGCGCGCGGATCCTTCAACCGCACAGAAAGGTCGGGCGGCCGCGCTGTGGCGCCGCTGCGCCTACATCAGCGGCCGCGACTGCGGCAGCTGCGAATCGACGAGCCCCATGTCTTCCAGCGCGAAGATGTCGTTCACCGTCAGTCGGCCCTCGGTCCAGGTCGCCACCTGCTGCTCGCGCAGCTTGGCCAGCGTCTTGTTCGTGTGCACCAGCGACAGACCGAGCGCATCCGCCAGATCCTGCTGGCGGTAGGGCAACGGCACGGATCGCCGCTCGTCCATGTGCAGCGATTCGAGGCGGCGATAGATTCGCGCCAGCGCCCAGCACACGCTCTCGAGCGCCGATTTCTGGCCGATGGCGGTCAGAGCCTCGCCGAGAAACCGTTCCTCGGAGGCAGAAATCCACGTCAGATCATAAGCGCGTTGCGGGTGGTTTCGGAACAGCGTCCAAAGTTCGTTGCGGTTGAAGACGCACAGCGTCATCGACGTCGTGCTCTCGACGTTGTGGGTCATCTGGTTCATCACGCCGGCCTGCAGACCGATCAGGTCACCGGGCAGTACGAAGCTCAGAACCTGCCGGCGGCCGTCCTCCAACAGCTTGTAACGCAAGCCGAATCCCTTGAGCGCGGTGAACAGCTGCGGCGAGTTCGCGCCCGCCGACAGAATCGGCGTGTTCGGCTGAATCGTCATCTCCCCGACCTTGAAGCTCTCCATGAAGCTCAACTCGGGATCCGTCATCGGCGAGAACAGCGGGAGGTTCCGGATCGGGCAAAACCTGCATTTGATCGACATAAAACTGCCCTCCCGTATGTCACAGTTTAATGCGCCGCGCGTCAGGACGTTCCATACCGAGCATATCGAAAGCGAGGTGCAATCATCACCACCATTCAACAGGCGTGCGACTCCATGCGGCTCATTGTCCTCAGCGACGATCGCGTCATCGCGGAAGATGCGGCGCTGATCGCGCGCGACGCGGCCCCGACTGCCGAGGCCGTGATCGTGGCGTCGATGGCAGAGGCCGCGGCGCTGATCGAGGCGCCGGCGGCCCCGACCGCGATCCTGATGGTCGAGCCGCGACGCGACCTGCACGATCATCCGATCGCGCTGGCCGCGCGCGCCCGTGGAATGTGGCTTGTGGTGATCTCCGAAGATGCCCGGAGCTTCGATGGGGGAGACGACACGAAACTTCTGGGCGTCCAGGTGCCATTCACCGCGGACAGCCTGGGAACCGTGATTTCGAGGATCGTTCGCGACCGGCCGCAAGGCTGAGGGGCCACTCGCGGTCGGAAGCGGACAGACTCGGAAGCGCAAGGGCCGCATCCCGCCGGTGCGGCCCTTGTCGTGTCCGGGTCATGGCACACGGCTTTGGTGTGCGCCGATGCACGCAATCTCTGCGTTCGACGAGTTTGTCGCGTCTTCCCGCACGGCTATCTCCAAAGCAAGCGATCAGCAAAGGAGACTCCGATGGGTGTGCTCGTCGAAGGAGAATGGCGCGATCAGTGGTACGACACCAAGTCGACCGGCGGAAAGTTCGTGCGTTCCGAAACCAAGTTCCGCAACTGGATCACGGCCGACGGCAGCGCCGGACCGTCCGGCGAGGGTGGCTTTCCGGCGGAAAGCGGGCGCTACCACCTCTATGTCAGCTACGCCTGCCCCTGGGCGCACCGGGCGCTGGTGTTTCGCGCGCTCAAGGACCTCGACGATCATATCGGGGTCTCGGTCGTTCATCCCGACATGCTCTCCGAAGGATGGGAGCTTCGCGACGATTTCCCCGGCGCCACCGGCGACCAGCTCTACGGCGTCGATTTCCTGCGCGAGATCTACCTCAAGGCGGATCCAAAGGTATCGGGCCGCGTCACCGTTCCGGTCCTGTGGGATGGCGAACGCGAGACCATCGTGTCGAACGAGAGCGCCGAGATCATCCGCATGCTGAACTCTGCCTTCGACGGTATTACCGGCAACACCGACGATTACTGGCCCGTGTCGCTGCGCGACACGATCGAGCCGATCAACGCGCGGATCTACGACACGGTGAACAACGGCGTCTACAAGTCGGGCTTCGCGACCTCGCAGGAGGCCTACGAGGAGGCCGTCTATCCGCTCTTCGAAAGCCTCGACTGGATCGAGGACATTCTGTCGAAGAACCGCTATCTCGCCGGTGACCGGATCACCGAAGCCGACTGGCGCCTGTTCACGACACTGATCCGGTTCGACAAGGTCTACCACGGTCACTTCAAGTGCAACCGCAACCGGATCGTCGATTCCCCCGCCCTCTGGGCCTACACGCGGGAACTCTACCAGTGGCCCGGGATCGCCGACACGGTGCACTTCGATCATATCACGCGGCACTACCACTACAGCCACGAGAGCGTGAATCCGCATCGCATCATCCCGATCGGCCCGGAGCTCGACCTGATGGCGCCGCATGGGCGCGAGGCGCTGCGCGCCGCCTGAGGCGTCACGACCGGCCCAGGGGTGCACGGCGCTTCACGCCCGGCCGTCAGCCGCCGCGTGATGCTCGACCAGCGCCACGAGGTCGTCAGTCGGCGTCGAGGTCGACAAGAGCGCCGCGGCGTTGGCGAAGTAGTTGAAGATCGTCCCGTCGGAGAAGAACGTCGTGTCGGTCACGAAGACCACCCGGCACGACGGCAGCCGGAAACTGGCGAGATCCGCGAGGGCGAGCGCGCTGCCGCCGTCGATGATCACGTCGAGCACGATCACGTCGAAATCCCCCTGCTGGATCAGCTCTTCCGCCTCGGAGTGCCCGTGCGCGAGCCATACCGACGCGCCGCGACGCTGCAGCGCCCGCTGCCACAGCGCGCCCAGGGACTCTTGTGTTTCGACGATCAGGATGCGCATGTGCGGCCTTTCGGGATCCATGCCGTCAGCCGGGATCGCGGCGCTCGGACGTGCTGCGGAATGACACATCCGATTACTGTTATCTATCATTACGACCGATCAAGCGCCAGCAGAATTGGCGGCGCCCATCCGCCGATCCGGTGACGCCGGCCCGGTTGCCGTGCGGCCGGCCAGTGTGGCGCGCGCCCCGCGGTCACCTGCGCCAATGCGTCGGCACGATGATCAGCGCGCCCACCGACGACACGAGCGCGTTCACGCCCGGCGACCCGAACCCGATCCGGAACATGACCGCCACGAAGTAGAATAGGAACGCCCCGCCCACGCAGATGATGATGCTCTGCAGAATGCCGTTGCGCGTGAAGCCCGACTTCTCCGACACGTATCCGACGATGCCGGCGATGACGACGGTGCCGATCAGCGTGGGAAACATCGCCTCAGGCCCCCAGCCGCGTCGGCAGCGCCATCCCGAGAAGGAACGCGCCGGCCTCCTGCGCGCCGCGCCCCTCGCGCTGCGCCCGGGTGATCTCCACCGCGCCGCGCCCGCAGGCCACCGTGAACCCGCCCAGCACCGCGCCCGGCGCGCCCTCGCCGGGAACCGCCCGCGCCCCGAGAAGCTTGATGCGCCGGCCGTCGGCCTCCGTCCAGGCGCCCGGCATCGGCGCCAGCCCGCGGATCCGGCGTGCCACGGTCTCCGCGTCCTGAGTCCAGTCGATCCGCGCCTCGGCCTTGTCGATCTTCTCGGCATAGGTGACGCCGGCCTCCGGCTGCGGCTCGGGCACCAGCGTGTCGATGGTTTCCAGCGCCGCGACGATTGCGTCGGCGCCGAGCACGCTCAGGCGATCGTGCAGGGCGCCCGCCGTCTCCTCCGCGCCGATCGGCGTCACGCGCCGCAGCAGGACGGGCCCGGTGTCGAGCCCGGCCTCCATCTGCATGACGCAGATCCCGGTCTCCGCATCACCGGCCATGACCGCGCGCTGGATCGGCGCGGCGCCGCGCCAGCGCGGCAACAGCGAGGCGTGGATGTTCAGACAGCCCCGCGCCGGCGCGTCGAGGATCGCCTGCGGCAGGATCAGCCCGTAGGCGACGACGACCGCCGCCTCGGCCCCGAGCGCGGCGAATTCGGCCAGCGCGTCCGGGTCTCTCAGGCGGACAGGATGGCGCACCGGCAGCCCCAGCGCCTCGGCCCGCGCCTGCACCGGCGAGGGCCGGTCCTTCTTGCCGCGACCGGCCGGACGCGGCGGCTGGCAGTACACGCAGGCGATTTCGTGCCCGGCCGCCACCAGCGCGTCGAGGACGGGCACCGAAAAGTCCGACGTGCCCATGAAGACGAGGCGCATTGCGATCTCCGCTGTTGTCCCGGCCCCGACCTATCCCGGCTCGCGGCCGGAGGGAAGCCGCGCCGCGGCCCAGCGCGCGGCATCGCGCACGGTCGCGTCGGGGTCCTCGCACAGGTCCTGCGCGACCGGGCGCAGCCGCGCCGCGCCGGAATTGCCGATCGCGTAGAGCACGTTGCGCACGAAGCGGTCGCGCCCGATCCGCTTGATCGGGCTGCCGGAAAACCGCGCGCGGAACCCGGCATCGTCGAGCGTCGCGAGCGCGGCGAGATCCGGCGCGCGCAGGTCGTCGCGCGCATGGTATCGCGCCTCGCGCGCCTCGGCGGCGAACTTGTTCCACGGACAGACGGCGAGGCAGTCGTCGCAGCCATAGATCCGGTTGCCCATCTTGGCGCGCAACTCGGGCGCGACCGGGCCGCGATGCTCGATCGTCAGGTACGAGATGCAGCGCCGCGCATCGAGCTGGTACGGCGCGGGAAAGGCATCGGTCGGACAGATGTCGAGGCACGCCCGGCAGCTGCCGCAATGATCGGACTCGGCGCGATCCACCGGCAGGTCCAGCGTGGTAAAGACCGATCCGAGAAAGAACCACGACCCCATCTGCCGGCTGACGAGATTGGTGTGCTTGCCCTGCCAGCCGAGGCCCGCCGCCTCCCCGAGCGGCTTCTCCGGGACCGGGGCGGTGTCCACGAAGACCTTCACATCGCCGCCGCCCTCGGCGACGAGCCATCGCGCCAGCCGCTTGAGCTTCTTCTTGAGCACGTCGTGGTAGTCGCGGTTCTGCGCGTAGACCGACACCGTGCCGCGCTCCCGCGCCGCCAGCGCCTCCAGCGGATCGTGGTCCGGCGTGTAGCTCTCGCCCAGCATGAGCACCGAACGCGCCTCGGGCCACAGGACCTGCGGCGCCTCGCGCCACGCCACGCGCTCCGCGAGCCACGCCATCTGCCCGTGCCGTCCCCGGTCGAGAAAGTCGCGCAGCCGCGCCGGCACCTGCGGCACGTCCCACGGCCGGCAGATCCGCGCCATGGCGAAGCCCGCGGCCCCGGCCTCGGCCACGAGCCCCGCCTTCAGCCTGTCCGCATCTCCGTCCATCCCGCTCACCCGGTCCCGCGCCCGCGTCTCATCTTCTTGGTCCAAATACTCCGGGGAGCGCGAGGGGCCGCGCCCCTCGCTCCCGCCCCCACGACGCGCGCGCGGCTCAGAAATCGAGGATCGCGTAATGTTTCGACGGCGGGTATCCCGGCACCTGGTCGGCGAGGATCGCGCGGAAGGCCGGGCGCGACTTGATCTTGGCGTACCAGTCCTTCACCGCCTCCTGCCGGTCCCAGTCGACATCCGAGATGTAGTCGAGCGCCGAGAGATGCGCCGCCGCTGCGAAATCGGCGAGCGTCATCACGTCGCCCGCCAGCCAGCGGCGATGGTCGAGCAGCCATGCCATGTAGTCGAGGTGGAACTTGATCGCCTTTGCGCCCGCCTTGACGTTGCCGGAATCCGGAAAGCCGGTCTTCATGATCTTCTTGTTGATCCGCTCGTAGAGCAGCCGCGAGGTGACCTCGTCGTGGAACTTGTCGTCGAACCAGCCGACGAGCCGGCGCACCTCGAACCGCGCCTCGGGCTTGCGCGGCATCAGCGGCGGCTCGGGTACGGTCTCCTCGATGTATTCGCAGATCGCCTGGCTCTCGGACAGGGTATGCCCGTCGATCTTCAGCACCGGCACCTTGCCGGCCGGGTTGCGGCGCAGGAAATCGGGATCCTTCTCCCAGTAGCGCTCCTCGGCCAGTTCGACCTCGATCTTCTTTTCGGCGAGGACGAGCCGGACCTTGCGGCAGAACGGCGACAACGGCACGTGATAGAGCTTGGCCATGGCGGTGGATGCGTCTCCCTGGGCTGCGCTCTGTCCTACAGGGCAACCGGCAGCGGAAGCAACAGCGCCGCGCGCCGCCTCAGCCCGACTGGAAGCAATCGGCGCGGCCGTCGCGGTCGATCGTCGCGGCGCCGTCGCGGATCGCGCGCGCGCGCCGGTCGACAAAGGACGACGGCGCGGCCGCCGACCGTTCCTTGGGGTTGGGCAGGACCGCGGCAAGCAGCGCCGACTGCCGCGCATCGAGATCGGCCGCGGCAACGCCGAAGTGATGCTGCGCCGCCGCCTCGATCCCGAACACGCCCTCGTCGAACTCGGCCACGTTGAGGTAGATCTCGAGGATGCGGCGCTTCGGCCACGCGGCCTCGATGGCCGGCGTGAGCGCGGCCTCGAACGCCTTTCGCGTCCAGGTGCGGCCGTGCCAGAGAAAGACGTTCTTCACCGTCTGCTGGCTTATCGTGGACGCCCCGCGGCTGCCGCCCTCCTCGATCGCGAGCCGGATCGCGTTCATGTCGAAGCCCCAGTGCCGGCAGAAATTGGCATCCTCCGCCGCAACGGCCGCGCGCAGCATCACCGGCGCGATCGAGTCGGCGTCGGCCCAGTCCCGCTCGATCCCGCCCAGCCGGCGCTGCTCCTGCAGCATGTAGATCGTCGTGGGCGGGTTCACACCGCGGTAGAGACCGACGCCCAGCGCCCCTAGGAGGATGACCGCGAGGATCGCGCGAAAGATCCAGCGGCCGAGGAAGGCCATGGGCCGGATGCGGGGACGCTCGGGGCCCTTGGATGCGCTGCCGGCGCTGCTCTTGCGGCTGCGACTGGTCGCCATGCTGACTGCTCACTCTTGTTCTGCCCGCGCGGAGCGAAAAAAGCCCTCCGGGAGCGTATGCTCGCCGGAGGGTAACAAGACCAATAGTCACGGAACAGATCCGCCATTACAGGAACCACTGGCGGACAGCCTCTGTATGTCGGGGCATCGCGGTCTCGGTGAGATCGCAATTCGACAATACGGTGGCACGGAAGTGAGTTACGCAACGTCCCCGACAACCCGCCGGGGACGCTGCCGGATCATTCCGCCGGGACTGCCTCGCTCTCGATGCCGAGTGGATGCGCGAGCTTGTCGAGCATCTCCTTCGGGCAGACCTGAACGAAGTGCGGTAGCGCCTCTTCCCAGTTCTGCAGCAGGTCCTCGGCCTTGCGGCTTTTGGTCTCGGCGACGTGGCGCTCGATCAGGCCCTTGAGCTCGTCCACCCATTCCGGCGTCGTGACCGGGCAGGTCACGAGCGACGTCATGTTGATGAGCCGAGGGGTCAGCCTCTCGGGATCGTAGAGATAGGCCATGCCGCCGGTCATGCCGGCGCCGAAGTTCGGCCCGATCGATCCGAGGATCACCGCGACGCCGCCGGTCATGTACTCGCAGCCGTTGGAGCCGCAGCCCTCGACCACCACGTGGGCGCCGGAGTTGCGCACCGCGAAGCGTTCGCCGGCCCGGCCCGCGGCGAAGAGGTATCCGCCCGTTGCGCCGTAGAGGACGGTATTGCCGATGATCGTGTTGTCGGCCGCGACGAGCGGCGACAGCATGGGCGGACGCACCACCACGGTGCCGCCGGACAGGCCCTTGCCGACATAGTCGTTGGCATCGCCCGACACCTCGATCTTGAGGCCCGGCGCCGCGAAGGCGCCCAGCGACTGGCCGGCGGAGCCGGTCAGCTTGACCGTCAGGTGATCGGGTTGCAGCCCGTTGTTCATGCCGAACTTCTTGACGATGTGGCTCGAGGTGCGCGTGCCCACGGTGCGGTGCGTGTTCTGCACAGCGTAGGACAGCTGCATCTTCTCGCCGTCCTCGAGGAAGCGCTGCGCATCCTTGACGATCTCGGCATCGAGCGTGTCGTCCACCTCGTTGCGCGGACCGGTGCGGTCGAGCCGGATCTCGTCGGCGCCGTCGACCCGGATCAGCAGCGGGTTGAGATCGAGATCGTCGAGGTGATCGGACCCGCGGCTGACCTGGCTGAGCAGGTCGGCACGGCCCACCACCTCGTCCAGCGACCGCGCGCCGATCGACGCGAGGATCTCGCGCACTTCCTGTGCGTAGAAAGTGATGAGGTTCACCACCTTGTCCGCGTTGCCAGTGAACTTCGCACGCAGGCGGTCGTCCTGTGTGCAGACGCCAACCGGGCAGGTGTTCGACTGGCACTGGCGGACCATGATGCAGCCCATCGCGATCAGCGCCGCGGTGCCGATGCCATATTCCTCGGCCCCCATCATCGCCGCCATCACGATGTCGCGCCCGGTGCGCAGCCCGCCATCCGTGCGCAGCGTCACCCGGCTGCGCAGGTTGTTGAGCGACAGCACCTGGTGCGCTTCGGTCAGGCCCATTTCCCACGGCAGGCCGGCATACTTGATCGAGGTCGCGGGGCTCGCGCCCGTGCCGCCATTGTGGCCCGAGATCAGGATCACGTCGGCCTTGGCCTTGGCCACGCCGGCCGCGATCGTGCCGACGCCCGAGGACGACACCAGCTTCACCGTGACCTTGGCGCGCGGGTTGATCTGCTTGAGGTCGTAGATCAGCTGCGCGAGGTCCTCGATCGAGTAGATGTCATGGTGCGGCGGCGGCGAGATCAGCGTCACGCCCGGCGTCGAATGCCGCAACCGCGCGATCAGCTTGGTCACCTTCATGCCGGGCAGCTGGCCGCCCTCGCCGGGCTTGGCGCCCTGCGCCACCTTGATCTCCAGTTCCTCGCACTGGTTGAGGTATTCGGCGGTCACGCCGAAGCGGCCGGAGGCCACCTGCTTGATCTTCGCGGACGGGTTGTCGCCGTTCGGCTCGGGGTGGAAATGCGCCGGATCCTCTCCGCCCTCGCCGGAATCGGACTTCGCGCCGATCCGGTTCATCGCGACGTTGAGGGTCTTGTGCGCCTCGGGGCTCAGTGCGCCGAGCGACATGCCGGGCGTGACGAACCGCTTGCGGATCGAGGTGATCGATTCGACCTCCTCGAGCGGCACGGGCTCGCCCAGCGGCTTGATCGCCAGCAGGTCGCGCAGGTGGATCGGCGGATTCGCCTGCATCGCCTTCGAGTAGTTCTTCCACATCTCGAACGACGACTTGTTACAGGCCATCTGCATCAGGTGCATTGTCTGCGCGCCCCAGGCATGGCTCTCGCCCGATTTGCGCGCCTTGTAGAACCCGCCGATCGGCAGCACGTCCTGTCCGCCGCGGAAGCCCAGCGCGTGGATCTCCTCCACCTTCTTCTGGATGCCCGAGACGCCGATGCCGGAGATGCGGCTGAGCATGCCGGGAAAGAACTCCGCGCACATGGCGCGGGACAGTCCGACCGCCTCGAAGTTCAGCCCGCCGCGATAGGACGAGATGACCGAGATGCCCATTTTCGACATGATCTTGAGAAGGCCGAAATCGACCGCCTCACGGTAGCGGGCCATCGCCTCGGTCAGGCTGCCCTCGATCAGACCGCGGCGGATACGATCGGCGATCGTGTCCTCGGCGAGGTAGGGATTCACCACCGTCGCGCCGGCGCCGATCAGGACCGCGAAGTAATGCGGATCGATGCACTCCGCCGACCGCACGTCGAGCGAACAGAAGGTGCGCAGCCCCTGCCGCGTCAGGTGCGAATGCACCGCCGATGTGGCGAGGATCATCGGCATCGCGACGCTGTCCGCGCCCTGATGATGATCGGTCAGCACGATGTGGCCGGCACCCGAGCGCACCGCGTCCTCTGCCTCGGCGCGGATACGCTCGAGCCCGCGGCGCAGCGCGTCGCGGCCCTTTCCGGTCGCGAAGGTGCAGTCGATCTCGACCATCTCGGCGTTGAAATGGCGGGTCAGCTCCTCGAACTGGCGGTTGCCGACGAAGGGGCTGTCCAGCACGAGGATCTCGGTCTGGGCCGAGCTTTCGTCGAGCACGTTCTTGAGGTTGCCGAACCGGGTCTTGAGCGACATCACGCGGAATTCGCGCAGACTGTCGATCGGCGGGTTCGTGACCTGGCTGAAGTTCTGGCGGAAGAAGTGCGACAGCGGGCGATACCGCTTGGACAGGACCGCCGACGGCGTGTCGTCGCCCATCGACGCGATCTGCTCCTTGCCGTCCTCGGCCATCGGCGAGAGGATCTGCTCGATCTCCTCGACCGAATATCCGGCCGCGATCTGCCGGCGGCGCAGGTCGGCGCCGTCGAAGAGCGGCGCCTCGGTCACCGCGGCAAGCGCGTCATCGAGCTCGGTGATCTTGCCGACCCATTCGCCGAAGGGCTGCGACGCCGCGAGCTTGTCCTTGATCTCGACGTCGTGGAACAGCTTCTTCTCCTGCATGTCGACCGCGATCATCTGACCGGGACCCAGCGCGCCCTTCTCGCGCACCGTCGCCTCGTCGATGGGAACCATCCCGGCCTCGGAGCCCGCGATCAGCAGGCCGTCACCGGTCACGACATAACGCATCGGGCGCAGGCCGTTGCGGTCGAGCCCGCCGCAGACCCAGCGGCCGTCGGTCATGGCGAGCGCGGCCGGGCCGTCCCACGGCTCCATCACCGAGTTGCAGTAGGAGTACATGTCGCGCCACGCCTGCGGCAGTTCCTCGGCCTGCTTGGACCAGCTTTCGGGCACCAGCATCGTCTTGGCCATCGGCGCATTGCGCCCGGCGCGCACCAGAACCTCGAACACCGCGTCGAGCGCGGCCGAATCCGAAGCGCCAGACGCGATGATCGGCTTGATGTCGGCCGCCCAGTCTCCGAACGTGGCGGACGCCATGCGGATCTCGTGGCTCTTCATCCAGTTGGTGTTGCCCTTCAGCGTGTTGATCTCGCCGTTGTGGGCGAGCATGCGGAAGGGCTGGGCCAGCCACCATTGGGGGAACGTGTTGGTCGAATAGCGCTGGTGATAGATCGCGAAAGCGCTTTCGAACCTTTTGTCCTGCAGGTCGGGATAGAACTCGGCCACGTCCTGCGCGAGCATCATGCCCTTGTAGATGATCGAGCGGCAGGACAGCGAGGCGATGTAGAGCTGGGTGATGCCGGCCGCGGCGGTCGCCTTCTCGATCCGCCGGCGGATGACGTAAAGCTCGCGCTCGAACGTCTCCTCGTCGACGCCCTTGGCGTTCGAGATCAGGATCTGCTCGATCTCCGGGCGGGTCGCGTTGGCCTTTTCCCCGAGGCACTCGACATTCACCGGCACGTGGCGCCAGCCGTAGATATAGTAGCCCATGCGCAGGACTTCGGTTTCGACGATCGTGCGGCAGGTCTCCTGCGCGCCGAAATCCGTCCGGGGAAGGAACACCTGGCCCACTGCCATCAGCTCGTTCTGGCGCGGTGTGTGCCCGGTGCGCTCGATCTGATCATGGAAGAAAGGAACCGGGATCTGCACGTGGATGCCGGCGCCGTCGCCGGTCTTGCCGTCGGCGTCGACGGCGCCGCGGTGCCACACCGCCTTCAGTGCGGCGATACCGTGCTGCACGACCTTGCGCGACGGTGCCCCGTCGAGGCTGACAACGAGGCCCACGCCGCAGGACGAATGCTCGTCGCTGTGCGAATACATGCCGTGTTCGGCCAGCCAGTCGCGCTTTTCGGTTTCCGCGCGCGCCCATTCGGCATCGTATTTGGTCATGGCAGATCCTCCTCAGGGACGAAGGGGTTATCGGCTTCGTAGGTGGCGCGGTCGGTGCGCTCGTGCGATCCCGACAGGGTCATCGCCGCGAGCGCGTGGTCCGCATAGACTTCGGATTGCAGCGGGAAATCCGCCGCGCCGGGGAACATGCCCGGCATCAATTCGTACTCGGCATCGTCGTCGCGCAGCCACAGGTGGCTGCCGCAGGTCGGGCAGAACGCACGTTCGGCAAAGCTCGATGCGCGATAGGTCCGCACGGCACCCTCGACTTGCACGCCGTCGGGGGGCGCAGTGAACATCGCGTAAAGCCCGCCGGTCCAGCGCCGGCACATCTCGCAATGGCAGACCTGCACGCGCGGAGACACGGCGGCGGCGCGGATCGTCACCGCACCGCACAGACACCGCCCGACGAGGTCGACCGGCGCATCGATGGGTCCGGCAGCCGTCACTCGGCCGCCACCGAGGCCGCGGCGCCGTTCAGCTGTTCGAGCACCGCTGACGCGCAGTCGCGCCCGTCGCGGATCGCCCAGACCACGAGGCTCGCCCCGCGGACGATGTCGCCTACCGCGTAGACACCGGGCAGCGACGTCGCGCCCGATCCGAACTCCGCCTTGACGGTGCCCCAGCGGGTGACCTCGAGCCCGTCGACGCCCCAGAGCTTCGGCAGCTCCTCGGGCTCGAAGCCCAGCGCCTTGATGACGAGGTCGGCGGGTTCGTCGTAGTCCGACCCCTCGATGATCTCGGGGCTCTGACGGCCGGTCGCGTCGGGCTGGCCGAGTCGCATCTTCTGCACCACAACGGCATTCACCGGATCGCCCTTGAAGCCTTTGGGCGCGGTCAGCCACTCGAATTGAACCCCCTCTTCCTCGGCGTTGGCGACCTCGCGCTGCGATCCCGGCATGTTCTGCCGGTCGCGGCGATAGAGGCACTTCACGCTTTCCGCGCCCTGGCGGATCGAGGTGCGGACGCAGTCCATCGCGGTGTCGCCGCCGCCGATCACGACGACGCGCTTGCCATGGGCGTTGAGTTCGCCGCTGGCGAACTCGGCGACGTTGTCGCCGAAGTTCACGGCGCGGTTCGAGGCGGTCAGGAAATCGATCGCACGGACGATGCCGTCGGCGCCCGCGCCCGGCCCGGGCAGGTCGCGCGACTTGTAGACGCCCGTCGCGATGATGACGGCGTCATGTTCTTCGCGGATCTGGTCGAAGGAAATGTCGGTCCCGACCTCGCAGTTGAGCCGGAAGGTCACGCCACCCTCTTCGAGTTGCGTGTTCCGGCGCACCACAACTTCTTTCTCGAGCTTGAAGCCCGGGATGCCGTAGGTCAGCAGGCCGCCGGCCCGGTCGTAGCGGTCGTAGACGGTCACCTGCACGCCGGCGCGGCGCAGCATGTCGGCCGCCGCAAGGCCGCCGGGGCCGGCGCCGATGATGCCGACCGATTCGGGACGCTCCTGCGCCGGCGAGGCCGGCTTGACCCAGCCCTTTTCCCACGCGGTGTCGGTGATGTACTTCTCGACGGCGCCGATGGTGACCGTGCCGTGGCCCGACTGTTCGATCACGCAGTTGCCTTCGCACAGGCGGTCCTGCGGGCAGATCCGGCCGCAGATCTCGGGGAAGGTGTTGGTGGCCTGGCTGACCTCGTAGGCCTCTTCGAGCCGGCCTTCCGCAGTAAGCTTCAGCCAGTCGGGGATGTTGTTGTGCAGCGGGCAGTGCGACTGGCAGTAGGGCACACCGCATTGCGAGCAGCGGCCGGCCTGTTCCTCGGCCTTCTGCTCGGCGTACTCGGCATAGATCTCCTGAAAGTCGCGTGCGCGTGCCTCGGCATCGCGCTTTTCGGGCATGTCGCGCCCGACGGTCACGAATTTCAGCATCGGCTGGTTCGCCATGATCCTCTCCCTGCGTCAGGTGTTGCCCGGGACTATATGCGAGCCTTCGCACGAATGAAAGTCATATTTACTGACCTATTTGTCGCTTTCAGTCGCTTTCGGCTCGATTTTTCGGTCTCCTGACACGCATTTTATGTCCGATCCGGACTTAACTTCTCGCCTTCCGTTCGCAGCCGCCCGGCGCTACCAGTCGCACGTGCCCGCTCCGAAAGCTCCAGATATGCCGTTTTTCCAGCTTGTCCTGCTCGCCCTCATCCAGGGGATCACCGAGTTCCTGCCGATCTCCTCGTCGGGGCACCTGATCCTGCTGCCCGGCCTGACAGGGCTCGAGGACCAGGGCCAGGTGATCGACGTGGCGGTGCATGTCGGCACGCTTTTCGCCGTTGTGCTCTATTTCTGGGCGGACGTGCGGGTCGCGGCGGCCGGCACGCTGCGGCTTGCGCAGGGACGCATCGACACGCCGGGCGCGTTTCTCGCGCTCTGCCTCGGGATCGCGACGGTGCCGGTGGTGATCGCGGGCCTCGCGCTCAAGCTCACCGGTCTAGACGACGCGCTGCGCTCGGTCGCGGTGATCGGCTGGGCGATGCTGGTCTTCGGTATCGTGCTCTGGTGGTACGACACTCGAAGCCCGACGGTCCGGACCGCCGGACAGTGGACCTTGCGCCACGCCGCGATCCTCGGGCTGTGGCAGGCGATCGCGCTCATCCCGGGCACGTCGCGGTCCGGCATCACGATCACCGGGGCGCGCGCTCTCGGCTACGACCGCCACGGCGCGGCGAAGCTCGCGATGCTCATGTCGATCCCTACGATCCTAGCGTCCGGCGCCGTTCTGGGCGCCGAGGTCGCGGGCAGCGCCGATCTCGCCGCCGCACGGGACGGCGCGATCGCCGCGGCACTGGCGTTTCTCGCCGCGCTCGGGGCGCTGGCGCTGATGATGCGCCTTCTGCGCTCGGTCAGCTTCACGCCCTACGTGATCTACCGGGTCATCCTCGGGCTCGCCCTGCTCGTCTACGCCTATTTCTGAGGGCGCGGGCCACGGACCGGATCGGCCATCGTCACGCCGAGCCGGGCCAGCCGGATCAAAAGCCACGCGGTCGAGAGATGGCGCAGCCGCACTGCGTGCCGGATCCGACCGCGGCGCGTGTCGCGCGCCAGCCGCCAGAGATGCCAGCGAAAGAGCAGGCTGACCCGGCCGCGCGGCAGCGCCGGCCATCCCTCCTCGACCTCTTGCAGGATCTGGGTCACTACCGCGCGCGACGTGGCCGGGGCGGTATCCGTGCCGGGCTCCGGCGGGTCGAAGCGGCCGTGGATCTGCCCGGCGCGCGGGTTGAGCGGCGCGACCGCGGTCCGCGGCGCGTCCGCAGGTGGCGCCTTGCGCCGATCGTCGAACGGCACGGCCAGAAGCTCCGGCGCAAGCGCCGCGAGAATGTCGTGGTAGAAGGCGTAATCGGCCATGTCGCGCGGCCGCAGCGCCGCGGCGCGCGCCGCGCTCGCCGAATGAAACACCGCCACTTGCGTCTTGTAGCTTGCGGCCTGCCCGCCGTGGAACCGCGCCCGGTTCACACGCTGCCAGCGGCCCCAGCCACGGCCCAAATCGACGAGCGGCGCGGTCAGCCGGTCGAGGTACGCCTCCATCTGGTCGCGCCAGCGCGCGCGGTCGCCCCGCCCGAAATAGCCGTAGGCGCGCTCCATGTCGCGCAGCCGCCGTGCCGCCGCATCGGGCGTGTACACGACCTTGTAGCCGTTGCTCGCATGGCCCGAGAAATGCACGTCGCGCGGATCCATGATCCGCGTCGGGATCCGCAACGGCGAGTAGACCCCGGCCGACGTGACGCGCCACGAGGCCAGCGCCGCCGCCTCGTCCAGCACGCGCGCCGGGCGGCCGGAAAGGGCATTGAGCCTCACCCCGGTCGCCGCCGCGACCTTCTCCGCGATCTTGAGGTCGTCGGCGTGCGAGGCATCCGTCAGCGAACGGATTGAGGCCGCGCCCGGCAGGTCCATGTGCCGTTCCACCCAGAGATGGAACGCCGTGACCGCACGACTGTCGATCCCGCCCGAAAGGTGGAAGAACAGCGTGAGCTCCGGATCCTGCCGCAGCGTCGCGATCCGGCCCAGCCAGAGCTCCAGAAACGCGTGCAGCGCCTCGGCGTAGGTGCCCGTCGGCAGCGCCTCGGGCGGCACGACCTCCAGCCGCCCGTCGGTGATGACGATGCGCGCGCCGACGTCGAGGCACGCGATCTCCCGGACCGGCGTGCGATCCGTCGTCAGCTGCTGAAAGAGCTGCTTGCGCGACAGGAATGCGCCGGTCTGCGCGGGATCCTCCGTCAGCGTCACGCCGCGCGCCCGCAGATGCGCCACAAGGTCGATGAAACTGTCCGAGATCGCCCAGGCGAGGCCGTCCGACCAGTAAAACAGGTGCCGGTAGCCGCCGAAATCGGCGCCGACCTCGATCCGTGCGCCGGTGCGGCGCACCAGCACGTGCCGCCCGTCTGCGGACCAAGGCAGCGATCCGCCGGCTGCCTCGTGCGCGGCACGCCCGGCCTCGCCGATGACGAAATCGGTCCCGTCCCAGGCAAAGCCGTCGAGGCGCGCGCCCTCGGACGGCGGATTCAGATCGTCGATGAGAAAGACTGTCACGCACACCCCCTGCCGGCGGTCCGTTCCGTATCACGGGCCCGGGCGCTCCGGAAGGCGGGCCCCACGTGACGTGCCGGCCCGGTGTCAGGCCGCCCCGGGCGTCAGGAGCGGGCGCAACAGCGCGACCGGATGGCGCCGCAGGGTCAGGCGCATGGCGACGAAATCCTCGACGATCTCCTCGCCCTCGCTCATCTCGGGCAGGTGGGCGGCGGGCTCGACGATGCCCTCGCCCTCCATGTCGCCGGCAAAGAGGGGCAGCGGCCGGTCCCCGGCCAGCGCCCGAGCCTCCCAGAGCGCCTCGCGCCGCGACAGCCCGAGCGGGGCAAAGGCGTCGGCCTCGGCGAGCCGGGCAAGCACGGGTGCGCCGAGGCCCGCGCGCCGCCAGACGTCGCGCACGCTGCGGTAGCCGTTTCCGCGCGCGGCGGTCAGCCAGGTGGCGTCCTCCTCGCGCACGCCCTTGATCTGCCGGAAACCCAGCCGCAGCGCGAGCCCCCCGCGCCCGTCGGGTTCGAGCACGTTGTCCCAGTAGCTCGAATCGATGGCGACGGGCCGCACCTCGACATCGTGGGCGCGCGCGTCGCGCACGATCTGCGCGGGCGCGTAGAAGCCCATGGGCTGCGCGTTCAGCAGCGCGCAGGCGAACACCGCCGGATGATGGCACTTGATCCAGGCCGAAGCGTAGACCAGCAGCGCGAAGCTCGCCGCATGGCTCTCGGGAAAGCCGTAGGATCCGAAGCCCTCGATCTGGGAAAAGCAACGCTCCGCAAACTCCGCCTCGTAGCCGTTGCGCGCCATGCCCTTCAGGAACCGATCGCGGAACTCGCTCACGTTGCCGAGCTTCTTGAAGGTGGCCAGCGCCCGGCGCAGCCGGTCGGCCTCGTCCGGGGTGAAGCCGGCGCCGATGATGGCGATCTGCATCGCCTGCTCCTGAAACAGCGGCACGCCCAGCGTCTTGCCCAGCACCTGGCCGAGCTCGTCCGAGGGGAACGACACCTCCTCCTCGCCGTTGCGGCGGCGCAGGTAGGGGTGGACCATGTCGCCCTGGATCGGGCCGGGGCGGATGATCGCCACCTCGATGACGAGATCGTAGAAGTTGCGCGGCCGCATCCGCGGCAGGAAGTTCATCTGCGCCCGGCTCTCGACCTGGAAGACACCGATCGAGTCCGCGCGGCAGAGCATGTCGTAGACGCGCGGATCCTCGGGCGGCAGCGTCGCGAGCGTGTGGTGCTCGCCCCGGTGCATCTTCAGCAGGTCGAAGGCCTTGCGGATGCAGGTGAGCATACCGAGCGACAGCACGTCGACCTTGAGGATGCCCAGCGCCTCGATGTCGTCCTTGTCCCAGCAGATGACGGTGCGGTCCTCCATCGCCGCGTTCTCCACCGGCACCAGCTCGTCGAGCCGCCCCTCGGTCACGACGAAGCCGCCGACATGCTGCGAGAGGTGCCGCGGAAAGCCCTGGATCTCGAAGATCAGTTCCATCGTCAGGCGCAGCCGGTGATCCTCGGGGTCGAGGCCGATCTCGCGCATCCGCTGCTCTTCCAGCCCGTTGGTGGAGAAAAAGCCCCAGAGCTGCGAACTGAGCGCACCGATCGTGTCCTGGCTGAGGCCCATGGCGGCGCCGACCTCGCGGATGGCGCGCTTGCCGCGATAGTGGATCACGGTGGCGCAGAGCCCGGCCCGGTGGCGCCCGTACCGCTCGTAGATGTGCTGGATCACCTCTTCGCGGCGCTCGTGCTCGAAATCGACGTCGATGTCGGGCGGCTCGTCGCGCGCCTCAGAGACGAAGCGCTCGAACACCATGGTGCCGATCTCGGGACTGACGCTGGTGACGCCCATGCAATAGCACACGACCGAGTTCGCCGCCGATCCGCGCCCCTGGCAGAGGATGCCGCGCTCGCGCGCGAAGGCGACGATGTCGCGCACGGTCAGGAAATAGGGCTCGTAGTCGAGCTTCGCGATCAGGTCGAGCTCATGCTCGAGCATCGTCTCGACCTTCTCGGGGGCGCCGCCCGGATAGCGCCAGGCGAGGCCCGACCGGGCGAGCCGGGCGAGCCGGTCGCGCGGCCGCTCGCCGTCCGAGATCTCCGAGG
Source organism: Roseivivax jejudonensis (assembly GCF_900172265.1). Classification (GTDB taxonomy): domain Bacteria; phylum Pseudomonadota; class Alphaproteobacteria; order Rhodobacterales; family Rhodobacteraceae; genus Roseivivax; species Roseivivax jejudonensis. The sequence goes on along the minus strand of NZ_FWFK01000007.1, from coordinate 162,957 downwards.
GGTATTCGTAGCGCAGCGAGGCGATGTCGAAGCGGCAGCGCGCCGCCAGCGCCGCCGCGCGGTCGAGCGCCCCGGAATGCCGGCCCAGGAGGCGGCGCATCTCGGCCGGGCCGCGCAGCCGCTGCTCGCCGTTGGCCAGCGCCGCGCGGCCCAGATCGTCGACCCGCAGCCCGAGCCGCACCGCGGTCAGCACGTCGGCGAGGCGCCGGCGGCGGCCGTGATGCATGAGCGGCCGCGCGGTCGCCACGGTCGGCAGGCCGAGTTCCGCCGCCGCCTGCGCCTGCCGGTCGAAGCGGCGGGCGTCGTCGCCATCGTAGCGCGGGGCGAGCCCGAGATGCATCCGCGCCGCGAGACCACGCGCCAGCCGCCGCGCCGGCGGCCGCCACGCCTGCAGCCCGGCCGCATCTTCCGCCGTGGGCCCGTGCAGGATCAGCTCGAGCCCCTCGAGCGCGCCGGCCTCGGGCGCCAGGAGGTCGTCGACCCGCAGATCGCAGGTGCCCTTGGCCGCCCGTCGCCGCCCGGTCGTCAGGAGCCGGCACAGCCGGCCCCAGCCGGCCCGCGTGGCGGCGAGCGCGGTGATCTCGACGCCTTCGGCCAGCACCAGCCGGGCGGCCGGGATCAGCCGCGGCACGTTGCGCACCGGCAGGCCCGGCGGCGGCGGCAGGTGCGCGGGGCACGGCGGGCCCACCGGCCCGTCCGCCGCCTCGGCCGCGTCGCGCTCGGCCACGCGGCGCGCGATCTCCTTCAACCGCACATGCGCGCGCACGATCCCCGCCACCGAGTTTGCGTCGGCGATGGCGATCGCCTCCACCCCCTCGAGCGCCGCGCGCTCCGCGAACTCCTCGGGGTGCGACGCCCCGGTGAGAAAGGTGAAGTTCGAGGTGATCGACAGCTCGACGGTCATGGCGCCCGGACACAGGGATTCGGATGGTGGATCCGCAGTATGTTCCATTTTTGTTCCGATTTTGAGTCCCGATCCACCGCGCCGCGACGTCGCGTTCCGGCCTCCGGACCCGGCCCCGCGGTCTTGACCCCGGCGCAGCGACGGGCAATTCCCACCGCGACATATTCCAAAAGCCGCGGGCCGGCGGGGCGGCGCGACAACAACGGACCGAACGACCATGCAGGACAGCGAACGGCCGCCGGCCAAGCGCGGTGTCGTCTACGTCGCCTGGGGCCGCGACCACGTCGATGTGGCGCGCCGCTCGGCGGCGAGCGTGAAACACTGGAATCCCAGCCTTCTGACCGCGATCTGGTGCCATGCCGACGACGACGTGTCGGGCTTCGACCTGAGCTTCGTGATCCCAGAGGGCCTCAAGCGGCCCAAGGTCAACCTGCTCGGGCAGACGCCGTTCGAAGAGACGCTGTTTCTCGACAACGACACGCTCGTGCGTGAAAACCTGGGATCGCTCTTCGACCTGCTGCAGCGCTACGACATGGCCGGCGCGCAGGTGGCGCTGTGGCATCGCGGGCGCCACAACAAGCCGATCCGCAACGCCCTCCCCGACACCTTTCCGGAGATCAACACCGGCGTGCTGCTCTATCGCCGCAGCCAGGCGGCGCTTGATCTCTTCGACGCGTGGGCGCTGCGCTTTGCCGAGGGCCGGTACGGGATCGACCAGCCGTCCTTTCGCGAGGTTCTGTGGGAAGCCGAAGACCTCGCCTTCTGGGTGCTGCCGCCGCAGTTCAACAAGCGTGTCTACGAGTTGTCCGAGCTGATCTGGTCGGACCAGCCGCGGGCGCGGATCCTCCACCTCGAGCTGCTGCGCCCGCAGAAGAACCCGGTCCTGCGCTGGCTGTCGAACCGCGTGCGCTAGGCGCTCCTCCGCCCTCGCGGGCGGTCGTCGCGGCACCGCTTGCCAGCACCGGACGCGCGTGAGACCGTTTGCCACAACTGTGCCCCTGCCGCGAGGATCCATGCACCACACCGCCACCCACGCCCTGCCCCAGACCGTCGCGCCGCGCAATCCGGGCACGGCGCTCGACCTCGACCGGGTGATGCGCGCGCAGGCCAATCGCTCGGCGATCGAGCGGCGCGCGTCGACGCTGCCCGGCCGGCGCTCGGTCAAGAAGGCGCACCAGGCCGCGTGGCTGGCACGCGCGGTGTCGTGCATCGACCTGACGACGCTGTCGGGCGACGACACGCCGGGGCGCGTCGCGCGGCTGTGCGCCAAGGCGCGCACGCCGATGCGGGCCGACCTGCTCGAGGCGCTCGACCTGCCCGACCTGACGGTGGGGGCCGTCTGCGTCTACCATGACATGATTGCGCCGGCAGTGTCGGCGCTCGAGGGCTCGGGCATTCCCGTCGCGGCGGTGTCGACGGGCTTTCCGGCCGGGCTGTCGCCGTTTCACCTGCGCGTGGCCGAGATCGGCGAGAGCGTGGAGGCCGGCGCGGCGGAAATCGACATCGTGATCTCGCGCCGGCACGTTCTGACCGGCGACTGGCAGGCGCTCTACGACGAAATGCGCGCCTTCCGCAGCGCCTGCGGCGAGGCGCACGTGAAAGCGATCCTCGCGACCGGGGAGCTCGGAACCCTGCGCAACGTGGCCCGCGCGAGCCTCGTTTGCATGATGGCGGGCGCGGATTTCATCAAGACCTCCACCGGCAAGGAGGGCGTGAACGCGACCCTGCCGGTGAGCCTCGTGATGATGCGCGCGATCCGCGACTACCACGACTGGACGGGCCACCGGGTCGGCTACAAGCCGGCGGGCGGCATCTCGAAGGCGAAGGACGCGCTCACGTACCTTGCACTCGTCAAGGAGGAGCTGGGCGACCGCTGGCTTCGGCCGGACCTCTTCCGGTTCGGGGCCTCGTCGCTTCTGGGCGACATCGAACGGCAGATCGAGCATTTCGTGACCGGGGCCTACTCGGCCTCGTGGCGCCATGCCCTGGCCTGAGCGCGGGCGCCGCCCCGTGACATCCAACGTTTGCAGCGAGACAACACCATGACCGTGCGCGAAATCTTCGAGACGATGGAGTACGGATCGGCCCCGGAGGCGGCGGGCGACGCGCTCGCGTGGATCGTCGACCAGGGGTCGCGCTTCGGGCACTTCATCGACGGCGCGTTCGGCGCGCCCGGCGACACGTTCGAGACGCGCAACCCGGCGACCGGCGAGGTTCTGGCCGAGATCACGCAAGGCAGCAGCGCGGACGTGGATCGCGCGGTCAAGGCGGCCCGTGCCGCACAGCCCGGCTGGCAGGACCTCGGCGGGCCGGGACGCGCCCGTTTTCTCTATGCGCTGGCGCGCCTGGTGCAGAAGCATGCGCGGCTCTTCGCGGTGCTCGAGAGCCTGGATTCGGGCAAGCCGATCCGCGAGGCACGCGACATCGACGTGCCGCTGGTGGCGCGGCACTTCTACTACCATGCCGGGCTGGCGCAGCTGTTCGAGACGGAGCGTCCGGGCCGGGCGCCCTGGGGCGTCTGCGGGCAGGTGGTGCCGTGGAACTTCCCGCTGTTGATGCTGGCGTGGAAGATCGCGCCGGCGCTGGCGGCGGGCAATACCGTGGTGCTGAAGCCGGCCGAGTGGACATCGCTCACCGCGCTGCTCTTTGCCGACATCTGCCGGCAGGCGGGCCTGCCCGATGGCGTGGTGAACATCGTCACCGGCGACGGCGCGACCGGCGCGGCGCTGGTGGAGGCGGATGTCGACAAGGTCGCCTTTACCGGGTCGACCGAGGTCGGCCGCCGGATCCGCGAGGCAACCGCCGGGCGCGGAATCGGGCTGACGCTCGAGTTGGGCGGCAAATCGCCCTACATCGTTTTCGAGGACGCGGACCTCGACTCGGCGGTCGAGGGGCTCGTCGACGCGATCTGGTTCAACGGCGGGCAGGTCTGCTGCGCCGGCTCGCGCCTTCTGGTGCAGGAGGGCGTGGCGGAGACGTTCCACGACCGGCTGCGGGCGCGCATGGACAAGCTGCGACTGGGCGATCCGCTCGACAAGTCGATCGACATGGGCGCGATCGTCGATCCGGTGCAGCGCGACCGGATCGCCGCGCTGGTCGACGCCAACGACGAGGGCGAAACCCATGTCGCCGCTTGCGACGTGCCCGAGGGCTGCTTTTACCCGCCGACGCTGGTGACCGGCCTCGGCCCCGCCGCGCGGCTGATGCAGGAAGAGATCTTCGGTCCTGTTCTGGTGTCCACGACCTTCCGGACGCCCGCCGAGGCCGTCGCGCTGGCCAACGACACGCGCTACGGGCTGGCCGCAAGCCTGTGGTCGGAGAACGTGAACACCTGCCTCGACATCGCGCCGAAGCTCGCCGCCGGCGTGGTCTGGGTGAACGGGGCCAACATGTTCGACGCGGCGGCCGGTTTCGGCGGGGTGCGCGAAAGCGGCTTCGGCCGCGAGGGCGGGCCCGAGGGCCTGTCGGCCTACCTGCGACCGGCCCATGCCGGAGCCCCGCTGGCGCGCGTGGCGCCCTTCGACGGCGAGACCGCCGAGCCCGAGGCCGTCGATCGCACCGCGAAGCTCTATATCGGCGGCAAGCAGGCGCGGCCCGACGGCGGCTATGCCCGAGCCGTGCACGACGCGGGCGGCCGGCTGATGGGGCAAGCCCCGATCGCCAACCGCAAGGATGTGCGCAACGCGGTGGAGGCCGCGCGCGGCGCGTCCGGCTGGGCGGGCGCGAGTGCGCATAACCGCGCGCAGGTGATCTACTACATGGCCGAGAACCTGGCCGCACGCCGCGACGAACTGGCCGCGCGACTCGACCGCATGACCGGCACGGGCGACGGAGCGGCCGAGGTCGACGCCGCCGTGGACCGACTGTTTCACTGGGGCGCATGGGCCGACAAGTTCGCCGGCGAGGCCCGCGCGGTGCCGATCCGCGGCATGGCTCTGGCCCTGCGCGAGCCCGTGGGCGTGATCGGCGCGCTCTGCCCCGACGCGACGCCGCTTCTGGGCCTTGTATCGGTGATGGCGCCGGCGATCGCGATGGGCAATCGCACCGTCCTCGTCGTGTCCGAACCCTTCCCCCTCGTGGCCGCCGACCTCGTCCAGGTGCTGGAGACCTCGGACCTGCCCGGCGGCGTGGTGAACCTGCTGACCGGCGCACATGCGGAGCTCGCCCCGGTCCTGGCCACGCATCTCGACGTCGATGCGGTCTGGTCGTTCTCTTCGTCGGACCTGTCCGCCGAGATCGAGAGCGGGGCCGCGAGCAACCTCAAGCGCACCTGGGTGAACGACCGGCGCGACCGCGACTGGCACGGCGCCGCCGGCGCCGATCCCGCGTTCCTCGAACACGCGACCGAGGTGAAGACCGTCTGGATTCCCTACGGCGCCTGATCGTTACCGCGCGTGTTGCCCTGTCGCAGCACGGTGACATTGAGAAGTCACACGGCCGATGCTATCTTTACACTACGCGGCGCGCTGGGACGCGCGGCGATGGTGATCTCAAAAGGAGGACGATGTCCTGTCACTCTTCACTGACGCGGCACATGCCGCCGAAGGGGGCCGCCCTATGAACGGACTGGCCCAGACGGATGCCACGAGCGAAATGCAGCTCGCATCCATACTCGCCATCCTCGATGACATGAAGGCCGAAAACGTCGTGGAGATCGATCTCCGCGGCAAGAGCGCGATCGGCGACTACATGATCGTGTGTTCGGGCCGGTCGTCGCGGCAGGTCGTGTCGATCGCGGAAAAGCTGACCGAGGAGCTGAAGTCCCGTCACGGCGTCGCGTCGAAGACCGAGGGCAAGGACAGCGGCGACTGGGTGCTGATCGATACGGGCGACGTGATCGTGCACGTGTTCCGCCCCGAAGTGCGCGAGTTCTACCAGATCGAGAAGATGTGGATGCCGGTCGCGCCGTCGCGGGGCATCGGCCACTAGCCCTTGCGGATCCATCTCTGTGTCGTCGGGCGGCTCCGGTCGGGCCCGGAGCACGCCCTCGTCGACGACTATCTCGGCCGGTTCGACAAGTCCGGCCGGGGGCTCGGCCTCGGGCCCGCCCGCATCATCGAGGTCGAGGATCGCAAGGGTGGCGGCATGGCCGCCGAAGCGGCGCTGCTGCGCCGCGCCCGGCCGTCCGGTGCGCTCTGCACGCTCGATGAACGCGGCCGCACCATGACGTCGATCGAATTTGCCGACACGCTCGCGCGGCTGCGCGACCAGGGGGTTCAGGACCTGTCCTTCGTCATCGGAGGTGCCGACGGGATCGATCCCGACCTGCGCACCGAAGCCGATCTGTCGCTCAGCTTCGGTGCGATGGTCTGGCCGCACATGCTGGCGCGGGTGATGCTGGCCGAACAGCTCTACCGGGCCGCGTCTATCCTCGCGGGAAGTCCCTACCACCGTGCATGACGCCGCGCCGGGCTCAGGTGCCTCGCACCAGCATCACCGACGCTTTCGAATCGCGGGCGACCGCGCCGCCGTTCGACGACCAGAAGTGATCGAAGAAATTCGGGTCGTGCGAGGCCATAATGATGAGGTCCGCGCCCATCTCCTCGGCCGCGTGGACGAGCGCGTTGTCCAGATCCGCGCGCTGATCGTGCAGGATCAGCGCATGGCTGTCGGCTTCGATCCCATGGGCCTCAGCCTGCGCCTTTGCGAATGCGCCGAGCTTCTCGCGGAACTCCTCGGGGGTATGCGCGATCTCGGACGGCGTGGCGTTCGACGCCGACACGTAAGTCACTTTCGCGTCGTGCTGGCGCGCGGCCTCGGCGGTGGCCTTCAGCGCGCGGTCGAGCTTGTCGGTCGATTTCAGATCGACGGGTGCCATGATGTGCTTGAACATGCGAAACCTCCTTCGGACCAGATGGAGCGGAGCGCCGCCGGCCGTGTTGCCCGGCCGCCCCCGCGCGGCCGAACCGGGCCGCGTTTCCTGAGTCTAACACGAAGAGGCGCCGCCTAGGTCCATGACCGGGATCAGCCGAAGGCGGCCGCAGCGCGCTCCGTCGCCGGAAGCGCCGCCATGCGGTCGAGCCAGGCGGCCAGGGCCGGCGGCGCCGTCAGTCCGGCCCGGTCGATCCAACGGGCGTAGCCCCAGACCGCGCAATCGCCGATCCCCGGCGCTTCGCCGTGCAGGAACGGCCCGGCGCCGAGCAACGTCTCGAACTGCGCCGCGTCCGCGGCGTAGCGCCCCGCGAGCCATGCGACCGCGCCGTCTGGAAACGCGTCACCGCCAGGGCGGCGCGCCTCGATCAGCTGCGGCACGCACATGCCGATCCGGTTGGCCTCCCACATCAGGATCGTCCGGCCCCGCCGCAGGCCCGAGGCACTCTCGCCCCCGAGCGTGGCGAACCGATCGGCGATCTCCATGAGGATCGCGCCGGATTGCGTCAGCGCGACGCCGTCGAGCTCCAGGAGCGGAACCTGCCCGAGCGGGCTCCTGGCGCGGAAGAGGTCCGGACGGGTCTCCGGCGCGGCCCAGATATCCACGACCTCGACGCCGTGATCTATCCCGGCAAGATGGAGGGCCAGCGCGACCTTGACCGCATGGCCCGAATCGCGATGGCCCCAAAGGACGGCGCGGGCGCCGTCAGATGCCGACATCGACGATCGCCTGCGCGAGCTTCGGCACCGTGTCGCGGTTGAGCCCGGCGATGTTCATGCGGCTGTCGCCCACCATGTAGATGCCGTGATCGGCGCGCAGCTTCTCGACCATTTCGGGACTGCAGCCGAGGCGCGAGAACATGCCGCGATGCTCGGCCAGGAATTCGAACCGGTCGGAGTTCGACCGCTGGCGCAGCTCGTCGGCCAGAAGCCGGCGCAACTCCAGCATGCCGGTGCGCACCTCCTCCAGTTCCGCCTCCCAGTCGGCGCGCAATTCGTCGTCGCCCAGCACCATCAGCACCAGCCGGGCACCGTGATCGGGCGGGAACGAGTAGTTCTGCCGGTTGAGATAGGCCAGCGTGCCCTGCGTCACCTTCTTGCGGGACGGGTCCTGCGACACCGCCATCAGGATGCCGGTCCGCTCCCGGTAGATGCCGAAATTCTTCGAACACGACGCGGCGATGATCGTCTCCGGGCAGGCCTCCACCACGGCGCGCGTCGCCGCGGCATCGGCCTCGAGCCCGTCGCCGAAGCCCTGGTAGGCAAGGTCGATCATCGGGATCGCGCCCACCTCGTTGATCTTCTCGATCGCGTGCTTCCACTCGACCATCGACAGGTTCGCGCCCGTCGGGTTGTGGCAGCAGCCGTGCAGCAGCACGATGTCGCCCGGCCGCGCCTTGAGGATGTCGGCGATCATGCCCGCGAAGTCGACGCCGCCGGTGTCGCTGTCGAAGTAGCGGTAGGGCGCGACCGGCAGGCCCATGTGCTTGAGGATCGACAGGTGGTTGGGCCAGGTCGGGTCGGACACGTGGATCGTGGCGTCCGGGTTGGCCAGCCGCACCATGTCGAAGCCCTGCCGCACCGCGCCGGTGCCGCCGGGCGTCGCCACGGCGGCCACCTGCTCGGCCGAAACGCTGTCGCCGAGGACCAGGTCCCGCATCCGTTCGGCAAAGAGGGGATCGCCGGCGAGCCCGGTATAGGCCTTCGTCGTCTCCTCGTCCCAGAGCCGCTTCTCCGCGGCCTTGACGGCCCGCATGATCGGGGTGTTGCCGTGCGCGTCCTTGTAGACCCCGACGCCGAGATCGATCTTGTCCTCGCGCGGGTCCTCGCGGAACGCCTGCATCAGGGCGAGGATCTTGTCGGCGGGCTGCTCCTTGAGCTGGTCGAACATGCGCTGTCTCCGGATGGCCGCGCGCGGGCGGCAGGAACTGTGGGGGGCGGGGCGGCCGGCGCCTCAGGCGTCGCCGGTCGCGACGGGCACGGTGGGCGAGGCGCCCCATTCGGACCACGACCCATCGTAGAGCGAATGGTCGCGCTTGCCCATGCGTTCCATCGCAAGGCTCAGCACCGCCGCGGTGACGCCGGATCCGCAGGTGGTGATCGCCGGTTTGTCGAGGTCGACCCCCGCCTCGGCAAAGACCGCGCGCAGCGCCTCGGGCGACTTCATCGTGCCGTCGTCGTTAAGCAATGCGGCGTAATGCACGTTGCGCGATCCGGGGATGTGACCCGCACGCATTCCGGGGCGCGGCTCCGGCGCATCGCCACGGAACCGCTCGGGAGAGCGCGCGTCGACGATCTCGGCGTCGCCCAGCTTCGATGCGGCCGAAACCTGCGTCACGTCGCGCACCATCTGCGCCTGCCTGCGCACCGTCATGTGCCGGTCGCGGACGATCGGCGGCATGTCCTCCACGGGCCGGTCCTCGGCCCGCCATTTCGCAAAGCCGCCGTCGAGCACCGCGACGTCCGCATGCCCCATGAGCCGGAACAGCCACCAGACGCGCGCCGCCGAAAACAGCCCGGCCCCGTCGTAGACCACCACCTGGTGTCCGTCGCCGACGCCCATCGCCCGCATCCGCGACATGAACTTCTCGGGCGGCGGCGCCATGTGCGGCAGCTCCGAGCGGCGGTCGCTGGTCTCGTCGAGATCGAAGAATCGCGCGCCCGGGATGTGCGCCTCGGCGTATTCCGCCTTCGGGTCGCGCCCGGCATCGGGCAGGTACCAACTCGCGTCCAGCACGCGCAGGTCGGGATCCTGAAGATGCCGCGCGAGCCAGTCGGTCGACACGAGCGTCCGGGGATCGTCTTCCGCCATCGCAGCCCCTCTCCTCTCCGCGGGTCCCTGCCGTGCTTACGGCGCGCCCGGGGCAGAGGCAAGGCCGGCCGCCGCGATCGCGCCGGCCGCGTTTCCCGGCGATCCGTCTCTTCATCTTGCCGATAAACCCCGGGGAGCGCGAGGGGCTGGCCCCTCGCATTCCGCCGGCGCGGCCGGGCAGCGGCGCCGGGCGGGCGCGTCTGCAGCGGCGCCGGGCCGGCGCGTCAGCCGTCGCGGCGGATGACCTCGTTCTTCGGATCGTAGGGCGAATCCTCGGTCACCTCGGCATCCCACAGCGCGTCCATGATCCGCACTTTCAGGCGGGTGCCCGGCTGCGCGAGCCCCGGCCGCACGTAACCCATGCCGATCGCCTTGCCGAACGCGACGGAATACCCGCCCGAGGTCAGCCGCCCGACGCGCTCGCCGTCCTCGGTAAAGAGCGCCTCGCGGCCCCACGGGTCGGCGTCCTCGGGCCCGTCGATCAGCAGCGTGCAGCAGCGCGACCGGATCCCGGTCTCGAGCATCGCCGGCTTGCCGGTATAGGGCCGGGTGCAATCGACGAAGCGGTCGAGACCGGCCTCGAGCGGCGTGGCGTCGCGGCCGAGCTCGTGGCCGAAGGCGCGGTAGGATTTCTCCATCCGGAGCCAGTTCTGCGCGCGGCCGCCCACGAGTTTCAGCCCGTGCGGCCGGCCGGCGTCCATCAGGCGATCCCACAGGTGGGCCGACATCTCGATCGGGTGGTGCAGCTCCCATCCCAGCTCGCCCGTGTAGGCGACGCGCAGCGCCATGACCGGCACCATGCCAAGTTCGATGTTGCGCATGGACAGCCACGGGAAACGCTTGTTCGACAGCGCCGTCGTGGGGTCGGCGTCGCGCACGAGCGTGGTCAGCACGTCGCGCGATTTGGGCCCAGCGATAGCGAAGACGCCCCACTGGCTGGTGATGTCCTGGATCGTCACGTGGCCGCCGCCGGCAGCCATGTAATCTTCGGCCGCCTTTCTCAGGTAATCGCCGTCATAGGCGGCCCATGCGCCTGCCGAGACGAGGTAGAAATCCTGCTCGCCGCGGCGGACGATGGTGTATTCGGTGCGCACCGTCCCGGCCGCGCTCAGCGCGTAGGTCAGGTTGATGCGTCCGACATTGGGCAGCTTGTTGCAGGTGAACCCCGACAGGAATTCGGCTGCGCCGGGCCCGGTGACCGCGTGCTTGGCAAAGGCCGTCGCGTCGATCAGGCCGACGCCCTCGCGGATCGCCTTGGCCTCGTCCACGGCGTATTGCCACCATCCGCCGCGGCGGAAGGACCGCGCGTCGTGGTCGAAGCTGTCCGGCGCGTCCTTCGGCCCGTAGTAGTTCGGCCGCTCCCAGCCGTTGACGCAGCCGAACTGCGCGCCCTCGGCCTTCTGGCGGTCGTAGCACGGGCCCGTGCGCAGCGGCCGGCAGGCCGGGCGCTCCTCGTCGGGATGGTGCAGGATGTAGACGTGTTCGTAGGCCTCCTCGTTCTTGCGGGCGGCGTACTCGGTTGTCATCCAGTCCTCGCCGAAGCGCTTGGGATCGAGCGAGGCCATGTCGATCTCGGCCTCGCCGTCGACCATCATCTGCGCGAGGTAGTATCCCGCGCCGCCGGCGGCGGTGATCCCGAAGGAGAAGCCCTCGGCCAGCCACATGTTGCGCAGGCCCGGCGCCGGGCCGATCAGCGGGTTGCCGTCGGGCGTGTAGCAGATCGGTCCGTTGAAATCGTCCTTGAGGCCCACCGTCTCGGTCGAGGGGATGCGGTGGATCATCGACATGTATTCCTCCTCGATCCGCTCGAGGTCGAGCGGGAAGAGGTCGGCGCGGAAGCTGTCGGGCACGCCGTATTCGAAGCGCGCCGGCGCGTTCAGCTCGTAGGGTCCGAGGATCCAGCCGCCACGCTCCTCGCGGACATACCACTTGGCGTCGGCGTCGCGGATCACCGGGTGCTGCTCGTGGCTCTTGCGGTACTCGACCAGCGCCGGGTCGGGCTCGGTCACGATGAACTGGTGCTCGACCGGGATCGCCGGCATCTTGATGCCGAGCTGGCGCGCGGTGCGCTGCGCGTGGTTGCCGGTGGCGGTCACCACGTGCTCGGCGGAGACGATCGTGGTCTCGTCGGAGGGCACGAGGTTGCCGCCCTTCTCGACCATCTTGGTCAGCGTGACGTCCCAGTGGTCGCCCTTCCACGCGTAGCCGTCGACCTGCCATTTCCGTTCGATGGTGACCCCGCGCCGCCGCGCGCCCTTGGCCATCGCCATCGTCACGTCGGCGGGGTTAATGTAGCCGTCCGTGGGGTGGTAGATCGCGCCCTTGAGGTCGTCGGTGTGGATCAGCGACCAGCGGTCCCGGATCTGCGCCGGCGTCATCCATTCGAACGGCACGCCGCAGGTCTCGGCGGTGGTGGCGTAGAGGCGATACTCGTCCATCCGGGCGTCGGTCTGCGCCATGCGCAGGTTGCCGACGACGAAGAAGCCCGCGTCGAGGCCCGTCTCTTCCTCGAGCGTCTTGTAGAACCGGATCGAATAGTCGTGGATGTGCGTCGTCGCGTACGACATGTTGAAATAGGGCAGCAGGCCGGCAGCGTGCCAGGTCGAGCCGCTGGTCAGCTCGTCACGCTCCAGCAGCATGACGTCCTGCCAGCCGGCCCTGGCGAGATGGTAGGCGATCGAGGTGCCGACGGCGCCGCCGCCGACGACGAGTGCTTTGACCTGAGACTTCATCCGGACGACTCCTGAGCGATTTCCGCATTCGATAGCGCAGGCCCGTCCACGGTGCTGCGGGAGCGCGACTCCACATCGCCGGTTTCCGACATTGTGCGCCGCCGCGGCCCCCGGACTGTGGCAGAATCGCGCTGATTTGGGGGCCCCGGCCCCTTTCGCCGCGCCCGTCGCCTGCCTATAAGGGCGCCGGCCCGCCGCTCTTTCCCAGAGTCGCGGGCCCAATGCCATTCGGGGGACGGAAGCATGTTCGGCTTGGACAGATTGATGGGCGCCTTCTCGGCGGATATGGCGATCGACCTCGGGACGGCGAACACGCTCGTCTACGTCAAGGGACGCGGCATCATCCTGTCGGAACCCTCGGTCGTCGCGTATCACGTCAAGGACGGCCAGAAGAAGGTGCTCGCCGTGGGCGAGGACGCCAAGCTGATGCTCGGACGAACCCCGGGCTCGATCGAGGCGATCCGGCCGATGCGCGAGGGCGTGATCGCCGACTTCGACGTTGCCGAGGAGATGATCAAGCACTTCATCCGCAAGGTGCATCGGCGCTCGACCTTCTCGAAACCGAAGATCATCGTCTGCGTGCCGCACGGCGCAACGCCGGTGGAGAAACGCGCGATCCGGCAATCGGTGCTTTCGGCGGGCGCGCGCAAGGCGGGCCTGATCGCGGAGCCGATCGCGGCGGCCATCGGCGCGGGCATGCCGATCACCGACCCCACGGGCTCCATGGTCGTCGATATCGGCGGCGGCACCACCGAGGTCGCGGTCCTGTCGCTGGGCGACATCGTCTATGCGCGGTCGGTCCGCGTCGGCGGCGACCGGATGGACGAGGCGATCATCAACTACCTCCGGCGCCAGCAGAACCTGCTGATCGGCGAATCGACCGCCGAGCGAATCAAGACATCCATCGGCACGGCGCGTATGCCCGACGACGGCCGCGGCTCGTCGATGCAGATCCGCGGTCGCGACCTGTTGAACGGCGTGCCGAAGGAGACCGAGATCAGCCAGGCGCAGGTGGCCGAAGCGCTGGCCGAACCGGTGCAGACGATCTGCGAGGCGGTGATGACGGCGCTCGAGGCGACGCCACCGGATCTGGCCGCCGACATCGTCGATCGCGGCGTCATGCTGACCGGGGGCGGGGCGCTCCTGGGCGATCTGGATCTGGCGCTGCGCGAGCAGACCGGCCTCGCGGTGTCGATCGCCGACGAGTCGCTGAACTGCGTGGCGCTCGGCACCGGCAAGGCGCTCGAATACGAGAAGCAGCTTCGCCACGCGATTGACTACGACAGTTGAGACCGTGACCGTGGGTCAGAGGGTTCACGTTGGCACGAGACCGTTCCAGTGACGATTTCACGGGACCGCTGAAGCGACTGCTTCTGGCGGTCACGCTGTTCTGCCTCATTGCCCTGTTCCTGGTCTGGCGCATCGACAGCCCCCGCGTCGAACGTTTTCGCGCGCAGGTCGTCGATGCCGTGGTGCCGCGTATGGACTGGGCGATGGCGCCGGTGACCGCCACGGTCGAGCTGTTCCGCGACTTCGAGAGCTACCGCAACATCACCGAGCAGAATCGCGAGCTGCGCCGCGAGCTGCGCCAGATGACCGCGTGGAAAGAGGCGGCGCTGCAGCTCGAGCAGGAGAATGCGCGCCTGCGCGATCTCAACAACGTGCGTCTGGACCCGAAGCTCACCTACATCACCGGCGTGGTCCTGGCGGATTCCGGCTCCCCGTTCCGGCAGTCGGTCCTGATCAACGTGGGCAGCCGCGACGGCATCGTCGACGGCTGGGCGACGATGGACGGCATCGGGCTCGTCGGGCGGATCTCCGGCGTGGGCGCGAACACCAGCCGGGTGATCCTGCTGACCGACGCGACGAGCCGGATCCCGGCGCTGATCCAGCCGTCGGGCCAGCGTGCGCTCGTCACCGGTGACAACTCTTCGGCGCCTCCCATCGATTTCCTCGAGAACCCGGACCTCGTGCGCCCGGGCGACCGGATCGTCACGTCGGGCGACGGCGATGTCTTTCCGCCGGGCCTGCTTATCGGACAGGTGGCGCAGGATTCCGGCGGGCGTCTGCGCGTGCGTCTTGCCGCGGATTACGAGCGGCTGGAGTTTCTTCGGGTGCTGCGCGATCACGGCGCCCGGCAGGTCACGACACCATCGGCGCTGGTGCTGCCCGAAGAGCCGCCGGCCGCGCCCGAGCCGCAGACGCCCGAGGACGCCCCGTCGCCCGAGCCGGTGCCGGAGGCCGTCGATGGCTGAACGGGTCGCTTTCGCGTCACCAACCGCGTCGGTGCCGCCCCGGTGCCCGCGCATCGTCACGCTGGCCACCCGCAGCGCATCGCGGCGCCCCGTGCCACCGTCGCCGGAAGCCGCCACGCGGCCGGGCAGGTCGACATGATCGACGCCGCGATCCTGCGCCTCTGGACGCTGCGCATCGCCTATGTCGCGCTGTGTCTTGCCGTGATGTTCTTCAGCCTTCTGCCGCTCGACATGACGCCGGGCCGGGTGGCGGGGCCGGACCTGATCGTCGCGCTGACCTTCGCCTGGGCGTTGCGGCGCCCGGACGTGGTGCCGACGCTGCTCGTGGCCGCAATGGCGCTTCTCGCCGATCTGGTGTTCCAGCGGCCGCCGGGGCTCTGGGCCGCGCTCACCGTCGCGATGACCGAGAGCCTCAAGATGCGCGAGCGCTATACCCGCGAGCCGGCCTTCGCGCTGGAGTGGGTCTCGGTCACGGTCGGCCTGATCGTGATGGCGCTGATCTATCAAATCGTTCAGCTCCTCCTTATAATTCCCACTGCGAACGGCACGCTCCTGCTGATGCAGACGGTGCTGACCGTCCTCGTCTATCCGGCGGTGGTCGCGGTCAGTCTCGTCGTCTTCGGGCTTCGGCGTTCGCGGCCGGGTGACGGCGACCGGGTAGGGTTCGGAACATGAGACGCACATCGAAGGACAGCGCCGACAGCGCGCGTCGCATCACCCGCCGGGGGATGATCCTCGGGGGTGTGCAACTCGGCTTCGCGACCGTGCTGGCGATGCGCATGCGCTACATGCAGGTCGACCAGGGCGAGGAATTCCGCCTTCTGGCCGAGGAGAACCGCGTCAACCTGCGGCTCATCCCGCCGGCGCGCGGTCAGATCTTCGACCGCAACGGCGTTGTCATCGCGGCGAACGAGCCCGCCTACCGCATCACAGTGGTGCGCGAGGATGCCGGCGATCTCGAAAGCACGATCGCGCGGCTCGCCACGCTGGTGGAGCTCGACCCCAGCGAGATCGAACGCGCCATCGCCGAAATGCAGCGGTCCGCCCCGTTCCTGCCGGTCACCGTGGCCGACCGCGTGAGCTGGGATTCGGTCAGCCGCGTCGCCGCCAACGCGCCGGCCCTGCCCGGCGTGAATCCCGAGGTCGGGCTGTCGCGCCACTATCCGCATGGCGAGATCTACGCCCATGTCGTCGGCTACGTGCAACCGGTGTCCGAGCGCGACCTCGCCCGCTACGAGGATCCCGATCCGGTTCTGCGGATCCCGCGGTTCCAGTTCGGCAAGATCGGTGTCGAGACCAAGTACGAGGACATGCTGCGCGGCCGCGCCGGATCCAAGCGGGTCGAGGTGAACGCCGCGGGGCGCGTCATGCGCGAACTCGACCGGCGCGAGGGCGAGGCCGGGGCCGACCTGCAGCTGACCGTCGACACGCGCCTGCAGGACTACATCCACGCTCGGCTCGGCGACGAAAGCGCCTCGGTCGTGGTGATGGATCTCGAGCACGGCGATCTTCTGGCCATCGCGTCGGCTCCGGGCTTCGATCCCAACAAGTTCGTACGCGGGATTTCCTACGACGACTACGGCGCGCTGCAGGGCGACGAGCGCGCGCCGCTCGTGTCCAAGACTGTGCAGGGCTTCTACCCGCCGGGGTCGACCTTCAAGATGGTGACGGCGCTGGCGGCGCTTGAGGCCGGGATTACCGGGCCGGGCAACACCGTGTGGTGCCCGGGGCACCTCAAGGTCGGATCTCGCCGGTTCCATTGCTGGAAGCGCGCGGGCCACGGCCACATGAACCTCGAGAACGCGCTGATGCAGTCGTGCGACGTCTATTTCTACGAAATGGCGCTGCGCGTGGGCATCGACAAGATCGCCGAGATGGGCCGCAAGCTCGGCCTTGGCGCGATCCACGATGTCCCGATGTCCGCGGTGGGCGAAGGCATCATGCCCGACAAGGCGTGGAAGCGGGAACGCTGGAACCAGGAGTGGCGCATCGGCGACACGGTCAACTGCTCGATCGGGCAAGGCGACGTGCTGACCTCGCCTCTGCAGCTCGCGGTCATGACCGCGCGGCTCGCGACGGGGCGGAGCATCTCGCCACGGCTGGTTCGCTCGATCGACGGGGTCGAGGAGCCCTCGCGCGGCGGCGAGCCGATCGGGCTGAACGAGAATCACCTGCGCTGGATCCGCGCCGCGATGTACGACGTGTCGAACAACCGCCGCGGCACCGCCTACCGCTCGCGCATCATCGCCGAAGAGATGCGCATGGCCGGCAAGACCGGCACGAGCCAGGTGCGCAACATCACAGCGGCCGAGCGCGCGCGCGGCGTCACCCGCAACGAGGACCTGCCGTGGAACCGGCGCGATCACGGGCTGTTCGTGAACTACGCGCCCTATGACAACCCGCGCATCGCCGTGGCCACCATCGTCGAGCATGGCGGCGGCGGATCGTCGGCCGCGGCCCCGATCGCGCGCGACGTGACGCTGCAGGCACTTTACGAGGGTGATCCGCCGGTCGAGGCCTACCCGACCGCCGACCGCGACCGGATCCAGGAGCTGCAGGAGAATCTGCGCCAGCGCCGCCAAATGGCGCCCGACGAACGCACGAGCCGCGCATGAGCCGCACCGCGACCGGCCCCGCGATGCGTGCCCCCGCCCGCCGGAGGACCCCGACGCCGTGAGCTACCTCGAATACACCGTCAAGACCGTGCCGGGCGGCTGGCGCAAGGCGCTGTTTCTCAACTGGCCGCTGATCGTGCTGCTGGCCGCGGTCGCCTGCGTCGGCTTCCTGATGCTCTACTCGGTGGCCGGCGGCCAGATCGGCACCTGGGCGGAACCGCAGATGAAGCGCTTCCTTCTCGGGCTCGCGCTGATGTTCGTGGTGGCGATGGTCCCGATCTGGTTCTGGCGCAACATGTCGGTGCTGGCCTACCTGATTTCCGTGGGCCTGCTGGTCATGGTCGAGTTCTTCGGCTCGGTCGGCATGGGCGCGCAGCGCTGGATCGACCTCGGCTTCATGCGCCTGCAGCCCTCCGAGCTGATGAAGATCGCACTCGTGATGGTGCTCGCGGCCTACTACGACTGGCTGCCGCTCAAGAAGACGTCGCGCCCGCTCTGGGTCATCGTGCCGGTGATCCTGATCCTGATCCCGACCGGGCTCGTTCTCACGCAGCCGGACCTCGGCACCGCCATCCTGCTGCTGGCGGGCGGGGGACTGATGATGTTTCTCGCCGGCGTGCACTGGGCCTATTTCGGCGCGGTCATCGCCGCCGGCGTCGGCTTCGTCTCGACGGTGTTCAAGTCGCGCGGCACCGACTGGCAGCTTCTCAAGGACTACCAGTTCCGCCGCATCGACACCTTCCTCGATCCGTCGACCGATCCGCTGGGCGCGGGCTACCACATCACGCAGGCCAAGATCGCGATGGGGTCGGGCGGCTGGACCGGGCGCGGCTTCATGCAGGGCACGCAGTCGCGGCTCAACTTCCTGCCGGAGAAGCACACCGACTTCATCTTCAACACGCTAGCCGAGGAATTCGGCTTCGTCGGCGGCGTGTCGTTGCTGGTGCTCTACGTGCTGATCCTCGTGTTCTGCATCATCTCGGCGCTGCAGAACCGTGACCGTTTCTCGTCGCTCCTGACGCTCGGAATCGGCCTGACCTTCTTCCTCTACTTCGCGGTCAACATGTCGATGGTGATGGGGCTCGCACCCGTCGTCGGCGTGCCGCTGCCGTTGGTGTCCTACGGCGGGTCGGCGATGCTGGTGCTGATGATCGCATTCGGCCTCGTCCAGAGCGCCCACGTCCACCGGCCGCGATGACCCTGACGATCCTCTTCGCCGCCGGCGCCGACAGCTGGGCCGCCTACGAACGGCCGCTGCGCGCCGCCCTTGCGGAACACCTCGGGAATCGCGACGCCGAGGTGGTCACCGACGCAGCCCCCGAGAGCGTCGACTACATCGTCTACGCGCCCGACAGCTGGCTGAGCGATTTCACGCCCTACACGCGGCTGAAGGCGGTGCTCAACCTCTGGGCCGGTGTCGAGAACGTCGTTTCGAACCGCACGCTGACCGCGCCGCTCGCGCGGATGGTCGACGACGAGGGGCTGACCCAGGGCATGGTCGAATGGGTGACCGGACACGTGCTGCGCCACCACCTCGGCATGGACGCCCATATCGTCAATCCGGACAGACGCTGGGACCACCAGCCGCCGCCGCTCGCGACCGAACGGACCGTCGCGATCCTGGGTCTCGGGGCCCTCGGCGCCGCCTGCGGCACCGCGCTGTCCGATCTGGGATTCCGCGTGCGCGGCTGGAGCCGCTCCCAGAAGGGCGTGCCGGGCATTTCCTGCCGCGCCGGCGAGGAGGGCCTCGCGCCCACGCTCGACGGCGCCGATATCGTGGTGCTGCTGCTGCCGGACACCCCCGGCACCCGCTGCGTCCTGAACGCGCGGTCGATCGCGTGGCTGGCGCCGGGTGCCGTGGTGATCAATCCGGGGCGCGGCGCCCTCGTCGACGACGACGCGCTTCTCGCCGCGCTCGAGTCCGGGCGTCTGTCCCACGCGACGCTCGACGTCTTCCGCACCGAACCCCTGCCCCGCGAGCATCCGTTCTGGGCGCATGAACGCGTGACCGTCACGCCGCACATCGCGTCCGAGACGCGCGCGAGCTCCGCCGCCCGCGCCATCGCCGCCAACATCGCCCGCGCCGAGGCCGGCCGTCCCCTGAAAGGCCGCGTCGACCGCGCGGCCGGCTACTGACAAGGACCACATCCATGGTGACCATCGCCCCGTCCATCCTCGCCGCCGACTTCGCGAATTTCGGCGCCGAGATCGAGGCCGTCGAAGCGCAGGGCGCCGACTGGATCCATGTCGACGTGATGGACGGACATTTCGTGCCCAACATCACCTTCGGCCCGCAGATGTGCGCCGCGATCCGGCCGCACGTGAAGACGGTGATGGACGTGCACCTGATGATCGCCCCGGTCGATCCCTACATCGAGGCCTTCGCCGCCGCCGGCGCCGACATCCTGACCGCGCACGCGGAAGCTGGCCCGCATCTTCACCGCACGCTGCAGGCGATCCGCGCCGCCGGATGCCGGCCCGGCGTGGCGATCAACCCCGGCACGCCGCCCGACGCGGTCCGCCCCGTCCTCGACCTCGTCGACCTCGTCTGCGTGATGACGGTCAACCCCGGTTTCGGCGGCCAGGGCTTTCTCGACTCCATGATTCCGAAGATCGCGCAGCTGCGCGCCTGGGCGCCGGACATCCATATCGAGATCGACGGCGGCGTGGGCGCCGGCAACGCCCGCCGCCTCGTCGAGGCCGGCGCCGACGTGCTCGTCGCCGGATCCTCGGTGTTCAAGGGCGGATCGGTCACCGATCCCGCGGCCTACGGCGCCAACATCCGCGCGATCCGGACCGCGGCGACCTCCGTCGCCGCCTGACGCCCGGGCCGCGCGCCAGCGGGTGGCGCGGGACGCCTCCGGCGGGAGTATTTTCGCCAAGAAGAAGACGTGGGGTGTCGGGGTCGGCAGCGGGTTGGCTCGGAGGGGCGGGCCGACGCGACCGGCGGCGCTGGCGCGGGCGGATGGCGCGGGACGCCTCCGGCGGGAGTATTTGCGCCAAGAAGAAGACGGGTGCGCGAGGCTCGTCGGTCCGGGCGGGTCGGGTCGGCCCGGGGGTGGGCGACCCGAACCGCGTGGGGCGGCGGGCCGCCGGGGGGCGGGTCCGTGTCTGCGCGGCTTGCTGTCGGCGACGGAGGGGGCCTGGTGCGGGGGGCCTTTCGGCGCCGACGGTAATCGCCTAGACAGCACGGCGAGCCGACATTCCACAGGAGCGTGACGATGGCGTCATACCAGTACGTCTACCACATGGACGGGGTCTCCAAGACCTATCCCGGCGGCAAGAAATGCTTCGAGAACATCCGGCTGTCCTTCCTGCCCGGCGTGAAGATCGGCGTCGTGGGCGTGAACGGCGCCGGCAAGTCGACGCTGATGAAGATCATGGCCGGGCTCGACACCGACTTCAGCGGCGAGGCCTGGGCCGCGGAGGGCGCGCGGGTGGGCTACCTGCCGCAGGAGCCGCAGCTCGATCCCGCGCTCGACGTGCGCGGCAACGTCATGCTGGGCGTGGCCCAGAAGCAGGCCAAGCTCGACCGGTTCAACGAACTGGCGATGAACTACTCGGACGAGACCGCCGACGAGATGGCGGCGCTGCAGGACGAGATCGACGGCGAGAACCTGTGGGATCTCGATTCGAAGATCGACGTCGCGATGGAGGCGCTGCGCTGCCCGCCGGACGACGCCGACGTCACCACGCTGTCGGGCGGCGAGGTTCGTCGCGTGGCGCTGTGCAAGCTGCTCCTCGAGGCGCCGGACATGCTGCTCCTCGACGAGCCGACGAACCACCTCGACGCGGAGACGATCGCGTGGCTGCAGAACCACCTGATCGAATACAAGGGCACGATCCTGATCGTCACCCACGACCGCTACTTCCTCGACGACATCACTGGCTGGATCCTCGAGCTCGACCGCGGCCGGGGCATTCCCTACGAGGGCAACTACTCGGCCTGGCTCGAGCAGAAGCAGAAGCGGCTCGCGCAGGAAGCGCGCGAGGACAAGGCCAAGAGCCGGACGCTGGAGCGCGAGCTCGAATGGATGCGGCAGGGCCAGAAGGCGCGGCAGGCCAAGTCGAAGGCCCGGATCCAGGCCTACGAGAAGATGGCGAACCAGTCCGAGAAGGAGCGCGTCGGCAAGGCGCAGATCATCATTCCGAACGGGCCGCGGCTCGGCTCGAAGGTGATCGAGGTCGAGGGCCTCAAGAAGGCGATGGGCGACAAGCTCCTGATCGAGGACCTGACCTTTTCGCTGCCGCCGGGCGGCATCGTCGGCGTGATCGGTCCGAACGGCGCCGGCAAGTCGACGCTGTTCCGCATGCTCACCGGGCAGGAGGCGCCGGACGACGGCACGCTGGACTACGGCGACACGGTGGAGCTTGCCTATGTCGACCAGACCCGCGACGACCTGACCCCGACCGACACGGTCTGGGAGGCGATCTCGGGCGGGGCCGAGGTGATCAAGCTCGGCGATGCCGAGATGAACTCGCGCGCCTATTGCGGCGCCTTCAACTTCAAGGGCGGCGACCAGCAGAAGGTGGTCGGCCAGCTCTCGGGCGGCGAGCGCAACCGCGTGCACATGGCACGGCTGCTGAAATCGGGCGGCAACGTGCTGCTGCTCGACGAGCCGACCAACGACCTCGACGTGGAAACGCTGCGCGCGCTCGAGGACGCGCTGACGGATTTCGCCGGGTGCGCCGTGGTCATCAGCCACGACCGCTTCTTCCTCGACCGGATCTGCACGCACATCCTCGCCTTCGAGGGCGAGGCGCACGTCGAGTGGTTCGAGGGCAACTTCGAGGATTACGAGGAAGACAAGAAGCGCCGGCTGGGCCCCGACGCGGTGGAGCCCAAGCGGGTGAAGTTCAAGAAGTTCGCGCGCTGAGGATCGGGCGGGGGTGGACTGCGCCGTTGTTCGGATGGCGCTTGTCCCCCGGGCGCGGCACACCATCTCTTGCGTGTGGCCCCGCCTTCACCCCTGATCCGGATCGGACCTTCATGAGCTCCATCGACGACACGTTCTCCGCGCTCGACGCGCGGATCACCGCCCACAGTGCCAAGACCGCCCG
This sequence comes from Roseivivax jejudonensis, assembly GCF_900172265.1. GTDB lineage: Bacteria > Pseudomonadota > Alphaproteobacteria > Rhodobacterales > Rhodobacteraceae > Roseivivax > Roseivivax jejudonensis. The sequence continues at coordinate 140,707 of NZ_FWFK01000007.1, read as the reverse complement.
GCAGGCCGCGCGCTCGTCGGCGCCGGCCCCCGCCAGCCGCGCGGAGGTCACCGACCGCGCCGCGCGCGAGATCATCGAGGCGGAAGCCAATCGGCGTGCCGAAACCACCGCGCGCCTCAAGGCCGAGCGGCTCGCGCAGGCGCGGAAGGACGCGGCATCGTGATATCGAATACGCTGGACAGCCCGGCTGGTTGCTGTCATAGCGTGCGGGCTAACGATCTTCTTTCGGCCTTGCTGCTCTCCGACTACCGGCACTCAGCTCTATCGATACAGACGTGAGTTCGCCGGGCTGCCGCATTCCCGCGGGCAGCGGAAACAGACAAGGATGCCCCTCATGGCAAACGGTACCGTCAAGTGGTTCAACGCCACCAAAGGCTTCGGCTTCATCGCTCCGGAAAGCGGCGGCAAGGACGTGTTCGTGCACATCTCCGCCGTCGAGCGTTCGGGCCTGACCGGCCTGCGCGACGACCAGAAGGTTACCTATGACCTCGAATCCGGCCGCGACGGCCGCGAGAGCGCGGTGAACCTGCAACTGGCCTGAGCCGGCCCGCGCCACGCGCACCGTACGACGAAAGAAAGGCCGCCCGACGGGGCGGCCTTTTTGTGTATCCGGCAGGTCGCTGGCCCGTGGGGCGACGGACCGGCAATCACGGTGGGGCCGTCAGAGACGCTTCTTCGCGTACTTGACCACGCCGTTCACGATCTTGCGCTCGGCGCTCTGCTTGCGCACGGGGCGGTTCGTCGGGCGATGCGCGCCGTGCGCCGGACCGCGCGACTTGCTGCGCGCATAGGTCGAGGCCGCCTTCTTCACGAGTCCTTTGATCGACATCTCGAGATCCTCCGTCTCAGGTCTGGTTGCCGGTAAAACGCATCGAACACGGGCCACGGTTCCCGGAGCGACGCGATCCGGCAGCGGCGATCCGCGCATGGACTTCGCGCGCCGCCCGGCGCAGGCTCCGGGCGCATGCGCCCTGACAACCCGCCCCTCGGCATCTCACTGATGCTTCTGTTCTGCCTGCTGGCGCCGCTGGGCGACGCGCTGGCCAAGATCGTGGGCGACCGGGTTCCGTTGTTGGAACTGGTGTTCCTGCGCTTCGGGGTGCAGGTGGCGATTCTCGTGCCGCTGGTCGCGATGACTCGGCGCGCCTGGCTGTATCCGCCGCGGATCATGGCGGTGATCGGGCTGCGGACGCTGTTCCATATCGGCGGCATCGGGCTGATGTTCCTCAGCCTGCGCGTCCTGCCGCTGGCCGATGCCATCGCCATCGCCTTCGTGATGCCGTTCGTGCTCCTCCTGCTCGGCTGGCTCGTCCTGGGCGAGGAGGTCGGACCGCGCCGGCTTGCCGCCTGCGCGGTCGGGTTCTGCGGCACGCTCATGGTGGTGCAGCCGGCCTTTGCGGAGGTCGGGCCCGCGGCGCTTCTGCCACTGGGAGTCGCGGTGTTCTTCGCGCTGTTCATGCTGGCGACCCGCAGTATCGCGCGCGAGACCGATCCGGTATCGCTGCAGGCGGTGTCGGGCACGATGGCGATCCTGCTGCTCGGTCCCGCGATCCTCGTTGTTCCGGGTGCGGAGTTCGACTGGCGCCCGCCCGGGTCGGTCTTGCCGCTGATCCTCGCCATGGGCGCGCTCGGCACGGCGAGCCACCTTGTGATGACGTGGTCTCTGCGCTTCGCGCCCGGGGCGACGCTGGCGCCGATGCAGTATCTCGAGATCCCGATCGCGACGTTCTACGGCTGGGCGATCTTCGGCGACCTGCCGGACGGGCTGGCGCTTGCAGGGATCGCGGTGACGGTGGCGGCAGGTCTTTACGTCATATTGCGCGAGCGGGCCACGATGCGGGCCGCGCGGCAAGCCCCGCTTCGAGCGACCCCGCCGCCGCCGCCGGCAGAATGACGAGCATCCGGGGCGCGTCCATGAACAAGGTGACCGGGCCCGTGGCGGCGTTCGAAGTGCCGACCGCGCCATCGGGCGCAAAGGCGAGCCCTTCGATCGGCCAGCGCAGGCCCGTCGAGCGGCCGGCCACCGGGGCCAGCGGCCAGAGAGACACGCGTGTGCCCGGGTCAAGGTCGAGCGTCACTTCCGGAGGCAACAGCGCGACCGTATCCGACGGGCCGGCGAGAAGGCAGGTCCGGTCGGGATAGCGCGCGAGAACCGACAGGACCGCCAGCGCGTGATCGAGCCGCGCCCCGAGAAACCCGTGCGCCAGAACGAGCGGCGCCCGAATGTGGCGCAGGCACTTGTCGAAATCGGTCGAATCCTGTTCGGCGATGTGGTGCAGCCGCTCGGACGGGATGCTCGCCAGCGCCGATTGCGAGATCGAATCCATGTCGCCGATCACGGCATCGGGGGAGATGCTCTCGGCGAGCAGCCTGTCGGCCCCGCTGTCGGCCGCCACGATCCCCGACACGCGCGCGGATGCGGCGCGGAGCGCGGGCCCGGAGGTCTCTCCTCCACCCACGAGAAGCACCGCGCCGTCGCGGCAGAGGATCGGCTCGCTCATGCCGAAGTGATGACGTGGCATCAACCGGAACACAATGAAGTCACGAAATGATACCCTGCGGGGCACAGAGTCGTTCCGGTTTGGTCCCGGTCAGTTTGGTAAACACTCTGTTGCAATACGAACGAAAGTGAGCCGCCCATGGTCAGTTCGAACAAGATCCTCACGGTTTCCTACGGCACCTTTTCGTGCACGCTCGAAGGGTTCGACGATTCGTTCGATACCATGAAAGCGATTGCGGAGTACTTCCGCGACCTCGCCCAGGACGACCGATACTTCGGCGCCGAGCCGCCGACCCCGGACGCGGAGATGCTGGCCCGGATCGCCGAGCGCGAGATCTCGCGCCGCGTCGAGGCACGGGTTCAGGACGGCAGCGTGGTGCTGCGTCCGTCGATTGCGCATCAGGCCGCCGCCGCCCAGGCCCGCACCGAAGAGCCCGCGCCGCAGGCCCACCCGGCCGCACCGGCCGACCGTCCTGCCTCGGGCACCGGAAATGGCGGGCTCGCGGCCGCGGCACAGGCCTCCGGCGCCTTCCCCGCCGACCCGGAGCCGCTGCAGAGCGCTGCATCCGCCGCCCGTCCGGCCGCGCCGGAGCGGGCTGCACCGGATGTCGCCGCCGCACGACCGGCCGCGCCCGAGCCGGCGGCGCCGCGCCCCATGCCGTCCGTGGATTTCGACGATCCCGACCTGGCCGAAGTCGCCCTCTACGATGGCGATCCCGAGCCCGTTCGCACGCCGGCGCCGGCCACCGAAAGCTCGGTCGCCGCCAAGCTCGCGCGGATCCGTGCCGTGGTGTCGCCGCGCACCGGGGCCGCCGCGGGGGCCGCGACGCTGGCTACGCAAGCCGCGGCTGCCAGCCGCACCGAGGAGGCCGCGCGCCTCGCGGCAGTGGACGAAAGCACCGATTCGGCGGCGATCGCCCCCGCGCCTGCAGCCGATGCCGCGCCCGGCTCGTCGGTCGAGCAAGACGCGCCGGTGGCTCCCGACTCGGCGGAGATCGCCGATGCGGCGTCGTTCGACGAATGGACCGATGATTCGCATCTCGATGCCGTGCAGGGCACGACCGACATCCCGGCGGGCTACGACACGGTCTCGGAGAGCGCCCCTGCCACCGAGGACACCGATTTCGGCCCGACATTCGGCGCGGACGATGCCGCACCGGTGACCGAGGACGACGCGACGCCTGAAACGACGGAGGCATTCGACGCCGAGGCCGCGCCGGCCGCCCCTGCGCCGGAGCTGCAGGCCCATGACGCGCCCGCGGCGGACGTCGCCCCGGCCGATCAGGTCGAAGACGATGCGGAGATGCCTCCCGAGGCCACCGCCGACATGGATGTCGCGGAGCCGTGGCATGGCGACGCACCGCAAGACGCGGCGCCCCAGGCCGAGGTCGACGACGCCCAGGAGGATGACGAGGTCGCGTCCCGCGATGTCGCGGCGCACGCCACGACCGACATCGAGGCCGGCACCGAGGACGACACGCTCGGCGCGGCGCTCGATGCGACCAGCGACATCGAGGCGACCGAGGACGACGCGGACGACAACCTCTTCACCGACACGATCGCCGCCGCCATCGCGGCCTCGCGATTCGACGCCGAAGACGAGGCCTCCGACGCACCGGACGCCGACCCCCGCCCGGCCGGCCTGCCGCTTGCCGGCTACGAGGTCGACCCGTCGGACTACGATCTGGCCGATGAAACTGCCGGGTCGGCAACGGACAGCGACGGAGTCGGCGACGATACGGACGACGAGCGCCCGGCGCCGCACCTGCGGGTGATGAAGGTCAAGCAGGCGGAGTGGGACGCGGCCGTTGCCGCCGGGACGCTCGAAGCCGTGTCCGACACGGAAGCCGAGACGGCGGAGGACGACCGCGCCACGAGCCTCTCCGACGAAGACGAAGAGGACCTCGCCCGTGAGCTTGCAGCGCTCGAGGCCGAACTCGCCGGCGACCTGTCGGACGCGCCCGCGCGCGCGGACGCCGACGATGCCGAGAGCGAGGACGTGGCCGAGACGCCCGCCCCGACCGAGGCGCCGACCCCGGTGGACCTCGGGCTGCAGGTGGCCGAGGACGACGCCGAGTTCGAGCGCGAGGTCGACGCGGCCTTCTCCGATCTCGGCTTCGAGGACCGAACCGCCGCGAGCGATGCCGACGCCGCGGAGGACGACGACCTGAGCGAGGCCGCGTTCTCGGACGGCGATCTCGACGACGATGACGACGACGAGACCGGCACACTCGAAGGCGCGCGCCGCGCGGTCAAGCTGTCGAGCCCGGGACGCGCGATGCTGACCGAAACGCCGGTCGAGCAGGACGAGGGCGCGATGTCGCGGCTGATGTCCGAGACCGACAAGGAATTCGAGGAGCCCGAGGGCAACCGCCGCCGGTCGGCTATCGCGCATCTGCGTGCGGCCGTGGCCGCGACCCGCGCGGACCGCCTCCTCGGCCGCCGTCGCGACGACAGCGAGAAGGCAGAGCCCTACCGCGAAGATCTCGCGACGGTGGTGCGCCCGCGCCGTCCGCAGCCGGTGACCGACGAGGGCGCGGCCGCGCCGCGCACCGCACGCCCGGCACCGACCCGCCCGGCACCGCTGAAGCTCGTGGCCGAGCAGCGCGTGGACGATCGCGGCGAAACGGAAGCCCGCCCCGGCGACGCCGTCCGGCCGCGCCGGATCCACCGCGACGCGCTCGACGAGGCGCCGGCCGCGACCGCGGACGGCCCGAGCTTTTCGGACTACGCGGCGTCGGTCGGGGCACGCGACCTGCCCGAACTGCTGGAGGCGGCCGCCGCCTACATGTCCTTCGTCGAGGACCGGCCGCAATTCTCGCGCCCGCAGCTGATGACCAAGCTGCGCGAGGCCGAGGCGGCGGAGTCGAGCCGCGAGGACCGTCTTCGGAGCTTTGGCCAGCTGCTGCGCGAGGGCAAGATCGCCAAGCTCGAGGGTGGCCGTTTCACCGCGTCGGACCGGATCGGCTTCCGCCCGAAGCGCGCTGCGGGCTGACATCCTCGCGATATCGGGCAGGACCACGGGCGCGGCCGAGGCTGCGCCCGGCTGCGTTCGGCCCCTGCCGGCACGTCCTGCAACGGGTGGCCGAGCCCCGGGGGCGCTGCCCCCGGACCCCCGGGGTTTACCGGCAAGATGAAGGGGATCCGGCGCGCGGCATGCCGCCCGGGCGCGTCACTCCTCGTCGGGCGGCGCCTCGCGGCCGACCCCCTTGAAGACGAACTTCAGCGGGAATGCCCAGAGCACGCCGAGTGCGACGTAGATCAGCAGCTCCACGAGGATCGGCGGGCGCTCGAACATCGTCATGATCGTCGAGGCGATCACGATGTAGACCGGCAATCCGACGATCAGCACGAGCAGCGCGAGGCGGCGGCGGGTGGAATGTCTGAGTTCGGCCATCAATCGGCAAATGGATCGGTCACGAGGATCGTGTCGTCACGTTCCGGTGAGGTCGACAACAGTGCCACCGGGCACTCGATCAGTTCCTCGACCCGGCGGACATACTTGATCGCCTCTGCCGGAAGGTCCGCCCAGGAGCGCGCGCCCTCGGTCGATTGCGACCAGCCCGGCATCTCCTCGTAGACGGGGGTACAGCGCGCCTGCTGGTCGGCTGCGGTGGGAAGGTAATCCATCCGCACGCCGTCGAGCTCGTAGCCGGTGCAGATCTTCAGCGTCTCGAACCCGTCGAGCACGTCGAGCTTGGTCAGCGCGATTCCGGTCACGCCGGAAATCGCGCAGCTCTGGCGCACGAGGCAGGCGTCGAACCAGCCGCAGCGGCGCTTGCGACCGGTGGTGGTGCCGAATTCGTGCCCGCGTTCGCCGAGGCGCTGGCCGTCGTCGTCGTGCAGCTCGGTCGGGAACGGACCCTCGCCCACGCGGGTGGTGTAGGCCTTCACGATTCCGAGGACGAAGCCGACCGCATCGGGCCCGGCGCCGGTCCCGGTGGTCGCCTGCCCGGCGATCACGTTCGAGGAGGTGACGAAGGGATAGGTGCCGAAATCGATGTCGAGAAGGGCGCCCTGGGCGCCTTCGAACAGGATCCGGCGGCCGGCGCGGCGCTTGTCCTTCAGCACTTTCCAGACCGGCGCGGCGTATTGCAGGATCTCGGGGGCGATCGCGCGCAGATCTTCGATGAGCGCGTCGCGGTCCACCGGATCGAGGCCGAGCCCCGCGCGCAGCGCGTTGTGGTGCACGAGCGCGCGGTCCACCCGCAGCTCCAGCGTGCGCGCGTCGCCGAGGTCGGCGACACGGATCACCCGGCGCCCGACCTTGTCCTCGTAGGCCGGACCGATGCCGCGGCCGGTCGTGCCGATCTTGGCGACGCTGTTCTGCGCCTCGCGCGCGCGATCGAGCTCGCCGTGGAAGGGCAGGATGAGCGGCGTGTTCTCGGCGATCATCAACGTCTCCGGCGTGATCTCGACGCCCTGTTCGCGAATCCCGGCGATTTCCTTCACGAGGTGCCAGGGATCGAGCACGACACCGTTGCCGATGATGCTGAGCTTGCCGCGCCGCACCACGCCCGAGGGCAGCGCATGCAGCTTGTAGACCTCGCCGCCCACGACGAGCGTGTGGCCCGCGTTGTGCCCGCCCTGGAAGCGGGCGATGACGTCGGCACGCTCGCTCAGCCAGTCGACGATCTTGCCCTTGCCCTCGTCGCCCCACTGGGCGCCCACGACCACCACGTTCGCCATTCCTGCCTCGCTGGACTGCGTTCAAACGTCGCCCTCTTACAGACAGCCGTGGCGGCGGAAAACCGTTTTCGCGGCCGACCGCGGCTCGGCCCACCTCCGCCGAGGCGGCTGCGGCATGCTGTCGCAGAATCTTCACAAAGCGCGTCAGGACGCCGTGCCGCCCCACGTCGTCGCGGGCTGACACATCCGAGCGTCAGCCAAGCACGACACCGCGACCACGACGACCACGACACCGAGACAGTGATGAGGTGACATGACCAGACGATCGACGACCGCCATTGCCGCGCTTCTTGCCGGCGCCGGGTTCGCCCCGGTCGCCTTGGCCCAGGGCCAGGACCAGTCCGCGCGCATCGCCGCGCTCGAGGCGCGCGTCGCCGAGCTCGAGGAGAGCCGCAGCGCGCCCCTGACCTTCGGCAGCGAGAGCGGCACGGAAGTCGAGTTCTACGGCTACATCAAGAGTGACCTGATTTACGATTTCGACTACGAGCTCGGCAACACGACCTTCGGCCTCGTCGGCATCGGGCCGGGGCTGGACGATGACGCTGGCGCGTTCACGGGAACGGTCAACCAGACCCGCCTCGGCTTCCGCACCACGACGCAGACGTCGCTCGGCGAGCTGGGCACGCAGGTCGAGATCGACTTCTACGGCGCGACCGGTGCGTTCTCGGATGCCGGGCCCGAACCGCGCCTGCGCCATGCAACGGCGACCCTCGGCGGGCTGCGGCTCGGCAAGTACTGGACGACGTTCATGCCGCTGTCGTCCTACCCGCTCACGCTCGACTTCCAGGGCGTCGTGGGCATTCCCTTCGCGCGGCAGGAACAGGTCCGCTACACGCAGGAATTCGGCGGGTCGTTCTCGGCCGAGATCGCGCTCGAGGATTCCAACGCCGATGCCGACAGCCCGGTGCTGATCGGGGCGCTGGCCTACGACACCGATCCGCTGCTGCTGCGCGGCTCGATCATCGGCGGCCGGGTCGAGGATGGCGACGGCGACGAGCAGGGGGTCTGGGGCGTCAACCTGTCGACCACCACCCAGCTCTGGGAGGGCGCCACGCTCGATGCAGCCTACACCTACGGCGAGGGCATCGCGTCCTACCTCGTGTTCCTCGGCGACGACCTCGACGCGAACGGCGATCCGATCGAGGTGCAATCGGCCTATGCGGGCCTGAGCCAGACGGTCGGCGAGGACTGGACCTTCCGGGCGATATACGGCTGGCGCGAGAACGAGACCGGCGTCGACGGATCGACCGAGCAGCTGCAATCGGTGCACCTGAACGGCGAGTACCAGCTGACCGAGCGGATGAGCTTCGGCGTGGAGTACTTCCACGGCATGCGCGACACGTTCGGCGGCGGGTCGTACGACACCAACCGCATCCAGACCTCGTTCCAGGTCGACTTCTGAAAAAGGCCGGGGGCGCGGCCGCCCGCGCCCCCGGTCAGCCCGTGACGGTCAGGCCGCGAAGGTAGGCGGCGGCGTCGCGCGCATCGACCGACGCTTCGCGGATCAGGCCGTCGAAATGCCGGGTCAGCGACCGGATGCGGCTGCTTTCGCGGAACGCGAGATAAAAGCGGCCGACATAGATCACGCCGATCAGCGGACCGAAGAGCGTGATCGGCGCGCTGAACACGCGCCGCGCGTCGAAGACGAAGACCCGCAGCGCCGGGTAGAACTCTTCGCAGGTCTCGGCCAGCCGCGCGATCTGCTCGGCGCGCGCCGCGCGCCCGAGCCCGCGATAATACCCCTCGCCCGCCGCCAGCGCGTCCAGCTCGTGCGCGGGAACCGCGATCTCGTAGTCCGACAGCCCCTGAGACAGGAGCTCCGAACGGTCCTGCATCGCGCGGATCGCCTGATCCGGCGTCTTGCCGAGGAACGCCGCGTATTCCCAGCGCATCACGGCCTCGGTCTTCAGGAGATCGGGCAGGGTCGCCGGGACATGGCGGATCTTGTAGCCTGCCGCTTCCCGGTGCCACTCGAGCAGCTGATCGTCCGAGGCCGTCCGCTCGGCCTGGGTCAGCTGCACCGCGGCATCGACCACGTCCCCGGGGCGTTCGGGTCGGTCGGTCAAGCCGAGAAGCCAGTCCGTGCTGACGCCGAGGGCCCGGGCGCATTCCGCGGCGAGGTGCGCGTTGGGCAGGCGATCCCCGGCCGCATCGAGCAACTGCGAGACGGTCGAGCGGTTCACCCCCACCGCCCGCGCAAGCACGCTGCGATTGCTCTGGGCGTGCGCCATCGCGGTGTCCAGGCGTTCGCGAAACAGCTCTGCCCGGTGCCGCTTGTCCGTGATGGTAATCATTGTTCCGTTTCCAAAACATCCGCTGGTTTTTGGCCACCAAATTGGGAATACACCACGTCGGCGCGCTTCGGTACCCGTGTTGTCGAACACCGGACAACAGGAGGACGACATGGAGACGCGGGCACGCACGTGGGTCAAGGCGATCGGCTGGCAGCTGGTGGGGGTCGTGGTGATGACCCTGCTGGGCGTTCTCGTCACCGGCTCCGTCGGGGCCGGCGGCACGCTCGCGCTGGCATCGGCCGGCCTCGGGCTCGTGACCTACGTCCTGTACGAACGCCTCTGGGCGCATATCTCCTGGGGACGCCTGCCCGGCGGCCGGGGCACGCGCGACGCCTGACGCCACGCACCGCGTCGCGCTGCGCACGCGGCTTGCGGCCCGCGACAAATTTCCCTAGACACCGGCCAGCATTCCGAGAGGCCGCCCGTCATGGAAAATGTCATCCTGATCGTCCACCTGCTGCTCGCGCTTTCGCTGATCGGCGTGGTGCTGATGCAGCGCTCCGAAGGCGGCGGTCTCGGCATGGGCGGCGGCGGTGGCGGCGCGATGAGCGCACGCGGCGCGGCGACGGCGCTTGGCAAGCTGACCTGGATCCTCGCCACGGCGTTCATCTGCACGTCGCTTGTGCTCACGATCCTTGCCGCGGCCGATACCTCGGGCAGCTCGATCATGGACCGTCTGACCGGCGAGAGCGCCGGGGCGGGCGCCGCGGACGACGGCGCCGGAGACGACATCGACATCGACGGGCTCCTGCCGCCGCCGGCGGCCGGAGAAGGTGGCGAGGACGATGGCGCTCCGCTCGTCCCGCGGGCGGACTAAGGACCGTCAGCACCACCACACGTTGCGGGATCGTCGCGCTGACGCAACAGCATCTTGCGGTCGTATTGCCATGCCGGCGCGAATCCGCTATTCCTTAAATCCCGTGATGCTGCGGTCCTTCGGGCCCGCGGGAGCATGAACAGGCAGACGGGTCCGGCGCGCAGACGCGGACCCGACACGCACGATCACGGGGGCCTCGGGCACATGGCACGCTTCATATTCATCACCGGCGGTGTGGTCTCGTCGCTCGGCAAGGGGCTGGCCTCGGCCGCGCTCGGGGCGCTGCTGCAGGCGCGCGGGTTCTCCGTCCGGCTGCGCAAGCTCGACCCCTATCTCAACGTCGATCCGGGCACGATGTCGCCCTTCGAGCACGGCGAGGTTTTCGTGACCGATGACGGGGCGGAGACCGACCTGGACCTCGGCCATTACGAACGGTTCACCGGCGTGCCCGCGCGCAAGACCGACTCGATCTCGTCCGGGCGGATCTACACCAACGTGCTCGAGAAGGAGCGCCGGGGCGACTATCTCGGCAAGACGATCCAGGTCATTCCCCACGTCACGAACGAGATCAAGGATTTCATCTCGATCGGCGAGGACGAGGTCGATTTCATGCTCTGCGAGATCGGCGGCACCGTCGGCGACATCGAGGGCCTGCCGTTCTTCGAGGCGATCCGCCAGTTCAGCCAGGAAAAGCCGCGCGGCCAGTGCATCTTCATGCACCTCACGCTGCTGCCCTACATCAAGGCCTCGGGCGAGCTGAAGACGAAGCCGACGCAACACTCGGTGAAGGAACTCCGCTCCATCGGGCTCGCGCCGGACATCCTCGTCTGCCGGTCCGAGGGGCCGATCCCGCAGAAGGAACGCGAGAAGCTCGCGCTGTTCTGCAACGTGCGCCCCGAGAGCGTCATCGCGGCGCAGGACCTGTCGTCGATCTACGACGCGCCGCTCACCTACCATCGCGAGGGGCTCGACCAGGCCGTGCTCGACGCGTTCCAGATCTCGCCCGCGCCGCGGCCGGATCTGTCGCGATGGGAGGACGTGTCGGACCGCATCCACAACCCGGAGGGCGAGGTCAACGTCGCGATCGTCGGCAAGTACACGCAGCTCGAGGACGCCTACAAGTCCATCGCCGAGGCGCTGACGCATGGCGGGCTCTACAACCGCGTGAAGGTCAACGTGGAATGGGTCGATGCCGAGATCTTCGAGCGCGAGGACCCGGCGCCCCACCTGTCCGGCTTCCACGCGATCCTCGTGCCCGGCGGTTTCGGCGAGCGCGGCACCGAGGGCAAGATCAAGGCGGCGCAATTCGCGCGCGAGCACAAGGTGCCGTATCTCGGCATCTGCCTCGGGATGCAGATGGCGGTGATCGAGGCGGCCCGCAACGTCGCCGGCGTGGCGCGTGCGGGATCCGAGGAGTTCGACCACGAGAGCGGCCAGAAGCGCTTCGAGCCGGTGGTCTATCACCTCAAGGAATGGGTGCAGGGCAACGAGAAGGTCAACCGGCGCCCCGACGACGACAAGGGCGGCACGATGCGCCTCGGCGCCTACGACGCGGTGCTGAGCGAGGGGTCCCGCGTGGCCGAGGTCTACGGTGCGCTCGCCATCGACGAGCGCCACCGCCACCGCTACGAGGTCGACATCCAGTATCGCAAGGCGCTCGAGGCCGGGGGCCTGTGCTTTTCGGGCATGTCGCCCGACGGGCGCCTGCCCGAGATCGTCGAGTGGTCGGACCATCCGTGGTTCATCGGCGTCCAGTTCCATCCCGAACTGAAGTCGAAGCCCTTTGACCCGCATCCGCTGTTCCGGGATTTTGTGCGTGCGGCGAAGGAAGTGTCACGGTTGGTGTAGACCAATGGGACCCATTAATGCGACAAGAAGATGAACAGAAACACTTGAGGGCTAAAAATTCAATAGCGCTCGAACATTTCGCAACAAGCCTATTTGGAGATACGTATTGGCATTCTGCCGACTATACTGAGATTTCATTCTGGAGGAAAATGTATCTCCGCACGCTTAGAGTTTTGGAACATTCAATTCCACGATGCATAGGTTCAATTGATCAGAAACATCGTGATGACATTCTTTTTCAAGTTTCCAGCATGCGGCAAAAGCTGGAGGTTGCAAAACGCAAGGACGACATTCATTGCGCGCTGATATCGGGTCTTTTTCGGCTTACTTTTCTACTACTTGGCCGACACCCATACACGGCACGAGGCAATTTCCGTCAGCTGAATACATTCCGAACAATGAGTAATTGTCAAACTATAGACCAATTTGGCTTGCTTTTGCGTGGTTATGTGGAGGGTCAAGCCAGAACTATTGGCTACGAAGACTCATTTGCTTTGAGGATGCGCTTCCTCCATTGGTGCAAGGAAAGAAAGCTGAATGCGGACGATGGGCACTTTGTTCAATGGGTGGAAGAAGCTCACCCGAAACTCTTGAACAAATTTCGATAATTCGAAGCTCTAATCGAGCCGCGCCAGCGCCGACCCGCGGGGAGGCGTTGCACCGCTCCGCGCGGGTGCGCTTCATCCCGGCCACATCCGAAAGACCTCAGAGGCTCCACCAGGCCCAACCAAAGCGCCGCCCCGGGGGGCGGGTCGGCGCTGGCGCGGCGGGCTTCGCCCCTGATTCCGCGCTTGGGCACCGCGCCCGGCGGTGACGTAGGCGGAGAGTGTGCGGCGGCGTGACGCTTGCCGGGCGCCCTGCCCCGCCGCATTCTCTGCCTCATGCCCAGCCGCGCCTCCTTTGCGATCCTTGCCGCGCTGCTTCTGAGCCTGCCGTTCATTCTCTATTCCGGCGGGTTCGGGCTGCGGGGGCTGACGGCGGACCTGTCGGGCGAGACCCGGTTCTTCACGACGCCGCTGCCGAACGTGCTGATCTTCGGGCACATGGTGGCGGGCGCGCTGGTGACGCTGCTGGCGCCGGTGCAGCTCCTGCCGGTCACGCGGCGGCGGGACCCGCGCGTTCACCGCGTCCTCGGCTACGTCACGCTCTCCGCCGCCGCGCTCACCGGGGTGTTCGGCCTGCTCTACATCGCGCTCAAGGGCACGATCGGCGGGCCGCTGATGTCGGCGGGCTTCGCGCTTTACGGCGCGCTTCTGCTGCTCGCGGCGGCGAACACTGCGTACCACGCGCTCGACAAGGACCGCGCGCGGCACCGCGCCTGGGCGCTGCGCCTGACGGTCCTGGCGCTGGGGTCGTTCCTCTATCGCCTGCATTACTGGGTCTGGTATGCGGCGACCGGGGGCGCGGGATCGACCGAGGCGTTCACCGGGCCCTTCGACCTGTTCAACTTCACGGGCTTCTACCTGCCCTATCTCGTTCTTCTCGAACTCTGGCTCAGACAGGAGCGCACATGACCGGCACGCTCGCCGTCTTCACCACCATCGACAGCGCCGAGGCGGCGCGCGCCCTCGCCCGCCGGGCCGTGACGGAACAGCGCGCGGCCTGCGTCCAGATCACCGAAATCGCGTCGGTCTACGAGTGGGAGGGGGTGCAGGAGGACCGCGAGTGGCGCCTGCTCTTCAAGACCACGCGGGCGGGATACGACGCTCTGGCCGCGCTGATCCTCGAGGCGCATCCCTACGACGAGCCGGCGCTCTGGGCGCACGAGATCGTCGCCGGGGCCGACGGCTATCTCGGCTGGATCGCGGAGACGGTCACCTGATGCTGTCCTACCAGCACGCCTACCACGCCGGGAACCTCGCCGACGTGCACAAGCACGCCCTGCTCGGCTGGATGCTCGGCTACCTGACGCGCAAGGACAAGCCGCTGAGCTATCTCGAGACGCATGCCGGGCGGGGCCGCTACGACCTTTCGGGCGCCGAAGCGACGAAGACGGGCGAGGCGGCGGCCGGGATCGGCCGCGCGGCGGCGCAGTTCGCGCCGGAGCATCCCTACAGTCGCGCACTCGCGGCGGTCCGTGCGGCGCACGGGTCCACCGCCTATCCCGGCTCGCCGCTGCTGGCGGCGCAGCTCCTGCGGCCGGAGGACACGCTGCACCTGGCGGAGCTGCATCCGGCCGAGCACGCGGCGCTGGCCGAGACGATGGCGGGCGACGGCCGCATCCACGTACACCGGCAGGACGGCATCGCGATGGCGCAGAGTCTGTGCCCGCCGACGCCGCGGCGCGGGCTCCTGCTCTGCGATCCGTCGTGGGAGGTGAAGCGCGACTACGACGACATCCCGAAGGCGCTCCTGCAATTGCACAGGAAGTGGAACGTGGGCGTGCTCGTGCTGTGGTATCCGATCCTGTCGGAACAACCGCACCGACCGATGCTTCGGACGCTCGAGTCGGCGCTGCCCGATGCACTGCGCCACGAGGTCCGCTTTCCGCCGGTCCGGCCCGGCCACCGCATGGAGGGCTCGGGCCTGTTCGTCGTGAACCCGCCCTACGGCCTCGCGGAGGCCGCCAAGGACGTCGCGCGCGCGGTGGCGACCGCATCTGGAGGCTAGACAAACGCCTGCCCCCGGGTCACCCTCTTGCGATGCCGACGGGCCGCCGGCCTGCGAGGGCGTGGGGCCCGGGGAGGTGCCGATGTCCATTCGACTGATCTTCTGGGCGTCGCGCCCCGACCAGGCCTGGCTCGATCCGGCCGACACGCCCCTGGCCCTCGGCGCGCTGGCGGTGCGGCTCGACGACACGCGGCTGTTTTCGCGCATCGACGACGCCCTTGCCCGGCGGTACGACCTGACCCGGCGAGAGGCCGCCGAAATGCGCCGCGCCTGCGAGGAAATCGCCGCCCACCTGCCCGAGCCACCGCACTACGAAAGCCTCGTCGCGCGTCACGTCCCGGCCGAAGAACGCGCGGCCTTTGCCCAGTGCCTGTGGCGCGTGGCGGACGATGCGCGGGATTGTCCGCGCGCCGTTGCGGCGCTCGCACGGTCTTTCGGGGTGCCAGAGGGAACGGTCGCGCCGGTCGGCCACGCCTGAGCGACGCGCGGCATTGGCGGCCGCGACAGTCGGGCCTATATCGCCCGGCATGATCGGAGATCTCCTGAAACGGCTCACCGAGCCCACGCCCGAACAACTGCCCGACGCGGACGCCCGCCTCGCGCTGACCGCCCTCCTCGTGCGCGTCGCGCGCTCGGACGGCGACTACGACGCCGAGGAACGCGACCGGATCGGCCGCATCGCCGAAACCCGCTACGCGCTTGCGCCCGAGGACGCCCGCGCGCTTCGCGCGGAGGCCGAGGACCTGGAGTCGCAGGCGCCGGATACCGTCCGCTTCACCCGCGCCATCAAGGACGCGGTCCCATACGAAGAGCGCATGGGCGTGATCGAGGCGCTCTGGTCCGTCGTGCTGGCCGACGGCGTGCGCGATCCCGAAGAGGATTCGCTGCTGCGCCTCGTGTCGAACCTCCTCGGCATCACCGACAGGGATAGCGCGCTGGCCCGGCAGCGGGTCGCGGACGGGCGCTGAACGCGGCCGCGACCGCCGGATCCGCCTGCGAAACGGGCTGACGCATCGTCATCCTGCCCGCAGAGAGGGCAAAACGCCCGGATTGCACGTTGCAAAGACCGGATCATTCGCCCCATTCTCTGCCGAAACCGTCAGAGAGTGCCTGCCAGCCCCCGTGTCCGATCCCGTCATTGCCATCCGCGACCTGCACAAGAGCTTCGGCTCGCTCGAGGTGCTGAAAGGCATCGACCTGACCGCACGAAGGGGCGAGGTCGTATCGCTCATCGGCTCGTCCGGGTCGGGCAAGTCGACGCTCCTTCGCTGCGCCAACCTTCTCGAGGACAGCCAGCAGGGCGAGATCCTGTTCAAGGGCGAGCCCGTGGCGTGGCGCGGCAGCGGCCACCACCGGCGCCCGGCCGATCCCAAGCAGGTGATCCGCATTCGCACGAACCTGTCGATGGTGTTCCAGCAGTTCAATCTCTGGGCCCACATGACCATCCTGCAAAACGTGATGGAGGCCCCGGTCACCGTGCTCGGGCGCGATCGGGCCGAGACCGAGGAGCGCGCCCGCGCCTATCTCGACAAGGTCGGGATCGGCGCGAAATGCGATGCCTATCCGGCCGAGCTGTCGGGCGGCCAGCAGCAGCGCGCCGCGATCGCGCGTGCGCTGTGCATGGAGCCCGAGGCGATCCTTTTCGACGAGCCGACCTCGGCCCTAGACCCCGAGCTGGAGCAGGAGGTGGTGCGCGTCATCAAGGCGCTCGGCGAGGAAGGCCGGACGATGGTGATCGTGACCCACGACATGAAGATGGCGCGCGACGTGTCGCATCATGTCGTGTTCCTGCATCATGGCCGGATCGAGGAAGAAGGCCCGCCCGAAACGCTCTTCGGCGCGCCGAAGTCCGAGCGGCTGCGCGGATTTCTCAGTTCCACACAGGCGGCGTGACCGTCGCACACAAAAAACCAACCACAGGGAGACTTCGATGAAGATCATGCTCAGCTCCGCGGCCCTGCTCGCGATGACCGCAAGCGGCGCGCTCGCCCAGGACGTCGTCAGGCTCGGCACGGAGGGCGCCTACCCTCCGTACAACTACCTCGACGACTCGGGCGAGGTTGCCGGCTTCGAGCGCGAGCTTGGTGACGAGCTCTGCGAGCGTGCCGAACTGAACTGCGAATGGGTCACCAACGACTGGGATTCGATCATCCCGAACCTCGTCTCGGGCAACTACGACGCCATCATCGCGGGCATGTCGATCACCGACGAGCGCGCCGAGGTCGTGGCCTTCACCCAGGCCTATACGCCGCCGTCGCCGTCGGCCTACGCCGCGATGTCGGAAGATGCCGATCTCGAGAGCGGCGTGATCGCGGCCCAGACCGGCACGATCCAGGCCGCGCACGTGGCCGAGGGCGGCACCGCGACGCTGCTCGAGTTCCCGAACCCCGACGAGGCCGTCGCCGCAGCTATGTCGGGCGAGGCCGACGCCGTGCTTGCCGACAAGGACTTTCTCATTCCCGTCGTCGACGAGACCGAGATGAGCTTCGTCGGCGAGGACATTCCGCTCGGCGGTGGCATCGGCATGGCGTTCCGCCAGTCGAACACCGAATTGCGCGACACGTTCGACACGGCGATCCAGTCCATGAAGGACGACGGCACGCTGAACGAGCTCATCACCGAGTATCTGGGCGAAGACAGCCCCACCTGGTGATCCCCACGCCAACCGAAAGCGGCGTGCCCGGTCCCGGGCGCGCCGCATCGTGCGAGCGGCCGACATGACCTGCAGCGATCCCGACACGCTATCGGGCCTCTCCTGGCTCCTGTGCTACCTGACGACGGGCAAGCACCTGTCGCTCTACTGGTCCGTGGGCACGGTGCTTCTGCTGCTCGCGATCACCGCGCCGGTGTCGCTCGCCTTCGGGTTCGGCGGCGCGGTTGCCGCACGGTCGCGCCTGCCGATCCTGTCGTGGCCGGGCAAGGCATACATCGCGATCGTCCGGGGCGTCCCCGACATCGCCTTCTTCCTGTTCTTCGTGATCGCGCTCGACCAGGCGTTCGAATACGTCCGGCACAAGGTGATTTGCCCCGACTGGGACCAGCCGATCCGCCAGGGCAGCGACTTCGTCGTCTGCCAGGCCGCGAAGCTGCCGCTGTCGACCGCGCCGCAATGGGTGCACGAGGTCTACGGCTTCGCCATCGCGGTCCTGACCTTCGCCATCGTCTTCGGCGCCTTCGCCGCGAACGTGCTCTTCGGCGCAATGCGGGCCGTGCCACGCGCGCAGGTTGAAACCGCAGAAGCCTACGGGATGACGCCGGGCCAGACGTTCCGCCGGGTGGTCGTTCCGCAGATGTGGATCTACGCGCTTCCGGGGCTGTCGAACCTGTGGATGATCCTGGTCAAGGCGACGCCGCTGCTGTTCCTGCTCGGGATCGAGGACATCGTCTTCTGGGCGCGAGAGCTCGGCGGGCCCAAGACGCCGCGCTTCACCGACTACCCGCACGGTGACTGGCGCATGTGGTACTTCCTCGCGCTGCTGGTGTTCTACCTCGGCCTGACGCGCGTGTCAGAGCTTGCGCTCGGGCGGCTCACGCGGCGGCTGAGCCGCGGTCAGGCGACGATGGGCGGTGAAGCGCAGCGCAAGGGGACCGCACCCGCATGAGCTGCTGGGACACGATCGGCGACTATGCGCTGCGCTCGCTCGGGATCGGCGAACGGCTCTTGCCGCGCAGCGACTTCACGCTGTGCCAGCAGTTCACGCTGATCGGCTCGGGCCTGATCTGGAACGTCTATTTTGCCGTGCTGGCCCTGGCGGCGGGCTTCTTTCTCGCCACGGCGGTCGCGGTGGGAAAGGCCTCGGCCAACCCGCTGGTCCGCAAGCCGTCCGAGTGGTTCATCTTCGTGTTCCGGGGCTCGCCGCTCTTCATCCAGTTCTTCTTTGCCTACTTCGCGTTCCTCAGCCTGAAGAACGCGGCGCCGGCGCTCGATGCGCTGACCTCGGCGTGGCTGGGCGCGTTGATCGTGCTGTTTCTCAACACCGCGGCGTATTCGGGCGAAATCTTCTACGGCGCCCTCATGTCGGTGCCGAAAGGGGACATGGAGGCCGCCGACGCCTACGGATTCTCGGGATGGAAGAAGTTCCGCAAGATCACGTGGCCGACGATGCTGCGGCTCGCATGGCCCGCCTACACGAACGAGGCGATCTTCCTGTTCCACTCCACGACGCTCGTCTTCTTCTCGGGCTTCCCGGCGTGGCAGCAGCGGGGCGACGCGCTCTATTACGCCAACTACTTCGCGGACAAGACGTTCAACCCGTTCGTGCCCTACCCGATCCTCGCGGCGTATTTCATCCTTCTGACGCTGGTCATCATCTCGCTCTTCGGGCTGGCCAACCGGCGACTGAACCGGCACCTTCCGCAGACCCAGCGCGCACGGCTGACCTTCCGGCCGCGGCTCATCCGCTGACCCCTCAGACCCTCGGGACACACAATGGCACGCGCCGACCAGCTCAAGACTTTCCTGCGCAAGAATCCCCAGATCCGAACGATCCGGGCCGCCGCGGCGGACCTCAATGCGCAGCCACGCGGCAAGCGCGTGCCGACGCGGTTCGCGGACAAGGTGATCGAGGACGGCACGCGCTTTCCGATGTCGGTGCTGAACCTCGACATCTGGGGCGAGGACATCGACGACAGCCCACTGCTGTTCGAGAGCGGCGACCGCGACGGCATCCTGTTCCCGACCGAGAGGGGCTTCCTGCCGATGCCGTGGCTCGAAGCACCCACCGCGCTCCTGCCGATCTGGATGTTCCACGAGGACGGACATCCGTTCGAGGGCGACCCACGGCATGCGCTGCGCGCGGTCCTCGACCGCTACAGGGCGAAGAGCCTGACCCCTGTCGTGGCATGCGAGCTCGAGTTCTTCCTGATCGACGATTCCGGCCGCAACCTCGAAGTGCCGGTGAGTCCGAGATCGGGCAAACGGCGCAAGGCGGCCGAGACCATGTCGATCCGGACGCTCGACCAGTTCGACATCTTCTTCACCGATCTCTACGACGCCTGCGAGGAGATGGACATTCCCGCCGACACGGCGATTTCCGAAGCCGGGCTCGGCCAGTTCGAGATCAACCTGATGCACGGCGACGACGCGCTGCGCGCCGCCGACGACGCCTGGTTCTTCAAGATGCTGGTGAAGGGCATGGCGCGGCGGCACGGATTTGCCGCGTCGTTCATGGCCAAGCCCTACGAGGATTACCCCGGATCCGGGCTGCATACGCACTTCTCGATCCTCGACCGGGAGGGGCGCAACATCTTCGACGATGGCGGGTCGAAAGGCACCGATGCGCTGCGCAGCGCGGTCGCCGGCTGCCTCGACGCGATGTACGACTCGACGCTCATCTTCGCGCCGCACCTGAACTCCTATGATCGACTGGTGCCGGACGCGCATGCGCCCACAGGGATCTCGTGGGCCTACGAGAACCGCACCAGCGCCATCCGCGTGCCGTCGGGCAACCCGAAGGCGCGGCGGATCGAGCATCGCGTGGCCGGCGGCGATGTGAACCCCTACCTCCTTCTGGCAACGATCCTCGGGGCGGCGCTCGACGGGATCGAACGCGGCGCCGAGGCGCCGCCGCCCATTACCGGGAACGCCTACGCGCAGGGGCTCCGGCAGATCCCGTCGGACTGGATGTCCGCCATCGACGCCTTCGAGGCGAGCGAGATCATCCCCCGGATCCTGCCCGCCGATCTCTGCCGGAACCTGCTTCTGACGAAGCGGCAGGAGGTGTTCTACATGAACGAGCTGTCGCCGCAGGAACAGGTGACGATCTACCTCGACACGGTGTGAAGACCGCACGGCTCTCGAGGTGGCGCGCCCAAAACCATGACGCGCGCGCAACGATCCGGCGCGGTGACATGTCATGGCAGCGTCCGAAGCGACCGCGCGCCGGACGCAGTGAGGTGCGTGCAGCGATCGGCTTGCCGGCCCCGCGCCGCACCTCTACCTTGCGCGCGAAAGCCAACGGCGGTGATCCATGAAAATCGGCATCCTGCAAACCGGGCTCCTGCCCGACAGCCTCTCCGCGCGGTGGGGCCAATACGCGGACATCTTCGCGCGACATCTCGAGGCCCGTGGCTTCGAGACGGCGGCGTGGTCGGTGGTCGAGGGGGCCTTCCCCGATGGACCGCAGGCGGCCGACGGATGGCTCATCACCGGCTCCAAGCACGGGGCCTACGAGGATCACGACTGGATCCCGCCGCTCGAGGCGCTAATCCGCGACATTCGCGACAGCGGCCGCCCGTTGGTGGGCGTGTGCTTCGGGCACCAGATCATCGCGCAGGCGCTGGGTGGCCGTGTCGAGAAGTACGAGGGCGGCTGGGCCGTGGGTGCCCATACCTACGATTTCCGCGACGGGCCGAAGACCATCAACGCCTGGCACCAGGACCAGGTGATCGCGGTGCCCGATGGAGCCGAGATCGTCGCCACCAACCCGTTCTGCGCCTACGCGGCGCTGCTCTACGCCGATCGCATCTACAGCGTCCAGGCGCATCCCGAATTCGACGACGACTTCACCCAGGCTCTGATCGACGAGCGCGGACCGGGCATCGTGCCCGACGCGCTGCTCGAAGGCGCGCGCGCCAAGCTCGGCACGCCGACCGACCGCGCGGCGATCTGGGACCAGTTCGAGCGGTTCTTCCGCGAAGGCAGGCTGACATGAGCGACGAGTGGATCGAGACCCTGCCCGGGGCGGCGCAGACGTATCTCGAGGGACGGCGGCTCGACGAGGTCGAGTGCATCATCGCGGACCTGCCCGGCATCGCCCGCGGAAAGGCGGTGCCGGCGTCGAAGTTCGCCCGTCAGCAGTATTTCCACCTGCCGGATTCGATCTTCTACCAGACCATCACCGGCGATTGGGGCGAAGCCGCGGACGAGGACGAGGGCTTCATCGAGCGCGACATGATCCTGTATCCGGACATGGCGACGGCGTCCGCGGCACCGTGGACCGGCGACTGGACGCTGCAGGTGATCCACGACGCCTACGACCGCAAGGGGCGCCCGGTCGAATGCGCGCCGCGCAACGTGCTGCGGCGGGTGGTCGACCTCTACCGCAAGGAAGGCTGGCAGCCGGTCGTCGCGCCGGAGATGGAGTTCTACCTCGTCGCGCGCAACATCGACCCGGCCAAGGACATCGCCCCGATGCTCGGCCGGTCAGGCCGGCCGGCCGCCGCGCGGCAGGCCTATTCGATGACCGCGGTCGACGAGTTCGGGCCGGTGATCGACGACATCTACGATTTCGCCGAGGCGCAGGGCTTCGAGATCGACGGCATCACGCAGGAAGGCGGCGCCGGCCAGCTCGAGATCAACCTGCGCCACGGCGACCCGGTGCGGCTCGCCGACGAGGTCTTCTTCTTCAAGCGGCTGATCCGCGAGGCGGCGCTCCGGCACGACTGCTTCGCCACCTTCATGGCCAAGCCGATCGCCGAGGAACCGGGCTCGGCGATGCACATCCATCATTCGGTCAACGATATCGAAACCGGGCGGTCGATCTTCTCGGGCCCGCAGGGGGGCGAGACCGACGCGTTCTTCCACTTCATCGGCGGCCTGCAGACCCACCTGCCCGCGGCCATCGCGGTGCTGGCGCCCTACGTCAATTCGTACCGTCGCTACGTCCGCGACCACGCCGCGCCGATCAACCTCGAATGGGCGCGCGACAACCGCACGACCGGCATCCGCATCCCGCTGTCGGGCCCCGAGAGCCGGCGGATCGAGAACCGGCTCGCCGGGATGGACTGCAATCCCTATCTCGGCATCGCGGCGTCGCTCGCCTGCGGCTATCTGGGACTGATGGAGGAACGCTGGCCATCCAAGCAGTTCAAGGGCGATGCCTACGAGGGCGAGGGCGACATCCCGCGCGTGCTGGGCCAGGCGCTCGACCTGTTCGAGCGCGCCAAGCCCCTGCACGACGTGCTCGGCCCGGAATTCGCACGCGTCTACGGGATCGTGAAACGGGCGGAATACGAGGAATTCCTGCAGGTTATCAGCCCGTGGGAGCGCGAGCACCTGCTGCTCAACGTGTGAGCGCGCGGCGCGGGCGGGAGCGAGGGGCCGGCCCCTCGCGCTCCCCGGAGTACTTGGACCAAGAAGAAGGGGCGCGGTTCCGTGGATCTCATCTACGCCAACGACGCCGCGGGCGCCTATCCCGAGAGCTGGTATGCGGCGACCGCGCAGGAGCTTGCGCCATTCCCGGCGCTCGAGGGTGAGACCCGCGCGGATGTCTGCGTGGTCGGCGGCGGCTATACCGGGCTGTCGGCGGCGCTGCACCTTGCCGAAGCGGGGCTCGACGTGGTGCTTCTCGAGGCGCAGCGCGTGGGCTTCGGCGCGTCGGGGCGCAATGGCGGGCAGCTCGGGTCCGGCCAGCGCGCCGACCAGGTCAAGCTCGAGGCGACGCTCGGCGCGGCGCGCGCGCGGGTGCTCTGGAACCTCGCCGAGGAGGCCAAGCGCCTCGTGAAGGACCTGATCGCGCGGCATGGGATCGATTGCCACCTCAGGCCCGGCGTCGCCTTGACGGCCGCGTCCGCGGGTGACGTGTCCGAGCTTCACGCCTACGCGCGCCACCTCGCGGAGCGCTACGACTACCACGCGATCGAGACGCACGATCGAGAGAGCTGGCACGAGATCTGCCCCTCGCCGGCCTATCGCGGCGCCATCCTCGACACCGACGCGGCGCACCTGCATCCGCTGCGGCTGTCGCTGGGGCTCGCGCGGGCGGCGCGGGACGCCGGCGCGCGGCTTCACGAGGGATCGCACGTGCGGGCGGTGACGCCGGGCGCACCGAACGTGGTGACCACCGACCACGGGCGGGTGCGCGCCGATCACGTGATCCTGGCCGCGAACGGGTATCTCGGCGGGCTCGAGCCGTCGGTCGCGCGCCGGGTCATGCCGATCAACAACTTCATCGTGGCGACGGAACCGCTCGGACACCGCGCACGCGAGGTCCTGACCCGCGACGTGGCGGTGGCCGATGCCCGCTTCGTGGTGAACTACTTCCGGCTGAGCCATGACGGGCGGCTCCTGTTCGGCGGTGGCGAAAGCTACGGCTACCGCTTTCCGAAGGACATCCGCGCGACGGTATCGAAGCCGATGCTGCAAGTGTTTCCGCAGCTGCGCGGGGTCGCGCTCGAGCATGCCTGGGGCGGCACGCTCGGGATCACGATGAGCCGCATGCCCTACCTCGCGCGCGTTGCGCCGAGCGTGCTGTCGGCGTCGGGCTATTCCGGCCATGGCGTCGGCACGGCGATCCACGCCGGCGCGCTGATGGCCCGGGCGGTGCAGGGCGAGAGCGCGGGGTTCGACGCGATGGCCGCGGTGCCCACGCCGGCCTTTCCGGGCGGGCGTCGCCTGCGCAGCCCGCTCCTGTTGCTCGCGATGAGCTGGTACGCGCTGCGCGACCGTCTGGGACTCTGACGCCACGCCGGCTGCAGCACGTGCGCGCCCCGGGTGATATCGCTTGGCGCGCGGGCCCGCGACGTCCTATGACACTGAGAGGGCTGACCAAGGACCATCCGACATGACGCAGATCCCCGATATGCACGAGGCCGACCCGATCCCCGCCGAGGCGCGCGACGAGATCGACCGTCTTCTCCGGTCGGGGGACCTGTTCCGCTATACCGCGCCCGAGGCGAGCCCCGTGGCCCGGCTCGAGCAGGAGTTCGCGGCGCATCTCGGGGTGCGCTACGCGCTGGCGGTCTCCAGCTGCTCTGCGGCGCTGTTCCTGTCGCTGAAGGCGCTCGGCCTGCCGCGGGACGCGCGCGTGCTGATGCCGGCCTTCACCTTCGCCGCGGTGCCGTCGTCGATCCTGCACGCGGAGTGCCGGCCGGTCCTCTGCGAGGTGGGCGCGAACTACCGCATCGACCTCGCGGATTTCGAGGCGAAGCTCGCCGATGTCGACGCGGTGATGATCAGCCACATGCGCGGTCACACCTCGGACATGGACCGGATCATGGAGCTGTCCGAGGCCGCGCGCGTGCCGGTGATCGAGGATGCCGCGCATTCTCTCGGGACCACCTGGCACGGCCGGCAGATCGGCACGATCGGGCGCGTCGGCTGCTTCAGTTTCCAGAGCTACAAGCTGGTGAACGCCGGCGAGGGCGGGATCCTCGTGAGCGACGACGCCGACCTGATCGCCCGGGCGGTCATCATGTCGGGCGCCTACGAACACAACTGGAAGAAGCACCCCGTCCTGCACGAGGCCTTTGCCCGATGGCAGAACCGGCTGCCGCTCTACAACACGCGGATGTCGAACCTGTCGGCAGCCGTGATCCGGCCGCAGATACCGGCGATCGCGCGGCGCGTCGCGCTCGGCCGGCGCAACCATGACCTCGTGGCGGCGCGGCTCGGCGCCTCGCCCTGGATCGACGTGCCGGAGAAGCTCGGCCCCGAGCAGCGCGCGCCGGATTCGCTGCAGTTCAACCTTCGCGGAATGTCGGATGCCGAGGTCGAGGCCTTCGCGGCGGCGGCGGAGGATGCAGGCGTCAAGGTTCAGGTGTTCGGCATGAGCGAGAACAACGCCCGCGCCTTCTGGAACTGGCACTTCCTGGGCGAGATCGAGGATCTGCCGCAAACGCGGGCGATGTTGATGCGGGCCTGCGACACGCGCCTGCCGGCGCGGCTCACCCCGGCGGAATGCGCGGCCGTGGCGGACGTGCTGATCGCCGCGGCCGAAGAGGCAATGCGTCCGGCCCGCGCCTACGGCACCTGACCTGACCGGGCCGACCTGGTGCGCGCGGCGGCGCGCCGGTCACTCGTTCTTGTCGACGCGCGCCAGCTTCTGCTGCAACTCGGCCAGCTGGCGCTTGATCTCGTCGAGATCTTCCTCGCCCTCGCCGGCCTCCGATTGAGGGGCGCTCGGCCACCCGGGCGTGCCGCCGCCGGTCATCGCCTTGAGGAACGCCTCCTGCTGGGCCTGCACGGCCTCGAAGCCGGGCATCTTGGACATCGGGTTGATCGAGTTCATGTTCTCGACCCACTTTTCCTGGCCCTGGCGGAAGGCCTCGAAGCTCGCCGCGAGAAACTGCGGCACCATCGTCGTGGCCTGCGTGGTGTAGCTGCGAACGAGATCCGTCAGCACGTTGATCGGCAGCACGCTTTCGCCGCGGCTCTCGTGCTCGGCGACGATCTGCAGCAGGTACTGGCGGGTAAGATCGTCACCGGACTTCAGGTCGACGATCTTCACGTCGCGCCCGTCGCGGATGAATCCCGCGATATCCTCCAGAGTGACGTAGTCGCTCGTCTCGGTGTTGTAGAGGCGGCGGCTGGCGTACCGCTTGATCAGAAGCGGCTTTTCGGCGTCGGACAAGGACTTCCCCCCAGAACCAAGGACGGCATCGCGATAGCGTGCCCACGACACTAGGCCGACGCGCGCGGTCGGAGCAAGCCTTCGTCGCCGGTCGTTTTTGCAGGTGCGGCATGCATGGGCGCGTGACCTGCGCCCAAACAAAGACCGGCGCGCCCTCGGGGGGCCGCCGGTCTGAACCGAAGGGTGGCGCAGGGACCACCCCGATCCGGTGCGTCGCTTACTTCGCGGCGGCTGCCGTCTTGCGCGCGGTGTTGGTCGCGGTCTTGGCGGCCGTTTCCGACTGTGCCTTGCCGGCATCCATCAGCGCCTCGACGGTCGCCATTTGAGCGGCCTTCACGATCTCGGCGAAGGCAGTCATGCGCTCGACGGTGCCTTCCATCTGCTTCGTCGTCAGGTCGGCGAAGCTCTGGGCGTAGGCGGCCGGCTCGGATTTCGCCTTCGACATCTCGGCGACGCGGGACAGCGTGTCGCGGGTCCACTCGGCCGAAAGCTCGGTGCTGCGGCCGGCGGCGTCGACGGCGATCGTGGTGAGCTTCTCGTTCAGGTCGGCACCACGCTTGAAGCCGGTCTCGAACGCTTCGCCCTTCACCGGGAATGCATCCATTGCGTTGCGGATCATGGCGTCGAAGTTCTGCGTCTGGTCGTTCATCTCTGTATCCTCCAAAGGTCGGTTCGGTCTGTCTGTCGGCGCGAAGACCGCGTCCTGCGCCCTTCGTCGATTACACTGGGTATATGGAGAACGGGCGCCGCGCTTTCAAGAGTTTTTGCTGCACTGCAGCATTTTTTATTTCGTTTTAAAGCAGGTATTTAGCGAATTATCGAGTGACGCGGGCGCGCATTATGCTGCAGCCGCAAAATGCCGCCGCGTTTTCGGGAGACATAAAAAAAGGCGGGCTCGTCGAGCCCGCCAGAGGGTCGCGCCGCGATTGGGAGGAGAGCGGCGCGGATCTCGGTGCGAAGACTTACTTCGCGGCCGCGGTCGACGCCTTCTTGGCGGTCGCGGTCATGTCTGCGGTCGCCTTCTTCATGGCGGCCGATGCGTCTTCGGTCATGTCCTTGCCGGCTGCCATCATCAGCTCGACGGTGTCCATCTGGACCTTCTTCGCGATCTCGGCGAAGGCGGCCATGTGCTCGGCGGTCATCTCGGCCTGGGCCGACGCGAAGTCGGTCATGGCCTTCGCGTAGTCGGCGGGCTCCGACTTGGCCTTGGACATCTCGCTGAGCTTGGTCAGCGTGTCCTTCGTCCACTTCGAGGAGATCTCGGTCGACTTTTCGGCCGCTTCGAGCGCCACGCCCGACAGCTTTTCGTTCAGGGTTGCGGTGGTCTTGAACGCGTCTTCCATCGCGGCGGTATCCACCGGGAAGGCACCCATCATGTCTTTCATCATGGTCGTGAAATCTTGCGTCTTAGCAGCCATAGGTCTCGCCTTTCAGTTGCAACGGGTGACAGGCCATCCCGTCACGCCCCCTCTTGACGCTTGGGAATATGCCTGCTGCGCCGCAGCATTTCAAGGGGAATTGCTGCGGCGCAGCAAAAATCTGCCGCCGCAGGTTCGCGTCAGTGCTCGGCCTGGCGCGCCTTGACCTTGACGTAGCTTCCGGGCGCCGGTTCGAGCGGCGGATAATCCTTGCTCCCAGGGCTGCGCGGTTCGACCCACTTGCCGGCTCGCTTGGCGATCCAGCTTTCCCAGACTGGCCACCACGACCCTTCGTGATAGGTCGCGCCCTCCATCCATTCGTCCGCGGTGCCGGTCAGGTCGTCGTTGATGTAGTGACCGTACTTCTTCTTGGAGGGCGGGTTCACGATGCCGGCGATGTGGCCCGACTCCGATAGGATGAATGTCCGGTTACGCGACCCCGTCTGCGACATGCCCCGGTAACAGTCGCGCCATGCCGCGATGTGATCGGTTTCGCAGGCAACCGCGCAGATCGGCAGATCGACATCCTTGATATGCGTGGTCTGCCCGAGGATCTCGAGCCCGTCGGCACAGAACGCGTTGTCCTGACACAGCCGGCGCAGATACTGGATCACCATCGCCGCCGGCAGGTTCGCGCCGTCGCCGTTCCAGTAGAGCAGGTCGAACGCGGGCGGCGTCTCTCCCATCATGTAGGACTTGATCGCCGGGCCGTAGACGAGGTCGTTCGAGCGCAGGAACGAAAACGTGCGCGCCATGATGAACGACCGCAGGACGCCTGACCGTTCTGCCTCCGCCTCGATACCGTCGACGAAATCGTCCTGCAGGAACGGCGTGAACTCGCCCTGGTCTGCGAAATCCGTCAGCGTCGTGAAGAAGGTCGCGGACTTGATCGACTTGTCGCCACGCTGCTTGAGCAGCGACAGGGTGAGAGACAGCGTCGTTCCGGCGATGCAGTAGCCGATCGCGTTGATCCGGTCCTGCGCGGTGACCGACTTCACGATGTCGATCGCCTTCAGGAATCCCTCCTCGACATACGTGTCCAGTGACACGTCGCGATAGGTCTCGTCCGGGTTGACCCAGCTGACCACGAAGAGCGTGTAGCCCTGGTCGACGACCCACCGGATGAAGCTGTTCTTTTCCTTCAGGTCGAGAATGTAGAACTTGTTGATCCACGGGGGAAACAGGACGATCGGTGTCTCTTTCACCTTGTCCGTCGTGGGCGCGTACTGGATGACCTCCATCATGCGGTTGCGAAAGATCACCTCCCCGTCCGCGGTCGCGATGTTCTTGCCGATCTCGAACGCGCTCTCGTCGGCAAGCCGGACGACAAGCTCGCCGTCGTTGGCCTCGAGATCGGCGATCAGGTTCTCCATCCCCTTCACGAGGCTTTCGCCCTCGGTCTCGATCGCGCGCTCCAGCGCGTCGGGGTTGGTCGACAGGAAGTTCGTCGGCGCCATCATGTCGACGATCTGACGCGCGAAGTATTTCAGCCGCCGCTTTTCCTTCGGATCGAGATCCTCGATGTCGGCGACCGCGTTCTCCAGCGCCTCACTGTTGATGAGGTACTGCTGCTTGATGAAGTTGAAATACGGGTGGCTGTCCCACAGCGGGTTCTGGAAGCGCCGGTCCTGCGGGCCGGGATCGTCGGGCGCCTTGAGCCGGCCGGAGGCCAGGGCTTGCTGCGCCTCCAGGTAGTGCGTGACCGATTTGCCCCAGTACTCGATCTGGTGCTCCATGACACGCGCGGGATTTGTCATCCACGCCTGCCAATAGCCCGCGACCGCCTTGGCATAGAGGTCCTGGCTCGGGCCAGCGAGCGCCGGATTCATCGCCTTTTTCTGGGTCATTGCGGCGATCAGACGCTGGGAGAGTTCCTCGACCTTAGCGAGATTTTCATTGAGCCGCGTGACGTTGAGCTCCGACGCGGCCTTGGTCTCAGTTGCCATTGCTGACGATCCCCCCTAGATTCTCCGCAGTGCAGCATTCCCCGCCACGCACCTGCGGCTGTTTGGCGGTGTTCGATCCGGACGAGTATCCGGCGAAAGGAGACGCAGATCATGCGCTACATGGCGACCTACGACATGATGGAGACGATTCGGAACACGAATCAATGGCTTGGCGCGACTGCGCGGACGCTCGCCTCCTACCCGCACATGGCCATGCTGCCGAACCCCGCCATTCGCTGGATGGCGGCGTGGGGCGAAGTCACCGAACGCAGTTTCGAGCGGATGGTGGCCAAGCCCGACTGGGGCATCGACACGATGACCTGCGACGACGGCAAGGATCACCTCGTTCAGGTGCGCACCGTCGTGGAGCGGCCGTTCGGCGATCTGCTCCACTTCGAGGTCGCCGGCCGCGAGACCCAGCCGCGCAAGATCCTCCTCGTGGCGCCGATGTCGGGCCATTACGCGACGCTCCTCCGCTCGACCGTCAAGTCGCTCATCACCAATTGCGAAGTCTACGTCACCGACTGGCACAATGCGAGGGACATTCCCGTCAGCGCCGGCAAGTTCGACGTGGAGGACTACACCCTCTACCTCGTGGATTTCATGCGCCATCTGGGGCCGGACACGCACGTGATCGCGGTGTGTCAGCCGGCACCGTTGACCCTCGCCGCGACCGCCTACCTCGCCGAGGCCGACCCGGACGCGCAGCCGCGCTCGCTTACGCTGATCGGGGGGCCGATCGACCCGGACGGCAACCCGACCGACGTGACCGACTTCGGCCACCGGGTGACGATGGGCCAGCTCGAAGAGACGATGTGCCAGCGCGTCGGCTTCAAGTATGCCGGCGTCGGGCGCCGGGTCTATCCCGGGCTCCTGCAGCTCAGCTCGTTCATGTCGATGAACCTCGATCGGCACAGCAGCGCCTTCTCGGAACAGATCATGCGCGTCGCGCGCGGCGAGGCGTCCGACCACGACCCACACAACAAGTTCTACGACGAGTATCTTGCGGTGATGGACATGCCGGCAGAGTTCTATCTCTCGACCGTCGAGCGCATCTTCAAGCGGCGCGAGATCGCCAAGAACGAGTTCACCGTCGAAGGAAAACCGGTGGATATCGGCAAGATCACCACCGTCGCAGTGAAGACGGTCGAGGGCGCCAACGACGATATCTCTGCTCCGGGACAGTGCGTCGCGGCGCTCGATCTTCTGACGGGACTGCCGCCCGAGAAGAAGGCCAGCCACGTGGAACCGGGCGCGGGCCATTACGGGATTTTTGCGGGGCGCAGCTGGCGCAACAATATCCGCCCCCTCGTGCTCGGGTTCATCGATCAGAACTCCGATGCCCCGACGAAGGGGCAAGGGCTGACCGTCGTCAACTGACGCGCCAAGTCGCCTGACGTGCGGCTGGGCGCAGAAGTGCGGCGAGCCGACGGGCCCGCCGCGTCTCGAAGTGCACCTCAGAACCGGGCGCGCGCTTTCTTGAACGCGTCTTCAACGCTGTCCCAGGCACGGTCGAGGCCCTGGCGCACGTCATGCCACGCCTCACCCGAGCTGTGCTTCAGCTCGTCGAGGCGCTGGCGCATGTCCTGCTTCTTCACCTCGAGATCGCGCGCCTCGCGCTCGTACTCGATTTCCTTTTCCGCACGGGCGCCCTCGGCCTTGGCGCGCAGGCGGTCGATTTCGGCCTGCCACTCGGCCATCTTGGCCTCGATGCGGCGCTGGTAGGCCGATTTCTCTTCGCCGGTCTCGTTTTCTGCCATGTCGTCCTCCGATGCTGCGCGGCGTCGTTGGTCACTTGGCGGCGGCATAGACCATGTCGATCATGGCCTGCGTGCCCCGCGAGAATTCCAGCGGGCACGGGTACGCCGTGCCCTCGGTGATGCTCGAATTGAACGCCTCGACTTGCCGCACGTAGTGGTTGTCGGCAGGGAAACGTTCGATCGTCACCCTCTGTTCCGCATCCTGAAGCACCACCTGCGCCATGTCGTAGACCTGCGGATTGAATGGCGCGGTCAGCCGGACGATGCCGTCCGTGCCGTGGAACACCATCTCCTGGTAAGGTGCCATGCGGGTCGAGGTATAGCCGCTGAAGAGGAAGGACGGGAACCGGGCGGTCACGTGCGCGCGCGTGTCGACGCCGTTGTCCCACGCGATATCGGCCGACAGGATCTCCTGCGGCTCCTCCCCCGTGACGAAGCGCGTCGAGCCGTAGATGTAGACTCCGATGTCCGGGATCGAGCCGCCGCCGGTTTCCGCACGGTTTCGGATGTTCGCCATGTCGTCGTTGTGAAAGCTGAACATGGCCGTGACGGATCTGATCTCTCCGATCGCGCCGGTCTGCACGAGCGTGCGCGCGCGCTGCCACTGCGGATGATGGACGATCATGTAAGCCTCGGCTGCCAAGAGGCCCGACCGGTCGCGCGCCGCGATCACCTTGTCGAAGGCCCCGGCCTCCGTCGCGAGGGGCTTCTCGCATAGCACATGCTTGCCCGCGTCGAGCGCGCGCAGGGTCCATTCGACATGCATCGAATTGGGCAGCGGAATATAGACCACGTCGATGTCCGGATCCGACAGAAGCGCGTCGTACGTGTCGTGGACCCTGAGGCCCGGCGCGAAGGCGGCGAACGGTGTCGCCTTTCCGGGATTCGAGGTCGCCAGCGCATCGAGACGCGCGCCGCGCGCGGCATGAATTGCGGGGCCCATCTGGTCGCGCGCGAAATTGGCGGCTCCGAGAATGCCCCAGCGGACGATGTCGCTCATGTCACTGCCTTTCGATCCGAACGCTCCGATCCCCTTCATCGCGAGCTTGCGGCCAAAACGCAAAACCGCCGCGCGAGGGTCCTCGCGCGGCGGCATGATCTCGGACGGCTCTGGCGTGCCATGGCGATGCGAGCGGATCAGGCGCTTGCCAGCATGCCCTGCTCCTTGGCGAGGTCCGTCATCCGCTTCTGCAGCTTCTCGAAGGCGCGCACCTCGATCTGGCGGATACGCTCCCGACTGACGTCGTATTCGCCCGAAAGATCTTCGAGCGTCATCGGCTGGTCCGACAGCCGACGCTTGGTCAGGATATCGCGCTCACGGTCGTTGAGAACGTCCATCGCCTCGGTCAGCAGGGCGCGGCGCGCCTCGAGCTCGTCCTTGGCCTCGTAATCCTGCGCCTGGTTCGCGTCCTCGTCCTCGAGCCAGTCCTGCCACTGCATCGAGCCTTCGCCCTCCTGCCCGACCTGAGCATTGAGCGACGCGTCGGAGCCCGACAGCCGGCGGTTCATCGAGATGACCTCATCTTCGGTGACCCCGAGGTCGGTGGCGATTTTCTCCACGTGTTCGGGGCGCAGGTCACCGTCTTCGAGAGCCCCGATCCGGCTCTTAGCCTTTCGCAGGTTGAAGAACAGCTTCTTCTGCGCCGACGTGGTGCCGAGTTTCACGAGGCTCCACGACCGCAGGATATATTCCTGGATCGAGGCGCGGATCCACCACATCGCGTAGGTGGCGAGGCGGAAGCCCTTTTCGGGGTCGAACCGCTTCACGGCCTGCATGAGACCGACATTGGCCTCCGAGATCACCTCGGCCTGGGGCAGGCCATAGCCGCGATACCCCATCGCGATCTTGGCGGCGAGGCGCAGGTGCGAGGTGACGAGCTTGTGCGCCGCCGCCGTGTCCTGATCCTCTACCCACCGCTTGGCGAGCATGTATTCCTCTTCCGGCTCGAGAAGCGGAAACTTGCGGATCTCCTGCAAGTAACGGCTCAGCCCGGCCTCGGGGGACGGCGCGGGAAGGTTGCCGTAGTTGCTCATGACCATCCCTCCTTATGTAAACGGGCTTAACATGCCCCATTCGCAAATGGGTGCGGGCCCGAGGGGTTTCAAGCGAACGTCGTCTGATTTCCTTTACGTGGATATAACGCAAATCCGTCGCGCACGATCCAAGTTTCCGTGCGCTCAAGCACCCGTGCTGTGTGTTTCAGGCCCATCTGTTCGCAGAAGCGTGATCAGATCGGCCATATCCCGCGGAAGATCCGCGTCGAAGCGCAACGTCTTGCCGTTCGCGGGGTGCACGAACCCAAGGCTCGCCGCGTGCAGGGCTTGGCGCGGGAAAGCCGCCACTGCCTCGGCCGCGTCGGGCTCGAGCGCGGTGGCCTTCGCGCGCCGCCGCCCGCCATAGACGGGATCTCCCACCAACGCGTGCCCGGCATGCGCCATGTGGACGCGGATCTGGTGCGTGCGGCCCGTCTCCAGCCGGCACTCCAGAAGCGCCAACGACGGCGGCGTGCCAAAGGACTCGAGCACCCGGGCCCGCGTGATCGCGTGGCGCCCGGCGCCGAAGACCACCGCCTGCCGCTGCCGGTCGGTGCGATGCCGGGCGATGCCGGTCGTCACCTTGATGACGCCACCCGGCTCGACCGACACGCCGCGCGTATTGACGAGCCGAGGATCGCCCGGATCCGGCACCCCGAGAGACAGCGCGAGGTAGCGCCGCTCGACGGTGTGCGCGGCGAATTGCTCCGCCAGTCCGTGATGCGCGCGGTCGGATTTCGCCACGACGAGAAGCCCGCTCGTGTCCTTGTCGATCCGATGCACGATGCCCGGCCGGCGCTCTCCACCGACACCAGAAAGACGGTCGCCGAAATGCGCGAGCAGCGCGTTGACCAGCGTGCCGCCGGGGCTGCCCGGCGCGGGATGCACGACCATGCCGGCGGGCTTCATCACCACGCACAGGTCCTCGTCCTCGTAGCGGATGTCGAGGGGGATCGCCTCGGCCACGGTCTCTACCGGGGCGGCCTCCGGCACGTCGATCTCGATCACGTCGCCTTCGCGCACGGCCGCCTTGCCGTCGCGCAGCGGCGCGCCGTCGCGGCGAACGGCGCCGTCGGCGATCAGACGGGCCAGCCGCGTCCGCGACAGCGCCGCCGCCTCTGGCACGTCGCGGGCGAGCGCCTTATCAAGGCGCGGGGGCGGCGCCGCCCCGATCACGACGCGAAGGATGCGCTCCGTCATGAGTGATGCTCCCGATCCGGCTCCGGGCGCGGAGATCCGATGGCTCAAGATCCTCGTCAGCGTGCTGACGATCGTGATGATCGGCGGGGTTCTAGCGGTGACGTCCCTGCTTGTCATCCGGCTGCGCGCGCCGACCGTGCCCCTGCCCTCCGAGATCGCCCTGCCCGACGGGGCGCGGGCCACCGCGCTGACGCAGGGAGAGACGTGGTACGCCGTCGTCACGGACGCGGACGAGATCCTCATCTTCGACCGGCTGACCGGAGAGATGCTCCAGCGGATCGAGGTCATGACCTCTCCGTGATCGCGGCAGTCCGCACTTGAAGCGTTCGTGCAGCGCGTCATCGTCGAGGCATGACCTCGCGCAAGGCGGCGCTGCCGTCACTCCTGGTGTCGATGCTCGTGTGTGCCGCCGCCCCCGCGGCGGCCGAGCTGCGCCATCGCCAGACGCTCGACGGCATCCGCGGCGTCAGCCTCGCCTACGACGCGCAATTATGCGGCACGTGGGTCGCGACCGAGGGACCGACCCTGTCGCTCTATTCCCCGGGCGGGCGCGAGATCCTGAGCATCGATAGCGGGTTTTCATCGGTGCGCAGTCTGACGGTCGAGGAGGACGGTTTGCTGCTCGCCGATGGATGGGGCCGCTTCCGCCGAATCGACAGGACCGGCCGGCCGCGGGACGAGACTTTCAGCCTGTCCGACCGCATCCGCGACACCGAGGGGCTGCACCGCGATGCTGACGGCTCCTTCCTCGTGGTGGAGGACGATCCGTCGCGGCTCCTGCGGCTCTCACCGGACGGTGCGGTGCTGATGGAGCTTTGGGGTGACGGGTTCGATCCGCCGATGGTGGAGCCTCAGGGCGTAGAGCGCGATCCCTATTCCGGCAACATCCTCGTCGTGGACGACAACGAGGGGCGCAACGCGCTCTTCGAGCTGTCGCCCGACGGCGCGGTGCTGAGCGTGACACCCTTGTCCGAATGGGGCCGCGACGCGGAGGGCGTGGCGCTCCAGCCCGAAACCGGCACGCTGTTCATCGGGTTCGACGGCGGCGTGCGGCTTTCGATCTTCGACTGGCGGCCGTCAGGCATGTCGATCGACACGCCGCTCGATCACGGCCCGGCCTGCGCCTATTCCTGATCCTGTCGGGAGTATGGTACCGCCTCCCCGGCTCGAACGGGGGACCTCTAGATCCACAATCTAGCGCTCTAACCTACTGAGCTAAGGCGGCACTGATCGGGGCAAATAGCGCCTCGGGCGGAGCGATGCAACCCCGCGAACGGGGCGTTCCGGCGGCCCGGATTTCCGCTCAGAGCGCGATCTCCCAGTGCTGTTCGACGAGCGCCTGTCCGAAGTTCGTGACCGGTCGCGTGCTCCGGCAGACAAAGCCGGTGCGCGCGTAGAGCGCACAGGCCGCGCGATGGCTTTCATGGGTCGCAAGCGTCATGCGCGCGTATCCCCGCGCCCGGGCCCACGCCATGCAGGTGGCGAGCATGTCGCGGCCGAGCCCCTGCCCGCGCGCCTCCGGCAAGAGCAGGAAGAGCCGGAGTTTCGCGGCGCTGCCGCCGGCATCGACGCAGAAGATGCTGCCGACCCGCGCATCGTCGTTCCACGCGATCCACCCGCGCTCTCGGGCCGGGTCGTGATCCGACAGGAACGCCTCCACGATCGTCGCCACCAGCGCGCCGAAACTGTCGTCGAAGCCCGCCTCGCGCGCGTAGAGAACGCGGTGCGCGTCGATCAGCCAGTCCGCATCCGCGGCGGTGAAGGGACGAAGGGCGTGCGCCATGCACAGCAGAAGGGCATGGCGCGGCTTGATTCTCAATGCACGCGCGCGTACCTCCGGCCAACCCCGGGCATGGACCTCCGCCCGGGCGGACGAGCGGCACGGAGAGCGCGGACCATGAGCATCAACGACGAGCGCGACATCGAGGCGAACCTCCAGATCGGCCCGACCGACGTCGGGATGGTCCGGCTCTACATCACTGCCGACGGGCAGGAGATCCCGATGGATTTCTCGCCCGACGAGGCGCGCGAGATCGCGGAGGAGATCGTCGCTGCCGCCGACGCCGCGGCCCGCGTCAAACCGAAGTCCAGGCGCTGACCGCGTCGGGATCGCGCGCGGCCTGAAGCCGCCGCGCGGCATGAAAGGCGAAGCGGCGGACCAGCGCGTTGCGCCGCGCGGACGCCAGCTTGTGCTCCGGCGCCATGCGCAGGATCTCCGCATCGTAGGAATCGGCGATGATGAGCCCGGTGCCCTCGGGCAGCAAATCGGTCGGAAACTCCTGATCCACTGCCCAGAAGTAGCGGTCGCACCAGTCGAGGTAGCCTTCCCACTTGCCGTCCGACATGAAGTCGGCCCGGCTCGACTTGCACTCGACGACCCAGATCTCGCCCTTCTGCCCGAGCGCCATGACGTCCACGCGCTTGCCGCGCTCCGGCACGAATTCCTCGACCACGGCAAAGCCGAGCGCGCCCGACAGGTGTCGCGCGACGCCGCGCGCCAGCAGTTGGCCGGGCATAAGGAGCGGGTCTGGATCCAGAGACATGCGCCAATTAAAGAACAATGTATGAACACGCGCAAGGCCTCACGTTTTCGCCGGTCCCTTCCCGCGAGCCCCCGCGCATCCTAAGTTTGTGCGAACGCCACGATATGCGGGGGTGGAATGGACGACGGCAAGCTGAGCCGCGCGGAGGCGCGCGGCGTCCGCTACGCGCGAGAGCTCGAAGGTCACGTAAGCTGGCTCGACACGTTTTCGGGCACCGCGCTCGGCGTTCTGGCCGTGGCGTCCGGGATCTACACCTATCTCGGTGTCTCTTCCCTTCTCGAGGACAACGGCGCGATGTCGGTGTTCGCCGCAATCGCGTATTCCACGGCGGTCTCGGTCGGCATCTTCGTCTTCTGGTCCTACCTGCTTCGGCTCTTTCCGGCGGTGCGCTCGTCCGGCGCGCGCGCCGGGCTCTTTGCGGCGATGGGCGTCGGATCGCTCGCCATCGTCGCGATGTCGTCGTGGCTGAACGCGGCGGCGCTCGCGGGTTCCGCGGCGGTGGAGCAGCACCTCGCCACCACGGTGCAGGACTATCAGGCGAGCCTCGAGCGCGCGCACGAGGTCGCGCTTTCTGGACAGGCGCTGGAACGCGACGTAGCGCGGGTGCGCCAGAGCTTTCAGGATCTCTCCGAGCAGGAGGCTGCCGGGTCGCTGTCGGGACTGGCCGGGCGCGGCGCCGTGTTCCGGGTGCTGACCCAGAAGTCCGAGGAACTGGCCGCGCTCGAAGAGCAGATCGCGAGCCAGACGCCGCTGGTCGAACAGGCCTTCTCCGAAGGCAACGCGATCCTCAGCCGGATGCGCGCGCTGACCGTGGAGCAGGGGCCGATCGAGCCGCGGTCGGTCGAATTCTCTGAGGCAGCGGTGCAATTGCAGGGCCTGATCACGCGACTGCGCCAGCTTTCGGTTGCGAGCCTTGTCGAACGCGCGGCGCAGGACCTCTCGGCGTCGGTCGTGCTGCCCGAACTTGACGGCAGTACCGCGGAGAGCCGTGGCAACCAGCAGGCCACGATCACCTCGGTTCTCGACGTTCTGGCCGCGCGCGCGCAGACCTTGGAGCGTGCCGCGCAGGCCGTGCAGGACATGGCCCCTGCCGACGAGGTGACATACACGCCGGTGTCCTCGGCCGACGCCGTGATCCTCTACGCGCGCAATTTCGTGCCGTCCTGGGCCGGCGCGATCGCGATCGACCTTTTGCCGGCGGTCCTGGTCTTCATTCTCGCCATCACGCAGGCCGCGATCCGCTCGGGCCGTGAGGGCGCGGGCGTGGAGGATACGCTGACCCTCGCCGAGTTGCGCGCCGCGCTTCTCGCCGTGCGCGACGTCGAAGGCGCGGTGAGCGCGCTCGACCGGCCCGAAGCGGCGGCGTCGCAAGACCCCCGGACCGGCGACGATACCGACACCGCGCCGGCGGGGACGGACGAACGCCCGGTGTCCGCGGTCAAGCCGTTCACTGGCTCGCGGACATGAGCACCGCACCCGCCGTCGGCCGCACGCTGAAGGCGGTGCTGGCCGTGCAGATCGGCCTCGGACTTCTGCTGGTCCTCGGCGATATCGGGGCGCGCCCCGGCGGGTTCAGCCTGCCCGGGTTCGGGCCCGACGCGCCGAGCCTGACCGAGCCCGTGCGTCCCGGCGATCAGCGCCGCGTCTACGACCCGAGCCGGCCCACGCCGTCCACGCGGCCCGCGCGCACCCCCGGCGATCTGCCGGAGCGGCTGACGCTGACGCGGATCGATGGCGCGCGCTATCGTCTCGAGGGCGGAATCCAGCCCGGCGACGCGGATCGCGTCGCGACGCGCCTGACCGAGGTGTCGCCGGCACCCGACACGCTCGTGCTGCAATCGCCCGGCGGGTCGGTGACGGATGCGCTGCGCCTCGGTCGCACGCTGCGCGAGCGCGGGATCGGCACGGAGGTTCTCGCGGGCGAGGTGTGCTTTTCCGCCTGTCCCTACCTGCTGGTCGGCGGCACGACCCGGACGGTCGAAGCGGACGGCGCGGTCGGCGTGCACCAGCACTACTTCGGCGAAAGCACCATCCTACCGGCCCGTTTCGCGGTCGAGGACATCCAGCGCGGGCAGGCGGAGGTGATGACCTACCTGTCGGACATGGGCATCGACCCGATGATGATGACCCATGCGCTCGCGACCCCGCCGGACGAGATCTACGTCCTGCTTCCGGAAGAGCTCGAACGCTACGGGATCGTCGACGCCGAGAGCTGAGCGCACGTCAGCGCCGGGTGCCGATCGTGATCAGGTAGTCGCGCTTCACGTGCAGCCCCGCCTCGGTCACGTACCGGTCGTGGAACGCGTCGATGTCCGACCATAACACCGCGCGCCGCGCCGGATCGAGCGAGGCCGCCATCGCCCGTACCGGCCCGAAGCCGCGCGCGTACCAGTCGCGGATCGCCGCGACGGTTTCGTGATAGGCATGGCTGGTGCCTTGCTCGAAGGTCAGCTCGAACGCGTCCCCGAGAAGCCCGTCGACATGATCGGGATCGCCCCAGAGCATCGGCGACGGTTCCGGCGGTGCGGCGTCGCCGTGTCGGCCGATCACGCCAAAGAACTCCTCGACGCTGCCGCCGGGCGCCCACGTGGCCAGCACGAGCCGCCCGCCGGGCCGGCAGACGCGGGTCAGCTCGGCCGCGGCCTGGCGGTGATCCGGCGCGAACATGACCCCGAACGTCGATATGACGCCATCGAAGGTGGCTGTTTCGAACGGAAGCGCCTGCGCATCGGCGACTGCGAAGGTGATCTCCTTGATGTGCGACGAAAGCGCACGCGCCGCGTCGAGCATCCCGGGCGAGAAATCGACCGCATCCACGTGCGCGCCGAAGCGGGCGACATTGCGGGCGGTCCATCCGGTGCCGGTGGCGACATCCAGAACCCGGGCCCCGGGCGGTGGCGCCAGCCGCTGCGCGGCGTGGGCCAGCGCGTCGCCGATGGCGAAGCTGACGAGATCGTAGTGCGCGCCGCCGAGACCCCACATCTCGGCCGCGGGCGGCGGTGCCGTCGTCGTCTCTGTCATGGGCTTGTCCTCCGCGTCGCCCGCCGGAGTCCCAGTCTCGCGAAACGGTCCGCGTGTGGGACCGACAAGACACGTTTAGCACGAATCACGAGACCTGCGCATTAGGCAAAGCTGCATCCGGCGATCCGGCGCGCGGAGGCCACTTGTCAGCGGACAGATGTGCGCTTAGCTCTGGTGACAGGCGGGCACTGCCCTTCCCGTGAAACGGTTGCATTCCGGTGGCCTTAAGCAATTCCGAGGGAGCTGGCTCTGTCCGGGCCGTGGTCCGGTTACCTGGCGCCCACCTGTATATACAGGTCCTCGGGAATGAGATAACCTCACGGTTGCGGTGGTCCCGCCGCCTTAATCCCTGAAACTCTCCCGCTCGCGTATCCGTGACTTGGCGTGTCTCCAGTCACTCGCGGCGTGCTCTCAACGGCCGTCGCCTCGTCCCGGCGGGCCGCGCCCGATATCGGCCGGGCCGGAAAGGGTCCGACCATGAAGGACAGCGCGCCTCATCCCAAAGCGGCCGTGAACGCCGCGGAATACGTCCTGCGCCTGCTCGACCCCGAGCAAGAGCGCGCCGTCGAGCGGCGGATGCAGACCGATGCGCGGCTGCGGCGCGAGGTCGTGCTTTGGGCGATCTGGCTGGGTGGCCTCGCGCATGACATGCCCCCCTCAAGCGCGCAGCCGGCCGCGCGGCGCGCGCTGTGCCGCCGGCTTTTCGACGACCGCTGAGCGATGGGCGCGACCGCGCGCCTCTGGTCATCCCGCCACCCGTGCCTTATCTGGCGCGGGCAGACGGACGAGGACGCGCGATGACCCATTTCGAGAGCCCGGGCCCGGTAGAGAGCGAATGGCGCGACGCCATCTCGGGGGTGGACGACATTCTCGAGGATGCGCGCAACGGGCGCATGGTCATCCTGGTCGACCACGAGGACCGCGAGAACGAGGGCGACCTCGTGATCCCCGCCCAGTGGGCGACGCCGGATGTCATCAACTTCATGGCCACCCACGGGCGCGGCCTGATCTGCCTGGCGATGACCTCCGACCGGATCGACGAGCTCGGCCTGTCGCTCATGTCGTCGAACAATTCCTCGCGCCACGAAACCGCCTTCACGGTGTCGATCGAGGCACGCGAGGGCGTCACCACCGGAATTTCCGCCGCGGACCGCGCGCGAACGATCCAAGTGGCGATCGACAGCTCCAAGGGTGCGGCGGACATCGCGACGCCCGGCCACGTGTTTCCCCTGCGCGCCAAGGACGGCGGCGTTCTGGTGCGCGCGGGCCATACCGAGGCCGCGGTCGATATCGCGCGGCTCGCCGGGCTCAACGCCGCCGGCGTGATCTGCGAGATCATGAACGAGGACGGCACGATGGCGCGCCTGCCGGAGCTCATCGCCTTCGCGCAGCGCCACGGCATCAAGATCGGCACGATCTCCGACCTCATCGGCTACCGGCGGCGGAACGACAATCTCGTGCGCGTCCAGAAGGAGGAGCAGATCACCTCCGAGTTCGGCGGCACGTGGCAGATGCGGATCTACGCGGACACGACCCACGGCGACGAGCACATCGTGCTGACCAAGGGCGATCTGGCGACCGCCGATCCGGTGTTGGTCCGGATGCACGCGATGGACCCGATGCTGGACGTCGTGGGCACCGGCCCCGAGGGCCGCGCCGACGAGTTCCGCGATGCCATGCGCGCCGTCGAGGCCGAGGGCCGTGGCGTCGTCGTGCTGCTGCGCGACACCGCGATGAAGCTGGACGTGCCCGACAGCGTAAGCCCAAAGACGCTGCGCCAATACGGGCTCGGCGCGCAGATCCTGTCATCTCTGGGCCTCTCCAAACTCGTCCTGTTGACCAATTCGCCGACACCGAAGGTCGTGGGCCTCGAGGCCTACGGTCTCGAAATCGTCGGCACGCGCAAGATATCGGAGCTCGGCTGATGGCCTCGCAAGAAGACCACTACACCCTGCCGCGGCCGACCTTCGACGAGGGTCCGAAGATCCTGATCGTGGTCGCGCCCTATTACCGGCAAATCGCGGACAACCTGATCGCCGGCGCGCGCGCCGAGATCGAGGCGGCAGGCGGCTGGCACGACACCGCCGAGGTGCCCGGCGCCCTCGAGATCCCGACAGCCATCGGCATCGCCGGGCGCATGTCGGACTATGACGGATACGTTGCGCTCGGCTGCGTCATCCGGGGCGAGACGACACACTATGAAACGGTCTGCAACGACAGTTCGCGCGGGCTCACACTGCTCGGGCTGCAGGGCCTCGCGGTCGGCAACGGCATCCTGACGGTCGAGACGATGGCCCAGGCCGAAGTGCGCGCCGATCCGGACGGCCAGAACAAGGGCGGGGGCGCGGCCGCGGCGGCCTTGCATCTGATCGCCCTTTCGCGCAAGTGGGGCGCTTCGCGCAAGGGTGTCGGATTCGTCCGGCCCAACGACGACGACAGCTGACGCGGCGCCCCTGCATCACCCAGGCGCGCCCGAGGATCCCGAAGTGATGACCGCCGACACCGCACCAGACGACAGCCCGAAAACCCCGGACGCCCGCGAGCTTAAAAAGCTGCGCCGGTCGGCCGCGCGGCTCCACGCCGTGCAGGCGCTCTTCCAGATGGAACATTCCGCGCTGTCTTCGGACCAGGTGCGCGAAGAGTTCCTCGCCCACCGGTTCGGGCTGGAGCTGGAGGAAGGCGAGGAGATGATCGATGGCGACATCGATCATTTCCGCATGGTGATCGACGAGGCGGTGAACTGGCAGGCCAGGGTCGACCAGATGACCGACCGCGCGCTCGTGGCGAAGTGGCCGATCGACCGGATCGATCCGACGCTGCGTGCGCTCTTCCGCGCCGCCGGCGCCGAATTCGTGGCGACAAAGACGCCGCCGCGCGTCGTCATCGTGGAATACGTCGAGATCGCCAAGGCGTTCTATCCCGAAGGACGCGAGCCGCGCTTCGTCAACGCCGTTCTCGACCACATGGCCCGCGAGGCGCGACCCGACGCGTTCTGAGCGCGGCGCCACCCCGCGCGAGGTCTAGTCCCTTGGTCCGGCCCCGCGGCGCGACGCGGCATAGAGTGCGACCGCCGCGGCGTTCGACACGTTGAGCGACCCGAAGCCCCCGGCGAAGTCGATCCGCACCAGCGCATCGCAGGTGGCCTTGGTCTTCGGCCGAAGTCCGGGCCCTTCCGCCCCGAGGACTAGGCCGAGCGGCCGGTCCTTCGCGGCGACGAGCTCGGTTTCGAGAGAGGCTTCCGCCTCCCCGTCGAGGCCCAGAAGCACGACCCCCATCTCGCGCAGCCGCGTCATCGTGTCCGACAGGTTGCGCTCGCGCAGGTAGGGCTGACGCTCCAGCGCGCCGCTCGCGGTCTTGGCCAGCGCCCCTGTCTCCGGCGCCGAATGATGACGTGTGCCGATCACCGCGCCGGCACCGAACACCTCTGCCGACCGCAGGATCGCGCCGACGTTGTGCGGATCGCTCACCCGATCGAGCAGCACCACGACCGGCGGGGCGCCGTCGCCGCCCAGCACGACGTCATCGAGCCGCCCCCAGTCGAGCGGCCGCACCTCGAGCGCGGCGCCCTGATGCACCGATCCCGGATCGAGCGGCGCGGCAAAGCGCCGGGGATCGCTTTCTTCCGGCGTCACGCCCGCCGCCGCGATCGCGTCCGAGAGCTTCGCACCCGCGTTCGGCGTGACGACGAGGCGCAGCTTCTCCCGCCGCGGGTTCATCAACGCGTCGCGCACCGCGTGCAGCCCGAAGAGCCACACCGTCTCCGACGCCTTCGACCGCGCCGCCTGTTCCTTGCGGATCACCCAATCCGGCTTCTTCATATTCGCCTCCGCGCGGCCTGATCCCGTGCTGTCGCACCGGTCGCGCGACGAGACAAGAGCGCCTGGGAATTTCCTGTTGACGCTTTCGGGGGCCGCTTGTATCCCCCGCGCTACGTCGGCGGAGGGCTGTTGTCCGCGCCGTCTCGGGCGACGAGCTGCAAGGTGCGGCAGCGGACTGTAAATCCGCCGGGGAGACCCATGCCAGGTTCGATTCCTGGGTCGCCCACCACTCTCCCCTCTCCTGCGACATGGCGATGCACCCGGCCCCTGGTGGCCCGCCCCGCGTCGCGTCACCCTTGACATGACGCGCCGATCCTCGACCCTCGGGGGACAGGATCGAGGCCCCAGATGATCGAATTCACCGTCAACGGAACGTCCCAGCGGATCGAGGCCCCGGCCGAGATGCCCCTGCTCTGGGTGCTGCGCGACAGGCTCGGGCTGACCGGCACGAAGTACGGCTGCGGCGTGGGCCAGTGCGGCGCCTGCACCGTCCATGTGAACGGCATGGCGGTCCGGTCGTGCCTGCGCCCCGTGGGTCAGCTCTCGGGCGCCGATATCACCACGATCGAGGGCCTCGGCGACGCTGGGGCGCCCCATCCCGTCCAGGCCGCATGGATCGACCGACAGGTCGCGCAATGCGGCTACTGCCAGTCGGGCCAGATCATGCAGGCGGTGGCCCTGCTGTCCGTCCGGCCGGATCCTGACGACGCGGAGATCGACGCCGCGATGACCGGCAATCTCTGCCGCTGCGGGACCTATCCGCGCATCCGCGCCGCGGTCCGCGACGCCGCGCAGCGCCTGCAGGAGGCCTGACCCGTGTCGCGCCTCGGCACGATCACCCGGCGCGGCCTCGTCATCGGCGCCGTCGCCGTCGCCGGCGGCGTGGCCTTCGGCGCGTGGAGCGTTC
The DNA here is from genome assembly GCF_900172265.1 of Roseivivax jejudonensis. Lineage (GTDB taxonomy): Bacteria > Pseudomonadota > Alphaproteobacteria > Rhodobacterales > Rhodobacteraceae > Roseivivax > Roseivivax jejudonensis. Next base: position 96,011 of record NZ_FWFK01000007.1, on the reverse strand, counting down.
GCCGCCCCCACGCCAACCCTCTCGCGGACGGGCTTGCCGAGGGCGCGGCGACCTTCAACCCCTGGGTCCGTATCGACGCCGACGCGGTCACGCTCGTGACCCCGCACAGCGATCTCGGACAGGGCGCGCGCTCCATGCAGGCGCTGCTGATCGCCGAGGAGATGGACCTCGACTGGGGCGGCTTCCGGACCGAGTACGGCCCGCCCGCGCCGGCCTACTGGAACCGCGCGCTCGCCGATGAGGGCGCCCCCTTCATGGCCCACGATGACGGCACGCTCGCCGAGGGCACGCGCGCCGCGATGGGCGCGGCGATCAAGCTGCTCGGACTGCAGATCACAGGCGGGTCCACCAGCGTTCCCGACAGCTGGGTCAAGCTGCGCGAAGCCGGCGCCGTCGCCCGCGAAACGCTGAAACGCGCCGCCGCCGCAGAGGCGCGCGTGCACGTGCGCGACGTCCGTACGGAGGCGGGCGCGGTGATCCTGCCCGACGGCACCCGGCGCCCCTACACGGCGCTCGCCGCCCGCGCCGCGCGCATCGACCCGGTCACCGACGTGACCCTGCGCGATCCGTCCGCCTGGCGGCTGATCGGACAGTCCCTGCCGCGGCTCGACATCCCGGCAAAGTCGACCGGCGCCCAGACCTACGGGATCGACCTGTCGCTGCCCGACATGCTGCACGCCAGCGTGCGCACCAATCCCGGGCGCGGCCCGCTCGAGGACTTCGACGCCGAGGCGGCCCGCGCCATGCCTGGGGTGGTCGACGTCGTCGAGGTCACGAACGGCGTGGCCGTCCTCGCCGCCGACACCTGGACCGCGATGCGCGCGGTTCACGCGATCGCGTGCCGCTGGGGCCCCGCGCCGTATCCGGCCGAACAGGCCACGCACTGGCAGAGGGTGTCCGACAGCTTCACCGACGCCGCGCTCGACAAGGAGTGGCGCCACGACGGCGACGTGCCCGGTACGCTGACCGCCGAGGCGGCCATCACCGCCGAGTACCGCGCGCCCTACGTCGCGCACCAGCCGCTCGAACCGCTGAACGCGACGGCGCGCGTCGCCGACGGCCGGGTCGAAGTCTGGGCGGCGCACCAGATCCCCCGCTTCGTGGAGCGGATCGCGGCCGAGACGGCAGGCGTCGCGCCCGAAGCCGTCACCTTCCACCAGCAGGATGCCGGCGGCAGCTTCGGCCACCGGCTCGAGTTCGAGAACATCCGCCTCGCGGTCGAGATCGCCGCGCAGGCCGAGGGCCGTCCGGTCAAGCTGACGTTCACCCGCGAGGAGGACTTCGCGCAGGATTTCCCGCGCCAGATCAGCATCGGTCGCGCGCGCGGCACCGTCGGCCCCGAGGGCATCGTCGCCGTTGATATCGAGATCGCCTCGGCCTCGGCCTCGCGATCGCAGATGGCGCGCGCCGGTCAGCCGCTCCCGGGCCCCGACAAGCAGATCCCCTCCGGGGTCTGGAACCAGAGCTACGCGATCCCGCATTTCCGCTGCCGTGCCTACACGGTCGACGGCCTCGCGCCCACGTCCTCGTGGCGCTCGGTCGGCGCATCCTCGGCCGGGTTCTTCTGGGAAAGCGTCGTCGACGAGCTTCTCCACGCGGCGGGCCGCGATCCGCTCGAGGCGCGCATCGCCATGTGCACGGTGCCCCATCACCGCGCCACGCTCGAGGCGGTCGCCGAGATGTGCGACTGGGCCGGCCCGCTCGGCGACGGACGCGGCCGCGGCGTCGCGATGATCGAGAGCTTCGGCGTGCCTTGCGCGCAGGTCGTCGAGGTCGAGGCCTCCGAGGCCGGCCTGCGCATCCCGCGGGTCTGGGTCGCGCTCGATGTCGGCCGCGTGGTCGACCCGATGACCTTCGAGAACCAGGTCCAGGGTGGCGTGATCTGGGGCCTGGGCCACGCGATGAATTCCGAGATCACCTATGCGGGCGGACGCGCCGAGCAGCGCAACTACGACGCGGCACCGGCGATGCGGCTGCACCAGGCGCCCGAGATCGCGGTCCGCGGCCTCGAAACCGCGCCCGAGATCCGCGGCGCGGGCGAGCCGCCGGTGCCGCCCGCCGCGCCGGCGCTCGCCAACGCGATCTTCGCGGCGACCGGGCGCCGCCTGCGCGAGATGCCGTTCAGCCGCGAGATCGCATTCGTCTGATCCGCCGCGCGCGATCCTGCATCAGGCCGCGCGCGGCGCCCGCTGGCGTTGCCGCGACAGCTGCACCGCGAGGATCCCCGCGGCGATCACCGCGACGCCCAGCGCGTCGAGCGGCCCGAACCGCTCGCCGAGCAATACCGCCGCGATCGCCACGCCGAAGAACGGGTTCAGGAAATGAAACGTCGCCGCCCGGGTCGCGCCGATGCGCCCGACGAGCCAGAACCACACCAGAGTCGCGGCGAGGCCGGGCACCAGCGTGGTGTAGAGGAACGCCCAGAACAGCGGCCAGGACGGGCTGACCGCATGGGTCTCGAAGAGCGCCGGCACGACCAGCGCCGCCGACCCGACGAGCATCTGCAGCCCCACCACCATCAGCAGATTGCCGCCCGAACTCGCCTGCCGGAGCGCCAGCGTCGCAGTGGTCAGCGACGCCGCGCCCACGATGCAGAGCACCACACCCAAGGGATCGATCCCGCCCGACATCCGCGCGCCCATGATCACCGCCACGCCGGCGACGCCGGCCACCAGTCCGGCGATACCGAGCGCGGGCAGCTTCTCACCGAACAGCGTCCAGCTCGCGAAGGCCACCATCAGCGGCATCGTCGACGCGATGATGGCCGCCAGCGACGCCTCCACGCTCTGCATCGCGACGAAGTTCAGCCCGAGATAGAGCGTGTTCTGGCAGATCCCGAAGATCACCGTCGCCTTCCATTGCGCCCGCGTCAGATGCCAGCTCTGGCCCAGCGCCCGCGCGATCGCCACCGCGATCAGCCCCGAAATCAGAAAGCGCAGGGCCAGCGCCGACAGCGGCGGCGCCGCGGTCACGATGATCCGCGCCGAGGTGAAGGCCGAGGACCACATCGCCGCGAAGACGAGGCCCATCAGAACGGCGCGGATATCCATGCGGTCTCTCCCGGTCGGCGTGCCGGCCGACCTGACCGGACCCGCGCCGGAGCGTCAAGCGCTCCGCCACCCACGGCGCGCCGGCGCCCCTTCTTCTTGGCCGAAATACTCCGGGGAGCGCGAGGGGCAGCGCCCCTCGCTCCTGCGGTCCGCGTGCGGCGCGGCTGCCGAACGAAAAGGACCCCGCCTGATACGCAGGCGGGGTCAGTGGCGCTCCGCGGCGAGGCGCGGGCGCTGGCGGTAACCGAAAAAATCGTGGAAAGGCGCGCGCCTCAGCCGCTGCCCTGCATCTCCGCGCGGATCTGCTGGCGCAGCACGTCGATCGGTACGGTCACGCCGTCCCGCACGAAGTGCCAGTAGGTCCAGCCGTTGCAGGACGGCGCGCCCTCGAGCGCGGCGCCGACCTGGTGGATCGATCCGGTCACGTCGAGCCCGACGAGCGTGCCGTCCGCGCGCACCCGCGCGCTCTTGCCGGTCGCGGAGACCAGCGTCTCGCCCGGGCGCAGCATGCCGCGCTCGACCAGCTGGCCGAAGGGCACGCGGGGCTCGGCACGCTTCGGCCGGGTGACCTCGAGCGCCGCCTTGTCGAACTTCCGCACCTGGGCGATGCGCGTCTCGGCGACCGTGCGGTAGCTCTCCTCGCGCTCGATGCCGATCCAGTCGCGGCCCAGCATCTTGGCGACGGCGCCGGTCGTACCGGTGCCGAAGAACGGATCGAGCACCACGTCGCCCGGCTTCGTGCAGCCCACCAGCACGCGGTGCAGCAGGCTGATCGGCTTCTGCGTCGGGTGCGCCTTTTCCCCGGCCGCGTCCTTCAACCGCTCGCCGCCGGTGCAGATCGGCAGAACCCAGTCCGACCGCATCTGGATGCCCTCGTTGAGCGCCTTCAGCGCCTCGTAGTTGAAGGTGTAGCGCGCGCCCTCGGACCGCGACGCCCAGATCAGCGTCTCGTGCGCGTTGGTCAGCCGCTTGCCGCGGAAGTTCGGCATCGGGTTGGACTTGCGCCAGACCACGTCGTTGAGGATCCAGTAGCCTTCGTCCTGCAGCGCGGCGCCGACGCGAAAGATGTTGTGGTAGGACCCGATCACCCAGATCGCTCCGTCGGGCTTCAGCAGACGCCGCGCCTCGCGCAGCCACGCGCGGGTGAACGAGTCGTAGCTCGAGAACCCCTCGAACCGGTCCCACGCGTCGTCGACGGCATCGACCCGACTGTTGTCCGGACGGCGCAGATCGCCCTTGAGCTGCAGGTTGTAAGGGGGATCGGCAAAGATCAGATCGACCGACCCGGCGGGCAGCGCGGCCATCTCGGCGACGCAGTCGCCAGCCAGAATCGTGTTGAGAGGGAGCGCCGCGGCGCCCTTCATCCGGTCCATCTTCGTCATTCTCTGCCTCGTTCCCCGGCGCCTCTCTGACGGGCGCGCTGTGGTTGCCGAGGAGGATGAGTCAAAGGCGATTCGCGGTCAATTCCAATTTTGAATCAGCCACTTGGCAAATCATCTTGATACAAGATATTGCGCACGGGCCGGAAGCTCCGCCTATGGTGTGGGGTCACGCCGAGATCTCGGAGCGCCGTTCTGTGTCTTTTGGACGGGTAGCCCATGTTGGTCTCCCAGCCGTAGCCGGGAAAGTGTTGCGCCAAGTCCCGCATGAGCGCGTCGCGCACCACCTTGGCCAGAACCGACGCCGCGGCGACCGACACCGCCCGCGCGTCGCCCCGTATCAGAGGCGTCGCCGGCACCGGGCACGGCAGTGGCACGTGCCGTCCGTCGATCAGCGCATGACCCGGGCGGCGCGGCAGCGCCGCCAGCGCCCGAACCATCGCGAGGTGGCTGGCGCGCAGGATGTTGATCCGGTCGATCTCTTCCACGCTCGCCATGCCGACGCCGGTCTCGCAGCGGGCGAGGAGGATCTCGGCCAGCGCCTCGCGGCGCAGCGCGGACAACGTCTTGCTGTCGCGCAGGCCGTCTGGCAGCGCCGCGGGATCCCAGATCACCGCGGCGGCGACGACGGGGCCGGCCAGCGGGCCGCGGCCCACTTCGTCGACCCCGGCGACCGGTCCGAGGCCGGCCGCGACCAGCGCGCGTTCGTGGTGTTCGTCCATCTGCCTGCTCTAGCGCGAGGACCCGCCCCCGCGCCAGAGCCGCGCTGCGCCCTCAGCCACGAAACCGGTAGCCGCGCTTGCGCAGACACCGCGCGTCGTAGGCCTGGTGCACGCCGCCGCGCAGCCGCACCAGCTGCCGGCACGCATCTGGCAACCTGTATGCGGCAACCCCGTTGCGCAGCAGGCAGCGCGTTCCGAGAAGGCGCGCGTCGCGTCCGTGCCGGGTCTCGACGCGGCGCAAGCAGCGGGCCGGCAGCGTCCGCCGCGACTCGTGCCGCAGGATCCGGCCGCGATGGCCCGGCCGCACGTGGTGCCTGCGGTCCCGGTCGCGGAACCGGTGGTCGTCGCGGTCCCTGTCGCGGATCACGACGCGCCGCTTGTCGCGGTCGTGGTCGGTGTCGCGCGCGGCGTTGACCGCGCTCCCGATGATGGCGAGCGCGGCCGCACCGCCAAGGATGCGGGCAATATCGTCGCGGTCCGCGGCACGGGCGGGTGCCACGCTCGCAGGGACGAACGCCGTGGCGATGGCGGCGGCGATCAGGGTGGTGCGGATGGGCATGGGTCGTCTCCTTGTGGTCGGACAGCCGGATCGGGCGCAGCGGACCGGGGTGAGCGGTCCGCCAGCGCCACGGACAGGTTGACCGGCGAGAGAGACGCCACGCCATGTCGCGCCGGTGTCATCGCATAACCGCGCGCCGAACCGACTGCGGTTATTGCCTTTCCCGGTGCGGCTCCGCAGTGTCGTCGCATGTTGAGATGCCTCGTACTCCTCGCGCTTCTCGCGCCCGTAACCGCAACCGCGCAGGCGGCCTGCTACGCGGATTACAAGGCCAAGCGGGAAGACCCGCTGCGCCTGCACTACGGCGTTGCCGAGATCGCGGGGCCGTGCCGCCGGGGCGCGGCCGCGCGCGAGCTGGAGCCACGGCTGGCCCGGGCGGGATGGACGCTGTTGAACGTGGTATCGGTGTTCGACGAGGACGGACTCGGGGAGAGACGCGACAGTGCCGGCGCGAACTTCCTCCGCTACTGAGGCGCGCCGCTCCGGCACGCGCCTGGTGACGGCGGGCATCGCCGCCATCGTCGTGCTGCTGCTCGGCGCTGGCGCGTGGCTCTTGCTGACCCTGCCGGACGCCGGGGCGTTCAACGACCGGGTCGAACGGCTCTTCGTCGAAAACGACGACCTGACCGCGCAGGCGGAAATCAAGCTCCTCGAAATCCTCGCGCAGTCCGGCACGGCGTTTTCCGAGACGCTGGCCTCCTACCGCACGACGATCTTCGTGCTTCTTGTCTTTGCCACCGCGCTGATGATCGCGGCGCTGGTCTTTCTCGTGATGCTGGTGACGCTCAACCGCCGCATGGCCGAGATCGAACGCTCGGGCATCGAGGTGTCGTCGCTGATCATCAGCCGCGAGGAGAATACCGTCTACCTGAACACGATGGGCTTCAAACTGACCGAGGCGATGATGGAGACGCTGGCGGTGCTGGCCGAGGCGCGGCTCGACGACGAGATGCTGACCGGCGCGCAGATCGAGGCGATGATCTCGGGCCGCCTGGAAGCCGATTGTGACGAGGCCTCGGGCGCCACGCGGGTGAAGCGCCTGCGCGACGGTCTGGGCAATCAGCTGGTCTCCGAACTTCTCGTCAAGACGATCGCGCGGCGGGGGTACGTTCTGGCCGTCGACAAGGGCGTGATCGAGGTCGTCTGAACGCGACACGGAATCGTGAGCACGTCGCTTTCGTGTCGGAAATAGCCGCCGGCTGGATACCGATCGAAACCGGCGATCCTTATATGCCTGCCAGCGTTCAACACCAGTACAGGCACCTCCTCCATGTTCGTCGGCATCATCAGCAGCGTCATCGTCCTCGGCTGCATCGCAGCGGGCTACTTCATCATCAGCGACTTCGTCGGCAAGCTCGAAAAGAAGTCCTGATCCACCGTCGGCCGGTCTGGCACCGGCACCTCGCGGATCCACGAAAAAGGGCCCCGGCAGCGATGCCGGGGCCCGTTCCTTTTTGGAAGCCGAGGCGGCGATCACTCGTCCGCCGGCTCCTCGCTCTTCTCTTCCGAAACCTCTTGGCCGGTCTCCTGGTCGACGACCTTCATCGACAGGCGCACCTTGCCGCGATCGTCGAAGCCCAGAAGCTTGACCCAGACTTCCTGGCCTTCCTTGAGGACGTCCGAGGGATGGTTGAGCCGCTTCGGCATGATCTGCGACACGTGCACGAGGCCGTCGCGCTTGCCGAAGAAGTTCACGAAGGCGCCGAAGTCGACGATCTTCACGACCTTGCCCTTGTAGATCTTGCCTTCCTCGGGCTCGGCCACGATCGAGTAGATCATGTCGTAGGCCTTCTGGATGGCTTCGCCGTTCGGGCTGGCGATCTTGATCACGCCGTCGTCGTTGATGTCGACCTTGGCGCCGGAGGTTTCCACGATCTCGCGGATCACCTTGCCGCCCGAGCCGATCACTTCGCGGATCTTGTCCTGCGGCACGGTCATCGTCTCGATGCGCGGCGCGTGAACGGAGAATGCGCCCACTTCCGACAGCGCCTTGTTCATCTCGTCCAGGATGTGCATCCGGCCGTCCTTGGCCTGCGCAAGCGCCTGGCTCATGATCTCGGGGGTGATCCCCGCGACCTTGATGTCCATCTGCAGCGAGGTGATGCCCTTCTCGGTGCCGGCCACCTTGAAGTCCATGTCGCCGAGGTGATCCTCGTCGCCGAGGATGTCGGTCAACACGGCCCATTCGCCGTCGTCCTCGAGCACGAGGCCCATCGCGACGCCGGCCACGGGCGCCGTCAGCGGAACGCCTGCATCCATCATCGACAGCGACCCGCCGCAGACCGACGCCATCGAGGACGAGCCGTTGGACTCGGTGATCTCGGACACGACGCGGATCGTGTAGGGGAAGTCTGTCGCCGCAGGCAGGACCGCCTGCAGGGCACGCCACGCCAGTTTGCCGTGGCCGATCTCGCGCCGTCCCGGAGGTCCGACGCGACCTGCTTCACCGACCGAGTAGGGCGGGAAGTTGTAGTGCAGCAGGAAGTTCGAGCGGAAGTTGCCGTGCAGCGCGTCGATGATCTGTTCGTCGTCGCCGGTGCCCAGCGTCGTGACGACCATCGCCTGCGTCTCGCCGCGCGTGAACAGCGCCGAGCCGTGCGTCCGCGGCAGGAAGCCGGTCTGCGCCTCGATCCCGCGCACCTGGTCGAGCGCGCGGCCGTCGATGCGCCGCTTGTTCTTGACCACGTCCGCGCGCAGCACGGTGGATTCGAGCTTCTTCAGCGCCGAGCCGAGATTGGGATCTTCGAGTTCGTCCTCGCTCAGCTGCTCCTTGATGGCGGCCTTGGCGTTCGCCACGGCCTCCTGGCGCTCGAGCTTGTCGAGGATCGCATACGCATCGCGCATCTTGTCCTCGCCGAGCGATTTCACTCGGTCGTAGAGCCCGGAGTAGTCCGGCGGCTGGAAGTCGAACGGATCCTTCGCGGCGTCCTCCGCCAGCGACACGATCAGGTCGATCACCGGTTGGATCTGCTCGTGCGCGAAAGTGACCGCGCCCAGCATCTCCTCTTCGGACAGCTCGTAGGCCTCGGACTCGACCATCATCACGGCGTTCTTGGTGCCGGCGACCACGAGGTCGAGCTTCTGGTCAGGGTTGTTGCGCAGGTCCTGCATGTCCTCGACATCGGGGTTGAGGACGTATTCGCCACCCTCGTAGCCGACGCGGCAGCCGGCGATCGGCCCCATGAACGGCGCGCCCGAAATCGTCAGCGCCGCCGAGGCGGCGATCATCGCCACGATGTCGGGATCGTTGACGAGGTCGTGGCTCAGCACGGTGCACATGACGAGGACTTCGTTCTTGAAGCCGGGCACGAAGAGCGGGCGGATCGGACGGTCGATCAGGCGCGCGGTCAGCGTCTCCTTCTCGGTCGGACGCGCCTCGCGCTTGAAGAAGCCGCCGGGCACCTTGCCGGCCGCATAGTATTTTTCCTGGTAATGAACGGTCAGGGGAAAGAAGTCCTGACCCTCTTTTTGCGTCTTGGCAAAGGTCACGTTGGCCATGACGCTCGTCTCGCCCAGGGTGGCGATGACCGAGCCGTCGGCCTGACGGGCGACCTTGCCCGTTTCCAGTGTGAGCGTTTCCTCGCCCCACTGCATTGATTTCTTCGTAACGTTGAACATCCGCGTATCCTGTCTGGGAGCACTCCCGGCCGGATGCCGGGTCTCCCGTTTGAATGGCGGCCCCATTGCCGCCGGCCCCATCATCATCTCCCAGCGCCGGGGCCCGGGCGCCGCGTCTCAGATGCATGGGGCCTATACGAAATGCGGAACGAATGAAACTGTGATTCGCGTCGCAGCCAAGGGGCCGTCGAGCGCACGAAAAAGGGCGGCCCACGGGCCGCCCTGTCGCCTCATATACGCCATGACTTCAGTTGTCGGTGGCGGTCCCGTCCTCGGTATCGTTCATCGCCGGATCGTCGGTCATCGTGGCGATGGGACCGCCGCGCGCGGCTTCCGACGACTGGTCCATCGCGTCCTGAACGGACGCCTCGGAGTCCATCGCGCAGACCTCGAACACACCGGTCACGAGTGCGACCATCGGCTCGCCAGAGGCCTCCCGGTTACCGGTGTCGCCGCCGTCCATTGCGCCCGACGCACTGGCCGTTGCCGAACCTCCGGTCTCAGCGGCGCCCGACGTGTCAGCCGAGGTCGAGGCGCCGGTTTCGGCGGTGCCCGACATGTCCGACGCGGTCGAGCCGCTCGTTTCGGAGGTGTCCGACGCGCCATTCGTCGCATCGTCGGTCGCGCCGAGGTCGGATGCCGTCGTGTCGGAGCTTCCGATCTCGGGATCTTCGGTCATCTCCGCGCCATCCCCTTCGGTCCTGTCGGACGCGCCGAGATCCGATGCACTGGTGTCCGACGTGCCGATCTCCGGATCCGTCGCTGCACTGTCATTACCCGACTCCGACTGTCCGGACGCGCCCTGCATCGACGGCATGATCGGCATCAGGATTTCGCCCTGTTCGGGTGTGTCGAGGACCAGGAACTCGGCGCAGGTCACGTCCATCGCGTTGCGCGGCGCGCCGTCGTCCGACTGAGCGAGAGCCGCACCGGCCGGGACCAGGGCGGTTCCGGCTGCGAGGGCGAGGATACGGGTGATGGTCATGGCAGAAACTCCGCTATTGCTTTCGTCCGCCGGCAGGGACTCAACCAAAGCGCGGGGGTGATGTTCCCGAGCGTCATACGACGCGCGGGCCCCGAAACGCGAAAGGACCGCCGTGGCGGTCCCTTGCATGATGCGGAATGTCCGGTCTCGAGCCGGTGGCTCAGCGACGGATGCCGAGCTTGCCGATGAGCGTGCGATACCGTCCTTCATCGCGCGACCGCAGGTAGTCGAGCAGCTTGCGGCGCTGCGCGACGAGCTTCAGAAGGCCACGGCGGGAGTGGTTGTCCTTCTTGTGCGTCTTGAAGTGTTCGGTCAGCGCGGTGATCCGCGTGGTCAGGATCGCGACCTGAACTTCCGGAGAGCCGGTGTCGCCCTCCTTGGTCGCGAAATCCTTCATGATCTTCTGTTTTTCTTCGAGCGTGATCGACATCGGGATCTCCTGTTCTGGTGTTTCGGTCATGGCGCAAGCCGGGATGTCGTCCAGCAGGGCCCGTGGAGGCACCGGCCACGGCGGCCGGGATGCGCGCGTATAGGGCGAATCGGCTGGCGTGAAAAGCCGAAACTCCGTGCGCTGCTCAGCTCTCGCCATGCGGCAGCAGAGCGATCGCATCGAGCGGCGGCGCATCGGCACCCGGCACGGTGGCGAGGACCGTGCCGTCGGCCACGAGCCGCGACAGCGCCGGGTTCGCCGGATCGACCTGCCAGGTAACGTCCGGCGCTGCACCGGCGGGGTCGAACAACACAACCAGCTTGTCCTCGGCGGGGTCGAACTCTGCCAGGTGCGCCGGGGCGTCGCCCCCGCCGACCGGCGTGCCCCGCAGGTCCAGCGCAACGAGATCTTCGCCGGGCCCACCGGTCACCGTGTCGCCCGCCCCGGGGCGCAGCGTGTCCGCCCCATCGTTGCCGTTGATGTAGTCGCCGTGCGGCACGCCGGCCTCTCGGCCCGCGAGCACGTCGTCACCGGGCCCACCGAACAGGGTGTCGGCGCCATCGCCGCCGTCGAGCATGTCCGCGCCCTCCCGCCCGTGGAGCGCGTCCGCCCCGGCGCCGCCCGAGATCGAGTCGTCGCCGAGCCCGCCGTGCAGCACGTCGGCGCCTGCGCCGCCGCGCAAGGTGTCGTCTCCGTCATGTCCGAATATCGCGTCAGCCCCCGCACCGGCCACGAACCTGTCATCGCCCGCCGCACCGTGAAGCGTGTCGGCCCCGGCGGCCCCGATCAGCAGGTCCGCACCGTCCCCTCCGCTGAGCGCATCGTCACCGGCGGCGCCCCGAAGGGTATCGTCCCCCGCCCCGCCGTTCAGATGATCGGTGAGAACGGTGCCGGTGATCGAATCGGCCGCGGCGCCGCCATCGGCGACCACGCCGCCCTCCTCGGTGACGGGCCAAGACACCGGGCCGGGCGGCTGCGGATGCCGTGCCGGCTCGGGATCCGGTTCCGCGTCGAGGCCGCCCGGCAGGTCCGCGTCGGCGGTATCGACCTCGTCGGGGGCCTCGTCCTCCGCCGCGACCTGGTCGAGGGGGAGCATCCCGGCGAGCGCCACTGTCCCGAGCAGCATCGCCCCGGCAATCCCGGTCAGCCAGATCATCCCGAACCTCCGTCGCGGCGGCGCGGCACGCGATCCGTGCCGGTACTGTCTGGATGTCGGCGACCGCCGCGCGGCGATCAATCGCTTTCGGGTCCGAAGGTTAACGCGGCCCTACCGCTCCGGCACGGCGTAGCGATCCGTCGGCGGCCACTCGGACGGTGCCACCGCATAGGGCACGTAGAGCGGATGCCGGGGATGGCCGTCGCGCGTCAGGCCGAGATGCCAGAGCGCCCCGAGGCGGCGCGCCGCGGCCGGGCCGGCGCCGCGCAGCGCCCCGTGCACGCCCCACGCGGCAATCGTCATCGCCGCGTTTTCGCTCCACTCGGACAAGAGCGCAGCGTTGCCCGGCCCTTCCGGCGCTTCCGCCCGACGCAGATCCGCGGGCCGGGTCGCGCGCCATGCGAAGAGGTTGGCGATACGCACCCCGCCGGCGTCCATCGCCCGCGCACGACGCTCGCACCGTTCGATCGTCGGGTCGTTGGCGCGCTCTGTTGCGGTCGAGGGATTCAACATCACGAAGAGGATGGGCGCTCGGTCCGGATTCCAGATCCGCTCGAGCCCGTAGCGGTAGGCGTCGCAGGGCGAGTAATGCGCGGCCGACACCGTGCCGTCGCGTTCGAACCGTCGCGTCAACATGGCGCCGTCTCTGCCGCGGCCCGCGCGCGGCCGCAAGCCGCCTTGTCTTCGCGGCGCGCCACATAGATCAGGACGCATGACCGCGCTTCCCGCATCCCTGCAATCCTGGTTCGACGCCCGCGGCTGGCAGATGCACCCGCACCAGCGCGCGATGCTGGACCGGGCGCGCGCACCCGCTCTGCTGCTGATCGCGCCGACGGGCGGGGGCAAGACCCTCGCCGGTTTCCTGCCGACGCTGGCGGATCTCGCCGAGGCCCCCGAGCCGGGGATGCACACCCTCTACGTGTCGCCGCTGAAGGCGTTGGCGGCCGACATAAAGCGCAATCTGCGCACTCCGATCGACGAGGCCGGGCTGCCGATCCGGGTAGAGGATCGCACCGGCGACACCTCGGCCCACGCCAAGAAGCGTCAGCGCGCCGACCCGCCGCATATTCTGCTGACCACGCCCGAGAGCCTGGCGCTGCTGACCTCCTACGAGGACGCGCCGCGCATGTTCGCGGGGCTCAAGCGCGTGGTGATCGACGAGATTCACGCGCTTGCGGAATCGAAACGCGGCGATCAGCTCATGCTCGCGCTCGCCCGGCTTCAGGCGCTCTGCCCGGACCTGCGCCGGGTCGGGTTGTCGGCAACGGTGGATGACCCCGACGCCATCGCGCGCCTCCTGGCGCGACATCCCGACCCCTGCGAGATCCTCGAGGCCGATCCCGGCCCCGATCCAGACATCGAGATGCTTGTGACGGACACGCCGCCGCCCTGGTCCGGCGGCGGCGCGAAATACGCGATCCCGGCGGTGCTCGAGGAAGTGCGCAAGCATCGCACGACGCTGATCTTTCACAATACCCGGGCCCAGGCCGAAATCTTCTTCCACAACCTCTGGCTCGCCAATGACGAGGGGCTGCCGATCGGTATCCACCACGGCAGCCTCGACCGCGGCCAGCGCGAGAGGGTGGAGGCGGCGATGGTCGCAGGAGAGCTGCGCGCCATCGTCTGCACCGGATCGCTCGACCTCGGCATCGACTGGGGCGACGTCGATCTCGTGATCCAGGTCGGCGCGCCGAAGAACGTGAAACGGCTGGTGCAGAGGATCGGGCGCGCCAATCACCGCTACAACGCGCCGTCCAAGGCGCTGCTCGTGCCGGCGAACCGGTTCGAAGTGGTCGAATGCGTCGCCGCGCTGCAGGCGGTCAAGGAACGGGACTTGGACGGCGACCCGCGCGGCCCGGGCCCGCGCGACGTCCTGTGCCAGCATATCCTGATCGCCGCCTGCTCGGGGCCGTTCGACGCCGACATGCTCTTTGCCGAGATGAACTCGGCCGGCGCCTACGCGGGGCTCACCCGCGCGCAATTCGATGCCTGTCTCGATTTCTGCGCCACCGGCGGCTACGCGCTGCGCGCCTACGATCAGTGGCGCCGCATCGTGCAGCGCCCCGACGGGCTCTGGCAGCTGCGCGATCCGCGCAGCGCGCAGCGCATCCGCCAGAACATCGGCACGATCCAGGACACCGACACGCTCAAGGTGCGCTGGCGCGGGCGGGGCGGCGCGCCGCTCGGCGAGGTCGAGGAGGGCTTCGCCGCGACCCTGACCAAGGGCGACACGTTCCTGATCGGCGGCCAGATCGTGCGTTACGAGGGCCTGCGCGAGATGATCGTGGAGGTCAGCCGCGACGCCGCGCAGAAGCCCAAGATCGCGACGTTCATGGGCACGAAATTCGCCACGTCGACGCAGCTGTCCCATCGCATCGTCAAGATGTGCCAGCAGGAGGACTGGCCGGAGCTGCCAGATCACACCGCCGACTGGTTGCGGCTGCAACGCGAGGTGTCGCGCCTGCCACAGCCCGGGCGGCTCCTGATCGAGAGCTTTCCGCACGACGGGCGCGAACAGCTCGTCGTCTACGGGTTTGCCGGGCGCAACGCGCAGCAGACCCTGGGCCTGCTTCTGACAAAGAGGATGGAGGAAGAGGGCCTCGCGCCGATGGGGTTCGTCGCGACGGACTACGCCACGCTGATCTGGGGCCTGGACGCCGTCACCGACCCGCGGCCGCTGTTCGACATCGCGCGGCTCGAGGCCGGGCTCGACGGCTGGCTGGCCGGCAACGCGGTGATGAAGCGGACGTTTCGCGCCTCGGCGTTCATCGCCGGTTTGCTCGAACGGCAGGTCGGCGGCCAGCGCAAGACCGGCAAGCAGGCGACGATGTCGTCCGACGTACTTTACGACACGCTGCTGAAATACGACCCCGAACATCTGCTGATGCAGATCACCCGCGAAGAAGCGATGCGCGGCCTGGTCGATTTCGACCGGATCCGCGAGATGGCCGCCCGCGTGGGCGACCGGATCGACCTTCTGCGGCTCACACGCGTGACGCCGCTCGCCGCCCCGCTGTTCCTCGAACCCGGACGCGTGCCGATCCGGGGCACGGCCGACGAGCGTCTGCTGGAAGAGGAGGTGACGCGGCTCCTCGACGCCTCCGGCCTCGCCACGGTCGACGCCCCGGCCCGCCCGGTCTGGCGGGTGCCGTGGTGAGATCCTGAAAGGCATACGCGATGTCCGACCGTGCCCGCGATCACGGCGTTGCCAGAGAGCCGCTTGACCCCGCTCGCCGGGCTGACACATGAGGCCACGAGGATCGGGACCGCCCCGATCGAGGGATTGAACCTGGAGAGAAACGATGCGGCGGCCGCTCGACCGGATCCGACATGCCGTGCTGTTCGAGGCGATCGCGATCTCGCTCGTGACGCCGCTGACGGCTTGGGTGTTCGACGTGTCGCTGGAGGACAGCTTCGTGGTGACCGCGGTGAGCGCGCTCGTGGCGATGGCGTGGAACTACCTCTTCAACGAGGGGTTCGACCGCGCTCTCGTGCGGGCCGGCCGGTCGACCTACAAGACGCCGCTCCTGCGCGTCGTCCATGCCACGCTGTTCGAGATCGGGCTGATCCTGATGCTGGTGCCGTTCTTCATGATGTGGCTGGATATCGGCACGGGGCGGGCGCTGGCGATGAACCTGAGCCTGTCGGTGGTCTACATGGCCTACGCGTTCGCGTTCAATTGGGCCTACGATTGGCTGTTTCCGCTGCCGGAGTGGCAGACCGACACGTGATCGCGCCGCCCGGTCCGGGCTGACGGGTCGAGCGGATGGGACGGCATGTGCGGGCCGCAGCTTCGTCTTGCGATACTATGGTCGCCGCTCCGCTTTGCCGTCTTCCCGGGCGCCGCTTCGCTTTGCCCTTGTCGGCGCCGCTCCGCTTTGCCATGAAACAAAGCATGAACCGACTGGTCTTCGACTTCTGCGGTGCGACGCTCGAGGCGTTGGGATCCGGGGCGCTGCACTGGCCCGCGGCGCGCACGCTCGTGGTGTCCGACCTGCATCTCGGCAAGTGCGCGCGCGGCGCGGCGACGGGCGGCGCCGCGCTGCCGCCCTACGACACGCGGGAAACGCTCGCGCGGCTCGCCCGGGACATCGCGGCCACCGAACCGGAGCGGGTGATCTGCCTCGGCGACAGCTTCGACAGTGTCGCGATCGGGGCCGCGCTGCCGTCCGAGGAGCGCGCGCGGATCGCCGCACTGCAGACGGGCCGCGACTGGATCTGGATCGAGGGCAACCACGACCCGGGCCACGTTGGTGCGGGCGGGACGCATTTGGAGACATGGGCGCAGGCGCCGCTGGCCTTCCGCCATATCACCGTGCCCGCGTCCGACGCCGGAGAGGTGTCGGGCCATTACCACCCCAAGGCGCGAATCCTCTTGCGCGGGCGCGCACTCAGCCGGGCGTGCTTTCTCATGGACAGCGAACGTCTGATGCTACCGGCCTACGGCGCATACACCGGCGGTCTCTGGACACATTCGGCGACGCTTTCGAGGCTGATGGGCCCCGGCGCCGAGGTCATCCTCTGCGGTGAACGGCCGGCGCGGCTCCCGATGCCCCGCGCAGAGGCACGGCGGGCGTGAGCGGCATCGCGCCTCGGCTTCAGGCCAGTTTCGACCGTCAGGCGATGATGGCGACGCTCGGGGCACGGATGATGTCCTGCGCCGATGGCGCGTGCGAAATTACCGCGCCGATCCTCGATCTCGCGATGCAGCAGCACGGCTTCGGCCATGCGGGGCTTGCCTTTTCGCTTGGCGACAGCGCGATGGGCTATGCCGCCCTGTCGCTCCTGCCGGAGGATCGCGAGGTCGTCACGTCGGAGGTCAAGACCAACCTGCTGGCGCCGGCACGCGGTGATGGGCTGGTCGCGCGCGGGCGGGTGGTCAAGCCGGGCCGCCGCCTGATCGTCACGTTGGCCGAAGTCTTTGCCCAGCAGGGCGACCGCGAAGTCGCGGTCGCGCTTCTGACCGGAACGATGGTGCCCGTCGATCCCTGAGCGGGCTCAGGCCGGAGAGACGAGAGGGCGCACCTCGAACCCCGCCCAGGCAGGCTGATCCGGCACGTGAAGGCGCAGCATCGCCCCGAGCGTGATGAGACCGGGTCGCTCGACCCACGCCGTCACGCCGCGGCGCCCTTCGGCGGCGGCCTTGAACCGTGCCCCGGAACCCGGCAGCTCCTGTTCGATCTCGCGGCCCGGCAGGTTGCAGGGCCGGTTTGCCATATCGACCACGAGCGTGACGCCGTCGGGCCCCTGCAGCCGCGAGGAGGGCGGCAGGTTGGTCAGGTCGGGCAGACCCTCCAGCACCATCGACGCACCGAGCCACGACGGCGCCAGCGCGCGCAGCCCCATCGCCTGCGCGATGTCCGACAACTCTTCCTGCGACACGATGGACAACTGGCGCACGTTGCGGATCTCGGTCCCACGCGGATGCTGGTCGGTCACGCGACCGCAGGAGGGGCGCGTCAGGCCGCTGTGGCGCTCGTCGCGCATCCCGGCCCAGCCCAGTTCCACACGGGTCAGGGGAGACGAGCGCACACCGTCGCCAGACACAGGTACGGAGCCGAGCCACAACACGCGGGCGTGGTAATCGGTCGGTCTGAGAGCGGGCATTCACGTCTCCGCAACGTCGGGGGCTTCAGGGTTGCCCGTTCAGCCAAACGATCCCGCGTGAGGCGCGCGTGACTTCAGGGGGCGTGCAGCGTGAAAAACAGCCGGCGGAACGGAAAGAGGACGGTGCCGCGGGCATCGGTCGGATACGCCTTGCCGATCGACGCCTCGTAGGCCGCGATCAACTGCGTGCGCTCCTGTTCGTTCAGCGCACCGAGGATCGGCCGCGCAAAAGTGGCCTCGGTGAAGCGGCGGACGGGATGGCCCTCGCCGTCGGGCGCGAGTTCCTGGTAATACTCGGTTTCCCAGAGCGACACGCGCCCGAGCGGCGCGAGCATCCGGAAATATTCGGCAGGCAGGAGGATGCGCGGACGCTTTGCCGGATCGCTGCGCCCGGGGAAAAGCTCGTCTGCGATCTGGGTCCAGAAGCGATGCGACGGCGCGTTGTTCTGGTTGGGCAGTTGCACGGCCAGAACGCCGCCGGGTGCCAGCATCTCCGCCAGCCGCGGGACCAGCGTGTCATGGCCGCCGACCCAGTGCAGTGTCGCGTTCGCGAAGATCAGCGCCGGTGGACGGTCCGGCGCCCACTCCACCAGATCACTCTCGATAAGGGTGTCGTAGACCCCGGTCAGCCGCGCCTGCGAGAGCATCTGCGGGCTCTGCTCGACCCCGATCAGAGGGCGCCGCAACTGCTTGAGCGCGGGGCCGACGGCCCCTGCCCCGCACCCGAGATCGATCACATCGCCGTCGGGCAGCGGTCCGATGCTGCGCAGGAGGTCGAGCGCCGGTCTCAGGCGAAGACCCCGGAACCTGTAGTAGGCCCCGGGGTCCCAATCCGGCTCGGTCGTGTCGTTCATGCGGTCGGTTCGGGCTCCATCCCGCCGTCGCCGCCCGCGGGCTTCGACTTGGGCTTGGTCTTGGGGATGGCGGTGACGCTCGGCCGGTCGTCCTTGATCTCGCCCGCGCCCTTGTCGTCATCGCCCGATTGCGGCGGCTCGCCGTTCATCACGCGCTTGATCTCGTCGCCGGTCAGCGTCTCGTATTCCAGAAGCCCCTCGGCCAGCCGTTCCCACTCCTCGCGGCGATCCATGAGGATCTTGTATGCCCGTTCGTAGGCCTCGGAAATGAAGCGGCGGACCTCGTCCTCGATCAGCTCCTTCGTATGCGCGGAGACGGACAGGCCGGCGGTGTTGCCCTGGTAGCCCTCATGCGCCTCGGCATAGTCGATGTTGCCGATCTTTTCGGACATGCCCCAACGCAGGACCATGGCGCGCGCCAGCGCCGAGGCCTGCTGGATGTCGCCGGCCGGGCCGTTCGACACGTTCTCCTCGCCATAGTGGATGATCTCGGCAGCCTTGCCGGCCATCGTCATGGCGAGCTTTTCCTCGCACTCGGCCTTGTGCCAGTTCAGGCGGTCGATCTCCGGAAGCGACACGACCATGCCGAGCGCGCCACCGCGCGGAATGATCGTCGCCTTGTAGACCGGATCGCACTGCGGAAGCGTCAGGCCGACGACGGCATGGCCCGCCTCGTGATAGGCGGTCTTTTCCTTCTGCTCGGGGGTCAGCACCATCGACCGGCGCTCCGACCCCATCATCACCTTGTCCTTGGCGTTCTCGAAATCGACCATCGTGACGAAGCGGCGGCCGACACGCGCGGCCATGAGCGCCGCCTCGTTCACGAGGTTGGCGAGATCCGCACCGGAAAAGCCGGGCGTGCCGCGGGCGATGATGCGCAGATCCACGTCCGGACCGAGCGGAGTCTTCCGCGCGTGCACGCCGAGGATCTTCTCGCGGCCCTTGATGTCGGGGTTCGGAACCGTGATCTGGCGGTCGAACCGGCCCGGGCGCAACAGCGCGGGGTCGAGCACGTCGCGCCGGTTGGTGGCCGCGACGATGATGACGCCTTCGTTCGACTCGAAGCCGTCCATCTCGACCAGGAGCTGGTTGAGCGTCTGCTCGCGCTCGTCGTTGCCGCCGCCGTAGCCCGAGCCGCGGTTGCGGCCCACGGCGTCGATCTCGTCGATGAACACGATGCACGGCGCGTTCTTCTTGGCCTGCTCGAACATGTCGCGCACGCGGCTGGCGCCGACGCCCACGAACATCTCGACAAAGTCGGAGCCGGAGATCGTGAAGAACGGAACGCCGGCCTCGCCCGCGATGGCGCGCGCGAGCAGCGTCTTACCCGTGCCCGGAGGACCGACCAGAAGCGCGCCTTTCGGGATCTTGCCGCCGAGGCGCGAGAATTTCTGCGGGTTGCGCAGGAACTCGACGATCTCCTCGAGCTCCTCCTTGGCCTCGTCGATGCCGGCCACGTCGTCGAACGTTACTCTCCCGTGCTTCTCGGTCAGCATCTTGGCCTTTGACTTGCCGAAGCCCATGGCTCCGCCACGACCGCCGCCCTGCATCCGGTTCATGAAGTAGATCCAGACGCCGATCAGCAGCAGGAACGGCAGCAGCGATATCAGGAAGGACTGGAAGCCGGACTGCTCCTGTTGCTCGGCCCGGACGGTCACGCCGTTGTCGACCAGAAGCTGGGTGACCTCGGCATCCTCGGGCTTCACCGTCACGTAGTCCTGACCGTCGGAGGATCGGAAACGCACGCGTTCACCGTCGATCGTGGCCGACTGAACGGCGTCGTTCTCGACCCGCTGGACGAATTCGGTGTAGCTCACTTCGCGGCTCTGCAGCGTGTTGCCGCCGCCCGAGAAGAGGTTGAAGAGCGCAAGGACGAGCAGGAAAAGCACGACCCAGAAAGCGATATTGCGCGCGTTGCCCAAAAGGGACCTCCTTCCAAAGGGGAGACGGCCGCTGTCGCGACCGGATTGCACCATAACATAAGGATCGCGGGGCTGCGTTCAATCCGAAAGCAACCGGGCGGTGAACGCGTCGCAGGTGTCGCAGATCCGGTGCGGGACGCCGAAACCGGCCGGCGAGAAGCCCGCGAGTCGGGCGCCCGACCACAGCGCAGGAAGAACGCGGGCGATGCGAAGCGGCGGCACCGCGGGCGCCGCGCGCCTTTCGGCCGGGAGCGCGGCCCATCCCGCCTCTCCCAAGGCCCTGACCTCGAGCCCCGAAAGATCGCGGTCCTCCGCCACGACGACGCGCCACCGGCCGTCCCACAGCGTGTCGCCTGCCGGCGTCGACAGGTCACGCACCGCGCCCGCATCGCGCCAGATCGCGATTTCTTCGGGCAGGCAGGCGACTTCGCAGCCATGCAGGGTACCGCGACCGCCCGCCAGCACGCGATCGAGCAGATCCTCGAGCGGCACCCCCCGCGGTTTGTAGTCGGCGCCGGACACCCAGCGCAGGGCAGCGGCGAGGAGGCGCGCCTGGCTCTCACGAGGTGCGGCCTCGACCGGTGCGCGCGCGAAGCACAGCGTGCCCGGATGAGCGGAACGCATGGCGATTTCGGCCAACTCGGCAACGCCGTGATCGAGCGCGGTGCGCGCCCGCGCGAGGCGTGTTGCCGCGCCGGCCAGTTGCGGCACGCCGATGCCCTCGTCCGCGAGCGTCGCGACCACGCGCCGCATCCGCGCGCGGTCGTAGGCGGGATCGGCGTTGGTCGGATCCTCGACCCACGGCACCTTCAACGTCCGGATGTAGTGGCGCAGCGTGTCGCGCCGTTGCCGCAGAAGCGGACGCACGACAGCGAAGCCGGGCGCCCAGATCCCCGGCGGGGTCTCTCCGCTTACCTCGGCCGGGTCCAGAGGCAACGGCGCCTCTGGATTCGGAATGACCCGGCGCGACGCCGCCATCGCGGACAGACCGTCGATCCCCGCGCCGCGCTGCAGGCGCATCAGGAAGGTCTCGGCCACATCTTCGGCGGTATGCGCCATCAGGACGTGCCGGATCCCGCCGCGCCACCGGTCGATCATCGACAGCCGCGCGCGTCGCGCGGCGTCCATCACGTTGCCCCGCTCGTCCCAGCGCCAGCGCAGGGTCGCATGGGGATGGCCCAGAAGTCGGCATTCCGACGCGACCATCTCTGCTTCGCCCGCGCTTTCGGGACGGAGCCCGTGATCGACGGTGACAACCCACAAACGCACGCCCCAGACGCGGGCCCAGGTGTGGGCGAGCGCCAGCATGGCCATGCTGTCGCCACCGCCCGACACGGCAAGCGCGATGTCTTCGGGAAAGTCCGGGCCGAGGTGATGGCCCATTTCGGTGGCGAAGGCGTCGTCGAGCGACGCGTCGCCGCGGCCGGTCACTGGCAGGACAGCCCGGACCGCGCCTCCTGTGCCCGCGCAACCGCATCGGTACCCGGGTAGCGGTTCGGCACTTCGGCCAGCGTCACGCAGGCCTCCCGAACCGAACCGAGCTCACCGAGCGCGGCGCCCAGCCGCCAGAGCGCATCGGGCGCGACGGGGCTGTCGGGATAGCCGGAATACACGTCGAGATAGGCGCGCGCGGCCTCGCGCGTGTCGCCCAGCCCCTGCAGCGCGCGCCCCCGGCCGAGAAGGGCGGCGGCGTCGAGCGGGCCGCCGGGATAAGTCGTCCGGAAGGACGCGAACTGGTCTGCCGCGGACTGGAATTCCCCGGCCTCGAGCGCGCTGCGGGCACGGCGGTAATCCTGTTCTTCGGCCGCGGCGAGCTGCAGGTTCGGATCGCTCAGCGGCAGCGGCGCTTCGCCCTCGGACGCCCCCTCCGAGCCTGCGACCGGCCCGGTCTCGATATCGGACGGCGTGACCGGCCCGGACTGGGTGTCGAGCCCGCCGAGGCTAGGGCCGCCGCCCGTTTCCGGAGCGGCGCCACCGAGCGGATCCTCGGTGTCGAGCGATCCGATGTCACAGCCCTCTTCCAGCTCGCAGAGCCGGAACTTCAGGTCGCCGATCCGGTTCGACCCGTCGGACACGACCCGGTCAATCCGGTTCTGCAGCTCCTCTGTGCGCGATGTCAGCCGCTGCAGCGCGCTCTCGATCTGGTTCACGCGATCGAGCGTCGAACCCGCCACGTTCACCTGCGCGCCTCCGGTTGTCGACAGCTCGCGCTTGAGCTTCTGCAGCTCGAACGCGAGTGCGGACACCTCCTGCCGGATGTCGGCGAGGGTCTGGTCATCCTGCGCGGCGACGGGACCGGCGATCAGGCAGGCGGAAAGACAGAGCGCGGCGAGCCGGGTCAACATGGGTCTGGCCTCAGACGCCGGCCGAGCCGAACGAGATCACCGTGACCGCGCGGCGGTTCTTGGCGTAGCAGCTCTCTTCCGAGCAGATCTCGATCGGACGTTCCTTGCCGTAGCTGACGGTGCGCAGGCGATTGGGCGCCACCCCGCGCGAGATCAGGTACTCTTGCACCGCGTTCGCCCGGCGCGCGCCGAGCGCGATGTTGTATTCCCGGGTGCCCTGCTCGTCCGCGTGGCCCTCGATCACGGCGAGGTAGTCGGCGTTCTGCTGCAGCCACTGCGCCTGCCCGTCCAGCGTCGTCTGCGCCTGCGGCGACAGCGTCGACTGGTCGACCGCGAACAGCACGCGATCTCCGACGGTCTGGTTGAAATAGGCGGGCGAGGCGGGATCGTTGGCGCTGCCGGGGATCACACCGCCAGCGGCGCCCGCGCCGGCACCGGCGCCCGCACCACCGGCCATGCCGTCGGCCCCGCCGGGGCCGAAACGATCGGGATTGGTGCAGGCCGCGGCAAGAAGCACGGCGCCCAGCACGAGGGCCTTCGAGAAATGGGTCATTGTCACTGTCCTGCTCGGGTTTTGCCGCAGATTATCACGGCGAGTCACGCAAGGGAATGGAAGCGGCACGCCCGAGACGCGATACCGCGAACATTCTCGTGACGTCGCCGCCCGCCGGATCACTGGAGGGGGCCCCAGCTTGGGTCGGAGGCGCCGTCGGGCGTGGGCACGGGCTTGAGGTTCCGGCCCGACACGTCGACCGTGTAGAGCGAGGACGACCCCTGCGCGCCCTGCGTCTCGCGCGCGAACATGATCACCCGGCCGTTCGGCGCCCAGGTCGGGCTCTCGTCGAGGAAGGATGCGGTCAGCAGACGCTCTTCGGAGCCGTCGGTGCGCATCACGCCGATATGGAAGCGGCCCGCGTTCTGCTTGGTGAACGCGATCAGGTCGCCGCGGGGCGACCAGACCGGGGTGCCGTAGCGCCCCGGGCCGAAGCTGATACGCGTGGGTTCGCCGCCGCCGGCGGACATGATGTAGAGCTGCTGCGACCCGGAGCGGTCGCTCTCGAACACGATGCGGCTGCCGTCGGGCGAATAGGACGGTGCCGTCTCGATCGCCGGGCCGGAGGTGATCGCGCTCGTCTGCCCGCTCGAGATGTCCATGCGGTAGATGTCGGTGTTGGAGCCGCTGGTGGCGGAGTACAGGAGCCCCTGCCCGTTCGGCGTGAAGCGCGGCGCAAAGCTCATGTCGCCCGACTGCGCCGGAAGCACGCGGCTCTGGACGTCGCCCACGTTCAGGACGTGAATGCGCGGGCTGCCGGTGGCGTAGCTCGTGTAGATCACCCGGCCGCCATCGGGCGAGAACCGTGGCGCCAGCACGATCGACCCGCTGTCGGTGAGATACTGCACGTTCGCACCGTCGTAGTCCATGATCGCCAGCCGCTTGGCGCGCGCGTCCTTGGGCCCGCTCTCCGAAACGAAGACCACGCGGCTGTCGAAATACCCGCCCTCGCCGGTGATCCGCGAATAGACCTGGTCGGCGACCTTGTGGGCCAGCCGGCGCCAGCCGTCCTCGCCGGCGGCGAACTGCATGCCCTCGCCCAGTTCGGTGCCGGCGAAGACGTCGTAGAGGCGGAACTTCACGCTCACCCGGCCGCCCGACACGCTGACCGCGCCGGTGATCAGCGCCTGCGCGTTGATGGCGCGCCAGTCGGCGTACTGCACCGGACTCGCGAAACTCGTGACCGAACTGATGAAGGCCTCGCGCGGGATCCGGCGGAAGAGCCCCGTGCCGGTCAGGTCATCGGCGACGACCTGCGTGATCCGCTGCGCCAGTTCGCCCGCGCCGCCCTCGTCCACGAAGGCCGGCAGGGCGATCGGGACGGGTTCGATCACGCCCTCGGTGATGTCGATGCGCAGCGGACCGTCCTGCGCCGCCACGGGCGCGGCGAGCACCGGCAGAAGCGCGGCAAGGCCGAGAAGCGTCAGAAGCAGTCGTCTCATCTGTCACCCTTTCCGATTGAGTCGAACGAGGGGCGTCCGGGTTGGCGCGAGCCTATCCTGCCCGCGCGTCGGGGAAAACGTGGCGCGGCGGTAACCCGCCGTTGCCGGAAGGGATGCAGGCACCCCGATCATCGCACGCGCATGCCGGACGGATCGAAGGTGATCTCGATCCGGTCCCACTGGCCGTATTTTTCGGACGGCAGGTCGTATCCGTCGCCCTGGCACCGCAGGATCGCGCGGCGCGCGGCCTGGAACGCCGTCTCGATCGCCCGGGCGTCGCCGCCCGACGCGCTCAGGCGCTCGATCGAGTCGGTGACGACCTGTCCGCTCTGCTGCATGTCCATGCCGATCGTCACCGTGACATTCGCGGCCTGGCTGCCGACATCGACGACCCAGCAGCTCTGGACAGCAACGCGGAAGGCATCGCGCTCGCCCGACGTCATCGGCGGGCCGACGGGCACGTCCGGCTGCGGATCCGTCGTGCCGCCTCCGCCAAGCGCCTCGGCCAGGGCATCCTCGATGCCGCTGCCCAGGTCCTCCGGCGGCGTTTGCTGCGGCTCCGGCTCTGGCTCCGGCGCGGGTTCGGACTCGGGCTCCGGCGCCGCGGCGGTCTGCGTGTCGGGCTCTGGTTCGGGCTCCGGGTCCGGCTCCGCGACCGGAGTCGGGCGCGCCGGGCGGACACGGGGTCGCACCGATGCGTCGGGGGCGCGCGACGGCTCCTCGGCCTCGGTCACGATCTCGGACGCGGCCGCCTCTGGCGCTTGCGCCTCCTGGGGCTCCTGCGGCTCGTCGGCCGGGGTGTCCGACGGCTCCGGCTCGATCGCCTCGGCCACGTCCGGGGCAACCTCGGCCTCCGGTTCGGGCTCCGGCAGCGGCTCGGGCGCGACGCGCGGCACCGGGCGCGGCACCGGCCGTTCGGAGACCTCTGGCGCGTCGATCTCGGGATCCGGCTGCGGCGGCGCGGCCACATCGTCCTGCGCGTCGGCCTGCGGCTCGGGCGCGACCGGCTCCGGCGCCGTCTCTGGCTCGGGCGGGGTCACGGCTTCGGGCTGCGGCGGCGGCTCCGGGGCCGGCTCGGGCTCCGGCGCGGGCGGCTCGGGCGACGGTTCGGGCTCCGCCTCGGGCACCGGCGGCGCGTCGATGTCCTGCGTGCTCTCGGGCGGCTGGCTGCGCTCGGTCAGCGCGGCGAACTCCTCCTCGGACAGGATCGAGACCTCGCGCACCTCCACGGGGTCGGGCTCCGACGAGAACACGCCGCCGAACAGGACCCAGCCGATCAGGGCCAGATGGCCCGCGCCCGAGATGTAATGGCCCGTGTGCAAAGGCCGCCCCTCAGTTGCCTTCCCCGGCAGGCGCCGCAAGCGACGGCTCGGCCGCGGCCGCCCCGTCGAGCGCCGGCCCGCCGATATCGGTGACGAGACCGATCGACGCGAAGCCGCCCGCGTTGAGCGCGCCCATCACCTCGGCCACGTCGTTGTAGGGCACGGTGCCGTCGGCCCGCAGGTACACGCGATCGTCCGACCGCTCGGCCGCGATGGCGCGCAGCCGGCCGATCAACGCGTCGCGCGGCACCTCGGTCGTCATCACCGTGACCGTGCCGTCGGCAGCAACCGTGACCGTCAGCGGCTCCTCGTTGTCGGAGGGCAGCGCGGTCGCCGCAGTCTTCGGCAGTTCGACCGGAACGCCGACCGTCAGGAGCGGCGCGGCCACCATGAAGATGATCAGCAGAACCAGCATCACGTCCACGAAGGGCGTGACGTTGATCTCGGACATCGGCTGCGCGCCGCCGCGGCGATTGCGCCGCCGCCGGCCGCCGCCCGAGCCCTTCTTGATGACGCCCGCGCCCATCTCAGCCGTCCAACTGGCGCGACAGGATGGTCGAGAACTCGTCCGAGAACGCCTCGTAGCCGCCGATCAGCCGATCGGCGTCCGCCGACAGCTTGTTGTAGAAGATCACCGCCGGGATGGCCGCCAGAAGCCCGAGCCCTGTGGCCAGCAGCGCCTCGGCGATGCCCGGTGCGACGACGGCGAGGTTGGTGTTCTGCTGCTCGGCGATCTCGATGAAGGCGTTCATGATGCCCCAGACCGTCCCGAACAGCCCGACGAACGGCGTGACCGACCCGACCGAGGCCAGGACCGGGAGCCCCGCCTGAAGCTCGTCCGCCTCCTTGGCGATGGCCACGTCCATCGAGCGGTCGATCCGCGCCTGCGCGCCGGCAATCATCGCGCCGTCGTCCCGGTGGCTGCGCCGCCATTCCGACATGCCGGCCGCAAAGACGCGCTGTGCGCGGCCGCTCGGATCGGGCCCGATCTCGTCGAACAGCTCGTCCAGCGGCTCGCCCGACCAGAAGGCGCGGTCGAACCGCGCCGCCTCGCGCCGCGCCGCGCGGTACGAGATGATCTTCTGCACGATGATCGACCACGACCAGAAGGATGACAGGATCAGCGCCAGCATCACCAGCTTCACGGTGAGCGTGGCGCGCGCGAAAAGGCCCCACATCGAAAAATCGACCTGCGACGCCGCCTGGAGTGCTTCGGTTTCCATGAGCCTGCTCTTTGTCCGCCTCGGGCCTCTGACGGGCCTCCTGAGGCTCGGTCTACCGCAAATCCGCCACCGCGGCCAACACGGAATGCCGCCGGGCCTTACACGGTCGCGTGCACTCAGTGCACCTTTTGGCGGATCTCCGCCGGCAAACGCACCGGCTGTCCCGCAAGAGTTGCGCAGACGGCCGTGACTTCGGCCCGGAACAGGACCTCGCCGGCGCGCAGCACCTCCTGGCGCATGACGAGGCGCGCGGCTGTCACGCTCTGCGTCTCGGTGCGCACGAGCAACTCGTCGTCGAGCCGCGCGGCGCCGAGGTAATCCGCCTCGATCCGGCGCACGACGAAGACGATGCCGGCCTCGCGCATCGCGTTCTGGTCGACGCCCAGCGTGCGCACCCAGGCGGATCGCGCCCGCTCGATGAATTTCAGGTAATTCGCGTGATAGACGATACCGCCCATGTCGGTATCCTCGTAGAACACCGTGACGGCGAACTCGTGCGGCTCCATCGACATTCCCTCGCAGGCCGGATCAGGACAGGCGCCCGGCGGTGAGCCGGGCATGAAGACGCAGCGCGTGGCTCGGGTCGCGGGCGACGTCCGGCAGAACCGGGTCGTAGGCGGCACGCAGGATCGCGGCGACGTCCGGGCGCAGCACAACCCGTCCGTCCGACAACGTCCCGAGCGCGGAGCGCGTGGTGAAGGCGGTGTCCGACCACAGAAGCATCGAGTGCACGACCTGCGAAAGCGCGAGTGTCTCGGCCGGGACGGCCGACAGTTCCGCATCCATGCGCAGGAAGACGAAACAGGCGGTGATCGCCCCGTCGCCGTCGAACCGGAACACGCGGTACTGGTTCGCGTCCGCCGCCTTCAGTCGCTCCACGAGCGGCGCCAGCCCCTGAACCAGCCGGTCGAGGTTCGGCACCTCTGTCAGCTCGTCCCAGTCGCGAAAGAAGAAGACCATGACATTGGCGCCCAGCTCGGGATCCGTCTCCGCGATCTCGTGCCCGGCCAGCTCCGCGACCGCCTCGAACGCGCCCTTGACAATGCCGAGCGTGCGATCGTCGACCCCGAAGACGACCGGCGCCAGCGGCCGCCCCCACCGCGCGCAGAGATACTCGCCGTCCGACCGCGTGAAGAGCGCAGCGATCTCGTCGGCGGAGGGCTCGGAACCCCGCTCGGGCGGCGGTGTGTCGTGCATGGCAGGTGGCTCCTGTCGCTCGCGGCGCTCCTGCCACAACGGCGCGGCGAAGTCCAACGGCCGGACCGCGAGGGGGCTCTGCCCCCGTCGCCTGCGGCGACTCCCCCGGGGTTCACGGGCAAGATGAAGGATGAGCGTGTCGCGTGGAAACCTCCTGTTAACCCAACTCACGTCAACTGGTTCCGCGGGGCCGGCTGGGGAGCCGAGCCGCGTGCAAGGTGAAGCCCCGTTCCGGCCCGGTCCGTTTCCGTATCCACGGCGCGCCGAGTCGGAACGGGGTGGATTGCGCATATCGTGTCCGACCGCCCAGGCTTCATCTTGCCACAAACCCCCCGCCGGAGGCTCCGGATGGTCGTGCCGAACCATCGGCTGCCGCGCCCGGGCGAGACGTGGGTTTACCTGAACAGCGCTCCCTGGCCGGGCGCGCCCTGTGCGGGCAGACCGAGATGGCTCCAACCTTTCTGCGCGAGCATGCGGCCGCGCGGCGTGCGCTGGATCAGGCCCTGTTGCAGCAGGTAGGGTTCGATGACTTCCTCGAGCGCATCGCGGCTCTCCGACAGGGCCGCGGAGATCGTCTCGATGCCGACCGGACCACCGGCGTAGTTCTCGGCGATCAGTCCGAGATAGCGCCGGTCGGCGCCATCGAGGCCGAGCGAGTCCACGCCGAGACGAGTCAGCGCGTTGTCGGCCAGCGCGCGGGTGACCACGCCGTCGCCCTCGACCACCGCGAAGTCGACGACGCGGCGCAAGAGCCGGCCGGCGATGCGGGGCGTGCCGCGGGCACGGCGGGCGATCTCGCGCGCGCCGTCCGGCTCGGCCCGCACGCCGAGCTTTTCCGCGTTCCGGGTCACGATGCGATCGAGTTCCTCGACCGTGTAGAATTGCAGGCGGGTGGGGATGCCGAAACGGTCGCGCAGCGGCGTGGTCAGGAGCCCGAGCCGCGTCGTTGCGCCGACGAGCGTGAAGGGCTGGAGTTCGATCCGCACGGTGCGCGCCGCGGGGCCCTCGCCGATCACGAGATCGAGCTCGAAGTCTTCCATCGCCGGGTAGAGCACCTCTTCGACTGCGGGGTTCAGGCGGTGGATCTCGTCGATGAAGAGCACGTCGCGCGCCTCGAGATTGGTGAGGATCGCGGCGAGATCGCCGGCCTTCGCGAGGACGGGGCCCGAGGTCATGCGGAAGTTGACGCCGAGCTCTTTCGACATGATCTGGGCCAGCGTCGTCTTTCCGAGGCCGGGGGGGCCGTGAAACAGCGTGTGGTCCATCGCCTCGCCCCGGCTGCGCGCCGATTGCACGAACACGCGCAGGTTCGCGCGCGCCTCGGCCTGCCCCACGAAATCGTCGAGCGACTGGGGCCGCAGCGCGCGCCCTTCGTCCTCGGCCTGAGGCTCGGGGCGCAGCATCGGATCCGGCCCGGTCATCGCAGGCGCCCGCGACGACGCCCGTACGGGCGGAGGCGCGCCAGCCCGATCATGCGGGGGCCAGGCGCTTGAGTGCGGCGCGGATGAGCGTTGCGGTGTCGGCGTCGGGCGCATCTCCCGCGGCTTGTGCCACGGCGCCGGCGGCCTCGCCCGGCGCATAGCCGAGGTTCGTCAGGGCCGACAGTGCCTCGGACTGCGCCGCGCCGCTGCCGGCCTGCGGCGTGGCCGGTGCCGGGAACGGCGCGGCTTCGTCCACGGCCGGGGCCGCTCCCGCCTCCGGTGGCGACGCCGGGGCCGCCACCGCACCGGCGCCCATCGCCATCACGCCGGGCGCCTTGTCCTTGAGTTCGTGCACCACGCGCTGCGCGGTCTTCGGGCCGATGCCCCGGGCCGCCTTGATGGCGGTGGCGTCTCCCAGCGCGATCGCGCGGCTGACGCCGTCGGGTCCGAGCGCGCCGAGTATCGCCAGCGACGCCTTCGCGCCAACGCCCTGCACGCTCATCAGCAGGCGATGCCATTCCTTCTCGGCCAGCGAGGGGAAGCCGTAGAGCTGCAGGATGTCTTCGCGCACGAGGAGGTCCGTGAACAGCGCCGCGGCCTCGCCCGGGCCGGGAAGGCTTGCGAGGACACGGTCCGAGCAGAACACCACGTAGCCCACGCCGCCGACATCGATCAGGACGTGGTCCTCGGCCTTGTAGGCGATACGGCCGGCGACGCGGCCGATCACGCACGCACCTTCGGCGCGACGGCCGTCGCATCCATGTAGAAGGCGTGGCAGATGGCGACCGCCAGCGCGTCGGCCGCATCGGGCCCGGTCAGGTCCGCGCCGGGAAGCTGCATGCGCACCATGTGCTGCACCTGCCGCTTGTCGGCATGCCCGACTCCGACCACGCATTTCTTCACCTTGTTCGGCGCATATTCCCCGACGGTCAGGCCGAATTGCGCCGGGACCAGCAGCGCGATCGCCCGCGCCTGTCCGAGCTTGAGCGTCGCAACGGCATCCTTGTTGACGAAGGTCTGCTCGACCGCGGCAGTCTGAGGCCGGTAGGAGTCGATGATCCCGGAGAGCTGGCGGTGAAGCTGCAGCAGGCGGTCGGCGAGGTCGCCCTTGCCGGAATGGCAGCTGCCATTGGCGACGTGGCGCATCCGGCCGCGGTCGGCCTCGATCACGCCCCAGCCGAGATTCACCAACCCCGGATCGATCCCCAACACTCGGATCACTGCCGCCCGCCTGTATTCGCTGCATTTCGTTTTGACGACAGGATTAGCACGAAGCGCGAACATCCGCCAAGGGGTCTTGCGCAGGCGCGGTCCCGGCGCCGGTTTGCGACGCTTTGCCGGCACTTCGCGACCCCGCGCACGCGCGAGCCGGATTTCACGCCTAAAAACATGACCATAGCGTGAAGAATGGCATGCAAAAAACGCATGTGACCCATGCGGGAAAGAGCTCTTGTTCGTTCTCGTTCCGCCTTCTACCTGCGCATCAGACAGCAAGATCGCCGCTTTGCGCGCCAGTTTCAGGATTCCCGACATGAGCTTCACCGCCGCCCCCTCCCGCCCCGCTTCGCTCGATGCCGCCGGTCGCATCGGTGCACTGTTCGTCAGCGCCGTCTCCACGGTTGCGCATTCGCGCGACGTGCGCCGCACCGAAAAGGCGCTTTCGCAGCTGACCGACCGCGAACTCGACGATATCGGCCTGACCCGCGCCGACATCGCCCGGGTCGCGCGCCGCTGACCAGCGCCGCGTCGTCCGTCCGGGGCGGCGCACGTCGCAGCAGGCACACAGAAAACGCCGCGCGGGCCAGGGGCCGGCGCGGCGTTTCTGCGTCGGGGCGCAGCGGTCCTACATGAGGCGCGAGACGACCTCGGTCGCGATCATCGTCAGCGGATCGGCGGCCATCAGCACGGCGCCGATACGCTCGACCATCGTGCCCTCGGCCAGTGCGGAGAGGTGGCGACCGTACGCGTCGGCGCCGAGGCTCGAGAACAGCACGATCTTGAAGCCGAAGAACGAGATGAGAAGCACGCCGATCGGCGGGACGACCAGACCCGCGAGCTCGCGTCGCGGCTGGTGCTCGATGACGCCGTTGGATCCCAGGCGGGTCACGTAACCCCGGGCCAAACGACGATGCTTGCGGCGCAGCTGCCGGTGCCTGCGCGCGAACTCTTTCAATCCTTGATCCATGGCAGCCTCGAACGTACCGGCCCCCACCGGACAATAGACTGGGTCGGACGTAGCCCTGAATTAAGGCATTTTTGCGGCAATCGCTGCGGTCGCCGCGTTACGACGACGCCTCCGCGTCACGACGCAGCGTGAGGGTGACCCAGTCGCCGATCTCTTCGCGATGCTCGACCTCGAACCCGGCGTCGCGGTACGCGGCCACGGTTTCATCCGCCTGCCGCGTGAGGATTCCCGACAGGATCGCGCGCCCGCCAGTCGCCACCACGCGGCCCATGTCGGGCGCAAGCGCGACGAGCGGGGCGAGCAGGATGTTGGCGAAGACGAGATCGAACGGCACGGCCTCGGCCAGGCGTGGGTGGTCGAAGCCCGTGGCCTCGACGCAGATGACTCGCCCCTCGAGATCGTTGGCCCGGACATTGGCCTCGGCGACCTCGACCGCTACCGCGTCTATGTCCGACGCGAGGACCGGGTTCGGCCAGATGCGCGCCGCGGCCATCGCCAGAACGGCGGTGCCGCACCCGATATCGGCAACGCGCTGCCCCTCGACGCCCGCCGTCGCAAGACGGTCGAGCGCACGCAGACATCCAAGCGTGGTGCCGTGGTGTCCGGTGCCGAACGCCATCGCCGCCTCGATCAGGAGCGGCTCCGCGCCCTCGGGCACCTTGTCGGCGTCATGGCTGCCGTAGACGAAGAAACGGCCGGCCTCGACCGGCGTAAGTTCGCGCCGGACCTTGTCGACCCAATCGGTGTCGGGCACCTCGGACACCGCGAAATCGGCGGCGCCCCACGACGCGGCCAGAAGCGCGAGCCCGATCTCGTCGGGCGGCGCATCGAAGTAGCCGCCGACCTCCCACAGGCCGCTGTCGTCCTCGATCTCGAACACGCCGACCCCGGTCGGCGCCGGGTCGAGCTCTTCGAGCGCCTCGCCCAGCGCCTCCGCCGGTTCGCGTCCGCGCAAGGTCGTCAGCGCCGTGTAGGTGGCCATGCCTGGGATCTCCGTTCGCGTTTAGCGGGAACCTCCGCAGCGCCGCTCCGGTTGGTGCGACACAGTGTCAGGAGGAGCTTGAAGCATGGAAGAGGGAGCCTCGCAAGCGGTGTCGGGCGCGATCACCGGGCTCGATATCGCCGTCCTCGTCGCCTATTTCCTTGTGATCATCGGGATCGGTGTATGGGTCTCCCGACGAACCGAAAGCGGTGAGGATCTCTTTCTCGCGGGGCGAACCCTGACCTGGACGGTCGTCGGTTTCTCGCTCTTCGCCTCCAACATCTCCTCGACCACGCTCATCGGCCTGACGGGGGCCGCCTACACCACCGGCATCGCCACCTCGGCATACGAGTGGATGGCGGGCATCCCCCTCATCCTGCTGGCCTTCGTGTTCGCGCCCCTGTTCTTCAAGGCCCGGGTGACGACGATCCCCGAATGGCTCGAGCGGCGTTTCGACCGCCGCGCGCGGCTCTACTTCTCGGCGGTGACGATCGTGCTGACGGTCATCGTCGACACCGCCGGCGGGCTCTATGCCGGCGGCGTGGTGGTGCAGACCTTCTTTCCCGACATCCCGATCTGGCAGACCTGCGTCGGTCTCGGCATCTTTGCAGGCATCTACACCGCGTCGGGCGGCCTGAAGGCCGTGGTCTATACCGACGTTCTGCAGGCCGTCGTGCTCATCATCGGCTGCGCCGCGATGACGTTCATCCTGTTCCAGGGCAACGATTTCTCGTGGGCGCAGGTGAAGGAGAGCGTGCCCGGCGAGGATCACCTGAGCCTCGTGCTGCCGCGCGACAACGAAACGCTGCCCTGGACGGGGCTGTTCTTCGGCGTGCCGCTCCTCGGCTTCTGGTACTGGGTCACCAACCAGTACATCGTGCAGCGGGTGCTGGGCGCGCGCGACCTGCGCGAGGCGCAGCGCGGCGCGATCCTCGGCGGTTTCCTCAAGATCATCCCGATGTTCATCATGGTGCTGCCGGGCGCGATGGCGATCTCGGTCGTTCCGGACCTGTCGAAC
Source organism: Roseivivax jejudonensis (assembly GCF_900172265.1). Taxonomy (GTDB): domain Bacteria; phylum Pseudomonadota; class Alphaproteobacteria; order Rhodobacterales; family Rhodobacteraceae; genus Roseivivax; species Roseivivax jejudonensis. Next base: position 62,041 of record NZ_FWFK01000007.1, on the reverse strand, counting down.
GCCGACATGGTCTTTCCGACGATCACCACCACGATCCTGCCCGCCGGCCTGACCGGTCTGGTGCTCGCAGGCCTCGTCGCCGCGATCATGTCGAGCGTCGATTCCACGCTCAACTCCTCCTCGACGCTGATCGGGCACGATTTCATGAACATCGCCGACCGCGAGCCGTCCGAGCAGCGCCGCATCGGCCAGATCACGACGCTGGTGCTGATGGTGATCGCGATCCTGTGGGCGCCCTTCATCGACGACATGGGTGGGCTCTGGGACTACCTGCAGCAGGCATTCTCGGTGCTCGTGCCGCCGGTCGTGGCGATCTTCATCCTCGGAGCGCTCTGGCCGCGCGGCACCGATACCGCGGCCTTCACGACGCTCTGGGCCGGGCACGGCATCGCCATCGCCGTCTTCATCGCCACGCAGCTCGAGTACTGGCCGATCCACTTCACCGCCAATGTCGGCCTGATGACCCTCGTCTCCTGCCTGATCTTCGCGGCCGTCAGCCTCAGCGGAAGCCACGGCGCCGGCGAGGAATACGAGGGGGCGACCTGGACCCCGGAGATCGCCACCGAGGCGCTGCGCGACGACGCGCCGATCTACGCCAACGTCAAGCTTTGGGCCTGCCTGCTCGGCGTGGCGATGCTGGGGATCCTCGTACTGTTCTGGTGACGCCGGGACGGGCGCGCGCTCAGGCGCGCGCCCTCACTCCGCCGGGGCCGCCGGCAGGAGCGGGGCGAACACCGTCTCGTGGCCGGGCGCCGGGTGCCGCGGGATCAGCAGCGCCAGCATCAGCGACGTCGCAGCCATCCCGGCGGCCAGCGTGAACACCGCCTGCGGCGCGACCAGCCACAGATAACCAAGGAGCGCCGGCAGGAAGACCGCGGCGATATGGTTGATCGTGAAGGCGACGGCGGCCGTCGGGGCGATATCTCCGGGGTCCGCGATCTTCTGGAAATAGGTCTTGAGCGCCAGCGCGAGCGCGAAGAACAGGTGATCCAGCACGTAGAGCGCGGCAGCCAGCGCCACGCCCCAGCCGAACCAGTACACCCCGCCATAGGCGAGGAACACGCCCACAAGGCCGGCATACTCGAAGACCAGCGCGCGACGCTCGCCGAAGCGGTGCACCGCCCGCCCCATGAGCGGCGCGAACGCCATGTTGGCGAGGAGATTGACCAGGAACAGGCCGGTCACCTCGTGCACCTCGAAGCCGAAGCGCTCCACCATCATGAAGCCGGCGAACACGACGAAGATCTGCCGCCGCGCGCCCGACATGAACTGCAACGCATAGTAGAGCCAGTAGCGCCGGCGCAGGACGAACCGCTTGACCTGCGGGTTCGGCGCCTCGAACTGCGGCATCGCCACCGCGCAATAGGCGACGATGACGAGCGTCAGGCCGCCAGACGCGACGTAGACGGCCCCATAGGAAAGATCGAGCGTTTCCCACGTCATGACGATGGCGACATAGGCGACGAGTGTCGCCGCCGAGGCGGCCGCGACGAGAAGCCCGAGCACCTGCGGCGCGCGGTCCTTCGGCAGCCATTGCAGCTGCAGCGACTGGTTGACCGTCTCGAAGTAGTGAAAGCCGATCGAGCTCAGCATGGTGATCGTCAGGATGCCGCCCAGCGAAGGAAACATCGCCGTCATGGCCGTGGCGACACCCAGCAGGGCCAGCGACACCAGCGCGAGCACCTGCTCGCGCATGAAGATGATCACCGCGATGACGCCGACGGCGAGGAAGCCCGGGATCTCGCGCACCGTGTGCAGCCAGCCGATATCCGCGCCGTCGAACCCCGCCGCCTCGATGACGAAGTTGTTGAGAAGTGCCGACCACGTGGCAAAGCTCAGCGGCATGGCGATCGCCATCAGGAACAGCAGCGTCACCGGACGCTGCCAGAGCGGCAGATGGCGGGCCTCGCCCAAGGGCACGATGCGTCGGTTCATGGCATGGCTCTAGCCCGGTCCCGGCCCGAAAGCGAGCGCCATGACGTGGCCGTTCCATTCGCACGGCCCGGCCACCGGCCGGACGGCGCGGGCGCACGCTCCGGGCGGGCACCGCGCATCAGGCGCGGATCCGCCACCCTGTGCGGAAGATCCACCAGATCGCGCCGAGGCAGAGCGCGGTGAAGCCGGCGATCGCCAGAAGGCTGACCGCGACAGGCACGTCGGCCAATCCGTAAAAGGACCACCGAAACCCCGAGATCAGGTAGACCACCGGGTTGATCAGCGCGACGTTCTGCCAGAGCGGCGGCAGCATCGAGATCGAGTAGAACGAGCCGCCGAGAAAGACGAGCGGCGTGATGACCAGTAGCGGCACCAGCTGCAGCTGCTCGAAATTCGACGCCCAGATGCCGAGAATGAAGCCCAGGAGCGCGAAACTCAGGCAGGTCAGCACGAGGAACGCGAGCATTGCCACCGGGTGCTCGATCCGCATCGGGACGAAGAGCGACGCGGTCACGAGGATCACGATCCCGATGAACAGCGCCTTCGTGGCCGCCGCGCCGACATAGCCGGTGACGATTTCGATGAAGCTGATCGGCGCCGAGAGAAGCTCGTATATCGTGCCGATGAATTTCGGAAAGTAGATCCCGAAGGACGCGTTCGATATCGCCTGCGTGATCACCGAAAGCATCACGAGGCCCGGAACGATGAAGGCGCCGTAGCTGACCCCCTCGACCTCGTCGATACGGCTGCCGATCGCGGCGCCGAACACCACGAAGTAGAGCGAGGTTGAGATGACGGGCGAGATGAAACTCTGCAGGAGCGTGCGGAAGAACCGCGCCATCTCGAAGCGGTAGATTGCGCCGACGGCCGTCCAGTTCATGCCGCGTCCTCCCCGTCGTGCACGAGTCCCACGAAGATGTCCTCGAGCGAGTTCTGGCTGGTGCGCAGGTCGCGCAGCACGATACCGGCCTCCGCCATCGCGGCGACGAGCCGCGAGATCCCGGTGCGCTCCGCCGCGGTGTCGTAGCTGTAGACGAGCGTCCGGCCGCCATCCTCGAGCGCGAGATCGAACTCCGCGAGCTCGGGCGGTACCGTGTCGAGCCGGTCGTGCAGGTCGATGCGCAGCTCCTTGCGCCCCATCCGGGTCATCAGGGCGGCCTTCTCCTCCACGAGCAGGAGCCGGCCGCCGTTGATGACACCGACGCGGTCGGCGATGGCCTCGGCCTCCTCGATGTAGTGGGTCGTCAAAATGATGGTGACGCCGGCCTCCTTCAGTCCCGCCACGATCTGCCACATGTCCCGGCGCAGTTCGACGTCGACGCCGGCGGTCGGTTCGTCGAGAAACAGAACCTGCGGGTCGTGGCTCAGCGCCTTGGCGATCAGCACGCGCCGCTTCATCCCGCCAGAGAGTGCATTGATCTTCGAGCTCCGCTTGTCCCAGAGCGACAGGCGGCGAAGGATATCCTCCAGGTGCGCGTCGTCACGCGGCCGGCCAAAGACACCGCGGGTAAAGCGCACGGTGTTCCAGACGGTCTCGAACGGCTCGAGATTGACCTCCTGCGGCACCAGCCCGACGAGGGCGCGCGCCGCGCGGTACTCGCGCACCACGTCGTGGCCGCCGACGCGGATCTCGCCCGAGCTCGGCACCGCGATCCCGCAGATGCACGAGATCAGGGTCGTCTTGCCGGCCCCGTTCGGCCCGAGAAGCGCGAGAATTTCTCCCTCCTCGATGTCGAGCGTCACGCCCTTCAGTGCCTCGAACCCGCCGTCATAGACCTTTCGCGCGTCGCGAATCTCGACCATCGCCGCCATGGCGTGTCTCCCGTCCATCGTGTCCCGCCCAGACCTAGCGGCCGCATCGATCCCCGCCAATGTGCATTCCGGCCCACTGCCCTGTGCAGCGCACGATGCCGGCAAAGGGTCTTGCCCGGACAAGCCGCTGTGAAAGCCGGCGCGAAGGCGATACCACGGCTGCATGTCCGCCCCGTCCGCCGCCCTTTCCGCAGACCGCCCCGCGCTCGGTATCGCCCTGATCTCGCTCGGCGTGGCCGCGATCTCGGTGAACGACATGCTGGTGAAGGTGCTGTCGAGCGGTTACCCGCTGCACCAGATCGTCTTCATCCGCTCCGCGATCGGGCTCGTGCTGACGCTCGGCATCGTGCAGGCGGAGGGCGGGCTGCACCTGCTGCGCACGGCCACGCCGGGCCTTCACGCGCTGCGCGGTTTGCTCGTCGCCGGAGCCAACATGACGTTCTTCGCCGCGGTGGCGGTGCTGCCGCTCGGGCTCGCGACCGCGCTGTTCTTCGTTGCCCCGCTCTTCATCACGCTCCTGTCGATCCCGCTTCTGGGCGAGCGCGTGGGGGTGCCGCGGATGATCGCCATCCTCGTCGGACTCGCCGGCGTCGTGGTGATGCAGCGCCCGCTCGCCGATTTGCCCGAGGGGCTTGGCCGGGCGACCCTGCTTCTGCCCGTGGTCGCCGCGCTGCTCTACGCGCTGATGCAGGTGATGACGCGCAAGCTCGGCGTCGCTGCGCGCGCCTCGGCCCTCGCCGTCTACATCCACCTGACCTTCCTCGTCGTGTCGGCGCTGATGTTCGTCGTCGCGGGCGATGGCCGCTTCGCCGCAGGCAGCACCGACGAAAGCGTGCAGTTTCTTCTGCGCGCTTGGATCGTGCCGCCGCGCGAGGACTGGGCGGCGCTCGGCCTGATCGGGCTTATGTCGGGGTTCGTCGGCTATTGCCTGTCGGCGTCGTACCGGCTCGCGGACGCCTCGGTCATCGCGCCGTTCGAATACCTCGGCCTGCCGCTCGCGATCTTCTGGGGCTGGGCAATTTTCGGCGAATGGCCCGACATCGCCACATGGGCCGGGTGCGCGTTGATCGTGGGCGCGGGCCTCGTCGTGTTCCTGCGCGAACGCGGCGCGCGGCGGCCGGGTCGCCGGGCCTGGCCGTTCCGCCGCTGAGCCCGGCTTGCAGGCCGCCGCGCGATGCGCGACATCGTGAGGGACGAAAGGAGCCGTGATGCGCGCTTTCATTGCCCTGCCGCTGCCCCTGTCGGATGCCGACGTGCTCGAGGCGATGGGCGACCGGCTCGATGTCGGTCGCGTGATGGACCCCGAGACAATGCACCTGACGCTCGCGTTCCTCGGCGACGTGCCCGAGGCCGATCTGCGCGAAGTCGCCGAGGCGCTGGAGACGCTCGCGCCGCCCGCATTCACCTATCGCCTGTCGGGGGTCACGAGCTTCGGCAATGGCCAGACGGGTCATGCCCTCGCGCTTTCGGCCGAGGATGATGGCCGACTGCGCGATCTGCACGACCGCGTACGCTCACGCTGTCATGGCGCCGGCCTGCCGCTCGAGCGCCGCCGGTTTCGCCCGCACGTCACCTTCGCACGGCTGCCGGGCCGGCTCGACACGGAGGAAGAGGCCAAGCTCGCGGCGTTCCTGAAGCGCGAGGCACACATGACGGTCGAGGACGTGCGCGCCGATCGTTTCGTCCTCTACGAATCCGTGCTGACAAAGGCGGGCGCGGTCTACGACGAGCTTGCGGAGTTCCCGCTGGGCTGATCGTTCAGCCGGGCGTGACCTCCCACCGCGACGACAGATCCGCCAGGCCGCACCGGATCAGTTCCGACAGGGCCACTTCGTCGATCCGGTCCAGACGCTTGATGTAAAGACACGCCTTGCCCCGCGAATGCGGGCCGAGCCGATCCAGAAGGTCGCCGAACTCGGCGTAGCCCGGCATGATGTAGAGGGACATCGCGCTCTTGCGTGGCGCGAACCCGGTCGCGAGATACGTGCCGCTGCGTCCGCTGGCATAGGTGTAGCTGTATCGGCCGTACCCGATGATCGCATCGCCCCAGACACGCGGCCGGTATCCCGTCACGTCGTGAAAGATCCGGTCGAGGCGCTCGGCATCGGCGCGCCGCGCCTCGGGCGTCAGGGACGCGATCAGGTGGTCGACCGACGCGTCCGTTGCCTGTGTCTTCAGGTGCGCCATTTCAGCCTCCGAACAGGGAGGATAGCACATCCCCGCGCGTGCGGCGCGGGGATGGCGGCATCGGTTCAGGAGGCGAGCTTCGCGGTTTTCTCGACGAAGCGGGTCGTCTGGTGCTTCAGTGCCTTCTTCTCGGTGTCGGTCAGTTCGCCCGCCGATTTCGAGAAGCCGTAAGGGTTGCCGCCGGCGTCGAAGATCGACTGGTCGGTATAGCCCGGCGGCACGATGATGCAGCCCCAGTGCGAGAAGGTGATGAACTGCGACAGTAGCGTCGTTTCCTGCCCGCCATGCACGGTATTGGCCGACGTGGCCATCGTCACCGTCTTGTCGGCCAGCTTGCCCTCCATCCAGAGCGGGCCGAGCGTGTCGATGAAAGCGCGCATCTGGCTGGCCGGATTGCCGTAGCGGGTCGGCGTGATGAAGAAATAGCCGTCCGCCCAGGTCATGTCGTCATGGCTGACCTCGGTGATATCCGACATCTTCTCCAGCTGGGCCTTCCACGCGTCCTGGCTTTCGACAACCTCTTTCGGGGCCGTCTCGGGCACGCGGCGCAGGCGGACATCCGCGCCGGCGGCCTCGGCTGCCGCCTGCGCCTCGAGCGCGACCGCGTGGTTGGTGCCGTAGGTGGTGTAGAAGATGATCGCGATCTTGGGTTGGGCCATCGTCGTCTCTCCTGTGTTCAGAATGGTCTGCGGTGTCTTTCGCATGGCCAACTAGCGCGCGCGAGCGCACGTTCCGCGTTTCTCCGCAAAGATGCTGTGCGACCGCGCAGAGCCTTTCCAACACGTCCCGCACAGGCCATATCCGGCGCCATGACCCGCACCGACGCCGACAGCTTCGAAGCCATGGCCCGCGCCGCACTTGCCGCGCTGCCGGCGCCCTTTGCCGCCCGCGCGGCCGACGTGGTTCTGCGCGTCGAGGACTGGCCGGACGATGCGATGCTTGCCGAGTTCGGGATGGAGGATCCGCGCGAGCTGACCGGGCTCTACGACGGTATCCCGCTGACAGAGAAATCGGTGAGCGACCCGGCGCCATTCCCCGACACGGTCTGGCTCTTCCGCGAACCGATCCTGACCGAGTGGCGCGAGCGCGGCAACGTCGCGCTGGAGGATCTGGTGGCGCATGTGGTGGTGCACGAGATCGCCCACCATTTCGGCTGGTCCGACGACGATATCGCCGAGATCGACCGCTGGTGGGAATGACCGACGACGGCGCGTCGGTCATCGCCGGCCGAGTGCCGCGAGTCGTGCGCTAGCGCGGCAGCGGCGTTTCGTGGCGGTTGTAGGCCCGCCAATCCTCGATCTCCGGATAGAACTGACGCCGCCACGCCCGGACGCGGGGATTCATCACGCGGCGCCAGATCGGCGGGATCATCGCCGCCACCGTCATCACAGGGTAGCCGTAGGGCAGTTGCGGCGCCTCTTCCTCCTCATAGGTCTGAAGCAGCGGGAACCGCCGGTCGGGCTTGTAGTGATGATCGGAATGACGCTGGAGATTGATAAGCAGCCAGTTCGAGGCCCGTTGCGACGCGTTCCACGAGTGGCGCGGCTTGACGTGTTCGTACCGGCCCCCGCCCTCGTGCTTGCGCGTCAGCCCGTAGTGCTCGACATAATTGACGAGTTCGAGCTGCCACACCGCCGTGCCCGCCTGCACGAAGAACAGCGCAAGGCCGGATGCGCCTCCGAGGATCATCGCCAGCGCGAGAAATGTCGCCTGCAGCGCCCAGTAGAGCCAGAACGGATTGCTGCGGTCCGTCCATGGCCGGTCGCGGCGCGCCAGCATGGCGCGCTCGGCGCGGAAGGCGGACACCAGCGACTCCCGAAGCACGCGCGGATAGAACCGGTGGAAGCCCTCGTTGTAGCGCGCCGTTACCGGATCGCGCGGCGTGCCGACATAGCGGTGGTGAACGAGCAGATGCTCGGACCGGAAATGCGAATAAAGCACCATGGCAAGAAGGATGTCGGCCAGCCGACGCTCTACCCGGTTGCGCTGGTGCATCAGTTCGTGCGCGTAGTTGATCCCGACCGTGCCCGAAACGACGCCCATGCCGAGGAAGACGCCCACGGCCTCCAGGCTCGACAGGTGCGGCGCGCGCGGCACGTAGTACAGCAAAGCGAGAAGCGTCGCAGCCTGCAGCGGTGCCCAGATCAGCGTGACGAGGCGATACCAGAACAGCTGCGCCTCGTCGGTCTGAGGGTCCGCGTTGTCGGTGTTAAGGCCGATCGCCGCGTCCAGAGCGGAAAACAGGTACCACGTGACGAGCGGCGTCAGCAGGATCCACGCGCCACCGAGGACCGCTCCGACCCACAGCACCGGCAAAAGCGCCAGCGAGATCCAGAACGGCAGCGCTGCGGACAGCCGGCGCAGCCGGTCGGCGCGGATGTAGGGGGCGTCGGTCATTCGCGGGCCAGCGTCGAAGGTTTGTCCGCGGATGTTACAGCCGCGCGGCTCGCGCTGCCAAGGGGAAGCGAGGCCGCAGCGAGAGCGACCGTGCTCCTCGTGCCCGCGCCGGCCCGGGCCGCTGTGTGGGCCTGCCGGCCGCCAGCGTCACTGCTTGCGCAATTCCGTGATGGATTTCAGCACCGGCGTGCCGTCGCCCTGCCGGATCAGGAAGGCAGGCTCGTCCACGCTCGCCGTGCGCTTGATCTCGTTGCCCTTGATCGTGCGCGTGACATCCTGGGTGAAGCGCTCCTCAATGGTGCCCGAGGCGGTGCCGTTGCCCCAATCCCATTCTACGCGGTCGCCTGTCGAATAGCCCATGGCGCAGTCCTTCCTTGCGGTGACGTGACGCCAGCCGAACCGAGCGGGGCGCGGCCGGGTTCCCGCCGACCGCACGAGACACGTCGCGCGGCCGTCCGTCAGCCGCCGTTGGACGGATCCTGAGGGGCCTCGGGCGTCTCGGGTCCCTCTGCCAGCGGCGCCGCGTCCGTGTCGTCACCGTCCGCCGCGGCCTCGTCGCTGCTGCCGTCCTCGGGGGTGTCCTCTTCGGTCAACGCGCCGTTCACGAAGGTGCCGGAGCGGACCTCGCCCGTGGCGTAGGACAAGGTGCCTTCGCCTTGCCGCTTGCCGTCCACGAACATGCCCTCGTAGACGTCGCCGTTGGCATATGTCGCGCGGCCCTCGCCGCTAATCTCGCCGTTCTGCCATTCGCCTTCGTAGCGGAAGCCCTCGGCCATAACGAGCGTGCCCTGACCGTGGCGCTGGCCGTCACGGAATCCGCCGGTGTAGGTCGTGCCGTCGGGGAAGGTGGTGGTCCCCTGCCCCTCGCGCCGGTCGTCGACCCACTCGCCCTCGTAGCGATAACCGTCGGGATAGGTCATCACGCCGGTGCCGTGCTTGCGCGCGTTGCGGAACTCGCCCTCGTAGACGAGGCCGTCTGCGTATTCCGCGCGCCCCTCACCCGAGATCACGCCCTCTTCCCAGTCGCCCTGGAAGGTGGAGCCGTCGGCGTAGGTGATCCGGCCGGTGCCGTTCGGAAGCCCGTCGACGAATTCGCCGACATAGACCGACCCGTCGGGATAGCTGAGCTGACCCTCGCCCTGCATCACGCCCTCGACCCAGGCCCCGGTGTACTCGTAACCGTCCGCGCCGCGGAACGTGCCCTCGCCGTGCCGGCGGTCGTCGCGGAACGCGCCTTCGTAGACATCGCCGTTCTCGTAGGTGGCGGTGCCGGTGCCGTGGCGGCGGCCGTCGACCAGCTCGCCCTCGTAGACATCGCCGTTCGGCTGCTCGATCCGGCCGGCGCCATCAATCTGGCCGTCGTTCCACATGCCTTCGTAGACCCAGCCGTCGGGCATGGTCAGCGTGCCCTGGCCGTCGCGGACGCCGCCGGACACGCGGCCTTCGTAAATCGAGCCATCGGGGAACGTCAGGGTGCCGGTGCCTTCCTTGACGCCGTTGACCCAGTCGCCTTCGTAGGTGTGCCCGTTCGGCGTGGTCATCGTGCCGCGGCCGTGGTGGCGCGCGTTGCGGAACGATCCCTCGTAGCGCACGCCGTTGGCGTAGATTGCCACGCCGCGTCCGTTGATCTTGCCGTCGGACCACGTGCCCTCGTAGGTGCCGCCGTCGACGAAGGTGATCTTGCCGACGCCTTCGGGCTTGCCCTTGGCGAACTGGCCTTCGTAGATCGCGCCCGACGGAAACGTCGCGACGCCCTCGCCGCGGATCTCGCCGTCGACCCATTCGCCGACGTACTCGTAGCCGTTGGGAAGGCGGTAGGTGCCCTCGCCATGCTGCAATCCGTCGCGGAACGTGCCTTCGTAGACGCCGCCATCGTCGAATGTCTTGGTCTGGACCTCGCCGTCCGACTGCGCCGACCCGAGGCCGGGATTCAGCCAGATCGTCGCTGCCAAGAGGATGAGACGCGCCTGTCCTGTCATGCGCCCGCGATGCTCCCGTTGTCGCCTGCCCGGTTCTGAGAGTGTCTGAAACGTAAAGAAGGCGCGCCGCGCGCACAATGTCTTTTGGCCGCAGGCGCTTCCCCTCGCCGCCGCATCTGCTATGTCGCCACGCGATTGTGACCGTGTCAGGAGCCTTTGGATGGGCGATCGTTTCCGCCTCACGCTGGGACAGCTGAACGCCACGGTGGGCGATCTCGACGGCAATGCCGCGCTCGCGCGAGACGCGTGGGAGGCCGGACAGGCGGCTGGCGCCGACCTCGTCGCGTTGCCCGAGATGTTCATCACCGGCTACAACCCGCAGGACCTGACGCTGAAGCCGTCCTTCCACATGGCGGCGATCGAGACGGTGCGCCGGCTTGCCGAGGAATGCGCCGACGGGCCCGCGCTCGCCATCGGTGGGCCGTGGCTCGAGGGCACCGAACTCTACAACGCCTACTTCATCCTGAAGGGCGGCAAGGTCTCCTCGACGCTGCTCAAGCATCACCTGCCGAATTACGCCGTCTTCGACGAGATGCGCGTATTCGACGCGGGGCCCATCGGCGGCCCCTACAGCGTCGGCAACACGCGCATCGGCTCGCCGATCTGCGAGGATGCGTGGTTTTCGGACGTGGCCGAGACCCATGCCGAGACCGGTGCGGAGTTCCTGCTGGTGCCGAACGGTTCGCCCTACCACCGCGGGAAATACGACATCCGCCTGAGCCACATGGTCGCCCGCACGGTCGAGACGGGCCTTCCGCTGGTGTTCCTCAACCTCGTCGGCGGGCAGGACGACCAGGTTTTCGACGGGGGCTCGTTCGTGCTCAATCCCGGTGGCGACATGGCCGTGCAGCTGCCGGTCTTCGAACAGGCGGTGGTCCACGTCGATCTCGAACGCACGGACGACGGATGGCGCGTCGCACCGGGCGAGGTCGCGCACCACCCCGACACGCTCGAGCAGGATTACCGTGCGATGGTCGTGGCGCTCGGGGATTACCTGCGCAAGGCCGGCTTTCCCAAGGTGCTGCTCGGGCTTTCGGGCGGCGTCGATTCCGCGCTCGTCGCCACTATCGCCGCCGATGCGATCGGGCCCGAGAACGTGCGCTGCGTCATGCTTCCGTCGGAATACACCTCCGAACACTCGCTGGAAGACGCGAAGGCGTTGGCCGAGCGGCTCGGTTGCCCCTACGAGTTCGTGCCGATCGGGCCCGCGCGGGCGGCGATCAGCGAAACCCTCGCGCCCCATTTCGAGGGCCGGGACGAGGATCTGACCGAGGAGAACGTGCAGTCGCGCCTGCGGGGCCTGCTGCTGATGGCGATGTCGAACAAGTTCGGCGAAATGCTCCTGACCACCGGCAACAAGTCGGAGGTGGCGGTCGGCTACGCCACGATCTACGGCGACATGTCCGGCGGCTACAATCCGATCAAGGATCTCTACAAGACCCGGGTCTTCGATATCTGCCGCTGGCGCAATGCGACCGCGCGCGACTGGATGAAGGCGCCCACAGGCGAGGTGATCCCGCCGCGTATCATCTCAAAACCGCCGACCGCAGAGCTTCGCGCCGACCAGAAGGACAGCGACTCGCTGCCCGACTACCCGGTGCTCGACGGGATCCTGGAAATCCTTGTCGATCGCGACGGATCGATCGCCGATTGCGAGGCAGCCGGCTATTCCCGCGAGGACGCGGCGAAGGTCGAGAACCTGATCTACGTGAGCGAATACAAGCGCTTCCAGTCGGCACCCGGCACGCGGCTGTCCGAGAGAGCGTTCTGGCTCGACCGCCGCTATCCGATCGTCAACCGCTATCGCGAGGGCCGCCGGTAAGCCCCGGCGTCCGGACACCACGAGGCGTTCGCATCGTCCTCCGGACGCGAAAACACCCGGCGGAAACCGCCGGGTGCCTCGAACATGACGTGTTGGGCCGCCTCAGTTCAGGCGCTGGTCCACGGTCGTGATGGCCCCGTCGATCAGCTCGGCCTGCTTGGACGCGCTCATCTGCTGGCCCACGACCTCGCGCGCCGCGGCCACCGCGATATCGACGGCCCGGTTGCGCACCTCGGCAACAGCCGCGGCCTCGGCCGACGCGATTTGTTCCTCCGCCGCGGCGAGGCGACGGTCGATCGTGCGCTGAAGGTCTTCCTTCGCCTGCTCGGCGGAGGCTCGCGCGTCCTCACGGGCTTGCGCCACGATCCGGTCCGCCTGCTCGGACACCTCGCGCTGCTTGCGCTCGTACGAGGCCAGAAGGCTCTGGGCCTCCTCCCGGATGGTGCGCGCTTCGTCGAGTTCGCCCTGGATGCCCTCGGCACGTTGGTCGAGCATCTTCGCGATCATCGACGGCACGTTGAAGTACATCAGCACCGCGATGAACAGAACGAACGCCAACAGGACGATGAAGTCCGTGTTGTTGAGCGAGAAGAACGGGGTGCCAGCCGTCGCCGCCATCGCCGGGGACGCCGCTAGGGCCGCGCCCGCACTCAGGATAATCCGCATGACGCTCACCCCTCGATCCGCTTGTCGACCGCTGCATCGAGCGCCGACTTGTCCGCGTTGACGCCAAGCGCCGCGACGAGCGCCTCGGCGGTATCCTTGGCCACCGTCTCGACGTTGGCGAGCGCGGAGGCGCGAATCTCGGCGATCTGCTTTTCCGATTCGGCCGTGCGCGCGGCGATCTCGGCATCAGCCTTGTCCTGCGCGTCCTGAACCTGCTGCCGGATCTCGGCGCGGGTCTCTTCCGCGATCTTCTGAGCTTCGCTGCGGGCCTCGGCCAGCGCTTTCTCGTAGGCGCGCTCGGCCTCTTCGGCCTGCGCCTTCAGCTCCTCGGCCTTGGCGAGGTCGCTGGTGATGGTGCCCTGCCGCTCGGCAAGGATCGCCTGGATACGGGGCAGCGCCACGCGGTCCAGCACGAAGTAGATGGCCACGAGCGCGAGGATCAGCCAGAAGACCTGGTTCCCCACCCACTCGCCGCACAGCTGCGGCATGCCGATGGCGGAGCCGTTGGGGCCGACGCAGGCGCTGGCACTCTCGGCGGTCGTTTCGGTCGCCATGCCGTCCTCCGGAATTCGTTGGGATTACCACGGGCGGAGCCGGCATCCGGCACCGCCCGCGCGTAAGGATCGTTCGGGGTCGATTACACCGCGAACATCAGCAGGAGCGAGACGAGGAAGGCGAAGATGCCCAGCGCTTCCGCGAATGCGATGCCGATGAAGAGGGTCGCGGTCTGCGACGCGGCAGCCGACGGGTTGCGCAGGGCGCCGGCAAGGTAGTTGCCCGCGACGTTGCCCACCCCGATGGCGGCTGCGCCGGAGCCGATTGCCGCGAGGCCTGCGCCGATATGTGCGAGATCGCCTTCCATGATGATGTCTCCTTACGAATTGGAAGTTGGCGTGTTCGATGCGCGCCCGGAGGCGCAGCGGCAGGGTGGGGTGTCACCCCACCGCATTAATGATGCGGATGCAGCGCGTCCTTGAGATAGACGCAGGTGAGGATGGTGAAGACGTAGGCCTGAATGAAGGCCACGAGGATCTCCAGCCCGTACATCGCGGTGATCGCCAGAACCGAGATCGGCGACACGGCCGCGATCGCGGCAAAGCCCGCGAAGACCTTGATCACCGCGTGACCGGCCATGAGGTTGCCGGCAAGACGGATGGAGTGGCTGACCGGGCGCACGAAGTACGAGATCACCTCGATGATCGCGAGGATCGGGCGCAGCGCCAGCGGCGCCGACGCCACCCAGAAGAGTTCGAGGAACTTGGCGCCGTGCTTCACGAAACCGAGGATCGTGACGAACAGGAACACCGCGAGTGCCAGCACGACCGTCACTGCGAAGTGCGAGGTAGTGGTGAACGCCATCGGGATCAGCCCAAGGAAGTTGGCGAAGACGATGAACATGAACAGCGTCATGATGTACGGGAAGTACTTCACGCCGTCGCGACCCGACACGTCCTCGACCATCTTGTAGACGAAGCCGTACGCAAGCTCGGCCACAGACTGGACGCGGCCCGGAACGATCCCGCGGCCCGATGTGCCCAGAACCATCAGCCCGATGACGCACAGCACCGCGAGCGCCATCCAGAGCGTGGCGTTCGTCACGGTGAACAGCCCGACGCCGCCGTCACCGAAGAGCGGCTTCACGATGAACTGGTCCATCGGGTGGAAGACGAGGCCGCCGCCCTCTCCGTGCGCCGCGTCACCGCCTTGCGTCTCTGTCGCCATTCTCGCCGTCCTCTTCTTCGTCCGCGCCGTCGCCCGACGCGTCCAGCAATCCCTTTTGCTGGATCTCGTTGGCGGAGCGTATCATCGTCTTTACGCCGGCCACGAAGCCCAGCAGCGTGAATATCACCATCAGGAACGGTGTCGTCCCGACGAGGATGTCGAGCCCGTAGCCGATCCCGAAGCCGATGCCCAGACCGGCCACCAGCTCGATCACCAGACGCCACGCCATCTGCGCCTGGCTGTAATGCTCGTCTTGGTGGCGCTTGCGTGGTTCGTCCCGTCCCCGCGCCGCAGCGATCCGCGCCTCGAGCGCGGCAAGCCTGGACTTCGGGTCGGGTTCGGTCACGCGGTCCCCCTGAGCGTCGCGCTGGTGCTATGCTGCGCCCGCGCGCAAGTCAAGCCACGCGCCGCCTCGGGCGGACGCGCGCAAAACAACTGATTTTGCTGGATTAATTGCCGCTGCACGCACGCACCCTGGCGGTCGCGCCCGCACCGGCCGAGCGGGCGTTATTCAACCGTTCAGTTGAACATGCGCGCGCACCGCCGCCCGAACGATAAAAGGCGCGCCCCTGTCGGGACGCGCCTTTCGAATTCCTGTGTCCGTCAAGCCGGACCGAAGATGCGATCAGTTGGTGCCGGTGGTGCCGGTGCCGTTGTTGTCGTCATCATCGTCATCGTCGTCATCGTTCGCGGCGGCAGCGATGGCGCCTGCGGCGAGCACGCCGCCGGCGACGAGCGCGGCGGTTGCCGGCAGGCCGAGGCTGCTTGCTGCTGCGGCCGGAGCGGCCGGAGCCGGCGCGGGCTGGACGTCGCCGTCACCTGCGATGACGCCCTTCGGGCTGCCGGCCATGGCCGGAGCAGCGGCAACGAGGGCCGAGATCGCGACGAGCGCTTTGATCGAGGTGTTCATTGGTGTCTCTCTCTTCAAGATTCGAGTGGCACTGGCCTACGTGGAGCACTAACCCGAGAACGGGCGAGGTTGCCACAAAAAAAATCGAAAAACCTGCGCTTGTGTGGCGGTTTTGCGCGCAAGGCTCAAGTGCCGGGCGTTCCGGTGCCGCTATCGCCGTCGTCATCGTCGTCGTCGCCGGCAAGCGCGGCGCCCAATCCGATGACGCCGACCCCCACCCCGGCGGCCAGTCCGGCATTGGCGGTCAGGGGCGTCGGCACGGCCCCCGCACCGGTACAATCGGCGCGGATCACCTCGACACGGCGGTTCAACGGGTCGGTCGCGCCGGAGGTTCCGGGGCGCACAGCCTCGCCGACGCCCACCACCGAGGTGATCGACGTGCCCGGCAGCGCCGCCGCAACGTTGCGGGCCCGCTGCTGCGCCAGCGCCTGGTTGGCGGCTGCGCTTCCGGCCGCGTCGGTATAGCCCGTCACGGCCAGCTCGGCGCCGGGATAGGTGCGCGCATATTCGAGCAGCACGTCGCGGGACTGCTGGCCCAGCGCGACCTGTCCGCTGTTGAAGAACACGTAGACGCCGCACTCGGCGCCCTCCTGCGCCGAAGCGCTGCCCGCGGCGAGCATCGCTGCGACAGCGACTGCAGCGAAACCTCCGGTTCTGGAACCCATATGTCGTCCTCCTTGATCCTGCACGGCCGAGCGTCGCACCACCGCACGAAGCGGGCTTCACGCGGGCACGCGCGTCAGGTAGCCGCATGAGGCACGTCAGGCGAGTGGAAGTCATGCGAAATTCTTCTGGAGCTGGGGGCAAGGCGGCAATCCGCGCAACGTCGGACGCCACTTGGCCCGCACGAGAGGCAAGCCGTGGCTGAGCGCGGCGGCGATCTCGACCTCGTCTTCGCCGCGCTGGCCGATCCGACGCGCCGCCGGATCCTGTCGATGCTTCTGGAGGACGACATGGCAGTCACCGACGTCGCCGCCGCGTTCGACATCTCGCTCGCCGCCGTGTCGAAGCACCTCGGAATCCTCGCGCAGGCCGGCCTCATCAGCCAGGATCGGCGCGGGCGCCTGCGTTGGTGTCAGCTCGAACCCGACGCGTTGCGCGCCGCGAGCGTGTGGATGCAGGGCTTCGGCCAGTTCGAGCCCGTGCATCTCGAGGCGTTCGAGCTGTTCCTGGAGCGCGAGTTCGCCGGTCCGCCCGCCCCGCCGACGGATCCCGAGGACTAGGCGCTAGCCGTCGTCGCGCAGCAGCAATGCCAGCGCGACGATCGTCAGCGCGCCGCCTGCCAGAACGCGCGCTTCGGGCAACGACCGGCCCAGCGCCATGTCCCAGACCAGCACCCAGCTCGGCACGAGGTAGGTATAGGCCATGACCTTGGCGGACGGCAGGCGCAACGCGCTGAACCGCACGAGCGCGAAGGTCAGCGCCGTGGCCGCGATCGCCGTGTAGAGCAGCGTCGTCCACACGATCTGCGGCAGTGCCGCCCAATCGGTTCCGACCATCGCGCGCCAGCCCCAGATCCACAGCAGGATCGCGCCCGTGCCGAGGACGGCGGTGTTGACCACGAGAGCCGGCTCACCGCGATTGAGCCGCGCCAGAAGCGGCGTGTAGACCGCATGCGCGACGCATCCGACAAAGAATATCGCCTCCCCGCGCCCCACCTCGAGCGCGAGAAGCGCGCTCAGATCGCCGCGGAACACGACCCAGAGCGCGCCCGTCCCGCCGATCAAGAGCGCGAGCGCCATCCGCGGCGTGGTGCGTTGACCCAGCAGCCACCAGCCGAAGAGTGCCGACATCGCCGGAGTCAGCGTGAATACCGTCGACATCGACACCGCCGGGGCGGTCTGCAGCCCGGTGAACATCGTCACGAAATAGCCGGCAAAGAGCCCGGCGAGCAGGATGTAGCGCCACGGCGCCGTCAGCGCCGCGCGCGGCACCGGCCCGGCCGCCCGCATCACCAGAGCGACGCCGAGCGCGGCGATGGTGAACCGCATGGCGGTGAACGCCTCCGGCGCGACATGCGGCGCGGCCATCGCCCCCAGCGAGAACGAGCCTGCCACCAGCGCCGAGAAGGCGAGCATCGCGAGGTGACCGCGCCGCGCCGCAACGGTGGGGCCGGCGCCCGAACTGACGGGCCGTTCAGACATCCGCCGCGACTTGCCCGAACTCCTTCAGGTGCTTCAGGAACGCCTGCACCTTCGCCGTCCGGTGCAGGTCGACGTGGGTCACGAGCCACAGCGGCGGCGTCCACTCGTCCTGCGGCGGCATCAGTTGCACCAGTGACTTGTGATAGCGCGCCTCGCGCACGAGGAAGAACCCGATCCCCGCGCCGGCAAGGATGGCCTGCTCGCTGACGCGCGTGTCGGTGGAGCGCAGAACCAGCCGCTCGTCGGGAATATGCTCGCGCAACCAGCGATAGAATGGCGCGCGGCTCTCGAGGTTCTCGGGCCCGACGAAATCGTGCTCGGCCATGTCCTCTATGGTCTTCGGCACGCCGCGCCGCTTGAGGTAGTCCTGCGAGGCATAGAGCGCGACCGGCTCGCTCGGGAACTTCTGGACCACGTTGTCCGGCTCTTGCGGCGCGTTTCCGGCGCGCAGGGCGACATGGGCCTCGCCGTATTCCAGCCGGAACACGCGGTCATCGGTGATGTAGCGCACCCGCACCTCGGGATGCAGCGCGCGGAACGCCGCGAGCGCCGGGATCATCAGGGTCGCGAAGGTGATGACCGACGTCACGATGAGATCACCCGACACGTCCGAACCCCGCCCGCGGATGCGCCCGGCGAGCTGCTGGAACTGCTCGTCGGTCGTCTGCGCCACGCGCAGGAGGTCTTCTCCGGCCTCGGTCGGCGTGTAGCCACGCGCGTGGCGCTGGAACAGCTTCACGCCGAGCCGACCCTCGAGCGCGTCTATGTGCCGGATGACCGTGGCGTGATGGACGCCCAGTTCCTCCGCCGCGCCCGACACCGTGCCGCGGCGCGCGACCTGAAAGGCGGTGCGGATCTCATCCCAATTGTCCATGCTCGCGTCCTCGGGGCTGTGCACAGGCTCACACTCACGCCCGTTCTGCCGCAACGTCGTGCGGCAGGGCAAGGGTGGAAGTGTCGGATCGGCTCAGCCGGCGCGCGCGAGCACCGCCATGTAGAACCCGTCGAGGCCGCCGCGGTCCGCCCAGGCATCGGGCCGAAGGCGCAGACCGCCCTCGGGGGTACGCCAATCTGGATCGAGGCCGGGCGCCTCGGCCGGCAGGACCGTCAGCCCGTCATGACGCTCTATCGCCTCCTCGACCTGGCATTCGCCCTCGTCCGGGAGGAGCGAACAGGTGCAGTAGACGACGCGCCCGCCGGGCGCGACGAGATCCAGCGCCCGGTCCAGCATCCGCGCCTGCAGCTCGATCAGGTCGGCGATTCCCTCCCCGGCCCGCGCGTGCGGCAGGTCCGGATGCCGCCGGATCGTGCCGGTGGCCGAGCACGGCGCGTCGAGAAGCACGGCGTCGTACGGCCCGCCGGCATGCGCCAGCGCGTCGCCCGCCACGATGGCCGCCGACAGGCCGGTCCGCGCGAGGTTTTCCCGCACCCGCCCGAGCCGGGCCTCCGACACGTCGAGCGCGGTCACCTCTGCCCCCGCGGCCGCGAGTTGCAGCGTCTTGCCGCCCGGCGCCGCGCACATGTCCAGGACGCGCCGTCCCGTCACGTCGCCGAGGAGCCGCGCGGGCAAAGCCGCCGCAGCATCCTGCACCCAGAACCGGCCGTCGTCATAACCCGGAAGCGCCGAGACCTGCGCACGCCGTGCCAGCCGCACCGACCCCGTCGGCAAGAGGGTGCCGCCCGTTGCCTCTGCCAGCGCCGCCGGATCGTCGCGCGCCGTCAGATCCAGCGGCGCGCCGGCGAAATGCGCACGCTCCATCGCCGCGACGGCATCCGCGCCCCACGCCTCGACGAGGGGCCCGCGCAGCCAGTCCGGCAGCGCCGGGATCGGCAGCGTCTCCCATCGCGCGGGCGCGTCGTCCGCGATCTTGCGCAGCACGGCGTTTGCGAGCCCTTTGAATCCCGCGGTGCGCTTCGACGCGGCGAGCGTGTCGACCGCGCCGTTCACCACGCCATGCGCCGCGCCGCCATGCGCGAGCTCCCACGTTGCGATGCGCAGCACGTTCCGCGCCCGCAGAGGCGGCGCCTTGCGCAGGTGCGGGGCGATCAGCGCATCGAGCCGCGGCAGCGCGCGAAGCGTTTCCGTCGCCAGTCGCTGCGCTTCGGCCCGCGCCTCCGCCGGCATCCGGCCGTGGTCGCGATCGCCGAGCGCATCGCTCAGAAGCCGCCCCTCGCCCAGCACCTGTCCGAGGAGATGGGCCGCCGCGCGGCGCGGGCTCGGCAGGGTATCGGGCATCTGGCGCTCTCTTGTCAGGATCGGAGGCGTGCGTATATCACCGGCAACCCCGCGCGAAAAGCGCAGGAGATCCCGGAGGTTTCGCCATGACGACACATGACGAGGACGCGCCCGACACCCCGCGCGAGTTGCCGCCCGCGGCGCAGCGCGCACTGGCCGAGGCCGATGAACGCCGCCGCGCGCAGGAGGCGGCCGAGGCTGCCGCACCGCGCCCGGTCGAGCTGGGTGGCCGCAAGGGCCCGGAGCCGGTGCGCTACGGCGACTGGGAGAAGAAGGGACTCGCCATCGATTTCTGAGGATGTGGCCCGCGGCCTCAGTTGAGCGTGAAGCCCGCGGTCCGTCCCGCCCCCCGGTCCTCGGTGAACCGGATGCGGTCACCATCGGCGGTCACCAGCTGGCAATTGTAGCCGAGGTCGTCGCCGCCCCAGTTGAGATCGCGGCAGAAATATCCGTCCTGCCACGACCACGACCCGCTGACGTTCCAGCCCGCACCGCTGCCGGAGATGGTGCCGTCGGCCCCGACCTGCAGGTTGACCAGCGGTCGGCTCAGGGTTCGTCCCTGCACCAGTTCCAGAAAGCGCGCCCGGTCGGTCACCGGCGACATGTCGGCCAGCGCCGGGGTCGCCGTCAGCGCGGCGAGCGCCATGGCGGCGGCCCGGCGGCCGGTAAAGGGTGGGATCAGGTCGCGGAACATCGTCGATCTCCCCGTGTGGTGTCGATGATCGGATGCACCAGATACGGCGCCGGACGCGCGGCCGTTCATGAGTTCACGCGGACGTGATCTGTGGAGATCAGAGCCCGAGCACGTCGTGCATGTCGTACTGCCCCGGCGGCCGCCCCTGACCCCAAAGCGCGGCCGCGAGCGCGCCGCGGGCAAAGATCGCGCGGTCGGTTGCGACGTGGCGCAGCACCACGCGCTCGCCCGGTCCGGCGAAGATCACGTCATGCTCGCCCACGATGTCGCCCCCGCGGATCGCGGCAAAGCCGATCGCGCCGGGCGCTCGTGCGCCGGTCATGCCGTCGCGGCCGCGATCGGCCACGTCGGACAGCGTCACGCCGCGCCCCGCGGCCGCGGCGTCGCCCAGCATCAGCGCGGTGCCCGACGGCGCGTCGACCTTGCGGTTGTGATGCGCCTCGACGATCTCGATGTCCCAGCCCTCGCCCAGCGCCGCCGCGACCCGGCGCGTCAGCCCGACGAGGAGGTTGACCCCGAGCGACATGTTCCCGGCTCTAACCTGCACGCAGGTCTCGGCCGCCCCGGCCAGTTCGGCGATCTGCGCCTCGGACAGGCCGGTGGTGCCGATCACGTGCACCGCGCCGGCGCGCGCGGCCTCTGCGGCGAATCCGAGCGTCGCGTCCGGCGCGGTGAAATCGATGACGGCGTCGGCCCCCGCGATGACCGCCGCCGGGTCGTCGCGCACCGCGACACCGAGGTCGGCGCCGCCCATCGCCGCGCCCACGTCCCGGCCGACCCAGTCGTGCCCCGCCCGCTCCAGCGCCCCGGCAAGACGCAGCCGCGCATCTCCGGCGACCTCGCGCACCAGCATCTGCCCCATCCGGCCCGACACGCCGGTCACCACCACGCCCGGTTTTCCGTCCATCTCGCGTTCCCTGTCGTCCCTCGTCGCGATCGTCTCTACCGGCGCGGCCGTCGCTTGGCAAAGCGTCCCGGCTCGCATAGGTGGAGGACATGGCGAAGAACCGGCATTCCTCGGGCGACGGCCCCTCGCAACGGCAACTGCGCGTCGGCGAACTCATCCGGCGGACGCTGTCGGACGTGCTGATGCGCGGCGACCTGCACGATCCCGATCTGGCCGGGCGATCGATCACCGTGGGCGAGGTGCGCGTGTCCCCCGATCTCAAGGTCGCGACCGCCTACGTGCTGCCGCTCGGCGGCCACGGGCAGGAAGACCTCGTGCGGATCCTGGCGCGCAACCGCGCGGAGCTGCGCCGGCTCCTGTCCAGGGAACTGACGCTGAAATTCTCGCCCGACCTGCGCTTCCGCGTCGACGAGACCTTCGACCGGCTGGACGAGACCCGCGCGCTTTTCGATCGCGACGACGTGCGCCGCGACCTCGACGAGTGAGACCCGCCATGCGCGCCCTGTCCGCCCTCGCCGCGCTGACCCTCGGCGCCGTCCTCGGGCCCGCGCCGGCCACCGCGCTCGGCTGCGAGGAGATCCGCTTCGACGGACTGCCCTACACGATCTGCCGCGTCGACATGCAGCAGGACGACCTGCGGCTCTTCCTCGACGCCCCCGACGGCCAGCCCTGGAGCCAGTTCGGCCGCCTCGACGCCGCGCTCGAGGCCACCGGACAGCGTCTCGCCTTCGCGATGAACGCGGGCATGTACCACCCAGACCGCGCCCCGGTCGGGCTCTACGTCGAGAACGGACAGGAAGTCGCCGGCCTCGTCGCCACTCCCGGCCCCGGCAATTTCGGCTTGCTGCCGAACGGCGTCTTCTGCTTCGGCGACGGGCGCGCGCACGTGATCGAGACGCGCGCCTTCCAGGCGGACAGCCCCGCCTGCCGCTTCGCCACCCAGTCGGGCCCGATGCTGGTGATCGACGGCGCGCTGCATCCGCGCTTTCTCGAGGACAGCACCTCGCGCTACGTGCGGAACGGCGTCGGCACCAGCACCGACGGACGCGAAGCGGTCTTCGCGATCTCCGAGCGGCCGGTCACCTTCCACGAGTTCGGCCGGCTCTTCCGCGACGGTCTCGACCTCGACCAGGCGCTGTTTCTCGACGGAAACGTCTCGAAACTGCACGCGCCCGCGCTCGGCCGCTCGGATTTCGGCCGCGCCATGGGGCCGATCGTCGGCGTGGCGGCCCCGGCCCCCTGACCGCGCCCCGGCGCGCCGGCACCGGTCCGGCGCGGCGCGCGCCACCCGCCCCTTCATCTTGCCGAAAACCCCGGGGGTGCGGGGGCAGAGCCCCCGCGCGCCGCCGGCCGCCGGCGCGGGCTCCGTTCGGTTCGGGGCGCACCGCGCGGGGTGCGGCCCTTGCGCCGGGTGCCCCCCGCCTCTACGTCTCCGCCCATCCCGACAGACGAGGCGAGACGATGGACCACGACCTCTCCGCGCTGACGCATGCGCTTCTCGACGCGGCCGGGCGGGCCGGCGCGGACGCGGCGGACGCGATCGGCACGGCGCGCCGCGCCGTCGGCGTCGACGTGCGCGCCGGCGCGCTCGAGGAGGCCGAGCGCGCCGAGACGACCGAGATAGGGCTGCGCGTCTTCCTCGGACGGCGAAGCGCGGTGGTGTCGGGCTCCGACCTGCGTGAGGAGAGCCTGACCGCTATGGCCGAGCGCGCGGTGGCGATGGCGCGCGTCGCGCCCGAGGATCCGCATGCCGGGCTGGCGGATCCCGCCGCGCTCGCGCGGGACTGGGACGCCGGCGCGCTCGATCTCGTCGATCCCGCGCCCGAACCGGACCCGGCCGAGCTCGAGGACGCGGCGCGGCGCGCCGAGGCAGCGGCACTGGCGGTCGACGGCATCTCGCGCACCGATTCGGCATCCGCCTCCTGGACCTCCGGCCAGGTGCATCTCGCGGCCAGCAACGGCTTCTCGGGCGGGTACGCGCGCACCGTCGCGTCGCGCGGCTGCACCGCCATCGCCGGCGAGGGCACGGGGATGGAGCGCGACCACGACGCCGACAGCCGCGCCCATGCCACCGACCTGCGCAGCCCCGAGGAGATCGGCGCGGAGGCGGCGGCCCGCACGCTCGCGCGGATGAATCCGCGCCGGCCGAGGACAGGCGCCTACCCGGTGGTGTTCCACGAGCGCATCGCCGCGTCGCTGATCGGCCACCTGATGGCCGCGGCGAGCGGCTCGGCGGTGGCGCGCGGCGCGTCGTGGCTGCGCGGCCGGCTGGGCGAGCCCGTGCTGCCCGATGGCCTGTCGCTGATCGAGGATCCGCACCGTCCGCGCGCGCTGGCCTCGCGGCCGTTCGACGCCGAGGGCCTGCCGACGCAGGCGCGCGCGGTGGTCGAAGCGGGCATTCTCAAAAGCTACACGCTCGACCTCGCCTCGGCCCGCAAGCTCGACCTCGAACCAACCGCGAACGCGGCGCGCGGCATCTCCTCGGGGCCCGGGCCGAGCGCGTGGAACCTCGAACTGACGCAGGGCGATCTCGATCTCGACGCGATGCTCGCGGAGATGGGCACAGGCCTGCTCGTCACCGCCATGATCGGCGCGACGATCAACCCGAACACCGGTGACTATTCCCGCGGCGCGAGCGGCATCTGGATCGAGAACGGCGTGCCCGCCTACCCCGTCTCGGGCGTTACCGTGGCCGGGTCGCTGCCCGACATGCTGCGCCGGATCACACCCGCGAACGATGCGCGGCCTTGGCTGAGCCGGGTCGTCCCCTCGCTCCGGGTCGAGGGCCTGACCCTTGCCGGCGACTGACCTGTCCCTTCTGGTCGAGGCCGCGCAGGCCGCGGCCGAAACGGCGACGCGCCACATCGGCGCGCCGCTCGACGTGCGCGACAAGCCCGATGGACAGGGACCTGTGACCGCCGCCGATCTCGCCGTCAACGAAACGCTGGCGTCGATCCTGCAGGCGGCGCGTCCGGCCTATGGCTGGCTGTCGGAGGAAAGCGCACAGGATCCCACCCGCGGCCTTGCGCCGGCCACCTTCATCATCGACCCGATCGACGGCACGCGGAATTTCATCGAGGGTGGCGAGATCTGGGCCCATTCCCTTGCCGTGTGCGAGAACGGCGCGATCACCGCAGCGGTGGTTTACCTGCCATTGGCGGACAAGCTCTACACCGCCGCCCGCGGCCACGGTGCCCGCCTCAACGACGCTCCGATCGCGCCGACCGGCCGGCCCGGAATCGACGGTGCGCACGTTCTCGCGACCCGGCCCAACCTCGATCCGGCACACTGGCCGGAGGGCGTGCCAGACGTGCGCCGCGCGCACCGCCCATCGCTGGCCTACCGGCTCTGCCTCGTCGCCGACGGCAGCTTCGATGCGATCTTCACCTTCCGCGATGCGTGGGAATGGGACGTCGCCGCGGGCACGTTGATCATCGAGGAAGCCGGCGCGACGGTGACCGACCGGGACGGCGCGCCGCTGCGGTTCAACGGGCCGACCGCACGTGTTGGCGGGCTTGTCGGGGCCAGCCACGAGGCGGCGGCCGACATCGCGCGCCGCCGCGGCGTTTCCGCCACCTGACGCCCGCGCTCAGATCTCGAGGGCGCGCATCGGATGCGCACGCCCGGAAAATACGTCGCGCACACCGATCCAGTTGCCCCGGGCGCGGCCGCGCCGGTCGATCCACGGCTCGCTCCTGAGCACGCGCAGGTGGTTTCCGGCGAAGTTTCGCAGCGCCAGTTTCGCGGCGAAGCCGGGGGGAAGCGATCCGGTCCGCCAGAGATAGTGGATGTTGACGATCTGGCTGTAGCCCAGCCGCACCCCGTTCCGGTCGCGCCCAGACTTCACGCCGCGATGGAGACCGCGAAACGCATCGGTTTTCACGAGGCGGCCACTGCGTGCGCGGGCGACGCGCCGGGCGAAATCGACATCCTCCTGCCAGCCATAGAGCGGCAAGGCTTCGTCGAAACGGATGTCGCCGATCGCGGCGCGCCGGTAGATCATGTTGCAGCCGTAAAGACCGACCGTGTCTTCGAGGATCGCGCCACCATCCGCCCCCAGCCGGGCGTTGGCGTCGCTCGCCTCCCACGCGGCGAGGCGCCCTTCGGCCTCGGACAGCTCGATCCCCGGACCGCCAATTCCGTCGGCGATCAGCACGCCGGTCAGACCGACCACGTCGGGTCCGAAGCGGTCGAAGGCCGCGCGGATGCGCGCGAGCGCCCGCCGCTCGGGCAGGTAGTCGTCGTCGAAAAACGCGACGAGGCCGCAATCGGGGCCCAGCGCCTCCAGCCCCGCGTTGCGCTGCATGCAGATGCCGCGCGGCGCGAACAGCGCTTCGGGACGGACGCGAAGCGGCCACGGCCCCGCCTCGAGCGCCGCGAGGTCGAGGTCGGCGGGACCGGGCACGACCAGGAGAATCCGATCCGGCAGGCAGGATTGTGCGTTCAAAGCGCGGACGATGTCGTTGACGCAGGACGGACGTCCGGACGACACGATCACGATCGAAATCCGCGAACCTGCCTGGTCCATCTCCGTCCCATCCATGTCCCGGCTCGGCTCCGCCGCGGCCGCCGACATGGCGGCCGGGCCTTCCCGGCTCCGACGCGAGTCGCGCGCGCGGCGCCTGCATCCGATACGGGTTATCCCCTCAAAACAGTAGCAGGCGCGTTAACCTGTCCGTGATTGTGCCGCTTCCCGCCCGAGTCTAGGGTCACGGCCGAGGGAGGCCGTGACACAGGAGCGTTCCATGCAGCGTCTGCACCTCGTCTATGGCGGCGAGCTGACCGATCCGACCAAGACCGAGTTCCGCGACGTGGACGACATCCACGTCGTCGGTATCTTCCCCGACTACGCCAGCGCCTTCGACGCGTGGAAGGAATGGGCGCAGAAGACCGTGGACAACGCCCACATGCGCTATTTCATCGCCCATCTGCACCGGCTCCAAGACGAGGGAGCGCCCGGCTCCGCGTCGAAGGACCCGACCTGACCGCGTGAGCCGGCGCCCGATCTCGCTGAGCACCTACCTCGCGGCGATGCGCGGGGCGGGGGCGCCGGTGCCAGTGCGGGCGCCTCGCGGCGACGGGCCGTTTCTGTGGGTCCATGCGAGCGAGGCGGCAGAGGCGCGCGCGCTCGGCACATTGCTGGCGCGGCTGGCGACCCAATGGCCCGAGATCGTGACGCTCCGCACCGGCGCATGGGACACGCCCGACGACGCACTCCCGCCGGAGGCGGTCGGCGAGATCGCGGCATTCCTCGATCATTGGCGGCCGGACCTTGCGCTGTGGTCGGGCCTGCGGCTGCATCCCGCCCTTCTGTGGGAGGCGGCGGATCGCGACATCCCGCTTCTTCACGTCGATCCCGGCGGCGATCCCCACAACGCGCCCGGTCCACGCTGGCTTCCCGACACGGTGCCGCCCACGCTCGCGCTCTTCGACACGATCTTCCTGCCGGACGCGGCGGCCGAGCGGCGGCTGCCGCGCGTCTCGCTCGGGCAGGCGCGGATACGGCGCAGCGGAGCGCTGACCGAAACGACGCTGCCGCTCGACTGCAACGACGATCTCCTGGAGGAGGCGCTCGCCGCCGTCGCGGGGCGGCCGGTCTGGCTCGCCGCGCACGTGCGCGGCAGCGAGGCCCGGCTGGTGATCGAGGCGCATCGCCGCGCCGCGCGGCTGTCGCATCGCCTGCTGCTCGCGCTGGTGCCTGAAACGCCCGAGGACGCGGCCGAGGCCGACCGGACGGCGGCCACCAGCGACTTGCGGCTCTGCCGCTGGGACGAAGGCGAGATGCCCGATGACACGACACAGGTCGTGTTGTGCGGCGGGCCCGAGGATATCGGGCTGTGGTACCGACTCGCGCCGCTGGCGTTTCTCGGCGGGTCGCTTGCGCCCGGCCATGGCGGCACCGACCCGTTCGAGGCTGCCGCGCTCGGGACCGCGATCCTCTACGGGCCGAACGTCGGACGGCATCTGGGTGCCTATTCGACGCTGGTCGAGGCCGGGGCGGCGCGGATCGTGCGCGACGAGGATTCGTTGTCGGGCGCGGTGTCGCAGCTGCTGGCCCCCGACCGCGCCGCCGCGATGGCCCATGCCGGGTGGGACATCGTCTCGCGCGGGGCAGCGGCGAGCGACGCCGTGATCGACCGGATCATCGAGTTGCTCGAGGCACGGCGCGAGGCGGCGGGCTGATGCGGCCGCCGAACTTTTGGGATGCAGCCCCAGACCGGCCCGGGCTGGCCGCGCGGGTCCTGGCGCCGATCGGCGGACTCACCGCCGCGATGACGGCGCGCCGCGTCGCGCGGCGCGGCCGGCGCGTCGGCGTGCCGGTGATCTGCGTCGGCAACCTGCATGCCGGCGGCACGGGCAAGACGCCGACGGTGATCGCCCTGCTCGAACGCCTCTCGGCGCGCGGGATCGCGGCGCACGTGGTGTCGCGCGGATATGGCGGCACGCTCACCGGGCCCGTCCGTGTCGACCCCGCGGCGCACACGGCCGAGGCCGTCGGCGACGAACCCCTCCTGCTCGCGGCCTTCGCTCCGGTCTGGGTCGCAAAGGACCGCGCCGAAGGCGCCGCGGCGGCGGCCGCGGATGGCGCGCAGGCGATCGTTCTCGACGACGGGTTCCAGAACCCGGCGATGCAGAAAGACCTGTCGCTCGTCGTCGTCGATGCGGAGCGGGGATTTGGTAACGGGCGCTGCATGCCTGCGGGTCCGCTGCGGGAACCCGTGGCAGCAGGTCTCGCTCGCGCGGATCTACTCGTCTCGATCGGCGCGCCTCCGGCGCAGGAGAGTTTCCAGGCGGCCTGGGGGCACGCGCTGCGGCTGCCGCACGTGACCGCGACGCTCGCGCCGCTGCCCACCGGCATGCCGTGGGAGGGCCTTCCGACGCTCGCCTTCGCCGGGATCGGCCGGCCCGAGAAATTCTTTGCCACGCTGCGCGCGCTCGGTGCCGACCTGCGCCGGGCCGAGGCGCTCGACGACCACCAGCCGCTGACCGGCGCGCTCATGGCGCGGCTCGAGGCCGAGGCCCGCTCCGCCGGCGCACAGCTCGTGACCACTGAAAAGGACGCGGTGCGTCTGCCGCCCGATTTCCGGCAGAAAGTACTGACGCTCCCGGTCCGGCTCACGCTCGACAATCCGGCTCCGCTCGAGGCGGCACTCGACCGGATCCTGCCGCGCTGACCCCTACTCGGCCGCCAGGCTTCGGGGATCGGCCGGACCGATCGCCGCGATATCGGCGATGATCCCGCGCAGGAGCTTGCGGAAGGCGTGAAAATTGGCGTTCGGCCGGATCCGCGCTTCGTCCATGTAGATGGCGCGGTCGATCTCGATCTGCACGGCGTGCTGGCGCCGCGCCGGCCGGCCGTAATGCTGGGTGATGAAGGCGCCGGCGAACGGCGTGTTGCGCGACACAGCGAAGCCGGCATCGATGAACGCCGCCTCCACGCGGTCGACCAGCCGGCCGGCGGCCGATGCGCCGAAGCGGTCGCCGATCACGATGTCGGGCCGGCGCGCGCCGCCGCGCGCGACCCCGTCCACGGCCTCGTGCGGCATCGAGTGGCAATCGACCAACAGCGCCTCGCCGAACGTCGCGTGCGCGCGGTCGAGGCTCGACTGCAGCGCCGCGTGATACGGGCGCCAGTAGTCACGGATCCGCCGCTCTGCCTCGGCCATGCCGAGCTTGCCGCGGTAGATCGCGCGCCCGTTGGCCACCACTCGCGGCACGACGCCGAGGCCCGAGGCGACACGCGGGTTGTGACCCGCCTTGCGCACGCCCTCGATCAGCGCCGGGTCGAGCTCGTCCGCCGCGCGGTTGAGATCCACGAAGGCGCGCGGCGCCCCGGCCTTGAGGAAGGTCGCCCCGAACTGCGGCGCGCAATCGAAGAGCCTGTCGACATAGGCGTCTTCGGAGGAGCGGATCGAGTGTTCGTCGAGAAGCGTGTGGCGCAGGAACGACCACGGGTAGTCCCGCCCGCTGTGGGGCGAGGCGAAGACCACGCAGGAGGTCATGACCTCCGGACGGAAGAGATGATATGCGACCTTCGGCATGCGCGCTCCTTCGCATGTACATAGCGCGAAAGCACGGCCCGCCAAAAGCCCCCTTGATCCCTCCTGCGACTCTATTTATAGACCCCGCTTACCGGCGCGGGGCTCCCGCGCCCCATTTCTTTGTGGGGTGCCGTTCGGCGGCCAAGTGTCGGAAAAATCGGGCGGTTAGCTCAGCGGTAGAGCACTACGTTGACATCGTAGGGGTCACTGGTTCGAACCCAGTACCGCCCACCATCTTCGCCGCTCCGGGGTCCGGAGCGCCCGCAACGAACAGGCGCGACCGAGCGCCGCGACATGAGGAGACGACCGATGAAGGTCAAGAACTCGCTCCGCTCGCTCAAGAACCGTCACCGCGATTGCCGCGTGGTGCGTCGCAAGGGCCGCGTCTACGTCATCAACAAGACCCAGCGCCGCTTCAAGGCCCGCCAGGGCTGAGACGCGCGACACGCGCTGTGCGAAGGGCCGCCCTCCCCGGGCGGCCTTTTCGCGTTGGGCCGCCGCACCGTCGGCCGTTTGACGCGGACAAGTGACGGACCGCCGCCCTTTCAAGGGCCGAAGGCGACCGCGTGCATGATACGCCCCGGCACGAGGGTGAACGCACCGGCCAGGATCAGCGCGAAACCGTAAAGGCCGATCATCGTGCCGCGATGGGCTGTGGTGCGGCCGGCCCGCGCGTGCGAGATCGCGCGCCAGAGCTGCCACAGCACCAGCGCCGACAGCAGGTGGATCGGCCCGAACGGCCCGATGACGGCGAATCCGTGGATCGCGAAACTGCCCGCGGCGACGAAGGCCATCGCTCCGACCCAGACATAGCCGGCCACACGATGCAGCGCCGTGCCCTTGGGCAGAATGAACTGCAACGGACCGATCAGCGCCGCCGCGATCGCGGCGACCGCATGACTTGCGACGACCGGGCCGGCCTGCCAGAGCGGCGCCCAGTTCAACCTGCGGCCCCGGTCAGCGCCCCGCGGTCACCGTAAATCCAGCGGACGACGTCGATTGCGTCGAAGATCAGCGAAACGGCGATCGACAGCGCGAAGATCATCGCAACGACGCGCGGGACGATCCGCCAGGACACCGCGCGCAGCTCTCCCGACAGCCAGACCAGGAGCGGTCCCCAGATCAGCAGGTGCGGCAGCCCAAGCAGGCGCACCATGCCGACCCGCGCGTAAAGAAGGTGCATCGCGACCGCGACCGCGACGTTCGCGACAAGGATGACCGCGCCGGCACGCCGGCTTTCGCCGAAAATCAGAAGGACCAATGGCGCAGCGACCATCATGATCGTCAGCCAGAGCACCCACAGGCGCACGGCATCCGGCAAGGTCGCGACGGCGTCGGCAAAGCTCATGCGGGTGCTCCGGCTCAGTGTTTCGACCAGCGAAACATCCGACCGGCCACCCGCGCAAGCGTCAACGGCCGCCGAAAATCGTCTCGGCCAGCAGTCGCGCCGCCGTCGCGTTGTCGAGGAAGCCCGACACCGGCAGATCGCGGTTCTGCTGATACTGCCGCAGAGCGCGCCGCGTGCGCTCGTCGAAGACCCCGTCGGTCCGGCCGGGATCGACGCCCGCCGCTGCCAGACGCTGTTCGGCCAGTGCCCGCGCCGCCTGCGGCAGACCGAGCGCCGATTCTTCGGCCCGCGCCGCCGCACGGCCGTCGTTCGCCCCCTGAAGCGCCGCGATCCGCGACTCGGCCCGGTTGGCGTACGCGCCCTCCGGGAACTCCGCGAGGTAGTCGCGGTACGACGCGACGGTATCGCGCTGCTCGGCGGCCTCGAAGGCATCGCGGTCGCGCACGGCGGCACGCTGCCGCGCCGCCTCCACCAGGCGGTCCAGCCGCCGCTGCGCCTGTGCCGCGTAGATCCCGTCCGGGAACCGCTCGAGGTAGCGGCGCAGCGCCGGCGCGTTGGGCTCGGGCCCGATCTCCTGCCACAGCGCGCGGTCGGCGCGCTCGGCCTCCGCCTCTGCCTGGGCGCGCGCACGATCCGCCGCGGCACCGATCCGGTCGATCTGCGCAGCCGTGAGGTATCCGGTCACCTCGCGGCCCTCGGCCTCCTGCCACGCCCGAATGGCCGAGCGGGTCCCGGGTCCGAAGATCCCGTCAACGCCCCGCGTGTCGCGGCCCAGCGCCGTCAGGTCCTGCTGCACCGCGCGGCGGGCATCGCGGTCGAGGTCGAGCGCAGCCTCGCGCGCCTCGGCGGCACGGCGCGGCGCATCGCGCAACTCTGCCAGCCGGTCGCGCGCCGCGGCGGCGTTCGGTCCGTCGGGATAGGCCGACAGGTAGGTCTCGTAGCCCGCCACGTCGTCACGCGACTCGACCGAGGCCCAAAGCCGCGCCTCGCCGCGATCCTCCTCCGGCGCCTCCGGTTCGGGCGGCGTGTCCGCCGCCTCGTCCGCGGGCGCGGTTCCGGCCTCGACGAAGACCAGCCGCGGCGGCGCGTAGCCCTCGAGCTCGAGACCGGCGTCATCGACCGCCGCGACGAAATCGCGAGACGGCGTGGCGAGGTCGCGGCGCGCCAATTCGGCGATCTCGCGTGGCGCCCCGCGCACGAGGCTCACGCCCTGCGGCGTGTCGATCCGCCCAAGGCCCGCGCGCAGGAACGCGGCATCTTCCAACGGCTCCATCTCGTCCTCGGCCAGCAGCAGCACCGCCTGTCCGGGATGGTCCGCCAGCGGACCGAGCACCGCCGACAGCGGCAGCGCACCGGTCATCACCGCCGCGGGATCGAGCGGCAGCGGCGCGTCCACAGGCAGCAGGTATGTTTCGGCCGCGCTGTGCACGAAACGGCCCGAGAGGATGACGGCGACCCGGTCCGTGTCCGCGTCGAGCCCGGCCAAAAAGCGCCCAAGGGCTTCCTCCATGTCCGCGCTGTCGCCCTCGACCTGTGTCACAACGTCGAAATCCTGCGCCGACAACGGGTCCGCGGCGGCAAGCACGCGGTTCGCGCCCCGCAATCTCTCCACCGACTGGTATTCGCCGTTGGCGAGGATGAGCGCATCGCCATCGGCGAGCGCCATCACGGGAACGGTCGCCGCGACAAGCGCGGCGGCGGTCACATGTCGGATCATTCAACCCTCCTTGCAGTCGAAGCGGAGCCCGCGCGGCCACGATGGCCGCGGCGTCAGTCGTAGCTCCGCGTATCCTCGATGACGATGCCATCGCGCGGCAGGCTGCCGGGCGCGACGATCTCGACCCGGCCCTTGAGCTTGAGCGTTTCCGCTGCGCTTGCCTCGAAGGCGGCTGCGTCGCCGCCCTCGGCCTCCACCCGCACCAGCATCGTGTCGGTTTCGCCCTCGCGCCCGGCGACGACACGCGCAAGCGCGATCTCGGGATGCCGGGCGACGAAGTCTGCGACCTGCTCGGGCCGGACGAACATGCCCTTGATCTTCGTGGTCTGGTCGGCGCGCCCCATCCAGCCCTTGATCCGCATGTTGGTGCGACCGCAGGGGCTCTGCCCCGGCAGCACAGCCGAAAGGTCTCCCGTGGCGAACCGGATCAGCGGATAATCGGGGTTCAATGTCGTGACAACGACCTCGCCGACCTCGCCCTCGGGCACCGGATCACCGGTGCCGGGGGTGACGATCTCGACGATCACCCCTTCGTCGACGATCAGTCCCTCCATCGCCTGGCTCTCGTATGCGACGTTTCCGAGATCCGCCGTGGCGTAGCATTGCAGGCACGCAATGCCCCGGTCGGCATAGAATTCGCGCAGGCTCGGGAACAGCGCACCGCCCGACACCGCCGCCTTGGTGATGGACAGCGTCAGATCCAACGCGTCGGCCTTCTCGAGGATGACCTTCAGAAAATCCGGCGTGCCGGCATAGGCGGTGGCACCCACATCTTGCGCGGCGCGGGCCTGCAGCTCGGTCTGGCCGGTCCCGGCGGGCAGGATCGCGGCGTCGACGGCTCGCGCGCCGTTCTCGAAGATCATGCCGGCGGGTGTCAGATGATAGCCGAAGCAGTTCTGCACGATGTCGCCCGGCCCGATGCCGCACGCGTTCAGGAACCGGCCCATGCGCCACCAGTCCGTGGCGTCGCCACCCGGCTCGTAAAGCGGCCCCGGCGACTGGAACAGGTAGCGGAACGCGCTCGGCGGGCGGGTGGCGAAGCCGCCGAAGGGGGGCGCCTCTGCCTGTGCGGCACCGAGGTCGCTCTTGCGCAGCACGGGCAGCCGCTTGAGCGCGTCCGGGCCCGTGATCTCCGATGCCGAGACGCCCGACAGCGTTGATGCGTAACCCGGCAGCGCCTGCGCCCGCGCGATCTGCTGCGGCAGGTCCTCGGCCAGCGCCGCGGCACGCTCGTCCACGCCGCGCGTTTCCAGCGCGTCGAAATAGCTGGTCATGCCGCACCTCCACGGCGTGGCCACGACGTTGCAGTCTCAATCTGGCAGGCTGTCACGAGCGTCCTCCTTCGCGTCGCAGGTGGGCCTTGCGGCCCCGGTCAGTCAATGACAGGGGCCACGCTATCAGATAACAGCGCGCCCTGAACCCGTCGGGGCCGCGACGCAAAAAGGCCGCGCACGCGGCGCGGCCTTTTGTGAATCGACTCGAAAGAGCCGTAATCAGTTCGCGCCTGCGGTCATCGCTGTCAGAAGCGCGGTGTCGCCGTTGTCACCTTCCTCGCAGGTGCTCTCGAGCTCGATCGTCGCTGCATCCACGTCCATCGGGCTCTCGAGCTCGGCCACGAGGGCCTCCGCCGCGGCCATCTTGCCGGCCTCGTCCATGTCGAGGTATTCGGCGCAGGTCACGGTCTCGACATCCATTTCCATATCGGTCTGGGCGAGAACCGGTGCGGCTGCCGTGAGGCCAAATGCGGCGACGAGTGCTGCGGTGGTCTTCATGACTAAACTCCTGTTGTCTCTAGGCCCGTTCGGGCCATCCGGTCGCATAACCGTCACACGCCGCGAGACGTTCCCCGATTGACACCAAAATAATTGCGATTTGACAAAGGGATGGATCAGTTTAGGTGCATGCGCCCTTATCGCGCAGGATGGGACTTCTGCCACACTCGGGACGGTCTGCGCTCCATCGCGTCACGCGCACAGCGCACCGCGCATCACGCGCACATGGCGGATCCTGCGCGGTCCTTCGCTCCGGGGATCGGGCGCGCGGCCGGCAGAACATGACGGTCAAGGGCCCCCTCGGTCCGCCGCGCTGCGAGCGCCTCGGCTCGCGCCGCCACGGCCCCCGCGATGCGATGGAACTGAAGCTCAGGCCAGCCAGCGCTTGCGCCGGCGATAGGAGCGCACGTCGCGGAAGGACCGCCGCCCCTCGTCGGACATGCCGAGGTAGAACTCCTTCACGTCGTCGTTCTCGCGCAGCGCCTTGGCGCTGCCTTCCATGACGACCCGCCCGTTCTCCAGGATATAGCCCGCATGGGCGTACTTCAGCGCGACGTTGGTGTTCTGCTCGGCCAGGAGAAAGGACACTCCCTCGCCTTCGTTCACCGCGCGCACGATCTCGAAGATCTGCTCCACCAGCTGCGGCGCAAGGCCCATCGACGGCTCGTCCAGAAGGATCGTCTCCGGCCGCGACATCAGCGCCCGGCCGATCGCGCACATCTGCTGCTCGCCGCCCGAGGTGTAGCCGGCCTGGCTGCGCCGGCGCTCCTTCAGCCGCGGAAAGTAGGAATAGACCATCTCGAGGTCGGCCTCGATCGCGCCCTTGCCGTCCTTGCGCGTGTACGCGCCCGTCAGCAGGTTCTCCTCCACCGTCAGGTGCGAGAAGCAATGGCGTCCCTCCATCACCTGAATGACGCCCTTCTTCACCAGCGCCGCGGGATCGAGATGCTGAACCCGCTCCCCGCGATAGAGGATCGACCCCTTGGTCACCTCACCCCGCTCGGAGTGCAGCAGGTTCGACACCGCCTTCAGCGTCGTCGTCTTTCCGGCGCCGTTGCCGCCCAGAAGCGCGGTGATCCCGCGCTCGCGCACGGTCAGGGACACGCCCTTCAGCACGAGGATCACGTGGTTGTAGATCACCTCGATATTGTTGACCTCGATCAGCGCCTTCGCCTCGGTCTCGCTCGCATCCGGCATCGCACGCCTCCCTCGCGCCCTTGCGCGCCGCCCCCCGCGACGCGCCGCGCCCCTGGTTCTTCTTGGTGAAAATACTCAAAAATGCCCGGCGGCGGCGCGCCGCCGCCGGGCCGGCGGCATCAGCCGCCCACGTTGCACTCTTCGTTGGTCGGCCACGGCGCGTTGGTATCCGCGTAGTCCTGCGCGTTCGACTCGACCAGCGGCATGATCTTGTCCATCTCCGGCGTCAGCAGGTCCGACGCCTGGACGAACTCGGAGCCGTTCCACTCCAGCATCCAGCCGCCGCCCTGGCCGGTATGGTCGGCGCAAGACGTCTCGAACGGCGGCACCATCCCGGCGATGCCGAGTTCCTCGAGCCGCGCCTCGGTCATGTCGAGGTTCTCGAAGCCGTAGCGCATGTCGGCCGGGGTGATCTCGGGCGTGCCCGCGTTCTCCTGCGCCACGCGGATCGCCTCGGCCAGGATCGCCGACATCACCACGCCCCGCTGGTAGTAGACCTCGCCCGCCTGTTCGGCATCGGTGAGGCTGAGGCCGGCATCGATCACGTGCTCGCGGATCGCCTGCATCGCCGGCGCGTCGTCCACCGGCTTCGACCACGAAATCGAACGGAACCCGGTTCCGTCCTCGCCGAGCGGTTCCAGGTCGTCGGTATGCGCGCCCCACCAGACCGACAGGAACTGATCCATCGGGTAGCGCGTGCGGGCCGCCTCCTTGAGCGCCGCGCCGTTCATCGCGCCCCACGCCCACATGATGACGTAGTCGGGGCTCTCGCGCCGGATCTGCAGCCACTGCGCCGACTGGTTCTGCATCTCGGTCAGCCCGACCGGGATCGGCAGAAGCTCGAAGCCCTGGCGCTCCGCCGCGTCCTCGAAGAACGGCAGCGGCTCCTTGCCGTAGGGATGATCGAGGTGCAGGAAGGCGATCTTCTTGCCTTCGAGCGAGCCGTCATTCTCCTCGAGCAGCGCCTGGATCAGCATCGACGCACCGTCCCAGTAGCCGGCGGGGATGTTGAAGGCCCACTGGAACACCCGGCCGTCGCGCATCGGCGAAAAGCCGTAGCCGGGCGCGAAGATCGGGATCTCGTCGATGTTGGTCTGCGGCAGCACCTGCAGCGTGATGCCCGTGGACCAGGGCTGAGTGACCAGCGCCGTCGCCTTGGTGCGCTCGTAGCACTCCACGCCGGCCTCGGTATTGTAGCCGGTCTCGCATTCGCTGTAGTTGATCTCGAGCCCGCCGATGCCGCCGTCGCGCTCGTTGAGCATGACCAGGTAGTCGCGCTGCCCGTTCATGAGCGGGATGCCCGTCGAGGCGAACGGCCCCGTGCGATAGCTGAAATTCGGCACGTTGAGCGTCTCGCTCTGCGCCAGCGCCCCCGTGCCGATCAGCGCCGCCGCGACGGCGATGCTTGCCAGTGTCTTCATCGGTTTGTCCTCCCTTAGACGGTTTTGGTGTCGCGCGGCCGGTCAGTAGGGGAACGGCCACGAGATGAGTTTCTCCCGGATCAGCGCCCAGAGCCGAGCGAGCCCGTGCGGCTCGATGATCAGGAAGAAGATGATGAGCGCCCCCACGATCATGGTGTTCAGGTGCTCCACGGTCGCCGAGGCGATCGGGATGCCCAGCATCTCCGGCACGATGTTGAGCACGACCGGAAGCCCCACGATCAGGATCGCCCCGAGATAGTTGCCGAGGATGGACCCGAGCCCGCCGATGATCGCGATGAACAGGATCCGGAACGACAGGCTGATGTCGAAGAGGTTGGGCTCGGCCGCGCCGCGCCACATGAAGACGAAGAGCGCGCCGGCCACGCCGACGATGTAGGACGACACCGCGAACGCGGTCAGCTTCGAGCGCATGAGGTTGATGCCGATGAGCTCGGCCGCGATATCCATGTCGCGCGTCGCCTTCCACGTGCGCCCGAGGGTGCCTCGCGTCAGGTTGATGCACAGGAGGGTCATCAGGCTGACCACCACCAGCACGACGTAGTACTGCGTGATCGAGGCCGCTTGCGGCCCCGCGACCCAGACGCCGAGCATGTCGAGGTTCGGCACCTGGATCGCGCCCGAGGCGTTGAAGTTGTAGAGCCACGCCCACTTCTCGAACAGCCAGATCAGGAAGAACTGCGCCGCGAGGGTCGCGATCGCGAGGTAGAAGCCCTTGATCCGCAGCGACGGGATCCCGAACAGCACCCCCACTCCGGCGCTGAACACGCCCGAGAGAAGGATCGCCGCCACCGGGTTCAGCCACGGCATGAGGGTCAGCATCTTGTAGCAGGCATAGGCACCCACCCCCATGAACGCGCCCGTTCCGAGGGACAGCTGCCCGGCATAGCCGGTGAGGATGTTGAGCCCCATCGCCGCCAGCGCGTAGATCAGGACCGGAATGAGCAGCGTCTGGAAGGCGAACTCGCTCGCCGTCAGCGGCAGGATCACCCAGGCGAAGACGAGGATGATGCCCAGAAGCATGGCGTCCTGGCGCACCGGAAACAGCGCCTGGTCCGCCTTGTAGCTCGTCTTGAACTGTCCCGCCGTGCGGTAGAGCATGATCGTCCGTCCTTCCCTTCTCGTCCCTTGCGCGCCGCGCTGCGGGCCCTTGGCCCGCGCCGGCGCTAGCGCCGCGATCCGAAGATCGCGCCGAACACCCCGTCCCAGCGGCCGCTCAGTTGCCAGTCCGCCAGCGCCGCGAGCACGAGGATCGGCACCAGCGTCAGCACCCGCAGCAGTGACCCCGCGCCGATCGCCGCGGCATAGAGCGTCGCCGCCCCGCCGAGCGCCGCCACCAGCAGCAGGATCGCCCGCATCGCCACCAGCGCGCCCCGGCTCATCGGTTCACTCCCATGTCGCCGCCTCTGCGCAAGGCGTCTTGAGGCCGAGCCGGTGGCCGGTCGGTGCGTGCCTCCCGGTCCGGTCCTCGACCGCGCTACCCGCGCAAGAGCGCGCCGCCTCCGCCGCGCGACCGTCCGTCTCGGGGCCGATGCGCGCGCCCGCGGCGGGATCGACGCGCAATCGCCTGACGTGCGGCACGCCCGCAGGCCCGACGGCCACGGCGCACTCCACGTCCACACCGAGGGGCCGGCCACGGACAGGCGCCGTCGACAGGCCCTCCATGACGGCTCCGCCAGTCCGCCCGCCGTGGGTCATGTCACACCCCTGTCTGGCGGTGTCACGGCGCCGACACGGAACCCGCCGCACCTCATCGGCGTTGAAACAATAGTTTTGAAATGGTAGCCGAAACGCAATATCGTTTCGACACACCCCTCCGAAAGGCTCGGTCCGATGTCCGAAGACCTCGAAACCCGCATGCGCAAGCTCATCTCCGACGCCGAGGCCGACATCGGCTTCGACCGCGATGCCGCACCCCGCTGGCCCTCCACCGGGAGCTTCGCGATGCGCGAGGCGCTCGAGTTCTGGACCACGCCCGCGATCTCCGCGATGCGCGCGCTCTGGTGGCCGGCGTCGCGGCGCTGATCGCGGCGCGCCCCCATCTTCAGACGCGCTCGATGATGCGCTCGCCGAACAGGCCCTGCGGCCGGAACAGCAGCACGATCAGCGCCAGAACGAAGGCGAACCACGTCTCGGTGTTCCCGCCGAGCAGCGGCTGCCCCCAGTAGATCTCGAACAGCTTCTCGAGGATCCCGATCATGAGCCCGCCGACGATGGCGCCGGTGATGCTCTCGAGCCCGCCCAGCATCAGAACCGGCAGCGCCTTGTAGGCGATCACCTCGAGCGCGAAGGACACGCCGGCGCGCGCGCCCCATGCGATCCCTGTGACGAGCGCGATGATCCCGGCGATGAACCACACCAGCACCCAGATCGTCTGCAGCGAGATGCCGACCGACAGCGCCGCCTGGTGGTCGTCGCCCAGCGCGCGCACCGCGCGGCCCATCCGGGTAAAGTTCAGGAACGCCAGGAGTGCTGCGACGAGGAGTGCCGCGACCACCACCACGGTCACGTCGAGCTGCTGCAGGATCAGCAGCCCGCCGCCC
This sequence comes from Roseivivax jejudonensis, assembly GCF_900172265.1. GTDB lineage: Bacteria > Pseudomonadota > Alphaproteobacteria > Rhodobacterales > Rhodobacteraceae > Roseivivax > Roseivivax jejudonensis. Next base: position 22,572 of record NZ_FWFK01000007.1, on the reverse strand, counting down.
GGCTCGAGCACGAAATCGCCCGTCGGGATGCCCAGCTCTTCGGTGATCATCGACTTGTTCTCGCCGCCGAAGATCGTCTCGCCGAGGCCGATCAGGAACAGCGTGATCCCGATCGTCGCCATGAACAGGATGATGTCGGGCTGTCCGACCAGCGGGCGCAGCACCACACGCTCCACCGTCACAGCCAGAACGAACATCACCACGAGCGTCGCCGCGACCGCGACCCAGGCCGGCAGCCCGGCCGAGTGCAGACCCACGAGCGTCAGCGCCGCGAACACGACCATGATGCCCTGAGCGAAGTTGAAGATCCGGCTCGAGCGGTAGATCAGCACGAAGCCCAGCGCGATCAGCGCGTAGAGCACGCCCGACACCAGCCCCTCCCACAGCACCTGCAGCAGGAAGTCCGGCGCCGCGGCCATCTCCACGAAAGGTTCGACAAAAAAACTGTAGAGCATCGCGTCAGGGCCTCTCTGCGGAACGGGTCGGCGCCGGGCGACGGGCCCCGGCACGCGGCGCGGGCCGGCGCGCGGCGCGCGCCGCCGGACCAAACCGGATCATCAATGCGGCACTCCCAGGTAGGCGTCGATGACGTCCTGGTTGCCGCGCACCTCGTCGGGCGTGCCGTCGCCGATCTTCTTTCCGTAATCCATCACCACGACCCGGTCGCTGAGGTCCATGACCACGCCCATGTCGTGCTCGATCAGGCAGATCGTGGTGCCGAACTCGTCGTTCACGTCGAGGATGAAGCGGCTCATGTCCTCCTTCTCCTCGACGTTCATGCCCGCCATCGGCTCGTCCAGCAGCAGCAGCGACGGCTCCGCGGCAAGCGCTCGCGCCAGCTCGACCCGCTTCTTGAGCCCGTAGGGCAGCCGGCCGACCGGCGTCTTGCGGATCCGCTGGATCTCGAGGAAGTCGATCACCCGCTCGACCTTCTCGCGGTTGTCCATCTCCTCGTCGCGGGCGCGCCCCCACCACAGCGCCTGGCTCAGCACGCCGGCAGTCATGTGGGTCAGCCGCCCGGTCATGACGTTGTCGAGCACCGTCATGCCTTCGAACAGCGCGATGTTCTGGAAGGTCCGGCCGACGCCCATCCGCGCGACCTCGTAGGGCTTCATCGGCGGGCGCCTCTCGCCCTTGTACCACAGCTCGCCCTGGCTCGGCGTGTAGAAGCCCGAGATGACGTTGAGCATCGACGACTTGCCCGCTCCGTTCGGGCCGATGATCGCGCGGATCTCGCCCTCCCGGATGTCGAAGGTGATGTCGTTGATCGCGACCACGCCGCCGAAGCGCAGCGTGATGTTGCGCAGCTCCATCAGCGTGCCGCCGATCTGGCGGCCGTCCTCGGTGACGTAGCCCTCGGTGTCCTTCACGCGCCCGGGCCTCCCTTCATCTTGCCGGCAAACCCCGGGGAGCGCGAGGGGCTGGCCCCTCGCTCCCGCAGGCGAAGCGCGCGCGCCGCGGGGACGTCGCGCATGTCGCGCCGCGCGGTCATTCCGCCGCCGCCTTGACCGGCGCGGCGACCGGCACGGTCTTGGCGTCGCGGATCTCCAGAGTGGCGCGGATCCGGCCCTTGCGGCCGTCCTCGTAGGTCACCTCGGTCTCCGTAGAGATCGTCTCGGTGCCGTCGTAGAGCGCCTCGACGAGGTCGGAGAACTTCTCGGCAATGATCTTGCGGCGCACCTTGCGGGTGCGCGTCAGCTCACCGTCGTCGGCGTCGAGCTCCTTGTGCAGTACGAGGAAGCGATGCACCTGGCAGCCCGAGAGCATCTCGTCCTCGGCGACGCTGGCATTGGTCTCCTCGACATGGCTCTGGATCATGTCGAGCACCTGCGGATGCCCCGCGAGCTCCTGGTAGGAGGCGTAGGCGATGTTGTTGCGCTCGGCCCAGTTGCCGACGGCGGTCAGGTCGATGTTGATGAAGGCGCAGCAGCGGTCCTTCCCGGCCCCGAAGACGACCGCCTCGAGGATGTTTGGATAGAACTTGAGCTTGTTCTCGACGTATTTCGGCGCGAACAGCGCGCCCGAAGCCATGTGCCCCACATCCTTGGCGCGGTCGATGATGCGCAGGTGCCCGGTGTCGTCCTCGATGAAGCCCGCGTCGCCGGTCGCGACCCAGCCCTCGGCATCCTTGGTGTCCTTCGTCGATTCCGCGTTCTTGTAGTATTCCACGAAGGTTCCCGGCGAGCGGTAGAAGACCTCGCCCGACTCCGCGATCCGCAGCTCGACACCCGGCGACGGCACGCCCACCGTGTCCGAGCGCACCTGGCCGTCGGGCTGCTGGGTGATGAACACCGACGCCTCGGTCTGGCCGTAGAGCTGTTTCAGGTTGATGCCGAGCGCGCGGTAGAAATCGAAGATCTCGGGCCCGATCGCCTCGCCGGCGGTGTAGCCCACGCGGATGCGCGAGAAGCCCAGCGCGTTCTTCAGCGGCCCGTAGACCAGCACCTCTCCGACCCTGTATTTCAGCCGGTCCCAGAGCCCGACGGATCGGCCGTCGAGCAACGCCGGCCCGACGCGCCGCGCGTGATCCAGGAAATGCTGGAACATCCGCCGCTTGGGCGCGCTCGCGTCCTCCATCCGGATCATGATCTGCGTCAGCCCGGTCTCGAACACCCGCGGCGGGGCGAAATAGTAGGTCGGCGCGATCTCCCGCAGGTCCGTCATCATCGTGTCGGCGCTTTCGGGGCAGTTCACGCAGAACCCGGTCCAATAGGCTTGTCCGATCGAGAAGATGAAATCCCCGACCCACGCCATAGGCAGGTAGGCGAGCACCTCGTCGGTCTGCCGCAGGTCGTCGAACGCGGCCGAGTTCTTGGCCGTCTCGATGATGTTGCGGTTCGACAGCACCACGCCCTTGGGGCGGCCCGTCGTGCCCGAGGTGTAGAGCATCACGCAGGTGTCGTCGTAGCCAAGCCCGTCGCGCAACCGGTCGAGCTCCGCGCCGCGCGCGTCGCGCGCCGCGCGTCCCGAGGCCTGCAGGTCGGTGAACGAGGTCAGCCGGGAATGGTCGTATTTCCGCAGGCCGCGGGGGTCGAGATAGACCATGTGCCGGAACGACGGCAGGCGGTCGGCGATCTCGATCACCTTGTCGACCTGCTCCTGGTCGCCGGCCATCACGATGCGCGCGCCGCAATGGTCGAGGACGTAGGCCATCTCCTCGCCGACGCTGTCCTGGTAGAGCGGGACCGGCACCGCGCCGACCATCTGCGCGGCGACCATCGACCAGTACAGATAGGGACGGTTGCGCCCGATCACCGCGACGAAGTCGCCCGGCTCCACCCCGAGTTCCAGGAGGCCCAGCGCGAGCGCCCGGACCTCTTCCTCGGTCTCGGACCAGCTCCAGCTCTGCCAGATGCCGAATTCCTTCTCGCGATAGGCCGGGGCCGCGCCGAAGGATTGCGCGTTGCGCCGGAGCAGCGCCGGAATCGAAGAGGGTCCTCCGGCGTCGGGGGCCTCGGTCGTCACGTTCATGTCCTCCCTGATGTCCGCAGGCGGGGGCGCCTGTCCTCCCGGATCATCGTCAGCGTCGCGCGTTGACCGCGCCGTGTTCGGGTACATTTGTTCAACGCGCCGCCGCGGTCAACGACTGTGTTGGTCCTCGAAGACTGCCCCGGCGTCAGAGCCCGAGCAGGGCGCGCAGCGGCGGGAGCGCACTGGCGGCAAGCACGCCGACCGCGATGCCGACCGTCAGCCGGAGCCACGCGCGGGCCAACCGCGCGACCGCCAGCGACAGAACGCCGCACACGATCGCGTAGTAGAGGACTGTCACGGCATCCATCGCCGGCCCCTACCCTGCCCCGTCGCGGCGCGGCGCACGACGACCCGCCGCGGGCCGGTCATGCCCGGTCATTCGGCCGCGACCGCATCGCTTTCCGCGGCCTCGACCCGCACCGCGGAATACTTGAACTCCGGGATCTTTCCGAAGGGATCGAGCGCCGGGTTGGTCAGGATGTTGGCCGCCGCCTCGACAAAGGCGAAGGGCAGGAAGACCATGTCGCGCGCCACGTTCCGGTCCGCCCGCGCCATGACCTCGAGGCTGCCGCGCCGCGTTGTCAGGCGCACGCGCCCGCCCGGTGCCACGCCGAGTTCGCGCAGCGTCGCGGGGTGCATGCCGGCGGTCGCCTCGGGCTCGACGGCGTCGAGCACCGGCGCGCGGCGGGTCATCGACCCGGTGTGCCAGTGTTCCAGCTGGCGCCCGGTCGTCAGGATCATCGGGAACGTATCGTCGGGCACCTCGGCCGGCGGCGTCACGCGCGCCGGCGTAAACTTCGCCCGGCCCGCACGGCGCGGGAAGCCGTCGCCGAAGACGACCGCCTCTCCCGGCTCGTCCGGGCTCTTGCACGGGTAGGTGACAGCGCCCTCTGCCTCGAGCCGCGACCAGGTGATGTGATGCAGCGAGAACATCGACATCTTCATCTCCGCGAACACGTCGCGCGGGTGGCTGTAATCCCAGTCGAGCCCGATCCGGCGGGCGAGATCGACGAGGATCGCCCAGTCTTCGCGCGCCGACCCCGGGGTCGGAACCGCGCGGCGGATCATCTGCACCTGACGGTTGGTGTTGGTGGTCGTGCCGGTCTTTTCCGGCAGGGCCGAGGCCGGCAGGATCACGTCTGCGAACATGGCCGTCTCGGTCAGGAAGATGTCCTGCACCACGAGATGGTCGAGATGCGCCAGGGCCTTGCGCGCGTGCTCCACGTCGGGATCCGACATCGCCGGGTTCTCGCCCAGCACGTACATGCCCTTGATCTCGCCGCGATAGACCCGGTCCATGATCTCGACGACCGTCAGTCCCGGCTGCGCGTCGATCTCGGTCCCGCGCCAGATGTGGCGGAAGAGATCGCGCACCTCGCCGTCGGTGACCGACTGGTAGTCCGGCATGACCTGCGGGATCAGCCCCGCATCGGACGCGCCCTGCACGTTGTTCTGTCCGCGCAGCGGGTGAAGCCCGGTGCCCGGCCGCCCGACATGGCCGCACAGCAACGCAAGCGAGATCAGGCAGCGCGCGTTGTCCGTGCCGTGGATATGCTGGCTGACGCCCATTCCCCAGAAGATCATGCCGGCGCGCGCATCCGCGTAGGCGCGGGCGACCTCGCGGATGGTGCCCGGATCGATCCCGCAAAGCTCGGCCATGCGCTCGGGGGTGAAGGCGCGGATATGGTCGCGGAACTCGAAGAAGCCTTCGGTGAAGCCCTCGATATACTGACGGTCGTAGAGCTTTTCCTCGACGATCACGTTCATGATCGCGTTCAGCAGCGCCACGTCGGTGCCGGGGCGGAAGCGCAGCTCCTTCCACGCATGCCGCTGCAGCCCCCGCTGGCCGCGCGGGTCCATCACCACGAGCTTGCCGCCACGCTTGGCGAACTGCTTGAAATACGTCGCGGCAACCGGGTGGTTCTCGGTCGGGTTGGCGCCGATCACGATCGCAATGTCGGCGTTCTCGATCTCGTTGAAGCTCGCGGTGACGGCGCCCGAGCCGACGTTCTCCATCAGCGCGGCGACCGACGAGGCGTGGCACAGCCGCGTGCAGTGATCGACGTTGTTGTGCTTGAATCCCTGACGGATCAGCTTCTGGAAAAGATAGGCCTCTTCGTTCGTGCACTTGGCGGAGCCGAACCCGGCGACCGACTTGCCGCCGTAGAACGACCGCAGGTCGACGAGACCGCGCGCGGCGAGGTCGAGCGCCTCGTCCCACGTCGCCTCCCGGAAATGGGTCCACGGGTTCGCCGGATCGACGTTCAGCCCCTTCGCGGGCGCATCCTCACGGCGCACCAGCGGCACGGTCAGGCGCTGCGCGTTGTGGATGTAGTCGAAACCGAAACGCCCCTTCACGCAGAGCCGGCCCTCGTTCGCAGGGCCGTTGATGCCCTCGATATACTTGACCCTGTCGTCCTTGATCTTGACCGACACCTGGCAGCCGACCCCGCAGAACGGGCAGACGCTCTGCACTTCGCGGTCGATGTCGGCGCGATCGCCGACCTGATCGTCATTCACGACGCTCGCGGGCATCAGGGCCCCGGTCGGGCAGGCCTGCACGCATTCGCCGCACGCCACGCAGGTGGACGCGCCCATCGGATCGTCCTGGTCGAACACGGGAAATGCCTCGTGCCCGCGACCGGCCATGCCGATCACGTCGTTCACCTGGACCTCGCGGCAGGCGCGGACGCACAGGTTGCACTGGATGCACGCGTCGAGGTTGACGCGCATCGCCACGTGGCTGTCGTCGAGCAGCGGGATCCGGTCGGCCTCCATCGTCGGAAACCGGCTCTCGGCGACGCCCACGGCATCGGCCATCTCCCAGAAATGGCTGGACCGGTCGTGGGCCTCGGCCCGTTCGGGCTGGTCGGCGGCCAGCATCTCGATCACCAGTTTCCGCGCCGTCGCGGCGCGCTGCGTGTCTGTCGAGACGACCATGCCATCCGTCGGCTGCCGGATGCAGGATGCGACGAGGTTCCGTTCGCCGTCGACCTCGACCATGCAGGCGCGACAATTCCCGTCGGGGCGGTAACCGGGCTCGGGGCGATGACAAAGGTGAGGGATCACCAGGCCCTGCCCGTGCGCGACCTCCCAGATGGTCTGGCCGGGGGCGGCTTCGACGTCGCGGCCGTCGAGGGTGAAGCGGATCGTGTCGGACATGGCTGGCCTCCGTAGTCACCCGATGTCTAACGGGGAACGCAGGCCGGCGCCGCGATCAATACCGACATGCTGCCGGGATTATGCGGCGCGTGCGTTTCCGATCGGCGCGCCTTGGCGCCGACCGGAGCGTGTGCGGGGCCGATCGGCGCCGATCAGGCGACGTCGAACTGCAGCGGGCGAACCTGCTGGAACATGCCGGTCGCCTTCAGTTTTCCGATCACGTCGTCGGGCACCGGCGCATCGACGTAGAGAAGCGCGATCGCCTCGCCCTTCGCCGTCTTCCGGCCGAGGGTGAAGTTGGCGATGTTCACGCCGTTCGAGCCCATCGTGTTGCCGAGCGTGCCGATGATGCCGGGAACGTCCTCGTTCGTGGTGTAGAGCATGTGCCGGCCGATCTCGGCATCGATGTTGATGCCCTTGATCTGGATGAAGCGCGGCTTGCCGTCCGAAAACACCGTTCCCGCGATGGAGCGTTCGCGTGCGTCGGTGACCACCGTGACTTTCACGTAGCCTTCGAAGGCCCCCGACTGCGCCTGGTTCGTCGTCGAGATCCGGATCCCGCGTTCGCGTGCGGTGAGCGGCGCGGACACCATGTTGGTCTCGGGGTTGAAGCGCTTCATGATGCCGGCGACGACGGCGCAGTTCAGCGCCTCGAGGTTCATCTCGGCGACCGAGCCGTCGTAGAGGATGTTGATCGCCTTGATCGGTTCGTCGGTCATCTGCCCGATGAAGCTGCCGAGATGATCCGAAAGCTTGATCCACGGGCCCATGATCTTGGCCTCTTCGGCGGTCACCGAAGGCATGTTGAGCGCGTTTGTCACCGCCCCGGTCAGCAGGTAGTCCGACATCTGCTCGGCAACCTGAAGCGCGACGTTCTCCTGCGCCTCGGTCGTCGCCGCGCCGAGGTGCGGCGTGCAGACGACGTTCGGCAGATTGAAGAGCGGGTTCTCCGTCGCCGGCTCTTCGGCGAAGACGTCAAAAGCCGCACCGGCGACATGGCCCGACTGCAGCAGCTCCGCGAGCGCCGCCTCGTCGACGAGTCCGCCGCGGGCGCAGTTGATGACGCGGACGCCCTTCTTCGTCTTGGAGAGGTTCTCCTTCGACAGGATGTTGCGGGTCTGGTCGGTCAGCGGAACGTGCAACGTGATGAAGTCCGCCCGGCCCAGCAGATCGTCGAGCTCCACCTTGGTGACGCCCATCGAGTCGGCTTTCTCCTGGGAAAGATACGGGTCGTAGGCCAAGACCTTCATCCGCAGGCCGCGCGCGCGGTCGCAGACGATGCCGCCGATGTTGCCGGCGCCGATCACCCCGAGCGTCTTGCCGGTCAGCTCGACGCCCATGAACTTGGACTTCTCCCACTTGCCGGCATGCGTCGAGGCAGAGGCCTCGGGGATCTGCCGGGCCACGGCGAACATCATCGCGATCGCGTGCTCGGCGGTCGTGATCATGTTGCCGAACGGCGTGTTCATCACGATGACGCCGCGCTTGGAGGCCGCGTCCTTGTCGATGTTGTCCGTGCCGATGCCGGCCCGGCCGATGACCTTCAGGTTGGTCGCGTTCTCGAGGATCTTCTCGGTGACCTTGGTGGCCGAGCGGATCGCGAGACCGTCGTAATCGCCGATGACCTCGGCGAGCTTGTCCTTGTCCTTGCCGAGATCCGGCTGAAAATCGACCTCGATGCCGCGATCCTTGAAGATCTGCACGGCGGCCGCGGACAGTTTGTCGGAAATCAGTACCTTGGGTGCCATGTGTCTGGTCCTGTCAGGAATATCTGGACGCTTCTCCGCCCTGCCGGGCGTCCGCGCAGGGACGCCCGAAGAGCCGAAGAGCGACGGAAATGGAAGTTCAGGCGGCCTGCGCCTGCGCGTCGAGCTCGGCGTGGAACGCCCATTCGATCCACGGCATCAGCGCTTCGACATCGGCCGTTTCGACCGTGCCGCCGCACCAGATCCGCAGACCGGCAGGCGCATCCCGATAGGCGCCGACGTCGAGCGCCACACCCTCGGCCTCGAGCCGCTTCTGCACCGCCTTGGCGAACGCCTCGGCGTCCGAGATCCGTCCATCGGTGAACTTGAGGCAGACCGACGTGTTCGAGCGTGTCGCCGGATCATCGGCGAGGTTGGCGATCCAGTCGCGGTCTTCGCAGAAATCCCAGACGGTCCGGGCGTTCGCGTCCGCGCGCGCCTTGAGGCCCGAGAGCCCGCCGACCGAGCGCGCCCAGTCGAGCGCGACGAGATAATCCTCGACACAGAGCATCGACGGCGTGTTGATCGTCGCGCCTTCAAAGATGCCTTCGTTGAGCTTGCCGCCCTTGGTCAGGCGGAAGATCTTGGGCAGCGGCCACGGCGGCGTGTAGCTTTCGAGCCGTGCGACGGCGCGCGGCGACAGGATCAGGATGCCGTGCGCGGCCTCCCCGCCCAGCACCTTCTGCCAGGAGAAGGTCACCACATCGAGCTTGTCCCAAGGCAGGTCCTGCGCGAAGGCCGCCGAGGTCGCGTCGCAGATCGACAGGCCGGCGCGGTCCGCCGGGATCGCGTCGCCGTTCGGCATCCGCACGCCCGAGGTCGTGCCGTTCCAGGTAAAGACCACGTCCGTGTCCCAGTCGAGCGCGGCCATGTCCGGCAGCTGGCCGTAATCGGCCTCGACGATATCGGCGTCGATCTTGAGCTGCTTGACGCAATCGGTCACCCAGCCGGCACCGAAGCTCTCCCAGGCGACCATCGTTGCCTTGCGCTCGCCGAGGAGCGACCACATCGCCATCTCGACCGCGCCGGTGTCAGAGGCCGGAACGATCCCGATGCGGTAGTCGTCCGGCACGCCCAGCACCTCGCGGGTGCCGTCGATCGCTGCCGCCAGCTTGGATTTGCCGACGCTGGCGCGGTGCGAGCGGCCGAGCGGCGCATCGTTCAGCATGTCGAGGGAAAAGCCCGGAATCTTGGCGCACGGGCCCGAGGAAAAACGCGGATTGGCCGGCCGCGTCGCCGGTTTGGTCATCGCCATGTCTCTAACCTTCCAGATAGTCGCCCCTCGTTGGGGAGGGGTGTCCCACCGCCGGAGCTACGGCGCGGCACGCGGTTTCACAAGGCGCAAAATGTCGCTAAAGCGGCCGGGACTGACGTTTCGAGACCCTGCGCGACCGCTATCGGAAACTTCCGCCCATGTTCACCGCTTCCCTGATCGCGCGCCCCGGCGCGCTCGACCCTTCGCTCGTCCATGCGCTTCGCGACGCCTGGGGCGGCTCGGACGCACGCTGGCTCGCTCCCGACGAGGCGGCAGAGTTCGACGTTCCAGAGATTCCCTCGAACCGTTGGGACGTCTGGACGGACCTGCAGGCGCAATCGACCGACCTTCTCGTGCAGCCGACCAAGGGGCGGCAGAAGAAGATGCTGCTGGCCGACATGGATTCGACGATGATCCGGCAGGAATGCATAGACGAGTTGGCGGAGGTCGCCGGCGTTGGCGCGCGGGTGCGCGAGATCACGGCCCGGGCGATGAATGGCGAGCTCGGCTTCGAGGGCGCGCTGACCGAGCGGGTCGCGCTCCTCGCCGGCCTGCCCGAGGAGATCGTCGACGATGTTCTCGCCACGCGGATCGAGCTGATGCCGGGCGGGGAGACGCTCCTCGCGACGATGAAGGCCGCCGGCGCGCATGCCGCTCTGGTGTCGGGCGGTTTTACCGCGTTCACCTCGCGCATCGCCGCGCGACTTGGTTTCGACGAGCACCGCGCCAACACGCTTCTGGCCGAAGGCGGGACGCTGACCGGGCGCGTGGCGGAGCCGATTCTCGGTCGCGAGGCGAAGGTCGCGGCGTTGTCCGAGATCACCGCGCGCCTCGGCCTGTCAGAGGCCGACGTGCTGGCCGTCGGCGACGGCGCGAACGACCTCGGCATGCTCGGCCGCGCCGGCACCGGGGTCGCGCTCCACGCCAAGCCGTCCGTTCAGGAAAAATGTGACCTGCGCGTCAATCACGGCGATCTGACGGCGCTTTTGTACCTGCAGGGCTACGCGAAGGCCGACTTCGCTGCCTGAACCTCAGGACAGGAGGTCGGCCGCAGGCTCGATGCGCCCGACTGACAGGCCGCGGCGGTTCCGGATCTCGGGTCGGAGAAACCGCGCCACGTCCGGATGCTCGGGATCCAGAACGCCCAGCCGTACGAGCACCGCCGCGATCGCACACTCCGCCGCCCGCGTCGCGCCATCCGCCGCCTTGACCGCGATACCGGTCCCGCGCTCGGGCAGGATCGCCACGAAAAACCCTTCCGCCCCGGTCTTGAGCGCAACCGGCTCCCGGGCCGCGCGCATCAGGAGCGTGCAGGCCCGCCCCTCGCCCGCCACCTCCAGCGGATAGGCGATCATCGCCTCAACCAACCGAGCCGCCGCGCGCGACAGCGCGTCCTCGCGCCGGTGCGCCGTGGCAAAGACGGACATCGCCCGCGCCATCGCGTCCATCTTCGTGGCGAAGTTCGGGGCCGAGCAGCCGTCGATGCCGAAGCCCGGGCTGTCGCGTCCGGTGACCTCCTCGAAGGCGTCGCGCGCCGAAATCTGGACCGGGTGGTCGGGCGCAACGTAGTCGGGCCCCGCGCGCAGGTGCTGCATCAGCGTCAGGAAGCCCGCGTGCTTGCCCGAGCAGTTGTTGAGCAGCTGCGTCGGCGTTTCTCCGTCCCGGATCATCTCGAAACGCAGCGCCTTGTCGCGCGAGGGCTCTGGCCCGCAGAGCAGATCGGCCTCGGACAGCCCACGCGCGTCGAGCCATTCGGCGACGGCACGGGCGTGGAGCGGCGCACCTTCGTGGCTCGCGCAGGCCAGCGCGAGGTGCCGCTCGGCCAGGCCGGCCGCGTCCGCCGCGCCCGAGGCCACGAGCGGCAGCGCCTGGATCATCTTGGCCGAGGAGCGCGGCAGAACGACCGTCTCGGGCGCGCCCCACGCCTGCGTCACGGCGCCGGTTTCGTCGGCCACGACGATGTGCCCCGCATGGGCGGATTCGGGGATCGGTCCGCGCCAGATTTCGGCGAGCGGAGCGGCGTTCGACAGCATCGGGAAGGTATCCTCACGTCTCGGCGAGCATTCGCCGACGGGGGTTTCCGCATTCCACGCAATGGCGGTAATGTCTCGCCCGTCGACAAGCGGTCTGATTGAGCATAGACCGCGGAAAACCGGACGCAACCCGGTCACGATTGAGGTTCAAGGCCGCTGGAGGCAAAGCCATGACATTCAGGGGAGCAGGGGTCGCCGCGGCGACCGCGCTGGCGATCTGCGCAGCCGCGGGCGTCGCCCAGGCACAGGACGACGAGAGCGATAGCCGAGTCGACGCGATGACCGACTGGTCGGTCTTCGAGGAGTCCGAGCCGCAGCAGGAGTGCTGGATCGTCTCGACCTACAAGGAAAGCGTGAACACCCGCGACGGAAACGTTGTGTCGGTGACGCGCGGCGACATCCTCTTGATGGTATTCTTCCGCCCCGATGCCGATGTGCAGGGACAGGTGACCTTCACCGGCGGCTACCCGTTCGCCGATGGCTCGACCGTGAATGTCGAGATCGGAGGCTCGGAATTCGAGATGTTCACCGAGGGTGAATGGGCTTGGCCGCCGTCCCCGCAGGACGATGCGCGCATGGTCACCGCCATGAAGCGCGGCGCGGATGCCGTGGTGACCGCGCGGTCGTCGCGCGGGACCCGCACCGAGGACACGTTCTCGCTTCTCGGCTTCACCGCAGCCTACGAAGAAGCCCAGAGCCGCTGCGCCTCCGACGGGTCGGCCAGCGCCGAAAACGCCGAGGCCTCCGACAGCTGACGCGCGGTCCGGGCGTGTGCCTCGCGTCCGAGCCCCGAAATCCTCCGACCCGTCCCCGGTTGCCCCGGGGGCGGGTCGTGTCCTATATGAGTGCTTTGCCGCCGGAGGGAGCTTCGATGCCCGCCACAGCCCCGATCACACAGGATCTCGTGACGATCCCCCGCAAGGCGCCGGAGGGACCGACGAACCTCGTCGGCCTGACGCGCGCTCAGATGCGCGACGCCTTTCTGGCGATCGGGACGCCCGAGAAACAGGTGAAGATGCGGGTGAACCAGGTCTGGCAGTGGGTCTACTACTGGGGCGTGCGCGACTTCGCGCAGATGACGAACCTCGCCAAGGACTTCCGCGCCAAGCTGACAGAGCACTTCACCATCGCCCTGCCGGAGCTCGTGTCGCGCTCCGTGTCGGCCGACGGCACGCGCAAGTACCTTGTGCGGATCGCCGGCGGTCACGAGGTCGAGGTCGTCTACATTCCCGAGGCAGACCGGGGCACGCTGTGCATCTCGAGCCAGGTCGGCTGCACGCTGACCTGTTCGTTCTGTCACACCGGCACGCAGAAGCTCGTCCGCAACCTCACCCCGGGCGAGATCGTGGGCCAGATCATGCTGGCGCGCGATGATCTGGGCGAGTGGCCCGAGCGCGGCGCGCCGAAGAACGAGACGCGGCTTCTGTCGAACATCGTGCTGATGGGCATGGGCGAGCCACTCTACAACTTCGATGGCGTGCGCGACGCGATGAAGATCGCGATGGACGGCGAGGGCATCGCGCTCTCGCGCCGCCGCATCACGCTGTCCACCTCCGGCGTCGTGCCCGAGATCGCCCGCTGCGCCGAGGAGATCGGCTGCCAGCTTGCCGTGTCGTTCCACGCCACGACCGACGAGGTGCGCGACAAGCTGGTTCCGATCAACAAGAAGTGGAATATCGAGACGCTTCTGAAGGCGCTCAAGGAGTATCCGCGGCTGTCGAACTCCGAGCGCATCACGTTCGAGTACGTGATGCTGAAGGACGTGAACGACAGCGACGCGGACGCGCGGCGCCTCGTGAACCTGATCAAGGGCATCCCCGCGAAGATCAATCTGATCCCGTTCAACGAATGGCCCGGCGCGCCCTATGAGCGCTCGGACTGGAGCCGGATCGAAGCCTTCGCCGACATCGTCTACAAGGCCGGATACGCCTCTCCGATCCGCACGCCGCGGGGCGAGGACATCATGGCCGCCTGCGGGCAGCTCAAGTCCGCGACAGAGCGCGCGCGCAAGTCGCGCCGGGCGATCGAGGCCGAACTGCGCGAGGGCTGACGGCCCGCACAAGGGCGTTTCACCGCCTTCACGATCCCGCCAGAACTCTGTGCGCGCGTTGAAATCACGCGCCTTCGCCACACCGTCAGCGGCTATCCGCCGTCCGATCGGGCGGCCTGACCGAGGCGGAGGCACGCGTGAGTACGACACTCAAGACCCTTGCCGGCGTGATCGTCGTGGCGGCGTGTGCCGCGATCGGCGTATTCGGCACCGAGTACGTTCTGTCGAGCCGGGGCGAAGCCAGCCAGCCGCAAGGCGGTGGTGAGGCCAATGCAGTGCGCGTTGGCGTAGCGCAACCCGAACGGCGCCAACTCGAAAGTGCCGTTTCGGCCGTGGGAACGGTCATGCCGGTACGCTCGGTCGAGATCACGCCTTCCGTCGCCGGACGGGTGGTCGAAGTGCCGGTGAGCTCGGGCGGCGAGGTCGAGGAAGGAGACCTGCTCCTTCAGCTCGATGCACGAGCCGAGCGTGCGGCACTGCGCAGCGCGGAGGCGACGCTGGCCGAGGCGCGTCAGAACCTCGACCGCATCGAGCAGCTCGCCGACGCGAACACCGCGGCCGAGCAGCAGCTCGAGCAGGCGCGCGCCAATTTCCAGCGCGCCGAAGGCGATGTCATGGCGGCGGAGGCCGATCTGGAGGATCGCCGGATCACCGCGCCCTTTGCCGGCACGCTCGGCTTCGTCGATATCGATCCGGGCGCTTACCTGTCGCCATCAACAGTCGTGACACGGCTGTCCGATCTCTCCGTGGTGCAGGTCGATCTGTCCCTGCCGGAACGGTATTTCCAGCAGGTCGAACCGGGACAGACAGTCGAACTGCGCGTCCCCGCCTACCCCGACGCGACATTCGACGGGTCGGTCACGGTCCGCGACACCTCGGTCGCGCAAGGCTCTCGAAGCTTCGACGTGCGAGCGGAGGTGGACAATTCCGACCGCCGGCTCGTCGGCGGCATGTTCGCGCAGACGCGGCTTGTCTTCGATACGTACGAGGGCCTGGCCGTGCCCGACGATGCGATCATCAGCGAAGGCGCGTCCACCTATGTCTATGCCGTGTCCGACGGCACGGCGCAGCGCCGGGACGTGAGCGTCGGAGGCTCGGCGGGACAGCTGACCGAGGTGACGGACGGCCTCGACCCTGACACGCAGATCGTCGTCGCCGGCTGGAACACGCTGCGCGACGGCGCGCCGGTCGAAGTGGCCGAAGACGTGGAGCGCGAGGGTCTCGAATGACACTTCCCGATCTTTGCCTGCGGCGACCGGTCCTCGCCACCGTCATCTCGATCCTGATCATCATCCTCGGCATCGCGGGACTGACCCGCATGCCGGTGCGCGAACTGCCCAATACCTCGACAGCAGAGGTCACCGTCAGCGTCACCTACACCGGCGCGAGTCCCGGCGTCGTCGATTCCGAGATCACGTCCGTCATCGAGGGCGCGATTTCCAGCGTTTCGGGAATCGACCGCATGACGACGGAGGCCGAGCTCGGCGGGTCGCGCACCGTCATCACCTTCCAGCAGGATCGCGATATCGACCAGGCCGCGTCCGACGTGCGTGCGGCGGTCCAGGCGGTATCGGGTGACCTGCCCGAAGAGGCCGAGGAGCCGGAGGTCGAAAAGAACGACAGCCAGGGCGATCCGATCATCTGGATGACGATGACGTCCGACGGCATGTCCGCCACCGAGCTGACGGACTACGCCGACCGCTATGTCACCGACCGGCTTGAGACGCTCAGCGGGGTTGCGGCGGTCCAGATCTACGGCGACCGGCCGTACGCGATGCGGGTCTGGCTCGACCCCGATGCGATGGCTGCGCGCGGCGTCACCGTGAACGAGATTTCTCAGGCGCTCGAGAACAACAACCTTGAGCTTCCCGCCGGCCAGATCGAAAGCGCCTCGCGGACCTACCTGCTACGCACCGAGACGCGGCTGACCGACCAGGCCGAGTTCGAGGAGCTCATCATCGGCGAGCGCGACGGGTTCCAGATCCGGTTGGGCGACGTTGCGCGCGTCGAAATCGGCACCGAGACCGATGATTCCGAGTTCCGCGCGAACGGCGAGACGGCGATCGGGCTCGGCGTCCTGCGCCAGAGCTCGGCCAACACGCTCGAAATTTCGACGGCGATCAACGACGAGGTCTCCAACATCCAGTCGGAGCTTCCGGAGGGCACGCAGATCGCGGTGACGAGCGACGACGCCGACTTCATCCGCTCATCGATCGAACAGGTCCTGACGACGCTCGCCATCGCGGTCGCGGTCGTCGTGGCGGTGATCTACCTGTTCCTGACATCGGTGCGCGCGACTATCGTGCCTGCTGTCACGATCCCCATCGCGCTTCTCGGGGCCTGCGCGGGCATCGCGCTGGTCGGATTCTCGATCAACATCCTTACGCTCTTCGCGCTCATCCTCGCGATCGGGCTCGTGGTCGACGACGCCATCGTCGTGCTCGAGAACATCGAGCGGAAGGTTGAGGAAGGCGACGATCCGACCGAAGCTGCCCGCGAGGGCGCCAACCAGGTCTTCTTTGCCGTCGTGTCGACATCGGCCACGCTGATCGCGGTGTTCGTGCCGCTGTCGTTCCTGCAGGGCGAGATCGGCAAGCTCTTCACCGAATTCGGCGTCACGCTGGCCATCGCGGTTGCGGTGTCCACGTTTGTGGCGCTTTCGCTCTGCCCGGTGATCGCGTCGCGCGTCCTGAAGGCCGGCATGAATGAAAGCCGATTCGCCCGCGCGGTGCACGGCGCCACGCGGCGGCTGTCCTCCGGCTACAAGAGCCTCCTGACCCGGGCGATCCGGATGCCCGCGATCATTCTCGGCATTGCCGCGCTGATGACCGGCATGTCCTACGCGCTCTACCAGGCGCTGCCGTCGCAGCTCACGCCCGAGGAAGATCGCGGCATCTTCTTCGTGTCCGTGTCCGCACCGGCGGGCTCCGCACTCGGCCTGACTGATGCGGCGGTGCAGGAGGTGGAATCGCTGATCGCCCCCTACCGCGAGGACGGCGGGCCCGTGGACGACGTGATCGCGATCGTCGGTCAATACGGCGAAACCGGACGCGCCTTCCTCGTCGGGGTCATGGCGCCCTACGGCGAGCGCGACATGGGGCCCCGCGACGTGGTGAACGAACTGCGTCCGGAATTCGCACAGATCACGCTTGCCAGCGTGCGGTCGTTCGCGCCCTCCGGTCTCGATGCCGGGGCGGGATCGGGGCTCGAACTGATCGTCACCGCGCCGACCTTCGACCAGGCGGCGGAATACTCGGCCGATCTAGAACAAGCGCTGCGCGACAACGGCGATATCGTCGGGGTCCGCCGGGCCTACGAGGTGAACACGCCGGGCTTCGATATCCGCGTCAACCGCGAGCTTGCGCGGTCGATCGGCGTCGACGCCCGCGCTATCTCGGACAGCGTGCGAACCTTCTTCGCCTCCGCCGAAGTGACGGAATACATCCAGCAGGATCGCCAGTACCCGGTGATCCTGCAGGCCCCCGAGGATCTGCGCGCCACGACGGAGAACCTGCGCGGCCTCAATATCCGAACCGCGTCGGGCGAACTGGTGCCGCTGGACGGATTGGTCGAGCTCGAACGGCGGGCGTCCGTCGCCGCGTTCAACCGGTTCAACCGGCAACCCTCGGTCGAGATCACGGCGTCGCTGGCCGAAGGGGTTGATCTGGGCGCGGCCATCGCCACGGTCGAACGCCTCGCCTCGGAACTGCCGCCGCAGATGTCCATCGCCTATTCCGGACAGGCGGAGCAGTTTCAGGAAACCTCTGGCGGGATCCTCGCCACCTTCGGGCTTGCGCTGCTCGTCGTCTTCCTCGTGCTCGCCGCGCAATTCGAAAGCTTCGTGCAGCCGGTGGTGATCCTGCTGTCGGTGCCACTGGCGGTGGCCGGCGCGCTCATCACCCTGTTTCTCCTGGGTCAGGCGATCAACATCTACAGCCAGGTCGGGATGGTGATGTTGATCGGGCTGATGGCCAAGAACGGCATCCTGATCGTCGAGTTCGCCAACCAGCTCCGCGATCAGGGCCAGTCCGTGCGCGACGCGGTGATCGAGGCGTCGGCCGTCCGCATGCGCCCGATCCTGATGACGGTGATGTCCACGGTTCTGGGCGCCGTGCCGCTCGTCTTTTCCTCGGGCGCCGGGGCGGAGAGCCGGTTTTCCATCGGCATCGTCATCATCGGCGGCTTCATGGTCGCCTCGATCCTGACGTTGTTCCTGACGCCGGTGCTCTACGATCTGCTGCAACGCGATCGCGACGTGTCGCGCGACACCGACAGCGAACCGGCTGCGCAGCCTGCAGAATAACCGGGAGCGCGAGTCAGCGCCTCGGCGCGCCGGGCCTGACCTGTCCGGCGCGCAGCACCGACCTTTCCCGACAGATTCACTCCGGAAATAAAGCAGATTTTTATATATCGTTTCCAATTACTTGGGCTCGACCAACACTCTGTTACGCGGTTTTGGGCAACATTTTCGGTTGGACGTCCTTCGCACATCCTTTATCCGACAATTTATATCAGCAAAGGGAGATCCGAATGACCACCCGCCTTTTCACCGCCTCGACGCTGTCGCTGCTTGCCCTGTCGTCGGCCATGCCGGCCATCGCGCAAGACGGCGGTGAGCTGAACCTCTACTCGTCGCGCCATTACGACACCGACGAGCGGCTCTATTCCGACTTCGAGGAACAGACCGGCATCACCATCAACCGCATCGAGGGCGACGCCGACGAGCTGATCGCCCGGATGGAAGCGGAGGCCGAAAACTCCCCCGCCGACGTGCTCCTGACCGTCGATACCTCGCGCCTCCAGCGCGCGAAGGATGCCGGCATCCTGCAGAGCGCCGAGAGTGACGTTCTCGAAGAGCGCGTGCCCTCGCAGTACCAGGACGCCGACAACCAGTGGTTCGGCTTCTCGCTGCGGTCGCGGATCATCTTCTACAACGAAGAAACCGTGGACAATCCGCCGCAGACCTACATGGATCTCGCCGATGATGCCTACGAGGGCATGGTCTGCATCCGGTCCTCGTCGAACGTGTACAACCAGACCCTGCTGGCCTCGATCATCGAAAACGAGGGCGAGGACGCCGCGCGCGACTGGGCGCAGGGCGTGCTCGACAACATGGCGCGCGACCCGCAGGGCGGCGACACCGACCAGCTTCGCGGCATCGCCTCGGGCGAGTGCGACATCGCGGTGGCGAACACCTACTATTTCGCCCGCGCCCTCGCGAGCGATGTGGATGGCGTCACCGGCAGCATCGATACCTTCGGCTGGGTCTTCCCGAACCAGGACTCGACCGGCGCGCACGTGAACCTGTCGGGCGGCGGCGTCGCGGCGAACGCACCGAACCGCGACAACGCGATCGCGTTCCTCGAGTACCTCGCGTCCGACAGCGCTCAGGAATACTTCGCCGCCGGCAACAACGAGTACCCGGTGGTCGAGGGCGTCGAGACGACCGAGGCGGTCGACGAGCTTGGCGAATTCACCGCCGACGATGTCGATCTGTCGGCCGTGGCGCAAAATATCGGCACCGCGCAGCAGATCTTCAACGAGGTCGGCTGGGAGTGATCCCGCGCTATCGGGTCCGGATGTCCGGACCCGACCCTGACATCGGGCGCCGCGTTCCTTCGGGACGCGGCGCTTTTTCGTGCCGGCCCGGCCCTACCTGTCGCCGGCGCCGATCCGTCGGATGAGCACGATCACCGGCAAGAGGCCGACCGCGGCGATGGCGAGGCTCGGCACCGCGGCCCCGTCCAGCCGCTCGTCCGCAGCCAAGCGATGTGCCTGCACGGCGAGCGTGTCGAAGTTGAAAGGTCGCAGGATCAGCGTCGCCGGCAGCTCCTTCATCGTGTCGATGAACACGATCAGGAGCGCCGTCAGAAGGCTTGGCGACATGATCGGCAGGTGCACGCGGGTCAGCACGATGTAGGGCCCCTTTCCCAGCGACCGGGCCGCCGGCCCGACATTGGGATTGACCATCGCCTGCCCGCCCTCGTAGGCGCCGATCGCCGCGGCGAGGAACCGGATGAGATACGCCGCGATCATCAGCCAGATCGATCCCGTCACGAGCAGCCCCGTCGAGATCCCGAAGCGCGCCTCCATGAAGGCGTCGAGCGCGTTGTCGAACGCCGCGAACGGAACGAGAAGGCCGACGGCGATCACCCCGCCCGGCACGGCGTAGCCGATGCGCCCGATCCGCACCGTGGCGCGCGACAGCGGCCCCGGGCTCAACCGCTCCTGGTAACCGATGACGATCGCGGCAAGAACCGTGACGCCGGCGGCGATCGCGGCCAGAAGGACCGAGTTACCCGCGAACTGGAGGTAACGTTCGCTCAGAAGGCTCTGGTTCGATCCGGTTGCCATCGTGGCGAGCGTGACCGCCGGCACAACCGCGCCCAGCATCACCGGCAGCGCGCAGGCCGCAGAGGCCGCCCAACGCGCGGCTCCGCCAAGCGGGATGCGCGGCAGCGGCGCGCCGTTCGAGTGGTGCTGGGCCGCCCCGCGCGAACGCTGCTCCAGCGTCGCCAGCAGCAGCGCGATCGCCAGGAGCCCGAGCGCGAGCTGCGCGGCGGCCCCGCGGTCGGCCATGCTGAACCAGCTCTGGTAGATGCCGTTCGCGAGGCTCTGGACCCCGAAATACGAGACCGTCCCGTAATCCGCTATCGTCTCCATCGCCGCCAAGAGCACGCCCGCCGCAATGGACGGCCGCGCCATCGGCAGCGCGACGCGCAGGAACGCACCCCACGGCCCGGCACCCAGCGTCCGGGCGATGTTGAAGGGCCGTGCCCCCTGCCCGAGAAACGCCGCGCGCGTCAGAAGATAGACATACGGGTAGAGCACGAGCGTCAGCATCGCCGCCGCGCCCCCGGCCGAGCGGATCTCGGGAAACCAGTAGTCGCGCGGCCCCCATCCCATCACCGCGCGCAGGGTCGTCTGCACCAGGCCGGGATGGTCGAGAAGGTCGGTGTAGGCGTAGGCCACGACATAAGCCGGAAAGGCCAGCGGCAGCACCAGAGCCACTTCGAGAAACCGGCGTCCCGGAAAGGCGCAGCAGCTCACCAGCCAGGCAGTGCCCGCACCGATCACCGCCGTGCCCGCCGACACCGTCGCGACCAGCAGCGCCGTGGTCCCGAGATAGCGGGGCAGAACCGTCTGCCAGAGATGCGTGAGCGTCTCGAGGCTGCCGGTCAGCGCCGCCACCGCCACCGCGATCAGGGGCAGAAGCACCAGCGCCGCCACCGCGTGCCCAAGCACGCGAAACGCCGGGGCGCCCATCCGGACGCGCTTCGGGATCATCGCCTGTCGCTCTGCGTGGGTCATCACCGCACCATGGGCCGTCGGAGGATCGTCGCGCGCGGCTCGGCCGCACGCCTCTTCGTGCTCCTAGCCATCCTCGCACGAGGGCACCACCCCCGTCGCGTCGAGGTGATCGAGATGCCGTGTCGGCCCCGCAAAACGGCGCCGGGTCACCCGATTTCCGGCGGGCGGGGATAAGCGGCGCGCGCATCAGCCGAACCCGCGCCGTCTCGAACTTGGCTCGCCTCCGATCAAGGAGCCGCCGATGCGACGGGCGTCGGGCTACCGCAGGCGTCGGGGCGATCCCGATCCGAGGTCCCGCCGCCGAACTGTATTGCGAGCACCCGCGCAAGTCTCCACGCGCCGCATCCCGTGACCTGTCGGGATGGGCTTTGTGCGCCGTACGCACACCGGAGCCTACCGGAGGGATGACCACCGGGCAGGCTTGCAGTGTTTCATATTGGTTGTGCTGATATGGTTGCGGGAGGGCGGATTGGCTTGCACCGAACCTATGGGCGCTTTGTAAAAAATATCGTTAATTAACTAATCAGTCAAAAAACTTTGCCCCGAGCGAGGAGACGCTACAGCGTCATCCTACTGTCAGACGATGGCCCGGCCTTACAAGCACGAGCATGCATAAATTCACCACTTCGACGGCTCTTGAGAAAGCGATTTCCCACGAGGCTTTGGGCCTCTGTCAAGCCTACGCTATCGTTTCTTTGGCGACTTCTATGGCAACTGATGCTTTCTGCTTCAGCTCGTTGATCGGCACCGCCTTGCCAGCGCCGAATGGGTGCGCACCTTTGTGCGTCCACAGTTCGCCGTCCTCAAACGTCCAGTTGTCTCTCGGGAGCTTCAATAACTCTCTCGTGGGCTTCGATGAATGTACAAGCGACGCGTAGATGCGTATTCCTTCATCCGGCCAAGCGTAAACGGAAAACTCTAGTGTATACTCAGGATGGCACCCATTTTCCCCAAAAAGCATTGAGAGTTGACGTTCGGTCCAAACCGTTTCGACTGACAACATGCTGTCGACTACGCTTAGTTGCCTGAATCGGCTCTCTATCAAGTCGCAGCTCCAAATTTCTCGGAATGTCCTCGAGAGGAGCTTGGCGTACTCACATCGAACTTGATGCGCCGAGAGGACGGCGCTGTAATAAAAGTCCATCTTTTTCCAGTCGAAATCTCCTGGCGGGTTAGGTTTGGTCCCAAGCAGCGTGTCGACTGCTGTTTGGGTTCGTTTCGAGCCCAGGTAGAGTTCTAGGCTCTCTGGTAGAGTCTCGAGTATGGATGTGTCGCTCATCGTCCTCTCTCACTGTGCCTTTACGCGATCCCAAACCGTCCTTCGGAAGGTCCTAAACTCGCTTGTGTCATCCCTCGTGACCTGCTCCCCTGAAACCTCCCCACTCTGAGGTTAGTCTGTTCCTCGACAGAGGAGATGAACGATGAAGCGCAGCAGGTTCAGCGAAGAACAGATCATTGGCATCCTGAAGGAGCACCAGGCCGGGCTGAGCGCGGCGGAGCTCTGTCGGAAGCACGGCGTGAGCGAGCCGACGTTTTACAAGTGGC
>NZ_FWFK01000006.1 GCF_900172265.1 Roseivivax jejudonensis | reverse complement strand
GGCCGCCACCGTCTCGATCCCGAGCGACCGGCAGGCCCGGATCACCCGGACC
Organism: Roseivivax jejudonensis; assembly: GCF_900172265.1. GTDB lineage: Bacteria > Pseudomonadota > Alphaproteobacteria > Rhodobacterales > Rhodobacteraceae > Roseivivax > Roseivivax jejudonensis. The sequence goes on along the minus strand of NZ_FWFK01000006.1, from coordinate 281,765 downwards.
GCGATCTCTCCGCGATTGGCGACGAGGACACGGCGCAGGGCCATTCAGGCCTCCGGGCGGACGAGCAGGATCGGCTGGCCGAACTCGACGAAGGCGCCGTCTTCGACAAGGCAGCGTTCGACCGTGCCCCGGCACTCGGCCCGGACGTTGTTGAACACCTTCATGACCTCGATGATGCCCACGGTCGTTTCGTCGTCGACGGCGTCACCGGCGCGCACGAAGGGCGGGGCGCCGGGCTCCGGGGCGACGTAGAAGGTGCCGACGATCGGCGCCTTGACCTCGACCAATCCGTCGGTGCCGCCCGCGGGCGCGGCCGGCGGGGCCGGGGCCTCCGCTGCGGCGGGCGCAGGCGCCGGGGCAGGGGGAGCCGGTGTCGGGCCCGGTTGGGCCGGGGCGGGCGCCGCAGGCTCGGCCGCAATCGGGCGCAGCGGGGCAGACTTGCTGGCCGCGATGCTGACATCGCCCATGCGGATCTCGATACTGTCGAAGGCCGAACCCTCGACGATGGCGAGGATCTGCCGGATCTCGTCGTGGGAAAGCGTCATGCGGGGCTCCTCGCGATCTCGCGTCTCGTCACGAGAGGAAACCGGTCGCGCCGCTGGCGCGCCGAGACCCCGGCTCGGGTGTCCGGGTGTCGTCTCCTCCCGTCGTCAACATAGGCGAACGGGCCCGGCGCGGCCCACCGTATCGGCGGCTGTCGCGGGACTTTTCACATATATGAAAACTTTGCCGCACCCTCCTCGGTGGCCGTCATCGCGCATTGGTCATGAGAACTTAGATCGCTATGCTTTTCGGAAGGCTCGCCGGAGGATCGCGTCCTGCAAGGGCGCGGCGGGGGCCAGAACAGGGAGGACGAACATGAATACATTCACCCGCGCCGCATTCGCGGCGACTGCCGCTCTGTCCCTCGGCACGACGGCGTCGGCACAGGACCTGCGCCTGCTCGCCGGCTGGGATTCCAGCTATGCCGCGGTCGGCGACGTGCTGATGCCGTTCATCGAACGCCTGGAGGAAGAGACGACGGCGGACATAAGCATCAACGTTCTGGGCCCCGAAACCGTGCCGCCGTTCGAGCAGCTCGACCCTGTGTCGCGTGGCCTGTTCGACATGCTCTACACCAACGGCGCCTACCATTTTAACGAGATCGCCGTGGGCATGACGCTCGACGCGATGAACGGCACCACCGAGGACCTTCGCGAGGGCGGCGTCTGGCAGGCGGTCGACGCGCAGTACCAGGAGCTTGGGCTGAAGCTCATCGCGGTGCTCTACGACCTGAACGGCTACCACATCATGCTGAAGGACGAGGTCGGCGAGGACGCGCTCGAAGGCCGCCGCATCCGCGGCACGCCGATCTACCACCCGGTGATCGAGGCCCTCGGCGGCTCGCCCGTGGTCCTGCCGGGCAACGAGATCTACCCGGCGCTCGAGCGCGGCGTCGTCGACGGCGCGGCGTGGCCGACCGTCGGTGCGGTGGCCTACAAGTGGTTCGAGGTCGCGGACTACATGATGCGTCCGACCTTCGGGCAGGTGTCGCACATGGTGCTGATGAACCTCGAAACGTGGAACGGACTCGACGATCAGACCCGGTCGGAGATCGAGGCCGCGGCGCAGAGCTTCGAGCTCGAGGCCAACGGCCTGTTCGACGAACTGGCGGCGTCGGAGCGCGAAACGCTGGAGACCGAGGGCATGACCGTCTCCGAACTCAGCCAGGAGATGGGCGAGATGATCAGCGGCGCCTGGTTCACCGGCACGCTCGACCTCGCGGCGACGCAGAATCCCGAGGCGGTCGAGGAGATCCGCGGTCTCGCCACCGAGGCCGGCGTCGACGGCTGAGCCACCCGACAGACCATAGGCGCGGGGCCGGTCACCGGCCCCGCATCCCATTTCCGAGGGGCATACCCGCATGCGATCCATCCTGCGCATCCAGGACGCGATCACCTGGGCCGGTTTCATGCTCGGCGCGACGGCGCTCGGCGCGATCGTGGTCATCTACACGTTCGAGGTGATCTCGCGCTACGCCTTCGGCGCCCCGACCATGTGGGCCAGCGACTTCGTCTCGTTCCTGCTGTTGATCTCCGTCTTCGCGACGGGCCCGTGGCTCACACGGGAGGGCGGGCACGTCGCGGTGACCATCCTGCCCGACATGATCCCGGCGGCGCGCGACGCGATCCTGCGCGCGGGCTTTTTCGTGTCGGCCCTGGTTTGCCTGTGGGCCGGCTGGATCTGCCTGGGCGAGAACATCTACCTGTTCGAGCGGGGCACCGTGACGCTGACCACAGTGCGCATCCCGAAATGGACGCTGTCGGTGTTCATCACCTACGGTTTCCTGAACTCGGGGCTCTACTTCCTGCGCCTCGCTTTCGCGCCGCCCACGCCGGAGGCGCAGAATGGTTGAGGGTATCGGCGCGGTCCTGACCGGGGTCGCCCTGCTGCTGGTCCTGATGTCCACCGGCCTGCCGGTCTTTGCGGCGTTCCTGTGCATCAACCTCGTCGCGGTCGCGGTCATCATGGGGCCGACCGGCTACGGCATGTTCGCCAGCAGCCTCTACGAGACGACGACGGCACAATCGCTGGTCACAATCCCGCTCTTCATCCTGATGGGCGAGGTGCTGTTCCGATCGAACTCCGTCGAGGTCCTTTTCCGATCAATCGACACGCTGGTGGGGCGCGTGCGCGGGCGCCAGTACGTCCTGTCGATCCTTCTCGCCACGGTGTTCAGCACGCTTTCGGGCGCGGCGATGGGCGTCGCGGCGATGCTCGGGCGGTCGCTGCTGCCTGGCATGGTGTCGCGCGGATACGACGCGCGCATGTCGGCAGGCACGATCCTCGCCGGCGCCAGCCTCGCGCCGCTGATCCCGCCGAGCGTTCTGGTCATCATCATCGGCACGCTCGCCGGCGTGTCGATCGCCGGGCTCCTGATCGCGGGCATTCTGCCGGGGCTCATGTTCGCGGCGATCTTCCTGACCTACTGCTTCGTGCGCACCTGGCTCGACCCGTCGCTCGCCCCCGCTGAAACCGACGACGCGCCGATCCCGACGGCGCGTGAGAAGCTCTGGGCGCTGATCCGCATCGTGCCGTTCTCGATCATCATCCTGATGGTGATGGGCTTGATCCTCATGGGCATCGCGACCCCGACCGAGGCTGGCGCTATGGGCGTCGTCGGCTCGCTGATGACCGCCGCGATCTACCGCAACCTGTCCTTCCGCATGATGGGCGAGGCACTTGCCGCGTCGGTCAAGGTGTCGGCGATGATCCTGTTCATCATGGCCTCGTCGAAGCTCTTCAGCCAACTGCTGGCCTTTACCGGCGGCGCGACGGCGATGACCGAGTGGGTCGTGGGGCTCGACGTGTCGCGCTGGATGATGCTGTTTCTGCTGATGGCGCTGCCGTTCCTGCTGTGCATGTTCGTCGACCAGATCGCGCTGATGCTGATCGTGATCCCGATCTACCTGCCGATCATCGAGCGGCTGCAGTTCGACCCGATCTGGTTCTGGCTGCTGTTTCTCGTGAACATCACCGTGGGCGGCATGACCCCGCCGTTCGGCTATACTCTCTTCGCGCTCAAAAGCGCGTGGGAGGACGCGACGCTGGCCAAGGTGTTCTCGGCCGCGTGGCCGTTCGTTCTGCTCTACATGCTGGGAATGGTGATCCTGGCGTTGTTCCCGGGGCTGACCACCGTTCTGCCCTCGATGCTCTGACCCGACACCGCGCGACAGGAGGCAAGCGATGACCGAACCCGCATCCACCGATGGCTTCGGCAATGACATGGGGTGGGGCGCGCGGCCTCTCCTGCTCGTCATCGACGTCACGCGCGCCTTTACCGAGGCCGATCGCCCGCTCGGGTCGGACGGCACCGCGCTCGTGTCGGCGGTCAACCGGCTGGTCGGTGCGGCGCGATCGGGCGGCGTGCCGATCATGTTCACCCGCGTCGCCTACGACCGGCCGGACCTGTCGGATGCCGGTCTCTGGGCGCGCAAGATCGGAACACTCGGCGATCTCGTGGACGGCGGCGCGGGCGTCGAGATGGATCCACGGCTCGATTGCACCCCGACCGACCCGGTCCTCACCAAGAAATACGCGTCGTGCTTCTTCGGCACGGATCTGGCGAGCCGGCTCACCTCGGCGGGCATCGACACGCTCGTGGTGGCCGGGCTCAGCACAAGCGGTTGCGTGCGGGCCACGGTGGTCGATGCGATCCAGCTAGGGTTCCGGCCCATCGTCGTCGAGGACGCGGTGGCCGACCGGTGGCAGGACGCCCATCGCCAGTCGCTGGCCGACATGGCCGCGAAATACGCGGATCTCACCTCGGTGGACGCGGCTGTGGAACGTCTCGCGTCCTGACTCAGCCATCGACCAAGCCGCGCACCGATGCGGCGCGGTGCGGCAATGCGACAGATTTTCTACAGGGATCTATGGCATCCGGGTCGGGGCTTCGCCGGAGCGATCGACCAACTCCCGCCAAACCGCCGTGCCGGGGGCGGTCCGGCGAAGCGCGGCGGCCTGTGCCGCTATTTCGCGCGGGGCGATGTCACCCCGCACACCGCCGCCGACCCTCAAAAACCCTAACGCACCTTGAGGCGGGTCACCGCGTCACGATCCCTCAGCCAATCGAGCAGGTCCGTCAGCTGGCGGTCGCGTTCCTCGACCACCTCGGCGTTGGGCGCGTCGAAGGTATACCAGCCCTTGCCGGTCATCGCGCCCTGATCGCCGGCGTCCACCAGCGCCCGCAACGCGTCGCGGCCCTTGAAGTTCTCGTCGCCGGTTTGCCGGTAGAGCGAGTACGTCACCGCCAGCGCGGTCGATTTCGGCACGATCAGGTCTTCGGTCAGAAGCGGGCCCCACAGCGCCAGTCGCGGCCCGATGCTCAGCCGGACCGCGGCGTCGATGTCGTCGCGGCTGGCGATGCCCTCGTCCACGAGGCGATAGATCTCGGTCAGCATCGCGAACTGGATCTTGTTGATGAGAAAGCCCGGCCGCTCGGGCGTGGCGACGCCCACGTGGTCGATGCTCTCGGCGAACGCCCGGCCCCAGGCGACAAGCTCCGGCGGCGTCGTCTCGTCGTGGATGATCTCCACGGCCCTGATGATGTGCGCGGGCGTGATGTAGTGGATGCCGAGCACCCGCGCCCTGTGCGTCACCCGCGCCGCGATGTCCGACAGCAGCAGCGAGGACGTGTTCGTCGCCAGAACGACTTCGGGCGGGCAGAGCGTGTCGAGCGTCTCGAACACCGCCTGCTTGGCCTCCAACGCCTCCTGCACGGCCTCGTGCACCATGAAGGCGCCCTCGACCGCCTCGGGTAACTCGGTGGTCGTCGTCACCCGCCCGAGGATCGCATCGACCGTCGCGGCATCGTCCGAGAACGTGGCGGCGATCGGCCGTGCCCGCTCGGCAAAGCTGTCGAGCAGGTCGGAGCGCAGGTCGCACAGCACGGCCTCGTAGCCGTGATGCGCGTACATCGTCGCGATGACGCACCCCATGAAGCCTGCGCCGACAATGCAGATGCGCCCGCCCGGCGGCGGGCCGGTTTCGGCGGTGGTGTCGGTCATGTCGTCTCCTCCCGGCTCGTCACCCTCAGGTTTCCGCGTCGGCCCTGCGTGTCAATCGGAAGCCCCGGGAGCGGGATCGCTTTCACATATGTGAAGCGCTGCCGTGGATCTGGGCGTGGAGGTCGCGGACCAGACCGCGCAACGCATCGATCAGGACCGGGGTCTTATCGATGATGCGTGCCGTCGGCCCGTGTACGCCGACCCCGAGCGGCCGGGCGTGCCCGTCGGGCACCGGGATCAGAACGGCCACCATCGAGGCGTTCCAATGGGCCGTGGGCGCGATCAGGTCGCGGGCATGAAGCACCGACACGTCCGTGTCTTCGTGACGGTCGAGGGTCTGTTCGTAGGATGCCCGGTCGAAGTCGTCCGCCTGCAGCAGCCCCGCCGCCACGGTGCCCTCGTGAACGCGCAGCGCGTCGGACCGGGGCATCCGGCTCAGCAGCAGCCAGCCGATCCCGTTCTGGATCATCAGTCGCCGGTCGCCGGGCCGAATGTGGGAATTGACGCCGTCCGAGCGATGCAACGACATCACGTACTCGATGTGCAACCCGACCGGCGCTCCCAGCACCACCGGCTCGTCGACCCGGTCGCGCAGGCGGTGCATCGCGTCGAGCACGACCGTTTCTTCGTATCCGCCGGTGCCGAGCCAGCGCGTCAGCTGCATCAGCCGGGCCGTTGGCATGTATTCGTGCGTGTCGGGATCGATGTCCATGTAGCCGCGGGCCACCAGCGTGCGCAGCAACCCGGTCATGCTCGAGGGCGGGTAGCCGAGCGCGCGGATCAGAACGCTCATACGCGCGGGGCGGCGGTGGTCGGCGAAAAACTCGAGGATCTCCAGCACGCGCGCCGCCGATTTCACATGGTCGCCCTGCATCGCTCCCCCGGTGTACGTCGAGACCCGCGCGCCGGCCCCGGCCGGCGGCTGCGCCCTTGGGTGTCAGGCGTAGCGCGCGCGCCAGCGCCGGAAAAGCCTGCCGCACGCCTCGGGGGCAGGGCGGGGCGCGAGACTGCCCAGCCGGTGGGCCGGCGGTGTCGTCGCGGACAAGCGACGCATTGGCTCGGTCGCGTCGACCGCGCCGCAGACCGGCCCGAGTCGGCGAAAGCGGAGCCGCAGCGGATGCGAGCCGCATCCGGCCCGCAACGCCCGGGATGTACCGCCTGCCGCCTTCGCTCTAGCCCGCCGCGAACGATGGCCCGAAAGCGCTTTCGCGGGCCCGATTTGACCCGTTTCGAAAATCATGTTTCGACTCCGAGGCGAATAACATGGCATGTCCGGAATGTGTGTTACGCTCGGACCGCCCCCGGCCCAGAGGGCCGCACGCAACTCACCAATGATCGGAGCCCCGTCATGGAGGCTGCACTTCACCCTCGCCAGGATCAGCGGCTGTCTGCGCTGCATTCGTTCGAAGTTCTCGACACGGATCCGGAGCAGGAATTCGACGACATCGTGAAGCTCGCGGCCGCGATCTGCGAAACGCAGATCTCGGTCATCAACTTCATCGATGCCGAGCGACAATGGTTCAAGGCCGAAACGGGACTGGGCGTGCGCGAGACGCCGATCGCGACGTCGATCTGCGCGCATGTCATTCTCGAAGAGGATTTCGTCGAGATCCGCGACACGCTCGAGGATCCGCGGATGCAGGACAACCCGCTGTGCTGCGGAGACCCCGGGCTCCGGTTCTATGCCGGCGCGCTCCTCAAGACCGACGAGGGGCTGCCGCTCGGGACGTTGTGCGTGCTCGATTACGCGCCGCGCGCGCTGACGCCGCTGCAGCGCGATACGCTGCGCGTGCTGGCGCGCCAGGTCATGACGCTGCTCGAAAACCAGAAGGCCGCCCGCATGGCCGACGTGCTGCGCAAGGAGGTCGATCACCGGGTGAAGAACTCGTTGCAGTCGCTGGCATCCTTCGCGCGGCTGCAGCAGAGGGCGTTCGCGTCAGAGGACGCGAAACTCGCGCTGTCGATGATTACCACGCGCGTCGACTCCCTGACGCAGCTGCACGAGCAGCTCTACACCACGAACGCGCACATGACCGTGGAGATGTCGGATTTCCTCAACCGGATCTGCAGCAACCTCGAAGGAATCGCGCCGGCCGGTGTCCGTCTCGAGGTCGCGGCCGAGGAGATCGTCGTGGGGTCCGCGCAGGCGGCGGCGGTGGGCACGTTCGTCAACGAGTTCGTGGCCAATTCCTTCAAGCACGCGTTTCCGGACGGTCGCACGGGTCGCGTGCGGATCGAGATCACCCAGACTGCCGACGACATGATCAGCCTCGTGTGCTCTGACGATGGCGTCGGCCTCCCGCAGGAGGCGGAGCAGTCGCCGCGCGGGCTCGGCATGAAGATCGCCGAGATCGTCTGCATGGAGCTCGACTGCGACATGGACGTGGAGAGCGAGGGCGAAGGCGTCACGACGACGATGGTCTTCGCCGGCTGACGCAGGGCCGTGCGCCTCGGGATCCGGGACCTCTCATTGTTGAGTCGCAAGGGGCCCCGAAGTGACGACAACGCGCATCGGCCTGTTGGTGATCGACACGGCGGACGGGCTGGCGGGTGCGGCAAGTGCAGACGACAGGTGGTCGGCATCGTCCGGCGTCTCGGGGCGGACGCCGCGAACACCGGCAGCTTCCGGACTGCGACGCGCGAAGTCTCCCGGATGCGCAGCACGAAGGGTCCCCTATGGCTCGAGTACGACGCGGCGGGCTTCGCCGCGTGCGATCCGCTCGTCCGTGGCGCCCGTGTGCGGGGATCCGCCCCGCGTCGTGAACATGGCCGGGGACGCGGCGCGTGCGCCTGCGACGGGCAAGCTGCGCGACTGGCGCGAGACGAGCCGGCGGTGCCGCTGCGATTACCTGATCTCGCAGGCCTGCTACGACGGCGACCGGTGCGCGGGTGTGGCGCTGAGCTGCCGTAGCGATCCGCGATGCCTGTTCGACCCGGGCACGCGGACAGTCTCGGACGGTTCGGCGCTGATCGCCACGAGCCTCCTCGATGGGCGTTCATGGACCGCCGGATGCTGGATTTTCCCGGCTGTTGCAGCTTTCCCGATGTCGGAAGTCACGCCCGCCGCGAGGCGGACGCTAAATCTCGTCAGCCTGCGAGGTAGGTCCTGAACCAGGCGACCATGCGTTCTTCGGCGAGCATGGCAGCGGCCTCGTCGTAGCGAGGCGTCGTGTCGTTGTGGAAACCGTGGTTCACACCGGGATAGATATGTGCCTCGTATCGCTTGTCGTTCTCCTCCAGCGACTTCTGGAACTCGGGCCACATCGCATTGATCCGCTGGTCGAGCGCCGCGAGCTGGATCATGAGAGGCGCCTCGATCTGCGCCACCTGGCGGCTCTCCGGCGCGGCACCATAGAAGGGGACCCCCGCCGCCATCTCGGGATACGCAACGGCCAGTTTGTTTACCACGCCACCACCGTAGCAGAAGCCTGTAGCTCCGACCTTGCCGTTGGTATTCTCGAGCGCTTGCAGATACTCGAAACCTGCGAAGAAGTCGTTCAGTAGAGCTTCTTGATCGAGGCTGCGTTGCATTTCGCGGCCCTCGTCGTCGCTACCCGGGTAGCCGCCCAGGGACGACAGGCCATCCGGTCCCATCGCGACGAAGCCCGCCTTGGCAAGGCGCCGCACGACGTCGCGGATATAGGGGTTGAGGCCCCGGTTCTCATGAACGACCAGAACAGCGGCTGGCGGGTTCTCGGTGTCCACCTGGGCCGGCCTGACGAGATACGCCGTGATGTCCCCGGTGCCGTCTGGACTCTGATAGGTGATGTCCTCACCCACGATGTCCGGATCGTTCTCTGCGACCTGCTGGGCGAGAGCATAGTTCGGCGCGAGGGTTCCGAGAATCGCGGCGGCGGTCACTCCGCCCACAGCCCATTTTCCGGCGCGATCGAGAAACTCCCGCTTCGAAATCTTTCCGTGGGCGTAGTAGTCGTAGAGGTCGAGCAGCTCTTGGTCGAAATCCGCCGCAGTGAGACGGCGTGTTGAAATCTGTTCGTTCATGAAAGTGCCTCCCTTGCCGATGCCTACGCGTAGCACAACCATGCGGCGCAGCCGCTCACGTTCTTGTCGATTGCATGGTTCGGCGCCGCACCTCGCTGTGTCGATTGACGCGGACCGAGACTCTCATCGGCGCCGGCAGAGACGATGGGTTCGGCTCCTGACCAATGTCTGGTCCAAGGATGAATTTGCGGCCGACACCGGATCTTTGGTTTTCGATCTTTGTTGAACCGTCCGCACGGGCCGGCGGTAAGGCATGGAACTGGGAACGGCTCCCGAAACGCTTGTGACCGGCCCCAAACCAACCTTCGCATCGATGTCTGACTCCAGCCCTCGACGCCTTCCCCCAAGCGGTCATATACGCAAATCGTTTCTGCCACATGAGCAACACAGGCTAGTCGATCAGCCGCGAGCGAAAGCATGGGAGCCGAGCGCCCTCAGGCGCTCGGCTTCAGCTTGAGCCATGGCACGTAGTTTTCTGGACTTTTCGGTGCGGCAACGATGTCGAGGACGTAGGCAACGTGTTCGTCTCGGCCATGCACTGAACCAGTGGAACCAACTGCCCATACGTGGAGATCGGCACTCCTACTTCGCATCACGCGCAAGCGCCTGCATGTTCTCGAAAACTTCGAAGCGGCGAGCATGGGCCGCCGCCGCGTCTGCGGGGGGCGCGAACCGGTCCGAGAACCGGGTCATCTGCGACATCGCGTCCCGAATGTCGGCGTATCCGCCCGAGGCGACGCTGCCGAGAATGGCGGCTCCCAAGAGGACGGGTTCCTCGGCCGCCGGGATCGCGATCTCGATGCCTGCGGAGCCGGCGAGGAGTTGCCGGACGATCGGGTGGCGTCCGGCGCCACCCGAGAGCACCACGCGTCGGATGCGGATGCCGCGGGTCGCCTGCGCGTCGATGATTTGCCGCAGCCCGTAGCCGATGCCGCAGACACCGGCGACATAGAGCGCCACGAGCCCGTCGACCCCGTCGTCCATGCCGAGCCCCAGGATCACCGCCCGCGTATCCGGGTCGGCGAACGGTGCGCGATTGCCAAGGAATTCCGGCACCACGTGGACCCCATCGGCAAGGGAGACCGCCGATGCGCCAGCCGAGCGCTTGGCAGCTTCTTCAGCGAGCCAGTTTGGCAGCGACATGCCCTTGGCCTCGGCTTTCTTCGCGGCAACGGGGGCGTACGGGTGATGATGCACGAGATGCGCGATCGCCGCGCCTGCGACCGACTGACCGCCTTCGTTCAGCCAAAGACCGGGGACCATCGCCTCGAAATACGGGCCCCAGACGCCGGGCACGAAGACCGGCTCGGCCGTCGAGGTCATCGTGCAGGACGAGGTGCCGAAGACGTAGGCAAGGTTCGCCTCGGGCCCCTCCTCGGGGCCGACCGTGCCGATGCCGCCAGCGTGGGCGTCGATCAAGCCGGCGCCGACGGCCGTGCCCGGAGCCAGACCCAGCGCGTCGGCCGCGTCCGGCGTCAGCCCGGCGGCAAGCCGCGTCCCGGGTCGGACGATGTCGGTGCCGATCCGGGCGAAGTCTTCGTCGGCCAAAACGCCCAGCCCGATGGCCCGAAAGTACTCCGGATCCCAGCGCTCCTCGTGCGCGAGGTAGGTCCATTTGCAGGTCACGGTGCAGCTCGAGCGCGCGATGGCGCCGGTGGCGCGCCAGCCGAGAAAGTCGGTCAGGTCGAAGAATTGCCACGCTGCGTCGAAGACGTCCGGCCGGTTCTCGCGCAACCACAAGAGCTTCGGGGTCTGCATTTCCGGAGAGATGCGGCCGCCGACGTATTTCAGCACGGCGTGATCGCCGGCGTTGATCCGCGCCGCCTGCTCGGTGGCCCGGTGATCCATCCAGACGATCACATCGCGGTCGGGCGCTCCCGGCTCGCCGACCGGGAGCGGTACGCCTCCGTCGCCCGACACCACGAGCGAACAGGTCGCGTCGAAGCCGAGCCCCGCAACATCGGCGGGGTCGATGCCAGCCGCCGCGACCGCGCCGCGGACCGAGGCGCAGCAGGCCGCCCAGATGTCGGCGCTCGATTGCTCGACGATGCCGCCCGGTTCGCGGTGGATGGCGATCTCTGCCGAATGGGCGCCGTGCTGGCCGCCCGCGGCGTCGAAGACGCCGGCGCGGGCGCTTCCGGTGCCGACATCCACGCCGATGAAATACGGTCCCTCCGCCACCTCAGAGCTCCACCGAGTTCGGCAGGATGACGAGATCGCGCACCACCACGCCGCGCGGCCGCGTCAGCATGAAGAGCACGCATTCCGCGACCTCGCGCGGCTGCATGAGCGAACCATTGGCGAGGGCCTCCTCTTTCTTGGCCTCCGGCCAGCTGTCGATCAGTGCCGTCACCACCGGCCCCGGCAGCACGGCGCCCATGCGGATGCCGTGCCTGGACACCTGCTGGCGCGTGGTGTGAAGGAAGGCCTGCACCGCGTACTTGGACGCGGTGTAGATCGGCTCCCATTTTACCGGGATCACGCCGGCGACGGAGGAGGTGAACAGAATGTCACCCGTCCCGCGTTCGATCATTTGCGGGAGCACCGCGTGGACCGAACGGAACGCGGCGTTGACGTTGAGGTTGAGCACCCTGTCCCAGACGTCCGGATCGCCCTCCGCAACGTCACCGCCGACATAGGCGCCGGCATTGGCGTGAAAGATGTCGAGCGGACCTGCCGTCTCCTCGATCCTGCGGCCGAGATCCGACACCTGCGCCGGGTCGAGTAGGTCGAGCTCCAGCGCGAGGGCGTTCGCGCCGAGCTCGTCCGTCAGCTGCGCCAGCTTGTCCGCATCGCGGTCGACGAGCACGACCCGCGCGCCGTTCTCCAAAAGGATCTTCGCGCATTCGAGGCCGATGCCCGACGCCGCGCCGGTGATCGCGGCTGTCTTGTCCTTCAGTTGCATGTCTCTTCTCCTCTCAGGCGCGGCCGTGGCTGGCACGGGATTGCCGCGCGAGGCTGTCGACGATGACGGCGATGGCGAGAACGGCGCCGAGGATCATGTAGCGCAGCGACGAGCTGAGGTTCAGAAGCGTGAGCCCGTTGGAGATCGCCTGGATCACCAGCACGCCCAGAAGAGCCGACCACGCCGACCCGCGCCCTCCGAAGAGAGACGTGCCGCCAATCACCGCGGCCGCGATCGCGTTGAGGTTCACGTCGCCCGTGCCCGCCTGCCGGCTGGCCGAGGCGAGTCGCGAGGCCGCCAGCACGCCGCCGAACGCCGCGAAGGTCGAACACAGCATGAAGGCGTAGATGCGGATCCGCTCGACCTTGATCCCGGCCCGGCGCGCCGCCTCGCGATTGCCGCCGACCGCGAAGATGGAGCGCCCGAACTTGGTCCGCTTGAGCACGTATTCCATGCCTGCGACGAGGGCCATGAAGAACAGGAACATCCATGGCACGCCGCGCCCCTGGTTCAGGTACCACACCGCGCCGAGGATGATCGCGGTCAGGCCCGCGGCCTTGACCACCAGCACGCTCATCGATGGGACCGACAGGTTGGCTTGCGCCCGCTGCGTCCGGGTCTGCAGCCCGAACCAGAAGATCGTCGCACCCGGGATTAGTGCCACGAGATAGGACAGCCAGCCCGGCATCACCATCGTCTGTCCGAACCGGATCACGAAGGACTGGAACGGCAGGTTGATCGAGCCAGACTTGCCGAGCAGGTAGAGCTGCAATCCGAGGAGCGCGAGCAGACCGGCCAGCGTCGAGACGAAGCTCGGCATACCGAAGGTGTTTAGAAGCGTCGCGTAGACGAACCCGGTGATCGCGCCGGCCGCCAGCGCGGCGAGGATCGCGAACGGCCACGGCACCCCGGCATTCACCCAGAGCACGCCGAGGATCGCGGACGCCACGCCCGACATCGACCCGATCGACAGGTCGATCTCGCCGAGCAGCAGGCAGAACACCACGCCGAGCGAAATGAGCCCCACGGCGGCGGCGTCGAACAAGAGGTTGGTCAGGTTGTTGGGCCGCATGAAGACCGGGTTCAGCGAACTGAACACCACCGCGATGACGATGAGCCCCAGGATCACCGGCAAGACGCCCAGATCGCCGGACCGAAGCCGGTCGAGAAAGCCGCGCAGCGCCCCGAGAAGCCCTTCGTCGGCGCGCACGCGGGTATCCGCGCGATCGATTTTCGGTGTTTCGCTCATCTCGCCTCTCCCGCGGCGGTCGTTTCGTCCTGGCGCTTGCCGGCGCGGCGCGAGACGGAGTTGTCGGTCGCGCCGGTGATCGCGGCGACGAGTTCTTCCTGCGTCGCCTCCGGCCCGAACGTGCCGTTGTTGCGACCCAGCCGAAGGACCACGATCCGGTCGGCGACGGCGCGCACGTCTTCCATGTTGTGCGAGATGAGAATGACGCCGTGCCCGCGGTCGCGCACCCGCTCCACGAGGTTCAGCACCTCCGCGGTCTGCGCGACACCAAGCGCGGCGGTAGGCTCGTCCAGCATGATGATTTCGGGGTCGAGCAGCAGAGAGCGGCAGATCGCCACTGTCTGTCGCTGCCCGCCCGAGAGCGACGCGATGGGCTCGCGCACGGAGGGGATGCGCGCGGCCAACTCGCCAAGGAGCTTCCAGGCACGCACCTCCATCTCGACCTCGTTGAGGCGCCAGGCGTTCACTTCCTGCCCCAGGAAGAGGTTCGCGACGACATCAAGGTTCTCGCACAGAGCGAGATCCTGGAAGACGGTCGCGATGCCGAGATCGATGGCGCGGCCCGGCGTGTCGATCGACACTTCAGCCCCGTTGAACTCGATTGTCCCGGACGTCTTCGAATGGACGCCCGAGAGGATCTTCACGAGCGTCGACTTGCCCGCGCCGTTGTCTCCGACGAGCGCGACCACCTCGCCTCGCCGCACTTCGAGGTCGATGCCGTCGAGCGCGGTCACCGCGCCGAAGACCTTCGTGACCCCGGACAGTTTCAGGATCGGGGCGCTGTCCCCGACGGCTTCCGCTGGCATTGATGTATCCTCCTCCCATGCCCCCGCCGGGGCGGCTCCGGGCGGCATGCAGCCGCCCGAAGAAGCGGTCGGGTCACTCGACGATGCCGAGCTCGCGGCAACCGTCCTGGAACTCCGCGGTGCAGACTTCCTCGGGCGTGTTGATGCCGCCGTCGAAAATGATCTCCACGATGTTTTCGCGCGTGACGACCTCGGGCGTGAAGAGCTGCGACGGCGTCTCGTAGAGCGTCGTTTCCGCCTCAGGCGTCTCGCCGCTGATGAAGGTGTAGGCGACCTCCGCCGCGGCCTCGGCCACGATCTCGGACGGCTTGGAGATCGTGTTGTACTGCGTGCCGGCGATGATGCGCTGCAGGGCGGCGATGGTCGCGTCGTTGCCGGTGACCGGCGGGATCGGGTCGGTTCCCGCGGCGCTGAACGCGGCGATCGTGCCGCCGGCGGTGCCGTCGTTCGCCGCCACCACGCCGACGATCTCGTCCCCGAACCGCTGGATCTGGCCAGCGACCCAGCGTTGCGCCTCGGGCGGGGCCCAGTTCGGCGTGTCGAACTCCGCCAGCGTCTCGTAGGCCGAGCCGTCCAGCGCTTCGTCGATGCCGTCACGGATAAGGCCGGCCGCCGCGTCAGTGGGCGAGCCGTTGACCTGCAGCACGCCCGCTCCGTCGGCCACGCCCTCGGCCTGCAGGTGATCGACCAGCGACTGCGCGATGGCGCGGCCGATGCCCACGTTGTCGAACGAGACGTAGAAATCCGCAGGCACGTCCGGGATCGGCCGGTCGTAGGCGATCACGCGCACGTCCTGCGCCTTGGCCTGATTGACGAGCGACGCGGCCGCCGAGCTGTCGACCGGGTCGAGCACGATCGCGCTCGCACCCTGCGCGATCAGCGAATTGAACTGCTGCTGCTGGAGCTGCGCATCGGCGTTGGCGTTCTGGTAGACCACCTCGCAATCGGCGCAGAGCTCCGCCATCGCGTCACGGAAGCCGGGGTAGTCTCGCTCCTCGTAGCGGGTCGAAGCCTGGTCGGGCATGAGAAAGCCGACGGTCTCCTGCTGCGCGGTCGCGGCCGTGCCGAGGGTCGCAGCTGCAAGCGCGGCCACAGAGGCCGCGGCACATGTCTTCTGGATCATCTCTATCCTCCCAAAACGGGCGGTCTCCCAACCGCTGTATCGATTGAGCAAATTGCACAACCGATGTAGCATGTTGCGGCAAGCCTTCTTTTCAGTCAATGCTCAATCGGTGAAGCAAGTGGAGACGTCGGCTCAGGTGTCGGGATCGCAAGGAAAATCTCAGGGGCGGCGCACGACGATCTACGACATCGCGGAGCTCGCCGGCACGTCGCCAAGCGCCGTCAGCGCGATCCTGAATGGGAGCTGGAAGAAGCGTCGAATCGCAGAGACGACGGCGCAGCGCGTGATCGACATCGCCGAAGCCGAGGGCTACGCCCGCAACCTGCAGGCCAGTGCGCTGCGCAGCGACCGGTCGAACGTGATCGGAATGATCATGCCGAAATACGACAACCGATACTTCGGGGCGATTGCGGAACAGTTCGAGGCCAAGGCGCGCGCCCGGGGACTCTTTCCCGTGATAACCTGTACCGAGCGCGATCCCGAGCTCGAGGTCGCCGCCGCGCGCGAGATGATCGGCTACCGGGTGGATTGCATCATCGCAACCGGCGCCACGGATCCGGACCGGATCACCCGCACGGCGGCCGCCGCCGGCATCCGCACGCTCAATCTCGACCTGCCGGGCCGCGAGGCGCCATCCGTGATCTCGGACAATTACAACGGCGCGCGCGAACTTGCGCTCCTGCTGCTCGACAGGATCGGGCCCGCCAGCGGGCCGCTCCTGTTCGTGGGCGGTCGCGGAACGGATCACAACACGGCAGAGCGCATTCGCGGCGTGCGCGATGCCCATGAGGCCCGCGGGTTGGCGTTACCCGAAAGCCACGTGCTGACCTGCGGCTATGCCTCCGACAAGGCGCAGAGTGCTTTGGACACACTCGCCTTCGACGTGCCGGAGGCGCTTTTCGTGAACAGCACGATCTCGCTCGAGGGTGTCGTGCGATGGATGCGCTCCAACGGACAGACCTTGCCGTTCGGTTGCTTCGACTGGGACCCGTTCGCGGCCCTGCTCGAGGAAAACGTCGGCATGGTCAAACAGGACGTCACGGCGTTGGTGTCGACGATCTTCGACAGGCTCGACGAGCCTTCCGGCGAGGCAGATGTGATTCAAATCCCCTGCATTCTCTGCACCGAATAGACAGGTGACAATCATGAGAATTCGCGCTGTTTATCCTCGGAGACGCTGTTTCTCCTCGTCTGTGAGCGGCGCATCATCGAGGTCTCGCACAACTTCCGCCGTCCTTATCGCGCCGCGCAGGCCCAATGCGAGCGCCTGGCGGACATCGATGCCGAGCTCCTCGGCGCGGGCAAGCAGCTCGTCATCCACTTCGACTTCGACTTTCGCCATGTGATACTCCGGTAATGATGATTATGTAAAAAATAATCAATCAACGATCGACGCGCCGCCCATCAGGAATGACAATCCCAATGCCCCCACGCTGCTTAAGGCGAGGAACGCCAGCAGCATCAGCAAGCCATCGCGGAAAAGCAGCCCCAGCCCGAAAAGCGAGATGACGATCATCGGGATCGAGGTGGCGAACGGCACGAATTCGAGCGGCGGCACGGACACCAGGACGCACAATATCGCGATCCCGGCACACCACCGCCCGGTTGCGCCGGCAAGACCGGACAAACGCTCGTGAAGCTGCGCGTCGATCCGCTGCGCGATCGGCTGCAACCATGCCAGAGCGCGTTCCGCCGAGCTTGCGTCGAGCGTACGGCGGCTGATCCAACCCGGCACCCACAGGTGCTCGTGGCCGAGCAGCATCCGCACCGTGATCACTGCGATCGTGAGCCCGAGAAGCGTCGGAAAGCCCGGGATGCCTCCGATCGGCGTCAGCTCCAGTAGCGGCAGCACGGCCAGCGCCGCGCCGTGGCCGCGCTCGTCGAGCGCTCCGACAAGGTCGCCGATCGCCAGCCGTCCCCGGTTGCTTGTTGCGGCACGCATCTCCGTCAGGACGTCGCTCAGCGCACCCTCCCGCTTTCTCATGTGTCGCTCCATGATGTTCGCACTCGCTGCCCGCCTGCCTGTTGGCGACAGGGTGGTCGCAGCTAGAACCGGAAGGCCAAAGCGATGTTCCGGGCCCCGCCAGCGTTTCCAAGTTCCGCGACCGCTGTCAAAGCGCGGATCATCGGCGTTTGGCTGCGTTTCGATCGCGGCACGAGGGTGCCGATTGCCCAGCCCAGCATCAAGCGAACGGCACGCGCAGCGGCCCGTCGCCGGCCTCTGCACGGTTTGGCGCGTGTCCGGCGGCGGCCGCCGGGAACATCCGCTCCGCCGCATTGTTTCGGCCGTGAAAAGGTTTTCTCGTCAAGAGATTAATGAGATGGCGGAGCACGATCCTCGCGGGCGCATCGCTCGGAACAGCGAGACCTATCGGACCGCGTCCCCTTCGGACCCGAAGCTTCGTGGCGATCCGGGCATCCCGGCCTCGGACAACCGGTTTTCGGGAAAGTCGAGGCATCGCGATCCGGCGCTGTATGGGGATCATCGGCGTAGACAAAAAACCTTCGACGGCGTTCAGGAAGGCCGATCTATTCGATGATCCATCCGGCGTTCTTTGGCACGAGCGCCGACCCTATCTCGCCCTGCCCCTCTGCCCATGCGGTGACCCGATGACCTGGTTTTCAGACAACGCACTCCTCGTTCAAACCGTCACGTCAATCGTGACGGCGCTGATATGGCTCGTGTATCTCCAACTGCTGTTGTCGGGTGTCCGGCGACAACGCCGACCCACGCTCAGCATGAACCGCGGGTCCGGCGAGGGCATGGATGCCAAGGTGATCCTCAGCAATCTCGGCTACGAACCGATCTACGTCCAGGACGTGCTCGTGACCATGGATATCGAAGGCGATGGAGAGAGCACCCATTACGTGACGGACAGGCGAGAACTGCCGGAAGAAGAGATGTCCGAAGGCCTGAGCGGGACCACGCAAGGACCGATGACCGCAGGGGACTACATTTCGCTCGGCTCGGTGCGTGGAATCCTCCAGCGCGCGGCGCCGAACTACAACACCGAGCAATTGCCGGGCCTCAACAAGGTGACGTTCACAGTGCTTGGCACCGGGCAGAAACCGGCCGGTGCCAGGAAGACGTACCACGTCATCTCCGATGATCAGTCCATCAAGCATCTGCAGCCCCAATCGCTCGACACCAGGATGCTGTCGCCCCGCCAGTGCAGACGCATCCGTCACAGACAGGGCTCTGACGTGTAGCGCGCCGCGCCTGCGGAACGCCGTATTCGCGTTCCGCCACGGGTCATGAAGGGACCAGCGCTTCGCGGCCGAACCTCGCTTGAGGTCGGCAATGGGACACGGCCGCGCAACCGACTCGAGAATGGATGTTTGTCATCGCGTCGTGACCGGCCTTGCAAATCGGGCGTACACCATCCATTAATATTCCACTTGGATGGAGTAGCGAGATGCCGAAGATCCACCGTCTGCCGGACCGTCACGCGGATACGGAGAAGATCACGCTCAACATCGGTCACGTCGATCTGGGACGGATCGATCTCTTGGTGCGCGAGGGGTTCTACACCAACCGCACCGACTTCATTCGCACCGCGATCCGCAACCAGCTGTCGACGGATGCGCGTGCGGTGGACCAGTCGGTGGAACGGCATCAATTCGAGATGGGCCTGTTCGACGTGACGCGCGCCGATCTCGAAGCCGCGCGGCAGCGGGGCGAGACACTCCACCTTCGCGTCCTCGGGCTCGCCCGCATTGCGGATGACGTTCCGGTCGAGCTTGCGCTCGAAACCATCGGGTCGCTCAGCGTCCTGGGATCTCTGCAAGCCTCAAAGGACATCAAGACGGCCCTCGCGGACCGCATCACCTGACGGGCCGCGCCCCTCACAAGGATACAGACATGAACGATCAATTCGCGACGGCCATGCGCCGGGCGCTCGAGCACACGCGCGCCGGTGATCCCCGCGCCGCGACCACCCTTCTGCAAAGGGCCCTGTCCGGCCGCGACACGACGGAGGCGCCGTGCTGCGGACCTTGTTCCGACGCTGCGGCGGAGAGTCCGCAGGGTCAAGGTCACCGCGTGCCGGAGGATCTCGGGCGCGGCGGCGGCTTCGATTTTTCGTCGCTTCCGGGCCTCGGGGCACGGAGCGACGCGGCGCCCGGGTCGATGCCCCACCGGGCAAGGTCGCCCCGCGCCCCGGTGCCCGACGGCGCCAGAGTCGAGGCGCGGACCTATCGCGGCACTGCGGGCGGTCGATCCTACCGACTCTTCGTGCCGTCGGACCGGGCCCGGCCCAAGGGCGTTCTGGTGATGCTGCATGGCTGCACGCAGACGCCCGAGGACTTCGCGCTCGGCACGCGGATGGACCAGCTGGCGGAGAGGGCCGGGTTCGTCGTCGCCTATCCCGAGCAGACCGGACGCCACAACGCACAATCCTGCTGGAACTGGTTCCGCCCGGAGGACCAGGGCCGAACGCACGGAGAGGCCGCCATCCTGGCAGGCCTCGGGCAGGCCCTGTCGGCCGAGTTCGATTGCCCGGGCCGGGTCTTCGCCGCGGGTCTCTCGGCGGGCGGTGCGATGGCGGCGATCCTCGGCGAAAGCCACCCCGAGGTTTTCGCGGCGGTTGGCGTACATTCTGGCCTTCCTGCCGGGGCGGCCCGGGACATGCCATCGGCCTTCGCGGCGATGCGCGGCGACGTTCATCACGGGCGCCCCGCCGCCGGTCCGGTCATCGTCTTTCACGGCACGGCGGATCGCACCGTGGCGCCCGGAAATGCCGACGCGATCGTCACCGGAAGCGGCATCGAGCAAAGCGAAAGCGGCAACGGCCGTTCGTGGACGCGCCTTGTCACGCAGGACGGCTCGGAGCTCTGGCGCGTGGCGGGGGCTGGCCACGCCTGGTTCGGGGGCGATCCGGCCGGGTCTTATGCCGACCCAACCGGACCGGACGCATCGGCCGAAATGTTGCGCTTCTTCATGGAACGGGGGCGCGCATGACCGCGGACATGACCTTCACCGCCGTGGCCGAGGCGCGCCCCGGCCCCAAGTGGTGCGCGCGCTGGACCCTGTCCTGGCCGGCCTACCGCGCGTGGTTCGAGGCGCGCGGCGGGCGCGAGGGCCCGGACCGGGCCGAGTGCGTGGCCGCCCTCGCCCGGTACATGCCGGAACTGGTGCCCGTGCATCGGCGGCTCGCCATGCTTGCCGGCGGCGACGATCTGGCCGCGCGGTTCCTGTCGACGTGGTGCCCGCCGCCCTACCTCGGCGGATGCTCGGTGGCCGCGATCCCGTCGGACGGCGCCGCGACCCTCGTGCGCAACTACGACCTGTCGCCCGACCTGAACGAGGGTCTGCTCCTGCGGACCGAATGGACCGGTACGCCCGTGATGGGCATGACCGAGTTCCTCTGGGGTCTCTCCGACGGCATCAATGCACACGGTCTCTCCGTGGCCCTTGCCTTCGGGGGAACGCACGCCACCGGCAGGGGCTTCGGGATCTGCACGATCCTGCGCTACGTGCTGGAAACCTGCCGGAGCGTCGCAGAGGCGCGCGCGGTGCTGGCCCGGGTGCCGTCCCACATGGATTACAACCTCGTGCTGGCGGATGCCGCGGGCGAGACGGCCTCGGTCGAGATGCACGCCGGCGGCGGCTGCACGGCACGCGCGCCGTCGATCGCGACGAACCACCAGCTCTCCGCGCCGCTTCCCGACAAGGCGTCGTTCACACGCACGGTCGAGCGGCGCGCATGCCTGTCGCGGCTGGTGTCGGGGGCCGGCCCGCTCGAGGACAAGCTCGGAGCGTTTCTCGCGCCACCGCTCTACCAGACGGATTTCGCCGGTGGCTTCGGCACGCTCTTCACCGCTGTCTACGCACCGCGGGAGGCGCGCATGCGCCTGCTCTGGCCGGACGCCGAGATGTGCCAGAACCTGAGCGATTTCAAAGAGACCACCCGGCACGTGCAGCTGGCGCCTGCACCGCGGGACGCCTCTGGCGCCGAGACGTCCGCCCCCGGGTTCGCCGAGCTCTTGCGGCACGTGCCACCCCGCAACCGCCCGGCGGCGCGGAACTGGCTCGACCGGGCCGAGCGCGGGCAGATCGACTGGGTCGCGTTCGGCATGTTGTTCGCGGCGTAAAGCGCCCGCCTGCCACGGCATGAGGTGGCAGGCTCCGCCGTCACGGGCGTTCCTGCACGCTCGAACGTTGGGTCTGTGCTCGTTTCGCGGATTGTCTGAATGCCCGGTAAGAGACGCACGACGATATCGACAGCGCTTTGGTCCCGTTCGCCGCCATGCTGGCCCGGCACACGGGCCACTGTGCACCGGTCTCGCTCCAAGGACTGGACCGCTGCGTGCGCTCGACGGCATCGAGGTGCGCCACGCCTTTGTGAGGTCCGCCCTCGTCGCACCTCGATATGCGGTTGGCATCGGCTTCTAAGCGGGCTTGCAACGCAAAAAAAGGCGGGCTCTCGCCCGCCTCTCTTCACGTGATCGCAATGTCGCGATCCTGACGCGTTCAGCTCGCCTTGCTGGCGGCCGACTTCGTCGTGTTGGCAGCTTCTTCAGCCTTCGACGCCACTTTCGCGCCCATATCCTGTCCGGCGCTCGAGGCAACATCAACCGACTGCTGACCGGTGTGCTGCGCGATCCCGCCGAGGCTCTGCGCGGTGCGCATGAACAGCTCCATCTGCTTCTGCGCGAAGGTGCTGTAGGCTTTGGCGTATTCCGCCGGGTCGGTCTTGGCCGAGGCCAGTTCGCGCACGTTCGAGAATGCTTCCTGCGCGGTGTCGTTCGCGACATCGCTGGACTTCGATGCGGCATCGACGACGAGCGTCGTCACGCGCGCGTTGTAGTCCGACCAGGTGCCGAGCATGTCCTGGTAGTTCTTCGGATCGAACAGGCTCTGAATGTCGTTTGCGGCGGTGCGGTTGGTCTGTTTTGCCATGATGCGTCTCCTTTCGAGAGCGTCCGGTGAATTCGTCTCTTACACCCGAAAGTAATGCTGCACTGCAGCATTACAAGGGCCTGGGCCATGAATCTGTGGGCCGAAACCATGACCGATACATCGACGGTGCCCGGCACACTTTCGGGCCGTTGCAAGGGCTGTCCAATCGGCCGGGCGCCGGAGAACGGCACCGCGGACCGACCAAGTGCGCCGCGGACCCCCCGAAGCCCACGGGTCAGCCGACCGGGACACAAAGGCCGAGCGCGCAAGCCGCGCCTACCTCGCGGAGGTGCCGACCGAGGCCCTCCCGCGCGTCTCGGTGTCCTTGCCGATGACCGAGAAGGAGCCGTCCGATTCCAGGATGATCGAGGAGACCGCCGAGCGGTCCGCGTATCCCGAGGTTCGCATCACCGTGTCGAGCTCGTCGCGGGTGACGCGCGCCTCGTGCATTGCCTGCGGCAGCGGCTCGCCGTCGCGCAGCAGGAGCCGCGGTTCGGATCGCACCAGCTTGGCGAACCGCCGGCTCTTCACCGAGAGCATCGCCACGCCGTATTGCAAGCCGATCAGGAGCAGAAAGGCCGTCACACCTTCGGCGAGCGCCACGCCCTCGGACAACAGGATCGACGCCAGCACCGACCCGAGCGCCACGGTCACCACGAGGTCGAAGGCGTTGAGCTTGGACAACGTCCGGTTCCCCGTCACTCTCAGGACCGCGACGAGCGCGACGTAGGCCAGCGTGCCCACGACCAGCGTGCGCACGATCCCTTCCCAGCCTTGGTAGAGCATCTCCATCGCGTTCTCGTCCCTGGGGCGACCCGCTTCGTCACGGATTTGCGTCGCCAGACAGATGGCGCGCTGCGACGTGGTCGCCACCCCCGCGCCCGAGCAAAGATGGCGTCGGGGCGCCTGCGCGATGGGCACACACTCGGTGCGCCTCGTCGCCGAGGATGCGTCACGGTTGGACGAAGGAGAGGTTCTGGAACATTGCGCAGGTCCGGCTGTTGCCGACGCTCCGCGAGAAAAAAGGGAGACCTCGAAATGCAGCGTTTCGCAAAATCTCTGATCCTCGCCACCGTGGCAGGCCCCGCCGGCGTGGCCCTGGGCCAAACCGACGAAACCTCGCCCATGGGCCGGAACAGCGGCGTCGTTGCCGAGGAGTTGGGCGAGCGGTTCATCCGTGCCGAGCACATCATCGGGGCGGATATCTACACCCAGTCGATGAACTACGACGAGGCGGAGTGGACCGGTACCGACTACTACGAAGAAGTCGACACGGACTGGGAAGAGGTCGGCGAGGTGTCGGACATCGTGATCTCGAGAGACGGCGAGGTCGTCGGCGTCGTTGCCGAAGTCGGCGGTTGGCTCGACATCGGGGACGCCGACATCGTCATCGACATCGCGGACCTCAAGACCGTCGGTGGCAGCTTCGAGGACGCCTGGGGCGACCTCGCGCTGGTGACGCCCTTGACCGAGGAGCAGCTCGAGTCCCGCCAAGAAGTCGATAGTGGCTGGTGGTGATCTGTCCGGCTCGGTTCGCGCGCGTCTGTCGCGCTGACCGGGCCGCCCTCCCCCTGTCGACACGCGCGACGGCGCGACACGCCGGTGCTGCGGCATCGAGACCGTCGGGCCGCGTGCGCGGGCTCGAGACCGTCGGGCCGCGTGCGCGCCCCGGTGACATGATCCGGAACAGCCGGGCGCGGTTTCGTGTTTTCACCCGCAAAAGCGAGGCAGCGATGACCACCCATGCCGCATGGTGGCAGGGCGCCACCATCTACCAGATCTATCCGCGATCCTTCCTCGACACGACCGGCAACGGTGTCGGCGATCTTCCGGGGATCACCCGAAAGCTCGACTACATCGCCGCGCTGGGAGTCGACGCCATCTGGATCTCGCCCTTCGTGCAATCGCCGATGAAGGATTACGGCTACGACGTCTCGGATTACCGCGCGGTCGACCCGCTCTTCGGCCAGCAGGGCGACGTGCAGGTCCTGTTCGACGAGGCGCACCGGCGCGGCCTTCGCGTACTGATGGATCAGGTGCTGTCGCACACCTCCGACCAGCATCCCTGGTTCCGCGAAAGCCGCGGCTCGCGCGACAATCCGAAGGCCGACTGGTATGTCTGGGCCGATGCCGCGCCGGATGGCGGGCCCCCGAACAATTGGCTGTCGGTCTTCGGCGGCGCGTCGTGGCAATGGTCGCCCTGGCGAAGCCAGTATTACCTGCACAATTTTCTGCGCGAGCAGCCCGATCTCAATTTCCACAACCCCGAGGTTCAGGAGGCGGTGCTGGACGTGTGCCGGTACTGGCTCGACCTCGGGGCCGACGGCTTTCGTCTCGACGTCTGCGCGTTCTACTTTCACGATACCGAATTGCGCGACAACCCGCCCGAGCCGGAGACGCCGCGCGGCGCGCATTTCCAGTTCAACCCCTACAGCTATCAGCGCCACGTGCACGACATCGGCCAGCCGGAGAACCTCGGCTTCTTGGAGCGCCTGCGCGCGCTGACCGACGAATATGAGGACCGCGTCCTGCTGGGCGAAATGCACCAGGAGAACTACGCGCAGCTTCACCGCGAATACACGGCGCCCGGACGCCTGCACCTGGCCTACGGCTACGACCTTCTGGGGGCGGAGCAGCGCGATCCGGCGGTCATCCGAAGATCGGCGGAGAAGCTCGGATACTCCGACACCGACGGCTGGCCGTGCTGGGCGATGGACAACCACGATTTCACCCGCACGCCGACGCGCTGCGGCTGGGAAGACAATCCCGATGCGTCGGTCATGGCGCTGGTGGCCCTGACCTGCCTGCGCGGGGCGGCCTGCCTCTATCAGGGCAGCGAACTGGCGCTGCCGGAGGCCACGCTCGACTACGAAGACTTGCAGGATCCCTACGGCCGCGAGTTCTGGCCGGCCTATGCCGGCCGAGACGGCGCGCGCACACCGATGCCCTGGACCGCCGACCATCCCAATGGGGACTTCAGCCACGAGGCGCCGTGGCTGCCCGTGCCGCCGGCTCATCTGCGTCTGTCGGTTGCCACGCAGGACGCGCAGCCGGGCAGCCCGCTCAACCGGATCCGCCGCTTCCTTGCGTGGCGGCGGGACGAGCCCGCACTGCGCCACGGCGCGATGCGGATGCATGACGGGCCCGAAGGCGTGCTGACCTTCACCCGTGACGACGGCGCCAACCCGGTCTTCTGCGCAATCAATCTCAGCCCCGGCGGGGCCTGCGTGACACCCGGTCACGCGATCAGCGGGGGCGCACTCGAGGGCCACGGCTTCGGCTGTCATGCCGACGAGACGGGCATTCACCTGCCCGCCTGGGGCGCCTGGTTCGGACGCCCGCCGAATAGTGTCGCGGGGGCTGTGCGATGACGACCCGGCACCCTGCAACGCGTGGCGCGGGCCGCGAGGCGCTTATCGCGGAGGCCATGCTGATCCCCTCGCGCCCCGCCGATGCCGAGCGCGACTGGTGGCGCGGCGGCATCTTCTACGAGGTCTACGTGCGGTCGTTCCAGGACAGCGACGGCGACGGCGTCGGCGATCTCCGCGGCGTGATCGACCGGCTCGACTACATCCGCTCTCTCGGTGTCGACGGGGTCTGGCTGTCGCCCTTCTATCCCTCCCCGGGCGAGGATTTCGGGTACGACATAAGCGATTTCCGCAACGTCGATCCGCAGCTCGGCTCGCTCGGCGACGTCATGGAGCTGATCGAGGCGTGCCACGACCGCGATCTGAAGCTGCTCCTGGATTTCATTCCCTGCCACACCTCGGAGGAGCATCACTGGTTCGTCGAAAGCCGCCGTGCCCGCACCGGCCCGCGGGCGGACTGGTATATCTGGGCCGATGCGGCAGAGGATGGAGGTCCGCCCAACAATTGGCTGTCATCCTTCGGCGGAGGCTCCGCCTGGACATGGGAGCCGCGCCGCCAGCAATACTACTACCACCCGTTCCTCCAATGTCAGCCAGCGCTCAACCTGCGCAATCCGGAGGTTCTCGAGGCGGTCATCGACGCGCTGCGCTTCTGGCTCGACCTCGGCGTCGACGGCTTCCGGCTCGATGCGGTGCAGTGCCTCTGCTGGGACGACAAGCTGCGCAACAACCCCCCGAGATACGACGGCGACGACCAGGTCCGCCTTGGCGGCGGGCCGAGCAATCCGTTCGCGCGGCAGCAGCACCTGTTCGACCGCGATCTCCCCGACGCGATCCCGATCATCGAGAGGCTGCGCGAGGCGGTCGATGCCTATTCGCCAAGCCGCGCGCTGATCGGCGAGCTTGCGGATCTCGACAGTTCGCGCTTTGCCGTGAAGTACACCGCCGACGGCAACCGGCTGCACGCGGTCTACGACTTCGACCTGATCAATACCGATCAGACGCTCGAGGAGTGGATGCATCAGCTCGACATTCGGTCGGACTTCATCGGGTCGGGCTGGCTGATGAACAACTTCACCAACCACGACTCGATCCGCGCGGTGTCGAACCTCACCAGCTTTGCCGTGGACGCCGGGCGCACCGGCGAGGCGGCCAAGCTGCTGCTCTTCCTGCAGGCCACGCTGCGCGGCGGGGGTATCGTCTTTCAGGGCGAAGAACTCGGACTGCCGCAGCCGGAGTTGCCCTACGAGGCGCTGCGCGATCCGTGGTCGATCAACCTCTGGCCGGATTTCGTCGGTCGCGACGGGGTCAGAACGCCGATGCCCTGGGACGCACAGGCCGCGCAGGCCGGGTTCTCGACCGGCGCGCCCTGGATGCCGGTGCCGCAGGAGCATCTGCCGTTCGCCGTCTCCCGCCAGGAGGACGACCCCGACAGCGTGCTGTCGTTTTTCCGGGCCTTGATGGCGTGGCGTCGCGAGGTACCGCTTCTGCGCATGGGCTCGGAACGCGCGGGGTCGCGCGCCGCGGTGCCGCTCGTGGTCTTCGACCGCTACGATGCCGACCGCACCCTCACCGTGATCCTGAACTTCTCTCTGGCGGAGCGTTGGTTTGCCGCGGATCCGCCCGCCACCCTGCTCGAGGACGTGCCCGGCTCCCTCGCCGAGATGGGCGAACAGGGCGTTCGCCTCCCCGGCCTCGGCTTCGCCGTCCTGGATCGCGGCCCGCCCGGATAAGGCCGCGGGCCGCAGCGGCAGAGGGTCGTTTCCTTTCCGCCTCTCGCCTCGAGACATCTTCGATGCGCGACCGGGAACAAGTCGGTCGCCCGGCTGTTGCGACGGCCATCCAACAAGCATTGAAGGCGCGAGGCACCCATGGCCGACCAACACGACCGCGAGACCGTCGGCAAGGGCGGAGAGACCCATCAGACTGCCAGTGGCGCTCGCCCCGACCTGACGACCGAACAAGGGGTTCGCGTCGCCGACGATCAGAACTCGCTCAAGGCGGGACGACGCGGCCCGACGCTGATCCAGGATCAACACTTCCGCGAGAAGATCTTTCACTTCGATCACGAGCGCATCCCCGAGCGCGTGGTCCACGCCCGGGGCTACGGCGCGCACGGATTCTTCGAGACCTACGAGTCGCTTTCCGACCTCACCTGCGCCGATCTTTTCCAGCGCGGTGGCGAGCGGACGGAGGCCTTCGTGCGGTTTTCTACCGTGGCCGGCAACAAGGGCTCGCCGGATCTGGCGCGCGACGTGCGCGGCTTCGCCGTGAAGCTCTACACCAAGGAGGGCAACTGGGATCTCGTCGGCAACAACATCCCGGTTTTCTTCATCCAGGACGCCATAAAGTTTCCCGATCTGATCCACGCCGCCAAGCAGGAGCCCGACCGCGGCTTTCCGCAGGCGCAGACGGCGCACAACAATTTCTGGGACTTCATCTCGCTGACCCCGGAATCGATGCACATGGTCATGTGGATCATGTCGGACCGCACGATTCCGCGCAGCTTCCGGTTCATGGAAGGGTTCGGCGTCCACACGTTCCGCCTGGTCGACGCCGAGGGAACCTCGCGCTTCGTCAAGTTCCACTGGAAGCCCAATCAGGGCCTGCAATCGGTGACGTGGAACGAGGCGATGCAGCTGAACGGGGCGGATCCGGACTACCACCGCCGCGATCTCTGGGACGCGATCCAGTCGGGCGACTATCCCGAATGGGAGCTTGGCCTGCAGGTCTTCGACGAGGACTTCGCAGAGCGCTTCGACTTCGATGTGCTCGACGCGACCAAGATCATCCCCGAGAAGGAAGTGCCGGTGCGCCGCGTCGGCCGGCTGGTCCTCGACCGGATGGTCAACAACTTCTTTGCCGAGACCGAGCAGGTCGCCTTCCAGACCGGCAACGTGGTGCCGGGGATCGACTTCACGGACGATCCGCTGCTGCAGGGGCGCAACTTCTCCTATCTCGACACGCAGCTGAAGCGCCTCGGTGGCCCGAACTTCACGCATATCCCCGTGAACGCGCCGCGATGCCCGGTGCACAACTTTCAGCATGACGGGCACATGGCGATGCGGACCCCAAAGGGTCGCGCGAACTACGAGCCGAATTCCTGGAGCGGTGCAGCCGCCGGCCCGCGCGAGACCCCGCGCGGCTACGAGAGCTACCCCCAGCACGTCGAAGGGCCCAAGGTGCGGGAGCGCTCTCCGACCTTTGCCGATCACTACAGCCAGGCGCGCCAATTCTACGTCAGCCAGACGCAGGTGGAGCAGAGCCACATCGTCGATGCGCTGGTCTTCGAGCTCTCCAAGGTCGACGTGCCGGAGATCCGCAACCGCGTGATGGCGCATCTGCGGCATATCGACGAGGAGCTGACCGAGAGCGTGGCCCGAGGTCTCGGCATGGCGGTGCCCGACAAGGCGACGCCCGCGCGGGAGCCGATCACGGACCTGCCGCGCAGTCCGGCGCTCTCCATCCTGGAGAACGGCCCCGAGAGTTTCGCCGGGCGCCGGCTGGGGCTTCTCCTGACGGACGAGGTGGACCGCGCGAAGGTCGATGCGCTTCTGAAGGCGGCCGCCGATGCCTCGGTGACGGTCACCGTCGTGGCGCCGCAGATCGCCGGCGTGGTCGCCGAGGACGGCACCCACATACCGGCGAACGAGAAGATCGACGGCGGTCCGTCTGTCCTGTTCGACGCGGTGGCGATCCTTGCCTCCGACAGCGGCGCTCAAGCGCTCGCGCAGATGCACGAGGCGCGCAAATGGGTCGCCGACGCCTACGCGCACGGCAAGTTCATCTACTACGGCGAGGGGGTCAAACCGTTGCTCGACGCGGCCGGCGTATCGAGCGCACGCAGAGACAGCGGCATGATACCCGCCTCCGAGGTCGCGCCCGGCGACTTTCTGACCGCATGCACGGACCTGCGTGTCTGGGACAGGTCCGCATGACAGGCGACCGTGACCGGCGTGCGCCCACGTCCGACCGGCTGCGCAAGGACATCGATGCGGGGCGCTCCGGCGACAAGGTCGGGTTTCCCGATCCGGCCGCCGCCCCGCTCGGGACCGACGACGAGGCGGCGGGCACCCCGCCCGACGAAGAGCAACTGCGCCGGGCGGCAGAGGCGGAGACAGGCCGGCCGGCCGTCGCGCCGTCCGCTTCGGTGCGCCGCAGACCCATGGCCGGCGGCGACGGGACCGCGCGTCATGGCCGCCGGCCCGGTCTCCGCATCGCTGCGATGGCGGTTTTGGGTCTGATCGCTGTCGCGCTTGTCTGGCTTGCGTCCTGAGCGCTGAACCGGTGCCCGGACCGAGCAAGGCATTTCTTTTGTCGGGCCGGGAACACTCGGCGGGGGGCGTTGTTGCAGGAGCCATGCAGAGACACGCGGGCGGACCACACGATCATGACTCGCACGACCCAAGCGCCGTTCCCCGCCCGCGAAGCCGGGGCAGTCACAGTCGACGAAAGGGCTCTCTCATGTCGCGACGACCAATGTTCAGAGCGTGGAGCGATCAGCACTCCGATCCCGAGACCGAGCGCGGATTTCACGAGCACCGCAGCGGGACCGCGGCGCCGTACGGCGCCGGTCCGCATCACCACGGATCCGCCGCGCCGCACGACTGTCCGCCCCGCCGCCATCCAGACGACGACATCGGCCACGAGCGGGATCTCGAGCGGCTTCGCGAGATCGAGCGAGAGCGCGCCGCGAGGCGGGATCCACGGCTGCCTCCCGATCCCTGGCCCGGCCCCGAGATGCCGTCCGAAACCGTGGCGTGGCCCTGGGCGGACCCGCTCGCGCCCGGCCCCGCCCGGACACATGATCGACCGATGCTGGCCCGGGCGCGCGACGAGATCGCGTCATGGATCGGCGGCGACGCCGCCGCCG
The DNA here is from genome assembly GCF_900172265.1 of Roseivivax jejudonensis. Taxonomy (GTDB): domain Bacteria; phylum Pseudomonadota; class Alphaproteobacteria; order Rhodobacterales; family Rhodobacteraceae; genus Roseivivax; species Roseivivax jejudonensis. Next base: position 250,992 of record NZ_FWFK01000006.1, on the reverse strand, counting down.
AGCGCCGCGCAGAGGATTTTTCCGGCGTCGGCCCGCGCAATTACAAGCGGTCCGACTCGCGCATCGCGGAAGACGTGAACGACGATCTGACCGGGGATCCCACACTCGATGCGTCCGATATCGAGGTGACGGTCAGGGACTGCGAAGTCACGCTCGACGGGCATGTCCGCAGCCGGCGGGACAAGCGCCGCGCAGAAGACTGGGCCGACCACGTCATCGGCGTCGTGCACGTTCAGAATAACCTCAGGATACGGGACTCGTCCGACGGGTCTCAGATGTCCGCTCCGGGCAGTACCCCTTGACCCCAAGTGCTCGGAGATGACCTCCGGTCCGCGTGACACATCCCGCCGGTGTGTGCGTGGGCCGGAGACGTATTTCGCTGACGACGGAGGGCACGGACGGCAGCCGCCGACAAAGAGCGCAGCCGTGACCGCTCAGTTCAGGATCGCGGCGGCGTCGCGCGACAGGACATCCTCGCACTTCATGAACAGCCAGTCCGCAAGTCTTTCGTGCGGCTCCGGTGCCTCTCCGGCGCGAACACACCGGATCGCCTCCTGCAGGGTTCGCTCGACCAGCCTGTCGGCGCCGACCGGATCGGCCACCTGAAGGCGCGACCACGCACGCAACAGCGGCAGCATGCGCGCGACATCGGTCACGAGCGTCTCGTCCGGCGCCGCCATTCGGTCGAATGCCCCCGCAACGTCCGACGCCGCGAGCGGCTTGGAGATGATCTCCGCGTGCCGGAACCGCTCGGGCATGTCGACGTCCTCACGTCGTCCCGTATAGAAAACGAACGGTACTTCGCGCCGCAAAAGAGCATCGGCGACCGGAAAGACCGGGCGGCCCGCGATATCGAGGTCGAGGATCGCCGCCTGCGCCTTGGCGGTGTGCTGCAGCGCGGCGTTCACCGTCAAAGCCGGCCCGAGCACATCGGCGCCCGTTGAACGAAAGAAGGATCCTATTTCCTGGGCTTGGAGAAAGTCGTCTTCAACGACCAGAACCCGACACCCACGCATATCCATCGTTACCACCTGCCCGGAAAGCGCATTTTGCTAGTCACCTTTCATAACGTTCTATTGAACGCGCAGTTCCCTTTCGATGCTCCGGGCACCTCTCGATGCAGCCTCTCGCTCGTGACGCTCGGCCGACACGCAGGCGACGCCGGCTTCCTCGGACCACTGTGTTGAACGCGTCGAATTCAGCTCGACCGGCTGGAGCATTCCGCAGGTCGTGCTGCTGCCGGCTTCACTCGAGAACCCCGAGAGATGCGGGTCTCGCGAAGATCCGTTGATTTCTCGTCACCGGACCCGAGGCCGCGTCCGCCAAGCCCGATCCGACGCCGCGGAGCCGGCGCACGACGTCACTCGTCGGCCTCGTCGTCCGTCGGCGCCGAAGGTGCCTCGCGATCCTGCTCGTTCTTCAGGATGTCGCGGATCTCCTGCACGATCTGTTCCTGCCGGCCGCTCTTGGTGGCCGTCGCATCGGATTGCCCGAGCTCGGTCAGCAGCGACTTCAGGTACTGGTCGCGGTCGCCCGAGGAATAGCCCTGCTCGGCCATGATCTCCTGCAACTCCTCCGGTCCGACAAGCTCTCCGTCTGGGGTGAGAAACCGCGATATGTCGAACATGCGCGTCAAGTCGCCTCCTTTGTCCTGACCGCGCCGGTGCGCCGCGATGAGCGACGTCGGGTCCGCCACACGACGGATACGTGCAGCCCGCGCATGGGCCGGACCTTCGGCGACCGCGCACAGCGGTTTCGGAAGTCCGGGAACATCTCTTGCGCTCGAATGTTCGCGCCGTCGTCGGTGATTTTTCGGAGTGGCGGACGCGCGCGCAAACAGAGGCATCGGACAAGAAACTTCCGATGGGTGAGAAACCCTGCGCTCACGGAACCGTTATCATTCGGGAGCCGCGTCGACCAAAGCCAGGCGGGAGAGCGGGATGAGCCAGATTTTCGGGCCGGGAGCGACCACGGCCGCGCGTCTCGCGCTGCCGTCCCTGGTGATCGTTCCGGCCGTCATCCTGGCGACGCTGATCTTCCTGCGCTGGACCGACTACGCCACAGGCGAAGGCCGCATCGTCGATCAGAATGTGCCGTTCAGCCATCGCCACCACACGGCCGAGATCGGCATCGACTGCCGCTATTGCCATAGCTCGGTGACGCAAAGCGCCAGCGCCGGCCTGCCGCCGACCGAGACCTGCATGACCTGCCACAGTCGTCTCTGGTCCCAAGAGGAGATGCTGCAGCCGGTTCGCGCCAGCTGGGAGAGCGGCGAGCGGCTGCGCTGGAACCGGGTGCATGATCTGGCGGACCACGTCTACTTCAACCACTCGACCCACGTGACGAACGGCGTCGCCTGTACAAGTTGCCACGGCGCCGTGGGCGAGATGCGCCTGATCGGCCAGCAGGAACCGCTCACCATGGGCTGGTGCCTCGACTGCCACCGCGATCCGGGCCCCAACCTCAGCCCGCCGGAGCAGGTCTTCTCACCGATCCCGCCGCGCGAGGCCAAGGTCGACGCCGCCGCGATCCACGTGCTCCTGGAGGATTACGACATCGACAGCTCGACCCTGACGGACTGCACCACATGCCACCGCTAGAGGGCCCGCCGGATCTCTGTGCCGACGACGGCACCGCCGTCGACCGCCGCGGGGCGCTCAAGCTCTTCGCCGCGGGTGCCGCGGCGCTCGCCTCCGGGTGCCGGCGGCAGGAAGAAATGCTGCCCTATCGCGACATGCCCGAATACGGCGCCTCGGGCGACGCGGTGATGTTCGCGACAGCGCTCCCGCTCGCCGGTGCCGCGCGTGGCGTGCTGGTCGAAAGCCACCAGGGCCGGCCCACCAAGGTGCACGGCAATCCCGACCACCCGGCGAGCCGCGGCGGAACGGACGCCTTCGCCGAGGCCGAGCTTCTGGCGCTGTTCGATCCCTCCCGTACCACGAGCCCGGTGGCGGGCGGCACGCCGGTCACGTGGTCCGCGGTCGCCGAGCGCCTGCGCGCCGCCGTGGCAGAGAACGGAACCGCGCTCCTCACCGGCCCGGTCGGCTCGCCCACCCTCGCACGCCAGGTCGGCGCGCTGATGGACGAGACCCCGGGCCTGCGCTGGTTCACCCACCGTGGGGCGGCCCCCGCGCTGGAGGTTCCCGCCGGCCCGGGCCCGCTCGATCGCATGCAGCTCTGGCCGGACTGGGCGTCGCTCGACGCCGTGGTGACGCTCGGGGCCGATCCGCTCGGCCCCGGCCCCGCCCAGGTCGCGATGACCAAGGGATGGTCCGAGGCCCGGCGCGCGCGTCGCGACACCTTCCGGCTCTTCGCCTTCGAGCCGGTTCCGACCCTCACCGGCACCAAGGCGGACCGGCGCACACCCGTGGCGCCCGCCGATCTTTCCGGCGCAGCCCGCGATCTGCGCGATGCGCTCGAGGGCGGCGATGCCCCTGCCCCGATCGCCGAAGCCGCCCGCGCGCTCACCGCGGCCGAGGGCCGCGCCTGTGTCCTGCCCGGTCCGGACCTGCCGCCGGAGACGCTGGCGTTGATCGAGGAAATCAACCGCCGCCTCGCCGCCCCGATGTCGCGCCGCTTGCCCTTCTGGCGCTGGCCCGCGCTCACGCAGGAGGACGCGTCGACGCTGATCCCGGCGCTGCGATCGGGAGAGGTGCGCCGCCTGATCGTGCTCGGCGCGAACCCGGCCTACGACATGGGTCCCGCGTTCGAGGACGCCGCTGCGGACGTCGAGCTGATCCATTTCGGCCTGCGCGAGGACGAGACCGCCAGCCGCGCCGCGCTGCATGCGCCCCTGCACCACCCGCTCGAGGACTGGTCCGACCTCCGCTCGGTGGACGGGACCGCGTCGCTCGTCCAGCCGCTGATCGCGCCGCTGCACGAAACCCGCTCCGCGCACGCCGTCCTCGAGATGCTGCGCGGACGCACCGGCACGGATCCCCGCGCGCTGGTTCAGGAAACCTGGGGCGCCCGCTGGGGCACCGATTTCGACGATCTCTGGGACGGCGCGCTGCGCGCGGGCGTGATCGACGACTTCCCGGTCGAGGATGTCTCGCCGGCCTACGAGCCCGCGCCGGACGAGGCCCCGCAAGGCACCGGCGCCTTCGCCCATGTCGCACAGATCTCGCACGCCGTTCTGACCGGCGAATACGCCCCGAACGGCTGGTTGCAGGAATGTCCCGCACCGCTGACGAAACAGGTCTGGGGCAACGCGGCAAGCCTTTCGCGCGCCGACGCCGGTCGGCTCGGCATCGAGGAGGGCGACACCGTCGCGCTGTCGGGTCGCGGTCAGACCGTCTGGCTCCCCGCAACGATCCTGCCCGGACAGGCCGACGGGGTCGTCGGCACGACGCTCGGTTACGGCCGTCGGCTCGCCGGTCCCATCGGCAGCGGCGTCGGGGCCGACACGGCGCCGCTCGGTCCGCGCATCGACGTGCGGCCGACCGGCAAGAGCGGCCTTCTGGTTCGCACGCAGCGCGAGTTCGGCCAGCACGGTCGCGAGATCCTGCGCAGCGTCACGCACGCGGAGCCCGAGGTGCACAAGGCGCACCATACGACAGAGAGCTTCTACGCCGCGTGGGAGTACGACAGCCCGTCCTGGGGCATGGTGATCGACACAGACGTCTGCTCGGGCTGCAACGCGTGCATGATCGCCTGCCAGTCGGAGAACAACATCCCCGTCGTCGGCGCGGACGAGGTCGCGCGCGGGCGGCACATGCACTGGATCCGGATCGACGCCTACGACCTGCCCGAGGGCACCGGCCGTGGCTTCCAGCCCGTCCCCTGCATGCATTGCGAGAAGGCGCCCTGCGAGCCCGCCTGCCCCGTCGCGGCGTCGGTTCACGACGAGCAGGGGCTCAACGCGCAGGTCTACAACCGCTGCGTCGGCACCCGCTTCTGCCAGGCCAACTGCCCCTACCAGGTGCGCCGCTTCAATTTCTTCGACTATGCCGACAGCCAGGCGCACGCCAACCTCGGCGCCGACCTGCTGCAGGCGATGCGCAACCCGGACGTGAGCGTCCGCGGCCGTGGCGTGATGGAGAAGTGCACCTACTGCGTCCAGCGGATCGAGGCCGCGAACCACGCCGCCTCGCGCGAGGACCGGCCCATCGCGGACGGCGAGGTCGTGACCGCCTGCCAATCCGCCTGCCCGGCGGAGGCGATCACCTTCGGCGACATCACCGACCCCGAGAGCGCCGTCAGCCGCGCCAAGGACAGTCCGCGCCACTACGCGCTTCTCGAGCATCTCGGCACACGGCCCCGCACGACCTACCTCGCCCGCGTCACACCGGAGGAGGAGGCGTGAGCGCCACCGATGCCGTCCTGCCGGACCGCGCGCCCGGCCGCCTGACCGCCGATGTGGCGGACCCGCTGCTTCGGCCGCGCTTCGGGCGCATCTGGTGGGCCTGCCTGATCCTCTGCCTCGGCCTCAGCATTCTGATGGTCGTCAGCCTCGTCGTGCTCGTCGCGGGCGGCGTCGGCATCTGGGGGATCAACACCTCGAACGTCTGGGGGTTCGCGCTCGTCAACTACGTCTGGTGGATCGGCATCGGCAACGCCGGCACGCTGATCTCCGCCATGCTGCTGCTCACGCGCCAGCGCTGGCGCACCTCGATCAATCGCTTCGCCGAGGCGATGACGCTGTTTGCCGCCTGCATCGCCGGCCTCTTCCCGATCTTCCACCTCGGGCGGCCGTGGCTGTTCTACTGGCTGGTGCCCTACCCCAACACGCTCGGGCTGGTGCCGCAGTGGCGCAGCCCGCTGGTCTGGGACTTCTTCGCCATCGCCAGCTACATCCTGTTTTCGCTGATGTTCTGGTACACCGGCGCAATCCCCGATTTCGCCACCCTGCGCGACCGCGCGAAAGGCCGGATCGCGCAGGTCGCCTACGGCATCCTCGCTCTTGGCTGGCGCGGCTCGGCGCGGCATTGGCAGACGTGGCAGAGCTACTACGGCGCGATGGCGGCGATGGGCGTGCCGCTGGTGATCTCGGTGCACTCGGTCGTCGGCATGGACTACGCCGCGGGCATCGCGCCGGGCTGGAACGAGTCGATCTTCCCGCCCTATTTCGTGGTCGGCGCCATGTTCTCGGGCTTTGCCATGGTGGTCGTGCTGGCCGCGATCTTCCGCCGCGCGCTGAACGCGGCCCACCTGATCACCGACCGGCATTTCGATGTCATGGGCAAGATCCTCCTGACCGGATCGCTGATCATGACCGTCAGCTACGCCACCGAGTGGTTCTACGGCTGGTATTCCGGAGAGCACGCCGAGCAGCACGTCGTCGCGACCCAGCTCTGGGGCGACTTCTGGCCGCTCTACTGGGGGATGCTCGCCGGCAATTGTATCATCCCGCAGCTCTACTGGTGGCCGTTCTTCCGGCGCCACCTGCCCTCGACGATCCTCATCGCCATCGCGATCAATATCGGCATGTGGCTCGAGCGGGTGGTCATCACCGTCGTGCCGCCGGCCCGCGGCTACCTGCCGTCGCAATGGTCGTCCTACTGGCCGACGCTCTGGGACTGGGCGCTCTTTGCCGGCACGCTGGGGTTCTTCGGCCTGCTCTTCACGCTCTTCCTGCGTGTCATCCCGGCGGTGTCGATCCACGAGATGAAGGAGCAGGTGGCCGAGGAGGCGCCGACATGACCCACCAGCTTCACCTCGTGTTCACCGAGACCGCACCCCTCGTGGCCGCGGTGAAGGCGCTGCGCGCGGAGGGCGTGACCGGCATGGACGCCCACACCCCCTGGCGCATCGCCGAACTCGAGACGGCGCTCGAGCCCGGCGGTCCGAGCGTCCGTCGTGTGATGCTGATCAGCGGGCTCGTCTGCGCCGCGTCGATCTTCGCGTTCCAGGCCTGGTCGGCGGTCTGGCTGTATCCGCTCAACGCGGGCGGCCGACCGTTGTTCTCGTGGCCCGCCTTCGGCTTCGCCACCTTCGAGACGGGCATCCTGGGCGCCGCCGCGGGCGGCTTCGTGGCGATGATCCGGCGCTGCGGCCTGCCCCGCCTGCACCATCCCTTCTTCATCACGGCCGAGACCGAGCTCGCCACCGACGACCGCTTCTTCCTGACCATTCCGGGCGACACCGCCCCGGACCGGATGCGCCTGTCGCGCCTCGAGGGCCTGCACGAGATCGTGGAGGTGGGCGCATGAGGGTCGCCGTCGCAATCGCCTGCATCGCCGCCATCGCCGGCTGCCGCGAAGAGGACGCCTCGCTCGCCAACCAGCCGAAGCTTGAGGCGTGGGAGACCTCGACCGTGTGGGAGGACAACGCGGCGGCGCGCCCGTGGGTCGCCGGCACCGTACCGCGCAACGCACCCCCCGCCGCGCTGCGCATGGAGCGGCCGGACGTCACGCCCGACCTGCTCGCCCGCGGCCGGGAGCGGTTCGAGATCTTCTGCACGCCCTGCCACGGCTACACCGGCGCGGGCGACGGCCGCGTGGTCGAGCGCGGCTTCCCGCAGCCGCCGTCTCTGCTGAGCGCACGCCTGCGCACGGCTCCGGCAGAGCACTTCGTGCGGGTGATCGGCACCGGCTACGGCGTGATGTTCCCCTACGGCGACCGCGTCGCGCCGTCCGACCGCTGGGCCATCGCCGCGTATATCCGCGCGCTCCAGGCCGCCGAGCCCGACATCGCGCCGGACCACCCCGGCCGAGCGCTCCGTCCGGTGGAGGCTTCGGGTGGCTGAGGCGCGCCGCATACGCCCAGCACGCACCGCGACCGTCGCGGTCGCGGCCGTCGCGATCATCGCCCTGCTCGCGATCCTTGCCCCCGCGGCGATGGCTGGCGGCCTGCTCGTCGCCTGGGTCACGGCGCTGTCGGCGACCACCGGCGCCGGCGTCTGGCTGCTCATCGCGCGGCTGACCGGCGGCGTCTGGCCGGAGGCCGGGGGCACCACCCTGCCCGCCCTCGCCCGTGCGACGCCTCTGGTCGCGCCGTTCGGGGTGCTGGTTTTCCTCGCCGGTCCGCTCCTCTACCCGTGGTGGCAGGGCGCCGAGGGTCTGCGTGGCGAGATCTACCTCGTACCGTGGTCCTTTGCCCTGCGCGGCGCGGCCATCCTCGCGCTCTGGTCGCTGATCGGCTGGCTCGCGCCTCGCAGACCCGCGCCGGTTCCGGCGGCGCTCCTGCTGACCGGCTACGGCATCACCGTCGGCGTCGCCGGGCTCGACTGGATCCTCTCGCGCGATCCGGCGATGCTCTCCACGACCTTCGGGATGCTGCTCGCGGCAATGCAACTCGGCATCGCCCTCGCATTCTGCGCCGCGCTTGGCCTCGACACGCGCCGGGCCAGAGCGGTGGCCGATTGGGGCGGCCTCCTGCTCGCCTGCTGCCTCGGGGCCTTCTACCTCGCCGCGATGCAGTTCCTGGTCAGCTGGTCCGGCAACCTGCCCTTCAAGGCCGCGTGGTATGGCGCGCGCGCCGACGGCCTGGGCACCGCGCTCATCGCGCTGACGGTGATCCTCGGTGTGCTGGTGCCCTTCGCCGCGCTGATCCGCACCGACCGCCGCGGCTCGGACGCGACGCTCCGGCAGGTCGGAACCGTGGTGCTGGCCGCGGCTGTCCTGCACATTCTCTGGCTGGCCGTGCCGGAGGCGCCTCTCCCCGCGCTCCTCGGGGCGGCGGCGATCCTCACCCTGCTTGCTCTCGCGGCCCTGACGTGGAGTGGACGCGATGGATGAGTTGCGCCAGCCCGATTTCCCGGTCCGCTGGGTCGTCGCCACCATCGCCGCTTCGCTCGCGTTGCTCTGCATCGCCGTCGCCGTCGTCTATTTCGGCTACACGGGCGCGCGGCCCGCGTCCTATCCGGCGCCCGATGATTTCGGTGCCCCGCAGCTCGAAACCGCCCCGGTGGCCAATTTCGACGCCTGGCGCGCGGAGCAACGGGCGTTGATGAACGGGGCCGAGGGCCGCACTCCGATCGAAGAGGCAATGCAGATCATCGCCGAGCGTGGCGCGGCGGCCTACGACCCGCTCCCGGCGCCGACGGAGGGTCCGCGATGATCCGCCTCGCTCTTGTTCTCTTCGCCTTCGCCGCGCCCGCTGCCGCGGGCCTCACCAGGGCCGAGTTGGCGCAGGTCCGCGCCGACCCGCCCGAAGGCGCCACGATCGACCTCGGTACCGCCAGGCCAACCGTCCTGATCTTCGCCGACTACGATTGCGGCGCGCTCTGCGATGCGATCCTCGCCCGCACCGCCGCGGCGCTCGCCGGGACCGACCTCGCGCTCGGTCCCGACTATGCGTTGGTGATCGTCGGTATCGACCCGCGCGACGGCCCCGATGCCGCCCGTGCCTTCGTCGCCGGCCAGGCCGCTCCCCTGCCGCCCGAGCGCATCGAGACCCGCACGCCCGACGCGGAAACGCTTGAAGGGCTGACCGACGACCTCGGCTACGCCTACCGCTACGACGAAGAGACCGACCGCTTCGCCCACCCTTCGGCCCGCTACGTGCTGACCGCCGAAGGCCGCGTCGCGCGCGTCCTGCCCGCCTTCCGCGCGGAGCCCGCCGACCTCCGCCGCGCGCTCATCGAGGCGAGCGAGGGCGAGGTCGGCACCGCTTTCGAACGCATTGCCCTCGCCTGCTACGGCTTCGACCCCGTCACGGGGCGCTATTCCCTCTCGATCACCCGCGCGGCGACACTCGGCGGCATCGTCAGCACGCTCCTCGTCGCGGGCGGCGTCCTCATCGCGCTCGGGCGCGAACGCCGGGCCATCTCGCTGCGCCGCGACCGCCGGAAGGAGACGACATGAACTGGTCGATCACTCCCGCCCAGGCCTCCACCCAGGCGGTCGCCTTCGACCAGCTGTTCTGGACGATGGTGGGCTTCTCGCTTTGCGTCGTGACGCTGGTCGGGCTCCTGATCTTCGTCTTCTCGCTGCGCTTCCGCGCCCGAACCGGCGTCCCGCGCAAGACCGTCGCGACCCTCGAGAGCCGGCGGGTCGAGATCTTCTGGACCGCCGCCACCGCCTTCTTCGCGATCTTCTTCTTCTGGTACACGTCGACGGTCAGCCTCGACGCGGTCGAGGCGCCGCCCGACGCGATGGAATACCACGTCGAGGCCAAGCAGTGGATGTGGAAGACCCGCCACCCGTCGGGCGTGCGCGAAATCAACGCGATGCACGTGCCAACCGGGCGCCCGGTCACCGTCTTCCTGAACTCGCAGGACGTGATCCACTCGTTCTACGTGCCCGCGTTCCGCATCAAGAAGGACGTGGTGCCTGGCCGCACCTCGACCGTCTGGTTCGAGGCGACCGAGCCCGGGACCTACCCGCTGTTCTGCACGGAATACTGCGGCACCAACCACGCGGTGATGACCGGCGAGGTCACGGTGATGGAGCCCGCCGCCTATGCCCGCTGGCTCGAGACCCGCGCCGAAGGCGAAACGCTGGCGGCCGAGGGCGCGCGCCTGTTCACCTCCGCCGGCTGCTCGGGCTGCCACGCGGAGGCAAGCGACGTGCACGCGCCGCCCCTCACCGGCCTTTTCGGCCGCGACATTCCGCTCGAGGACGGGCGCACGGTGACGGCGGACGCCGCCTATATCCGCGACGCCATCCTCCTGCCCGAGCGCGACGTCGCCGCGGGATACGCGCCGATCATGCCGAACTTCACCGGCATCCTGGAGGACGGCGAGGTCGAGGCGCTGGTGGCCTACATCCGCACCCTCGCACTGGAAGGAGAGGGCCGATGAGCAGCACCGACGCCGAGGGCTACATCGCGCAGGAGCCCGACTACCTGGGCGCGGGCCATACCGTGCGCTCGTGGCTCCTGACCACCGATCACAAGCGCATCGGCATCCTCTACCTCGTGACGCTTCTGTTCTTCTTCCTGATCGGCGGTGCCGCGGCAACCTTCATCCGGCTCGAACTGGCCACGCCCCCCGGCGACCTCGTGACCGCGGATACCTACAACCGGCTCTTCACGCTGCACGGCGTGATCATGGTCTGGTTCTTCCTGGTGCCGGCGGTGCCGTCGACGCTCGGCAACTTCCTTCTGCCGCTCGCCATCGGCGCGCGTGACATGGCGTTCCCGAAGCTCAATCTGCTAAGCTGGTACATCAACCTCGTCGGCGGGCTTCTGGCACTCGCGGCGCTGCTGCTCGGCGGGGTCGATACCGGCTGGACGTTCTACACCCCCTATTCCTCGCTCTACTCCAACTCCTACGTCACGCTTGCCGCGCTCGGCGTCTTCATCGCCGGCTTTTCGACCATCGCGACCGGGCTGAACTTCATTGTGACGGTGCACACGCAGCGCTGCGAAGGACTGACGTGGATGCGCCTGCCGCTGTTCGTCTGGGCGCTCTACGCCACCTCCATGGTGATCGTTCTGGCCACACCGGCGCTCGCCGTCGCTCTGGCCATGGTGGTGATGGAGCGGGTGTTCGCGCTCGGGCTCTTCGACCCGGCGCAGGGCGGCGATCCGATCCTCTTCCAGCACATCTTCTGGTTCTACTCCCACCCGGCGGTCTACATCATGATCCTCCCGGGCTTCGGCGTGGTGACCGAGGTGCTGACCTGCTTCTCGCGCCGGAAGGTCTTCGGCTACGAGGCGATGGTCTTCGCGATCCTCGGGATCGCGCTCTTCGGCTTCTTCGTGTGGGGGCACCACATGTTCGTGTCGGGCCAGTCGGCCTATGCGAGCCTGATCTTCTCGCTGCTATCCTTCCTCATCGCCATCCCCTCGGCGATCAAGGTCTTCAACTGGTCGGCGACGCTCTATGGCGGGCACATCACCTTCGAGGCCTCGATGCTCTACGCGCTGGGATTCATCGGGCTGTTCACGCTCGGCGGGCTCACCGGTCTCTTCCTCGCGTCGGTGCCAATCGACGTGCACATGCACGACACCTACTTCGTGACCGCGCATTTCCACTACATCATGGTCGGCGGCATGGTGTCGGCGTTCTTCGCCGGCCTGCACTTCTGGTGGCCCAAGATCACCGGACGGATGTATTCCGAGCTCTGGGCCCGGCTCGCGGCCCTGTTGATGTTCCTCGGCTTCAACTTCACCTTCTTCCCGCAGTTCATCCTCGGCTACATGGGGATGCCACGACGCTATCATTCCTATCCCGACGAGTTCGAGATGTGGAACGTGCTGTCCTCGGCCGGCGCGGTGATCCTCGCGGTCGCCTACCTGATGCCCTTCGTCTATCTCGGCCTGTCGGTCTATCGCGGGCGCCGGGCGGGCGACAATCCGTGGCAGGCCCGCGGACTCGAATGGCAGACCGCCTCGCCGCCCCCGCGCGAGAATTTCGGGCCGCTGCCGGTCGTGACGCGAGAGCCCTACGACTACCACCGCTCCGACGAGGAACCGAGCGCGCGCGAGGGCGACCTCGACTTCCCCAACCGCTCGGACACGGAGACCCGCTGATGCCCGAGGCCCTGCACGAACCGTTCCACGACATCGGCAAGCAGCGCAGCGCCGAGGAGGCGGGCATCTGGATCTTTCTCGCGTCCGAAGTGATCTTCTTCGGCGGGCTGTTCCTTGGATACGCCGTCTACCGCCTGCGCCTGCCCGAGGGCTACGGGGCGGCGATGGCCGAGACCAACCTGACGCTCGGCATCGTCAACACCGCGCTGCTTCTGGCCTCGAGCGCCACGATGGCCTTCACCGTCTGGGTCGGTCGCGAGGGGCTGCAGCGGGCGACGGTCACCGGCCTGATCGCGACGCTGGCGCTCGGCACCGCGTTCCTCGCCGTGAAGGGGGTCGAGTATTACGAGGATATCCGCCACCACCTGATCCCGGGCCATCCCGACTTTCCGGTGGACGTGCCGGGAGCGGAGATGTTCTTTTCCTTCTACTGGGCGATGACGGGCCTCCACGGGCTGCACATGGCGATCGGCCTCGGCATCATCGCGTGGACCGTGCACGCCGTCCGTTCCGACCGCATCGCATGGCGCGAGACGGCGCACCTGCACGTCGTCGGTCTCTACTGGAACCTCGTGGACGTCGTCTGGATATTCCTCTTTCCGCTTCTCTACCTCGTGGGGCGTTGATGGCCCGGCGCACGACTTTCAGGCTCGCCGGACGCGCCGTCGGCGCGTTCGTCGCCATGCTGCTCTTGGCCGCCTGTTCCATTGCCGCTGCGCTGTTGCTCGACGGCCTCGCAGCGTCCGTCGTCCCGCTCGGGGTGGCCGTGATCACTGCCGGCTTCGTCGCGATCGCCTTCATGGAGGTCCGCAAGATGGATGCGGTCAGCGCCATTTTCGCCGGCGTCGCGGTGTGCTTTCTCGCCGTCCTGTTCGGCCTCACCTTCACCGATGAACTCACCCGGGCGCATATTCCGGCAGGCTTCGAGGCCCGGACAGGGGACTGAAACGCATTTCGGAACCGACGGCCGGTGCCCGCGCCGGCGGGCGCGACGCGGGTCAGCCGAACCATGAGCACCCCGCGCACCCCGTGCGCGAGGGCCGACAGGGCGCTGCCGGTCGGCCGCGTCCTCCGCGCGGTGCGGCTATTCGAGACCCGCGAGCACCCGGTCCGGCGTCGCCGGGAGATCGCGAACGCGTACGCCGCAGGCGTGGTGGATCGCGTTGATCACCGCCGCGCCCGCACCGCAGATGCCGAGCTCGCCGATCCCCTTGGCCTGCAACGGCCCGGCCCAGGGGTCGCGCTCGTCGAGGAAGTGCACGTCGAGGGGCGGCACGTCGGCGTTCACGGCCATATGGTATTCGGCGAAGTCGCGGTTGACGATGTGCCCGTCGCGGCGGTCGTGGACCATGTTTTCGGTCAGCGCCATGCCGATGCCCCAGGTCATGCCGCCGTGACATTGCGACCGGGCGGTCTTCTCGTTCAGGATGCGCCCGGCTCCGAAGGTGCCGTGCATGCGCCGCACCCGCACCTCGCCGGTCACGTCACTGACCGCGACCTCGGCGAAATGCGCGCCGAACGTCGACTGACGCACGTCCTGGAACGCCTTGCCGCCCGTGACGTGGCCATGCCCCTCCAGCGATGCGCCGTCCAGAAGCTCGACCACCGCGCGGCTGGTGTTGCCGCAGATCGCGGTGCCGTCCTTCAGCGTCAGGTCGCTCTCGGCGCAATTCATCCGCTGCGCGATCGCCTGCCGGATTTCCTGCGCGGCGAGCCATACGGCATTGCCGGTGGTGGCCGCGCCGAAGGATCCGCCCGAGCCGGAGCCCGGCGGATATGTCGTGTCGCCGAGCCGCACATCGACGCGGTCGACGGGCAGCCCCAGTGCCTCGCCGGCGATCTGCGTCAGGATGGCGTAGGTGCCCGTGCCGATATCGGTCATGTCGGTCTCGACCACCGCGCCGTCGGGCGTCAGCGTGATGCGGGCTTCCGCCTCCAACATCATGTTGACGCGGAAGGCCGCCGCCATGCCGGTGCCGATCCACCATTCGCCCTCGCGGCGCGCCCGGGGCGAAGACGGGCGATCCGCCCAGCCGAACCGCGCGGCGCCCTCGTTCAGCGAACGCGCGAGCGTGTGCGACGAGAACGGGAGGCCGCTGTGCGGATCCTTGTCAGGGATATTGCGCAGGCGCAGTTCGACCGGGTCGATCCCGACCTCGCTGGCAAGCTCGTCCATCGCGCATTCGAACGTCGTGACGCCGACCGCCTCGCCCGGCGCGCGGACCGACCCGCTGGCGGGCCGGTTGAGCCGGGCGAGCCGCTCGCCGATCACGCGATGGGCCCCGGCATAGGCGAAATACGTCGCCTGCGACACCGGTTCGGAAAACGCTTCGTCGGGCAGGTTCGACACGAGCGATTCATGCCCGATCCCGGTCAGCCGGCCCCGGTCGTCCGCGGCGAGGCGGATGCGCTGACGCGTCTCCGACCGGCGCGTGACCGTCTCGAACACCTGCCGGCGGTGCTGCACGACCCGGACGGGACGGCCCAGCTCCTGCGCGGCGATGGCGGCCGCAACCGCATCGGCCGAAATGCCGAGCTTCGAGCCGAATCCGCCGCCGACGAACGGCGCCAGCAGGCGGACGTGTTCGGGATCGATCCCGAGGCTGTCGGCCAGTTCGTTCCGGTTGTACTTGAGCATCTGCAACGCCGAGCGGACGGTGAGACGGTCACCCTCCCACCAGGCGACGGCGGCATGCGGCTCCATCGGCGCGCTCGTCATGCTGGGCGTGGTGTAGACGACGTCGAGAGCATGCGCGGCGTCAGCCATTGCCGCGTCGAGATCGCCCATCGTGTCAGGCTCGCCCTCGGCCTCGACGTCGTCCGGATTGACGGGCCCCGCCTCGCCATCGGTGCGCAATCTCAGGCTCTGGGCGGCGTGCTGCGCCGCTTCGGCCGTTTCCGCCACGACCAGCGCCACCGGCTGACCGATGTAGTCGGCCTGGTCGACGCCCTGGACCGGCGCGGCATTGGCGGTGCCCTGCGCGGCGTTCCGGATCATCCGCGGGTCGCGGATCACCGCCAGCACCCCGGCGGTGCCGCGCACCTCATCCTCGTTCAGGACGGTCACGCCGCCGTGTCCCGGCGCTCGCACGAGCATGCCGAAGACGCATCCCTCGGGCAGGTCGTCGGCCGCATAGGTCGCCGCACCCGACACCTTCGCATGCCCGTCCGGACGGTCCTCCGGCGTGCCGAGGATGCCCTGCGCATAGGTTTCGGCGCGATCCTCGCTCTGTCCGTCCACCTTCAGGTCTAGCGTCATTGGGTTGCCTCCTCGAGCACGGCCCGCAACACGCGGCGCGCCATCGGTATCTTGAAATCATCGCCGCCGTGGGACACCGCTCGGCCCAGCAGGACATCGGCGGCCTCGTCGAACAGCGCGCGTGACGGCGCCTCGCCGGTCAGCAGAGTGTCGAAATCCGGATCGCGCCACGGCTTCGTGCCGAGCCCGCCAAACGCCAACGCCGCATGCGCAATGCGGCCGTTTTCCATACGGATCACCGCCGCGACCGACACCAGCGCAAAGGCGTAGGATGCCCGATCGCGCACCTTGCGATAGATCTGTCGGTCGCCCTTGGGCGCCGGCAGCCGCACGCCGGTGATGAGGTCGCCCGCCTCCAACACGGTCTCGCGGTGGGGCGTGTCGCCCGGCAGACGGTAGAAATCGTCCATCTCGTAGCTCTTGGACGTGCCGTCGGCCGCTTCGACCTCGACCGTCGTGTCGAGCGCGCGCAACGCCACGGCCATGTCGCTCGGGTGAAGCGCGATGCAGTGATCCGAGGTCCCGAGGATCGCGTGGTTCCGGGTCTCGCCACCGATGGCGGAGCAGCCCTCGCCGGGCGTGCGCTTGTTGCAGGGCGTATCGGTGTCGTAGAAATACGGGCACCGCGTGCGCTGGAGCAGGTTGCCGCCGGTGGTCGCCTTGTTGCGCAACTGACCGCTCGCACCGGCCAGCAGGGCACGGGACAGCACCGGCCAGTGCTTGCGCACACGCATGTCGGCCGCGAGGTCGCTGTTCGTTGCGGTTGCGCCGATCCGAAGGCCGTCTCCGTCGTCCTCGATCGCATCGAGCCCGAGGCGGGAGATGTCGACCACCGTGTCGGGCGCCATCACCTCGAGCTTCATGAGGTCCAGAAGATTGGTGCCGCCGGACAGAAATGCCGCGTTCGATCCGGCGGCGGCGCTGCGGGCCGCGGCAGGATCCTCGGCGCGGATGTAATCGAAAGGTCTCATGTGTCCCGCTCCGTCTCGGCCGCCTGGCGGATCGCGGCATTGATGCCGGGGTAGCAGGAACACCGGCAGAGGTTGCCGCTCATGCGCTCGGAGAGTTCATCCTGCGAAAGCTCGTATTCGCCGTCGAGCGATGCGCTGATATGACTGGGCCAGCCGGCTTCGATCTCGCCCAGCATGCCGGTCGCGGAGCAGAGCTGTCCGGGGGTGCAGAAGCCGCACTGAAAGCCGTCATGCTCTACGAACGCGGCCTGGAGCGGCGACAGCGTGCCGTTGGACAGACCCTCGACAGTGGTGACCTCGTCGCCTTCGTGCGCGACGGCGAGGCTCAGGCACGAATTGATACGCCGTCCGTTGACCAGCACCGTGCAGGCGCCGCATTGCCCGTGGTCGCACCCTTTCTTGGTTCCGGTCAGGCCGAGATGATCGCGCAGCGCGTCGAGAAGCGACACGCGCGGGTCGAGGTCCAGCGATCGGGACCGCCGGTTGACTGTGAAGCTGAATTTCATGGTGTCTCCGATCGCGTGCGACGTCTGGCTTGCTAGAGGCGGAAACAGGCGGGCCGGCGGGTTGTTCCCGGGAACCGCCGAGGTGCCAGCCGTAAAGCCGGTGCAGGCACACCGCCGCCGGCGCGCGGTTGCGATATGAGCATTCGCAAATTTTTCTGGAACATATCGGCGATGCGGAACTTTCAGTGGCTCCATCACATCTGACGCGGAGGTTCCGATGTCGTCCGATGCCCCGTCGCGCCGCTCCGTCCTGAGCGGCCTCGCGGTCCTGCCAGCCACGGTCGCACCGGCTGTCGCTGCCGCGCACGAAACCAAGCCCGACGCGCTGCGCCCGGACGGACGACCGCGCCACGACCCCGTGATGCGCGATACCGATCACGTCCGGACGTATTACGCGCTCGCCCGCACCTGAAGCCGCGAGGGAGGCCAGCTTGCTCAAACGCCGAACAGCGCCCCGTCCAGCCCGTCCGGCTTTTGCCGCCGCCGACGATCGCGCCGGGCTCGACCGCCGCAGCTTCCTCAAACGGTCCGGCCTGACCATCGGTGGGCTGAGCGCCGTCGGCGGCGCAGGCGGGCTCGTCGCCCAGGCCCAGGAAGATGCTCCCCGCGCCGCGGCCATGCAGACCGCGCGTCACAAGACGGTCTGCCCGTTCTGTTCGGTCGGCTGCTCCATCTGGGCCGAGGTCAAGGACGGCGTGTGGACGGGGCAGGAGCCGGTCTTCGAGAGCCCGATCAATCAGGGCACGCACTGCGCCAAGGGCGCCGCGACGCGCGAGATCGCGCTTGGCGAACGTCGGCTGAAGTATCCGATGAAGCGCGAGAACGGCGAATGGGTGCGTATTTTGTGGGACGAGGCGATCGAGGAAATCGGTGCCGAGCTCATGCGCATCCGCGAAGAGCACGGTCCCGACGCGGTGGAATGGCTGGGATCCGCCAAATTCTCGAACGAGATGGCCTACCTGTTCCGCAAGTTCGCGGCGCTGTGGGGCACCAACAACGTCGACCACCAGGCCCGCATCTGCCACTCAACCACCGTTGCGGGCGTCGCCAACAGCTTCGGCTACGGCGCGATGACCAATTCCTACAACGACATCCGCAAGTCGAAGTCGATCATCATCATCGGCGGCAATCCGGCGGAGGCGCACCCCGTCTCCATGCTGCACGTGCTGAACGGCAAGGAGAACGGCGCCCCGCTCATCGTGGTCGACCCGCGCTTCACGCGCACGGCCGCGCACGCGGACGAGTTCGTCCGCATCCGCCCCGGCGCGGACGTCGGCTTCATGTGGGGTCTGGCCAAGATCATTTTCGACAACGGCTGGGAAGACGAGGGCTTCCTTCGGCAGCGCGTCTACGGCATCGACAAGATCCGCGAGGAGGCGTCCCGCTGGACCGAGGAGGAGGTCGAGCGGGTGTCGGGGATCCCGCCCGAACAGCTTCGCCGCGTCGCACGCACGCTGGCCGAGAACCGGCCGGGCACGCTCATCTGGTGCATGGGTCTGACGCAGTCGACCATCGGCAACAACAAGACGCGCGCTGCATCGGTCCTGCAGCTGATCCTCGGGAACATCGGCCAGTCGGGCGGCGGCGCGAACATCTTCCGCGGCCACGACAACGTGCAAGGCGCGACCGATTTGGGCGTCTCGTGCGACACCCTGCCCGCCTATTACGGGCTCAAGGAGGGCGCGTGGAAGCACTGGGGTCGGGTCTGGGACATCGACTACGACTGGATGCGCGGACGCTTCGCGTCGAAGGAGATGATGGAAGCGCCCGGCATCCCCGTCAGCCGCTGGGCCGACGGCGTGCTCGAAGAGGGCGAGGCGCTGCAACAGCCGGTGCCGCTCAAGGCGGTGTTCTTCTGGGGTCACGCGTCCAACAGCCAGACACGCGGGCCGGACCGGCAGGCGGCCTGGAAGGCCGCCGACCTCGTCGTCGTGGTCGACCCCTACCCGACCCAGACCGCCATCGAGGCCGACCTGCAGGACGGCATGTACCTCCTGCCGTCCGGCACGACGATGGAGATGGCTGGGTCCGTGACCAGCTCGAACCGCTCGATCCAGTGGCGCGAGAAGGTCATCGACCCGGTCTTCGAGGCAAAGGCCGATACCGAGATCCTTTACCGCTTTTCCGAGCGGCTCGGTTTCGCGGACCAGATGTGGAAACACATCGGCGTCGAGAACAATCTTCCCAGCCCCGAGGACACGCTGCGCGAGATCAACCGCGGCACCTGGACCATCGGCTATACGGGACCAAGTCCGGAGCGGCTGAAGACGCACATGGAACAGCAGGACCGCTTCGATTCCATCACCCTGCTCGGCAAGGGCGGCGACGTCGACGGCGACTATTACTGCCTGCCCTGGCCATCCTGGGGCCGCCCCGAACAAGGGCACCCGGGCACGCCGCTGCTTTACGACGTGTCCAAATCCGTGGCCGAGGGCGGCCTGCCCTTCCGCGCCCGCTGGGGCGTGGAGCACGAGGGCGAGAACCTTCTGGCCGAGGACAGCTGGACCGAGGGCTCCGAGATCGAGGACGGCTATCCCGAGATCACCGTCCACATGCTCGAAGCGCTCGGCTGGGCGAACGAACTGACCGACCGCGAAAAGCTGATGATCGTCGCCGTGGCATCGGACCGCTTCCGCTGGGAGATGTTCGAGATGTCCGATCAGGACGTGCAAGACGCGATGACAGCGCTCGAGGACGCGGTGCGCAGCACGGGCGGCACCGGAGGGTCGGGCGGCGGAGACGGCGCCCCGGCCCAGATAGACGGGTCCTGGCAGAACTCGGCCCCCGACGGCGGCGAGCGGTTGCAGCCGGACGATGCGCGTTCCTTCTTCCCCAATTATCCGGACAACGCGCTCACCGCGATCGAGGCGTATCTGCGCGCGAACATCCAGGGCGACCCCACGGATGACATGGCGCTGTCGGAGAAGATCGCGCGCGTGAACTGGAAGACCGACCTGTCAGGCGGGGTGCAGCGCGTCGCCATCGCTCACGGTCTCGCTCCGTTCGGCAACGGCAAGGCCCGCGCCGTCGTCTGGACCTTCCCCGACGAGGTGCCGCTCCATCGCGAACCGCTCTATACCAACCGGCGGGACCTCCTGCCGGAATACCAGACTTTCGAGGATCGGAACGTCTGGCGCCTGCCCTCGCTCTACCGGTCGATTCAGCAGGAGGATTACAGCACCGAGTTTCCGCTCGCGCTCACCTCCGGACGACTGGTCGAATACGAGGGCGGCGGCGATGAAACGCGGTCCAATCCCTGGCTGGCCGAGTTCCAGCAGCAGATGTTCGCGGAGATCAGCCCGCAAGACGCCGGCGATGCCGGCATCGGCAGCGGTGATTGGGTCTGGGTCGCGACGCCCGAGGGCCGCATCCGCGTCAAGGCCCTGATCACCAACCGTGTCGGTCCCGGAACGGTGTTCATGCCGTTCCACTTTGCCGGAATGTGGATGGGGGAGCCTATCCACGATCGCTACCCGGAGGGCGCGAAGCCCTACGTCGTCGGCGAGGCGTCGAACACCGTCCAGACCTACGGATACGATATCGTGACGCAGATGCAGGAGACCAAGGCGACCCTGTGCCGCGTCGAGAAAGCCTGAGGAGGCAGCATGGCCCGAGCGAAGTTTCTCTGCGACGCCGAGCGCTGCATCGAGTGCAATGCCTGCGCGACCGCCTGCAAGAACGAACACGAAGTGCCCTGGGGCCTCGTCCGACGCCGCGTCGTGACCCTCAACGACGGCGAGCCCGGCGAGAAATCCATCGCCACGTCCTGCATGCACTGCACGGACGCACCCTGCGTTTCGGTGTGCCCGACCTCCACGCTCTACCAGACCGATATCGGCATCGTCCTGCACGACAAGGACACCTGCATCGGCTGCGGCTACTGCTTCTACGCCTGCCCTTTCGGCGCGCCGCAGTTCCCCAAATCGACCCTCTTCGGCAGCCGCGGCAAGATGGACAAGTGCACCTATTGCGCCGGCGGCCCTGAAGAGGACCATTCCGAGGCGGAGTACCGCAAGTACGGCACGAACCGCATCGCCGAGGGCAAGCTTCCGATCTGCGCCGAGGTCTGTTCGACGCGCGCGCTCCTCGCGGGCGACGGCGAGACGATCGGCGAGATCTATCGCGAGCGCGTGGTCCATCGCGGCTTCGGCTCGGGGGCCTGGGGCTGGAACACGGCCTATTATCCGGGGGATGCGGGATGAGCGATGCAGCGGGCGGCGTCCGGGGACGCGACTTCACCGGTTACAGAATCGCCGGAGCGCTCTCGGCGCTCCTCTTCCTGGTGCTCCTGGCCTGGCAAATCGTCTTCATGCTGGGGGGTGGCGACACGGTGACCCCCGAGGTCGCCTGGAGCTCCGCCGCGACCGAAGGGCCGGATACGCCCGGAGCGCGCACCGGCGGCGGTACGCTGGTGGCCGAGACACTGACCGCCCGCACGCGCCTGCAGGACGAGCGGTTCCGGACGGGCCCGAGCGCAGAGGGCGACGTGCCGGAACGCGCGCTCGATCCCGGCACGCGGCTGACGACCGCCCCGTTGGAGGACGGCAGCAGCCTTACCGCTGCATGGGCCGTTCCCGACGACGACTCGGCCGCGATGATGCACGAAAGCGGCCGCGTTGAGGGCCGCTCCTCCCTGCCCTACGCCAACGCCGCGCTGTTCGAGCGTCCGTTCGCGCGCGACTGGCGTATCGGCATGTCGGACGTGATCACCCACATGGGCGCGCTGGCGATCCTCGGCATGGCGTTCCTGCTGTCCGCGGTGCTCGCCTTGCGCGGACGCGTGCCGATCCGCCGGGGCAAGAGCGGCAGGACGGTGAAACGTTTCGGATTCCTCGAGCGCGCAACGCACTGGCTGACCGCGATCAGCTTCCTCGGCCTTTCGTTCACGGGCCTCGCCATCGCCTACGGCGAAACGCTGTTCGTGCCGCTCGGCGCGCGCGCCATGGGCACGCTCGGCTGGTGGTCGACCTGGGGTCACGTGCTCTTTGCGCCGACCTTCTTTCTCGGGATTCTGATCATGGCGGTGATGTGGACCGCCAAGAACCTGCCCTCCAGGCTCGACGCGCAGTGGCTCGCACAGGGAGGCGGCTTCTTCTCCGATGACGGCCCCCACCCGCCGGCCCGGAAATTCAACGCCGGGCAGAAGCTGATCTTCTGGTCGGCGATCCTCGGCGGGCTGGTCATGGTCCTGACCGGCGTCACGCTGATGTTCCCGTTCTACTGGCTCGATCTCGGCGGGATGAGCTGGGCCATGCTGATCCATGCGGCCATCGCCGTCCTGCTGATCGCGGTCTTCCTCGCGCACATCTACATCGGCTCGGTGGGCATGCACGGCGCCGTCCACGCGATGTGGAGCGGCCGGGTCGATCGCAACTGGGCCGCCGAGCACCACGATCTCTGGCTCAAGGAAAACGCCTCCGACACGGAGGGAGCACGATGAACGCCTTTCTCTCGGGCACGGCTCTTGTGGCCCTGGGCGCGATCCTGACCTATGTCGCCCTGATCAGCTTCGACGCGTCCACCGCAGAACGCTTCGGCGACGGCTCGGTGGTGCTTCTCGACCACGCGACCTCCTACGAGTCCGACCACACATCGCCCTAGGGGCCGCGTTTCGTCGCGCGCCATGCGCGGGAGGGCACCGGCTTATCTGCGCGATGACGGAAACCAGCGACCGGTTCGGACGTTTCTAGAAAATTAACGATCCGGAGGTCTCGTCATGGCCGCACGCGCCGTCTGGAAGGGGCAGCTGCGCCTTTCGCTCGTCTCCATCGCCATCGAGGTCTACCCGGCCACGACCTCCGGTCCGCGCATTTCCTTTCGCCAGATCCACGAGCCGTCCGGCAAGCGCGTGCGCTACGAAAAGACGGTCAAGGGCGTCGGTCCCGTCGATACCGACGACATCGTCAAAGGGTACGAGACCGACGACGGCGAATACATCCTCATCGACCCCGACGAGATCGACGCGCTAAAGGTCGAGACCTCCAGGACACTGGAACTGGTGCAGTTCGTCGAGACCGGAGAAATTCCGCCGCTCTATTTCGAACGTCCCTACTACATCGTGCCGCAGGACGACCTGGCCGAGGACGCCTACCGCGTGATCCGCGACGCGCTGCGCGCCGAGGGCAAGACCGCACTCTGTCAGATCACGCTTCGCGGCAAGGAACACCTCGCCGCGATCCGCCCGTGCGGCGACGGCCTGCTGCTGGAGACGCTGCGCTACGAGGAAGAGATTCGCGATGCGGACCCGATGTTCAGCCAGATCGAGGATGCCGAGTCCGACGAGGAGATGCGCGACCTCGCGCGAGAGCTGATCGACCGCAAGACGAAGCCCTTCGACGCCGCGGCCTTCTCGGACAGCTATCACCAGGCGCTGAAGGACCTGATCGCGTCCAAGCGCAAGGACAGCTCCAGCGCCCGCGTGGAGGCCGACGAGGATGACGACGGCGACGAGGGCGACAACGTGGTCGACCTCATGAGCGCGTTGAAGAAGAGCGTCGGGGAAAGCGAGAAAGGCGGCTCGGGGTCCAAGGGCAAGGGGCCCAAGTCCGGCGGATCGAAATCGGGGTCGTCTAGATCGGACGGCTCCAAAACCTCTTCGGGCTCTTCGAAATCGAAGTCCAAATCGTCAGGCGGCTCCGGCTCGAAGAAGAAAAAGGCGTCGTGATGTCGGACCGGCTCAAGGATTACAACGCCCGGCGCGACTTCACCAAGACGTCCGAGCCGCGCGGAAGGGCCGGGCCGAAAAAGACCGAGAGTCGCTGGTTTTCCGTGCAGAAGCACGACGCCTCTTCGCTGCACTACGATCTACGACTCGAACACGACGGGGTGCTCCTCTCCTGGGCGATCCCGAAAGGCCCCTCGCCGCGCGTCGGCGACAAGCGTCTGGCGCAGCGTACCGAGGATCACCCGCTCGACTACGGCGATTTCGAGGGCACGATTCCCGAAAAGGAATACGGCGGCGGCACGGTGATGCTGTGGGACCGCGGTTCATGGACACCGCGCGCCGACGTCGAGGACATGCTCGCGGACGGCAACCTCAAGATGGACATCGCCGGAGAGCGCATGCGCGGCGGTTGGGCGCTGGTGCGCTTCAAGAAGGGTGGCGACGACGCGTGGCTGCTGATCAAGGAGAAGGACGCCTATGCCGAAGGCGAAGAGGACGCGCTCACCGGGCGCTTCGGTACCTCTGTCGCAACGGGGCGCGACTTCGAGGAGATCGCGCAAAAGGCAAAGGCGAAACGCATGAAGGAGGCCCGCCCGAACCGCAGCCGCAAGGCGCCGAAGTTCCGCAAGCCGCAACTCGCCACGCTGGTCGAGGATGCGCCCGAGGGCAACGGATGGGTGCACGAGACGAAGTTCGACGGCTACCGCGCGCTCGCGGCGATCGGCAAGGGCGGCGTCACGCTCTGGACCCGGGGCGGAAAGGACTGGACCGAGAAATTCGCCGCACTGGAGGGCGCCTTCGACCCTCTGCCCTGCGACAGCGCGCTGCTCGACGGAGAGGTGATGGCGGCCAAGGTCCGCGGCTCCGCCTTTTCCTCGCTGCAGCGCGCGCTCTCGAATGGCGGCGATCTGGTGTTCTTCTGCTTCGACCTGCTGGAGATCGACGGCGAGGACCTGACCAAGGAGGCGCAAAGCGACCGGCGCGCGCGGCTCGAGGAGCTGTTCCGCGGCGTCCCCGGGGACGGTCATCTCCGGCTTACCGATCAGGTGCGCGGCAACGGCGCCGAGGTCTTCCGGCAGGCCTGCAAGTCGGGCGCCGAAGGGATCGTGTCAAAGAAGATCGACGCGCCCTATCGCGACACGCGCACGAAGGCCTGGCGCAAGGTCAAATGCGTGAACCGCCAGGAGTTCGTCGTGGGCGGTTTCACGCGGTCGGACAAGGACCGGCCGTTCGCCTCGCTTCTGGTCGGCGAGACCGCGGAGGGCGGTCTGCGCTACCGCGGCCGGGTCGGCACGGGATACTCCGAGGAGGATCTCGCGGGGCTCTCCAAAGGGTTCCGGACGCGCAAGACCTCGCCATTCGCTGATGTCCCGGACGCCATTGCCCGGGAAGCCGTCTGGGTCACCCCCGACACCGTGATAGAGGTGGAGTTCACCGAATTCACCGACAGCGGACAGATCCGTCACGGCGCCTACCAGGGAACCCGCACCGACAAGCCGGCCTCCGAGGTGGGTCCGGAACGCCCCGACGACGCAGACGCGACCACGACCATAGCCGGCATCCACATCTCGAGCGCCGATCGCGAGGTCTTCCCCGACTCCGGCTGCACCAAGAGCGATGTCGCACGCCACTACGAGCGCGTGGGCGACAGGCTGGTCGAGATTGCCGGCGACCGGCCGCTGTCGCTTCTGCGCGCGCCGAAGGGCATAGACGGCGACACCTTCTTCCAGAAACACGCCGGCAAGGGCTTCCCCGACGCGATCAAGGAGATCGAGATCGAGGAGAGCGACGGCGAGACCGCCAGCTACATGTATGCCACGCAGCCGGAGGCCTTTGTTGCCGCGGCGCAGATGGGCACGCTGGAATTCCACATGTGGGGCAGCCGCATCGACCGGTTGGAGCGGCCCGACCGGCTCGTCTTCGACCTCGATCCCGATGAGGGGCTCGGCTGGGAAGACGTCCGCTCGGCCGCTATCGATCTGCGCGACCGGCTGGAGGAACTCGGCCTTGCCTCGGGCGTGATGGTCACCGGCGGCAAGGGTGTGCATGTCTGGCTGCCGCTGCGCCGCGACCACGGGTGGGAGCCGGTCAAGACCTTTGCCAAGACGGTGGCGCATGTGCTCGCCGAGGCCGAGCCGAAGCGGTTCACGGCGACGATGTCCAAGCAGAAGCGCAAGGGGCGCATCTTCGTCGACTGGCTGCGCAACGAACGCGGTGCGACGGCCGTCGTGCCCTATTCCGTGCGGGCCCGGCCCGGCGCGCCGGTCGCGGTGCCGGTCACCTGGGACGAGCTGGGAACGCTCGACGGTCCCGATGGCTTCGACATGGGTGCGGTGCGTGAACGCCTAACCGACCCCTGCCCCTATCTCGACGCGGCCTCGGACCTGCAGAGGCTGACCTCGGACGTGGTCGACAAGCTGGAGGCATGGCGGCGCTGAAATCGGGTGCGGCCGGCAGGGCGACACCGGCCCCGGCTTTGGCCACGGACGGCGACAGCGTCCATCTCGACACCAGGGGTGCGTCCTCTGCCGGTTTCAATGTTTGGGCCGACACGGGCCAAGTGACTGGCCCGGCCGAACGATTTCGCGTCGACGATCGCGTTTCCTACGCGGCTAGTGGACCGGCTGTGCGTCCGGAGCCGGTGTCTTCATCGGAAACCGGATCGTCAGATGAAGACCGTCGGGCAGGAAGGTGCGCGACAGTTCTCCCTGCAACTGCTGCTCGACCTGTCCGGCGATGAGTTGCCAGCCGAAACCGTCCTCGTCCGGCGCAGTCACAGGCGGTCCGTCGACCTCGCGCCAGCTCAATTCGAGCCAGCCTGCCTCGTGCGACCACCCGATGTGCACGCGACCCGCGTCGTTCGCCAGCGCGCCGTATTTCGCCGCGTTGGTCGCGAGTTCGTGGACCACGAGGCCCACGGGCAGGGACTTGCGCGCAGACAGGATGACATCGTCCCCCTCGATATCGAAGCGCACCGGATCGTGCGCATAGCATTCCTGCTCGACGAGGTCGCGCAGCGAGATCTCCTGCCACTCCTGCTGTGACAGAAGCTTGTAGGTGCGCGCCATGCCGTGCAGGCGGTGGATCACCGTCTCTCCGAACGCCTCGGGGCCGTCGGTGTTGCGCAGCGTCGCGTTCACCACGCTGATGACGATCGACAGGATGTTCTTCACCCGGTGGTTCAGCTCGTCGATCAGGAGGCGCTGGTTCTCCTCGGCTTCCGCGAGGCTCGTCATGTCGACCAGCGTCAGCACCACGCCGTCGATGTCGTTGTCCTTGTCGCGATAGGGCACGAGCCGTACGAGGTAGTGGTTTGTGCTGCCCTTGGGCACGCAGCGGTCTTCGCGCATTTCGCCGTCGCGCAGCACCTCGTCGAGCTGGTCGCGAAAGTTCGGGACATCGAGCGTGTTGGCCAGGTCGCTCAGGGGCCGACCCACATCGTTCGCGCGCAGCTGGAAGAACGTCCGCGCCGCGGGCGTGAAATTGCGGATCACCAGGTTGACATCAAGGAACACGCTCGCGATCTGCGTCGCCTCGTAGAGGTTGCGCATGTCGTCATGCGCGCGGTCGAGCTCCGCGAGCTTGTTGCTGAGTTCGTTGTTGGTGGTCGACAGCTCCTCGTTGAGGGTCTGCATCTCTTCCTTGGAGGCTTCGAGTTCCTCGTTGGCCGATTGTGCCTCCTCGTTGGCGGAGACGAGTTCCTCGTTCGAGGACTTCAGTTCTTCGAGCGCGGTCTCGTATTCCTCGACGGTCGAATTCATCCGCTCGCGCATCTCGCGCAGTTCGGATTCGTAGGCATCCTGGCCCCGGTCGGCGGGGTCGCCTTTGTCCGCCTTGCGCCCGTCGGGCTCACGCAGCGTGAAGAGCGTCAGATAGACGGTCTCCTCGGCGCGATCCATGCGGATGGGTTCCACGACCAGCCGGATGTCCGTCTCCCCGCCGCCGTCGGCCGCGATCAGGACCGTGTCCCGAGCGGCGAGCAGGCCGCTCTGCATCGACTCGCGCAGCACGGCGTTCAGTTCCTGGCGCAGGTGACGCGGCGCCATGTCCAGCAGATGACGGCTGGGGGCGCCGCGGGGAAACTCCAGAAACCGCCCGATGCGGGCGGAATAGTAGACGATCTCGCCGTGCCGATCGACGACCACGTGCGGCGGGGCGTGTCGCTCGAGCACCTGCGTCTCGA
The DNA here is from genome assembly GCF_900172265.1 of Roseivivax jejudonensis. Taxonomy (GTDB): domain Bacteria; phylum Pseudomonadota; class Alphaproteobacteria; order Rhodobacterales; family Rhodobacteraceae; genus Roseivivax; species Roseivivax jejudonensis. Next base: position 223,049 of record NZ_FWFK01000006.1, on the reverse strand, counting down.
CGCGCTGGCGCATCTGGTAGGTGGAGCGCGCAGGGCTGGGCCTCGGCCGCCCGATGCCAAGCTTGCCGAGCCCCGACGAGTCGGCCTGGAACGCGAACGGCACGCCGGGATGCGCGGAGGTGTTCTCTCGGCTGCGAAAGATACGCTGCTGACGGTCGACGGGCGTGAAGAGCTCGTGCTGACGGCTGATGCTCTCGGATGTGCCGAGGAAAAGATAGCCGCCAGGTTTCAGCGCATAGTGGAAGGTGGGGATGACCTGGTCCTGCAACTCTCGGCCGAAATAGATCAGGAGGTTGCGGCATGAAAGAAGGTCCATCCGCGCGAAAGGCGGGTCCGAGATGACGCTGTGCGGCGAGAACACGCAGAGGTCGCGCACCTCCTTGGTGATGACGAACTGCCGCCCCTCGCGCCGGAAAAAGCGCGCGCGGCGCGCCTCGCTGACGGGCGAAACGAACTCCTCGGGATAGCGGCCCGCCCGCGCGACATCGAGCGCGGGCTCGTCGATGTCGGTGGCGAAGATCTGCACGGTCGGACCGTCCGGGCTACGATCCATTTGTTCGCGGAGCAGGATGGCGAGCGAATAGACCTCTTCTCCGGTGGCGCAGCCCGGAACCCAGACGCGCACCATGTCCGCCTGCGTGCGGTCGCGGAAAAGCTCCGGAATGACCTGGGTCTCGAGCGCGTCGAAGGCCTCCGCGTCGCGAAAGAAGCGCGTCACGTTGATCAGCAGGTCGCGGTAGAGCTCCATCACCTCCGAAGGATCAGTGCGCAGCCGCTGCACGTACTCGCCGAGCGTCGGGGCCTCGACGACCTGCGCGCGTCGCGACAAGCGGCGCAGGAAGGTGCGCCGCTTGTAGCCTGAAAAATCCCGGCCGGAATGGCTGCGCAGAAGGTCGAACGCGGTTTCGAGCTCGGAGTCGAGCGCGGTTTCGTCGCCGGCCTCGGCCAGTTCGTCGAAGGTCGACCGGCTGTCGACCAGCCGGCGCAGTGTCTCAGGCATGCTCTCGACGGTGAGCGCGAAGTCGACGAGCCCCGTCGCGATGGCGCTTTTGGGCATGTTCGGGTGACCGGGGCCGTTCGCGGTGTCCGGCGCCTGCGCCATCGTGATGCCGCCGCGTTCCTTGATCGCCTTGGTGCCGAGCGTGCCGTCGGCATTGCTGCCGGACAGCACGATCCCCACCGCGCGGTCGCCCCGATCCTGCGCCAGCGAGGAAAAGAACACGTCGATCGGGTTCTGCCGCGGACCGGACACCGACAGCGGCTCCAGCTCGATCCGTCCGTCGCGCAGCCGCAATAGGCTCGCCTCGGGCATTACGTAGACGCGGCCCTCGGCCAGCATGTCCCCGGCCTCGGCCACCTTGACATCGATGCTGGCCTGCCGGCCAAGCACTTCGTGCAGGTGGCTTTCGTGGTCGGGGTTCAGGTGGGTGATCACCACGAAGGCCATGCCGCGCGGCTTGCCGAGTTGATGGAAAAAGGTTTCGAGCGCCTCGATCCCACCGGCGGAGGCGCCGATGCCGACCACGGTCAGCTCGTCTCGAGAGGTCATTCGTGTTCCAATCGCACCGCGTTGAGGGCCACGGGCGTCGTGGCGGCCGCTTCGGTCTTCCGGGCCAGTCGCGAGTGCATAGGCAGTGTGACCGGTTGACGCGAGCGCGTAAACAGTCGCACCCGGGAAATGTTCCCGGACATCCGAAAACCGCCAGCCCTGTCGTCGCGGCGGGACGCCCGGCCGTTTCGGACGCGCGCCGCGATGCCGGCCTCGGTCGCGGTCGTGTGGCCGTTGACGCACGCGTCGGGATCGGTGCGGGGACCTTCGTTTCGATCGCGCACGCGACACCGTCCGGGCCGAACCGAGCGCCGGGAACATCCCGGGCCCGGCCTTGTTCGCGCAACAGTCGAAACGAGGCCGAGAGGAGGTCAGCATGACCGACAAGACACCGCCGTTCGAAAGCCAGGGCCAGAGCCTGCCCGGAGAGACCGGCGCGATGTCGCCGGAACCCGATCACGGCGAGCAGAGCTATCGTGGCTCCGGCAAGCTCGACGGCATGTCCGCGCTGATCACCGGCGCGGACAGCGGGATCGGCCGCGCGGTCGCGCTCGCCTTCGCGCGAGAAGGGGCCGACATCATGATCTCGTATCTCGAGGAAAAGGAGGATGCCGAGCGGACGCTTGCGCTGGTCGAGGGGGCGGGACGCCGCGGCTTTCTCGCACCGGGCGACGTTCAGGATGCGGAGCATTGCCGCCGGCTCGTGGAGGACACGCACGAGGCGTTCGGGCGGCTCGACATCCTGGTGAACAACGCGGCGCACCAGGCCCATGTCGATGCGCTCGAGGATATTTCGGATGCGGAGTGGGAGACGACGTTCCGCACGAACATCCACTCCATGTTCTTCCTGTGCAAGGCGGCGGTGCCGCGGATGACGCAAGGCGGATCGATCATCAACAGCGCCTCGGTGAACTCCGACCGTCCCAATCCCGGGCTCCTGGCCTACGCGGCCTCCAAGGGGGCGATCCAGAACTTCACAGCCGGGCTGGCGCAGATGCTCGCCCCGCGCGGTATCCGGGTCAATTGCGTGGCGCCGGGGCCGGTCTGGACGCCGCTCATCCCCGCCACGATCCCCGACCACGAGAACTTTGGCGCCAACAAGCCGATGGGGCGCCCGGCGCAGCCTGCGGAATTGGCAAGCGCTTACGTGATGCTGGCCGATCCGGCCTCGAGCTATACCGCGGGCGCGACCATCGCCGTGACCGGCGGCGAGCCGATGATCTGACGTTGGTGCGGGCGTCCGGGCAGGCTACGGGATCACGACCTGTCCGGTGACCCTTCGAGGTCGGCGACGACCATCGCGCGGGCGCGGTTCACGCGGCTCTTCACGGTGCCCATCGTGCAGCCGCAGATCTCGCCGGCGCGCTCGTAGGTCTCTCCCAGCATCACCACGAGGATCAGCATCTCGCGGTAATGCGTGGGCAGGCGGTGGATGGCGGCCAGCATCTCCTGCCCGCGGATCGTCCATTCCTGCGTGGCCGGAGAGGACACCGTGCCCGCGATGCAATCGGCGGACCCCGTGACCTCGCGCCGCGCGCGCTTGATGTTGTTGTAGAACGTGTTGCGCATGATCGCGAAGAGCCAGGCGCGCAGGTTCGTGCCTGCCCTGAACTTGTCGCGGTTGGCGATGGCCTTCTTCAGTGTCTCCTGCACCAGGTCGTCGGCATCGGCATCGTGCCGGGTCAGCGTGCGCGCATAGGCCCGCAGCGCCGGAAGCCACTCCACGGTCAGTTCGACATCGAGAATTTGGCCTTCGTCATGCCTGTGCATGTCCTGCGCCTCCTGTTGCGCTGCGTCGTGACGCGCCGCACGCGATCGGCGGCGCGCCATCCGGTCGGCGCGCACGCCGTACCCGCGCGAGGCAATCGCCGGGCCTCCACGCGCGCTGCAAGGGCAAAGCGTGCATAGCGGCCGCGCGGCTGAATATCTGGCGCGCTGCCGGCGTCACGTCTTGTCGCGAAGAAGCATCTGAAGCTCCCGCGCCAGCTTGAGGAGGTTCTCCGGCGTGTCCTCGGTCTCGATGCGCTCGAGTTGGCGGGACAGGGCCGCGTCCAACGGCTCCGCTCTTGGCGCGCCTTGGACGTTCGGCGAATGGTTCGGTGTCTTCAAATGCCACTCCTAAGGTGCGGGACTGGATGACGCGTACATCGGCGGCCGGTGCGGCCCGCGCGGACGCCGGTCGGCGACCGGATACGTGCATCCCACTGTAAGCCCCAATTCGCTTGATTTGCCAGTTTCGAACGACACGGCCGCCGATGATGCGCCCTGTGCCGGGTGTCTCGTCCGTGCCATGATCGCACCCGGACCCTCTGGCGATACTGCGTCGCATTCGGGTCGCGGTGACGCACGACGGCCGGGCCGCAACCGACGGGATGCCACTCCGAAACGAGTCTCCGGCCCGCGTGCACCGGCGGGATGCGGACACGGGCCGGAGGTCCCCTCCGAGCGAGGACACGGACAAATCGCCCGGAGCGAACGACGTGGACCCTTCGGAAGGGCCGCTCGTTTCGAGGCAACGCGGCACACCGATGCCGTGGCTGGCGTGGCTCCCGCAGCGGGCAGCGTGGCGACGGATATCTGCTGCCGAAGGTCGATCTCTGCCCTCCCGTGTTGCGTCGGCATTCGGCGCTCCTCCCGGTCGGCCTGCGGCCATTTCGGAGGTGTCGATGGGCCCCGTAACAGCGGATCCCCGGCATTGTTCCCGGCACCCGCCGAATTCCTGGCGCACACTCAGTCCAATGGACCGGACTACGAGGCGCTGCGGATCTCGACCTGCAAGCCCGCGTCTCGACGCAGGACGCGCCCCGCACCTTGACCGCACGGAGGACCGGCCCGAACCCCTGTCGCCCGTCACGCCGAGGGCATCCGTATCGCAAGCGCCATCGGTCCGATGTCGAGGTCTTCAATCGCCCTCGCGGCGGAGAAGTCGCCTTTCCAGGTGTCCCCGCTGGGGCCTCAGCGCAAACGACGCGCGCGTCTCGCTTAGTGCCGCGGCGCCGTGTCAGACGAATCCGCAACCTCGCTCGCGCAGCTCGGGACACCGTCCGCGAAGAAGTCCTCCGGGATGTTGCGCGCCTCGGTGACGATCACGTTCGACTCCGCGTCCCAGACCATGTGACGCTCCCACACGAGCTGGCCGGTCGGATCGACCTCGAGCAGACGCCCGCGTTCGGCCTCGGTCAGAAGCAGGTTGCCGTTCGCCAGGACCTGGTGCTTGCCGCGCCGCCACGAGTAGAACGGCACCTCCTCGGAGCCGGTGAAGTCGATGCTCACCTCGCGCGTCTGCGGGTCGACGCGCATGATCCGCGACACCTTCGTGCCGGGGTTGTTGTCGTACACGGTGATGGTTCCGTCGGGCTGGAAATCGGGATCATGCTGCTTGAGCCAAGGTCCGTGCTGCCACCACTTCATCCGGCCCGTCTCGGGGTCGACAACCGCCACGAGGTTTATCTCGCGCAGGCTGATCATCACGTCGCCCGCCTCGAACATCGGGAAGGCATCGGCCATGTCCTCGGTCAGCGGTTCGGCATCGTTCGGGTGGAACGGGTCGTGGCCGTACCGGATTTCGCCGTTGGTGTTGTCGAGCGTGACCGTGCGCAGATCGAGATAGCCCTGCTGGGCGCGGTCGTTCCCGCGCGCGATGGTTCCGCGCAGATCGAGGCTGCGGACCTCCTCGCCGGTGTCCTCGTCGACCCAGACGATCGTCTCGCCGCGCCAGGTGACCATGTTGCCCTGCCCGTCCCGGGTCAGGGTGTGGTGATACCAGTCGATGTTGCTCCACATCGGCTCGCCGCAGGAATCGAGCCGGGTCAGCACCTGCCCGGTGTCGAAGGTCACGGCGATGGAGCCGTCCTCGAAGACCTCCATGCCGTGCAGCATCGTGTTCTGCGGCCGGATGTCGCCATCGAGCTCGGCATAGGGGATCGGCCAGCGATGCACCTCCTCCCCGTCCGGATCGTAGAGCCTGACCGTGTGAAACGTGCCCTCGGGGTCGGTGTTGAGACCGGACACGAGGGTGAAGCCGCCCTGCGCCTTTTGCGGCTGATGCGCGGTGAAGCCACGCTCCGGATCCGGTGTTTCGGTGCCGCCGGGGGGCACCAGGTGGCGGGTCGGCTCGAGCCCGATGTCGTTTCGCCAGTTATCCTTGAGATCCACGTAGGTTCGGTGCGCAAGGCCGAGCTGCGGGGCGGGGAACCAGCTCCACCACGAGGCCACGGTGCCGTAGACGATGCCGAGGACCCCGATGGAGACGGCAAAGACCACCGGGGCCAGGCGGTCCGACAGGGGCGGCTTGCTCATGCGATGACCCTTCTGCGGTGAGATGGGGCCGAGGACGCGAGCGCACGGTCCAAGAGCGCGGCATGCACACCCCGCGCGTGCCCCAGCAGCGGCGGGCTGCCGCCGTCGATCTCGGGCGGCGGGCCGGGTGACCGGAAGATCGTGGCGCGATCGACGACGGCGTCCGTCGCATCGGCGCCGATGGCCTCCGCGAGTGCCGGCAGGGTCTCGTGCGGCGCGGCACACAGCGCGTCGTGGTCGACGAAGACGGCACTCCGCGAGGCCGTCGCCAGCACGTGCTCGTAGGCGTCGATCCAGTAGCGCAGCCAGAAATCCGGGCCGGTCGCCGTCTCGAGATCAGGCGCCGTTCCGCCGAACGCGATCGGCCGCAGCGCCTGTCCGAACTCGAAATGCCCGACGCCTTCCATGTAGCGGCGCCCGAACGGCTCGCGCGTGTGAAGGTCTAGAAAGCGCGCGTGCTGGCGCATCAGTGACGCGACCTGCGCCCGCGGATCCCGGACCGGGATCACGATCGCGGCGTCGGGGCAGATCGTGTCGATGAGCGGCAGGCGCGCGATGTTCGCGTTGTTCTTCGACACGTAGCGGGTCGCGCCGGGCTTCGATGCGACGATCTTGGCCATGTGGGTGCGGAAGGCGCGCGCGAAGGCCGGGTCGTGATCCCGGGCGCTCCATGTCTCGATCCGGTCGGCGTGGTAGTGTCCGGGCCAGAATGCCATCCACAGCATTTCCTCGAACGCCTCCGGGCTGTCGCCCGACACCTCGATCCCGTCGCCATGCGCGCGTTCGGTGCGCGCGGCGGGTTTCTGGATCATCGGCGCGATGCGCCCCCAGAGAAGCGGCGCCAGGGTGAACGGCATGTGCCGGTAGGTCGCCGATGCGAACTCGGGCGTCTCGGCCAGCACGTTCAGCATGATCGTGGTGCCCGCCCGGGGCAGCGAGGTGACGAACACCGGCCGCGCGGCGCGGTCCTCGTCGATCCGGCTGCGATAGAGACGGGTCTCGAGCGCGCCGAGCCGGCGCTGCCGGGCGGGCGAGGCGAAGGCGAAGTTGTGAAGGGCCTGCTCCATCGGGCCGTAGGGCACCTCGCCGGTCTGCGTGGCCGGGGTCTCGCGCTTTCCGCCGATCCGGTCGAGCGCCAGCCAGAGCGCGACGGCACAGAGGGTCGATCCGACGAGGAAGGGCCAGCCCACCGCCGCCGACATGGCCGCGTCGAGACCGTAGAGACCGGCAGCCGCGCCACCCCAGACGATGGCCGCCGCCGCAGCGAACGAGGCCAGGCCGATGCCGGCGATCGCCAGAAAGCGCGCGAAGAGCGACAGGGAGGCGCGCCGGACCCTCCGCTCCTTCTCGATGTCGGAAAGGTCGGGGGTGCTGATGACCTGCAGCGCGTCCTGCGCGGTCGTCACGATCCGGCGCGCGACGGCCTCGGCGCGCAGTATCCTCAGAACGCCGACGAACGCGATCAGCCCCAGCGAAAGGGCCGCGATGATCACTCGCGGCGTCCCTCGCCGCCAGCGCCGGCGGTCCGCGTGTCCTGCCGCTCCGCGCGGTTCCGCATCATGCGCTTCATCGGATACCAGACGAACCCGACGATCGCGAGCAGGACGGCCGCGACCAGCGCGATCAGCGTGCCGATCGCGGTCAGGCCCGCGCCCGGGCCGACATAGGCCTGGGCGGCGACGGGAAGGCAGGCCGCGCCGATCGCGATCGGCAGGGTGGCGAGCCGGAAGGGATTGGACACATGGGGGCGCACGGCAACCTCATAAACGAGCTTGGGTCATGCACGTTATGCCAGAGCTGGCGCCGCGGTTCCCCCACCCCTGCGCGGACAGGCGTCATCGTGCCAGACGCGGGTGCGGGCCGGCAGGTTTCCACTCATTCCCGGGCGGAGGCCCTCACTCCGTGGCGGGCAGAAGGCCCTCGGTCGGCACCTCGTTGGTGGCCATCACGCCAGCCCCGCCCTCGAGCGTCGTCTTCATCAAGAAGACATTGTAGATCGGCTTCCACAGCGACATCGTGAAGTAGAGCGCGTCCCCGATATCGTCGGTGGGCACGATGTAAGGGGCGTAAAGCCCCGGGTAATCGGCCGAGGAGACCACGCGCTGCGCCGCGCTCCACGGTCCGGTTGGCGCCGGGGCGGTGCGCAGCACGATCTCGGCGCGCGCCGGTTCGAAGTAGAGCATCAGCCAGCGCCCGTGCGTTTCGCTCCACGCCACCGACAACTCCCCGGCCGGGGCAGGCACGACGGTCGCCGCGCGCGCGATGTCGGCGCTCCATGCGGCGCCGTCCCAGTAGCTGTAAGCAGCCGGGTCGAGCAGTCCCTCGGGCGCCACGCGGCCGAGCCGCACCGCGCCGTAGCGGCCCTGCGGAATGCCGAAGACGTAGATCATGCCGTCGTGCTCGGCATAGGCCACCTGCTCGAACCCGAGGCCCGCGGCCCAGATCGCGCGGTCGGACTTCGTCCAGGACTGGCCGTGATCGTCCGAGAACGCGAGGCCCGAGCGGCGCACGAACCATTGGTCGTCCGCGCCCCAGAACCGCACCGACATGTAGTGCAGGACCATCCGCCCCGCGACCGAGATGCCGTTCGTCGGGATCACCGTCCATTCGTGGCCGGGGATCTTGGCGGAGCGCACCAGCTCCTTCGCCGTGCCCGTGGCTCCCTTGATCATCGCCGCGAAGGGCAGCCCGCCGGCGGGATCCGGGTCGTCGATCCGCGCCATCGTGTTGCTGCGCCAGTCGCCGCCGTCCGCGCCGTAGGTGTCGCCGAACACCATGTAGAGCGCGCCGTCGTGGCGGAACATGTGGCCCAGGTCGGTGCCGTGCACGTTCCAGCGCGCGGCGGTGTCGTTGTGCGATGCGGCACCGGTCAGCTGGCGCACGATCTCTGTCGCCCCCACCACGGGCGCGCCGGACAGGCGGCTGTCGGGATCGGTCGCCTCGGTCTCGTCCCGCGGCACGTCCGCGCTCACCGCGGTTTCGGCCTTTGCGAGATCCGGCAGGGGGACGTCGAAGATCGGCGGCGCGGCCCCGGCAAGGGTCGCGAGGCTCAGGAAGGTCACGACAAGAGACAACGCGACGCGCACGAGGTCATCCTCTGACAGGGAGGCGGAATCATGCCGAGATGCGAAGCGCCGCATCCCGGCGGGAACTGTCAGCAAAAACAGCCCCGTCAGGGATGCACCGGGCCGGGATTTCGATCAAGTGGAGCGGTCCGAATGTGCCGGAATGTCGCGGCCCGGCCACGTTCGGCAGATCTCCGCTGCCTGAGGTCCGGGCAGTCGGACGCGCGGATGCACGAAGCCCGGGCCGCCGACGGTCACTCGCCCGGACGGCACAGGAACCCCTCGGCCGGCCATGTCGGCGCCGGGGGCTGATCGAGCGGGATCTCGGCACAGCTGAGGTCGGGGCGGCGGTGCTCGACCCAGCGCAGGAACTGGCCGCCGTCGGTGGGAAACACGATGCCGCCCACGACATCGCGGCGTTCGACTTCCTCCTGCGTGCGCCAGGTCACGCGGTATTCGGCCGGTGCCGGGGCGTGCCCCAGAAGCTCGTGATAGAGCGTCACCATGCGCTCGTAATAGGTCATCGACACCAGCGGGTTCTCGACCGGCGACTGCGCCACCGCCGCCTCGAGGGCGGACATCATGCCGTCGAAGGGCGCCTCGCGGGCGCGCAGCTCCGTCGCGACGACGCCCGTGCGCGCCACCGCGAACGCCAGCAGGAGCAGCCCGACGACGACATGCGCGCGCGGCATCGGCGCGAGCCGCCAGCCGATCGCGGCGACCGACGCGACAAGGAGCGGACCGAGCACCGGCAGGTGGAACGCGCGGATGTCGTAGGCGCCGTACCACAGCATGAACGGGACGAAAGCGAACGCCACGCCGAAGGCGAGCGCCAGCCCGCTCCAGCCGGAGTCGCGGCGCCGCCAGCCCAGCACGAGGATGGCGAGACCGGCGAGCATCAGCGGCCCGGAGACGTTGGGATGCGCGTGCGACAGCGTGTCGAGCAGCACCTCGCGCGTTTGCGGCGACGACAGGCCCGACCCGTAGAGATCGCCGAAATAGGTGCCCCGGATATAGTCGATCAGCTCTCCGACCGTGGGCGGCAGGGGCATGTACTCGGAATAGGCCGTGCTCGGCTGGTGCGTGACCCAGTAGAGGTAGAGGTACTGGCACGCTCCGAGCAGCAGGAGGCCCACCATCGCCGCGATGATGCGACCGCGCACGAGCAGGCGGTGGTGCGCGATCATCACCCACAGGCCCACGGGCGCCAGCATCATCATCATCAGGTGGTTGCCGAAGGACAGCGCGTAGACCGCGACCGCGGCGATGAACCAGCGCGGGTCCTTGGTGTCGACGAAGCACAGCAAGAGGTAGGTCACAGACAGGATGAAGCAGAGCGCCAGCGGATAGACCTCTGCCTCGGTCGCCTGCACCGCCATGAGGCCGGCGCTGCCCAGCAGCATCGCGGCGGCGAGGGCGAAGAGCCGGCTTCGGGTCAGCCGAGCGACGATCAGGAACGCCATCGTGTTGGCGATCGCCCCCGGCAGGGACGCCATCGCGAACGTCATCGCCCACCAGGGCTCCACCGGCAGCGACAGCGCGCGCACAACCGTCCCGATCAGCAGGACGAGCGGATAGCCGGGCCCGTGAACGAGGATCGAGGTGTGCCCCAGCGTCTGGAACTTGGCCGAGTCCCCGGCATTCAGCTCTCCGCCCAGCCCCGGAAACTGGCAGACCCCGTAGTAGACCAGCCAGAACGCGAGGACGCCGAGCGCGATCAGGCGGCGGTTGCGCACGCCGCTCGATGCGCCCGCGCGCGACAGGGGGGACGGCGCGGCCTCTACGCCCATTGCCACGTCACTCCGCCTCGCCGGCGGTGGTCCGGGCGAGGTCGGCCGCCACCGTCGGCACCCCGGCCGCGATCACCGGCGACAGGAGCGTGCCGCCGACGCCGAACGGCAGGTCGACCGCCTGTTCGGCCGGCTCGGTCTCTGCCTCGCTGAAAAGGATGGCGTTGCCCTCGACCTCGGCGGCGCCGCTTCGCAGCCCGATCGCGCCGTCCATGTCGATGCGGTATCTGTCGCCGGCGATGGTCAGGCGCGACAGATCGGCGGCGCCCCCGGCAAAGGCGAGCTGCAGGTCGATCGTGTCGAACGGCGTGCGCCCCGCCGACGGGATCAGCGGGCCCTTGTCCTCGGTCATGAACTCGCGCCCCTCGGCCAGCGAGTCGAGGGTCGCGATGACGTTGCCGCCCGACAGGCTGCCCTCCGCGACATGGGCCGAGGCGCTGCCGGTCAGGGAATCGACGAGGTCGCCCAGCGTCCGGCCGGTCGCCTCTGCCCGCGCCACGGCGTCGAGCCGCCCTCCGGGCCTCTGCGGCGTCCCGACGAGCGGATCCGTGGCGAAGCGGGTGACGACCTCCACGGTCTCGTCGAGCGACAGGCCGGCGATCTGGCTCGACAGGTCGAGATGCGCCGCCGCGTCCGAGTCCGCGGCGCTCAGCGTCGCGGCGGTGCGGAACGTGCCGAACGCCTCGCTCGCGCCGTCAAAAAAGAGCGTCGCGGCGCCCTCTCCCACCGACAAGTCCAGCGCCGCCTGCTCGAAGCTGACGCCGGCAGCGGACAGATCCTGGCCCGACAGTTCGAAGTCGACCGCCACCTGCGACAGCCAGTCGGTGCCGATCGGGACGGCGGCCCAGTCGTCGGTCTCCATCGCGACGCGCGCCTCGGCGATGGCCCGTTCGGCGTCGTCCTGAAGCGCGCGCAACCGGGGCAGCAGCGCCTCGTCCGGCGCGACCGCGGCTCGCGCGCGGCCGTCGAGTGACACGCCGCCCACCGAGAAGGTCGCATCCTCGAGGGCGACCGCCGACGGCGTCATCGCGATGCGGCCCTCGGCGTCGATGCGGGTGAGCGACGGCAGGCCGATCCCGGCACCGAGCTTGCGCAACAGCGTCGCCACATCGCCGCTCGCGGCGAGATCGCGCAGCTCTGCCGGCAGCTCGCCCTCCGGGCCCGCCGCCGCGACGTCGAGTGAGATGCGGCCGGGGCTGCCGCCGGATGTCCCGAGCAGGCGCAGATCGTCGAGCGCGAGGTCGGCGTCGACATGCAATGCCCCGGCATCGAACCGCGCGGCGATGGCGACGCCGCCCGCCGTTTCCGCCCCTGCGACGCGCAGGTCGAGCCCGGTCAGGATCACCTGCCGCGCGCTGCCGTCGTCGTAGTGGATCGTGCCCTCCGTCACCTCGAGCGCCTTGCCCGGATCGCCGATCCCGAACGCCGCCGCGGCGCGGGCCTGCGACGATTGCAGGCGGGTGCGCCCGGTCAGCGTGATATCGGGGCGCACGATTCGCGGCCGCACGATCTCGACCCGGCCGGCCAGAAGCGGCGCGAGCCGCAGCGTCGCCTCGATGGCTTCGGCCCGCCCGCTCCATCGCGCGGGATCGGCTCCGGTCGGCACGAATTCGGGGCCCGCGATCCGCAGGCGACCGCCGGGATGCAGCGACACGCCATCGTGCCGGCCGATCGTGACCGCGCCGTCGCTCAGCTCTGCGAAATGGGCGTCGAGCTGCGCGCGCACGACCCTCTCGGGGATGGCCGACGGCAACGTAAGGTAAACCGCGACACCGCCGGCCACGACGACCGACGCCGCGACGAGACCGGCGATCACCCGTCGGCGCATCCGATGAACGGCGTGTGTGCCACCACGCGGTGTCTTCATGTCTTCCAACCGTTTCGCGCTGGCCGTGCCGGACAGCGGGACACCCCCGCGACCGGACAACCGCATGCGACCGGAACCCGTAACATCACCGTAGTGGAGCCGGCGCACGGGGTCCCGATCATGACACTGAACGAGATGGGGCCGCCCGCCGATAATCCAGAGCCGCGGGCGCGGAATCCTGCCGTCAAGGACGCAGCGGCGGGCCGTATCATCGGAATCTTGCCGGTCGCCGACGAGACTGGCGCGTTCTTGCCGCACGGCAGCGAGCTCCGGGAACCCGACTTCCAATAGCGAGGTTTGAGGGCATGTTTTGGCGCGAGCAACTCTGACCTGCGCCGGTCCCGACGATGCTGCCCGCGCCGTGTGGCGCCCGTCGGCGGTACCGGGGCGGCCGATCTGCCCGTTGACCCGAGAGGAGCACAACGAGAATGACGTCGGACCCGAACGTGACACGTGCCGTGCCCGCCGCGGCCGAGCCAGCGCACCGCCCCTTCGACAAGTCCACCGGCACGCCGGCCGGCGTCGTTCGCCTTCCGGCCGAGGCCATCGATCTCGCCTCCGCGCCCGCCGTGCCGCTCGTGATCGATCTCGACGGCACGCTGCTGCGCTCGGACCTCCTGGTCGAGACATCGCTGCGGCACGTGGCGAGCGCGCCGATGAAGGCCCCGGCCCTGCTGCGCGCCGCGCGGCACGGCAAGGCCGCACTGAAGGCGCACCTCGCAGACGCGGTGCGCGTCGATCCCGCCACCCTGCCCTACGACCGCGACGTGCTCGCGCTGGCGCGCCGGGCGCGGCTGGCCGGGCGGCCCGTCTACCTCGCCTCGGGATCGCACGCGCGGTTCGTCTCCGCCATCGCGGAGCACCTCGATGTATTCGACGGCTGGCTCGCCACGGAGGGCGACACCAACCTGACTGGCCCGGCCAAGGCGGCCCGGCTGCGCGAGCGTTTCGGGGCGGGCGGGTTCGACTACATCGGCAACGAGGCCGCGGACCTGCCGGTCTGGCAGGCCGCGCGACGCGCCTTCGCCGTTCGGACGTCGCGCCGGGTGACCGCGCGGATGGGCGAGGTCTCGGGCGATGCCACGCTGATCGACCAGCCGTCCCCCGGCCTGTCGGTCTGGGCCCGGCAGTTCCGGGTCCATCAATACGCCAAGAACGTGCTCGTTTTCGTGCCGATGATCGCCGGGCACGCGCTCACATTCGAGAATGTCGCCCTCGCGAGCCTCGCCGCGCTCGCGTTCTGCATGGCGGCGTCGGCCTGCTACATCCTGAACGATCTCGTGGACCTGCAGGAGGATCGGGCGCATCACTCAAAGTGCAATCGTCCGCTGGCACGCGGCGACCTGTCGGTCGCGCACGCGGTCGCGGCGATCCCGCTGCTGCTGCTGTCGGCGACGGCGGTCTCGCTCGCCATTTCGCCGGCCTTCGCGCTGGTGCTGGCGATCTACTTCGCGACCACGACCGCCTACAGTTTCGTGCTGAAGCGCATCCTGCTGATCGACGTGCTGACGCTCGCCGGGCTCTACACGATCCGGATGCTCGGCGGTGCGGTCGCCGTGGGCATCGCGATGTCCTCGTGGCTCGTGGTGTTCTCGCTGTCGATCTTCGTGTCGCTGGCGCTGATGAAGCGCTTCACCGAGCTTGCCGCGCTCGTCGATGCCAACAAGCCCTCGCCCACCAACCGCGACTACGAAACGCTCGATCTCGGGATGCTCGCGGCGCTGTCGGCGGCGGCGGGGTTCAACGCGGTCACGGTGCTCGCGCTCTATGTTTCGGGCAGCTCGGTCAGCACGCTCTACAGCCGGCCGGAGCTTCTGCTGCTGGTGTGCCCGATCCTGACCTACTGGATCGGCCGGGCGCTGATCCTGGCGCAGCGGCGGCAGATGGCCGACGACCCGGTGCTCTTCGCGATCAAGGATCCGCAGAGCCGGATCACGGGCATCGCGATGCTCGGCGTCTTCATCGCCGCGATCTGAGATGGCCCGCCGGTCGATCCCACACCGCGGACTGCGCGACGCGCATCCGTTCGTGCGCTACGCGGCGGCGGCCGCCATCTGCGTCGCGACAAACCTCGCGGCGCAGGAGGCGGTCGTGCAGGCGGCACCAGGCGCGCCCCTGATGGTGTCGATCGTGATCGGCACCGGCGTGGGCTTCCTCGTGAAGCACGTCATCGACAAGACCTGGACCTTCCGCGAGCCCTACATCACCCCGGCCGCGGAGGCGCGGCGGATCACGCTGTCGGGCCTCTTCAGCGTTCTGACCACGGTGATCTTCTGGGGGTTCGAGCTGGGGTTCTACGTGATCTGGGGCACGGATGCCGCCAAGTATACGGGCGCTGTCCTGGGCCTCGGCATCGGCTACGTGGTGAAATACATGCTGGACCGCCGCATGGTGTTTCGCGAGGCGACGGTATGAAGGACCTCAGCGGGTGGGGCCGCTATCCCCGGCTCTTCGGGCCGCTGACGACCGCGCGGACGGCCGCGTCTGCGGCGCGGCTGACCGCGGCCGCGCCAGGCGTCGTGGCGCGAGGATTGGGACGGGCCTACGGCGACGCGGCCATCGGACGCGAGCACACGCTCGCCCCCGCCGGTCTCGACCGGCTGCAGGGGTTCAATCCCGACACCGGGCTCCTGCAGGCCGAGGCCGGAGTCAGCCTGAACGACATCCTGACCAACCTCGTCCCGCGCGGGTTCTTCCCCCCGGTCGTGCCGGGCACGCGGTTCGTGACCGTCGGCGGCATGATCGCCTCGGACGTGCACGGCAAGAACCAGCACAACGACGGAACCTTCGGCGAGCACGTGGAGGCGTTGAGCCTCGCGCTGCCGGACGGGCGCACGATCCGCTGCGCCCGCGACGAAAACCCGGAGCTGTTTCACGCCACGATCGGCGGGATGGGCCTCACCGGCACGATCCTCGATGCGTCGTTCCGCCTGCGCCGGGTCGAAACCGGCTGGATTCGCCAGACCACCAGCGTCGCCGAAAACCTGTCCGAGGCCATCGCTCTTCTCGGCCGGACGTCCGGCGCGACCTACACCGTCGCGTGGATCGACGTGCTGGCGCGCGGCGCCGCGCTCGGCCGCTCACTCATCCTCGAGGGCGAGCATGCCGCGCGCGACGAGCTCGGGCCACGGCAGGCGCAGTTTCCGCCTGCGCGCACCGGCCGCGTGGGTGTGCCCTTCGACATGCCCGGCGGGCTTCTGAACGCTAGGACCGTGTCGGCGTTCAACGCGCTTTACTACCGCAAGGGCGCGCGGCGGGCGGGACGGACGACGCTCGTGCCGTGGGACAGCTACTTCTTCCCGCTCGACGGCATCGCCCGGTGGAACCGCATCTACGGGCCGCGCGGCTTCGTCCAGCATCAATGCGTGATCCCCGAAGCGCGGGCCGAAGCGGTGCTGTCGGCCATTCTGGACCGGCTGTCGCAAACCGGCACGGGGTCGTTCCTCGCGGTGCTGAAGCGGCTGCGCGCCGGAACGGGCCTCATGTCCTTCCCGATGGACGGGCTGACGCTCGCGCTCGACATTCCGGTAAGCGAACGGGGGCTCGCGCTCCTGGCCGAGATCGACGGGCTCGTGTCCGCCGCGGGCGGACGTCTCTACCTGGCCAAGGACGCCTGCCAATCGCGTGACACCTTCGAGGCCGGCTATCCCAACATCGCCGCGTTTCGCGAGGTGCGCCGCGACGCCGGCGCCCTCGGGCACATGTCCTCCAAGCAATCGGAAAGGCTCGGGTTATGAGCGACGCACCGGCGAAATCGGTCCTCGTCGTGGGCGGCACCTCGGATATCGGGCGGGCCGTGGCCTCGGCCTATGCCGCAAGGGGCTGGCACGTCACGCTCGCCGCGCGGGATGCCGAGGCGGCCGCGCGCGAAGCCGCCGATCTGAACGCGCGCCACGACACTTCGCGGATCGAGACCCGCACCATCGACATCCTCGATACAGACGCGTTTCCCGGCTTCCTCGACGCTCTGCCCGCCCTGCCCGACACCGTCGTCTGCGTCGTCGGCGCGATGGGAGAGCAGGCCCGCGCCGAGCGTGATCCGGACCACGCCGCCGAGGTGCTGCGCACCAACTTCGAGGGCCCCGCGCTGCTGCTCGAAGCCGTGGCCGGCCGCTTCGCGACGCGGGGGCGCGGGCTCATCGTCGGCATCAGCTCCGTCGCCGGGGACCGCGGGCGCGCCACCAACTACGTGTACGGCGCGGGCAAGGCCGGGTTCACCGCCTACCTGTCGGGTCTGCGCAACCGCCTCGCCAAGGGCGGCGTGCACGTCGCGACCGTCAAGCCCGGCTTCGTGCGCACACGAATGACCGAGGGCATGGACCTGCCCGGCCCGTTGACCGCCACCCCCGCCACGGTGGCCGAGCGCATCGTCGCACTCGAGGAGCGCCCGCGCGACGTGGTCTACGTCCTGCGCCGGTGGCGGCTGGTGATGCTGATCATCCGCGCCATTCCCGAGGCGATCTTCAAGAAGCTCAAGCTGTGAGGATCGTGGCATGAGCACCGTCACCCGGCCGATTCCGCTGGCGGTGCTCCTGACCACGGCGCTGTGCTGTGCGTTGCTGATCCTGCCCGGGGTCACGGTGTCGTCGATGTACTTCAACGACCTTCTGATCTTTCTCGACGGCGGCTACCGGGTGGTTCACGGACAGGTGCCGAACATCGATTTCAGCACCGCGCTCGGGCCGCTCTCGTTCTACATTCCCGGCGCCGGCTACTGGCTGTCGGGATCGCTCGGCCTCGCCATGCCGGTGGGCATGTCGCTTCTCATGCTGGTCACCGCGCCGATCGCCATCCACGTGATCGGCTCGCGCATGCGGCCCCTGATCGGCGTGCCGGTGGCGATCTTCGTCATGCTGCTCCTCGCGACGCCCATGAACACCGGAGAGGCGTTCAGCCGCGTGTCCTTCGCGATGTACTACAACCGGATCGGCTGGGCGCTGCTGGCATTGCTGCTGATCCTCTTTCTGCGGCCGGAGCGGCCGACCCGCCACCAGACGGCACTGGACGCGGCAGCGGCGGCGGCGCTCGCGCTTCTGGCCGGCTACACCAAGGCGACATACGGCGTGGTGGCGGCCGGGTTCCTCTTGATGCTGCTGCAACCCGGCGGGCGACGCTTTGCGATTCTGGCGATCCTCGGCGGGCTGGTCGGTGTCGCGCTGGCCGAACTGGTCTGGGGCGGCACGCGCATTCATATCGGGGACCTGATCGTCGCGACGCAGACGAGCGGCGGCCGATCGGTCATGTCCTACGTGCGCTCGGCGCTCGAGACCTCGGGCGAATACGTCGTCTTCCTCGCGTTCGCGGCGGTCGCGCTCTGGGTGCGCCCGAGCGTCACCGATGCCCTGTTCTACGGCTTCTGCATCGCGGCGGGGCTGATGCTGCTCAGCCAGAACTTCCAGACCGAAGGGATCGTCAGCCTCCTCGTCGGCGCCGCCGTCGCGGCCGAGACCCTCGCCCGCAGCGCGCGGCCCGGGATGGGCCCGTTCGCGGAGGCGGTCACGCGCGGTGCGCCGCTCGCTGCAATCCTTTTGCTTCTGCCCATCGGCGTGTCCTCGGCCGGGGCGCTCGGCCTGCACGCCGCCGCGGCGGCGACCCGCTCCGGCGTCGCGCTCGAGACGCCCAACGGCAGGGGCCTGCGCGTGATGAACACCACCAGTGCCGGGCAATTCGCCTTCTACGCGCGCTACGCGGAGTCGCTCGACGCCGGCGCGCGGTTACTCCGGACGCTCGAGGTCGCGCCGCGCCGGGTGCTGGTCTTCGACTTCGTCAGTCCGTTTTCGTCGCTCCTCGGGATCGCTCCGCCCGACGGCGGCCCGGCGTGGATGCACAACGGCCGCAACTTCGACGCGGAGAACCACTTTCCCGCCGAAGAGGTCATGGGCGGCGTCGATGTCGTGATGGTCCCCAAGCGCCCCGTCGCCGGGGGGACCACGAAGCTGATGCTGGAGATCTACGGCGCGCATCTCGAGGACAACTTCCGCCGCGCGACGGACACCGAGCTGTGGACGGTCTACCTGCGGCGCGAGGCGCGACCCACCGCACCGCGGATGAGCCGCGCCGACATCCCGGCGGCGCGGTAGGCGCCGGGCCGGCCCGCCGCCCTGCACCGCAAGCGCCCGGCGCTCACTCCTCCACGAGGTCGAGCGCGTCGCCGTCGAGGATCTCGCCGGTCCCGGCGCTCTCGCCGTCCTTCATCCATTCCAGCGTCGTGCCGTCGATCGTGGCCTGGTAGCAGCCGTAGTCGGTCTCGGGGTAGCACACGCCCTCGTCCGTGATCTCGTAGGTGCCGGACGTGCTCGTGTCGTAATATGTCCCGTCTTCGGCGAAGAAGCTGGAATAGCCGCCGCCGCCCATGTCCCCCTGGAACGTGTTGCCGACCAATGCGTCGCGCAGTTCGTCCTGCGTGGCGGCCAAAGCGGGCAGAGCGACCGACGCGGCGGCCGCGATGAGTGCAATCTTCGTAGCGTGCATGTGCGTCTCCCATTCAACCCTCCGGAACGTGGAGCCGGGGCCCGCGCCGGCAATGCCTACGCGGATCACGAGCCTTTGCCCCCCCGCCCGGCAGACGTCCGCCGCCCGACCGGGACTCCGGAACGGCTTGCGGCGTTCGACGTTCGATTTCGAGGGGGCCGGGTGTCGGCACCCGGTGAAAGCGGCCACGGGCCCGGAGGAGACGATCATGAGCATGAAGCGCATTCTCGGTACGATGCTGGCCACGCGGATGGCCGGTCGCGGCCGGCGCCGGGGGGCCCTCGGCTCGGCCTCGGCGCTCGGTCTTCTCGGGTCGCGGCGCCGCATCGGACGCAGCGGCATGGGCTCCAAGCTCGGCCTCGCGGCGCTCGGTTACATGGCCTACCAGGCCTACCAGTCGCACCAGAAGAGCCAGGGCACGCAGACGCAGCATGCCGGGCACACGTCCTCGCACGGAACCTCGGGCGGCGGTCTCCTCGACAAGGTCAAGGACGCCGCGAACGAAATCCTCGGCGGGGGCAGCGCGTCGCAAGCGTCGTCGACGGCCACGGCGCAGACCGCGGAACCGGACGCGCAGGATCTCAAGGCGAGCGAAGAGGCCGCCGAGCGCTTCAGCGAAGACGAGGCGCTTCTGATGATCCGTGCGATGATCACCGCCGCCTATGCCGACGGATCGCTGTCGCAGGACGAACGTGCCCGCATCGTTCAGGCCATCGACGACGCCGATGCAACGGCGGACGAGCGCGCGACCATGGAACGCGAGATCGCGAATCCCAAGCCGCTCGACGACCTGCTGGCGCAGGTGAACGACGACGAGACCGCCGAGGAGTTCTACTTCGCCTCGCGCGCGGCCATCGACGGCGACAGCGAAGGCGACCGGCACTATCTGCGCACCCTGCAGCAGCGCCTGAACCTGTCGCAGGAGCAGGTGGACGAGGCGGACGCCATCGCGTCCTGAGCACCGGCCCGGGCAGCGCTTCGGGAAAGCTCCGCCGCTGCCCGGTGATGCCGTTGGCCAAAGCGCGCCCTGGTCGGGACGAGATTGGCCGTGGCGGCGCGATCACCGGATGCGCACGTGCCGGTGACACACAACGGCAGTCGACCTCAATGCAGGTTCGTCTTGCCCTTCTGCTCCTGTTCGCGCGTCTGGCGCAGGAATTCCTGCGGATCGACGGTGTTCATCACGTGCTCGCACGCCGCCTCGAAGTCGGCCTCGGGCTCTGACGCGGCGACCTCTGTGGCCATCGTCTCGAACTCCTGCAAGCCGATGCTGTCGCGCTTGAGCAGGACCGCACGGGTGTTCTCGTGCGTCTCGCGATCGACGATCAGAAAGCGCACGGTGTCTGACCGCTTCATTCGGTCGTAGGTCTCGCTCGGGAACGCGTGCAGATCGACGAACTGCTCCTGCGTGAAGCCGTGAGTGGTGTCGGGCCCCACCTGCCAGAGCCAGTATCCGACGCTGCCGTGCGGCGTCGGCACGATGCCGGACACGAGCCCCACGACGAAATCCGTCGCCTCGCCCGCGGCGGCGGCGAGATCGCGGTCGCACGCGCAAAGGATCACCGTCTCCAGTCCCGATTGCGTCACCATCTCGTGGAAGAACACCGCCTGCGGCAGCTCGACCAACTCTTCGCCGTCGTCTTCGGCCTCGGCGCTGTCGGGGTCGACCATGCGCGCGATCACGCTGTCCGGTGCGAACTTGCCCTTCTCGATGTCGTCCTCGATGAACGCCGCGGCGTGCTGGATCCCCTGCCGCACGAGGTCGAGATGCGCGTTCGGATCGGTGGTGGTGGTCGACGAGATGCCGAGGAACCGGGCATTGTAGACCGGCGTGTCGTCCGGCTGCGAGGCGCTTCGGAACACGCCGAGGGCGATCAGGTTGTGCCCCGCCTGCAGTGCCGTGTTCACCGTCTCGGTGTCGGCGACGAGGTGAACGAGGGAGTCGGCGACGAGTTCTTCGAAGCTCGATCCGTTCTCGGCCTTGCGCTCGCGCAGCTGGTCCCAGTTGTCCTGCCCGAAAAGCGTTCCGATCACCTGCACGTAGTCGTCGCCTTCGGGTGTGTCGAAGACCTTGGGCATGCCCTCGAACGCTTCGCGCCGGATGCTGAAGCTCGTGAAATCGGTTTCCCCGAACACGTGGATGATGAGGCGGTCGTCGAGATCGGACATGGCGCGGTCGCAGCCTTGGATGGGAATTCACTGAACACGGAACGTCCGGGAGGTCATCGTGATCCCTCGGGCGCGGATTTCCCGGACAATCCTGTGTTTGCGCCCGGTGAACACGCGGGCGCGGGCGCCGTCAACCGACGTGGCCGTGTCAGGAGGATCGCACCCGCCCGGATGCGGAAATCACAACCCTCAGAACCGAACCGCCTCCGAATGCGTATCCGTAGAGGTATCACCCGGAGGCATCATGCAGATTGCGGCGCTCTACGTCATCACGTCCCTCATATTCCTGGCGGCCGACGCCGTCATGCTGAGGGCGGTGATGAAACCCCTGTTCACCAAACATCTCGGCGATGCCGTCCTCGACTCGCCCCGGCTCGGCGCCGCGGTCGGGTTCTATCTCGTCTACATCGCGATACTGCTGTATTTCGTCTCGGTCCCGGCCCTGCGCGACGACGCGCCGATGCAGGCGCTTCTGAACGGGGCGCTGATCGGCGTGATCGGCTACGGGACCTATGAGATGACGTCCTACGCCGTCATGCGGGACTGGTCTCTCGAGCAGGTGGCGGCCGACCTGACATGGGGCACGGTCCTGACGGCCGTCTCGGCATGGCTCGGGGTGCTGATCACGCGCGCCATCTTCTAGAACAGCCCGCACCCCGGAGGACCCGCTTGCGCGGCTGGGGCAAGGCCTTACCGTCGCGCGTCATGGCGCGACCGCTCATCACAAACCGGCAGGCCCGGCGCCTGTTCCTGGACCGGCACCGGCTGTTGCGGCCGGGCGCGGGGCCGTGCCGGCTCGACGATCTTGAGGAGATCCTGCA
This sequence comes from Roseivivax jejudonensis, assembly GCF_900172265.1. Taxonomy (GTDB): domain Bacteria; phylum Pseudomonadota; class Alphaproteobacteria; order Rhodobacterales; family Rhodobacteraceae; genus Roseivivax; species Roseivivax jejudonensis. Next base: position 201,018 of record NZ_FWFK01000006.1, on the reverse strand, counting down.
CGATCTGGGCTTCGTGCAGGTGGACAGCGTGAACACGCTCGCGCGCGCGCATGACCTCATCCTGTGGTCCCGCCGCGGCCAGTATCGCCCGCGGACCCTGCAGACGCTGGTGTCGCAGCGCCGGTCCGCGTTCGAGCACTGGACGCACGATGCCGCGGTCATCCCGATGCCGTTCTACCCGATGTGGCGACTGAAGTTCGAGCGCGACGAGGCCCGCATGCGCCGGCGCTGGCCGGCATGGCAGCGCGAGGGCTGGCACGACGAGCTCGACACCGTGCTGCGGCACATCGCGGATCACGGCCCGGCCTCGTCGCTCGATGTCGGGGGCGACGAGAAGAAGAACTCGTCGGGCTGGTGGGACTGGCACCCGTCGAAGACCGCGCTGGAGTTTCTCTGGCGCTCCGGGCGGCTTGCGGTCTGTCACCGGCAGGGCTTTCGCAAGCACTACGATCTGGCGGAGCGCGTGATCCCGCCCGAATACCTGAACCAGCGGCGGACGGATTCCGAAATCGTGGACTGGGCGATGAGTGCGGCACTCGACCGGCTCGGCTTCGGCACCAGCGGCGAGCTTGCCGCGTTCTTCGAGATCGTGACCCGCGACGAGGCCAAGGCGTGGTGTGCCGGGGCGCTGTCGGACGGCCGTATCGTCGAAGTGGATCTGGAGCTTGCGGACGGCAGCACGCGCCGCAGCGTCACGACCGAGGCGCTTCTCGACACGCTGCCCGACCTGCCCGAGCCGTCGGGGCGCGTGCGCCTGCTGTCACCGTTCGATCCGGTACTGCGCGACAGGGCGCGGGCCGAGCGGCTGTTCGGCTTTCACTACCGGATCGAGATCTTCGTGCCCGAAGAAAAACGGCGCTACGGCTACTACGTGTTCCCGATCCTGCAGGGCGACCGGGTGATCGGACGGCTCGACGCCAGGCGCGCCGGACGAGTCCTCGAGGTGCGGGCCTTCTGGCCCGAATCGGGCGTGCGGATCGGCAAGGCGCGGGCGCAGGGCCTCGCGACCGAAATCGAGCGGGTCGCGCGCCTTGCCGGATCGGAGACCACGGAGTTCGCGGCCGATTGGCTCCGGGCTCAGACGTAGAACATGTCACGGAAGACGTGATGCGCGATCTCTTCGCGCTTCAGGCCGCGCTTTTCGAGTTCCCGGTCGCTGAGCTTGGACAGCTCCTGCACACGATGGGCGCGGTGGTTGGATTCGCCCACCATCACGAGGAAACCGAACACGCGCTTGAACACGCCGCGGCGTTCGGTGCGGTGCTCGGGCATGGAATTGATGTAGGTTGCGGTCATGTCGGCACTCCTGTGTCGGATTGGCGCGGTTGGCGCGCCTGCTGTTGAGCCTGAAATGGTTGCTGCAGCGCGGCGTAACCACCCACGATCGGGCATCACCGCATCCCGCCGCATGCATGGCTTGGCGAAAACCGATGGCGTGGCAGTGCGTTGGCTTCGGTCTTCCCGCCCGCGATCCGGATCGTGCGGGCCCGTGGGCGGCCCCTCGTGCCAATTCCCGGCGTGCGGAAAATGCCCGCTGCGAGAGCGGCGCAGCGATCAAGGCATGCCGCGGATCGCGCACCGCTCCGGGTCGCCCGGGCTGAGCCGAGCGCCGTTCGTCGCGGCGCGGGGGGCCCCGCGTGGCGCATTCGTTTGCGGGTGTGGCGCAGGCGTCGCCGTGATGCGCACGACGCCTGCCGCGGGTCAGTAGCCTTCGGGCTGACCGACCACGAACATCGAGCCGTCCGCCTGGATGCGGGCGATCTTGCGCGCCAGTTCGACCTGCCGCCACGAGCGCACGAGGTAGATCGACGCGCCGACGATCACGAGGACCGACACCGCGGCGCTCGACAAGGTGGTGACCAGCGCGCCCGACAGGATGCCTTCGAGAAGCCAGGCGAAGATCGTGTAGGTCATGCCGGCAACGATCAGCGCGGCGCAGCCCACCTTGATCCAGTTGGTGAAGATAGCGGCCTCGACCGGTGCGGGCGCCCAGCGGTCGGCATCGGCCACGCGCCGCCACGACAGCGGGCCGGTCAGCCGGCTCTGCGTGCCGGCGCGCACCCGCATGATGCTCCAGCGTTCCTGGCCGTGCCGGATCCCGTTGAACGCGAGGATCTCGATCACGTCCTCTTCACGGAGGACGATCTCGTCCCCGGTGTGAAGGCGCTCGAAACCCCACTCGCGGCCGGTGTATCGCAGTTCTTCGAATTCGGTGATTCCCGTGACACCGCCGAGCGCGGCGACGTCCTGGGTCCTGTCGGGCACGCCGACGATTTCGACATCTTGCTCCATGTCACTGCTCGTTTCTCTCGGTTTCCGCGGTCTTCGGTGGGAAGACCCTGCCTCATGGATGTGTGCGCCGCCCTGTCGGCGGTCACGTCTGTTGGGCCGGCCGGAGCCGGTCGAAAACAAGGCTACCACGGTGCGCGCCCAACGTCCCGCGCAGCCTTCGCATGATCGGGTTACGATTTTGCGAATGGCGAAGTGCCGCCGATGACGCGCGCGGGATAGCGCCCGGGCGCGTCCCGGTGAGCGTGCACTTCGACGTCCCGCGTCGTGCCCTACGACGCGCTGCGCCGGACGGCGGCCGTCGCGGCCCCGGAACCGCGCCGCCCGGGGCGCAAAGGCGCCAGGCGCGGCAGGCGCTCGGCCGTACCGAACACCGGCTGCAGGCGCGCGAACGGCAATTCGGCCGCCACGACCGCCGCCAGCCCGTCGGACAACTCCTTGCGCGGCGACCAGCCAAGCACCGAGCGCGCGCGCGTGATGTCGAGAACGCTGTGCGGCACGTCCGTCACCCGCCCCGGCACGTTGCGTTTCGGCAAGGCGTGCCCGAGGACGCGCTCGATCATCGCGATCACTTCGGTCACGGAATGCGCGCGGCCCGACCCGATGTTCAGCGTGCTCTGCGGCGCGCCCCGGTCGAGCACCGCCTCGATCGCCGCGATCACGTCGCCGATCCAGACGTAGTCGCGCCGGGCCGAGCCATCGCCGAGGATGTCGATCGGCGCGCCGGTCCGGCACCGGCCGAGGATTGCGGGCACGAGCCCCTGCCCGCTCCGCACCATCTGGCCGGGGCCGTAGACGTTCGACAGGCGCAGGATGGTGTAATCGGTCCCATGCTCGTAGCCGAACATCTCGATGTATTTCTCGAGCGTCAGCTTCGACAGGCCGTAGGAATTGATCGGCCGGGGCAGCGCGCTCTCGGGCGTCGGCACCGGAACGTCGGGGCCATAAATCGCGCCGCCCGAGGACAGGAAGATCAGCCGCGGGACACTGCGGGCGGTCAGACGTTCGAGGAACCCGATCCCGGGCAGGATGCCGGCCTGCACGTCCTCGCGCACCGCCGCGTTGCCCTGGGCCGGGCGGGCATTCGCGACAAGGTTGATCGCCGTGTCGAGACCGTCGAACGTCGGCTCGAGCGCTTCGGCGTCCCCGAGATCGGCAACGACCATCTCGCAGCGGCCGTCGAACTCGCGGCGGAACCCGTCCGGAATGCTGCGCGACACAGCCCGCACGCGCAGGCCGCGCGACACGAGGCGGCGGACGAGGTGCCGCCCGATGAAGCCCGTCGCGCCGTAGATGCCGATGATGCCCATCACGCGCCCCCCGCCCCGGCCGCGCGCACCTGCGGCGCCGCCGGGGCCGGCAGGATGTGGCGCGGAGTCGTGCCGATCGGCGACAGGCCGAAGCGCCGCTCCAGCGCCCGGTTGCCGGACCGGTAGACCCCTAGGAGCCGTGCGCGGTCGTCGCGCCGCAGGAGCGCGTGCGACCCGCTGAGATCGTCGCCCGCCTCGAGTCGCGCGGCGAGCGCATCGACGAGCGCCTGCGCCGCCTCGGGCCCGCGGGCGCGCAGCGTGCGCCGGATATGGGCGAAATGCCGGTTGGCGACGTTGCGGTTGGTCGCGTGCCCGGGAAGCGTCACTCCCTGTTCGGGCACGCCGACGACGTCCAGGAAATCGCGGCAGGCATCGCCGCCGCGCAGCGCCTCCGGCGTATAGAGACGCAGCGTCAGGCGCGCGGGCCGCAGCCCTTCCTCGATCCGCTGGACGAGTCCCTGCGCATCGAGGATCCGGCCGTAGCCTTCCTCGGCCAGGAACCGGTGCAACCCAGCGGCGCGGCCGAGATCGGGATCGAGCAGACGCTCCGAGCGACGGCGCAGCAGGATCTTGTTGCGCTGGTTGTAGAGCGCCTCGGCAAACCGGTCCTGCGGCCGCAGGTAAAGCACGACGTGGACAGCGAAGCCCTCGAGGAACGCCCCGAGCGGTCCGAAATCGCGCTGGCGCGAGAACTCCTCCGCCGACAGGATCGGCACGCTCTCGGACCGCAAGAGCGTCTTTCGCAGGTCCTGAAGCGCCTCTGGGCACAGGCGCGCGAACTCGCTGGGATAGTCCGCAAAGCTGCCGGCGATGCAGTTGTGCCGGAACGGCCCGGCTCCCACGGCACCGCCCGCACCGTCCGGAAGCGCGGGATAGACATGTCCTGCACGCGCGAGCGCCGGGCCCGCGCCGTTCAGCATCAGCTGGATGCCGCTCGTGCCCGTCTTCTGAAGACCCGCATGCAGGACGAGCGGTTTCATTGCGCGGCCATGAGCGTCTGTGGGTGAATGCGCGGCGCCAGTTCGTTCGCCTCGAAGAAGGTGTCGAATTCGTCGAAATACGACTGGTGGTCGGTCTCCTGCATCGTCTCGATCGCGCGGCCGCGCAGCCGCTCGAGGTCGAGCGGGCGGGCGATGTCGATCTCGCTCTCGAGCACGAAAGGGATGCCCATCGCCTCGGCCAGCTCGACCGTGCGGGCGTCGTGCGCGATCAGCATCGACGGCGTGCCCGCCAGAAGCCCCGCGATCGTGGCGTGGATGCGCGTGCCGAGCAGGAAGGACTTGCTGCGCGCGAAGTCCATCCACGAGCCGAAATGGAAGAACGCGCGCCCGTGCGCGCGCAGGTAGAGGCCGATGGACCAGCGGTCGGCGTCGTAGACAGTCTCGACCGCGGCCATGGCCTTCTCGGGCACGCCCGAGGCGTCCGCCATGCCCGGCAGGAAGTACATGTCGGCAAGCTCCGACTGCAGCACGAGGTCGATCCCAGAGCGGAACGCGTGCCGGTAGAGGTGCCGCGACACCGGGCTCGACGCGTCGTTGAAATGGTGCCGCGTGCCGTGCAGCGCCACGTCCGACAGCTGCAGCCCGCCCGACAGCGTGGCGCGGCGCAGCTGCACGCCCGGCCGCCCGAGCGGCAGGAAGGACGGGCAGCCCGTCACCGCGGCGTTGCGGATGCCGTAGTGGTTCAGGACGGAGCGCGAGAATTCCCCGCGCACCGAGATCAGCGTCGCCCGCTCGGCCAGGAGCTCGATCAGCCGTTTCGTCCCGGGCTTCAGCACCGGCATGGTGAAGGTCAGGTCCGACTGCGCGCCGAGCCCGAGTGCGAAGACCGGCAGGTCCGTTGCCTCGAGCCGGTCGCACAGCTCGCCGAGATCTGCGCGACCGTTCAGCCAGTTCGCGGCAACGAGCACGATGCTGTCGGCGCCTGAGACGGCCGCCTCGCTCGGCAGGTCGGCATCGAACGACACGCGGCGGCACCCCTCGAACAGCGTCGCGACGGCGCTCGAGAAGATCAGGTTGCCGCAATTGTTGCCGGTAAAGGCGAGCGTCTGGCGCAACCCGGCATGGCGGGGCGGCGTGCCGTAACCGGCGCCGACGACGAGCGGAGTGAAATACGATTGGGTCATCAAATGGCCTTTCCGATCGAAGGGTATCCGGGAGACTCGGTGTCGGCCGGACGCCGCGCGGCGAGGATCGCGCGGTATTCGGCCGCGTAGCGGTCCACCATCTCGGTTTCGGTGAACCAGCGCCGGTAGCGCGCGCGGGCGGCGCGCCCGAGGTCGGCGCGCAGGTGCGCGTCGCCGGCGAGATCGGTGCAGGCGGCGACGAACCCGGTCGCGACATCGCCGTCGGCCGGGATCGGGACAACGCAGCCCGCGGCCCCCTGCCCCGTGCCGACCATCCAGGCGATGTCGCCGATGTCGGTGGCGACCACCGGCTTGCCGAGCGCCATCGCCTCGATCACCGCGAGCGGCAGCGACTCGCCCGAGAACGTGCTGGGCAGCAGCGCGATGTCGCAGGCCGCGAGATAGGGCATCGCGTCGCGCACGTGACCGCAGAGATGCACGTGCGGCCGCGCCTCCGCCGCCAGCCGATCGGCCTCGGGCCCGCTGCCGACGAGAAGGAGGTCCGCCGCCAGGCCCGCGGCGTTGAGCCGGGCCGTCATGTCCGCGGCGAGCGCCCAGCCCTTTTCGGGGATGGCGCGGCTTGCGAGGCAGAACACCACCGCATCGTCCCGCAGCCCGAGGTCGGCGCGGCTGCGCGGCGCGGCGACGTGGTCGGACACCCCGTTCACGATGCGCCCGACCGGGCCTTCCGGTGCCCCGTGCGCGTCGAAGATGCGACGGTTCGCGTCGGCGACGCAGACCCAGCGGTCCACCCGTCCCCGCATCCGCGCGAAGGCGGCGGCGAAGTCGGTGTCGATGGCCGGGTCGCGATCCAGCGTCGCGTGACAGCCATGCATCGTGACCAGCCAGCCGAGATCCGGCAGTGCCCCGATCTGGGCCTCCACGAACCGGTCGGCCCACCAGATCGACGAGTGCACCACCTCGATCCCGAAGCGGTGGCACAGCGACTCGAGCGGCGCACGCCCGACATCCTCCGGACCGAAGAGCGCCACGGTCGGGTCGATCCGCGCGACCACGTCCGCGTGGTCGGCCACGTGGCCGACGTTGTAGAGCACCGCGCGCCCGCCCCGCGACGCCCACGCGTTGGCAAGGCGGATCGTGAACAACTGTCCGCCCCCGGGCGACAGGTCGGGCGTGACGAAGAGCATCGCCGGCAGGCGCTCGGCCCGCGCGGCCGCCGGCACCGGGGGCGCCGGGAGCCGGGCGACCCCGAAACGGTCGGCATCGGCGCGGTGGAACGCCTCGGCCCGCGCGCGCACCGCCTCCGGCAAGGGCCAGGTCTCCTCGATGAAGGCGCGGGTGCGCGCCATCTCGGCGAAATAGCGGGGCGAGCCCTCCACCTCGGCCGTCACCGTCCCGCCGTGGCGCCGGTGGAAGTTGAGTGGCGCGTGCGCGTAGGCCAGCAGCCCGCCGCGCAGCGCCCGGAGATAGAACAGCCAGTCGCCGCAGATGCGCATCCCGGTGACGGCCTCGCGGAACGCGGGCTCGATCTCGAAGCGGCGTAGGATCACGGCGCTCGCGTTCGGGATGCAATTGGCGATCCCGAGCCCCGAGATCACCTCCTCGCGGTCCGTTGCGGTATAGGACGCGGCCCAGCGGTCGGGCGCGATCCGGTCGAGATAGAGCGCGGCATAGTCGCCGAGCGGCGCGCCGTCGGCATCGACGGGAACCGACCGCGCATGGGCGAGAAAGACGTTCCGGTCCTCCATCCGCGGCAGCAGCGTGCGCAGGAACTCGGGCGCGCAGGTGTCGTCCGCCTCCGCGATCCAGACGAGCGGGCTGCGCGCCATCTCCATCCCGCGGATCCATTGTGCGAAGGGCGATCCCGTGTTCTCGGCGTTGACCACGACGCGCGCGTCGGGCCGCCGCGCCGCGAGGTCGTGCAGCAGCGCCGCCGAGCCGTCGGTGGACGCATCGTCGAGCAGGAGCAGCTCGAAATCCTGCAGGCTCTGCGCCTCGATCGACGCGAGCCGCTCGGCGAGGAAGGCGCCGCAATTGTAGTTGGGCACCACGATGCTGACCCCGGGCGCCGCGCCCATCGTCGTCCGGATTCGCGAGAAGAGATGCGGACAGGCCGTCTCGGCGGTGTAGCGGCGGCGCACGATGTCGATGCCGGCCGCACCCTCGCGGTGGCGCCGGTCCGCGTCGCCGATGTAGTCGAGCGTCGCGTGCGCCATGGCGGCGACGTCCATGAACGGAACCGCGCTGCCGCAGCCTTGCGCGACCAGCTCGGGCGCGCCGCCCGCCTCATCGAAGCACAGGACCGGCGTGCCGGCCCCCGCAGCCATCAGGCAGACGAGCGGGAAGGCATCCTCGACCGAGGTCAGCAGGAACACGTCCGCCGCCGTGAGGTGGTCCTGCACGTCCGGGCAGTAGCCGGTAAACGTCACGTGGTCCGCGATCCCCCGGTCGCGGACGAGCGCCTCGCACGCTTCCTGGTCCGGGCCGCCGCCGACCCAGACGAACTGCACGGGCCCCGGCGCGCGCGACAGGACCTCGGCCGCGACCTCGACGAAGACCTCGGGCGACTTGCGCCAGTGGAGCATCCCGCAGCCCGCCACGATGTGCGCGTCCTGCGGCAGACCCAGCCTGTCGCGTGCGGCGCGGCGCGCGTCGGGCCCGCCCTCGGGCGCAGCCGTGACGAAGGCGTGCTGAACCGTGATGCGCTCGGACGGGACCGCGCAGTCGCCGCGAAGCGCCTCGGCCACCGCGTCGCTGCCCGCGATCACCGTGTCGACGCGCCCGCGCAGGAGCGCGACCGCCGCGGGATGCGACGCGAGCACGCGCGGCAGCTCGTGGATGTACGCGATCGTCGGCGTATCCCGGCCCCAGTGTGCCAGCACGCCGAGGCTGGCGATCGAGTTCATCACGAGGCCGCGCACCGCGCCGCCGCAGAACGCATCGAGGGCGGCTTCGGCGGTCTCCTCCGGGGCTCCGGACAAAACGAAGGTCGGCGCGATGGCCTCGAACTCGTGCAGAAGGCCGCCGCCCTCCATGCAGACGATGCGCACGTCGTAGAGCGTGCGGTCCGTGATCCAGCGCGCCATGCTCTGCACGAGCTTCTGCGCTCCGCCGACGCCCGCGTCATGGCTGACGAGGACGATCGTGCCCTTGGAGGCGGCCGGCGCGTCGCCGGGCTCGGGGGCCGCCACGGGGCCCGGCGCGGGCCGCGCGGCCGGGGCCGGATGGCGCCCTTCGGCGCGGCCCGCGGTCATGAAATGCACGAAGGGCGGGATCGCCGCCTCGGCCACGTCCGCGTTGCGCCGCAGGTAGTCCGGCCCGTCGAAGGCGCTGCCCGAGACCCGCCCTTCGGTCCAGCCGAAGAAGGCGTAGTGCAGGCACGGATCGATGCCGCCCGCCGCGACGTCGGGGTAGCGGAACAGGTAGCCGAGGAAATCGAAGTAGGGGTTCGGGTTCGCCCCCTCGAAGCGCCCCCGGGTGAGGAAATGGTCGAGGCAGGCGTCATCGTCGGCGTCCGGCAGCACGGTGTCGCGGTAGTGCTCGGCGTCGAAGAGGCCGTGCGCGGTGTAGAGATGCCGCAGCACACCCTCCATCGTGTCGGCGGCGTTCAGCTCTGCCGGTCCGCCGGGCAGAGCTGCCGTCCACGCGCGGACCGCCGGCAGGTTCTGAGCCTCGGCCGCGGCATAATCCGCCAGCCGGCGCGCGGCGGCGCGCTGAAACCGGTGCCGCGACAGGTGCTGGCCGACGAGCGCTGCGACGCCGGCCAGCCCCTCCCGCGCCAGAAGTCCGCGTGCCTTGCGTGAGTGATGACCGATCCGGCTGGGCACGCGGAGATAGAGGCGCAGCAGCGCGACCGAGAAGCTCGCCTCGCGCCGCTCGCGCAAGGCGCGCAAGGCCGCGCCGCCGACGGCTCCGAGGCGATCGCGGATCGCGGTGCGGTCGCCGTCCCGGTCGCGATCGGGGCGTGCGGCTCGGATCGGGCGCTGCTGCGCCGCCGAACGGCCGAGCGGCAGGGCCAGCGCCGGCCAGAGGGATGCCGGCCATGCACGGCCCGTCCCTCGGCACGGAATGTCCGGCCCCTGCGCCGTCATTGACGTCGCGGATCCGACCGCAGGCCGGGCGGCCCGGACGCCGAAGCGCCCCGGGCCGGTGCGGGCCCCCGGATCACAGGGGCGCCGCAAGGGGCGGGATGGCCGCGCATCAGAGCGCGTCCCACTCGATCACGAGTTCGGCCGGGCTGCCGCCCTCGAACGAGGACATCTTCCGGATGCCCGCCTCGTCGGTGATGACGAAGACGAGGTCGTCGCTGCTGGACAGACCGCCCGCCTTGTCGGTCAGGAACGCTTCGAGCATCTCGGTGAAGTCCGCGCTCTCGAACGTCTCGCCCCCGCCGGGCACGTCGCTGTCCACCCAGTCCGTCACGAAGTCGAACTGGTCGCGAGTGAGCGGCGCGTTGGCCTGGCTGAAGGTTTCGGTCGAGACCGAGTCCTCCAGCGCGATGGCCGCCTCGATCGTGCCGCTGCTGCCGCCGCTCGCCCGGTTGGTGAACTCGAGATAGGCGCCCGTGATGGTCACGCTCTCGAGGAACTCGAGATCGAGACCGGTGAAGCGCAGCCCGATGTCCCGGCCGCTGTCGCCAAGTTCCAGATCGGTCTTGGTGACGTTGACCGCACCGCCGCCGGCGTTCTGGTCGGTGTCGTCGCTGCCCGACGCGATGGTCGCCGTGATCGTGCCGCCGGTCGGCTGCTCGGTCACGTTCAGCGTGAAGGTGTCGCTGGCGACGTTGGCGTCGTCATCGGTGGCCGAGACCGTGATCTGATAGGTCCCGATCGACAAGCCGTCGCCGATGGAGACCACGCCGGTCCCGGGATCGATGCTGACACCCGACGGCGCGCCGTTGAGCGAGAAGGTCAGCGGATCGAGGTCGAGATCCTCGAACGCGTCGCCTGCATCGATCGTGGTGCCGTTGCCCACGACCACCGACAGATCGTCGATCGGGTCGACGACGGTGGGCAGGGTGTCGCCCGTGGTCACGAAGGGCGAGTTCGCCGATCCGTTCCCCGGGCTCGATCCGCCCGCCTTCTCCAGCACGAAGCTGTCGAGGTGGAAGCCCTGGCTGCGGCCGTCGATCTGGATCGTGTAGAGCCCCGGCTCCGAGATCTGGAGCTGCGCGTTCGGGTTGCCCGGCACGCCGTCGATCCCGGTCGCGTTGCCCCACGAGCCGTTGTTGGGCCCGCCGAAGAGCTTCACGAAGCCGTCCGCCGTCGGTTCGGCCTCGTTGCCGTTGAGAACGAGGAACTCCTCGATGTCGCCGACGCCCGGATCCTCGGCGTGCTTGAAGTTGAGCCAGATGTCGTTCTGCTGGTCGCTCGCCTCCGTGCCGTCGCGGCTGGCGCGAAGAACGAAGTTGTAGGTCCCCGTCTCTCCTTCCGGCACGAAGATCGTGTATTCCAGCATCTCGTTGCCGCCGACCTGGTTGTCGATCCCGGTCGAGGTGTTGCTGCCGAAGAGGTAGTAGCCCTCGCCCTGGAACCCGGACTGACGGCCCTCGCTGTCGGGGGCGTCGAGGAAGGACCACTTGCCGCCCGGGTTGGTGCCCGCATCCTCGATCTGGATCTTGAAGTAGGCGGCGTTGCCCGAGCCGAGAAGCTGGTAGTAGCCCTCGGGCGCCGGGGTGACCGGATCGCCGACGACCGGACCACCCACGTTCTCGAGGTAGATCGGCCGCGATGTCGGTCCGAGCGGCAGCTCCTGCCCGCCGGCCTCGATCTTGGTGGCGACGAAGGCGATCGGCTGCACGTCGTCCCCGGCAAAGCTGCCCGAGCCCACGTTGTTGTTGATCGGATCGTCGTAGTCGAAGAGCGTCGAGGCGTCGAAGGTGCCGCCCGCGCCGATCGTGACCTCGACGCTCTGGACGTCGAAGGCGTTGTTGGCCTCGAAGGCGTAGCGTTCGAGCCGCGCGTTCACGATGTCGGCGATCCCGTTCGACTGCTCCACCACCGGGTTGAAGCCCTTGGAGAGCGTGATCCGGACCACGTCGCCCGGATCCCCCGAGACGATCACGCTGGGCACGGTGCCGCCGTAGGTGCCGGCCCCGCCCGGGTTGACCCCGTTGACCGTGAGGCCCGGCGCAGTGGCGGTCGGCGCCTCGGTCGCGATCGCGTGCGATCCGGCCGAGCTGCCGTCGGACGCGAGCGATCCGCTCGCGGTCGAGCCGTCGTCGAACAGGACCGTGAAGGTCGACCCGATGAGCTCGTGGCCCGAGATGCCGCCCACGTCCCAGCTCAGGATCGCGGAGCCGTCGATGTCGCCCTTGTCCATCCCGGCGACGGAGTTGGGATCCATGTCGCCCGAGAAACCGACGGTCTCGGTGCTGTTGAACCCGCCGTCGTTCGCCGGATTGAACTTGACCATCGCGCCCTTGAAGCCGCCGTTGCTGGCGCCGCCGGCGCCGCCCGTATTCGGGATCGGATCGATGCCGGGCAGGAAGTAGCCCGTGCCGGTGATGTACGCCCCGGTGTCGCCGTCGCTGTCGATCGCCCAGTTCTTGAAGGCCCCGTCGCCGCCCTGCCCGTCCGGATCGAACACGCTGTCGGGATAGAGCGCGCCCTCGACGTCGATGAAGATCGCCGAGATCGTCTTGTCGCCGGTATTGGTGACCTCGAACGAGCTGCCGCCGAAGTTGGAGGCCTGCACGTTGTTGTTGCCGGTCATGATCGAAAGGTAGGCCGAGCCGATTTCGCCACCGGTGTAGCTGGCGGACGTGACAAGGTCGGACTGCGACGCGAAGGCCTCGAGCGCACCGGTCGGATCGACCGGATCCGGCGGACCCTCGACCTCGCCGGAGAAGCTGGCGATCTCGATACCGTTGACGATCGGGTTGTCGACCAGGTCCTGCAGGAAGTCGATGTCGAGCGTCCCGTCGCTGACCGTGACGTTGTACTTCAGCTCCGTTGCATCCTGACCGCCGCCCAGAAGCGCGGGGTCGATGTTGTCGAGCACGCCGAAGGTCTGGCCCTCGATCGCCACGTCGAACACCCGGTTACCCGGCGCCGTGTTGCCGTCAAAGAGCTCGGCCAGGTGCAGGGTCACGGTGTAGTTGCCGTTTCCGGCGAGATCCGACACCGGGATGTCGTAGCCGAACGGCAGATCGCTCGACCGCGCGGTGTTCATCACCGCCACGGGCACGTCGCCCGGGATGGTGGCGGGGTCGCCGGCGAAGCCGAAAGCGTCGCCGCGATCCTCGGTGACCACGAGGTAGGGCGAGTTCGCCGCGCCCTCCCCGTCGGCCTGCCAGACCACGCCGCCGTCGATCGCCGCGACCTCGGGTCCGAAGGCGTTGATGCGCAGCAGCGCCGGTCCTTCTTCGCCGTCGCCGCCGCCGGTCGAACCGCCGCCGATCTCGATCTGGGCCCCGACCGTCACTTCGGCGTTGCCGTTGCTCGCCGCGTCGGCGATCGCGCCGTCCTGCAGCGTGACCCCGACCTGGGTGTCGTCGACCCATCCGCCGTCCGGCGCCGCGACCGAGTAGCTCGCGACTCCGGCCTCGTAGCCATCGAAGGTGATCGCCGCCGGAACCTCGAACCCGCCGATCGAGAAGGCGAGATCGCCCGCGTCGAAGGTTTCGGGGTCCACGTCGTCCGGATCGGCCAGCGTCACCTCGACGCCGAGCGGACCGTCCGCCGTCTCCGGGTTCACGATCGCGAGGGTCGCGCTCGGCGGCGTCAGGTCGATATCCGGGAGCTTGACCAGTTCGAAGGCGTTGAGAATCGGGTTCTGGATGCCCTCGACGGTGTCCTTGAGAACGCCGAGGTTCAGCACCCCGTCGGTGACCTCGACCGTGGTCGTCAGGACGCCCACGTCGGCACCGTAGGCCGTGCCCGGATCGACGTTGTCGAACGCCGCCGGCACGCTGCCCTCGACCGAGAAGTCGAAGACCCGGAAGCCGCCGGACTGTCCGCCCGAGAACAGCTCCGCCACGTAGAGGTTCACCTGGTAGGTGCCGTTCTCGACGGGCACGTCGTAGGAGAACGAGGCGTCGCTCGACCGCGCGGTGTCGAGCACCGCCTCCGGGACGTCCTCCGGGATCGCCGCGGCGCTGCCGCTGTAGCCGGCCGCGGGTGCGTCGCCCCGGTTGTTCGTCGTCGTCAGGAACTCCGACGGCGCGGCCTCCGTGTCGGCGAGCCAGTTCGGCCCCCCGTCGGTCGCCTGCACCTCGGGACCGAAGGCGTTGACGCGCAGCACGACCTCGGGGGCAGGGGTGCCGTCCTCCGTCGTGACCGCAACGCTCAGGCTCTCGGTCGCTTCCTCGGCGGTGCCGAGCGTGGCGTCGTCGAGCACCACCGACACGTCGAGCACACCGTTCGTCGCCGCGTCGAGGACGGTACCGGCCCGGAGCACGAGCTGTCCGCCCACGATCTCGAAGAGGCTGGCATCGGCCCCCGTGAGGGTGAGCGTGTTGGTCCCCAGCGCGTCGTCCGTGACGACGATGTCGGCGACGGCGATCGGCGCGCTGGTGTCGGTGTCCTCGGTCAGCGACGCGAGGATCGGCGTGACGGTCAGACCAGGCGCCTCGTTCACGTCCGCGACGGTCACCTCGACGGTGCCGGTGGCCGTGCCGTTGGCGTTCGTGGCCTCGACGACGACCTCGTAGACGTTGTCGGTGTCGCCGTCCCCGGGCGCCTCGAAGTCCGGCGCCGCGAGGAAGGTGAGCGCGCCGGTGTCGTCGATTGAGAAGAGCGCGTTGTCGCCCTCCCCGTCCACGAGCGCGAACGATGTCGCGCCCGGCGCGTCAATCACGCCCGCCGCGGCGGCGTTCTCGTCCGCCGCCAGCGCCGTGGTGGTCAGGCGCGGCGCGGGATCGTCCGCCGGAGTCAGCTCGATCAGGTCGACCCGGCCAAGCTCTCCGCCGCCCGCGGTCACCTCGACCGTGAGGTCACCCGCGGTGAACACGGTGTCGAAGCTGATCTCGCGGATGTTGCCGCGCTGGATCGACGTGCCGGTCGGCCCGCCGAACACCGGCGTGCCTTCCTCGAAGGCCCAGGTGCCGATCTCCTCGCCGCCGACGAGGATCCGGCCGATGCTCGATCCGTCGGTCTCGTCGAAATAGCGCACGGTCACGGTGTAGAAGCCCGTCGCGCCGACCGCCGTGGTGTCGGTGGTCACCGACACGGTGCTGTTCTGCGGCGCACGGATGTCCCGCCCGCCAGACGCGGTCGAGATGTTCTCGGCCACGAAGCCGCTGTCGGCGAGGCCGGTGAAGTCCTCGGCCTCGATCACGATCGGCTCGCGCAGGTCCGGCGTGTCGCCCACGGCCAGCGTGAAGGTCTGCGTCGCCGTCTCGCCCTCCGCATCGGTCGCGGTGACGGTGATGTCGAGCGACTGGTTGGCGAGCGCGGTGCCCGAGAAGGTGCCGGTGGCCGGGTCGAAGGTGATCCAGTCCGGCAGCGCGCCGCCGCCGGCAAGGGTCGCCGACAGGGTCAGCGTTTCGCCCGGCACGACGCCGAGGTCGGCATCGGTGAACGCGTCCGCGGGAACGGCGACAGAGATCGCCGCGCCGCCGTCGAGGTCGACATCGGCGAGCGGTGCGCCCGCCTCCGGCGCCTGGTTCACGTTCTCGATCACCAGCGTCACGATGTCGGTCGCCGACAGCGCGCCGTCATCGGTGGCGATCACCTCGACCGACACGGTGCCCACGTCGTCCGGCCCGGGCGAGCCCGACAGGACGCCGAGTTCGGGGTCGATGGACAGCCACGCGGGCGCCCCCTCGCCGAGCGAATAGGTCAGCGTGTCACCGTCCGGGTCGGAGAAGATCGCCTGCGTCTCGAGGATCTGGCCCTCGTCGAGGGTGATCGTGCCGAGCGGCAGGTCCACCACCGGCGCGGCGTTGTCGTCGACGAAGGTGATCGCGAAGGTCGCGGTGGAGGTGATGCCGGAATTGTCCGGCCCGTCCGTCGCCGCGACCGTCACCTCGAAGGTGCCGAAGCTGTCCGGCGTGCCGACGAGCGCGCCGTTCTCGACCGACAGCCACTCCGGGCCCGAGACGAGCGTGAAGGTGAGCGGATCTTCCTCAGGGTCGCTGAAGGCGTCGCCGAGGTCGATGGAGATCGGGTCGAGCGCGGCGAAGGTGCCGCCCTCGAAGCCCGGCTCGGCCACCGGGGCGAAGTTCGCGCCGCTGACCGGGATCAGCGTGATCCCGTCGATCCGCGCGAACTCGCCGCCCTCGGCATCCGCCTCGAGCCGCAGGATCACGCCCTCGCCGACCTCGAGACCGGAGAACACGCGCGCCCGCAGGCTCGCCGCCTGCGCCGCGTTGCCGCCGGTCGTGTCGTCGAAGAGCCAGGCGCCCAGTTCCTCGAACGTCGCGCCGCCGTCCGTCGACGCGAGAAGCCGCGCCGCGCTGACGCCGTCGTTCTCGTCGAAGTAGTCGACCCGCACGTTGTAGAGACCCGCGGTGATCTGGTCGTCGAAGGTGTAGCTGGCGCTGCCCGACGTGTTGCCGAGCAGGCGGATGCCCGCGTCGCCGGACGCCGCCGGCTGCGTCTCCACGAAGAAGCCGCTTTCGAGGTCGAAGTCCTCCGCCTCGATGCTCACTTCCTCGCCGCCGGCGGAATAGACCACGTTCAGCACGAGGTCGGTGCTGATCGTCTCGGTGCCGTCGGTCACGGTCACGGTCATCTGGTAGGGTCCGGTCGCCGGGGCGGGGCCCGACAGCAGACCGCTCGCATCGACGGACAGGCCCTCCGGTGCTCCCGTGAGCGAGTAGCTCAGAGTGTCGCCGTCCGGATCGGAGAAGAACGCCGACAGGTCGATCTCGACGCTGGAGTCGTTGACCACCTGCGCCGGGATGCCCGGAGTCTCGGGCGCGTCGTTCTCGCCGGTCACGGAGATCACGAGGCTGTCCGTGATCGTGGTGTTGCCGTCGCTGACCGCGAACTCGACAGTGATGTCGCCGGTTTCGGTGTCGTCCGGCGGGGTGCCGACAAGGCGCCCGTCCACGATGCTGAGCCAGTCCGGCCCCGACAGCACGCTCAGCGTGAGAGGCTGCTCTTCGGGATCGACGTAGTACTCCGCGAAGTCGAGGTCGTAGGGCGTGCCCTCGGTCGCGCTCTGCGGCGGGATCTCGAACGCCGCAAACGGCGGCAGGTTGTCGGGATCGCCCTCCTCCGGCACGAACTCGATGTAGTCGACGCGGCCGAGCTCTCCGGCGTCGCCGGTGACCGTCAGCGTCAGCGATCCGCCCGCGATCTCGAAGGAGTCGAAGCTGCGCACGCGGATGTTCTGCGCCTGGCCGCCGTTGCCGCTGGTCGCGTCGTCGTTCCACACCCAGCTTTCGCTGCGATCGCCGATGGTCACGGTCGCGGTGCTCTCGCCGTCGTTCTCGTCGAAATAGGCGATGCGGATCGCGTAGGTGCCGGGCTCGAGCGCCGCGAGGTCGAAGGTGGCGGTGCCGGTGTCGTTCTCGGTCACCCGGATCACCTGGCCGTCGGCCGCGCCGAGGCTCTGGGCGAAGAAGGCGCCCGAGAGGGTCAGGTCCTCGGCCTGCACGCGGATCGGCCCGCTGGTCACCACGTCCTCGACGGTCACGTCGAAGGTCGTGCTGACGCTGGACGTGCCGTCGCTCGCGGTCACGGTGACCGGGCCGCCGAGGTCGCCGTCCGCCGGCGTGCCAGACAGGATGCCGGTCGCCGGATCGATGGACAGCCACGCCGGCGCGGCGGGATCGAGCGTGTAGGTGAGCTCGGGCGTGTCGGCGTCGTCGAACACCCCGTTCAGGTCGAGTTCGAAGGCCATGCCCTCGGGCACGGTGGCGTCCTCGGGCGCCGCGACCACGATCGGCGGCAGATCCTCGCCCGTATCGATCGGCGTGAACTCGACGTAGTCGATCCGCGCGAATTCGCCCTGCTCGCGCAGCGAGCTCAGCGTCAGGGTGGAGTCCGAGTCCACCGTCACCGCGGCAAAGGTGATCGTCCGCGCGCTGCCGGCTGCGGCCCCGTTCGACGTCGTGTCGGCGTCGAAGATCCAGGTCTCGCTGCGCTCGTCGATGGTCAGCGTCGCCTGCGCGGTGCCGTCGTTCTCGTCGAAGTAACCGACGGTCACGTTGTACATGCCGGGCACGACGAGCCCGTCGAGCGCGATGCCCGCGGTACCGGCGGTCCGGGTGAAGATCAGCGCGTCTTCGCTCGCGACGCCGTTGCCCTCGGTTTCGTAGCCGCCCGCGTTGGTCAGGTCCTCGGCCTCGATACGCACGGTCGCCGGCGGTTCGGCCGGCGCGACGCCGATGACGAGGTTGCCGTCCTCCTCGGTGACGACGAGGTCCTCCTCGTCGTAGTCCTCGACGAGGGTCACGGTGCTGTCGGCCTCCCCGTCGTCGTCGGTGTCGATGCCGAGCACGGTCGAGCCGCGCTCCACGCTGACGATGCTCGCGCCCGCGCCGCCCTCGACGACGATGCGGTCGTCGCTCTCGAAGCCCGCGATGGTCGTGCCGTCGAGTTCCGCACCGGTGCCGGTGACGCTGTCGCTGCCACCGCTGGTGAGGTCCACCTCGTCCTCGGCGCCGGAGCCGACACCGATCGCGTTGTCGCCGGCGTTGCCCGCGACCTTGACCGTGCCCGTGCCGGTCGCGTCGAAGTTCTCGACCGCGTCGGGCAGCTGGTAGGCGGCGCCGGTCGCGCCGACATCCTCGGACCCGGTATAGACCACGGTGTCGATCTCGTTGGTGCCACCGTCGGCGCCGGGCAGGTCGCCCGGCGCGTCTGCGACCTGCTCGCGCTCGGTCACGTCGCCCACCGCGAGAGTGAGCGCGGCGCTGCCGTCGGGCGTGACGCCCACCTCGGCATCGTCCACGGTCACGGTCACGTCGAGCTGCGTCGCGCTCTCGAAGTCGAGCACCGCGGTTTCGCTCAGGAACAGCTCCGTCCCGCGGATCTCGAACAGGCCGGCATCGGCCCCGTCGAGCGCGAGGTCGGCGGTGCCGAGCGCGTCGTCGGCGACCACGATGTCGGCGATCTTCACGCCGCCGGTCAGGTCCGCATCCTCCGCGATCTCCGCGAGCGCGTTCTCGAGCGTCACGGTCGGCGCCTCGTTCACGTCGTCGACCGGGAGGGTCAGATCGGCCGATCCGGTCCCTGCCCCGTCCGTCGCGGTCACGCCGACCGACAGGCTCGCCGCCGTCTCGAAGTCGAGCACGGTGCCCGCCACGAGGTGCAGCTCGGGCCCGGCGGTGCCGTCCACGATGGTGAACAGACCGGCGTCGTCGCCGGTGACCGACAGCGCGACCGCGCTCAGCCCGTCATCGGTCACCACGATATCGGCGATCTTGACCGACTGCGTGGTGTCCGCGTCTTCCGGCAGACTCGCGACCACGGTCTCGAGCGCGACCGTCGGCGGCACGTCCGCCGGCGGCTCGCCCAGGGCGGTGACCTCGAGATAGTCGTAGGCGACGTCGAAGACCTGCCCCGAAGTCGTGGAGGTCTGGATCGTGCCGGCGCCGAGCGGCGCCCCGTCGAGCACCAGCTGCGCGAGCGTGCCTTCGAGTTCGATCGTGCCGATCGTAAGCGCGTCGACCTCCGGGATCGGGTCGCCGGCGGAGTCGAGGAAGGTCACCGTGGCCGTGGACATCGCCACCGGCGTGCCGGACGTGTCGTCGATGTAGACGTCGAGCACGATCCGCACGTCCGCGATGTCCGCGGCACCGAAGTCGAAGCCGTCCGGCATCGGCGTGACGATGTCGCTCGGCGCGCCGCCGCCCGCGTTGTCCTGGACGATCTGCAGCTCGGGCCCGGTCCGTCCGAAGACCGCCTTGACCATTGTGTTCTGGTCGACACCGATCACGACGCCCGCACCCTGGAAGTCCACGGGCCCCTGCACGCCCGGGCTCGTCGGGTCGAAGTCGGGCAGCGCGAAGGTCGTTTCGACGCGCAGGCCCTCGGCCGCCGAATAGGCAGCGACGAAGGCGTTTTCCTGCGTGTTGTTGCCGCCGAAGTGATCGCCGGGGCCGGCCACCACGTTGAGCGTGCCGCCCGACACCTCAGCGGTGTCGAGGTTGATCTCGGGCGTGTCGGGCTTGTTCGGGCTCCACAGGGACCCGGTGAACCCGGCCTCGAACGGCGTGATCGGATCGTCGCCCTCGGCGCCGAAGTCGAAGCGCACGACCTGCCCGTTGACGAGCGCGGTGCCCGCGTCGGTCGCGTCGTAGACGAAGGTCTCGTCGGTGTTGAGAACGCCGTCGCCGTCGATGTCGTCGTCGTCCGCGTTCAGCACGCCGTCGCCGTCCAGATCGCCCTCCGGGCTCGCATCCTGCGGCGGCGGGGGCACGTCGTTGTCGGTCAGCGTGACGATGCCCTCTGCATCATCGATGACAACGGTTCTGGTCGGCGCGACAGCGGCGTCGATCACGACGCTGAACGCCTCGTCGCCTTCGACGTCGGTGTCCCCGAGAAGCGGGATGTCGACCGTTATCGTGCCGGTTCCACCCGCGGGGATCACGGCCGTGCCGCCAGTGACCGCGGTGTAATCGGTGCCCGCGGTCGCGGTGCCGTCGACGGTCGAATACGTGACCGTCACGTCCTCCGCGTCGTCGCCTGTCCGCGTGAACGTCACGGTGGCGACGCCGGCATCCTCGTCGACGGACACGTCACCCACGGCGACCGTGGCTGTATCCGCATCGTCGTTGTCGATCGTCACGACGATCTCGTCGGTGGCGCCCTCCGTTGTTTCGAGCGTGGTGTCGAGCGAGATCGAGAACGTCTCGTTCGGCTCGACCTCGGCGTCGCCCGCCACCTCGACGGTGACGGTCTGGGTCAGCGCGCCGCCCGGCGTGAAGGTGAGCGTTTGCGAGGTCGCTCCGCCTGCGAAGGCAACGTCGCCGGGAACGGTCGCCGGGACGGTGGCCCCGCCGCCGAGGACCGACGTCAGGTTCACGGTCACGTCGACATCCGACACGGGTGCCTGGCTCAGCGTCACCGTGTACTCGACGGTCGTCGTGCCGCTGTCGCCCTCGGTCACGTTGGCCGCGCCGGTGAGAGCCACTGTCGGGTCACCGACCGGTGCATCGTTGGACACCGCGCGCAGATAGTCGAATTCGGCCGTGAAGCTGTCCGGCGCGATGATGTTGCTGGTATCGACGGCGAGCGCCACGCCGCCGGTTCCGCCGGTCGCCGGGTTCTCGCCGTTGAGAGCCGCCAGCAGGTTCGGCGGCGGGGCGGACGCGGCGAGCGTGCCACCCCCGATCTCGGCGCCGCTTTCGTCGAGGAACGTCACCTCGGGCGTGATCGTACCGGCCGTCCGGTCGAAGGTCATGGACAGCACGACATCGGCGATGTCCGCGAGACCCAGGCCCTCGTCGAGCAGCGTTCCGATCAACGTGTTGGTTTCGGACGTCGATCCGGCATTCTCCTGCGCGACCTGCACGTTCACGCCGCTCCCCGTCACGATGAAGAGCATCTTGTAGAAGTCGCTCTGCGTGCCGGTCCCGATGTTGAACCCGATCAGCGAGAACGGCTGCGTGGACGCGTCGAACGGGTTCGCGAACTTGGTCGTGAACGTCACGCTGTTCTGGCCGGAGACGTCGAGCATCGTCTGGTAGTTGTCCTGGCCCGAATTGTTGCCGCCGATATCGCCCGTCGTGGTCTGGATGACGAGATTGCCCCCCGAGACTTCCGCGGTATCCGTGGTCAGGCTGCCGTAGGGGTCGTCGGGGTCGTCGAAGGGCCCGAACGAGCTGTTGCCCGGCACGATCTGGACACCGGTAAGGCCCGACGACCCGTCGAGCGGGTCCGTCGTGTCGGTGTCGAAATCGAGCGAGATCGTCTGACCGCCCAGAAGGACATTGTCCATTCCGTTCGCGGCGTCGTACGCCGCCGGGTCGAGGTTGTTGAGCAGCCCGTCCGCGTCCACGTCGGTCGGATCGGTCGCGACTTCCGGGACCACCGAGACCGAGAAGGTCGCGCTTGCATCGACGGCGGCCCCGACATCGGGGTCGTCCACCAGCACGGTCACGTCGAGGCTCGGGTTGTTGACCGCGTCGAGCGCGACATTCGCCTGCAGGAACAACTCGCGTCCCACGATCTCGAACAGGTTCGCATCATCGCCGCCGAGGCTCAGCACGTTCGTGCCGAGCGGGTCGTCGACCACCGTTATGTTGGCGACCTTGATCGGCGCGCTGGTGTCGGTGACCTCCTCGAGCGTTCCGACCACCGTCGACACCACCACGCCACGCGGCGCGTCGTTCACCGTATCGGCCTCGAGCGTGTTGCTGGCGACGTAAATCTCGCCGTTGCGCTTGTTGAGAACCCACAGTTCGCCGTCCGGCCCCTCGCCAAAGCGCACGTCGGTGCGGAAGCTTCCGACGATGTCCTTGAAGTTGCCCTGGACGATGGGCGTGGTGGTCGGATCGCCGTCATGGTCGAGCAGGATCGTCAACTCGGACGGTGTCGCGAAGGTCAGCGCGTCGGGATCCTGTCCCGGCTCGAGTGTGATCGTCTGCGACAGCAGATCGTCGAGCGAGACATGGAAGAAGCGGCCGTTTTCGGCGAAGTCCGCGAAGATGAACTCGCCGTCGAGCTCCGAGCCGTTCTGGATCACGTGACCGCCGGTCAGCGCGGCGCCGATGTCGCCCGCAAAGCCGATATCCTCGCCGGAGTCGAACGGGTCGTGAGCGATGAAGGTCACGGGATAGGTAAAGCCGAAATCGGCTTCGTCCGCCGGCAGGGGCAGCACGCCGGTCGTGTTGCCGCCCTCCTGGGTCACGATGAACGGACCGCTTCGCGTCGGCCAGCCGTAGTTCCCGCCAGCCTCGATCAGGTTCACTTCCTCGAAGTTGTCGAACCCGACGCTCGTGGTGAGGATCACGGTGTCGCCGCTGCCATCCGTCGCGAAGGTGATGGTGCCGGGGTTGCGGAAGCCGAGCGCGTAGACGGCGTCGTTCATCGTCGCATCGCCGACGAACGGGTTGTCGGCGGGCACGCCGTAGGAGTCGCCGTTCGTCTGCTCCGTCGGATCGACGCGCAGGATCTTGCCCAGTCCGTCGTTGTTCTGGGACGCGTTCGCGCCCTGCGACAGGTAGTTCCAGGTGCCGTCGCCGGTCGCCACGTAGAGCAGGCCGTAGTCGTCGTCGCCGGGTTCGGCGTGCGGGTTGAACTCGATCTGGCGGATCGGGTGGTTGAAGCCGGACCCGACATTGCCGATGCGGAACACCTCCCGGTAGCTGTCGGGGTCGATCAGACCGGTCGACTCGTCGATCGTCCATTCGATCACGACCGAGTCGTAGTTCAGCGCGTTCCCGTCGACATCGCTGAGATAGGGGTGGCCCGTCGTGTCGGAGGGCCGCTCCTCGGACAGCGAGGTGTAGAGCTTTCCGTTGGTCTCGAAATCAGGGTGGAAGGCAATGCCACGGAGACCCTGCTGGACGATCGCACCGCCGGAATTGGTCAGCGCGCGCCCGTCGGCCGCGCCATCGGCATAGGCGGCGCCAATGTCGAAGAACACCTCGACCGTGCGCCCTCCGGCGCCGTCGGCCACCAGCTCGTAGATCACGCTGCTGTTGGTCTGCGTGCCTTCGGTCGACACGAAGATCCGCTCTCCGACCGTGTCGAAGGAGTTCATCCGCGGGGCGGCGCCGTTCGCCTCGTTGGGCAGATCCGCGACCTTCGTCAGCACGAGCGACTTGCCCGACGGCGAGATCTCTGGGGCGATCTCGTCGGCATTGACGTAGTCGTTCGGGTACGGATTGTCCGGATGCTGTGTCGATTGCGGCTGCTCGTGCGAGCGCACCACCGTCAGGCTGACGGTTGCCTCGTCCGTCGTCTCGCCGTTGGTCGAAACGTAGGTGAACGTATCCGTCCCGACGTAATCCGGGTCCGGCGAGTAGTAGAGTTCGCCGTCCACGAGCTGCACACTGCCGTGCTGGGCCTGACCGACGCTCTCGATCGAGATGACACCGCCCTCGGTGTCGCTGTCGTTCAGAAGCACCGCGAGCGGCACCGCGACGGAGTCCTCCGGCAGGCGGAAGGTGTCGTCGCTCGCCGTGACCTCGACCGGGTCCACGATGTCAGGCACCGCCTGGTAGAGCGCGAGCGCGTTGATCTTGGCGTTCTCGATCACGCCGACGCCGGTGACGGTCAGCGTGCCGGTGCCCTCGCCCTCGTCGGGGATCGTCACCTGCACGTCGAGGTCGTAGGCCGCCTCGATGCCGACCTCCTCGACGAGATTCAGGTCGTCCGCGACCAGCTCGCCGTTCACGAAGAGGTCGAACTCGCGCTCGCCCGCCGTGCTGTTGGGCAGGTTCGCGAAGATCTCGGCCAGCTTGAAGGTCAGGATGTAATCGCCCGCCGGGATATCGGTGCGGGTGAACACCAGGTCGGCGCCGTCTCCGTAGAACTCGCTTTCGTAGACCGAGTCGTCGGCGTTGTCGACGCCGTCGCCGGTGAAGTCGACCTTGTCGGCGCTGTTCGGCTGGTACGCGGCGGCCCCCGGCCACTCGGACGCGATCGCGGCGTCGTAGACGTTGCCGGCGGTATCGGTGATCTGCCCGTCGTTGCCCGCGTTGATGCCCCAGACGAAGTCGCCCTTCACCAGCGACGGGCCGGTGTCGGGGGCCTCCGTAACCAGCTCCAGCGTCGCGGTCGAGATGTCGCCGCCCTGGTTGAGCCAGATCGTGTAGGTGCCCGCCGGGAGCGGGCCCGAAAAGCCCGTCCCGTCGCCGAAGGTGGTGCCCTGCTCGTCGCCATCCCCCAGCTCGTCGAGCATGTTGCCGTCCTGGCTGATGGCGGGATTCACGATGTCGCCGGTATTGTAGACGTAGCCGCCCAGCAGCCCCTCGGCGCCGTCGAAGGTGACGGGGTCGACGGCGATGACGCTGCCGTCGTCGAGACCGATGAAGGCCTGCGGCGTGCCGGATTCGGCGGTCTGCCAGTCGCGCAGCACGATGCCCGAGAGCTGCTGGCCCTCGGCCACGGTGAAGGTGATGTAGTCGCGCTCGCGCCCGCCGGGAGCGGAGTCGCCCTGCTGGCTCGCCACGACCGTCGTGATGCCCTCGGCGAGTGTCCCGATATCGGTGGGCGCGGTGCCGTCGTCGGCAAAGTCGCCGCCCGCGACCGGCGTGCCGTTCACGCTGTCGACCGGGCCGTCGTTCGCGGCGATGGTCGTCGCGACGCTGGCCGCGCCGCCCGGCGTGATGCCGATGCCGGACACGGTCACGGCAAAGCCCTCGGCCAGTTCCGGCAGGGTGTCGTCGGCCACGTCGACGCTAAAGCTCTGCGTCAGCGCGCCGCCCGGCGCGAAGGTGAGCGTGAGCTGCGTGCCGCCGGCGGCGAGCTCGGCATCCGCGGGCAGGCTCGCGGGGTCGATGCCCGCGCCGGTCACGTCCACGGTGACGCTGACCTCTTCGGACGGATCGGCGCTCAGCACGACCTCGTAGGTGGCGGCGTCGCCCTCGGCCACCGTCTCGGGGCCGGTGAGCGTCGCGGTCGCGACGTCGTCCGACGCCTCGAATTGCGGCGAGGTCACGCGCAGGAAGTCCCAGGTCGCCTCGAAGCTGTCGAGCGGCTGGTTGTAGTCTGTGGAGGTGACGCCGACCACGCTGGTGCCGTCGGCGATCGCCGCCGCGATGGCGGGTTCGAGCTGCACCGGCGGCGCGGTCAGGAAGCCCGGCGTCTCGGTCGGCCGGGTGCCGCCGAGGACGGCGCCGGTGGCGTCGAAGAAGGTGGCGTATTGCGCCACGGTGCCGGCGGCCTTGTCGATCGCGAGGCTCAGCTCGACCGTAGCGATATCGGACAGCACGAACGGCGCCGCCGCGGCCAGCGAGATCGGGCCCGGCGAGCCGTCGGAGTTGGTGATCTGCAGCGTCTGCGCGTTGCTCGTGGGCAGCTCGGTCTGCGACCAGATCTGTGTCGCGGTGCCGCTGTTGCCGCCAAAGATCAGCTTCTGGAACTGGCCGGGATCCTGCTGCGTGGCGGGATCGCCCTGCGCGATGAGGATGCCGAGCTGCGCATAGTTCGGGATCACCTCGCCGGTGACACCTTGCGCGGCCAGGGTGGCCGGGAACGGGTTGTCGAAGCGGGTGGTGACGAAGATGTCGTTGAGCTCGGGATCGCTGAGGTCCAGCGTCTTGACGAAGTCGTTCTTGGACGCGTCGCCGGGCCCTTGGGACAGGTCGCCGTTCGACGTGTCGATGACGAGCTTGCCGCCGGCCACGGTGACGTCGCGCGCCTCTCCTCCGGCAAGCGGCGAGGTGTCGAGCGCCGTCGCTCCGCCGAGCAGGGCGTCGAACCCGCCCTCAGCGATCGGATCGCCCGCGGTCTCGAAGTCGAGATCGAGGAGCGTGCCACCCGCCGGCACCTGCAGATCGCTGTCGCTCGGCGCGATGCTGATGGTCGCGGCGCCGACGCCGATCTGGCCGCTCGACACGGCGTCGATGGTCACGGCGATGGTTTCCGCGCCCTCGGTCTCTTCGTCGTCGACGATCGGGACCGTCACGGTCGCGGTGGCCTGCCCCACGGCGAAGACCACCGGATCGGGCGTGCCCGCCCCGAAATCGGCGGCGTCGGCGGTGCCGGCGCTCAGGGTGTAGTCGACCGTGATCTCTTCGGACAGATCGCCGGTGCGCGAGAAGGTCAGGACCGCGTCCTCGCCCTCGGCGACCGACACGTCCGCGACCGAGATGGTGGCCGGCGCGGCGGGATCGACCGCCTCGTAGACCACGATGGCCGAATAGCCGGGCTGGCCGGCGGTCACGTCGTCCACCAGCACCTGGATCGTGCCGTCGGTCACGGTCACCGTCTGCGTCAGGACCGACGGCGTGTCGGCACCGCGGCCCTCTCCGGCCGGATCGTAATCGTCGCCGAAGACGACGCCGTTGACCGTGAAGTCGCCGACGCGTTGGCCCGCCGCGTTCTCGCCGTTCGCATCGCCGTGGAACAGCTCGGCGAAGTGCAGCTCTACGACGTAGACGCCGTTGGCGAATCCGTCATAGGTCGAGGTCCAGCTCGCCGCCGCGGAATCGCGGTATGTGTGGTAGGCCGATCCGTCGAGGTCGATGCCCCCGGCGTTGGAGCCGGTATCGCCGAACTTGCCGTCGATGTTGGCGTTCTGGTTGGGCTTCGGCGAGGTGTGATAGGCGTCGCTGTCGGCCTCGAACACGACCGGGTTGCCGAAGGCGTCGGTGATGATGGTGTCGGTCAGCGCGCCGCCATAGGCGTTGTCGTCGTCCTCCTGGCTCACCGGATCGAACGCCAGGTCGCCCGACTGCGCGAGCGTGGTGCCGAGGTTGATCGCGCGAACGACCGTGCCGCGCTCCAGATCGTCGAGGTTCTTCTGCACGACGAACCCGCCCGAGCCGGCCTCGCTGCCGTTGCCCGCGGCGTCGCTGAAGGCGCCGGCCGCGACCGAGATCTCGCCCACGGTGCCGTCTTCCCACGCGCCGCCCGCCGCTGCGATCTCGTAGGTCAGGGTGGCGGTGGTGTCGCCGTCCGACAGGGTGACGCCGGTATAGGTGATGCTGTCGACGTCCACGCCGGTGACGGTGAGTTCAGAGCCGTCGAGCCCGCTGAAATCGTCGGCGTCGAAACCGCCCGCATCGCTCAGCACGACGGTCGCGGTGCGCTCGCCGTCCTGCACGTTCTGCGGGTTCTCGAGGCTGATCTCCTCGATCACCGGTGCGGTCGTGTCGGCGGGCGCGAAGCCGCCGCCGACGCTCCAGACCGCGAGACCGGACAGCTTCGCCTGGTCGATGTCCTCGGGATCCTGCGAGAAGTTGATATCGAGAACGCCATCGGTCACCTCGACCACGACCGATCGGATCAGCTGCTGGCCGGCGCCGCCGGCCTCGGCCTGAACGTCGAGGTTGCTGATGACCTCGGTGCCCTCGAGCTCCACGTCGAAGGTGCGGAAGCCGGTCCCGGTGTTGTCCGCGCCGCCGCCGTGGAAGCCGTGGTAGATCTCGGCAAAGACCATATCGACGAGGTACGTGCCGTTGGGCACCTCGATGGTGTAGCCGAAATCGCCCGCGTTCGAGCGCTCGGACGCGAGGATGGAATCGAGATCGGTGTCCGGGAAGTCGAACGACGACGCGGTCGCGTTGGTATACGCCTTGTTGTTGCCGGTGGTCTCGAAGCCCGGCCCGGAGGACGAGCCGCCGCCGTCACCGATGAAGGTCAGCTCGGTGTCGCGCAGGGTGCCGGTGAAGCTTTCGCCGCCGGTCCCGCCGGCGTTGATCGCGACGACGGGAACGAGCGGCTCGCGCGCCGTGATGCGCACGCCTTCCGCGGTGTCGACGAAGTCGAAGGTCGCCTCGCCGTCGGCGGGATCGAACCCGTCGAAGAAGTCGCCGTCGAAGGTCAGCGTCTGACCGTTGATCGTCAGGATCGCGGAGCCCGCCGCATACTCGACATCGGTGATGTCCTGGCTCGACAGGTCCTCGATCAGCACCGAGTCCTCGGTCGAGAAGTCGGTGATCGTGTCGCCGCCCAGATTGGCGAGCGTGCCGCGCACCTCGTCCGCGCCTGCGCCCGTGGTGATCGTGTTCGTGCCCGCGCCGACGGTGACCACGTTGTCGCTGTCGTTGCCGGTCACGGCCACGTCGGCGCCGGTGGCCGACAGGTCGATGTTCTCGACCGTGGGATCGAGCAGGATGTCGGCCGCCGGCCCGGTGTAGCGCACGGTATCGGTGCCGGGAGTGCCGGGCGCTTCGGCCTCGGACTCGGTCGCGGCATTGATCTCGTTGCCGAAGCCCTCGACGCGGATGACGTCGAAATCGACCGCGGTGAAGAACGTACCCGCGTCCTTCTCGGCGACGATGCCGACCGACGCGCCCGAGGGCAGCGTCGTGTCGCCGTCGCTGATCTCGTGCGTGCCGTCGAGCACGTCGCGCAGCACGCCCTCGGGGATCGTCGCGCCGGGCAGGTCGATCTCGGTATAGCCCGCCTGGCCGTCGAAGCCGTAGCGCGCGTTCAGCTCGTAGCTGCCGCCGATATCCGCGACCTCGATCTGCAGCGTCACCTTCTTCTGGTTCGCCGCGGCGCCGGTCTCCAGCGCCGTGGTCAGCGCGGGATCGGTCACGGTCTGCAGGACGGTATAGGAATCCTCTTCCTCGATCCCGATCTCGAGCCCGAGCTGCCCGCCGCCGATATCGCCGAAGACAAGCCGGACAAAGTTGGACTGCGTGCCGTCGCCGAGCATGAGGCCGGTGACGCGACCGCCGCCGGGCTGATCGGCCCACCAGTTGAAGACCTCGACCTCGGCGATCATGCGCTGGACGTCGGAGTCGAGCCGCACGCCGGTCTGCAGGCCGTCGCGCAGGGAGTTCGCGCCGTCGAGCGCGGTGCCGTCCTGCACCGACTTGATCTGCAGCAGCGGCGCGTTGCCGCCGGGAATGATGTTGCCGGCGTTGTCGAAGAGGCCGTTCTCCTGAACGTCAGGCGGGAAGCCGTCGCCGCGGTCGGTGACGCCGTCGTTGTTGTCGTCGAAGGTGCCGGTGCGCGCGTCGCGGTTCGGCGTCACGCCGTCGAGCGCGGCGCCCAACAGGCCGGTATCGCCCACGGTGCCGGAGAACTCGGGCGTCGCGGCCAGGTCCACTTGGCTAAAGTTGATGACGATCGACTGCCCGGCGCCGAGCGCCAGCCCGTTGTCCGCGTCGAAGTCGAACGGATCGTTGATGTGGTCGACGCCGTCGAGGTCGTTGTCGGTCGGGTCCGCGGGCTCCTGCCCGGCGTAGTTGTTGACGCCGAGCAGCGCGTTGTCCTCGGCGTTGCCGGGCTGGAAGATCTCGATGACCGGACCGTTCTGCTTGTAGATCGCCGCCCACATCGAGCCGCGGAACGCGGTCTCGCCGCCGAACGGGACGAGGTCGTCGCCGATCGAGGCGAGGCCGAGCGGCGCGCCGCCCGACTCGAGGAACTGTCGATCGTCCGCGATGGTCCGGCCCTGCGTCGTGGTGGTCTGCACGATGCCGTCGCCGTCGCGGCCGATGATGTAGAACTGGCCCTGGTTGAGGCTGGCCGCGACGATCGCGCCGACCATGCCGGTCTGCCCGGCCTCCTCGAAGATCGTCGAGGTGTATTCGGCCAGACCGTTGATCGAGCCCTTGCCGGTGTCGATGGCGCCATCGGTGTAGCCCGCCTCGAGGTAGTTGCCCTCGACCGGGTTCAGCGCGTTGACGATCTCGTCGATGTCGGCCGGCAGGCCGATCGGACCGTTCGGATCCTCGACCAGCGAATACTCCCCGGCCGCGGTCGGAATGGTGTAGTTCTCGACGAAGGTGTCCGCGTAGGTGACGCCGGGATCGACCGCGACGACGAACTCGGCGATGAACTGATCGGTGTAGCCGATGCTCTGCAGCCACGCGACGACCTCGAGGAAGTCGCTCGCACCGCCGCCCTTGTCGGCGTTCGACACCATGAGCTTGGCGCCCTGCACGCCCGAGTTGGGCGAGTAGAGCAGACCGGCGCGCGCGCCCTCGGCCCGCGTCGGGTTGGGATGGCCGCCGTAGACGAGCGTCAGCTCGCCCAGGTCGGGATGATCCCACGTATAGGTCGTGGCACCGCCAAGACCGGCCGAGAGTTCGCGCGCGCCGAGATCGTCCGAGCGCGTGACCTCGTGCAGCTGGTCCCAGTTCTGCGGGTCGAAGTTGCCCTCGATCTCGTCGTTGTCCTCGACGAAGAGGTTGGTGGCGATGAAGCCGGTCGGCACGCCGCTTTCGGGCTCGGTGGCGTTGGTGTCTCCGTCCTCATCCTCGCCCGCCGGGCGGCCGCCCCAGTTGTTGTTGGCGCCGTTGTCGTAGGTCCAGACGCGACCGTCCTCGGTCACCTCGACGTCGTAGGGATTGCGATAGCCTGCGGAATAGATCTGCACCGGGCTGTCCGCCAGCAGCTTGGCGCTGTTGAGGCCGTCGTTGCCGCCGAACGGATCGTTCGCGTCGTCGCGCGTCGGGTCGTCGAGCGTCGGCAGGTCGTAAACGTACTGGCGGCCCGACCCGTCGGTCAGGACCGTCATGCCGTTCAACTCGGTAATGTCCACCTCGAGGATCGCGCCCGACAGGGGCTGCTCCTGCTGTCCGGCAAAGTTGTTGGACGGCGCGCCCGTGTTGGCGTTGCCGCCGCTGGCCACGATCGCGCGTTCCGACACCAGCTGCCCGTTCTCGAAGACCTGGATGATCTCGAGCCCGTTGGTGGCGTGGTTCTCCTCCGACCGGGCGAGGCCGCGCACCATGTCCACCGCGTCCCAGCCGTCCTCGGTCTGGCGCAGGCGGGTGATGACGCCGGAGTTCGTGTCGAGGTTCGCGTCGTTGCCGCCCGACCCCGCGCCGATGCGGCTGTCCGAGGAGGTCACCCAGATGTCGACCGCCGGCACCCCGTCGAAGAGCACCGGATCGCCGTTCTCGTCGTGCTGCTGCACCACGTCGATCCCGGTCACCTGGCGGTTCTGGCTGCCATTCGTGGTGCCGTCGTCGTTGTAGTTCTGGATCGCCTTGACCTGGTTCAGCGTCTCGGACGCGGTCACGTAGAACTGCGCGGTGGGATCCGAGTCGCCGGGATCCTTGTCGCCGAACGCGACCGTCAGGATCTTCACGTCGCCATCGACCTCGGTGACGTAAAGCCGGCCATCCGGGCCCCACACCAATGCGGTTGGGCTGTTGATGTTCGCTTGGCCGTTGAGATCGAGTTCGCTCTGGGTGAAATCATTCGTAACAGGCATTGCAAGAGCTCCAGGCAAAGCAGTATTGTTGCCTGCAGGGACACGCGCAGGCGGTACGGAATTACGGATCGCTGTTCGGCACTCGCAGCCGTAGTGACGCCCGAAATCGGACGTCGCCCTAAGGCGCTGGAATCGCTACGAGACACACCGGTCTGGTGGCGGCGCCCTCGTGAATCGGACGCAACCTGATCGCAATAAAATTTGCTCCGGCGCTTATGGCGCGCCGCTGTCGCAAGTCGTCTGACCAGCAGGGCTGGCCTGTGAACAACTCGATCTCTTGCCGTTAACCATTCGGTAACGACTCGATCCTGTCCGGCAACTGAAAAGTGGCTCACTTACGCGTCATCTGGCCGCAATGCCGCCGCTGGCGTGTCAAAATCGCGCCTTATTCTCGTCTAGATTGCTGAGATGCTCGGATCTGCACCGCGGATTGAAATGATTCGATGCGAATAAATATTCCAAAGCGCCCGAGTCGTGCTCGGGGCGACGACTGATTCGCCGCTATGTCTAATATCTATTGACGACGAAATGGCTCTGAATTGTTCTCCACCCCACAACCATAGGAAGAACTCTTTTTATACAACTCTCGTCGAATTGCGCGCGCGACGGTGTGGTTTCCATCGAACGACCCCGCTCCCCCGATCCGTGCGACCGTGACGCGGGCCGAACATCGGGCAATTGCGATCCAGCGCGGGCCGGGTTGCGCCGTCTTGGCCTTGCAAAAAAGGGCTCTCGGCGGCGGCGGCCGGTCGCCTGAAGACCGCGCACACCCTGCCAGACGCCTGGTCCCGTCGGTCCGATCTGACTATTGTTGCTATTTTGAGAACAATTGAATGCATTCGGCTTCATTGTGCAATTGAATATGAAATCCGCGAGGGGTCCGAGGTCCGTCATTCGCCCTACCCCGGGGTCGTGAGGAAGGCGCACGAGCCGGTGTCGGTATTGTTGGCCTCGTTCGACTCGGCAATGGCCATCATCGAGTCGGCCTCGATTCGGAATCGGCACGCCTCGCCCTCCGAGTCGCCGAAGCAGCCGTCGGGGATCGGGAAGTCGTCCACGTCGGTCTGACCGGGCGCGAGGTCGGGCGTCCCGGTGACCGGGTCCGCCAGGACGGGCGGCGGCAGCTCCCCGTTCCGCCCGAAGATGACCCGGATGTTCGACGGTCCGCCGGCGGCCACGTCGCCCTGGTTGCGCACCCGGACACGAACGTGCGTCGCTTGGCTCAGGTCCTCCGGAGCCAGGCAGTAGGCATTGTTGCCGAATACGCCGTCGTCCTCGAAGGTCGGCTCGGGCAGGAGATCCGGCCCCTTGGCCGGCGGCGGCGGCGGGGGCACGCGCCGCTCGCGGATCTGCTCCACGTCGATCGTCGGCGCGGCTGCGGCGATCCCGCCACCGTTGCCGCCGTCGCCCCCATCGCCGCCGTCCCCACCGTTGCCACCGCCACCGCCGCAGCAGCCGCCGCAGCACCCACAACAGCCGCCGTAGCAGCAGCCGCCCCCGCAGGACCGGTCACGACACGAAGCCGACGGGTTGCGCAGGTCGTCCGGGCCCCCGGCGCCCGGCCCGCTGCCGGCCCCCGCCAGCGGCAGGCCGGAGGTCGAATAGACGGCCGTCACGTCGAGGCTCCTGGGGCTGGTGATGACCACGAAGCCCTCGAAATAGGGCGACGGGGCCTGCCCGCCGAAGGCTTCCGCGATCAGCAGGTCGCAGTTCGTCTCGAGCGCGCGCAACGGATCGAGCGTGTCGAACCCGAGGCCATAGGTCTCGCCCTGGATCTGCTTGTCGGGCGGGAAGCTCACCGCCAGCCGCTTGTCGAAGCGCACCGTCTCGAGATCCGGATTGAGCACGTTGACCGTGGTGCCGTAGACGCCCGCGCGCAGCCGCAGGTCCTCCGCGTCCTCCTGCCGCCCGCAGACGACCTTGGCCGCGTAGCGGAACCACGGCTCCTCCGCATCGTCCGGATCGCCGTCACCGTCGAGGTCCGTGCCGTCGACGCGCATCGCGACATAGGTGGCGTTGTTGGCCTCGAACCCCTCGACGATATCGTCGGTCTCGTCGACGATCACGCCGAGGTATCCGTCGCCCTGCGGAAGATCGATCGGAAGCTCCACCGTAAACCGCCGCGTGTCGGGGTCGTTGCGCACGAAGTCGAGCGTCGTCCCCCCGAGCCGCCGGTCCATCGTGGTGATGGTGTCGTCGGCGGACCAGTAGAAGCCGATCTCGACTCCCTCCTCCAGCGTGCTGCCGAGGTTCTCGTAGGTGAACACGGGCTCGACCGTCTGGCCGGCCGCGGCGACGAAGCGCGGCTCGAACTCTCCCGGCACCGTGTCGAGAACGTCGCCGTCGACGCCGAAGACCTCCGTCCGGCGGTGATCGCCGAATCCGTCCACGCAGGCGTCATGCCGCCAGTGCGACACCGCGACGTCCGGAGAGCTCAGGGTCGGCGGCCCGGCATCGCTGTAGATATCCACGAGGCCCGCGATCGTGTCCTCGCCGAGATAGACCCCCGCATCCGAACCATTCGTCCAGAAATGCTCTTCGAAGCTACCCGTCGCGCTGTAGGTCCCACAATCCTGCAGGAACCCGGTCAGGAACGCCAGAGACGCCAGCGCGACCGGCGGCACCGATCGCTCGTCGGGATCGTCGCCATAGGCAATGTAGTCCCCCTTGGCGTCGGTCTGGACCCAGTTCGTGGTGGCGTTGAAGACCACGTCGCCCTCGACGATCCAGCAGCTTTCGATGACCATGCTGTAATAGAGGATGATCTCGTCGTCCGGAAAGATCGCCGGGTCGAAGGCCCTCCAGACATCGTTGTGCCCGTTGCCGAAGCCCACGGTATGGTTGAGATCCGGCTGCACACCGAAATAGCGGAGGTTCGTCGGGTTGCGGTTGAAGGCGGCGATCGCCTCCTCGAACTCCCCGGTCGGATCGCCGTTGAAACTCTGCGTTTCGAACAGCGGGTTCAAGGTCGATCGTTCGATCGGCCGGTTGTCGTCGCACACATACTGTATGAGATAGGCGTGCGCGCGCTCGGGCAGGATCAGCGCCGCGACGAGCGCGATGATGGCGAGAGCCCGAATCATGGCGTCACCTCCAGGACGGGATTGCCGCCGTTGCGCTCGAGCAGGACCTGCTCGCGCGTGCGCTCGCGCTGAACGACGGGCCCGGACGGGCGACTCGGCGGCTGGCGCGCCTCGGTCGCGGCCGGCAGGCTCACGCGGAACGGCGCGTCGGCGGACAGCGTGCGCTCGGCGGCGGGCGCCGCCGGCGCGGCATCGGCAAGGGTCTGCACCCGCCGCAGGAACGCGGCTTCGGAGACCGGCGGCGCCGCGGGCGGCGATGGCCGCGCCCCGCGCCGCGCCACCCCGATCGTCTGCGGCCGCGACAGCACGCGCAGCATCGCGCCCATCCGATCGCGCTCGGCCTCGGTCAGGTCGGACGCGTCCAGTTGCGCGCGCAGCTCCCGCAGGCGGCGTTCGGGCGCGGCGGGCACGTCCATCGCCACCTCCGCGTCCCCCAGCGCGTCGGGGCCGTGGCGTGTCCGGCCGTCGGATCCGATCCGCACGGCGAGGCCGAGGCTGGAATAGACCGCGCCCTCGGCGATCCGGAACCGCCCCTGCCCGCATCCCACGAGCGGACAGAACGCCGCGCCGTTCCCGCGCACGAGCAGCAGGTCACGGTTTCCGACGCGGAACATCGGCGCCAGCGGGTTGAGGCTCACGCGGCCGCTCGACGGCGAATAGCCACCCGCGAAGCGCAGCGTGATCCGCGCGTCCTCCCACGCCCCGCGCAGGACGCGATCGACAGTATAGGTGACGAAGGTGAACGGCAGGTCCGTGCCCTCGGGCGCGTCCTGTGGCTCGCGGTACTCGATCGATGCGACTTCGCCGACAAACACGAGGTTGGCCCGCGCCACCGCGTCCTCGAACGGGATCGCCCCGGTCTGTGCAGGGGCGGCGAGCGGCAACATGAGGAACGTGACGAGCGGCCCGAGCAGGGCCAGGGAAATCCGTTTCATCTGAAAATCTCCGGCAGCGAGGCCGCGCGCCCGGGGCGGTGAAGACAGTCACCGGTCGGCGACCCAAGGAAACAACTTTGAGGCGATAGGAAAAGAAAAACGAATCGTATGCGTTGTCACAACGATATCACGGATAACGAAATCGATCGACCCGAACGCCCGCCGCAGGGGGATCTCTGCCGATGCCGCGCGGGCCCTGCCGCCCGCCGATCGCAGGCCCGAGCCCTCGAGCGGCCGGCGCCGCCCGCGCCGATCCGCTCGAAACCGCCCAGATTGCAGGCAGGCGGCGCGGTATCCCGCGTCAAGTGCGCAAGGATCACGCGCGCGCCGGGGGCTCGCATCCTTGTCATCATACGCCGATCGTCCAATAGTCGACCGCACGAGAGAGTTTCGCGACACGAAACCGAGATCAGGGAGACGTTCATGAACTACCGCTATCCCGCCCGCGCCGGGGCGCTCTTGGCCGCGACCGCGCTGTGCGCGCTGCCGGCCTCGGCCGAAACGCTGCGTTGGGCCCGCGCCGCCGAGGCGCTGACGCTCGATCCCCATGCCCAGAACGAGGGGCCGACCACGACGCTGATGCAGCAGGTCTACGAGCCGCTGGTGATCCGCAACATGCAAGGCGAGATGGAGCCGGCGCTCGCCACCGACTGGGCGCCGTCCGAGGACGATCCGAACGTGTGGGTCTTCAATCTGCGCGAGGGCGTGACCTTCCACGGCGGCGAAACCTTCGACAGCGCCGATGTGGTGTTCTCGCTGAACCGCGCCCTGTCCGAGAGCTCGAACTTCAAGGAGCTTCTGTCGGGTGTGACCGAGGTGCGCGCCGACGGCCCCAACACCGTCGAGGTGGTGACCGACGGGCCGAACCCGCTCCTGCCCAACAACCTCACCAACATCATGATGATGGACGAGGGCTGGGCGACCGAGAACGATGCGACCGAGGTGCAGGACTACGCGGCGGGCGAAGACACCTACTCCGCGCGCAACGTGAACGGCACCGGGCCCTACACGCTCGAGAGCCGCGAGGCCGACGTGCGCACCGTGCTCGCCGCGAACCCCGATTACTGGGGCGTCGACGAGTTTCCGCTCGCGGTGTCCGAAATCATCTTCACCCCGATCCAGAACCCCGCGACGCGCGTCGCGGCGCTCCTGTCGGGCGAGGTCGGCTTCATCCAGGACGTGCCGGTGCAGGATCTCGATCGTGTGCAGGAGGCCGACGGGCTCGAGGTCATCACCGCGCCGCAGAACCGGACCATCTTCTTCGGGCTGAACGTCGGCGCCGACGACCTGTCGAGCGACAACGTCGACGGCGCGAACCCGCTGGCCGAGCCGGCCGTGCGCGAGGCGATGAACATCGCGCTCAACCGCGAGGCCATCCAGCAGGTCGTGATGCGCGGCCAGTCCGAGCCGACCGGCGTCATCATGCCCCCGCCGGTCAACGGCTGGACCGAGGCGCTCGACGAATACCCCGAATACGACGTCGAGGCGGCGAACGCGCTGATGGAAGAGGCCGGCTACGGCGACGGCTTCACCATCCAGCTCGATTGCCCGAACGACCGCTACGTCAACGACGAGGCGATCTGCCAGGCGGCGGTCGGCATGCTCGCGCAGATCGGCATCACGGTGAACCTCTCGGCCGTCCCGCGCGCGCAGCACTTCCCGCTCATCGCCAACGAGGAGACGGATTTCTACATGCTGGGCTGGGGCGTTCCGACCTACGACAGCGAGTACATCTTCAACTTCCTCTTCCACACCAAGGGCGAGGATCGCGGCAGCTGGAACGCCACCGGCTTCTCGAACGAGGAGATGGACGCGATGATCGTGTCGCTGTCGTCGAACGTCGACACCGACGCGCGCGACGCCGACATCGCCACGCTGTGGGAGATGGCGCAGGCCGAGACGATCTACCTGCCGATCCATCACCAGATCCTGAACTGGGGCATCTCCGAAGAATGGGAGACTGTCGTGGACGCCGACGACCAGGTGAAGTTCAAGTACTTCGAAGCCGGCGAGTGACGCCGTCTGACCCGATCAAGGGACGGCCCCCGCGGGGGCCGTTTTCGCTGGACCCGAAAGGACGACAGACCATGCGCCTGACGCTTTGTGCCGCCGCCGCGCTCCTCGCCCTGCCCGCTTCGGCCGAGGAGTTCCGCTGGGCCTCGACCACCGATCCGCAGACGATGGACCCGCACGCGGTCAGCTCGACTCCCGTGCTGGGCTTTCTCAACAACGTCTACGAGGGGCTCGTCCGCCGCGGCAAGGACATGAGCATCGAGCCCGCGCTCGCCACCGCGTGGGAGCCGATCGACGACGGCGCGGGCTGGCGCTTCACCCTGCGCGAAGACGTGACCTTCCACGACGGCGCGGACTTCACGGCCGAGGACGTGGTCTTTTCCTACGAGCGCGCGTCGTCCGAGCAATCCGACGTATCGAGCTGGTTCGCCCCGGTCTCCGAGGTCGTCGCGGTCGACGACTACACCGTCGACATCATGACCACCTCGCCGCAGCCGCTCTTTCCCGACAGCATCGCCAACTGGATGATGATGGACAGCGGCTGGGCCGCGGAGAACGGTGCCGAACGGCCCGCCCGCGACGAGGAGAACGCCGCGACGCTGCAGGCCAACGGCACCGCCGCCTTCAGGCTCGAAGAACGCCAGCCGGGCCTGTCCACGGTGCTGGTGCCGTTCGAAGGCTGGTGGGGCGAGCCCGAGCACAACGTCACCCGCGCCGAGTTCACGCCGATCCAGAACTCCGCCACCGCGGTGGCGGCGTTGCTGTCGGGCGAGGTCGACATGATCAACCCGGTGCCGGTGCAGGACGCGGCGCGGCTCGACGAGGCCGACGGCGTCGAGGTGATCCGCGGGATCGAGGCGCGGGTCATCATGCTGGGCTTCGCGCACGACCACGACACGCTCACCGGCGGCGCCGACCAGGGGGCGGACAACCCGTTCTCCGACCCGCTGGTGCGACGGGCGGTGGCGCACGCGGTGAACGTGCCCGCGATCCTGCAGACCATCATGCGTGGCTCCGCCGAACCGGCGAGCCAGCTCGTCGGCCACGGCATGTCGGGCTATTCGGAGGCCAATTCCGAGCGCCCCGAATACGACCCCGAGCGCGCGCGCGAGCTTCTGGCCGAGGCCGGCTATCCCGATGGGTTCGGATTCGGCTTTTCCTGCACCAACGACCGCTACCTGAACGACGAAAGCGTCTGCCAGGCGGTCGTGTCGATGCTGGCGCAGGTCGGGCTCGAGGCGCAGCTGAACGCGATGCCGGTGCAGAATTACTGGCCCGAGCTGCGGGCGGGCAACTTCGACATGTATCTTCTGGGCTGGTCGCCCGGCACCTTCGACGCCGAGCACCCGCTGCGCTTTCTCGTGCATACCGCGGGCGAGCGGCTGGGGACGTGGAACTTCGGCGGATACTCGAACGATCGGATCGACGAGCTTCTGCCGCAGATCCAGTCCGAGCTCGATCCCGAGGCGCGCCAGGCCATGCTCGACGAGACCGCCCGCATCATCCAGGAGGATGCCGTCTACGTGCCGCTCTATATCCAGCCGCTTCTCTGGGGCGTGCAGGAGAACGTCAGCCTGACGCAGCGGCCCGACGATTTCTTCATCCTGCGCTGGGTCACGGTGGAGTGACGGCCCGGAGCGCGACGCCATGCTGAGCTTCATCCTGCGCCGCGTCCTGCAATCGGTGCTCGTGCTTCTGGTCACGGGCCTCGTGGCGTTCGCGATGTTCCGTTACGTGGGCGACCCGGTCGACACCATGCTGGGGCAGGAGCGCACGGTGGCCGACATCGAACGGCTGCGCGAGAATCTCGGCCTCAACGACCCCTTCTTCGTCCAGTACTGGGATTTCCTCGGGCGCGCGGTGCAGGGCGATTTCGGCATCTCCTACCGGCAGGGCCGCCCGGTGGGCGAGATCATCGCCGAACGCCTGCCCGCGACGCTGGAGCTGGCGGCGGTGTCGGGGGTCTTCGCGCTCGGCTTCGGGATCGTGCTCGGCATCTTCACCGCGATCCGGCGGCGCGGCACCGCGGCCAACGTCATCATGACGCTGAGCCTGATCGGCGTGTCGCTGCCCACGTTCCTGATCGGCATCCTGCTGATCTACGTGTTCTCGGTCGAGCTCGGCTGGCTGCCGAGCTACGGCCGCGGCGAGGTGACATGGGTGAGCGGCTGGCCCACCGGGTTCCTGACCAGCTCGGGGCTGTCGGCGCTGATCCTGCCGGCGATCACGCTCGGGCTCTACCAGATGACGCTGATCATGCGGCTCGTGCGCTCCGAGATGCTGGAGGTGCTGCGCACCGACTACATCCGCTTCGCCCGGGCCCGCGGGCTGCGCGACCGGACGGTGCATTTCCGTCACGCGCTCAAGAACACGCTGGTGCCGGTCATCACCGTGACCGGGCTCCAGCTCGGCTCGATCATCGCCTTCGCGATCATCACCGAGACGGTATTTCAATGGCCCGGTGTCGGGCTTCTCTTCATCAACGCGATCCA
Organism: Roseivivax jejudonensis; assembly: GCF_900172265.1. Classification (GTDB taxonomy): domain Bacteria; phylum Pseudomonadota; class Alphaproteobacteria; order Rhodobacterales; family Rhodobacteraceae; genus Roseivivax; species Roseivivax jejudonensis. The sequence goes on along the minus strand of NZ_FWFK01000006.1, from coordinate 161,121 downwards.
GTTCGTCGACATCCCCGTCATGGCCGCGTACCTCATGCTGATCTCGGTCATGTTCGTGGGCATCAACCTGGTCGTCGATCTGCTCTACGTCGCCATCGATCCGCGCCTCCGGGCGGAAGGAAAGGCCGCATGACCGACCGTCCAGAGACAGATCCGGCCGCCGGCGCGCCGCCGCGGCCACCCGGCCGGCTCTACCGCGCGTGGGACAGCGACCTCGCCTACGCGTTCCGTCACTCGCCCGTGGCGCTCGTGTCGGCCTTCGTGACGCTGGTGCTCGTTCTGGGCGCCGTGCTGGCGCCGTGGATCGCGCCCTACGATCCGTTCAACCCCGCGACACTGAACCTGATGAACGGGTTCACACCGCCGGGTCAGACCAACGCCATCACCGGCGACACCTTCCTTCTGGGCAGCGACGACCAGGGCCGCGACGTCCTGTCCACGATCCTCTTCGGGCTCAGGATCTCGCTCTTCGTGGGCGTCGCGGCGGTGCTGTTCGCGCTTAGTCTCGGCGTGTCGCTCGGGCTGATCGCGGCCTATGTCGGCGGCTGGACCGAAACGATCATCATGCGCATCGCCGACGTGCAGCTGACGTTCCCGGCGATCCTCGTGGCGATGCTGATCTTCGGCGTGGCCAAGGGCATCACCCCGGTCGAATACCGCGACCAGGTGGCGATCTGGACGCTGATACTCGCCATCGGCCTGTCGGACTGGGTGCAGTTCGCCCGGGTCGTCCGCGGCGCCACGCTGGTGGAGAAGAACAAGGAATACGTGCAGGCCGCGCGGCTGATCGGCCGCTCGCCGGTGGCGATCATGGTCCGACACATCCTGCCGAACGTGCTGTCGCCGGTTCTCGTGATCGCCACGATCTCGCTGGCGCTGGCGATCATCGCCGAGGCGACGCTGAGTTTTCTCGGCGTCGGCGCGCCGCCGACCGAACCGTCGCTCGGCACGCTCATCCGCATCGGTCAGGGCTTCCTGTTCTCGGGCGAGTGGTGGATCCTGTTCTTTCCCGCCTGCACGCTCCTTGCGCTCGCGCTTTCCGTGAACCTGCTGGGCGACTGGCTGCGCGACGCGCTGAACCCGAGGCTGCGCTGATGGCGCTTCTCGGGATCGAGGGCCTGACGGTCGAGTTTCCGACGCGCCGCGGCACCTTCGTCGCCGTGAAGGACGCCGACCTGACGGTCGAGCCCGGCCAGATCCACGGCCTCGTGGGCGAATCCGGCGCCGGAAAGTCGACCATCGGCGCGGCGATCATGGGGCTGATCGACCCGCCCGGACGCATCGCCGGGGGCACCATCCGCTTTCGCGGCGACGCGATCTCGGGCCTCGACGCCAAGGGGATGCGCGCTCTGCGGGGGCGCAAGATCTCGATGATCTTCCAGGATCCGCTGACCTCGCTCAATCCGCTCTACACCGTGCGCCAGCAGCTGGTGGAGACGATCCGCCTGCATCTCGACCTGTCTGAGACCGAGGCCAGCGCCCGCGCCGTGGAGCTGATCGAGCGCGTCGGCATCGCCGATCCCGAAACCCGCGCCGACCAGTATCCGCACCAGTTCTCCGGCGGCATGCGGCAGCGCGTCGTCATCGCGCTGGCGCTGTGTTCGGATCCCGACGTGATCGTCGCGGACGAGCCGACCACCGCGCTCGACGTGTCGATCCAGGCGCAGATCCTCGACCTCATCAAGGAACTCGCCCGCGAGCGGCAGGTTGGCGTGATCCTCATCACCCACGACATGGGCGTGATCGCCGACACGACCGACGTGGTCACCGTCATGTATCGTGGCGAGGTGGTCGAGAGCGGCCCGACGCGCGAGGTGCTCGGCAATCCGCAGCATCCGTATTCGCAGTCGCTGATCGCCGCCGTGCCGCGCCCGGACGTGAAGCTCGGGCGCTTCCCGCTGATCGGCTACGGCGGGCGGGTGACGGAATTCCGCATCGCCGATCTGGCCCGCGACTGGCCGATGCCCGAAACCCCGCGCGGCACGCCGCTGGTCGAGGTGGACGGCCTGACCAAGCAGTTCCAGACCCGCCGCGCGATCCGCGCCTCGCGCCGCCGCTACCTGACCGCGGTGGACGCCGCGCGGTTCGAGATCCGCCAGGGCGAGGTGTTCGGCCTCGTCGGCGAAAGCGGCTCGGGCAAGTCGACGCTGGCGCGGATGATCGCCGGCCTCTTTCCCAGCGACGAGGGCGACGTGCGATACGCCGGACGCTCGATCAACACCGGCAGGCGCGGCGTGCCGGACTGGTATCGCCGCGACATCCAGATGATCTTCCAGGATCCGTTCTCGAGCCTCAACCCGCGCATGCGCGTCGATGCCATCGTCGCCGAACCGGCGCGGCATCACGGCCTCTTCACCGGCAGCGCGCTGCGCCAACGGGTGGCCGAGCTGCTCGACCGCGTGGGTCTCGGCGCGGATGCCGGGCTGAAGTATCCGCACGAATTCTCGGGCGGCCAGCGCCAGCGCATCTCGATCGCGCGCGCGCTGGCGACGCAGCCGAAGTTCCTGATCTGCGACGAGCCGACCAGCGCGCTCGACGTGTCGATCCAGGCGCAGATCCTGAACATCCTGAAGGATCTTCAGGATCACCTGAACCTCACCATGCTGTTCATCAGCCACGACCTGCCCGTGGTGCGCCAGATGTGCGACCGGGTGGGCGTGATGAAGGACGGCAAGCTGGTCGAGATCGCCGCGACGGAGGATCTGTTCGCCGCGCCCGGCCACGACTACACGCGCCACCTGATGTCGCTGATGCCCCGGCTCGACGGGTTGTCCGACACGGCATTGCAGCGTGCCTGAACACCGTCTCTTCGCGCGGCTCCGCGCCGGTCGGGCCCGGGTCATGCCGACAGGGCGGGTGCCCGCCCGCACCGTCGCCCCGGAGGTCCGTGTGCCGCTCGCCTCGCTGTTTCGCCCGTTCGCCCGCCGCGCCGCCTGCGCGCTGGTCCTCGCCCTGTCCTGCCTCCTTCCGCATCCGGCGGCGGCGGACATCCTGACCGACCGGACCGCGCCGAGCCCGGGCATCGCCGGCGGGCTCGACTACAGCGTGTACGTCCCGCCCGGCAGCGACGCGGCCGGCCCGCTGCCGGTGATCGTCCTGCTGCACGGACTGGGGGCCAGCGCGCGCGAATGGATCGGCGCCGTCGGGATCGAGGAGATCGCCGACAGGCTGATCGCGGCCGGAGACATGCCGCCGACCCTCATCGTGATGCCGAACGCCGGGCGAAGCTGGTACGTGGACAGCGCGCGCTACGACGGACCCGGCGACTACGAAACCGCGATCGCGCGGGACCTGCTGGCGCACGTGGATACGGAGTTCTCGACCCGGGGCGAGGGGCAGCGCGCCATCGCCGGGTATTCGATGGGCGGGCACGGGGCGCTGCGCCTCGCCTTCCGGCACCCCGACACCTTCGCGGCCGTCGGCGCCCTCGCCCCCGCGATCTGGAAACCCGGCGGCGTGTCCGAGCGCGGCGCGCCGACCAACCGGCTGTCCGCCGAGCAGCGCGCGGCGTGGTTCCCGAACACCACCGGCCGGCAATTCGACCCGGACGTCCTGCAGGCGCAGTCGCCCTTCGCCGAGGTCGCGGCGCTGGCCGACCTCCCCGCCCCGCCGGCGGTGATGCTGGCGGTCGGCGACGAGGACTATTTCGAGTTTCACGACGGCACGCTCGAGATGTATCTCGACCTGCGCCGGATCGGGCGCGACCCGGAACTGCGGGTGATCGAGGGCGGGCACGACCCGGCCTTCATCCGCGCGGTCATCGGCGACGTGCTGATCTTCCTGAGCGACGCGATGGCCGCCGACGGCTAGGACGCTACGGCGTGACCTGCCCCCGCCGGATGGCGAGCGCCAGCGCCTGTTCCTTGGTGTCGGCCTTCATCTTCAGCGACGCGCTGCGGATCAGCCGCCAGACCTCGAACTCGGTCACCTTCATCGTCTCGGCGATGAGGTATTCCGGCAGCCCGTTGGCGATGTGGGACAGCACGTCGCGCTCCTGCGGCAGCAGGCGCTGCCAGCCGAGCCCGTAGGCCCAGCCCTCGTGCAGCTCGTCCCCCGGCGCGACGAGGCTCGCCGCCATCATCGCGGAGACGGCCGAGAACGCCCGCGCCGTGCCCGGGCCGAACATGTGCTGCGGGTCGTCGCGGCAGCTCATCGCGAGGCACTTGCCCGCGTCGCCGTCGAACCATGTGTGCGCGATCATGAAGTTGTAGCCGTAACCCATCATCGCGTTGTGCAGATCGCGCAGTTTTCCGGTAACGGCCCCGCTCCGTTCGTGATCGGCCATCGCGTAATAGGGCGGCGCGTTGCCCGTCATCGCCGCATGCAGCAGCGGATCGACCTCGAAGAACTCCGCCTGCTCGTATTCCTCGAGCCACAGCGGATCCATCGAGCTGCGGATCCACGCGATCTCCTTCGTGCTGCGCTGGAAGGCGCCGGCATTGACCGCGTTCGCGCCGATCAGCTGCGCGACATGGTTGATCGCCCACCAGCGATCCTCGCCCGGCCCCGCGCTCGCGAGGATGTCGGCCGTATCAATGACCAGCTGCGCAAACCGTGTCGTCGTCACGATAATTCGTCCCCCCGCCGGCCATATTGCGAGCGGCGGCGGGCGAAGTCGAGTCGGACGCTACGGCGCGAGCACCGGCTATCGCCCGGGCAACCACAGGGCGAGCTCTGGCACCAGGATGAGCAGCACGACCAGCAGGAGCGAGCAGCCGATGAACGGAAAAGCGGCGGTGTAGATGTCGCGCATCGTCGTGTCGGGCGGCGCCACGCCCTTCATCACGAACAGCAGCAGCCCGAAGGGCGGCGTGGTAAAGCTGATCTCGAGCGCGAGCAGCATGACCAGCCCGAACCACACCGGATCGAAGCCCAGGTCGGTCGCCAGCGGAAAGAAGATCGGCACCGTCAGCAGCATGATCGAAATCTGCTCCATGAACATGCCGAGGACCAGCAGCACCCCGAACATCACGAGAAGCATCGTCACCGGCGACAGCGCGAAGCCCGTCGCCCAGTCCACCAGCCCGCTGGAGGCACCCGAAAACGCCATGAGCTGGCTGAAGGTCGCCGACCCGAAGACGATCAGGTAGGCCATCAGCGTGACCTTGAGCGCGCCGACGATCGAGTTGCGAAGCGACTCGACGCTGATGCCGCCGTAGATCCCCGCGAGGATCAGCACGCCGAGCGCGCCGAACGCCGCCGCCTCGGACGGGGTGAAGATCCCGCCGATCATGCCGGCCACCGTCAGCACCATGATCGACAGCATCGGCACCACGTCGCGCAGCACCAGCCCGAGCTTTTCGCCCAGCGACATCGCCGGCACCTCGTAGGCCGGAGCGGCCTCGGGATCGATCCGCACCTGCACCCAGATGGTCAGCAGGTAGAGCCCGGCGAGGATCAGCCCCGGCACCACCCCCGCGATCAGGAGCGCGCCCACGTCGATCCGCGCCAGCGTCGCCAGCAGCACCGCGAGCGCCGAGGGCGGAATGATGATGGCGAGCCCGCCGGTCCCGAGGATCGGGCCGATCGACATGTGCTTCTTGTAACCGCGAGCGTTCATCTCGGGCACCATCAGCGACCCGAGCAGAGCGGTGGACCCCATCGACGAGCCCGAGAGCGTGGAGAAGCCCGTGCCGCCGATCACCGTGACGTAGCTCAGCCGCCCCGGCACCCGCCCGAGCAGCCGGTCGATCGCGGTGAACATCCGCGTGCCCAGCCCGGTGAAGAAGAACAGCTCGCCCATCAGCAAAAACAGCGGGATCGGCACGAGCGCGAAGCTCGTCAGCGCGCCGAAGCCGTTGTTGAGAAGCTGTGTGAGGCCCGCACCGCCGCCCATGAACACCCACGCCCCGAGGATGTTGGCGGCGAGAAAGGCCAGCGCGACCGGCATACCGGTCGCCATCAGCACCATGATCGAGCCCAGAAGAAGGCCGAGCGCGCCGTACCATTCCATCATTCGTGCAGCCCCGCCTCGCCCGAATGCATCAGCTCCGGCCCGAAGACGAACCGCGCGAACTCCACCGCCATCAGCGTGAAGCTGATCGGAAAGGCGATGGTCAGGATCCATTTCGGGGTGAAGTAGGCCCGCACGTCGTAATCGCTCCGCGCGATGTTGGTCGCCACGAGCTCCGCCCCCTTCCATGCGAGGATGACCGACACCAGCACGCAGGCCGCCGCGACGGCGCGGCTGACCACCGCCTGCGTCGCGGGCGGCAGTGCGGCGGTCACCAGCTCGATATGCACGTGGCCCTTTTCCCGCACAAGCCACGGCGCGCCCAGCATCGTCATGTAGAGAAGCGCGTATTCCGACGAGGTGAACAGCCACGCCCAGGGCTGCACCCCGGCGTTGCGCATCGTCACCGAGATCACGATCGACACCATGAGCCAGACGAGCATCGCGCCCGCCACGATGGCCATGAGCGTGACGAACCCGTCATAGGCGCGCCGGAGCGTGTGCATCGCGAAGCCTCTCGATTGGGGGTGGGCGACGGCCCCCGGGGGACGGGCCGCCGCCGGGGGCCGTTACTGCGGATCCGCCGCAGGGTCGTAGAACAGCTCGATCAGGCGATCGTAGTTCTCCGTCCCGCCGGGCTGTTCCTCCATGAGGCCCTGCATGCGCTCCCATGTCTTCTCGCGCGCCGCGGCGAGGTAGTCGGCGGCGGCCTCACCCTCGAGCGTGACGACCTCCATGCCCTGCTCCTCGAGCGCGGCGAAATCCTCGTCGCGCTTGGTGCGCAGCGCCTCGACCGAGCTCTGCTCGTGTTCTATCGCGACCTCTTGCAGGATCGTCTGCGCCTCTTCGCTCAGCCCCTCCCAGGTATCGAGGTTCACGATCACGCCGAGGTCGGTCGAGAAGAAGCACGGCTCGATCCGGTAGTTGAGGAACTCGTTCCACTTCAGGTCGATCAGGCCGATCTGGGTCCAGCCGGTCGCGTCCACCACGCCGCGCTCGAGCGCCGAGTAGACATCGGTGGTCGGCAGGTCGATCACCTGCGCGCCGAGGTATTCGGTGAAGAACGCGTTGTAGACGGCGTTGCCCCGCAGCTTCAGGCCCGAGACGTCGAGGTTGCCGCCCTCGTCCAGCTCGGGCTCGTTGCGGGTCCAGAGGTTGTAGCACACGCCGCTGTCGAACCAGCCGAGATACTTCACCCCCATCTTCTCCTGGTGGATCTGGTCGATCAGCTCGATCCCGCCGTTCTCGCGCGTTTCGATCGCGGTGAGGTTCGACGCGACCAGCGCATCCTTCTCGGGCAGGCTGCCGGCGTAGAACGAACCCGGCGTGTAGACCATGTCCACGACGCCGTTGCGCACCGCGTCGGGCTGCTGGAACATGCCGATCGCCTCTGGGCCGCCGCGCACGTTGATCTCGATCACGCCCTCGCCGCGCTCGTTCACCTTGTCGACGAACTCGAGAAAGCTCTGCGTGTAGATCAGGCTTTCGGGAAAGGCGTGGACCGCGGTGAGCGTGTCCTGCGCCGACGCGGTCCCGGCCAGCGTCAGCATGCCCGCCGCCGTGCCACCGATGAACGTCATCTTCATACCGTTTCTCCTTGTCCTGTCGCCGGTTGCGCCGGCGTGGTCCTGTCGCCGGATGCCCCGGCCTGTCGGTCTTGTCGCCGGATGCCCCGGCTGTTCGTTTCGCCGGTCTGTCCGGCCGTCAGTGCGCCGGACGTGCCGGCCGGGTCGTGCCGCCGTGTGCCGACGGTCTCGTTCGAGTCCGGGGCCGCTCAGGCCCGGTCGCGGGACCCGTCTCTCGCGGGCCATGTCCACGGCGCGGCGTCGCGCCGGGCGCGGGCAAAGGCGGCGATCTCGTCCTCGTGCGCGCGGGTCAGGTCGATGTCGTCCCAGCCGTTCACCAGCTTGCGGCGCCAGATGTCCGGCAACTCGATCGCGTGGCGCGCGCCCGCGATCTCGAGCGTCGCGGTCTCGAGGTCGATCCGCGCCGGCGCCGTGCCGGAGCCGAGCGCGTCGAGGATCGCGCCGGCCTCCGCCACCCGCGCCGGAAGCAGCCCGTTGTTCACGGCGTTGCCGGCGAAGATGTCGGCGAAGCTTTCGGCCACAACCACGCGGAACCCCGCGTCCACCAGCGCGTAGACCGCCGCCTCGCGCGAGGAGCCGCAGCCGAAATTGGGGCCCGCGACCAGCACGCTCGCCTCCGGGTGACGGTCGAGCGGGAAGTCCGCGGCGTCCTCGCGCAGGTCGGCAAAGAGGAACCCGCCGTAGCCTTCCGCGCGGCTCGCGGACATGAACCGCGCCGGGATCAGCTGGTCGGTGTCGATGTCGGCGCGCGGCAGCGCGACCGCCTCGCCCTCGTGCCGCTGCCACCCCGCCATCAGGCCCGCTCCTCCATCAGCGTCCGCGCGTCGGTGAGCCGGCCGGTCACCGCCGCCGCGGCAACCATCACCGGCGACATCAGGTGCGTGCGCGCGCCCTTGCCCTGCCGGCCGCGGAAGTTGCGGTTCGTCGAGGACGCGCAGCGCTCGCCCGGGGCGACGGTGTCGCCGTTCATGCCCACGCACATCGAACAGCCGGCCCCGACCCATTCGAGCCCGGCATCGGTGAACACCCGGTCGAGCCCTTCCGCCTCGGCCTGCGCGCGCACCAGCATGGAGCCCGGCGACACGATGCCCGGCACCCGCGCGTGGCGGCCCTTCAGGATCGCGGCGGCGGCGCGCAGATCCTCGATCCGCGCGTTGGTGCACGAGCCGAGGAACACCCGGTCGACCGCGATCTCCTCGAGCGGCGCGCCCGGCGTCAGGCCCATGTAGTCGAGCGCGGCGCGCGCCGCCTCGGCCCGTCCGCCGTCGAGCGCCCCGGGGTCGGGGATGCGCCCGGTGATCGGCAGCGCCTGCTCGGGCGTCGTGCCCCAGGTGACCGTCGGCGCGATCTCGGCCGCGTCGATCTCCACCTCGCGGTCGAACCGCGCATCCGCGTCGCTCGCTAGCCCGGCCCAGTCGGCACGCGCGGCCTCGAACTCCGCACCGCGGGGCGCGAAGGGCCGGTCGGCCACGTAGGCCAGCGTCGTGTCGTCGGGCGCGATCAGTCCGAACCGGGCGCCGCCCTCGATCGACAGGTTGCACAGCGTCATCCGCCCTTCCATCGACAGCGCCCGCACCGCCGACCCGGCGTATTCGACCGCGTGCCCCGTCGCGCCCGAGGTGCCGAGCCGCGCGATCCAGTGCAGCGCGATGTCCTTGGCGGTGACCCCGGGGCCGAGCGCGCCCTCCACGCGGATCCGCATGGCTTTCGGCCGCCGCTGCCAGATCGTCTGCGTCGCGAGGACATGCGCCACCTGCGTCGCGCCGATGCCGAAGGCCAGCGCGCCGAACGCGCCGTGGGTCGAGGTGTGGCTGTCGCCGCAGGTGACGAGCAGACCGGGCAGGGTCAGGCCCTGTTCCGGCCCGAGAACGTGCACGATGCCCTGCCGCGGGTCGCGCAGACCGAAGAGCGCGATGCCGTGCGCGGCGGTGTTCCGCTCCAGCCGCTCGAGCATCTTGGCGATGGCCGGATCGGCGACCGCCTCGCGCCCGCGCGTCGGGGCATAATGGTCGGCCACCGCGAAGGTCAGCTCGGGCCGCGCCACCGGCATCCCGCGCTCTGCGAGCTTGGCAAAGGCGTGGTGCGAGCCCTCGTGCACGAGGTGGCGGTCGACCCACAGCAGGGAGGTGCCGTCGTCGTCCACCCGGATCTCGTGCGCGTCCCACAGCTTGTCGAGAAGCGTGCGGCTCATGCCTCGCCCTCCCCGCCGCCATCGCCCGCGCCGTCGCCGACGACCGGCTCCCAGTGGCGCGCGCCGCCCTCGCCCACGCGGGTCAGCGCCATCTCGAGCCGGAACCGGTCCGGCCGGTAGAGCGCCGAGAGATGTTCGACCCCGCGCCCGGCGGCGTCGCGCACCACCCGCCGGATTGACAACAGCGCCGCGCCGGTCGCCACGTCCAGCGCCTCGGCCACGTCGGGCGCGGCGAGCGCCGCGCTGATGCTCTGTTCGGCGGCGTCGACCCGCACGCCCGAGCGTTCGAGAAGCTGGTAGAGCGGCGTGCCGGCGAGGTCGGCCTCGGAATAGTTGCTGGCGATGTCCTCGGGCACGTGCGTGGTCAGGTGCGAGAACGGCTCGCCCTCGGCCAGCCGCACGCGCACCGCCGTCTGCACCCGCGCGCCCGGGTCGAGGCCCATCGCGCGCGCCACCGCGTCGGGCGCCGCGCCGTAGGAAAACGACAGGAGCCGCGCCGAATGCCGGCCCATCGCCACCAGCTGCGGGATCAGCGTCGTCATGTCGGCGGCCATCGCGGCGCCGTCGGGGGCGGCGCAGACCCGCGTGCCGCTGCCGGCGCGCCGCTCGATCAGCCCGTCACCCTCGAGCGCGTCGAGCGCACGGCGCACGGTCACGCGGCTGACCGCGAAGGTCTCCGCCAGCCGCTGCTCTCCGGGCAGGAGCGAGCCGTTCGCGCGCAGCCCCGACACGATGTCGTCGCGCAGCACGAGGTAGACGCGGCGGGCCTTGCCTCCCTCCGGCTGACGGGCCGTCTGACTGGGTCGCACATGGTCGCGCATGACGCCTCCTTGACCCGAACGGTAACGGCTCGTCCGCCGAACGCAAGAAATTTGTCTCATTGATCGGTCACAGGTTTGTTCTTTTCTCACGACCGATCCTGTATTAAGAAAAATACAGATTTACGCTGCACGACCGAGGGAGGCGGCCCATGCCGGTGATCGAACTGCACCTCCTCGAAGGCTACGACGACGCCGCGCTGACCCGTATGGGCGCCGCGCTCACCGACGCTGTTCGCCTCGTCGTGCCGGCAGACCCCGAGGCGGTGACGGTGATGATTCACGAACGCCGCCCGGCGCAGTACATGCGCGGCCGGACGCAGCGGACCGGCGCGCCCGCCCTGCCCGACCCGGCCGAAACCGTCCGCGCCTATCTCGATGCGATGGAGGCGCGCGATCTGGACGCCGCACGCGCCCATCTGGGCGAGGGCTTCACCATGACCTTTCCGGGCACCGGCCCGATGACGACGCTGGAAGAGCTGATCGCGTGGTCGCGCCCGCGCTACGCCCGGATCGCCAAGACCTACGAGGCGATCGAGACCTGCCCGACCCCCGGTCCGGCGGTGGTCTATGCCCGCGGCACGCTGTCGGGCGAATGGCCCGACGGCGCGCCCTTCTCCGGCATCCGCTTCATCGACCGGTTCGAGCTGACCGGCGGCCGGATCACCCGGCAGGACGTCTGGAACGACATCGCGGAGATGCGCCCATGAACGATACGCCCCCACCGGCCGAGATCGACCCGATCACGCTCGCCGTCCTCGCCGGCCGGATGGAGCAGATCGCCGACGAGATGGACGCGACGCTGTTCCGCTCGGCCTTCAACCCGATCATCGCCGAGGCGCACGACGCCTCGCACGGGCTCTACCACGCGGAGACGGGCGATACGCTGGTGCAGGGCAAGTCCGGCCTGCCGATCTTCGTCGGCGTCATGTCCTTCGCCGTGCGCGCGGTGATCGACAAGCTGGCCGAGACCGGCGAAACGCCGCAGGACGGCGATATCTGGATCTTCAACGACGCGCATCTGGGTGGCACGCATCTCAACGACATGCGGCTTGTGCGCCCCTGTTTCCGCGACGGCGAGCTGTTCTGCTGGCTCGCCTCGGTCGGGCACTGGCACGACCTCGGCGGCGGCGCGCCGGGCAACTACAACCCCGCCGCCAAGGACGCCTTCCAGGAGGCCTTCGTGCTGCCGCCGGTCAAGCTCGCCCGCGCCGGAGAGATCGACCGCGGGATCCTCGACATCCTTCTGCGCAACACCCGCCTGCCGCAATCGGCCGAGGGCGATCTCAACGGCCAGCTCGGCGCGCTCGACCTCGGGATCCGCCGGATGGACGCGCTGCTCGACGAATACGGCGCGGGCACGGTGGCGGCGGCGCTCGACGCGCTGTCGGCCCGGGCCGAGACGCTGATGCGCGAGGAACTCAAGGCCCTGCCCGACGGGCGGTGGGAGGCCGAGGATTTCCTCGACAACGACGGCATCACCGACGAGGCGCTGCCGATCCGCGTCGCGCTCGAGATCGCCGGCGACCGCATGACGCTCGACTTCGCGGGCACCGCCCCGCGCTGCCAGGGCCCGGTGAACATCGCGCTGCCGACGGCGGTGGCCACCGCCTACGTCGCGATCAAGCACGTCTTTCCGATGCTGCCCGCCAATGCCGGGGTGATGCGCCCGATCGACGTGAAGATCCCTGAGGGCTCGCTTTTGTCGGCCGAGTTTCCGGCGCCGGTCGGCGGCTACACAGAGACGATCCTGCGGATGATCGACGTGATCTTCGCCGCCGCCGCGCAGGCCGCGCCCGACCGCGTGGTCGCCAACGCCTACGGCACGATCAACGCGCTCTCCATCGCCGGGCGGCGACGCGACGGCACGCCGTGGGTGATGTTCTCGTTCTACGGTGGCGGGCACGGCGGCTCGGCCGAGTCCGACGGGCTCAACCACGGCTCGGCGCCGATCTCGACCGCGACGATCCCGCCGATGGAGATCCTCGAGGCCGCGTACCCGGTCATGTTCCGCCACTGGGCGCTGCGCCCGGGCTCGGGCGGCGCGGGCGCGCATCGCGGCGGGCTCGGCGCGATCTACGAGATCGAGGTGCTCGAGGAGATGGGCGCCGAGGTGTTCCTCTTCGGCGAGCGCGGCAAGCATCCGCCCAAGGGCATCGCCGGGGGCGGCGACGCCGCGACCAACCGGTTTTCCTTCGAGACCGATGACGGCTGGGCCCGCCCGCCGATGGTATCCAAGATGCGCGGCATCCAGCTCCGGCAGGGGCAGGCGGTGCGGCTCGAAACGCCGGGCGGAGGCGGCTACGGCCCCGCCGCCGACCGTGACCCGGCCGCCATCGCCCGCGACGTGGCGCGCGGGCTTCTGACCGCGGACGAGGCCGAGAGGCTCTACGGCTGGACGGAGGGCCGCGCATGACCGGCAAGCGCATGATCGGCGTCGACGTGGGCGGCACGTTCACCGATGTCTTCTTTCTCGACGAGGGCACCGGCACCGCCCGCGTGGCCAAGGTGCCCACCACGCGGCCCGACCAGTCCGGCGGCTTTCTCGAAGGGATCCGGCGCGAGGTCGACGACCTCTCGACCCTCTCGGCGGTGATCCACGGCACCACGGCGGGCACCAACGCCCTGCTGGAGCGCAAGGGCGCGCGGATCGGCGTCATCACAACCGAGGGCCTGCGCGACGTGCTCGAGATGCGCCGCCGCGACCGCCCCCGCACCTGGGGCCTGCGCGGCGATTTCGAGCCCATCGTGCCGCGCGACCTGCGCCGCGAGGTGCCCGAGCGCACGCTGGCCGACGGCACGATCCGCGTGCCGGTCGACCTCGACGCGGTGCGCGCGGCGGGCGAGGCGCTGCGCGACGCGGGCTGCGACGCGGTGGCGGTGCTCTTTGCCCACGCCTACGCCAACCCCGAGAACGAGGCCCGCGCGGTCGAGGCGCTGCGCGCCTTCTGGCCCAATGCCCACGTGTCGGCCTCGTCCGAGATCCTGCCCGAGATCCGCGAGTTTGAACGCTTCTCGACCACCGCGCTCAACGCCTATCTGCAGCCCGAGGTGTCGGGCTATCTCGACCGGCTCGACGCGGCCCTGCGCGACGGCGGCTTCGGCGCGGAGTTCATGATCGTGCAGTCGAACGGCGGCGTGATGGGCGTCGACACCGCGTGCCGCCTGCCCGTCCGCACGGCGCTGTCGGGGCCGGCCGCGGGCGTGATCGCCGCCGCCTACATCGCCGGCGAGGCCGGGTTTCCGGACGTCATCACCGGCGACATGGGCGGCACCAGCTTCGACGTGTCGCTGATCGCCGGCGGGCGCTCGATGCTGGCGCCACAGACCGCCATCGATTTCGGCATGGTCGTGCGGACGCCGATGATCGAGATCACCACGATCGGCGCCGGCGGCGGCTCGATCGCCTGGGTCGACAAGGGCGGGCTTCTCAACATCGGGCCCGAAAGCGCGGGCTCCACTCCCGGTCCGGTCGCCTACGGCCAGTGCAACGACCGCCCCACGGTGACCGACGCCAACGTGGTGCTCGGCCGGATCGACCCCGACAACCCCATCGGCGGCAAGCTCGACCGGCTCGACGTCGCGGCGGCCGAACGCGCCATCGACACCCATGTCGGCGAAAAGCTCGGCCTCTCGACCGTCGCGGCGGCCGAGGCGATCCTGCGCGTCGCCAATTCCCGCATGGCCGGGGCGATCCGCCTCGTGTCGATCGAGCGCGGGTTCGACCCCAAGCGCTTCGCCTTCATGCCCTTCGGCGGCGGCGGCGCGCTCCACGCCGGCGCGATGCTGGCCGAAGTCGGGATCGGCCGGGCCATCGTGCCGCGCTATCCCGGCGTCACAAGCGCGATGGGATGCGTCATCGCCGACATGCGGCAGGACTTCGTGCAGACCGTGAACGCCACGGTGGACGCGCTCGACACCGATGCGCTGGCCGCCTTCATGCAGGATCACGTCGATACCGGGACCCGCATGCTCGAGGCGACCGAGACCCGGTTCGAGGCGCGCGAAACCCTGTTCGAGCTCGACATGGCCTATGTCGGGCAGACCCATACCGTCGCCGTGCCGCTGCCGGTCACGGTCACCGATGGCCGCGTCGCCGCGCCGAGCCGCGCGGCGGTGGCAGAGGCGTTCGACACCGCCTACCACGCGGCCTACGGCCGGCTCCTGCCGTCGGGAACGCGGCGGGTGATGAACCTGCGCTCGGCGGTGATCGGCAAGCGCCCGAAATTCGACCTCGCGACGCTCGCGCCCGCAGGTGGCACGGTCGAGGCCGCGCTGCGCGGCCATCGCCGCGTGCATTTCGGCGACGCCTGGCACGACACCGCGCTCTACGACAGGCTCGCCCTGCCGGTGGACGCGGTGATCGACGGGCCCGCGATCCTCGAACAGGCGGACACCACGGTGCTGATCGAACCGGGCCTCTCGGGCCGCGTCGATCCGCACGGCAACACGATCATCACGCGGAAGGACGGCCATGGCTGACACCATCGACCCCGCGCGCACGGCGCTCCTGACCATCGATCTGCAGAACGACTTCCTGCACCCCGAGGGCGCCTACGGGCGCGCCGACCAGCGGGCCGATGCCATCGCCGCGCTGCCCGACCGAATCCGGCCGGTGCGCGACGCGATGCGCGCGGCGGGCGGCGCCTACCTCTCGGCGCAGTTCACGCTGGTCCCGCGGCCCGACGGCACGCCGCTGATCTCGCCGCACCTGCAGGCGCTGCGGCCTTTCCTCGGGCCCGGCGACTTCGCGCCCGGCGGCTTCGGCCACGCGCTCGTCGATGCACTCGCGCCCGCCGACTACACGATCGAGAAGGTGGCCTATTCCGCCTTCTACCAGACGCGGCTGGAATTCCTGCTGCGCAAGCTCGGGATCGACACGCTCATCATCGGCGGCATCGTCACCAACGGCGGCGTCGCCTCGACAGTGCGCGACGCGCACCTGCGCGACATCGACACGGTGCTCCTGTCGGACGGGTGCGCCGCCTTCCGGGCGGAGGTGCACGACGCGACGCTCACGTCACTCGGCTCGCTCGGCGCGCAGATGACCTGCGCCGAGGCGGTGGCCGCGCTGGAGGGCGGACGATGAGCCTGCGCGCGCGGCTCGCCCGCGCCCCGATCCTCGTCGCGCCCGGGGTCTATGACGGCCTGACCGCCGCGCTTGCCGCCGAGGCCGGCTTCGAGGCACTCTACCTCTCGGGCGCGGCGGTCGCCTATACCCGGCTCGGCCGCCCCGATATCGGGCTCACCAGCGCCACCGAGATGGCCGACACGATGGCCCTCATCGCCGACCGCGTGTCGCTGCCCGTCATCATCGACGCCGATACCGGCTTCGGCAACGCGTTGAACGCGCAGCGCACGATGCGGATGTACGAACGCGCCGGCGCCGCCGCGTTGCAGGTCGAGGACCAGACCTACCCCAAGCGCTGCGGGCATCTGTCGGACAAGTCGCTGATCCCCGAGGCCGAGATGGCCGGAAAGATCGCCGCGATGGCCGATGCGCGCGCCAGCGACGAGACGCTCATCATCGCGCGTACCGACGCCATCGCGGTCGAGGGGATCGACGCCGCCTTCGCCCGCGCCGAGGCCTACATCGCCGCCGGCGCCGACGCCCTGTTCATCGAGGCGCCACGCTCGGGCGAGGAGATGGCCCGCGTGGCCCGGACCTTCGGCCATCGCCTGCCGCTCCTGGCCAACATGGTCGAGGGCGGCGCGACGCCGATCTCGTCGGCCTCCGACCTCGAGGCGATGGGCTTTTCCATCGTGATCTTTCCCGGCGGGATCGTGCGTGCGCTCGCGAAAACCGCGCAGGACTACTACGCCAGCCTGCACGCCCACGGCTCCAACCGCCCGTTCTCCGACCGGATGTTCGATTTCGGCGGGCTGAACGCGGTCATCGGCACCGACGCGATGCTGGCCGAGGGCGCGAAATGGGACGGCGAGGATGGCTGACCTCGCGCTCACGCCGGACGCGTTCGACCTGTCGGTCGGCACGCTGATCGTCGGCGGCGGCGCTTGCGGCATGGTCGCGGCGCTGGCGGCCGCCGAGGCCGGGCAGGAGGTGCTGGTGGTCGAGGCCGACCCGGTGCCGCAGGGCTCCACGGCGCTGTCGGCCGGGCTGATCCCCGCCGCCGGGACACGGTTCCAGCGCGACGCCGGCATCGACGACGATCCCGCCCGCTTTGCCGCCGACATCCAGCGCAAGGCCAAGGACGAGAACGACCCCGCGCTCGTCGCCGCGCTGGCCGAGGGCGCGGGCCCGGCGATCGAGTGGCTGGCCGACGGTTTCGGCCTGCCCTTCTCGGTCGTCACCGATTTCGACTATCCCGGCCATTCGCGCCGGCGGATGCACGGCCTGCCCTCCCGCGCGGGGCGCGAGCTGATCGACCGTCTGCGCGCCACGGTCGAGGGCGCGGGCATCGACGTGATCTGCGAGCGCCGGGTCGAGACGCTGTTCCACGACGGCCCGCGCGTGACCGGCGCCGCGCTCACCCGCCCCGACGGCGGGACCGAGACGGTCGGCTGCGACAAGCTCGTGCTGGCCTGCAACGGCTTCGGCGGCAACCGCGATATGGTGGCGCGGCACATGCCCGACATCGACGGCGCGGTCTGGTTCGGCCATGACGGCAACCGCGGCGAGGCGGTGGCGTGGGGCGAGGCGCTCGGGGCGGCGACGCGCCATCTCGGCGCCTACCAGGGCCACGGCAACGTCGCGCATCCGCACGGCATCCTCGTCACCTGGGCCACGATCGGCGAGGGCGGCGTGCAGGTGAACCGCGACGGCCACCGCTTCTGGGACGAGAGCCAGGGCTATTCCGAGGCCGCCCGCGTCGTGCTCGCCCAGCCCGGCGGCACCGCCGTCACCGTCTTCGACGACCGCATCGCCGGCATCGCCCGCCAGTTCGAGGATTTTCGCAATGCCGAGGCGCAGGGCGCGATCCGCACCGCCGACACGCTCTCCGAGCTGGCCGAGGCGCTCGACCTGCCGGCGGAGGCGCTGTCGGGCGCGCTGGCCGACATTCCCGCCGACGGCACCGACGCGTTCGGTCGCCGCTGGTCCGGCCAGCGCCTCGCGCCGCCCTATTGCGGCGTGCGCGTGACCGGCGCGCTCTTTCATACGCAGGGCGGGCTCGAGACCGACGGCACCGGCCGGGTGCGCGCGACGGACGGAAGGCCCTTTCCCAACCTCTTCGCCGCGGGCGGCGCCGCCTGCGGCGTGTCGGGCGCGGGCGACAGCGGCTACCTCTCGGGCAACGGCCTGCTCGCCGCGGTGGTCCTCGGCCGGGCGGCCGGCGCCGCCGCGGTCTGACCCCAACGCGCGGTGGGTGGACGTCGCCGCGCCGTCGGCGCGGTGGTCCGGCTCCGCAGGGCGGCCAGCCCGGCTGTCCGGCTCTGCCGAGAAATCGGTGCGAACATCGAAATCTGCCGCGCCACCAGCCCAGCTGTCTGCCTCTGCCCTGCGGTCGGCACGGCGGTGACCCGAGCGCTCAGGCCGGCCGCGTCAGGTCCGCGATCATCTTGTCCTTCAGCGCCGGGGTGACCTCGGGCTCCAGCCCGAACCACAGCTTCCACGCGGGCGGGCCCTGGTGCAGCAGCATGCCGAGCCCGCCGACGACCGTGTGCCCCCGCGCGCGCAGCGCCTCGAGGAACGGCGTTTCCAGCGGCGTGTAGACGATGTCCGCACCGATCGCGCCCTCGGCCACCTCGTCGAGCGGCAGGTCGAGCGGCGGCTGGCCGGCCATCCCGCAGCTCGTGGTGTTCACGATCAGCGCCGCCCCGTTCAGCGCCGCGCCCCGCTCCGCCCAGTCGACGACGCGGATCGGCCCGCCAAGATCGGCGACCAGCGTCTCGGCCCGCTCGCGGGTGCGGTTGACCAGCCGGATCTCGGACACGCCCACATCGGCCAGCCCGTGACAGACCGCGCGCGCCCCGCCGCCGGCGCCGATCACCACCGCCGGGCCGGCCTCGGCACGCCACTCGGGCGCGCTCTGGCGCAGGTTGCCCATGAAGCCCAGCCAGTCGTTGTTGGTGCCGAAGAGGCTGCCGTCCTCGCGCACCGCGACGCAAGAGATCGCGCCGATCTTCTCCGCCACGGGGTCGAGTTCATCGACCACCGCCATCGCCTCGAGCTTGTGGGGAATGGTCAGGTTGCAGCCGGCAAAGCGCAGCGGCCAGAGCCCGCGCAGCGCGGCCTCGACGGTGCCGGGCCGCACGGCAAGCGGCACGTAGGCCCCGCGCAGCCCGAGCTCCTGCATCCAGTGGCCATGCATCAGCGGCGAGCGCGAATGCATGACCGGCCATCCCATGACGCCGGCGAGGTGGAAGGTGTCGCTCATGCCGCATCCTCCAGCTTGGCCGCGAAGTGGTCCCAGGTGCGCCGGAACAGGCCCGGATTGCGCAGCTTCGCCTGCGCCGCCGCGATCTCGGCGTCGGTGAACACGTATGGCGTGCCGATCTGCTGGGCCATGTACTGCCGGCGCGCGTTCTCCTCGAGATAGGTGATGAGCACGAAGGCCTCGACGATGTCGGCGCCCACGGCCACCGCGCCGTGCGACTTCATCAGCGCCGCGGGCCGGTCGCGCAGCACCGCGTTGAGCCGCGCCGACATCTCTGGCGAATTGATCGAATCCGGCGTGTCGAGCGTATCGACCGGGTGCAGGAGCGTGCCCTGCGCGAACACCGGCCGGTAGCCGTGCCCGGTCATCGTCAGGTAGGTCGACCATTGCGGATGCGCATGCACCACGGCCTGCACGTCCGGGCGGTCGCGGTAGATCCCGGCATGCAGGTGAAACTCCAGCGGCGGCTTGCCGCGCCCCTCGATCAGCGTGCCGTCGAGGTCGATCGTGCAGATGTCTTCGGCCGTCAATCGCGAGCGCTGGCTGGAGCCGACGTTGATGAGCATCCCCGCGTCGCAGCGGATCGAGGCGTGGCCGTTGAAATCGATGATGCCCTGGTGCTCGAGCATTCTCAGGCACAGGGCGAGGTCGTCCTTGTCGCTCATGTCACCATCCCGTCTGGTCGCGGATTTCTCGCCGCCAGAGGTCCCAGGCCCGCCGGCCCGCCGTCTGGTTCGGCTGGTCGGCAAGCCGGCCCTCCTCGTCGGACAGGCTCGCCAGCGTCTCGGCGTCGCCGGCAAGCGCGAGCGCCCAGTGCTGCACCCGGGCGTTCACCTCGGTATAGACCGCGCGGAACACCGCCGTCTGCAGCGTCGGGCCGCAGGCGACCGACCCGTGCGCCCGCATCAGCGCCACCGGCCTGTCGCCGAGCGCCCGCGCCAGCGCCACGCCCTTGGCGTTGTCCGACACCAGCATGTCGGTGTCGCCGTGATCGCAGGCGATGTCGAACACCGGCACCCCGCCGGCGAGGAACGCGGCGTTGTGGAAACAGGCCTGCATCGGCGCCGTGACGAGCCCGAACGGGATCACCGAGGGTGAGTGCGAATGCACCACCGCGCCCACGTCCGGGCGCGCGCGGAAGATCTCGCCGTGGATGAACCGCTCGAGAAACCCCTTGCGGTCGTCGCCGTCGCAGGCGGCGCAGTCGAGGTCGAATTCCATGATGTCCGCGGGCTCCGTCAGCGCGGGCGCGAGCGCGCGCGGCATCAGGAACCGGTCGGACGCTTCCGGGTGGCGCATCGAGACGTGGCCGAAGCCGTCGACCACGCCGCGCGCGGCGAGGATGCGGCTCGCCGCCGCGATGTCGGCAAGGATCTCGGGCGCGACGGGACCGGCAGAGGCAGGCATCAGATGATCACCTTGGTGTTCACGCTGTCGGGAAAGATCTCGTCTGGCGTGAACTGCCGGTGGGCGATCCCCTGCTGGTAGGTGTAGAGGCCCATCGCCTCCCACGTCTTGCGGTTGGGCTCCACGCCGAAGGGGAACGGATCCTTGCCGAACATCTCCTGCATCTTGCGCCCGTAGGTCGGCAGCCACGCCAGCGGATAGCGCGACACCGCCGGATCCAGGAGCCGCTCGATGCTGCGCGCCTTCGACGCCTCGAACGCGTTGAAGAGGTTGCGCGCCACCCACGGATGCGCGTCGTGCACAGCCTTCTTCATCGCGACGATGTGCATGATCGGCCAGATGCCGGTGTCGCGGTAGTAGTCCTCTTCCATGCCGACGAAGTCGGGATAGAGCCGCTCCACGTCCGGGTGATCCTCGAGGAAACAGGTCGGCGGGCGGGCGATGATCGCGCAGTCGAGCTCACCCGACGCCAGCATCTGCGACAGAGACTGGTCCTTCACGCGCGTGATCTCCACGCCGTCGGGCAGGTTCAGCTCCACCTTCTCCTCGCGCCCGGGCGCGTTCGCGCCGGCCTGCACCCAGCGAATGCCCGACAGGTCCATGCCGAGGTCGTTCTGCATCCAGCCGCGGATCCAGACCGCCGCCGAATGCGCCCATTCGGGCGATCCGACGCTCTTGCCGATCAGGTCCTCGGGCCGTTTGATGCCCGCCTTGCGGTTCACATAGAACGACGAGAACCGGAACAGCCGCGAGCAGATCACCGGCAGGCCGATCAGGTCGCTGTCCTTGCGCGTCACCTGCGTGGAGAACTTGGCGAACGACATCTCCGACAGGTCGAACTCGCGGTTCGCCGTCATCCGGGCAAAGCACTCGTGGTGCCCCAGGAGCAGCCAGTTGAGGTCGATCCCCTCGGGCGCCACGGCCCCGGTCCGGATGTCGCGGAAGTGGTCGTAATCGGTCGTCGCGATGGTCAGCGGCAGTTGGGTCATGGTGTCCGTTCGTCGGTGAGGGATCAGTTTCGGATGGTCTGCAGGAACCACGCGTCGGGAAGCTCGCGGCCCAGCCCCTCGGCCAGCGCGGCCTCGTAGACCTTGCCGGCGACGGCGTGGAACTGCGCGCCCTGCAGGTTGCCGCGCTCGGACCACGTGATCTGGTCGTCGCGCGTGCGCCCCGGCGCGTCGCCCGACACGAGATCGGCGAAGTGCACGCGCTTTTCGGGCAGCATCACGCCGTGGGCGCGCTTTTTCTTGCCGGGCGGGCCGTCGTAATTGGCCACGCGCCAGGTCAGGAATTCGTCGTCCATCGTCTCGTGGCCGAGCGCGGGCGGCGCGTCGCCGAAGCGCAGGTAGACGTCCACCCGCTCCATCGTGCGCGCGTCCGGAAGGCCACCGCCGCCGATGTTCACCACGTGCGTTCCGGGCTCCAGCAGGTCGCCGTTCAGCACCGGCGCCGCCGCATCGGTCAGCGCCGCGACGATGTCGGCGCCGCGATAGATGTCCTCGGGCCGCTCGCAGACGGTGACCTCGATGCCGTGGCGCTCGGCCATGCGCGCGCCGAACGCCTCGCGGTTGGCGCGGGTCGGCGAATAGACCTGCAGCTTGCGGATCTTCCGCGCGAGGCAGAACGACAGCATGTGCGTCTCCGCCATCCCGCCGGACCCGAGCATCCCGACGACCGCGGCGTCGTCGCGCGCCATGTGCTTGACCCCGAGCCCGCCGTCGCCGCCCACACGCATGTGCTGCAGCACACCGTCGTTGATGAGCGCCAGCGGGCGGCCCGTCTCGGTGTCGGTCAGGAAGATCAGGCCGCAGAACAGCCCCGGCTGGTGGCAGTATTTCTCCTGCGTGCGGGTGCCGTCGTCGGCGGTGGTGTAGTGGATGATGTCCGATTTCATCCGGATCGCGAAATAGCCGCCGGCGGCACCGCCCTCCATCGTGCCCCAGCGGTATTCCCGCGCCGGGTCCGATGTCGGGATCGACACGTCGATGCGCGGCCGGCAGATTCCCTGCCCCCGCGCCACCTGCAGGTACGAGGTCTCCAGCGCCTCCATCGTGTCCGCCATCGTCAGCAGGCGATGGACGGCATCGTTGTCGATCAGCAGCATCGCGCGCTCACAGCAGGCGTTCGAGGATCAGGCCCTGGAACAGTGACAGTTCCAGCAGCCACACGAAGACCCCCCACATCACCAGGAACGTCCCCGCCCCGGCGAACAGCGCGTTGCGCCAGCGATCCCCGCTCGAGAAGCGCACGAAGGCGGCGACGAGGATCGGCCCGCCGATGATGAAGCCGAAGCCCAGGAGCGCCCCGGCGAAGGCGAAGAGCCACGCGAACGCCTGAAGCTCGGTCTGCGCCTCCTTGGGCGTGCGCGCATCCGCCCCGGGCTCCGGCGGCGGGGCGGGCTCGGGCTCCGTCGCGCGCAGGTCGATCACCAGCTGCGCGAGGCACAGAAGCAGCCCCGGAACGCCGATCAGCAGCGGCATGAAGGCCGCCTTCTGCGGCAGCGCCAGCGCCAGGAGGCAGGCCCCGCCGAACAGCCCGCTCATCACGACGGTGGTCGCCACGCGTCCCTTAGATGTCATAATGCACCTCCTTGCTCGCGGGATCGGCGCTGTACTGGCGCCAGATGTAGGCCCCGATGGTCAGAAGGATCATCGCGATGAAGACGAGGCTGAGCGGCCGCAGGAAGAAGGTCGGTCCCCAGATCGCCAGCGCCTTGTGGATCGAATCCTCGGCGATCGCCCCGAGGACGAGGCCGATCACGAAGGGCGGGCGCGGCCAGCCGTATTTCTTGAGAAAGTAGCCCAGCACCCCGATGCCCACGAGCATGACCATGTTCTGCCACGCGGCCTCGGACAGGTAGGCACCGAGGAACGCGAGCACGAGCACGAACGGGATCAGCAGCGCGCCGCGCACGTAGACCAGGAGCGAGAACATCGGCGCCATCGCCAGGAAGACGAAGATCGACAGGAAGTTCGCCAGCGCGAGCGCCCAGATCAGCGACCACACGAGGTCCATCCCGGTGAGCGCGATGTGCGGGCCGGGCTGGATGCCCAGCATCACGAACGCGCCGATCAGGATCGCCATGCCCGACGATCCCGGCACCCCGAAGAACAGCGTCGGCAGCAGCGACCCGCCCTCCTTGGAGTTGTTGGCGGTCTCGGGCGCGATCACCCCGCGCACGTCGCCCTTGCCGAAGTTTTCGGGGTTCTTGGAGCTCTGGACGGCGTGGCCGTAGCAGAGCCACGACGCCGCGTCGCCGCCGAGCCCCGGGATCGCGCCGATCGCGGCGCCGAGGATCGCGGTGCGGATGCTGAGCCACCAGTTGCGGAAGACGTCGAAGATGCCCTCGATCACCTGCCGGATGTCGTAGCGGTGGGCCTTGCCCTCGACTTCGGAGATCGAGCCGCCCTTCACCCCGAGCGCCAGCATTTCGGGGATCGCGAAGAGCCCCAGCACCGCGGCGACGACGCTCACGCCCTCCCACAGGAACAGCTGATCGAAGGTGAAGCGCTGCGAGCCGGTATGCGGATCGAGCCCCACGAGCGACACGAGGATGCCGAGAAAGCCGACGGCGATCCCCTTGATCAGCGAGCGCCCCGACAGCATCGCGATGAAGGTGATGCCGAACAGCGCGAGCAGGAAGAACTCCGCCGGGCTGAACGACAGCACGACCGGCCGCAGGACCGGCAGCATCATCGCGAGGAACAGCGCCCCGATCACCCCGCCGAAGCCCGACGCGCCCAGCGAGGCCCCGAGCGCGCGGCCGGCCTCGCCGCGCTGCGCCATCGGGTAGCCGTCGACGATCGTCGCGGCGTCGGGGCCGGTGCCCGGCACCCCGAACAGGATCGACGGCACCGACCCGCCGGTATGCACGACCGCGTGCATCGCCAGAAGGAACACCGCGCCCGCGAGCGGGTCCATCCCGAAGACGAACGGAATGAGCAGAACGATCCCGAGCTTGCCGCCAAGCCCCGGCACCGCCCCGAAGAACATGCCGATCGGAATGGCGAGGACGATCAGCCCCAAGAGGTAGGGCGTCGTCAGGATGTGCAGCAGCGGGCCGAAAATCGCCGCGAAGTCCATGTGGTTCTCCTCCCAGCCCGCCGGCGCGTCTGGTTCGGCGCGGATCCGGCGGGGTGCGCGCCGCCCTCCCCGGCGCCACGCATCGTCGAAGCGTAGGGGAGGGATTGCCGCCGGGGCAAACCAATGTGGACCGCCGTTCCTTCATGCGGAATATAGCATCCGTCGCGGTTGCCCGCCCGGGCGTCCGGGCCGTCCTATCGGGCGGCGCCCCGATCCGGGCGCGGCGACACTTGGGAGGAGAGACGCGATGCAGGTCGGATTTGTCGGACTGGGGGCGATGGGCGCGGCGATGGCGGGCCATGTCGTCCGGGCGGGCCACGACGTGATCGGCTACGACACCGATGCCGATGCGCTCGATGCGGCGCGCGAACAGGGCGTGGTGCCGGTCGGCGATCTCGCCGACATCGCCGGACGCGCCGAGGTGGTGATCGTCGTCGTGGCGACCGACGCCCAGAGCCGTGCGGTGGTCGAGGCGCTGATCGCCGCCGGCCAGACCGCCGGCAGCGTCATCGCCGTGGCCGCGACGAACCATCCCAAGACGATGATCGCGCTGGCCGAACACTGCGCCGAGGCCGGCGTCGGCTTCGTCGACGCGCCGGTCTGCTACGGGCTGCAGGGCGCGAAGGCCGGCGATCTCATCAGCCTCTGCGGCGGCGCGGCGGCGGACGTGGAAAAGGCCGAGCCGGTGCTGTCGGCCTATTCGCGCAGTGTCGAGCATCTCGGGCCGTCGGGCTCGGGCCAGCTCGGCAAGACCTGCAACAACATGATGCACTGGGCCGCCTGCGTGGCGAACTACGAGGTGCTGGCGCTCGCCAAGTCCTGCGGCATCGACGCCCAGGCCATGCGCGAGACGCTGCTGAAATGCCCGGCGCGGAACACCACGCTCGAACGCTGGGACACCTCGCGCTTCACCTGGCATCAAAAGGACATGGACGTGGCGCTCGACCTCAGCCAGCAGGCCGGGCTCGCGCTGCCGCTCTTCGGCGCGGTCGACCAGCTGGTCAAGCGGCTGGGCCCCGACCGGGTGCGCGAATTGCTGCACGAGGACGAGGCCGAGTACCTCGGCCTGCCGATCGCCGTGCGCAGCCTCCGCGAGGTCACTGCGGAGTAGCGGCCGGTTCCGCTATATGAAACGGCGTGCCGTTGACGGGAAAGCCCGCGGCTCTGTAGGCTTCGGGCGCAAGCCACTCAGGGAGGAGAGCGGATGTCAGAGACCTCCGAAACCGACGGCGGCGTCGGCCACAACAGCGACAAGCGCGAAAAGGTCGTTTGGGAACGCTGGACGAAGAAGCGCACCTTCGTGCGCGCGCTCGAAGGCACCTACGGCCAGCTCAAGGAAGAGCTCTACAACCAGCCGCGCGTCTACCGCACCTCGGACATGAAGTGGAAGGGCGGCCCCCACAACTTCGGCAAGAAGGTCATCAACCCGCAGGCCAACCGGATCGCGCAGTCGATCGAGGCCCACGTGGATGCCTTCGCGCCGCACGGCTACGGCCAGATCCACGGCCACATGAACTCGGCGGTGTTCTTCGTGCTCAAGGGCCACGGCCACGATATCCACGACGGGCGCAAGCTCCCGTGGGAGGCCGGCGACGCGCTGATCGTCGAAAACGCCTGCGTGCACCAGCACCTGAACGACAGCGACGACGAGACCTTCGTGCTCGTGCTCAAGGCCAAGCCGCTGTTCCTCTTCATGCACATGATCTTTCAGAAAATGGTGGAGTTCCCGCCCGAGGACCCGGTGCCGGGTCACGAGGACTACACCCCGCCTGCCAGCCTGTGAGGAGGACGCAATGAGCATGGATCCGACCACCTTCGCCGACGTGATCGAACGCCAGCGCGCCAAGTCGCAGGGCCCCGAGGTCAGCTTCTACAACGACGCGCTGAAGGCGAGCCAGCAGTTCCGCAAGGACTACGACAACCGCCTGAACGTCGTGAAGCACGACCAGATGCCGATGGAGCGCTCGGCCGACGGGCTCATCAAGCACGTCATCAACGAGCAGATGGACACCAAGGAATGCTGCATCGACATCTACATGCAGTTCATCGAGGCGGCCAAGGCCACCGGCACCTCGCGCCACCTGTCCGAAGAGATCGCCTTCGTCATCGAGGGAACCGGCTACGACCTGCACTACGACGTGCAGTTCGAATGCAAGGTCGCCTTCGAATGGACGTGGGACACCACGCCAAAGCGCTTTGACTGGGGCCCGGGCGATTTCATCTACGTGCCGCCCTACGTCGCGCACAAGCGGTTCAACACGTCCGACATCGAAGCCCGCGTCATCGTCTGCAACAGCCGGGTGATGAAGGCGATCGGCCTCGACTGGTTCGACCAGCTCGAACCGGCCGAGGGCTTCGAGGACGTCTGGGTTCCCCCCGCGGACGAGTGACGCGGGGGACGCACACGCGGCGGAGACCGGCCCGGAGGAGCAAGGAGCGCGCCGGCGCCGCCGCGATCACAGGGAGGAGGAAACCCCAATGAAACGGACCCTAGCGGTGGCGGCCCTCGCCGCCACGACCGCCCTGCCCGCCGCGGCGCAGGACGACTTCTACGCGGGCAAGACGCTCACCTACATCATCGCGACCAACCCGGGCGGCAACTACGATGCCTATGGCCGGCTGATCGGGCGCTACCTCGAGGACGCGCTTGGCGTCGACAGCGTGGTGTTCAAGAACCTTCCCGGAGCGGGCCACATCATCGGGGCCAATTCGCTCTATGCCGCCGATGCCGACGGCCTGACGATCGGCACGTTCAACACCGGGCTCATCTACGCGCAGATCCTGCAGCGGCAGGGCATCCAGTTCGATCTCGACGAATTCGAGTGGATCGGCAAGGCGGCGGCGGATCCGCGCGTGATCGTGCTGTCGGAAAACAGCGGCTTCTCCAGCTTCGAGGACCTGATGGCCTCCGAGGAGACGGTGCTGTTTGCCGCCTCGGGCGTCGGGTCGGCCTCGTTCACCGAGACGCGGATGCTGTCGGACGGGCTCGAGCTCAACGTCGACCTCATCCCCGGCTACCAGGGCAACGAGGGCGAGATGGCGATGATGCGCGGCGAGGTCGTGGGCCAGGTCGGCTCGCTGTCGTCGCTGCAGCCCTTCATCGACGCCGGCAACGGCTTTCTCGCCGTCGCCATCGGCGGCGACGCGGAGCCCAAGGCGATCGACTACGCCTCGACCGACAAGGCCCGCTCGATCGTCAACCTGATCGACGCGATGTCCAACCTCGGCCGCCTGACCGCCGCGCCTCCGGGCACCCCGCCCGAGCGTGTGGAAGACCTGCGCGACGCCTACATGGCGGTGATGGAGGATCCCGAGTTCCTCGCCGAGGCCGAGAAGCTGGGCCTGCCGATCGAGGCCGCGCGGGGCGACGAGGTGGCCGAGAGCGTGCAGGCCGCGCTGCAGCAGAGCCCCGAGACGGTGCAGATCATCTCGTCGGCGCTCAATGTCGAGGTGCCGACGATCAAGGCGACCTCCGAGATCCTGTCGCTCGAGGACGGCAACAAGGCGGTCGGCTTCATGTCGGGCGACGAAGAGATCGTGGCCGAGGTGTCGGGCTCGCGCACCGAGCTGACCATCGACGGCGAAGGCGCCACCCGCGACGCGCTCGCGGTCGGGATGGTCTGCGACATCGAGTACGACCCCAACCACGAGGCCAACGAACCCAAGGTCATGGCCTGCACGAGCAATTGAGGCGGCGCCCGAGAGGCCGTCCGACCCGGCGCCCTCCGCAGGGGGCGCCGGTTTGCGTTCGGCGGGGTGCCGCGGTGGCCGCGCCTATCGCGGCCGCACGCCGTAGGTCTCGAGGCTGCGGCGCACGTGCTCGTCCGCGTCGCGCTCGGGAAAGATCCGCCAGCTCGGCGCGATGATCGGCACGGCCCGCTCGATCCGGAGCACGATCACGTTGCGGATCGGGAAATCCGGCCCGGCCAGGTCGCGCAGCGGCGCGGCGCGCGCCGCGAACTCCGGCGCGCCGCTCTCGACGATCTCGGCCGCGCCCATAAGCTTGTGGCCCCTCTCGCGAAAGACGTCGATCAGGCTGACGCAGACGCGCGGATTGACCCGGATCGCCCGGATCGATCCCGCGGACGCGATATCTGCGATGCAGAAGCTGTCGCCGTCCCGGTGCCAGATCTCCTTGGGCGACACGCTCGGCTGTCCCGCCGCGTCGACGGTCGCCAGCCAGCACAGCACCGCGTGGCGGCAGGTGTCCTCGAGGGTCCACTCGGCGTCGTGGGTCACGGTGTCCTCCCCGGATCTGCTCCGACGAGAACCCTAGCCGCCGCGCCGACCCGCCGAAAGACGCCCCGGCCCGGCGCCGGGGGCGCCGTCACTCCGTCAGGTGGCGCGCGAAGAAGTCGAGCGTCTGCGCCCAGGCCCGCTCGGCCGCCACCGCGTCGTAGCGGGGCGTCGTGTCGTTGTGAAAGGCGTGCTGCACACCCGGGTGCATGACCGCCTCGTAGGTCTTGCCGTGCTCTTTCAGCGCCGCCTCGTAGGCCGGCCATCCCGCGTTCACCTTCTCGTCGGCCTCGGCGTAGTGCAGCAGCAGCGGCGCCTCGATCCGCGGCACGTCCGCGGGATCGGGCTGGCGCCCGTAGAAGGCGACGCCGGCCGAGAGGTCCGGATAGCGCACGGCCAGCGTGTTCACCATCGCGCCGCCCCAGCAGAACCCGAGCGCCCCGGTCCGCGACGTCGTGTCGGCATGGTCGCGCAGCACCTCGTAGCCCGCGCAAAAATCCGCGCGCAGCTTGTCCTGGTCGAGCGCGGCCTGCATCTCGCGGCCGTCGTCGTCGTTGCCGGGATAGCCGCCTTCGGCCGACAGCCCGTCGGGCGCCAGCGCGATGTAGCCGGCCTTGGCCAGCCGCCGCGCGACATCCTCGATATACGGGTTGAGCCCGCGGTTCTCGTGGATGACGAGCACGCCCGGGCGCGGGCCGTCGGCCTCGGCCGGCCGCGCCAGAAGCGCCGACACCGTGCGGTGCCCCTCGGGACTGCGATAGTCGATCCGCGCGGTTCGGATCGCCGGATCGTCCGGCGCGACCTGCGGCGCGGCGCCGTAATCGGGCGCGAGGCTGTCGAGAAGCGCCTCGGCGCTGCCGCCCTCGGCCACGTGCGGCGCCGCGTCACGCAGGAACGCCTCGCGCGTGATCCGCCCGTGCGCCAGCGCGTCGTAGAGTTCAAGGATGCGCGGGTGAAAGTCCTTGGCCGTCAGTCCGGTGCTCATCTGTCGTGCTCCCTGTCGGATGACTCAGCGGTGGCGGGTGATGACGTCGACCAGCGCTGGCTTGCCGGACTTCACCACCTCGAGCGCGCGGGCGATGGCCGGCGCCACATCCGCCGGCGTGTCGATCGGCCCCTCGCCCCACATGCCCATGCCGCGCGCGATGGTGGCGAAATCCGGCTCGGGCCCGAAGATGTCCATGCCGATATGCGCCTTGCGCTCGTCGGTGCCGCGCTGGCGCGCCATGCGGATCTGGTGGTGCCAGTCGTTGTAGTAGGCGCGGTTGTTGAACATCACGATCAACAGCGGGATCTCGTGCTTGGCCGCGGTCCAGAGCGCGCCGGCGTCGTACATCAGGTCGCCGTCGGGCTGGATCGCCACGCACACCCTGTCGGTGTTCTTGTGCGCGAGCGCGACGCCAAGGCTCATGCCGATCTGCGTCGAGGTCCCGAGCCCCTTGCCGGGATGCCGGTGCGGCGCATCGAAATCCCAGAGCTTGCGCGTCCATTGCCGCAGCGTGCCCGAGGTCAACACCCAGTCCTCCTCCT
This sequence comes from Roseivivax jejudonensis, assembly GCF_900172265.1. Lineage (GTDB taxonomy): Bacteria > Pseudomonadota > Alphaproteobacteria > Rhodobacterales > Rhodobacteraceae > Roseivivax > Roseivivax jejudonensis. The sequence goes on along the minus strand of NZ_FWFK01000006.1, from coordinate 130,981 downwards.
TGATGACCGACCAGATCTCGTCGGCCAGCCGCGCGGTCGTCAGCGGAGAGGCGTCGCGCTCGGCCTTCGCCTCTTCGGCCCACTGCGCGAAGATCGCGTCGTGCCGCTCGGCGATGCGGGCCTTGCGCGCCGCGATCCGCTCGGGCAGCGCCGGGTCCTCGGCGATCAGCCGCGTCGCGATCTCGGTCATCTGCGGCATGGCGAGCCGCGGATCGCCGAGCGCCGACAGCCGCTTCGGCAGGTAGCGCCCGTAATCGAGCGACCACGACCCGATCCCGGTCTCGTGAAAGCCCACGTCCATCCAGACGCACTCCTCCGACAGGTAGCTGTCGAGCTGGCGCGTCGTGCTGTCGAGCTTCGCCGTCGCCTTTTCCCAGTCGACGACATCGAGCGCGAGGATCGCGTCGGCCTGCGACAGGCTCTCGGTGTCCATCGACAGGGCCTGCGGATGCCGGTTCGGAAAGCACAGCGCCGAATTGACGTCCCACACCGCGACGCCCAGCGTTTCGGCCAGCGTCACCAGCTTGTCGAAGTTGCCCGGCTGGCGGCCGGTGAACTCCGCCATGATCCACGGCCGCTCGGCGTAGAGGAGCGTGCGCACGATCTGCTCTAGCGTGCCGGGGTCGGCGGCCATCGGCGACGGCGCGGCCTGCATCGACGCGTCGGGCAGCGTCACCTCGGTGGTCAGCGGCGTCTCCTGTAGCATCGCGTCGTAGCACAGGTAGGTCGGCCCGGCCGGCTCGGTCACCATCGCCGAATAGGCCCGCATGAAGCTGTCGGGCACGCCGTCGATCGTGTGCGGCTGGTAGTCGAACTTGGTGAAGTTGCGCACCGCGTCGCCCTGGCTCTGCGCGGTGTGGTGCCAGTCAGACCGCGGGCGCCGCTTGCTTTCGTCCATCGGGCCCGTGGCCCCGAGGATGAAGACCGGCGCGCGGTCGGTGAAGGCGTAGTAGATCGCCATCTGCCCGTGCAGCAGCCCCACGAGATCGTGCAGGATGCACGCCATCGGCCGCCCCGTCGCCTTGGCGTAGCCGTGGGCGATCTGGACGGCGGTTTCCTCGTGCTGGCAGACCAGCATCTTGGGCGTGTCCTCGCCGTAGTTGATCAGGCTGTCGTGCAGCCCCCGGAACGATGCGCCGGGATTGATGGCGATGTATTCGAACCCGTAGTGCTGCAGCAGGTCGACGATCACGTCGGACTGGTATTTCTGGTAGACCTTCGTTCCGTCGGCCATCTCTGTCTCCTCCCGTGGCTCGGCCCGGCGCTACATCGGCGACGGCGTCCCGAAACTTGCGACCAGCCCGACCAGCATCGCCAGCGCGCCCGCCGCGAACGGCGCGAACAGCACCGACACCGCCCGGAGACGCAGGAAGGAGGCGCCGATCAGCGGCAGTTCGTAGATGAAGATGCGATGCGCCGCGAAGACGCTCCACGAGGTCACGAAGGTGACGAGCGCGGCGGTCGAGGCGCCGGCCTTGGCGAAGACCGCCGCGATGGCGAAGGCGATGACCGGCCCCGCCGGCACCATCAGCCCCGTCGCCGCCGCCACCGGCAGCGCCAGGAGCCCGGCATCGTCGCCCAGATAGCCCGAGATCGTCTCGCGCGGGATCAGCTGCGCGATGAAGCCCGCCGCGACCAGCGCGCAGAGCATCCGCGGCACCAGCTTGGCGAATTGTTCGAGGAACCGCTTGAGGGTTGGCCCGGGATCGAGGCGCTGCCGCACCGCGAGCGCGACGAGGGCGGCCAGCAGCACGAGCAGGACGATGAACCCGATGCTCATGCGCGGCTCGGCCGGCTGTCGGACGTGCCGCCGTGGTCGGGATCGTCCTTGATCCGCAGCTCGAACGGCAGCTGTCGCGCCAGCATCCCCGCCAGCACCGGCAGCGGCAGCGACACCAGCACCCGCAGAAAGGCGAACTCCGCCCCCATGAACGGTACGTCCCAGACGAGGATGCGCTGCAGCCCGAGCGTCGCCCAAGACGTGATATAGGCGACCATCGCGCCGCGATCGGCGCCCGAGCCCGCCAGCACCGCCAGGAGCGCGTAGGCCGAGGCCGGCCCGCCCGGCGTCACCGCGCCGGCGGCGGTCGCGATCAGCAGGCCCGCGAACCCGCTCTCGGTGCCGACGAGGCCCGAGATCCGGTCGCGCGGCAGCAGGAACCAGATCAGCGCCGCGATCGACAGGGCGACCACGACGCGCGGCATCAGGTCGACCAGCAGCGCGCCGTCGTTGATGATCGCGTCGGCGACCGCCTCCTGTCCCTTGATCGCCCAGCAGGCGATGCCGGTGACGACGGCCGCCGCCGCGAAGCCCCAGAACCCCTTGCCGAACCCGTCCACGAGCACCGCGCGGCGCCAGGCGGGATCGGAAAGGTATGCAAAGCGGGACATGCGGCGGGCGGCCTTCGGTCAGTGATGGTGATGATGGTGCGGATCGTCGTGATCGTGGCCGTGGCCGTGGTGATGGTCGTGCTCGGCGCGATGCTCGGCGGCCATGCGCTGCGGCTCGGCATGGCCGGCGCTGACCGCCTCGATAATCGCGCGGAAGAGGTCCGCCTCGGGCGGCAATTGTCCGGCGAGAAAGCCCGCCAGCCGGGCCAGTGCGATCGACTGCGCGGCCAGCGCGTCGACGGTCTCGTCCTCCTCGGCGGCGGCGATGTCGGCCAGCGCGCGCGACAGGCCCTCGCGGAAGACGGACTCCATGTAGGCGGCGCGTCCGTCGGCCTCGGCCAGCCCGCGCGGCGCGGCGCGCGCCTCCGCCTCGGGCGACAGGCCCTCGCGGCGCGCGATCACCCGCATCTGCTCCAGCAGGTCCTGCCCGACCTGCACCTGCTCGTCGATCTCACCGCACATGCCGCGTGTCCTTTGATGCGCCGTGGCGCGGAAATGGGGGGCCGGGGGCGGCCCGGCCGGCGCGACGCGCGCGGGTGGCGCCTGCGTCGGCGAAAGGGAGCCGGGCCCGCGCCTCACGCGCGGGCCCGGTCGTGGCGATCAGATGACGCCGGCGCCGAGGCCGAGGCCCAGCATCGCCGTGCCAGCACCGAGCGCGCGGCCGAGCGTGCCGACGCTGCCGGCCCCGCCGGCGAGACGTGCCAGCCCGAGGCCGAGGCCGATGCCCACCGCGTGCAGCAGCGCGGTGCCGAGCACGAAGCCCGCGAGGTAGCCGCCCGGCGCCGCGGCGCCCAGCTCGCCACCGTGGGCAAAGCCGTGGAACAGCGCGAAGACCCCGACGATGGCCGCCCCGCCGGCGACCGGCACGCGCGCCGCGATCGCGACCAGAAGGCCGATCAGCACCACAGAGGCGAGGATCATCGGCTCCACGAACGGCAGCCACAGGCCGGCCATCGCGAGGCCGAAGCCGACAACCATGGCGCCGACGAACGCTGCGGGCACCGCCGCAACGGCGCGGCCGCCCAGCATCGCGGCCCAGAGACCGACCGCGACCATCGCCAGCACGTGGTCGAGGCCGAACAGCGGGTGGGTGAAGCCGGCGGCCACCGAGCCGTGCGCGGCCGGGTCGAGGTGCGCGGCAGCCGGCGATGCGACGGCGAGGCCGGCACCGGCCAGCGCGAGGAGTCGTGCGAATTTCATCTGGGTCTCTCCCTGTCAGTTCAGTCTTTCAAGTGTTGCCGGCCCGTCCGGGCCGGCCGTGTCTCAGGCCCGCAGCGCCGTCAGCATGGCCGGGATGAAATCGTCATCCTGCGCCACCACCAGAACCCGCGCGAACCGCCGCATCGAGTTCACCACGGTCGCCACCGCCGCATCGCTCCGCCCCTGCCCGAGGGCAAGGCCGGCGCACATGATCCGCCGCTCGAAGCACTCGCGCGCGATCACCTCGGCCGCGCCCTCGCTGGTGCCGTCGGAGGCCAGGAGCACGACGACGTCCGCGCCCTCGATCTCGTCGAGAAGCGACGCCGCCGCGCCGTCCGGCCGGCTGAGCGGCAGGTCCTCGGGGCGCGTGTCCGGGCTGACCTTGCCCCGTGCGGCCAGCGTGAGGAAGTGCGCATCGTTCCAGGGCTCCTCGGTGATGCCGTACATCGCCTCGGCTGCCGCTTCATCGAGCGCAAAGATGCGCGACGAGCGCGTCATCGAGTTCGGGTACTGCACCCGGTAGCGCGCCTCCTCGGCGGTCGCGGCCCGCGAACAGCTCGACAGCATGGTCGGGTGATCGACCGGGCCGCGATCGCGGCGCGTGGCGTTGTCCGCCTCGAAGATGTCGTCGGAATCGTGTGGCATCCGGTTACACCGAGGTCTGCTTGACGCCGGGCCGGACGGTCAGGTCCTCGGCCATCGCGTCCTTGAACGGTTGGTCGTCCGGCAGGACCTTCGCGGCCGAGCGCACCATCTGGTGCTCGGTCGTGCGGCCCGGCGGCTGGACGCCCTTGTCGCGCAGCGCGATCGCCGCCTTCCGCAGGCGGTGGCGCGCCATGATGATGCCGTTGTCGGTCGACACGAGGTTTTCCCGCGTGCGGTCGACGACCGGCCCCATGCTCTCCTGCAGGCTCGCGTCCTGCATGGCGATGCCCCAGATGCCGGAATAGCTCTCGCCCGACTTCTGCGCCGCGCGGTCCATCAGGTAGTCGTTGTCCTTGTTCTGCAGCGGGCGGAAGCTGTCCTCGGACTCGTACTTGTTGTGGACGCCGTAGCCGTCCTTCATCGCCTGAAGCTCTTCGGGCGTGAGCGGCCGCGTCGGGTGGTAGTCGAACGACCACGCCCAGCAGTTGTAGTCGTCGATCGGCACCCAGAAGTGGCCGTGCACCGGGTGGTCGCCGCGCGGCGGCACCATCGTGAACGACGGCATCACCCACGGCGTGATCCGCCAGTAGTAGTGCCCTTCCTCGGCCATGCGGCGCGCGCCGATGAACAGCCCGCCGTCGGATTCGGTGACCTCGAAGACCGGCTTCTTGTCGTTGGCGTTGTACTGGTTGCCCTTGGCGCCCTTGAACAGCGGGTCGGACTTCAGCCCACCCGAGTGCAGGAACGACACGTGGCTCGAGTCGATGCCGCCCTCCATCGCCTGCAGCCAGTTGCATTCCTGCCAGCGCTTGGAGGTGTAGGTCTGGTCCTCGGGAACGGTCGCGAACTCCCACTCGGGCTCCGGCGGCCGGTTCTCCTTGTCGCCCATGTGCGTCCAGAGCACGTCGCCCACCTTGATGAGCGGGTAGGCCTTGAGCTTGATCTTCTCGCAGAAGCCCGATTCCTCGGGCTCGGACGGCACCTCGATGCACTGCCCGTTCACGTCGTATTTCCAGCCGTGATAGGGGCAGCGCAGGCCGCCTTCCTCGTTCCGGCCGAACCACAGCGACACGCCGCGGTGGGCACAGAACTCGTCCATCAGGCCGTAGCGGCCCTTGCTGTCGCGAAACGCGATCAGCCGCTCGCCGAGGAGCTTCACCCGCACCGGCGGGCAATCGTCCTCGGGAAGTTCGCGCGCCAGGAGCGCGGGGATCCAGTACTGACGGAACATTTCGCCCATCGTGGTGCCCGGATCGGTCTGGGTCAGCAGGTCGTTGACTTCCTTGCGCAGCATCGTGCCGCCTCCTCCTTCGATCGTCGCGCCCGGCGCCTCGTCCCGTTCCGACGGGCGCCGCGGCCTTCGTCATGCATCCCTCATGCCCGCGACGGCGGTCAGCCCTTGGGCGGCAGGTCCGCCTTCTCGGCCTCGTAGGCGGGCTCCATCTTCGACTCGAGCCCGTTCTCGGCAAGAGAGTCGGCGAACATCGTCCGCACCAGGTCGCTCTCGTCGGCATAGTCGATCTGGTCGCCGCCGATGCGCTGGCTGATCCACGCCTTCGGCACGCCCTGTTCGTTGCGGATCGCCACGCCCTCGTACTTGAAGGCGAGATAGCGCGCCGGCGTCGTTCCGGTATTGAAATGCTGGTGGTACCACATGTTCGGCGGCACGATCATCGAGCCCGGCTTCCAGTCGTAGCGCTTGGGCTCCGCGCCCTCGGGCCACATCAGCGAATAGCCCTCGCCCGACAGGATGATGACGTGCGCGCCCGGCCCGTGGCGGTGGCACTTCTTGTAGGTGCCGACCGGGAACTGGCTGATGTGGCTGTTCATCGAGCACTTGGCGAGCTGGAAGCGGATGTGTCCGCCACCGGCGCCGCGCTCCTTGGCCTCGACCAGCGGCAGGTTCACCGCGTCCGCGACGTAGTTGGTCTCGAGCAGCAGGCCCTGCATCTGCTTGGACTCCGCGAAGTAGTCGGGCTCGCCCGAGAACCGCCCCTCGAAGTCGTAGGCGGTGTGGAAGAGGAAGTTCGGATCCTCGAACACGTTCATCAGCGGCGGCATGTTGGTCACGCCGATATACCGCGCGGGCTCGGTGCCCGAGCCGTTGAAGTGCTGGTGATTGGCGTTGAGCGGGATCCCGAAGATCGCGCCCGGCCCCCATTCGAAGCTGGTGCGGTTGCCCTTGTCGTCCCACACCACGGTCGATCCGCGGCCCGACAGGATCAGCACCGTCTCCTCGAAGAGCTGGCGGTGCGGCTCGAGCTTGCCGCCGGCGGGGATCTCCATGACGTAGCAGTCGTTCGTCGTCCGGCTGGCGTCGTGGTTCATGAAGACCGCGTTGCCACCCCGCCGCGCCCACGGCTTCAGCTCGACCTCGTGCAGCGACGGCACGTAGTTGCCGTTGATGAGCTCGAGACCCTCGTCCTTGAGAAAGCGCGTATAGGGCGTCTCCTTCTCGGTCTTGAACTTCTCGGCCAGCTGGTCGGACACGCGCGCATGGGTGTTCATTTCTTCTCCCTCCCGGCAACGGCGCTCCTCGCGCCGGATTTTTCGGTTGCGCAAAAGATACGTCGGCGGCTACGGTCACGTCAATGGACCGACGGTCCGCATAGAGGAACAGTTGATGGCCGACGAGAAGCGTCCCCCCAGGCACACGATCGACGACCACATGTTCGGGGATTTCTACCCTCACGAGCATGGCGACGACGCCGACCACGATCACGACGACATCGACCCCGGCCCGCTCGAGGAGAATCCGATCTGGCAGCGCGACAACGTGGCGCTGACCTCGGTCGGGATCGACATCGGCAGCGCCGGCACGCAGGTGATCTTTTCCACGATCCACCTGCAGCGCGTCGCCGACAGCCATGCCTCGCGCTACGTGATCGTCGACCGGCAGACCGCCTACGAGTCGCCGGTGTCGTTCACGCCCTATGCCGGCGAGACCGAGATCGACGCCGCCGCGCTCGGCGCGATCATCGACGACGCCTATGCCGAGGCCGCGGTCCGGCCCTCCGACATCGACACCGGGGTGGTGATCCTCACCGGCGAGGCGCTGCGCCGCCAGAACGCCGAGGCGATCGCCGACGTGGTGTCGGAAAAGGGTGGCGACTTCGTCACCGCGACCGCCGGCAACCACATGGAGGCGATGCTCGCCGCCTACGGCTCTGGCGCCGCCAAGACCAGCCACGAGGGCGGCAACCGCATCCTCAACGTCGATATCGGCGGCGGCACGACGAAGCTCGCCCTGTGCGAGGCCGGGCGGGTCGTCTGGACCGCCGCGCTCGGCGTCGGCGGACGGCTGATCGCGACCGAGGACGGCCGCGTCACCCGGGCGGAGCCCACCGGGCGCCACCACGCCGCCGCGGCGGGGCTCGACCTGGCCGTCGGCGCGCCCTGCCCGCCCGAGGCGCTCGACCGCGTGGCTACGCGCATGGCCGATATCGTGGTCACCGCGCTGACCGCGCGGCCGCTGCCGCGCGACGTGGCCGAGCTGTTCCTGACCGACATTCCCGACGACATCGGCGATATCGACGGCATCGTGGTGTCGGGCGGCGTGGGCGAATACGTGTCGGGGCGCGAGACCCGCGATTTCGGCGACATCGGCCTGCCGCTCGGCAAGCGGCTGCGCGCGCGCATCGACGCGGGCGATCTCGGCGCGCCCTACATGCACGCCGCCGCCTGCATCCGCGCCACCGCGCTCGGCGCGTCGGAATACTCGGTCCAGCTTTCGGGCCAGACCTCGACGATCACCCGACCGGGCCGGGTGCTGCCGCGCCGGTCGATGCAGGTGCTCAAGCCCGACATCGACCTGTCGCAGGCGCCCACCGCGCCGCCGATCGCCCGCGCGATCCTGCAGCACTTCGAGTCCTTCGATCTCGCGCCGTCGGACAACGAGGTCGCGCTCGCCTTCGAGTTCAACGGCCCGCCGGAATACCGCGCGATCCGCGCGCTCGCCGACGGCATCGTCGCGGCGATGCGGCCCTGGCTCGAGGCCGGGCGTCCGCTGCACGTGATGATCGACGGCGACATCGCCCAGACCCTCGGCGGCATCCTGCGCGACGAGATCGGGCTCAACAACGATCTGCTCATCCTAGACGGGATCGAGCTGCGCGATTTCGACTACATCGACCTCGGCAAGGTGCGCCTGCCCTCCTACACGGTGCCGGTCACGGTGAAATCGCTGCTGTTCTCCGAGGATCCGCGCGGCCCCCGCCGGCAGGAGCGCATCCAGTTCCAGCCGGCGCCCGCCGCCGGCCACGGCCATCACCACCACGGTGACGGGCACCATCACCATCATCACGACCACGAGCATGACCACGACCACGGGCACCACCACCATCATCACGACCACGACCCCGCGCATGGCCACTCTCATGCGCATCACGGTCACGACGACGACGGAAGCGACCGGTGAACGCGGCGCCATCATTGACAGCGTGGACTCGCGACCGGGAAACTGGAATGGAGTTCTTTCCAGTGGAACGGAGTGCGTGATGGAAGAAGCTGACGATCTCAAACCCGGCGGCCGCAAGGAGCTGAACCGCAACCCACGGCGCGACAGCTCGCGGTTGTCCTCGGTCGCGACGGCGATCCATCTCCTCAAGACGTTCACCGAGGAGGACACCGAGCTCGGGATATCCGAACTCGCCAAGCGACTCAACGTCGCCAAGAGCACCGTGCACCGGCTGGCCGGCACGCTGCTCGAGGAAAACCTGCTCCAGCAGAACCCCGAGAACGGGCGCTACTCGCTCGGCGTCGGGCTGTTCTCGCTCGGCTCGCTGGTGCGTTCGCGGCTCGACGTCACGAGCGAGAGCAAGACCATCCTGAACGAGCTGCGGGACGCGACGCAGGAAAACACCCGCCTCGCCGTGCTCGAACGCGACCGGGTGGTGTTCCTGCACGACTTCGAAAGCCCGCAGACCCTGCGCCTGCGCTCGCGGACCGGCCAGCTGAAGCCCGCCTTCTGCACCGCCGAGGGGCATTGCCTGCTGTCGGGCCTGCGCGACGACGAGTTCGAATCCTTCCTCGCCATGCCGCGCACCGCGCGCACCGAGCGGTCGGTCACCGACGAGGACGAGCTGCGCGCGCGCATCCGCAAGGCCAAGCGTCACGGCTACGCGGTCGAGGACGAGGAATGCGACGAGGGCACCCGCTGCATCGCCGCGCCGATCTACAACGGCGAAGGCCGCATCGTCGCCGCCGTCGGCATCGCCGGCCCCCGCGTGCGCATCCGCAAGAACATGTTTCCCAAGCTCGGACCGCAGGCCATCGAGGCCGCGCAGCAGATCTCCGAGCGCCTGGGCTACATCCGCCGACAACCGATCTACGTCTGACCGCCCGAAGGAGCCGCCCGCACCATGCCCACGATCACGCTGCAGTCCGATGGCACCCAGTTCGAGTGCGCGCCGGGGGACACCATCCTCCGCGCGGCGCTCCGGGCGGGGCTGGGCGTGCCCTATTCGTGCAACGTGGGCGAATGCGGGAACTGCAAGTTCCAGCTGATCAAGGGCGAGGTGCGCCACACCCGCGACGATCCGCCCGCGTGGTCCGAAAAGAAGGACCTCAAGCGCGGCCGCTGGCTCGGCTGCCAGGCCGAACCGCTGGTCGATTGCGTCATCAAGCTGCGCCCCGACCCCGAGGCCGTCAGCCGCGACCGCCCCGCCCTGCGCGAGGCCGAGCTTCTGAGCGCGACGCCGGTCGCGCACGACCTCACCGAGTTCTCCTTCCGCATCGACGGCGCGGACGGCTTCCGCCCCGGGCAATACGCGCTGATCGGCGCGCCCGGCATCACCGGCGGCCGCGCCTACTCGATGTCGAACCTGCCCGGCGACGGCACGTGGGACTTCATCGTCAAGCGCAAGCCCGGCGGCGCGGTGACCGCGCATCTCTTCGACACGCTCGAACCCGGCGGCACGGTCACCCTCGACGGGCCCTACGGCACCGCGTGGCTGCGCGAGGACAGCCCGCGCGACATCGTTCTGCTCGCCGGCGGCTCGGGCCTGTCGCCGATGGTGTCGATCGCCCGCGGCGCCGACGCGGCCGGCATGCTCGGCGACCGCCGGATCCACCTCCTCTACGGCGCGCGAAGCGAGGCCGACCTTTTCGACCCGGCGACCGTCCTCGGCGGCGACCTCGCGCCCAAGGTCACGGTCACCACCGCGCTGATGGAGCCCTCGGCCGACTGGAGCGGCGCAACCGGGCTCCTGCCCGACGTGGCACGCGACACGCTCGGCGACGCGCTCGCCGCGTGCGAACTCTACTTCGCCGGCCCCGCCGCGATGAGCCAGGCGGTGCAGCTCATGGCCCACGAGGCCGGCCTGCCCCCCGAGCGGATGCATTTCGACGAATTCTACTGACGCCGCGGCTGGCCGAGAGGCCGACCGGCCGACGTCATCGACCATTCAGACCCGCGGCCAGCGGGCATCCGGGGAGGGACCATGCCAAATCTGCCACTCACGCTCGGCTGCTGGGACTACGACCGTGTCCAGGCGCTGATGGACGGCCGCGTGCGGCCCGAGGGGATCGACCTGACGTTCCTCAACATGGTGGTCGAGGAAACCTTCTTCCGCATGTTGCGCAACCGCGAATTCGACGTCTCCGAGATGTCGATGTCGTCCTACCTCGTGTCGCTGACCAAGCCCGACCGCCCGTTCGTGGCGATCCCGGTCTTTCCCAGCCGCTTCTTCCGCCACTCGTGCATCTACGTGAACGCGGACGCCGGCATCGACAGCCCGGCGGACCTCGTCGGCAAGCGCTTCGGCTGCCCCGAATACCAGATGACCGCGCCGGTCTGGATCCGCGGGATCCTGTCGGACCATTACGGCGTGCCGGTGGACGGGCCGACCTACGTCACCGGCGGCGAGGAAGAGCCCAACCGCCAGGAAAAGGTGCCGCTCGACCTGCCGCCGAATTTCCGGGTGGAGCGGATCGGCCCCACCGACACGCTGGCGCAGATGCTCGCCGACGGCCGGATCGACGCCTTTCACACCGCGCGCAAGCCCTCGACCTACGACGGGGTGAGGGTGAAACGGCTCTTTCCCGACTACGTCGAGGTCGAAAAGGCCTACTGGCGCGACACCGGGATCTTCCCGATCATGCACGTCGTCGCCATCCGCCGCGAGGTCTACGAGGCCAACCGCTGGATCGCCATGAACCTGTTCCAGGCGTTCCGCGAGGCGCAGCGCCTGACCTACGAGGGCCTGAAGGAGACCGCGGCGCTCAAGGGGATGCTGCCGTGGTTCAACGCCCACGTGGAAGAGACCTTCGACACGATGGGCGACGATTTCTGGCCCTACGGCGTGGAGCCCAACCGCGCCACGCTCGACACCTTCCTGCGCTACCACCACGAACAGGGGCTGAGCCCGCACAAGCTGTCGGTCGACGACATGTTCGCACCCGAAACCCTCGAGGAGTTCGTCATATGAGCGGCGTCACCATCCCGCGGCTGCACCAGATGAAGCGCGACGGCCAGAAGATCTTCGGCGTCGTCTGCTGGGACACCCACATGGCCGCGATCGCCGACGGCATCGGCGCCGAGATCGTGTCGGTGGGCGACACCGTGGGCAAGAACCTCTGGGGCCGCGACACCATGTTCGAGATCACCATGGACGAGATGGTGATCGTCACCAAGGCCGCCCGCCGCGGCGTGAAACGCGCGCTGCTCTCCGCCGACTTTCCCTACGGTCCGCTGCAGGAGGGCGTCGACGCCGCCGTGCGCGCCGGCATCCGGCTGGTCAAGGAGGCCGGCATCGACCTGCTGAAGCTCGACGGCGCGGCGGACTACCCCGAGGCGGTCAGCGCGCTCGCCCGCGCGGGCATCCCGGTCTGGGCGCAGTTCGGCCTGACGCCGCAGACCGCCCTGGCGATGGGCATCCCCTACGAGAACCAGGCCAAGGCCGGGTCCGACCTCGTCGCCGGGATGGAGGCGCGGATGATCGAGGAGGCCCGGATGCTCGAAGCCGCCGGCGCGGTCCTGCTCGACTTCACCAATTCGGGGCCCGTCGTCGGGCCCAAGGTCGTCGAGGCGGTGTCGATCCCGGTGATCGGCGGCTTCGGCGGCGGGCCCTGGCTCGACGGCCGGGTGCGGCTCGCGCAGGCCGCGGTTGGGTACGACGCGAGCCTCGTCGGCCAGGAGGCCAAGGGCTACGCCAACGTGGCGCAGATCATGCACGACGCGCTGGCCGAATGCGCCGGCGACGTGCGCGACGCGCGCCAGATCAAGGGACAGCCGGGGAGGTAACGCCATGCCGTTCGCCGAGATCGACGGAATTTCGACGCGCTACGAGGTGACGGGCGAGGGACCGCCGCTGCTGATGTTCTCGCCCGGCGGCTTCGACGCCCGGATCGAGAAATGGACGGACCTCGGCGTCTACAAGCGCATCCGCCTGCTGGATCACCTGCCCCGGCACTTCACCTGCATCCTGTTCGACCGGCGCGAGAACGGCCAGTCGGGCGGCCGGGTCGAGCGCGTCACCTGGGACCACTACGTGCGCCAGGGCGCGGGGCTTCTCGATCATCTCGGGCACGATCGCGCGCACCTGATGGGCGGATGCATGGGCTGCTGCCCGGTCTCGGCCTTCGCCGCGACCCTGCCCCACCGCGTGATCTCGATGGTGCATTACTGGCCCGTGGGCGGCGCCAACTACCGCATCTCCGGGCACCAGCGCTTCGCCCGCCACCTCGCCTTCGCCGAGGAGAACGGGCTGCAGGCGGTCGTCGACCTGGTGAAGAGCCACGACAAGAACTTCTCGGGCGACCCGCGCGGCGGGCCCTGGGGCCAGCCGATCCGCAACTCGGACAGCTTCGCGGCGGAATATGCGGCGCTCGACCTCGAGCGCTACCTGCTGACGGTCCGCGGCATGATGCGCGGCCTGATCGACCGCGACACCTCGCCCGGCGCCGAGCCCGAGGACCTGATGCGCCTGTCGATCCCCGCCCTCGTGGTGCCCGGCGCCGACGGCTTCCACGCCACCTCCGCGGCGCGCTACATGCACGAATGCCTGTCCGGCGCGGAATACTGGGATGTCCCCCCCGACGCCCAGACCGAGGAGACCGCCCCGGCGCGCGTGCTCGACTTCCTGCGCGCGGCGGGCTGAGGGGTGCGTGAGGGGGCGCTGCCCCCTCTTGGCCTGCGGCCAATTCACCCCCGGAGTACTTGCGCCAAGAAGAAGAGCCGGCGCCCGGGGCGGTTCGGGGTGTGGGCGTCAGGCGGCACGGTCGTGGAGCTCGGGGGCGAAGAGATCCTCGAGCGGGATCGGCGCGTCGACGATGCGCTGCGCGACCGCCTGGGCCATCAGCGTCTCGAGCACGGCGCGGTTGGGCGCGATCCCGTAGGGCAGCGGCGCGTGGCCGGCGGCGCTCACCGCCGCGTGCACGCGGTCGGTCGGCGCGGGCTCGGCGATGCGCCCGGCCGCGAGATCGGCGAGGTAGAGATCGCGCGACGCGGCGAAGGCGTCGAAGAGCTGATCCGCGAGGCCGGGATGCGCCGCCAGCACGTCGTCGCGGACCACGACGAGGTGATTGATCGGATAGAAGCCGCGGTCGCGGCAGGCGGCGAGGCCGGCCTCGAACGGATCGGCGATCACCGGCACGAGGCCCTCGCCTTTTGCCGGCAGGCCGACCCCGGCGACCGGGTCGCCGGCGCGGATCTGGTCCTCCAGCGACCCCTCGCCGCCCAGCTCCTCGACGTTCGGCGGCGGCACGAAGCTCGCCACGTGCTCGTCGTCCGATCGCGCCCAGGTCACCTGGCCGAGATCGACGCCGTGCTCCTCGGCGAGGATGGTGCGGGCCCAGACGCCGGTGGTCACGGTGTAGCCGCGCATCACGCCGACGCGGCGGCCCTCGAGATCCTTCGGGCCGGACAGGCAAGCGGCGGCGTTCATCGCCATCGACTTGTGGTGGAAGTCGCGCACCAGGAAGATCGGCAGCCCGGTCAGCGGCGCGCCGTGCGCGCGCGCGCAGAGAAACGTCGTCAGCGCCATTTCCGAGACGTCGTAGGCGCCCTCGCGCACCATGCGGCGGAAGGCGCGCGGCAGCGGGTTCACCTCCTCGAAGTCGAGCTCGAAATCGGGCAGGCCGACCGCCCCCTCCTTCAGCGCGCGGTTGTTTCCCTGCGTGCGGCTCACGGCGCTCAGGCGGGTCTTGGGCATGGTCGTCCTTTCCGGGTCTCTCAGCAGCAATCGGGGTCGCCGTCGTCGACGAGGCCCGGCAGGAGCCACGCGACGGGCAGGTCGGCCTCGCCGACCTCGGCGAGGGGTTTGAACACCCGCAGGCGGTAGCGCGCGTGGCCGATCCAGAAGCGCACCAGCGTCTCGCGCGCGGGAACGCCCGGCAGCCGCGTGCGCTCCTCGCGCACCAGCACGAGCGCGTCGTCGGGCACGCCGAAGCGCGCGCGCACCGCCGACTCGATCCGCCGCAGGTGCGGCAGCGTCGCGGGATCGCCCGACAGCCTCTGGAACATCGCCCTCCCCGGGGTCTTCGCCTCATTGTTCCGTCATGCGGAACCACGTTCTTGAATGCAGTCTGGCTCTTTGCTACCCCTTCGTCAACGACAGAGACGGAGGAGCCCGCCCTTGGCCGAGAAAGTAGTTGCCGCGGTCCGCACCGCCCCGGAGGTGACCGAGTTCCGCGAGTTCGACATGCCCGACGTGCCCGACGACGCGGCGCTGCTCAAGGTCGAGGTGGCGGGCATCTGCGGGACGGACGTGAAGTTCTATTCCAAGCCGCCGATCGACGAGCCGGTGATCATGGGTCACGAGAACATCGGCCGCATCGCCAAGGCCGGCAAGACCTTCCAGAAGCGGCGCGGCCTGAAGGAGGGCGACCTCGTCTTCGCCGAGCATTACGTGGGCTGCATGAACTGCGAACATTGCCACCGCGGCGACTACCGGCTCTGCATCGCCACGGACTGGCGCAAGAACCCCGAGGGCATCCGCTTCGGCTACACGCCGATGACGCGGGCGCCGCATCTCTGGGGCGGCTTCGCGCAGTACATGTACCTGCCGTGGAACGCCGTGCTGCACAAGGTGCCCGACGGGCTGTCGGCCGAACTCGCCGGTGTCGTCACGCCGATGGCCAACGGCATCCAGTGGGCGCTGTTCGACTGCGGGGTCGGCTACAATTCGCGCGTTCTGGTGCAGGGGCCCGGCCAGCAGGGGCTGAGCCAGGTCGTCGCCTGCAAGCAGGCCGGCGCGTCGCTGATCATCGTCACCGGCACGTCGAAGGACGAAAAGCGCCTCGAGGTCGCCAGGCAGCTCGGTGCCGACCACACGATCAACGTCGAGGAGGAGGACCCGCTCGAGCGGATCAGCGCGATCACCGGCGGCGAGGGCGTGGACGTGGCGCTCGACTGCACAGCCGGGGCGGGCACGATTCCCACGCTGCTCGGCATCGAGGCGCTCAAGCGCAAGGGCGGCACGCTGCTGATCCAGGGCGAGGGGCTGGCGGAGTTCCCGAACTTCCCGTTCGGCAAGATCGCCAACAAGTACATCACGGTGAAGGCCGCGCGCGGGCACAACTACGAAAGCTGCGAGCTCGGCCTGCAGCAGCTCAACTCCGACCGCTTCCCGCTCGACCTCATCACCACCCACCGCTTCGGGCTGGAACAGACCCACGACGCGATCAAGGCCGTCGGCGCCTCCGGAGAGACGATCCACGTCTCGCTGATGCCCTGGGAATGACGCGGTGGAGGATGCCCGCCTCCCCGTCACGGTGGTGACCGGTTATCTCGGCGCCGGCAAGACGACGCTGGTCAATCACCTGCTCGCGCAGGACACGCGCCGGCTGGCGGTGATCGTCAACGAGTTCGGCGAGGCGGGGATCGACGGCGACCTGATCGAGAGCGGCGACGAGGAGCTGATCGAGCTGAGCTCGGGCTGCATCTGCTGCGTCGTGCGGGGCGACCTGATCCGCACGCTGCGGCGGCTCCTGGACCGCGCGGCGGAGCTCGACGGGATCGTCATCGAGACGACCGGCGTGGCCAATCCCTCGCCGGTCATCCAGACCTTCACCGCCGACCAGGTGCTGGCGGCGCAGTGCCGGCTCGACGCCGTGGTCACGGTGGCCGACGCGCACCACGTCGCCGCACAGGTGGCGGAGCACCGCGACGCCGCCGAGCAGGCCGCGCTGGCGAGCGTCATCCTGCTCAACAAGGCGTCCGACGCGCCCGACCCGGATACCGCCGAGACCCGCCTGCGCGCGCTCAACCGCTTCGCACCGATCCACCGGATCGACCGCGGACGCGTCGATCCGGGCGCGCTTCTCGACACCCACGGCTTCGACCTCGACCGGGTCGCCGAGCGGCTGGAGCCACTGGACGACCACGACCACGCCCACGGGCACGACCACGTCTCGGGCATCGGGTCGGTGTCGCTGACCGAGGACACGCCGCTGGACCCGGTCGCGGTGGAGGCCTGGCTGACCGAGCTTCTGAGCGTCCGCGGCGAGGACATCCTGCGCACCAAGGGGATCCTCTGGGCCGCCGGCGACGAGCGACGGCTCGTGGTGCAGGCGGTGCACATGCTGCTCGAGGGCGATTTCACCACGCCCTGGGAAACGCCACCGCCGCATCGCTCGCGGCTCGTCTTCATCGGCCGCAACCTCGACCCCGACGCGCTGCGGGCGGGCCTGTCGGCCTGCCGCGCCCGCCTGCCCGCCTGATCGCCCCCTGACCGAAGGAGAGACCATGCCGATCTGCGTCACCGACATCACCCGCGCCGACCGCGCCGCCGCCGATGCGCTCGGGCGCTACGGCGTCGCCACCGTGCACGAGGCGCAGGGCCGCACCGGCCTGATGCACCAGCGCCTGCGCCCGATCTTCCGCACCGGCCCGATCAGCGGCACGGCGGTCACCTGCACGCTCCCGCCGGGCGACAACTGGATGATCCACGTCGCCGCCGAGCAGGTGCAGGAGGGCGACATCCTCGTCGCCGCCCCGATCGCGGAGGCGCATTCGGGCTATTTCGGCGATCTGCTCGGCACGCTGTTCCAGAACAAGGGGGTGCGCGGGCTCATCATCGATGCCGGCTGCCGCGACGTCGACGACCTCGAGAAGATGGGCTTTCCGGTCTGGGCGCGGTCGATCTGCGCGCACGGCACGGTCAAGGAGACCGTGGGCGACGTGAACGTGCCGGTTTCCTGCGGCGACACGCTGGTGAACCCGGGCGACGTCATCGTCGCCGACAACGACGGCGTCGTCGTGGTGCCGCGCGCCGACGCGGCGTCGGTGGCGGAAAAGGCGCAGGCGCGCATCGAGCGCGAGGAGACGGTGCGCGCGCGCTACGCCGCGGGCGAGCTCGGCATCGACATCAACGACATGCGGCCGCGACTGGCCGAAAAGGGCCTGACCTACATGACCCAGGCCGACTACGAGGGAGGGCGCAGATGATCATCGACTGCCACGGGCACTACACGACCGAACCCAAGGCCTTCATGGACTTTCGCAAGGCGCAGATCGCGCATTTCGAGGACCCCAAGGCCAACCCGAAGCCCGAACTGGAGGCGATCCCGGACGACGAGATCCGCAGCTCCATCGCCGACAACCAGCTGCGCGCGCTCAAGGAGCGCGGCGGCGACATGACGATCTTTTCGCCCCGGGCGTCGGGCATGGGCCACCATGTCGGCGACGAGGCGATGTCGAAGGAATGGACGAGGCTGTCCAACGACATGATCCACCGGGTCGTGCAGCTCTTTCCGGACAACTTCATCGGCGTCTGCCAGCTGCCGCAGAACCCGCAGGCGCCCATCGCCAACGCGATCGAGGAGCTGGAGCGCTGCGTCGACCTGGGCTTCGTCGGCTGCAACCTGAACCCCGATCCCTCGGGCGGGATGTGGACGGGCGTGCCGCTGACCGACCGCGCGTGGTATCCGTTCTTCGAGAAGATGGTTGAGCTCGACGTGCCGGCGATGATCCACGTGTCGGGCTCGTGCAACCCCAACTTCCACATGACCGGCGCGCACTACATCAACGCCGACACGACGGCGTTCATGCAGTTCCTGCAGGGCGACCTGTTCGCCGATTTCCCGGACCTGCGGCTCATCATCCCGCATGGCGGCGGGGCGGTGCCGTATCACTGGGGCCGCTACCGGGGCCTCGCCGACATGATGGGCAAGCCGCCGCTGCGCGAGCATGTCATGCGCAACGTGTTCTTCGACACCTGCGTCTATCACCAGGCCGGCATCGACTGCCTGTTCGAGGTGATCGACATCGACAACATCCTCTTCGCGTCCGAGATGTTCGGCGCGGTCAAGGGCGTCGATCCCGAGACCGGGCACAACTTCGACGACACCAAGCGCTACATCGACAACCTCGGGCTGGACGCGGCCGACCGCGCCAAGGTGTTCGAGGGCAATGCCCGGCGGGTCTATCCGCGCCTCGACAAGGCGCTCGCGGCGCGGGGTCTCTGACCCGCGCCGCCGGCGTATTGCACCAGCGACATAGCCGTTATCCGCCTTGTTTTGCAGGCTTGTCCGGTCGCCGGACGAGGTTATATTGCACTGCAGCAAAAGGGGAAACTGTTATGACCATTTCGACGTTTGACGCCGGGACCTCCCAAACCCGCAGCCTGAGTGACATCGTCTCGGCGATCGCGCCACGCAAGTTCAAGTTCGACCCGCTGGGCCTCGTGTCGGGCTACCGCTCGTACACAATCTACACCCGCCTCGCCGCCAAGAGCGACGCGGAACTGGCCGAGCTCGGCATCGCGCGCACCGACCTGCCGCGCGTGGCGATGGAAGCGGTCTTCCAGAACCGCGACGCCTGAACGCTTTCCGGTCCGGCGGCGGTCACAGCCGCCGCGTGACCGGGCCCGGCGCCGCATGCAGGCGCTCTGCGATCGCATCCACGAACGCATCGACCTCCGGGCCCAGCCCGGCCGCCTCGCGGTCCTTGGGCGACAGGAACACCAGTGTCCGCACCACCGACGGCGACACGATCGGCCGGGGCACGATCAGCCCGCTGCGGATCTCGCCCTCGGCCGCGCCGAAGGGCATGACCGTCGCCGCCGCGCGCTTGACCACCAGATCCTTCACCGCCCGCAGCGACTGCACCTGGTAGGCGATGTTGAGCGTCACGCCGAGCCGTGCCGCGATTTCCTCCACGCTCTTCGTCAGCACGTCCTGCTTGGCCGTCAGCACGAGGTCGTAGCCCGCGATCTCGCGGAACGCGACCGGCGCGCCGCCCTGCGGATCGTCGCCCGGCACCATCAGGAACAGGTCCTCTTCCAGCAGCGCCCGCCGGTCGTAGCGCGGATCGGTGTCGGCCGAGTAACTGAGCGCGCAGGACAGCTCGCCCTGCGCCATCTGCTGCGCGAGGATGAAGCTGAACTCTTCCACCAGGTTCAGCTCCGTCCCGCCCAGCATCGGCGCGAATTCCTGCAGGATCGCGTCGCCCACGAGCCGCACGATGCTCGGCGTCAGCCCGAACCGGAGCGTCGCCGTCGACAGCCCGGCCCGCGCGCGCACCGCGGCCTTGGCCGCGTCGATCCGCTCGAGGATCTCGGCGGCATGCCGGTTCAGGATCGCGCCGCAGGGCGTCACCGTCACGCCGCGCGAATACCGCTCGATCAGCGTGACGCCCAGCTCCTGCTCGAGATTGCGGATCTGCAGCCCGAGCGCGGTCTGCGCCACGTTCAGCTCCTGCGCGGCGCGGGTCAGGTTCCCGGTCTCCACCGCCTTGCGAAAATAGATCAGCTGCTTGACGTTTATCGCCCTGCCCTCCTCGAACCCGCGCGGCGCATCTGCCTCAGACCAGCGGCGCCGACAGCACCGCGATCGCGTCCTGCCCGACGCCGAGCGCCCCGAGCAGCATGGCGGTGTCGCCGGCCAGTGCAACGGCCCCCAGCACCGCCAAGAGGATCGACGCGATCACCCAAGCGTCGAACACCTCGTGTTCGCGGTTGATCATGGCATTGAAGATCAGCCGGAACACCACCGACAACCGCTGGATCGGCACCACGACCGCGACCGGCGCCACCGCCAGCGCGAGATAACGAAAGAGCTGCGACAGCGCCACGAAGAGCGCCGACGCGAGGAACCACCCGCGCGAGCCGCCGTCGAGCCCCTGCATGTAGCTCCGGCCGCCCGCCAGCAGCACCAGCACCGCGACCACCAGCGTCGCCGCGACGTAGGACACCAGAAGCCCCGCGACCCCGTCGGCGAGGTCGCCGCCCGCCGCCTCGATCCCGAGCGCGATGAACAGCGGCGAGGTGCCGTAGCCGAAGGCGCAGACAGCGCCCCAGAACAGGCCCGGCCCGTACTCCGGCACGAAGGCCTTGGCGCTGCCGGCCTTCGTCACCGCGCGCTTGCGCCGCATCAGCATCATCGGCCCGACGATCACCAGAACGATGCCCAGCACGTTCACCGCGTTCACCGTCTCGCCGAGGAACATGAACCCCAGCACCAGCGCGATCAGGATCGACAGCTGCTGCACCGGGGTCGACAGCGTCGCCCCCAGCGCCTGCGTGGCGCGGTAGTTGCCGTAGCGCCCGACGACGAAGTGGATCACGCCGGCGGCGATCATCCAGAGGTAGGTGGGCACCGGCCAGCCGGCCATCGCCTCGAACCCGCCCATGAACAGCGCGCAGGCCACGAAGAGAGGCACCCCGAGAGGCACCGTGATCGCCATGCCCTGCAGCACGGTCGACTTGAGCACGCCGCGGCGCACCGTGGCGTTGTTGAGGCCGAAGAAGGCCGCCGAAGCGAAGGCGAGCAACGCACCGAACATGACGGGATTCCGAATGTGAAAGGGGTCGGCGGGCCCCCGGCGGCACCGCGCCGGCGGCCCGCGCCGGTCAGCGCTCGCCGCGCAGGAAGCCGCGGATGACCTCCGGGGTCAGCGTCAGCGACGGATCGTATTCCGGCGCGTTCTCGATCTGCTCGAGATCGTTCAGCCCGCATTGCTTGAAGATGCGGTTGATCGTCGAGATCAGCCGAAGCGGCCGGTCGGGATCGGCGTTGAAGTGCTGGTGAATCGTGTTCGGCGGCACGTAGACGACGTCGCCCGCCTCGTACTCGAACCGCTTCACCTCCTCCTGCGGCTTCCAGAAATACTCGTCGGTGATCTCGACGTCGCAATCCTGGTGCAGGTCGTAGCCGCGGCCTTCCAGCACGTAGAGGCATTCTTCCGCGAGGTGCCGGTGCTTGCCCGACTTCGATCCCGGCGGAACGATCTGCATGTAGGCGTCGACCGTCTCCATCCGCGTGTTCATCTGCTCGTTGATGAGATGCTTCAGAAGCCCCTGGCGCGACATCTCCCACGGCATCTCGTTCGGGCGGATGATCTTCTTGCGCTCGGCGTCGCGCGCCGGCCGCGCCGCGGCGTCATCCAGCAGATCCTGGTAGAGCGGCGCGTTCTCGGTGCCGTCGATCCAGACGGAGGTCTCTCCCCACGCCATCAGTAGCCTCCCTCGGGATGGTTGTGATCGTCCTCTTCCTCGCGGACCTCGAAGTCCTCGCCGCCGGGCGCCGGCTCGGTCGAGCGCGGCTCGACCGTCTTCTGGAAGAGCATGTTCATGAACATGAACATCGGCTTGGTCTTCAGCACGAGCGCGCGCGCGGGCTTGGTGTCCGAGGCGTTGAAATGCTGGTGCACGCAGTTGTTGTGCACGATCGCCACGTCACCGGCCTGCCAGTCGTAGCGCTGCTCGTCGTGGATCTCGTAGCCCGCGCCGTCGAGGATGTAGAACGCCGCCTCGTTGACGTGGCCGTGCTTCTGGCTCTTGCCGCCCGGCCCGTATTCCTCGAGGTGGATGTGGAACAGCTGGGTGATGTTGTCCTTGGGCTCCACGTAGTGCCGGCTGTAGGCCTGCGGGCCGTCGACGAACTTGATCTCGCGCGCCTTGCGCACGCGCGGCTGCGCCCGCAGTTCGTCGAGCTTCTGCTGCAGATTGTATTCGCCCTGGATCGCGCGGACGAAGATGCGGTTCTTGTTGGAATGATAGTACCCCTTCGGCCCGATCTCGGTGCCGTCCTCGGCGGTCTCGGCCTCGGCCTGCGGGGCGTCGTCGGTCTTCTTGTCCATGGCTGGGCCTCCTCTCTCGCGGATCTTGTAGCAAGCCGCGAAAAGGGGAACAACTTTCTGTCATGCGGAACGCCTGCCCGTCCGGACGCGACACGGCGCGTCCGTGAACGAGCAAGCACCTGATTTTCATGCAAGTTATCTCGGCCGGCCGCGATCGCCCCTGCCGTCGCGTCCGTCCCGCGGAGCGGAAAAACGTGGCACATTTTCTTGCATGCGGAACAACGTTCTTCTAATCAAGCCCTAACTGTCCGGTGCAGCCGGGCGATGGCGGGCCGGGCACGATCGTGTCCCGGCCCGCCGAACGACGACAAGGAGGAATGATGTCTCAGACCGACAACCTGATCGAGCTGTGCCCCAAGGACGAGGTGCCCGAGGGCGAGGTGATCCGCGTCGACAAGGGCGATCTCGAACTCGCCGTCTATCATGTCGAGGACCGGTTCTACGTGACCGACAACGCCTGCACCCACGGCCCGGGCGAGCTGTCCGAGGGCTATCTCGAGGGCCACGTGATCGAGTGCGACTTCCACGCCGGCCAGTTCGACATCCGCAACGGCGAGGTTGTGGCCCCGCCCTGCATCCTCGCGGTCAAGACCTACAAGGTCGTGCCCCACGACACCGCCGTGGTCATCGAGGCCCCGAAGGACGAATGAGACCCGCGGCCGGCGCGCCACCGCGCCGGCCCGCGCCACGCGGACCCGCCCCGGGCTCAGCCGTCGAAGAGCCCGCCGAACAGGTCTCCGAACGCGTCGCGCAGCGCGTAGATCACCGCCGAGATCACCACCGCGCCCACGAGCATCGCGACCGTCCAGGCAAAGAGCTGCAGCCCGACCGCCAGCCCGCCGAGCGCGATCCCCGCGGCCGCCGCCCGCGCCCCTTCCCGCCGCACGACCGCACCGACGCCGAGCGCGATGGCCAGCCCCGACAGGATGCCGACCGCCAGCGCGAGGTGATCGTCGATCGTCCGCGGCTCCGCGACCGGCGCCGGCTGCGGCACGCCGGCCAGCGACCGCGCCGCCGATTGCGCGATCTCCGTCGCCAGCTCGCCCACCGTGACGCCGGCGCTCTGCGACGCCGCGAACGGCCCCGACCAGAGCGTCGCCAGCGTCAGCACGAGCGCGACCGCACCGACGGCGAACCCCGACCACCCGAACACGGCGCGCCGAGGCGCTGCGACATGTGACATGAACCATCCTCCCGTCGATCCGCCCGCCTCCTACACCCGCTTTGTGGCGCGAATGGGTACGGCGCCGCGGCCGGTCGCGGGGCGCACGAGGATAAGCCCCGGGACAGCCGGAAACCCGCCGACACGGCGCTCGCCGTCTTCCTAGCCGCGTTGGCTGGTCTTGTAGTCTGGGCGAAGACGCACTCGAACGATTGTGGGGTTTTGGCCGCCGCGCTCGACTTCGGCGATGCCCGACGCCTGCACCAGATCCGTGAGACGCGGAAATCCGAAGTTTCGCGCGTCAAAGTCAGGCATCTGTTTGGCAAGATGCGACCCCACCCCGGCAAGGTTGGCCCGACCGTCCTCTTCCGCCGTCGCGACGATGGCCTGTGCCAGCATATCGACCGCAGCGATGTCGAGTGCCGGTCCTCCGGAGGCCGCCTTGACCGCCTGTTGGCCAGGAGAGGAAACTCGGCTGTCGTTGACGCCTTGCTCCGACAGCAATTGGCCGCTGTCCCGCGCCATCAGCACATCGAAAAAAACGAACTTGTCGCATGCGGCGATGAAGGCCCGAGGCGTCTTGCGCTCACCGAAGCCATAGACCGCCACACCCTGTTCGCGGACCCGAGAGGCGAGCCGCGTGAAATCGCTGTCGCTCGACACGATGCAGAATGCCGAGAACCGCGCCGTGTAGAGCAAGTCCATCGCGTCGATGATCATGGCCCCGTCGGTCGCGTTCTTGCCGCTGGTGTAGGCGAATTGCTGAATTGGCTGGATCGAGTGCTCGAGCAGGCAGTCCTTCCAGGTCGAGAGCCGGGGGCTTGTCCAATCCCCGTATATTCGCTTTACGCTCGCAATTCCGTAATTCGCGATCTCGGCCAGCAATCCGTCTACGATCGATGGCGTGGCATTGTCGCCGTCGATCAACAACGCCAGCGTCTGGTTCTGCTCGTGCGCCATCGGAACCCCGCTTTTTCTCGCGCTTCATCTGGCAGCGCGAAGGCGCCATTGTCTACGATGATCGGACGGTCCCGACTCCCAACGCCCCATCGCGACGCGCCCACCGCGCCGGAACCCGCGTCTTGGCCGGCACGTTGGCACCTCACGGCGATAGGAGCGACGCATGGCTGACACCAAGACCAAGGCGAAGACCCCCGCGAAGACATCCGCGAAGACCGGGACGACGTCCCGCGCGTCCGGATCCGGGTCCAAATCCGGCGGGGACGAAAAGATCGTCCAGCCGGTGGTGAAGTCCGACGGACGGGTCGAATCGTTCCGCGATCTCGCCACCCGCATCGCCAACGGCGAGCAGATCGTGCCGCCGAACCTGCTGACCGGGATCGACCGGCGCCACCACGTCCGCTCCACCCTGCGGGAGGATCACCAGAACCGGATCGAGGCGCAGTCGCACGGCGCGCGCACGAAGTTCGAGAAACTGGCCAAGTCCCGCTTCAGCTTCTTCCGCGGCACACAGCTGCTGTTCTACCGCGACATGGTCGGCGCCGACGCGCACATGCCCACCGTGCTGGCGCTCGGCGACGTGCACCCCGAGAATTTCGGCGTCATGCCGAATCGTGACGGCGTGCCGATCTTCTCGGTCAACGACTTCGACGAGGCGATCTACGCCCCGTTCACCTGGGACATGAAGCGCGCCGCCGTCGGCTTCTGGGTCGCCGCACAGGAGGAGGGCGACCTCAGCCGCAAGCAGCGCCGCAAGATCGTCCGCGCCTTCGTCCACGGCTATCTCGAGGCGATGGAGCAATACGCCGCGAAGGAGACGGAAAAGGCCGATGCCTTCCGCATGGACAACTCGCCCAAGGTGATCCAGCGCCTGTTCAAGGAAGCCTGGGAAGAGCGCAAGGACTGGCTCTGGGACGACTACCTCAAGCCGTCCGGCAAGGGCTTTCGCGCCGACGACGAGCTGCAGCCGATCTCGTCGGAGATCGACACGTTCCAGAAGGCCGTGAACGACCTCGCCAAGGCCAACAAGCTCGATGTGCCGGACCGCTCGCCCGAGCTGAAGGTCAAGGACGTGTGCGTCCGCCACGGGCAGGGCACGTCGTCGCTCGGGCTGCCGCGCTACTACGTGCTGCTCGAGGGCCCGTCGAAGAACGCCACCGACGACATCATCGTGGAGTTCAAGAAGGCGCGCCGCTCGGCGCTCGCCGGCCTCACCCCGCCGTCGGATTTCGACGCGGGCGAAAAGGGCGAGCGCATCGCCCACGGCCAGCAGGTGCAGCTCGCGCATGGCGACGTGTTCTTCGGCGCGGTCAAGATCGGGGGCGAGAGCTTCATGAGCCGCGAGCGCGCGCCGTTCCGCGACGACATCGACCTCGACGAATTGTCCAAGTCGACATGGCGCGACTACGCCCATGTCTGCGGACAGGCGCTGGCGCAGGCGCACGCGCTGTCGGACGACCTCGGCCAGGTCGACTACGACGTGGAGCCGTCGATCCTCGCCGCGTGCAAGCCGCGCGAGCTTTTCGTGGAGGATCTCCTGCACTTCACGGTCGAGACGGCGGACCGGTTGAAGGCGGACCACGAGGCCTTCATCGAGGATTTCGAGCGCGGCGCGTTCGACAGCATCGACATGGTCTATCGCTGACCAACGCTCACCGGGTCGCGCACCGCCCGGGCGCGCGACCCGGCACCGGCGGCGCCGGCCCGCGACGGTGTTGCACCGGCGGCGCGAGCTTGCGATCACCCCGACAGTCGCAGACCTGTCACATCCCGCTGGTAGCGCGTCACCGGAACAACTTCGGGAGAGATCCATGCATCGCACCGCCGCCCTTGCCCTCGTGACGGCCGCGCTGGCCGGTCCGGCCCTCGCGCAGGACGCCGACGAGTCCGTGTCCGGCACGCTCGTGCTCTACACCTCGCAGCCCGACCAGGACGCGCAACAGACCGTGGACGCCTTCAACGAGGTCTATCCGGACGTGGACGTTGAATGGGTCCGCGACGGCACGACCCAGATGATGGCGCGCCTGCGCGCCGAGTTCGAGGCCGGCCAGCCGCAGCCCGACGTGCTGCTCATCGCCGACACGGTGACGATGGAAAGCCTCGAACGGGACGGACGCCTCATGGCCTATCCCGACGCCGACGTCTCGGCCTACGACGACGGGCTGATGGACCCCGAGGGCTATTACTTCTCGACCAAGCTCATCACCACCGGCATCGTCTACAACGAGGCTGCCGAGATGGTGCCCGAGAGCTATGCCGACCTGCTCGAGCCCGCGGCGGAGAACAACATCGTCATGCCCTCGCCGCTGGAATCGGGCGCCGCGACGATCCACATGGTGTCGCTCACCGGCCTGCCCGATCTCGGCTGGGATTATTACGAGGGCCTCGCCGAACAGGGCGCGATCGCGCAGGGCGGCAACGGCGGCACCTACCAGGCGGTCGCCGGCGGCCAGGCGCTCTACGGCTTCGTCGTGGACTTCCTCGCGCTGCGCAACATCCAGGACGGCGCGCCGGTCGGCTTCGTCTTCCCCGAAGAGGGCGTCTCGGCGGTGACCGAGCCGGTGGCGATCCTCGAGACGGCGCAGAACGTCGAGGCGGCGCAGGCCTTCGTCGACTTCCTGCTGTCCGAGCAGGGTCAGGAACTGGCCGCGCGGCAGGGCTACCTGCCGGCGCATCCCGACGTGGCCGCGCCCGACTACTTCCCCGACCGCTCGGGCATCGAGGTCATCACCTTCGACCCGGCCGAGGCGCTGGCCAACGACGCCGAGAACAAGGAGCGGTTCGCCGAGACCTTCGGCGGGTGAGGGTCGGCCGACCCCGCGGCGAGGGCCTCGCCCTCGCCCTGCTCCTCGCGGTGGCGGCGGCGCTGTTCGTGCTGCCGCTGGCGCGGCTGTTCTCGACCGGCCTCGCAGGCGGGGCCGGCCCGATCGTCGAGACGCTGGGGTCGGACGCGGCGCGCGGCGCGCTTCTCAACAGCCTCGACAGCGCGTCGGTCTCGGCGCTCTGCGCGCTCGTCCTCGGCACGGTCCTCGCCTTCGTCATCGGGCTGACGGATCTACGGGCCAAGGGCGTCTTCGTCTTCCTGCTGCTCCTGCCGATGATGATCCCGCCGCACGTCACGGCGATCGCGTGGATCCAGGCGCTCGGGCCGTCGAGCCCGGTGCTCGGCTGGGTCGGGCTGCAGCCCGAGATCGGCGTCGCGCACCCGCTCTATTCCCGCGAGGGAGTGATCGGCCTTCTGACCCTTCAGCACACGCCGCTCGTCTTTCTCGTGGTCCTGGCCGCGCTGCGCGGCCTCCCGCGCGAGGTGATCGAGGCCGCGCGCATCGCCGGGGCCGGACCGGCGCGGCTCTTGCGGCGGATCCTGCTGCCGCTTCTCGCGCCGTCGCTGATCGCGGCGCTGGCGCTCGCCTTCGTCTCGGCGCTCGGCAATTTCGGCATCCCGGCGCTTCTGGGCATCCCGGGCCGCTACGTCACGCTGCCGGTGCTGATCTGGCGCCGGCTCGCGGGCTTCGGACCCAGCGTCCTGACCGACGTGGCGGTGCTCGCGATGATGCTGGCGGTGGTCGCGGTCCTCGCCGTGACGCTGCAGGGCTGGCTGCAGCGCCGCGCGCGCTCGGGGCTGATCGGCCCGCCGCAGCCGGCGCTGCGCATCGCGCTCGGCCGCGCCCGGCCGGGGGTCGAGGCGGCGCTGGCGCTTTTCGTCGCGGGCGTGCTGGCGCTGCCACTCGCGTCGCTCGTCGCCACCGCGCTGGTGCCGACCTACGGCGTGCCCCTGACCCTGCAGAGCCTGACATGGGACAACTTCGCCGAGGTCCTCCTGCGCCAGGGCGCGCCGGCCCGCGCCTTTTTCAACTCCACGCTCCTGGCCGGGACGGCGGCGCTGGCCCTCGCGGGGCTGTCGGCGCTCGTGGCGCTCTTCGGCGCGCGGCGCGACCGGCTCGGGCGCGCGACCGGCGGCGGCGTCGCGACTCTGGCCGAGATGAGCTACGCCATTCCCGGCATCGTCATCTCGATCGCGTTCATCCTCGTCTACATCCGGCCGATCCCGGGCATCGGCGTGTCGCTCTACAACACGCTGGCGCTGATCCTGCTGGCCTACCTGACGGCCTATTTCGCCGTCGGGCTCAAGCCCGTGGCCGCCGCGGCCGGCCAGCTCGATCCCGCGCTCGACGACGCCGCCCGCGTATCCGGCGCGCGCTTCGGCCGGCGGCTCTGGCGGGTGCACCTTCCGCTTCTCGCGCCAGCGGCGGCCTCGGGCGCGATCCTCGTCTTTCTCACCGCCTACAACGAGGTCACGGTGTCGGCGCTCCTGTGGTCGCGCGGGAACGAGACCATCGGAACGACGATCTTCAACTACGAGGACGGCGGCTACACCACGCTGGCGGCGGCGATGTCGTCGATCACCGTGCTGGCGACGATCGCGCTGATGACGCTACTCGACCGGCTCGGACAGCGTCTGCCGCCCGGCGTCGTGCCCTGGCGTCTCTGACGCCGGCGCCGGCAGGACCCAGCCGCCCGTCAGCGTCAGCGGGGCCGTCTCACCCGTGCGCAGCGGGCGCGCGCTCGTCACCGGCAACGCCTCGGGCAGTCCCTCGACCGCGGCCATCGCCTCCCAGGCGCCGCCGCGGTAGAACACCCGCTCCAGCCGCGCGGTCAGCGGCCCGTCGCCGAGCCGCACGTCCCCCGGGCGGATCACCACCGACACCGGGCCCGGCGCCGTCGGTCCGGCCGTCGCCACCGCCACGCGCTGACCGGCCAGCGTCGCCTGCCCGTCCGCCTCCAGCGTCGCCGGCAGGACGGCGGCGCGGCCGATGAAGCGCGCGACCTCCTCGGTCCCGGGCCGGTCGTGCAGCGCCTGCGGCGTCGCGACCTGCTGGAACCGGCCGCGCGCCATGACGGCGACGCGGCTCGCGAGCGCCATCGCCTCGCGCTGGTCGTGCGTGATATACAGCGTCGTCGCACCGGCCCGCCGGTGAAAGGCGTGGATCTCCTCCTCCATGCTGGCGCGCAGGTGCGGGTCGAGGTTCGCCAGCGGCTCGTCCATCAGGATCGTCCGCGCGCCGCCCGCGAGGCACCGCGCGAGCGCGACGCGCTGGCGCTGGCCGCCCGAAAGCTCCGCCGGCCGGCGCGCCGCGAACTCCTCCAGCGCCACCGTCGCGAGGTGCCGCTCCGCATCGGCGCGGGCCGCGCGTCGGCCGCCGCCCGCGCTCTCGATCGGGAATGCCACGTTGTCGCGCACATCCATGTGCGGCCACAGCGCGTAGGACTGGAACACCACGCCGACATTGCGCGCCTCGGGCGGCACGTGCGTGCCCGGCCCCGCCACCGGCCGCCCGTCGAGCGCGACCCTGCCGCCGTCGAGCGTCTCCAGCCCCGAGATCATCCGCAGAAGGGTCGACTTGCCGCAGCCCGAGGGTCCGAGCACGACGAAGAACTCGCCATCCTCGATCTCGGCGGTCACGCCGTCG
The DNA here is from genome assembly GCF_900172265.1 of Roseivivax jejudonensis. GTDB lineage: Bacteria > Pseudomonadota > Alphaproteobacteria > Rhodobacterales > Rhodobacteraceae > Roseivivax > Roseivivax jejudonensis. The sequence continues at coordinate 101,133 of NZ_FWFK01000006.1, read as the reverse complement.
ACCGCCGCCCGATCGCCGAAGGTCTTGCGGATGTCGGTCAGCGATACCGCCATGCGTCACCTCTCCTGCACCGCGGTCTGTGTCGGGGCGGCGGACGCGACAGTCAAGGGCGGGCCTTGCCCGCCGGCGCGGCCCTACTTCCAGGCCACGAGGTCGACGAGCGCGGACATGCCCGCGTGCCCGGCGCCCTCGGACACCTCCGCGTCATAGGCCATGATCCGGCAATCGGCCATGTCGCCGAACGCCTCGCGCAGGAGCGGCTCGGTATAGAGGTTCTCCAGCGCCTTCGGCCCGCCGGTGCCATAGTCCAGCTGCTTCGGGCCGTAGCCCTCGATCAGCAGGAGGCCGCCGGGCTTCAGCGCGCGCCGCATGCCGGCAAAGACCCGCGCGCGCGCCTCGGGAGCCAGGAACTGGAAGAACACGCCGACGACCACGTCGTAGGCGGCGTCCGGAAACGCGAAGTCCTCGAGGTCGCACAGCACCCAGTCGAGCGTCACGCCCCGTGCCCGGGCCAGCGCCTGCGCCTTGTCCTGCGCGCGCGGCGAGAAATCCTGCCACGTCACCTCGAGCCCCTGCTCGGCCAGCCAGACCCCGTTGCGTCCCTCGCCGTCGGCGATGCTGAGCGCGCGCATCCCCGGTTTCAGAAGGTCCGCCTGCCGCGACAGGAAGGCGTTGGGCGCGGTGCCGAAGACGTACTCCTCGGCCGCGAAGCGGCCCTCCCACCGCTCGAGTTCGCTCATGCGGCCTTCCTCCGGAACACGGGCAGCCGCCGGAGCCCCGGCAGCAGCAGCGTCAGAACGATCAGCGCGATCAGGATCAGCGATTGCGGCCGCGCCGCCATGAAGCCGAGCATATCATAGTCGCTGATCATCTGGGTCTGGTGGAACGACCGCTCCGCCGTTTCCCCGAGCACCAGCGCGATCACCAGCGTCAGGCGCGGATAATCGAAGCGCAGCATCAGGTAGCCGACGATCCCCATGACCATGGCGAGGATCACGTCGCCCATCCGCCCCTCGAGCACGAAAACCCCGGTAAGCGACACGGTCACGACGACCGGCACGAGAACGTGCACGTTGATGAAGGTGATGAGCACAAGCCATCGGGCTAAGATCAGCCCGAGGATCGACGCGCCGATCGCCGACAGCGTCAGCGCCACGATCAGGCCGTAGACCTCGCGCTGGTTGTCCAGAAGGATCGACGGCCCCGGGTCGATGCCGTGCAGCACGAGGATCCCCAGGAACAGCGCCGTCTCGGCGCTGCCGGGAATGCCGAAGGCCACCGTCGGCACCAGCGACCCGCCGTCCTTGGCGTTGTTGGCCGCCTCGGGCGCGATGACCCCGACGATGTTGCCCTTGCCGAAGCTCTCGGGATCGCGCGAGCTCTGCACCGTCGAGGTGTAGGCGATGAACGACGCCACCGTCCCGCCGAGGCCCGGAATGGCCCCGATCAGCGTGCCGATGGCCGATCCCCGCACCAGCACCGTCCAGTGCCGGAACACCGACACCACGCCGTCGCGGATGCCGGCGATGCGGGTCTGGCCCTCCTCGATCGCTGCGGCGACCGATCCGCCCTTGAGGCCGAGCTCGATCATCTGGCTGAGCGCGAACATCCCGGTCAGCACCGGCACCAGCGGGATGCCGTCCCAGAGGTAGTCGCTGCCCAGCGTGAAGCGCAGCTCGCCGGACACCGTGTCGGAGCCGACGAAGGCCAGCATCAGGCCGACGCCCCCGGCGATCAGCCCGCGCAACAGCTTGCCCCGCGCCGACACCGCGATCGCGGCGAGGCCGAGGATCGTCAGCAGAAAGAATTCCGCCGGCCCGAAGGCCAGCACGAGATCGCGCGCGATCGGGATCACCAGGAGCAGCGTCAGCAGCCCCAGCACCCCGCCCGAGGCCGAGGCCGTGGCCGCCGCCCCGATGGCGAGGCCGGCCTTGCCCTGCTTGGCCAGGGGATAGCCGTCGAAGGTGGTGGCCGCGTTCGGCGCGGTGCCCGGCGTGTTCAGCAGGATCGCCGTCAGCGACCCGCCAAAGGAGGTGGCCCCCATGACCCCGCCCGCGAGGTACATCGCGTCGAGCGACTCCATCGTGAAGGTCACCGGGATCAGCAGCGCCAGCGCGGTCGTGCCCCCGAGCCCCGGGATCACCCCGAAACACAGGCCGAGCATCACGCCCAGCAGCACGTAGATGGCGGAGCCGCCGGTGGCGACCGTCAGAAGCGCGTCTAGTAGAGCGTCAAATCCCATGTGTTCCGTTCCAGAGCGGGCCGATCGGAAAAAGCTCCGGGGCGCGCGTGATGCGCGCGCCCCGGTCGGCGGTCGTGCGGCTCACTCGGCCAGCACGTCCTTGTACTGCGTGTAGAAGTCCATCAGCTCGGTCATCTCGGCCGACGCCTCCTCGTAGCCGACGGGGTCGAGCGGACGGTTCGAGCTCTCGGACCATTCCTGCACCGCCTCGGAATTGGCCGCCTCGATCAGCGCATCCGACAGCCGCTGCTGGATCTCGGCGGGGATGCCCGGAGGGCCACCGACGATCCGGCGCAGGGTGAAGTTGGCGAAATCCTCGTAGCCGAGCTCGGTCGAGGTCGGCACGTCCGGCAGCGACCGCTCGTCCTCGAGCGTCATCAGCATCTTCACGTCACCGGATTCGGCGTAGTTGTAGAGCGACGCGATCGGCTTGATCGTCGCGTCGACCTCGCCGCGCATCAGGCCGATGATCGTGTCGGTCGAGCCCTTGTAGCCGGTGATGTTCTGGATCGGGCAGTCGATCAGGCTCATCGCGATCCGCGCGGTCACCGACGAGGTCGAGGCCGGGCCGGTATCGGAGTGCTTGAACGGCTCGCCCATGCTGCACAGGTCCTCGAGGCTCTCGTAGCCGCTGTCGGGCTGCACCGCGAGCGCGTAGCGCGACGTCGCGAGGTTGCCGATCCAGGTCACGTCCGTCAGGTCGTAGCCCGACGACTGGCCCATCAGCTGCGGCACGGTCAGGCCGGGCACGTTCCAGATCCCGATCGTGTAGCCGTCGGGATCGGCGCGGTAGACGGTCGAGGCGCCGCGCTGGCCGCCGGCGCCCGGAATGTTCTCAATCACCACCTCGGTGCCGAGGATGCGCTCCATCTCGGGCGCGACCGCGCGGGCGTATTCGTCGAAGCCGCCACCGGGGCTGTAGGGCACCACGAAGGTGATCGGCTCGGACGGCCAGTCGTCCTGCGCCAGCGCCGGCGCGGCGACCAGCGCGGCAAGCGCGGTGAGCAGGGATAGATGTCTCATGTCAGTCTCCTCTCTGATGGGACGGTCCGCCTTGCCTGTCTGCATGCGGCGGCTTCTTGTGTTTCCGGTTGGGTCCGGGCCATGCTCCGCGCATGACCCGACCTGATGATACGACGACCCCGGCAGCGCCGTGGGAGGCATTCCTCACCGACGCCGACCGGCGCGTGCGCGAGGTGGCAGGCTACGGCGCCGACGGCCCGCGCCCGGCGCGCCCGGTGCTCCTGGTCATCGACATGACCTACGATTTCTGCGGCCCCGAGGGCGCCGACGCGGTGAGCGCGGCGCGCGCCGTCCGCACCGCCTGCGGGCCGGCCGCCTGGGCCGCGGTGCCGCGCATCGCGCAGCTGATCGCGGCCGCGCGCGCCGCCGGCGTGCCGGTGATCTACACGCGGCGCGACGCCGCGCGCCTCGCCGCGCGCCGGACCAAGACCGCCCGCGGCGCAGAGGACGACCCCGCCGGCAACGAGATCGTGGCCCCGCTCGCCCCCGCGCCCGGGGACGTCGTGCTGGGCAAGTCGAAGCCGAGCGCGTTCTGGGCCACCGACCTCGACGACCGGCTCGCCGCGCTCGGCGCGGACGGCGTGATCGTCGCCGGCTGCACCAGCTCGGGCTGCGTCCGCGCCACCGCGGTCGACGCCTACAACCGCGACCTGCCCTGCCTCGTCGTCGCCGACGCGGTCTTCGACCGGTTCGAGTCGAGCCACGCGCTCGCGCTCTTCGACCTGCAGGCCAAATATGCCGATCTCGTCGACACCGGGGCGGCGGTCGCGCTTCTGTCCGGGGATCACGCCAGCGTCTCCCAGACGATGCCGCGATAGAGCGAGTAGTCGAGCAGCACCTCGAACACCAGGACCACGAAGACGAGCACGCCGGCGGCTGTCAGCAGCGACGCGCGCCACGACTGCCCGCCCCACACCCGCATGAACGCGGCAATGAAGAGCGGCACCGTCGGCAACAGGCCGATGACCCAGACCGCCGCGATCGCGACGAGCATCCAGCCCAGCATCGCCGCCTCGCTCCGGAGCGGCGGGTCGTGCGCCATCTCGCGGTTGCGGAAATCCGCGCCGAGCGCGGCGCGCAGCGCCGATCCAAGCCCGTTGTCGAACCGCGACAGAAGGTCGAGCACCGACAGGATCGCCGTCGCCACGCCGACGATCGTCGGCATCATCCGCGGCGTCGCGCCGTAGCGCTGCGCCCAGACGACGTAGCCCACGGACACCGCGATCAGCAGCAGCGGCGGCCAGATCGAGCGGATCTTGCGCGGGGCGGTCTCGGACATGTCTCAGGCCTCCGGAAACAGAAGGGACTTTACCACGACCGGCGCGGCCCCGGTGGCACGGATCACCGCGCCGATGTCGATGAAATCGAACTCCGACAGCGCGATCCCGTCGACCGACACGATCGCGCCCGGCACGTCCTCCTCCGTCCGGATCTGCATCCCGAGGAGCCCGCCCACGTCGCCGTCGATCACCAGAACGAGCGGATGGCCCGCGGCGATCAGCGGCGCGAGCCCCCGGACCAGCCCGGCGCCGAGCGCCTTCAGCCGGCCATAGAGCGCCGAGCCCTGCCAGGGCAGCGCCACCGCGACCGGCGTTTCGCCGTCGCCCATCTCCATCCGGCCGAGCGCGTCGGTCACCGCCTGCGCCACCGCGTCCGGGTCGATCTCGGGCCCGAGGTCGAGCTTCGGCGCGACCACCGGCAGGTTGCGCAGCGGCAGCGCGTCGGCCGGATCGAGGAAGATCGTCGAGCCGCTGACCTGCACCGAATATTGCGAGGCGCCGACGACGGTGGCGCGGATGCGCTGGCGCGCCGGCACGACCTCGGCCGCGATCGCCTCCAGCCGCGCCGCCAGCGCGGCGATCAGCTCCGGCCCGAGGTCGTCGGCGGGCCCCGCCGCGCCTTCGAGGTATTCCGACGCCCCGCCCGACAGCACGACGCGCGGCGACTCGGCCGCATCGAGCGGCGGCAACCGCATGAAGCCGTCCACGTCCTCGCCCTGCGCGGCGTCGATGATGCACCCGGTCATCGCCTCGGCCACGCGGCGCCGCGCCTCCGGCGCCAGCGGATCGCCGAGCCCCGCGTCCAGCCCGGCATCGGCGATGTGGCGCCGGCCGAACGGTTCGAGCCGCGCGATCCGCCCCGCGTCGTCGAACGCGACCAGCCGCGCGCCGGCGTCGAGCGCCGTGCGCGCCACCACGTCGCCGCCCGCGCAGAGCGCGATCTTCGTCGTGCCGCCGCCCACGTCGATGTTGAGGACCGGGCCGCCCCGGTTCGACAGCGCGACCGCGCCCGACCCGTGCGCGGCCATCATCGTCTCGAGCCCGTCGCCCGCGCTCAGCGCCACGAACGTTCCGGCCTGCGCCGCGAACAGCTCGCCGATGGCGCGGGCATTGGCCCGCCGCGCGGCGACCCCGGTCAGGATCAGCGCGCCGGTGTCGATCTCCTCGGGCGTGATGCCCGCCCGGGCATACTGCGCCTCGATGAACGCCCCCAGCGCCTCGGCGTCGATGGTGTTGCCCTCGGCATAGGGCGTCAGCAGGATCTCGGATTCGAATCGCACGTTGCGCTCGACCACGACGTAGCGGGTATCGAGCCGGTCGAGCAGCAGCGTCGACACCAGAAGGTGCGAGGTCGACGAGCCGATATCGACGCCGACGCTCGTCAGCTCGAGCTGGTCCTCCTCGATCAGGCTGCGTCCCGCCTGCGAGAAGAAGACCCGGCCGCCCGCCTCCGGATCGCCGATATCGGCCGCCCGGTTCACGCGCCCTCTGGCTTGTCGTAAAGCGCCGGATCCATCCGCGTCTCGCCGCCGTTGCGGGCGATATGCGCCTCGAACTCGGCGCGGATGTGCGGATCCTCCATCCAGTAGGGGATCGAGGTGCCGCCCTCGGTGACGTCCATCGCGGTGTAGTCGATCTGCTTCTCGCCCGGCGGTAGGCCGGTCACGAGGCTCGGGTGGTTCGGCCCGAACCACGCCGACAGGCGGAACGGCTCGTTCGAGGTATTGAAGTGCTGGTGATACCAGCGCGCGCCGCCCGGCGCCGCCGACACGAGTCCCACGGGCTCGTAGTCGACCCGCTTCACCTTGTCGCCGTGGCCGTCCTGCCACGGGTTCACGCCGCACTCCTCGGGCCAGGTGTAGGTGTAGCCCTTGCCCTTCACGCAGACGAGCACGGCCGCCGAGGTGTGGGCATGTGCCTTGGAATACTTGCCGGTCTCGTGCTGGCCGATCCACAGGTAGAACTTGTTGCCGGTCATGAACGGCTCCACCCGGCGGTACCCCGGCGAGCGGCGGTTATCGAGCGGCAGCTCGCAGTTCATCACGTCCGGCACGAGGTTGGTGCGCCGCATGGCGAGCCCGCGGATCGGGTCCGGCTCGAGATCGTCGTTCGGCTTGTAGAAGTCCGGATCGCCCGAGAACCGGTCGGTGAACTTGAACGGGTTCTCGAAGATCGCCTTCGTGTCGCCGATCAGGTTCATCAGGTTCGGCGCCGTCGTCCCGCCCAGCAGCAGCGCCGGCGAATTGGTCGCGTTGACGATGCGGTGGTAGGCGTTGACCGGGATCGAGAAGAGCGAGCCCTCCTGCCACTCGAAGGTGTGCACCGGGCCGCCCTCCTCGAGCCAGACCTCGGTCGCGCCGCGCCCTTCGACCACGAGGTAGATCTCCTCGTAGATGTGCTTTTCGACGTTGAGCGCGCCGGCCGCCGGCACCTCGACGACGTAGTTGCCCCACTTCCCCTCGGTGCCGTGCAGCTGGATGTAATGTCCGCGCCCGCCCATCCGGGGCCAGGGGTGCAGCGGCAGGTTCTGCACCTTCTCGATTCCGACGCCGCGGAAGACGGGCACGCCGTCCTCTTCCATGAACCGGTCGTAGTCCGATTGCGGCTGGCCGAACTTGCCGAAGCCCGCGCGTTCGCCCTTCGTCGGCTCGTGCCAGTGCAGCGCACCGTCCAGATCGTGCGGCATGCGGCTCTCCTCCCATCGCTGTTGGCCGGAGCATTGCGTATGGCGGAACGCCTCGTCAAGCATTGCGGAATGCCATTCCGCATGAGGGAACAGAGGCCACGCAGGGCCCGCGATCTTTTGACAGCTTTCCGCGCGACGCCGTAATTCTGGACCGGCGTTCCCTGTGGCGGAACGCAACCCCGAGGAGGAGAACGCATGGACAGCACCGATTTTCCGCCCCCCGACTGGCGCGCCGAACCGGTCGAGGGACCGATCGACGATTCGCTGTCATGGGGGTCCGACATTCCCGCGGCGATGCTGCGCCGGCTCGGCATCCCGTTCATCGCGCTGACGCCGGGGGCCAGCTACCGCGGCCTGCACGACAGCCTGGTGAACCACCTCGGCAACGAGCGCCCCGAAATGCTGGTCTGCCTGCACGAGGAACATGCCGTCGCCATCGCCCACGGCTACGCCAAGGCGACGGGCCGCGCGATGGCGGTGGCGCTGCACTCCAATGTCGGGCTGATGCACGGCACGATGGCGATCTTCAACGCCTTCGCCGACCGGGCGCCGATGCTCATCCTCGGCGCGACCGGGCCGATGGACGCGACCGAGCGGCGCCCCTGGATCGACTGGCTGCACACCACGCAGGACCAGGCGGCGCTGGTGCGCCACTTCATCAAGTGGGACGACCAGCCGGCCTCGGCCCTCGCCACGCCCGAGGCGATGCTGCGCGGCTGGAAGGCGGCGAACACCGCGCCGGGCGGGCCGGTCTACATCAATCTCGACGCCTCGGACCAGGAGGCGCCGCTGCCCGCGGGCACCACCCTGCCCGATCCCGCGCGCTACGCGCCGCCGGCCGACACCGCGCCGGACCCCGACGCGCTGGACCGGGCCGTCGCGGCGATCTCCCGCGCGGCACGGCCGGTCCTGCTGTTCGGGCGCGGCGCCCGCACCGAGGCCGCGATGGACGCCCGCGTCGCGCTGGCCGAACGGCTCGGCGCGCCGATGCTGTCGGATCTCAAGACCGGCGCGATGGTCCCGACGACCCATCCGCTGCACGCGGGCCCGCCGTTCAACAAGCTCTCGGCCCCCGCCCGCGCGGTGCTGGAGGAGGCCGACCTGATCGTGTCGCTCGGCTGGACCGATCTCGGCGGGCTGCTGAAGCAGGCCTACGGCACGCCGCCCGACCACGTCGCCATCGTGCACGCGAGCCTCGACCACCAGCTTCACTCCGGCTGGAACCAGGAGCATTTCGCGCTCCCGCCCGTGGACGTGGAGCTTGCCGTGTCGTCCGACAGCGCGGTCGCCGCGCTTCTGGCCGCGCTGCCCGAGGGCGCGCCGCGCCGCCCGGCGATGCCCGAGGTCGCCCCCCCGGCCGAGGGGGACGGCACCACGCTCACCAACCGCGACGTGGCCCGCGCGCTCAAGACCGCCGCCGACGGCCAGCCGATCACCTTCTCGGCGCTGGCGCGGGGCTTTCCCGTCGACATCCTGCCGCACACCCACCCGCTCGACTACCTCGGCAAGGACGGCGGCGGCGGCATCGGCTCGGGCCCCGGCCTGACCATTGGCGCGGCGCTCGCGCTGCGCGACAGCGGCCGGCTGGTGGTCGGCTCGCTCGGCGACGGCGACACGCTGATGAGCATCAACGCGCTCTGGACCGCCGCGAAGTATCGCATCCCGGCGCTGTTCCTCGTCGCCAACAACCGCAGCTACTTCAACGACGAGCTGCACCAGGAGAACGTGGCGCGCGTGCGCGGCCGCAACCCCGCGAACGCCTGGGTCGGCCAGCGGATCGACGGCCCCGCCCCGGACCTCGCCGCCCTCGCCCGCGGCCAGGGGGTCGAGGCGATCGGCCCGGTCACCGATCTCGCCGGCCTCGAGGTCGCGATGCAGAGCGCCGTCGCCACGCTCCGTGCCGGCCGCCCCTGCCTCGTCGACGTGCACATCGACCCGCGCCAGGGCCGCGAGAAGGAGGTCAAGCGCAACACCAAGGGCGCCGCCTGAGGCGGTGCCCGGCCCGTCCGCCAGCCCCCGGCGGGCGGGCCACCCCCCGATCTGCCAAGGGGCAACGGCTCCGAACGCTCCGCAGAGGCGCCCGGAAGACCTCGTCGGATCGCCGCGCGGCGGCCGGGCTCGCGCGCGCCGCGGGGCCACGCGCCCCGGCCGACCTGTCGCATCCACGTCACGCCGATCCGCCGCCGGCCCATCACATCAACGTGTTGGCGCATCACATCGCCCCGGCGGTCGTATACTGATGCAGGACGAGGATAGTCTCGGGCCACAGACGCGGATCCGACCCCAGATGTCATTCATTGGCCAATCGCTGATCTCCGCCGCCGTGCTCGGCGGGGCGCTATACGTCTGGATCGCGCATGTGCCGGCCTCGCAGCCGATGCTCGACCGGCTCGGCGTCCTCGACGCGCTCGGGATCGAGATGGCCCCGGTGGATGCCGCGCTCGCCCGGAGCGGCCGCGGGTCGGACCAGGGCACGCCCGTCGTCGTGTCCGAGGTCGAGGAACGCATGCTCGAGGACCGGGTGACCGCGATCGGCGACGGACGCGCCGTGCGCTCCGTCACCGTCCGCTCGCGCGCCGTAGGCCTCATCACCGATCTGCCGATCACCGCGGGCCAGCGGGTGGAGGCCGGCGACGTTGTCGCCCGGCTCGACGACGAGGCCGAGACGATCGCGCTGGAGCGCGCGCGCCTCATCCTCGAGGACGCCCGCGCCGACAACGAACGCATCAACCAGCTGCGCGCCTCGGGCGCCATCACCGAGGTCGCCTTCCGCGAAGCGCAGCTCGCGCTCCGCACCGCCGAGCTGGCCGAGCGCGAGGCCACCTTCGATCTGCAGCAGCGGCAGGTGACGGCGCCGATCGCCGGCGTCGTCGGCATCCTCGACGTGGAGATCGGCGACCGCATCGCCGCGCAGGAGGCGCTCGCCACGATCACCGACCGCTCGGTCATCGTGATCGACTTCCGCATCCCCGAACGGGTCATCAGCCGGACCACCACCGGCATGGCCATCGAGGTCTCGCCGCTCGGCATCGCCGGCACCACGCTCGAGGGCACGATCAGCGCGATCGACACCGTCGTGGACCGCGCCAGCCGGACCCTGCGCGTGCAGGCCGAGGTCGACAATGCCGACGACCGGCTGCGCGCCGGCATGGCCTTCTCTGTCGCGCTGACCTACCCGGGCGAGACGCTCATCGCCATCGACCCGCTCGCCCTGCAATGGTCGAGCGACGGCGCCTTCGTCTGGGTGGTGCGCGACGGCACCGCCCGGAGGGTCGCCGCCACGATCCAGCAGCGCAACAGCGAGTCCGTCCTGATCGACGCCGACATCGACGCCGGCGAACCCGTGGTGATCGAAGGGGTCCAGACCCTGCGCCCGGGCAGCGAGGTGACCATCTCCGACGGCACCGCCGTCTCGCGCGAAGGGCAATCCCCTTCGCCCCGGCTGTGACCTCCGGTGTCTGACGCGCCCCCCTCCGCCGCCGGCGCCTCGGGCATCGCGCTCTTCGTGCGGCGGCCGATCCTCGCCTTCGTTCTCAGCGCGCTGATCGTGATCGCCGGCATCGCGGCCTATTTCGGCGTCGAGATCCGCGAGCTGCCCAACGTCGACCGGCCCGTCATCTCGATCACGACCGAGTTCTCCGGCGCCTCGCCGCAGACGGTCGACCAGGAGCTGACCGGACGGATCGAGGGCGCCGCCGGCCGCGTCTCGGGCGTGCGCAACATCTCGTCCAACTCGCGCTTCGGGCGCAGCCGCGTCACGCTGGAATTCGAGGACAGCGTCGATATCGACGTGGCCGCCACCGACACCCGCGACGTCATCGCCCGGATCGCCAACGAATTGCCCGAGGCCGCCGAGGCGCCCGAGGTGGTGAAGGCCGATTCCGACGCGCAGCCGGTCATGCGGATCGCCGTGACCTCGCCGGGCCGCTCGCCGCAGGACCTCACGCGGCTGGTGCAGGAGCGGGTCGAGGATCGCCTGATCTCGGTCGCGGGCGTCGCGGACCTGCAGATCTACGGCGACCGCGAGCCGATCTTCCGGGTCGATATCGACCAGCTCGAACTGGCCAGCCGCGGCCTGACGCTCGCCGACATCCGCTCTGCGCTGGCCAACGTCGCCTACGACGCGCCGGCCGGCGGCCTGACCGGGAACCGCCAGACGATCAACGTCCGCACGACCGCCACCGTGGCCACCCCCGAGGCGTTCGAGGCGCTCCAGATCAGCGAGGACGTGGTCCTCGGCGATCTCGCGCGGGTGACCCTCGGGCCCGAGCCCGACGAAACCGTGCTGCGCGCCAACGGCCAGACCGGCATCGGCATCGGCATCGTCCGGCAGGCGACGAGCAACACGCTCGAGATTTCCGAGGACGTGCGCGCCGTGGTCGCCGAGCTCGACCAGACGCTGCCCGACGACGTGTCGATCTTCGTCACCTCCGACGACGCGACCTTCATCCGCGGCTCGATCCAGGAGGTGCTGAAGACGCTGGGCCTCGCCGTCGCGATCGTCGTCGCGGTGATCTTCCTGTTCCTGCGCGACGTGCGCGCGACGCTGATCCCCGCCTTCACGCTGCCGGTCGCCCTGATCGGCACGCTCGCGGCGATCTACCTCGTCGGCTTCTCGGTCAACATCCTGACCCTTCTGGCGCTCGTCCTCGCGACCGGGATGGTCGTCGACGACGCCATCGTCGTGCTCGAGAACATCGTGCGCCGCCGGTCCGAGGGGATCGGCCCGCGCGCCGCGGCAGTGCTCGGCACCCGGCAGGTCTTCTTCGCCGTCATCACCACCACGGCGACGCTCGCGGCGGTCTTCGTGCCCTTGTCGTTCCTGCCCGGACAGGCCGGCGGGCTGTTCCGCGAATTCGGGTTCACGCTGGCGATGGCGGTTCTCCTGTCCTCGATCGTGGCGCTGTCCCTCTGCCCCGTTCTGGCGAGCAAGCTCCTGCGCCGCCCACCCGACACCGATCCGCGCGGGCCGCTGATCTGGCTCGGCAACCGGCTGTCCGCGGGCTACGCGGCGACGCTGCGCGTGGCGCTGGCGATGCCGTTCGTGGTCGTGCTCGTGGCCGCGCTCTTCGCGCTCACCGCCGTCTTCGTCGCCGGCGGCATCCGGCAGGAGCTCACCCCCTCCGAGGACCGCGCCGTCGCGCTTCTCAGCATCACCGCCCCGCAGGGCGTGTCGCTCGACTACACGACGTCGAAAATGCGCGAGATCGAGACCCTCGTGCAGCCCCTGCGCGAGAGCGGAGAGATCACCAACGTCTTCTCGATCACCGGCTTCGGCGCCGAGAACCGCGGCTTCATGGTGTTCTCGCTGTCGCAATGGGACCAGCGCGAGCGCAGCCAGCAGGAGATCGTGGGCGAGATCAACGGCAAGCTCCGCGGCGTCATCGGCGTGCGCGCCTTCGCGATCCAGCCGAACTCTCTGGGGATCCGCGGCGCCGGGCGCGGCCTGACATTCGCCGTCACCGGCGACAGCTACGCGCAGCTCTCGGACGTGGCCGAACGGCTCGTCGCGCGGATGCAGGAGAACCCCGCGATGGGACAGGTCCGGCTCGAATACGAAACGACGCAGCCGCAGCTTTTCATCGAGATCGACCGCTCGCGCGCCTCCGACCTCGGCATCAACATCACCGGCCTCGGCGACGCGCTGCGCGCCGTGCTCGACGGCCGCTCCGTCGGGTCGGTCTTCCTGGACGACACCAGCTACGACGTGCAGATGCTCTCCACCGCCACCCCGGTCAACGACCCCGGCGACCTCGAAAACATCTTCGTGCAGACCGGCGACGGGCAGATGGTCCCGATGGCGAGCTTCGTGCGCCTCGAGGAACGCGCGGTGGCCCCGGAGCTCGACCGCGAAGACCAGAATCGATCGGTCGAGATCTCGGCCGGCCTGACGCCCGAGCTGGCGCTCGGAACCGCCCTCGCCGAGGTCGAGCGCCTCGCCGGGGACATCCTCGCCGAGCAGAACCGCATCGTGCCGCTGGCCGAGGCCGCCGAGCTCGACCAGACCTCGGGCGGCCTGCTCATCACATTCGGCTTCGCGATCGTGGTGGTCCTGCTCGTCCTGTCGGCGCAGTTCGAAAGCTTCGTCTCCGCAATCGTCATCATGGTCACGGTCCCGATCGGGCTGGCCTGCGCGGCCTTCGCGCTGCGCTTCACCGGGCTCAGCCTCAACGTCTACTCGCAGATCGGCCTCGTGATGCTGGTGGGGATCATGGCCAAGAACGGGATCCTGATCGTCGAGTTCGCCAACCAGCTGCGCGATCGCGGGCAGGACGTGGGCAGCGCGATCCTCGAGGCGTCCACCGTCCGGCTGCGCCCGGTGATGATGACCATGGTCTCCACGGTGCTTGGGGGCGTGCCGCTGATCCTGTCGACCGGCGCCGGCGCCGAGGCGCGCGAGGCGCTCGGCTGGGTCATCGTCGGCGGGCTCGGGCTCGCCACCGTCTCGACGCTCTACCTCACGCCCGTCGCGTATTTCCTCCTCGCGCGGTTCTCGCCGCCCCGGGCGGCGGAGGAGCAGAAGCTCGAAACCGAACTTCTCGCCGCCGACGCGACCTGACCGCGATGGCGTCCCGCCGGCGAGGGGCTGGATCCGGTCACCGCTTCCTCGTTAAGGAAAGGGCGGGCCGGTCCGGGCCCGCCGCCGCGGGGCGGCCCCGCCCGGACCGAATCGAAGCAGGACAACGAACGGGAACCGACAATGACAAGACTGCTAGCGATCCTCCTGGCGCTCGGGCTCGCACAGGGCTGCGCGAGCACGGTGCCGACCGTGGCGGGTGACCAGAACACGATGACAGTGGCCGGCGTCGAGGGCGAGGACATGCTCAAGCTGCGCGCGGGCCCGGGGATCGACCAGATGGTGCTGGCCGGCCTTCCAAACGGCACGAACGTCCGCGTGCGCGACTGCACGATGGTCGACACCACGCGCTGGTGCCGCGTCGCGATGGAAACCGCACCCACGCTCGAGGGCTACGTTTCCAGCGCCTACCTGCGCTGACCTCCCGGGCGGCGGGCGCCGCGGGCGAAGCACACCGGGCGCCCCGTCGCGCGCCCGGGACCCGACCGGCCCGGCGGCCTGTCCGACCTCGACCTCGGGCACACAGCTCGTGCGCCGCGCCGTCACCCAGGGCCCCATGACGGAAACCGGCTAGCCCGGCATCGCCGCCGCCGCCTCGCCGAAATGCCGCGCCTCGCGCATCAGCTCGTCGAGGAACAGCTTTTCCGCCGGCATCACCTGCGGGCGGTAGCGGCGGGCCAGCACGATCTCGCGGTGCCAGTGCGCCTGCGGAAGCGGCACCGGGCGGATCAGATCCCGCGCCTCCTCGGGCGCAAAGATCACCCGGGTCATCATCGTCAGGTAATCCTCCGCGCAGACGATCGACTTGATCGTGTGGATCGAGTTCGTCGCCACCACCGGCCGCGGCGGTTCGAGCCCGTTGCGGCGGAACAGGCCGTCGAAGCCCACCCAGATCGCGTTGCCCTTCTCCGGCAGGACCCAGCGATAGCGCGTCAGGTCTTCGAGCGTGGGCGCCTCGAGCCGGAACAGCGGATGCCCGGGCCGCGCGGCGACGCAGACCTCCTCCGTTCCGATGGGCGTGACCGACACGTCCGGCGCGATGTCGGCGGTGATGCTGCCGATCAGCGCGAAATCGACCGACCCGGTCGCGACGGCGGCGAGCATCGCATCACCCGCGCCCTCGATCACCTGCACCTGGATCTGCGGCGCCTTGGCGTTCACCGCCGCCAGCGTCGGCTGCAACAGCGTCGACACCGCGCTCGGCACGAGGCCCACGCGCACGAAGCCCGAGGCCGCGCCGTTGAGCATCCGGATCTCCTCGACCACGCGCGAGGTCTCGAACTCGACCATCTCCGCGTGCCGGCGCAGGGTCTCGCCGAACGGCGTGAGCGTCATGCCGTGGGGATGACGCTCGAACAGAGCCGCGCCGAGCGTGGCTTCCAGCCGGCGCAGCGACCGGCTCAGCGCCGGCTGGGTCATGCCCATCACCTCCGCCGCGGCGTTGATCGACCCCGCATGCGTGATGGACAGGAAGACGCGCAGCTCGCGATGGTTCAGAAGCATTACAAAATGTTATGCCTTCGGCCTCACAATGCAATATGCAAGCGCGCCCCGGCCGGTCTTACTTGACCGAAGTCTACCGCAAGGGGGTGCGCGTGCAGGGGTCTGCCGAACGACGATCGGGGTCTGTCTACCTCGACTACAGCCAGGAAGAGCTGGACCGCGCCTACACGCAGGCCCTCTGGGCCCCCAACATGCAAAGCCTGATCGACGGCTGGACACGCGACGGCGCCGCCTGCCGCGACCCAGGTCACGGCTATGCCGAACATGCCTATGGCCCCCGCGACTGCGAGCGGCTCGACGTCTTCGACGCCGCCGGCCCGATCGTCCACCTGCATCTCCACGGGGGCGCGTGGCAGCGCCAGTCCAAGGAGGATTGCAGCTTCATCGCCCCGGCGATGCGCCGCCTCGACGTGCCGTTCGTCGTTCCCGAGTTCGGCCGCCTGCCGGACCAGCGCATGCCCGAGGTCTTCGACCAGATCGTCGCGGCGATGGTCTGGACCTACCAGACCTACGTGGCCAGCGGACGCGCCGAGGGCATCGTGGTGTCGGGCCATTCCTCCGGCGCGCACATGGCGGCGCTGGTGGCCTCGCACGATTTCGGCCCGGCGCTGCCGGTGTCGGCGTTGCGCGCGGTGCTGTGCATCAGCGGGCCCTACGACCTCTACCCGGTCCTGCTCAGCACGCGGCGCAGCTACATCGACCTGACCCCGGCCGAGGCCGAGCGGCTCAGCCCGATCCGCCGCGTCGCCCAGACCCGTGTGCCGCTGCACCTGATCTTCGGCAGCCGCGAGTCGCCCGAGTTCGTCCGCCAGTCCCGCGCCTTTGCCGCCGCGCTCGCGGGCGAGGGCAAGCTCGCCGCCTGCGTCGAGGTCGCCGGGGCCAACCATTTCGAGGTGGCCGACCAGCTCGGCAGCCACGACAGCGACGTCGGCTTCTGGCTGACCAAGCTGCTCACCATGCCCCATTCCGCCGCCGATCTGCCACCGGTCGGCGGCCCGGCGCCGGGCCCCGGCCCGACGCATCCCTAGCCAGAACGGAGAGGCACCGATGAAACCCCGCCTTCGACACATCGCCCTGCGCGTCAAGGACCTCGAGGCCTCCGCGACCTTCTACGAAAGCGTCTTCGGCTTCGAACGGGTCGGGCGCGAAGAAATACCCATCGGCGCCGCGGTCTACCTCAGCGACGGCGTCATCAACCTCGCCCTGCTGAACTACTACGGACAGGAGGGCGCCGCGTCCGAGGGCGCCGCCGACACCGCCGGCACCGATCATTTCGGCGTGCAGGTCGACGACATCGACGCCATGCGCGAGGTGATCGAGTCCTCGGGCGGCACCTTCTACTTCGATCTCGGCGACACGCGCAAAGGCAACTTCGAGCGCAAGTTCAAGGATCCCGACGGCATCGTCTTCGACATCTCGCACCACGGCTGGCTCGGCACCGACAGCCGCCGGACCGAGGGAGAGTCCCAATGACGCATGCACACCAGACCGACACGCCCGACCTCGTCACCGACGCCATCGTCATCGGCGGCGGCATCGGCGGCCTGACCGCCGCGCTCTTTCTCGAACGTCACGGCATCCCGGCCGAGGTCTTCGAACGCTCCGCCGCGATCAACGAGCTCGGCGTCGGCATCAACCTGATGCCGCAGGCGATCGCCACCTGGGCCGAGATCGGGCTTCTCGACGATATCGAGGCCGCCGGCATCGCGCCCGACCACCTGTATTACCGCACGAAATCCGGGGCGACCGCGTGGGACGAACCGCGCGGGCGGGCGGCCGGCCTGCCCTATCCGCAGGTGTCGATCCACCGCGGCCGGCTGCAGGGGGTGCTCCACCGCGCCTACGAGGCGCGCCGCCCGGGCCACGTCCACTGCGACCGCAAGTTCGTCGGCTACGAGGAGCGCGAGGAGTGCGTCATCGCGACCTTCGAGGCCCGCGACGGCAGCCGTTACACCGTGGAGGGCCAGGTCCTGATCGGCGCCGACGGGATCCACTCCGCGCTCCGCGCAAGGCTCTACCGCGACGAGGGCCGCCCCCGCTGGAGCGGGCGCATCATGTGGCGCGGCACGGCCGACTGGCCCGCCTTCGGCGACGGCCGCAGCTTCGTCATCGCCGGCGACATCGACACCCGCCTGGTGCTCTTTCCCATCGGCGCCGGAGAGAGCCCCGACACCCGCCTGACCAATTGGGTGCTCGTGCACCGCATGGCCGAGGACGGCGCCGCCTGGGAGGGCACGCAGGACTGGCAGAACCGGGCCGACCGCGACCAGTGCCTCGCCGCCGTGCGGTCCTTCGACCTGCCCGACCTCGACGTGTCGGCCCTGGTGGCGGCCACCGGCGACATCCTCGAATACCCGATGAGCGACCGCGACCCGCTGGAGGCATGGAGCTTTGGGCGCGTCACGCTCCTGGGCGACGCGGCGCACCCGATGTATCCCTTCGGCGGCAACGGCTCGGCGCAGGCGGCGCTCGACGCGCGCGCCCTCGCCGAGGCGCTCAGCCACGCGCCCGACCCGGTCCAGGCGCTCCGGGTCTACGAGGAGGCGCGGCGCGAACGGGTCTACGAGGTGGTCCTGACCAACCGCAAGGGCGGGCCCGAGCGCGTCATCGACGTGGTCGAGGAGCGCATGCGCCGCGACGGCGTGGCACCCGAGGACATCCCCGTCGAGGAACGCCGCGAGATCGTGCACGCCTACGCCAAGCTCGCGGGCTACGCCAAGGACCAGCTGGAGCGCCGGGCCTCGTGACCCGCGCCGCCCGGGGGATGCGCCCGTTCAGGGATCAACCGATGCGGAGCCGGGAGGCGATCGACGCCCCGCAGAGCCATCCGCACAGCAACAGGAGAGACCACCCATGATGACGAAGCGATTCTGGTCGGCACTGCTGGCGGCCGGCACCCTTCTGGGGGCCACCGCCGCCCAGGCCGAGGACTACACCTTCCACCGTTGGCTGCCCGACCAGCATCCGGTCAACGCGCGCACGCTGATGCCGTGGTTCGACGCCGTGCGCGAGGCCACGGAGGGCCGGGTGGACATCTCCTACACCGCCGCGAGCCTCGTGCCGCCGCCGCGCCAGATCGATGCCGTCGCCAGCGGCGCGGTGGACTTCGCGCTGGCGGTCCACGGCCACACGCCGGGCCGCTTCCGCGCCTCGCTCATCGGCGAACTGCCGTTCCTCGCCCGCGACGCCGAGCCCCTGTCGGTGGCGCTGTGGCGGACCCACGCGGAATACTTCGAAGAGGCCAACGAATACGCCGGGACCAAGGTGCTGGCCGTCTTCGCCGCCCGACCCGGCGCGGTCTGGAGCCACTCCCGCGCCTTCGCGTCGATGGAGGACTGGGACGGCGCCAAGGTGTTCTGCGGCGTGCGAAATTCCTGCGCGCTGGTCGAGCGGCTCGGCGCCGTGCCGGTCCAGCGTCCGGGCCCGCAGGTGCGCGAGATGCTGGAAAAGAAGATCGTCGATGCCGCGTTCATCGACCATTCGAGCTACAAGGATTTCCGGCTCCAGCCCTTCGTGACCAACGCCACCGAAACGCCCCGCGGGATTTACGCCGCGACCTTCTACGTGGTGATGAACGAGGACAAGTGGACCGCGCTCTCGGACGCCGACAAGGCCGCGATCGAGGAGCTCGCCGGCGAAAGCCTCGCCCGGACGGCCGGCGCCAACTGGGACGACGAAAGCCGCATCGCGATGGAGCAGATGGCCGAGAACGACGTGGCGGTCGTCGAGGCGTCGGGCGACTACCTCGCGGCCATGCAGGAGGCCGTGATCGCGCCCAGCGAAGCGGCGTATCTCGAAGAGGCGCAGACCATCGGCGTCGACGGCGCCGCCGCGCTGTCCTTCCTGCGCGCCCAGATCGAGGAGGAGGGATGAGCGCCACGCCCCTCCCGCGACGCCTGTCCGGCGCGGTCTTCGCGCTGGAATGGGGCCTGATGCGACTCGTCGCGCTGGCCCTCTTCGCGATGATGGCGCTCACCTTTCTCGACGTGTCGGGCCGGTATCTCTTCAACGCGCCGCTCGGCGGTGCGTTCGAGATCACCGAACTGGCGCTGGGATTCCTCGTCTTCGCGACCTTCCCGATCCTCGCGCGGGACGGGCGGCACATCCGGCTCGATCTTCTCAGCAACCGCCTGCCGCCCCGGGCGCAGCGCTGGCACGAGGCGGCGATCCGCGTGTTCTCCGGCGTGGTGCTGGCGGTGATCGCGTGGCGGCTCTTCAAGGTCGCGGCGTTCGAGGCCTCGGTCGGCTACACGACCCTCACGCTCGGCCTGCAGACCTGGCCGTTCCTCGCGGCGATGGGCGTCCTCGCGGCGCTGTCGGCGCTGCTGTCGGTGGTGTTCGCCGCCACGTTCATCCTCGAACCCGGTGAAGGCGCCGAATGACCGCGGCGCTCCTCGGGTTCGGCATCCTTCTGATCCTGCTGCTCGCGGGATTTCCGGTCGGATTCTCGATGATGGCGGTCGGCGTGGCCGGCACGTCTGCCCTGATCGGGCTCGAACCCGCGCTCAGCATCGCGGCGCAGACCCTCGTCGCCACCGTGCAGCAATACGAGCTGACGGTGATCCCGCTCTTCGTGCTGATGGGCAACCTGATCGCGTCGGCGCGGCTGGCCGACGACCTGTTCGGCGCGGCCAACGCCTATATCGGGCACCGCCGGGGCGGGCTCGCGGCGGCGACCATCGTGGCCTGCACCGGCTTTTCGGCCGTCAGCGGCTCGTCGCTGGCCACGGCGGCCACCATGACGCGCGTCGCGCTGCCGGCGATGCGCAAGTTCCGGTACGATCCGGGCTTCGCCGCCGGCTCGATCGCCGCCGGCGGCACGCTCGGAATCCTGATCCCGCCCTCCGCCGCGCTGATCCTCTACGGCATCATCACCTCGCAATCGATCGAACAGCTGTTCCTCGCCGGCGTGCTGCCGGGGCTCCTCGGCATGCTGTGCTATCTCGGCGCGGTCTGGCTCGTCACCCGGCGCAACCCGGGCCACGGCCCGTCCGGCGACGTGGTGGACCGCGCAGAAAAGCGCCGCCGGCTGGTGAAGGTGTGGCCGACGATCGCGCTCTTCACCTTCGTGCTCGGCGGGCTCTACGTGGGCGCCTTCGCCGCGACCGAGGCCGCCGGCATCGGCGCGGCCGGCGCCTTCGTGATCGCGCTCGCGCGCCGGACGCTGACGGTCTCGGGCTTCGTCACCGTCCTGATCGACAGCGCGCGCACCACCGGCGTGCTCTTCGGCGTGCTGATCGGGGCGCTGATCTTCGCCAATCTCATCAATCTCGGCCGCCTGCCCGACCTCCTTTCGGACTGGATCCTGTCGCTCGACCTGCAGGTGATGACGGTCGTGTGCCTCATCATGCTGATCTACCTGCTTCTGGGCTGCCTGCTCGAGAGCATCTCGATGATGCTCCTGACGGTGCCGGTGTTCTTCCCGGTGGTCTCCGCGCTCGGCGTCGATCCGATCTGGTTCGGCATCGTCGTCGTGGTGGCGATCGAGATCTCGCTCATCACCCCGCCCGTGGGCATGAACCTCTTCGTCCTGCGCGCCGTCGCGCCGGACGTCGCGCTGTCGCAGGTCTACCGCGGCGTCGGGCCCTTCGTGATCGCCGACCTCGTGCGCCTCATCCTGCTCTTGGCGTTTCCGGCGATCGCGCTGATGCTGCCGGCCACCATGATGTGACCGGCGCGCTGCATGTCCCCTGCACACAAGCGCGGTTCCGGGGGCCCACGGCGCGGACCGCGCACCAACAGAGGAGTAAGACCATGATCGGATTGAAGAGAGGCGCACTGGCGGCGCTCTTCGCGGCGCTCGGAACAGTCTCTGTCTCGGCGCAATCGGGGCCGGTGGCCATCGGCACGCTGCCGCAGGGCTCGCTCGGCTATTCGATCGCCGCCGGCGTCGCGCAGGTGGTGTCCGAGAACACCGACGTCAGCATGCGCGCCGTGGGCCAGGGCGGCTCGTCGGTATTCATCCCGGCGCTCAATCGCGGCGAGATCGACTTCTCCACCTCCAACACCTTCGAGGCCGTGTTCGCCACGCAGGGCACCGGCAATTTCGAGGGCAACGCCAATCCCGACGTGCGCGTCGCGGCGATGCTGCAGCCCTTCGAGGTCGGCATCATGGTCGCCGCCGACAGCGACATCACCTCGCTGGACGATCTGCGCGGCCGTCCCTTCCCGGTCGACTACGCGCGCCAACGCCTCGTCGGCGTGATGCAGGAGGCCGTGCTCGACGCCGCCGGCCTCAGCGCGGACGATCTCGACGGCGTGCCGGTGCCGAACTTCGTCGAGGGCGCGAACCTGCTCGCGCAGGGCACGGTGGCCGGCGTGATGCTCGCGCCCGGCTCGGGCGTCGTGCGCCAGACGGCGGCGCAGGTGCCGGTCCGCTTCATCAGCGTGATCGAGGGGGAAGAGGCCGCGGCGGCCGTCGCGGAGGCGCTGCCCGGCAGCTATGTCGGGCGCGTCGAGCCCGTCGATCGCCTGCCCGAGATCACCGAACCCGTGGACCTCATCGGCTACCAGTACGCGCTCCTGACGCATGCCGACGCCGACGAGGACACCGTCTATTCCGTGGTCAAGGCGCTCTACGAGAACAAGGAGGCGCTGTCCGAGTCGCACGGCTCGTTCCGCCGCTTCGACCCCGAGGACATGGCCCTGCAGGTCGAGGGCGCGATGTATCATCCCGGCGCCCTGCGCTTCTTCCGCGAGGTCGGGCTCGTCGAGTGACCCCCTCCGACACCGATAACGCCGCGGAGGCCCGCCCGGGCCTCCGCCCGGCCGCCGACGTGCTCGCGGTCGCGATGGTCGGCATCGCCGTCGCGTGGGCCGCCGGCCTGCACCGGATGCTGCGCCTCAGCATCTATACCGAGCAGTTCCTCGCGGCGGTCCTCGGTCTGGCGATGGCCTACGTCTTCCTGACCCAGCCGCTGCGGTCCCTGCCCCCGGCGCTCGGCCGCGTCGTCGACGTGGCGCTGGCCGCCATCGCGCTTGCGGGCGGCGCATGGCTCGCGCTCTACTATCCCGACCTGTCGCTCGCGGCCGCGATCGATCCCGGCGACGCGCTCCGGGTGTCGGTCGCCGTGCTGGTCACGCTTCTTCTCGCGCTCTACCGCGTGGCCGGCTGGCCGCTGACCATCGTCGTGGTGGTCTTCGGCGCCTACGGCATCTGGGGCGCGGCCCTGCCCGGCCAGTTCCAGGCGCTGCCGATCTCGCCCGAGCGGCTGGCCTCGCAGCTCGCGCTCGACACCGGCGGCATCCTCGGCACGCCTCTCGCCATCGCCGCGACCGTCGTCGTGGTCTTCGTGGCGTTCGGCCGGCTGCTCGATCACCTCGGCGGCGCGGCCTTTTTCACCGATCTCGCCGCGGCCGTCATGGGTGGCTTCCGCGGCGGCGCGGCCAAGATCTCGGTCGCGGCCTCCGCCCTCTTCGGCTCGATCTCGGGCAGCGCGGTGTCGAACGTCGCCACCACCGGGGTCATCACCATCCCGCTGATGCGCAGATCGGGCTTCCGGGCCGAGCACGCCGGCGGGATCGAGGCCGTCGCCTCCACCGGCGGGCAGCTCACGCCGCCGGTCATGGGCGCGGCCGCCTTCCTGATGGCCGAGTTCCTCAACATCCCCTATTCGCAGGTCGTTCTCGCCGCGCTGGTGCCGGCCGCCTTCTACTACGTCGCGCTGTTCCTGCAGGCCGACCTGACCGCGGCGCGCGAGGGCATCGCCGGGATGCCCGCCGCCGACCGCCCGCGGGCCGGCGCCGTGCTGCGCCGCGGCTGGATCTTCGTCGTGCCCTTCGTCGCGCTGGTCTGGGCGCTGTTCTCGCTGAACTACCAGCCGGCGACCGCCGGGCTTGTCGCCTGCGCGATCCTTCTCGGGGTCAGCCTCGTCCTGCCCGAGGGGCGCCGCGGCCTGCGCCCCGACAGGCTTCTCGGCGCCATCGCCTCCGGCGGCCCCAGCTTCGCGCAGATCGTCGTCATCACCGCCGCCGCCGGCATCGTCATCGGCGTGCTGAACGAGACCGGGCTCAGCTTCGGCCTGACCTCCTACCTCGTGACCTTCGCGCGGGACGAGGCCCTCGGCCTTCTGGTCCTCGCCGCGGCGGTCTCCATCGTCCTCGGCATGGGGATGCCGACCATCGCGGTCTACGTCCTGTTGGCCTCGCTCGTCGCCCCGGCCCTCACCCGCCTCGGGATCGAGCCCGTCGCGGCGCATCTCTTCGTGCTCTACTTCGGCATGATGTCGATGATCTCGCCGCCGGTGGCCATCGCCGCCTTTGCCGCCGCGACGCTGAGCGGGGCGGGTCCCATGCGCACCGCGCTGGCGGCGCTGCGCTTCGGCTGGCCGGCCTTCGTCCTGCCCTTCGCCTTCGCCTACAACCCGGCGCTGCTGCTCGCCGGCGGGGCGGGACAGACGGCGTTGTCGATCCTCTTGACCCTCTGCGGCATCGTCGGCGTGACCGTGGCGCTCGCCGGGTGGGTCCGCGGCCCGCTGCCGCCGGCGCTGCGCGGCGTCGCGGCGGCCCTCGGGCTGGCGCTGATCCTCTGGCCGGTCATCCTCTGAGCGCCGCCCACAGCCATGCCGCGGCGCGCAGCAGCCGGGCATCGCCGCCCACCGGCCCGACGAGCTGCACGCCCATCGGCAGGCCGTTCGGCGCCGACAGGAGCGGCAGCGTGATCGCCGGCGTCCCGGCCAGCGTCCACGGCGTCGTGAACGCCGCGTCGCCGGTGTCGTGAAGCCCCTCGGGCGCCGGGCCCGGCGCCGCGGCGCACAGGATCGCATCGCAGCGCGCGAAGATCGGGGCGAGCGCAGGCCCCAGCGCCGCCTGCACCTCGACCGCCGCGCGACAGGCCGCCTCCGGCACCCGCGCGCCGGCTTCGAGCGCGCCCCGCGTCCGCGCCGAGAGCCCCCGGCCCCCGTCCGTCATGTAGCGGCTGCAGGACCGCGCCATCTGCGTCAGCGCGATGTCCCGCGCGGCCTCTGGCGCCCGCGCGAACGCCGCGGGCAGTTCGGCCGCGACCACCCGCGCCCCGAGCCGCTTGCGCAGATCGGCGAAGGCGCGGTGCAGCGCCGGATCCGCCGCCTCCCAGCCGGGCATCGTGACGAACGCGAATGTCGGCGCCCGGCCGCGCGGCCCCGCGTCGCCCCCGACCGGCGCGCCCAGCACCCCGGCCAGCAGCGCCGCCCCGGCCGGGTCCCGCGCCATCGTTCCCGCGGTATCGAGACCCGGCGCCAGCGTGAGCACCCCCGCGCGCGGGATCGCACCGAAGCTCGGCTTGAATCCGGTGACCCCGCAATACGCCGCCGGCCGCAGCAGCGACCCGCCCGTCTGCGTGCCCACGGCCAGCGGCACCATCCCGTCCGCCACCGCCGCCGCCGACCCCGAGGACGACCCGCCCGGCGTGTGCCGCAGGTTCCGCGGGTTGCGGGTCCGCGCCGGCTCGAGAAACGCCAGTTCGGTGGTGACCGTCTTGCCCAGCACGATCGCGCCCGCCGCCGTCAGGCGCGTCACCAGAGCCGCGTCCCGCTCGGGCACCCGGCCGCGGTCGCGCGCACAGCCGTTCTCGGTCGGGATCCCGGCGGTGTCGATGATGTCCTTCAGCCCCACCGGCAGCCCGTGCAGCGGCCCCACGGGCCCCGACCTCGCGAACCGTGCATCGAGCCGCTCGGCCGCCGCCAGCGCCCGCTCCGGGTCGATCCAGGCCCACGCCCCCACCGCGCCGTCGCGGGACGCGATGCGCTCGCAGCACGCGGTCACCACCGCGCGCGCCGACAGCGCACCATCCGCGAGCCGATCCCGAAGATCCGCCGCACCGAGATCCAGAAGAGAGGCAGGCTCCGGCACCGAAGGCTCCCCGTCGCGCGATCCGTCTGCGGCAACGCTGACCCATTCCCGCCCCGGCCGCCAGCGATCATGTCCCCTCAACGCCAACGCAAACCGGGGCGCGCCGCTGACCGGCGCGCCCCTGCATCGGGCCCGTTTAAGCGGGATCAGAAGTCGCGGTAGCCCATCAGGTAGCGGAAGAAGAGACCGCGATAGAGCTCCACGTTGAAGCCGACCTCGAAGATCAGGAAGATCGCCAGCACCGTCGCCGCCGACACCAGCAGCGTCAGCATCCAGCTCTCGCGCGCCACCCCGCGCATCAGCGCGACGCAGAAGCCGAACATGCCGACGTAGTGGCCGACGGCCACGATCGACACGAGAAGCCCGATCATCCAGCCGCAGAAGGCGAGCACCTTGTTGAGTTCCGTCGCCCGGCCGGCCAGCGCCATTCCGATGCGCCCGCGCAGGTCGGAATCTTCGCGCCGCACCCAGATCCGCCGCGCCTGCACCGCGATCAGCGCCACGAGCGGCACCATGATGACGAGCGGCGTGCGCGAGGACACGAGCTGGTAGGTCAGCGCCTCGAAGAACGCGATCAGGATGACGATGCCGACGAAGGCCAGGAACACGATCTCGAGCGAGAGCATGTTGGCGCGGCGGTCGTCATCCGGCGCGTGGCCGGTCTGGGTCGCGGGCGCGCTGTCGGCGCTCCCGCGGGTCGCTTCGGGATCGGTCGCGTCGGTCATGCCACGAACCTCTTTCGGTCACGGTAGATGGTCCAGATGTTGAAGCCGAGGAACACCACGGTCACGACCGTCAGTCCCAGCGGGATCGGCTGCAGGATGAAGTACGGCCCGTCGAGCAGCAGCGCGAGATAGAGGTTCTTCTCCACCGCGAAGCCGAGGACGAACCCGATCAGGAGCGCCGCGCGCGAGTAGTTCAGCACCTTCATCGCGTAGCCGAGGATGCCGAACACGATCGCCACGCCGATGTCGAACACCGCCCGGTCGCCGGCGAACGCGCCGGTGACGATCACGACGGTCAGGAGCGGCACCATCACGCCCGCGCGGATCGAGGTCGCGCGGCTGAGCGGGTTCACCAGGAACATGCCGAACACGGTGCCGATCAGGTTCCCCAGGATGATCGTGAAGATCATGATGAACACGAGGTCCACCTGGCTGTTGAGCATCTTCGGCCCGGTCTCGAGCCCGAGGATGAACAGGCCCGACAGAAGGATCGCCATCGACGACGACCCGGGGATGCCGAAGGCCAGCGTGGAGGCCAGCGCGCCGCCCTCCACGGCGTCGTTCGCGGCCTCGGGGCCGATCACGCCCTTCACGTTGCCCGACCCGAAGCTGTCCTTGTCCTTCGACGACTGCTTGGCGTGGCCGTAGGCGACGAACGCCGCGGGCGCCGAGCCGAGGCCCGGGATCAGGCCCATCGCGGTGCCGATCGCCGAGCAGCGCATCACCAGCCACCAGTGCTTGAAGGCCAGCCCGATGCCCTGGAAGATCTGCTTCTGCGTCTCCCTGGCCGACAGCGCCTTGGGCATCTCCTTGGCCAGCGATCCGCCGCGCACCCACAGGTCGATCATCTCGGCCACGGCGAAGAGGCCGAGGATCACCGGCACGAGGCTCAGGCCGTCGGCCAGCCGCTCGGACCCGAAGGTGAACCGCGCGGTGTTGGTCACGTTGTCGACGCCGATCATCGCCAGCAGCAGACCCAGCATCGCCGCGATCAGGCTGCGGGTCATGTCCTCCTTGCCGAGAACCGCGACGAAGGTCAGCGCCAGGAAGGCCAGCACGAAGACCTCGGGCGGGCCGAAGAACAGCACCACCTCGCGCAGGATCGGGATCAGGATCGCCAGGACCACCGCGCCGAACGTCGCGCCGAGAAAGCACGACGCCATCGCCGCGCCGACGGCGAGGCCCGCCTGCCCCTTGTCGCGCATCGGTGGCCCGTCGAGCAGCGTCGCGGCGTTCTGGCCGGTGCCGGGGGTCGAGAACAGGATCGCCGTCAGGCCCCCGCCCTGCGCCACCGTGGCGTGCGCGCCCAGCAGGAACGCGATGCCGGCGCTCGGTTCCATCGTGTAGAGAAAGGTCACCGCCATCGCCATCGCGAAGTGCCCGGAGAGGCCCGGGATCACGCCGATGATGAGGCCGAACAGCGACCCGACGAAAAGGTAGGGGAAAACGGCGAAGCTGATCGACTGCGAAAAGCCGCTCGCCATTCCTTCGATGATGCCCATGGGGTGTCCTGTGTCAGCGAAGCTCGCCGGAAAACGGGGATCCCGCCGCCAGTCCGGCGGCGGGATGTGGTCGCCCTGAGGCCGAGGTCAGATTTCGCCGCGGATCGCGCTGACGAAGAGCTGCTCGATATCCTCGGGAAGCTCGGTCGCCGCACGGGCGATGCCGTTCATGTCGTCACCCGACGCGTAGGACAGGTCGCGCGACGCGGCCTCGGCATCGGCGACGAACTCGGGATCGTTCATCGCCTGCTCGAACGCCGATTGCAGGAAGTCGAGCCGGTCCTCCGGGATGCCCGGCGGTCCCGCGACAGGACGGCCCACGGCCGACAGCGCGTCCCAGGCCTCCAGAACGGCGGTCGCGCGCTCGCTGTCCTCGGCCTCGGCGGCCAGGTCCCAGACCGACGGGATGCCCTCGAGCATGCCGGCCGGTTCGCGCTCGCCGTGCAGGATGATCTTGTGATCGCCCGCCTCGACGCCCTCGATGGCGGAGCCGATCGAACCCCACATCGCGGTGACGTCGCCGCGCAGCATCGCGGTGCGGATGTCGCCCGACGAGTTGAAGCCGTGGACGACGTTCTGGTCCATGCCGAACACGTCGCCGACGATCACCGCGTCCACGTAGGTCGACCCGCCGAGGCCGGTCGCGCCCACCACGGCGGTCTCGCCGTCCGACTGCAGCTGCTCGAAGCTCTCGATGCCGCTGGCGGTGCCGGCCACGAACACGCGGCGGTCGGCGACGATGCGGCCGAGATAGCTGTATTCGCCGACGCGGTAATCCGCGCCCTCTATGTCCGCGAGCTGGTTGGTCACCATCGCCGAGCCGTTGATGATGCCGACGGTCAGGCCGTCCGCGGGCGAGTTGAAGATCTCGACCGCGCCGCGCATCCCGCCCGAGCCGGGCAGGTTCACGATGTCGACGCGCGCGCCCGAATACTTCTCGAAGTAGGGCGCCAGCACGCGGCTGTACTCGTCGTAACCGCCGCCCGGGTTGTAGGGCACGATCCAGCGAATCGACTTGCCGTCGTAGAAGCTCTCGGCGTCCTCCTGCGCCACGGCGGTGCCGGCGGTGCCGAGCATCGTCGTCGCCATCAGCGCGGCGGCGGCTCCCTTCAGAAACGTTCTTCTCATGTCTCTTTCCTCCCTGTGAACCGTTCGGCCCGGCCACGCGCGTGCCCCGGCCGGTCTTCCCCGGCCCGGCGGTTCACCGGCGCGGGGCACGTGCGGAGCGTCGCGGCCGGGCGCCTCCTCGGCCGGCCGCCGGTCTTTTCCGGCCGCGCGGCCCGCAGACCCACGGCACGAACCCTCCGTCGTGACAAAGAGCCTACGCAAGGAAATCTTTGCCGGTCAATGGGACGCCGGTCCATATGACGGAACAGAATTCGTTTATGAGCCCGCGAATTTTTCGCGCGCCGCGCCCCGCGACGCCGTCGTCACGACGCCGCCACCAGCACCACGCCCAGCGTCGCGAGCCCCGCGGCCGCCAGGACCGGCGGCCCGGGCCGCGCCTCGCTGCGGAACACCAGCACCGACAGCAGGATCGAGATGAAGATCTCGAGAGACGCGATCATCACCACCGTCGATACGCTCTCGTAGTTGAGCGCGGCGAACAGCAGGATCTGCCCGCCCGACACGAACACCGCGCCGAAGACGATCCAGCGGTCGAGATGCGCGAACATCTGGCGGAAGTTCGCCCTGTGCCTGGGCAGCACCAGGGCCAGCGCGCTGAACACGGCAAAGCCGCTGACCGCGCTGACGAACGTGCCGAAAGCCGGCGTCGGCAGCGTCTCCAGCCCCAGCTTGCGCGCGATGTAGGACACCGCGTAGGCCAACGCCGCCGCGACGCCCAGCAGGTATGCCGCCGGCGGCGGCGCCTTGACGCGCGTGCCGCGGGCAAAGCTCTCGCGGATCAGGATCGCGAAGGACACGGCGATCGCCGCCATCCCGGCGATGTCCGTGCCGGTCACCACCTCGCCCAGGATCAGCGCCGCGAGCAGGACCGAGAAGAACGGATTGAGCCGCTTCACCGCCGTCGACCGCGCAACGCCCAGCGTGCGGATCGACGCGAAGACGAGCGTGCGCCCGAACACCATCGCCATCAGCCCCGCGAACGCGAACCACGCAAGGCCGATGCGCGCGCTCCCGCCCGCGCCCAGCCCGGTGCGCCCGGCCTCCAGCGCCAGCCACAGAAGCCCCGAGATCCCCATCGTCACGAGGACCGAGAACATCACGCCCTTGTCCCCGCCCGACCGCGTGGTGCGCGAGATCATGTTGTTGGCCACCGCGAACGACGTGGCCGACCCGAGCGCGAGAAGCTGCCCGAGGGCCGGCCCGTCAAGCATCCGGCACGTCCCGGCCCGCCGCGGCCAGCGCCTCCCACACGCGGCAGGGGCTCGCCGGCAGGTCGAAATCGGTGACGCCCGCGCGGGCCAGCGCGTCGCTCACCGCAGAGGCGAGCGCCGCCGTCGCGCCGACCGCGCCGGCCTCGCCCACGCCCTTGACCCCGAGCGGGTTCAGCGCCGTCGGCACCTCCTCCGTCCCGAGCCGCAGCCCCGGCAGGTCGGACGCCCGCAGCATCGCGTAATCCATCAGCGATCCGGTCAGGAGCTGGCCGTCCGCGTCGTGCACGATCCGCTCGCCCAGGCCGAGCGACAGCCCCTGCGCGATGCCGCCGTGCAGCTGCCCCTCGACGAGGACCGGGTTCATCACCGTGCCCACGTCCTCGACCGCGGCGTAGCGCACGACCTCGGTGCGCCCGGTCTCGGGGTCGATTTCCACCTCGCACAGATGCGTGCCGTTCGGGAATGTCGCGGCATCGGGGGTGAAGGTCTCCTCGATCCGCCAGCCGCCCGCCTCGGCCGCGATCCGGCCCAGGTCGACCGATTCGTTGCTGCCGTCGCGGTGGAACGCGCCGTCGCGAAAGCTCACGTCGCCGGCGTCGCAGCCCAGCATGTCGGCCGCCCGCGCCGCGCCGTCGGCGATCAGCGCGTCGAGCGCGACCGCCAGCGCCGATCCCGCGACCGTCAGGCCGGACGACCCGCCAGAGCCGCGCCCGAAGCGCACCGCCTCGGTGTCGCCGTGGCGATAGTCGATCCGCGACCGGTCGATGCCGAGCCGCGCGGCCACCATCGCGCCCAGCCCGGTCTCGTGCCCCTGCCCCACCGACATCACGCCGGGCGCGACCGTCACCCGGCCGTCCGCGTCGACGTCGAGCCGCGCGCAGTCGGGCTTGGGCTGGCGCATCGGGCCGCCCGCGCTCTCGATGCAATTGGCCAGCCCCACGCCGTAGAGCCGCCCGCGCGCCTCCGCCGCCGCGCGGCGCGGCGCGGGATCGCCGTTCAGCGCCCGCGCCGCCGCCATCACCCGCGCGAAGTCGCCGCAATCGATCGTCGCGCCGAGCGCCGTGGTCACCGGCATCTCGTCCGCGCCGATCAGGTTGCGCGCCCGGATCTCCACCGGGTCGGCGCCGGCGGCGCGCGCCACCGCGTCGAGCGCGCGCTCGATCGCGTGCGTCGCCTCGGGCCGGCCGTTGCCGCGGAACGGCGCGAGCGGCGGCCGCGCACTCAGCATCCCGGCGATCTCCACCGACAGGACCGGCACGCGGTACATGCCGGTCAGCCCGTTGATGTTGTTCATCACCCCGTAGGCCCGCCGCCCCGGGTAGGCCCCTGCGTCGATCTCGAACGCCGCCTCGATCGCGAGGATCTCGAGGTCCGCGCCCAGCCCCACGGTCACGCGGCCATGCGCGCCCCGCCCTTGCGCGTCGCCCAGCATCGTCTCACTGCGGCCCGGCAGCCACGCGATCGCCCGGCCCAGCCGGTCCGCCGCCCAGCACAGCACCGCGTCCTCCGGCGCCATGAAGCCCTTGAGCCCGAACGATCCGCCGACGTCCTCGGCCACCACGTGCAGCCGCTCCGGCGCCCAGTTCAGCTGCGCCGCCAGCTGGCCGCGCACCGCGAACGGGTTCTGCGTGCTCGTGCGATAGAGCATCCGGCCGTCGTCCTGCGGCCACGCGATCGCCGCCCGCGGCTCCAGCGCAAAGGCGGTGACCCGCGGCACCTCGATCTCGATCGTCGCGCGATGCGCCGCGCGCGCCAGCGCCGCCTCGGTGTCCTCGGCCGACCCGTGCCGGCGCAGGAACGCGACGCCCGACGGCGGATCGATGTCCTCGGTATCGAGCACGATCGCCTCGGCCGCGTCCTGCGCCGCCTCCCGCGTCTCGGCGACGACCGCCGCCACCGCCTGCCCGGCATAGCCGATCTCGTCTCCCGCGAGGATCGGCTGCGGCCGGTCCACCGCCGGCCCGCCGTCGTCGCGCGCCAGCGCCTCGTGCGCGATCGGCCCGATCCCGTCCGCCGCGAGGTCCGCTGCCGTAAGCACCGCCGCCACGCCCGGCATCGCCGCCGCCTCGGCCACGTCCAGCCCGGTGATCCGCGCGCCCGCGACCGGCGCGCGCAGAAACGCGAGATGCAAGGTTCCGCGATCCAGAGCGTCGGCCGCGTAGCGCCCCGCCCCGGTCAAAAGCCGCCGGTCCTCGACCCGGCCCGTCCACTCCGTCATGGCGCACCCTCCCTTCGGCTTACGCCAGACGTAGCGCAGCCCAGGACGCAAATGAATAGAACGTTGTTCCGCATGCGAGAACGGCGGCGGATCCCCCGACCCGCCGCCGCATGTCCGCCCGGGCGCGCACGGCGCCCGGCCCGTCCGTCCCCGGCGCTCAGGCGCCGGTCAACTGGGCCCGCACGCCGGCATTGGTCAGCGGCAGCTTGCGGATGCGGATGCCGGTCGCGTCGTAGACCGCGTTGGCCACCGCGCCCGGCACGATCCGCGTCGAGGCCTCGCCGGCGCCGCGCGGGCCGATGTCGGTCCGGTCGATCATGTGGATGTCGATCGCCTGCGGCACCTGCGCCATCTCGAGGATCGGGTAGGTCGCCCAGTCCTCCGACCGCACCATCTCGGGGTCGAACTCGACCTCCTCGAACAGCGTGCGGCTCAGCGCCATGATGAGGTTGCCCTCGAGCGTCGTGCGCATCGACTTGCGGTTGATGATCTGCCCGTGATCCGACGCGAGGATGAAGCGCGGCACGTAGACCTCGCCGGTCTCCAGGTTGACCTCGACCTCGGCCACCAGCGCGTTCACCGCGCCGTTGCGCTGCGCGTAGGCGATGCCGCGCCCGCGCCGCACGGCCCCGTCGCCGGGGTCGGGGTTCGGCCCGACGCGCGACTGCCAGTTCGCCTTCTCGGCCGCGAGCTCCACCACCGCGCGGTCGCGCGGCTCGGTCAGGTGCTTCAGCCGGAACGCCACCGGGTCGGCGCCCGCCGCCTCGGCCACCTCGTCGATGAAGCTCTCCTGCCCGAAATGCACCTCCATGCCCATCGGGTCGCGGAAATGCGCCGTCCGCAGCGGCGAGGCGACCTTCAGCAGCGGGTCGATCACCTGCTCGGTGTAGCGCATCGCGTCGAAGGCATAGCTCTGCTCGGGCGAGCGTGCGGCATAGGCGTTGTGCGGCTCACGCCCCAGCAGGTGACCGGCGAGCACCGATCCCGCCTCGTCCCCGCGCGAGCGCATGTTCTGCCGCGAGAAGCCCTTGATGCCGTAGTGATAGCCCACGACATTGCCGTCCGCGTCGATCGCGGCGCGGCCCGTCGATACCGACGCGACCCCCTTGGGATCCCACGCGATGCCCTCGTTGCGCATCCACTGGACCCGGACCGGCCGACCCACCTCGGCCGACATGACCGCGGCGTCGATGGCGCCGTCGTCGGCGTCCGACCGGCCGTAGGAGCCCGGCCCCGGCATCCAGATCGCGCGCACGTTCTCGATCGGCAGGCCCAGCACGTCGGCGACGCCCGGGCGCACCGAGTGCGGCTTCTGGCTGTCGGTCCAGATCGTCGCGCCGCCGTCGCGCACGTCGACCAGCCCGAAGGCCGGCGCCATCCGCGCGTGGCTCTGGAAGGGATACTCGTACTCGGCCTCCACGACCGTCGCCGCGCCCGCCAGCGCGCCATCGAAATCGCCGTCGTCGGTGGTGTGCTCCTCCGACTTGATCTCGGCCCGGCGGATGAAGTCGTGCACGCCGCCGGTGTCGGTCTGAAGCTGCGGCCCCGGCTCGGACCAGGTGACCGCGAGGTCGCGCGCGGCGCGGATCGCGTCCCACTCATCCTCTGCCACGACGCCGACGAAGTTGCCTTTCCACACGACCTGCGCGCCGGTGTCGGCGATGGAGCTGTCGTCGATCGCCTCGGGGACCGCCCCCGCGACCGGCGGGCGCACCGTGCGCCCGTGCAGCATCCCCGGCACCACGAGGTGATGCGCGAAGTCCATCGTCGCCATCACCTTGCCCGGCACGTCCTTGCGCGGGATGTGCGTGCCGACGAGGCGGTATTCGGACGGATCCTTCGGCTGCGCCGTGCCGGCAAGTTCGAGAGAATTGCCCAGCCGGCCGTTCCAGTCGAGCTTGTGGGAAAACAGCTGCCCGCCGACCAGCTCGCCGTAGCTCACCGATTTCGACGCGTCGCTCGCGGCGACGACGGTGCCGTTCTCCACGCGCAGATCCGCCGCCGGCACCTCCAGTTCCTCGGCCGCCAACTCCAGCAGAAGGCGCCGGGCCTCGGCCGCGGCATGGCGGATCGCGACGCCCGAGCGCTGCACGCCCGACGACGACGACGCGCCGCCCTGGTCGACGCAGAGCGCGGTATCGCCGGCGACGATGTCCACCACGTCGACATCCACGTCGAGCTCCTCGGCGGCCATGATGGCGATGCCGGTATCGGTGCCCTGCCCCATGTCCATCTTGCCCCAGTAGATGGTCACGCGGCCGTCCTCGCCGACGGCGATCCAGCTGTCCAGCGCAGCGGGGTCGAGCGGCCGGTGCGGCTCGCGCGCCGCGGCCGGCCCGGCCGTCCCGGCGAGCCCCGCGGGCACGGAAAACGCGACGACCAGCGCGCCGCCCGATTGCAGGAGACCCCGGCGGGTCAGGCCTGCGCGGTCCTTGACGATCTCGTTCATGACGTGTCCTCCCCTCAGGCCTTCATCGCGTCGGCGGCGGCCTTGGTGGCTCGCAGGATCGCCATGTGCGTCCCGCAGCGGCACTTCAGCCCGGCGAAATTGTCCCGGATCTCCTGGTCCGACACGTCGGGGTTCTTCTCCAGCATCGCGACGGCATACATCATCCAGCCGTTGGTGCAGTAGCCGCATTGCGGCGCCTCTTCCTCGATAAAGGCGGCCTGCACCGGGTGCGGCGTTCCGTCGGTGGCCAGCCCGTCCAGCGTGCGCACCTCGCCGGACACGCTGTCGATCGGCGTCACGCACGACCGGATCGGCTCGCCGTCGAGCAGCACCGTGCACGCGCCGCACTGCGCGAGCCCGCAGCCGAATTTCGGGCCCTTCTTCTCCAGCGCGCCGCGCAGCGCATAGAGCAGCGGCATGTCCGGCTCGGCGATGACCGATCGGGTCTCGCCGTCCACGGTGATCTCGAATGTCTGCTTGGTCATGTGGTCCTCCCTGGCATGGTCCCGCCTCGGTCGGTCCGGTTCGGCGTGCTCCTCCACGCGCACAGCCCGACAGGTGCGGACGTGGCGCACGAGGCGTCACATCCGATCCAAAGTCTCCTCCAGTTCGGCGGGATGGGCTCAAGCTACGGCCCGGACGACCGCGCTGGCAACTCTTGCGGGAACGCCGTTCCGGTCAGAGGAACGCGTGCGGAGAGCTCGCCACCGGGCAAGGGACGGGCAAACGCCGCGGGCACGGGGCTGCGCACCCGCGTCGGGACGGTCGCGGCGCGATACCGGAACGCCCCGCCAGCATCCGCGCCACGACGCCACGCACCCGGCGGCGCCACGTCGCCGGCGGCGCGGCCCGGCTCAGTCGTTCAGGACGGCCGTCGCCTCGATCTCGACCAGCGCCTCGTCCTCGACGAGGGCGCTGACCACGACCATCGTCATGGCGGGAAAGTGGTAGCCCATCACCTCGCGGTAGGCGGCGCCGATCTCCTTCTGCCGCGCGAGGTATTCGCGCTTGTCGGTCACGTACCAGGTCAGCCGCACGATGTCGGTGACCTCGCCGCCCGCCGCGCGCACCACGTCGGCGATGTTGGCCAGCGCCTGCTGCATCTGCCCGATGAAGTCGTGCGTCTCGAACCTCTGCTCGGCGGTCCAGCCGATCTGGCCGCCGACGAACAGCATCCGCCCCTCGGCCACGATGCCGTTGGCGTAGCCCTTGGCGGGCGTCCAGCCCTCGGGATGGATGGTGATGGTGCTCACGCCGCGCCCTCCATGTAGCGTTGCAGATTGGCCCGCCGCTCGCGCGGCCAGCGCAGGGATGTCATCCGGTCGAGATCGACGAGCACCAGCGTGCCGGTCACCGTCAGCCGCGCCTCGCGCCCGCAGGCGCCGCGGATCTCCAGATCGCAGCTCGCCCCGCCGAGCCGCGTCACCTCCAGCGTCCAGTCGAGCACGTCGCCCAGCCGCGAGGCCGCGTGGAAGTCCACCGCGATCCGGCCCATCGGCACGCCCACCCGCTCGACCGAATGCATCTGCGCGAAGGACCAGCCCACCGCGCGGTCGAAGAACGTCTCGACCACCGCGTTGATCATCTCGAAATATCGGGGATAGAACACGATCCCGGCGGGATCGCAGTGCTGGAACATCACCGCGTTCTGATGGGAAAAGACGCTCATCCCGCCCCTGCCTGGCCGCGTGACCGCATCGCGCCCTCCGTTTGCCGCGCGGCACGTGCCCCGGCCCGCTCTCGTCGCCCGGCAGCATCGGCCAGTGCGACAAAAACTTCAAGCATAAAGTTTTAGGCTTGAAATGAATGTCCCGCGATGTGACATTCGCGGCCAAGGCACAGCTTCGCAGAGGAGGAAGCGCGATGAAGACCGTCTGTCTCGGGGGCGGCCCGGCCGGCCTCTACTTCGCCATCAGCCTCAAGCTTCGCGATCCCGACTCCGAGGTCACGGTGATCGAGCGCAACCGCGCCGACGACACGTTCGGCTGGGGCGTGGTGCTGTCGGACGAGACGCTCGACAACCTCGAACGCAACGATCCCAAGAGCGCCCGCCTGATCCGGGACCACTTCGCCTACTGGGACGACATCAAGGTCGTGAAGGAAGACGTCGAGATCACCTCGACCGGCCACGGCTTCTGCGGCCTTGGCCGCAAGACGATGCTGCTCCTGCTGCAGGAGCGCGCGCGCGAGCTCGGTGTCGACCTGCGGTTCGAGACCGAGGTCGACGACATCGACGCGCTCACCCGCGACTACGATCTCGTGGTCGCCGCCGACGGCATCAATTCCAAGACCCGCAAGCATTTCGAGCACGCCTTCCGCCCCGAGATCGACACCCGCGCCTGCAAGTTCGTCTGGCTCGGCACCCACGCGAAGTTCGACGACGCCTTCACCTTCATCTTCAAGAAGACCGAGGCCGGCTGGATCTGGGCGCACGCCTACCAGTTCGACGCCGACACCGCGACGTTCATCGTCGAATGCGCCGAGGACACGTGGCGCGGGCTCGGCTTCGACACGATGGGCCAGGACGAGATGATCGCGCTGTGCGAAAGGATCTTCGCCGATCACCTCGACGGCCACCCGCTGATGTCGAACATGAAGCACCTGCGCGGCTCGGCGTGGCTCAACTTCAACCGCGTGCTATGCGAGAAATGGCACCACGAGAACGTCGTCCTTCTGGGCGATTCCTCGGCCACCGCGCACTTCTCCATCGGCTCGGGCACCAAGCTCGCCCTGGAATCGGCCATCGCGCTGGCCGAGCTCGTGACGAAGGAGCCCTCGCTGGAAAAGGCCTTCGAGACCTACCAGGAGGAGCGGCGCCTCGACGTGCTGCGCCTGCAATCGGCGGCCCGCAACTCGACCGAGTGGTTCGAGGAGGTGGAGCGCTACCTCCATCTCGACCCGG
This sequence comes from Roseivivax jejudonensis, assembly GCF_900172265.1. Classification (GTDB taxonomy): domain Bacteria; phylum Pseudomonadota; class Alphaproteobacteria; order Rhodobacterales; family Rhodobacteraceae; genus Roseivivax; species Roseivivax jejudonensis. The sequence goes on along the minus strand of NZ_FWFK01000006.1, from coordinate 63,859 downwards.
TGCAGTTCAACTACTCGCTGCTCACCCGGTCGCAGCGGATCAGCCACGAGAACCTGCGCCTGCGCGACGCCGACTGGCTGCGCTCGGCCGAGGAGTGGTTCCAGGCGCAGGCCGGTGCCAACGGCGTGCACCGCGCGCCGATGTTCGCGCCGTTCCAGCTGCGCGACATGCGCCTCAAGAACCGCGTCGTCGTCTCGCCGATGGCGCAGTACAAGGCCGTCGACGGCTGCCCGACCGACTGGCACTTCTCGCACTACGCCGAGCGCGCCAAGGGCGGCGCCGGCCTCGTCTACATCGAGATGACCTGCGTCTCGCCCGAGGGCCGCATCACTCCCGGCTGCCCGGGCCTCTACGCCCCCGAGCACGAGGCGCAATGGAAACGCCTGTGCGACTTCGTGCACGCCGAAACGGATGCCAAGCTCTGCATGCAGATCGGCCATTCCGGCCGCAAGGGCTCGACCCAGCTCGGGTGGGAGGAGATGGACGCCCCTCTCAAGGAGGGCAACTGGCCGACCCTGTCGGCCTCGCCGATCCCGTGGGACGCAGGCCACGAGCCACCCAGGGAACTGGACCGCGCCGACATGGACGCGGTGACGGACCAGTTCGTGAAGGCCGCCGAGATGGCCGATCGCGCGGGCTTCGACATGATCGAGCTGCACGCCGCCCACGGCTACCTGCTGTCGTCGTTCATCTCGCCCATCTCCAACGTGCGCGAGGACGAATACGGCGGCACGCTCGAGAACCGGATGCGCTACCCGCTCGAGGTGTTCCGCGCCATGCGCGCCGTCTGGCCCGAGGACAAACCGATGTCGGTGCGGATCTCCGCGACCGACTGGGTCGGCGACCGCGGCGTCGAGGGCGAGGAGGCCGTCGAGATCGCGCAGATGTTCCGCGACGCCGGCGTCGACATCGTCGACGTCTCCGCCGGCCAGACCAGCGTGGAGGCGAAACCCGTCTACGGCCGCATGTTCCAGACCCCGTTCTCGGACCGCATCCGCAACGACAAGGGCATCCCCACCATGGCGGTCGGCAACATCTACGAACCCGATCACGTCAATTCCATCCTGATGGCGGGCCGCGCCGATCTCGTCTGCCTCGCGCGGCCGCACCTCGCCGATCCCTACTGGACGCTGCACGCCGCCGCGGCGCTCGGCGACGACGACACCGCGTGGCCCGCGCCCTACCTGCCCGGCCGCGACCAGATGCGCCGCCTGGCCGAGCGCGGCGAGGGCCTGGGGATCCGCGTATGACCGACCTGACCGGACGCACCGCGCTCGTCACCGGCGGCGGCGCCGGGCTCGGCGCCGACCTCGCCCGCGGGCTCGCCGCCGCCGGCGCGACGGTCTGGATCGCCGGCCGCCGGGCCGAACCGCTCGAGGCGCTCGCGGCCACCGACGACCGCCTGCACGCGGTCGAGGTCGACGTCACCGACGAAACCGCGGTGCAGGCGATGTTCGACTTCACCGGCGCCTGCGACATCGTCGTCGCCAATGCCGGCGCCTCGGTCAGCGCGCCGCTGGCCAAGACCAACCTCGCCACCTGGCAGCAGATGATCGACGTGAACCTCACCGGCGCCTTCCTGACGCTGCGCGAGGGCGCGGCGCGGCTCAAGGGCGCCGACTGGGGCCGCCTCGTCGCCGTCGCCTCCACCGCCGGGCTCAAGGGCTACGCCTACGTGCCCGCCTACGCCGCGGCCAAGCACGGCGTCGTCGGGCTGGTGAAATCCACCGCGCTCGAGCTTGCGCGCAGCGGCATCACCGTCAACGCGCTCTGCCCCGGCTTTCTCGACACCGAGATGACCGACCGCTCGGTCGCCAACATCGCCGAAAAGACCGGCATGACCCCCGAGGAGGCGCGCGGCAGCCTCGAACGGATGAGCCCGCAGCGCCGCCTGATCCGCCCCGAAGAGGTCACCGCCGCGCTGCTCTGGCTCTGCGGCCCGGGCTCCGAGGGCATCACCGGGCAGGCCGTCCCGATCGCCGGCGGCGAGGTATGAGCGCGGGCCCCCGGCCCGGCGCCGCACCGCGCGACGCCGCCGCGCCGCTGCCCCGGCGCGGCGCCCGCCGGCACGCGCCGGCGCCCGCCGACCGCGCGGCCCCCGGTGCGGCCTTCGGCACCGATTTGCCTGCAAACGCATATTTATTCTCCGTGCCGCGAAATCGCTCTGGCCGCGGCGCGCAAGGTCTGGCTAAGCTGCGCCACAGGAGCCGGGCCCAACCCGGCCGTTTCCAACAGGAAGGACGAAAAACATGAAGTTGCGTTTCATCTCCGGCCTGCTCGCGGCCGCGCTCCTCGCCGCGCCGGCCGCCGCGCAGACGCTCGAGGTCGGCGCCTACCCGTCGAACCCGCCCTGGGAGTTCAAGAACGAGCAGAGCGAGTTCGAAGGCTTCGAGGTCGATCTCGTGCGCGAGATCGCCGACCGCCTCGGGCGCGAGCTCAACATCCAGGATCTCGGCTTCCAGGCGCTCTTCGCGGCGACCTCCTCGGGCCGGATCGACATGGCGATCTCCACCATCACCATCACCGACGAGCGCCTCGCCAACCAGGCCTTCACCCAGCCCTACTACGACAGCGATCTCGGCCTCGTCACCGCGCAGGACGACGTGACCACCCCCGACGATCTCGCCGGCCGGCCGGTCGGTGCCATCGCCAGCTCCACCGGCGAGGTGTGGATCTCCGAACAGTCCGAGACCTACGGCTTCGGCGACTACCGCTCCTACACCACCCAGCAGAACCTGCTGCTCGACGTCGCCAACGGCCGGGTGGCCGGCGGCATCGGCGACATCCTCGGCTTCGAGTTCGCGGCCGAGCAGATGCCGGCCCTGCGCGTCTCGGCGCGGATCCAGACCGGCGAGCAGTTCGCGATCATGATGCCCAAGGGCTCCGAGCTTCTCGGCCCGGTCAACGACGCGATCACCGCGATCAAGGAGGACGGCACCATGGCCGAGCTCTACCGCACCTGGCTCGGGTCCGAGCCGGCGGAGGGCACCTCCACCCTGACGGTCCTGCCGATCCCCGGCAGCTGACCGCGCGGGGCGGCGCGGGCCCACCCCCCGGGGCCCGCGCCGCCCGGCCCCGGACCCCCGAGACGACATCGCGCCGGCCCGTCCCGGGCCGCGCCGCCTGCCCCACATGACCCGGACACCGCATGAACTTCTTCGAGACCTTCCTCAATCTCGACGTGATGATCCGCGTCTGGCCGATGCTGGTGAAGGGCATCGGCAACACGCTCGCGCTGGCCTTCACCACCATCGCCGGCGGCGGCGTGGTCGGCGTGCTGATCTGCCTCGTCCGGCTCTACGCGCCGAAGCCGCTGCGCTGGCTCGCCATCGCCTATATCGACGTCTTCCGCGCGATCCCGATCCTCGTGCTGCTGGTGCTGGTCTACTACGCCCTGCCCTTCATGGGGATCCGGCTGTCGTCGTTCCTCGCCGCCGTCGTGGCGCTCGGGCTGGTGTTCTCGTCGTTCACCGCCGAGGTCTTCCGCGCCGGCATCGAGGCGATCCCCAAGGGCCAGATGGAGGCCGCCGAGGCGCTCGGCCTGCCGTTCCGCGTGACCATCTGGAAGGTGATCCTGCCGCAGGCGCTCAAGATCGCGATCCCGCCGCACACCTCGAACTCGGTCGCCATCGCCAAGGACACCTCGCTCGCCTCGGTGGTGGCGATGCCCGACCTGCTGAAACAGGCGACCGACGCGCAGGCGCTGACCGCGAACCCCTCGCCGCTCATCGCCGCCGCGATCATGTACCTGATCTTCCTGCTGCCGGCGGTGCGGCTCGTGTCGTATTTCGAAAACCGCTACCGGCACGCCTGACATGCCCCGCTTCGCCCGCCGCATCACCGACACCTCGCCGAAGGATTTCGGCATGGTCGCCCGCGCCCTCGCCAGCGGCCGCGACGACCTGATCCATCTCGAGCTCGGCCGCCCGATCGAGGACACGCCGGCCCACATCAAGGAGGCGACGATCGCCGCGCTGCGCGCCGGCCACGTCCACTATTCCGACCTGCAGGGCCTGCCCGAGCTGCGCGCCGCGCTGGCCGCGCGCATGGCCGGCGACGGGCTCGACTACGGCGCCGGCGAGGTGCTGGTCACCAACGGGCTGACGCAGGCGAGCTACGCCGCCTTCACCGCCTTTCTCGATCCGGGCGACGAGGCGATCCTGCTCTCGCCGCACTATCCCCAGCACATCGGCAAGATCGAGATGGCCGGCGCCACGCCGGTCTTCGCCCCGCTCGACGCGGCGGACGGCTACGCCATCCGCCGCGACCTGATCGAGGCACGCATCACGCCGCGCACGAAGCTCGTCGCGCTGGTCAATCCGTGCAACCCGACGGGCCGCGTCTACAGCCGCGACGAGCTTGCGGTGCTGGCCGATCTCGCGGTGGAACACGACCTCCTGGTGCTCTCCGACGAGGTCTACGACCGCATCGTCTACGACGGCGCCCGGCACGTCCCGATCGCCGCGCTGCCGGGCATGCGCGAGCGCACGATCACCATGTCGGCCTTCACCAAGGCCTACGCGATGGACGGCTGGCGGCTCGGCTGGCTCGCCTGCGACGCGGCGCTGATGCCCGGGCTGATGAAGATCACCACCTCCGAGGTCACCCACGTCAACACCTTCATCCAGTACGGCGCGCTCGCCGCGCTCGAGGGCCCGCCCGAGGTGCTCGCGGCGATGGTCGCGGACGATCGCGCGCGCCGCGACCTCGTGGTCGCGCGGCTGAACCAGATGCCCGGCATCACCTGCCCCGCGCCCGAGGGCACCATCTACGCCTGGCCTGACATCTCCGCCACCGGGCTGAGCGCGCGCCGCTTCGCCGAACGGCTGATGGACGAGGCCGGCGTCGCCGTCGAGGCCGGCAGCTTCTACGGCCCCCCGGGCGAGGGCCGCCTGCGCATCTGCTTCGGCGCCGCCGATCTCGACACGCTCGACGCGGCGATGACCCGCATGAGCCGCTTTCTCAACGCTCTCTGAGACGCCGCCCCGCCACCACCAGAAACCGCCGCCCCAGACAGCCAGGGCCGCCCGGGCCGCCCCGGCACCGCACCCGGCCCCCCCTGGTCCGGACCCCACCACGCCGTCCGGCGCGCACCGGTATCGCACACCGCGCCGCGGCCAGTGCCCGACCCGTCGCCCGGACCTTCGCGGACGAGGCGCCAGCCCCCAGGGCCGAAGGTCGGCCATTGGCACCGCCACCCCCGACCCCGGATCCGCCCTGCCCGGATACGCCCCCCCGAACACCGCGGCGCCCGACCCGCCTTCTTCTTGGTTCAAATACTCCGGGGGTGTGGGGGCTGGCCCCCACTCCGGCGCTCGGCCGCCCGTCCCGGCCCTGCGCCGTCCGGGCGCAAGACCTGCGCCGGCCCACGCGCCGGGGCTCGACCGCCCTACCCCGCCTTGCGGACCTGCGAGAACCCGGCCATCGCGGCGTAGCCGCCGACGATCGCCTTGCGGTCGGCGTGGCTCAGGACGGCGTCGATGTCGCGGAAGCCGGCGGGCGCCAGTTTCTCCACCTCGTCGATCACCCGCTCGGGGCCGCCGCGGCGGTTGGTGCGCACGACCTCGGCGGTGAGCGGCAGGCGTTCCTTCTCGTAGACCCAGAGCGCGGCGCGGGGATGTTCGGCCCGGGCGAGCGCGTCGGCGAGGCAGCGCGCGTCGAGGATCGCCTGGCTCGCGCCGTTGGAGCCGACCGGGTACATCGGGTGCGCCGCGTCGCCGAGCAGCGTCACCCGCCCGAAGGTCCAGCGCGGCAGCGGGTCGCGGTCGGCCATCGGGTACTCGTAGATCGCCGGCGTCGCGCGGACGAGCGCGCCGATGTCGATGCCCGGCACAGAGAAGCGCAGCGCGTGCGGCAGCACCTTCGACAAGGGCGCCTGCCGCGACCAGCTGTCGGGCGGCGGCACGGACACGGCCGGATCCTTGATCCGCACGTTCACCACCCAGTTCATCAGCTGCGTCTTTCCCGCGGGCGGCGCGATCGGGTAGAGCACGACCTTGCCGCCGAGCCCGCCGCCGATCGCCATGCTCTCGCCGTCCCGCCAGACCGGCCAGTCGGCGGCGCCGCGCCACATCACCACGCCCTGCCACGAGGGCGGCCCCTCGCCGGGATAGAACACCCGCCGCCCGGCGGAGTGGATGCCGTCGGCGCACACGAGGACCGACCCGCGCAGCGTCTCGCCGGCGCCGCCCTCGACGGCGTCGGTGTAATGGGCGGTGACCCCGCCCTCGTCCTGCACGAAGCCCGCGAGGCGCCGGCCGGTGCGCACCGCGTCGGGGCCGAGCCGCGCGATCACCGCGTCGTGGAGCGCCTTTTGCAGGCGCCCGCGGTGGATCGAGAATTGCGGCACCTCGTGGCCGGCATGCATGCCGCGCAGCTCGGACCAGACCTCCTGCCCCTGCCGGGTGAGATAGGCGAGCCGCCGGGTGCGCACGCCGACCTTGTCGAGCGCCGGCAGGAGCCCCAGCGCGGAGAGCTCGCGGATCGCGTGCGGCAGCACGTTGATGCCGACGCCGACCTCGCGCACCTCGCGCGCGGCCTCGTGGAGGACGCAGGGCACGCCGCGCGCGTGCAGCATCAGGGCCGTGGTCAGCCCGCCGATCCCCGCGCCCGCGATCAGGACGGTCATGGGCTCAGCCCTCCTCGGGCGGCGGCAGGAAATCGACCTCGTGCTCGGCCGACACCGCGACCACGTCGGCGGGGTTGGCGTCCGGCCCGAGATTGTGCAGCGCCCAGAACAGGTCGTAGAGACGCCGCGACGGCGCCACCCAGAACAGGCACTTGATGGTGGTGTCGGTCTTGTTGAAGATCCCGTGCGGGATGCCCATCGGCAGCCGGATCAGGTCGCCGGGTTCGGCATAGGCCTCGACCCCGTTCAAGAGCAGGTCGAACCGGCCCTCCAGCACGTAGATGAACTCGTCCTGCGTGGGGTGGATGTGCGGCGGCACGAAGGTGCCCTTGGGCAGCGTCGCGTGCCAGGCCATCGACGCCTCGGAATGCTGTTTCGGCACGTAGGTCTGGCCGAGGATGTTCCAGGTGACGTCGTCGACACCCGCGTGGGACTTGGTGACGCCGGGCAGCATGGTCATGGGGCGGTCCTTTCGATCGGGCCGGGGCGCGGGATGGCCGGGCGCCTCCGGCGGGAGTATTTCTGCCAAGAAGAAGGCGCGCCGGGGCGCGCGGGCGGGCGGCGGTCAGACATGCAGGAAGCGGTCCTTCACCTCGGGGGTGGCGAGGATCTCGGCGGTGGTGCCGGTCCAGACCACCCGGCCCTTCTCGATGACCACGTGGCGGTCGGCGAAGCGGGTCAGCGCGTCGACGTTCTTGTCGATCACCAGGATCGCCTCGCCCTCGGCCTTGAGCCGCGCGAGGCAGGCCCAGATGTCGGCGCGGATGAGCGGGGCCAGCCCCTCGGTCGCCTCGTCGAGCACGATGAGCCGCGGGTTGGTCATCAGCGCCCGGCCGATCGCCAGCATCTGCTGCTCGCCGCCCGAGAGCTGGGTGCCCATGTTGCGGCGCCGCTCGGCGAGCCGGGGAAAGAGCGCGTAGATCTTCGCGAGGTCCCATTTTCCGGGCCGCGCGGTGGCGCGCAGGTTCTCCTCGACGCTGAGGGTGGGAAAGACCTGCCGTCCCTCGGGCACGAGCCCGAGCCCGGCCTGCGCCACGCGGTGCGGATCGGCCCCGGTGAGGTCGGCGCCGTCGACACTGACCCGGCCGGCGCGCGGCTTCAGCAGGCCGAAAATCGACTTCACCGTGGTGGTCTTGCCCATGCCGTTGCGGCCGAGCAGCGTGACCACCTCGCCGTCGGCGACGGCGAGGTCGATGCCGAAGAGGATGCGGCTTTCGCCGTAGGCGGCCTCGAGGTGCTCGACGCTCAGCATGGGGCGCGTGTCCCGTCTTGGCGCGGCGGGCATGAGGCCGCGGCCCGGCGCGGCGTGACCCTGTGGGGCCCCCGGTCGGCGTGTTCGGGCCGCGGCGACGCTGCGGGGCGGTTCGCGGCCGTGGGCGCCGGTGGCAGGCGGCGGCGGCGGAGGCGGGTCATGCGGCGTCCTCCTCTTCCTCGCCGAGATAGGCGGCGCGGACCTGGGCGTCGGCGCGGATCTCGGCCGGGGTGCCGGTGGCGATGATGCGGCCGTAGACCAGCACCGACACCCTGTCGGCGAGACGGAAGACCGCGTCCATGTCGTGCTCGATCAGCAGCATGGTGAAGCGGCCCTTCATGGCGCGCAGCGCGGCGACGAAGGCGTCGGCATCCTCGCCGCCGACGCCGGCCAGCGGCTCGTCGAGCAGCAGGACACCGGGCTCGGTGGCGAGCGCGCAGGCCAGCTCCAGCCGGCGGTGTTCGCCGTGGCTGAGGGCGCTGGCGCGCGCCCCCGCGCGGTCGGCCAGCCCGGCGGCGTCGAGCGCGCGCATCGCCGCATCGTTGAGCGCGGCCTCGGACGCCACCGGCGCCCAGAACCGGAACGAGGAGCCGTGCCGCGCCTGCACCGCCAGCGCGGCGTTCTCGAGCACGGTGAAGCCGGGCAGCGTCTGGGTGATCTGGAAGCTGCGGGCGAGGCCCAGATGCACGCGCTCGGGCATCGAGGTGCGGGTGATGTCGCGCCCGTCGAGGCGGATCGCGCCGGAATCGGGCCGCAGCTGGCCCGAGATCTGCGCGATCAGCGTGGTCTTGCCGGCGCCGTTGGGGCCGATGATGGCGTGGATCTCGCCGGGCTCGGCGGTGAGCGACACGTCTTCGGTGACGCGCAGCGCGCCGAAGCTCTTGTCGAGGTGGTCGATCTCGAGCCGGCTCATGCGCCGTCCCTCCCCCGCAGCTGCGCCACCAGCCCGGTGATGCCGCGCGGGCTGAAGAGCACCATCAGCACGAGGAAGACGCCGAACCAGAGCCGCCAGTGCTCGGTCATCATGCCGAGCACCTCCTCGAGCAGGAGCGCGGCCACCGCGCCGCCGATGGCGCCGGTGAGCGTGCCGATGCCGCCCAGCACGACCATCACGATCAGTTCGCCCGAGCGGTGCCAGGACATGAAGGCGGGCGACACGAACTCCGCCTGGTTGGCCAGGAGCACGCCCGCCACGCTGGTCATGCAGCCCGAGATCACGAAGGCGGTGAGCTGGTAGCGGAACGGCGAGAAGCCGATCGCCTCCATCCGCACCGGGTTCTCGCGGATGCCGGTCAGCACCCGGCCGAAGCGCGATCCGACAATCCGGTGGCAGAGCGCGAAGAGCCCGACCAGCACCGCGAGCGTGACGTAGTAGAGCGTCACGTCGTTTTCGAGAACGCGGCTGCCGAAGAGCGTGGAGCGCTGCGACAGTCCGTAGCCGTCGTCGCCGCCATAGGCCGAGAGCGAGATGAAGAAGAAGAACGCCATCTGCCCGAAGGCAAGCGTGATCATGATGAAATAGACCCCCCGCGTGCGCAGCGAGATCGCCCCGGTCACCAGCGCGAAGAGCGCCGAGACGAGGATCGCGCCGAGCATCTGCAGCAGGAGGTCGCTCACCCCGTAGCTCGACAGGATCGCCACCGCGTAGGTGCCGAAGCCGAGATAGGCGGCGTGGCCGAACGACACCATCGCGCCGTAGCCGAGGATCAGGTCGAGCGCCATCGCCGCGATCGCGTAGGCGAGGATGCGCGTGGCGATCAGGATCAGGAACGGATCGTCCAGCGCGATCACCACCGGCGGCACCAGCGCGAAGAGCACGAACAGAACCAGCGCCGCCTTGACCCGGGGCGCGAGCGCGGCGGCACGGGCCGGCCGCGCGGCAGCGGGGGCGGTGGTCTCGGCCATCAGGCGCGCCCCCCGAAGAGCCCGGCGGGCCGGGCGAACAGGATCGCCGCCATCAGGATGTAGACGAGCATCGGCGCCAGCATCCGCCCCGCCTGCCCCGCCGCCGAGGGGTCGAGCACCTCGCGCAGGAGGATCGGGCCGAACACGCCGCCGAGCGTGTCGACGATCGCCACGAGCAGCGCACCGAGGAACGCCCCCTTGATCGAGCCGATGCCGCCGATGACGACGACCACGAAGGTCAGGATCAGCACGCTCTCGCCCATGCCGGTATCGACCGACAGGATCGGCGCCACCAGCGCGCCGGCAAAGCAGGCGAGCACCGCGCCCAGGGTGAAGACCATCGCGAAGAGCTTGCCGATGTCGATGCCGAGCGCCGAGACCATCATCCGGTTGGTCGCCCCGGCGCGCAGCAGCATGCCGATCCGCGTGTGGTTGATGACGAGGTAGAGCCCGCCCGCCACCGCGAGCCCCGCGATGATGATCGCGATGCGGTAGACCGGGTATTGCAGCGGGCCCATCAGCGGCACCGATCCCGACAGGATCTCGGGCATCGGCACCGACAGGGGCGACACGCCCCAGACGATCTTGACCGTCTCGTTGGCGATCATCACCAGCCCGAACGTCGCCAGCACCTGGTCGAGATGCGAGCGCGCGTAGAGCCTTCGGATCACCACGACCTCGAGGATGAGGCCGACCGCGACCGCCGCCGGCAGCATCAGCAGGAGCCCCCACCAGAAGCTGCCGGTCAGCGCCGCGAAGGTGGCCACGAAATACGCGCCCACCATGTAGAGCACCCCGTGGGCGAGGTTGACCACGTCCATGATCCCGAAGACGAGCGTCAGCCCGGCCGCGATCAGGAACAGCAGAACCCCGAGCTGCACCCCGTTCAGGAGCTGGAGCACGAAGAGATTCGCCATCGCTCGATCCCCCTCGCCCGGGCGGTCAGGACGCGCCCATCTGGCACTGCTCGGCGTAGGTATCGACGTAGTCGTCGAAGATCTTCTCCTGCGCCGAGGTGCCGTACATGCCGTCCTCGCGCTTGACCGCCTCGACGAGGTAGAAGTCCTGCACCGGGTAGTTGTTCACCCCGAAGGAGAAGTCGCCGCGCGGGCTGTCGAAATCGGCCTCCTTGAGCGCCGCGCGCAGGGCGTCGCGGTCGGTCAGGTCGCCGCCGACCTTCGAGACGGCCGAATTGATCAGCTGCGCCGCGTCGTAGGCCTGCATCGCGTAGGTGCCCGGCACGTGGCCGTATTCCTCGATATAGGCCGACACGAATTCCGCGTTCGCCTCGTTGTCGAGGTCCGGCGCCCAGTTCGCGCCGCCCAGAAGACCCACGGCCGCGTCCTGCGTGGCCGGAAGCGTCGTCTCGTCGACGGTGAAGGCCGACAGGAACGGGATCGAGGACAGGCCCGCCTGGTCGTACTGCTTGACGAGGTTCACGCCCATGCCGCCCGGCATGAAGGTGAACAGCGCGTCGGGCTGGAACGCGGCGATCTGCGCGAGTTCGGACGAGAAGTCGAGCTGCCCGAGCTCGGTGAAGACCTCGCCCGCGACGCCGCCGGTGTAGGAATGCTTGAACCCCGCGAGGCTGTCCTTGCCCGCCTGGTAGTTCGGCGCCATCAGGAACACGTTCTGGTAGCCCTGCTGCTCGGCATAGGCGCCCATCACCTCGTGGTTCTGGTCGTTCTGGTAGGAGGTGACGAAGAAGTTCGGGTGGCAGTCCGGCCCGGCGAAGTTCGAGGTGCCGGCATTTGTCGAGATCAGGATCGTGCCGGTCTCGGTCACCGGCTGGTGGATCGCCACCAGGATGTTCGAGAAGATCGGACCGACCACGAAGTCGACCTCTTCGCGCTGCACCAGCTCGCGCGCGTCGTCGGCGGCCTTGTCGGGGCGCTGCTCGTCGTCGATCACGACGATCTCGGTCTCCATCCCGCCGATCTCGCCCATCCGCTCCGCCGCGAGCATGAATCCGTTGCGCGCCTGCTCCCCGAGCGCGGCGGCCGGGCCGGACAGCGTGTAGATCAGGCCGATCTTCAGCACGTCGTCCTCGGCCGCCGGCGGCACCTCCTGCGCGGCGGCGCCTGTGGCGAGCCCGAGGGTCAGCGCGGTCGTCGCCAGTATCGTCGTCTTGGTCTGCATTGTCGTCTCCCTGTTGGATCTGGGCGGCCACGCTCTCTGTCGGGCGCGTGCCGCGGTCTCGTCCCTCATTAGAGGGCGGGATCGCCTCGCCGGCGCAAGCCCTTTCCGGGTCTGGTGCGCGTCGGACGACCGTCTGTTTTCCCGATCGTGGCCCGGTCCGGCGAATATTTCAAGCTCAAACCTTTTTTGCTTGAAACAAAATCCGCGACTGCCTAGCCTTTGCGCGACACCGACCACGGAACGGAGTGCGCGACAGGTGGCCTACGGCGAGACGGAAATCGGGCGCGGATCGCGAATCGCGGACACCGCGCCGGGCGACGGGGGGTCGAAGGAACGCCTGCGGCTCTGGCTCAGATTGCTCAAGTGCACCCGCGGGGTCGAGACCGAACTGCGCGACCGCTTCCGCCGCGAATTCGACACCACCCTGCCCCGGTTCGACGTGATGGCCGCGCTCGCCCGGTTCGAGGGCGGGCTGAAGATGAGCGCGCTGTCGGGCGTGCTGCGGGTCTCCAACGGCAACGTCACCGGCATCGTCGACCGGCTCGCCGAGGACGGGCACGTGGTGCGCGTGCAGGTGCCCGGCGACCGCCGCGCCTCGCTCGTGCGCCTGACCAAGCGCGGGCAGGAGGAGTTCGCCCGCCAGGCCGCCGCGCACGAGGCCTGGATCGCCGAGCTTCTGTCCGGCTTCGGCCCGGACGAGGCCGACACCCTGTCCGAACGCTTCGACGCGGTGACCCGCGCCGACGCCGACACCGACGACCAGCCGAGGGAGACCGGGGCATGAGCGACGATCCGGTGCATTTCCGCTGCGACATCGCGGACGGCGTCGCGACGCTCCGCCTCGACCGGCCCGACCGCAAGAACCCGCTGACCTTCGACAGCTATGCCGAGCTGCGCGACTGGTTCCGCGCCCTGCCCTACCGCGACGACGTCAAGGCCGTCGTGTTCGGCTCGAACGGCGGCAATTTCTGCTCGGGCGGCGACGTGCACGACATCATCGGCCCGCTGACCCGGATGTCGATGAAGGAGCTTCTGGCCTTCACCCGCATGACCGGCGATCTGGTGAAGGCGATGATCGGCTGCCAGACGCCCGTCGTCGCCGCCGTCGACGGCGTCTGCGTCGGCGCCGGCGCCATCGTCGCGATGGCCTCCGACCTGCGCGTCGCCAGCCACGACGCCAAGACCGCGTTCCTGTTCACCCGCGTCGGCCTCGCCGGCTGCGACATGGGCGCCTGCGCCATGCTGCCCCGCATAATCGGCCAGGGCCGCGCCGCCGAGCTTCTCTATACCGGCCGCGCGATGAACGCCGAGGAAGGCGCCGCCTGGGGATTCTGGAACCGCGTCGTCGACCGCGACGCGCTCGAGGAGACGGCGCAGGACATGGCCGCGCGCATCGCCGCGGGCCCCAATTTCGGGCACATGATGACCAAGACCATGCTCAACCAGGAATGGTCCATGTCGCTCGAGCAGGCCATCGAGGCCGAGGCGCAGGCCCAGGCGATCTGCATGCAGACCGCCGACTTCACCCGCGCCTACGAGGCCTTCGTGGCCAGGGAAAAGCCCGTCTTCGAGGGGGATTGATGCCCGACCGCTCCTATCTCGACTGGCCGTTTCTGGAGGATCGCCACCGCGACCGCGCCCGCCTGCTCGACGCCTGGGCGGCCGGAATCGGCCCGATCGACCACGACGACACCGACGCCACCTGCCGCGATCTCGTCGCGCGGCTCGGCGCCGACGGCTGGCTCGAGGCGACGGCGGCCGACCCGGCCGATCCCCGCCCGCTCGACGTGCGCGCGCTCTGCCTCAGCCGCGAAACGCTCGCCCGCCACGACGGGCTGATGGACTTCGCCTTCGCCATGCAGGGCCTCGGCACCGGCGCGCTGTCGCTCTTCGGCACGCCCGACCAGCAGGCCGAGTGGCTGCCGCTGACCCGCGCGGGCAAGGCGATCTCGGCCTTCGCGCTGACCGAGCCGCGCTCGGGCTCGGACGTCGCCAATTCCACCATGACGGCGACCGACGACGGCGACGCCTGGGTGCTCGACGGCGAAAAGACGTGGATCTCGAACGGCGGCATCGCCGATGTCTACACGCTCTTCGCCCGCACCGGCGAAGGCGCCGGCGCCAGGGGGCTCTCCGCCTTCGTGGTACCCGCCGACACGCCCGGGCTGTCGATCGCCGAGCGGCTCGACACCATCGCCCCCCACCCGCTCGCCACGTTGCGCTTCGACGGCGCGCGGCTGCCGAAATCGGCCCTGCTCGGCCAGCCCGGTCAGGGCTTCAAGATCGCCATGTCGGTGCTCGACGTGTTCCGCACCACCGTCGCCGCCGCCGGCCTCGGATTCGCCCGCCGCGCCCTCGACGAAACGCTCGCCCGCGTCACCGCGCGCGAGGTCCAGGGCAAGCCGCTGAGCGAGTTGCAGCTGGTGCAGGGTCACATCGCCGACATGGCGCTGCGCGTCGATGCCAGCGCGCTCCTGGTCTACCGCGCCGCCTGGGCCAAGGATTCGGGCGCCCCCCGCGTCAGCCGCGAGGCCGCGATGGCCAAGCTCCACGCCACCGACGAGGCGCAGAAGGTCATCGACGCGGCGGTGCAGCTGCACGGCGGCGACGGCGTGCGCTCGGGCGCGGTGGTGGAGCGCCTCTACCGCGAGATCCGCGCGCTGCGCATCTACGAAGGCGCCTCCGACGTGCAGAAGGTCATCATCGCGCGCCAGACGCTCGACGCCGCCGCCGCGGCCGGCTGACGCGGCCCGAGACGACCCGAGGCGGGCCGAACCCGCCCGGGATCCATATCCGGCCCCCGCGCCGGCAACAGGGAGCTCACCCATGACGGACAGATCCGTGCACGACGTTCTGGGCCCCTCCGCCCATGTCGACACCTTCACCCGCGACAACCTTCCGCCGCCGGAGCAGTGGCCGGATTTCCTGCTGGACGGGTTCGACTACCCCGAGCGGCTCAACATCGGCGTCGAACTGACCGACGCGATGGTCGAGCGGGGCCACGGCGACCGCGTCGCGCTGATCGGCAACGGCCGCCGCCGCACCTACAAGGAGCTCGCCGACTGGACCAACCGGCTGGCCCACGCGATGGTCACCGACCTCGGCGTGAAGCCCGGCAACCGCGTGCTCATCCGCTCGGCCAACAACCCCGCGATGGTCGCCGCGTGGCTCGCCGCGACCAAGGCCGGCGCCGTCGTCGTCAACACCATGCCGCTGCTGCGCGCCGGCGAACTGGCCAAGATCGTCGACAAAGCGGAAATCGCCTTCGCGCTCTGCGACACCCGCCTGATGGACGAGATGACCACCTGCGCGAAGTCGAGCGCGTTCCTCGAGACGGTGGTCGGCTTCGACGGCACCTCGAACCACGACGCCGAGCTCGACCGCCTCGCGCTGGAAAAGCCGGTGACCTTCGACGCCGTGCCCACCGGCCGCGACGACGTGGCGCTCCTGGGCTTCACCTCGGGCACCACGGGCGCGCCCAAGGCGACGATGCACTTTCACCGCGACATCCTCGTCATCGCCGACGGCTACGCGCGGGAGGTGCTGAACGTCACGCCGGACGACGTGTTCGTCGGCTCCCCGCCCCTCGCCTTCACCTTCGGCCTCGGCGGCCTCGCGGTGTTTCCGCTGCGCTTCGGCGCGGCCGCGACCCTGCTCGAGAACGCCTCGCCCCCGAACATGATCGAGATCATCGAGCAGTTCCGCGCCACGATCTCCTTCACCGCACCCACCGCCTACCGGGTGATGCTGCGCGCGATGGACGAGGGCGCCGACCTCTCGTCGCTCCGCGCCGCGGTGTCGGCCGGGGAAACCCTGCCCGCCCCGGTCTACGAGGAATGGATGCAAAAGACCGGCAAGCCCATGCTCGACGGCATCGGCGCCACCGAGATGCTGCACATCTTCATCACCAACCGATTCGACGACCACCGCCCCGCCTGCACCGGCCGCCCCGTCACCGGCTACGAGGCGCGGGTGATCGGCGAGGACGGCACCGAACGCCCCCGGGGCGAGGTCGGCCGCCTCGCCGTGCGCGGGCCGACCGGTTGCCGCTACCTCGCGGACGACCGGCAGACCGATTACGTATTCAACGGCTGGAATATAACGGGCGACGCCTTCGTCATGGACGCGGACGGCTACCTGCATTTCGCCGCGCGCAACGACGACATGATCGTGTCCTCGGGCTACAACATCGCCGGCCCCGAGGTCGAAGCCGCGCTCCTGTCGCATCCCGCCGTGGCCGAATGCGCCGTCGTGGGCCAGCCGGACGAGGATCGCGGCGCCATCGTCGCCGCCCATGTCGTCCTGGCCGAGGGCCATTCCGGCGACGATGCGCTGGTGACGGCCCTGCAGGAGCACGTGAAGGCCGCGATCGCGCCCTACAAGTATCCTCGCTCGATCCGCTTTCTCGACGCCCTGCCCAAGACCGAGACCGGCAAGATCCAGCGCTTCCGCCTCAAGGACTGACCCCTCCCCCCTGCCCTGCCCCGCGCACCGTCTTCAAGTCGCAGACGCTCCGACGGTGCGCGAGGGCGGCGCCCTCCACGGCCGCCCGACCCCGCCCGGACCCGGATCCCGACGCCCCCTCTTCTTCTTGGCGCAAATACTCCGGGGGTGCGGGGGCAGCGCCCCCGCGAGCCACCCCTCGGCCGGATCGCTTGACGCCCCCACCCTGCCCGCGGGCAGGTCGCGCCGTCCCCTGCCCTGCCCGCGGGCAGGATCACGCCCCGGCGCGCTTGCGCTTCGGCGCCGTCAGCTTCATCCCCGGCGCGGTCAGCGCCTCGGGCGTGCCGACCCAGGCATAGGCCAGAAGGCACGGCTCGAGCTCCCCGGTGGTGATGCGGTGCTCGTCGCCCGGCCGGTTCAGGATCAGCGACCCCGGCGCGTAGACCGCCGCGTTGTTCTCCGACCACGCGCCCGAGATCGAGATGTAGCTCTCCTCGATGCTCTTGTGGCTGTGCTGGGGATAGGTCGTGTTCGGCGCGAACAGCACGAATCCCAGGATCAGGCGATCGGCGAGGATCGGACCGCGCGGCCCGAGGATCTCGCAATAGGCGTATTTCCGGGCCAGCGCCGGCGGGACCTTCTCGTAGCCGTATTCCCATGTCAGCCGGTCGCGCACCTGGCGCAGCGCCCGCGCCATGCCCTGCATCGCGCCGCGCTCGCCGACGTCCAGCGCGCGGTTGAAATGCGCCGTCACCGGCTTGGTGATCGGCGTCTGCTCGACGAATCCGCCATCGGCCGCGATGACCGCGGACAGCCTGTCGCGCACCGCCTTGCGGTGGGTGCGGATCGCCTTGCTGCCCCCGGCCGAGCCATGGCGGAACAGCGCCTCGAACTCGCGCAGAAGGTAGATCCAGTCCGGCCGCTCCGACAGCCGCGCATCCGGGCTCGTCGTGCTCTCGCCGCCGCTCGCATCGGTCATGCTCATCCCCGCGCCGTCCTCTCTGTCCCGCCACCGCATCTTAATCGCAAGAGAGCCGGTCCGCGCGAAAAGGCAAGC
This sequence comes from Roseivivax jejudonensis, assembly GCF_900172265.1. Taxonomy (GTDB): domain Bacteria; phylum Pseudomonadota; class Alphaproteobacteria; order Rhodobacterales; family Rhodobacteraceae; genus Roseivivax; species Roseivivax jejudonensis. Next base: position 46,435 of record NZ_FWFK01000006.1, on the reverse strand, counting down.
CCGCGCGACACTCCGACCCCGCACCTGCCCGCGGGCAGGCCGCATCGGTCCGCCGGCTGCCCGCGGGCAGCCTCGGGTCCGGGCCCCGTCACCGGATCCCCGCCACCGGCTTCCCGGCCCGGAACTCCGTCACCATCCGCCCGAGATACCGGTCAGGTCGCGCGATCCGCGTCGCGTTGGCGATGAGGTAATCCAGCGCCGTCACCACGCGCAGCCATCCGAGCGTCGCGATGGCCTCGGCCAACGGGCGTTCCTTCACACCGACAAATGATCCCATCATGTAGACCGACTGCATCAGCTCCGCGGGCCGGTCGGGCGGATGCGGCACGTATTCCGAGAGGGCCGGGCAGGTGGCCCAGGTCGCCGCCAGCGCCGCCCGGTCGGGCAGGTGCGCCATATCTGTTTCTGTTTTTGGGGACTCTACGGGCCGGACAATTTCCCCGTTCGCGGCGGACTCCGCGTCCGTCTCCGAACCGTCCTCGGCGCCGGTCCGCGCCTCCGGTTGCGGGTCGGCGACATCCGCAGCGGGGCAGGGGGCCGCCGTCGGAGACGGGGCCGGCGCCTCGGCCATCACCGCCTGCCCGCGGGCCAGCCGCATCAGCCGCGCGAGGATCGCGCGCATGTCCCCGAGGCTCAGCGTCGTGCGCCGCAGGACCGTCTTCGCCGTCTCGACGAAATCGCGCGCCTCCGCGGTCAGCCGCGCCGCCCCGCGCAGGAGGACCGCTCGCACCGCCAGCGCCTCGGCGCGGACCGCGCGCGCTTCCTCGGCCTCCGCGGCCCGCGTCTCGGCCAGCGCGGCGATCTCGGCGTGCCGCTCCAGCAGCGGCGTCAGGTCGAGCCCGTAGGCCGCCCGCACCTGGCCGCCCGAGCGCAGCGGAAACCGCTTGCGCGTCGCGCTGTCGCGCCGCGCGAGAAGCCCCGCCGCCACCAGCCGCGCGATGTGCCGGCGCAGGACGCGCTCGTCCATGCCGTTGGCCCGCGCGCAGATCGTCGCGTTCGCGGCGTAGATCGTCAGCATCGTGTCGGGCGTGATCGGCCGCTCCGTCCCGCGTTCGCGGCAGGGCAGGAAGCTCAACAGCGTGTCGAGCACCAACACGTCGCCCGTGGACAGGCCGAAATCGGTGCGCGTCGCCCGGATCGCGCACAACAGGGTCCGGCGCAGGACTGGGCGAAAGCCTGCGGGGCTGGTTCGGACACAGCTTTCCCGTGCCCCGGCGCGCGGCGCCGCGGAGATGGTGTGGTTCATGCCATTTCAGACGGCAAAAGGGGACCGTTCACCGAAAACGATGTTGCACGCGACTCGTATGTCGGGTATCCAGAACGTGGCTAAACGAGATGGAACCCTTCGGAACTTCGGTTTCGGGGGGTTTCTTTTTGCCTGCTGTCTGCTCCCTCGTTCTGGTTGATCGACTGCTCGAGCCCGATGTTACGGGCGCTTCCTCCGTCCGGCCCGTCGGACCCTGCCCGCGGGCAGGGTTTTCGCCGGTCCGGGGCGAAAATCGTTATAAATCAATGGCTTACGCGCCATTCTTCTGCTCCCACTCCTGCAGGAGGTCGGGCAGGGCGGTCTCCAGGTGATCGAGGAACGCCTCCGGCACCCCGTCGCCCGGCCGCACCGTCAGCGCCTTGCCCGCGCGCCGCGCCCGCAGCTTGCCGCCGGCGATCTCGCGTTCGCCGCGGGGCTGGGTCCGCGCCGGTTTTCCGGCCGATTTCAGGTCCGCGATCAGCGCCTTCAGCCGGTCGCCCGAGCTCAGGTCGGTCCGCACCGTCTTGACCACCTTGGTGGCCTTGGGCGCACCCTCGGCGGTCAGGATCTTGCGCAGTTCCTCCCACGGCCGCCGGCCGACGCCGTGCGCCGCGCCCACCGCCGCGATGACCTCGGCGGGGATGTCGCGGGCGATCCCGCGCATGCGGTAGACCTGCGTCTCCTCCACGCCGATCGCCTTTTCCACCAGCACCGCGGTGAACCCGGCATCGAGGATCTGCTTCACGAACAGCGCCCGCTCGATATACGAGGTCTCGAGCCGCGCCGCGTTCTCGAGGCCCTGCGCGATCAGCGCGTCCTCGTCGTCGAGCTCGACCACCATGCCGCGCACCGGACGCTCCAGCGCCCGGCAGGCGAGGATCCGGCGCCGGCCGTAGATCACCTCGAACCGGTCGTCGGCCTTGCGCCGCACCAGGACAGGCACCTGCTGGCCGTTGCGCCGGATCGATTCCTTCAGCTCGCTCAGGTCCTCGCCCGGGTCGATCCGGTCCGAGAACCGCGACATGTCGATCCGCGCCGGGTCGATGTCCTGGAGCGAGCGCTTCATCTGCTCCTCGAAGGACTGGCTGAAATACCGCACGTTGGGCGCGGTGCGCTTGCCCGCGCCCGCCTCGGCCGCCGGAGCGGGGGCCGGGGGCGTCTCCGCCGCCCGCGGGGCAGGGGAGGGGGCCGCGCCCCGGTCGCTTTCCTTCATCGCGCCGCGCAGCGCGTCGCCGAACACGTTCTTACGCGCCATCGGTCCGCCCCCATGCCTGGAAGAGATCGGCTTCCACCTCGTCGGCGATGCGCCCGATCGATTCGGTCACCCGGTCGTAGGTGCGCCGGTTCATCTCGCGCGGCTCCACCTCGAACACCGGCTGCTTGGTGTTGGCCGCGTCGCCGATCGCCGTGGATTTCACGAATTCCGCGCTCATCACGCTCTCGCCCAGCACCGTGCGCAGGTACGACGCCACCTGGATCTGCGGCTGGTCCGTCGCCTCGAACCGCGTGATCAGGAACCGAACGAAATCAAAGGTCTTGTCCGCCGCCTGGTTCTCGACGATCTCCATCAGGTCGCCCGCCATGTTCAGGAAGCTGGCAAGGCTCATCACGTCGAGCATCGAGGCCGTGAGCGGGATCACCATGCCGTTCGACGCGAACAGCGCCGCGATCACCGCGAACGACATCTGCGGCGGCGTGTCGAACAGCACGAGGTCGTAATCGTCCTCCACCTCGGACAGCGCCTGCGCGATGCGCCCGTGGAAAGGCACCACCGTGTCGGGGTCGCGGAACGACAGCGCCGTCTCGTACTCGAACTCGATGATGTCCATCGACACCGGCAGGATGTCGATATTCGGGAAATAGGTGCCGCGGATCGCCTGCCGGATCGGCACCGGGTCGCGATAGCGGATCACGTCGTAGACGGTCACCATGTCGGGGTCCGCCTCGGGCGTCAGCCCGAACAGGTTGGTCATCGACGCCTGCGCGTCGAGGTCGACCATCAGCACCCGGTAGCCCCGAAGCGACAGGATCTGCCCCAGATGCGTGGTGGTCGAGGTCTTGGACACCCCGCCCTTGAGGTTGACCACCGTGATCGCCTTCATCGGCTCGCCCGGCTGGCGCCGGCGGTACTCCCGCAGCCCGATCTTGCGATCGGCCCACAGCACCTCGCGGATGCGATTCATCTCGTCGGCGGTGAAATAGCGCCTGTTTCCGTTCACCAGCGTGCCGGTCGGGATCCTGTCGGACATCGACTTCACGTAGTGACGGAACGTGTTCTGGTTCACGCCGAGAAAGTCCGCGACCTCGCGCATCGAAAACGGCCGAAGGGTCTTCTCCGCATCCGGGGGGAAGATCTTTTCGGAGTGTTCCTGTAGGCTCCGCGACAGCTTCGCCGAGTAGTTCTGCAGGCGCTCGGAGCCCCTGATTCCGCTCATCTGTGCCTCGTCTGCTCGTTCGTGCTTTTTTCCCTGTATAACAGCAAAATGCACGTTTCCTAGAAAAAGCTGTTGAGGCGGCGTTCGCACGTGAAACGCGTTTGACACCCGTAAGAAAAAAACAAGCGAAAGCAGTGCCTTGTCCGTTGCGCGGCAGGGGTCGCGCGCGGCGCCGCCGCATCGCCTATCTCTGGCATCCCGCTCCAGACCTGGGGGAGGGGGCGCGCCATGCCCCCAGATCCGGGCCCGAACGCGAATCCCCGGTCAGGGCTGCGACAGCCACCCGGCATCCGGATCGGGCAGGGGAATCGCCGCCTTGAGCTCGGCCGTGTAGGGGTGCTTCGGCGCGGCGAAGACCTCGGCGGTCGGCCCCGCCTCCACGATCTCGCCCGCGCGCAGCACGATCACCTCGTGGCACAGCCGCCGGATCACCGACAGGTCGTGACTGATGAAGGCCAGCGTCAGGTCCATCTCGTCCACCAGCCGTTCCAGCAGCCGGATGATCTGCGCCTGCGTCGACACGTCGAGGCCCGACACGATCTCGTCGGCGAGGATGAAGCGCGGCGACAGCGCCAGCGCCCGCGCGATGCCCACGCGCTGCCGCTGGCCGCCCGACAACTGGTGCGGATAACGGCGGGCAAAGGCGCCGCCCAGCTGCACCCGCTCGAGCACCTCGCGGGCGCGATCCTCGGCATTCGCCACGCCATAGAGCCGCATCGGCGCCTCCACCAGCCTTAGCACCGAGTGCCGCGGGTTCAGCGACGACATCGGATCCTGAAAGATCATCTGCAGATCGCGCCGGTGCCGCTTCAGCGCGCGGGTGTCCGCGTGGGTGATGTCGTCCCCGTCAAAGCGCAGCGTGCCGCCCGTCGGCTCCAGCAGCCGCACCAGGCACCGCCCCAGCGTCGACTTGCCCGACCCGCTTTCGCCCACGATCCCGAGGACGCGCCCCCGCGCCACGTCGAAGCTCAGCCCTTTCAGGATCTCCACCCGCGGCGCCGCCCCGAACAGCGGCCGCGCGTTCAGGTCCGGCAGCGCCAGCCGCAGGTCGCGCGCCTCGATGAGCGGCTCAGCCATCGGTCCAGTCCCTGTCCGCCGCCGCCACCTCGGCATCGAGCGCGGCGATCACCGCCTCGGGCACCGGCATCAGCGACTCCTCCGGCCGGTCGTAGCGCGGCGTCGCCGCGATCAGCGCCCGCGCGTAGGGGTGCGGGTCGGGGCCGAAGATCCGCGCCGCCGGGCCCTGGTCCACCACCTTGCCGGCATACAGCACGCTCAGGCTCCGGCAGAGCTTGGCGACCACGCCCATGTCGTGCGTCACGAACAGAAGCGCCGTGCCGTGCCGCGCCTGCAGTTCCCCGATCAGCCGCAGAACCTGCCGCTGCACCGTCACGTCGAGAGCGGTGGTCGGCTCGTCGGCGATGATGAGCGCGGGCTCGGCGGCGAACGCGGCGGCGATCAGCACCCGCTGCCGCATCCCGCCCGAGACCTCGTGCGGATAGGCCTGCATCACCCGTCCGGGTTCGCGGATCGCCACCTCGTCGAGCAGCTCCGCCGCCCGCGCGCGGGCCCGCCCGGCGTCCCAGCCGAGGATGTGCACCAGCCGGTCGGTGATCTGCCCGCCGATCCGCCGGCAGGGGTTGAGCGCGGTCAGCGGATCCTGCGGGATGATCGCGATCCGCTCGCCCACCAGCCGCCGCCGCGCGCGGCGGGGCAGGGCGGTCAGGTCCTGCCCGTCGAACAGGATTCGACCCGAACGCACCGCGATCCCGCGTGGCAGCACCCCGGCGATCGCCTTGCCGATCATGCTCTTGCCGGCGCCGGATTCGCCCACGAGGCCGTGCGTCTCGCCCGCCGCGACCGACAGCGACACGTCGCGCAACAGCCGCGGGCCGCCGCGCCCGACGCTGACGTTCAGCCCCTCGATCCGCAGAAGCGCGCTCATCGCAGCACCGGGTCGATGCGGTCCTTCAGCCCCTCGCCGAACTGCGAGAAGGCGAGGACGGTGAAGAACAGCGCCACCATCGGCGCCACCAGCACCCAGGGCGCGAAATGGATCTGCGTGCGCCCCTCGGCGATCATTCCGCCCCAGGTCGGATCGTCCGACGAGATCGACAGGTTCACGAAGCTCAGGATCGCCTCCACGATCACCGCGATCCCCATCTCCAGGGACAGCAGCACGAGGATCGTCGGCAGCACGTTCGGCACCACCTCCGTGGCGAGGATGCCGAGCCGCGAGCGCCCGATCACCACCGCGCTCGCGACGTAGTCCATGCGGCTCTGTGCCAGCGTCTCGGCGCGGATCACGCGGGCGAAGCGGGTCCAGTCGATCACCGCGATTGCGATGATGACCGAGTGCAGCCCGGTCCCCAGCACCGCCACCAGCAGGATCGCGAACAGCACCGGCGGAAAGCTCATCCACACGTCGATCACCCGCCCGATCACCCGGTCGGTCCAGCCGCCCATGTAGCCGGCCAGAAGCCCCAGCACCGACCCGATCAGCGCCGCCGCCCCGCCGGCCAGGATCGCGACGATCAGCGCGATCCGCGCGCCGTGGATGAGCCGCGACAGAACGTCCCGGCCAAGGCTGTCGGTCCCGAGGTAGTAGCCCGGCTCGTGCCCCTCGGCCCAGACCGGCGGCAACCGCTCGAGGAACAGGTCCTGCGCCAGCGGATCCTGCGGCGCGATCCACGGCGCGAACACGGCCGCGACCAGCAAGAGCGCCAGCCATCCGCCCGCCAACCAGAGCCTAACCATGCCGAAGTCTCGGGTTCAGCGCCGCGTAGGCGAGGTCCACGATCAGGTTCGTGGCGATGAACAGCACCGCGAACAGCAGCACGATCCCCTGGATCAGCGGCAGGTCCCGGTTGATGACCGCGTCGATCGCGAGGTTGCCGAGCCCGCCGTAGGAAAACAGCTTCTCCACGATCACCGTGCCGCCGATCAGGAACGTGAACTGCACGCCCACCAGCGTCAGCGTCGGCAGCACCGCGTTGCGCAGCGCCTCGCGGAACAGCACCGCGATCTCGGAATACCCCTTGGCCCGCGCCAGCGTCACGTAGTCGAGGTGCATGACCTCCTTCAGCGACTGCTTCAGAACCTGCGCGATCACCGCCGACAGGGGCAGCGCCAGCGCCAGCGCCGGCAGCGCCATGTGGTGCAAAAGGTCGCCCGTCACCCGCAGATCGAGCCGCAACAGGCTCTCCACCAGCAGGAATCCGGTCGCGTAGTCCGGGTCGAGCGCCGGAGAGATCCGCCCCGACACCGGAAACAGCGGCACCACCACGCCGAACAGCAGGATGAAGATCAGCCCCCACAGGAAATCCGGGATCGACAGCGTCATGCCGTTCCACAGGTCCACCGCGCTCTCGGCCGGGCGCTGCCGGCGCAGCGTGCCGATCACCGCCAGCGTGGTGCCGATCGCCACCGCGATGGCCAGCGCCAGGAGCGCCAGCTCCAGCGTCGCCGGCAGCCGGTCGAGCACCAGCGCGCCGACGTCCTGCCGGAGCGAGATCGACGTGCCGAAATCGCCGCGCACCACGCCGCCGAGCCAGATCAGGAACTGTTCCGGCACCGACCGGTCGAGCCCGTAGGCCGCGCGCAGCCGCGCCATGTCCTCGGCGTCCGCGCCGGGCGGCAGCATCATGGCGATCGGGTCGCCCGGCGCCAGCCGGATGACCACGAACACCACGAGCGCCACGCCGAACAGCGTCACGACCGTCGTCATAAGGCGAAGGAGGGCCTGTCTCATGCGGGGCAGGGGGCGCGCGCCGGGGCGGCGCCCCCGCGCCTCATCCGCGGCGCACGGATTGCGCCGACAGCGCGCCCGAGGCGCGCGGCGTCACGCTCAGCCCGGCCCGGTGCACGATCGGCTGGACGTATTGCAGGATCGGGATCACCAGCGCGTCCTCGGCCACCTTGCGGTCCACGGCCTTGTAGCCCTCGATCCGCGCCGCCTCGTCCGCCTCGCCCCAGAGCGGGCCGATCATGTCGATCATCTCCTGCCCGTCCCAGACCGAGTGCGGGCTCGGCCCGAACATGGTGAACCCCGTCGAGGTCGCCGGGTCGCCCACCGAGTTGCCCCAGTTGTAGAACGCCGCCGGCGCCAGCTCGTCGGCCGCGCGCAGCTCGTAGTGCTTGGCGATCTCGTAGACCTCGATCTCCGCCTCGATGCCCACGCGCCGCCACAGCCCGACGATGGCCTGGATCATCTCGTAATCCTTGGGCTTGAACCCCCGCGTCGTCTGGATCGTGAACGTCACCGGGTTGTCCGGGCCGTAGCCGGACTCGGCCAGCAGCGCCTGCGCCTGCTCGGGGTCGTAGGGCACCTCGATCGACGGGTCGTAGGCGGCGTAATCCGGCGTCTGCAGCGTGTCGATCGGCACGCCGTAGCCCGACAGCAGCCGGTCGATGATCAGCTGCTTGTCGATCGCCATGTGCATCGCCTTGCGCACGTTGGGGTCGGTCATCGGCTCGACGTCGTTGATGAAGATCATGCCGATATCCGACACCGGGATCGACGTGCCGGCCAGCGCGTCCTGCGCGCTCAGCCGGTCGAACTCCTCGTAGGGGATCTCCAGCGTCAGGTCGGACTGGCCCGATTCCACCTCGGCCACCCGGCTCGAGGCGTCGGTGACGAACTTGATGGTCACCGTCTCGAAATCCGGCGCCTCGCCCCAGTAGCCGTCGTGCCGGACCAGCCGCAGGAACGCCCCGCGCTCGAACCGGTCGACCTTGTAGGGCCCCGATCCCACCGGCGCGGCCTCGAACCCGTCGGGCCCGACCTCCTCGAAATACGCCTTCGGCAGGACGTAGCCGGTCAGAAAGCCCATCCACTTGAACAGCGTCGGCTCGAACTCCAGCACGTCGGCGGTGATCTCCTGCCCGTCGATCTCGAAGTTGCCGATCTTCGACCAGACGAACTGGATCGGGTTGCCGCCCTCGGGATCGCCCGCACGGGTCAGCGACCACACGATGTCCTCGGGCGTGACCGGGTCGCCGTTGTGCCATGTCGCGCCCTCGCGCACGACCATCCGCACCTTGGTGTTGTCGTCGGTCCAGCCCCAGTCGGTCAGCAGCCCGGGCCGGAACGACAGGTCGGGCTCCTGCGCGATGAACTGGTCGAAGATCGACTGGTAGATGCCCTGGATCGTCGGGTTCACCGCCGACGGGCCCACCGTCGGATCGAACGAGGGCAGGGTGACGTTGTAGGCGATCGTCAGCGCGGACTCGTCCTGCGCGACGGCCCGGCCGGGCAGCCCGGTCAGGCCCGCGACGAGGCCCGCGGCGCCGGTGCCGAGCACGGTGCGGCGAGTGAGGGTCATGGTTGTCCTCCGGATCTGTTGGACGGCGGCGCGCGGGCCGCCGATCGGTCGCGGGCCGTTCGGACGGCCTTCTGCGATCAGGATTGCTTCAAGCCTGAAATGTGTCAATGCATATATCTCTGCCGCTCCCGCGCGAGACGCCGGGTGGCCCCCCGCGCCCCGTGGGATGCCCGAAACCGCGCCGCCCTGCCGCGCGCCCGATCGTACGATCCGACCCGAATTTGCGCGGGATGGCGTACGTTTTCCCGCCGCAATCGGACAAACCTTACGAACCGCGCGCGCGATCGGCCGGTCCGGCCGTCCGCTTCGTTGCGATGAAACCGTCCGGCCCCGGCCCGCGGGCCGGGGCGCTCAGCCCGCCAGCCGCTTCGCCAGAAGCGTGCCGGACCCCGCGCCGGTGCCCGCGCCCGGCCACGTCGCGGCGCCCACCATCCACAGCCGCTTGATCGGCGTCGCCCCGTCCGAGAACCCCGGAACCGGGCGGAACAGGAAGTTCTGCGCCGGGTGGTGGCTGCCGCAGATCTGGTCCCCGCCCACGAGGTTGGGATTGTCCGCCTCGAGGTCTTCGGGCGACTCGACATGCCGCGCGAGGATCCGCGCCCGCAGCCCCGGCGCGTAACGCTCCATGATGTCGAGCACGCGCTCGGCATAGGCGTCCCTGGCGGTGGTCCAGTCCCGCGCCGCGATCTCGTTGGCGGCGTCGCCGCGGATCGTGCCCGGCACCATCCGCACCTGCACCCACAGGATGTGCTTGCCTTCGGGCGCGCGGGTCGGGTCCACCACGGTCGGCTGGCCCACCACGATGACCGGCTCGGCGGGCAGGAGCCCCGCCTGCGCCTCGGCATAGGTGGCCGCCATCCGGTGCAGCGACGGCGCGAGGTGCACGTAGGCAAAGCGGCGCAGCTCCGCCCCCGCCGCCCAGTCGGGCAGGTCGTCCATCGCCAGGTGCAGCATCATCGTGCCGGGCGCGTGGCGGAACCGAGCGAGCCCGTCGTCGAACCGCGCGCTGCCCGATCCGCGCGGCAAGAGGCGGGCGAGGCCCGAGGGCGCGACATTGGCGATCACCGCTTTTTCGGCCTTCACCCGCCGCCCCTCGGCCAGCCACACGCCGGTCGCGCGGCCGCCCGCGGTCAGCACCTCGGCGACCGGCGCGTTGCAGGTCACCGATCCGCCCGCGGCCTCGATCATGCCGACCATCGCGCGCACGATCGTGTCGGCGCCGCCGCGGCCGATCACCATGCCGAAGCTCTGGTTCGCCATCGCCTCGAGATAGGGAAACACCGCGCCGCCGGATTGGTCCGGCGCGAAGTCGAGATGCATGCCCCACGCGGCGCACATGGCCTTGACCCGCTCGCTCTCGAACGTCTCGTCGAGAAACGCGCGCGGGCTCTGCAGCATCAGCCGCGCGAGGCTGCGCACGTGCCCGATGCCGCGCTGGCGCGCCACCGACAGCGCCGTCCGCCCGAGCGAGCGCAGCGTCATCGGCGCGCCGAGCACGGCAAAGATGTGCGGCGCGTCCTGTCCGAACTCCGCGACCAGACGCCGCCACGTCGCCGCATCCCGCGCCGACTGCCCGCCGATGCGCGCCGCCGTCACGGCGAGGTCCGTCGACACGCCGAGCCATCGCCCGTCCGGGAACGCCGTGGCAAAGCAGTCCGCGGCCGGCGCGAAGTCCATCCCGTGCCGCGCCAGCGCCGCCCCGTGCGCCTGCGCGAAGGGCGACCCGGCGAAAAGCGACAGGTTCATCGCGCCGGTGTCGTGCCGGAATCCGGGCAGCGTGACCTCGCGCGTCTTGACGGCGCCGCCGGGCACGTCCGCCTGCTCGAACACCTCGACCGACCAGCCCTTCGCCGCGAGCGCCGCCGCCGCCGCCAGCCCGTTGTGCCCCGCGCCGATCACCACCGCGTCCGCCATGTGCGCCTCCGTTGTCCGGGTCACGTAGATATTTGCATGTGCATGTTTTTCTGTCTACGCTCGGCGGCAAAACACGCGCAACAGGGAGAGCGCCCATGTCGGCACATGACGTCGTGAAGGATCTCGGGGCCAAGCTTCTCACGGGAGAGGTTAAGATCGTCGATCTGTCGGGTTCGCTGGGCCCCGACACGCCGATCCTGCAACTGCCGCCGGACTTCGCCAAGAACACCCCCAAGGTCGAGATCCACAAGATCTCGGAATACGACGAGGACGGCCCGTTCTTCGCCTGGAACTGGATGGTCCTGGGCGAGCATTCGGGCACGCATTTCGACGCGCCGCACCACTGGGTCACCGGCAAGGACTACGCCGAGGGCTTCACCGACACGCTCGATCTGCAGCGCACGGTCGCGCCGGTCAACGTCCTCGACTTCTCGAAGGAAAGCGCTGCGGACGCCGATTTCCTGCTCACCCCCGACCACATCAAGACGTGGGAGGCCGAGCACGGCGAGATCGGCGCCGGCGAATGGGTGGTGATGCGCACCGACTGGGACAAGCGTGCCGACGACGAGGCGAAATTCCTCAACGCCGACGACAACGGCCCGCATTCGCCCGGACCCACGCCCGAGGCGATCGAGTACCTGCTGTCCAAGAAGATCGTCGGCTGGGGCACCCAGTGCATCGGCACCGACGCGGGTTGCGCCGGCGGGCTCGAACCGCCGTTCCCGGCGCACAACTTCCTGCACCGCGACAATTGCTTCGGCCTCGCGTCACTGGCCAATCTCGACCAGCTGCCCGCCAAGGGCGCGATTCTCGTCGCGGCCCCGCTCAAGATCAAGCGCGGCACCGGCAGCCCGATCCGGGCGATGGCGATCGTCCCGGCGTGACGGGGCGCGCGCCATGAGCCGCGACGCCGTCGTCATCGGAAGCGGGATCAACGGCCTCGTCGCCGCCGCGCTTCTGGCGAAAATGGGAAAATCGGTCCTCCTGCTCGAACGGGAGGACCGGATCGGCGGCTGCATCCGGACCGAGGAGATCACCGCCCCGGGCTTCGTGCACGACGTCATGGCGACGACCTTCGTGCTGTTCCTGACCGGGCCGGCCTACGGCGCGCTGGCCGACGATCTGGGCCGGCACGGGGTCGAATTCGCGCACAGCGACCACCCCACCGCCGTGCTGCGCCCCGACGGGTCGGCGGCGGTGCTGTCCAAGGACCGCGCCGCCAACCGCGCGATGTTCGACGCGCTGGCCGACGGCGACGGCGCCGCCTTTGCCGCCGCGGCCGACGGCGTGGGCGCCGATGCCGGGCTGATCTTCGGCCTTCTGGGCGAGGCGCTGTGGACCCCGCGCACCGCCTGGACCCTCGCGCGCGAGGCGTGGCGCCGCGGCCCGCGCGGGCTCGCCGCCTTCGTCGGAGAAGCAATGGTCCCCGCGCGCGGCTGGCTGGAACAGGCCTTCGCCTCCGACACCTCGCGCGCGCTCTTCGCGCCGTGGGTGCTGCATACCGGCCTCGGCCCCGATGCGGCCTACTCGGCACAGATGGGCAAGGTCATCGCCTTCGCGCTCGAGGCCGCCGGCGCGCCGATCGTGAAAGGCGGGGCGGGGCGCCTGCTCGACGGGTTCCGCGCGATCATCGAAGAAAACGGCGGTGAGATCCGCACCGGGGCCGAGGTCGCGCGCATCGACACGCCGGGCGGCACCGCACGCGGTGTCCGCCTCGCCGACGGTGAGCGGATCGCAGCGCGCCACGTGATCGCGTCCGTCGCGCCGGGCCAGCTCTACGGCACGCTCGTCGCCGACCCCCGGCCCGAGACGGTGACGGCGATGCGCGGCTTCCGGCACGGCATGGGCAACTTCCAGATGCACTACGCGCTGAAAGCGCCGCCGCGCTGGCGCACGGAGGGGCTGTCGGACGTGGCGCTGACCCACCTGACGCCGGGCCTCGACGGCGTGTCCAAGGCGGTGAACGAGGCGATGCGCGGCATGCTGCCCGAGACGCCGACGATCTGCGTCGGACAGCCCACCGCGCTCGATCCCTCCCGCGCGCCGGAAGGGCAGGCCATCCTGTGGCTGCAACTGCCCGAGGCGCCGGTGCACATCCGCGGCGATGCCGGCGGCACGATCGACGTGCCCGGCGACGGCACTTGGACCGAGGCGGTGCGCGAGGCCTATGCCGACCGCATCGAGGCGATCCTGTCGCGGCATGTCGACGGCTTCGCCGACACCGTGATCGCGCGCCGCGCCTATTCGCCCGCCGATCTCGAGGCGATGAACGTCAACCTCGTGGGCGGCGATCCTTACGGCGGATCCTGCGCGCTCGACCAGTTCTTCCTCTGGCGTCCCTTCAAGGGTTCGGTCAACAACCGCACCGAGATTCGCAACCTGTGGCACATTGGTGCCTCGACCCACCCGGGGCCGGGGTTAGGTGGCGGATCGGGATATCTCGTGGCGGGCAGCATCAGGTGACGGACATGGCGGAAGACCAGGCACCCGGCGAGGGGCTCGCGCGGCCCGACCGCACGCTCGGCGAAATCGGGCTGTGGCAGTTCGCGCCCTACCTGATGAACCGCATCATGGGCCGCTACAACGCCAACCTGCAGACCACGCTCAAGACCCAGAACCTGACCACCGCCAAGATGCGCACGCTCGCCGTGCTGGCGGTGGTGCCGGGGCTGACGATCAACGAGCTGTCGGTCTACGCGGTGACCGAGCAGTCGACGATGTCGCGCACGCTCGAGGCGATGGAGAAGGCCGGACTGATCCATCGGCGCGCGCGCGACACCGACGCCCGCGTGCGCGAGATCACCCTGACCGATGCCGGCCGCGCCGAGTTCGATGCCGTCTGGCCGCTGATGTACGCCCGCTACGAGGACATGTTCGCCGGCATCGACGAGGCCGAGCGCACGGCCTTCATCGGCACGCTTCAGAAGATCCTCAAGAACGTGCGCCTGCACGAGATCTGATAGCGCCGCGCGCACCCTGACGGATCGTGACCGGAGCGCGCGTTGGGGCTTTGCAAAACTCTATGCAAATGGATATACCTGTCCAAACCGCGCAGGAAGGATGCCGCATGGCAGAGCGTTCGTTCAAGAAGGAGGTCGAGCAGCTGCGCATCGGCGCGGGCGAGACCTTCCGCGGCGAGGGCATCCTCGCCATCACCAAGGCGCTTCTGGAAAACGGCGTCGGCTATGTGGGCGGCTACCAGGGCGCCCCGATCAGTCACCTGATGGACGTGCTCGCCGACGCCGAGGACCTGATGGCCGAGCTCGGGATCCGGTTCGAGGCCAACGCCTCCGAGGCCGCCGCGGCGGCGATGCTGGCGGCGAGCGTGCACTACCCGATCCGAGGGGCCGTCACCTTCAAGTCGACCGTCGGCACCAACGTCGCCTCCGACGCGCTGGCCAACCTCGCCTCTGGCGGCGTGACCGGTGGCGCGCTCGTCATCGTCGGCGAGGATTACGGCGAAGGCTCCTCGATCATGCAGGAGCGCAGCCACGCCTTCGCGATGAAGTCGCAGATCTGGCTGCTGGACCCGCGCCCGAACCTGCCGTCGATCACCGACGCGGTGCGGCACGGCTTCGCGCTCAGCGAGGCGTCGAACACGCCGGTGATGCTGCAGGTCCGGATCCGTTGCTGCCACGTCCACGGCGCGTTCGAGGCGCGGGACAACGTGCCGCCGCCGCTCACCGTGCGCGACGCGCTGTCGAACCCGCGGCGCGACACCAACCGCATCGTGCTGCCGCCGGCCTCCTTCGCGCACGAGAAGGAAAAGGTCGAAAAGCGCTGGCCGGCCGCCGTCCGCTACATCACCGAACACGGGCTGAACGAGCATTTCGGGCCTGACCGGGGTCGCGTCGGCATCATCCTGCAGGGCGGCATGTACAACGGCGTGATCCGCGCGCTGCAGCGGCTCGGCCTTGCCGATGTCTACGGCGACAGCGCCGTGCCGCTCTACTGCCTGAACGTCACCTACCCGCTGGTCGATGACGAGATCCTCGGCTTCTGCGCCGACAAGGATGCCGTCCTGATCGTCGAGGAGGGCCAGCCCGATCACATCGAGCAGAGCCTGCGCGCGATCCTGCACAAGGCCGGCGCCACCACGAAGGTCGCCGGCAAGGACGTGCTGCCGATGGCCGGCGAATACACCGGGCAGGTCATGCTCGACGGGGTCGAGGCGTTCCTCACCCGCCACGCGTCCGACATCCTGCCCGACCGCGCCCGCGCGCCGAACCGTCCGGGGCCGGTGCCGGACCTGTCCGAGGTCGTGCCCGGACGGCCGCCGGGCTTCTGCACCGGCTGCCCGGAGCGGCCGATCTTCGCGGCGATGAAGCTCGTCGAGGAAGAGACCGGGCCGCACCAGGTGTCGGCCGATATCGGCTGTCACCTGTTCTCGATCATGCCGCCGTTCGAGATCGGCGGCACCACGATGGGCTACGGGCTCGGCCCGGCCTCCAACGCCGCCTTCGACGGCGGCGGCGACAAGCGCCCGATCTCGATCCTCGGCGACGGCGGGTTCTGGCACAACGGGCTGTCGTCCTCCATCGGCAACGCGGTGTTCAACAAGTCCGACGGCGTCACGATCGTGGTGGACAACCACTATTCGGCCGCCACCGGCGGGCAGGACATCCTGTCGTCGCGCGCGCAGAACGACACGAAGTCGACGCAGCACCCGATCGCGCAGGCGCTCAAGGGCGTGGGCGTCGGCTGGGTCCGCCAGATCGACCGCACCTACGACGTCAAGCGCATGCGCGACACGCTGAAGGAGGCGCTGACCACCGACCACGAGGGCCCGAAGGTCATCGTCGCGTCGTCGGAATGCATGCTCAACCGCCAGCGCCGGGAAAAGCCGCTGCTGTCCAAGGCGATCAGCGAGGGGCGGCGCGTCGCGCGGCCGAAATTCGGCGTCGACGAGGAGGTCTGCACCGGCGATCACGCCTGCATGCGGCTCTCGGGCTGCCCGTCTCTGACGCTGAAGATGCCCGACGACCCGCTGCGCGACGATCCCGTCGCGCATATCGACCAATCCTGCGTGGGCTGCGGCAATTGCGGCGAGGTCGCGGATGCCGCCGTGCTGTGCCCGTCCTTCTACCAAGCCGACCTGGTGCACAACCCGCGCCCGTTCGAGACGCGCATGGCCCGCTGGCAGCGCCGCGCGATCGACTGGCTGCAGGCGCGCCGCGCGTCGCGTCGGCTCGCCCGAGAGGCGGTGCGATGAACCGCGCCGCGATGCTCGACCCGCGCGCGCCCGACGCGAGGCTCGACCAGATCGTCAAGCTCGCGATCCTCGCCGTGGGCGGGCAGGGGGGCGGCGTCCTGACCAACTGGATCGTCGATCTGGCCGAGCGCAACGGCTACGCCGTGCAGGCCACGTCGGTCGCCGGGGTCGCGCAGCGCACCGGCGCCACGATCTACTACGTCGAGATGCTGCCCGAGAGCGGGCGCCAACCTGTCTTCGCGCTCGCGCCCGCCGAGGCGGACGTCGACATCCTCATCGCCGCCGAGATGATGGAGGCCGGGCGCGCGATCATGCGCGGCTTCGTCACGCCCGACCGCACCACGCTGATCGCGTCGTCGCACCGCGCGCTCGCGGTGAGCGAGAAGGTCGTGCCGGGCACGGGCCTTGCCGACAGCGGCGCCGTCGCCCGCGCCGCCGAGGAGAGCGCCGCGCGCTTCATCGCCTTCGACATGGAGGCGATGGCGCGGGAGGCGGGCTCGGTCATCTCGGCCAGCCTCTTCGGCGCGCTGGCCGGCTCGGGCACGCTGCCCTTCGCCGCGGACACGTACCGCGAGACGATCCGCGCCTCGGGGCGCGGGGTCGCGGCGTCGCTCGCCGCGTTCGAGGCCGCGCGCGAGGCCGCCGCCGCCGGCCGCACCCCCACGGCGACCGAGCTGTCGGACGCGCCGCCGGAACCGGGCGGCACGCTGCCGCCGGCCGCGACGCCGGTGACCGAAGATGCCGCGCCCGAGCGCATGGCCGGCCCGGACGCGATGCTCTCGGAGTGGCGCGATCTCCGGGCCCGTGCCGCAGCGCTGCCTGCGCCCGTGGTGCCGCTGGCCGAGGCCGGGCTGGCAAAGCTCGTCGACTACCAGGATCTCGCCTACGGCACGGAGTATCTCGATCGGATCGACGCGATTCTCGCGCGGGACCGCGCGGCGGGCGGAGAGCGGCACGACTTCGCCTT
Organism: Roseivivax jejudonensis; assembly: GCF_900172265.1. Lineage (GTDB taxonomy): Bacteria > Pseudomonadota > Alphaproteobacteria > Rhodobacterales > Rhodobacteraceae > Roseivivax > Roseivivax jejudonensis. The sequence continues at coordinate 29,337 of NZ_FWFK01000006.1, read as the reverse complement.
CACAGCGGCGGCGGCCAAGTACGTGGCCACCGCGATGGCCTACGACGACATCCCGCGCGTGGCCGATCTCAAGACCCGCAAGGGCCGGCTGGAGCGGATCACCGACGAGATGCGCGCGCCCGAGGGGACGCTCGTGCACGTCACCGAATACATGCACCCCCGCGCGGCGGAGGCGATCAGTGTCATGCCCGCCCGCCTCGGCCGCTGGGTGGAGGCGCGCCCGCGACTCGTCAGCGCGCTCGACCGGGTGGTGAACCGTGGCCGTCGGCTCCGGACGGACCGGCTGGCGGGATTCACGGCGCTCTATGCGGTTGCCGGACTGCGCCGCTGGCGCCGGCGCCTGCTGCGCCACGGACGCGAGATGGCGCATCTCGACGCGTGGCTCGACGCCGCGCTCGGTCGGCTCGACAGCGACTACGCCCACGCGACCGAAACGCTGCGCATCCGGCGTCTGGTCAAGGGCTACAGCGACACCCATGCGCGCGGACTGGCGAAGTTCGACTCGGTGATGGCCGGTGCCGCGCTGGTCGAGGGGCGCGACGATGCCGCCGACTGGACCGCGCGGCTGATCACCGCCGCGCTGAAGGATCCGAAGGGAGAGGCGCTCGACGGCGCGCTGCGCACGATCCGGTCGTTCACCACGGCCGGCAGCGCCTGACGCGCTGCGCCGCGCCGGGTCTCAGCCTGTCCCGGCGCGCTCGTGCTCCGGCCACGTGGCGAGGCATTCGGCCAGCCGCGCGAGCCCGGTTTCGAGGTTCGTGCCCTCGCCGCCGCCAACGCCCAGCCGGATGTGGCCGGGCTGGCCGTAGGCCGCGCCGGGCAACAGGAACGTCTTCCACGGCGGCGCCAACAGGCGGCGGGCGAAGTCCTCTCCGTCGATCCCGTCGGGCAGCCGCGCAAGGCCGATCAGCCCCGCCTGCGGGCGCACCCACGACAGACCCGGCGTCTCCGTCACGAAGGTATCCATCCGGTCGAGCCCGGCGCGCCCCTCGTCGCGGGCGGCCTCCAGCGCGGCGCGGTAGCGGCCGGGCCGCAGCGCCACCTCGGCCACAACCTCTCCGAGGATGTTCATGATCTCGCTCGCGTTCTCGCGCAGGATCACCGCGTCCATCACCAGTTCGGGATCGCGGCAGATCAGCCAGCCGGTCCGCAAGCCCTGCAGCCCCAGCGCCTTCGACACGCTGCCGGTGGTGATGCCCTTGTCGTAGAGCCCGGCGACCGACGGCGCGCGCGGACCGTCCCATTCGAGCCCGGCATAGACCTCGTCGATCACCAGCCATGCGCCGGCGCGGCGGGCGATGTCGACCACCGCGCAGAGCTCGGTCTCGTCCATCACCCGGCCTGTCGGGTTGTTGGGGTTGGACAGGAAGATGACCTTCGTGCCGGGCACCGCCGCGGCCTCGAGCCGGTCGAGCGGCAGGCGCCAGCCGTCGGCCTCGTCGCGGGCCACGGTGACGACCTCGGCCTCCGCCGCGCGGCCCAGCACCTCGGCCTGCGGCCAGCCCGGCACCTCGGTCACCAGCCGGTCGCCCGGCGACAGAAGCTGGCGCAGAACGAGGTAGTTCGCCTCCGCCGCGCCGGCGGTCACCAGCACGTCGTCGTCGGCGCAGACCGTGTCGAGGCCCGCCTGTCGCAGGATGTGTGCGCGCAGCTCCGGCAGGCCGCGGAACGACCGCTGATTCCAGTCGAGCGACAGGTCCGGGTCGAGATCCGGCAGGAAATCCCCCAGCGTCGGCGACGTGGACAGCGAAAAGCCCACGATCGCGTCCGGCTCCTCGGCCACGGTGTCGAGCAAGTAGTCGAAAAGCTTGTGTATCCGCACCTTCATCGGCACTTATCCGTCATGTTGAACCTCGATCTGCTCAAGGGCCGCCCCGCGCGGCTGACCGTCCTCGATTTCGGCCTCTTCCGCGTTCATGCCGGCCCGCGCGACATCGGCATCTGCGGGTTCCTGATCTCCACCGATGCCGGCGAACACGTGCTCGTCGACAGCGGCTTTCCGGCAAAGTATGCCGACGATCCCGCGCGCGCCACCGAGGAGGACGCGCTCGGCAGCTTCGGCGAAGTGCTGTCGATCACGCCGGACAACCTGCCCGCTGCGCAGCTCGCCAAGGCCGGGGTCGCGCCGGACGACATCGACATCTTTGTCATGACCCACACCCATATCGACCATCTCGGCGGGCTGTTCGACTTCGCGCACGCGCCGATGGTGATTTCCGAGACCGAGCGCGCGCTGCCGAGGCCGCTCTACTGGACCGGCGGACAGCCCTGGGACTGGCCCGAGCGCGACTACGTCACCGTGGGCGAGGACGCGACGCTCGGCCCCGGCCTGACGCTCCTGCAGGCACCGGGCCACGCGCCCGGTCAGATCGCGCTCCTGCTCGACCTGCCCGAGACCGGGCCCGTCCTGATCGCGTCCGACGCCATTTCCCGCCCCGAGGAGATCGACGAGCGGTTCGACACCGCGTGGGATCCCGCGCAGGCAATCGCCAGCGCCGACCGGCTCATGCGCATCGCGCGCGAGCGCGACGCCTTCGTGATCTACGGTCACGGGCCCGAGCAATGGGCAGAGCTGCGCAAATCCCCCGAGCATTACGCCTAGCGCACGTCTCGGCCCTGGTTGAGGATGATGACGTTCCCGCTCGAGATGTCGCCGGCGGACGACACGAGGAACCCGACCCAGGCGGCGATCTCGTCGGGCTGCATCGCGCGTCCGTGCGGCATCTGCGCGATGGCGGCCTCCAGCACGTCTTCGCTCACCACGCCGAAGAGCGGCGTTTCGGTCATTGCCGGAGCGATGGAGTTCACCGCGATCTTCTCGCGCGCGTAGCGGCGGGCGAGGTCCTTGGTCAGCGTGTCCATCGCCGCCTTCGAGGCGCGGTAGTGCGGCGGGTCGAAGACATCGAAGTTGTAGGCCCCGTTCGACGAGATGTTGACGATCTTCTTTACGCCCGGCCGCTCCAGCATCCGCGGCACCGCCGCCTGGCAGCAATGGAACGCGGCCGAGAAGTTGAGCCGCATCTGCGCCTCGAACTCGTCCTCGGGGATGTCCGGAAACTCGGACATGAAGCAGGTGCCGGCATTGTTGATCAGGACGTCCGGCCCACCGGTGTCGGCCGCGATGCGGTCGAAGACGGCGCGGATCGCGGCCGCGTCCATCAGGTCGACCGGGCACGGCATCACCGCGTCGCCCAGATCCGCCACCAGCTGCGCCAGCCCGGCCTCGTCGCGGTCGAGCGCCGCCACCCGCAGCCCGTCCGCCACCAGCCGCGCGACGATCGCGCGCCCCATGCCGCCTGCCGCGCCGGTCACCGTCGCGATCCTGTCCATGGCGTGTCCCCCCTTGCCGTGCCAATATCCTCCCAATAGCATGCATTTGCATACGACAAGGGCAACCCGATGAGCGACATTCTCGCCGAGATACGCCTCCCGACCGACGAGCTTCGCGCGGACATCCCGTTCTACACGAAGACGCTGGGGATGCGGCTCGACATGATCTACCCGGCCGACGATCCGGCGGTGGCGGTGTTCTCCGGCCACGGCGTGCGGCTCAGGATCGAGAAGGGCGCGCCCGAGCCGCCAGGGACGCTGCGGCTCCGGATGGACGATCCCGACGGGTTCGCCGAGGGGGCGCGCACGCTCACCGCGCCCAATGGCACCCGGATCGAGATCGACGAGATGCAGCCGCCGATGGTCGTGCCGCAGGCGCTGCATTCGTTCATCGTGCGGCGGCTCGCGGACCAGGCGCCGTGGATCGTCGGCCGCGCGGGGATGCATTACCGCGATCTCATTCCCGACCGGCTCGGCGGGTCGATCATCGCCAGCCACATCCGCATTCCGGACGGCGGCCCGGTGCCCGACATGGTGCACTACCACACCGTTGGGTTTCAGCTGATCTTCTGCTACCGCGGGTGGGTCGATCTCGTCTACGAGGACCAGGGCGAGCCGTTCCGGCTCCATGCCGGGAACTGCGTGATTCAACCGCCGGAGATCCGCCATCGCGTCCTCTACGCCGCCGACAACATCGAAGTGATCGAGATCGGCGTGCCGGCCGAGCACGTCACCACGATCGACCACGAGATGACGCTGCCGAACGGCCCGGCGAATCCCGACCGGCGGTTCCAGGGTCAGCGTTTCGTGCATCACCGCGCCGAGGTGGCCGCGTGGCGGCCCTTCCGCCTGCCGGGCTTTGCGGCGCGCGACACCACGATCGCAGAAAACACCGGCGACGTGGCCGGCGTGATGGTCGCCCGCCGCGGCGAGGGGCCCACGGCCTGGGCGACGCACGACGCCGACATCCTCTTCACCTTCGTGATGGAGGGCACCATGACGCTCGAGGGCGAGGGCCGCGATCCGGTTCCGCTCGCCGCCGGAGACGCCTTCGTGATCCCGCCGGGGATGGCCACGCGCTATGCCGCGCCATCGGACGATATCGAGCTGCTCGAGGTCGCGCTCCCCGGCACGTTCCGGACGGACACGCGATGAGCGGGGGGTATTTCCTCAACCACTCGGTCGGGCTCTATCCCGACAAGGCGCGGGAAATGGCCGAGGTCGCCGCCGCCTTCGCCGAGATCTGGTCGGCGCCCGACGATCGCCACTGGCCGCGGGTGCTGCCCGCGCGGGCCGAGTTCGTCGCGCTCTGGGAGGCGCTGATCGCGGCGCCGCCGGGCAGCGTCACCACCGCCGAATCCGTCACCGCGGCGCTGAGTTCCGTACTAGGTGCTTTGCCCGACGCGCGCCTTTCGGGCCGGCGCGTGCTTGTCGCGGCGGATTGCTTCCCGAGCCTGCACTTCCTGCTCTCGGGCCTCGCCGAGAGGCGCGGCTTCACGCTCGAGACCGTGCCGTTGCGCGCGGGCGAGACATGGGTGCGCGAAGAGGACGTGATCGCCCGGCTGGGCGAGGACGTGGCGATGACTCTCGTGACGCTCGTGACCTCGACCGCCGGCTACCGCGCCGATCTCGACACGCTTTTGCCCGCGATCCGCGCCAGCGGCAGCCTGATCGCGCTCGACCTCACGCAGGGGGTGGGGGTGGTGCCGGTGTCCTGCGAGGCGCTTGCGCCCGACATCGCGGTCTCGACTTCGCTCAAGTGGCTGTGCGGCGCGCCGGGCGCCGGGATCCTGCACGTCGCGCCCGCGCTCCTGCCGGAATGCCGGCCGGAACTGCGCGGCTGGTTCAGCCAGCCCGATCCGTTCTCGTGGGATCTCGACGGCTTCGCCTATGCCGAGGATGCGCGCCGTTTCGATGCGGGCACGCCGGCGCCGCTGCCCGCCATCGCGTCGGTGCCGGGCCTGCGCTGGCAGGCGGCACAGGGCAGCGCCGCGCTCCTCGACCATGCGCAGTCGCTCTGCGACGCGATCCTCGACTGCACACGGCTGGCCCCGGCCACGCCGAAAGATCGCGCGCGGCGCGGCGGCAGCGTGATGTTGCACCTCGGCGATGCCGCTCCCGGGCGCGTGGTGGCCGAGCTGAAGGCCGAAGGGATCTTTGCCGACGCGCGCGGGCCGCTCCTGCGGCTGTCGCCCGGCGCGACGACGGCCATGGACGACGTGGAGCGCGTCCTCGCCGTGCTCGGCCGGATCGCCTGACCTCAGACGGCCGCCGCGATGCCGAGCTGGTCGGCCACCGCGGCCAGCCGCCGGTCGCGCGACCAGAGCGTCGTGCCCGGGGTCAGAAGGCAGGAGGCCACCAGCCCGGCGTCGACATAGCCGATGCCGCGGCTCATCAGCCGGCGCGCCTCGATCATGGCGCGCACTTCGGCCACCGTTGCGAGCGGCAGCGCCGGCAGCCCGTCCAGCAGACCGAGGATCTCGTCCCGCGCGCGCAGGGTGCCGAGCGCCAATTCGGCCACCACGAGCGGGTGGCACGCCACCTCGCCGGCGTCGAGGTGACGCGCGAGGTCGGGGTCGCCGTGCCGCAGATGGTCGATCCAGACCGAGGTATCGGCGAGGATCACGCCTCGTCGCGCCGGCGCGGGGCCACGTCGATGTCGGGTTCGCTGCCGCCGAGCCGCGCCAGCCGCCGGGCGCTTTCGCGCTCGATCAGCGCGCGCAGCGCCTCGCGCAGGAGCGGCCCGCGGTCGTTCATGCCGGTCAGCGCCGTGGCGCGGTCCAGCAGCGTGTCGTCGAGTGTGACGGTGGTGCGCATGAAAACCTCTGCATCATTATGCGCACAATATGATGCGTTCTGAGATGCTGCGCAAGGCCACTCGACCGGGGCATTCGCTTTATGCTTGAAGTTTCAGGCTTGAAGTAAATTCCGCCGCGGGCTACCGTCGCGCATCCCTTCACGGCGACAGGCCGAGCCATGTCCGATCCACGCGATCCCGCCGATGACGGCGCGCAGATGTCCTTCGCCCGCGACATGAGCTACGGCGACTATCTGCAGATCGACCGCATCCTCGATGCGCAGGCCCCGCTGTCCGACGCGCATGACGAGATGCTGTTCGTGATCCAGCACCAGACCAGCGAGCTCTGGATGAAGCTCGCCCTGCACGAACTCGACGCCGCGCGCGCGAGCATCGGGCAGGGCGCGTTCCAGCCCGCCTTCAAGGTGCTGGCCCGGGTGGCGCGCATCTTCGACCAGCTGAACGCGTCGTGGGACGTGCTGCGCACGATGACGCCCTCCGACTACACCACCTTCCGAGAAAGCCTCGGCCGATCCTCGGGCTTCCAGTCGCACCAGTACCGGCTGATCGAGTACGCGCTCGGCAATCGCAACACGCACCTGATGCGCGTGCACGCGCATCGTCCCGATCTTCTCGCCCGGCTCGAGGCGGAGCTGGCGCGGCCCTCGCTCTATCACGTCACGCTCGATGCGCTGGCGGCCGCGACCGGCCGCACCTTCGCGCCGGAGAGCTACCGGCGGCGCGCGCCGCACGTCGCCGACCCCGAGATCGAGGCCGCCTGGCACGTGGTCTATACCGACACGATGCGATACTGGACGCTCTACGAGCTGGCCGAAAAGCTCGTGGATCTCGAGGATTACTTCCGCCGCTGGCGGTTCAACCACGTCACCACCGTCGAACGCGTGATCGGCTTCAAGCGCGGCACCGGCGGAACGAGCGGCGTGAGCTACCTCAGGAAGATGCTCGAGGTCGAGCTCTTTCCCGAACTCTGGAGCGTCCGCGGAGGACTCTGACACATGCCCGACACCATCCGAACCGCCCCGTCCGTTACCCGCAAGGACCTGTTCCACCTGCCCGACGGGGTGATCTATCTCGACGGCAACTCGCTCGGGCCGCTGCCGAAATCGGTGACGGCGCGGACGCAGGCGATGATGACCGACGAATGGGGGGAGATGCTGATCCGCGGCTGGAACGGCGCCGGGTGGTTCGCCCAGCCCGGGCGCCTCGGCGACCGGATCGGCCGCCTGATCGGCGCGCCCGAGGGCACCGTCATGGTCGGCGACACGCTGTCCATCAAGGTCTACCAGGCGCTTGCCGCGGCGCTGGCGCTGCGGCCCGATCGCCGGGTGGTGCTGTCGGACAGCGGCAACTTTCCGACCGATCTCTACATGGCGCGGGGCCTTCTGGAGTTGCTGGGCGACGATTACGAGCTGCGCGTGGTCGCGCCCGAAGAGGCGGCGGGTGCCATCGGCCCGGACGTCGCGGCGGTGATGCTGACCGAGGTCGACTACCGCACCGGCCGTCGGCACGACATGGCCGGCATCACCCGCGCGGCGCAGGAGGCCGGTGCCGTGATGATCTGGGATCTCGCGCACAGCGCGGGCGCGTTCCCGGTCGACCTCGAAGGTTCCGGCTGCGAGTTCGCGGTGGGCTGCACCTACAAGTACCTCAACGGCGGGCCGGGGGCCCCGGCGTTCATCTACGTGCGGCCCGATCTCGCCGATGTCGCGGCGCCGACGCTGCAGGGCTGGCTGGGCCACGACGCGCCGTTCGCCTTCGACCTCGACTACCGCCCGGCGGGCGGCATCGCGCGGATGCGCGTCGGGACCCCGCCGGTGATCCAGATGACCGCGCTCGAAGAGGCGCTCGGCGTCTGGGATGGCGTCGCGATGACGGAGGTGCGGGCCGCCGCCGTCGCGCTGATGGAGCAGTTCATCGCCGACGTCGAGGCGCGCTGCCCGCAGCTGACGCTGGCGAGCCCGCGCGATCCCGAGGCGCGCGGCAGCCAGGTGTCCTTCCGCTTCGACGAAGGCTACGCCGCGATGCAGGCGCTGATCGAGCGCGGCGTGATCGGCGATTTCCGCGCGCCGGACATCATGCGGTTCGGGTTCACGCCGCTTTACCTCGATGCGGACGACGTGACGGCGGCGGTCGACGTGCTCGAGACCGTGCTGCGCGACGAGCTGTGGCAGGATCCGAAGTATAAGGCGCGTGCCGCGGTCACCTAATCCCCCTGTTTCCCGCCGCGCGATGTGCTAGCTGGTTCCCGCAGCGGACGCACGGGCGCGTCCGCGGATGCCCCCGGATCGGGATCAGGGAGGATCACAATGGCGGCGCTCGTTCGTCTCGCGCGCGGGATCGACTGGATCAACGGCTGGATCGGGCGCGTCGTCGCCTGGCTCGTGCTCGCGGCGGTGCTGGTCTCGGCCGGCAACGCGGTCATCCGCAAGAGCTTCAACATCTCCTCTAACGCCTGGCTCGAGCTGCAATGGTACCTGTTCGGCGCGGTGTTCCTGCTCTGCGCCGCGTGGACGCTGCGGCAGGACGAGCACGTGCGCGTCGACGTTCTGGCCTCGCGGCTGTCGCCGCGGGCGCGGGCGATCGTCGATTTGTCCTGTCACCTGCTGTTCCTGATGCCGTTCGCCGTCCTGATGGTCTGGCTGGCCTGGCCGTTCTTCGTGTCCTCTTATGTCAGCGGCGAGCAGTCCTCCAACGCCGGCGGTCTGATCCGATGGCCTGCGAAGCTGTGGGTCCTGCTGGGCTTCATCTCCTTTGCCGCGCAGGGCGTGTCGGAGATCATCAAGCGGTCCGCGCAGCTGTCGGGTGCGCTGCCGTATCCGACCGCGCCCGACGATGAGCTGCCGCCGGTGGCCCGGGAGGCCCGGTCGTGATCGAGCTCATCGCCCACAATCTCGCCCCGATCATGTTCATCAGCGTGATGGGGCTTCTGCTTCTCGGTTACCCGGTGGCGCTGACGCTCGCCGGGGGCGGGCTCATCTTCTTCGTGATCGGCGTCGGGCTGTCGGACTACTCGAACGAGATCAACCTGTTCTGGCCATTGCTCCGGGCGATGCCGGAACGCGTCTTCGGGATCATGTCCAACGACACGTTGCTGGCGATCCCGTTCTTTACCTTCATGGGTCTGATCCTCGAGCGATCGGGGATGGCGGAGGATCTGCTCGACACGGTCGGCCAGCTCTTCGGGCCGCTGCGCGGGGGCGTGGCCTTCGCGGTGATCCTCGTGGGCGCGCTGCTCGCGGCGACGACGGGAGTCGTCGCGGCCTCGGTGATCGCGATGGGCCTCATCTCGCTGCCGATCATGCAGCGCTACCAATACGACCCGTCGGTGGCGACAGGCACCATCGCCGCCGCGGGAACGCTGGCGCAGATCGTGCCGCCGTCGCTCGTCCTCATCGTGATGGCCGACCAGCTCGGCGTGTCGGTCGGCGACATGTATCTCGGCGCGCTCTATCCGGCGCTGATCGTCATCGGCGTCTACTGTCTCTACATGTTCGCGCTGACGCTGCTGCGGCCGTCGGCCGTGCCCGCGCTGCCGCCCGAGGAGCGCCGTCTCGGGGGCGGGATCTGGTCGCTCCTGGCGATGTTCGCACTGGCGGCCGTTCTCTATGTCGGCTCGGCGCGCCTTCTTTTCGACGGCTACATTCCGGCCACGCGCACCGTGTTCGCGGCAGCCTTCACGGTCATCATCTGCTACGGCATCGCGCTGGCCAACCGCTACATGCGGCTGGGGCTGCTGTCGCGGCTGGCCGAGGAGGTGGTGATCGTGCTGATTCCGCCGCTGGCGCTGATCTTCCTCGTGCTCGGCACGATCTTCCTCGGGATCGCCACGCCGACCGAGGGTGGGGCGATGGGCGCGGTCGGCGCGCTGATCCTCGCGGTCGCGAAGCGGCGGCTCGATCTCAAGACGCTGCGCTCGGCGGTCGAAGCGACGGCCAAGCTGTCGGCTTTCGTGCTGTTCATCCTGATCGGGGCGCGGGTTTTCGGCCTGACGTTCTACGGCGTGAACGGGCAGGTGTGGCTGGAGGAGCTGCTCTTGGGCCTGCCGGGCGGGCAGTTCGGCTTCCTCGTGGTGGTGACCATCGTCATCTTCATCCTCGGCTGCTTCCTCGACTTCTTCGAGATCGCGTTCATCCTCGTGCCGCTGCTCGCGCCGGTGGCCGAAACGTTGGGGATCGACCTGATCTGGTTCGGGGTGATCCTGTCGATGAACCTGCAGACCTCGTTCCTGACCCCGCCATTCGGCTTCGCGTTGTTCTACCTGCGCTCGGTCGCGCCGGGGCAGGACAGGCGTGACACGGTCACAGGCGGCACCCTGCCGGGGATCCGTACGCCGCAGATTTACAAGGGCGTGCTGCCCTATATCGGCATCCAGTTCCTGCTGATCCTGCTGGTGATCTCGGTCCCGAGCCTCGTGACCCACTACCAGGGCGACCGGCAGCCGCCGCCGACCGCGCCGGCGGCGTCGGGCGACAGCGGCGGCACCGGCTTCAACTTCGGCGGCGGATCCTCGGGCGAAGACGGCGATGGCGGATCCTCGGACGGCGGTGCCGGGGGCGGGTTCAACTTCGGTGGCGGCAGCTCCGACGGCGGATCGTCCGGGACGGGCCAGGATTCCGGAGGCGGCTTCAACTTTGGCGGCTCGGGCGGTTCGTCCGGAGAGAACGGGTCGTCCTCGGACCCAGGCACATCGTCCGGCGACGGACCCTCGGACGACGCGCCCGACAGTGGCGGCGCGTCCGGCGCACCGGAGGGCGGGTTCAATTTCGGCGGGGGCGACGACGGCGGCGACGATGAGGCAGAAACATCGGAACCGCAGGAGGGCTCCGGGGGCTTCAACTTCGGAAACTGAGATGTGATCCGAAGGAGAGCCGTATGGCGAATGAGGCGCAAAGGCGCGGGCACGGGCTGCATCCGCGCGCCGAAATGGCCGAGGTCGTCACGCACGAGCGGCCCGAACTCCTCGTACTCTGCGGCATCGCGGGGATCCTTGGCAGCCTCGGTCCGGTGCTCACGATCGTCTGGGCGGCCTCCGTGAACCAGCACGATTTCGTGGCCGACACGATCAGCGACCTGGCGCGCGGGCCGAAGGCGTGGATCATGGACACCGGCTTCTACGTGCACGCGGCGGGCCTGCTCGGGCTGTCGATCGCGGCGGCTCACGCGCACCTGGGGCGCGTCGGCTGGTCGCTCGGCATCTTCTGCCTCGCGCTTCTGGCGCTCAACGTCACGCTTCTGGGGATCTGGGACGAGTTCGGGGCGACGGCCGACAGCGAGGGCCTGTCCGTCCATACCAAGCTGTCGTTCGGCCTCGGGCCGCTGTTTCTCGCCGGGCCGCTGCTGATGTCGCAAGGGGCGCGGGGGATCCGCAACCTCTATGGCAACCTGTTCATCGCCTCGTCAGTGCTTTGGCTGGCCTTTGCCGCGGCGTTCAAGCTGTCGCCGAACGGATATGACGGCCTCTTCGAGAAGGTCGCGGTGGTGTTCACGATGCTCTGGACCGTCCCGCTCGGAATGATGTTCACGGCGCGTGGGCTGGAACGGCGGCATCGCCTGATCGGGTGACGCGCCCGCGTCGAACGCGGGCGCGCGGCGTTCACTCGCCGGTTCCGCCGACCGATCCGGCACCGTCGATCTGCGCGGGCAGCGCGTTGTTCGACTGTTTTTCGTACATGAAGCTCGCGAAGGTCTGCTCGGCCACCTGCTGCCACAGGAAATGCTCGGACTGGAAGCGCATCATGCTGTCGTAGATGTCGGCCCAGCCGTCGACGTTCTGGCGGAAGTCCGAGTAGAGATCGAGCGCCGCGTCGTAGCCGGCGTTCATCACCTCGTCGGGGAACCGGCGCAGCTGCGCGCCGCTGTCCACCAGCTCGCGCAGGGCGGCGGGGTTCTTGTAATCGTACTCGGCCAGCATGTCGGTATTCGCCGCCCGTGCCGCCGTGTCCAGAAGGCTGCGGTATTCCTCGGGCAGCGCCTCGTAGGACTCGCTGTTGCAGAAGACCGAAAGGGTGGCGTTCCCCTCCCACCAGCCGGGATAGTAGTAGTACGGCGCGACCCGCTGGAAGCCGAGCCGGGCGTCGTCGTAGGGGCCGACCCATTCGGTCGCGTCGATCGCCCCGCGTTCGAGCGCGGCATAGACATCGCCGCCGGCGATCTGCTGCGGCACGACGCCGAGCGCCTCCATGATCCGCCCGCCGAGCCCGGCGACGCGCATCTGCAGTCCCTCCATGTCCGACAGCCCGCCGATCTCGTCGCGGAACCAGCCGCCCATCTGCGTGCCGGTGTTGCCGGCCGGCAGATAGTGCAGACCCTGCTCGCGGAAGAAGGCGTTGAGCGCGTCGAGCCCGCCGCCGTAATAGAGCCATGCGTTCATGCCGCGGGCGTTCATGCCGAACGGGATCACCGTGCCGAGCGCCCAGGTGGGCGACTGGCCGACGAAGTAGTAGGCGGCGGTGTGGCACATCTCGACGGTGCCGTTCTGAGCGGCGTTGGCCGCCTGCAGGCCCGGCACGATCTCTCCGGCCGCAAAGACCTGGATGTCGAAATCGCCGGCGGAGGCCTCACGCACGTAGCGCGCGATGTCCTCGGCTCCGCCATAGACGGTGTCGAGACCCTTGGGGAACGACGAGGTGCAGCGCCACTGCACGCTCGGTCCGGATTGCGCGATCGCGGGCGCGGCGAGCGTCAGGGAGCCTGCGCCACCCAGTGCGGCGTTTCGGAAGAATGACCGGCGGTCCATGTCCTTGCCTCATATTGCTATATCCGACGTGCGCCTTATTGAAGATTGCCGGCAAGGTCGACTCCGGGGCGCAAAAGAAAACGGCCCGGGGCAGGTGCCCCGGGCCGCATCGCGTCGACTGAAGCCACGCTTAGTTGTTGCCGGACCCGCCGGTCGATCCCGCGCCGGAGATCTGTGCCGGAAGCCGACCCTGCGACTGCTTCTGCTGCATGAAGCTGGCGAAGTTCTGCTCCGCCACCTGCTGCCAGAGGAAGTGCTCGGCCTGGAAGTCCATCATGCTGTCGTAGATGTCCGCCCAGCCGTCGGTATTGCCGCGCAGGTCGGAATAAAGCGACAGCGCCGCCTCGTAGGTGGCGTCCAGCACCTCCTGCGGGAAGGCGCGAAGCTGCGCGCCGTTCTGCACGAGGCTGCGCAGCGCGGTCGGGTTCTTGTAGTCGTATTCCGCCATCATCTCGGTGTTGGCGGCCCGGCACGCGGTTTCGAGCAGGCGCTTGTAGGTGTCCGGCAGGCTTTCCCACGCCTCGGTGCCCACGAAGACGTTGAGGGTCAGGTTTCCTTCCCACCAGCCGGGATAGTAGTAGTACGGCGCGACCTGGTAGAAGCCCAGCTTCTCATCGTCGTAGGGGCCGATCCACTCCGCCGCGTCGATCGTGCCGCGCTCGAGCGCGGGGTAGATGTCGCCGCCGGCGATCTGCTGCGGCACCACGCCGATCTGCTCCATGATCCGCCCGGCGAGGCCCGCGATCCGCATCTGCAGCCCGTCCATGTCCGACAGCCCGCCGATCTCCTCGCGGAACCAGCCGCCCATCTGCGTGCCGGTGTTGCCGGCCGGCAGATAGTGCAGACCCTGCGAATTGTAGAAGCCGTTGAGCGCGTCGAGCCCGCCCCCGTAGTAGAGCCACGCGTTCATGCCGCGATTGTTCAGGCCGAAGGGAATGACCGCCCCGAGCGCCCAAGTGGGCGACTTGCCGACGTAGTAGTAGGCTGCGGTGTGACACATCTCGACGGTGCCGTTCTGCACCGCGTCGGCAGCCTGCAGGCCGGGCACGATCTCGCCACCCGCGAAGACCTGGATATCGAAGGCGCCGTCGGTCGCCTCGCGCACGTACTGGGCCACGTCCTGCGCACCGCCGTAGATCGTGTCGAGCGATTGCGGAAAGGACGAGGTGCAGCGCCACTGGATTTGCGGCGAGGATTGCGCGACCGCGGGCGCGGCCAGCGTCGCGGCACCGGTGCCGCCGACAGCGGCGGTGGTCAGAAACTTGCGGCGATCCATGAATTCTCCCCTCTATAGATGTCGTGGCGAGTCACCTAGAGCGGCACGCCGCGCTGACGACCACGTGACCGCGCGGGTCAGGACCGCGCCGCGGGGAGCGTCAGGTCCGCCCGGATCGGACGATGGTCCGAGGTCGCGCGGATGGCGGGCGTGTCGAGCACTTCGAGCGTCTTTACCGACAGGGGCGGGGTCACCAGAACGCGGTCGAGCGGCAGGATCGGTCGGCGGGCAGGGAAGCTTGCCCGGCGTGGCCCGGCAAAGGGCAGGATCGTCACCCGGCGCGACAGCGCCGGCCCGCCCCACGGCCGCCACTCGTTGAGATCGCCGCACAGGATCGTCGGCCGCGCGGCGCGGCGGGCGAGATGCTGGCCGATCGTGCGCGTCTGCGCCACGCGCAGCGGCAGCGCCAGCGCAAGATGCGCGCCGACGAGCCGCAGCGGCTTGTCGCGATGGGTGAAATCCACCACGACCGCGCCGCGATGGCAGTGGCCCGGAAGGTCGACAAGCAGCACGCGCTCGACGACCGACGCCGCCGACAGGAACACGATCGTGCCGAGAAACCCGTGGCTTTCGACGCTCCAACGGGTCTCCGGCGCCGCGTGGACCGAACGCAATCCCGTGTCGCGTTCGATCCGGTCGAGATCGAGCAGCCCACGATGGGGCGGCGCCTCCTCGTCCGCTTCCTGCAGCAAGAGCGCGTCGGGCGGTGGCGCGCAGACGTCGCCGACCACGACATCGGCGGTGCGCCCGGGATCGACCACACCGTCGTTGCCGCGCGCGCGGTGGATGTTCCAGCTCGCGCAGGTGAACCGCGTCTCAGGGTCTGTCACGTCTTTCGGGCCTTCGGATCAGGGGCGGGGGCCGGCCGAGGCGGAGCGTCGCACGGATCGCGCCCACAGGCACGCCGGCAAAGGTCGCATCGGCTTTCTCGGCGGTGCCCCGCGCGGTCCGATTGCCGCGCGGGGCGTCGCTGCCGATCTCACCGGCAGATCGTGGCCGCAGCCGGCGCGGCAGACCCCGCGCCCGCCGCCTCAGCCGAGTTCGGAACGCACCAGCGCCGCACCTTCGGCCATCGCCCGGATCTTGCCGAACGCTGTCTCGCGCGGAAGGTATTTCAGCCCGCAATCGGGGGCCACGATGACCTTTTCCGCATCCACGTGCGGCAGCGCGCGGCGGATGCGGTCGGCGATCACCTGCGGCGTCTCGACCTCGGGGTCGGACAGGTCGAGCACGCCGAGAATGATGGTCTTGCTCCGCAGATGCTCCAGCACCGAGGTATCGAGGTTCGACTGCGCCGTCTCGATCGAGATCTGGTCGCAGGAGCACCCAGCCATTTGCGGCAGGAACGAGTAGCCTTCGGGTCGTTCGTGGATGATCGCCGCATAGCCAAAGCAGATGTGGACGGCGGTCTTGCCTGCCGCGCCCTCCAGCGCCGCGTTCAGCGCCTCCAGTCCGTATTCCTCGGCCGCCTCGGGCCGGGCCTGCATGTACGGCTCGTCGAGCTGCACGACGTCGGCGCCTGCGGCGAAGAGATCGGCGATCTCCTCCTTCACCGCCTGCGCATAGGCGAGCGCGCAGGCGCGCGGGTCGCCATAATGGTCGTCCTGCGCCTGCTGCGACATGGTGAAGGGCCCGGGCACCGTCATCTTGACCATGCGGTCGGTGTGGCGCTTGAGGAACTTCAGATCCTCGACCTCGACGGAGTGGATCCGCACGATGTCGCCGGTCACGCGCGGCACCGGGTTGGGGTGCCCGGACCGGTCGAGCGCGGTGCCGGGGTTGTCGATGTCCACGCCGGCCAGCGCGGTGGCGAACCGGTTGGAGTAGCTCTCGCGCCGGATCTCGCCATCGGTGATGATGTCGAGCCCGGCCTCTTCCTGCAGCTTGATGGCGGCGATGGTGGCGTCATTCTGCGCCTCTTCCAGATGCTCTTCGGGGATCCGCCACAGCTCCTTGGCGCGGGTGCGCGGCGGGAAGCGGCCGCCGAGCTTTTCGCGGTCGATGAGCCAGTCGGGCTGACAATAGCTTCCGACAAGGGAGGTGGGCAGCAGCATGGGTGTCTCCTGGTTTGCTGGGTGGCGCGTCATCCGTTGGGCAGGGCCGGGAGCGCGCGGAGGTAGCGCACGATCGCCTCCAGATCGTCGTCGGTCATGCGCGCGAGGTAGGGGTAGGGCATCGGCGGCAGCATGGCGGAGCCGTCCGGGCGGATGCCCTCGGTGATCATCGCCTTGATCTCGCCGTCGTCGTAGCCGTCGAGCCCGTCGGCGTGCGGGGTGATGTTGGACGCGACCGAGATGCCCCACGGGCCGTGAAACTCGAAGCCGCCGGCGCCGAGCCGGGCGTCGTAGTCCGGACCGCGGGGCGTCATCGGCGTGTGGCATTCCATGCAGTGGGCGAGGCCCATGGCGAGGTATTCGCCGTAGGCTTCGGTCGCGCCGCGGGGCGGCGCGTCGACGCTCTCGACCGGCGGGCCGTAGCTTGGCGGCAGCTCGATCCGGTATTCCGATGCGGGCCCCTCGGTGTCGACCGGATCGACCGTGCGCAGGAACGCCACGATCGCCGACAGGTCGTCGTCCGAGATGTGGCGGTAGGCGGAATAGGGCATGGGCGGGCCGATCAGTGTGCCGTCGGGCCGGATGCCCTCGCGGATGGCGCGGGCGAGCTTGGCATCGGTCCAGTCCGCGATGCGGCTGCCGGGCGTGATGTTCGGCGCGTAGGCGGTGAACATGTCGTTGTCCTCCACCAGCCGGCCGCCGAGTTCCTGCTCCATCACGAACCCCTCGGGCCCGATCGGCGTGTGGCAGTTGCCACAGCCCATGATCCCGCGCACGAGGTATTCGCCGCGCGCCTCGGGCGTCTCCGCGGCGGCGATGCCGCCGAGCGCCGCCAGTCCGGTGGCCAGTGTCGAAAGCGTCTTCATGAATTCCTCCCTGAAAAACCGGCGCCGGCTGCTCCTCCGGCCGGCGCCGAAACCCGTCGGTCAGAAGGCAAAGAGGTCGCGCTCCACCCCGGCCGCCTCGAAGATGTGGTCGCGGCTCGCCTCGAGTTCCGAGCGCAGCCGCGCGATGTCGAAGCCGACCATCTGGCCGCGCCATTTCTTCACCTGGCCGGCGACCAGCACGGTATCGACGTTCGAGCGCTCCATCAGCGTCACCACCGCGCCGGGCGCGTTGTTGAGTGGCGTGACGTTAAGCGCCTCGGCATCCAGCAGCACGATGTCTGCCGCCTTGCCGGGCGTCAGGCTCCCGGTCACGTCGTCGAGCTTGAGGCCGCGCGCGCCCTCGATCGTGGCGTGGCGGATCGCGTCGGGGCATTGCATCAGCGCCGGGTAATCCTCGGCACCGGACAGCGCGGCCTCGTTCGCGAACATGCGCTGGAGCGTGATGAGGCCCCGCATCTGCGTGAACGGATCGGCGGTCATCGTGCATTCCACGTCCGACGACAGCGAGGTCGACAGCCCGAGGTCGATCGCCTTCTGGATCGGCGGCGTGCCGTGGCGCATGTGCATCTCGATCGGCACGGCGAGCGAGACATGCGCGCCCGCGTCGGCCGCCGCCTGCCAGCTCATGTCGGACATGCCCGTCATGTGGATGAAGATGTTGTCGTCTCCGAACTCGCCCGCCTGCGCGAGCTGGTCGAACGTGTCCGCCATGCCGAACGTGCCGACCACGTGCAGCGCGATCGGCAGGCCCAGCTCGCGGCCGATCTGCCAGCTCGTCTCGTAACCCGGCAGGTAGATCTCGCCGCCCATGACCATCGTCGTGAGCTGGTCGTCGGAGGCGAAGTACTGTTCGCGTATACGGCGGGCATCCTGCGGGTACTGCGAGCGGTCGCCGTGCCCTTCGAAATAGCCGAAGACCGACCGGCGGCCGGCGTCCTGCAGCCCCTCGATGGCGGCGTCCGAGTGTTCCGGGCTGTGGTGGATCTGGCTGACGTCCATCACCGTCGTCACGCCCGCGTCCAGCTGCGCGATCCCGGCGAAGAGCTCGTTGATGTAGACGTCCTCGGGCCGGTACACCATCGAGAACGTCTGCAGGATCGTGTCGTAGTAGTTCGTCTCGTTCACGGAGCGCCCGTCGTTGACGAGGATGCCGTGCGCAAGCTGGCTGCGCAGCGCGGTCTCGAACTGGTGGTGGTGGGTGTCGATGAAGCCGGGCATGACGATCTTGCCCGCCGCGTCGATCACCGCGGCGTCTGGCGCGTCGATCGACGCGGCGATCTCCACGATCCGCCCGCCTTCGATCAGGACGTCGCCGGAGGCGAAGTTGCCGACGCTGTCATCGACCGAGATGATCGTGCCGCCCCGGATCAGGGTCTGCCGCCCGGGCGCGCCGATCCCCGCGGGAATGGATCCTTCGGCCGCCTGCTGCGCCGTGGCGGAGCCGCCGAGAGTCGCGCCCGTGGCCGCCGCGGCGCCGCCGATGGCCGAGGCCTTGAGGAAGTCGCGGCGTGACGGGCACGGCGCTTTCGGGCGCGCGGGGTCGCACAATCTGCACATCGGGTGTCTCCTTTTCCGTGGAATTGCGGGGGATCAGCCGGTGAGGGCCGACCCCAGGACGGGATAGCGCACGAGCTGGTGCGCGATATGCGAGGCGGTGGCGCGCAGCTCGGGCAGGCGTTCGGCGACGAGCTGTTCCGGCGTGACGAGGCCGGTGTAGCCCGAGCTGTTGAGCGCGGCGATCGTCCGGCCCTCGGCGTTGCGGATCGGGACCGCGATGGCGGTGATGCCGTAGTCGAGCTGATCGACGGTGGTGGCGTAGCCCTGCTCGCGCACGCGGTCGAGTTCCTCGCCCAGCCGGCACGGATCGGTGCAGGTGCGCGAGGTCAGCGCCTGCGGGGCCAGCCGGGCCAGCCACGCCGCGCGCTCGTCGTCGGGCATGCCGGCGACGATGACCCGGCCCATCGACGTGGCGAAGGCCGGGTAGCGAACGCCCACCACCGCCGCCGCGCGGCGCGCGCGCTGGACCGACACGTGGGCGATGTAGATGACGTCGTGCCCGTCCAGCGCGCCGACCGAGGAGGCGTCGCCGAACCGGTCGACCACCGCCTTCAGCTCGGGCTGGAGCACCTCGTCGATCCGCGCCGACGCGTAGAAGGCCGAGCCCAGCGTCATGATCTTGGGTGTCAGGTGGAACTGCTTTCCGCTGCGCCCGACATAGCCGAGCGTCTCGAGCGTGATGAGGCTGCGGCGGGCCGCGGCCGGCGACAGGTTCACCACCTTCGCGACCTCGCTCAGCGTCATCTCCGGCCGCGTCCCGTCGAAGCTCTCGAGGATCGAGAGGCCCTTGGCGAGGGCCTCCACGAACTCGGCCGGTCTTTCTGATTTCTGTTCCACGGCGTCACCCCTCCGGCGCGAGGACGAAATCGAACTCGAAGACGGCGTCGGGTTTCACGGCGAGATCGTAGTCGAACTGGTCGGCCTTCCGCACCGGCTGCACCTTGGCAATGAGCGACTTGCGCACGCCGAAGACCGCGTCGTTGTCGAGGTACTCTGTGTTCTCGAAGAAGACCTCGGTGGTGACGCCGGCCATGCCCGGGGCGCGGACGATGTAGTGAAGATGCGCCGCACGCCAGGCGTGCCGGTTGCCCGCGCGCAGAAGCTCGCCCACCGGTCCGTCGTACGGCACGGTATAGGGCTTCGGCAGGACCGTGGTGTAGAAATATCGCCCCTCGTCGTCGCAGGTGAACTTGCCGCGCAGGTCCATCTTGTCCTGGCCGTGCTCCTGCTCTTGGATCGGGTAGGTGCCCGCGCCGTCGGCCTGCCAGGTATCGACGATGGCGCCGGGCAGGGGCTTGTGCAGGGTGTCGGTGACCTTGCCGTGCACCAGCACGACGGCGCCGTCGCGCCCTTCCGACAGGTCGGCACCCAGCGGCTTTTCCGGCGCGTCGTCGAGGTAGAAGGGACCGAGATTCGACCCCTCCGTGGCGCCGCCTCGGGTGTTGATCATGTCGACGAGCGCCGAGAAGCCGAGCACGTCCGACAGCAGGATGTATTCGTGCCGCTCGGGCGTGGAGATCTTTCCGCAATCGTAGAGGAAGTTCAGCACGCGCATCCACTCGTCGTGGGTCAGGCTGTGTTCGCGGGTGAAGTCGTGCAGGTGCTCGATCAGCCCGTGCAGGAGCTGCTCGAACCGGCTGCCGGGTTCGGTCGCGAAGCTCTCCTTCACGGCGTCGGTGAGATTGAATTGGTTGATCGAGCGCATGTGGTCCTCCCTTGGCGTTCGTTGCTGGTGCGTGTCGCCCTTCGCAACAATCGTGCTTGACGAAACGGTAATCCGCCCTCTAGTCTTCGGCAAGAGCAAAAAATTTCGCATACCGAAAAAGGAAGCGCGATGCGCATTGGCAAACAGGATCAGAGCTTTACGGCGATCGCCACGTCGGACGCCGAGAGCATCACCGTGCGCGGCCACGATCTGTGCGACGACCTGATCGGGAAAATCGGCTTCACCGACTATTTCTGGCTGCTGGTCCTTGGCGAGAAGCCGACCGAGCCGCAGCGGCGCATGATGGATGCCTGCCTCGTCGCGATCGCCGAGCACGGGCTTGTTCCGTCGGTGCAGGCGGCGCGCATGACGCTGGCCGCGGGGCCCGACGCGTGGCAAGGCGCGATGTCGGCCGGTCTTCTGGGCATGGGCAGCGTCGTCGCGGGCTCGTCCGAGGTCGCCGCGCAGTTCCTGCAGGAGGTTCTGGACAAGGCGGAGGCCGACGGCACCGACCTCGAGACCGCCGCCATCGACAGCCTGAAGGCGCTGAAAGCCGCCAAGAAGAAGGTGCCCGGCCTCGGCCATCCGCAGCACAACACCGGCGACCCCCGGGCCAACACGCTTATGGATCTCAGCGACGAGATCGGCGTGAGCGGCAAGTATGTCGAGACGCTCCGCATCCTCGGTAAACACGCGCCGGAGATCACCGGCCGGCCGCTGCCGATCAACGTGTCGGGCGCGATTCCGGCGACGATCCTCGACGCGGGCTGGCCGCTGGAGGCGATCAAGGCGGTGCCGCTTCTGGCCCGCGCCGCCGGCCTGTCGGCACATCTCTACGAGGAAAGCCTGCGCTCGATCGGGTTCATCATGTCGAACCACGCCGACCAGGCGATCAGCTACGACGGCGTCGAGTCGTCCAAGACACAAGCCAAGCGCGCGTAACGGGGAGGAACGGAATGGTCAGGATCCTCAGGGACGTCCGGGTCGTCGAACTCGGCACCTACATCACCGGCCCGGCCTGCGGCATGCACCTCGCCGATCTGGGCGCGGATGTCATCAAGGTCGAGCGTCCGGGCACCGGAGACCCGTTCCGCGCCTTCAAGGGCGGGCTCTACTCGCCGCACTACCAGACCTACAACCGCAACAAGCGCTCCATCGCGCTCGACACGAAGGACGAGGACGACCTCGCCGTCTTCCACGATCTCGTCGCGAGCGCGGACATCTTCATCCAGAACTTTCGCCCCGGCGTGGCCGAGCGGCTCGGCGCGGGCGAGGACGAGCTGCGCAAAATCAACCCCAGACTGGTCTATTGCGCGATCTCGGGTTTCGGTACCTCCGGCCCGTCGCGCGACCGCCCGGTGTTCGATTCTGTGGCGCAGGCGGCGAGCGGCTATCTGCGGCTGCTGACGCCGCCGACCGATCCGCGCGTGATCGGCCCGGCGATCGCCGATGCCGTCACCGGCCAGTACGCGGCGATGGCCTGCATCGCGGCACTGTTCGAGCGCGAGAAGGGCGGGCAGGGGCGGCGCGTCGACATCTCGATGCTCGAGGCGATGTGCCACTTCAACCTCGACGCCTTCACCCACTTCTACAGCGTGGGCGAGGTGATGGGCCCGCTGTCGCGCCCGACCGTGTCGCAAAGCTACACGTTCGAGTGCAAGGACGGCGCATGGATCGCATTCCACCTGTCCAGCCCGGAAAAGTTCTGGGAGGGGCTCCTCGCCGCGACGGGGCAGGAGCAGCTGAACGAGGACCCGCGCTTCAACGAACGGCTGGAGCGGATCCAGCACCAGGACGAGCTGATCGCGCACTTCACGCCGGTCTTCATGCAAAAGACCCGCGACGAATGGTGCGCGCTCCTGCTCGAGCACGAGGTGCCGCATTCGCCGGCCTACGACGCGTCCGAGGCGCTGGAGGACGCGCAGGCCCAACACCTCAACATCAAGGTCAGCGTTCCGAGCGCCGAGCTCGGCACCTTCACCACGGTGCGCCCGCCCTACAACTTCGATGGCGCGGCGCAGACCGACGTGATCGCGCCGCCGGTGCTCGACGAGCACGGCGACGAGATCCGCGAAGAGCTGCGCAAGCTGCGCGCGGGCTGAGGGGCCGGACATGACCGAACCGCTCAGATCCGTGCCCGCGGCCGACGTGAAGCAGGCCAGCCGCGAGATGCTGCAGAAGCAGCTCTACGCGATATTCACCAGTCCGGTCGACGGGATGGCCCCGGTCTTCGAGCATCTGGAGGCGCATCTCGCCTATCAGGTGCAGCTCGAGGCGGACGGCGTGCTCTACTCCGCCGGCCCCATGTGGACCGATGACGAGCAGAGCTGGGAGGGCGACGGCCTCGTGGTCGTGCGCGCCGAGACACGCGAGGCGGCCATCCGCATTGCCGAGGCCGATCCCATGCACAAGGCCGGTGCGCGCGCGTTCCGCGTGCGCCCGTGGATGATCAACGAGGGAAGTGTGACGGTCCGGCTCGACCTGTCGAGCCAGCGTTTCGAGATCGTCTGACACGTCACGATTCAAGGGAGGAGGAGATCCCAATGAAGCATCTGTACGGCACCGCGCTCAGCTGCGCGATGATCCTGCCCGGCGCGGCCTTCGCGCAGGAAACGATCGACCTGACCGTGGCCTCGAGCCACCCGACGGTCATTCCCTGGGTCGGCATGATCCAGACGCACTTCATGGCCCGCACGGACGAGATCCTCGCCGAGAGCGGCAACTACGAGATCAACTGGTACGAAGCCTTCGGCGGCCAGCTCTACAAGGCGAACGCCACGCTCGACTCTGTCGAGCAGGGGATTACCGATATCGGCTGGGTGTTCTCGTTCCTCGAGCCCGCGAAGTTGCCGATGAGCCAGGCGTCGTCCTACGCGCCGTTCTCGACCGCCGACGCCTCGCTCCAGCTCGAGGTCATGTCCGAGCTGTTCGAGACCAACGAGGCCTTCCGCAACGAGTGGGAACAGTACAACCTCAAGGTTCTCGGCTTCACCGGCACCGACAGCTACGACGTCTACGCCAAGGAAGAACTGGGCGGCTTCTCGGATCTCGAGGGCATGAAGCTCTCGGCGCCGGGGGTTCTGGGCAACTGGCTGCGCGGAACCGGCGCCAACGCCGTCGACGGCGCGCTGACCACGTTCTACACCGACATCCAGACCGGCGTGTCCGACGGTGTGCTGTCGCTCGCGCTCGGCGTGCTGCCAGCCAAGATCTACGAGGTCGCGCCCTACATTCACCGCTACGATCTGGGCGTCGCGTTCTCGGGCGCCGTGGCTATCAACCGCGACAGCTGGGACGGTCTGCCCGAAGAGGTCCAGAACGCCATGATCGAGGCCGGTGAATACTACACCGAGAGCCACGGCACGGACCTCAACGAACGGCACGAGGCCGCGCTCGATGCGATGGTCGAGGCCGGTGCCGAGCAATCGCCCCAGGTGCAGATCATCGACATTCCCGAAGAGGAACGCGAGGCGTGGGTGCAGGCGATGCCCAACATCGCCAAGGAATGGGCTGACGGGCTCGAAGAGCAGGGCGTGCCCGCACGCGAGTTCATGCGCGCCTACATGGACGGCCTGCGCGAGCGTGGCGCCGAGCCGGTGCGCGCCTGGGACGACGAGCTGTAACGGGCGCCCTGCAGGTGACATCCCCTGATGACAGAACGGACGGTGCCGCCCCCCGGCACCGTTCCCCGCTCGCCCGGGCGTGGGGCTGGGTCGTCGATGCGCTCGCCGCGCTCGGCACCGCGCTCATCGCCGGTCTCATGCTCATCATCTGCGCGGACATCGTCGCGCGGAACGGCATGGGATCGTCGCTGCCGCTGGTGTCCGAGCTCGGGGCGCTCCTGCTCGTGATGATCGTGGCGCTGCAGCTCGCCGCGACCGTGCGCGCGGACCGGCTCGCCCGGGCGGGCCTCTTCATCACGCCCATGCGCGAGAAACGGCCCCGCGTCGGCGCGGCGTTCGAGGCGCTGTTCTGCCTCGCCGGTGCCGCGATGGTCGGCATGATGGCGTGGGCGACGCTCGACGTGCTCGGCACCGACTGGGAGCGCGGCGAGTTCATCGGCACGCCCGGCCTCGGAACGCTGCCGACCTGGCCCTTCCGCGCTTTCATACTCGTCGGTCTCGTCGTCGCGGCGATCGAGTTCCTCGCGCGCGCCGGACGGTCCGCGACGGTCGCCGCCGGACGCGCGGAGCCCGCGTCATGAGCCCGCTCGAGATCGGATACGCGTCGATCACCGGACTGATCGTGCTGATCTACCTCGGGATGCCGATCGGCGTCGCCATGCTCGGCGTGTCGTTCTTCGGGGTCTCGATGATCCGCAACGACGCGGTGGCGATGAACATGCTGGGCGCCGTCGGCAACGACTCCTTGCGCGAGTACCTCTTTGCGGTCGTGCCGCTCTTCGTGCTGATGGGGCTGCTGGTAACCGTGTCCAACGTGGGCAAGGACACGTTCGATGTCTTCGAGCGGCTGATGCGGCGCGTGACCGCGGGCCTCGGCATCGCGACGGTCTTTGCAAACGCAGTGTTCGCCTCGATCACCGGAATCTCGATCGCGTCGGCGACGGTGTTCAGCCGCGTCGCCGTGCCCGAGATGACGCGCCACGGCTACACCAAGCGCTTCGCGACCGGCGTCGTCGCGGGCTCGTCCGTGCTCGGCATGCTGATCCCGCCGTCGCTCCTGATGATCGTCTACGCCGTGCTCGCAGAGCAATCGGTGGGCCGGATGTTCCTGGCCGGGATCGGGCCGGGGCTGCTGTTGTCGGTCGTGTTCGCGGCGACGATCCTGCTGCTCGCGCGGCGGTCGGAACGCTTCGTGTTCGACACGCGCGAGGACACCGCCGCCTACGACGATCTGTCGCTCGGCGGGTTCCTTAAGAAGTCCGTGCCGATCCTGTCGCTGATGATCCTCGTTCTCGGCGGTCTCTACGGCGGGTTCCTGAACCCGACAGAGGCCGGCGCGGCCGGCGCGGCCGGTGCGCTGGTGATCGCGCTCCTGCGGCGGTCGCTTCCCAAGCGCACGCTCTGGAACCTGATGGTCGAGACCGGTCAGATCACCGTGTCGGTGCTGTTCCTGATCCTCGCCGCGACCTTCTTCAGCCGGATGCTGGCGCTTTCGGGCGTTCCGCGGGAACTGGCCGATCTCTTTCTCGAGACTGCCATCGGGCCCTACGGCTTCCTGATCGTCTACCTGCTCCTGATCGTGGTGCTGGGCTGCCTGATCGACTCGATCTCGATCATGCTGATCGTCCTGCCCATCGCGCTTCCCGTTGCGCAGGCGGCGGGGTTCGACCTCATCTGGTTCGGCGTCCTGACGGTCGTCGCGGTGGAACTCGGCCTTCTCACGCCGCCGTTCGGCCTGTCGGTCTACACCATCAAGTCGGCGATCGAGGATCCTGACCTGTCGGTCGGCGACATCTTTCGCGGCGCGCTGCCCTTCGTGGCCGCGATGGTGGTGTCTCTCGCCATCCTGATCCTCTTTCCTTCGATCTCGACATGGCTCGCGCGGCTCTGACACAGCGGAAATGACATGACCCAACTTCTCTTCGTGCCTGGCAGCCTGCGGGCTGCCTCTTCCTCGCGCGCCACGGCGCGTGCCCTCATCGATCGTCTGCCCGACGGCGTGGAGGCGGGCACCGCCGATGTCGGCGCGCTGCCTCATTACAACGCGGACGTGACGGACGACCCGAAGGTCGCCGCCTTCGTCGACGCCGTCGCCGCGGCGGACGGTGTCGTGTTCGTCACGCCGGAATACAACTACAGCATTCCCGGCGTCCTGAAGAACGCGATCGACTGGGCCTCGCGCCCCGCCTACGAGTCCGTCTTCAAGGACAAGCCCTGCGTCGTGGTCAGCGTGTCGGGTGGGCCGCTCGGCGGCGTGCGCGCGCAGTCGCACCTGAAATACGTGCTGAACGGGATGCTGGCGCGGGTGCATCCCAGCAAGGAAATCCTCGTGCCGCAGGCGAACGCCAAGGTAGAGGACGGAAAGCTGACCGACGCGGCCATTCTCGACTTCGCCGACAGCATCCTGTCCGATTTCATCGCGCGCCTCGGCTCTCGCTAGACGCGCGGCCGGCGGCCCGGGCGCGCCCGCCCGCGCTGGCGGATCAGCGCTTCGAGAGGCGGACCGAGAGATCGCCGGTCGTCATCGAGATCTCGTGCTGCGCGCTCTGCGCCGCGAGCTGCGCGACCAGTTCCACGACCGGAGACCGGGCAAACGGCTCTTCGTCGGGCGGCGGCAGGCGGCGCATCAGCTGCACCGCGGCGTCGTCGACATACGCGCGCACGATCAGCTCTTCGTCGGTCAGGTCGGCGCCGGCCGCGCGGCGCACCTCCTCGAGGCTTGGCTCCTCGGGCTCGATCGCGGCGATCTCGCGCGCGCGAGGCCGGTCGAGGATGCGGTCGCGGACCGTGCCGTCCATGTGGTCGAGCGCCTCGCGTCCCCACTGGCCGAGCGCATACTGGATCGTTTCGTCGGACACCTGCTTGTAGCGGTCGCCGGTGATGACGTTGATCGCGGCCTGCGTGCCCACGAACTGCGACAACGGCGTCACCATGATCGGGTAGCCCAGGTCCGCGCGGACCCGCGCGGCCTCTTCCCGGATCAGGTCCATCCGGTCGCCCATGCCCACCTTCGCGAGCTGGTATTCGAGGTTCGAGATCATGCCGCCCGGGATCTGGTGGGCGTAGAGCGTCTCGTCGTAGGCGCGGGGCGCGCCGATGGCGAGCCCCTCGCGCGCCGCGATCCGCGTCAGGAACTCCGAGGTCTCGCGGACCGGGTCCAGCTCGAGCGGCACGTCGTACCCCCGCGCGTGCAGGTTGCGCACGATATCGAGGACCGAGGGCTGGGACGAGCCGTCGGCGAGCGGTGGCACCGCCGAATGCACGTGCCGTATGCCCATCGCCACCGCTTCCTGCGCGTTGAACGCCCCGAGCCCGTTGTTGCAGTGGTTGTGGAACTCGACCGGGATGTCGCCCGCGGCCTCCAGCACCCGCGGCAGCAGCTCCCGCGCCCGTTCCGGCGTCAGCAGGCCGCCCACGTCCTTGAAGCAGAGGCGATAGGGCCTGAGCGCGGCGGCGTCGCGCGTGCGCTGGACGAAGTACTCGGTCGTGTGGCGGGGCGAGACCGAGTAGATCAGGTTGACGACGGATTCCATGCCCATCCGCCGCATCTCGTCGTGCTCTTCCTTCAGCGTGCCGAAGTCGTTCCAGGGATCAGAGATGCGCGCGGTGGTGATGCCCGCGTCGATGATCGTGCGGACCATCAGCTTCGACACCGCTTCGGGGACCTTGCCGAGCCCGCTGCGATAGCCCGCGTGGAGGCGCAGCGGCGTCTGTTTCGCCCGCGCGGTGCCGCGGCGGAGCCACTCGAACGGATCCTCCTCGAGGTCGCGGATCATCTTCTTGATCTGGACGACGGGCACGAAGAACTCCATCGCCTCGTAGCCTGCGCGGTCCAGCCGGTCGAGCGCGGGCAGCATCCAGCCCGTGCGCATGTTCATGGCCCAGAGGCTCTGCTGACCGTCGCGCAGCGTGGTGTCGATGATGTGGACCGATGCGTTCATCCTGCCCTCCTTCAGGCCGTTTCGGTCGCGGCGAAGGACTGCGCCGCGCCGTCGAGCCATGTCGTGTTGATCGGCCCGTCGGCGAAGGCCGCCTGCGCCAGGACGTGACGGTGGAACGGTATCGTGGTCTCGATTCCGGCGACGCGGAACCGCGCGAGCGCCGCGTCGGTGCGCGCGATGGCGTCGGCGCGGTCGCGACCGTGAACGATGAGCTTGGCGACCATCGAGTCGTAGAACGGCGGCACGACGTATCCGGCGTGGGCGTGGCTGTCGACGCGGATCCCGTCGCCCTCGGGCGGGGCCCAGTCGGTGATCCGGCCGGGGGAGGGGGCAAAGCCCCTGGCCGGCGATTCCGCGTTGATCCGGCATTCGATCGCGTGGCCGTCGAAGCGCACGTCCTGCTGCCCGAACGACAGCGCCTCGCCCGCCGCGATGCGAAGCTGTTCGGCCACGATGTCGATGCCGGTGATCATCTCGGTCACCGGATGCTCGACCTGCACGCGCGTGTTCATCTCGAGGAAGAACACCTCGCCGCGGTCGGAATCGACGACGAATTCGACCGTGCCCGCGCTTTCGTAGCCGATGTGCTCGGCGAGCCGGACCGACGCCGCGCGGACCTCCTCCCGGATGTGGTCGGGCAGATCGGTGGGCGGCGCCTCCTCCAGGAGCTTCTGGTAGCGGCGCTGGAGCGAGCAGTCGCGCTCGCCGAGGTGCACGACGGTGCCGTGGCGGTCGGCGAGGATCTGGACCTCGATGTGCCGCGCGTTGGCGATGTAGCGTTCCAGAAAGAGCGCGCTGTCGCCGAAGGCGGCCTGCGCCTCGGCCGACGCGGTGTCGAAGGCGTTGCGCAGATCTTGCGCACGGTGAACGATGCGGATGCCGCGCCCGCCGCCGCCGGCGGCCGCCTTGAACAGGACCGGCATGCCGATCTCGTTTGCGATTCCCTCGGCGGTGGCGAATTCGGCGATCCGCGGCGACCCGGGCGCGAGCGGCACGCCGACCGCTTCGGCGATCTCGCGTGCGACCAGCTTGTTGCCCATCTGGCGAATGCACTCGGCCGAAGGCCCCACGAAGACGAGGCCGTGTTCAGCGCAGAGCGCCGCGAACTCGGCGTTCTCCGACAGGAAGCCGTAGCCCGGATGCACCGCGTCGCAGCCGGTGCCGAGGGCGGTCGCGATCAGCACGTCCTTGCGCAGGTAGCTTTGCGATGCGGCGGCCGGGCCGATGCAGACCGCGCGGTCAGCGAGTTCTGCGGCGAGGGTGGCCCGGTCGGCGTCCGAAACGGCCGCCACCGTCTCGATCCCGAGCGACCGGCAGGCCCGGATCACCCGGACCGCGATCTCTCCGCGATTGGCGACGAGGACACGGCGCAGGGCCATTCAGGCCTCCGGGCGGACGAGCAGGATCGGC
>NZ_FWFK01000005.1 GCF_900172265.1 Roseivivax jejudonensis | reverse complement strand
GTCTGCGATCCAAACGCCAGCAGCATCGCCGCCTCAGCCCGTCCGCCCCGTCTGGCGCCCCAACCGCGCCTCAGCGCCGCCGGTGAGGGGCTATTTACGGATCACCCCCAAACCCTGCAAGCGGAAATTTCAGCGTCGGCGCGATTTTTTTCGTTTCAGCCCGAAATCGAGCAAATTCATGGGTTTGAGGGCTATATATTGCGTCTGACCCGACGTCGAACGCAATGATGTATCCGGCCCTGCAGCAGCCCTGCGCCAACGCCTCGAGCTGCCCACAGACTTGTCCACAGAGATCGGGACCAAGCCTTCGGTCCGGTCGGGAATCTGCCGAATCCGGACCGGAAAATCGCGACTCGCGGCCCCGCATCAGCCGCGACGAGTCGCGCCACGAGGGCCAGTCAGGCCGTGACGGCCCCCCGGCGCCGTGGCAGCCGGATCAGAAGTAGCGCCACGACGGCCGCGAGATACAGCAGCGGCTCGAACTGGAAGCCCTTGGCCAGCATCACGTAGTGCAGCGCCCCGAGGAACACCGCGGGGTAGGTCAGCCGGTGCAGCTTGCGCCACCCCGCGCCGAGCCGACGCACCGCGCGGTCGTTCGATGTCACCACCAACGGCAAGAGAAGGATGAAGCCCGCCATGCCGACCGTGATGTAGGGACGCTTCACGATGTCGGCCCAGATCTGTGCCGGGATCTGCACGTCGAGGACGAGCCAGACCAGGAGGTGAAGAAAGACATAGGAGAAGGCGAGAATGCCGAGCGCCCGTCGAAACCGGATCAGGTTCACGCCGAGGTGCCGCCGCAACGGCGACACGACGAGGCCGGCGATCAGGATCTGAAGCGCCGCCTCGCCCAGCCGGTGCTCCAGCACCTCGATCGGCTCGACGCCGAGCCCCCCGGTCAGGCCGAGCCACAGCCACCACAGCGGCGGCAGCGCGCCGAGCAGGTAGAGCGGCCAGACCGGCAGGCGCCGCGCGGCGGCATTGATCCGGTCGGCCAGCATCAGAAGTTCTCCGCCAGGTCCATGCCCGCGTAGAGATCGGCCACCTCGTCCTCGTACCCGTTGAACATGAGGGTCGGCTTGCGCGGACTGAACAGGCCGCCACCGATCTCGCGCTCCGTGGCCTGGCTCCAGCGCGGGTGGTCGACGTTCGGGTTCACGTTCGAGTAGAAACCGTATTCCCGCGGATTGGCCTTGTTCCACGACGTCGGCGGTTCGCTGTCGGTCAGGGTGATCCGCACGATCGACTTGATCGACTTGAAGCCGTACTTCCACGGCACAACCAGCCGCAGCGGCGCACCGTTCTGGTTTGGGATGTCGCGGCCGTAGATGCCTGTGGCCATGATCGTCAGGGGATGCACCGCCTCGTCGAGCCGCAGCCCCTCGACATAGGGCCATTCCAGAACCGGGCGGGACACGCCCGGCATCTCGTCGGGGCGCAGCACCGTCTCGAAGGCGACGTGAGTTGCGCCATCCTGCACGCCGGCCATGTCGAGCAGATCGGCGAGTTCGAACCCGGTCCAGGGCACGACCATCGACCACGCCTCGACACAGCGGAACCGGTAGATGCGCTCCTCGAGATCCATGCCGGCCATGATATCCTCGAACGCGTACTCTCCGGGGCGGTCGACCAGGCCGTCGATCCGAACGCTCCAGGGCGCGGTCGTCAGCTGTCCGGCGTGGCGCGCGGGGTCGCGCTTGTCCGTGCCGAACTCGTAGTAGTTGTTGTAGGAGGTGATGTCCTCCCAGCTGTTGGGCTCGAGAGCGGCGGCATCATTCTGCGCGCGCGCGGGCGCGCCCGCGAGGCCGAGCCCGGCGCCGGCGGCGATGCCGCCGATCAGGCTGCGGCGGCTGAGGTAGACGTTCTCCGGTGTCACGTCGTTCCGCGTCAGGTCGGGTGTCCAGCGTCGGGCCATCTCGCATCTCCTATGTTCCCGTCGGGGAAGGTAGCCGCGCCGCCGCGGCGACCCAAGCACGGCGCTGTCACGTTCCGGTTGGCGGGCTGCAACAAAGCGGCCGACCAGTCAGGCGATCACACCGACCCGGGGCGGGGTCACGAAGATGTTCTTGCCCTCGCAAATCGGCGCGGCTTAGCGCGCGGCAGCGCAACGTAAAGGCGAACGCGCATGGATTTGATGATGAACTGCCGCCGCCCGAGAGTCGTAGCCCCGGCAGATGTCGCAATCGGCATCGCACATGCGAAACCGGAGGAGTTCCAAATGTTCCGCAGAACCACGCTCGCCCTGACCGCCGCCACAGCCCTGACCGCGATGACCGGCTTTGCCAGCGCGCAGGACGGCGAGATGAACATCGTCGAGACCGCGCAGGACGCGGGCAACTTCTCGACCCTGTTGGCCGCAGCCGAATCCGCAGGTCTCGTCGAGACACTGACCGGCGAAGGCCCCTACACCGTCTTTGCGCCGACCGACGAGGCGTTCGAAGCCCTGCCGGACGGCACGGTCGACGAGCTTCTGATGGAGGAGAACCAGGATCAGCTGACCTCGATCCTGACCTATCACGTCGTGCCGGGCGCCGTCATGTCGGCCGACCTGTCCGATGGCATGGAAGCCGAAACGGTCGAGGGATCCTCGGTCACCGTGTCGATCGACGGCGACACCGTGATGGTTGGCGATGCGACCGTAACGCAGGCCGACATCGAGGCCTCGAACGGCGTGATCCACGTTATCGACACCGTGCTGATGCCCTGATCTGCACGATGACAGAGGTGATGCGCTGCCGGCCCGGCGGCGCATCGCCCACTCCGGCGCGGGGCTACCTTCGCCGGCACGACGCTCTAGTTTTCTGAATGACACGCATTCTGGAGGGCGTCGCATGGACCGCCGCACATTCCTGTCCGCTTCCGCCGCAGCCGCGTTCGGTGCCACGCCGGCGCTCAGCTGGACCTACGGGCTCGACCTCAACGCCCGGCTCGGCGCCAATGCGCAGTTCCTGACATTGTGCGACGCTTTGATCGCCGCTGACCTCGGTGGGCTGCTGTCGCAATCGGGCCCCTACACCGTCTTCGCTCCGAACCTCGCGGCGTTCGACCACGTCGGTCAGCGCGAGCTGGCCCGCTTGATGACACCGGCGCTCCGCCCGACGCTGCGGCGGATCCTGTCCTACCATATCGTCCCCGGCGAGTTCGGCGCGTTCGAACTGATCGGCCGGCGCCGCAGTCTGCCGACGCTCGCCGGACCGATGCTTCCCGTGGACGGCACGGGCGGCAGCCTGCGCGTCGGCACCGCCTTCGTAGGCGAAGCCGGCCTCAGCGCGACGAACGGCGTGATCCACCAGATCAACCGCGTGCTGCGCCCCGCATGAGGCGCCCCGCCCTTCTGACATTCAAGGAGACCATCGCCATGAATCGAAGAACGCTTATCGTCGGATCGCTGTCCGCCGCCCTTCTGCCGCTGCTGCCGGCGCGGCTCTGGGCCCAGATGGAGGATCCGACCTCCGAAACCGTGGCTGGCGTCGTGTCGTCCGATCGCGACCTCGACATGCTGGCGTCGCTCCTAGTGGCGGCCGATATCGTCGATACGCTGCAGGAGCCGGGGCCGTTCACCGTGTTCGCACCGGTCAACTCGGCCTTCGAAGAACTCGGGGAGGCCACGCTGAACGACCTCGTGGCCGAAGAGAATGCCGAGCGCCTGCGCCGGCTGTTGTCCCATCACGTCGTGCCGCAGCGGCTCGATCCAGACAGCCTGAACCCGGGCACGACGTTCGAGACGCTGGCCGGCACCAGCCTTCGGATCGAGGAGGGCGAAACGCTTCTCATCGGATCGGCCAAGATGCTTCAGCCGGGGCTGGAGGTACCAAACGGCTACGTCCACAAGATCGCGTCCGTTCTGCAGCCGCCGGAGCCGGCCTGACAGCACCGGCCACGGTACAATCGACCGCGGACGAAAAGGGGCGACCGGAATAGGTCGCCCCTTTCGTGTCGATCAGGCCATGAGCCGCGATCAGTGAACCACGGCGTCGTCGGGCCGCGGACGGCTCGAGGCTGCCACACGATCGCCGATCACCAGCCCGTCGGATCCGGCATGCACCGGGATCGTCGCGCCATCCGCCACGTCGCCGGACAGGATCATCTCGGCCAACGGATCCTGCAGCGCGCGCTGGATCACCCGCTTGAGCGGGCGCGCTCCGAAGACCGGGTCGTAGCCCTCGTCGGCGAGCCAGGACTTCGCGCCCTCGTCGAGTTCCAGCGAGATCTTCCGCTGGGCCAGACGCTTGAGAAGGCGCGCCACCTGGATATCGACGATGCCGGCCATGTCCTCGCGCTTGAGGCGGTCGAAGATGATCGTCTCATCGAGCCGGTTGAGGAACTCCGGCCGGAAATGGGCCTGCACCGCGTCCATCACGTCGCGCTTGGCCGCGCCGCTGTCCGCACCATCGGGAAGCTGGCTGAGCGCCTGGCTGCCGAGGTTGGAGGTGAGCACGATCAGCGTCTGCTTGAAATCGACCGTGCGGCCCTGTCCGTCGGTCAGCACCCCGTCGTCGAGCACCTGCAGGAGCACGTTGAACACGTCCGGATGGGCTTTCTCGACCTCGTCGAACAGCACGACCTGGTAGGGCCGGCGCCGCACCGCCTCGGTCAGGACGCCGCCTTCGTCATAGCCGACATAGCCCGGGGGCGCACCGATCAGGCGCGCGACCGCGTGCTTCTCCATGAACTCCGACATGTCGATGCGCACCATCGCCTGGTCGTCGTCGAAGAGAAATTCCGCCACGGCCTTCGTCAGCTCGGTCTTGCCCACGCCGGTGGGCCCGAGAAACAGGAACGACCCCAGCGGGCGGTTCTCGTCGTTCAGACCCGCACGCGCCCGGCGCACGGCGTTGGCCACCGCCTTCACGGCCTGGTCCTGCCCGATGACGCGCTTGTGCAGCCCGTCCTCCATGCGCAGGAGCTTCTCGCGCTCGCCCTCGAGCATCTTGGACGTCGGGATCCCGGTCCAGCGCTCGACGACCTGGGCGATCTGCTCGGGGCGCACGGCCTCCTCGACCATCATCTCGCCTTCGGCCTCGGCCTGCTCGGCCTCGCCCAGCTGCTTCTCGAGTCCCGGGATGATGCCGTAGCTCAGCTCGCCCGCCTTCGCGAGGTCGCCGTTGCGCTTGGCGATCTCCAGGTCCGCGCGTGCCTTGTCCAGCTGCTCCTTGAGTTCGCGCGCGGACGCGAGCTTGTCGCGCTCGGCCTGCCATTTCGCGGTCATCTCGGACGCCCGCTCCTGCAGTTCCGCCAGTTCGCGCT
This sequence comes from Roseivivax jejudonensis, assembly GCF_900172265.1. Lineage (GTDB taxonomy): Bacteria > Pseudomonadota > Alphaproteobacteria > Rhodobacterales > Rhodobacteraceae > Roseivivax > Roseivivax jejudonensis. The sequence goes on along the minus strand of NZ_FWFK01000005.1, from coordinate 399,869 downwards.
CGAGCTTCTCGAGCCGGTCCTTCGACGCGGCATCGTCCTCCTTGCGCAGCGCCTCCTGCTCGATCTGCATCTGCAGGATCTGCCGGTCCAGCGCGTCCAGTTCCTCGGGCTTGGAGTCCACCTCCATCCGCAGGCGGCTGGCGGCCTCGTCGACGAGGTCGATCGCCTTGTCCGGCAGGAAGCGGTCGGTGATGTAGCGGTTGGACAGATGCGCGGCGGCGACCAGCGCACTGTCCGAAATCCGCACGCCATGGTGCAATTCGTACTTTTCCTTGATGCCGCGCAGGATGGACACGGTGTCCTCCTCCGTCGGCTCCTGCACCATCACCGGCTGGAATCGCCGTGCGAGCGCCGCGTCCTTCTCGACGTGCTTGCGGTACTCGTCCAGCGTCGTCGCTCCGACGCAGTGCAGTTCGCCGCGCGCCAGCGCCGGCTTGAGCAGGTTCGAGGCATCCATCGCGCCGTCGGCCTTGCCCGCCCCCACGAGCGTGTGCATCTCGTCGATGAACAGGATGATCTCGCCCGCAGCGGCCTCGATCTCCTTCAGGATGGCCTTGAGCCGCTCTTCGAACTCGCCGCGATACTTCGCGCCCGCGATCAGCGCCCCCATGTCGAGCGCCAGCAGGCGTTTGTTTCGCAGGGATTCCGGCACGTCGCCGTTGACGATGCGCAGCGCGAGGCCCTCGGCGATCGCCGTCTTGCCGACGCCGGGTTCACCGATCAGCACGGGGTTGTTCTTGGTCCGGCGGCTCAGCACCTGCATGGCGCGGCGGATCTCGTCGTCACGGCCGATGATCGGGTCGATCTTGCCCTGCTCCGCACGCTCGGTCAGGTCCATCGCATACTTCTTCAGGGCGTCGTAGCCTTCCTCGGCGTTGGCGCTATCGGCCGTGCGGCCCTTTCGGATGTCATTGATCGCCGCGTTGAGCCCCTGCGCCGACACGGCACCGGCCTCCAGGGCTTCCTTCGCCGGGCTCTTCACCACGGCGAGCGCGGTCAGCATGCGCTCGACCGGCACGAAGCTGTCGCCCGCCTTCTGCGCGATCTTCTCGGCTTCGTCGAGCACGCGGCCGGTGGAGCTGTCGAGATAGACCTGTCCCGCGTCACCGGAAACTTTGGGGATCTTCGCGATTTTCAGATCGAGCGCCTGGCGCACACGCTCCGGCGCACCGCCAGCCCGCGTGATGAGGTTGGAGGCCAAGCCCTCCGTATCGTCGAGCAGCGCCTTGAGGATGTGCTCTGGCGCGAGCTTCTGATGGTTCTCGCGCATCGCGATCGTCTGCGCCGCCTGAATGAACCCGCGCGCGCGTTCCGTGAACTTTTCCAAGTTCATGGCTGTCTCTCCTTCTCAAAAGCGCCCCTGTCTCGGGGTGCCCGCTTCGCGGCGCACCCTCGCCGGGGCCTCACTCAAGAGATGGGGAACGCGCGGGGCGATGCAAGATTGTCACAGCATGAAAAAGGGCGCCCCGCGCGGGGGGCGCCCTTCCGAAGCGGTCGTGTCCGCTCGGGTTACTGGTTCGCAATCGCCTCGCTCGCCTCGCGAAGACGCTCGAACGCGGCGGCCGCGGCCTGTGCGGCTTCGTCGGCGCGCGTTTCCGCGGCAGAGGCGGCTTCGGCTGCCGAGCGCGCAGCTTCCATTGCCTGAGTCGCCGCTTCGCTCAGCGCCTGCATGTCCTCGGCGGACATTGCGCCGGACTGCTCGCCGGAACCCGAGCTGCTGTCGGACGCGCTCTCGCTGGACTGGCTCTCGCCGTCGCCGGACGACCCGCTCTCGGACGATGCGCTCTGGCTCTCGGACGAACCGCTCTGGTCGGAGGACCCGCCGCTCGCCTGCGCATCACCGCTCTGCTGGCTGTCACCGCTCTGCTGGCTGTCACCGCTCTGCTGGCTGTCACCGCTCTGCTGGCTGTCACCGCTCTGCTGGCTGTCGCCGCTGCTGCTTTGGTCTGACGATCCGCTCTGTGCGGCTGCACCCGCACCGGCCGCAGCACCCGAAGCTGCTGCAGTGTCGCTCGACGACCCGCTTTCGCTGGCCGCATCGCCACCTTCGCTGCCGCTCGACTGCGACCCGCTGCCCGAAGAAGCTGCGGCATCACCGCTCTCTTCGGAGGCTCCGCTTTCCGCCGAAGCGTCGCTGCCGTTCTCCGACGAACCACTTTCACCCGAAGCCGAGTCGCCACTCTGATCGGACGATCCGCTTTCGCCGGATGCGCTGTCGCCCTCGCTGGACGACCCGGCCGATGCCGCGGCATCACCGCTCTGCTCGGCCGATCCGCTTTCGGATGCGGCTTCGCCGGACTGGTCGGACGAGCCGCCGGACGCTTCGGCGTCGCCACCCTGTTCGGACGCAGCGGCGTCGGTACCACTCTCCGGAGATGCGTCGTCGGACGAACCACTCTGGCTCTCGCTGGAGCTTCCGCTTTCGGCCGTCGGCGTCGCGGTGGATCCGGACTCACCCGAGGTGCCCTGGCCGCTGCCGGAGCTGCCCGACGCCTGCGCCATCTGCATTTCGCCTTCGCCGCTCTGGCTTTCGCCGTCGCTGGACGATGCCGCCTGCTCGGTTTCGGTGGCAGATGCATCGCCCTCGGCCGACGCCTGCTCGGTTTCGGCTGCGGAGCCTTCCTCGGAGCCCGATGCATCGGCACTCTGCGCCCCGGCCGCCGCATCGCCGGATTCCGATCCGGCGTCGGCCGACGCGGTGTCCTCACCGCTCGACGAGTCCGCGCTTTCGCTGGATGCGGTTTCGCTCTCGCCGCCCGACGTCGCAGTTGCGGACCCTTCGGACGCCGACGCCGTGTCGGTGCCTTCGCCCTCGGTCGCAGCCGCGTCCTCGCCCTCACTGGCGGTCTCGGTGCCCGAGCCTTCGGAAGCCTGGGCCTCGGCGTCGGCCGTTTCCGAAGCCTCGGCTTCGGTCCCGGTCTCTTCGCCGGAGGCATTGGCCGATGCGGTATCCCCGCCTTCCATGCCTTCGGAGGAGCTTTCCGTCGACTCCGCGGTCTGGGTCTCGGCTTCGCCGCCGTTCGTCAGGTTCAACGTGATGGCGATGGCAAGGGCGACGACGACTGCGGCACCGAGCGTGATCGGTGCCACGCTCGACGGTTTGGCCGCCGGTTTTCCCTTGGGTTCGCCCGACGGCGGACCGCCCTTCGTGGTGCCCGTGGTGCTCTCTTCGTCGGCCATTGCAATCTCCGCCCTGTTGGAAATATCTACGATCAACGATGCGGGAACGGACTCCGTTCCCGCGATCGAGCATTCCACCTAACGCGGGTCTACGACCCGCCAAGGCCCAACAGGACATGGGAGAGAGCCGATCGCACGTCCGCAGCTCATCGTCGCGCTCGATGTCCGCGAAGCCCTCACCGGTTTGACCATTTCCGAACGACTCGGCGACAGCATCGGGTTCTACCGCATCGGCCTCGGCATGCTGACGGGCGGTGCGCTCGCCTTGGCCAACGAACTCAAGCAGCAGCACGGTAAGAGCATTCTTCTGGACCTGCGCCTCGGCGGTATCGCCGAAGAGGTCGCGGATGCCGTCCACGGGCTCGCGCAGTTCGAGATCGATTACCTGACCGTCGACAACGACGTGGAGGTTCTGCGCGCCGGAACGTCAGCCGTGTCTGGCACGGCGACGCGCATCCTTGCGGCGCACCGCGATCATTCCAACGCCGCGCGCGTGGCGACGATGGCGGATGACGCGTTTGCCGCCGGTGCGCACGGGATCATCGTGCCCGCGATTTCCGTCGCGACGGTCCGGCAGCGTCCGGCCGCAAACGGAAAGCTGGTCATCGCGAACGGCCTCGACGCCGGCGAGCATGCCGCGGAGGCCCTGCGCGGCGGCGCCGATCACGTGGTCGTCGGCCGCTCGATCACCGAGGCCGCGGACCCCGTTCGGGCTGCAAGCGATCTTCTCGCGACGCTGCCCTGACCGGCGGATCCGCGCCGACGCCGGGAACGCGGCGCGCCCCGACACGTTTGTGCTTCGTAAACAAGGAGCGAGTGTCGAGGTGCAGCATGCAACAGGCCATCCAAATCCACGCCGACAATGACGTCGGCGCCGTCCGTTACAATCCGGCAGAGAGCGCGTTCGAGGCGCTTGTAACCGTGCCCACAGACCGCGGGCCGGTTCGCGTCGCTTCTAGTTACGAAGCGCCGGTCTCCACATCGGAGTGGGCCGCGATCGCCGGACTGCGCCGCGAGGCCATCCGCTCGCTCGACCAGCCGGGCACCATCCGGTCCTACGTCGCGCCCGAAGAGGACGAAACTGCGCCCGCCGGCGTGGTCGCCCCGATCCAGCGCTTTTTCGGTCAGCTGTTCGGGAACCGCGCCGCCTGAGGCGACGTTATCATCTTGTTCCCTGAGGGTCTTTCCCTGTCCCGAAGACCCTTACCGCCGGGACCGGCCCGTCTGCCGGTCCCGGCATCTTTTTTCCCCCGATCGTCTCCAGATACTCCGACATAATATGGCGGAAGTGTGGCACGGCGTCTGTGCGTCGTGCGAAGTCGTGTGGATCGAGCCGCATCCACTCCGTGCCTTCCGAGCCGAGCCGGATCGCATTCTGCGCGTCCGCCGGCAGCCGCGCGGCAAAGAACCAGCTCACACCGGCATCCGATCGGCGCGTGCCGACGACATGCAGATCGGACCGCGTGAGCCTCAGCCCGATCTCTTCTTCGGTCTCGCGCAAGACGCACTCCTCCGGGTCCTCAAACCCCTCTCGCCCGCCTCCGGGAAAATCGAGGCGCCCGGGCCACGGGATATCGGGGCGCTCGTCGCGTCGGATCACGACGACGCTGTCGCCGACAAACAGCAGGAGCTTCGCGCCGACGAACGGTTCTGCGGGCTCCGCCATGGTGCTGCGCGCCTCCTGCGCCTATCTTGCGGCCACCACCGAAAGGTCCCGCGATGCCTGCCCTCTGCCGCGACTGCCTCACCGAGTTCGATGCCGGGCGCCGTTGCCCCGCATGCCGGTCTCCGCGCGTCGTGGCCCATGACGAACTGCGGTCGCTGTCGATCGCGCACATGGACTGTGACGCGTTCTACGCCTCCGTGGAGAAACGCGACAACCCGGAGCTTGCCGACAAGCCGGTGATCATCGGCGGCGGCCGGCGCGGCGTCGTGTCCACGGCCTGCTACGTCGCCCGCATTCGCGGCGTGCGGTCGGCGATGCCGATGTTCAAGGCGCTCGACCTCTGCCCTGACGCGGTGATCATCAAGCCGCGGATGCAGCTCTATGCCGACATCAGCCGCCAGATTCGCGCGATGATGGAAGACATGACCCCGGCGGTGGAGCCGCTGTCGCTCGACGAGGCATTCCTCGATCTGACGGGAACGGAGCGGCTGCACGGCGCACCGCCAGCGATCATGCTGGCGCGCCTCGTGCGGCGGATGCGGACCGAACTCGGCATCACCGGGTCGGTCGGTCTGTCGCACAACAAGTTCCTCGCCAAGATCGCCTCGGACCTCGACAAGCCGCACGGGTTCTCCGTGATCGGCGCGGCCGAGACCCGCGAGTTCCTGCGCGACAAGCCGGTCCGCCTGATCTGGGGCGTCGGCGCCGCGGCGCAGGACAGTCTGGAGCGCGCGGGGATCCGCACCTTCGACGACCTCATGCGCTGGGACGAGCGCGAATTGACCGCGCGCTTCGGATCCATGGGCACGCGGCTGTGGCACCTCGCGCGCGGCGAGGATCACCGCCGCGTCTCCGCGAACGCTCCGATGAAGTCGATCTCGAACGAGACGACATTTCACGAGGACACGGCCGACCGCGACCTCCTCGACGGGCATCTCTGGCGCATGGCCGAAAAGGTGGCCGACCGCGCCAAGGCCAAGGGCCTCGCCGGGCGCGTCGTGGTGCTGAAGCTCAAGCGGGCGGACTTCACCCTGATCTCGCGGCGCCATGCCCTGCGCGAACCCACGCAGATCGCCGACAGGCTCTACCGGGAGGCACGCCATCTGTTCGACGCCGTCCCGCGCGGGCAGGCCTATCGGCTTTTGGGCGTCGGCCTGTCCGACATCTGCAGCGCCGAAGCGGCGGACCGGATGCCCGACCTCCTCGATCCGCAGGCGATCCTGCGCCACGAGGCAGAGCGTGCGACGGACCGGATCCGCGACCGGTTCGGTCCCGACGCGATCGTCAAGGGGCGGGCCCTGCGCTGACCACTTGCGGCGCTTAGCCGAACAGCCGGTAGTACAGGCTTTCGGGCAAAAACTGCCCTCCCCGCAGAACCCACGAGAACGGTCGCGGAAACGCCCGCTGGAACTTGGACGAGGCCATGTGATCGAACACGATCCCGGCCGCCTTCTCCGGCTCCATGATCTGCGGCATCTTGAAATCGTTCTTGTCGGTCAGTCGGGTGCGGATGAACCCCGGCGACACCAACTGCACCTGGACGCCGGTCTGGCGCAGATCGCAGTGCATGCATTCGGCCATTGCCATGACCCCGGCCTTCGACGCGGTGTAGGCTACAGATCCCGGCAGCCCGCGATACCCGGTGAGAGATCCGGTCAGCACGATGTGCCCCCGGTCGCGCGCCACGAAGCGGGGCACGATCTCGCCCATGCAGCGCATCGCACCGGTGAAGTTGACGTCGGCCATCATGTTCGCCTTTTCGGCGTCCCACGCGTCCGCGCCGAATGGCCAGTAGACCCCGGCGAGGAACACCACGCCGTCGATCTCGCCCGCGGCCTCCGTGGCGGCACGCACGGACTCGGCGTCGCTAACGTCCACGGTGACGACCTCGGCAGCGCCGGGCAGGTCTTCGGCCAGTTCCTTGAGCTTGTCCTCGGATCGCGCCGACAGCACCAGCTCGATCCCGGCGGCGCTCATCTTGCGGGCCAGCGCAGCTCCAAGCCCGTCGCTCGCTCCGATGAGCCAATATCGTTTTCCGGACCAGTCGGTCACACGGCCTCCTTTCGGCGCATGGTCGCGACGAGTTCCGCGACCTTTATGCCGAACTTCCGAAACTGCGATCGGTTCACGATGACACCGTTCGGGGCAAGGTACATCCAGTCGATCGCGTCGAGGACGTGGCCGCCGGCATCCTCGTCCAGCCGGATCCGGTAGCGCAGCGACACCGTCGGGCCGGCCTGCCACCCGCGGCCCGTTCCGATGACATCGGCGGCCTCGGCGTCGATCCGGCCGTCCGCGTGCAGCCGCAAGTGCCATGCGCGGGTCTGCACCTCGCCGCTGTCGTAGGTGAAACGCTCCTCCATCACGCCGGTATCGCCGTCCCAGCGCACGTCGAAATCGCCGACGAACCGCGAGGCGACCCGACCGAGCGGCCCGTAAATCACGCCTTCGCACAGGATGGGTCCCTCGAGATGCCGGCGCAGATCGAAGGACGGTTCGGCGTCGGCGTAGTCCGCCGGCGTCTGCGCGGCGAAGGACGCCATCCGATCGCGCAGCAGGACGAAGGCCAGAATGAGGAGGACACCCGAAACAACCCCGATCAACACCGCCATGTCAGGTCTCCTCGATCGGCGTTGCGACGAGCACGGCCATCGCGACGAGCTTCAGGACGCACGGCACGGCAGCGTAGAGCAGGCTGAGTGTCCATAGTGCGCGCGCCGAGTTGTCGGTTCCTGTCTGAAAGCCAACGCTTTCCAGCAACGGAAGTAGTGCGATGGCGGCGAAGGCCAGCGTCACTTTCTGCGCGAAGGACCACAGCGCGAAACCCTCGGATCCTTCTGGCGCGACGCGCGCCATGCGGCGTGCGAACATCGCCGGAAGCAAGGTCAGGTCGGCGCCCACCGCCGCGCCGCTTGCAATGCAGATCGCCGCGAAGGCGGCGACGTCGCCCGCGCGGAGCGTCAGCGCGAACCCGAAGGACACGATCGCGAGACCCATCGCCGCCAGCAGCGTCCGTTTGGCGCCCCGCGCCTCGGCGATCCGGCCCCAGACCGGCGCGGCGCCGGCGGCCGCGAGGAAGAACAGCAGCAGGAGCGGCCCTTCCCACCCCGGCGCGTCCAGACGGCTCTCGACGAAGAACAGGAACAGCGTGGACGACACGGCCACCGGCGCGGCATTGGCGAGCGCCACGACCAGAAGACGCAGCGCCACGCTGTCCCGCAGGACAGGGCCGAAGCCCTGCGACGCGATGCGCGCCTCGCGCCCCCATTCGCGGCGCATCAGCCAGACCGCCGCGACGACCGCGACGGCGAAGATCACCGCGAAGCCTGCGTAGTCCGGCAGGCCGGCCGCGCCGAGCACCGTCGGCAGGACGGACGCCGTGCACACGCCGAGAAGCGCGCCGGTCTCGCGCCACCGCGCCAGGTGCAGGTGTCCTTCGCCCGACAACGCGCCTGCCGTCGCGATCCCACGGGCGTAGAAGGCGATGGTGAGGAAGCTGAAGGCCGAGAACACCAGGCTCAGCGTCAGCGCGAACCACCAGATCGGCGCGATCGGCGGTGCCACCGCGAACAGGCCGAGCATGCCGAGGCCCATGACCGTGCCGCCGATGATGACCGACACGCCCTGGTAGCGACGCACGGCCGAGGCGAGCCAGCCGAGCGCGGGATCCTGCACGAGATCGAAGAGCCGGAGCGCGAAAAGGACGCCGCCCATCGCGCCGAGGCTGACGCCGTATTCGGCGGCGTAAACCTGCGGCGCATGGATATAGATCGGCAGGCCGGCCGCAGAGAGAACGGCAGCAAAGGCGGCGTAGCCCGACAGGCGCGGGCTGCGTGTCACGACACGTCCTGATGGGGCGGCGACGGGCGCGTGCGGTAGCGCGCGCCTTTCCACCAGAGCTTGAGCGCCTGCCAGTGGATGAGCGCCAGCACCCGGCGCGACCCGAGCGGGCGCCGCAGCAGCGACGCGAGAATCCGCCCCGACGTCAGCGGGCGCCGTGTGCCGGTCAGCGTCGCGACCAGCCCGCCGCCGGTGTGGTTGTAGTCGATCCAGATGCCGACGTGATCGGGCCGGATATCGAAGCGGAACCGGTAGCCGCCCGACACCGGCTGGAACGGCGAGACGTAGAAGATCTTTTCCGCCTCGAGAACATCCTCGCGGCCGATTGGCGCGCCATCCGGGCGTCGGCACAGATACGAGTGCCGTTCGCCGAATGTGTTGGACACCTCGGCGATCACCGCGACGAGGCGGTCCGCGTCGTCATGCGCGAGCCAGAAGCTGACGGGATTGAACACATGGCCCAGAAGCCGCGGTTGCGCCATCAGGCGCAGAGCGCCCGGCGCGCGAACCTGGTGCGCCTCGAGCACGGCGCGCGCCCATTTCGGGCCGCGGCCCGCACCCGGCGGTCCGCCGTGATCGCGGTCCCGCAGGCTGGCGACGTTTGCGCCGTTGCGGCTGAAGAGCGCCGGCCTTGACGCGCGCGCCGGCGATTCCGCATCGAGAAGCACGTAGTCGATCGAATAGCGGAACGCGTTGCGTACAGCTCCCTTGCGCCCGTGCCAGGTGTGACCGGCGATATGCTCGACCGCCGTCACTCCGCCGCGACCAGACCGGCGCGCGCCTTGATCGCCCCGGCGACCTCCCACGCGCTCTGAAGTCCGTCCTCGTGGAAGCCATTGCGCATCCACGCGCCGCAAAACCAGGTGTTGCCCGTGCCATTGTGAGCCCGCATCGCGTCCTGCGCCTCCAGCGCGCCGAGGTCGTAGACCGGGTGACGCAGGACGGTCTCGTCGTGGATTAGCTCGTCGCGGATTTCGCGCGTCGAGTTCAGCGTCACGAACAGGGGGTCGTCCTCCGGGATCGGCTGAAGCGAGTTCATCCAGTACGTCAGGTCGATCGTGTTCATTGCCCGAACGGTATCCTCGGTATAGTTCCACGAGGACCAGCACACGCGTCGTCGCGGCATCATTCGCGTATCCGAGTGCAGAACCATGCGGTTGGGCTGGTAAGCGATCGCTCCGAGAATGCGGCGCTCGGTCGGGCTGGGGTCGGCCAGCATGGCAAGGCTGTCGTCCGAATGTGTCGCGAAGATCACGTCGTCGAACCGCTCCCAGTCGCCGCCGGGGCAGCGGACCTCAGCCCCCTTCTCGTCTCGGCGCACGCCGGCAACTGGCGCGGAGGTCCGGATCTCGACGCCCTGCCCGCGCAGAGCGGCCTCGAGACGCCGCACGTACTCGACCGATCCGCCATCGACGGTGAACCACTGGTGCTGTCCCGAATAGCCGAGCAACGCATGGTTCTCGAAGAACCGCACCAGCGCCTGCGCCGGAAAATCGAGGATCTTCTCCGTCGGGGTCGACCAGATCGCGCCGGACAGCGGCGACAGGTAGTAGTCGCGAAACCATGGCCCGGTGCCCATCTGGTCGAGGAAATCGCCGAGACGCTGGGACGGGTCGGCCGAGGTCGCCTTTACCGCCGTCGCGTTGAACCGCAGGATGTCCCGCAGCATCCGAAGATAGGCCGGGCGCAGCGCATTGCGCGGCTGCGCGAAGATTGCGCGCATGCCCGCCAGCCCGTATTCGAGCTGCCCCCCGCGCAGACTGGCACCGAAGCTCATGTTCGACTTGGCCACCGGCACGTCGAGCTGCCCGAACAGCCGCGCCAGAAGCGGATAATTGGCGTAATTGAAGACAATGAAGCCGGTATCGACAGGCTGGTCGCCGCGCTTGCCGGCGATCCTTGTCCTGGCATGTCCGCCCAGGCGATCCTCTGCCTCGAACAACGTGACATGGTGATCGTCGGACAGGTAATGCGCCGCGCCGAGCCCGGAGATTCCGGCGCCTATGACGGCGATCCGGCGGGGCGCGGCGGAGAGGCGTTCGAAGGGCATGAGGTCGGGTCTCCGTCGACGGTTGCGAACGATCTTACGGAACCCACGTGGCCCCGGATGACTTTCGTTCAGATAAAGTGAGGTGATCCAGTTCCGGGGCCCCTACGTATGCCGGATATGTTGCGTGATGCACGAGCCGTCGAGTTTTTCGAGCCCGAACCGACCGGATTGTCCGGTGCGGCACAACAGCACATGCGACCGGTAAGCGAACCACAATCGCGTCTCGACGCGGAGGGCAATGCGCCGCCGCAACCCGCCTACTGGACCGACCGCGTACTCGAAATACGCGACAACCGCTCCGAAGCCGCCTTCGTCGCGCTGTTCGAGCACTTCGCACCGCGCATCAAGGCGTTCCTCATGAGACAGGGGTGCGACGCCGCCACCGCCGAGGAAGTCGTGCAGGACGCGATGTCGACGGTCTGGCGCAAGGCGCATCTATTCGATCCCTCGCGGGCGAGCGTGTCGACCTGGATCTTCACCATCGCGCGCAATCGCAGGATCGATCTGATCCGCAAGTCCGCCCGCCCGGAGCCAGAGGATCTGCCATGGGGACCGGACACGCCAGCGGAGCCCGTCGATATCGTCGGGCGGCAACAAGACAGCGCGCGCCTCGGCGAGGCGCTCTCCACCCTTCCTGAAAAACAGCGTCACCTGATCGAACGAGCCTATTTCGGCGAGCTTTCCCACAGCGAGATCGCTGAAGAGACAGGCCTTCCGCTCGGCACGATCAAGTCGCGCATCCGCCTGGCGCTGGAGAGGCTGCGCCACGCGATGGCATGAGAAGAGCAGAGATGATCGAACACCACCTCACAGACGACCTGCTGATGGCCTACGCCGCCGGCACCCTCCCCGAGGCGTTCGACCTCGCCGTCGCGACGCATCTGTCGATGTGCGACACCTGTCGCGCCGCGGCCGAAAGCTACGACGCCGTGGGCGGCGCAGTCCTCGATGCGACGGACGGCGCGCAGCTCTCGGGCGACTGTCTCGAGGCGACGCTCGCCCGCATCCGCGGAGAGGCGCCGGAGACGCCGGCGCCGCGTCCGATCCGCGCCGATTCAGTGCTGCCGGACCCGCTGGCGCGGTATGCCGGTGGATCGCTCGACGACGTCGTCTGGCGATCGGTCGGAATGGGGGTCAAGCAGGCCCTACTGCCGACGACCGGCAGCGCGACGGCCCGGCTTCTGTGCATTCCCGCCGGCACGGCGATGCCGGATCACGGGCACCGCGGCACAGAGTTAACGCTGGTGTTGCAGGGCGCGTTCTCGGACGAGACGGCGACCTTCGCGCGCGGCGACGTCGAGATCGCCACGGCGGCAGACGACCACATGCCGGTCGCCGATATCGGTGAGGATTGCGTCTGCCTCGCGGTGACCGATGCGCCATTGCGATTCAAGGGCTGGCTCCCGCGACTCGCGCAGCCATTCCTCGGCATATAAATCGCAACTTCGTTAATATCTAAAGCGGCCTTAATTAATCGCGCCTAGCGTGTGCCGCGGCGACGGGTGACGCTCTTTGGATTCAAAGCGTTGCGCGGTTATCCACATGAATTTCATCAAATTTTATCAGGCAATGGCCCGCTGAATGCCGTGTTTTCGCTGCTCTGCAGCGTGACAAGCCACAATTGTGCCGCGTACAACTTTACGTCGGGGAGCAGGGGCAGAATCAAAGGGAGGCAGAGATGCACTCGAATAGCGTTGAGAGCCGCCGCAAACTGGTCGAACTGCTCGAAGCCAAGATCGGGAGCGATCGTGCGCGTGAATTTCTGCACACGCCGAATCCCGTGCTGGGTTGGCAGAAGCCGTCCGAGATCCTCGATACCGATCATCTTGGCATGATGCGGGTCACGGTTCTCGTCACTTCGATGGGGACGCCGACCGCGGCCTGAGCCGCCGGCGTCCGCAACATCACCGACCCTGAAAGCCGAGGCGGCGCCGAAGCGCCGCCTTTTTTCGTGTTCGGATGCACCGTTTGCTCAGGCGGATTTCTTTTTCGGCGGCATCAGATCCGTGATCGTGCCCTCGAACATCTCGGCGGCGAAGTTCACCGTTTCCGACAGCGTCGGATGCGGGTGGATCGTGTGGCCGAGATCGACCGCGTCCGCACCCATCTCGATCGCCAGCGCCACCTCCGAGATCAGGTCGCCCGCGTTGGTGCCGACGATCGCAGCGCCGATCACGCGGTCGTCCTCGGGATCGAAGATCAGCTTCGTCATCCCTTCGGACCGGCCGTTCGACAAAGACCGGCCGGACGCCGCCCACGGAAAGACGCCCTTCTCGATCTTGATGCCGCGATCCTTGGCCTGCGTTTCGGTCAGGCCGCACCATGCCACCTCGGGGTCGGTATAGGCGACAGACGGGATCACCCGCGCATCGAAGGCGCGCTTCTCGCCAGAGGCGACTTCGGCCGCGACCTTGCCCTCGTGCACCGCCTTGTGCGCCAGCATTGGCTGGCCCACCACGTCGCCGATGGCGAAGATGTGGCTCTGGCCCGTGCGCTGGAACTCGTCGACGGCAATGAAGCCGCGTTCGTCCACTGCGACGCCGGCCTTGTCGGCGTCGATCAGCTTGCCGTTCGGCTTGCGCCCGACGGCCACGAGCACCTTGTCGAACACGTCGGTGAAGCTCTCGCCCTTGTCATCCTCGAAGGTGACTTTCAGGCCCTGCTTCTGGGCGTCCATCGCGGTGACCTTGGTCTTCAGATGGATGTTCTCGTACCTGCCCTTGATGCGCTGCATCAGCGGCTTGACGAGATCCTTGTCGGCCCCCGGAATGATCTGGTCCATCAGCTCGACGACGGTGACCTTGGAGCCCAGCGCGTCGTAGACGCAGGCCATCTCGAGCCCGATGATGCCGCCCCCGAGCACGAGCATCCGCTTGGGGATGTCCATCAGCTCGAGCGCGCCGGTCGAGTCGACCACCCGGTCGTCGTCGTGCGGAATGAACGGCAGCTCCACCGGCTCGGACCCGGCCGCGATGATGCACTGGTCGAAGCTGACCTTGGTGTTCCCGCCGTCACCCTCCACCGCGATCATGTTGGGCCCGGTGAACTTGCCGAAGCCGCGGACGACCTGCACCTTGCGACCCTTCGCCAGCCCGTCGAGCCCGCCGGTGAGCTTGCCGATGACCCCGTCCTTGAAATCGCGCAACTCGTCGAGATCGATCTTCGGCTTGCCGAAGCTGACCCCGTGCGCGCCCATTTCCTCGGCCTCCGTGATGACCTTGGCGACGTGCAGCAACGCTTTGGACGGAATGCAGCCGACGTTCAGGCACACGCCGCCGAGCGTCGAATCCTTCTCGATCAGCACGACCTTCTTGCCGAGGTCCGCTGCCCGGAAGGCGGCGGAGTATCCGCCGGGACCGGAGCCGAGGACGACGATCTCGGCATGGACGTCGCCCTCGCCGCTGTCGCCGCCCGTGGCCTCGACCTTGGCCGGCGCGCCCTTGGTGTCCGACCCGCGATCGCCGTAGCCGCCACCCTGTTCGCCACCCTGGCCGACCGGAACGTCCGCCTTGTCCTCGGCGCCCTCGTCCGCATCGGCGCCTTCGAGAACGATGATGACGTCGCCCTCGGATACGCTGTCGCCTTCCTTCACCTTGATCTCTGTGATCTTGCCCGCATGGCTCGACGGCACTTCCATCGTCGCCTTGTCGGATTCGAGCTCGATCAGCGGGTCTTCCTTCTCGACGGTATCGCCGACGCTCACCAGAACGGTGATGACGGGCACGTCCTTGAAGTCGCCGATATCGGGGACCTTCACATCCATGAGTGTCTCCTCAGAGCATCAGCCGGCGCGGATCGGCCAGCAGGTATTTGAGATGCGCGTTGAAGCGTGCGGCCAGCGCACCGTCGATCGCACGGTGGTCGTAGCTCAACGACAGCGGCAGCATGTTGCGCGGCACGAACTGTTCGCCGTCCCAGACCGGCGCCATCTTCGACCGCGACAGACCGAGGATCGCCACCTCGGGCGCGTTCACGATCGGGGTGAAGTCTGTGCCGCCGATCCCGCCGAGCGACGAGATCGTGAAGGTCGCGCCCTGCATCTGGTCGCCCTTCAGCTTGCCGTCGCGGGCGGCCTTCGAGAGGTCGCCCAGCTCTTTCGAGATATCGACGATCCCCTTGCGGTCGGCATCCTTGAGCACCGGCACCACAAGTCCGTTCGGCGTGTCCGCCGCGAAGCCGATGTGGTAGAAATGCTTGCGGATGAGCTTGTCGCCGTCGGGATGGATCGACGAGTTGAACTCCCAGTGCTTCTTCAGCGCCGAGACACAGGCCTTGATGATGAAGGACAGGAGCGTGACGCGGTAGCCTTCTTCCTTCGCCTGCGTGTCCAGTTCCTTGCGGTATTTGTCGAGGTCGGTGATGTCCGCCTCTTCGTTGTTCGTCACGTGCGGGATGTTGAGCCAGGACCGATGAAGCGCCGGGCCCGACAGCTTCTTGATCCGGCTCATCTCGACGTCCTCGACCGGGCCGAACTTCGAGAAATCGACCGCCGGGATCGGCGGAATGCCCATACCGCCCTGAGCCGGTGCGCCGCCCGCAGAGGCCGGGGCGCTGCGCGAGGCCAGCGCCTTCTCGACGTCCTCGCGCAGGATACGGCCCTTGCGGCCCGTGCCGTTCACGGTGGCGAGGTCGACATCCACCCGTCGCGCGAACGCGCGCACCGATGGCGAGGCGTGCACCTTGGAAAAACCGGCATCGGTCACGGCCTGGGCGGGGCGCGCGGGCGCCTTCGGCTCTTCGGTCCGGGCCGCCTCGGCCTTCGGCGCCTCTTTCTTTTCTTCCTTCGGCTCTTCCTTCGCGTCGTCCTGCGACGCGCCGGAGCTGTCTCCGCCGCCGCCGGACCCGCCACCTGCGCCTTCTTCCTCGACGACGAGGATGACGGAGCCTTCGGACACGGAGTCGCCCTCGGACACCTTGATCTCGGTCACCTTGCCGGCATGCGAGGACGGCACCTCCATCGTGGCCTTGTCACTCTCGAGCTCGATCAGCGGATCTTCCTCGGCGATCGTGTCGCCCACGCTGACGAGCACGGAGATCACCGGCACATCGCTGAAGTCGCCGATGTCGGGCACTTTCACTTCGGTGGTCATCGTCTGTCTCTCTCCCTCGGTTCCCGTCAGCTCAGGCGCGGGTTCGGCTTGCCGCCGTCGATGTCGTATTTCTTGAGCGCCGCCTCGAGATCCTTGTCGGATACGGCTCCCTCGCGGTGGAGATCCACCATCGCGGCCGCCGCGATGTGGTTCGCGTCGACTTCGAAGAAGCGACGCAGGTTTTCGCGGCTGTCCGACCGGCCGAAGCCATCGGTGCCGAGCACGGTATAGCGATTGGGCACGAAGGCCCGGATCTGCTCGGCGAAGGCCTTCATGTAATCGGTCGCGGCGATGACCGGACCCTTCGCGTTGGCCATGATGTCGGTCACGTAGGGCACGCGCTCCTCGCCCAGGGGGTTCAGCCGGTTGTGGCGCAACGCGTCCTGCCCGTCGCGGGCCAGTTCGTTGAACGAGGTCGCGGACCAGATGTCGGACGTGACGCCGAAATCCTCCTTGAGCATCTCGGCCGCCTGGATCGCCTGGCACAGGATCGTGCCCGACCCCATGAGGTTCACGTGCTTCTTGCCGGGGCGCGACGTCTTCTTCATCCGGTAGAGCCCGCGGATGATCCCCTCCTCGGCGCCCGTGGGCATCTCGGGATGGGCATAGTTCTCGTTCATCAGCGTGATGTAGAAGTAGACGTCTTCCTGATCGACATACATGCGCTGCAGGCCGTGCTGGACGATCACCGCCACCTCGTAGGAGAAGGTCGGATCGTAGCTCACGCAGTTCGGAATGGTCGCCGCGAGGACGTGGCTGTGGCCGTCCTCGTGCTGCAATCCCTCGCCGTTCAGCGTCGTACGCCCGGCCGTCCCGCCAAGAAGGAAACCGCGCGCGCGGCTGTCACCGGCAGCCCAGGCGAAGTCGCCGATCCGCTGGAAGCCGAACATCGAGTAGAAGATGTAGAACGGGATCATCGGCACGCCGTGCGTCGAGTACGCGGTGGCGGCGGCGATCCAGTCGGCCATCGAGCCGGCTTCGTTGATGCCCTCCTGCAGGACCTGGCCGTCCTTCGATTCCTTGTAGAACATCATCTGGTCGGCGTCCTGGGGCGTGTAGTTCTGCCCCAGCGGATTGTAGATGCCGACGGACCGGAACAGGCCCTCCATCCCGAAGGTGCGGCTTTCGTCCGGCACGATCGGCACGACATACTTGCCGATCTGCTTGTCCCGCAGCAGCGTGGTCAGGATCCGCACGAACGCCATCGTCGACGAGAACTCGCGGTCGCCGGACGACTGAAGCTCCTTCTTGAACTTGTCGAGCGCCGGCACCTCCAGCTTCTCGACCTTGGAGGTCCGTTTCGGAAACTCGCCGCCCAGATCCTTGCGCCGTTCGGTCAGGTAGGACTTCTGCGCGTTGTTCAGCGTGACGAACGGCACCTTTTCCAGATCGCCGTCGTCGATCGGGATGCGGAACCGGTCGCGCATCGCCTTGAGCTGGTCGACCTGCATCTTCTTCGACTGGTGCGCGATGTTCTGGCCTTCGCCGGCCGAGCCCATCCCGTAGCCCTTGACCGTCTTGACGAGGATGCAGGTGGGCTGACCGTTCGTCTTGGAGGCGCGCAGATAGGCGTTGTAGACCTTCTTGGGGTCGTGGCCGCCGCGGCGCAGGGCCCAGATGTCGTCGTCCGACCAGTCCTTCACCAACTCCGCGGTCTCGGGATACTTGCCGAAGAAATGCTCCCGGATATAGGCGCCGTCCTTCGACTTGAAGGTCTGGTAGTCGCCGTCGATCGTCTCGTCCATCAACTGGCGCAGCTTGCCGGAGGTGTCCCGCTCCAGGAGGCCGTCCCAGCCGCGGCCCCACAGGAGCTTGATGACGTCCCAGCCGGATCCGCGGAAAGCGCCCTCGAGCTCCTGCACAATCTTCGAGTTTCCGCGCACCGGGCCGTCGAGCCGCTGCAGGTTGCAGTTGATGACGAAGATGAGGTTGTCGAGTCCCTCGCGGGCGGCGATGGAAATGGCGCCAAGGCTTTCCGGCTCGTCCATCTCGCCGTCGCCGAGGAATGCCCAGACCTTGCGGTCGCTCTTGTCGATGAGTCCGCGGTTCTCGAGATACTTCATGAACCGCGCCTGATAGACCGCCATCATCGGACCGAGGCCCATCGAGACGGTCGGGAACTGCCAGTAGTCCGGCATCAGCCACGGGTGCGGATAGGACGACAGGCCCTTGCCGTCGACCTCGTGGCGGAAGCTGGCGAGATCCTCCTCGCTCAGCCGCCCCTCCATGAACGACCGCGCGTAGATGCCGGGGATGACGTGGCCCTGAAAGAACACAAGGTCGCCGCCATGCATCGTGGAACGCGTGCGCCAGAAATGGTTGAGGCCGACATCGTAGAGCGCCGCCGACGAGGCGAACGACGCGATGTGGCCGCCGATCCCGTCGGTCGACTTGTTCGCGCGGACGACCGTCGCCATCGCGTTCCAGCGATTGATGGTGCGGATGCGCCACTCCATCTCGCTGTCGCCGGGCATGTCGACCTCGTCATCCGGCGAAATCGTGTTCTGGTAGGGCGTGGTCGCGGAAAACGGCAGCATCGCACCCGCGGCACGCGCCTGCTGGACGGCCTTGTCGAGCAGAAAATGCGCGCGGTCCGGACCGTCGCGCATGATGACGTCCTCGACAGCCTCCTGCCACTCCTTGGACTCGACCGGATCGATGTCGTTCGGCGTGTCCTTCATGAGTCCTCTCCCTTCATCGCCGGGCAGTCCGGCCCATCTAGTTCAGCGCTGAACATTCTTGCCGGGCGCGGCGCCGATCTCTGATTTCCTGCGGCGTTCGCGCCAATTCAGTGCGTCGCGGTTGCGATACCAGCCACTCTGCCCACCGAATAGGCAGCCGGGCACATGCCCGTCATGCACATCCCGCATGACATGCCGTTTAACGTTGAACAGGTTTTCGTGGTCCGCGATCGCGGTCAACGTCCTCTCCTCCCTGCCACGCCCCCGCGCGCATCTGGCGGCACGGCTGGAGGCGGTGGGGTCCCGCGCGAGCCCGCGCGACACCCGGGTCAGGTTGGACGACTTAGGCGACGAATGAAAAGAGGAAATGTCCGGCGCCGCGGCCGGCTCACTCTGTCCCGGTCAGCGCGCGGGTGTCCGCCGGCTCGCCAGAGAGTTCCTCGAAGTCGAAATTGTCGAGCCGGCGTGCGCGACGCCCGGCCTTCTCGGCGCTGATGCGGATCTCCGAGATATCCTTCTGCGCCTGCCCGAAATGCCGGTCGAGGTTCTCGACCCGCGCACCCAGACGGTCGACATCGGCATAGAGCAGCCCGAGCTCCTTGCGGATGGCGCCCGCCTGCTCACGCATCCGCGCGTCCTTGAGGATCGCGCGCATGGTGTTGAGCGTGGCCATGCAGGTCGTCGGCGACACGATCCAGACCCGCGCCGCGAATCCTTCGCGCACGAGCTCGGGAAAGTTGGAGTGGAGTTCGGCATAGACCGCCTCGGACGGCAGGAACAGGATCGCGCCGTCGGCGGTCTCGCCCTCGAGGATATAACGCTCGGCGATGTCGCGGATGTGTTTCTTCACCGACAACCTGAAGGCCTGCGCCGCGCGCGTCGCCTGGTCCTGCGTCTCGACCCGGCGCAAAGCCTCGAACGCCTCGAGCGGGAACTTGGAATCGACGGCAATCGGCCCCGGCGGGTTCGGCAGATGGATCAGGCAGTCCGCCCGCCGCCCGTTCGAAAGCGTCGCCTGAAGGGTGTAGCTGTCCGACGGCAGCGCCTTGCCCACGATATCGGTCAGTTGGATCTCGCCGAAGGCGCCGCGCGTCTGCTTGTTCGACAGGATGTCCTGCAGCGACAGCACGTCGCCAGACAGTTTGGTGATGTTGTCCTGCGCCTTGTCGATCGTTGCCAGCCGCTCCTGCAATTGAGTGAGCGAGGTCGCCGTCTTCTGCGCCTGCCCGGCGAGAACCTCGTTCATCTTTTCCTGCATGTCGGCCATCGAGCGCGCCTGCCGAAGCTGGCTGTCGGCCAGCCGCTCGCCCATCTGCCGCTGCACCTCGGCAAGCCGTGTCTCGACAGTGTGCAACACGTGCATCTGCGACTGCGCGGCGGTTTCGGACACCGTCTGAAGGCTGCCCGACAGTTGGGTCTGACCCTGTGCAAGCCCGCGCACGTCCTGCCCCATCCGGCCAAGGTGATAGGCGAGGGTCTCGGTCGTGCGCGCCGCGCGCCCCGTCCGCGCGATGAGTGCCAGGAGCAGAAGGACCAGCAGCACGAGAGCGGCACACGCGACCAATCCGGCCAGCGCGAGGGGATCGCCGGCAGCGAGTTTGGCGGACAGCGTGTCGATCATGTGCGCCCGAAGAGCTTCTCGATATCAGAGAGTTTCAATTCGACGTATGTGGGCCGGCCGTGGTTGCATTGCCCGGAATGAGGCACCGTCTCCATTTCCCGCAGAAGTGCGTTCATTTCCTCGGCCCGCATACGGCGGCCCGAGCGCACCGATCCGTGGCAGGCCACGCGCGACAGGATCGCGTCCAGCCGCTCCCGCACGAGGTCCGACCCGCCGGCCTCGGACAACTCGTCCAGCACATCGCGCACCAGCGCTTCGGCGTTGACCTCGCCGAGAATCGCCGGCGTCTCGCGCACGGCCACTGCGCCGCCGCCGAAAGCTTCCACCGCCAGTCCCAAACGGGCCAGATCCTCCGCGGCGTCGAGCAGGAGCGCGCAGTCCGCGGCCGACAGTTCGACGATTTCCGGGATGAGCAACGCTTGCGCCGCGACCCCGGTCGCGGCCATCTGCGCCTTGAGCTTCTCGTAGACCAGCCGCTCGTGCGCCGCGTGCTGATCGACGATCACCAGACCGTCCGCCGTCTGCGCGAGAATGTAGTTCTCGTGCACCTGACCGCGCGCCGCACCGAGCGGATGGTGCGCCTCGGCCGGGCTATCGGCATCGGCCTCACGTTCGGCCGCAGGCTCCGGCTCCACCACGCGGCCGCTCCAGGCGCTTTCGAACTCGGCGAACCCGGGCGCTTGCGCCGCATGCGCCGCGGCGCGCGCGCCGGATGAGGGCCGGTCCATCTGGTAGATCCGGGCCGGGCCCGCGGGCTCGGTCCGCATCGCGCCGAGCGCCGCGCCGGCCACCGTGGTCGAGGCGCGGTGACCGGCCTCGGCCAGCGCATGGCGCAGACCCGAAACGATCAGCCCGCGCACGATCCCCGCCTCGCGGAAGCGCACCTCGGATTTCGCCGGGTGCACGTTCACGTCGACGGCGCGCGGATCGCAATCCACGAACAACGCCACCGCCGGATGCCGGTCGCGCGACAGGAAATCCTGATACGCACCGCGCAAGGCCCCGAGCAGCATCCGGTCCTTCACCGGTCGGCCGTTGACGAAGAGATGCTGCGCCACCGCGGAGCCGCGTGAATAGGTCGGCAGGCCCGCGAATCCGGTGAGGCGTATCCCCTCGCGCGTCGCGTCCACGGCGACGGCATTTTCGGTGAACTCGCGGCCCATCACCTGGCCGAGACGCCCGCGCAGCGCATCGAACAGATCGCCGGTCACCGGATCGGCGCGAAACGTCACGCGTCCCTCGCCACCCCCCGACACGTCGCGGAGCGTGAAACCCACAGCGGGCTCGGCCATGGCGAGACGGCGCACGATCTCGCCCACGGCCTGCGCTTCGGCCCGGTCCGTGCGCAGGAACTTGAGCCGCGCCGGCGTCGCGAAGAACAGGTCGCGCAGGGTGACGGTCGTTCCGGTTTCGCGCGCGCAGGGCTTCACCGCGGCCATGACGCCGCCCGAGACCGCGATCTCGGCAGCCTCGCCGCCCTCGGCGCGCGAGGCGATGGTCAGACGGCCCACCGCGCCAAGCGACGGCAGCGCCTCGCCCCGGAAGCCGAAGGTATGAATGTCGAGGAGGTCGGAGCCATCGATCTTGGACGTCGCGTGCCGCGACAGCGCGAGCGGCAGATCTTCCGGCGCGATGCCGCAGCCGTCATCGGCTACCCGGATCAGCGTCTTGCCGCCGTCGGCGATCTCCACGACGATCCGCCGCGCCCCGGCATCGATCGCGTTCTCCACCAGCTCCTTGACCGCCGATGCCGGACGCTCCACCACCTCGCCGGCGGCGATGCGGTTGATCGCGGCATCGTCCAGTTGCCGGATCGGCGCGCGTTCTGCGCGGATATTGGGGCTGTGGCGGGTCATGCCACTAAACCTAGCAGGTCCACGCCCCATCTGACAACGCGATTCGGCGTCTCTCAGCCGACCCGATTCGGCACGTCGCGCCCGGCGAAGACCGCGTCGAGCGTATCGGCCACCATGTGGCCCATCGCCTCGCGCGTCTCTCGCGTGGCCGAGCCCAGATGCGGCAGAAGCACAACGTCGTCGCGCCGAGTTAGCGCCTCCGGCACGCGCGGCTCGTCCGCGTAGACATCGAGCCCGGCGCCCGCGATCGCACCGGCCTCGAGCGCCGCGACGAGCGCCGCCTCGTCCACGACATCGCCGCGCGCGGTGTTGACGAGAAAGCCCTCCGGACCCAGCAAGGCGAGCCGCTCCGCGTCGATCAGCCCCGCGGTCCCGGCGCCGCCCGGCACGTGCAGCGACACCACGTCGGCCGCCGTCATCACCTGATCCACGGTGTCGAGGCGCGCCGCGTCGAGCCCGGCGAGCGACTCGGCCGGAACCGGGCTGCGGTTGTAGTAGACGACGCGCATGCCGAAGCCCGCCTGCGCGCGCCGCGCGGTGGCGAGCCCGATCCGCCCCATGCCGACGATCCCGAGCGTCTTGCCCGAGAGTCGCGCGCCGATCATGTGCGTGGGCCGCCAGCCGGACCAGCGCCCGGCGCGAACCTCGCGCTCCCCCTCGCCGGCGCGCCGCGCGAGCATCAGCATCAGCGTCAGCGCGAGGTCGGCGGTGCAATCCGTCAGGACGCCGGGCGTGTTCGTCACCTCGATCCCGGCCGTGCGCGCCGCGTCCACGGCGATATGGTTCACCCCGACACCGAAATTGCCGAGGATCCGCGCGCGGTGGCCGCCGGTGAAGATCTCCGCCGGCAGGCGGTCGGACACCGTCGGGCAGACCGCATCGAACTCGGCGAGCGCCGCGCCGATCTCGGCGGTGCCCATCGCCGTATCCTCGCGGTTCAGCACGGCGTCGTAGTCGCGGGCGAGCCGGGCCTCGACCGCCTCGGGCCACGCGCGCGTCAGCAGGATCCTCGGCTTCGCCATGATGCGTCCTCCTCGAAATGCGCCCTGGCCGTCTATGCCCGCGGCGGCGCGTGGCGTCCACACCCGGCCCGCCCCCTTGCCCGTGGGCGCGCAAGGCCGCAATAAGGCGCCGCCACCTGTTCCACGGAGCCCGGATGTCCCTGCGCCAGCGCCTTTCCGCGATCCTCGACCGGCCCGCCACCCGCAACGTCATCACCGGCGTGATCCTGTTCAACGCGGTGATCCTGGGGCTCGAGACCTCGGACGCGGTGATGGCCACCGCCGGCGCGCTGATCGTCGCGCTCGACCGCGCCTGCCTCGCGGTCTTCGTGGTCGAGATCGCCGCCAAGCTCTATGCCCGCGGCCCGGGGGCCTTCTTCCGCAACGGCTGGAACGTGTTCGACTTCATCGTCGTGGGCATCGCGCTGGTTCCTGCGACGCAGGGGCTGTCGGTCCTGCGCGCGCTCCGGATCCTGCGGCTCCTGCGCATCGTGTCCGTGGCGCCGACGCTGCGCCGCGTGGTCGAGGGCTTCGTCTCCGCCCTGCCCGGCATGGCCTCGGTGTTCCTGCTGATGGCACTCATCTTCTACATCTCGAGCGTCATGGCCACGAAGCTCTTCGGCGACACGTTTCCCGACTGGTTCGGCTCGATCCCGCTCTCGGCCTATTCGCTGTTCCAGATCATGACGCTCGAAAGCTGGTCGATGGGCATCGTGCGCCCGGTGATGGAGGTGTACCCGCAGGCCTGGGCGTTCTTCGTGCCCTTCATCCTCGTGACCACCTTCGCGGTGGTGAACCTCGTTGTCGGCCTGATCGTGAACTCCATGCAGGAAGCGCATGCCGAGGAATCGAACGCCGCGACCACGGATTACCGCGACGAGGTGCTGCGCCGTCTCGACGCGATCGAGCGCCGCCTGGCCGAGCGCGAGGACCGCTAGAGCGCGGCGCCACCCGCAGCTGCGGGCCCGCGCGCCCGTCCGGTCGATGCGCCGTCGCCCGGCTTCATCTTGCCGAAAACCCCCGCCGGAGGCTCCCGCACGTCCCACCCGCGCGTCCGCCGGGCCGGGGCGCCGCGGCAGCCCGCCCCGCGGCCCCGACCGCGCCGACGCGTTTCCGATCGGCGCACCTTGCGGCCGAACCGCCCCGCCCGGGCCGCGCCTGTGCCGCGCGGGGCCGCGATTGGGTCGCATCCGTCGTTGTGGCCCCCGGCGCGGGCGTGCTTGATGCGGCCCGGAGCGCATTCTCATTCCAGCAGAAAGACCGACCGGCAGATGGCACCCAAGACCGACATCGAGATCGCCCGCGCGGCGAAGAAACGTCCGATCCAGGAGATCGGCGAAACGCTCGGCATCCCGGGCGAGCACCTGCTGCCCTACGGTCACGACAAGGCGAAGGTCGGGCAGGACTTCATCGACAGCCTCGCCGACCGGCCGAACGGCAAGCTGATCCTCGTGACCGCGATCAACCCGACCCCCGCCGGCGAGGGCAAGACGACGACGACGGTGGGCCTCGGCGACGGGCTGAACGCCATCGGCAAGAAGGCCTGCATCTGCATCCGTGAGGCCTCGCTCGGCCCGAACTTCGGGATGAAGGGCGGCGCGGCCGGCGGGGGCTACGCGCAGGTCGTCCCGATGGAGGACATGAACCTCCACTTCACCGGCGACTTCCACGCCATCACCTCGGCGCACAATCTCCTCGCCGCGATGATCGACAACCATGTCTACTGGGGCAACGAGGAGGACATCGACGTCCGCCGGGTCAGCTGGCGCCGCGTCATGGACATGAACGACCGCGCCCTGCGCCAGATCACGGCGTCGCTCGGCGGCGTCGCGAACGGCTTCCCGCGCGAGGCGGGCTTCGACATCACCGTGGCCTCCGAGGTCATGGCGATCCTCTGCCTTGCCAGGGATCTCGCCGACCTGCAGGAGCGGTTGGGTGCGATGATCGTCGCCTACCGCCGCGACAAGACGCCGGTCTTTGCCCGCGACATCAAGGCCGACGGCGCGATGACGGTGCTCCTGAAGGATGCGATGCAGCCGAACCTCGTGCAGACGCTCGAGAACAACCCCGCGTTCGTCCACGGCGGCCCCTTCGCCAACATCGCGCACGGCTGCAACTCGGTCATCGCGACCAAGACCGCGCTCAAGCTTGCCGATTACGTGGTGACCGAGGCCGGCTTCGGTGCCGATCTCGGCGCCGAGAAGTTCATGAACATCAAGTGCCGCAAGGCCGGCCTCGCGCCAGATTGCGTGGTTGTCGTCGCGACGGTGCGGGCGATGAAGATGAACGGCGGCGTCGCCAAGGCGGACCTCGGCGCCGAGAACGTCGAGGCGGTCAAGGCCGGCTGCGCCAACCTCGGCCGCCACATCGCCAACGTCAAAAGCTTCGGCGTGCCGGTCGTCGTCGGCATCAACCACTTCGCCGGCGATACCGAGGCCGAGATCGACGCGGTGCGCGAGTTCGTCGCCGCCGAGGGCGCCGAGGCGATCCTGTGCCGCCACTGGGCCGACGGCTCTGCCGGCATGACCGAGATGGCCACCCGCGTCGCCGAGATCGCCGATGGCGGGAGCGCGGATTTCCGCACGCTCTATCCCGACGACATGGACCTGTTCGAGAAGATCGAGACCGTGGCGCACAAGATCTACCGCGCCGGCGCGGTCGTCGCAGACTCCAAGATCCGCGCGCAACTCAAGGACTGGGAGGCGCAGGGCTACGGCAATCTGCCGGTCTGCATGGCAAAGACGCAGTACTCTTTTTCGACCGATCCCACGGCGCGCGGTGCGCCGACCGGGTTCGATCTGCCGATCCGCGAGGTGCGGCTGTCGGCCGGTGCCGGCTTCGTCGTCGCGATCTGCGGCGAGATCATGACCATGCCCGGCCTGCCGAAGGTTCCGTCGGCCGAGGTCATCCGCCTGAACGACGACGGCCAGATCGAAGGGTTGTTCTGAGGGTTTGCAGAGCGCGCGCGGCCGGTGCAGTGTCGCGCGCGACTGCTCCCTGACCGAAAGGCCGACCCCATGCGAGACCCCGAAACGCTGTCCGACATGGCGGCGCTTCGCTCAGAGATCGACGCGACCGATCGCGAACTCGTCGATATGCTGGCGCACCGGTCGCGGCTGATCGACCGCGCCGCGGTGCTGAAACCGGCAGAGAATCTGCCGGCCCGCATCGACGCGCGGGTCGAGGAGGTCGTCGGCAACATCCGCCGTCGCGCCGTGGCCCACGGGCTGGACCCCGATCTGGCCGAAGCGCTTTGGCGGCATCTCATCGACTGGTCGATCCGGCGGGAGGAAGCGACGCTCGGGCCCTGATCCGCCCGTCGCCTCAGCGCCCAACAAACCGACCGACCCGCTTCCCGTACCGCCGACAGATCAAAGGACCCGCCCATGACCGCGACTCTCCTAGACGGCAAGGCCTTCGCCGCCGGAATCCGCGCCCGCGTGGCGACACACGTGGCGCGGCTGCGCGAGGATCACGGGATCACCCCGGGGCTTGCCGTCGTGCTGGTGGGCGAGGATCCCGCCAGCCAGGTCTACGTCCGCTCCAAGGGCAAGCAGACGGTCGAGGCGGGCATGAACTCGTTCGAGCATCGGCTCGACACCGGCGTGTCCGAGAACGATCTGCTCGCGCTCGTCGCGCAGCTGAACGCCGATCCCGCGGTGCACGGCATCCTCGTCCAACTGCCGCTGCCCGCGCATGTCGACGCGGGCCTCGTGATCGACGCGATCGACCCGGCCAAGGACGTGGACGGGTTCCACGTGTCGAATGTCGGCCTGCTCGGCACCGGGCAAAAGGCGATGGTGCCCTGCACGCCGCTCGGCTGCCTGATGCTGCTGCGCGACCACCTCGGGAGCCTGTCCGGGCTCGAGGCGGTCGTGCTCGGCCGGTCCAACATCGTCGGCAAGCCGATGGCGCAACTCCTGCTCGGCGACAGCTGCACGGTCACCATCGCGCATTCGCGCACCCGCGATCCGCAGGAGGTCTGCCGCCGCGCCGACATCCTCGTCGCCGCCGTCGGCCGGCCCGAGATGGTCACCGGCGATTGGGTCAAGCCCGGCGCGACCGTGATCGATGTCGGCATCAACCGGATCGACGCGGGCGACGGCAAGACCCGCCTCGTCGGCGATTGCGCCTTCGACAGCTGCGCCGAGGTCGCCGGCGCGATCACTCCCGTGCCCGGCGGCGTCGGCCCCATGACCATCGCCTGCCTGCTGGCGAACACGACCACCGCCTGCTGTCGCGCGCATAACCTGCCGGAACCGGCCGACCTGACAGCCTGAGCCCGCGCTACGCAACTCTTGTGCGGCACCTCCGCGCGCCGCTCAACCGACCTTGCGGCCCTGGCTCCAGACCCCGTGCACGACCGGCGTACCGTCCACCTCGACCACGCGCACCACGTCGCCGCGCAGGCCCGGCGCGAGCCGTCCGCGGTCGGCAAGCCCCGTGGCCCGCGCGGGGGCATCGGTGACGGTGCGGATCGCGCGCGGCAGGTCGTCCCAAAGCGTCCCCAGCCGGAACGCCCCCAGCATCAGCGAGGACGGGATGTAGTCCGACGACAGGATGTCGAGCCGATCGACGCGCGCCAGCGTCTCGGCCGCCACGTTGCCGGAATGCGACCCGCCGCGGATCAGGTTCGGCGCCCCCATCATCACCGCGATGTCGTGGGCGTGGCACGCCGTCGCCGCCTCCTCCGTCGTGGGAAACTCGGCCAGCCGCACACCATGGCCCGCGCTCGTCGCGACCTGCGCCTCGGTGGTGTCGTCGTGGCTCGCCAGCACCGCGCCGAGGCGATGTGCCGCCTCGACCGCACCGGCCTCGTGCGCCGCGCCGAAGCGCTCCTGCAGCGCCTTCAGCCCGGCGACGTGCCGCTGGAACCCGGCTTCGTCGACGCCGTGCTTGCCCATGACGTAGGCGCGCAGCTTCGACACGTCGCGGAACTGGCGCTGGCCCGGCGTGTGATCCATGATCGACAGGATGCCCACGCGGTCCTCCGGCCCGAACTCGCCCAGCTCGTCGAGCAGGGTTTCCGAGCACACCTCCGCGCGGAGGTGCAGAAAATGGCTGATCCGCAAGGCGCCCTTCGCCCGGAGCGCGAACATCTCCCGCGACAGCGCGCGGGCGTACTGCGCGTAGTCGGTCTCGTTGTCGGTGACGATCGAGCCCACGCGCATGGCGTCGAAGACCGTGGTGATACCCGCACTCGCCAGTTCCCCGTCATGGGCGAGGATCGCCGTCATGTGCGGCCAGTCGACCCCGGGGCGCGGCTCGATATGCCGCTCGAGGTTGTCCGTGTGCAGCTCGATCAACCCGGGTATCAGGTGATCGCCGCCGCAATCCTCCGCGCCGCGCGCGGCGCTCGACCCGCCCGAGATGTCGGCGACCACGCCGTTGCGCAACACGAGCGTCCCGTGGATCACCTCCTCCGGCGCCACGATCCGCGCATTCGTCAGGATGATCTCGGTCATCTTGCCTCTGCCTCGCTGTCCTGCTTCATCATGGGTGCGGCCGCGCGCCGTGACAGTCCCGATCTAGGCCGACACACGTGACCGACTACACCCGCTACGCCGTCTACTACGCGCCCGAGCCGGGCGTCTTTGCCGACACAGCCGCGCGCTGGCTCGGCTGGGACGCCGGCGCCGGCGTGCCGCGCGATCCGCCCGACGTTCCCGGCCTGCCCCGCCCGGTTTCCGAGATCACCGCGCGCCCGCGCAAGTACGGCGTGCACGGCACGCTGAAGCCGCCCTTCCGCCTGTCCCCGGACAGCACGCAAGACGCCCTCGCCGCCGACGTCGCGGCCCTCGCCGCGCGCACCGCGCCGGTCACCCTGCCAGGCCTGCGACTGGCGCAGATCGGCCCGTTCCTCGCCCTCGTGCCCGAGGGCGACACTGCACCCCTCGCAGCCCTCGCCGCGGCGACGGTCGCCGACCTCGACCACCACCGCGCGGCCCCGACGGAGGCCGAGAGCGCCCGGCGCCGCGCCGCCCGCCTGTCGGAGCGGCAGGAGGCCCTGCTCGCGCGCTGGGGCTATCCCTACGTGATGGAAGAATTCCGCTTCCACGTCACGCTGACCGGGCCGCTGCCGCCCGAAGAGCGCGACGCCACGCACGACGCGCTCGCGGCCTGGATCGCCCCGGTGCTGCCCGCACCCTTCGCGGTGACCTCGCTCGCCCTCTTCGGAGAGGCCGAGGACGGGATGTTCCATCTCCTGCACCGCTACGCCCTGTCCGGCTGAAGCGCATCAAGAAGCTGCGCGAGCGCCGTCTCCAGCGCGCCGGAATTGTCGATCTCCGTCACCGGGAGCGCCGCGGGCAGCGGGGGCGGCACGCGCGCCACCCGCGCCGCGATCTCCGCGGCGTCTTCGCGGCCGCGCTCGGCCAACCGCGCTGCAAGCACGTCGCGCGGCGCGGTCACGAGAAGCACGCGCAACCGCGGAAACACCGCGGCCGCCGCGCTCAGCATCGCCCGGGAGCCGTTGAAGATCACGTCGTCTCCCTCGGCCTGCACCCGACGAGCGCTCTCCGGCAGAGCGTAGCACAGCCCATGCGCCTCCCACACGAGCGCGAAAGCGCCGGCGGCGCGGCGCGCGGCGAATGTCTCGGCGCTCACCCCCTCGAAATCCTCGCCGCCCGCCGCTTCCGGCCGGGTGACGACCCGCCGCACCACGTGCAGCCGGGGCCGCCGCGCGGCCGCGGCTGCCAGGAGCGTGTCCTTGCCGGCGCCCGAGGGCCCGACCAGCGCGAAGGCCCGTCCCGTCACACCGCGCGCCCGGGCGCGAACGCGCTCACGTCGACCTCGCGATCGGCCACCGCGTCGCGCGCGGCGGCGTCGTGGAAAATCCCCACGATCGCCGCGCCACGCGCCTTCGCCTCGGCGATCAGCTCCAGCACGACGGCCCGGTTCGCCACGTCGAGGCTCGCGGTCGGCTCGTCGAGAAGAAGCGCCGGCAGGTCCTGCGCGAAGCCGCGCGCGATGTTGACCCGCTGCTGCTCCCCGCCGGAAAAGGTGGTCGGCGACAGCTCCCACAAGGGCCGCGGCACGTTCAGGCGCTGCAGCAGCGCCTCGGCGCGCGCCACGGCCGTGGCCCGCGGCACCCCGACGGCGCGACAGGGCTCGGCCACCACGTCGCGCGTCGCGACCCGTGGCACCACCCGCAGGAACTGGCTGACATAGCCCAGCGTCTCGCGCCGGAGCCGGATGATCTCGCGCGGCGCGGCCCGCGCCACGTCGGTGGCGCCCACCCGTATGCTGCCCGACGCCGCGCAGTAATTGCCGTAGATCAGGCGCATCAGGGTCGACTTGCCCGCCCCCGACGCCCCGGTCAGCGCCACGCATTCGCCCGGCGCGACCCGCAGCGCCGCGCCGCGCATCACCGGGATCACCGCCCCCCCCTGGTTGTGGAGCGTGAAGCTCTTCGACACGTCCCGCAACTCTATCATCGCTCCGCCTCTCCGTCCGGCCCCGCGGCCGATCCTTCATCTTGCCTCGAAACCCCGGGGGTGTGGGGGCAGAGCCCCCACGCCGGTCTCACACCTGCAGCACGCTCGACACCAGAAGCTGGGTATACGCGTCCTGCGGATCGTCGAGCACCTGGTCGGTCAGTCCCGCCTCGACCACGCGCCCGTCCTTCATCACCATCAGCCGATCGGCGAGAAGCCGCACGACGGCCAGATCGTGGGTCACCACCACCGCCGACAATCCCATCTCGCGCACGAGCCCGCGCACGAGATCGAGAAGGCGCGCCTGCACGCTCACGTCGAGCCCGCCGGTGGGCTCGTCCATGAAGACGAGCCGCGGCCCGGTCACGAGATTGCGCGCGATCTGCAGCCGTTGCTGCATACCGCCGGAAAAGTCGCGCGGCCGGTCGTCGATGCGGTCGCCTGCGATCTCGACCCGGCCGAGCCAGTCGGTCGCCTCGGCGCGGATCGCGCCGTAGTGCCGCTGGCCGACAGCCATCAGCCGCTCGCCCACGTTGCCGCCGGCGCTGATGCCCATCCGCAGCCCGTCGCGCGGGTTCTGGTGCACGAACGCCCAGTCCGTGCGCCCGAGCATGCGGCGCTCGGGCTCGGACAGGCCGAGCGTATCGACCGGGCCGCGGTCCCGCGTGTCGAAAATCACCTGTCCCTCGTCGGGCGCCAGGTGTCCCGACAGGCACCCGAGCAGCGTCGATTTGCCCGACCCGCTCTCACCGACGATCCCCATGACCTCGCCGGGCCAGAGGTCGAAGCTCACCCCGGTGCAGCCGAGCCGGGACCCGTAGCGCTTGCCGATCCCGCGCACGTCGAGAAGCGGCGTCACGGCGTGCCCCGGTCCGGCGCATCGGGCGCGGGCGCGTAGGTGCCGAAGGACCATTCGTGTCCCTCGGGATCGCGCGCCCGATACCGCCGCGTACCGAATTCGGTGTCCTCGGGCGGATAGACGATGTCCGCGCCGCGCGCCGCGGCGGTCGCGTGGTGCATATCGACGTCGTCGACCACGAGGTAGGTGCCGGGGCTTCCGGTGGCCGGCGCCGTGTCGGCACTGCCCAGCATGATCACGCCGGTGCCGTGCGCGAGTTCGGCGTGCAGGACGCGCCCGTCGGGCCCGTCAAAGGCTTGCACCAGGCGAAAACCGAATGCCGCGGTCAGAAAGCCGATCGCCGCGCGTGCGTCGACATACGAGAAGTAGGGAACGATGGCAGGTTGGTGGCTCAAGCACGGTCTCCGGTGGCGGTGGTCGCGATCTGGTCGCGGCGGGTGGCGCAGTAATCGGTGTCCGAGCAGACATACATCCGCGTGCCGGAATCGTCGGTGATCACCTCGTCGAGGTAGCTGTCCTCCGCCCCGCACAGCGCGCAGGGATGGTCCGCCTTCGACGGCTCGAACGGATGGTCCTCGAAATCGAGGCTGACCACCCGCGTGTGCGGCGGCAATGCATAGATCCTCTGTTCGCGCCCCGCGCCGAAGAGTTGCAGCGCCGGGCTCTCCAGCTTCGGGTTGTCGAACTTGGGGATCGGCGAGGGATCCATCACGTAGCGCCCCTCGACCTTCACCGGGTAGGCGTATGAGGTTGCGATATGGCCGTGCCGGGCAATGTCCTCGTAGAGCTTCACGTGCATGAGCCCGTATTCCTCGAGCGCGTGCATCTTCCGCGCTTCGGTCTCGCGCGGTTCGAGGAACCGCAGCGGCTCCGGGATCGGCACCTGGTAGACGAGGATCTGGTCCTCGCGCAGCGGCGTCTCGGGCACCCGGTGGCGCGTTTGGATCACGCTGGCTTCGGGGGTCCTCTCGGTCGTCGCGACACCTGCGACACGCTCGAAGAACTTCCGGATCGACACCGCGTTGGTGGTGTCGTCGGCCCCCTGGTCGATGACCTTCAGGCAATCCTCGGGCGTGAGACAGGCTGCCGTGACCTGCACGCCTCCGGTGCCCCAGCCGTAGGGCATCGGCATCTCGCGGCTGGCGAACGGCACCTGATAGCCCGGGATCGCGACCGCCTTCAGCAGCGCGCGGCGGATCATCCGCTTGGTCTGGTCGTCGAGATAGCCGAACGTGTAGCTCTGCCCGGCTGTCGCGACGGGTCGCAGGTCATCCATGTCGCGTCTCCTTCGCAGGGCGTCGGGTCGCCGGCGCCGCGGCGAGATGCCCGCGCGCGCGCACAGGCCCGCCCCGCGCCCGCCGCATTCCCCCGTCAGCCTGTCCCTGCGACAGGGAACGGGAGGCGGCATGGACTGGACGCTCACGATGATCTTGCTCGGGTTCGCCGCCCTCCTCGGCGGCCGGCTCTGCGTCGGCCTGTGGTTCGAAGGCAGCGCGCTCAACGGCATCTTCGAACGCATCGAGGACTGGGCCTGCGAAAGCGACGCGGACGATAGCGGCGACGGCGGGGACTGAACCGACGGCGAGGACGCCGGGCCCGGCGGAGGAGCGGCACGCGATCATGGCGCGACCTCCGCGTCCGGGCCTGTGGATGGATTCGCGTCCGCACCGGCCTCGCGCCGCAAACGCCGCACCAGCTCGAGCTCCGACTGGAAATCGACGTAGTGCGGAAGCTTGATGTGCTCGAGGAACCCAGTGGCCTGGATATTGTCGGCGTGGCTCAGCACGAACTCGGCGTCCTGCGCGGGCGCGCCGGCCGGTTCCTCGCCCAGCTCCTCCCACCGCAGGGACCGGTCGACCAGCGACATGGAAATGGCCTTCCGCTCGCTCTGGCCGAACACGAGCCCGTAGCCGCGGGTGAATTGCGGCGGCTCCGTGCGCGACCCGGCGAATTGGTTCACCGTCTCGCATTCCGTCAGGACCACCTCGCCGATCTCGACGGCAAAGCCCAGTTCGGGCACGTCCATCTCAACCGCGACCGGACCAATCCGCAACTCGCCGACAAAGGGGTGCGTCCGTCCGTAGCCGCGCTGCGTGGAGTACGCCATGCCGAGCAGAAAGCCCTCGTCCCCGCGCGCCAGCGCCTGCAGGCGCAAAGGGCGCTCGGCCGGGTGGGCCATCGGCGTTCGGGTCATGTCGGGCGGCTCGGCCTCCGACGGCACCTCGTCCTCGATCAGCCCGTCGCGGCCGAGATACTCGGTGATGCGCGGCTTGGGGGCCGTGTCGCGCGCCGCCCGCGCCGCCGCCTTTGGCTTCTCGCCCCCTGCCTCCAGCATGAAATCGACGAGGCGGTGGGTGTAGTCAAAGGTCGGGCCGAGCACCTGGCCACCCGGCGCGTCCTTGAACGTCGCGCTGATGCGCCGGTCACAGCGCATGGTGCCAGTGTCCACCGGTGTCGACGCGCCGAAGCGCGGCAGGGTCGTACGGAACGCCCGGACGAGGAAGATCGCCTCGATCAGGTCGCCCCGCGCCTGCTTGATCGCGAGCGCCGCGAGGTCGGGGTCGTAGAGCGAGCCCTCGGCCATCACGCGGTTGACCGCGAGCGTCATCTGCTCACGAATCTGGGCGACGCTCAGTTCCGGCACGTCCGGATCGCCGCGCCGCTCCTCGGCCAGCCAGTCATGCGCGTTGTCGATGGCGCGCTCGCCTCCCTTGACCGCGACGTACATCAGCCAGCCTCCACACGAGTCGAGCGCGGCAGGCCCGCCACCCGGTCGCCGCAGGTCAGGAACAGGTCTACCCCGAGCGGGAACCGGTCGGCGTTCGTGGCCAGCGCCTCCGGCTCCGGCAGTGACAGCCGGTTTTCGGTGGCGATGCCGGGGCCGGTCAGGCGCGCGCCCTCCGCGACGAGGCGGTCGCATTCGACGATCAGGGTGGCGGAGCGG
Organism: Roseivivax jejudonensis; assembly: GCF_900172265.1. GTDB lineage: Bacteria > Pseudomonadota > Alphaproteobacteria > Rhodobacterales > Rhodobacteraceae > Roseivivax > Roseivivax jejudonensis. The sequence continues at coordinate 365,645 of NZ_FWFK01000005.1, read as the reverse complement.
TCGGGATCCTCGGGCGTGCCGATGGCATAGGCGCCGAGCGGCCCGAGCGCCGTCCATTCGCCGATCGCGAAGCTGGCCTCGGCCGGTCCGACCAGCGGCGCTCCGAGGTGGAAAGCCACCCAGTCACGCAGCTCCGGCCGGTCATGATCGCCCGCAAGGTGGAGCGGCGTGTCGCCGTCGCAGAGCACGAGCAGAAGAGTCGCCGCCGCGGGCGACAGCGGCGCGGGCCCCCGCCCGCCGGCAATCCGCCGGATCGTACCCGGCCGCGCCAGCGCATCGAGCGCGGCGCGAAAGGCGCGCGCGGCATCGCGCGCCGGGTCGTCGAACCCACCGATCAGGGCCTCTGCCTGCATCAATCCTCGCCCCGCGCCACGGTGAAGAACTCGACGCGCGTCGCGGCGGCCTTTTCGGCGCGCTCGGCCCGCGCGTGCGCCTCCGCTTCGGTCAGCGGATCCAGAACCTCGGCGCGGAGCGACTCCGCCTGCGACGTCTGCATCATTGCGTCCACCAGCGCCGCGCGCTCGGCATGACGCTCATCGCGCCCCTGCACGTAGGCATGCCCGACGGTGCCGTCCTCGAGGCGCAGCACGCATCGCGTTACCGTCATCTCGCCAAGGTTGAAGGGCGCCCCGGTACCGCCGGCGCGACCACGCACCATCACGCTTCCGGTCTCCGGACGGCGCAGCCATGCGAACGCGGGGAGCGCGTGGTCGAACGTTGCCAGACGTTCGGCCAGCGTCTTTGGCGCGGCACGGGCGAGGAGACCCATCCAGTGCCGCCGCGCCGCGCCCTCCATGTCCGGGCCGGTCTCCGGTGCCGTACGATCCGCCTGCTGCATTCCCTCACCCGATCGCGGTCTCATGTTGACCTGACGCGATTCCTATACAACTATACAAATCAATACGCCCCGGCGACCTGTCGGACAAGCGCACCACGCGTGAAGTTTTCGTGACGCGGGACCAAGCAGGGGGAGCACCGATGCCACGCACGCCGGTCTGGAGCGCGATTGCCCGGACGCTCGAGACCGAGATCGCCGAGCGGCTCTACGCGCCGGGCGCCAAGCTGCCGACGGAAGCAGAGCTTGCCGCGCGGTTCGACGTGAACAGGCACACGGTGCGGCGCGCGCTCGCGGATCTGTCCGAACGAGGGCTCGTGCGGGCGAGACGCGGCGCCGGTGTGTTCGTCGATATCGCGCCCACGGACTACCCGCTCGGCCGTCGCGTCCGGTTTCACCAGAACCTCCGCGCCGCGGGTCACGCGCCGGAAAAGCGTGTGCTGCGGATCGAACGACGCCTCGCACGCACGGTCGAGATCGAAGCGCTTCGCTTGGACGGCGCCGCAGAGGTCATCGTCTACGAGGGTCTGTCGCTGTCCGACGGAATCGCGATTGCGCATTTCGAAAGCGTGTTTCCGAGCGCGCGCCTGCCCGAGATGGAGGCCGCGCTGGCACAGACGGTTTCGGTCACCGAGGCGCTGTCGCGCGCGGGCGTGGCCGACTACGTCCGGGCCGATACCCGGATCACCGCCGAACGCGCGACCGCGACCCAGGCGCATCACCTGAGCCTGCGCGAAGGCGACCCGCTGCTGCGAACCACGAGCCGCAACGAAACGCCCGACGGCGTGCCGGTCGAACGCGGCTCGACATGGTTCGCCGGAGACCGCGTGGCGCTCACCTACGCACCCGAAACAGCGTAGGCCTCGAGAAACGCCTCGGCGCTCAGTCGGCGGAACTCCGGCAGCCGCGCGCGCAGCGTGTCGTGGTCCCAATCCCACCAGGCGAGCGCCTGCATCCGCTCGGCCACCTTGGCCGGATACCGCCGGCGCAACGGCCGTGCGGGCACGCCGCCGACGATCTCGTAGGGGGCCACGTCCTTCGTGACCACCGCGCCCGCGGCGACCACGGCGCCGTCGCCCACCGTGATCTCTGGCCGGATCACAGCGTTGTGGCCGATCCACGTGTCATGACCGATCCGCGCGATGCGCGATCGTCGATGGCGAAAGAACGCCTCATCGAGGTCGGCGTCGTCCCAGTAGTCGTGCGACCGGTAGAGGAAATGATGCAGTGACGCGTTCGCCATCGGGTGATCCGTCGGTCCGATCCGGGCAAAGCTCGCGATGTTGGCGAACTTGCCGATCTCGGCGTTGGCGATATCGGCATAGCGGTCGCAATAGCTGTAATCGCCGATCTCGGCGTGGGCGATCCGGCTGCCGCGCCCCACCTCGCAATACCGGCCGAACCGTGTGTCGGTGATTTCGCAGTCGGGGTGCAGAAACGGGGTGTCCGCGCTCAGCCGTGGCATCAGTCGCCGCGGATCAGCTTGTTGCGAAGCCAGCCCGACACTGTGTCCATCAGGATCACCATGACGACGATAAGCACGATGTAGTAGCTGACCTCTTCCCAGTCCTTCTGCGTGATGATCGCCTGCGTCAGCAAAAGGCCGATGCCGCCGCCGGTGATCGCCCCGATGATCGTCGCGGACCGCGTGTTCGATTCCAGCAGATACAGGACCTGGCTGAGCAGGACCGGCGTGATCTGCGGGATGACGCCGAAGCGGTAGCGCTGAAGCGGCTTCGCTCCCGTCGAACGCACGCCCTCGATCTGGCGGGTATCGACGTTCTCGAGCGTTTCGGAGAAGAGCTTGCCGAAGGTGCCGGTATCGGTCAACAGGATCGCCAGCGTTCCCGTCAGCGGCCCCGGCCCAAAGGCGCGCGACAGCAGGATGGTCCAGATCAGCGCATCGACGCCGCGCGCGAAGTCGAACACGCGCCGGACCGCGAACCGGATCGCGAGGACAGGGGCAAAATTGCGGGCGGCCGCAAAGCCGAGCGGCAACGCCACGAGCGCCGCGCCCATCGTGCCAAGGAACGCCATCAGGATCGTCTCGCCCAGCGCCCAGGCCACATCGGCGTGCCGCCACATCGGGTTGCCCCAGAAATCCTGCCACGCGCCGACGATGTTGGACCGATCGGGGTCGATCCGGTCCCCGAACAGGATCTCGCCCGCCGCGTGGCCATGATACGGCGAGCTCAGCGTGAAGAAGAACAGCTCCCACCCCGCGAAATAGCGGAACACTTCGTTGCGGTTGCGGGTGAGCGACACCCGGCCGGCATGGGTCGTGATGTCGACGCGGGCACCGGAGGCCGAGATGAAGTCCGGCACCGTGCCGTCGGGCGTGTCCAGCGCGATGTCGCGGCCATCATGCTCGGCCGTCACGAGCCCGTATCCGGGCACGTCGTAACGCACCTGCCCGCCGTCGAAGACCGCCAGGTGATCGGGCGCGAGGCGGATCTCGGTCACGTCGCCGTCGCGCGTGACCCAGTCCGGGGCCGCGCCCTCGGCATAGGTGCCCTGCCGTTCGCCCTCGATCGCGACCTCGACGTCGCCCGAGCGATTGTCGCGCGTGACGTGGGTCTTGTAGCTCCAGGTGTCGGAAACGAGCGTGACCATGTTGTCGACCCGGAGCCGACTGGCGAGGCCCGGCAGGTCGAAGGCAAAGAAGATATAGATGAGATAGAGCAGGATCGCCGCCGGGATCGCCAGCGCGATGCGGCGCTGCCGCCGGATGCCGGCCTCGGCGCGCGCGCGCGGATCCGTGGCCGCGAGGGATGCGGTCGCGTCGGTCACAGCGCCCCCTTTCCGTGCGCCAACCGGTGACGGGCGGCACTCGAGAGCTGGTCGAAGAAAACGATGGTCGCGAACAGCAGGATGAAGATCGCCGCGCTTTCGGCGAATTGCCCCTGGCCCCAGGTGATCGCGTTCTTGAGCTCGTAGCCGATGCCGCCCGCCCCGACGAAGCCGAGGATCGCGGAGGCCCGAATGTTGATCTCGAACCGCAGGAGCGCATAGCTGAGCAGGTTCGGCGCGATCTGCGGCAGGACGCCCAGATACATCTGCTGCAGCCACCGCGCGCCGACCGATTGCAGCCCCTCGACCGGTTTGAGGTCGGCGTTTTCGGCCACCTCGGAAAACAGCTTGCCGAGCGCACCGGCGGTGTGGATCGCGATGGCGATGACGGCGGGCATCGGGCCAACCCCCATCAGGAAGATCAGGATAAGCGCGATCACGATGTCCGGGATCGCGCGCATGATATCCATGATCCGGCGGAAGAGCGGTATCGCCCGCGGCCACCGTGCGAGCCCGCGCGTCGACAGGAGCGCCAGCACGATCGCCGCGATGGCACCCACCAGCGTCGCGACCGCGGCAATGTTCACCGTCTCGATGAGTGCCGGAAGAAACGCGAGGAAATGGCCCGGAAGCTCGGCGGCGTTGCGCCATGCCTCGGACACGACGTCGGCGGGGAAGTCGAGGATCTGCGGTAATCCGTCGACGAACCCGCCGGCATTCCGGTCGTTGGCGATGCGGAAACCCGACACCATCAGTGCGACGAAGACGATGAGCAGCAGGAACGAATACGTCTGCCGCCGCCGCACGAGCGCGAGGTAGGCGCTGCGGCTGTCTCCGGCGCGGTCGATGTCGCGGGCGGTCAGGTCGGCCATGACGTCCTCGGGCAAACGAAGGCGGGCCCCGCAACCGGGGCCCGCCCTGGGTCAGGTCGCGATCAGCTCGACTCGGCCTTGCGGACCTCGATGATGGTCTCGTAGGCGTCGTGCGTGATCGGGGTGAAGCCCGCGGTTTCACCCGCCGCGACGCCGTAGGCGCAATCGGGATCGGTTTCGTGCAGGTTCTGCACGAGGTCCACCATGGTCTGCTTCACGTCGTCCGGCAGCGCCTTGCGCAGCACGACCGGGCCTTCGGGGATCGGCTTCGACTTCCAGATCTCCTGGATCGCGTTCATGTCGACGATGCCGGCATCGGCCGCCTTGCGCAGCGCGCCGGAATTGTAGCCGTCTTCCCAGGCGCCGAGCCCGTCCGCCCAGGTCACGCCGGCGTCGATGTCGCCATTTGCGACCGCGACGATGGTCTGCTCGTGACCGCCGGTGAAGCGCACGTCACCGAAGAACTCTTCCATGTCGGCACCGATCTCCTGCGGGATCTCCACCTGCGGGATCAGGTAGCCCGAGGTCGAGTTCGGGTCGCCGAAGCCGAAGACCTTGCCCTCGGCGTCCTGCAGGCTGCCGATGCCCGAGTCCGTCCGGGCAAAGCCGATCGAATGATAGGAGTACGAGCCGTCGAGGTTGGTCTTCACGAGCACGGGCTCGACCGCCTCGGGATCCTGCACGTAGACCCCGGCATAGGACGACGCGCCGAGCCACGCCATGTCGATGGTGCCGCCCAGAAGGCCCTGCATCACGCCGTTGTAGTCGGCGGGCGCGAACAGCTTGACCGGAACGCCGAGCGCCTCGGTGGCGTAGTCCGCGAGGCACTGGTTCGACGCGAGACGGTCCTGCGCGTTCTCGCCGCCCAGGAGGCCGATGTTGAATTCCTCGATTTCCTGCGCGGCGACCGGCGCGGCCAGCGCGGTGGTGGTCAGGGCCAGAGCGATCAGTGTCTTCATGGTACTCTCCGTTGGTTGCCGACCCTTGTCGCGGGTCCGGTCTGGTGGAAGCGGTAAAATCTCAGACGGTCGCCTCGGCGTCGCGCAGCGCGGCCTCGGCATAGAGGTCGCGGTCACGGATCTCGGTCGACGTGGCATCTTCGGAGAAGTCCGCGCCTGCGCCGTAGATGTCGCGGGCCGCGCCAGTGGTCAGTTGCGCCGGCGTGCCGTCGAAGACGATCCGTCCCAGCCGCATGCCGATGACCCGGTCGCAGTAGCGGCGCGCGGTATCGAGCGTGTGGAGGTTGGCGATCACCATGCGGCCGTCCTCCTCGTGGATGCGCCGAAGCGCCTCCATCACGGTCTGCGCATTCATCGGGTCCAGAGACGCGATCGGCTCGTCGGCGAGGATCATCTTCGGCTCCTGCATCAGCGCCCGGGCGATCGCCACGCGCTGCTGCTGGCCGCCCGACAGCGCCTCGGCGCGCTTGGCCGCATGCTCGGCGATGCCCAGACGCTCGAGGATGTCGATGGCGCGGTGGATGTCCTCTCGCGGAAACAGGTTGAACATCGTCGCGAGGGTCGATCGCTGGCCCAGCGTCCCGTGGAGCACGTTCGACACCACGTCGAGCCGCGGAACGAGGTTGAACTGCTGGAAGATCATCGCGCAATCGGACTGCCATGCCCGCTTCGCGCGGCCCCGAAGCTGCAGCACGTCGCGCCCGTCGAACAGGATGCGCCCCTCGCTTGCGTCGGTCAGCCGGCTGATCATCCGCAGCATCGTCGACTTGCCGGCGCCCGAGGCGCCGATGATTCCGATCATCCTCGGCGCGTCGACCGTAAAGCTGGCGGCGTCCACGGCGGTATTGGCGCCGAAGCGCTTGGTCAGGCTCTCGATCCGGAGCATGCGTCCCCCACAATGCTGGGGCTGCATATGCGCGCGTCCGGCAACCGGTTCGTGACGGTTCCGAAAAGGTTTTGTGACGGCGCCGGCGGGGCGTCAGGCGTGGGCCGCCGTCTCCACGCAGAGGATCGTCGGCAGGTGGCGCGCGATCTCGGACCAGCGCGCCCCCTCGTCATCCGAGGCAAAGACCGACCCTGTATTGGTGCCGAAATAGACCCCCGCCGGATCAAGCGTATCGGTCGCCATCGCCTGCCTCAGCACGGTGAAAAAGCAGTCGCGCCCCGGAAGCCCGTCGCGCTGCGCCTCCCAGCGCTCGCCGCCGTCGCGCGAGCGCCAGACCGCCGCGGCCGCGCCGGGCGGATAGCGGCCCTCCGTGTCCCCGTTGAGCGGCAAGACCCAAAGCGTGTCCGGATCGCGCGGGTGCACCGCGACCGGAAAGCCGAAGGTCGAGGGCAGGCCGGCGGTGATGTCGTCCCAGTTGCGTCCGCCGTCGCGCGAGCGGAAGACGCCGTGGTGGTTCTGCTGGTAGAGCACGTCGCGCGCGCCCGGCGCGCGCACCATGTTGTGTACGCAGCTGCCGACGTGGCTGCCGTCTCCGCCGGCGGTATGCGCCGGGGCCGGCATCGCGTTCGACCGGCGCGTGCGTGGCTCCCAGCTCTCGCCGCCGTCCTCGCTGGCGAAGACGCCGGCGGCCGAGATGCCGAGCCAGAGCTTTTCCGGCGCGCCCGGCGCGCCCACGATCGTGTGCAGCGTCAGGCCCGCCGCGCCCGGGTTCCAGGCGTCGCGCCCCGGATAGCCGGCAAGGCTGTCGACCAGCGTCCAGCTGCGACCGCCATCGGCGCTCCGCAAGAGCTGCGCCGGCTTCGCACCGGCGAAGAGGAGCCCGTCGGCGGCGTGCAGGGACCACACCGCCTCGATCGTGCCCGAGAACGGTGCGGGATCGCCCGGCGCAATCCCCAGCGTCGCGGCGAGGTCGGGATCCGCGCGCACCCAAGCGTCGAACTCGCCATCTGCGAGCTTCGCGAGCGTCCAGCTCTCGCCGCGATCCTCCGAGCGCCAAACGCCGGCACCCGAAAAGCCGCTGCCGCCGCCGGCCCAGAGCGTTCCCGTCGTCGGGTCGGCGGCCACGTGGTTGATGGCCCAGCCGTCGCAGAACGGGCCACGCAGCGTCCAGTCGCCGCGCCCGCCCGGGCCGCCGCCATCGAGGCGGAAGGCGCCCTTCGTCGTGCCGATCAGGATCGTGACCGAATCCATCGCCGCCCCCGCGCCGGTCCCACGTCGTCGATCAGCGTACCACGAAACCGCGCACCGCCCGCGTTTTCCGCGACCGGACCGCTCAGAGCAGCAGCAAGGCGCCGGCGAGCACGAACAGGGCGAGGAACAGGGTCTCGCCCACCAGCATCAGGATCGCGGTGCGCCCGACCTTCAGGAGGTTGGGGATCGAGGTCTTCATGCCGACCGCCGCGATCGCGGTCAGCAGCGCCCAGCGCGACACCGCGTTGGCCAGCTCGCGGGCGGGCTCGGGCACGATCCCGGCGGAATTGGCCGCCGCCAGCACGAGGAAGCCCAGCACGAAGCCAGGCAACAGCGGCGGCCGGGCACCACCGGCCCCCTGCGCCCGCAGGACAAGGGCGGCGATCAGGACGACGGGCGCCAGCAGGCTGACCCGGATCAGCTTGACCAGCGTCGCCGCGTCGCCCGCGCCGTCCGACACGGAATAGCCGGCGCCGACGACCTGCGCCACGTCGTGAATCGTTCCGCCGAGGAAGACCCCGGTCACCACCGGATCGAACCCGACCGCGCCCGCCAGGATCGGGTAGAGGATCATCGCGACGGTCGACAGGACGGTGACACCGACGACGGTAAAGACCAGGTCCTGCTCGGAGCGGTCGGTGCGCGGCAGGATCGCGGCGATGGCCATGGCCGCCGAGGCGCCGCAGATCGCCACCGAGCCGCCGGTCAGGAAGGCGAAGCGCCGCCCGCGCCCGAAGAGCGGCGCGGCAAGTTGCGCGATACCGATCGTGGCCGCAACCCCGGCCACGGTCAGGAGCACCACGCCGGCGCCGAGATCGAGCACAAGCTCCGCCGAGATCCTCACACCGAGGAGCGCGACCCCGACCCGAAGCACGTGCCGCGCCGCGATGTCGATCCCGGGCGCCGCGCGCCCTTCCTCGGACAGGAAATGCAGCGCGATCCCGAGCAGGATCGCCATAAGCATCGCCGGAGCCCCGTAATGCTCGGCGAGGAACTGCGCGGTCACCGCGACACACCCCGCCACCGCCAGCCCAGGAAAGGCCCGGTCGGCTTCCGATTTCAGCACCGCCGGCCGAAAGGCGCCTCGCATCGCCGTCCACTCCATGCGCGCGGACGAGACGCGCATGCCGCCGGGACGGCGCGCTCGATCCGCGCTTCATCTTGCCGATAAACCCCCGCCGGAGGCTCCCGCACGGGCCGCCGGCGCGGACGCCGGGCCGCGGGGGGCCGGCGCCGCCTGGACGGCCCCGCGCCGTGTGTCGGCGCGGGGCCGCGCGTCCTACTCGAGATCCGCCGCGATGTCGGCGTCGATCTCTTCCTCGACCTGCGCGACGGCGTCGCGCAGCGCCTGCAGTACCTCGTCACCCTGGTCGACGTTCTCGCTGAACCACTGGTAGACGGGCTGCACCGCGTCCTGGAAAGCCTGCTTTTCCTCCGGCGTCGGCACATAGACCTCGCCACCGGCGGCCGCGAACTCCTCGTAGGCCGAGATCGACTTGCGCTTGGGCGAGGCAAAGGTCGCCTGCTGCAGCTCGGCGAAGCCGTTGACCACGACCCGGCGCATGTCCTCGGGCATCGACATGAACTTCTCGTTGTTCATCACCCAGATGGCCGCCATGTAGGCGTGCCCGTCCAGCGTCAGGTACTGCAAGCCGGCATCGGGGAACTTCATGTTCATGATGTCGGTGATGCCGTTCTTGGTGCCGTCGACCACCCCGGTCTGCAGCGAGGTGAAGAGCTCGGGCCACGGGATCGGCGTCGGCGAGGCGCCGAGCACCTTCACCAGCTCCTGCGGCAGGTCGGCGACGACCGTGCGCATCTTCATGCCCTCGAGATCCGCCGGCGTGGCGACGGTCTTCTGCGTGTTGGCGAAGTTGCGCCACCCGCCGGTGTTGCCGATGGTCATGATCCGGATCGCGTCGCCCGAGGACTCGAGCGCGAGATCACGCAGCGTGCGCGTGAAGTCGGTGTCGGTCAGCACCGCCTCGGCCACGCGGTCCGAACGCATCAGATAGGGCAGGTCGAACACCTGCACGTAGGGGAAGATGCCCGCGGCCCCGCCGGAGGTGGTGACGAACACGTCGATCGAGCCGTCGGCGACGCCCTGCAGGCACTCGGCGCCGTTCGAGCACAGCTGCGTGCCGATGAAGAGCTCCACCTCGATCGCGCCGTTCGACGCCTGCTCGACGAAGTTCTTGAACACGATCAGGCCGTCGTAATCCTCGTCCTGTTCGTTCGAATTCGCGGTCGCGCGGATCGTGTACTCCTGCGCCGCCGCGGCCGTCGCGGTACCGGCGAGGATGCCGGCCGCCGCGAGGGCCTTGAGGGTCGTTGTCAGCATGTGTTGGCCTCCCTGTCTGCTGAGCTCAGTTCGCGAAGCCCGCGAGCCGCGGGATCGTCATGGAAATCGCGGGGAAATAGGTGATCAGAAAGATCACCAGCACTTCGACCGCGAGAAACGGCAGGATCGCCTTCGAGATCGTCTCGACCCGTTCGCCCGACACCGACGAGGCGACGAAGAGCACCAGGCCCATCGGCGGCGTCGCCAGCCCGACGGTCAGGTTCACGCTCATGATGATGGCGAAATGCACCGGATCGACGCCGAGCCCGGTGAAGACCGGCCCGAGGATCGGCCCGAGGATGATGATCGCCGGCCCCGCGTCGAGGAACATGCCCACGATGAACAGCAGCACGTTGATCAGGAACAGCAGGATCAGCGGGTTCTCGGACAACGACAGGATGAAGTCGGCCATGATCTCGGGCGCGTGGGACAGCGACACCACGGTCTTGAAGCTGACGGCCGCGCCGACGAGCAGCAAAACCGTCGCCGAGGCGATCGCCGAGCGCCGCAAAACGTCGGCGAGGTCCGCGACGCGCATCACCCGCAGCACGCCGAACGACACGATCAGCGCATAGGCCACCGCGATCGCCGCGGCCTCGGTCGGGGTGAAGACGCCGATGAGGATCCCGCCGAGAATGATGATCGGTGTCTGGAGCGGCGCCACGGCCTTCTTGCAGACGATGCGGAAATCCCGGCTGACCCGGCCGCGATACCATACCAGCGCGAAATGCGCCGGCACCAGCAGGCCCAGATAGACCGCCAGGCCGCCCTCGCCCCAGCCTGCCGGCAGGAGCCAGCTGAGCATGTAGAGGACGCCGGCGACGTTGAGGCGCAGCAGCGCGAAGCTGACCCAGTATTCGACGGGTGCAATGGTCGCGTCGCGCTCGACGATGCGTTCGGCTTTGGGCAGGTCGTACCGGTCGGCGAGCGCGCGGACCGTCAGCATCAGCCCGACGCCGACGAGCAGCCCGGGCACGATCCCGGCGAGGAACAGCGCCGCGACCGATTGGCCCATGACGTAGGCGTAGATGATCATGATCCCCGACGGCGGGATGATCGGCCCGATCACCGAGGACGCGGCGGTGATCGCCGCGGCGAAGCGCCGTGTGTAGCCCTGTTTCTCCATCGCCGGGATCAGCGTCGACCCCAGCGCCGAGGTGTCGGCCACCGCCGAGCCCGACAGGCCGGCGAAGAGGATCGAGGACAGGATATTGACCTGCGCGAGCCCGCCACGCAGGTGGCCCATGAACGCCTGCGCGAACGACACGAGCCGCTCGGTGATGCCGCCGCGGTTCATGATCTCGCCGGCGAGTAGGAAAAACGGCAACGCCATCAGCGGGAAGCTGTCCATGCCGTTGTAGAGGTTGCGGTAGAGAAGCGCGAGATCGCGCTCCTGCCCGTTAAGCCACAGCAGCGCGCCAGGCGCGAAAAGCAGCGCGAAGAAGACCGGCAGACCGACGATCAGGAGCACGAGAAAGACCGGCAGGAACCAGACCAGCATCTATTCGGCCTCCGGAAGGTCGCCCGGCGCGAGGGGCGAGAGCGTGTCGGCCTCGCCGCCGATCCGAACGATCTGGCGCAGGATCAGCTCCACGGCGACCACCGTCAGGAGCACCATGCCGATCCAGACCGACATGTACATCCAGGCGAGCTTCACGCGCACGGTCTCGCCGCCCACGAGGTCGAGCGGCACGCGCAGCGAGGACGAGTTGAAGAGCCAGCCGGAATTGACGTGATTCCAGCCGAGCTGGATCCCGACCGCCAGGACGCAGAGAGACAGCGCCAGGAGCACGAGAACGAGGACGTCCGCCACGCGGCGCGGCATCAGGCGCTGCACGGTGTCGATGGCGACGAACCCGCCGCGGCGGAAGGCCGTCGGCGCGGCGAGACCGGTCATCCACAGCATCAGGAAGCGCGCCGCCTCGTCCGGCCACGGCAACGCGTTGTTCAGCACGTAGCGGAAGAACACCTGCGCCAGGATCACGATGACCATGATCGCCAGCGCCACGAGCGCCAGCCCGCGCCCGAGCGCCAGCGCCCAGCGGTTCCAGAGCTCGAGCGGCACGAGCAGTCCGCGCACGAGTCCCATCGTTTCCTCCCATCCAGCGCCCGCGCCCGGGGCGCCGCTCCTCCGCCGTGTCCGGCGTCCTCGCCCGCGTTGTCCGCGGGTCGTCCGTTTCAGCCCAGCGCCCGGAAGCCGCCGAACTGTCCCTGGAGGAACAACAGCGGCTCGCCCTCGCGCATGCGCACACGCTCTACCCGGCCCACCACGATCACGTGGTCGCCGCCGTCGTGCACCGCGTCGCGCGCGCACTCGAAATGCGCGAGCGCCGACTCGATCAGCGGCACGCCGCGTTCGTTCTCGGTCAGGTCACCGGGCCGGAAGCGGCGGGCGTCCTTGGCGACCTCGGAACAGAGCGCCGCCTGATCGGCGGCAAGCACGTGGATCGCGAAATGCTTCGCCTCCGCGAAGGGCCTGAACCGGGCCGACGCCTTGGCCGGCGACCACAGCACCAGCGGCGGATCGAGCGACAGCGACGCGAAGCTGTTGGCGGTGATCGCAATGGGCCCGTCCTGGGTCTGGGTGGTCACGATCGTCACGCCCGTCGCGAACCGCCCGAGCGCATCGCGAAAAGCCCTTTGCGTCTCGGGGCCGGGCGTGAAGGTCTGATGATCGGTGTCCATGGCCCCATCCATGTCACGGCACCTCGTGGCCGAGCGCAAGGGTATAAAGCTCGAACCATGTCTCACGGTCGAGTGTCACCTTTTCGGCGTCGCCGAGCTGCCGGATGCGCTCGATCGTGTTGGTGCCCATCACCGGAAGGATCCGCGCCGGATGCGCCAGAAGCCAGGCTACCGCGACGGCGGCCGTGTCGACGTCGTGCGCCGACGCGATCTCGTCCAGCCGCGCCCGAAGGCGCGCCGAGCTTTCGGCAAAAAGCGAGCCACCGCCGAGCGGCGACCACGCCATGGGCGGCAGGCCGCGTTCCTGCAGAAACGCCACATCACCGTTGGTGAAGCCCTCGTGCGCGAGCAACGACAGCTCGATCTGGTTGGTCACGAGCGGCGCGTTCATCGCCGACTGGAGCAGCGTCCAGTCGTGCGGCTTGAAGTTCGACACGCCCACATGGCGCACCTTGCCCGCCGCCACGGCGGCGTCGAGCGCGGCGCCCGTTTCGTGGTGATCCATGAGCGGGTCGGGCCGGTGGATCAGCAGGAGGTCGATCCGGTCGGTTCCCATGAGCCGCAGCGAGTGGTCGACGGAGGCCTCGATATGTGCGGCCGAAGTGTCGTAGTGCTTCACCCGCCGGTCGGCATAGCGCCCGGCCGGCGCGACGATGTCGCATTTCGTGACGATCTCGATCCGGTCGCGCAGGTCGGTGCCGGCCATCGCGCGTCCCATCACCTCCTCGGCCTCGTAGCCGCCGTAGATGTCGGCCTGATCCATGGTGGTGATGCCCTGATCGAGGCAGGCCTCGATCTTCGCACGGACGTGCTCGGGGCTCGTGTCGGTGTCGTCCGAAAGCCGCCACATGCCATAGACGATGCGGCTGAGCTCGAGGTCATCGGCGACGGAAATGCGGCTCACGGTCATTTGCGCTCTCCTTCTCCCAGCGGCGTCGCGGGGGTCTCGTTCGGCACGCGTCCGTAGGCGTGCGGCAGCGAGCATGTCTTCAGCTCCGGCAGAACCTTCTGACCGAAGTGCCGGCATTCGTCGAGATGCGGATACCCCGAGAATATGAAGGCGCGGAGACCCATCTCGCGGTAGCGCTCGATCTTGGTCATGACCTGGTCGACCGAGCCGACGAGCGCCGCACCGCAGCCCGAGCGGGCCCGCCCGATCCCCGTCCAGAGCCCCGGCTCCACGTAGCCGTACGTATCGGCGAGTTCGCGCGCCCGCGCCTGGTGGCTCACCCCGAGCGATCCATGATCGTGCGCCCGCTCCCGGATCAGCTGGCCGAGTTCGTCGTCGAGCTTCGACACGAGGTAGTCGGCATACTCCCGGGCCTCGGCCTCGGTGTCGCGCACGATCATGTGAACGCGCAGCCCGTAGTCGAGCGTGCGCCCGTAGCGCTCGGCCACGGCGTTCACGTCGCGCATCCGCTGGGCCAGCTGCTCTTCCGGCTCGGGCCACATCAGGTAGACATCGCAATGCTGGCCGCAGAGTTCGAGCGCGTGGGGAGAATAGCCGCCGAAGTAGAGCAGAGGTCCGCCGTTCTGCTGGTAGGGCTTCGCGGGATCGGTCCAGAGATCGCTGAAGCTGTAGACCTCGCCCTCGTAGTCGATCCTGTCGCGGGTCCAGGCCTGCTTGAGGATTTCCACCACCTCGCGGGAGCGCTGATAGCGGAAGGCGCTGTCGGCCTTTTCGCCGGGGAAGTCCGAAGAAATGACGTTGAGCGTGAGCCGGCCCTTCATCATGTGATCGATGGTCGCGATGGTGCGGGCCAGCATGATCGGCTGCATTTCCCCGCAGCGGATCGCGGCCAGCATGTTGATGTCGGACGTGACCTGCGAGCCGGCGGCGACGAAGGACAGGACATCCTGCCCCACCTGGTAAGACGACGGGCACAGGATGTTCCGAAAGCCCTGTTTCTCGGCCTCGCGCAGGATGTCCGAGCAATGCGCCCAGCTCGACCGCAGCCGCCCCTCGGGCACGCCGAGGAACTGGTAATCGTCCGAACACAGCGCCGCGAACCACGACACTTCACTGGCATCGAGATCGGCGGAGGTGACGGGAACGATGGTCATGGCGACTCCTCTGGCGACTCTCTTCGGTGCTGCGCTTTGACCCTTGCGTAGCATCCGCATTGATGTGCATCAATACTGTATCAATTTTTACGAGTCGTGTCCGGCGCGGCACGACACGACGAACGGCGGTCGGGACGAACGAGGCAGGAATGATCAACTACGGCATCATCGGCGCGGGCATGATGGGCCAGGAGCACATCCGCAACATCCGCCTTCTTGGCGACGCGCGCGTCGCCGCGATCTACGAACCCGACCCGGTGATGGCCGAGGCCGCCCGCGCCCTCGCCCCGGAGGCCATATTCGTCGACTCCGTCGAAGCGGTTCTGGACCAGTCGGCGCTCGATTGCCTGCTGATCGCATCCCCCAACCACGTGCATGTCGATCAGATGGAGGCGATCGCGGCGCGTCGGCCGCTTCCGATGATGGTGGAAAAGCCACTGTTCACCACATCGGAGCAGGCCGAGAGGGTCGCACGCCTGGCTCGCAACTACCCGGCGCCGGTCTGGGTGGCGATGGAATACCGCTACATGCCACCGATCGCGATGATGGTCGACCGCGCGGACGCCGCCACCGGCGGCATCCGCATGCTGAGCTTGCGCGAACACCGCTTTCCGTTTCTCGACAAGGTCGGCGCCTGGAACCGGTTCAACGCCACGTCAGGCGGCACGCTCGTCGAGAAATGCTGCCACTTCTTCGATCTGATGCGCCTGATCCTGCGCGCCGAGCCGGTGCGCGTGTCGGCTTCTGGCGGCGCCGACGTGAACCACCGCGCCGAGGAGTACGACGGGCGCCAGCCCGACATCTGGGACAATGCCTTCGTCATCGTGGATTTCGACGGCGGCCAGCGCGCGATGCTGGAACTGTGCATGTTCGCCGAGGGCGCCCGCTACCAGGAGCACCTGAGCGCGATGGGCCCGGCCGGCAAGATCGAGGCGTTGGTGCCTGGCCCCACGCGGTTCTGGCCCGAGGCGCTCGGTCCCGCACCGGTGCCGCAGGTCATCCTGAGCCCGCGCAACCCCAAGGGCGAACAGGCGCTCGACGTGCCGGTGGACCCGGATCTGCTGGAGGCGGGCGATCACAACGGCTCCACCTTCTACCAGCATCAGCGGTTCCTGCGCGTGCTGCAGGGCGCGGGCGACGTCGAGGTGACGCTGGCCGACGGCGCGAAGGCCGTCGCGATGGGCCTTGCCGCACAGCGTGCGGCCGAAACAGGGCAAGTTGTCACGCTCTGACAGCGGCAGGGGGCGCCGCGCCCGCCATGTCCCACGCGATACAGCGCCCGCCTTGTCGCGCGCGATACAGGCACGCGCGCCCGCGGCGAAACCGCGCGGGCGCTGGATGCGTGCATGGTCGGTAGCAGTGCTTTCACGACAGGTTCGCATGCCTCGAGGCGCTTGCGATCTGGCCTGTCGGGTGGACATTCGCGCCAAGACTACCAAAACTCGCGTGATGCTGGAGGAACGCTGCCGATGACGGAAGTGACAGCCGGCGCGACCGCGCTCGGTCGCCCGCTCGAAGACCTGATCGCCTGTCCGTCGTGCGATGCGCTCTATGTCGCGCGCATGCCGGAGACGGGCGGCCGCGCCGTATGCGACCGGTGTCACACGGTGCTGATCGCGCCAAAACGACGTGCAGGCCTGCGGATCATCGCCCTGACCGTCGCGGTTCTGATCCTCGTGATCTCGGCGGTGTTCTTTCCGTTCCTCGAGATCCACCGGCTCGGCCTCGGCAACCGCGCGTCGATCATCGACACGGCGACAGCGTTCTCGTCCGGGCCGATGGCCATTCTCGGCCTCGCAACACTTTTCATGATCGTGATCGTGCCGCTGATCCGGATGATCCTGATCCTCTACGTGCTGACCCCGGTGGTGTTCGACCGCCCGCCATGGCCGCAGGCCCGGCGCTTCTTCCGCTGGAGCCAGGACCTCAAGCCCTGGGCGATGGCCGAGATCTTTGCGATCGGCTGCGCCGTGGCGCTGGTCAAGGTCGCCGATCTCGCGCAGATCGGCTTCGGCCCCGCCTTCTGGATGTTCTCGGCCCTCGTCGTGATCGTCCTGTTCAACGACAACTACCTCTGCACCTGGTCCGTATGGAAATCGCTCGAAACGCCCCGCGACTGACCGCGCGCGAGGCCGGCCTCGTTGCCTGCCGCAACTGCGCGCGCGTCTGGACGCCCGACCATGACCGCTGCGAGCGCTGCGGTTCGCGGCTGATGTCGCGCGACGCGGGCAGCATCCAGCGGGTCTGGGCGTGGTGGATCGCTGGCATGACCTGCTACATTCCGGCGAACATCTACCCGATGCTGGTGACCGACACCCTGACCCACGAGTCGGCGAGCACCATCGTCGGCGGCGCGGTCGAAATCGCGAACCACGGCTCCTACGGGATCGCCGCGATCATCCTCATCGCCAGCGTACTCATCCCGGTCGGCAAGTTCATCGCCATCGCGTTCCTTGCCGTCACTGCGCGCCGCGGCTCGGGTGTGCCGCCCGAAAAGCGGCAGCACCTTTACGAGATCGTCGAGTTCATCGGTCGCTGGTCGATGATCGACGTCTTCGTGGTGGCGATCCTCTCCGCATTGGTACAGCTCAGCTCGGTCGCGTCGATCCATCCGGGACCGGCCGCGCTGACCTTCGCGCTCTCGGTGATCTTCACGATGCTTTCGGCGCAGAGCTTCGACTCGCGCTTGATCTGGGACAAGGCCCGCGCCCGCCGGATCGCCGCACGACATAAAAAGGACGACTGACAGTGACCGACGACGACACCCGCGAGCTGGGCGAGGTCCCTCTCGAGCCCGAGAAGCGCAGCCTCTGGAGCAAGGTCTCGATCATCTGGCTGATCCCGATCGCCGCGCTCGTGATCGCGCTCGCCGCCGCCTACAACAACTACGCGGGGCAGGGACCGCTCATCGAGGTCGCGTTCGAGAACGCGGCCGGCATCACCGCGGACGAGACCGAGTTGCGGTACCGCGACATCGGCGTCGGCCTCGTCGAGGAGGTCGGCTTCGACGACAATCTCGAACAGGTCGTGGTGTCGATCCGGGTCGAACAGGAGATGGCCGAGTATATCGACGAGGACGCGCGATTCTGGGTGGTGCGCCCCGAAGTCAGCGCACGCGGCGTCTCCGGTCTCGATACCGTCCTCTCGGGCGTCTACGTGCAGGGCGCGTGGGACAACACGCCCGGCGCGTTCCGGAGCGACTTCGACGGGCTCGCGAGCGCGCCGCTCATCGGCTCGGGTGACGAGGGCACGGAGTTTGTCATCACCTCGCCCGAAAGCCTGCCGACGTCCAAGACCCCGATCATCTACAAGGGCGTCGAGGTCGGCATGGTCGACGCGGCCGAAATCGACGCCAACGGCGCGGCGGTGCGCGCCGACGCTGTGATCTACGCCGACTACGCCGATCTGGTGACGACGCAGACGCGGTTCTGGGACATCTCGGGTTTCTCCTTCTCGCTCGGCGCGTCGGGTGCCCGGCTGAACTTCACCTCCTTCGCCTCGCTGATCTCGGGCGGGGTGACGTTCGAGACGCTCGGATCCGGCGGCCAGCCGATCGAGAGCGGGGCCGAGTACGAGCTCTTTCCCGACGAGGACACCGCGCGCGACGACTTCCTCGTGGAAGGCGACGGCGAGGCCGTGGACGTGACGATGGTGTTCGAGGAGAATATCGCGGGCCTGTCCGCCGGCGCGGCGATCGAGCTTGGCGGTCTCCGCGTGGGCGAGGTCGCGAGCCTGACCGGTCTCGTCGATCCCGAGCGCTTCGGCGACGACGAGGTGCGCCTGCTGGTGACCGCGAGGCTCAATCCCGGCCGGTTCGGGCTGGAGGAAGGCGCCGATCAGGAAACGCTCTTCGACTACCTGGAGAACCGGATCGATAACGGGCTGCGCGCGCGTCTGACAAACGCGTCCATCCTGACCGGCGGGCTCAAGATCGAGCTGGCCGACGTCGACACCCCGCCGCCGGGCACGCTCGATTCGGATGCGGACCCCTATCCGCAGCTGCCGACCGCGGCGGCCAACATCACCGATGTCACGGCGACGGCGCAGGGCGCGCTGCAACGGGTCGCGGACCTGCCGATCGAGGAGGTGATGCAGTCGGCGATCGACCTGATGAACCAGACCACCGCCCTGATCGGCAGCGACGACCTGCAGGAAAGCCCGTCCGAACTGCGCGGCATCCTTGCGGCGGTGCGTGGCCTGACCGAGAGCGACGAAGTCCAGGGCATCCCGGAACAGGTGTCGGCGTTGATTGCCCAGCTTCAGGGGACCACGGACACGCTCAACGGCGTGGTCGAACGCATCGAGGAGCAGGACACGGTCGGCGAACTGACCGCGGCGATCTCCACGCTCGGGACGGCCGCCGAAGAGCTGCCAACGCTTCTCGAGGACGCCGAGGCGCTGCTCGAGAACGCCAACGGCGTGCCGCTTCAGGAGCTGTCGCAGGAAGTCTCGACCCTCCTCGCCGCGGCGCAGACCCTCGTCGGCGAGACCGAGACCCTGATCGCCAGCGAGGATGTGCGCGGCGTGCCGACGGAACTGCGCGGCCTTCTGTCCTCCGCGCGCGGCGTGGTCGAGAGCGAGGACGTCCAGGGCCTGCCGGCCGAGGTCACCACGCTTCTGACCGAGCTGCAATCGACCGCCTCCACGCTCGATAGCGTGGTCGGCACCATCGAAGAGCAGAACACGGCTGCGACGCTGACCGAGGCGGTGGCCTCCGTCGGACGGGCGGCGGATCGCTTGCCCGCCCTCCTCGACCAGACCGAGGAGGTGATCGCCGGGGCCAACGACGTGCAGTTCGACCAGATCTCGGCCCAGGTGTCGGACCTGCTGCGGGCGGCACAGTCGCTTCTCGCTCAGATCGACACGCTGGTCGGCAGCGAAGACGTGCAGGGGGTTCCGGCCGAACTGCGCGGCACGCTGGCCGCGGCGCGCGGCGTCGTAGAGAGCCAGGAGGTCCAGGGACTGCCCGGACAGGTCGGCGGCCTCGTGACGCAGCTCGAAAGCGCCAGCGAGACGCTCAACCGCCTCCTCGCCGAAGTCGAGACCCAGGATGCAGTGGGCAAGCTCGTCCAGGCAGTCGAGGACGTGCAGACGGCGGCCGACGGCCTTCCGGCGATCGTCGACGAGGCGCGCGGCATCGTCGAGCGCGCCGGCGAAGTGCCGATCGACCAGCTGACCGCCGACATAAACGACCTTGTGAACTCAGCCGACGCGCTGGTCGATCAGGAGAGCACCCGCGCGCTGCCGGGCGAGTTGAACGCCGCGCTCGAAGATCTGCGCGCGACGCTGGCCGAACTGCGCGAGGGTGGACTTGTCGAGAACGCAAACGCGACGCTCGCCTCGGCACGCGGGGCTGCGCAGGCCATCCGCGACGCGAGCGAGACGCTTCCCGCCCTGTCGGCGCAACTGCGCACGCTGGCCACGCAGGCGGGCGCGACACTCGGCACCTACGAGGACGACGCGCCCTTCACGCGTGACACGCGCGCCGCGATCCGGCAGGTGACCGAAGCCGCCGAAGCGGTGGAACGGTTGGCGCGCACCATCGAACGCAATCCGAACTCGCTCATCCTGGGACGGTGAAAGACATGACCTTCAAGATACTC
The DNA here is from genome assembly GCF_900172265.1 of Roseivivax jejudonensis. GTDB lineage: Bacteria > Pseudomonadota > Alphaproteobacteria > Rhodobacterales > Rhodobacteraceae > Roseivivax > Roseivivax jejudonensis. The sequence goes on along the minus strand of NZ_FWFK01000005.1, from coordinate 345,359 downwards.
ATTGCGGCCGGCGCGCTTGCGACACTTGCCGCCTGCGGCGCCGGCGATACCCGCTACGCGACCCCGCCGTCGCAGCCGACCGCACGGGTCGCATCGGCCTATCCGACGCTCGAGGTGGTCGAGGTGCAATTGCCGACCTACGCCGCGTCCGAGGATATCTACGTCGCGGCGCCGGGCGGCGCACTGGCCCCGCTCGGCCCGCTCTGGGCCGACGATCCGGGGCGCGCGATGACGCTACAGCTGGCCCGCGACCTGTCGGCGATCACCGGCGCGCAGGCGGCGCCGGAACCCTGGCCGTTCCGCGACTACGCCGCCGCCAAGGTGGATGTGCGGCTCGAAGACATGCTGGCGACCGCGGAAGGGGCGTTCCGGCTGTCGGGGCAGTTCTTCGTCGCGCCCGATGCAGGCGGACGCGACCAGTCCGGCGCGTTTTCGATCGAGGTGCCGATCCCCGAGGGCGCCGGCGCCGCGACCATCGCCGCGGCACGCAGCGCGGCGGTCACCCGGCTTGCCGAAACGATCGCCCGCCGCGGTCTCTGACACCTCGAGCGGCGATCAAATGCAAAGGGGCGGGCCGATGGCCCGCCCCTTTTCGTTTCACCCGGCACGGTACCGCTCGGGACGCGCCGCCGCAGGCCGCCTCAGCCGTCGGTGCCCTCGCGCGGCGCGTTCGGGAAGAACAGCTGCTGGCCGTCGACCTCGTAGGCGGCGATCGCGTCCTGGCCGGCCTCCGACACCAACCAGTCGGCAAAGGCCTGCGCCCCCTCCGCGTTGACGCTCGGGCACGCCTCCGGGCTGACCGGGATCACGCCGTACTGGTTGAACAGGTCCTCGTCGCCCTCGACAGCGATCTCGTAATCCTGCTTGTTCTCGAAGCTGATCCACGTGGCGCGATCCGTCATGACGTAGGCGCCCATGCCGATGCCGGCGTTGAGCGTCGCGCCCATCCCCGACCCGGTCTCGCGGTACCAGGCGCCCGATCCGGACGCCGGATCCACCTCCGTTCCGGACCAGAGCGACAGTTCCTTCTTGTGAGTGCCGCTGTCGTCGCCCCGCGAGGCGAAGGGCGCCTCGGCCTCCGCGATCGCGCTGAGCGCTGCCTGCGCGTCCTCGGTTCCGGCGATCCCGGCGGGATCGCCCTGCGGCCCGACGATGACGAAGTCATTGTACATCAGGTCTGTGCGCGCGGTGCCGTAGCCATCGGCGACGAAGGCTTCTTCGGCCGGCTTGGCATGCACGAGCAGCACGTCGCCGTCGCAGTTGCGCGCGTTCTCGATGGCCTGCCCGGTGCCGACCGCGACGACGTTGACGGTGATCCCGCTCTCCGACTCGAAGGCTGGCAGCAGGTAATCGTAAAGCCCCGAATTGGCCGTCGAGGTCGTCGACTGCACGAGGATCGAGTCCGATTGCGCGACCGCCGCTCCGGCGGCGAGCGCGAGTGTCGAGACGAGGGCGATGCGAGAAAATGCCATGATGGGACGATCCACTTCCTGGTCAGAGAACGATGCGGCCGGCGAGGAAATCGCGGGCCGCCTCAGCCGCCGGAGCGGCAAAGAAGGTGTCGGTCGGCGCGTGCTCGATCACGCGCCCCCGATGCAGGAACACGACGTCGTCGGCGAGCCGCCGCGCCTGCGCCACGTCGTGCGTGACGATCACGAGGCGCGTGCCCCGCTCCGCTTCCTCGCGCACGATCCGTTCGATCATCAGCACAGATCCGGGATCGAGGCTGGCCGTCGGCTCGTCGAGGAACAACACGTCCGGCCCGGTCGCGAGCGCGCGGGCCAGCGCGAGGCGCTGCTTTTCGCCGCCGGACAGCAGGCGGGCGGGCCGATCAGCCTTGTCGCCCAGTCCGACCCGGTCCAGCAGCGCGGCGCGCAGTCCCCTGTCGCGGCGTCGCGCCCGAAGCACGAAGTCCAGATTGGCACCGACCGACCGCCGCAACAGGACGGGCGTCTGGAAGACGAGCGCCTGGCGCGCCGTTACCTCGCGCGACGCAGGCGCGCCGTTCCACGTGACGGCGCCGGCCTCAGGCGGTTCGAGTCCGTGCAGGAGGCGCAGCAGAAGGCTCTTGCCGGCGCCGTTCGGCCCGAGAATCGCGGTGCAGCCGCGCAACCCGAGATCTAGGTCGATCCTGTCGACCACCGCGACGCCGCCGCGCCGGAGCGTCAGCCCCCGCGCGCGCATCGGCAGGAGCGGCGCCCGCGGCGATGCGGCCGCGCCGGCGCGCCCGCCGAGAAAGGGCAGCGCAGCGTCAGACATAGGCGTGCCGCACCGCGCTCGCACGCAGCCCGTGCACGGCGGCGTTCACCCCGAGGGCGAGCGCCATCAGGACGATTCCCAGCGCCAGCGCCATCGGCAACGCCCCTTTCGACGTCTCGAGCGCGATGGCCGTCGTCATCACGCGGGTCAGGTGATCGATGTTGCCACCGACGATCATGACCGCGCCGACCTCGGCCACCGCGCGACCGAACCCGGCCAGCGCCACCGTCATCAGCGCATACCGCCCGTCCCACAGCAACGCGCCCACCACCTGCGCCCGCGTCAGGCAGAGCGAGCGGAACTGCGCGGCATACTCGTCGTGCAGATCCTCCAGCACCTGCCGCGACAACGCCGCGACGATCGGTGCGATCAGGATCGTCTGCGCCACGATCATCGCGGTCGGCGTGTAGAGCAGACCGAGAAAGCCGAGCGGCCCGGCGCGCGACAGATGCAGGTAAACGATCAGCCCGACCACGACCGGCGGCAGACCCATGAGGGCGTTCATCACGACAAGAGCCGTCCCGCGCCCGGGAAAGCGCGCCACAGCCACGAGCGCGCCCAGCGGCAGGCCGATCGCGCAGGCGACCGCGGTCGCCGTCAGGCTCACCCGCAGAGACAGAACAACGATCTCGACGAGATCGGCGTCGCCCGACAGGACGAGCGACACGGCCAGTCGCAATGCCTCTGCAATATCCTGCAAACTCTCCGTCGCCTCCCGCATCCGGATTTTATGCAGGGTAACGACAGAATGTGCATGCCTGCAAGCCCTCAAGCGCGTGTGTCAGCCTCGCACGCCATGCGCCGACCCCGGACCGAGCGCCGCCTCGGCGTGGAATGGCACGGGGATCGCGTCCCGTGCCTCCAGCACCAGGTCGGCCATGACGTCGCCCACCCGCGGCGCCATGCCGAAGCCGATCTTGAACCCGCCATTGGCGACGAAGTGATTCCGTCGGCCGGGCCAGGGCCCGAGGAGCGGCGCGCGGCTGCGCGCCCGCGGCCGGACGCCCGCCCAGCGGGCCACGATCTCCGCGCCCGCCAGGACCGGCAGCACCCTGACCGCCCGTGCCACGAGATCGTCGACCTGCGCGTCGGTCGCGTCCGGCGCGTCGAACGTCCGCTCGCTGGTCGAGCCGATCGCCACCGTTCCGTCGTCGTGGGGCACGACGTGCAGCCCGTCGGCAAAAACCTGCGGCACCGCGCCGGCGTCGTGGCGTATCAGGGCCGCCTGTCCCTTCACGCCGGCGCCCGCCGGACGCCCGGCGGCGTCGGTCATCTCGGACAGCCCGCGCCATCCCGTCGCCCAGACGACGGCGCCCGACTCGCACGCATCTGCGACGATCTCCACGCCACGCACGCGCAACGCCGCGGCCAGCGCCTCGCAGGCCCGCCGCGGGTGGATTCGCGCGCTCAGCGTGTCGTGTACCAGCCAGCCGGTCGGCGTGACCGGGGCAAAGGTTCCGGCGGCCTCGGCCCGGATCACCCGCCACTCGGCCGCCGCGCGCCAGTGCCCGGCCGCCCCGTCGGCGCGCTCCCGCGCCCGCTCCAGGCCTGCGTCGTCCTCGACCGGCTGCAACCGCCCCAGCCGGCCGTATCCCGGATCGGCGCCGCCGACATCGCGCACCTCGGCCCAGAACGCGGCAGCCGCCAGCAGGCTGTCGAGCTGGAACGCCTTCTTCTCGTTCCAGGTCTCGGGCACGTGCGGCGCCAGCGCGCCGACGATCCCGCCCGAGGCGCCGGCCGCGACGCCGTGCGGATCGATCACCCGAACCGACGCGCCCCGACGCGCGCAGGCCCACGCCACCGAAAGCCCGAAGATTCCCGCCCCGCGCACCGTCACGTCGATTGCCGCCATCGCGTGCCCCCTTTTGCTTTGCCGCGCCATGACCTAAGCGCTTGGAGCATGAGCGACCAGCCCGAGACCCTGTGGCGCGACGGCGACGTCCCGGTCTCGCGCCGGTTCGACGACCCGTACTATTCGCTGGACGACGGCCTCGCGGAGGCCCGGCACGTCTTCCTCGCCGGCAACGACCTGCCGGCGCGGTTCCGCGACGGCTTCCGGATCGCCGAGCTGGGCTTCGGCACCGGCCTCAACCTCTTGGCGGCGCTCGACGCGTGGCGCCGCGCCGGCCTCCCCGGCCGCCTTCACGTGACCAGCTTCGAAGCCTTCCCGCTGTCGCCCGGCGACATGACCCGGGCGCAGGCCGCCTTCCCCGAACTCGCTTGCCTCGCGGACGAGCTCGCGCCTTTCTGGGCCGCCGGCACGACCCGGATCGATCTGCCCGATCTCGCGTTCCGCCTCGTGACGGGCGACGCGCGCGCCACGCTGCCGAACTGGGACGGCCAGGCCGACGCGTGGTTCCTCGACGGCTTCGCGCCGGCCCGGAACCCCGAATTGTGGGAGCCCGCGCTGCTCCGCGAGGTCGCGTGGCACACCGCCACCGGTGGCACCGCCGCCACCTACAGCGCCGCCGGCCACGTGCGGCGAGCGCTGGCCGCGGCCGGCTTCGCCGTCACCCGCGTCCCCGGTCACGGGCGCAAGCGCCACATGACCGTCGCCACGAAGGCTCCAGCATGACCCGCAACGACACCCGCCTCGGCATCACCCTGATGATCGTGACGACCTTCATCTTCGCCGCACAGGACGGGCTCTCGCGCCACCTTGCCGACGCGTACAGCGTCTGGATGGTGGTGATGATCCGCTACTGGTTCTTCGCCGCCTTCGTGATCGCCATCGCGCGCCGCCAGGCCGGCAGCATCCGCGCCGCCGCGGCGACGACCCAGCCCCTCCTGCAGGCCTTCCGCGGGGCGCTTCTGGCGCTCGAGATCATGGTGATGGTGCTTGGCTTCGTCTTTCTCGGCCTTGTCGAGAGCCACGCCGTCTTCGCCTGCTACCCGCTCCTGATCGGCGCGCTCGCAGGCCCCGTTCTGGGCGAGACGATGGGCTGGCGGCGCTGGACCGCGACCGCCATCGGCTTCGTCGGAGTGCTGATCGTGCTGCGGCCCTCGGGCGGCGTCTTCTCGCCCTACGCCGCGATCCCGCTTCTCGCGGCGCTGATGTTCGCGCTCTATGGCCTCCTCAACCGCTACGCGGCGCGGCGCGACGACGCCGCCACCTCGTTCTTCTGGACCGGCACGGTGGGCGCCGTCGTCTCGACCGCCATCGGCATCTGGTTCTGGGAGCCGATGACGCCCGGCGATTCAGTCCTGATGGGGCTGCTCTGCATCACCGGCGCGCTGGGCCATTTCACGCTGATCAAGACCTACGAGGTGGCCGAGGTCGGCGCGGTGCAGCCCTTCGCCTATCTCCAGCTGGTCTTCGCCTCGGCGCTCGGAATCGTCGTCTTCGACGAAACGCTGCGCCTCAACGTGGCGCTCGGCGCACTGATCATCGTCGGGGCCGGCCTCTTCTCGCTGCGGCGCGCCCGCCGCGCGGCCGCCTGATCCCGCCACTTCTTCTTGGGTCAAATACTCCGGGGAGCGCGAGGGGCCGCGCCCCTCGCTCCCGCCGGCAGGCCCGGGCGCGCCGGCGCGCCTATTCGCCCAGCGCCATCAGCGTGCTGCCGGTCAGTTCCTGCGAGAACGGCACCGGATGCGGATCGAGACCCAGCCGAGCACGGTAGATCGGCAGGCTCTCGGCGACGCGCATCACGTAGTTCTGGGTCTCGCGGAACGGGATGAACTCGATGAAGTCGATGACGTCGATCTCGCCCCGGCGAAAGTCGCCGAAGCGCTCGGCCCATTGCCGCGGTCGACCGGGGCCGGCGTTGTAGCCGGCGGCCATCATGACGACGTTTCCGTCGAAGCTCCGCGCGAGATAGGCGAGGTAGGCCGAGCCCAGCCGCGCGTTGTAGGCCGGATCGGAGGTCAGGCGCGACTCCGAGTAGGTTTCGCCGAGCCAGCCCGAGACGTCGCGCGCAGTGCCCGGCATCAGCTGCATCAGACCGCGCGCGCCGGCATGGCTGACGACAACGGGATTGAATTCAGATTCGCGCCGCGCGATCGCGAGCACCAGCTCGGTCGGCACCGGGAAATCGCGCGCGGCGAAGCCCGGCAGCGGGTAATAGGGCGCATGCACCTCCAGTCCCGCCTGCGCCGCCCGCTTGCCCAGCATCACCTGGATATGCGGACGGTCCATCTCCTCGAGCATCGCGCCCAGCTTGGCGATCTCGTCGGCCTCGAGGCTCTCGGCCAGGTGCGTGAAGAATCGCTCGGCGAGGGTGTCCTCGCCGGCGGCGAGCAGAAGCGTTGCCGCCTCGAACACGCTCGATCGGGTGAACGCCGCGTCTTCCCACGCGCCGGGGCTCACGCCCGCGAGCGCCGGGTCGGGCGCGATCCCGCCCGCCTCGGCGGCCAGGAGCCCGTAGAACGAGGTCTGGTAGCGGCCGCCGAAGGCATAGGCCGCCTGCGCCGCGTCGGGATTGCCGGCGGCTTCCTCGGCCCGGCCGATCCAGTAGCCCGCGCGCCCGAGCGATATCGGCGTCGCGACCGAATCGCGCATCCGCCGGAAATGCTCGGCCGCCAGTGCCGGGTCGTCGAGAAACCGAAGCGCGAGATAGCCCGACAGCCATTCGAGGTCGGCGTAGTCGTATTCCCCGTTGGGCACCATGTAGTGGGTCGCGGCGACCCGGTAGGCGGTGTCGTACTCCCCGTCGCGCATCAGATCGCGGGCCAGCGTTCGCCGGCGCGACGCCCAGGCCGACGGCTCGCCCAGCGCCTTGGCGTCCGTCGATCGCGCGAGCAGGAAGGCCGCGGCATCGTCGGTGCGCCCCTTGCGCATGCGCCACTCGAAACGGTCGTGCGCGAGACCCGGATCGTCGGCGAGCGAGTCGGGGACCGCGGCGATACGCGTATCGACCCCGGCTTCCATCTCCTGCAGTGCCAGGCGCGCCTCCGCCAGCTTGCGCCGGTCGTCGTCGACAAGCCCGAGCATGCGGCGCGCGTTGACCGTCCAGCCGGCCCACAGCGCCATGTCGAGCCGTGCCGCGTGATGCGGCAGCAAGAGGTCGCCATGATCGGCGAGGAAGGCGGCGATCTCCTCGGACGACAGCGCCAGCGTGCGCCAGGCCAGCACGACGCTGGCCTCGGCCATCCCGTGCTCGCCCGCGTTCGCCAGCGCCCTGGCGTAGGACAGCGCGCCGGACCCGGTCTGCGGCAGCGAATCGGAGAAGAACGCGCGCACGTCGGCATGCGAGGCGGCGGTGATCGCCTCCTCGCTCTTTTCCCGCAGGTAGGCGAGGCCCGGCCAGTCGGGATTGCGCGCGATGAAGTCCTGGACCTCCGCGGCGGAGCCCCGGCCGTCGCGCAGCTTGTGCCACATGACAACGTCGCGGGCGACCGCGCCGTCCGCCCGGGCGGCAATGGTCGCACCGGCCCAGTCGCCGCTGCGCACGAGATCCATGGCGCGGCCGAGGCCGCGCGCGTCCTGCGCGTGCGCAGCGGCAGCGAAGATCGACAGGAGGAGAGCGGCCCAAAGACGCGACATGAGCTTGCAATTCACCATTCGAGAGAGGATAGACACGGCCCGGAGCATATCCACGAGCGGGCGCCCGACAACTCACGTCTGCGACAGGCGGCGGCGCCACGCAACCCGCAATCGGGCTGGAAAAGGAGCGTGTCATGTTCAAGGGGTCGATGGTCGCCCTCGTCACGCCGTTCAAGGACGGCGCGGTGGATTTCGAGACGCTCAAACGCCTCGTCGACTGGCATGTCGAGCAGGGCACTCACGGAATCGTTCCCGTAGGCACGACGGGCGAAAGCCCGACGCTGAGCGCCGAGGAGCACGAGGCGGTGGTCGAGACAGTGGTGACCGCCGCGGCGGGCCGCCTGCCGGTGATCGCCGGTGCCGGCTCGAACAACACGACCGAGGCGATGCGCTTCATCATGCATGCCGAGCGTGTGGGTGCCGACGCCGCGCTGGTGGTGACGCCCTACTACAACAAGCCGACGCAGGCCGGGCTCTACGCACATTTCAAAATGCTGCACGATTGCTGCACGCTGCCGATCATCATCTACAACATTCCGGGCCGGTCGGCCGTGGACATGACGCCTGTCACGATGGGCGAATTGTCAAAGCTGCCGCGCATCGTCGGCGTGAAGGACGCGACGGGCGACCTGGCCCGGGTCTCGGCACAGCGGATCGCCTGCGGCCGCGACTTCGCGCAGATCTCGGGCGAGGACGCGACGGCCCACGGCTTCAACGCGCAGGGCGGCATCGGCGTGATCTCGGTCACGGCCAACGTCGCGCCGCGGCTATGCGCCGAAGTGCAGGAGGCGTGCCTGTCCGGGGACTACGCCCGTGCGCTCGACCTGCAGGATCGGCTGATGCCACTGCACCACGCGATCTTCACCGAGCCGGGCCTGTGCGGCGCCAAGTACGCCATGTCGCGGCTCGATCTTTGCGAAGAGGACGTGCGGCCACCGCTCGTGCCGCTCACGCCCGAGACGCGCGAAAAGGTCGATTTCGGACTGCGCCACGCCGGTCTGCTGAACTGAGCGCCGCGCCGCGGATGCCGCCTACTGCGACATCTCGCGGCGCCGCATCGGCATCGCGTCGATCGTCCCGAAAAGGTCAGCGGCCGCCACAGGCGCGGTTTCGGTGCGTTTGACGCCGCCGTCCTTGCCCACGAGCACGAATAGAAAGCCGTCGGGCGCGAACCGCGCCCGCAACGCGCCGCCGGCCTGCGGATCGGTGTCCGACAACACGACGATATCGCGATCTTCCACGTCCGGCTGCGCCGCCTCCAGCGTGGCGACCTGACGCCGGAATTCGGGATCATCGGGCGACGGTGCGAACAGCAGGACCGGCCGGTTTTCCCAGCGGTAGGCGCTGAGATCGTCGGTGTCGGGCGACAGCGTGCGCATGATGCCGCGGTCCGCGTCCGCTGGCGCGGCCAAGGCGGCGCCGGCGACCGACAGGCTCGCGATCAACCGGCGCATGCCGGCACCCGTGTTCGATGCGCCACGCTCACTGCGTCGCCTCGCCGTCCAGCCCCTCGGGCTGACCCACGATCGTGAAGTGCAAAGCGTCCGGCTTCATGAGCTCACCGGCCACGCGCTGGATATCCTCGGCGGTGACGGCCTCGATCATGTCGTTCCGCGTGTTCACGTAATCCGGCGACAGGTCCTGCAATTGCATCCCGACGAGAATGTCGGCAATGGCGCCGTTGCCGTCAAATCGCAGCGGATAGGCCCCGGTCAGATAGGTCTTCGCGTCCTCGAGCTCGGTGTCGCTCACGCCGTCTTCGGCGGTGCGAGCCCAGGTGTCGCGGATGACCTGCACCGTCTCGGCCATGCGTTCGTTGGCGGATGCGACCCGCCCCATCATGAGGTCCGCGTAGTCGCGCGTCGCGAGGTAGGAATAGACACCGTAGGTCAGACCGCGCTTCTCGCGCACCTCTTCCATCAGGCGCGATTCAAACCCGCCGCCGCCGAGAATGTGATTGAGCACGTAGGCGGGGAAGAAATCGGGATCGTGACGATCGATGCCGGAATGCCCGAATATCGCGACGGATTGCGGCGTGTCGAACGGCACGACGGTCACACCGCCACTGTCGGGGATCTCGACCTCGGTCGGCAGACCCGGTCCGCTCTCCGGCAGATCGGCGAGCAGCGAATCGACAAGAGCGGACAACTCGTCGGCACTGATATCGCCGGCTGCGGCGATCACCGCGCGGTCCTGCACGAGCGCGGCCGCATGCGCCGCGACGATGCTCTCGCGCGACAGGTGCGGCACGGTCTCCAGCGTACCCGAAACGGGGCGCGCGTAGGGGTGATCGCCGAACGCGTAGTCGGCCGCGCGCCGCTCCGCGATCTCGTCGGGGTCGGTCTGTGCGGACCTGAGGCCGGAGATCACCTGCCCGCGCACCCGCTCGATCGCGTCGGCGTCGAAGCGCGGAGCCACGAGACTGTCTCGCAGGAGCGCCACGGCCTCGTCACGGTTCTCGGTCAGGAACCGCGCGGACACCGATACGCTGTCGTGGTTCGCGTCGTAGCCGAAGGAGGCGGCGAGCTCTTCCTCGGCCGCGGCGAAGGCGCGCGCGTCACGCTCGCCCGCGCCCTCCTCCAGAAGGCCCATCATGAGGTTCGTGACGCCCGCCTGCCCCTCGGGATCGAGGACGGCGCCGCCCACGAAGCGGATCTCGAGCGAAACGAACGGTACGCTGTCGTCCTCGACCAGCCAGGCCTCGAACCCGGCGTCGGTGGTGACCTCCTCGATATCGACCTGCGCCGCTGCCGGGACGGCAAGGGCGAACAGCGCGGCGACGGCCGCGGCGGCTTGGATGCGGCGGATCATTGCGTGATCTCCCCCTGACCTTCGATCGTGTCCGCCGCGGGCTCCCGCGTCGGCGTGGCAGCCGGCGACACCTCGGATTCGCCCTCGTCGGCCGCGGCACTCTGGTCGCCGGTGAGGTAGCCGGTAACAGAGCGATCACTGACGAAAAGCTCGCGTGCCGCCTGCATGATGTCCTCTTCGGTCACGGCCTGCAGGACATCGGGCCAGTCCTGGACGTCCTCGACCGTCAGGCCGGTCGCCAACGCGGCGCCGTAGCGGCGGGCGAGCCCGTCGGAATTGTCGAGCGCGTAGATCTGCTGTGCGCGCAAACGAAACTTGATCCGCTCCAGCTGTTCCGGGTCGATCCCTTCGGACATGAAGTTCTCGAGCACGCGGTTCAGGTCAGCCTCCAGCGCGGCGAGACTCACGCCCTCCGCGGGGACGGCCGCGATGCCGAACGACGTGTCGTCGACCGACGTGCCGTCGTAGAACGCGCTGGTATAGACCGCTGCCGGGCGCTCGAACTGCAGTGTCCGCGTGAGCACCGACGTCTGACCACCGCCGAGGATCTCGGCGAGGATGACCAGCGCCGCGGCACGTTCCTGGTCACCCGGATCGCGCTCCGGCGCGAGGTACGTGCGCACCATGTAGGGTTGCGATACGCGCGGATCGGCCATGCTCAGGCGCCGCTCTGCGCGCTGCGGCGGCTCCTGCGGCCGCGTCCGCTCCGGCAATGACTCGTTGGCCGGGATCGCGCCGTAGTGCCGCTCCGCCATCGTGCGCACCTCGTCGGGCGTCACGTCGCCGGCCACGACGAGGATCGCGTTGTTGGGCGCGTAGTAGGTTTCGTAGAAATCGCGCGCCTTCACCTCGTCCAGTTCTTCCATCTCGTGCCGCCAGCCGATGACCGGCGTGTTGTAGGGATGGTTGAGGTAGAGCGCCGCGCTCGTCTGCTCGTTGAACAGCGCACCCGGCGAGTTCTCGACCCGCTGGTTGCGCTCCTCGAGGATCACGGACCGTTCGGTGTCGGCGTCCTCTTCCGTGAGCTGGAGATTGACCATGCGGTCGGCCTCCATCTCCATCATGCGGTCCAGCCGATCGGCGGCGACGCGCTGGAAATACGCGGTGTAGTCGTAGCTGGTAAAGGCGTTGTCGCTGCCGCCGTTCCGCGCGACGACGCGGCTGAACTCGCCGGGCTCGAGGGTCTCGGTGCCCTTGAAGAGAAGATGCTCGAGGTAGTGTGCGACACCGGAGGTGCCCGGTGTCTCGTCCGCCGCCCCGGCCCGGTACCAGACCATGTGGGTGACCACCGGCGCGCGGTGGTTCTCGATCACCACGACCTCCATGCCGTTGTCGAGCGTAAAGGTGGTTACCTGCTCCTCGATGGCCTCCTGCGCGGTGGCGGGGCCGGTCAGGATCGGTGTGGTCGCCGGCAGCGCCAGAAGCGCGGCGGCAGCGATGGTGCTCAGCCGTGTCAGCATGCGGGGGTCAACCTCCTCGAACCCGGTTCACCGACTAGCTACGACAGCCCTCGGCGAGTTCAAGCAACTTGACAGATTTGTAAGCTCGGGCCCCGTGTCCGACTGTGCGTCGGCCTGATCCCGCTTGCCGGCGCAGAGACGTCAGCGTGCGGGCGGCGGAGCGGACGGCGTTCGGATGTTCGTGCCCGGCACGCGGACGCGGTCCAGCCATGCCTGTGCGTCGAGCGACTGGCGCCGATACGCCCGGTTGTACTCGTCCTCGCGAACGATGCGCCAGTTGAGGATCGATGCCCGCCGGCGGAAGGCCGCATCCTCGCGTGCCAGATCCTGCCGGACGGTCGGATTCACGCCGCGCCGCCCCGCCGCAGCGACGAGCGCGCCGTCCGAGGCAGGGATCCCGGCGCCCGACGACAGCCGCGACGGATCGCCGCCAAGCGCCGCGACGGTATCCGACAGCGGGGTCAGGTCCGCCCGGTTCGCGCCGCCCGGCGTGGGCGCCGGCAACGCGGCGCGTCCGGCCGGCGGCGCCTGCAGCGGCTTGTTCGGGACGATGCCGAATTCCTCGGGCGCGCCGCGGAAGTTCTCGACACGGCGGAGGTTGGTCTCGCCGTCGCGCGCCGAGGAACAGGCACAAAGGGCCAGCCCTGTCAGGAGCCCCACGACCATCCGAACCCGCATTCCGCCTCTCCGTTCCGTCATCGCCCGAGCCTTAACGCAACTCTTTGCCGTCGTCACGCGCGCTTTTTCCGTCGTGCTGGCGGTGAGTTGTCGTCGCCCGGAAAGAGCACGAGCCCCGCCGCGCCGACGAAGATGGCGATGTCGGCAACGTTGAACGAATACGGGTTGTCGATGCCGCAGCACGACATGTTCAGAAAATCCGCGACCGCACCGTAGACCAGCCGGTCGATGACGTTGCCGAGCGCGCCGCCGATCAGAACGCCGCCCGCGATCAGGCCGGGCACACCCGGCGGATCGCGCCTGAGCCACACCAGCACGAAGAGGACGATGCCCATCGCCACCGCGATCAGCACCCACCGCGTGAGGTCGGCCTGTCCCGAGAACAGGCCGAAGTTGATGCCTGTGTTCCACGCCATGCGAAAGGTCAGCCACGGCGGCGCCACCTCGATCACGCCGCGCGTGTCGAGCGACAGGATGTGCAGGATCCACCACTTCGTCGCCTGGTCCAGGACGAAGATCGCCAGAGCCGTGATCCCCACGAGCCGCATGCCGCGCCGCCCGGTCAATGTCGGAAGTGCCGCATGCCGGTGAAGACCATCGCCAGCCCCGCCTCGTCCGCGGCGGCGATCACCTCGTCATCGCGCATCGCGCCACCAGGCTGAATCACGGCCTTCGCCCCGGCCTCGGCGGCGGCAAGCAGGCCGTCGGGAAACGGGAAGAAGGCGTCCGAAGCGACGACGGCGCCCTGCGTCAGCGCCGTGTCGAGGCCGAGCGCCTCGGCCATGTCGGCGGACTTGCGCGCGGCGATGCGGGTCGAGTCGACGCGGCTCATCTGGCCCGCACCGATGCCGACGGTCGCGCCATCCTTAACGTAGACGATGGCGTTGGATTTCACGTGCTTGGCCACGGTCCACGCCATGCGCAGATCAGGCATCTCCGCCTCCGACGGGGCGCGGCGCGTCACCACCCGAAGCGCGTCCGGCCCGACGCGGCCGGTATCGCGGTCCTGCACCAGAAAGCCGCCCGACACCTGCCGGATCGCGAGGCCCGCGGCCGCCGGATCGGCAAGCCCGCCGGTCACGAGAAGGCGCAGGTTCTTCTTCGCCGCGAAGATCGCGCGCGCGTCCTCGTCGGCCTCGGGCGCGATCACCACCTCGGTGAAGATCTCGGTGATCGCCTCTGCCGTCGCGCGGTCGAGCGGCCGGTTTAGCGCAACGATGCCGCCGAACGCCGAGGTCCGGTCGCAGTCGAAGGCGCGCGAATAGGCCTCGGCCAGCGTCGCGCCCGTCGCGACACCGCAGGGATTGGCGTGCTTGATGATCGCGCAGGCCGGTGCGTCGGCGCTGAACTCGGACACGAGTTCGAACGCCGCGTCGGTGTCGTTGATGTTGTTGTAGCTCAGTTCCTTGCCCTGAAGCTGGCGCGCCGTCGCGATGCCCGGCCGGGTCGCGCCGTCGGTGTAGAACGCCGCGGACTGGTGCGGATTCTCGCCGTAGCGCAGCGTCTGCGACAGGCGGCCCGCGACCACCCGGCGGCGCGGCGCGGCGTCGCCGAGCGCATCGGCCATCCAGCCCGACACCGCCGCATCGTAGGCGCCGGTGCGGGCATATGCGGTCAGCGCGAGCCGCTGGCGGAACGCGTAGGAGGTCGCCCCGTCCTGCGCGTCGAGCTCGGACAGCAGCGCGTCGTAGTCCTCGACATCGGTCACGACACTGACGAACCGGTGGTTCTTGGCCGCCGCCCGGATCATGGCGGGGCCGCCGATGTCGATGTTCTCGATCGCGGTATCGTAGTCCGCACCGCCGGCCACGGCGGACTCGAACGGGTAGAGGTTGACCACCAGAAGGTCGATCGCACCGATACCGTGTTCGGTCATCGCGGCCACGTGGCTGTCGTCGTCGCGCAGCGCCAGAAGCCCGCCATGCACCTTGGGATGCAGCGTCTTGACCCGGCCGTCCATCATCTCGGGAAAGCCGGTGACGTCCGAGACGTCTTGTACCTCGAGCCCGGCGTCGCGCAGCGCGCGGGCGGTGCCGCCGGTCGACAGAAGCTCCACCCCCCGGTCTGCGAGCGCGCGGCCGAGATCTTCCAAACCGGTCTTGTCGGAGACGGATATCAGCGCGCGGCGGAGGGGCACGAGGTCGGTCATGGGCAGGCCTTCGGTCAGGTGGCGTCTTCTATGTCGTCGTCCTCGGCCACGGACGGCGCGAGGTCGCGGATGGCGACCTCGGTCTCGTGCGCCTTGGCGAGGGTCCAGCGGACGCGCGTCGCATACTCCATCGCGCGGCCGGATAAAACGATCTGTTTCGTCGCCCGCGGACGGAGTCGCCCCTTCTCGAGATAGACCGACGGTTCAAGCGCCAAATCGGCCACGCCGTCGTGCCGGAAAACCCAGACCTCGCCCGAGCGGAGCGCCACCGACACAGCCGATCCGCCCATGTCGAGGGTCGCGTCGGCCTCGGGGTGCAGGTGAAAGCGGATCTGGAAGGGCAGCCCGGCCAATTTCGCCCCGGTCAGCCGCGCATCGAACAGCCGCTTGTCGCGGGCGCCCATCGCCACCAGAAGATCCTCGCCCGCCAGATGACGTCCGTCATGCGCCAGATCCAGCATCCGCGCGTGCGTGAGCCCGTGGGTCGAGGCGTAACCATCGTGCGCCCCTTCGAAGCGATACGCATCATCGAGCGTCTTGAGCTCGACGGGCACGCGCTCCGGCGCGTCCTCCAGCATCTCTCGCGGGGCCGCGCCGACATATCCGCTCTTGCCGAGCCTTGCGCTGGAATACCCGTCGAGGCACAGCGCCGAATGCGAGGGGGTCGCCCGGCCCGCGCGGCGCCACTCCGACCCGAAAATCGCACCGGAGCCGCAATTGACGATCAGCGGCCGGCGTCCCGAGGTCAGTTCGAAGGCCAGTGTCGAGGCATGGGCGTTGAACGACGCAGGGCCCGACGGCGGCGGCGTCGCGTCAACGATCAGGCTCGTGCGCCCGCCCGCAAGCCGCGCAAATCCCATGGCGAGGCCGCGCTGGGGCCGCCGGCGCACCCGTGCCGCAGCCAAGGCCTGGTCCAGCCGGCCCTCGAGACCGCGGCCGCCACCGTGAAAACGGGCCAACCCGCCATCGGCGTGACGCAGCGCGCGCAGCGTCGGCGCGATCCGGGCGATCGCCTCGGCATGATCGGGCTCGGGGGCGCTGCCACCCTCGTCGAGCGCCGACGCCGCCCATGTCAGCAACGTGAGCACCTCGAGCAGGTCCTCTGGATTTCGGGTCGCCAGCCCGCCCTCCGCATCGACGATGCGCGCGCATTCGCGCGCGAGCGCGGCCCGGGCGGGTTCGACCTGGTCATCCATTCCCTCGAGCGACAGGCCGGCATAGAGCAATCCGGTCAGCGCCTCGAACCGCGCGAGACCCGGCAACGTGGCGGACCAGCGCCGCGCGAGGTAGAGCGTTTGCGCCCCGAGTGCGCGGTGAAACGCCGCGGATTCCTCGGTCGTGCGCCCACGCAGCAGGAAGAAGGCATGATGCGTCCAGCGGATGATGCGCCGTCCGGCCAGGTCGGGCTGCCAGCCGGGGCCCGAGCCGTCGCCGAAGCGGTCGATCCAGCCCCAGACCCAGGCCTGTGCGACCGCGCGGGTGCGCGGATCGGCAGCGGCTGCAAGGTCGTCGAGCCACGCGCAGCCGTGAATCTCTTCTTCGAAGGCCGGGTCGGGCGCGGTCACGTCCCAGATCGACCAGCCCGGTGCCTCGACCAGGTGCCCGGCAAACATGAGGTTGCCGGCCGCGAGTTGGCGGCCCCGCGCGAAGGACCCCACCGTGCGCGGCTCGGGCGCCGAGCGGAACGCCGTCGCCGGGCGCGCCCGCGCCGCGCGCCACGCGTGATACCGGTTGTGGGTGCGTGCGGCGGTCTCGCGCCACCGCTCCAGTCTGGACATGCCCTGCTTCGCCTCTCGCCCGCCGCGCCCGGCGTGTTGTCGGACCCGAGATTACCGGCGCATCGGGGCGAAGTCACCGCCTCGCGTGAAACGATCATGCGGCCGGTCCCGAAGGCTTGCTGTACACCCCGAAAACGCGAAGCGCCCGGCACGAAGGCCGGGCGCACCGTCACGGTCGGGGGGTGACCGTCATTCCAACGCGGCAAGCTCGCGCGGCAGCTTGAACGTCCAGAGCATACCGCCCTGGTTGAGGTAGTTGACCTTCTTGGCGACTTCGCCGCCCCAGAGCGGCACAGCTCCGCCCCAACCAGAGATCACCGACACGTACTGTTCGCCGTCCTGCTCCCAGGTCACGGGCTGTCCGACGATTCCGGAGCCGGTCTGGAACGACCACAGCTCTTCGCCGGTCTCGTCATCCAGCGCGATGAACTTGCCCTCGGGCGTGCCGAAGAACACGAGGCCGCCGGCGGTCGTCATCACACCGCTCCAGAGCGGCGCGTCGTTCTTGTATTCCCAGACCCATTCGCCGGTATCGGGGTCGATCGCCTTGAGCGAGCCGATATGATCCTCGTAGTTCGGCTTGATGGTAAAGCCCGAGCCGAGATAGGCGGCGCCCTTCTTGTAGGTGATCGGCTCGTTCCAGATATCCATGCCCCACTCGTTCGAGGGCACGTAGAAGTTGCCCGTACGCTTCGAGAACGCCATCGGCATCCAGTTCTTGCCGCCAAGGAACGACGGCGACGAGAACACGACCTCGCCCTTCGCACCGTCGGCGCTGGCCGACGGATCGCCGGGCCGGTTTTCCTCATTGAAGATCGGTCGGCCATTCTCGTCGATGCCGTCTGCCCAGGTGATGTCCTTCACAAAGGGCTCGGCCGACACGAACGCGCCGTCCTCGGCGTTCAGCACGTAGAAGAAGCCGTTCCGGTCCGCCGTGGCGAGGCGCATGTTGCCCTCGCGGTCCTCGTAGGGCACGACCTCGTTCACGCCGTCGTAGTCCCAGCCCTCGCGCGGCGTGGTCTGGAAGTGCCACTTGATGTCACCCGTCTCCGGATCGATGCCGAGGCGCGACGCCGCATACAGGTTGTCGCCCGAGTTGTCCTCGGTCGGCTGGCCCGCATTGCGCAGGTGGCTGTTCCACGGCGCCGGGTTGCCCGTGCCGAAGATGAGCGTGTCGGTGCGCGCGTCGTAGGATCCGCCGAGCCACGTCGCACCGCCGCCGGTCTTCCACATGTCGCCCGGCCAGGTGGCGTTGAGCTCACCGGTCATGGTGCTCTCTTCGCCGTTGAGGGTGCCCATGTGTCCTTCGATCACCGGGCGGGTCCAGACCATTTCGCCCGTTTCGGCGTCGCGCGCCTGAACTTCGCCGACGATACCGAACTCGCCGCCGGAATTGCCCGTCACGACGAGGCCGTCGACGATGAGCGGCGCGGCGGTATAGCTGTAGCCGGCCTTGTAGTCGGCGATCTGGTCACGCCACACCACGTCGCCGGTCTTGGCGTCGAGCGCCACGATCCGCGCGTCCAGCGTGCCGAAATAGAGCTTGTCGTTGTAGAGCGCGGCGCCGCGGTTCACCACGTCGCAGCAGGGCAGAATCCCCTCCGGCAGACGGGCATCGTACTGCCACACCTCGGCGCCGGTCTCGAGATCGATCGCGTAGAGCCGCGAATACGAGCCGGTGATGTACATCATGCCGTCGTAGATCAGCGGCTGTGTCTCCTGACCGCGCTGCTTCTCGCCGCCGAGGCTGAAGGCCCAGGCCGGCACGAGGTTCTGCACGTTGTCGCGGTTGAGCATCTCGAGCGGGCTGTAGCGCTGCAGGTCGCGGCCCATGCCGTTGGTCACGACCTGTTCGGTCATCGACTGGTCGTCGGCGATCATTTCGTCGCTGACCTGCGCGGTCGCGGCGCCGGCCGAAGCGACGATCCCGGCCACGACGATGGCGGTGAATCGTGTCATGTCTGTCCTCCCTGTGGAACACGGCACCGGCACGCCCTGCGCACCGGTCAATCTCTCCTCCGTCGGCAGTATATGCGCTGCCCCGCGGCCTCATACGGCGCTTTGGTCTTACGACCCACGTGCGATTGACAGCCCCGGCCTCCACCCGACGGCGCGCCCTGGCCCTGGGAGGTTTTGCCCGGGCGGGCCGCCGAACGGGACCGGGGCTCGATCACTCGGCGGAATCCCCGCCGCCGAGCGACATCAGGTAGGCGAGGATGAAATCCTGCACCGTCGGATCCTCGATGCCGACATGCCGCATGCGTGTGCCGGGCATGAAGCCGTCGTTGTCGGCCATCCATACGCGGAGCGCCGCCGGCGTCCAAACGATGCCCGATCCGGCAAGCACCTCCGAGTAGGCAAAGTCCGGCATGCCTCCGGCCCGGCGCCCGACGACCCCGGCAAGCGGCGGCCCGTACGAGGCATCCGTGGCCTCCGGCGCATGGCACCGCCGGCACTCGGCCGAGAAGAGAGCCGCGCCGGCCTCGACCTTGATGGCCTCGAACGTGGCTTCGGACGCGCCGAGCGGTGCAGCGGCACCGACCAGCATCGCGGCCATGAGAACGGAGCGCATGTGCATGATGGATCTCCTGTCTGTCCCGGGCGCAGGCTTGCCGACCACGAGCGATGCGACCTTGATTCACATCAAGCCGCGCGCACCTTGGGCTCGTGCTTTGGTCTTACGACCTTGCGAGAGGCCCATGGCGGCAGGCCGATCCCCGGGGCCTTGCGCCCCTCCGGGACCGGGGCTAACCCGGTGGCCATGCGGATCCTGCGCGCCCTGTCCGAACTGCCCGACGATGCCCGCGGCGCCACCGCTGCGATCGGCAATTTCGACGGCGTGCACCTCGGACATCGTGCGGTGATCGAGACGGCCCGCGCGGCCGCCCCTGGCGCACCGCTCGCGGTTCTCACCTTCGAGCCGCACCCGCGCGAGGTGTTCCGTCCAGAGGATCCGCCGTTCCGGCTCACCGGGCCCGAGACGCGCGCGAACAGGCTGGCCAAGCTCGGCGTCGACTGGCTGTTCCAACTGCCCTTCGACGATTGGCTCCGCGGCCTGTCGCCCGAAGCCTTCGCGCGTGAGGTCCTGACCGACGGGCTCGGCCTCGCCCACGCGACGACTGGCCCGGATTTCCAGTTCGGCAAGGGCCGCGCGGGCGGTGTCGCCGATCTCGCCCGTTTCGGCGCCGAGATGGGATTCGGCACCACCGCCGCGCCACTGCGCGAATTGGGCGGCCTGCGCGTCTCGTCTACCGCCATCCGCACGGCGCTGACCGAGGGACGCCCGCGCGACGCCGCCGAACTCCTGGGCCACTGGCACCGGATCGACGGGCCGGTCCTGCATGGCGAGAAGCGCGGCCGCGACCTCGGGTTTCCCACCGCGAACATGTCGCTGGACGGGCTGCACAAGCCGCGGTTCGGGGTCTACGCGGTCCTGGTCGACGTGCTGTCGGGGGCCCATGCCGGCACCTGGACCGGGGCGGCCTCGGTCGGCGTGCGCCCGATGTTCGGAGAGAACTTCGCCAATATCGAGACCTTCCTCTTCGATTTCGCCGGCGACCTCTACGACACGCACCTGTCGGTGGCGCTGGTCGACTTCCTGCGACCCGAGGAACGCTTCGACGGCGTCGAGCGGCTGGTGGCGCAGATGCACGAGGATTGCATGCGCGCCCGCGAAATCCTGAAGGATTTGGCATGAGCGACGACCCGATCGACCGGTCCGGCCTCTCCCCCCGATTCTGGGAGGACAAGCGCCTCGACGAGATGTCCGGCGCGGAGTGGGAGGCGCTCTGCGACGGCTGCGGCAAGTGCTGCCTGAACAAGCTCGAGGACGAGGACACCGGCGAAGTCGCGCTGACCCGGGTAGCCTGCCGTCTCTTCGACGACGCCACCTGCCGGTGCGCCTCCTACGACACCCGCCACGCCTTCGTGCCCGAATGCATCGTGCTCAGCCCGAAGACGATCCCGGATCATGCCTACTGGCTGCCCTCGACCTGCGCCTACCGCCTGCTGTGGGAAGGGCGCCCGCTGCCGGACTGGCACCCGCTTCTCACCGGCACGCCCGACAGCGTTCACCGCGCGGGCGTGTCGGTGCGCGGTCAAACCGTGTCCGAGGTCACGCTCGACGAGGACGAATGGGAAGACCACATCATCGACGAGCCGGTCTGAGCCGCCAACTCTCCAGGAACCAGGTCATGAACTTCACCTCCGACAATGCCGGCCCGGCGCATCCGTCCGTCCTCGAAGCGATGGGGCGCGCGAATGACGGCCATGTCGCCGGCTATGGCGCCGACGCTCTCAGCGGTCGCGTGCGCGACCGGATCCGCGATCTTTTCGAGGCGCCGGAGGCGGCGGTCGAACTGGTCGCTACCGGCACCGCCGCCAACAGCCTCGCGCTGGCGACGCTCTGCCAGCCGTTCCAGACGGTCTTCTGTTCGCCGGTCGCGCACATCCACGAAGACGAGTGCAACGCGCCCGAATTCTACATGGGCGGCGGCAAGCTGACGCTCGTGCCGGGCGACGACGTCATGACCCCCGACGCCCTGCGCGCGGCGATCGAGGCGGAGGGGACCCGCGGCGTCCACGGCGCGCAGCGCGGCCCGGTCTCGATCACCCAGATCACCGAGCGCGGCAACCTCTACCCGCTCGAGCGGATCCGCCAGCTCTGCGGCGTCGCCCGCGATTTCGACCTGCCGGTCCATCTCGACGGCGCCCGCTTCGCCAACGCGGCGGTCGCGCTCAACGCCAGCCCGGCAGAGATGACGTGGAAGGCCGGTGTCGACGTCGCCGTCTTCGGCGGGACCAAGAACGGCCTCATGGGGGTCGAGGCGGTGATCTTCTTCGATCCCGAAGCCCATTGGGAATTCGAACTCCGGCGCAAGCGCGGCGGGCACCTGTTCTCCAAGTTCCGCTACCTCGCCGCGCAGATGGACGCCTATCTCGAGGGCGACCTGTGGCGCCGGCTCGCCACCGATGCCAATGCGCGCGCCGCCGAGATGGTCGCCGGGCTCGACGGCGTGGCGACGCTCCGCAACGCCCCGCGCGGCAATATGATCTTCGCCGAGCTGCCCCGGCCGGTGCACACCGCGCTGCGCGACGCCGGCGCGCACTACTATGTCTGGGAGGGGGACGAGCACGGCACCGACCCGGTCACCGCGCGCCTCGTTTGCGGGTGGTCGACGCCGCCCGAGGATGTCGCCCGCTTCGTCGAGGTCGCGCGCGCGGCCTGACGCGGTCACACATGACGTGGCGCGACAGCGCCACGGATCGGCTCAGTTCATCTGGAAGTGCAACTCGTAGGATCCGTCCTGGAACGCGCCGAACAGGTCGGCGATGTCGGGATGATCCACGGGCTCACCCGAGTAGTCCGCGACGAGGTTCTGCTCGGACACGTAGGCGACGTAAAAGCTCTGATCGTTCTCCGCCAGCAGGTGATAGAACGGCTGCTCCTTGGCCGGCCGACTGTCCTCCGGAATGGATTCATACCATTCCTCGGTATTGGCAAACTCGGGATCTACGTCGAAGACAACGCCCCGGAAGGGGTGCTTGCGGTGACGGACCACCTGGCCCAAATTGTATTTGGCGCGTTGTGTCTGCATGGCTGGCCTTTCTGACGCCGAGACTAGCCGGTTTCTCAACGATTTGTCCAACTTCTCGCCCCAAAAATGCCGGAAACACTCCGTCGACCCGCCTCCGACAGTCAGCGATATAGCGTGTGAGCCGGCGATGTCGTGCCCGTGGCCCGGAATTGCAAGCCCGCGGGCCGTGGCGCGGCGAATTGTGATTTCACCGCTGCGCGAGTTTCGCTAAACTGCCGGCACCACCGGGCGCAGATCCGGATCGACAGAACCGAGCAGTCAGAGCGAGAGGCAGATGAGGCACTTCCTTCGGGGTCCCCTGCGCGCCATGGTCGTCGTCCTGCTTGCGGCGTCCTGCGGCGGCGGCGGTTACAACTCCCCCCCGCGCAACCTCGACGACGCCTGCGCGCTCGTCCGCGAACGGCCGGAATATTTCCGTGCCTTCAAGCGGACCGAGCGCAAGTGGGGTGTGCCCGTGCACGTCCAGATGGCGACCATTCACCAGGAATCGAAGTTCGACGGCGATGCGCGCACGCCGTTCCGCTACTCGCTGGGCGTGATCCCGATCGGCCGGCAGAGCTCGGCCTTCGGCTACTCGCAGGCGCTCGACGGCACCTGGGAGGAATACCAGGACGGCCACGGCGGCCGCCGAACCCGGCGCGACCGGATCGACGATGCCACCGATTTCATGGGCTGGTACATGCGCCAGACCCGCGACAGTCTCGGTATCCCCCTCACCGACGCGCGCAACCAGTACCTCGCCTATCACGAGGGGCGCACCGGCTACGCGCGCGGCTCATACAATCAGAAGGCATGGCTCGTGCGGGTCGCCGACAAGGTCGACCAGCGCTCGCGCATGTACCAGGCCCAGCTGGTGCGCTGCCGCTGACATCCGGTCGCTGCGCCGGCCTCCCGGCGCGCCGCACCCGAAGGTCTCAACCACCCCGTTCCGGGGCCCGCACGGCCCCGGCCATGATCTTCTTCTTGGCGAAAATACTCCGGGGAGCGCGAGGGGCCGCGCCCCTCGCTCCGCCGGCCGCCGCCGGGCGCCCGCGCCGGGTCCGGCGTCCGCCGACGCTCGCAGGCTCAGTCGCGGCGCGCGATCTCGCCGCGGATGTTGAACTTGCCCGACGCGATCTGCGTCTGGCTCAGCCCGCCGAGAACGACCGTGGTCTGCGTGCCGTCGCCATCGGTGATGACCCACTGGCGCAGCTCGACCGGATTGCCGGTGAACTTCATCTGGATGGAGCCGTATTGCGGGTTGCGCGGGTCCTGCGCGGTGACGGTCGTCGCGGTCCCGTCGTAGCCGTGCTGCGTGACCATGCCGGCCTGCCCGAGATTGACGTTCCGCGCGAGGATGATCGACAGCGGGGTCTGGCTGAGCGGATAGGTTTCCGGCGCGGCGTTCACCTTGCGGTCGAAGATGACCACTGTGCCGTTGTTGGCGATGACGAGCGCCTCCTCGGGCGGCGCGTATTCGAAGCGCACCTTGCCGGGGCGCTGCAGGTAGATCGTGCCGGTGGAGATGGTTCCATCGGCGTTGACCTGCGTGAACGGGCTCGTCGCCGAGGTGATCGAGTTCAGGTAGTTCGAAACCTGCGACAGCGACAGCTGTTGCGCCGAGGCCGGCAGGGCGGTGGCGACGGCAAGGACGAGCGTCGCGAGGAGGACGGGAATGGCCCGCATGTGGTGTCTCCGTGTTCTGGGTCCGCGCACAGATCTGACATGACGCGCGCGGCTAAGCGATATCAGCTGGATAAAAGCAGCCACGGACCGCCGATCAACCCGGCGGCCGAGGCGATGAACGCCAGGACCATCACGACACCGTCGCGCATCGTGATCGCGAGGCCGAAGAGCGCGATCGCGCTCATCGGCAGGACCGCCGCGAACGGCACGACCTCGAGCGGCGGCACCACGAGGCAGAGCGCGATGATCGCGAGCGCCGCGGCCCGGCGCGCGGCGTCGGACGTCAGCGGCACGAGGCGGCGCCCGAATCGCCGGTCCATCCATCGCGCGGCCGGACGCATCCACCCGACCCCACGGGCGAGGTGATCGCCGCGCACCTGACGCGTCGACAGCGCGCGCGGCAGCCACAACCGCCGCCGGCCGCTCAGCATCTGCGCCGCCACCATCGCCATCACCGCTGCCATGAGCGTCGGCACGGTCGGGATGCCGCCGAACGGGCTGATGACGAGGAGCGCGAGTGCGAGGAAGACGGGGCCGAAGCCGCGTTCGCCTATGGCGTCGAGCACATCGCCAAGCGGGACGTGCCGGCGCGTGCCCTCGTCGATGCGGTCCGACAGACGGTCGAGCACGGCCTGGACGGCGCGCCGCTGCGGCGGTGCGGCGGCATCCGCCCGATCTCGGTTCCGTGCTTCCATGTCACGGCAACGCGAGGTCGGGAATGCGGTTCCCCGGCAGGGGAGGGGGCCCTTGGGCCGCCGCGCGGGACGGCCCATCGCGGCGACCACGGTCCTGGCACGGCAGGCGGGGCGCGCGCCCGGCGCTCCGGCGCCCCGAGCCGCCGGGATCAGTGCTGTTCCGGCACCAGGATCTCGCGCTTGCCGACATGGTTGGCCGACGACACGACGCCCTCGTCCTCCATCTGCTCAACGAGGCGCGCGGCCTTGTTGTAGCCGATGCCGAGCTTTCGCTGGATGTAGGAGGTCGAACACTTGCGGTCCTTGATGACGATCGCCACGGCCTGGTCGTAGAGCGCATCCTCTCCGCCGGTATTGCCGCCGGTGTTGAGCCCGAGCACCTGGTCGATGTTGTCGGCCTTCTCCTCGTCCGGCCCCTCGACGACGCCGCCGACATAGTCGGGCGGACCGTAGGCCTTGAGATGGTTGACCACCTCCTCGACCTCCTCGTCCGAGCAGAACGGCCCGTGACAGCGGGTGATCTTCGCCCCGCCGGCCATGTAGAGCATGTCACCCATGCCGAGGAGCTGTTCGGCGCCCATCTCGCCCAGGATGGTGCGGCTGTCGATCTTCGAGGTCACCTGGAAGGAGATCCGGGTCGGGAAGTTCGCCTTGATCGTGCCGGTGATGACGTCGACCGACGGGCGCTGCGTGGCCATGATGAGGTGAATGCCCGAGGCGCGCGCCATCTGCGCAAGCCGCTGGATGCAGGCCTCGATCTCCTTGCCCGCGACCATCATCAGGTCGGCCATCTCGTCGACGATGACGACGATGTAAGGCATCTTCTTGGGCTCGATTTCCTCGGTCTCGAAGACCGGATCGCCGGTCTCGTCGTCGAACCCGGTCTGGACCGTGCGCGAGAACATCTCGCCCTTCTTCTGCGCCTCGGCCACGCGGCCGTTGTAGCCGTCGATATTGCGCACGCCCATCTTGGACATCTTGCGGTAGCGGTCCTCCATCTCGCCCACGACCCACTTGAGCGCGACCACCGCCTTCTTCGGGTCCGTCACCACGGGGCTGAGCAGATGCGGGATTCCGTCGTAGACGCTCAGTTCGAGCATCTTGGGATCGATCATCACCAGGCGCAGTTCTTCGGGCGTGAGCTTGTAGAGCAGCGACAGGATCATCGTGTTGATCGCCACCGACTTTCCCGAGCCCGTGGTGCCCGCAATCAGCAGGTGCGGCATCTTGGCGAGGTTGGCGACCATCGGGTCGCCGCCGATATCCTTGCCCAGCGCCAGCGGCAGCTTGGCGTTGCCGTCGCCGTATTCGCGGCTCGACAGGATCTCTCGAAACGACACCATCTCGCGGTTGTCGTTGGGCAGTTCGATGCCGATGACCGACCGGCCCGGCACCGTCGACACCCGCGCCGAGAGCGCCGACATCGACCGCGCGATGTCGTCGGCAAGGCCGATCACCCGGCTGGCCTTCAGACCCGGCGCCGGCTCCAGTTCGTACATCGTCACGACCGGGCCCGGCCGCACCGACACGATTTCGCCCTTCACGCCGTAATCGTCGAGCACGCTTTCCAGCATGCGCGCGTTCTCTTCCAGCGCCTCGTCGGACAGGTGATGACGCTGGATACGGTCCGGGCTCATCAGCAGCGACAGGGGCGGCAGGTCGAATTCGGGTGCCGGCGTCTCGTCGAAGGCAAGGCGCGGCTGCGCCTCTTCCTGCGCGCGACGCGAGGGCTGGACCGGTTTCGGCGCGGCCTGCTGCACGACCTTGCGCGGCGCCGCAGGAGCCGGGCGCGACGGCGCGTCGAACGCCGCCAGATCGGCCTCGCTGTCGTCGTCCGCCTCGAAGGCCGGCACCGCGGGCTCCGCCGGGCGCGGGGCGCCGGTCTTGCGCGCCGGGCCGCTCGTGGCCGCCGGCGCCTCGTCCGGTGCGGGAACCGACCATGTCTCCTCGGCATCCTCCGGCATGTCGACGTGGATCCCGCCGGGCTTCGGCGCGTAAGCGTCCTGCGCCGGCGAGTGCGCGACGGTCGCGACACGGCGCGGCGCATCCTGCGCGGGGGCCGTCAGCGGCGGCTCGCGCCGCTCGTTCCGACCATGCTCCGCGGTCAGCGGCGGCTCCGTCCGCATGGCGTTGCGCGGCGCGAGGTTGGCGATCAGCGGGTCCGGCCGGCGGCCGCGCCCTTTGGTGAGCGGCGCCTCGGCGGCGATGCGTGCCTCGGGAGTCTGGCGCAGACGGGCGCGGATCGCGTCCGAGATCTTGGCGCGCACGCGATCTTCTTCGGGCGCGAGATCCGCATCATCGATGTCGGGACCGGCGCTGTCGTAGAGTTCCGCCTCGGGCAGCGGATCGGTCCGCCGCAGCAGGCCGGGCATGCGCGAGAGCAATCCGCCGCGGTCCTCGGGCTCTGCCGTGAACGCGGGCTCGTCCCGCCGGCCGAGCAGCGGCATGCGGCTCAGCAGGCCGCCGCGCGCCGGAGCCGGATCGTCCTCGTACTCCGCGTCGTCGTCTTCCCACAGCGGCTCGTCCGCGACGAGCGGCGGCGACCGCCGCACGCGCGAGACGCCGGCACTCGCATGGGCCTGGGTCTCCGCCCAGACCGCGTTTTCCTCGGCCTCGCGGCGGCGCTGCTCACGGCGATCGGCGTGTGCGGCGCGGAGCGCGCGCGCACTGCGCGCCGCGCCGGCAGCTCCGAGCCCGGTCACGCGCGCCAGAGTGGCGTAGCCCATGATGATTGCAACGAGGCTCGTCCGAATCGCGGACGTCATCTCGGCCCGGGTAAGGCCCATGACGAAAGCGCCGAGCGCCACGCTGCCCAACCCGCAGAGCAGCGTTGCGGCCTTGAGGCTCAGCCCCGGGCCGAACGGCAGAAAGCCCATCAGCGAGCCCATCGCGACGTCGCCCAGGAGCCCGCCAAGGCCGAAGGAATGCGTCCACTCCGGCCCGGCGTTCAGACCGGCGGCATAGACCGCGGCCAGCGCCCACCAGATCGGCACGAAGATTAGCCGGCCGAGCGCACGCTCCTCGCCGCGATGCAACACGAACCGCAGACCCCAGGCCATGAGCGCCAGCGGAAGCACCCAGTTGCCTGCGCCGAAGATCATGAAGAGCGGCGCGGCCACGGCGGCGCCCGCCGGTCCCATCCAGTTCTGTACCGGCGCGTCGGTCGCGGACATCCACGACGGATCGTCCGGCACGTAGCTGCCGAAGGTCGCAGCCGCCATCAGGCCCACGACGATAAGCGCAAGCCCCAGCAATTCCTTGCCGCGCCGCTCCAGCGCATTCGCCATGTCGGTGTCGAAGAGGGGGTCCCGTCCCCGTGCCTGATATGCCATGCCTCGCCTCTTGTTCGGTCTTCTGTCGTGGTCCGCGGCCATTCAGGGAAAGAGCGTCGCGCGCAGGCGCGCCAATCCGTCGGCCGTCTCCTCGCGCGGCGCCACCAGCGCCACGCGGATGTACTTGCTGCCGGGATTCCCGGTCTCGGTGTCGCGCGACAGGTAGGCGCCGGGCAGAACCCGCACGCCCGTCTCCTGCCAGAGCCGCAGAGCCGCCGCCTCGCCGTCCTCGACCGGCAGCCAGAGAAAGAACCCCGCCTGCGGCGCGCGATAGCCGGGCACGTCGCCCAGGATGCGGTCGGCGTCGTCGTATTTCTCGGCATAGAGGCGACGATTCTCCGTCACATGGGACTCGTCTGCCCAGAGCGCGGCCGCCGCGTGCTGCAGCGGCAGCGGCAACGGCGCGCCGGCATAGTTCCGCAGTTGCCGGATCCGGCCGATGCAGTCCGGCCCGCCCGCCACGAAGCCCGAGCGCAGACCCGGCACGTTCGACCGCTTGGACAGCGAATGGAAGACGACGACCCTTTCGGGATCCGCGCCCATTTCGGCCGCGACCTCGAGCACGCCGGTCGGGGCCGCGTCGCGCCAGATCTCGGAATAGCATTCGTCCGCCAGGATGCGGAACTCATGCCGCTCGGCCAGCGCGATCAGCGTGCGCCAGTAGTCGCGATCCGCGACCGCGCCCTGCGGATTGGCCGGCGAGCAGACGTAGGCCAGCGCCGTACGGTCGAGGATGTCGGCCGGCAGGCCCGCGTAATCCGGCAGGTGGCCGGTGTCCTCCGTCGCGTTCACGAAGACCGGCTCCGCCCCCACCGACAACGCCGCCACGGCATAGACCTGGTAGAACGGGTTGGGCGACAGCACCACCGGCCGTGCGCCGCGCTTGCTTTCCGGGCAGAGCGCCATCGCCGCGTTGTAGAGACCTTCGCGCGTCCCGTTCAGCGCCATGACCTGCCGGTCGGGATCGAGCCTCACGCCGTAGCGACGGCTCACCCAGTCGGCGATCGCGCCCAGAAGCTCCGTCGCGCCCTCGTTCGGCGGGTAGCGTCCGAATCCCTCGGCGTTGTCGGTGATGACGTCGGTGATCCAGTCCGGGAACGCATGCTTCGGCTCGCCGATGGTCATGTGAACCACCGGCCCACCGGGGGCATGCGCGTCGAGAAGCCCGCGCAGGCGCGGGAACGCGTAAGCCGGCAGGGTTGAAAACCGCTCGGGAAACATTGCTCGGACTGCCTCGGGTCGCGGGGTCGTTGTCGCCCCGTCGTTATCGCCGAAGATAGAAGATCGGGGGCCGCGCAGTCCAGCGCGACGGTGCCTCGATGCCACGATGTGACCGATAAGCCGCAGCGCTCAGGCGAAAAAATCTGGCGTGTGACACGCCAGACGCGAAGGCGGCGCCGGGCCGGCGCCGCCCCGAGCGCGTATCACTCCGCCGACGCGAGCTTCTCGTCGAGGATCTCCGAGAAGTCGGCATAGGTCATGTTGGAGTACTTCTCGCCGTCGATGATGAACGACGGGGTCGAGGTGATGTCGTCCTCGGTCGCGTTCTCCTGGTACCAGCCGACCAGCGAGCGCAGCTTGTCGCCGTCGTTCATGCAGGCCTCGAGCTCCTCGCCCTCGATCCCGGCAAGCCGGCCGATCTTGCGCAGCTCGTCGGCGATCGCGGATTCGGATCCGGCGCGCGCCCAGTCCGACTGCGACTCGTAGAGCATGTCGGTGATCCCGAAGAAACGCTCGGTGTCGGTGTTGCACCGCGCGATCGCCGAGGCCCAGATGCCGTACTTGTCGAAGTAGACCTCGCGCATCGTGAACTTGATCCGCCCGGTGTCGATGTAGTTCTCCTTGAGCTCGTCGAAGACCTGCTCGTGGAAACTCGCGCAGTGCGG
The DNA here is from genome assembly GCF_900172265.1 of Roseivivax jejudonensis. Classification (GTDB taxonomy): domain Bacteria; phylum Pseudomonadota; class Alphaproteobacteria; order Rhodobacterales; family Rhodobacteraceae; genus Roseivivax; species Roseivivax jejudonensis. The sequence continues at coordinate 315,567 of NZ_FWFK01000005.1, read as the reverse complement.
GCAGGTGAACGACGCGTATTCGATCACCTCGACCGGCGCGTCGGCCGACCCGAGCGTCATCTCCTCGATCTCGACGCTCTCGCCCTCCTGCGCCGCCGCGGCTCCGGGCAGCACCGGCGCCGAGGCGCCGCGCTCTGCGGTCCAGCTCGTGCCGGCGCCGCTCAGCGCCCAGAACCCGCCGCCGACAAGAACCGCGGCCAGCGCCGCGGGAAGGATGATGCGTGTCATGTGGGTCTCGTCTCCTTGATGAACGTCCGGGGGGCGGTCCCCCGTGATCAGTGAAACGGCCGGGGCGGGTCAGCTCCGCCGCGGCCGCGTGGCGTAGTGGTTGCGCGCCAGCCGTTCGAGCGCGGCGCGCAGCGATCCGTCGGAAATCCCCTCCGCGGTTTCCGCCGCGGCGGCCCGCGCCGCGGGGTCGTCGGGCGGCGCGGCAGGGGCACGCGGGCGATGCGCGAAATCCGCCTGCCCGTCGGCGAACCCCGTGGCTGCCGTCTGGGTGATGCGGATGCGCGCGATGGCGTTGTAGCCGTAGACCGCGTTCACCCGCTCGCGCAGCCGCTCCTTTTCCATCTCCAGAAGCGGCGCGTTCGCGCCCGTCGTCAGAAGGGTCAGGCAGGCTCCGAGGCCGCCGCGACCGTAACTGATCTCGACCGGGCGCGACAGCGCCGCGAGCCGCGGCCCGGCGATCTCGGCCCAGTGCGTCAAGAGACGCGCCTGCGCGAAGCCGCGGCTTTCCGACGCCTTGCGGATCCGCCCCTCGAGAAGCGATCCCGTCCGGGCGAAACCGCGGGTGGTGGATCTGCGACCCATGCTTGCATCCCTCCGTCACCTTTCATTCTAGTGGCTCACGCGTCGGGCACCAGCCCGGAGCGTTCACCGATCAAGGGATCGTCAGCTTTGCGTGACTCCGCCGCCCCCGCCGCGCTGCAATCCGCGCTGCTCGACTGGTACGACGCCGAGGCCCGGGACCTGCCCTGGCGCGTCGGGCCGGCCGCCCGCGCCGCCGGCGAGCGGCCCGATCCCTATGCCGTCTGGCTGTCCGAAATCATGCTGCAGCAGACGACGGTGGCCGCGGTAAAACCCTATTTCGACGCGTTCACCCGGCGCTGGCCGGACGTCGGCGCATTGGCCGCGGCCAGGGATGCCGACGTCATGGCCGCCTGGGCCGGGCTCGGCTACTACGCCCGGGCGCGCAACCTCCTCAAATGCGCGCGCGTCGTGGCCGCCGAGCACGACGGCCGCTTCCCGGCCGATCACGCCGCCCTGCTCGCACTGCCGGGAATCGGGCCATACACCGCCGCCGCGATCGCGGCGATCGCCTTCGACATCCCCGCCCCCGTGGTCGACGGCAACGTGGAGCGGGTGATGGCCCGGCTCTTCGACGAGCACACCCCCCTGCCCGCGGCCAAGCCGGTGCTCACGGCGCACGCCGCCGCGCTCACCCCGGCGGCCCGTCCGGGCTGCCATGCGCAGGCGGTGATGGATCTCGGCGCCACCATCTGCACGCCGAGGTCGCCGGCCTGCGGGCTCTGCCCGTGGCGGCCCGCCTGCGCGGCGTGGCACGCCGGCACGCAGCGCGAGCTGCCCAAGAAGACGCCGAAGACCGCCAAGCCGGTCCGCCACGGCGTCGCCTACCTCGCGCGGCGCGTCGATGGCGCATGGCTGCTCGAGACCCGGCCGGAGCGCGGCCTGCTCGGCGGCATGCTCGGCTGGCCCGGCACCGATTGGGTCGCGCTCGACGCCGCGCCCGGAGACACACCGCCGATCCGCGCCGAATGGCACACGCTGCCCGAGGAGGCGCGCCACACCTTCACGCATTTCCACCTGCGCCTGACCCTGCGCACCGCGCTGGTGCCGATGGACCGCGCCCCGGATCGCGGCCGGTTCGTCCCGCCCGAGGCGTTTCGCCCCGCGGACCTGCCGACGCTGATGCGCAAGGCCTTCGACCTCGCGCGCCCGCGCTGACCGGCACCTCACGGGCGCCTGTGCTCCGGCCGCCGGCCCACCTGCCCCTTCTTCTTGGTCCAAATACTCCGGGGAGCGCGAGGGGCCGGCCCCTCGCTCCGACGCGGGCCACCCCGCGCCCCGGCCGGCACCCCTCGACCCCCAGTTGCAAAAGCGCGCCGGTCATGCATCTTTTTACCGACACCCGGTCCGCGGCGCTTTCGCGCCCCGAGAGCGCGGGCCATCGTCGGGAAAACAGGACAGGACCCAGACCTTGCGTATGCTCCGATCCATGACCGTGGGCATCGGCCCCGCGGCGCTCGGCCTTCTTCTCGGGCTGGCGCCGGTGGCGCCCGGCGCGCTTGCCGACGGCAGCTTTCTTCAGGTCGACCTTTCGTCATCGGCCGCCGATGCGGTCGGCACCGTGACCCGGGGCCGGCTAAGCTTCGGCGCGAACCACAACGATTACGACGGCGGTGCGGTGACCGGCCTCAGCCTGACGCATGCCTTTCCGCTGGGCGACGCGGCGACCCTGAAGCTCGGACCCGCGCTCAGCGTGGTGCGTGACGACGATGATGGCTTCGAATCGCCCCGGGCCGGGGTGAAGGCCAGCCTCGACCGCTACACGGCGACCGCGTTCGGATCGCTCTACCTGCTGGGCGAGGTCAACACGATCGACAGCGGGTGGTTCGCGCTGGTCCAGACCGGCCTCGGCAGCGGCGGATTCTCGGTCGAGCTGTCGCGTGGCGGCAGCGACACCTACGACGAGGCGACGCTGGCGGTGAACCAGCGTCTCGGCGCCGGCCCGATGAACCTGCGCGCCGGCTGGCGTTTCATCGCCGAAGAAGCCTTCGTCGGCGTCTCGGTGAACACGTTCTGATGGCGGTTCGGGAGCACGACCGGCGCCGCGCCGATCCCAGGTCGATCCTGCCGCGGCTGTCTCTGGCCGCGGCGGTCTACATCTTCGTTGTGGCGAGCGCCGTCGCGGTGCTGGCCGGCGCTGCGCTGCTGTTCGTCGCGCGCTCCGACCGGCTGCTCGATTCGGCGCTGGACAGCGCGGTCCGGCTGCGCTCCGAAGCGGCGGCGGAAACCTATGCGCGGCTCCTCCACGGCGACTGGCTCGACCTCGAGCAGCTGGCGCAGGACATTCCCACGACCTCGCGCGACGGCATCCGGGGGCTGATGGACGGCATCCAGGGTGACGGCCAGCGGTTGTCCTGGGTCGGCTATGCCGGCACCGACGGCACCGTGCTCGCCGCCTCCGACGGGCTTCTCGAGGGCGAGGACGTGAGCGGGCGCGACTGGTTCCGCAACGGTCTGCGCGGCGGGTTCGCCGGCGACGTGCACGAAGCGCTCCTGCTCGCGCGACGGCTGCCCGAGCGGCAGGTGGACGGCCCGCTGCGGCTTCTCGACCTGTCGCGCCCGGTGCGCGACGCCGAGGGCGACGTGACCGGCGTGGTCGGCATGCATATCGATTTCGGCTGGGCCGAGCGGGCGCTCGCGGAGACCGCGCGCACGCTCGGGATCGACGCCTTCCTCCTGAACGCGAACGGCGACGTGATCGTCGCCTCGGACGGCGGCCGCCCGTCGGCCGACGCGCTTGAGATCCTGCGCACCGCGCGATCCGGCGCGATGACGGCGGGCCGCGAGGCGTGGCCCGACGGGCAGGACTACTTCGCGACGCTGGTGCCGAGCGTCGGCTACGGCGACCTGCCAAGCTTCGGCTGGCGGCTGGTGGGCCGCATCCCGGCGGACGCGTTCCGGCCCGGGATGGCCGACCTGCGCGGAACCGCTGTCGTAGCGGGCATCGGGCTCGTCGCCATTCTGGGCATGGCGACCGCAATCTTCGTCCTGGTCTTCGTTCGGCCGATCGGCGCGCTGGGCGAGATCTCCGACCGGATCGCCGATGGCGACATCGTCTATCCTCCCGAATACGGCGGCACGCGCGAGGCGGCGCGGATCTCGGGGGCGCTGGCGCGCCTGCAGGACCGCCGCGTCAGCGACCGCCGGAGCTGAACGACAGCCGACGCGCCAGGTCCGACACCATCGCCGAGAGCCGGACGTTGCCGACCCCCGGCGCGGCGCCGTCGGCGTAGAAGCGGACGAACAGCGCCTCGCGCTGCACCGCATCGGGTAGAAGTTGCACCCGCGCGCCGTCGCGCGTTTCCGAGATGACGTAGGCCTCGACCGGACCGACATCGGCGATCTCGAGCGTGCCGCGCGTCTCGGCCGGGTAGCGTCGGCCGCGGATCCGGGCGGTATCGGCGGTCATCGACGTCAGCCAGACCTCGTGCACGGCAGCGCCTTCGTCGAAGCGCGCGCGCTCCGGCGCGTCGGCGACGTGACGTTCGCGCCGTGGCAACTCGATGCAGGCGATCACCGTGACGCTCAGCACGATCAGATTGTAGATCGTCCAGAACAGCACGACCCACTTGCCGTCGCCGGCATCGCTGTAGGCGAACCGGTCCGAGAAGATGCCGAGGATCAGTCCGCCGATCGTCAGCGAGAGGAGCACCGCGAACGGTGCCATCATGCGCCACTGCACGACGATGCGGGACCGGTCCCCGCCCTTCGCGGTCACGGAGAACGGGTGCCCCTTGGGTTTCAGAAGGCCCACGATCGCGGCGCGACTGATCGGGATCGCCCCGATAAGCTGGCTGACATCGTGCAGGATCGGCAGGATCATCAGCGGCGCCATCAGGTTCATGACGATCTGCGCCCACAGGTAGTAGGTCGCGAAATAGATCAGCACCTCGTCGAGCGGCGCATCCACGACGATCACGTTGAAGTACCAGTAGAGCAGCGGGAACACGACGACCGCGAGGCGGAAGATGAAGCTCGGCAGCCAGTAGAACACCGAATCGATCACGCTCCAGCGGTCGCGCAGGCGCAGGGCGTTGCGGCGGAACGGGCCGAGCGGCGAGCGCGCGATCTGCATGAGGCCGAGGCACCAGCGCGCGCGCTGGGTGACGTATTCCTTGAGCCCCTCGGGGGCGAGGCCCTCGGTCAGCGGCTCGTTGAGATAAGCTGTCTGGTAGCCGTGCGACTGCATCGTCAGCGAAAGCAGGAAATCCTCGGTCACGCTGTCGGTCGACATTCCGCCGATCTCGATCAGCGCGGAATACCGCGCGACCGACGACGTGCCGCAGCAGATGGCGATGCCCCACCCGTCGCGCGACGCCTGCATATGATCGAAGAAGAACCGTTGCTCGTCGGGATAGGACCGAGTCAGCCCGAGGTTGTTCTGCAGCGGATCGGCGTTGAAGAAGTGCTGCGGAGTCTGGACGAGACCGATGCTCGGGTCGTGGAACAGCGCGAGCGAGCGCGAGATGAAGCCCCGGTGCGGCACGAAATCGGCATCGAGCACGGCGACGAAATCGGGCGGCACGGCATCCTCGGCAAGCCGCTCGAGCGCGTGATTGATGTTGCCGGCCTTCGATCCCTTGTTGTCGGGACGCCGCATGTAGCGCACGTCCTGCGCCGCGCAGTAGTCGCGCAGCCAGTCGCGGCGTCCGTCGTCGAGGACGATGACCTCCTTGTTGGCGTGGCGCAGCGATTTCGCACCGATGATGGTGCGTTCCAGCACCTCCATCTCTTCGTTGTAGGTGGCGATCAGGATCGCGACGCGCGGCTCGTGGGCGCCCCACCAGCCGGCATGCGCGTCCGCGTCCGGGCTGCGGTCGCGGCGGCGCATCATCAGCACGCAGGCACTCAGAGAGCCGGCAAGCGCCAGCATCTCCAGCACGAAGAGCGTGCCGCTGGCGATGAAATCGATGGTGAGCCCGACCGGGGCGAGCGTTTCGGTCGCCCGCCAGAACGCGTAGCGCAGCGCCATGAAGATCGTGATGCCGTAGAGCACCACGCGGTGCGACGCCCGATTGCGGTCTGCGACGAAGGGCAGGAGCAGCCCGATGCCGGCGACCAGCAGAACCTGTATGTACGCGGCCCCGAGCTGTCCGAGATGCGGGAAAGCCGTCATGTCAGTTCAGAAAGCCCCGGATCCCGTCCAGCGGCCGCCGGTCGAAGAATGCGCGGCCGGTGCGGCCGATGGCACAGCCAAGCTCGGCATCGGCGTTCAGGGCCGGCACCAGCAACGCCACGTCGTAGCGCTCCAGGTGCCGCTGCGACGGCGCCACGGCGATGTTGCGATAGACCGTCTCGGCGCCGCTACCGGCGAGGCGCGCGATCGTCGCGTCGAACACGCGGCCGTCGCCCTGCATCCGGAACGAGGCCGGCTGCCCGATCCGCAGCGTGTTGTAGATCCGCTCGGTCACCGACAGCGTCACGAAGGTCGAGTCGCAATCGACCAGACGCAGGATCGGATCGCCCCTCTGCACGGTCACGCCGTCGGCCTGCAGAACCTCCCAGTAGCGGCCGTTGACCGGCGCAGTGATGTCGCCGCCGCCCAGCCGGGTCACCCTCACCTGCTCGCGCTGGACCCTCTGATCGAGCGTCGCGAGCCGCGCCTCGGCGCGCGCGCGATCGACCTCGAGACCGGCGAGCTGGCTCTGGAGTTCGACGGCACGCTGTTCGGCGTTCGGCGCGTCGTTGTAGCCGTCCCCGAGGAACACGCCCTGTTCGGCGGCGCGCACCGCGATCTCCAGAACCTCGACCCGCTCGCGCGCGTGGTCGATCGCGAGATCCGACCGCAGCGGGGCAAACGGGATGCGCGCGGCGTCGGTGTCGAAGCCATCGATGATCTCCTGCGTCTCCGCGTCCGGGACGCCGCCCGCCTCCAGGATCCCGAGCCGGGCGCGCGCATGGTCGAGCCGGGTCCGCAGCTCCGCGAGCCGCTCCTCGCGGTAGGTTTTCGTGCGGTCCAGCAACGCGGCCCGGATCGCGCGCACCTCCTCGATCATCGACGCGGCATGCGCGATTTCGGCTTCGGCGAACGAACGCTCCATCTTCAGGTCGTTCAGGCGCACGGTGTCGACCAGCGTGTCGGTCACCGAAGCGACGCTTTCGCCCGCTGTCACGAGTGATCCGAGCGCGCGCTCCGGCAGCGCAAGATCGCCTGCGACATCCGAGCGCACGGTCGTCACGCGCGCATTGACCACCGCGTTCGCGCTCGCCCCGGACATCTGTTCGCCCACGATGATCCAAAGCGCGACAGCCACTACGACGAGCCCGGTGAGGAGCCTGAAAACTTTCATGAATCCTGCCTCGAGTTGCTTCTTCTGAAACACCGGCACCCTACGACACACGAATACATGCATCCAAGGTTCGCGTTCTGATAGACACGGAAATTGGCGCTATTGTGTCGAGGCGCAGGACGCACCCTCGCGCGTGGCCACTCCGGCCAGCATGTGCAGGACGGCGGCGTAATACGGCCCCTCGATCGACCGCCGCCCCGGTGCGTTGACCTCGCCGCAGGCCACGAGGCGCGCCAGAGCAAGGTATCCCGGTAGATCGCTTTCGGCCACAGGAACGCCGCGCGCATCGCGCGCGACGACGATGGCGCCCCCTGCCCCGTCGGGCGCGAGCCGCGCCTGCGCCATACGGACCGCCGGATGATCGCGACGCCCCGACCATACGAGGTAGAGGGAGATCCGCAGCGCGTCGTAGGCCGAGCGCAGGTCGTGGCCGGTCGGTTCGGCAAAGCCGTCGGCCGTCACGTCGATCCAGTCGGGCATCATGTCGCGCGCCGCGAGTTCGGACAGGCAGGTTTCGCCGTGATCGGCCGCCCGCATCAGCCGATCGTTGCCCGCCGCCTCCGCCAGTTCCCGCAGCGCGCGCGGCATGATGTAAGACGGGTTGAACAGCACCCGGCGGTCGGTGGCGAAGGCTTCCGCACCCGGGCGCAGGATCAGCTCCTCCCCGGCGCGCGGATCCGGCCAGAGACAGCTCACCGACAGATCCGCCACGATCGCCGCGACATCGCCGGCGGCGACCTCCCACCCGGAATCCCGCCGCGCCCGAAGCAGCGCCCAGGCGCGGAAGAGATCGCCGTCCGTCGCGTTGTGCCAATCGTCGCCCACGACGCCAGCACCGGGCGTCCAGCGCCACGCCATCAGCGCGTCTTCGCGGACCAGGAGATGCGCGCGGGTCCACTCCTCGATCCGGCCAAAGGCGGCGCGGTCCCCTGCCGCCTGCGCAAGGAGCAGCGCGTAGGCCTGGCCTTCGGAATGGCTGATCCCGCCCTGTTCGGCATCCACGACGCGGCCGTCGTCCCGAAGGAACCGCGCCTTCCACATCGTCCATGCGTCGGCGACCTCGGCCGCACCGGGGGCGACACCTGCGAGGGCGCTCGCCCCGAGACCCTGCAGCACGATCCGTCTGTCCACGCGTTCGATCCTTTCCGCCGCGGCGCGCCTCGGCCGCACGGCAAACAGGACACGTCATGCCTGCGCCGCGTGCAAGGCCGCTTGCGGCCCCCGGCCATGCGCGCCGATCACGATATCTCGGCAGCCGGCGCAGAGCGGCGCGCGAACAACAACGCGAGGCAGAAGGCGCTCTCGGCGAGAACCGGCACGGCGTAGGCGGGCATGAAAAACGGCAGCATCTCCGGCGCACCGAACCGCAGACCGCTCCCGATCAGGTAGACGGCGCCGGCCGCGCCGAGCGCGACGCCCAGCCAACGCGGGAACAATTCCGAGTGCCAGATCAGCACCGCGGTCAGCAGGCTGTTGATCCCGAAGAATACGAGGCCGAGGTCGTAGCCGTGCGCATGCAGGTTCAGGAACAGCGCCGCGAGCCCGGCGCGCTGGTCCGGCGCAAGCCCCGCGATGTCCTGACCCGCGGCGACAACAAGCCAGGCCGCCTGCATGTTGAGGAGGTTGGCCGCAATCAGCCCTGCCTGCATCAACCGGAACACCATCGCCGCGCGCGCCAGACCGGGCGCGGCGTGCCGGAAGATCTCGAACAGCAGAAGCGCCAGTGCGACATCCGCGGCGGCCATCACGAGGTCCGCGACAATGGCGAGCCGAAAGGTTGCCGGCGCCCCGAGGATCGCCGCGGCGGTCGCGCCTGCATCGGCGAAATCGATCAGCGGGGCGCGCAGGCCGACCTCGGCCCCGATGCCACAGACGATGATCGTCAGGTAAAGAAGACCGGCCCATCGCAGGACCGCGATCTGGGGAAAATCTGTCTCGGCACGCATGAGGATCTCCTTTTCGGTGCAAAGAGTGTCGCGCCGTCCGGTCGATCCGCGACCCGGCGCCTCTGCCATTCGTCTATGCCGGATGCCGTTCGCCGCCTTGGCCGAGTCCGCCACTGGCTTGGCGCGCGCCGCCAATCGCCGCTCAGGCGTGCCGCCGCGCCTGCCGGAAGCGGGCGGGCGTCTGCCCGGTCCAGCTCTTGAAGGCACGGCTGAAGGTGCTCTGCTCGGCAAAGCCGGTGCAGAACGCGACCTCTGCGATCGTGCCGTCCCCTTCGGCCAGAAGCCGCTCGGCCATCTCGCGGCGCGTCTCGCGCACCAGCGCCGGGTAGCTCGCGCGCTCGTCCGCCAGCCGCCGCGACAGGCTACGCTCACTCAGGCCCAGTGCGCGCGCCATGTCGGCCGCGGGGGGGACGCCGCCGCTCAGCGAACGTGCGAGCCGGACCCGAACCCGCGCCGTGATCGTGTCGACCGTCCGATGCCGGTCGAGCGCGGCGGCGAGTTCGCCCGCGAAATAGTCGGACATCGCCGCATCGCCCAACCGCGTTTCGCGATCCAGCACCCCCGGTCCGAAGCGAATCGCGTCGGGTCCGCCGCCCAGGCGGACGGGACATCCGAAGAAACGCTCGAGCGGCGGCAACGGCCCGCCCGGATCGTGCCGCAACGTCACCTCGGCAAAGGCGATGTTCGATCCGGCGCACTGCCGCATCGCCGTGGCAAAGCCGGTCAGCGCGCAGGCGTTCCGCACGGCCAGGGCCGGATGCATCCGGGTGAGCGTCTCGATCCGGAACACGCCGCCCCCGGCCTCCGGCTGGAGCCGGTAGGCCACCGTGTCGGTCATCAGCAGGAAATACCGCGCCGCCCGCTCCAGCGCGGCCCGCAGTGTCGGCGCCGATTTCATGGCGAGTCCGAGCACCCCGAGATCGTCGATGCGAAGGCGCTTGCCATAGTCGATCGCCAGGACCACGGGATCGCCGTGCTTTTCCGCCACGCGCGCGATCAGGTCGAAGTATGTCTCGTCGGGCACGCGCCCGTCGCGCGCGGGAACGCGCGCCACGACAGCCGCACCATCACGCACCCGCCCGTCCGGATCGAGCCTGAAGCCCGCCGCCGCGACGAGGGTTCGCGCGAAGATCTCGGTGACCGTGCCCATGCGGACTTCATAGCACGGCGACCGCGGGTCGCACGCCCTGCGGCTCTCGCATCGGCCCATGAACGATCGCGCTGCCCCGCGTGAAACGCACCACCGGCGGCTCGCGCCCGGATCAGACCGTCTCGCCCTTCGACAGCCGGTCGAGGAACGCCTCGGCCTCCGCGATCACCGTCTCGCGCCGATCCGGCTTCATCCGGTCCCAGGTCGCGTACATCTGGGCCATGCGCGGGTTCTTCTCGAACCGGTCTCGGTGGCGGTCCATGAAATGCCAGTAGAGCAGGTTGAACGGGCACGCGCCCTCGCCGGTTTTCGTCTTCACCGCGTAATGGCAGCTGCCGCAGTAGTCCGACATCCGGTCGATGTAGCTGCCCGACGAGACATACGGCTTCGACGCGATCACCCCGCCGTCGGCGAACTGGCTCATGCCGATCGTGTTGGGTGCCGTGACCCATTCATACGCGTCGACATAGACGCGCATGTACCAATCCTCGACCTCCGCCGGGTCGATGCCGCACAACAGCGCGAAGTTGCCGGTGACCATCAGCCGCTGGATGTGATGGGCGTAGGCTTCCTCGCGGGTCTGCGCCACGACCTTCGACAGGCACCGCATCTTCGTTTCCGCTCCCCAGTAGAGCGGCGGCAACCCGCGCTGGTGATTGAGCCCGTTGCGGCGGGGATAGTCCGGGCCCTCGTGGAAATAGATGCCGCGCATGTACTCGCGCCAGCCGATCACCTGCCGGATGAATCCCTCGACCGCGTTCAGCGGCGCCGCGCCCTCGCGCCAGGCGGTCTCGACCGCATCGCAGACCTCGCGCGGGTCGAGCAGACCAAGGTTGATATAGGCCGAGATGACGCCGTGATAGAGAAACTTCTCGTCGTCCACCATCGCGTCCTGGTAGTCGCCGAACGACGGCAGCGCATGCTTGACGAAATGCGTCAGCGCGCGCCGCGCCTGGGCCTGGTCAGTGGCGTACCAGAACGGCCGGACGTCGCCGAACCAGTTGCCGAACCGGGCCTCGACCAGCTCCAGCACCGCCTCGACCTCGGCGTCGGGCGTGAACTGCATCGGACCGCCGAAGGCGATGTCGTCCGGCGCGGGCTTGCGGTTGTCGTGATCGAAGTTCCACTGTCCGCCCGCGGGCGCGTCGCCCTCCATCAGGTAGCCGGTCTTCTTGCGCTGCTCGCGGTAGAAGTACTCCATACGCAGTGTCTTGCGCCCCTTCGCCCAGCGCTCGAACTCCTCGTGGCTGGCGATGAAACGGTCGTCGGCGTGCTGCGTGCACCTGAGCGGCATGTCCGACAAGGCCTCGATCAGCCGCCATTCGCCGGGCTCGGTGGCGATCACCTCTCGCGCGCCCGTCTCCTCGGCCCGGCGCAGGAGTTCGCCCGGGATCGACCCGGCATTGTCGGTATCGTCAAGCTCGGCGTAGCGCACGTCCCAACCCTCCGAGCGCAGCCGCACGGCGAACTTGCGCATCGCCGCGAAGATCAGCGCGATCTTCTTCGGATGATGCTGGACGTAATTCGCCTCTTCGGCGACCTCGGCCATCACCACGACGTCCCGGTCCTTGTCCGCCGCGCGAAGCGCCGACAGCTCCGGCGACAGCTGGTCACCCAGCACGAGAACGAGCCGGCTCACCAGGGGATCTCCTTGAAGGCGTAGTCGAAGAAGCGACCGGTGTGATCGGCCGTCAGCCCCTCCATGACATCGACGAGCCGACGCGCCGCGGTGCCGGCGTCCACGGTCGGATGGCTGTCGGCGTACTTCTCGGTGAACGCGGTCTCGACCGTGCCGGGATGCAGCGCCACGCAGGCGAGGTGCCGGTGCGACCGGCCGAACTCGATCGCCGCGCTGCGGATCACCTGGTTCACCGCTGCCTTGGCCGTGCGGTACGAATACCACCCGCCGATCGCGTTGTCGCCGATCGAGCCGACCCGGGCCGACAGGGTCGCCATCACCGCCGGTGACGCGCGCGGCACTAGCCGGATCGCGTGTTTCAGAACGAGCGCGGGGCCGATCGCATTGAGCCGCAGCTGCGCCAGCATCGCCTCGGGCTCCAGCCGCTTGATCGTCTTCTCGGGCGCCGCTCCGTCGATCTCCAATGCGCCGGTCGCGCAGAACACGAGGTCGAACGGTCCCTCGAGCGCCGAGAGATGCCGCTCCACCGAGGCGTCGTCGGTGACGTCGAGCCCGTCGGACGACCGCGACAGCCCGGTGACCTCTACGCCGCGCCGCGACAGCTCCGCCGAAACGGCCGATCCGATCCCGCCCGAGGCGCCGATGATGAGTGCTCTGTCCATGGCGCCCGAGCTAGCGGCGGCGCCCGCGCGTTCAAGCGCGGCCATGGCGCGCCCCTGCCCTTGTGCCGCGCGCCCTCAGCGGCCCGCTCCGATCCCGCCGCGGCGCGTGGCGCGCCGGCCCCTCCGGCCCGCGATCCCGCACCGCGACCGCCCCGAGCGCCCGCGATCCCCGACGCCCCGCGCGGCCACTTCTTCTTGGCGCAAATACTCCGGGGAGCGCGAGGGGCAGCGCCCCTCGCCGGCCACACCCATCCGCAAGCCGTCGCCGCGGTCAGCGCGCGAAGGGCTCCGCAGGGTAGCCCACCCCGGTCAGGTAGAGCCCGTGCGGCGGCGCGACCGGCCCGCAGGCCGCACGGTCGCGCGCCGCGAGGGCGCGGAGCACCGCCTCAGGGGGCCACGCGCCGGTGCCCACGCGTTCGAGCGTGCCGACGATGCTGCGCACCTGGTTGTGCAGGAACGATCGCGCCCGCAGCGTCACGTGCACCTCGCGCCCCGCCGGGCCGGACACGTCGTGGATCTCCAGCGCATCGAGCGTCTTCACCGGACTCTTCGCCTGGCAGAGCGTCGAGCGGAACGTCGTGAAGTCGTGATGGCCCACAAGGTGCGCCGCGCCGGCGCGCATTGCCGCGACGTCGAGCGGCCGCTGGACCTGCCAGGCCTGCCCGGCTTCCAGCGTCGCGCGGGGCCGCCGGTTCAGCACGCGGAAGAGATAGCGCCGCTCCACCGCCGAGAACCGCGCGTGCCACGCGTCGTCGACCGCCGCCGCGGCGACGATCGCCACCGGCGCCGGCTTCAGGTGGTGGTTCAGCGCGTCGCGAAACGTGTCCGGCGCCCAGTCCTTGGCCATGTCGCAATGGCAGACCTGGCCGCGCGCGTGCACGCCGGCATCGGTGCGCCCGGCCGCGGCGATCCGCGGCAGGTCAGGCTCCAGCCGCGCCAGCGCCGCCTCGATCGCGCCCTGCACGCTGGGGCGATCGTCCTGCCATTGCCAGCCCGAGAAGGGCCTGCCGTCGTATTCCACCATGAGCGCGTATCGGGGCATGGCGCGCCGCCTACCCCGCGCCGCATCCGCAGGCAAGCGCCCCCGCGCCGTCGCGGCGGGCGCGCCGCGCGCCCTTTCACATCGCGCGCGCGGCCTTTATCTAGACGCGAGGCACGCAACCGGAGGCCCGCTTGATCCTCGGAGACATCGCAGACCGCCTAGGGCGCAGCGTCGAGGGCCTGACCGACGCGGTCGGCGACCGCTTTGGCGAACCGACCCTGCGCCTCGGCGTGACCGGCCTGTCGCGGGCCGGCAAGACCGTGTTCATCACCGCGCTCGTCGCGAACCTGATGGATCGCGGGCGCATGACCCAGCTCGCTGCGGCCGCTGACGGCCGCATCGAGGCCGCCTTCCTGCAGCCGCAGCCCGACGACACGCTGCCGCGCTTCGACTTCGAGCGTCACCTTGCGACGCTGACCGCCGACACCCCGGCCTGGCCCGAGAGCACCCGCGCGATCTCGGAGCTTCGGCTGTCGCTGCGGATCCGGCCGACCGGCCTGCTCGCGGGTTTCCAGGGCGCGCGCACCCTGCATCTCGACATCGTCGACTACCCCGGAGAATGGCTGCTCGACCTCGCGCTTCTCGACAAGAGCTTTGCCGACTGGTCGCGCGAGACGCTGGCACGGCTCGAGCACCGGGACATCGCGGCGGACTACCTCGCCCGCGCCGCGGCCGAGGACAGCTCGGCAGAGCTGGAAGAGGTCCGCGCCCGCGACCTCGCCGAAAGCTACACCGCCTATCTCGAGGCCGCGCGGAACGCGGGCTTTTCGGACTGCACGCCCGGGCGGTTCCTGCTGCCTGGGGATCTCGCCGGGTCGCCGGTGCTCACCTTCGCCCCGCTTCCGCCGGCCGAGGGCGCCGGCCGCCGCTCGCTCTGGCGCGAGTTCGAGCGGCGGTTCGAGGCCTACAAGGCCCGCGTGGTCAAGCCGTTCTTCCGCGATCACTTCGCCCGGATCGACCGGCAGGTCGTGCTCGTCGACGCGCTCGGCGCGATCCACAAGGGGCCGGGGGCGGTCGAGGACCTGCGCCGCACCATGGCCGACATCCTCACCGCCTTCCGCCCCGGTCGGAACGCGTTCCTGAGCCAGATCCTGATGGGCAAGCGGGTGGAAAAGATCCTGTTCGCCGCCACCAAGGCCGACCATCTGCATCACCTCCAGCATCCGCAGCTGGCCGCGCTCATGAAGGCGATGATGCGCGAGGCCGCCGACCGCGCCGCCTTCGCCGGCGCCGAGACCCGTGCGATGGCGATTGCCGCGCTGCGCGCCACCGTAGAGGAGACGCGCCAGCACCACGGCGAGGAATTGCCCTGCGTTCGCGGCACCCTGGCCGACAGCGGCCGCAGCGCCGCCTTCTACCCGGGCGATCTGCCGCAGGATCCCCAGCGCCTCCTCGGGCCGGCGCGGGACGGCGCCGAGCGCTGGCTGGACGCCGATTACGGCATCATGACCTTCGCGCCGGCCAAGCTGTCGCTGCGCCCGGGCGAGGGGCCGCCGCATATCCGCCTCGACCGCGCCGCGCAGTTCCTGATCGGGGATCGGCTGTGACCGGACCCTGGCTGCGCCCGGCCCGGCCGACCGACGCCGGTGGAATCGCCGCGATCCTGTCGGACTGGACCGACAGCACGCCCTGGGTGCCGCGGGTGCAGTCGCGCGCCGAGGACCTCGCGCTTGCCGGCGCGATGGTCGAACGCGGCTGGGTCACGCTGGCCGACACCGGCGCGGAGCACGCCGCCATCGCCGGGTTCATCGCCCGCGACGCGGAAACGGTGCACGCGCTCTACGTGGCGCCGTGGGCACGCGGGCACGGGCTCGGCGCACGGCTTCTGGACGGGGCCATGGCGACCGCACCGCACCTCACGCTCTGGACGTTCGAGGCCAATCTCTCCGCCCGCCGCTTCTACGCGCGGCAGGGCTTCGTCGAGGTCGCGCGCACCGACGGCGCCAACGACGAGGGCCTGCCGGACATCCAGTATCGCTGGAACAGGAGGGCCGCATGAGCGACCCAAGATCCCGCCGCGGTCCGGTGGTCTTCGATCTCGACGACGACACCGAGCCGGGCCCCACACCCGCCGACGCGCCGCCGGTCCCCGAGCTCGACGCGCCCGCCGAGGGCGCCGCGATGAAGGCCGCGGCCCGCGTGGCGGCACGGCGATCCACCGCGCTCGGGCGCTGGTTCTGGCGCCTCGCCGGCGCGATCGTGGCGCTCCTTGTCGGCGCCGCGGCGTGGTCCTTCGTCGCGAGTGTGATGGCGGCGAACCCAATCCTCGGCTGGGCCGTCACGGCGCTTTTCGCGCTCTTCGCCCTCGTCCTCGTCCTGATCGCCCTGCGCGAGGTGCGCGCCTTTGCCAGGCTCGCCCGGATCGACAGCCTGCACCGCGACGCGGGGGCGGCCCGCGCCGCGGGCGATCTGGCCGGCGCGCGCCGGATCGTCGACCGGCTGACGGCGCTCTACGACGGGCGGGACGACACGCGCTGGGGCCGCGCGCGGCTGGCGGAGCGGCAGGACGACGTGATGGACGGCCCCGACCTGCTGTCCCTCGCCGAACGCGAATTGATGGCACCGCTCGATCTCGCCGCCGCGCGCGAGGTGCAGGCGGCGGCCCGGCAGGTCGCGGGCGTCACCGCGCTCGTGCCGCTGGCCTTTGCAGACGTGGCCGCGGCCTTGGCGTCGAACCTGCGGATGATCCGCCGGATCGCCGAGATCTACGGCGGCCGTTCGGGCACGCTCGGCACGTGGCGGCTGACCCGAGCGGTGTTTTCGCACCTCGTCGCGACCGGCGCGATCGCCGCGGGCGAGGACATGCTCGAGCCGATTCTGGGCGGATCCGTTCTCGCGCGGCTGTCGCGCCGGTTCGGCGAAGGCGTGGTCAACGGCACGCTGACCGCCCGGGTCGGCGTGGCGGCGATGGAGGTCTGCCGGCCGATCCCGTTCTCGCGCGAGATGCGGCCCTCGGTCAGGACGCTGGTCGCGCAGAGCCTCACCGGCCTTTTCGACAAGCGCGGCAGCTGAGCCCGGTCGCGGGACAGGTCCCGCGCCGCGCGATGTGAAGAGACCTATGGCGCGACCGTGGGTATGGTCGCGCGCGACAAACCCCGCCGCCCGGAGCTGCCGATGGAAAGTTTTGCCGCCGACCTCGCCACCATGGTGCGAACCCCGCTCGAGGATACGCATGTCCGCGCGCTCTCCCGGGCGGGCCAGGAGGTGCACCTCGCGGCCGGCGAGATGGCGCATCGCCCGGGCGAGGTGCTCGACGTTTTCCTCTACGTGCTCGACGGAGAGCTGGAGGCCGTCGATCCGGCGACAGGGGCGCGATACGGCGGCGCCACGCTCGGGCCGACGCAGTTCTTCGGCGACACCAGCTTTCTCTACGGCGCGCGGAGCCTGAGCGGCGCGCGGGCGGTGCGCGACAGCCGGCTGCTGTCGGTGCCGCGCGACACGCTCCTGCGGCTCATGTCCGAGATGCCCGAGATGTCGGACATCATCGTCACCGTGTTCGCCGCCCGCCGCCGCCGCATCGTCGAGAGCCGCGAAGGCGGCCTCGTCCTCGTCGGGGTCGAGGACTCCCGCAATCTGCGCGACGTCGCCGCGTTTGCCGGGCGCAACCATCTGCCCTGCCGGGAGCTTGCGCTCGACAGCGCCGACGCCGCCGACCTCGCCCGAGCTTGCGGACACGACGCGGGCGTCCCGCTCGTGGTGTTCGACCGCAGCTTCGCCCTGGCAGATCCGACGCCACAGGCCGTCGCGGAGGCGCTCGGTCTCGACATGCCGCTGTCGGTCGATGCCGCTTACGACGTCGCCATCGTCGGCGGCGGACCCGGCGGGGTTGCCGCGGCGGTCTATGCCGGGGCCGAAGGACTGTCGGCGCTCGTTCTCGAGGAAATCGCCATCGGCGGGCAGGCGGGCACGTCCAGCCGGATCGAGAACTACATGGGATTTCCCACCGGCATCTCGGGCGCCGACCTGGTCGCGCGCGGAGAGATCCAGGCGATGAAATTCGGCACACGTTTCGCGATGCCGCGCCGCGCGGTCGCGCTCGCCGATCGCGATGACGGCGGTTTCATCGTGACGCTGGACAACGGCCGGGAGGTCCGCGCCGGGTCGGTGGTTGTCGCAACCGGCGTCCAGTATCGCAAGCTGCCGCTCGACATGCTGGAGGCGTTCGAAGGCGCCGGCATCTACTACGCCGCCACCGAGACCGAGGCCCGGTTCTGCCGCGACCGAGACGCGGCGGTCATCGGAGGCGGCAATTCCGCGGGACAGGCGGCCATGTACCTCGCGCGGACGGCGCGGCACGTGCACCTTCTGGTGCGCGGCACGTCGCTGGCCGCGTCGATGTCGGATTACCTGTCGTCGCGGCTTGCGGCGCATTCGCGCATCACGATCCACTATCGCACCGAGGTGACCGCGCTTCACGGCGATCACCGGCTCGAGGCGGTGACGATCCGCGACCGCGCCGCCGGGCAGGACTGGCGGCTCGCCACAGGCGGGCTCTTCGTGATGGTCGGGGCGGCGCCGCGCACCGACTGGCTCTCGGGATGCGTCGACCTCGACGCCAAGGGCTTCGTTCTGACCGGGGAGGCCGTGGGCGGCGAAAGCCCTTATGCCACGTCGCACCCCGGCATCTTCGCGATCGGTGACGTGCGCGCGGGGTCGGTCAAGCGTGTCGCAAGCGCGGTGGGCGAGGGATCGGTCGTGATCTCGACGGTCTGGGACTACGTGAACCGCCGCGGGTGACGCGACGCGCCCGGGGAAAGGCGCGCCGCGTCGGCGAGGGCGTCACTCGGCCGAAGCCGCGCCGCCACCGCCATCCGCTGCGCCTTCGGGCGCCACCGGTGCGCTTTGCGTGTCGCTGGCCGGTGCGGATACCTCCGGCGCCGTCGGCGCGGGCGCAGATGCGTCGTCGCCGCCGCCGAGAAACGCCGTGCCGGCGATCACCAGCACGACGAGACCGAGCGCGACGCCCAGTCCCGCGACCGCGCCACCGCTGCGCGGCTCTGTGCGCAAGCGCGGGTCGGCGCGCAGGGGATCGGTATACGGGTCGTGCCGGCTATGATCGGGATAGGCCATGACTGGTCTCCTCTTCGGGGTTCGGGCAATGGGATCGTGTGCCCGTCTGCCAAACAGATTGGGGCGCGATCGACACCGTGGGAGAGGGCGGACACCGTCCTGCCCGATCCGCGCGCCGGCTTGCCGGTTTCACTGTCCGCGATGGGCCGGTTCCGGCCACGCCGCACCGCGGCATCGCGGGAACCGGCGGCCCGGTGCCGAGCCAAGTGGCCCGATCGGCCGGGTCCGGCGCATGCTGGGCGGCCCGCGCGGGCCCGGCGCCGCCTTTACGCCGCGCGGCCCTGCGCCTATAACGCCGCCCATGACGGTTTCCTTCGCGATCCTCATCCGAATTATCTGCCCGGCGCGGTGAGTCCCCCGATGGGACGTGCCTCGCGCCGGGACAATGGCGCCCGCGCCGACGCGCCGCCCCTCTCTCCCCGACACGCCGCCGAGCCAACGCCGCAAGGACGCAACCCATGTGCGCCGACACCACCGACACGACCAGCCTGACGCCCGACTACAAGGACACCCTCGCCCTGCCGCAGACGGATTTCCCGATGCGCGCGGGCCTGCCGAAGCGCGAGCCCGGCTGGCTCGAGCGGTGGGAGACGATCGGCGTCTACGACCGCCTGCGCGACCGGGCCGAGGGCCGGACGCCCTTCACCCTGCATGACGGACCGCCCTATGCGAACGGGCACCTGCACATCGGTCACGCCCTCAACAAGACGATCAAGGACATCATCGTCCGCAGCCACCAGATGATGGGCCACGACGCGCGCTACATCCCGGGCTGGGACTGTCACGGCCTGCCGATCGAGTGGAAGATCGAGGAGCAGTACCGCGCCAAGGGCATGGACAAGGACAAGGTGGACGTCGTGGACTTCCGCCAGGAGTGCCGCCGCTTCGCCGAGGGCTGGATCGACATCCAGCGCGACGAGTTCAAGCGTCTCGGGATCACCGGCAACTGGGCCGATCCCTACCTGACGATGGACTACCGCGCCGAGCGCATCATCGCCGAGGAGTTCCAGACCTTCCTGATGAGCGGCGTGCTCTACCAGGGCTCGAAGCCGGTGATGTGGTCGCCGGTCGAGAAGACCGCGCTCGCCGAGGCGGAGGTCGAGTATCACGACAAGGAGAGCTTCACCGTCTGGGTGAAATTCCCGGTGACCGATTTCTCGCTGCCCGAGGCGGACGTGTCGGACGAGGAAATGTCCGACGACGAGCGCGAGGCGGTCGCCAGCGCCCGCGCGGAGGCGCGCGAGGCCTTCGTCGGCGCCAACGTGGTGATCTGGACCACCACGCCCTGGACCATCCCCTCGAACAAGGCGGTGGTCTTCGGAGAGGATTTTTCCTACGGCCTCTACGAGGTCACCGACACGCCGGACGAATGCTGGGCGCAAGTCGGCGATCGCTACATCCTCGCCGACAGGGTCGCCGGACCGACCTTCGCCCGCGCTCGGCTCGAGGACGGGATGTGGCGCCGGGTGCGCGACGTGACGCCCGCGCAGCTCGCGGCGATGACGCTGGCCCATCCCCTCGCGGGTGCCGAGGGCTCCGGCGGAGAATGGAACGACCCGCGCGATTTCCGCGCCGCGGACTTCGTGACCGACGAGGAAGGCACCGGGTTCGTGCACTGCGCGCCGTCGCACGGCATGGAAGAATACGAGCTCTATCGCGGCCTCGGCATGCTCGACCGCGTGATCACCTACAACGTCGAGGACGACGGCAGCTTCCGTCCGGACCTGCCGTTCTTCGGCGGCACCCGCATCCTCAAGCAGAACGGTAAGGAGGGCGACGCCAACGCGGCGATCATCGCCAAGCTCGTCGAGGTCGGCGGGCTCCTCGCGCGCGGGAAGATCAAGCACTCCTACCCGCATTCCTGGCGCTCCAAGGCCCCGGTCATCTACCGCAACACGCCGCAATGGTTCGCGGCGATCGACCGCGCGGTCGGCGACGGCCAGGACACCTACGGCACTACGATCCGCGGCCGCGCCCTGCGCTCGATCGACGAACTGGTGACGTGGACGCCGCGCTCGGGGCGCAACCGCCTCTACTCGATGATCGAAAGCCGGCCCGACTGGGTCCTGTCGCGGCAGCGCGCCTGGGGCGTGCCGCTCACCTGCTTCACCCGCAAGGGCGCGAAACCGACCGACACGGACTTCCTGCTGCGCGATCCCGCGGTCAACGCGCGCATCCTCGAGGCGTTCGAGACCGAGGGCGCGGATGCCTGGTACAAGCCCGGCGCGAAGGAGCGGTTCCTCGGCACCGACCACGACCCCGCCGACTGGGACCAGGTCTTCGACATCCTCGACGTGTGGTTCGACTCTGGCTCGACCCACGCGTTCGTCCTGCGCGATCGCGCGGACGGCACCGAGGACGGCATCGCCGACGTCTACATGGAAGGTACCGACCAGCATCGCGGCTGGTTCCACTCCTCCATGCTGCAGGCCTGCGGCACGATCGGCCGCGCGCCCTACCGCAACGTCGTCACGCACGGCTTCACGCTCGACGAGAAGGGCAACAAGATGTCCAAGTCGCTCGGGAACACGGTCGTGCCCGAGGAGGTGGTGAAACAGTACGGCGCCGACATCCTGCGGCTCTGGGTGGCCCAGGCCGACTACACCTCGGACCAGCGGATCGGGCCCGAGATCCTCAAGGGCACCGCCGACAGCTACCGCCGACTGCGCAACACGCTGCGATTCATCCTCGGCAACGTCGCGCATTACCGGCCCGAGGACGCGGTCGATCCGGCCGACATGCCCGAACTGGAGCGGCTGATCCTAAACAAGCTCTCGGTGCTCGACGGAGTCGTGCGCGAAGGCTACCGCAGCTTCGACTTCCAGCACGTCTTCCAGTCGGTGTTCAACTTCGCGACGGTGGACCTGTCGTCCTTCTACTTCGACGTGCGCAAGGACGCGCTCTACTGCGATCCGCGCGACAGCCTCGAGCGGCGCGCGGCGCTGACCGTGCTCGACCTGCTGTTCCACCGGCTGACGACGTGGCTCGCCCCGATCCTCGTCTTCACCGCAGAGGAGGTCTGGCTCGAACGCGTTCCCGGCGAGGGCAGCTCCGTTCACCTGCAGGACATGCCCGACACCCCGGCCGCCTGGCGCGACGACGCGCTCGCCGCGCGGGCCGACACGGTCCGCGCCGTGCGCCGCGTGGTCACCGGCGCGCTCGAGGAAAAGCGGCGCGAGAAGGAAATCGGCGCCTCGCTCGAAGCCGCGCCGATCGTCTACCTTCCGGCCGACGTGGCCGAGATCATCACCGATCGCGACACCTTCGCGACGCTGTGCATCACCTCCGACATCCGCCTGACCACCGATCCCGCGCCGGCCGACGCCTATCGCCTGCCGGACGTGCCGGGCATCGCGGTCTCGGTCGTCTCCGCCGAGGGCGAGAAGTGCCAGCGTTGCTGGAAGATCCTGCCGGACGTGGGCACGCACGCGCATCCCGGCACCTGCGCGCGCTGCGACCGGGCGCTCGCGGCGCAGAGTTGACGCTCCCGCGCGCGGCACCGTCCGAACGGCGGTGCCGCGCGGCACCACGCACCCACCCGCAGCCTCGGCCACGTCCCGGGCCGAGCTTGTTCTTGGCCGAAATACTCCGGGGTGAATTGCGCCGCAGGCGCAAGAGGGGCAGCGCCCCTCCATGGCCGGTCCGTCACCGGAGCGGCCCCTGGTCCGCATCCGCTTGTGTGCCGCGCAGGGTTGCGCCTACCATCGGAGACCCCGAGCAAGGAGCATCTCCGTGGCCACCGATCACCGCCCGCTGACCCTGCGCGACGTGTCCGAGGCCTCGGGCGTGTCCGAGATGACCGTGAGCCGCGTCCTGCGCAACCGCGGCGACGTGAGCGAGGCCACGCGCGAGCGCGTTCTCGAGGCGGCCAAGGCACTGGGCTACGTGCCCAACAAGATCGCCGGCGCGCTGGCGAGCCAGAGGGTGAACCTCGTGGCGGTGATCATCCCCTCGCTGCGCAACATGGTCTTTCCCGAGGTCATGGCCGGGATCAGTCACGAACTGGAAGAGACCGAGCTGCAGCCGGTCGTGGGGGTGACCGACTACCTGCCCGAGAAGGAGGAAAAGGTCCTCTACGAGATGCTGTCGTGGCGTCCCTCCGGCGTGATCATCGCCGGGCTCGAACAT
Organism: Roseivivax jejudonensis; assembly: GCF_900172265.1. Classification (GTDB taxonomy): domain Bacteria; phylum Pseudomonadota; class Alphaproteobacteria; order Rhodobacterales; family Rhodobacteraceae; genus Roseivivax; species Roseivivax jejudonensis. The sequence goes on along the minus strand of NZ_FWFK01000005.1, from coordinate 292,833 downwards.
TCCGACGCAAGCCGTGCGATGCTGAAGGCCTCGGGCATCCCGGTGGTGGAGATCATGGACACCGACGGCACCCCGGTCGACTGCGCGGTGGGCATCTCGCATCGCCGCGCCGGGCGCGAGATGGCCCGCGCGATCGTCAAGGCCGGCTACGAGAACATCGGCTTCATGGGCACCAAGATGCCGTTGGATCACCGCGCCAGAAAGCGGTTCGAGGGGTTCACCGAGCAGCTCGCGAAGTCGGGGATCGAGGTCATGGACCAGGAGTTCTACTCCGGCGGCTCGGCGCTGGCCAAGGGCCGGGAAATGACCGCGGCGATGCTCGAGCGTACGCCGGAGCTCGATTTTCTCTACTATTCCAACGACATGATTGGCGCGGGTGGCCTCCTGCACCTGCTCGACAAGGGCATCTCGGTGCCGCGGCAGGTGGGTCTGGCGGGCTTCAACGGCGTGGAGTTGCTGGACGGGCTGCCAAGACGGCTCGCCACGATGGATGCCTGCCGGACCGAGATCGGCCGCCGCGCGGCGCGCATCATCGCCACGCGTGTGGCCGAACCCGAGGCGCCCGTGGAGCCCGTGATCGAACTGTCGCCCAAGATCGATTTCGGCGATACCCTGCGGCGGCGCTGACGCGTGGGCGCGCCGAGGCTGTCGAGACGGGGCCGGGGCCGAGGCAACCCCTCCGACACATGTTAACTTCGCCACAGAGTTGCTTGGAATGGTGTCATTTCGCCGACACATGCACGCTTTAGAAGTGGTGCATGGCGACCCACACCTCTCATAACGCTGCATTGCGCTCCGTGCGCCTCCGGCTGACGGGGGCGACGTCGCTGCGCGACGGCCAGATGCAGCAGCGCTCGGTCGCGATCGAGGACGGGCGGATCTCCAAGGGTCCGCTGCCGGAGGTCGACCTCAGCGGCTACTACATCCTGCCGGGTATCGTCGATGTGCATGGCGCCGCGTTCGACCGCTTCCGCGGGACGCTGCCGCGGGTCTGCGATCCGACGACCATCCTCGCCGCGGCGGAGTCGGAGGCGGCGGCGAACGGCGTGACCACCGCCTGGCTCGGCCAGTCGTGGAGCTGGGAAGGCGGGGCTGCGGACCCGGCCGAGGCGCAGCGGATGCTCGCGCTGCACAATGCCTACGTGACCACCCGCGCGCTCCTCGACCTGCGGGTCTCGATCCTTTGCGAGACCCATACCGTCGAGAGCCGCGACGCGCTGCTTTCGGCGATCCGGCGCTACCGCGTCGATCTCGTGCTGTTCACGAACCGGCTCGCCACGCTCCAGGGCCACGGCCCCGCCGAGGGGCCGCGCCCCGGTGACATCGCCGCGCGGATGCGCCGCGCCGCGGAGGAGACGCGCGACGTGCCCCGGCACCTGTGCCGTCTGGCCGAGGGCTTCGACACGCTGGGCGTGACCTACGGCAGCCTCGACGACCCCGACGGCGAACGGCGCGAGACCTACTCGATGATCGGCGCCAAGCTTTGCGTGCGCCCGGCGCGGCGGTCTGCGGCGGCGCTTGCACGCGCGGTCGGCGATCCCGTGCTCCTGCCGGCCCCGGCGATCCTGAACGCCGGCGTGAGCCCGTTCGACACGGCAGCGATCGATTACGTCCGGCACGGGCTGTGCAACGCGCTGGTCTCGGATCGCGCGCCGGCGGCGCTGGCGCAGTCGGCGTTCGCGCTGTCGGACTCGGGCATCGTGTCGCTCGCGCAAGCGTGGGGGCTCATCTCGGCGGCGCCGGCGGCGATCCTGGGACTGCCGGACCGCGGCACGATCGATTACGGCCGGCGTGCCGACCTGGCCATCGTCAACGCCGCCACGCACGCGGTTGAGGCCACGATCGTGGCGGGCCGGATTGCGCATCTGGCCGGCGCCGCGGCCGAGCGGTTCCTGTCGAGCCGCGCCGAGGTCGCGCTCGCCGCCGAGTAGGCGGCCCGGACACCAAACCTTCGCGCTGGCGTCAAGAATCTGTCACTGCGCATGGTTAACCGTGCGCCTGCGTCTGTGACCGCGCAAAGGCCCCGATGGGGCATACGTTTCCAGGACGATATTTCGATCAGGTATTCCAAGGCGGGGCGGCTTTGGCCGCCCCATTTTGGTTGCCACCGAGCGTTCGACGACGGCCATGCACTGGTCGGGAGGCGGCCTTGCAGCGCCGGCGGCTCGTCATGCCGCGCCGCAGCATCTAGCTTGGATGGCAAGGGAGGGAGCACACTCCAATTCGATCGAGGCTCCAGACATGGCACTTGCAGACACAAATCCCGCCGGCATCGCCCGCCGCAACGAAACCCGCGGCATCTTTTCCCGCATCATGGACGGCCTGGTCCATATCGCGGAAACCAATCACCGCGTGCGCCGCGTGCAGCACCTTAGCGCACTCAACGACTCGGAGCTCGCCGCGCGCGGGCTGAAGCGCGAGGACATCGTCCGCCACGTATTCCGCGACGTGCTCTACCTCTGAGCGCACGCGCCACGTTGCACGAAAAAGGCCGCGCCCCCGGGGGACGCGGCCTTTGTGTTTCGGATGCGCCCAGGATCAGTTCTGGGCGTAGAATTCGATGACGAGGTTCGGCTCCATGACGACCGGGTACGGCACGTCCGACAGGCCGGGCTGACGCACGAAGGTGCAGGTCATCTTGGAGTGGTCGACCTCGAGATAGTCGGGCACGTCACGCTCGGGGAGCTGCGCGGCCTCAAGCACCGAGGCGAGCTGCTTGGATTTCTCGCGGACCTCGATGACGTCGCCTTCCTTCACGCGGTAGGACGGGATGTTCACCTTGCGGCCGTTCACGAGCACGTGGGCGTGGTTAACGAACTGACGCGCGGCAAAGATCGTCGCGACGAACTTGGCGCGGTACACGACGGCGTCGAGCCGACGCTCCAGCAGACCGATCAGGATCTCGCCGGTGTCGCCGCGGACCCGCTCGGCCTCTGCGTAGATGCGGCGGAACTGCTTCTCGGTGATGTCGCCGTAGTAGCCCTTGAGCTTCTGCTTCGCGCGCAGCTGCAGGCCGAAGTCGGACATCTTGCCCTTGCGGCGCTGGCCGTGCTGGCCGGGGCCGTATTCGCGGCGGTTCACCGGGGATTTCGGACGACCCCAGATGTTTTCGCCCATCCGGCGGTCGATCTTGTACTTGGCAGAGGTGCGTTTGGTCACCGTCTGATCTCCTTCAACAGGTCTGTCGCCCTTGCGGTGGTCGCTCGGGCGGGGATGAAGGGCGTTGTCCTCTCGGGCCTGCAGCCCGTGACAGGCATCCCCTTGCGGGGGCCACCAACACCAATGAAAGCGGCGCGTACGCCGGCGTGCGGCCGATGTCAACCCAACGCCATTAATCGCGTGGCAAGGCGCCCGCGCTTAGATGCCGCCGAGTCGTCTGGAAGGAGGCGCCGGTGACGGACCGAAGCGCGAAACCGCCCGCATCGAACCCCATAGCGGAAGCCGTGTCCCTGCGCGACCGGGGGCTTCAGGCCACGGCCGAGGAGGCGATCCGCCACAAGCAGGTGCGCCTCGCGTTCCAACCCGTCGTGCAGGCGCACGCGCCCGAGCACATCGCGTTTCACGAGGCATTCGTGCGCGTGCTCGACCCCACCGGCCGCGTATTGCCGGCCGCCGAGTTCATGCCGGCGGTGGAGGCGACGGAAACCGGCCGCCTGCTCGACTGCATCGCGCTCGACAAGGCGCTCACGCAGCTTCGACGCACGCCCGACCTGAGGCTCGCCGTGAACATGTCGGCCCATTCGATAGGCTATGCGCGGTGGCGCCGCACGCTGGAGCGGGCGATCCGGTCGGATCCGACCGCGGGCGAGCGCCTGATCCTCGAGATCAACGAGGCCTCGGCCATGCGCGTCCCCGATATCGCCGGCGCCTTCATGTCCGAAATGCAAAGCACCGGGGTCGCCTTCGCACTCGACGATTTCGGTGCCTCGCACTCGGAGCTGCGCAATCTGCGCACGTTTCCCGTCGACATCGTGAAGATCGACGGAAGCTTCGTGCGTGGCCTCGCGACCGACGCCGACAACCAGGCGATGGTCAGGGCGCTCCATGCCGTCGCGCGCGCCTTCGATCTCTTCACGGTCGCGGAATCGGTGGAGACGGCCGCCGATGCGGCCTTTGCCGCCGATCTCGGCATCGACTGCCTGCAGGGCTACTTCTTCGCCGCGCCGACCATGCGGCCACCGTGGTCCGCTCCCCGTCAGGCACATCGCCGCGCCTGAGCGGCGCCGCCGAAGCGATCGCACCGCCCGCTGCTGCGAGTTGTGCCGTTACGTCCGATCCGATAATCACCGAAGGGAAGAGGCGACCGTCCATCCGGCCGCCCGGCCTGGTGACAGAGGAGACAAGGCATGACGAACATCGTGATCGCGTCCGCGGCACGCACCGCGGTCGGCGGCTTCAGCGGAGGCTTCGCCACCACGCCGGCCCATGATCTCGGCGCCGCGGTGCTCGAGGCGCTGATCGAGCGGTCGGGAATCGACAAGTCCGAGGTCTCCGAAACGATCCTTGGGCAGGTGCTGACCGCGGCGCAGGGGCAGAACCCCGCACGCCAGGCCCACATCAACGCCGGCCTTCCGCAGGAATCGGCGGCCTGGGGCATCAACCAGGTGTGCGGTTCCGGCCTTCGGGCCGTCGCGCTCGGGGCGCAGCACATCATGCTCGGCGATGCCGACATCATCTGCGCCGGCGGGCAGGAGAACATGTCGCTCAGCCCCCATGCCGCGCATCTGCGGGCCGGGCACAAGATGGGTGACGTGAAATACATCGACACCATGATCCGCGACGGTCTGTGGGATGCCTTCAACGGCTACCACATGGGCCAGACGGCCGAGAACGTCGCCGAGAAATGGCAGATCAGCCGCGAACAGCAGGACGAGTTCGCCGCCGCCTCGCAGAACAAGGCGGAGGCTGCGCAGAAGGACGGCCGCTTCAAGGACGAGATCGTTCCGTTCACCGTGAAGACCCGCAAGGGCGACGTCGTCATCGACACAGACGAGCATCCCCGTCACGGCGCCACGGCCGAAGGCATGGCCAAGCTGAAGCCCGCCTTTACCAAGGACGGCAGCGTCACCGCCGGCAATGCCAGCGGCATCAATGACGGCGCCGCGGGCGTTCTGCTGATGAGCGCCGACAACGCCGAGAAGCGCGGCATCGAACCGCTCGCACGCATCGTGTCGTATGCGACGGCTGGTCTTGATCCGTCGATCATGGGCGTCGGTCCGATCCACGCCAGCCGCAAGGCGCTCGAGAAGGCGGGCTGGAAGCCCGACGATCTCGACCTCGTCGAGGCGAACGAGGCGTTCGCGGCGCAGGCTTGCGCCGTCAACAAGGACATGGGCTGGGACCCCGAAAAGGTGAACGTCAATGGCGGCGCCATCGCGCTGGGTCACCCGATAGGGGCGTCGGGCGCGCGTGTCCTCAACACGCTCCTGTTCGAGATGAAGCGCCGGAACGCCAAGAAGGGCATCGCGACGCTCTGCATCGGCGGCGGCATGGGTGTCGCTGTCTGCGTCGAACGCCCCTGATCGGATCCGGGCGGGGCCACGGCCCCGCCCATCGCCATGGCACAGGCATTCACCTCCCCGACCCAACTCGTGTTCTCCGGAGGCGGCCTGCGCTGCTTCTGGCAAGGCGGCTTCCTCGAAGTCGTCTGCAGCGAACACCGTATCGAGCCGCGCCGCGTGACCGGTGTGTCGGGCGGCGCGCTCTCGGCGGTCGGCTTTCTGGCCGGTCGCGAAAAGGACCTCTACGACGAGATGTGCCGCGCCTTCGCGGAGCAGCACGCCAACCACAATGCCCACACGCTTTTCGACGAGGACGACGGCGGGCTGACCCCGCATCAGGAAATCTACTGCGCCGTCGTGGAACGGGTGATCGACGCCGAGGCCGAACGGCGCATCGCAGATGGACCGCAGCTCCAGATCCTGATCGCGCATCCGCCAGCCTCGAAGGCGCCGGCGCTGTCGGGCACGGCGATGGCCCTCGCCTACCAGTCGGAGCTCTACATCAAGTCGAGTCCGCATTTCGGCTGGGCCGAGAAGATGGGCCTCGAATGGACGCTGGTCGACGCGAACCAGGCCGCCCGCGACGGTGCGCTCACGCATCTCATCTGTTCGGCCGCCACGATCCCGCCCGTGTTCAAGCCGCCGGCATGGAACGGCCGGCCGGTGATCGATGGCGGCATGGCCGACCAGGCGCCGATGCCGGATCCGGACGAGGGCGACACCACGATCCTGCTGACCAGACGTTATCGCAAACTGCCCGACGATCCGCGCTTCACCTATATCGCGCCGTCCGAAGAGACGCCCGCGGACAAGATCGATTTCACCGATCCCGAGAAGCTGCGCCTGACGTGGGAGCAGGGCGAGGCCGATGCGCGTCTGTGGCTTGACGGAAAGCTGGATTGATGCTCTCACATCTTGAAACAATGTTGCGCTCGAGGAGTTAAAGGCGCAACGGAATTACTCAAAATCTCGGAGGAGGGAGAGAACATGGCTCGTACAGCATTGGTCACCGGCGGCAGCCGCGGCATCGGGGCGGCGATCTCGAAGGCGCTGAAGGAGGCCGGCTACGATGTGGCGGCGACCTATGCCGGCAACGACGAAAAGGCCAAGGCCTTCACCGACGAGACCGGCATCAAGACCTACAAGTGGAACGTCGCCGATTACGACGAGTCGAAATCCGGCATCGAACAGGTCGAGGCCGATCTCGGTCCGATCGACATCGTGATCGCCAATGCAGGCATCACCCGCGACGCGCCCTTCCACAAGATGAAGCCCGAGCAGTGGAAAGAGGTCATCGACACCAACCTCACCGGCGTCTTCAACACGATCCACCCGGTGTGGCCCGGCATGCGCGAGCGCGGCTTCGGGCGGATCGTGGTGATCTCGTCGATCAACGGCCAGAAGGGCCAGTTCGCGCAGGTGAACTATGCCGCGACAAAGGCCGGCGACCTCGGGATCGTCAAGTCGCTGGCCCAGGAGGGCGCCTCGAAGGGCATCACCGCCAACGCGGTCTGCCCCGGCTACATCGCCACCGAGATGGTGATGGCCGTGCCCGAGAAGGTGCGCGAGGCGATCATCGGCCAGATTCCGACAGGCCGGCTCGGCGAACCCGAGGAGATCGCGCGATGCGTCACCTTCCTCGTGTCCGACGACGCGGCCTTCATCAACGGCTCGACGATCTCGGCCAATGGTGGCCAGTTCTTCGTCTGAGCCAGCGACGCGCGCCCGTCAGGGCCAAGGAGCTCCCCGGTGTTCGGGGAGCTTTTTTGTGCGCTCGCGCACCGATGGGCTGACCCGCTGCCCGTTATCATCGCGCACGCGGCTCGCTAGATCCCGTGGGCAACGGGAAAGGAGATCCGCCATGATCACCGACATTCAGGGGCTTCACCACGTGACCTCGATCGCGTCCGATGCCCAGCACAACAACGATTTCTTCACTAAGGTGCTCGGTCTGCGCCGGGTCAAGAAGACGGTCAACTTCGACGCGCCCGAGGTCTACCACCTGCACTACGGCGACGAGGTCGGCACGCCAGGTTCGGTGATGACGTATTTCCCGTTTCCGCACGCCCGCCGGGGCTCCCCGGGCGCCGGCGAGGTGGGCACCACCGCGTTTTCGGTGCCGCAAGGCGCCCTGCCCTATTGGAGCACCCGCCTGTCGGAGGCGGGCGTGTCCGGACTGTCCGAGGACAGCCGCTTCGGCGAACCACGGCTGGCGTTCCATGGACCCGACGGCGACGGCTTCGCGCTCGTCGAGGTCGCGGAGGACCCGCGCGCGCCATGGACCGGCGGCGGCGTGCCCGAGGAGGCGGCGATCCGCGGTTTCCACTCCACGGACATGGCGCTGCGCGACATCGGCGCGACGGCCGAACTCCTGCGCTTCATGGGCTACGAAGAAAGCGACCGGCGCGCGGACGTCACCCGGTTTCACCTGCCGGGCCGTAGCGCGGCCCACGTGATCGATCTGACGGAGGTCTCCGCGCCCGCGGCCGGCCAGGGCGCCGGTTCGGTGCATCATGTCGCCTTCGCCGTCGAGAACCGGGCGCGACAGCTCGACGTCCGCAAGGCGCTCATGGATACGGGCTTCCAGGTCACGCCGGTGATCGACCGCGATTACTTCTGGGCGATCTACTTCCAGACGCCTGGTGGTGTGCTGTTCGAGGTCGCCACGAACGAGCCCGGCTTCGACCGCGACGAAGACATCGCGCATCTGGGCGAGGCGCTGAAGCTGCCGACCCAGCACGAGCACCTGCGCGAGGCACTCGAATCGCGCTACCTGGCGCCGATCCGCGATTGACCGGGAGCGGCGCGTCCTCCGGAACGAAGAAGGGCGCGCCGAACGGCGCACCCTGTTGAACGTCTCGGTGCTGTGCTGGCCGCCGCCGCGTCAGTGCAGCCGGCGCGACGACAGGCGCGTGATTTCCTCCTTGAGGCGCAGCTTCTGCTTCTTCAGCTCGGCAACATGCAGGCCATCCATGCCCGGCGCACGCTGGGCCGCCTCTACGGCCTCCGACAGGGACGCGTGCTTCTTCTTCAGTTCCTGCAAATGCGAACTCAAGCTCATGGGGACCTCCTGACTATGGGTGAGAATTCCATGGCACCACAATTTTCGCGCGAAGTCACGCTGCAGCGCATCAATCCGCAAATTCTGGATGACGGGAGGAAAACGAAATTGCGAAATCATGCCGAAAATTTAAACGGCTTTCCGTCACGCAAAATCGCGGCGACGGCAGGGTTGTAATCGTCCCCGTCGTGCACATGCGCCTCTCCGGCATGCAGAACGAGCGGCGGATGCAGTACGAAAGGCGTGCGCCCGCCCTTCCGGCCACGCAGGAGAATCAGACGCGCGGGGCGGCCATCCCGCGGCAGAAGCGGCTTCAGCTCCAGCGAGCCGAGCCGTGCCGCGAACGCCTCCAGAAGCTCCGGCAGGCGCTCTGCGCGATGGATGAAGGTGACGGTACCGCCCGGCGTCGTCCGCCGCGCGGCGGCATCTACCCACGTCGCGAGCGGCGTTTCCTCGGACAGGCCCGCCTCGCGCCCGGGGTCGGCGGCGGGCGATCGTCCCGCGGCCTCGAAATACGGCGGATTGGAAAGCACGTGGTCGAACCGCCGCGCGCGGATCTCGGCCGGCAGCGCGGCGACGTCCCCGGTGACGATCCGCGCGTCCAGTCCTGCGGCGGCGGCGTTGCGACGCGCAAGATCGGCATAGGCCGCCTGACGCTCGACCCCCGTCAGGTCCAGCCCCGGCACACGTGCGGCGAGACAATAGAGCGCCGTCCCCGCACCGCATCCAAGATCCAGCACGTGATCGCCCGCGCGCGCCGGAACCGACGCGGCGAGGAGCACGGGATCGATACCTGCGCGGTAGCCGCGCCGCGGCTGACTGAGCGTGATGCGCCCGCCCAGAAACGCGTTCTGTGTGAGGTCCGCGGCCGGAAAGCCGACCGCGTCAGCGGTCAAGCGCGACCCCGTTTTCCCAGAGCACGCGGCGCGCACGCGGCAGGTCGGCGCTGCGAACCATGAGCCGCCGCGGCAAAATGCCGATGGATCCCTCCAAGACGCTCATGTTTACGTCAAGCTCGAAGCACTCTATATCCTCCGCCTCGAGAAGGGTACGCGCGAGGGGGATCACCGTGATGTCGTTGGTGCGCAAAAGCTCTTCCATACCCGCGATCTAAAGCATGCGCGCGCGGCCTGTCGAGCCTCGCACGCCGTTCAGGGAAGCCGCATGAGCCTCGATCATCCCGCTGCCAAACCGCACGATCGCCTCGCTGCCGCGCTGTCGCAGGACATGGAGGCGGTCAACACGCTGATCCGCGCCCGCATGGCCTCCGAGAACGCGCCCCGCATCCCGGAAGTCACAGCCCACCTTGTCGATGCCGGAGGCAAGCGGCTGCGCCCGTTGCTCACGCTCGGCTCGGCCCGGATGATGGGGTATGGCGGCGGCCATCACGTGCACCTGGCCGCGACGGTGGAGTTCATCCACACCGCGACACTCCTGCACGACGACGTCGTCGATGAAAGCCGCCAGCGCCGCGGCCGTCCGACCGCGAACCTCCTTTGGGACAACAAGTCGAGCGTGCTTGTGGGCGACTACCTGTTCGCCCGCGCCTTCCAGCTCATGGTCGAAACCGAGAGCCTGCGCGTGCTCGATATCCTGTCGAACGCGGCGGCCACCATTGCCGAAGGCGAAGTACTGCAGCTCTCGGCCGCGCAGAACCTCGCGACGGACGAAGAGATCTATCTCAAGGTGGTGCGCGGAAAGACCGCCGCGCTGTTCTCGGCCGCGACAGAGGTCGGCGGCGTGATCGCCGGCGCGCCCGAAGGCGAGATCGCGGCGCTGCACGCTTATGGCGACGCGCTCGGCATCGCGTTCCAGATCGTCGACGACCTTCTGGACTACCAGGGCGAGACCAAGGCCACCGGCAAGAACGTCGGCGATGATTTCCGCGAGCGCAAGCTGACCCTGCCGGTCATCAAGGCGGTCGCGAAGGCGGACGCGGAAGAACGCGCGTTCTGGTCGCGCACGATCGAGAAGGGCCAACAAGACGACGGCGACCTCGATCACGCGCTCGCGCTGCTCGACAAGCACGGCGCGCTGGCCGAAACGCGGGACGACGCGATCGGCTGGGCACACCGGGCGAAAGACGCGATGGCGCGCGTGCCCTCGGCCGATCCCGAACTGCGCGCGATGCTGGTCGATCTGGCGGACTACGTCGTCTCGCGGGTGAACTGAGCGTCTACGCGGACGGGTTCAGGGTCACCACGCGCACCCACCATCCCGGCTCGGTCTGCGCGATCCGGTCCGCCGCCGCACGCGCATCGTCGGGGCGGTCGTAAAGACCGAAGCACGTCGCGCCAGAGCCCGACATCCGCGCGAGCCGCGCGTCGCCGAGCGCGTCAAGCACGTCTCGGATGACCGGCGCGACCGCACAGGCCGGACCCTCCAGATCGTTGCGTTGCGCGGCGAGCCACTCCGCCGCGGCGCCAGGCGTGGCCAGCACCGGCAGTTCTGGCGGCATCGGCGCGTTGTCCCGCCGGGTCATCCGCGCGAACACCGCCGGCGTTGCGACCGGCGCCCCGGGATTGACGAGGACCGCGGGCAGCTCTGGCAAGCCGCCAACGATCATCGAACGCTCGCCGATGCCGCCGACCCGCTGCGCCCGTGGATCGAGACACATCGGCACATCCGCGCCGAGCGCCTCCACCCGGTCCGGCATCGGCCGCTTCCAGTGCCGGGACAGGAGCCGCAGCGCCGCTGCTGCGTCGGACGACCCGCCGCCGATCCCGGCTGCGGCCGGCAGATGCTTGTCGAGCGTGATCCGCGCCGCACCCTCCGGATCGAGCAGCCGCGCGGCGCGCAGCACGAGGTTGTCCGCTCCGGTCGGCACGCCGGCGGCCATCGGGCCCGTCACCCGAAGCGACAGCGCCTCGTCGGCGGCGACCGTCAGGCGATCCCCCAGATCCGCGAACACGACCAGCGAGTCGAGCAGGTGATAGCCGTCCGCGCGGCGGCCGGTGACATGCAACGTGAGATTGACCTTGGCCGGCGCGAACCCCGGATCAGCGTCCGCCATCGGCCGCAACATCGAGCGGTGGCGCGCCCTCCTCGGCAAGCACGGCATCCAGCCCGACCTCGATCTTCCGGCGAATGCGCTCGGGATCGGCATCCTGGCTCACATCCTCGTGGTCGACGAAGGACAGCGCGCGCTGCCACATGAACTCGGCCTCGCGCTCGCGACCGACCGCCCAGTACACGTCGCCCAGGTGGTCATTCACCACCGGATCGATCGGCATGAGCTCCGCCGCGCGCTCCATGTGGCCCACGGCCTCCTCGTAGCGACCGAGCCGGTAGAGCGCCCACCCAAGGCTGTCGACGATATAGCCCGAGTCCGGCGAGAGCTCGACCGCGCGTTCGATCAGGTCGAGCGCCTCCTCGAGGTTCTCCTGCTCTTCGACGAGGCTGTAGCCAAGGTAGTTCAGAACCTGCGGCTGCTCGGGATTGAGATCGAGCGACTGCCGGAAATCGGCCTCGGCCTCGTCCCAGTTGCCCTGCCGCTCCTGGCTGATGCCGCGCGCGTAGTACAGGAACCATTGCGCCGTGTCGGGCGAGTCGAAGGCCGCGATGGCGTCCGAGTAGGCGCCGACCGCATCCTCGAAGCGTTCGAGCTGGCGGTACATGTCCCCGAGCGAGGACATCACCACCGGAAGGTCGCCATGGCTCTCGGCCAGGGATTCCAGCACCTCGACCGCCGCATCGTCGCGGTCGCTCTGGCGCAGGGACTGCGCCCGGCCAAGCTCCGCGGCGTGATAGGACGGGTGGTCGCGCGGCACTTTGCGATAGGCCTCGACCGCGAGGTCATGCTGGCCGACCTCGTCGCACAGCTCTGCCGCCAGCAGGATCGCGTCGACATGATCCTCGCGCAGATGCATCGCGACCCGCGCGTAGATCAGCAGGAAATCGCTCGACATCTCGCTCGAGAAGGCGCCGGCGAGGGTGTAGAACACTTCGGCCAGGCCGTCGCGCGCGGATTGCGCATGGGTGAAGGGGACGGTCTCGCCCGAGTCGAGCGCGGCCCGCAGGGCCCGCAGGCCGGGGTCGATGTCCGCGGTGAACGCGTCGTCGATCAGATCCACCGCCTCGCCGTTGCGATCGAGTTGGCTCAGAACCTCGGCGCGCGCCATGATCGCGCGGCGCGTCTGCTGCACGCCCTCCATCGCCCCCGAGGCAAAGATCGCCTCGGCGCCCTCGTGGTCTCCGACCGACGCCAGCGCCAGGGCCTTGTGGTAGGCGGAGAACGGGGCGAGCCCCTCGATGCGCGCAACCTCGTCGAACGCGACGAGGGCGGCGGACATGTCGCCTTCGCCGAGAAGCGCCCAGGCCTTGACCAGACCGTCGACCAGTCCGCCGATGCCCGACCCGCTGTCGATCTGGCGGATTACGGCGGTGTATTCGCCACGGCCAAGCCTGTCGGCGATCACCGCCATCTGGCCGACGCGGCTGCCCTGACCGAGTTCCATGACCCGCTCGCCGAGCACGCCCGCGCGCTCGAAGTCGCCCAGCGCCATGTGCGCGAACAGCGATTGCTCGAGAAGTTCGGCGCGCTCGCGATCGTGGCTGATCGCCCGGTCGTAGTAGCGCGCCGCAGCGCGGAAATCGCCGGTGATCGCGGCCTGCCGTCCGGCAAGGTAGTCGCCCGACATCCCCTGCGCGCCAACCGCGGCGGGTGTCGTGAGCGCCGCGACGAGCGCGGCCCGTGCGATCCAGTGACGTGCGCGTGCGGCCATGTGCTGCCCTTCCTCGCTTCGACCCGTCGCGAGAGCCTAGACGCCGCGCGGCGCGCGTGCAACGCGCGGGCGCCGCGCCAGGCTGTCACGCCTGCGTCAGCGCCCGCGCCCGGTCTCACATGTTGGGATAGTTCGGCCCGTCGCCGCCCTGCGGCGTGGTCCAGACGATGTTCTGCGCCGGATCCTTGATGTCGCAGGTCTTGCAGTGCACGCAGTTCTGGAAGTTGATCACGAAGCGCGGTTCGCTGTCGGTATCCACGAACTCGTAGACCCCGGCGGGGCAGTAGCGCTGCGAGGGCCCGGCATAGACCTTCCAGTCGACCTCGACCTGCCGCTCCGGCTCCTTCAGCTTGAGGTGCGTGGGCTGGCTTTCCTCGTGGTTCGTCATCGAGAACGAGACGTTGGTCAGCCGGTCGAAGCTCAGCTTGCCGTCCGGTTTCGGATAGTCGATCTTCGCATGGTCCTTGGCCTTGCCGGTGGCGGCCGCGTCGCTCTTGCCGTGGCCGATCGTGCCCAACAGCGAGAAGCCCCAGGTATTCGTCCACATGTCGAGCCCGCCGAGGCCGAGACTCGCCGTCAGACCGTACTTGGACCACAGCGGCTTCACGTTGCGCACCTTCTTCAGGTCCTGCCCGATCGCGCCCTCGCGCACCTCGGTCTCGTAGGTCGTGAGCTCGTCAGCCGCGCGGCCGGCCCTCAGCGCCTCGTGCGCGGCCTCCGCCGCCGCCTTGCCGGACAGCATCGCGTTGTGATTGCCCTTGATCCGCGGGACGTTGACCATGCCAACCGCACAGCCGAGCAGCGCGACGCCCGGTGCAACCATCTTGGGCATCGACTGGTAGCCGCCCTCGGTGATCGCGCGCGCGCCATAGGCGACGCGCTTGCCGCCCTCCAGCAGCTCCTTGACCATCGGATGGTGCTTGAAGCGCTGGAACTCCATGTAGGGATAGAGGTGCGGGTTGGTGTAGTTCAGGTGAACCACGAACCCGACATAGACCTGGTTGTTCTCGAGATGGTAGATGAACGACCCGCCCCCGGCATTCTTGCCGAGCGGCCACCCCATCGTGTGGGTCACCGACCCCTCGCGGTGCTTCTCGGGCGAGATCTCCCAGATCTCCTTCATGCCGAGGCCGTACTTCTGCGGCTCGACGCCCTTGTCGAGCTCGTACTTCGCGATCACCTGCTTCGACAGCGATCCCCGCACGCCCTCGGACAGGAACACGTACTTGCCACGCAGCTCCATGCCCGGCTCGTAGCCGTCGCCCGGCGTGCCGTCGGGGTTGAGCCCGAATTCGCCGGCCACGACTCCCGCAACCTCGCCGTTCTCGCCCCAGACGATCTCCGAGCATGCCATGCCCGGAAAGATCTCGACGCCCAGCGCCTCGGCCTGCTCGGCCATCCAGCGGCAGACGTTACCCATCGACACGATGTAGTTGCCGTGGTTCGACATCAGCGGCGGCATCGGCCAGTTGGGCACGCGCACACGCCCTTCCTCGCCCAGCAGGTAGAAGTTGTCCTCCGTCACCGGCACGGTGAGCGGCGCGCCCTTCTCCTTCCAGTCGGGGATCAGCGCATCGAGGCCCGATGGATCGAGCACCGCGCCCGACAGGATGTGCGCCCCGACCTCCGAGCCCTTTTCGAGCACCACGACCTCGAGGGTCTCGTCGAGTTGCTTCAGGCGGATCGCGGCCGACAGGCCGGCCGGCCCCGCGCCAACGATCACCACGTCGTATTCCATCGACTCACGCTCTACGTCGCTCATCTCGCTCCCTTCCCGGCCGGATCGGCCCCGCTTGACGAAATTTGCAGAGAGGTAACCCTTCGCGGCGCCCCCGGCAATTGTGACACCGCGTCCCGGCGGCGGGCCGCGCCCCCTTGAAATCGCATCCGCCTTCGGATCAAGTGCGGTGCTGACACGCGCGGGCGGTGCGCCGCCGCCGCCCCCACACGTTTGGACGCATCATGGAAAAGATACCGATGACCCGCGCGGGACACGCCGCGCTCGAAAAGGAATTGAAGACGCTGAAGTCCGACGAACGGCCGGCGATCATCCGCGCGATCTCCGAGGCGCGCGAGCACGGCGACCTGTCGGAGAACGCCGAGTATCACTCCGCGCGCGAAAAGCAGAGCTTTATCGAGGGCCGCATCAAGGAGATCGAGGGCATTCTCTCGCTCGCCGAGGTGATCGACCCCAAGACGCTGCAGGGCGCGATCAAGTTCGGGGCCACCGTCACCGTCGTCGACGAGGACACCGACGAGGAGAAGACCTGGCAGATCGTCGGCGAGCACGAGGCCAACATCGAGAAGGGTCTCCTGAACGTGCGCTCTCCGATCGCCCGCGCCCTCATCGGCAAGGAGGAGGGCGACAGCGTCGAGGTCCGCACGCCGGGCGGCGAGAAATCCTACGAGATCCTGAAGATCGAATACGTCTGACGCGAGGGCCGGCATGGCCGACGAGCACTCCGCCCGCACGACGCCGATCGGCGTCTACGACCGGACCCAGCCCGGAGAGGATGCGCCCTCCTCCGGCGAGATCGCCGCCGCGGCGCTCTGCGCCCTGTGGGTGCTGCTGGCCGGTGGCTACTTTCTGGTGTTCGGAACCGGCGGCGCCGACGGGCTGCGCTTCGCGCTCGTGCTGATGACGATCTTCCTGCCTGTGGCGATGATCTGGGTCGCCGCCACGGCGATGCGCGCGACGCGCATCCTGCGCGCCGAAAGCGCACGGTTGCAGGCCGCCGTCGACGCGCTGCGCCACGCCTATGTCAGCCAGGCGCAGGCCGGCCGGTCCGAACCGCAAGGCAGCGCCATCACCCGCAAGCTCGACGAGATCGCCGCCGCTCAGCGCAAGACGGAGACGACCCTCGCTGTCTTCACCTCGACCCGCAGCGCGCCGCGGCCCGCGACGGCGTCCGCCGCGCCACCGGCGACAGTCCCCGCCCCTGCCGAGGCCGCGGCCCAGCCGACCCTCGCGCTCGGCACTTCGGCCGAGGATACCGCGCCGGCGCTGCCGCGCGCCGACCTCATCCGCGCGCTGAACTTCCCCGAGACCGCGGAGGACACGGAAGGGTTCGCGGCGCTGCGCCGCGCGCTCAAGGACCGGCAGGCGGCCCAGCTGATCCAGGCCGCGCAGGACGTGCTCACGCTGCTGTCCGAGGACGGGATCTACATGGACGACCTGTCGCCCGACCGCGCACGCCCCGAGACGTGGCGGCGCTTCGCGCAAGGCGCCCGCGGTCGCGAGATCGCCGCCCTCGGCGGCATCCGCGACCGCTCGTCGCTGGCGCTCGCCGCCGGCCGCATGAAGCAGGACCCGATCTTTCGCGACGCCGCGCATCACTTCCTGCGCCTGTTCGATCGCGGCGTCGCGCGCTTCGAACCCGAGGCGACGGACGCCGAGATCTCGGACCTTGCCGACACGCGCTCGGCGCGCGCCTTCATGCTGCTCGGTCGCGTCGCCGGCACCTTCGACTGACCCGCCGCCGCGCCGGCGCACCCGCCGATCGCTCCGGATCCGCAACTCTGCCGGGTCCGCGCCGGTGCGCGCGACTATCGCCGCCCTGACCGACGGACCATACCGGGGCCGCGCCGGGCGCGCCGCCCGCTCTTCATCTTGCCGACAAACCCCGGGGGTGCGGGGGCAGCGCCCCCGCTCCGCCGCTCAGGCCCCATCGGCGGTCTCGACCTCCAGCGCGAGGGGGGCCGCCTTGGACGGCAGGTCGTCGACCGACAGCGGCGCCGACGGCTTCGACAGGCGGTTGCGCACCACCCAGTGCAGTCGCGTCGAGGCGCGCGTGATCGCGACGTAGGCGAGCCGCTTCCACAGCGGCTGCCCGGCCTCGACCCGGCCCATCCGCGCCGCGGCATATAGATCGGGCGCGAAGACCTGGACGTTCTCCCATTGCGAGCCCTGCGCCTTGTGGATGGTCACCGCGGCGCCGTGCAGGAACGTCGCGCCCATGCGCGCGGCGAAGGGAATGAACGGCTCCTCCTCGCCCGGCTTCTCGATCTTGACGATCGAGGCCGCCGACATCCGCGGATCCTCCGCGCCGACGACGTGCAGACGTGAAAAGCCCGCCCGTTTCCCGGGCCCGAGATAGATCACCTGCGCGCCCTTGATCAGGCCGCGCGCCTCGAGGTCGAGCCGCTTCTTGCGATGCTTGAGCGGCAGCTCCAGCCCGTCGCAGATCAGCGGCTCGCCGGGCAGAAGCTCCGTCTCCGGCGCCTCGTGGACGGCGCGGAACGCGTTGATGAGCCGGATGCGCGTGGCGTTGCGCCAGACCAGCACCGGGGAGCGGGCCATCAGGTCGACCTCGACCCGCTGTGCCCAGACGACGCGGTCGTCGTGGCGGGCCTTGTCCTCCACCATCCGCTCGAAATCCTCGAAGGACAGCTGCGGGTCCGACAGCGCGTGCGCCAGATCGAGAATCGGGTTGTCCGCCGCCTGTCGGTGAACGCGGCTCAGTTCCAGCTTCTGCGGCGCAGGGATGTCGTCGAACACCATCTTGCCCGATTGGTTGACCGGCGCGAGCTGCGCGGGATCGCCGAACAGCACGAGCGTGGGAAAGATCTCCTGGAGGTCCTCGAACTGCCGGTCGTCGAGCATCGAGGCCTCGTCGACGAAGCCAACGTCCAGCGGCTCCTCGCGCCGCTTCCAACCGGTAATGAAGTCCGACCCGCGCAGACCCGCGGCCGCGAGCGCCGCCGGCACCGACTTGTGCCCCTGGTACGACGCGAAGGCGCGGTCGAGCGCGGCCTCGGTCAGCTCTTCGATATCGGGCTTCTCGGCATTGCCCATCAGCCACTCGGCGATGCGTTCGTATTCGGGGTCGTAGACCGGCGTGTAGAGGATGCGGTGGATCGTGGTCGCCGGAACCCCGCGCGTGCGCAACACGCTGGCCGCCTTGTTGGTCGGCGCGAGGACCGCGAGCGTTCGTCGCTCGCGCCGCCGCCGGCTCTCGTAGTCGCCCGAGACCAGTTCGACCCCGGCGGCCTCCAGCGCCCGGCAAAGCTCGGCCAGGAGCAGCGTCTTGCCCGAGCCCGCCTTTCCCATGAGCGCCAGCCGCTTCGACGCGTGCCCCTGCGCCGGCAGGACCTGTCCCTCGGTCAGGTCGATGCCCGCGGCCTGCAGCATCTCGGCCACGCGATCGTAGGCCTCGGCCTGATCGTCGGAGAATGTGATCGCGATCCCGGTCATGCGGCGGACCCTATCGCCGCCCCGGGACGGGCACCAGAGGGGCGGCGCGGCCGCGGCACCGGCGCCCGGGCGCGGTCGCGCTTGGCGCGGCGCACGGCTCGGTGTAGCTCTCCTTCATGTCGTTTCTCCGTCGCACGCTCGGCCTGTCCCGTTTCGACGCACAGATCGCGCCCCGCGCGGCCTTCGCGGCGATCGGCGATCTGCACGGATGCTGGACCGAAACCGACCGCCTGTTGCGACGCCTCGACGGCGTGCTGCCGACAACCGCGTCGGTGGTGTTCGTGGGCGACTACATCGACCGTGGACCGGAGAGCGGCCGGGTGCTGCGCAACCTCATGGACCTGCAGCGCGCGTGCGGGACAGACCGCATCGTCTGCCTGAGCGGCAACCACGAGGAGATGCTGCTCGACATGCTCGATGCGCCGGCCGATGCCGGGCCGCGCTGGCTGCGCCACGGCGGGCTCGAGACGCTGGCAAGCCTCGGGGTCGCGCCAGTGCCGCTCGACGCGGAGGAAGCCGCGTGGTTCGATTTGCGCGACGCGGTGCGCGCGGCGCTCGGCCCCAAGACCGAGGCGTGGCTGCGCGCCCTGCCGACGCTGTGGCACAGCGGCAATGTCGCCGTCACCCATGCCGGCGCCGATCCGGCGCTCCCGCTCGATGCGCAGGACGACGATGTTCTGCGCTGGGGCCATCGTGATTTTGCCCGCCGCGGCCGCCGCGACGGGATGTGGGTCGTGCACGGTCACACGATCGTCGATACGCCCAAGGCCGCGCATGGGCGCATCGCCATCGACACCGGCGCCTACGCCACCGGCACGCTGACCGCGGCGGTGATCTCTCGCGGAAGCTGCGAATTCCTGTTCGCCTGACGCGACACATGGGCCGTCTCGGTGCGGCGCGGAGGCGTTCCGAAGGCGGCGTCGAACCAGCGTCGCGATGTCTCGGGCGCGATCCCCGCCCGCGTGGCGACGCGGGCCCTCGCCTCCGTCTCGAAACTCCACAACCCGACCGAGATCGCCGCACGGCCGCGTCCGGCGGAGCCCAGGACCTCCGGCGACGCACCGATGCGGCGGTAGATCCGCACCATGCGCGCGTCGAACACGCCGACGAAATGAGCCACCCCGAAATGCTCCAGCACCTCGCCGCCCGCCAGCATCAGCGCGGCGGCGACGCGGGGATCGGCCGTCTCGGACAGGCAGAATCGGGTGCATTCCCAGATCAGCGGACTTTCGATGCGCACGCCGTCGGTCAGGTGCGTGAAGTAATCGTTGACCATCGTGGGCCCGAGTGTCGGCAGCAGCCGCATGGATCCGCCGTGATCGCCTCCGGGTGTTTCCCAGATCACGTAGAGCGGATCGAGGCCGTCGTACGCGTCGATCTCTCGACCGTCCGGTGTCAGCGGCAGATCCCACCCGAGCCGCCGGACGAATTGTGCCGCGCGGTCGCGGAACATGCCGTCGCGCAGGCGCGGGTGGGTGCCGAGGTCTCGGCCGTAGATGTAGCGGATCATGCGGGGCGTCCTCCGGTTGCGATGGGAGGAGACTGCCCGCCGAATGATTAACGCCCGCCGCCGGCACCGTGCGCAGCCCTCGGCAACGCCGCACCCTGTGTTGAGGATCGGTTGCGGATCCGTCCCGGATCAGAGGACGATCGCGCCGCGTTGCAACGCCCGGGCCACCGCATGGGTGGTGTTGATTGCGCCGAGCTTGTGGCGTGCGCTTTCGATGTAGACGCGGAGCGTGTGTTCCGAGATCGAAAGCGTATCGGCGACCTGCGCGCGATTGTGCCCGAGCGCGAGAAGGGTGAGCGCCTCGACCTCGCGCGGTGACAGCGCCGCCGCCTCCTGCGGTCGGCGCCCGGGCTGAAGCTCCAACGCCTTTTGGTTGAACGCATTGGCAAGCAAGATCAGGTCGCGCCGTCGGTCTCCGGTAAACCGCGCCCAAACCTCGTCGTCGCAGAAATGATTGATCGTGAAGAGCGCGAATTGCCCGTTCGGCCCCCGGATCGGCACGGAGAATCCCTGATTGCCGACTCCGTGCGCCACCGCGTCCGCTAAAAATGCGCGCGCAGCGCGCGATGTCCAATCGAGCTGTTTCCAATCCACCGGATGAAAGCTCTGGAAACATCCGAGCACGACCGGATCGATTCGCAGATAGCCTTTTTCCATGTATCGCTCGACCCAGGCGGGGTCGTATGTTCCGCACCCGTATTGGTCGCCGCTGCCACTTACCCAGTGATAGACGACGTGCGATACATCGAGATCTGTTCTGAGGTCTTCCGAAACGGCCTGGAGCGTCGCGTGACTGTCAGCCGACTCCAAACCGGTCAGCATCTTCCCGATCGGCGTGATCGACGATACGTAGTTCAAGTTCTTCGTCCTCGGCCCGCGACGCGATTTCCGCGTGCGCCACGAACTTGGCGTCCTCGATTTGAGCCGCCAGCGCGGTCAATCCGTTCTGTCGCGCAAAGGTGCCCAGGTCCGAAAGCACATTGATGATCCAGTCGTGTCTCATGGATGTCACCCGCAAATTCTTAACAGAAGGTTAACCAAGATCCTTGGCGCGTGAGCCGACCCTAGATCGCCCAATGCGGCAGAGATACTCACGAAAGTTCCCTCCCCAATTCCGGCGGGGTCCCTGCCCGCCAAGTTGACCTGTCATTCCCGGCCCGGGCGAATTTCCCTGTGCAAACGATCCGCCTCGTTGTCACGTCGGGTCGGCAGGCGCGACGCCTGGCACACCGCTGAACGAACACGATGGTCCGCGGAGATCCCGGATCGGCACCAGCGTGCGACGCGGGCTGATCGCGCCTCGAGACCCTGCGCCGGCGCCGGCGCACGCCGCTCCTCAGAGCCACACGCCCCAAGTCGTTCGACGCAGCGCCACTCGCCGCAAAAAACGCGAAACGACCCGCGACATCGCCACGGGCCGTCCGATTGCCTGGAAACGTTGCGTTCCGTGAAGTCAGCGCTTCGCTTCGAGCGCGTCCTCCAGCGTGCGCAAGCCGGTCGTCGGCGCCTGCACCAGCACGGACATGTTGCCGGGCTTGTGCTCGTTGCGCATCATTTTCATGTGCGCGTGCGGGATCTCCTCCCACGGGAAGACCTCGGACATGCACGGATCGAGCCGCCGCTCGACCATCAGCTGGTTCGCCGCCGCTGCCTGCTTGAGATGCGCGAAGTGCGAGCCCTGCAGCCGCTTCTGGTGCATCCACATGTAGCGCACGTCGAAGGTGGTGTTGTAGCCTGACGTGCCGGCGCAGATCACCACCATGCCACCCTTCTTCACCACCAGCGTGGAGACCGGGAACGTCGCCTCGCCGGGATGCTCGAAGACCATGTCGACGTTCACGCCCTTGCCGGTGATCTCCCAGATCGCCTTGCCGAACTTGCGCGCCTCCTTCAGCCACTCGCTGTATTCCGGCGTGTTGACCGTGGGCAGCTGGCCCCAGCACTTGAAGTCCTTGCGGTTGATCACGCCCTTGGCGCCCATCGACATGACGAAGTCGCGCTTGCTCTCGTCCGAGATCACGCCGATCGCGTTGGCGCCCGCGGTGTTCGCGAGCTGGATCGCGTAGGAGCCGAGACCCCCCGACGCGCCCCAGACCAGCACGTTCTGGCCGGGCTTCAACTCGTGCGGATGGTGGCCGAACAGCATCCGGTAGGCCGTCGCGAGCGTCAGCGTATAGCAGGCGCTCTCCTCCCAGGTCAGGTGCCGCGGCCGCGGCATCAGCTGCTGGGCCTGCACGTTGGTGAACTGCGCGAAGGAGCCGTCCGGCGTCTCGTAGCCCCAGATCCTCTGGCTGGGCGACAGCATCGGGTCGCCGCCGTTGCACTCCTCGTCGTCACCGTCGTCCTGGTTGCAGTGGATCACGACCTCGTCGCCGACCTTCCAGCGCTTCACCTTGTCGCCGACCGCCCAGACGATGCCGCTCGCGTCGGACCCGGCGATGTGGAACTCGGCCCCGTGCACGTCGAACGGCGAGATCGGCACGCCCTTGCCGGCCCAGACTCCGTTGTAATTGACCCCGGCCGCCATCACCAGCACGAGCACCTCGTGGCTGTCGAGCTGCGGCACGTCGACGACCTCCTGCTGGAAGCTCGTGTCGGGGTCGCCGTGCCGTTCGCGGCGGATGCACCAGCAGTACATCTGCTTCGGAACGTAGCCCATCGGGGGCATCTCGCCGATCTCGTAGAGGTCCTTTTCGGGCGCGTCGTACTGCGCGACGTCGGTTTGCGTGTCCAGAGCCATCGGGGCCTCCTTCGTGAAAGTCAGCCGGGGCTCTCGCGCGCGTCGCCGCGCCGCAGAATCGTCACCCCGTTCACCCGGGGATATCGCCGGCCGCGCAACAATTCAACACGAATGACGCAGCGTTTGAAACTTTATGACCCTGCAGTCGCAGAAAGATCGACGTCCGGCGCCGCTGCGGGCATCGCGTGCGCGATCGATCCGGCATAGTAGCGGGCGAGCGGAGCGCCGGATTCGGTCACTGCGAAACCTGCGGCCTCCTCGCGCACGATCTGCCGCTTGAGCAGCGCGCGCAGGCCCGTCTCGACGGCGTAGTCGCGGTTGCCGCGCGGCAGGTAGATCCGGTCGGGGCCGAGCGCGTCGGCAGCGCGGCCGAAGGCGCGTTCCAGCCCGCTCCGGTCGAGCGGACCCTCGCTGAGGAGAAGATGCGCCACCAGCGGCACCGGGAGCACCGGGGTCACCGCGCCGATCCGCGCCAGGAGCTCGCGCGCCAGCGCCTCCGGCGTGCGCGCCGCCTCGGGCTGCCCGCGCAGCGACAACGGCGTGCCATAGCTCACGGCGGCATAGCCGAACCGGTGATAGCGCCCGGTCAACCGCAGCCAGATCTGCTTGAGCGCGAACCCCGCGACGACACTGATCCGCGCGTTGAAGCGGCGGTCGCCGCGCGTTCCCGCGGCAACGAGGATGCGATCCTCCAGAACCCGGTCGTAGTTCAGCGCCACAGGCACGAAGACGACGTCGCGCCCGGCATCCGCGGCGCCCTCCGAGATGTACTTGAGCAGCCCGACGCGCGGCGATGCGAGCCGGCCGTCGAGGCTGAGACCACCCTCGGGAAAGATCGCCTGCGTCACGCCACCTGCGGTCGCGAGTTGGACATAGCGTTCGAGCACCCGGCGATAGAGCGCGTTGCGCGACCGTCTCCGGATGAAATACGCCCCCATCGCCCGGATCAGCCGCGACAGCGGCCAGACCCGCGCCCACTCGCCCACGGCATAGCTCAGCGCCGAGCGATCGGCTGCGAGCCACGTCACCAGGACGTAGTCCATGTTGGAGCGATGGTTCATCACGAAGACCACGGTCGCCTCGGGATCGATCCCGCGCAGGCTCTCCGGATCCGGCCGCACGATCCGCACCCGGTAGATGGCGTTCGACAGCAGGCGCGCCGCGCGGATCGCCACCCCGAAATACGCCAGCGCGGAAAACGACGGCACGATCTCGCGCGCGTACCGCCGCGCCTCCTCGAAGGCCACGTCCTCGCGCACCCCGGTCTCGCGCGCCCGCGCCACGATCGCGCGCGTCACTTCCGGGTCGTAGCACAGCCGCTGGATCAGATCGTACCGGCGCGCCAGGCGGAACGGCTCGATCGGTCGCTCGAGCCGGGTGTTGAGCCGCGCCACGGCACGCTCGAGCCGCCGGCGCAGGAACCAGCGCACCGAGGGAAACAGGAAATGCGACGCGAAGGTCACCGCGGCAAAGGCCATGATCAGCACGAAGAGCCAGGCGGGAAGCGTCACGGAACCGGTCATCGCCGCAGACTTGCACCCGCCCCCGGCGCGGGCAAGCGTTTCGCCCGCCCCTTCTTCTTGGCCGAAGTACTCCGGGGAGCGCGAGGGGCCGCGCCCCTCGCTCCAGCGCCGGGATCCGGGGATCACTGCGGGTGCGTCGCGGGCCGGATGACGCCGCAGCGCGGCGAATTGACATTGCCATAATATTTCTACTATCCACGCCAGAGCGAAACATTATTGCTCGGCATTCCTCAGCTCAGGTGACGCCCCGCCATGACCGACACGCCCGCTCTTCCGCCCCGCGACAAGCCCTGGCTGATCCGCACCTATGCCGGCCATTCCACCGCCGCCGCGTCGAACGCGCTCTATCGCGGCAACCTCGCCAAGGGGCAGACCGGCCTGTCGGTGGCCTTCGACCTGCCGACCCAAACGGGGTACGATAGCGACCACGAGCTCGCCAGGGGCGAGGTCGGCAAGGTCGGCGTGCCGATCTGCCATCTGGGCGACATGCGCACGCTGTTCGACCGGATCCCGCTCGACCAGATGAACACCTCGATGACGATCAACGCGACCGCACCGTGGCTCCTCGCGCTCTATATCGCCGTGGCCGAGGAGCAGGGTGCCGACGTGTCGAAGCTGACGGGAACGGTCCAGAACGACCTGATCAAGGAATACCTCAGCCGCGGCACCTATATCTGCCCGCCGAAACCCTCTCTCCGCATGATCGGGGATGTCGCCGAGTACTGCTACAAGCACGTGCCCAAGTGGAACCCGATGAACGTCTGCTCCTACCACCTGCAGGAGGCGGGCGCGACGCCCGAGCAGGAGCTGGCCTTCGCGCTCGCCACCGCCACGGCGGTCCTCGACGAGCTGAAGCCGCGCGTGCCGGACGCGGATTTCCCGGTTCTCGCGGGGCGGATCTCGTTCTTCGTGAACGCCGGCATCCGCTTCGTCACCGAGATGTGCAAGATGCGCGCCTTCGTCGATCTGTGGGACGAGATCCTGCAGACGCGCTACGGCATCACGGATCCGAAGTATCGCCGGTTCCGCTACGGCGTGCAGGTCAACTCGCTCGGCCTGACCGAGCAGCAGCCCGAGAACAACGTCTACCGGATCCTGATCGAGATGCTGGCCGTCACGTTGTCCAAAAAGGCGCGCGCTCGCGCCGTGCAACTGCCGGCCTGGAACGAGGCCCTGGGCCTGCCACGCCCATGGGACCAGCAATGGTCCATGCGGATGCAGCAGATCATGGCCTACGAGACGGACCTTCTGGAATACGACGACCTGTTCGACGGCAACCCGGCGGTGGAGCGCAAGGTGGCCGAGCTTATGGAGGGCGCGCGCGCCGAGCTCGCCAATCTCGACGCGATGGGCGGGGCCATCGACGCGATCGACTACATGAAGGCGCGCCTGGTCGAGAGCAATGCCGACCGGGTCGGCCGCGTGGAGCGCGGCGAGACCGTGGTGGTCGGCGTCAACCGCTGGACCGAGAGCGAACGCTCGCCGCTCCTGGGCGAGGACGGCGGCATCATGACCGTCGATCCGGCGGTCGAGGCCGACCAGATCGACAGGTTGCAGGCCTGGCGCGAAGACCGCGACGACGGCGCTGTGGCCGAGGCGCTTGCGGCGCTGCGCAAGGCCGCCCGGGAGGGCCGCAATGTCATGGAGGCATCGATCGCCGCCGCGCGCGCCGGGGTGACCACCGGCGAATGGGCGGGCGAGATGCGCGCCGCGCACGGCGAGTACCGGGGCCCGACCGGCGTGTCCAAGGCCCGCTCCAACAGGGCCGAGGGTCTCGACGATATCCGCGAGTCCGTGGACGCGGTGTCGGACCGGCTCGGACGGCGGCTGACTTTCCTCGTGGGCAAGCCCGGGCTCGACGGCCACTCCAACGGCGCCGAGCAGATCGCCTTCCGCGCGCGCGATTGCGGCATGGAGATCGATTACGAGGGGATCCGCCTGACGCCGGCGCAGATCGTCGAGGGCGCGCTGGACGGTGGCTGCCACGTGATCGGGCTGTCGATACTCTCGGGCAGCCATTTGCCGCTGGTGGAGGATACGCTACGCCGCTTGCGCGAGGCCGGACTTGGACATGTGCCGGTGATCGTCGGGGGCATCATTCCCGATGAAGATGCGGCCAAGCTGACGTCGATGGGCGTCGCGAAAGTCTATACGCCAAAGGATTTCGAATTGAACACGATCATGCGGGATATCGTGACTCTGGTAGATCCAAAAGCGGTTGCCGCTGAATAGCGTCGCATCTCCGACTGACGCCGAAAGCCGCCCATCGAAAGGGCGGCTTTTCTTTTTTCGTTGCCAAGCCTTACGTAACGGCGCAAATTAGCAATCGCGTAACGAATTTAACAAAAAACAACCGGCAGCCGAAATGGAGTGCAAGAATGACGGTAATGAACCTCGATGAGTTGTCGAAAGACGAACTTCAGAAACTTAAAGCTGATGTCGATCGCGCTCTGAAAACCATCGATCAGCGCCGGAAGGCCGAGGCGAAACGCGCGGCCGATGCAGCGGCAAAGGAATACGGGTTCTCTCTCGACGACCTCGTCGCGGAGGGTGGCAAGCTCGGCAAGGGGCTCCCCAAATACAAGAATCCGGACAACGCGTCGCAGACCTGGACCGGTCGCGGCCGCAAGCCGAATTGGGTGATCGCCGCGCTCGAGAACGGGAAGTCGCTCGACGATCTCAAGATCTGATCGCATGAGCCTGCATATCGACGCAGCTCCCGGCGACATCGCCGAAACGGTTCTTTTGCCCGGTGATCCCTACCGGGCAAAATGGGCCGCTGAAACGTTTCTCGACAGCCCGCGCCTCGTGAACGAGGTTCGGGGCATGCTGGGCTACACCGGCACGTGGAACGGGAACCCGGTGACGATCCACGGCTCGGGCATGGGCATGCCCTCGCTCTCGATCTATGCCAACGAGTTGGTGCGCGACTACGGCGCGCGCACGCTCGTGCGCATCGGCTCCTGCGGCGCGATGCAGGATCGGATCGCGCTGCGCGACGTGATCATCGCGATGACCGCCAGCACGCTATCGACGCCGTCGCGCGGGATCTTTCGCGAACTGAACTTCGCCCCGGCGGCCGACTGGCCCTTGCTGCGCGCTGCTGCCGCCGCTGCCGAGTCGCGCGCAACCACGACGCATGTCGGCGGGATCTATTCGTCAGATGTCTTCTACGACGAGCGACCGGACCTGAACGAGATCATGACCCGCCACGGCATCCTGGGCGTCGAGATGGAGGCGGCCGAGCTCTACACCGTCGCCGCACGCCACGGCGCGCGCGCGCTTGCCGTTCTGACGGTGAGCGATCACCTCCTGACGGGCGACGCGTTGTCGAGCGAGGCGCGCGAAACCGGCTTCGCCGAGATGGTGGAGATCGCGCTGGAGGCGGCGTTCGCCGCCGACTAGGCCCCGTGCCCCCGGTCGTAGCCGTTTCGCGACGGCTCGGCCCATCCCGCCAATGATCCTGGCGCCGGTCGCAGAATCTCGACCTCGAGGGGATGGCAGGGAGCTGCGTCGCTCGAATGCTCCGATCCGCAATCTCCGCCCGGACAGGCGCTGAGCGCCCCCAGAAGGTCGATCTCGGCCAGGAACGTGATGGCATCACCCGGACGCACCGGGCTCGCTTTCATGAAGTATTGCCCGGTGTCCCGGGTGAAGCCGGTGCACATGAAGACGTTGAGCACATCGTGCACATGTGGCTCCGCCTCCGTCGCCGCGCACCCGAGATGCGCGGCCAGCGCCCGGGTCAGGTTGGAGTGACAGCAGGCATGGTACTGGCGGCCGGACAGCAGGTGCGCCGTGTATGGATCGCACCGCGTGCCGATCACGTCGTGAACCGATCCGCCGTCGGAATCGATTCCGTACCAGTCGAGATCGTCCTCCACGATGGTCGCCATCGGGCGCAGATGCGGAAAGCATGACCAGAGCCGCGCTCCGGTCGACACGTGCGTGCCGTGAAGCGCGCGCGTCTTGCCGGAATAGAATCGTTCCGACAGGTCGTCAGCCGCCCACAGGTTCAGATCGCCGACCTGCGGTCCCTCGACCGATCGAACCCGGAAGAACGCACCGGCCGGCACCCGGAACGTCTCCGCCTCTCGCGGCGCGATCCGCACGCGACCGGCGATCTCCGCGTCCGCCAGCGCCGTGCGGTAAGCTTCGAGCGGAACCGGCGGCAGTGTTACGGTCGGATAGCAGATCACCGGCCGCGCGGCACGGCGCGTCGCGGCATCATCGGGGTCCATCTTCATTGCATCTCCTCCGGTCGCTGATGGTCGCGCCATCCGGTGTCGTGCGATCCGCGGCACGCCGCCAGAATGCCGCTGCGTGCGATCCGGGCAATAGGACCGGACAAGAAAAAGGCCGGGTCATTGCCCGGCCTTCAGCTCAGTTGGTCATGTAGCGTGGCGTCAGATCGCCACGACGTCCAGCGGCGGGAAGCCGTTGAAGCCGACCGAGGAGTAGGTCGACGTGTAGGCACCGCAGCTGCGGATGATGATCTTATCCCCGGCTTTCAGACCGAGCGGCAGCTCGACCGGGCGCTTTTCATAGAGGACGTCAGCCGAGTCGCAGGACGGGCCGGCCAGGACGCAGGGCCCCTTCGGCTCGTGGTCGCGCTCGGTGACGAGGTGGTAGCGGATCGCCTCGCCTTCCGTTTCGGCCAGCCCCGAAAAGCGGCCGATGTCGAGGTAGACCCAGCGATGCAGGTCGTTCTCGGATTTCTTGGACACGAGCAGCACCTCGGCGGCAATGGCCCCGGCTTCAGCCACGAGACCGCGGCCCGGCTCTGCCATGACGTGCGGCACGTCGCCGAAACGCTCGGACACCAGCTCCATCACGCGCGCGGCGTAGGCCGTCGGCGCGTCGATGTCTTCGGTGTAGAAGGCGGGGAAGCCGCCACCGATGTTCAGCGTGTGCAGTGCGTGACCAGCTTCGTGCGCCTTGCGCCAGACCGCGGCAACCTGATCGAGCGTGCCGGCCCAGCCCAGCGCGCGCTTGGTCTGTGATCCCACGTGGAACGACAGGCCGATCGGCTCGAGCCCGCGGGCCACGGCAAGGTCAAGCAGCGCGATCGCCTTGTCCTGGGCGCAACCGAACTTGCGCGACAGCGGCCAGTCGGCCTCCGAGGCGTCGACGATCATGCGGACGTAGACCTGAGCGCCAGGCGCGTGCTCGGCGATCTTCTCCATCTCTTCTTCGGCGTCGACGGCGAACATGCGGATGCCCGCCTGATGCGCGAACGCGATGTCCGACGCACGCTTGATCGTGTTGCCGAACGAGATGTCCTGGGGACGCGCACCGAGCGACAGGCAAAGCTCGATCTCGCCGCGCGACGCGGCGTCGAAGTGCGACCCGAGGCCGACCAGCGTCTCGATCACGGCGCGATCCGGGTTCGCCTTGACGGCGTAGTGGATCGCGGCACGGCCGAGCCCGGCAGAGAGCGCGCGGTACTGCTCGGCGACAGCCTGCGTGTCGATCACGAGGGTTGGGCGATCAAAGGTTGTGGCGCGGATGAAGCTCTCGACGCGCGAGGACACGCCGCGGGGCGCGGACACGACTTTGGATGCCGAGAACTCGGTGACGTATGCGTTCATGTTCCATCTCCAATAGGACCCGGTCCCCGCGGGGACCGACCAGTGCTGTCAGAGACGTTACCGTCGCTACGTAACCGTGGGGCGGACCCATGGGACAGAGGCGCGTGCGTTGGCGTCTGGTAGAGCGCATATGCGCGCTCGTCCGAGTCGCTGCAAGGGTGGATTTCGTCGGTTCTTCGATTTTTCCCTGCGACGGTCAGACGTTGTCGCGCAGACACGTTTTCGGCTTCTGGGCCGGTTTTCCGGCGACCGTCGCCCCGCACTGGACACAGCTCCATGTGGCTTCCGTGTCACTATGGCGCCGTTCGCGCCAGCGGCAGGACCGCGTCGCGCGGTTCGAAAAGATCGCGATCAGAATGAAGGCGACGATCAATCCGACGACGACGAACATGTCACGGCTCTCCTCGCTGCGAAGCGGGCGGCGCATCGCCGCCCGCACCGAAGGCTAGCGCCCGCCGGCACGGAGCCAAGCGGGCTCGGCCGTCAGGCGGCGTCGTGATACGCGACGGCGCCGAACGCGCGATCGTCGCTGCCGGTCCGCTGTGCGGCGGTCTGCGCGGGCGCGGCCGGGGTCCAGTAGGAAAGCTGTTCGGCGAGCACGGCAAGCGCCTGTTCGGCGCGGGTGGTCGCGGTTGTGTGGGTGCGATCGGTCATTGCAGGTGCCTCTAGCAGGTTGCTGTGGCCCCTCCCTGACACCCAATATGATGCCGCAGCGCAGCGAAGTCATCCTCCGCAACCACATGAGAGGCATGATGTGCCTGCAAGGATCGGCGCACGAAAAAGCGCCGCCCGGGCCCGGGCGGCGCCATTCCGACCTGCGCTGACGGTGCGGTCAGACCGCGCGTTCCACCATCTTCTTCTTGATCTCGGCGATGGCCTTCGCCGGGTTCAGCCCTTTGGGGCAGGTCTTGGCGCAGTTCATGATCGTGTGGCAGCGATAGAGCTTGAACGGATCCTCGAGGTCGTCCAGCCGTTCGCCGGTCGCCTCGTCCCGGCTGTCGATGATCCAGCGATAGGCATGAAGCAGCGCGGCAGGTCCGAGGTAGCGGTCGCCGTTCCACCAGTAGGACGGGCACGCAGTCGAGCAGCAGGCGCACATCACGCATTCGTAGAGGCCGTCGAGTTTCTCGCGGTCCTCGATCGACTGACGCCACTCCTTCGCGGGGCGGGGCGTCTCGGTTTCCAACCAGGGATGGATCGACGCGTGCTGCGCATAGAAGTGCGTGAGGTCCGGGATCAGGTCCTTGACCACCGGCATGTGCGGCAACGGATAGATCTTCACGTCGCCCTTGACCTCGTCCATGCCGTAGATGCAGGCCAGCGTGTTGATGCCGTCGATGTTCATCGCACACGAGCCGCAGATCCCCTCGCGGCAGGAGCGACGGAAGGTCAGCGTCGGGTCGATCTCGTTCTTGATCTTGATCAGCGCGTCCAGAATCATCGGACCGCAGCTGTCCACGTCCACGAAGTAGGTATCGACGCGGGGGTTTTCGTCGTCGTCCGGGTTCCAGCGGTAGATCTGGAACTTGCGAAGGTTCGTTGCGCCCTCGGGCTTTGGCCAGGTCTTGCCGGTGCGGATGGTGGAGTTCTTGGGAAGGGTCAGTTGGACCATGTCAGCCTCCGTGGCGAAGAAGGGCCGGCAGCCCCTCGGCTGCCAAAGAAATAAGTACGGCGCGGCGTAGGCACATCCGGACGAAACGTCGCGCGGGCACGCGGGCGCGGTCGACCATTAGATCGCTCCAGCCCGGCGCGCGTAGTCGGTGGCGAGGCAGCGGACCGTTTGCGGTTGCTGCACGACCTCGGCCACGATCTGGGCCGACGAGGCTGTCGGACCGGTGACCGAGTCGGTGGCCAGCGCGTAGATCTGCTGCGCGGAGGCCTGGTCGATGATGCAGTTGATTGCCGGCTCGACGGGCAGATTGGGATAGCGTTCCAAAACGACGCGGTTGATCGTGGACCGCGCGGCATTGCGCGCGATCTGGTCCTGCGTCTGGGCTGTGCAGCCCGCCAGAAGGATCAGTATTGGAAGCGCCATACCCCATCGCATCAGAACGTCCGCGCCTTCGGCGCGATCTTCTTCATCGCGATGCCGCCCTCGTCCTCGCGGGTGAGCGGGTCCTCGATCACCGGGCGGTAGCTGAGCGTCATGCGGATCGAGTTGATCCGGTTGCCCTCTGCCCGCGCAATGGTGTGCACGCGCCAGTTCTCGTCGTCTCGCTCCTGATGATCCTCGTGCGCATGGGCGCCGCGGCTCTCGGTCCGCGCCTCGGCCGAGATGATCGTGGCCAGCGCGTTCGGCATCAGGTTGGTCAGCTCCAGCGACTCCATGAGATCGGAGTTCCAGATCATGCTGCGATCCGTGACCGAAAGATCGTCGAGCTTGCCGGCGATCGCCGTCATCTTCTCGACCCCGTTCGACATCGTCTCGGCGGTGCGGAACACGGCCGCATCCTCCTGCATGGTGCGCTGCATCTCGAGCCGCAGCTCGGCGGTCGGCACCGTGCCCTTGGCGTGGCGGACCCCGTCGAAGCGATCGAGCGCCTTGTCGACCTCGGACTGGTCGACCGTGCGCGGGCTGGCCTCGCGATCGACGGTCTTGCCGGCGCGGATCGCGGCGGCGCGGCCGAACACGACGAGGTCGATCAGCGAATTCGAACCGAGGCGGTTCGCACCGTGGACGCTGGCGCAGCCCGCCTCGCCCACGGCCATCAGGCCCGGAACGACGC
The DNA here is from genome assembly GCF_900172265.1 of Roseivivax jejudonensis. Lineage (GTDB taxonomy): Bacteria > Pseudomonadota > Alphaproteobacteria > Rhodobacterales > Rhodobacteraceae > Roseivivax > Roseivivax jejudonensis. The sequence goes on along the minus strand of NZ_FWFK01000005.1, from coordinate 260,263 downwards.
GGTTGGGATCGTCCTCGGTCGGGTTCAGCACTTCACCCCAGTAGTTCGTCGGAATGCCGCCCATGTTGTAGTGCACCGTCGGAATGACCGGGATCGGCTCCTTGGTGACGTCGACGCCGGCGAAGATCTTGGCGCTTTCCGAGATGCCCGGAAGCCGGAGCTGCAGCGCCTCCTTGGGCAGGTGCGACAGGTTCAGGTGGATGTGATCCTTGTTCGGACCGACGCCGCGGCCCTCGCGGATCTCCATCGTCATGCAGCGCGAGACGTAGTCGCGCGGCGCGAGGTCCTTGTAGGTGGGCGCGTAGCGTTCCATGAACCGCTCGCCCTCGGCGTTGGTGAGATAGCCACCCTCGCCGCGGGCGCCCTCGGTGATCAGGCAGCCTGCGCCGTAGATCCCGGTGGGGTGGAACTGCACGAACTCCATGTCCTGCAGCGGGAGGCCGGCGCGCGCCACCATGCCGCCGCCGTCGCCGGTGCAGGTATGCGCCGAGGTCGCCGAGAAGTAGGCGCGCCCGTAGCCGCCGGTGGCGAGCACCACCATCTTGGCGTTGAAGACGTGGATCGTGCCGTCATCGAGCTTCCAGCACACGACACCTGTGCAGGTGCCGTCGGCGTCCATCATCAGGTCTATGGCGAAGTACTCGATATAGAACTCGGCGTTGTTCTTGAGCGACTGACCATAGAGCGTGTGCAGGATCGCGTGGCCCGTCCGGTCGGCCGCGGCGCAGGTCCGCTGCACCGGCGGGCCCTCGCCGAACTCGGTGGTGTGGCCGCCGAAGGGGCGCTGGTAGATCTTGCCCTCCTCGGTCCGCGAGAACGGCACGCCGTAATGCTCGAGCTCGTAGACCGCGGCGGGCGCGTTCCGGGCGAGGTATTCCATCGCGTCGGTGTCGCCGAGCCAGTCGGACCCCTTGACCGTGTCGTACATGTGCCACTGCCAGTTGTCCGGGCCCATGTTCGACAGCGAGGCCGCGATGCCGCCCTGCGCCGCCACGGTGTGAGAGCGGGTCGGAAAGACCTTGGTCACGCACGCGGTGCGCAGGCCCTGCTCGGCCATGCCGAGCGTCGCGCGGAGGCCCGAGCCCCCGGCGCCCACCACCACGACGTCATAATCATGCGTCTCGTAGTCGTATGCTGCCATTCGTTCGGTGCTCCAGAGTTCTTAGAGGGCGAGGCGCGCGACGGCGAAGATCGTGACCGCGGCGGCGCCCCAGCAGAGACAGGTCATGCCGATGATGATGAACTTCGCCCAGTCGTTGTGAACGTAGTCCTCGATCAGCGTCTGGAAGCCGTCGGCGAAGTGCACGAAGCTCACCGTGAGCGCGAGCGCGGCGACGATCGCCGGGAAGGGCCGCGCGAAGTGGTCGGTCACGCCGGCGTAATCCTTGCCGATGGCCGGGGCCACGGCGATCAGGAAAAGCGGGATCAGGACCAGCAGCGCGACGGATTGCACCTTCACGCGCCAGTGGTGCTGGGTTCCGGTCTTGGCGCTGCCCCACGGGTCGGCGCGCTTGCGGTCGGTCATGTAGCTCATGCGAGGCGCTCCTTTCACACGGCCAGGGCGATCAGGGTGAGGATCCACAGCACGCCGGAACCGATCACGCAGCCCCAGCCGAGTTTCTCGGCGGTGTCGAGATCGAGGCCGATCCCATTGTCCCAGATCAGGTGCCGGACACCGGCCAGGAAGTGGTACCAGAGGGCCCAGAGCGACAGGGCGAAGATCAGGATGCCGAGCCAGCTGGTGACGACGGCGTCGGCGGTCGCGAAGGCGTCGGGCCCGGCGGCGGCCGCGATCAGCCACCAGACGATCATCACCATGGACAGAAGCAGCGCGTTGCCGGTGATGCGGGTGAGGATCGAGGTGATCGAGGTCAGTTGCGGGCGGTAGACCTGCAAGTGGGGTGAGAGCGGGCGGTTGCCGCGGTTCACGTCTGCCATTGTGGACGTCCTTTCGCTTCCCTTGCACGGGGTTCTAATGGTTTTGCCGCGCGTGTCACGGAACAAGCCGTGTTCCGGGCGCGGTTTTTTGGCGCAAGCGCGCCATTGAGGCGCATTGTGATCACGCAACGGCAGGGCGTGATCACGTGTGGCGACATGGCCGCGATTCTCGGGCCGCACGACGCGCGACAGGCGGCCCGCCGCGGGGGCGCTGCCCCCGCACCCCCGGGGTTTCTTGGCAAGATGAAGGGCCGCCGCCGGTGTTCGCGTGTCCCGGCGGGATCAGGACGGCATCAGCGCCCAGTAGTCGAGATCGAGAAGGATACCCGGCCGGTAGGCGCCGTCGGCATCCTTCGGCTCGCCCACGCTGCCGTCCGTCGTGGCGACGAGGCGCAGGCGGATCGCGCCGATGCCGGGGCGGTCGGTCGGCGCGGTCTCGAGCACCTCGGACCAGGCGCGGATCGTGTCGCCGGCGAAGCAGGGATTGGCATGCGCGCCCCCGTTCAGCCCGACGATCATCTGCGCGTTGGCGAGGCCGTTGAAGCTCAGCGCGCGCGCCATGGAGATGACGTGTCCGCCGTAGATCAGCCGCTTGCCGTCGTCGCGCATGGTCCCGTCGAAATGGGTCTTCGAGGTGTTCTGCCAGGCGCGGGTGGCCATCATGTGCTCGGCCTCCTCGATCGTGACGCCGTCGACATGGTCGATCACCTCGCCGACCGCGTAGTCGGACAGGCGGTGCGGTTCGCCGGCGAGCGCGGTATCGTAGGCGCCGAAGTCGAGCCCGTCGGGGATGTGCAGGTCGCCGGGCGCGAGCGCTGGGCTGAGGTCGGGGATCACCGTCTCGGGCGCCGGGGCGTTGGCGTCGCGCGTCTTGACCATGACCCAGCGGACATAGTCGAGCACGGTTTCGTCGCGTTGGTTCAGACCGCGCGAGCGCACCCAGACGATCCCGGTCCGGCCGTTCGAGTTGCGCTTGAGGCCGATCACCTCGCTTTCGGCGCGGAGCGTGTCGCCGGGCCAGACCGGGCGCCGCCAGCGGCCCTCGGCGTAGCCGAGATTGGCGCGCGCGTTGAGAGAGACGTCCGGCACCGTCTTGCCGAAGACGACGTGAAAGGCCAGCAGGTCGTCCATCGGCGCCGCCGGCAGGCCGCAGGCCTGCGCGAAGGCATCGGAGGAATAGAGTGCGTGCCGCATCGGGTAGAGCGCGTGGTAGAGCGCGCGCTCGCCGCTGCCGATCGTGCGCGGCGCGGCGTGCCGGATCACCTGGCCGATGCGGTAATCCTCGAAGAAGTATCCCGCACTGGTTTTGGGCGGCACGTGGGCATCCTTCATCACTGCTCTCCGAGCTTGAGGTCCGGGGAATAGGCGCCGTCGACTTCCTTGGTGACGGCCTGCCCGCAGCGCATGACGCCGTTGGCCGCGTCGAACGCGTAGGCAGGATCCCCGTGAAGCTCCCAGCCGCGCGACAGCGCCTCGCTGACCTTGTGGCAGAAGGCCGACGTGTCGTCGGCGGAGAGGAAGCGGTAGAGTTTCATCGGCCTACCCCGCAAACGGCCAGACGCCGAGCCAGGCGTGGATGGCGGTGATGATCGCGTACATGGCGATCGTGATGACGACGAGAAGGACATCCTTGCGGGCCGGGCCGGGCTCGGGGCGCACCCATGCCTCGCTGCGATTGATGACGATCACCTCGGCCACCGCCCAGGCGAGCATCGCGCCGAACAGGAGTATGGAGGCGAGATCGCCGTTCACCAGAAGGTGCGCGACGGCCCAGATCTTGACCGCGGTCAACTGCGGATGGCGCAGCTTGCCGCGCAGGCGGCCGGTGGTGGCGCTCATGCCGTAAACGAAGACCGCCGCCACCATCAGCAGGTTGTTGACGTGCACGAGGAAGGCCGGCGGCGTCCAGACCCCGATGAACGGGGCCTGCCGGTAGCCGAGAATCATCAGCACCAGAGCCACGAGCAGAACGACGGCGAGCGCGCCCTTGCCGGCGCCGCCGAGACGGGCGCGGGCGTCCGGCGCCGCGCGTTTGAAGAGATGCGCCGCCACCCAGAGGGCGATGCCGAGGACGAGAAGGATCATGGCTGGCTTACTCCGCTGCGATCGCGCCGATCGCCTCGGCTTGTGCCAGAACCTTGCGGGCCGTGTCCACGTGCAGGTTCTCGACGATCCGGCCATCGACGACGGCGACACCCTGCCCCTCGGCGGCGGCGGCCTCGTAGGCGGCGATCTGGCGGCGTGCGAGGTCGATCTCGGCCTCGGAAGGCCCGAAATGCGCGTTCGCGGTCTCGACCTGGGCGGGATGGATCAGAGTCTTGCCGTCAAAGCCCATGTCGCGGCCCTGCCGACATTCCACCGCCAGCCCGTCGACATCCTTGAAGGCATTGTAGACGCCATCGACGATCACCCGGCCGTGGGCGCGCGCGGCGATGACGCAGAGCCCGAGGCCCGACATGACCGCCACGCGATCGTCGGTGGCGCGGGCGCCGAGCTCCTTCACGAGATCGTTCGTGCCCATGACCATGCCCTCGAGGCGGGGATGTGCGGCGATCGCCGGCGCCTCGATCATGCCGCGCGGCGTCTCCATCATCGCCCAGACCGGGCGGTCCCCGGTGATACGAGCGAGCGCGTCGATCTGCGCCGGGTTCTCGACCTTGGGCAGCAGCACCGCGTCGCACGACATCATGGCGGCGGCCTCTGCGTCGGCCTCGCCCCAGGCGCTGTCGCGACCGTTGATCCGGACGATGCGGTAGCGCGCGCCGAAGCCACCCGCCTCCAGCTCGCGGGCGAGTGTCGCGCGCGCCTCGTCCTTTTCGTCGGGCGACACCGCGTCCTCGAGGTCGAAGATGATCGCGTCGACAGGCAGCCCGCGCGCCTTCTCGATCGCGCGCGGTTTCGAGCCAGGGATATAGAGCACGGATCGGAACGGACGGAGCTGCATCGGCGGCCTCCTCGCAGTCGCGGCAACAAAGTTGCGCGAGTGAGGCCACTTCTTTGCAAAATGTTCAAGCGGAAAATGCCGCATTGCAGCGGAAAGCGGCCGCGCCGTCAGGTGAGCGCGTCCCAGACCAGCTTTGTCCCGGTCACGGTCAGGAGGGTGTAGGTCAGTGCGAAGAACGCCCGCTCGGGGACGAGCCAGTGCAGCCGCACGCCGATCCAGGTGCCGAGGATCGCCATCGGCGCCAGCGCGAGATCGAGCAGCAGCGTGTCGCGGGTGAAGATGCCCATGCCGGCATAGATCCCGGCCTTTGACAGGTTGATCGCCCAGAAGACCAGCACCGTCGTCGCCTGGAAGGTCGTCTTGTCGAGCTTTCGGCCGAGCAGATAGACCGCCGCGGCCGGGCCGCCGGCATGGCTGACGAAGCTGGTGAAGCCGAGGGTCACGCCCGCGGCGGCGCCGGCGACCGGACCCATCGGCCGCTGGCCGAGGCGGATCAACCCCGACGCCAGGGCCGCCTGCCACGCGACGAACAGGAGCGCGACGAGCCCGATCAGGAAGCGGATCGCGTCGGGGTCGGCGCGGTCGTAGAAGAGCGCGCCGGCGGCGACACCCGGCAGGCCGGTCAGGATCAGGAGCCGTGCGTCGCGCCAGTTCCATCGCCTCCAATAGGCCGGGAGCGCGGTCACGTCGATCAGCATCAGCAGCGGCAGCATGATCCCGAGCGCGGCGCCCGGCTCGAGCACCAGCGCGAGGATCGCCGCGCTTGCGAACGCGGCGCCCGATCCGAATCCGCCCTTCGAGATCCCGGCAAAGAGAACCGCCGGAAGGCCGACCGCCAGCGCCGACCAGCTCAGGATGTCCACGCGATGTCTCCGTTCTCGCCGCTTCTGACGGTGTGGCTTAGCCCGGGCGCCGGCGCTTGCCCATGCCGGACGCGCCGGGCGGAGGCGGGCGGCGCCCTTGCGCGCATGCGCGCATGGGACTAGCCATGCGCCCAAACAATGCCACCGGAACCGGAGACAGTGACCATGGCCAGACCCAAGATCGCGCTGATCGGCGCGGGACAGATCGGCGGCACGCTCGCCCACCTCGCCGCGATGAAGGAACTCGGCGACGTCGTGCTGTTCGACATCGCCGAAGGCATCCCCGAGGGCAAGGCGCTCGACATCGCCGAATCGGGCCCGGCCGAGGGCTTCGACGCGGCACTCAAGGGCACGTCGGACTATGCAGACATCGCCGGCGCCGACGTCTGCATCGTGACCGCCGGCGTTCCGCGCAAGCCGGGCATGAGCCGCGACGACCTGCTGGGCATCAACCTCAAGGTGATGAAGGCCGTCGGTGAGGGCATCAAGGCGAACGCGCCGAATGCCTTCGTCATCTGCATCACCAACCCGCTCGACGCGATGGTGTGGGCGCTGCGCGAATTCTCGGGCCTGCCGCACGAGAAGGTCTGCGGTATGGCCGGCGTTCTCGACAGCGCGCGCTTCCGCCACTTCCTGAGCCTGGAGTTCGGCGTGTCGATGCGCGACGTGTCGGCTTTCGTGCTGGGCGGGCACGGCGACACGATGGTGCCGCTCGTCCGCTACTCGACCGTGGCCGGCATCCCGCTTCCGGATCTGGTCGACATGGGCTGGACGACGCAGGAGAAACTCGACGCGATCGTGCAGCGCACCCGCGACGGCGGCGCCGAAATCGTCGGCCTGCTGAAGTCCGGCTCCGCGTTCTACGCGCCCGCGACCTCGGCGATCGAGATGGCCGAGGCCTACCTCAAGGACCAGAAGCGGCTCCTGCCCTGCGCGGCATGGTGCGACGGCGTTCTCGGGCTCAAGGGTCTCTATGTCGGCGTGCCGACCGTGATCGGCTCCGGCGGCATCGAGCGCATCGTCGACATCAAGATGACCAAGGACGAACAGGCGATGTTCGACAGCTCCGTCAACGCGGTGAAAGGCCTCGTCGACGCGTGCAAGGGCATCGACGAGACGCTCGCCTGACGTGACCTACCGGGCGGGCTTGGCCTTGGTGGCCAGGCCCGCGCCGGCTTCCTCCATCCAGCGGTCGTGCGTCGCAGCGGAGAGGTCGACCGATGCGGCAAGGCCGTAGGCCGCCAGTGCCGGCGCCGGATCGAACGACAGATCCAGAATGTACCCTTCCGCCGCCAGCCGGGCTTCCTCGTCCGGGCGGACGGTCTTCAGCCGGTCATGCGCGCCGGCGAGAGCTGCCTCGAGGTCCGGCTCGGCCGACAGCTCTTCGGCGAGCGTTGCGCGCCAGGGCAACTGATGGCGCGTCGGTCCCTTTTCCTCTCGCGCGATGTATCGCGCCGTCTTCGCGATCCAGTGCTTCCGCGTCAGCCCGTCGAAATGCAGGATCCGCAGCCCATCGGCGTAGTCGCGCCTGATCCGCCGGTTCGCGGCGCGGCCGAGCCGCGGTGCATGTATGCCCATCAGCAATCCCTGTCGCCCCTTGGGCGCGAAGGCCTTGCCCGAGACATGGCCGCTCAGGCCGCCCGAGGTGAGCCGCGCGATATCCGGATCGAGGATGTCGGACCGCTCCGGCGGCACCTGGGCGCGGAACACTCCGTCGAAGATCGTGCGCTGCGGCACGCCGGCGCGGAACGCGCGCTCCACGTTGGCGATCTTCAGCGCGTCGACCGAGGCACCGTCGAGGACCTCGGGAACCGGTCGCTCGGGCCAAAGGTACTCGTCCGCGTCGAGGTGCAGCAGCCAGTCGACACTTTCCTGCGCGTAGGCGTGATCGGCGTTCAGGACTTGCCGGCGCTCCTGTCCGCGCGGGCGCTTTCCGGATTGGACCCCGCGCCAGTAGCCCCGATCGCATGCGACCACGCTGCAGGCCGGGATCTGCGCCAGAAGCGTCATCGTTTCGTCGTCCGGCGCATCGAGATAAATGTGGATGCGCGCGGCGCCGAGCGCGGCGTGCCACGCCGCGAACGCGGCCGTCACCGCCGGGGATTCGGCTTGGGTGGACACGACGCCCCAGGTTGGACCGGGTGCGCCGAATTCGGGCGGCATGGCCTGCTCCGGTTTTTTGTCGTCTGCTCTCGGGGCGACCGTAGCAGCGAGATTTTTGCGCGTCCCCGCCAGACGTTAACCCGCGTCGACGCGGTTCGGGACTGTTGCCGTTGGGCCCGTTCGATTCGATGGGCAAAGTGTGATCACACGCCGGCGGGCTGTGACCACAAACGTCGGAAAATACCTTTGATCGCTCCGATCTTGCGATAATCCCTTTAAAACCCCCGTGCGCGCATGGCTAGGTGCAGGCAAGCGAAGCAATTTCGGGACAGTCCTCATGAATATCCACGAGTATCAGGCCAAGCAGCTTCTGCGCAGCTACGGTGCGCCGGTTTCCGATGGCCGGGTCGTGCTGCGCGCGGAAGAGGCCAAGACCGCGGCGGGCGCGCTCGACGGACCGCTCTGGGTGGTCAAGGCGCAGATCCACGCCGGCGGGCGCGGCAAGGGTTCGTTCAAGGAGTCCGATGCGGGCGAAAAGGGCGGCATCCGACTCGCCAAGTCGGTCGAGGAAGCCGCGGACGAAGCCAAGAAGATGCTCGGCAAGACGCTCGTGACGCACCAGACCGGCCCGTCCGGCAAGCAGGTGGGCCGCATCTACATCGAGGAGGGCTCCGACATCGAGCGCGAGCTCTACCTCGCGCTTCTGGTGGACCGCGTGTCCTCGCGCATCTCGTTCGTGTGCTCCACCGAAGGCGGCATGGACATCGAGGAGGTCGCGGCCTCCACGCCCGAAAAGATCCTGTCCTTCCCGGTCGATCCGGCCACCGGGTACCAGCCGTTCCACGGCCGCCGCATCGCGTTCGCGCTCGGCCTCAGCGGCCAGCAGGTCAAGCAGTGCGTGAAGCTGATGGGCATCCTCTACAACGCCTTCGTCGAGAAGGACATGGAGATGCTCGAGATCAACCCGCTGATCGTCACCGACAAGGGTGATCTCAAGGTGCTCGACGCCAAGCTCGGTTTCGACTCCAACGCGCTTTACCGCCAGGCCGATGTCGCGGAGCTGCGGGACGAGACCGAAGAGGATCCAAAGGAGCTTCAGGCGTCCAAGTACGACCTCAACTACATCGCGCTCGACGGCGAGATCGGCTGCATGGTCAACGGCGCCGGCCTTGCCATGGCGACGATGGACATCATCAAGCTCTACGGTGCCGAGCCCGCCAACTTTCTCGATGTCGGCGGCGGCGCAACGAAGGAAAAGGTCACCGAGGCGTTCAAGATCATCACGTCCGACAAAAACGTGAAGGGTATCCTCGTGAACATCTTCGGCGGCATCATGCGCTGCGACGTCATTGCGGAGGGCGTGATCGCCGCGGTCAAGGAAGTCGGTCTCGAGGTCCCGCTGGTTGTCCGCCTCGAGGGCACCAACGTGGAGCAGGGCAAGACGCTCATCAACGAGAGCGGGCTCAACGTGATCGCCGCCGACAGCCTGTCGGACGGCGCCCAGAAGATCGTGAAGGAAGTCAAAGGGTGACGATGGAACGGCGGCTCCGGACAGGGACCGTCCTGATGGCGGCCGGTCTGGCTCTTTGGGCGTGTGGCCCGAACGAGGGCCTGCCGCCGGACCGCGAGGGCCTGATGGGCGGGATCCCCGCCTCGGCCCGGGGCCCGTTCGACGTTCGTGCCGCGGTCGCGGAGGCGACGCGCGCCTGCATTCGCAGCGAGCTCGACGGCCCGGCAACATTGCGGTCGCTGGAGCAGTCCGGCTGGACCCCGTTTCGCGACATGGATCTTGGCGGCTACGCGAAGTTCTACGGCGGGAACAAGACGGGGCCGTTCGCTCCGGCCGACTACGTGCGGGTCGGCGACCGCACCGCGCGCACCGACTGCGAGATTCAGGTGCCGCGCGCCAGGGGTCGGGAATTCTATCCGGTGGTCCTCGCCGAGTTCGAACGGTTGGGCTACGGCCGGTTCGACTACCGTGATGCGCCGCGTTTCTTTCGCGACGGGGAACGGTTCATCGTGACCGGACGCTACAATGTCACCACCTCGGCGTGGGCACATTTCGATATCGGCCGCGTCGATGGCGCATCCGACCGGACGTGCCGCGATCCGAATGTGCCTGACACCGCAAAGAGGGGCTGCTGATGCGCTTTCCCGAACGAGACGACCTCACCGACCGACTGTCCGACTACACACCGCTGATCGCCGGCGTGGCGATGATCGGCGCCGGGCTGCTGATGCGGCGCACCGCGCCCGAGACGCTGCGGCTGCCCGAACCGTCGCCGCGGCCGAAATCGCTGCGCGACGTGCGATCCGGCAGTGACGCGGCGCGCGCCGCGCGCGACGGCATCGCGCGGTTCATTCCGCAGAACCTGACCAAGACGCTCGGCCGATCGCTGATCCTCATGGGTGCGGCGACGATCGCCGTGCGCATGCTCGACGAACTCGTGGACGACGATTCCGCGCGATACTGACAAACGACCGGGCGGGCCCGACGCGGCCCGCCCAGAGGGACAAAGGACGAAACGACATGGCAATTCTCGTCGACGAGAACACCCGGGTGATCTGTCAGGGCCTCACGGGCTCTCAGGGGACCTTCCACACCGAGCAGGCGATCGCCTACGGCACGAAGATGGTCGGCGGCGTGACGCCCGGAAAGGGCGGCCAGACCCATCTCGATCTGCCTGTCTTCGACAGCGTGCACGCGGCCAAGGCGAAGACGGACGCCAATGCCAGCGTGATCTACGTGCCGCCGCCGTTCGCCGCGGACTCGATCATGGAAGCGATCGACGCGGAGATGGAGCTGATCGTCTGCATCACCGAGGGCATTCCCGTCCTCGACATGATGAAGGTCAAGCGCGCGCTCGAAGGGTCGAAATCCGTGCTCGTCGGCCCGAACTGCCCGGGCGTCATCACGCCGGATGCCTGCAAGATCGGCATCATGCCCGGCCACATTCACAAGCGCGGCAAGGTCGGGGTGGTATCCCGCTCCGGCACGCTTACCTACGAGGCCGTGAAACAGACGACTGACGTCGGCCTCGGCCAATCCACCTGCGTCGGTATCGGTGGCGACCCGATCAAGGGGACGGAGCATCTCGACGTGCTGGAATGGTTCCTCGACGACCCCGAAACCGAGGCGATCATCATGATCGGCGAAATCGGCGGATCCGCCGAGGAAGACGCCGCGCAGTTCCTCGCAGACGAGAAGAAGAAGGGCCGCTGGAAGCCGACCGCCGGCTTCATCGCGGGCCGCACCGCGCCTCCGGGCCGCCGCATGGGCCACGCGGGCGCCATCGTCGCCGGCGGCAAGGGCGGTGCCGACGACAAGATCGAGGCAATGAAGTCCGCCGGCATCGTCGTGGCCGACAGCCCGGCGACGCTGGGCGAGGCGGTGGTCGAGGCGATCGACAAGGGATGATCCGTCCGGTGCGGCACGCGCCGCACCGGGCACGCGACGAAGCCCACCGGCGCCGTCGCACAACGATACGAGACGGGGCGGCCCCGGCGTCATGCCGGGGCGCACCCATGCCCGGAGCCGGGCGCATCAGGAGACCAGAGACATGACCGACCAATCTCCGAACGACCTCTTCCACGCCTCCAGCTTCATGCAGGGCGCGAACGCGGACTATCTGGAGCAGATGTACGCCCGCTACGCCAATGACCCGAACGCGGTCGACGAGGCTTGGCAGGCCTTCTTCAAGGGGCTCGGAGACGACGAGATCGCGGTCAAGAAAGAGGCCGACGGCCCCTCTTGGGCGCGCCGTGACTGGCCGCCCGAGCCGCAGGACGACGTGACTGCCGCGCTCACCGGCAACTGGCCGATGCCGATGGTCCCCGCCGAGGCGAAGGGCGCGGCCGACAAGATCCGGGACAAGGCCGAGGCGCAGGGCGTCGCGCTGACCGACGACCAGATCCAGCGCGCCGTGCTCGACTCGATCCGCGCGCTGATGATCATCCGCGCTTACCGCATCCGCGGCCATCTGGACGCGCAGCTCGACCCCCTCGGCATGCGCAACCGCGGCCAGGAGCATCCCGAGCTCGACCCGAAATCCTACGGCTTTACCGACGCCGACATGGACCGGCCGATCTTCATCGACAACGTGCTCGGGCTCGAGATCGCGAGCCTGCGCGAGATCGTGGGTGTGCTGAAGCGCACGTATTGCGGCACGTTCGCGCTGCAGTACATGCACATCTCCGATCCCGAACAATCCGCCTGGCTGAAGGAGCGGATCGAGGGCTACGGCAAGGAGGTGAAATTCACCCGTGAGGGCCGCAAGGCGATCCTGAACAAGATGGTCGAGGCCGAAGGCTTCGAGAAGTTCCTTCACGTCAAATATACCGGCACCAAGCGCTTCGGTCTCGACGGCGGCGAAAGCCTCATCCCGGCGATGGAGCAGATCATCAAGCGCGGGGGCAATCTCGGCCTGAACGAGATCGTCATCGGCATGCCCCACCGCGGCCGTCTGTCGGTGCTCGCCAACGTGATGGGAAAGCCCTACCGCGCGATCTTCAACGAGTTCCAGGGCGGCAGCTTCAAACCCGAGGATGTCGACGGGTCGGGAGACGTGAAGTATCACCTCGGCGCCAGCCATGACCGCGAATTCGACGGCAACAACGTGCACCTGTCGCTTACGGCGAACCCCTCGCACCTCGAGGCGGTGAACCCCGTCGTTCTGGGCAAGGTCCGCGCCAAGCAGGACCAGATGAAGGACGAGACGCGCACGCGCGTGCTGCCGATTCTTCTGCACGGCGACGCCGCCTTCGCCGGTCAGGGCGTCGTGGCCGAGTGTTTCGCCCTGTCGGGGCTGCGCGGTCACCGCACCGGCGGCACGATCCACCTCGTGGTGAACAACCAGATCGGCTTCACCACCGCGCCGCACTTCTCGCGGTCCTCGCCCTACCCGACGGACAACGCGCTGGTGGTCGAGGCGCCGATCTTCCACGTCAACGGCGACGACCCCGAGGCCGTGGTGCACGCCGCCAAGGTCGCCACCGAGTTCCGCCAGAAGTTCGGCAAGGACGTGGTGATCGACATCTTCTGCTACCGGCGGTTCGGCCACAACGAGGGCGACGAGCCCATGTTCACCAACCCGCTGATGTACAAGCAGATCAAGGGCCACAAGACGACGCTCACGCTCTACACCGAGCGGCTGGTCAAGGACGGGCTGATCCCCGAGGGCGAGATCGAGGACATGAAGGCCGCCTTCCAGTCCCATCTCAACGAGGAGTTCGAGGCCGGCAAGAACTACAAGCCCAACAAGGCCGACTGGCTCGACGGGCGGTGGTCGCATCTCGACAAGCAGCAGCAGGGCAAATACCAGCGCGGCAAGACGTCGATCAAGCGCGAGACGCTCGACGCGGTCGGCAAGGCCATCACCAAGGTGCCGGAGGGCGTGGTGATGCACCGCACCGTCAGTCGCCTGCTCGACAACCGGCGGCAGATGTTCGAGACCGGCAAGGGCTTCGACTGGGCCACCGCAGAGGCGCTCGCCTTCGGGTCTCTCCTGACCGAGGGGTACCCGGTCCGGCTGTCGGGTCAGGATTCGACACGTGGCACGTTCTCGCAACGGCACTCCGCGATCATCGATCAGGAAACCGAAGAGCGGTATTACCCGCTGAACCACATTCGCGACGGCCAGGCCCGGTTCGAGCCGATCGACTCGGCACTGTCGGAATACGCGGTGCTCGGCTTTGAATACGGCTACTCGCTGTCGGAGCCGAACGCTCTCACCCTTTGGGAGGCGCAGTTCGGCGACTTTGCCAACGGCGCGCAGATCATGTTCGACCAGTTCATCTCCTCGGGCGAGTCGAAATGGCTGCGAATGTCCGGGCTCGTCTGCCTGCTGCCGCACGGCTACGAGGGGCAGGGCCCCGAGCACTCGTCGGCCCGACTCGAACGCTGGCTGCAGCTCTGCGGACAGGACAACTGGATCGTGGCGAACTGCTCGACCCCGGCCAACTACTTCCACATCCTGCGCCGGCAGCTGCACCGCTCGTTCCGCAAGCCGCTGATCCTCATGACGCCGAAATCGCTGTTGCGGCACCGCCTGTGCGTGTCCGACGCCGAGATGTTCGTCGACGGATCGTCCTTCCACCGCGTGCTGTGGGACGATGCCGAGCTGGCCGAGAGCGAGTTCAAGCTCAAGCCCGACTCCGAGATCCGCCGCGTGGTCCTGTGCTCCGGCAAGGTCTATTACGACCTGATGGAAGAGCGGAACGCGCGTGGGCTCGACGATGTCTACATCATGCGCGTCGAACAGTTTTATCCGTTCCCCGCGGTGTCGGCGGTCAAGGAGCTCGAACGCTTCAAGCAGGCCGAGGTGATCTGGTGCCAGGAAGAGCCCAAGAACCAGGGCGCCTGGTCCTTCATCGAGCCCAATATCGAATGGGTGCTCGGCCGGATCGCGGCCGCGCATCCGCGGCCGCGTTATGTCGGCCGCGCCACGTCGGCCTCGCCCGCCACGGGCCTGGCCTCCTCGCACAAAGCCCAGCAAGAGGCGCTCGTCGACGAAGCGCTGACGATCGAAGGAAAGTGACCCAATGACCGAAGTGCGCGTGCCCACCCTGGGCGAGTCCGTGACAGAGGCGACTGTGGCGACCTGGTTCAAGAAGCCCGGCGACAGCGTCGCGGTCGACGAGATGCTCTGCGAACTGGAAACCGACAAGGTGACGGTCGAGGTGCCCTCGCCCGCCGCCGGCACATTGTCCGACATCGTCGCCGACGAGGGCGAAACCGTCGGCGTGGATGCGCTCCTCGCCAATATCGAAGAGGGCGCATCGGGCTCCGGTGACGGCGGCGGCAGCAGCAGCGGCAGCAGTGGCAGCAGCGGCGGCAAGGCCGACGCGGGCTCGAAAGAGACCGAGGAGGCGCCCAAGAAAGAGGTCGCCGATGCCGGCGGGCCGCAGGGCGACGATACCGGCACCAAGATGGACGTGATGGTCCCCACCCTCGGTGAAAGCGTGTCCGAGGCGACGGTTGCGACCTGGTTCAAGAAGGAGGGCGACGCGGTCGAGCAGGACGAGACCCTGTGCGAACTCGAGACCGACAAGGTCTCGGTCGAGGTCCCCGCGCCCGCCGCCGGCACCCTCGCCGAGATCGTGGCGACCGAGGGCACCACTGTGCAGGCCGACGCAAAGCTCGCCGTGATCGCCACCGGGTCCGCCGGGGCCGGCGCGTCCGAGTCGACGGCCCCCAAGGCGGGGGCCGACCACGGCGGCGATGCGCCCGCCAAAGCACCGGGCGCGACGCAATACGACACGCCGCCGGCCGGCGACGGCGGCCCCGGCCGCTCCGACATAGAGGACGCGCCTTCGGCCAAGAAAGCGATGGCCGAGAAAGGCGTCAGCCGTGATCAGGTGCAGGGCTCGGGCCGCGACGGCCGGGTGATGAAGGAAGACGTCTCGCGCGCGCTGTCGGCCACCAACCAGCCCGCCGCGAAACAGACGGAAGCGCCGAAGGCGCCGCGCGCGCCCGTCCCGGCCGAGGACGAGAGCCGCGAAGAGCGCGTGAAGATGACGCGCCTGCGCCAGACCATCGCCCGGCGCCTCAAGGACGCGCAGAACACGGCCGCCATGCTCACGACCTACAACGAGGTCGACATGACCGAGGTCATGGCGCTGCGCTCGGAGTACAAGGAGCTGTTCGAGAAGAAGCACGGCGTGCGGCTCGGCTTCATGTCCTTCTTCACCAAGGCCTGCTGCCACGCGCTGAAGGAAGTGCCGGAGGTCAACGCCGAGATCGACGGCACCGATATCGTGTACAAGAACTTCGTGCACATGGGCATCGCCACAGGCACGCCCACGGGGCTGGTCGTGCCGGTGATCCGCAACGCGGATTCGATGTCGTTCGCCGACATCGAGGCGGCGATCAACGAGAAGGGCAAGCGCGCGCGCGACGGCAAGCTGTCGATGGCCGAAATGCAGGGCGGCACGTTCACGCTGTCGAACGGCGGCGTTTACGGCTCGCTGATGTCCTCTCCGATCCTGAACCCGCCGCAATCGGGCATTCTGGGCATGCACAAGATCCAGCAGCGCCCGATGGTCGTCGATGGCCAGATCGTCGCGCGGCCGATGATGTATCTGGCGCTTAGCTACGATCACCGCATTGTCGACGGCAAGGGCGCGGTCACGTTCCTCGTCCGCGTCAAGGAGGCGCTGGAGGACCCGCGCCGGCTGCTGATGGATCTCTGAGCCGACCTCGCAACCGGCGGAGGCGGTTTTCCCGGCCGCCTCGGCCGCTAGCTCTCGGGGCAGCGCCGCGCCACCGCGCGGCACCGCCCAAGGAGACCGACATGACCCAGCCGATCCACATCCCGCACGAAACGCCCGAGGTGAAGGTCCTGCGCGAAACCACGCGCGGCGGCTTGAAATACCGGCTTCTCGTCGACGCGGATTACGGCCCGTCCTCGGAGATTACGCAGGGCCTGTTCTATCTCTACGGGGGCCATGTCGAGGATCTCCACCGCCACGACATCCCCGAAACCCTGCATGTCGTCGAGGGCAGCGGAAAAATCACGCTGGAAGACCGCGAAATCGAGGTGACGCCGGGCGACACGGTGTTCGTTCCGGCCGGTTGCCGCCACGGCTTCGACGCCGACGACGACATGACGCTGCTCTTCACCTTCCCCGTGCCGCGCTTTGCCGAGATCGATTTCGACTACGGAGACGCCGGATGACGCGGCCGAAGACACCGGCCCCTGCGGGTCCGCTCGCCCGGCTCGTGGCGGCCCGCCGCGCGCTCGTGGCGCCGACCGGCCTCGCGACCCTGGCGGATGTCGGGCTCGACGGTCCGTACGTGTCGCCCTACCAGCTGTCGTGCGGCGCCGCCGACGGCCCGGTGCTCGTGTCCTTCAACTTTCTCGACGCGCCGACGGCGCGGGACCGCCGCGCGACGCTCGCGCGCGACGGATACTTGCCCGAGATGCTGTTCAACCGCGTCCTCGACGCCGCGCTCGCCCGTCTCGGCCGCGCCCGGCACGAGATCTATCTCACGCACGCCGCGCATGTCCTGCCGCCGGCGCGCTCTGCGCCGGTGCCGCGCGCGGCAATAGACGCGAGCATGGAAGCGGTCACCCGTTTCGAGACCGCGGACCGGCCGGTGATCGCGCTCGGCGACGTTGCCGCCAGCGCCTGCGCGCGGTTCGGCATCGCCCACGACGCGTTGCCCCATCCTTCCGCACGAGGCCGGACGCGAGATGACAAGGCCGCGGCACTGGCCACCGCGATCGCCCGCGTGCTGCCCGCCGTCGCCGACCGACAGGTCCCGGCCCATGCTTGAGGATCCGCTCTCGCTTCTGTGCCTTTACGGGCTTTGGGTCATCGTGACGATGGTTGCGCAGGTGCTTGCCGCCGCGGCGCAGGTCGGCCTGGTGACGCTGTCGTATCCTCGCGACAACATGCCGCCGCTCACCGGTGTCGCCGGACGGCTGGAACGCGCGCTGCGCAATTCCGTGGTGGCGCTTGCCCTGGTCGCGCCGCCCGTCCTGGTCCTCGCGCTCCGCGCGCCCGAGGGCCTGGCACCGGCCGGCGCCGTGACGCTGGCGATGCAGGTCTTTCTGGTGTCGCGTATCCTGTTCGTGCCGGTCTACGCGGCCGGCATCCCGTTCCTGCGAACCCTCATCTGGGCCGCGGGCTTCATCGCTACACTCTGGCTCTATCTGCAGGCGCTATGACACCCGAACTCACCGCCCTCGTCCTCGCCGCGCTGCTTCAGGTGGTGCAGTACGTCGCCTTCGCCGTGCCGGCGAACCGCGAACTCGGCCCCGGCTACACGATGTCCGCCCGCGACCGGGAGCCCTCGCGCGGGCTGTCGCAAGGGACCGCGCGGCTGCAGCGCGCGCTCGGCAACCATTTCGAGGGCCTGATCATGTTCTCGATCGCCGTGTTCGTGATCAACGCGGCCGAGGCAGGCAATTGGTTCACCGCGCTTTGCGCCTGGACGTATCTCGGCGCCCGCATCCTCTACGTGCCCGCCTACTGGTTCGGCTGGCGGCCGGGACGCTCGCTGATCTGGGCGGTGGGTTTTCTCGCCACCGTGCTGATGCTGCTGGCGGCGCTCGTCTGATGTTCCCTAATCTGCAAGATATCGCGCGGTGAGAGGGCCCCCGGCCCAGAGGGTCGGCCCCCCGCCGTGCCAACAACCGAAAGGACCTCCTCCATGGCCAGCTACGACCTCATCGTGATCGGCTCGGGCCCGGGCGGCTACGTCGCGGCGATCCGGGCGGCGCAACTCGGCCTCAAGACCGCCTGCGTCGAGGGGCGCGAGACATTGGGCGGCACCTGCCTCAACGTCGGGTGCATCCCGTCCAAGGCGCTCCTGCACGCCACGCACCAGCTGCACGAGGCCGAGCACAATTTCGCCAAGATGGGGCTGAAGGGGAAGGCGCCCTCCGTCGACTGGGCGCAGATGCAGACCTACAAGTCCGAGACCATCGAGACCAACACCAAGGGCATCGAGTTCCTGTTCAAGAAGAACAAGATCGACTGGCTGAAGGGCTGGGGCTCGATCCCGGAGGCCGGCAAGGTCAAGGTCGGCGACGAGACGCACGAGGCCAAGAACATCATTATTGCCACCGGGTCGGACGTAGCCCAGCTCAAGGGCGTGGAGATCGACGAGAAGGTGATCGTCAGCTCCACCGGTGCGCTCGAGCTCGGCAAGATCCCGAAGAAGATGATCGTCATCGGCGCCGGGGTCATCGGGCTCGAGATGGGGTCCGTCTACGCGCGTCTCGGCTCCGAGGTCACGGTGCTGGAGTATCTCGACACCGTGACCCCGACGATGGACGGCGAGGTGCAGAAGCAATTCCAGAAGATCCTGTCGAAGCAGGGCCTCAAGTTCGTTCTGGGCGCCGCGGTGCAGTCGGCCGAGGTCAAGAGCGGCAAGGCCAAGGTCACCTACACGCTGAAGAAGGATGACAGCGAGGAGACGCTGGACGCCGACGCGGTCCTCGTCGCCACCGGCCGCCGGCCCGTCACCGAGGGGCTCGGCCTCAAGGAGCTCGGCGTCGAGATCACCGAGCGCGGGTTCGTGAAGACCGACGGTCATTTCAAGACCAATGTCGATGGCGTCTACGCGATCGGCGACGCGACCGAGGGCCCGATGCTCGCCCACAAGGCCGAGGACGAGGGCATGGCCGCGGCCGAGACCGTCGCCGGACGCGCCGGCCACGTGAACTACGACGTGATCCCTTCCGTGATCTACACCCACCCGGAGGTCGCCGCAGTCGGCAAGACGGAGGAAGAGCTGAAGGAGGCGGGCCGCGCCTACAAGACCGGCAAGTTCTCCTTCATGGGCAACGGCCGCGCCAAGGCGAACTTCGCGGCCGACGGCTTCGTCAAGATCCTCGCCGACAAGGAGACCGACCGGATCCTCGGCGCGCACATCATCGGCCCGATGGCCGGCGACCTGATCCACGAGCTCTGCGTGGCGATGGAGTTCGGTGCCGCGGCAGAGGACGTGGCGCTGACATGCCACGCGCACCCGACCTATTCGGAGGCGGTGCGCGAGGCGGCGCTCGCCTGTGGCGACGGGCCGATCCACATGTGACCGTCCGTGCCGGACCGGCGGGCGGAGCGGGGGCTCTGCCCCCGCACCCCCGGGGTTTTCGGCAAGATGAAGGCGGGATCGCGCGCCGTTCGGTACGGGCGCGCGATGTTTTCGCGCGGTGCGGATATCTCGGGCCCGGCAATGCGGGTGTCGCGGGCGTCCCGGGCCGCGTACACGTGGATGCGTCAGGGCGTACGCGGGCCGGCCTCGGCCATCAGTCGGTCGCTCGCCGCCTCGATGTCGGTGCGCAGCCGGGCGAGAACGGTTTCGGGCGGCGTGTCGGCGGGCAGGCGCGGCAGGAACTCCACGACCCCGAGGCCCGGACGCTTGAGAATGCCGGAGCGTGGCCAGAACAGTCCGACATTGGTCGCCACCGGCACGCAATCCTGTCCGAGTTCGCGAAAGAGCGCCGCCGTGCCGACCTTGTAGGGGATGCTGACCCCGGGCGCGACACGCGTGCCCTGGGGGTAGATCACGAGCTGGCCCGGCTGCGCCCGGCCTCGCGCCACGTCGGCGAGCATCTTGGCGATCGCCTGTCCGCGGCGGCCGCGATCGACCGGCACGCAGCCGATCCGCCAGGCGTACTGCCCGATCGCGGGGGTCCAGAGCAGCTCGCGCTTCATGATGAACTTGGCGCGCGGCAGCACCGCGAAGATCATCAGGATGTCGAGAAAGCTCTGGTGCTTGGCCGCGACCATGACCTCGTCGGTGGGCACCTCGCCCCGGATCTCTGTCCGCACGCCGACCATCCAGCGCAGCGTCCAGATGGCGTAGCGCGCATAGGACCGGCAGGCGAAGCGCGCGACCCGCCGCGAGACGAGCGCGCCCGGCAGGAAGACCAGCCCGAAGACAATCATGGCGAGGTAGACCTGGGCGGTATAGACGACCGAGCGGATCCATTGCAGCGACTGGCTCATGCGAGATCTCCCAGGACACGGCGGGCGGCGGCGCGGGTCGCGAGGAGGGCGACCAGTGCCGCGAGGGGCGGCACGAGGACCGGCCACAGCCAGTCCGCTCCGAGAAAGCCCAGACCGGTGAGGATGCCGCCCGCCTCTCCCCCGTCGGGCACAAGCACGATCGCGACCAGGCCCAGGGCGGCGCCTGCCGCGGCGCCGGCGAGCGCGCGCAGCGTGAAGCGGCGTACGAAGGCCCCGGCGATGTAGGCGTCGGTCGCGCCGACGAGGCGCAGGACCGCGATCACCTGCGCGTTGGCGGCGAGCGCCGCGTTGGCCGCGAGCGTCACCATCGCGCCCAGCGTGCCGAAGATGAGCGCGAGCGCCGTCCACCCGAGCGTCCGCAGCCCGGCCGCGGCCTCCATCAGCGGCCGGCGCCAGCGGGCGTGATCGTCGAGCACGGCGCCCGGCACCTCGGCCTGGAGCCTGAGGCGCAGCCCGTCGGGATCGTAGCCTGCCGCGGTCTCCGAGAAGGCGATGAGCTGCGGGATCGGCAGATCCTCGAGCGGCAGGTCGGGCCCGAACCACGGTTCGAGCAGCGCGCGCTGCGCGTCGGCGTCGAGCGCGCGGATGTCGGTGACGCCCGGCGTCTGTTCGAGCACGCGCAGCGCCGCGGCGACCTGCCGGTCCATCTCGCCCGACGGCGCCGAAATGCGCAGCGTGGCGCCACGGGCCAGCTCCTCGCCCCAGCGGTCGGCGAGACGGCCGGCCGCGAGCGCCAGTGCCAGCGCGAAGACCGCGAGAAACGCCATCGTCGCCGCCGAAACCAGCGTCAGCCGCACGGTGAACCCGGCCGGTGGCACAACCCGGTCCGCCGCGGCGTCGCCGCGCAGGAGCGCACCGATCCGCTGGAGCCGCGCCCTCACAGGTCCGCCCCCGCGAGCTGCAGGCGCCGATTGGAGATCCGCAGCACGCGGGCGGAGACCTGGCTCTTGGCGGCGCGGATCAGGCTGAGGTCGTGGGTGGCGATCATCACCGCGCGGCCCATCCGGTTGAGCTCGACGAGCAGCGTCATGAGGCGCTGCGACATCTCCCAGTCGACATTGCCGGTGGGCTCGTCCGCGAGGATCGCGTCCGGCGCCACGATCACGGCACGGGCGAGCGCGGCGCGCTGGCGCTCGCCGCCGGACAGCTCGGGCGGGCGGGCCCGGGCGCGGTGGGTGAGCCCGACCCATCCCAGGAGCTCGTCGAGGTCCTGCCGCGCGGCCTGCGTGTCGCGCCCCGAGACGGTGAGCGGCAGGGCCACGTTCTCGGCGACGCTCAGGTGGTCGAGGAACTGGCAATCCTGGTGCACGACGCCGACGCGGCGGCGAACGTCGGCGACACCGTCACGGCCGAGATCGCGCACATCCTTTCCGAACAGCGTGACCTGGCCCGCGGTCGGCGTCAGCGCGGCGTAACAGAGCTTCAGGAAGGTCGTCTTTCCCGCGCCGGACGGGCCGGTCAGAAAGTGGAACGAGCCCGGCGCGAGCTCGAGAGAGATGTCGGTCAGAAGCTCGCCGCCGCCGTAGCTGTAGGCGACATGGTCAAAGGAGATCACGGCTATCCATCGCTCGCGTTCGGGGCCGGACGGGCAGCCGGCCCGGCGTCGGCCTCTTGTGCCCGAGCCACGCTCCGGATTCAATGTCGCACGGGCCGGGCCAAGGGTCTTTCCGCCGCGTTGACGGCGGCTTATGGTCGTCGGGCCGGTTGCGAAGGGTCGCGAGCCGGCGGATCGGATGGGAAGGCGGGACGAACACGATGCGGCTGATCTGCCCCAATTGCGGCGCGCAGTACGAGGTGCCGGCGAACGTCATCCCGACCGGCGGGCGCGACGTGCAGTGTTCGAACTGCGGGCATACGTGGTTCCAGGCGCATCCCGACGACCCGGTGGCCGACGACGCGCCGGAGGCGCACGCGCCTGTTCGGGACGCCGGGGCCGCGCCGGACCCCGACCCGCATACCGAACGCGAACCGGAGCCGGAAGCGGATCCGGAGCCCGAACCCGAGACCGTGGCCGAGCACGAGGAAGACGCCGCGCCGCGCCGCCAACTCGATCCGGCGGTTGCCGACGTGCTGCGGCAGGAGGCCGAGTACGAGGCGCGCCACCGCGCCGCTGAAAGCAGCAGCCTCGAGACCCAGACCGAGCTCGCGCTCGACGCGGAGCCCGAGGACGAGGCGACCCGCCGCAGCCGTCAGGCGCGAGAGCGCATGGCCCGCATGCGTGGCGAGACCCACGAGGACCCGACGGATCGGGCGCGGCGTGCCGCGGCATCGACCGGCGCCGTCGGCGCCGGTGCCGCGCTGCGCGAGCCCGACGAGACGCCGCTACCCGTATCCCCGGAGTCGGAGCGCGAGAGCGCGTCGCGACGCGACCTGCTGCCGGACGTGGACGAGATCAACCAGACGCTGCGCTCCGCCGACGAACGGCGCCCGGTCGAGACGCCGCAGGGTCGCGCGCCCGAGCCCGAGCCGCAACGCGGCGGTTTCGGACGCGGCTTTGCCGTGGTCATCCTGATCGGGGCAGCCCTTATCGCGCTTTACGTAATGGCGCCGCGCATCGCCGCCGCGCTGCCAGCCGCGGCCGACCCGCTGGCCGGATACGTCGCGGCAGTGGACGGCGCGCGGCTGTGGCTCGACGCGCAGGTGGCGGCCTTTCTCGACATCCTCGACGGGCCGAATCTCGATCCGGCCCCGGCGGAGCCCGCAACAGGCGACGGCTGAGCGTCGCGGCGGCCGCGCCTCAGACCCGTTCGATCGCGACCGCCGTACCCTCGCCGCCGCCGATGCAGATCGCGGCCACGCCGCGGCGCAGGTCGTGCGCCTCGAGCGAATGCAGCAGCGTGACGAGGATGCGCGCGCCGGACGCGCCGATGGGATGGCCGAGCGCGCAGGCTCCGCCATTCACGTTCACAACGTCATGGCTCAGCCCCATTTCGTGCATGAACGCCATCGGAACCACCGCGAAAGCCTCGTTGACTTCCCACAGGTCCACATCCTCGACGCGCCAGCCGACGCGGTCGAGCAGCTTCCGCGCCGCGGGCACCGGCGCGGTGGTGAAGAGCCCGGGCGCCTGGGCGTGCGTGGCATGACCGAGAATGCGCGCGCGCGGCGCCCGCCCCGCGGCCTCCGCGGTGTCGCGCCGCTCCAGCACGATCGCGGCCGCGCCATCGGAGATCGAAGAGGAATTCGCCGGGGTCACCGTGCCGTCCTTCCGGAACGCCGGCTTCAGCTGCGGGATCTTGTCGGGGCGCGCAGCGCCCGGCTGTTCGTCCTCCTGCACCTCCGTCGGCCCCTTGCGCCCGGAGACGGTCGTGGCGACGATCTCGGCGGCGAAGGCGCCGCTCGACTGCGCGTCGAGCGCCCGCGACAGGGACGCCAGCGCGTAGGCGTCCTGCGCCTCGCGCGTGAACTGGTAGGCCTCGGCGCAATCCTCGGCGAAGGTGCCCATCAGGCGGCCCTTGTCGTAGGCGTCCTCGAGCCCGTCGAGAAACATGTGATCGACGACCTCGCCATGGCCGAGCCGGGCACCGCTCCGCATCTTCGGCAGCAGGTATGGGGCGTTGGTCATGCTCTCCATCCCGCCCGCGACGAGCGCGTCGGCCTGTCCCAGCGCGAGGCGGTCCCACGCCATCATCGCGGCCTTCATCCCGGAGCCGCACATCTTGTTCAGCGTCGTCGCCGGCACCTCCTCGCCAAGACCGGCGGCAAAGCCGGCCTGGCGGGCCGGCGCCTGCCCCTGCCCGGCCGGCAGCACGCAGCCCATGACGACCTCCTCGGGCGCGACGCCGGGTGCGTCGTCCAGCGCGGCGCGGATCGCGGCACCGCCGAGCTCGGCCGCGGTTGCACCCGCGAGCGCCCCCTGAAAGCCGCCCATGGGCGTGCGCCGCGCGGCGGTGATGACGATCTCGTGCATCGGGCTCTCCTCCTCCGTTGCTGCCCATGATCTGGCATCCCGCAAAGCGTTTGGAAAGGTTTTGCGCCTAGCGTGCCCGCACGCGGCCAGCCGGAGGATCGCCACATGCTGCTTTCGACCGAATCCCTCGCGGGTGCGCTGATCGTCCGCGTCGACGCCACGCGGATCGACGCCGCCAGCGCAATCCAGTTCAAGGACGCGATGCGGGAGGCCTCCTCCGGACCCGAGACGCGGATCCTCCTGGACCTTTCGCGGGTCGAGTTCGTCGATTCGAGCGGCCTCGGCGCCGTGGTCGCGGCGATGAAGCATCTCGGGCCGGGCCGGCGGCTCGATCTCGTGGCCCTGCAACCGAATGTCGACAAGGTGTTCCGGCTGACCCGGATGGACACGATCTTTGCCATCCACGCGGACATCGCCGCGGCCAGCATCGCGCATGCCGGCGGATGAACCGTCTTCGGGACGCGCTGGCGCCGCAGTCGGCGATGCCGCCACAACCCTGCACCTGCATGCCACGCCGGTGGACATTCGATCCGCGCTGCTGCGCTTCGAGGCGGATCTGCGGGTTGCGGGACTGAATGCGGCGCAGGCCGGGCTGAGTGCCCTGGTGGTCGGCGAAGCGCTGAACAACGTCGCCGAACACGCGCTGCGCGGATGTCCGGCAGGCCGGATCGAGGTCCGCGCGATCCTCGAACCCGGGCACCTCAGCGTGCTCGTCGAGGATCAGGGCGCCCCGATGCCGGGCCTTGCCCTGCCGCGCGGCGACCTGCCGGACCTGTCGCGCGACCTCTCAGATCTGCCGGAGGGTGGTTTCGGCTGGCACCTGATCCGAGCGCTCACCCACAGCCTCGACTACAGCCGGACGCACGGACGCAACCGGCTTCGGATGCGGATCATGCTGGACCGGCTTCACGATGGCGTCGTCTGACGTGGTGCCGGGACCGCTTTCGCGGCGGCGCGACAACACGATGGACCGGCGATTCAGAGCTGACCGGGCGCGCAGCGGCACGGCGCGAAGGGCCGCTCGCGTGCCGCAAGACGAGACGCGTACCACGCAAAGCCGGGCGGCCGCATTGCCGCATGCGCGACAACGCGGAGCGTGGCGCGCGACTGTGGTCGATCCGGGACCGACCGGGTCGTGGAATTGTCAAATTGCCAGCCAAATTGGGCCCGAATGCCCCCTTACATACGGCACCGTAGCTGCATAAGGCTTCCCTCGGCGTCGCGTTGCAACAGCCCCCACCCAGTGCGCGGCGCCGAGGACTTTCCCCGACCTCCTTCCGAGTTGACGCGACCGGCCGGCTGCCTAGGCTGGGCCGCGACGAAGGAGATCCCCCAGATGCGCGACTTTCACCTGCCCGGCCGCTCCGCGGTCTTCGCGGAAAACGGCATGTGCGCCACCTCGCATCCCCTGGCCGCTCAGGAGGCCCTGCGAATCCTGCAGGCGGGCGGTTCGGCCGCGGATGCCGCGATCGCCGGCGCCGTTCTTCTGGGTGTGTGCGAGCCGCACATGACAGGACTCGGCGGCGATGCCTTCGCTCTCGTGTCCGAGCCCGGCAAGGACATCGTGGCGGTGAACGGCTCCGGCCGCGCGCATGCGGCCGCGGATGCCGAGCGGCTGCGCGCCGAGGGTCACGCAACGATGCCGCTCTCGAGCCCGCATGCGGTGACCATCCCCGGCGCGGTCGACGCGTTCTGCACCATGTCGGAGCGGTGGGGTCGGCTCGGGCTCGACCGCTGCCTCGCGCCCGCGATCGACTATTTCGAGGCCGGCGTGCCGGTCGCGCCCCGTGTCGCCTTCGACTGGGCGGGGCTGACCGACGTGCTCGGCCCGGACGCCCGGCGGCATTTTCAGCCCGGCGACGGGGCGCCGGCGCCGGGCGCGCGGATCGCTCTGCCCGGCCAGGCCGAGGTGCTGCGCCGGATCGCCCGGGACGGGCGCGCGGGCTTCTACGAGGGCGAGGTCGCCGCCGACATGCTCGCCGCGCTGGCCGGGGCCGGACACACGCCGGAGGATTTCGCTGCCGCGCGCACCGACATCGGGGCGCCGATCGCGGGCGGTTACGGCGATGCGACGTTGACCGAGCATCCGCCGAACGGACAGGGCGCGACCGCGCTCCTGATCCTCAACATCCTGAGCCGGTTCGATCTTTCGGCGCTCGATCCGAACGGGGCCGACCGGGTGCACCTGGAGATCGAGGCGGCCAAGCTCGCCTACGACGCGCGCAACCGCTTCCTCGCCGATCCGGATCACGTGACCCGGCTCGAGCACATGCTGTCGCCGGACACCGCAGCGGGCCTCGCCGCGCTGATCGACCCCGCGCAAGCGCTGCCGATGCCCGCCCCGGCGTCGGAGGCGGTGCACCGCGACACAGTCTACATCACCGTCGTCGATCGCGACCGCATGGCGGTGTCGCTGATCTACTCGATCTTCCACGGCTTCGGGTCGGGGATCGCCAGCCCACGCTTCGGCATCCTGTTCCAGAACCGCGGCGCGGGATTCTCGCTCGAGCCAGGACACCCCAATGCGCTCGCTCCGGGCAAGCGGCCGATGCACACGATCATCCCGGCGCTGCTCGACCGTGCGGACGGCACGCGGATGCCGTTCGGCGTCATGGGCGGGCAGTACCAGCCGTGCGGCCACGCGCGGGTCGTCACCAGCCTCGTGTCCTTCGGGATGGACCTTCAGGGCGCGCTCGACGCCCCGCGCACGTTCTTCGAAGGCGACACGCTCATGGTCGAACGCGGCTACCCGGAAACGCTTCACGCGGAGCTTTCCGCGCGCGGGCACGATGTCGGGGTGCCGCACACGCCGATCGGCGGCGCCCAGGCCATCGCCATCCGGCCGGACGGCGTGCTCGAGGGCGCGTCCGATCCGCGCAAGGACGGTTGCGCGCTGGGATACTGAGGCCGAGCGCGCGACGGCCGCCCGGGCGCCCGGCTCCCGCACACACGACCCGCGGGGGCTCTGCCCCCGCACCCCCGGGGTTTTCGGCAAGATGAAGGGACTCGCGGCGCGCGCAGCCCTCGCGGGGCGCCCGGGCGTCAGTAGCTGTATTCGGCGAAGACGCGACTGAGGTCGCCATCCCAATCGCCGCGATAGCGCTCGAGCAGTTCGTCCGCGGGCACCTGCCCGCTCTCGACGCTGTCCTTCAGCGCGTTCAGGAAATGCGTCTCGTCGGGCAGGAGGCCGCCGGCGCCCTGGCGCGCGCGGGCCTTCAGCCCGGCCTCGGACAGTTCCAGCACCTCGCGCGCGAGGGTGTGCATGTCGACCTCGCCCACCTTGGCCTGCAACCCGTCGACCGACGCCGCGATCCGCATGCCCTCGCGCGTGGCGGCATCCCAGCCCTTGGCGAGATCCCATGCGGCGTCGAGCGCGGACTGGTCGTACATCAGCCCCACCCAGAAGGCCGGCAGCGCGCAGAGCCGGCGCCACGGGCCACCGTCGGCACCGCGCATCTCGATGAACTTCTTGATCCGCGCTTCGGGGAAGATCGTGGTCAGGTGATCGGCCCAGTCCGACAGCGTCGGCACCTCGCCCGGCAGCGCCGGCAGGCGCCCGTCGAGGAAGTCGCGGAAGGATTGACCGGAGGCGTCGAGATAGCGCCCGTCGCGATAGACGAAGTACATCGGCACGTCGAGCGCGTAGTCGACCCAGGCCTCGAAGCCGAAGCCGTCCTCGAACACGAAGGGCAGCATGCCGGTGCGGTCGGGATCGAGATCGCGCCAGACGCGGCTGCGCCAGGACTTGTGGCCGTTTTCGCGGCCGTCGAGGAAAGGCGAATTGGCGAACAGCGCGGTCGCCACCGGCTGCAGCGCCAGCGCCACACGCAGCTTCTTGACCATGTCGGCCTCGGAGGCGAAGTCGAGATTCACCTGCACCGTGCAGGTGCGGTACATCATCGTCTTTCCCATCGTGCCGACGCGGTCCATGTAGTCGGTCATGATCCGGTAGCGGCCCTTGGGCATCATCGGCATGTCCTCGTGCGCCCAGGTCGGCGCGGCGCCGAGACCGATATAACCGGCCCCCACGGCGTCGGCGACGTCGCGCACCTCGGCGAGGTGGCGGTTCACCTCGTCACAGGTCTGGTGGATCGTCTCGAGCGGAGCGCCGGACAGTTCGAGCTGGCCGCCCGGTTCGAGGGAAACGTTGGCGCCGTCCTTTTCGAGACCGATCAGGTGGCCGCTTTCCTCGATCCCGTTCCATCCATGGCGGTCGCGCAGCCCCTCGAGCACCGCGCGCACCGAGGTCGGACCGTCATAGGGAAGCGGCGCGAGCGTCTCCTTCACGTAGCCGAACTTCTCGTGCTCGGTGCCGATGCGCCACGCCTCGGGCGGCTTGCACCCGCGGGCGAGATAGTCCGCGAGCTGATCGCGGCTTTCGATCGGCCCGCCGCCTTGTTGGGGAATGGACATGCGATGCGGGCTCCGGTGTCGTGCGCGGCTTCGGTCCCGAGGGATGTAGCCAAGCGCGCGGGGTGTCAATGCGGGCCGGTCACCGCCGGGTGCACGGAGCCCCTGCGCCAGATCACGACCGGACCGTCCGCGGCCGACCGGCGCGCCCGGAGGACAGCCTCGGTGTCGAGCCCGGGAAGGGCCGCGAAGGCATCGAACAGACGCTCGGCGCCCTCGGCGTTGGCCGGAATCACGAGCGGCGCGTCGGCGGCACGGTCGAGCCGCCAGGCCGCCGGGCGCGCCTGCGGCTCGTAGGTCAGCGCGGTGATCGCGTCGAGATCGGCGATGCCGCCGTCGCGCGGGCCGAAATAGGCGATGCGCCCTTCGGTGACGCTGACGATGCCGGGCCCGCCGCCGCCCGCGCCGAAGCGCGCGCGCTGCGCGCCGGCGACGGCCAGCGCGAGCCCGCCGGCGGCGACGACCCAGCCGAGCGCGCCGCCGCCGCGCGGCACCCAGAGGAGCCCGACGAGCACGACGGCCGCCCCGATCAGCGTCTCGGCCCAGCGGCGCAGCGCCGCCTCGGCGCCCGGCCGGATCATCGCCAATCTCCCAGCCGGCTCTGCCACAGGGTCAGCGCGGCGACGGCGGCGGTATCGGCGCGCAGGATCCGTGGCCCGAGCGCGGTGACCCACGCCTGCGGCATCGCGCGCAGCCGCGACCGCTCCGCCTCGGAGAACCCGCCCTCGGGCCCGATGAGGATCGCCCAGGGGCCCGGCTCGTCGGGCGCGCGCTCCGGTATGCCGGCCGCCCCGGCAGCGCCCTCGTCGCAGAACATGATCCGCCGCGCCTCGGGCCAGGCGGCGAGCGTGTCGG
This sequence comes from Roseivivax jejudonensis, assembly GCF_900172265.1. Taxonomy (GTDB): domain Bacteria; phylum Pseudomonadota; class Alphaproteobacteria; order Rhodobacterales; family Rhodobacteraceae; genus Roseivivax; species Roseivivax jejudonensis. Next base: position 230,757 of record NZ_FWFK01000005.1, on the reverse strand, counting down.
CGAGCCGGGCGAGGTCCGCGACCTCGGGCACGAAGACGGCGCCGCATTGTTCGGCGGCCTCGCGCGCATGGGCCTGCAGACGATCGCGGCGGATGCGCTCGGAATTCGTGTGCTCGGTTGCCACCGGCACCAGCCGGCGCACGCCCATCTCCACCGCCTTCTCGACGATGAAGTCCGTGCGCGCCTTCTTGACCGGGGCGAACAAAAGCCAGAGATCCGGCGGCGCCCACTGCGGCGCGGTGCGCTCCACCGCCTCGAGGGTGCCGCCCTTCTTGCCGGCCTCGACGACCCGCGCGGCCCATTCGCCGTCTTCGCCGTTGAACACGGCCAGCGTCGCCCCCTCGGCCAGCCGCATGACCCCGAAGAGGTAGTGCGCCGCCTCGCGCGACAGCGGCACCGGTTGTCCCGCCCCGAGCGGGTGCTCTACAAACAGCCTGACACGAGCCATGGAGCGGACCCTATGCCCGACACCTCCCCGGCGCCAGAGCCGAGCGGCGCGATCGCCGACGCCTATCGCGGCAACTGGGTCGATCGCCTCGCGCCGGAGGCGTGGAAACCCTATTTCAGGCTGTCGCGGCTCGACCGTCCGATCGGCACGTGGCTGTTGCTGCTGCCCTGCTGGTGGGGGCTTTTCTTGGCCATCGCGGCGACCGGTGGCGCGCGCTGGCACGACGCGTGGATCTTCGCGGGCTGCGGGCTTGGCGCGATCCTGATGCGCGGCGCGGGCTGCACGTGGAACGACATCACCGACCGCGGCATCGACGGGTCGGTGGCGCGCACGGCCGCGCGGCCGATCCCCTCGGGCGCGGTGAGCGCCCGCGCCGCCTTCGCCTGGGGCTGTGCGCAATCGCTCGCCGCCTTCTGTATCCTCATCACGTTCAACTGGGCGGCCATCGGGCTCGGGATTCTCGCGCTCCTGCCGGTCACGATCTATCCCTTCGCCAAGCGCTTCACCTGGTGGCCGCAGATCTTCCTCGGGCTCGCCTTCAACTGGGGGGCGCTGCTGGCCTGGACGGCGCATACCGGCACGCTCGGCTGGCCGGCGCTGCTGCTCTACGTCGCCGGCATGGCGTGGACTCTGTTCTACGACACGATCTACGCCCACCAGGACAAGGAGGACGACGCCCTGATCGGCGTGAAATCGACCGCCCGGCTCTTCGGCGACGCGACTCCGCGCGCGCTGGCGGTGTTTCTCGTCGCCGCTGTCGCGCTGATGGGGCTCGCCGTCATCGTGGCCGCGCCGGACGGCGAGATCGGAATGCTCGTGCTCGCGCTGATCGGGCCCTGGGCAATGGGCTGGCACATGCTGTGGCAGCTGCGCCGGGTCGATCTCGGCGATCACGATCGCCTCCTGTCGCTCTTTCGCTCGAACCGCAACGCGGGCCTTCTGCCCGTGCTGTTTTTCGCCGCTGCCTGTCTCGCCTGATTGCGGGCGGGCGCCGGCGCCCGTATCACGAACCCCTTCCTGAACGGTCCCGGACACCGATTCCATGCGCCTGTCTGCCATCGCCATCCTCGCCGCCACCTTCACCGCCGCCGCCGCCCTCTGCGCCGTGGCCGCGTCGATTTCCGTACGCATGGTCGAACAGAACTCGGCCGCGGGCGTCGAACGGCGCCTGGAACGCGAGGGCATCGACTGGGCCGGTGTCGACGCCAACGGGCTGCAGGTGTTCGTCCACGGCACCGCGCCGGACGAGGCGGCACGGTTCCGCGCCATTTCCGCGGCCGGCAAGGTCGTCGATGCCGCCCGGGTCATCGACGAAACCCTCGTCGCCGAGCCCGAGGCGGTCGACCCGCCGCATTTCTCGGTGGAGATCCTGCGCAACGACAGCACCGTGTCGCTGATCGGCCTGGTGCCGGCGGAGTACGATCGCGCGCGCCTGATCGAGCTCGCCGGCAACATCGTGGGCGACCCCGACGGCGTGTCGGACCTCCTCGAGACGGCCCGGTTCCCGGTGCCGGACGGCTGGGGCGACGCGATGCAGCTGGCCACCCTCGCACTCGAAGAGCTGCCGCGCGCCAAGATCTCGGCCGAGGCCGGGCAAGTGGCGGTGCAGGCGATGACCGACAGCGCCCAGGCCCGGCGCGAGGTGCAGGCCGATCTCGAGGCCGCGGCGCCGGAGGGAACACGGCTCGCGCTCGATCTGTCGGCGCCGCGCCCGGTGCTGTCGCCGTTCACGCTGCGGTTCGTGAAGGACGACGCGGGCACCCGCTTCGATGCCTGCTCTGCCGACACCGAGGAGGCGCGCGCGGCGATCCTCGAGGCCGCGCGCGCCGCCGGCGCCGCCGAGGGCGCGGGCTGCGTGGTCGGGCTCGGCGTGCCGTCGCGCGCCTGGAGCGACGCGGCCGTGGCCGCGATCGGTGCTGTCGACGCGCTCGGCGGCGGGCAGGCGACCTTTTCCAACGCTGACGTCTCGTTCATCGCCCCCGTGGGCACGCCGCCGGCGCGGTTCGACGACGTGACCGCGGATCTCGAGGCCGCGCTGCCGGACGGGTTCGTGCTCGACGCGGTGCTGCCCGAGCCCCCCGATCCCGACGCCGACCGCGGCCCGGTCGAATTCAGCGCCACCCTCAGCCCCGAGGGCCGGGTGCAGCTGCGGGGCCGCATCGACTCCGAGATGGCGCGCACCACCGCCGACAGCTACGCGCGGGCACGGTTCGGATCGGAGGCGGTGTCGGTCGGCGCGCGCATCGACGACGACCTGCCCGACGGCTGGTCGGCGCGTGTGCTGGCCGCGCTCGAGGCGCTGTCGATGATGGCCAACGGCGCGGTGACCGTCACGCCCGAGAGCATCGCGGTGCGCGGCGACACCGGCAATCCGGACGCCAGCGCGGAGATCGCGGCGCTCCTGTCGGAAAAACTCGGCACGGACGATTACGACATCGAGGTCGCCTATCTCGAACGCCTCGACCCGACCCTGGGGATTCCCACCCCGGCCGAATGCGTCGACCAGATCCGCCAGATCATCGGCGCGCGCAAGATCACGTTCGAACCGGGTTCCGCGGTGCTCGACGGCTCCACCCGCGAACTGCTCGACGAGGTGGCGGATCTCCTCAAGGTCTGCGGAGAGATCCCGCTGGAGATCCAGGGCCACACCGACAGCCAGGGCCGCGAGGTGATGAACGAGCAGCTGAGCCAGGAGCGCGCGCAGGCGGTGCTCGACGCGCTGCGGCAGCGCCGGGTGCTCACCGCGTCCTACCGCGCCGTCGGCTACGGCGAGGCCGAGCCGATCGCCGACAACGACACCGAGGCCGGCCGCGAGGCCAACCGCCGGATCGAATTCCGCCTGGACGAGGCGGAGGACGCGGGCGAAGACGCCGCGCCGGGTCCGGAAGACGTTGAATATCCCGTCCCGACGGGCGATGAAGCTGTGACGGAGGCTGCGGCCTCCGACGCCGCCGCAACGAGCGCCGAGGAAGGGCCGGAGGATGAACAGGATTGAGTTCATTGTCGCGACCGCGATCATCCTGTTCGTGGCGTTCTGCCTCGGATGGTTCGCGAACTGGCTGGTGCATCGCTTCACGCGGGTGAGCCAGGCCGACGTGAACGAGCTCGAGCGCATGAGCCAAGAGCTGCACGAGGCCGAGGAGACCCGCGACCAGGCGATCACCTACCTGCAGCAGCGCGAGGCCGAGCTCACAAACCAGCTCGCCCAGACGGAGGCCGAACTGGCCGCCGCGATGGAAGGACTGCGCGAGGCCCGTCACGAGGCCGAGGAAATGCGTGCCTACGTCGAGCGGATGAACGCCAGCTGAGGACGCGCCGCCGGACGCGGGCCACGCCCGTCGCCGCCGCGCGCACCGCCGCGATCCTTCATCTTGCCGAAAACCCCGGGGGTGCGGGGGCAGAGCCCCCGCGAGTTGTGCGTGCGGGGGCAGAGCCCCCGCGATCCGATGCGTGCGACCGGTTTGCCACCAGGCATGCGCGCCGTCCCGCTCCACTCGGCGTCCGCGCGCCCCATACCGTTCAGCGTTTGCGCCGGCCGCCGGCGCTGCGCTTGTGGAATCCCGGCGGACGCTTGGCCACCCAGCGCAGGAACCCGGCCATCCGCGGATGCGCGCGCAGCGCTTCGGGCGTGCAGAAGTCGCGGGCGAGTTCGGCTTCGGTGAACGTGGCGTGGATCTCGTTGTGGCAGATCTGGTGCAGCAGCACGACCGGGCCGCCCTTGCCGCCCTTCAGCTTCGGCACGAGGTGGTGCAGGCTCTGCCGCACGTCGGGCGGGATCGGCCGCCCGCAGAGGGGGCAGATCGGGTCGCTCATCGCTTGCGCCTCCGGTCGGGCTCGGACATGACGACCTGACACGGGCGGCGCGGAGTTCAAGTTTGGCAGCGACAGAGTGCGACGCCCTCGTCATCGGCGGCGGTCCGGCGGGCCTGATGGCGGCCGACACGCTCCTCTCCGCCGGGCGCCGTGTGATTTTGGCCGAGCAGCGCCCGAGCCTCGCGCGCAAATTCCTGATGGCCGGGAAGTCCGGGCTGAACCTGACCAAGGACGAGGACACCGAGACCTGCCTCGCGGCCTACGGCGAAGCGGCCGGCACTCTCGCCCCGATGATCCGGGCCTTTCCCCCAGCGGCGGTGACGCGGTGGGCAGAGGAACTGGGCCAACCGCTCTTCACAGGCACGACCGGTCGGGTGTTTCCAACCGCGATGAAGGCCTCACCGCTTCTGCGGGCGTGGCTGGCGCGGCTTGCCGGGCTTGGCCTCGATGCGCGGACACGCTGGGCCTGGCGCGGGTGGGCGGGCGCCGACACGCTGTTCGACACGCCCGACGGGCCAGTGCGGCTCGCGCCGTCGGTGACTGTCCTCGCGCTCGGCGGCGCGAGCTGGGCGCGGCTCGGCTCCGACGGCGCCTGGGCGGGGATCCTCGAGGCCACCGGCGCGCCGGTCGTGCCGTTCGCACCCGCGAATGCCGGGCTGCGCGTCGATTGGTCGGCGCACATGGCAGCGCATTTCGGCGCCCCGCTCAAGAACGTGGCGCTCGGTGCGGGCGGGCGCACCACCCGCGGCGAGATCGTGATCGCGCGCACCGGGCTCGAAGGCGGAGCGCTTTACCCGCTGTCGCCCGAGCTCCGTGAGAACGCGGCTCTGGCGATCGATCTCGCGCCCGACGTGGCGCCCGAGACGCTTGCGGCGCGCATCGCCGCCCGGCCCTCGCGCGAAAGCGCGTCGAACCGTCTGCGCAAGGCGGCGCGGCTGTCGCCGGCGGCGCGCGCGCTGGTGCTCGAATGTGCCAGACCGCTGCCGCGGGATCCTCAGTCCGTCGCGCGCCTGCTCAAGGCGGTGCCCGTCCCGCATGCCGGGCTCGCCCCGCTCGACGAGGCGATCTCGACCGCCGGCGGCCTTGCCTGGCCGGGCCTGTCGCCCGGACTGGAGATCGCGGCGCGGCCGGGTGTCTTCGCTGCCGGCGAGATGCTGGACTGGGAGGCGCCGACCGGCGGCTACCTGATCACCGCGTGCCTCGCCACCGGGCTGTGGGCCGGGCGGCACGCGGCAGAGACCTGATCGAGCGATCAGGGGCGCGGCGTCCGGGGGGAACCGCCGCGCCCCCTCGTGCCTCGAGCCACACGAGGGATCAGTGGCCGAGGATCTGGCTGAGAAAGAGCTTCGTCCGCGGATTCTGCGGGTTGTTGAAGAACTCCTCGGGTTCGTTCTGTTCGACGATCTGGCCCTGGTCCATGAAGATGACGCGGTTCGCCACCTGACGGGCAAAGCCCATCTCGTGGGTGACGCAGATCATCGTCATCCCTTCTTCGGCCAGCTCGACCATCGTGTCGAGCACTTCCTTGATCATCTCGGGGTCGAGCGCGGAGGTGGGCTCGTCGAAGAGCATGATCCGGGGACGCATGCACAGCGATCGGGCGATCGCCACGCGCTGCTGCTGCCCGCCCGAAAGCTGGCCGGGATACTTGTCGGCCTGCTCCGGGATCTTGACCTTCTCGAGAAAGTGCATGGCCGTCTTGTCGGCCTCGTGCTTGGGGATCTTGCGCACCCAGATCGGCGCGAGCGTGCAGTTCTCCAGGATCGTCAGGTGCGGGAACAGGTTGAAATGCTGGAACACCATCCCGACTTCGGAGCGGATCGTGTCGATGTTCTTGATGTCCGACGACAGCACCGTGCCGTCCACCTCGATCCGTCCGCGCTGGTGTTCCTCCAGCGCGTTGATGCAGCGGATCAGGGTGGACTTGCCCGACCCCGACGGCCCCGCGATCACGATCCTCTCGCCGCGATAGACGGTCAGGTCGATGTCGCGCAGGACGTGGAAGGTCCCGAACCACTTGTTCATGTTCGAGATCTGGATCGCGACCTCATCCGAAACCTGCATCTGCGCCGGTTTCGACGTCTCGACTGCGGTGTCTGCCATTGACTGAACTCCTTACCGGCGGTCCGTGTTGAGCTGCCGCTCGAGCCACTGGGAATATTGCGAGATACCGTAGCAGGTGACGAAGAACAGGAGCGCGGCAAAGCTCAGCAGCTCCCAGTAGACGCCGTTCCACTCGGTTGAAGCGAGAATGGGCCCGCGGATCATGCCGACGAGATCGAACATTGAGATGATCGACACGAGCGTCGTATCCTTGAACAGGCCCACGGCCACGTTGACGATGCCGGGGATCGAGATCTTGAGCGCCTGCGGCAGGATCACGAGGCGTATCGCCTGGGGGTAGTCGAGCCCCAGCGAATCCGCCGCCTCGTACTGGCCCTTCGGCAGCGCCGCGAGACCGCCGCGGATCACCTCGGCGATATAGGCGGAGGCGAACATCGTGATCATGATGATCACGCGCAGGATCAGGTCGAAGTTCGATCCCGGCGGCAGGAAGTAGGCCAGAACCACGTTCGCCACGAACAGCAGCGTGATCAGGGGAACCCCGCGCACGAACTCGATGAAGATCACGCAGATCCACTTGATGATCGGCATGTTCGACTGCCGCCCCAGCGCCAACGCGATGCCGATCGGGATCGACAGCGACACGCAGACCGTGCCGAGGATCAGGTTCAGCATGAACCCACCCATGTTTCGGCTGTCGACAGGTTCGAGCGCCAAAATGCCGGTGAAGTTGAAGAAACCCGTGAGCCACCAGAACACCAACGCCGCCGCGATGCCGCCGAAGAACCCGATCGCGAAGCTCTGCGTGATGAAGCGCGAATAGACGAGGTAACCGGCGACGAAGCCAAGCGCCGCGCAGACCGGCGTCAGGATCGACCCGCCCCAGATCAGCCAGTAGGCGAGGAACGGATAGATCGCGGTAAAGATCAGCATCGACCGCGGGAAGACCTTGTAGAACAGCACCGGCGCCAGCGCCACGAAGAGCAGGATGAACGCCGTCGCCGGACGCCAATAGAGTTCGGACGGGTACTGGAAACCGAACAGGAGCTGATTCCACCGCTCCGTCAGCACCGCGAAGCAGCCACCCGTCGCGCCCTGCAGGATCTCGCGGCAAGCCGACAGCGACGGCGCGTCCCAGATCCCGTTGGCAAGCCACGGCAACACCCCCGCGATGAGCTGGTAGAGGCACCAGAGCGCCACCAAGGTCAGGAGCGCGTTCGGGATCGTGGAGAACAGGTTGGCGCGCATCCACCTGACGACTCCACGCTCTGCCGCCGGCGCCGGCTGCTCGTCGATCAGCGTGTCGCGCGACCAGCCGACCGAGTGCTCGTGCATGTCGGACATGTCAGCGCTCCTTCAGGCGAACGGCGTTGTTGTAGACGTTCATGATCGCCGAGATCGACAGGCTGATCAGGAGATAGAACAACATCAGGAGCAGGATCGTCTCGATCGCGCGACCGGTCTGGTTGAGCGTGATGCCCCCGAGCGTGCCGGTCAGGTCCATGTAGCCGACCGCGATCGCCAGCGACGAGTTCTTGGTGATGTTCAGGTAGTGGGAAATCAGCGGCGGCACGATCACCCTCAGCGCCTGAGGCAGCACCACGAGGTTCATGATGCGGCGCGGGCGCAGCCCGAGGGCCGCGGCCGCCTCGGTCTGGCCCCGGCTGACCGACTGGATGCCCGCGCGCACGTTCTCGGCGATGAACGCGCCGGTATAGATGGCGAGCGCGAACCACAGCGCGATCAACGACCCGAGAAGCGTGATTCCGCCCGAGAAGTTGAAGCCGCCGAGCTCCGGGATCTCCAGCGCGATCGGACGGCCCAGAATGAAGTAGGCGAGGATCGCCGGCACCAGAACGATCGCGACGGTCGGCCATGTCGTCGGCAGCAGCCGACCCTCGTCGTAAAGCACCTTGGTCGCGTACCGCCGATAGAGAATCGCGCCGACGATCGAGATCAGGAAGACCCCCAGCACGACCCATCCCAACGGCTCGAACAGCGGCTTCGGGATGTAGACGCCGCGGTTCGTGAAGGCGAACATCCCGAACAGCATCGATGCGTCGGGGTCGTCGCCGCGAAACGCACTCGGCGCCGGGGCGACGGCGGTCATGATCGTGAAGATGATGATGATCCAGATCAGCACCGGCACATTGCGGAACATCTCGACGTAGACCGCCATCAGCTTCGACACGAGCCAGTTGTTCGACAGGCGAAGAACGCCCGCCGCGACGCCGATGATCGTCGCCGTGATGCAGGCGAGGATCGATACCAGGAGCGTGTTCAACAGCCCCGCGATCGAGGCGCGCAGGTGGCTCGACTGGCTGGTGTAGTCGATCAGGGTCTGGTTGATGTCGTAGCCCGACGGATCGCCGAGGAAGTCGTAACTGATGTTGAGCCCGGCGGCCCGCAGGTTCGCGACAAGGTTCGACCCGAGATAGGCGAACAACGCGGCAACGCAGACCAGCGCGATAAACTGGAAGGTGTACGAGCGATAACGCGTGTCGTTCACCAGCATCGAAAGCCGGAACGACTCGCGCGGCGGGTCGCTGAGTGTGGTCATCGATGTGATCCCTGTGGCGTCTGCCCGTTTGCGGCCGGCGGGTTGATCCCGTCCTGACCTCTGGGCCCGACTTTATGCAATGCGGCGCCGTATCCGGCGCCGCGGGGTCGGGCCGGCACGCCATGCGCGCCGGCCCGCATGTCGGATTAGCGGAACGGCGGAGCGTAGAGCAGCCCGCCGTCGGTCCACTGCGCGTTCAGGCCGCGCGAGAGGCCGATCGGGGTCGACTCGCCGATGTTCTTGGCAAAAATCTCGCCGTAGTTGCCGTTCGCCTTGATGGCGCGGTAGGCCCATTCGGCGTCGAGGCCGAGCATCTCGCCGAGGTTGCCTTCGGTGCCAAGGATCCGGTTGATCTCCGGGCTCTCGGTCCCGGCCTTCAGCTCGTCGATGTTCGCCGAGGTGATGCCGTATTCCTCGGCCGCGATCAGCGCGTTGAGCGTCCAGCGCACCACGTCGCCCCAGTCGTTGTCGCCGTGACGGACGAGCGGGCCGAGCGGCTCCTTCGAGATGATCTCCGGAAGGATCACGTGATCGCTCGGGGTTTCGAACGCCGCGCGCGTCGCCGCGAGGCCCGACGCGTCGGTGGTGTAGACGTCGCAGGCGCCCGCGAGATACTGCTGCTGCGCTTCGGCGTTGGTCTCGATCGGGACCGGCTCGTAATCCATATTGTTACGACGGAAGTAGTCCGCGAGGTTGAGCTCGGTCGTGGTGCCGGTCTGGATGCAGACCGTCGCGCCGGCTAGCTCGCGGGCCGAGCTGACGCCCAGCGATTTCGGGATCATGAAGCCCTGGCCGTCATAGTAGTTGATGCCGGTGAACTCGAACTTCAGGTCCACGTCGCGGGAGAACGTCCAGGTGGTGTTACGCGCCAGCATGTCGATTTCGCCGGAGGCGAGCGCGGTAAAGCGCGTCTTGCCGGTCGTGGGCACGAATTCGATGGCGTTCTGGTCCTCGAGCACCGCAGCGGCCACGGCGCGGCACACGGCAACGTCGAAGCCCGACCATTCGCCGTCCGCGTCCGGGGCGGCGAAGCCGACCAGACCGGTGGTCACGCCGCAGTTCAGCGTGCCGCGGTCCTGCACGTCGGACAGCGTTTGCGCGCTGGCCGCACCGGCCGACAGCGCGGCAGCGGTCAACGTGCCAAGGATGACAGATTTTTGCATTTGAACCTCTTCCTGTTTCAGCGCCGCCCTTTGACCGGACGGTCGCGCGTCCCCAACCGGGGCCGATGAGACGAAAGCCGGGCAAGCCCGGCGGTCAACACGCCCGAGTGTGGGCGCAATCGTTTTGAGAGGTCAAGCCAAAGCCGGGGCCGATTGCCTGTCTTTTCAACACTTGCCGCAACGTGCGGCGGTGCGGACCGGCGTCAGTGACTCCGGGCGAGCGACAGGAATCGCACCGCGTCCATGAACGCGCCGCGCTTGTGGTCTTCGGCAGCCGCGGCCTCCTCGTCCTCGCCCCAGAGCTCGGCCTGCCAGGTTTCATCGATCCGCGAGGCCGCCCAGAGCGTTTCGGGCGCGTGGGCGCCCCGCTCGGCTGCAAAGCCGATGACGAGCGACCCGGTCAGAGACACCAGATCGTGAAACGCCGTCAGCTCGAACGCGTCCAGCGCGTGCACGGCGCCACGCAGTTGCGACAGCGCGTGTGCATCCTGTCCGGCGTGCATGATTCCGGTCCGGGGCTCGAGCCGCGCGCCGAGCGTCTGCGCGGCCCAGTCGAGCAGCGGATCCCACGCCGCCGCCTGCCGCTCGACGAGCCCTTCGGGGCCGTCGGCGCGGTAGCACAGCAGATCGGCGTCGCCGTACTCCGCCAGCATGTCGGCGACGTCGGCGTGCTGGGGCCGCACGCGGTCGATCGCGGCGTTCGCGCCGCGGGTGACCGGCATGCTCAGCGGGTCGATCTTGTCGCCCTGCGCCTGCCATTCATCGGCGATCGCCGCTGCCATCGCCGCGGTCGGCACCACCAGAGGGGCCTTGGCCGGCGTCTTCACCGGCCGCCCGTCGAGGCGCACCGTGTGACCGTCTGCTTCGCTCGCAACCGTGGCATCGGTCCAGAACCGCTTGGCCGCCCACTCGCTCATGCTGACTCCCAGATCGTCTCGAGCCGCGCCGGCAACTCGTCGATGTGATCGATGACCGCGTGCGCCGCCGACAGCCGCTCCGGCCGGTGATATCCCCAGCTGACGCCGATCGCCGGAATGCCGGCGCTGGCGGCCATCGCCATGTCGAACTCGGTGTCGCCGACCATGACCGCGCGGTGCGGCGGCACGCCCGTCTCCGCGAGCGCCTCGAGCAGCATCGCGGGATGCGGCTTCGACGGATGGTCGTCGGCGCATTGCCGGGTGACGAAGAGGCTGCGCAGATCATGCCCCTCCAGAAGCTTGTCCAGACCGCGCCGCGACTTGCCCGTCGCCACACCCAGAAGCGTCGTCGGTACGCCGTGCAGTCGGTCGAGCATCGCACGCACGCCGGGATAGAGCGGCGAGGACAACGCCACGCCGCCGGCGGCGCGCAGCTCTGTATAGGCGTCCTTGTAGGCGTCGACCATGCGCGCCCGCACCGGTCCGGCGGCATCGGGCAACAGGTGCTCGAACGCCTCGGGCAAAGACAGCCCGACGATCGACAGGATATCGGTGCGTCCCGGAACGGGATGGTCCGTCGCTGCAAAGGCGCGATCCATCGCCGCGAGGATGTCGGCCTGGCTGTCGACGAGCGTGCCGTCGACATCGAAGATCACGAGCCGCAGATCGTCGCTCATGCCTCCTCCACGAACGGATCGGTCGGAACGTCGGCCGGATCCCAGCCGACCGTATCCCACGTGCGGATCATGTGCTCCGGCAGCGGCGCGGTGAAGGTCAGGCGCGCGCCCGTGACCGGATGCGTCAGCGCGATCATGCGCGCGTGCAGGTGCAGCTTCCGGCTGATCTCTCCGCCAAGCTGAGCGCCCCAGCCGTCGCCCAGGTTCTCCTGCCCGGATCCACCGTACTTGCCGTCGCCCACGATCGGGTGGCCGAGTTCGGCCATGTGCGCGCGCAGTTGGTGCGTGCGCCCGGTGACCGGCACCAGCGCGACCCAGGCGGCGCGGGTGGCGAGCCGCGACAGCACCGCGTAGTCGGTCGTCGCGTTCTTCGCGCCTTCGGTCGACGGCACGTCGTCGGGATGCAGGCAGAGCATCTTTTCGCCCTCGCCGCCGGCGCCGTGACCCGGCGCCTTCACGAGGCCGTAGCGGATCGTTCCCATGGCCGGCTGCGGCACGCCGGCGACGGCGGCCCAGTAGATCTTTCGGGACTCCCGCGCGCGGAACGCCTCTGACAGCGCCTTAGCCACCGCGCGCGTCCGGGCCAGCAGCAGGACGCCCGAGGTATCCTTGTCGAGCCGGTGCACGAGGCGCGGGCGCTCGTCGAGCCCGAACATCAGGGCCTCCGACAGGCCGTCGACGTGGCGCGTCTGCTTCGACCCGCCCTGGCTCGGCAGGCCGGGCGGCTTGTTGAGCGCGATGATGTGGTCGTCGCGGAAGATCACGCAGTCGCGGATCATCGCGGCGTCCTTGTCGGACACGCCGGGCTTGGGACGCGAGGCGACCTCGCCCGGTTCGGGGATCGGCGGGATCCGCACCTTCTGCCCCACGGCGAGGCGGTGCGCGCTCTTCACGCGACCGCCGTCGACCCGAAGCTCGCCCTTGCGGCACATCTTCTCGATCCGGCCCTGCGCGAGATGCGGGAACAGCCGCTTCAGCCAGCGGTCGAGCCGCTGATCGCCGTCGCCCGGCCCCACGGTAACCGTCTGAACCCCGCTCATGCCGTAACGCTCCGTGCCAGCGCCAGCCCGGCGACGAGCGCACCGATCGACAGTGCGACCGACGCCGCGGCATAGAGCACCGCCGTGCCCGCCGCACCCCGCTCCCAGAGCGTGACAACGTCGAGCGAGAAGGCCGAGAACGTGGTGAACCCGCCGAGAAGCCCGGTCATCAGGAGCGGCGCCACCCGGTTCGCCCCAAGATGGGCGAGCGCCACCACGAGGACGCCCATCGCGAAGGAGCCGGCGATGTTCACCGCGACCGTGCCCCACGGGAAACCCGGCCCCAGCGCGCGCATCAGCGCGGCGCCCGTCAGATACCGGGCGACAGCGCCCGCGGCGCCACCCAGCGCAACCTGGAGAAGGGTGAAGCTCATGGCAGAGGCATGTCGCGTCTGCCCGTTCGGGAGTCAAGCGCGCGCCGGCGGGCTCCGCTGTATGCGGCGCCGGCGGGCGCCCTTGCACGCGGCGCCGGCGCGGTGCAGGATTTTGACCTGACGGTCAAACCCGCCGGGACGCGGCGCGCCCCCGGCCCCTGCCCCCCGAGGAGCCCCGCCATGGACGGCACGCTCGAGCCGAACGACTTCAGCCATATCGTGACCGCGGACAAGCGGCATGTCTGGCACCACCTGAGTCAGCACAAGCCGTGGGAGACGTCGGATCCCAATATCCTGATCGAGGGCAAGGGGATGCGCGTCTGGAACCAGGCGGGGAAAGAGCATCTCGATGCGGTGTCGGGCGCCGTCTGGACGGTCAATGTCGGCTATGGACGCGAGCGCATCGCCAAGGCGGTCTATGACCAGATCCTGAAGATGAACTATTTCGCCGGGGCCGCGGGCACCGTGCCCGGCGCGCTGTTCGCCGAACGGTTGATCGAAAAGATGCCGGGGATGAGCCGGGTCTACTACTGCAACTCGGGGTCCGAGGCGAACGAGAAGGCGTTCAAGATGGTGCGCCAGATCGCGCACAAGCGCCATGGTGGCCGCAAGCACAAGATCCTGTTCCGCGACCGCGACTACCACGGCACGACGATCGGCTGTCTCTCGGCCGGCGGGCAGGACGAGCGCAACGCGCAATACGGCCCCTTCGCACCGGGCTTCGTGCGCGTGCCGCACTGCCTCGAATACCGCAGCCACGAACAGGACGGCGCGCCGGAGGACAACTACGGCGAATGGGCCGCCGACCAGATCGAGGCGGTGATCCTGCGAGAGGGGCCCGATACGATCGGTGCCCTGTGCCTGGAGCCCGTCACCGCCGGCGGCGGCGTGATCCCGCCCCCCGAGGGCTACTGGCAAAAGGTGCAGGAGATCTGCCGCAAGTACGACATCCTCCTGCATATCGACGAAGTCGTCTGCGGCGTCGGCCGGACCGGCACGTGGTTCGGCTACCAGCAATACGGCGTCGAGCCCGACATGGTGACGATGGCCAAGGGCGTGGCGTCGGGCTACGCGGCCATCGCCTGCCTGACCACGACCGAGGAGGTGTTCGACCTCTTCAAGTCGGACGAAAGCGATCCGATGGACTATTTCCGCGACATCTCGACCTTCGGCGGATGTACCGCCGGGCCGGCCGCGGCGCTGGAGAACATGGCGATCATCGAGGACGAGGGCCTGCTCGACAACACGACCGCGATGGGCGCCTACATGCTCGAGCGGCTGGGCGCGTTGCAGGACCGGCACGCCGTCATCGGCGACGTGCGCGGCAAGGGCCTGTTTCTCGGCGCGGAACTGGTGAGCGATCGCGCGACGAAAGAACCGGTGCCGGAAGCGCAGGTCAAGGCGGTGGTCGGCGATTGCATGAAGCAGGGCCTGATCATCGGCGCGACGAACCGGTCGGTGCCCGGCAAGAACAATACGCTGTGCTTCTCGCCCGCGCTTATCGCCACCAAGAGCGATATCGACGCCATCGTGGATGGCTTGGACGGCGCGTTGGGTCGCGTTTTCGGGTGACGGTCACGAACGCGCTGGGGCAACCCGTCGGCGCGCCGGTCGCGCTCGACCTGCCCCGGCCGTTGCCCCCGAGCACGCCGATGCGGGGTCGCACCTGTTCGGTCGTGCCGTCGACGCCCGATCACGCGGACGCGCTCTTCGCGGCCTATTCAGACGATGCCGAGGGCCGGAACTGGACCTACCTCCCGGTCGACCCGCCGCGCGATATCGCGGAGATGCGCGCACGGCTCGAGCAGATGCAGGCCAGCGCAGATCCGCTGTTTCACACGGTCCTCGATTCCGCAGGCACGCCGCTCGGTACCGCCAGCTACCTGCGGATCAATCCGGAGGCCGGCAGCCTCGAGGTCGGCTGGATCACTTTCTCGCCGCGGCTCCAGCGCACCGTCATGTCGACAGAGGCGATGGTCCTTATGATGGCGCGCGCCTTCGACGAGCTCGGCTACCGCCGCTACGAATGGAAATGCGATGCGCTGAACGCACCGTCGCGCGCGGCGGCCGACCGGCTCGGTTTCACGTACGAAGGCACGCACCGGCAGGCGACGGTGACCAAGGGGCGCAATCGCGACACAGCGTGGTTTTCGATTCTCGACAGGGAATGGCCGCCCCTGAGGGCGGCCTTTCGGGCTTGGCTCGATCCGGCCAATTTCGATGCGGGCGGACGGCAGCGCGCCCGCCTGTCAGATCTACTCGGCGGGTGACGGTTCGGCGGCGCCGCCGCTGCTTCGTGCGGTGTCGTAGACCGAACTCGCGTTCTCCTCCTTGTGCAGGTCGGACGGCTGCGGACGCGGACCCACCGAGACGTAGTCGAGCTCCTCTTCCATCAGGCCAAGGATCACCGCCGGGATCATCATGAAGACGAGGCAGAAGATCGGCAGCCCGACCACCGTGATGACCTGCTGCAAGGCTGTCAGGCCGGCCTGGCCTGCAAGCACGATCAACAGGATCGCGATCGTGCCCTCCGCGATCCCCCAGAACAGCCGCTGCTGAACCGGTCCGGCCTCGGCCTCGCCGGTGCACAGCATGTCGACGACGAGCGACGCGGAGTCGGACGACGTGGCGAAGAAGATCGCCACGACGAGCACCGCGAAGCCTTGGAGGAAGGTCGCGAACGGGAAATTCTCGAGGAAGGCGAACATTGCCAGCGGGATCGAGTCCGACACCGCCTGGCTCAGCTGGCCCGCGGCCTCGCCCATCTGCTCGCGGCTTTCCGCGCCGATGCCGTCGAAGCCCATCGCCTGCCAGCCGAATATGGCGAACCAGATCAACGTGAAGAGCGACGGCGCCAGCAGGACGCCCATGACGAATTCTCGGATCGTCCGGCCATAGGAGATGCGCGCCACGAAGAGACCCATGAAGGGCGACCACGTCACGGTCCAGGCCCAGTAGAACACGGTCCACGACCCCTGCCAGCCCCAGCCTTCGGTGTCGGGCGTTCGATCGGCCAGCATATCGTTCCAGAAGGCGAGCCGCGGCAGGTTCGACAGGTAGAGGCCCGCCGTTTCCACGATCCCGCGCAGCAGGAACAGCGTCGAACCGGCGACCAGAACGAACAGCATCAAACCGATGGCCATGCCGATGTTCAAGTTCGACAGAACCCGCACGCCATTGTCGAGGCCGGCGACGATCGAACCCACCGCCACGGCCGTCAGGATCGCGATGATGATGATCTGAACGCCCGGCCCGTCGCCGGTGCCCATGAGTTCGTTCAGGCCCGCGGCCACCTGGCTCGACCCGAGTCCAAGCGAAACCGCGACGCCGAACAGCGTGCCGAGAATCGCGACGACGTCGATCGTCTTGCCGATCGGGCCGTGGATGCCCTCTCTCAGGAGCGGGTAGAACACCGAGCTTACCCGCACCGGCAGCTGGTAGCGGTAGATGAAGTAGGCAAAGGCCAGCCCCGGCAGCGTGAAGATCGTCCAGGTGTGCAGTCCGAGATGGTAGAGCGCGATCGAGATCGCGTCCTGCGCCGCCTCGGCCGAATGCGGCTCCACGCCTGGCAGCGGTGGCGTCGCGAAGTGGCTCATCGGCTCGGCCACGCCCCAGAACATGAGCACGGTCCCGATGCCGCCGGCAAAGAGCATCGTGAACCACGAGATGTTGCCGTATTCGGGCCGGGCCGCGCGCCCGCCGAGGCGGATGTGCCCGTAGCGGCTGCACGAAACCCAGATCAGGAAGCCAAGCCAGACGTTGACGCCGAGGATGAAGAACCAGCCGAGATTGGTGACGATCCACGATCGCGCCGCGGCGAACCCGTCTCCGATCGCATCGGTGAAGATCACCAGCACCAGGGCGAAAAAGACCATGAAGATGGCGGCGGAAAAGAAAATGACGGGATCGGTCTTCAGACCGAGGCGGCGGGCAAGATCTTCCAAGATCAGTCTCCAATACGCTTGCTGGAACGTACCGCCGCACCCGCGGGATGGTGCCGCGTATGAGAAAAACAACCCGGGCGCCGTGACCCGGTTCCGCGTCAAGGGAAAAGATGTTCCAAATGTATAGTTTTAAACCGGAAGAATCTTTCTTCGGCGCCGATTGCAAGTGTCCTCGGCGCCTGCCGCCCGCGTGGCAGAAGCGCGCGATCGTCGCGCAGAAATGGAAAAGGCCGCCCGAGGGCGGCCTGTCCATCGAGCACCGAAGTGCGAGGATCAGACGTTCACGCTGTCCTTCAGGGCCTTCGCAACGGTCACTTTGACCTGCTTGTCGGCGTCCTTCTTGAACTGCTCGCCGGTCGCGGGGTTGCGCACCATGCGCTCGGGACGCTCGCGGCAATAGATCTTGCCGACGCCCGGGAGGGTCACCGCGCCACCGTCGGCGACTTCCTTGGTGATGATGCCGGTCAGCGCATCGAGCGCGGCGCCAGCCGTCTTCTTGTCGCTGCCCATCTCTTCTGCGAGAGCTGCCACGAGCTGCGTCTTCGTCATTGCCTTCGCCATTCAGTCGGCCTCCTTACCGCCACAGGTCTTGCGCCATATCGCGCCGAATAAACTCAATCTTGAGTGAGAACACAAGAAATTGCGGTGCGCCAGTGCGGAATCGCGCACAGCGCGTCGCAAATCCTCATCAAAGAAATGCTGTTTCATAAAAGCTGCGCAATTTCCGGCTGTGGATACGCTCAAGCGGCATCTCGCGCAACTGCTCCATGGCATGGATGCCGATCAGCAGATGCCGTGCCACCTGCGTGCGGTAGAAGTCCGTGGCCATCCCGGGCAGCTTCAACTCACCGTGCAACGGCTTGTCGGACACGCACAGGAGCGTCCCGTAGGGCACCCGGAACCGGAAACCGTTGGCCGCAATGGTTGCGCTTTCCATGTCGAGCGCAATGGCCCGCGACTGCGATAGCCGCTGGACCGGCCCCGACATGTCGCGCAGTTCCCAGTTGCGGTTGTCGACGCTGGCGACCGTTCCGGTCCGCATCACGCGCTTGAGCTCGTAACCCGACAGCTCCGTGACCTCGGCCACTGCGGTCTCGAGCGCGACCTGGATCTCGGCCAGCGCCGGGATCGGCACCCAGACCGGCAGGTCGTCGTCGAGCACCCGGTCTTCGCGCAGGTAGGCATGCGCCAGCACGAAATCGCCCAGCGACTGCGAATTGCGCAGCCCCGCACAATGCCCGACCATCATCCAGGCATGGGGGCGCAGCACGGCGATATGGTCGGTCGCGGTCTTCGCGTTCGACGGCCCGACGCCGATGTTGACAAGCGTGATGCCCGCCCCGTTCGGCCGCTTCAGATGATAGGTCGGCATCTGCGGCATCTTAAGGACCGGCGCGATCTCGGCCTCGGCATCGGTGATCTCGACGTTCCCGGTCGACACGAAGCTGGTGTAGCCGCTGTCGGAATCGGCCAGCATCTTGCGGGCGAAGGCCTCGAACTCACTGACGTAGAACTGGTAGTTCGTGAACAGCACGTGGTTCTGGAAGTGCTCTGGATCCGTCGCGGTGTAATGCGCGAGCCGCGCGAGCGAATAATCGACCCGCTGTGCGGTAAAGAGCGCGAGCGGTTCGGTTCCGTCGACCTCCGGCGTGTGGGTGCCGTTGACGATGTCGTCGTTCGTGGAGGTGAGGTCCGGCACGTCGAACACGTCGCGCAACGGAAACGCGGCGGCGCCTTCCTGCGGCACGGTGATGTCCGACTTCGCGGCCACCGCGAAATGGATCGGGATCGGCACCGACGACGGGCCGACCTGCACCGGAACTCCGTGCATGCGGATCAGAAGCTCGAGCTGCTGGCGCAGGTAATGCTCGAACAGGTCGGGCCGGGTGATCGTGGTGGCGTAGGTGCCGGGCGCGGCGACGTGGCCGAAACTCAGCCGGCTGTCCATTTTGGAATGGCTGGTCGTGGTGATGCGCACTTCGGGGTAGAAGGCGCGCTGGCGCATGCCCGGGTGTCCCTCGCGCATCGCCGTCTCGAACGCGCCGGTCAGGAAATCGACCGCCTCGTCGTAGAGTGCGGCAAGGCAGGCCACGGCCTCTTCCGGGTCATCGAACGTCCGGGGCGCGTGTGCGGCCGGCGTTCTGATCTCGATATTTCCCGGAATGTCCTGCATCGTCTGTCCTGTCCGCCCCAGTTGGCGCGCAAGATGGCAGGGGGCCGGGCGGGCTTCAAGCGTGCCGATGCGGCAGGCCACGTGCCGGCATGGAACGGCGCAGCGGCGCCGGCGTTACCGCGCCATGCCGACGACGCCAGACCTTCTCTACTACCCGGACAGCCGCCCCGGGATCCGCCGTCGGCGGCGCGGGCGCGGCTGGTCCTACATCGCGCCCGATGGCACCACGATCGACGACCGGGCCGAGCGGCGCCGGCTCAACGCGCTCGCCGTTCCGCCAGCCTACGAGGACGTGTGGCTGTGCCCCGAACCGCTGGGCCATCTTCAGGCGACAGGCCGCGATGCAAGGCGGCGCAAGCAGTATCGCTACCACCCGGACTGGACCGCCTTCCGCGCCAAAGCGAAATTCGACCACCTCGCCGATTTCGGCCGCGCGCTGCCGGGCCTGCGCCGCCGGGTCCTCGACACCCTTCGCGAAGGCCGCGCCGGCGACCACGCCTTCGCGATCGCCGCGGTTCTGGCGCTGCTCGACCGCGCGGACCTTCGCGTCGGCAATTCCGACTACACGCGCGAGAACAAGACCTTCGGTGCGACGACCCTGCGCCCTCGGCATCTGCGGCTCGACGGCGGAACGCTCCGGCTCGACTTTCCGGGCAAGGGCGGAACGCAGGTGCAGAAACGACTGCGCGACCGCACGCTGGAGCGCACGCTGTCGCGGCTCGACGATCTTCCCGGTCCGACACTGGTGTCGTGGATCGACGAGGACGGCGCGCCGCGCGCGGTAACCTCGGACGAGGTCAATGCCTTCCTGTCCGGCCAGATCGGGGCGGACGGCGTGACCGCCAAGACCTTCCGGACCTGGACCGGCTCTGTCGTCGCGCTCGAGACCGCGCTGGCGCAGGAAAAGCCGACGATCAAGGCTCTGGCCGAGGCCGCGTCGACCCGGCTGTGCAACACACCGACGATTGCCAGGAACTCCTACATCCACCCCGACGTGGTGGCGCTGACCGAGGAAAGCCCGTCGGCGCGGGCCGCGCTCGCCCGCGACGCGCGGGAGGTTCACGGCCTGCGCCAGGCGGAGGCCGTGCTTCTGCACCTGATCGGCTAACGCCTCACGCCGTGGGCCTCGGTATGAGCGGCCGAGACAAGGGTTTTGGCGCGCGCAGCACCCCCGCGCGGCCCGGGACGTGCCGCCGCGCGCACAACAGCGGTCGTGACTCAGCTGCGCACCTTCTTCTCGTAGGCGTCGGCGATGTCGCGCGCCATCGCGCCCACCTCGAAGGTGTAGTCGCCGATCTGGCCAACAGGGGTGACTTCGGCCGCGGTGCCGGTGAGCCAGCACTGCTCGAAGCCCTCGAGCTCCTCGGGCATGATGTGGCGCTCGTGGACCTTGACCTGCCGCTCCTCCAGAAGGCCCAGAACCGTCTGACGAGTCAGCCCGTTGAGAAAGCAGTCCGGCGTCGGCGTGTGCACCTCGCCATCCTTGACGAAGAAGATGTTGGCGCCGGTCGCCTCGGCAACGTAGCCGCGATAGTCGAACATCATCGCGTCCGAGCACCCCTTCGCCTCGGCGGCGTGCTTGGACATCGTGCAGATCATGTAGAGGCCGGCGGCCTTGGCGTGGCTCGGCGCCGTTTCGGGCGACGGACGCTTCCACTTGGCGATGTCGAGCTTGGCGCCGCGCGTCTTGGCGTCGCCGTAGTAGCTGCCCCATTCCCACGCCGCGATGGCCAGCCGCACGGGGTTGCGCTTGGACGCGACCCCCATGTCCTCTCCTGCGCCGCGCCACGCGACCGCGCGGACATAGGCATCGGTCAGGCCGTTGGCCTGCAGCACCTCGGCCTTGGCGGCCTCGATCTCGTCGACGGTGTAGGGGATCTCGAAATCGAGCTCGCGGGCGGAATAGTGCAGCCGCTCGGAATGCTCGCGCGACAGGAAGATCTTGCCACCGTAGGCGCGCTCGCCCTCGAAAACCGAGCTGGCGTAGTGCATCGCGTGTGTGAGGATGTGCACGTTCGCGCCGCGCCAATCCACCATTTGGCCGTCCATCCAGATCGTGCCGTCCCGATCATCATACGCCCCAGCCATCCCGCGAGCTCCCTACCTGCGTTTGCGTTTGTTGCGCATCTTGCGTCCGATCCGGACACAAAATGTCGCAAAACCTGCGAGTCGCTACCAGTCACCGCTTGGAATGTCAACAAGGCTGACGTAAAGTGCCCGCAAAGACGGCGGACGACGAACGGGGATCAGACCATGGGCGAGGCCGAACGCGCGGGACCACAGGGCGGCGAGGCGCTGCTGTTTCTCACCGATGAGCAATTGCGCCAGGGCATCGAGGCGATGTTCTTCGCCTATCGCGGATTTACCGCAGACCCCGACCGCATCCTCGCCACGCTGTCCTACGGGCGCGCGCACCACCGGGCGATCCACTTCATCCACTGCGTGCCCGGCACCACGGTGAACAACCTTCTGTCGATCCTCGGGGTGACCAAGCAATCGCTCAATCGCGTGCTGCGCACGCTCATCGCCGACGGCCTCGTGGAGAGCCGGGTCGGCCGGCTCGACAAGCGCGAGCGGCATCTCTACCTGACCGAGCGCGGCGAGGGGCTGGAACGCCAGCTCTCGGACGCGCAGCGGGCGCGCATGCGCCAGGCCTATCGCCAGGCCGGGCCCGAAGCCGTCGCCGGTTTTCGCAAGGTGCTGGAAGCGATGATGGATTCCGAGCAGCACCGACAGTATCGTGCGCTTCGGGACAGCCGCTGAAGCGGCGACGCGCACGGCGCGGAAGACGGAGGGGACGGCCATGAGCGATCCGGATGCGCATCTGCTGATCGTGGACGACGACGAACGGATCCGCGGTCTGCTGCAGAAATTCCTGATGCGCAGCGGCTTCATGGTCAGCGCCGCACGCGACGCGGCGCATGCGCGGCGCATCCTGTCGGGCCTCGATTTCGATCTCATCGTTCTCGACGTCATGATGCCGGGCGAAGACGGGGTTTCGCTCACCCGCTGGCTGCGCGAGACGCGCACGACGCCGATCCTCCTGCTCACCGCGAAGTCAGAAACCGACGACCGCATCGCGGGGCTGGAGGCCGGCGCGGACGACTACCTCGGCAAGCCGTTCGAGCCGAAGGAACTGCTGCTGCGGATCAACGCGATCCTGCGCCGGATGCCCGAACCGCCCGCAGGCGAGACCTCGCCCAAGCTGCTGACGCTCGGGCCGATCCGCTACGACATCGAACGCGGGGAGATGTGGCGCGGCGAGGATCCGGTGCGCTTGACCGCGACCGAGAGCCATTTGATGCGGATCTTCGCGGCGCAGCCCGGCGAAGCGCTGTCGCGCACGAAGCTCGTGGAGGATCTCGGACGCGATCGCGGCCAGAGCCAGGAGCGCGCGGTCGACGTCCAGATCACCCGGCTGCGGCGCAAGATCGAGGATGACCCGAAACAGCCCCGCTACCTGCAGACGGTGCGCGGGGCAGGCTACATGCTCTCGCCCGACTGATCGGCCCGATCATCGGCGAAGACGCCCGCAAGGGCGGATCGAGCCTTGCCCGCGCGCCCGCTTTCGGGTGTCCTGCCGGCCATGACCGCACTCCTGACTCATGCCGAAGGGTTGTCTCACATTACGCCCGACGGCCATCCCGAACGCGCCGCCCGGCTCGACCATGTGCTTCACGCGCTCGAACCGCTCGACCTCGACCGCGTGACTGCGCCTCTGGCCGAGATCGAGGATCTCGAGCGCTGCCACCCGCGTGGCTACATCGACGCGGTCCGCGCGAAGATCCCGTCGCGCGGAAGCGTGCCGCTCGACGCCGACACTTGGGTCTCGCCGGGGTCGTGGTCGGCGGCGTTGCGCGCCGTGGGCGCGGCCACGCGCGCCGTCGACATGGTGCTGGCCGGCGACGCGCCGAACGCGTTCTGCGCCACGCGGCCGCCCGGCCACCACGCGGAGACCGAGCGCGCAATGGGCTTCTGCCTTTTCGGGACGGTCGCCATCGCCGCCAAGCACGCGCTAGACGCGCACGGCCTGTCCCGGGTGGCGGTCGTCGATTTCGACGTTCACCACGGCAACGGCACGCAGGATCTGCTCTGGACCGAAGAGCGCGCGCTCTTCGTGTCGTCGCACCAGTCGCCGCTCTGGCCCGGATCGGGCAGCGAGCAGGAGCGCGGCGCCCACGGCCAGATCTGCAACCTGCCGCTCGCCCCCGGAACCGACGGCGCGGTCATGCGCCGCCGCTACGAGGATCACGTCTTTCCGCGTCTGCGCGAGTTCGCGCCGGAGCTCCTGCTGATCTCGGCCGGGTTCGACGCCCACGAGGACGATCCACTGGCCAATCTCGGGTGGGAGACCGAGGATTTCCGCTGGCTCACACGTGCGCTTTGCGAGGTCGCGGACGAGGTCTGCGGCGGCCGCGTGGTCTCGACACTCGAGGGCGGCTATGATCTTTCGGCGCTCAGCGAAAGCGCCCGCGCGCATGTCGAGGAACTGAGGGAGGCCGGCCGATGACCGAGACCGCGATCGAGGAGATGAGCTTCGAGCAGGCGATGGCCGAACTCGAGCGCGTGGTCGGCCAGCTGGAGCGCGGCGACGTCGCTCTCGAAGACTCGATCAAGCTCTACGAGCGCGGCGCTGCGCTGAAGAAGCGGTGCGAGGCGAAGCTCAAGGAAGCCGAGGAGAAGGTCGCCGCGATCACGCTCGACGCCGATGGTCAGCCCACGGGCACGAAGCCGGTCGACTCCCTCTGATGTCCTTCGACACCGAGCTTGCGGAGGCGCAGTCGGCGATCGGCGACGGCTTCGACCGTCTCTTTGCCGCGACGCCGGATCTGCCCCTGCACCGCGCGATGCGTCACGCCGTGAGCGGCGGCAAGCGACTGCGCGGGTTCCTCGTGGTCGCGGGCGCGCGGCTGCACGGGGCGGAGGACGCGCTGAATCCGGCGCTCGCGATCGAGGCGATCCATGCCTACTCGCTGGTGCACGACGATCTGCCGGCGATGGACGACGACGACGTGCGCCGGGGACAGCCGACGCTGCACCGCGCCTTCGACGAGGCGACCGCGATCCTCGCGGGGGACGCTCTGCAGACGCTTGGTTTCGAGCTGTGCCTCGCGCCCGGATGCCATCCGGACGCCGCCGTGCGCGCCGATCTCGCGTTCTCGCTGGCGCGCGCGTCGGGCGCTGACGGCATGGTCCTGGGTCAGGCGCTCGACATCGCCGCCGAAAGCGCGGCGGATCCGCTCGACCTCGACGGAATCACACGGTTGCAGGCCGGCAAGACCGGCGCTCTGATCGGCTGGGCCGCAGAGGCCGGCCCGCGCCTTGCCGGAGCCGACATCGCCCCGATGCGGGCCTACGCGCAGGCGCTGGGCCTCGCTTTCCAGATCACCGACGATCTGCTGGACCACGAGGGCGACGCCGGCGAGATGGGCAAGGCCGTCGGCAAGGATGCCGGCGCCGGCAAGGCCACCTTCGTGTCGCTACTCGGCGCGGACGGTGCCCGCGCCCGCGCGTCGCAGCTGGTGGACGAGGCCTGTGACGCCCTAGCTCCCTACGGCAAGGAGGCTGCGAGCTTGATCGCCGCCGCCCGCTTCGCTATCTCGCGGCGCAGCTGACCGGCCCCTCACGCCCTGTCCGCCCGCGCGCAACGAAGGAGACGCGCCAGCCCATGTCCGACCGTCCGCTTACCCCGCTTCTCGATCGCGTGGCCACGCCCGCCGATCTCAAGGCCTTCTCCGACATGGAGCTGCGCCAGGTCGCCGACGAGCTTCGCTCGGAAACGATCTCGGCCGTCAGCGAGACGGGCGGCCATCTCGGGGCCGGTCTCGGCGTCGTGGAACTGACCGTCGCCCTGCATGCCGTTTTCGACGCGCCGAGGGACAAGATCGTCTGGGACGTGAGCCACCAGACCTATCCGCACAAGATCCTGACGGGGCGGCGCGACCGCATCCGCACGATCCGTCAGAAGGACGGACTTTCGGGTTTCACCAAACGCAGCGAAAGCCCCTACGACCCGTTCGGAGCGGCCCACAGCTCGACCTCGATCTCTGCGGCGCTCGGTTTCGCCACGGCGCGGGATCTGGGCGGCGATTGCGACACCGGCCATGGCGACGCCATCGCTGTGATCGGCGACGGCGCGATGTCGGCCGGGATGGCCTACGAGGCGATGAACAACGCGGGACACATGGGCAAGCGGCTGATCGTCATTCTCAACGATAACGAGATGTCCATCGCGCCCCCGACCGGGGCGATGTCGACCTACCTGTCGCGCCTCTACACCGAGGCGCCGTTCCACACGCTGAAGGACGCCGCGAAGGGCGCCGTGTCCTTCCTGCCCGAGCCGTTCCGCGAGGGTGCGAAACGGGCCAAGGACATGATCAAGGGCATGGCGATGGGCGGCACGCTCTTCGAGGCGCTCGGGTTCAGCTATCTCGGGCCGATCGACGGCCACGACATGAACCAGCTCCTGCCCGTGCTGCGGGCCGTGAAGGCGCGCGCGCACGGCCCGATCCTGCTGCACGTGCTGACCAAGAAGGGCAAGGGGTACAAACCGGCGGAGGAACGCGCGGACCGCGGGCACGCGACCGCGAAGTTCGACGTCTCCTCGGGCGAGCAGAAGAAATCCAAGCCGAACGCGCCCGCCTACACCAAGGTGTTCGCCAACGCGCTGCTGGCGGAGGCCGAGGCGGATCACCGGATCTGTGCCGTGACGGCGGCCATGCCCGACGGCACCGGCCTCGACGTCTTCGGCGCCACCTACCCCTCTCGCACATTCGATGTCGGCATTGCCGAACAGCACGCGGTCACGTTCTCGGCCGGCCTCGCTGCCGGCGGCATGCGCCCCTTCGCGGCGATCTACTCGACGTTCCTGCAGCGCGGCTACGACCAGGTGGTGCACGACGTGGCGATCCAGCGCCTGCCGGTGCGATTCGCGATCGACCGTGCCGGACTGGTCGGCGCCGACGGCGCTACGCACGCCGGCAGCTACGACGTGGCCTACCTTTCGAACCTGCCGGGCTTCACCGTGATGGCCGCCGCCGACGAGGCCGAGCTTGTCCACATGGTCGCGACGGCCGCCGCGCACGACGACGGGCCTATCGCGTTCCGCTATCCGCGCGGCGAAGGCACGGGGGTCGAGATCCCGGGCAAGGGCACGCCGCTGGAGATCGGGAAGGGCCGGATCATCCGCGAGGGCAAGGGCGTCGCGCTCCTGTCCTTCGGGGCCCGGCTGAAGGAAGTGATCGAGGCGACCGACGCGCTCGAGGCGCGGGGCCTGCGCCCGACCATCGCCGACGCGCGTTTTGCCAAGCCGCTAGACCGCGAGCTGATCCTCGACCTTGCGCGCGACCACGAGGCGCTGATCACGATCGAGGAAGGCGCCGTCGGCGGATTCGGCAGCCACGTCGCGCAGCTTCTGGCAGAGGAAGGCGTGTTCGACACCGGGCTGAAGTTCCGCTCGATGGTGCTGCCCGACACCTTCATCGATCAGGCCAGCCCCGCCGACATGTACACGGTCGCCGGGCTGAACGCCGAGGATATCGAGGCGAAGGTCCTGTCGCTCATGGGGGTCACCCGGATGGACCGGCGCGCCTGATCGCGGTCGCCGCCGTGCCGCCCTTTCGGCCTCAGACGACGCCCTGCCAGATCGCCGTCGCCACGGCGAGGACACCGGCGACGGTGACGTAGCCCGCGATGATGTAAAGGCCGTCGCGAATCATCAGCCCGATCGCGAAGAGCGACACCGCCGTCGCGCCGAAGGAGGTGAAGAACGGCAGAAGCTCCAGCGCCGGCCACGTCATGGCCGTCAGCAGGATCGCCACCAGCGCCCCGGTCGAGAACGGGAAGCGTGACAGCATCCGCCAGCGGTTCCGGCTGTGGCGATCGACCCAGGCGGCCGGTTTCTTCAGGAAATCGAGGCCCTGTCGCAGCCGTTCGGCCCCGATGCGGCGCCGCCGCAGAAACCCGGGAAGCCACAGGTGGTCGCGCCGCGCCAGCGCCTGCACGGTGATGGTCACGATGACCAGCGCGCCGATGGTCGGCGTGCCGGGAATGCCCGACACCGGCGAGATAAGAATGAGCGCAGGCACCAGGATCGCGGCCGGGAACGACCGGTCGCCGATCTTCTCGAGGATTTCCTGCACCGAGACCGTCTTGTCCCCGGGCTCTGGCCGGATGCGCGCCAAAAGCTCGCCGAGCGAGGTCACCGGCGCGCCACCACCCGCTGCCATGGACGTGTCCTTCATGGGTTCGCCGTTCAGGCCGGTTCGGTTTCGAGGAGCGATTGCAGCCCCGTGCGGTAGTCCGGATAGGCCAGCGTCACGCCCAGCTCCGCCTTCATCCGGTCGTTCGCCACGCGCTTGTTGTCGCTGTAGAAGCTTCGCGCCATCGGCGACATCTCGGCCTCGTCGAACGGCACCTCCGGCGGCGCCGGCAGGCCGAGAAGCTCGGCCGCGTAGGCCAGCACATCCTGCGGCGGCGCCGGGTCGTCATCGCAGACATTGTAGACCGCGCCGGGATTCGGCCGTTCGATCGAGGCGGCGAGAACTGTCGCGATGTCCTCGACATGGATGCGGCTGAAGACCTGGCCGGGTTTGACGATGCGGCGCGCGGTTCCCTTGCGGACCTTTTCGAACGGACCGCGACCGGGGCCGTAGATTCCGGCCAGCCGGAACACGTGCAGCGGCAGCTGCGGGATCGCGCCCCAGGCGGCCTCGGCCTCCACCCGCTTCTCGCCACGCGATGTCGCCGGGTGAAGCGGCGTGGTCTCGTCGACCCACGCGCCGTGGTGGTCGCCGTAGACGCCGGTGGTCGAGAGGTACCCGGCCCAGTAGAGATCGGACGCCGCCGCCTCGATCGCGTCACCGGCCAGCATCAGGGCCGGATCGCCCTCGTCGTCCGGCGGCACCGAGACGAGCAGGTGTGTCGCCTCCGGCAGCGCCTCGGCGATCGCCTCGCGGGACCATTCGACGGGCTCGACGCCGTCGGCGCGGAGCGTTGCGGCCTTCTGCGGGTCGCGCACGGTTCCGCGGACGCGCCACCCCTCCGGTATCAACCGGCGAGAGAGCGCCTGCGCGGAATACCCGTGCCCGAGGCAGAGCAGCGTGGGATGTCGTTCACTCATGCATCAAAGATGCGGCTCGCGCGCCCGTTTGACAAGCGGTGCGGGTGTGCCTTCCGTCGGCGGGCCTCCGCCGAGGGCCCCGCCCCCGCGCGCTTTTGCGTCTCGCGGCGCGTCGCCTCCGTGGTATCTCGTCCCGCAAGAACAACGATCGGGACAGTTTCTCCATGCGCCTGCCTGTCGCACTCGCGTGCCTCTGCGCCGCGCTGTCGCTCACCGCCTGCGGGGCCGTCGGCCCGCTGGACGAGACCGAGAGCCGAAGCTTCGCCGCCGTCACCCCGGCGCTGCCGCTTCACCCCAACGAGACGCCCGAGCTGCGGCAACTCATCAACGAGTATTCCGACCTCTACGACGTGCCGCGGCCGTTGGTGCACCGGGTCATCGTGCGCGAGAGCACGCACCGACCCAAGGCCCGCAACGGCCCGTATTACGGATTGATGCAGATCCTGCCGGCGACGGCCCGCACGATGGGCTTCCGCGGGCAGCCTTCCGACCTGCTCGATGCCGAGACGAACCTGCGCTACGCGGTCAAGTACCTGCGCGGCGCGTGGATGGTGTCGGACGGCAGCTACGACCGGGCGGTCGGCTGGTACGCGCGCGGCTACTACTACGAGGCCAAGCGGCGCGGGATGCTCGTCGAGACCGGGCTCCGGCCCGGCTGAGGCCTGCGTGGGGGCTCTGCCCCCACACCCCCGGGGTTTCCGGCAAGATGAAGCGGCCGCCGGCGCGTGGTATGGCGCGGTGTCCTCAACCCGCCGGATGACGCTCGGGCCGCTCAGATGGTCGCGTCAACCGCGGAATAGTCCGGTCCGTGATCGACGCGGACGCCCATCGCCTCGAGTTGACGGATGCGCGCGAGGTCGCGGCGGTCGGCGCCGCGACCGGGCTCGCGCAGGATCACCCGGGCGATGCGGCCGGAATGCCGCTCGGCGGCGGCGAGATAGACCTTGGGGTCGTGCTGGCCGGTGTCGCCGACGAGCACCGCCGGCAGATCGGGATGCGCGCCGAGCAGCGCGTCGATCGCCGCGCCCTTGTGATCGCCGTGGGTGCCGGAGATGAACTGCGTCTTCGAGATGCCAAGATCGCGCAGGAAGATCGGCGCCTTGGGCACATCGTGCCGGTCGAGGATCCGGCGCAGGAAGTGGTGCAGGTTCCAGGGGCTCGACGAGACGAAGAAGACCGGCGCACCGGCCGCGGCGAACGCCTTCATCAGAGTGACCGCGTCGGGAAAGACGTGCCGGGTCATGGCGTTGCCGGTGAGCGAGGTCCAGAGATTGCGCGCGAGCGAGTAGGCGCCGGTCTCGAGCACGGTGTCGTCGATGTCGGAGATGACGAAAAACGGCGCGGCGGGGTCGACCACCAGCGCCTCGAGCGTGGCGCCGTCGCCGCCCTCGACCTCGACCGGCTCGGCGTGCCAGCCGGGCGCGGCGCCGTCGCGCGGCAGTGCGAGAGTGAAATAGCCTTCCTCGTCGGTGCGTGCATCGACCCCACGGGCCGTGACCCGGCGCTCGGCCACCTCGCGGGTGAAGAACAGGCCGATCATCTGCCGCAGGTTCACGAGCCACGACGCCTCGGGCGCCGGCGTCGTGCGGCGCAGCGATGTGAGAACGCGCCCGCGCAGGAGGATCGTCTCGGGCGTCGCGTAGCCCAGGTACGGGTCGATCACCACGCTGTCCGGCGTGCGACGGAGAAAGACCCGTTCGAGCGCCTGCTCGACCGGGTGCGCGATCCGGGCGAGCAGCCGTTTCGGCATCAGCCGGGGCTCATGCCGCGGATCTTCTCGGAGCGCCGGCGCAGCAGTTCGACAGTGGTCAGAAGCGCGATGGAGATGCCGACCAGGATCGTCGCCACCGCGAGGATCGTCGGCGAGATCTGCTCGCGCAGACCGGTGAACATCTGCCAGGGCAGCGTCTGCTGCTGGGCGGAGCCGACGAACAGCACGATGACCACCTCGTCGAAAGAGGTGATGAAGGCGAAGAGACCTCCGGAGATCACGCCCGGCAGGATCAGCGGCATCTGAACCTTGAAGAAGGTGGTGACCGGGTTCGCCCCGAGATTGGCCGAGGCCCGCGTGAGCGAGCGGTCGAACCCGACGAGCGTCGCCGTCACGGTGATGATGACGAAAGGAATGCCGAGCGCGGCATGCGCGAGGATCACCCCGAGATAGGTGCCCTGCAGGCCGATCCGGCTGTAGAAGAAGTACATCCCCGCCGCCGAGATGATGAGCGGCACGATCATCGGCGAGATCAGGATCGCCATGATCACCTGCCGTCCCGGAACGTGCGGCTGGCTGAGGCCGATGGCCGCGAGCGTGCCGAAAGTCACGGCGAGGAGCGTCGCGATCGGCGCGATGATGAGCGAGTTCCGCAACGCCTGCTGCCATTCCGAGGAATCGAAGAAGTTGCGGTAGTGCCGCAGCGAGTAGCCCTCGGGGTCGAAGGCCAGCATCTCGGGCGTGAAGGTGAAGAAGTTCTCCGCGTTGAAGGACAGCGGCATCACCACGAGGATCGGCGTGATGAGAAATACGAAGATCGCGCCGCAGAGCACCCGGAAGCTGTAGTGCCAGAGCACCTGGCCGCCGGTCAGGTAGGGCGGCAGGGTCATGCGGTAGCGGCACCGCCCCACCCAGTAGATGAACCAGCCGATGAACCAGCCGAAGAGGCCGCCCACGATCAGCCCGGGAAGCCCGCCGATCAAAAGGCCTGCAACGGCGAAGAGCGCGATCACGCCCCACTTGAAGCTTCGTTCCTGCGCCGTTCCGAGATAGGCCATGGCGAGGTAGGCGAGCGCCGCGGTGAGCGCGGCGCCGAGCGCGATGCCGGCGAAGCCGGATCCCTGGGCGGTGCCCACGAAGAGGCCGAAGAACGCCCCGGCCGCCGCGACCACGCCGCAGGTGAAGCCGTAGGGCATGGTCCGCGTTTCGGTGATGACCACGTCAGATGTCGACATGTCCTCAGCCCCCCAGCTTCACGTTGTCGATGCCGACGATCCGGTCGTAGGCCCAATAGAGGATCAGAACCACCGCAAGGAGGATCGTGCCGAGCGCGGCGGCGAGCCCCCAGTTGAGCGAGGACGAGATATGGTAGGCGATCCGGTTCGAGATGAACGTGCCGGTGGTGCCGCCGACGATCTCGGGCGTGATGTAGTAGCCGATGGCGAGGATGAAGACGAGGATCGACCCCGCCCCGATCCCGGGCACCGATTGCGGGAAGTAGACCCGTCGGAACGCGGTGACGTTGGTGGCGCCGAGCGACTTCGCCGCGCGCACGTAGGAGGGCGGGATCGTCGACATCACCGAGTACATCGGCAGGATCATGAACGGCAGCAGGATGTGCGTCATCGCCACGATGGTGCCGAACTGGTTGTTGATCATCACCAGACGGTTCGCATCCCCGACGAGGCCGAGCCAGACCAGCACGTCGTTGATGACGCCCTGCTGCTGAAGCATCACCTTCCACGCGCTCGTGCGCACAAGCAGCGACGTCCAGAACGGCAGCAGCACGAGGATCATCAGCAGGTTGGCGGACCGCATCGGCAGGTTCGCAAGAAGATAGGCGATCGGATAGCCGAGCAGGATGCAGCTGAACGTGATGACGAGCGACATGAACATGGTGCGTTTGAACAGCAGCCCGTAGATCCGCTCGTCCTCGTCGCGCAGTCCGGCGCCCTCGGGCGTGAGCTGCATGTCGACGGCATTGAGGAAATACCCGCTGGTATAGTTCGGCGAAAACGCCTCGAGCGTGCCCCAGATGCGCGGATCGCCCCAATCCTCGTCGACGGAAAGGAAGAACTCCTTGGTGGTCTGCGTCTCGAAATCCGCGACGGCGGCGTCGGCCTCCTGCAGAAGCTCGGCGTGCGGACCGGAATAGTTCGCGACATCTTCGTTCATCAGGTCGGTGTAGAGCCCGGTATAGACGCGGCTCCACGGCTCTTCGTCGAGCGGGGATTCCTGGTCCTCCGTGCGGATGAACTCGACGAAGTTGAGGAAGCTGCGGGTCGTTTCGGGCAGGAGCGTCGCCACACCCTCGCGCAGCTGGAACTCCGGCAGCGGGTCGCCCGACTCCTCGTCCCAGGCGCGCTGCTCCTCGAGCCACTGGTCGGAGCCCATGAGCTCGGCCCAGACGACCTCTTCCTCCCAGGCCTCGTTCAGCTCCTCGAACTGGTCGAGATAAGCGTCGCCCAGATCCTCGACGCTGCGTCCGGTCTGCCGGAACAGGGACGAAATCCCCGTGGTCTCGTAGTTGAGACGCGAGCCCAGACGAGTGTGCTCCCGGCGCTCGGCGGCGAGGAACAGATCGTCGTAGAGCGCGTCGAAGACCGGCTCGTCCGGCGCCTCGCCGCTTTCGTAGTCCCAATCCTGCAGCGCCTCGACGGTGCGTGGCAGCGTGTCCGACACGATCTGGTTCTCGACCGAGCGGAACAGCATGTCCGCGATCGGCGCGACGAAAGTCAGAAGAACGAAGAGCAAGAGCGGCGCGATCAGCATCAGCGCGCGGAGCTTCTGGATCCGCAGCGACCGCGCGAGCGATTTCTTGAGCGGCGTGCCGTCCGCGGCGAGCATCCGGCCCTGCGCGTCGACGTTGTCGAGCGCCTTGGCCTGCGCCAGCGGGTCGTCCGGTGTCGGGCCCTCGATCTTGCCCGGATCGGCGGTGGCGTCACTCATCGGTCCATCCCCTCCACGACCAGGATCACGCTGTCCGCGGTGCGCCGCCGGATCTCGGCGACCTCCTGGTAATCACTGTCGTTGTAGGCGGCGAGCGCCGCGTCGTAGCTGGGGAACTCGATCACCACGTGGCGGTCGTGGGTGTCGCCCTCGACGATCTCGGAGCGGCCGCCGCGGACGATGAAGCGTCCGCCGAGTCCCTCGAGGATCGGCGTGTCCCGCTCCACGTATTCGCGATAGGCGTCGGGATCGCGAACGGTGATGTGGGCGATGATGTAGCCCTTGGGCATCGGGGTTCCCTGTCGGTGTCGCGCGCCGTTGCGTCGGCGCGTCGTGTCGGCTGGATGCCCGCCGGCGACGATGCGCCGGCGGACGGGACCCGGGCGAACGCGACGCCCCGGTCGGATCTCGGCCGGCGGGGCTCAGCCCGCCGCGTGCCTTACTGCGCGAGCCACGACTGGAACTTCGCGTCGATGTCGTCGCGGTAGTCGGCCCAGAACTCGTAGTTGTAGAGGAACGTGTTCTCCGAGTTCGCCGGGTCGGTCGGCATGTGCTGCTTCATCTCTTCGGGCACGAGCGGCGCGGAGGTGTCGCGCGCGGGGCCGTAGGAGATGTAGTTGGCCTGATCGGCGAGGCGCTGGGTGTCGGTCGCGAAACGCACGAAGTCCAGCACGCGGTTCAGCCGGTCTTCCGGCAGACCCTCGGGGATGATCCAGCCGTCAAGGTCGAACACCTGGGCGTCCCACATCATGCCGACCGGCTGGTCCTGCTCCTCGATCACCGAATAGAGGCGGCCGTTATAGGTCGAGCCCATGAAGACCTCGCCGTCGGCGAGAAGCTGCGGCGTGTCGGCGCCGGCCGACCACCAGATCACCTCGTCCTTGATCTCGTCGAGCTTGGCGAGCGCCTGGTCCTGGCCCTCTTCGGTGGCCAGCACGTCATAGACCTCGTCCTTGGCGACGCCGTCGCAGAGCAGGGCCCATTCCATGTTGTTGATCGGGCGACGCTCCAGCGCGCGCTGGCCGGGATAGGTCTCGAGATCCCAGACATCGCAGATGTCGTTCGGCGGCTCGGCACCATCGGGCACCATGTCGGTGCGGTAGCCGAAGGTCGTAGAGTAGACGATCTGCGGGATGTAGCAGTCCGACACGATCAGGTCGCCGAAGTCGTCCGTGGGGTCGACTTCCTCGCCGCTCTCGGTTTCGCCGGGAGCGAGGATCTCGTCGTGATCGACCTCCATCGCGAGGCCCTCGTCGCACAGACGGATGGCATCGGAGGCCACCACGTCCACGAGGTCCCAGGTGATGTTGCCGGCTTCGTTCATGGCGCGGAGCTGCGCCACCGCCTCGTTCGAGCTCTCGTCCCAGGTCACGGAGACATCCGGGTTCATCTCGAGATACGGCACGACATAGGCCTGCTGCTGGCTGTTCTGGTATGCGCCGCCCCAGCTCACCAGCGTCATGCTGTCAGCCATTTCCTGAGCGGCAACCGCGCCGCCGGCCAGCGTCAGCGCGGTGGTAGCAAGAAGCGTCTTGGTCATCTTCATTCGTTTCTCCCTAGATCACCCGTTCGGGATTTGACGGGCCGGCGCCACGGGCGGGACAGCGGCCCTGTCGGGTGCGTCGGGCAGTCGGGGCGCCCGTTATCGGGCACGGGCCGACCGCCCGATGCGATCACGTCAACTCGCGTCGAGCGCGCGGCAATCCTCGGGCAGCCATCCGATCTGGATGGTCTCCCCGGGAGAGAGCCGCTTCTGGTCGGCCCGATTGCGCGTCTTGACGATGAATTCGTCGTGGCCCGCCACCGACAGGCGCGTGCGGAACACGTCGCCCATATAGATGAATTCGCGGACCTCGGCGGTGAGGGTATGGGCGTCGGGCCCGAGTTCCGGATTGAACTCGACCCGCTCCGGGCGGATCGACACGCGGGTCCGCTCGCCTTTCTGCGACACGTTCACCGGCATCGCGTCGATGACGTCGCCGCTGTCGAGCTTGACCGTGCAGCGGTTGCCGCCGATTTCCTCGATGACACCTTCGAGCGTGTTGTTCTCGCCGATGAACTGCGCCACGAAACTGTTCTGCGGCGCTTCGTAGAGCTCGTCCGGGGGCGCGAGCTGCTGGATGCGGCCATCGTCGAACACCGCGACGCGGTCCGACATCGTCAGCGCCTCGGTCTGGTCGTGCGTGACGTAGACCACCGTGATGCCCAGGTCGTCGGCGATACGCTTGATCTCGAACTGCATGTGCTCGCGCAGCTGCTTGTCGAGAGCGCCCAGCGGCTCGTCCATCAGCACCAGCTCGGCCTCGAACACCAGCGCCCGCGCGAGCGCGATCCGCTGCTGCTGACCGCCGGAGAGCTGGGCCGGCCGGCGGCCGCCGAAGGCGCCCATCTGCACCATCTCCAGCGCGCGCTTCACCTTCTGCTCGCGCTCCGACTTGGCCATGCCGCGCACCTCGAGCGGGAACGACAGGTTCTCGGCCACGGTCATGTGCGGAAACAGCGCGTAGTTCTGGAACACCATTCCGATCCCGCGCTTGTGCGGCGGGATGTTGTTGATCGGTTTGCCGTCGAGCTTGATTTCCCCGTGCGTCGCCGTCTCGAAGCCCGCAAGCATCATCAGGCACGTCGTCTTGCCGGAGCCCGAGGGGCCAAGCATCGTCAGGAACTCGCCCTTCGGCATTGCGAGGTTGAGATCCTTCACGACGAGCGTTTCGCCGTCATAGCTCTTTTGCACGCGCTCGAACGCGACGAAGGCGTCGCTCTCAGCCGATGTCCCCAAGGCTGCACTCCCTGATATGTCCGCGGGTTATCCCGCTTGTCTGGTCTCCGACTAAACCGCCCGCGAGAAAATTATGCAACTCTCTCATGCGGACAGGCGTAATCCCTGTGCGGAAACGGTCGATCCGCCCAGATATCGGGCGCACGACGGGACGTTTGTGTGCGGTGTCCGGCGGATCGTGCCGGATCGCCCGCGCGACGTCCCGTCGCACCCAGGCGCCGGCAGCGCCGGGGCGGAGCGACAGGATTCGCCATCAGACGGTCCGATCGGGCCGTGATGCCGCCACGATGTACACAACTTGGGTTCGCAGTAAGCAGTGCGCCTCGAAAAATGCCGGAATTTTTGGCAACTTGTCCGGAAACGGCATGTGATGTCGCGTTCCGACCACCCTAGATGTACACAAGTCGGCAGGCTGAATGGAGTTCATCGTCGGTCAGAAAGGCTTTGCCCATGATGTATCATCGCTTCTCGAAAGACCTCCCCTTCTCGGAAGAGGAGTATACGCGGCGCCTCGACAAGACCCGCCGCGCGATGGAGCGATCCGGGCTCGACGTCCTGTATGTCACCGACCCGTCGAACATGGCGTGGCTCACCGGCTATGACGGCTGGTCGTTCTACGTGCACCAGGGCGTGCTCGTCTTTCCCGACGCCGACCCGATCTGGTGGGGACGCAACCAGGATTCCAACGGCGCGGTCCGCACCGTCTGGATGGGTGACGACCGGGTGATCGGCTACGCCGACAACTACGTCCAGTCGACGGAGCGACACCCGATGGAGGACCTCGCCAGCCGCATCGTCGGCATGGGGTACGAAAAGGCGCGCATCGGCGTGGAGCTCGACAACTACTACTTCTCGGCGCGTGCCTACATGACGATGGCCGGGGAACTGCCCGACGCCACGCTCCTCGACGCGACGGCGCTGGTGAACTGGCAGCGCGCGGTGAAGTCGGAAGAAGAGCTGGTCTTCATGCGCCGCGCCGCGAAGATCTCGGAAAAGATCATCGACGGCCTCGTGGAGCGGGTAGAGCCCGGCGTTCCCAAGAACGACGTCGTCGCCGAAGTCTTCCGCGACGCGATCACCGGCATCGACGGCCACTGGGGCGACTACGCGGCGATCGTGCCGCTGCTGCCCTCGGGCTCGGACGCGGCGGCGCCGCACCTTACCTGGGACGGCCGCCCGTTCAACGCCGGCGAGGCCACGTTCTTCGAGATCTCCGGCTGCTACCGCCGCTATCACGCGCCGTTGTGCCGCACGATCTTCCTCGGAGAGCCGTCGGACATCTTCAAGCGCGCCGAGGCGGCGCTGGTCGAGGGGCTGGAGGCCGGTCTAGACGCCGCGCGCGCCGGCAACCGCGCGTGCGACATCGCGAACGCACTGGCCGCACCGCTGGAATCCGCGGGCATCGAACGGGGCGCCCGCTGCGGCTACCCGATCGGACTGTCCTACCCGCCGGACTGGGGCGAGCGCACGGTGTCCCTGCGCTCGGAGGACGAAACCGTGCTGGAGCCCGGCATGACCTTCCACTTCATGCCCGGCCTGTGGATGTCGGACTGGGGGCTCGAGATCACGGAGTCGATCCTCATCAAGGACGAGGGTCCGGCCGAGACGTTCTGTCAGCGCCCCCGCAAGATGTACGTGAAGGACTGACCATGCTGGAGCGCACCGAGGCGATCCTCGCCGATCTCATCGCGCACCCCACCGTGTCGTCGGCGCCCAATGCCGGGCTCATCGACGACATGGCGACCCGGCTGGAGGATGCGGGCGCACGGGTCGAGGTGTTTCGCGACGAGAGCGGCGAGAAGGCGAACCTCTGGGGGTCGATCGGCCCCGACATGGGCGGCGGCGTGCTCTTGTCGGGCCATTCGGACGTTGTGCCGGTGGCTGACCAGGACTGGTCCACGGATCCATGGGAACTGACCGAGCGTGGCGACCTTCTCATGGGGCGCGGCACCTGCGACATGAAGGGGTTCATCGCGTCGGCGATCTCCATGGCGAGCGCGTATGCGGGCACGAACCTGCGCCGGCCGGTGCATTTCTGCTTTACCCACGACGAAGAGGTCGGCTGCCTCGGCGCGCAGGCGCTCGTGCCGCATCTCAAGGCCCGCGACCACCTGCCCGCGATCGCCATCGTCGGCGAACCGACCGAGATGCGGATCATCGAGGGGCACAAGGGCTGCTGTGAATACACCGCGCGGTTTCACGGGCTCGAAGGCCACGGCTCCAACCCCGACCGGGGCGTGAACGCGGTGGCCTACGCCGTGCGCTACGTCGCCCGGCTGATGGAGCTGGCCGAGGAACTGAAGGCGCGCGCCCCGCGAGACAGCCGCTTCGATCCGCCCTGGACAACGGTCAATGTCGGGCGCCTGTCCGGCGGGGTGGCGCACAACGTCATCCCCGGCCGTGCCGAAGTCGAGTGGGAGATGCGCCCGGTGCAGTACGGCGACGCCGAATTCGTCAAGGAAGCGCTGCAATCCCTCATCGAACAGGATCTCCTGCCGGCGATGCGCGCGGTCAGCCCGCGCGCCGACATCAGCGTCGAGACCATTGGCGAAGTCGTCGGCCTCGAGCCGATGGACGACAACATGGCGCGCGCGCTGGTGTCCCAGCTGACCGGCGGCAACTCGGCCGATGTCGTGCCCTTCGGCACCGAGGCGGGGCTTTTCCAGGAGCTCGGCATGTCCGTCGTGGTGTGCGGCCCCGGATCGATCGCCCAGGCGCACAAGCCCGACGAGTACGTGTCGCGTCAGCAACTGGCCGAATGCCTGACGATGCTGGAGGGCCTTCGGAGGAACCTCGCGGCATGAGTGCCGAAGCCCGGCATCAACGGCTCTATGCCGAGTTGCGGGGCCGGATCTGCCTGCTCGACTACCCCCCCGGCACAAAGCTGGGCGAAGAGGCACTGGCCGCGGAGTTCGGCGTCTCGCGCACGCCGGTGCGGCGCGTTCTCGCGCGGTTGTCGGACGAGGGGCTGGTCGAGGCGCGACACGGTGTCGGAACGCTCGTGACCGACGTGGATGCCCGAGAGCTCGGGCAGGTCTACGCGCTGCGCGAGGAGCTTGCACAACTGTCGGGCACGATGACGCCGCGGCCCGTGACGGACGCGGTGCTTTCCGAGCTTCGCACGTTGATCGCCGAGGGCGCCAAGCTCGCCGATTTGCCCGATGCCCGGGCCTTCGCCCGGCTCAACATGGCTTATTTCAGCTTCACGCAGCGCCTGATCGGCAACGACGCTCTCGCCGAGGTGTCGGAGCGACTCTACTTCCGCACGGCCCGGATCTGGCTGCAGGCCATCGCAGAACTAGACCTTGACCGGGAGATCGCGGCCTTCCGCGAGGAGATGCGGCAAGTCGCCGACGCGCTGCGTTCGGGCGACATGCCCGCGGTCGGCATGATCCGCCGCGCGCATATCTCCATGAGTTTTCACCGGTTGAAGGCGGCGCTTCCGGCCGGCTGAGCCGCGCGCCGCCCTCGTCTCAGAGCGACTCTGTTTCCGGATACCAGTCCGGCGTCAGAACCTCGGCGGTCTCCACCATCTCGGCAAAGGCGGCCGGGTCCTGCGTGCCGCCATCCCGCCCGCGGAAATGGTAGGGGTAGACGTAGGTCGGCGCGAACTCGTTGACCGCGCTCGCCGCCGCCTCCGCGTTCATCGTGAACGGCAGGTTCATGCAGACGAAGGCCACGTCGATGTTTTCGAGCGCGCGCATCTCCGGGATATCCTCGGTGTCGCCCGAGATGTAGACGCGGAAGCCTTCGAAGCTCAGGGCGTAGCCGTTGTCGCGGCCCTCGGGGTGAAAGTCGAGACGCCCCTCGGTGGTGTTGTAGGCCGGAATCGCGTCGATCCCGAGGGTCTCCCACTCGGTGCTGGCGCCGTTGCCGATCTGCTCGGCGCCCGATGCCAGCCCCTCGGGAAGCATCTCGCCCACCGCCGGGTTGGTGATCAGGTGCGTGCCGTCGGCCATCAGCGCCTCGAGCGTCGCCGCATCGTAGTGGTCGCCGTGCTCGTGAGTGACGAGGATCAGGTCGGCATCGGGAAAGTCGGAATAGGCCTCGGCGCCGCCGACCGGATCGACATAGATCACGCCTTTCGGGGTCTCCATCACGAAGGAGGCATGGCTGACCGGATGCACCGTGATCGGACCCGCGTCGGTCTCGAAGGTGTTCGACATCGCGCCCTGTGCCATCGTTGCGTAGGGAAGGATCGTGACAGCGCCCGCCGTCGCGCCGATCGTGGACAGGAACCTGCGTCTCGTCTGCATGATCTTCGTCTCCTCGCTGTTGCCGGATGACCTGCAGTTAGCGCCGGCGAGGAGCGCTTCAATTGCCGCATTTTGCGGGCACAAAACCAGCGCAGGATTGTGTTTTGTTTCCCGAACAGGACATACTCTGACCAAAATTCAAAACTACCCCACTCGAGATACGAAGCTTTGACGCGGAATGTGGCAAAGCGCACGAAAGGCGCCGGATGCTCGAGTTCGACAACGTCAGCAAGTCCTTCTGGACCGGATCCCACCGCAAGGTGATCCTGGACCGCGTGTCGTTCCGCGTCGACCTCGGCGAGTCCGTCGGAATCCTCGCGCCGAACGGCACCGGCAAGACGACGTTGATCAAGATGATGGCGGGCCTCGAGAAACCCGACGAGGGCACCATCCGGCGCACCTGCCGGGTCTCGTTTCCGCTGGGCTTCATGGGCGGCGTGATCTCGAAGATCTCGGCAGCCGAAAACGCCCGCTATATCGCCAAGCTCTACGGCCTCGATCCCGACTACGTCGAGGCGTTCTGCCGGTGGCTCTGCGGATTGGGCGAGTATTTCGACCAGCCGCTCGGCACCTACTCGTCCGGCATGAAGGCGCGGTTCTCGTTCTCGCTGATGCTCGCGCTCGACTTCGACATCTACCTGATCGACGAGGGCATGCCCTCGTCCACCGATGTCGAGTTCAACCGGCGGGCCGGCGACTTCCTCGCCGAGCGGCTGCGCACCACGACGATCATCATCGTCAGCCACCAGCCGGCGATCCTGGAGAAGTTCGCGCGCAAGGCCGCGGTCCTGATGGACGGGCAATTGCACATGTTCGAAAGCCTTGAAGAAGCGAAGCGGCTCTATGACTACGAAACCCAAGGCTAGAAAATTCCGCATCCGCCGCTCCGCCGACGCCAGTGCCGCCGAAGCCCTGACGCACGACGACGCGCCGGACCAGCGCGCCGCCAACTTCGACGGTCCCGATGACGGCGTCGTCCGTGACGGCTATGTCAGCTCTCCGCTCGAAGTCGCCGCCGACGCCGAGATCCAGGCGATCCGCGACGAGGGCCTGACCGGGCGCCAGCTGCGCATGGCGCGCCGCGTCGCGCAGAAGCACGGGCTCGCCCCGACGTCGGACTTCGACGCCGTGCGCCTGTTGCGCGCCCGCGGCATCGACCCGTTCCAGCGCGCCAACACGCTTGAGCTGGTGGTGACCCGCGACCCCGAGACAGGCGTCGAGTCGACCGCCCCCGACTCCGCCGGCGCACCCGCGGAGGCCGAAGAGCCGCGCGACGAGCGAGTCCAGTTGCCCCAGACCATGCCGCTGAAGAAAAAGGGCGTGCCCTCGACCGAGGTCGGCCCCGTCCCGAGCCCGGCCGAGCGCCGGGCCGAGGAAATCGGCCGCATCCAGAAGGATCTCGCCCGCCGGCGCCGGCGCAAGTTCGCGCTGCTGCTCACACGGCTGTTCTTCTTCGTCGCGCTGCCGACGATCGTGGCCGGGCACTACTTCTTCAACGTGGCGACGCCGCTCTACTCGACCAAGTCTCAATTCCTCATTCTCGCCAACGACAGCGGCGGGGGCGGCGGCGTCGGGGGGCTCCTTTCGGGCACGCAATTCGCCACCAATCAGGACGCGATCGCGGTCCAGTCCTACCTGTCGTCGAAGGACGCGATGCTGCGCCTCGACGAGGACGAAGGATTTCGCGCGCATTTCAGCCAGGACTTCATCGATCCGCTGCAGCGGCTGGACGCCGCAGCCTCGACCGAGGAGGCCTACGACGTCTATAAGCGCAACGTCGAGATCGGCTACGACCCGACCGAGGGCGTGGTGAAGATGGAGGTCACCGCGGTCGATCCCCAGACCGCGGCCCAGTTCTCCCGCGCGCTCGTGTCCTACGCCGAGGAACGGGTCGACAACCTCTCGCTGCGCAAGCGCTCGAACGCCGTGCTCGATGCCGAACAGGGCCTCGCGGAGGCGGAGTCGGCGCGCCGCGACGCGCAGGAACGGCTGGTCCGGCTGCAGCAGGAAAGCGCGCTGATCGACCCGGAGGGCCGGATCGCGGCCCTGCGCGGGCAGATCAACAATTTCGAAGTGCAGCTGCAGGAAAAGCGGCTCCAGCTCCAGGCGCTGCTCGACAATGCGCGGCCCAACCAGAGCCGGGTCGACGGCGCGCGTGCCGACGTGCGCCGGCTCGAGGCGCTGCTGGCCGAGCTCAACACGCGGATGACCACCGCGCAGGAAGGCGGCGACTCGCTGGCCGACACGGCCGTGCAGGTGCAGCTCGCCGAGGCCGATCTGGCCACCCGCGACCTCATGCTGCAATCGGCCCTCGAACGGCTCGAGACCGCGCGCCGCGATGCCGACAGCCAGGCACGCTACCTCACCACCGCGGTGGAACCGACCGCGGCCGAGGATCCGGCCTATCCGCGCAAGTTCGAGAACACGCTTCTGGCGTTCCTGATCTTCTCGGGCATCTACCTGATGGTGTCGCTCACCGCGTCGATCCTGCGCGAACAGGTCTCGGCCTGATCGGGGGTGGCGCGCCCCGACGCTAGCGTTCGAGGCTCTCGAGATAGGCCCAGATATCGGCCGCGCCGGTTTCCATCCGATAGGCCATGCGCGAGCGCGCCTCGGGATCGTCGAGCACCTGCTTTGTGAATATCGTGGGGTTGCGAAGGTACTCGGCGAGCGCGCCCTGCGTCCACGTCACGTCGCGCGCACCCAGCGCGCGCAGCCACTGCGAATAGTCGAAACGGCTGTCGGATGCGGCGCGCCCGCCCGCGACACCGTAAAGGTTCGGGCCCGCCCGTCCGCCGCCGCGCAGGATCGTGCCGTCCGGCGCCACCACCCGGTGGCACGCCGCACAGTCGGAAAAGAGCTGCGCGCCGCGGTCGACATCCTGAGCCCGCAATGGTGGCGTGGCGCCAAGGTTCAGCGCCAGAGCGACGCCGATCGCGATCGGGGTGAGGCGGGAGCGGGGCATGCTGTCTCCTGTCGGGCCGCCCCCGTCAGATAGGCATCCCCGCGGCGCCGAAAAGCCCCGCGCCGGTGCGTCGGCTCAGGCCACGGCGTGCGCCAGCGCGCACCGCTTCCAGAGAGCCGCGAGCGCCTGCACCAGGTTTTCGATATCGGCGTCGGAATGCAGCGGCCCCGGCGTGAAGCGCAGCCGCTCCGTGCCCTTCGGCACCGTCGGATAATTGATCGGCTGAACGTAGATCCCGAAATCCTGCATCAGGATGTCGGCGATCTGCCGGCACTTCACGGGATCCTTGATCATCACCGGGATGATGTGGCTGTCGTTCTGCAGGTGCGGAATGCCCAGCGAATCGAGCCGCGCCCGCAACTTGGCGACCTGCGCGCGCTGACGCTGGCGCTCGGCGTCGCTCTGCTTGAGATGCGCGATCGAGGTACGCGCGGCCGCGGCCACCGCCGGCGGCAGCGCGGTGGTGAAGATGAACCCCGAGGCGAAGGAG
Source organism: Roseivivax jejudonensis (assembly GCF_900172265.1). GTDB lineage: Bacteria > Pseudomonadota > Alphaproteobacteria > Rhodobacterales > Rhodobacteraceae > Roseivivax > Roseivivax jejudonensis. Next base: position 187,313 of record NZ_FWFK01000005.1, on the reverse strand, counting down.
CGGATGAAGTCGCACAAAGCCGCCGACCCCGACACGTAGCCGCCCATCACGCCGTAGGCCTTGCCGAGCGTGCCCTCGATCAGCGTGATCCGGTCCGCCAGCCCGCGCGCTTCGCTGACGCCGCCGCCGCGCGGGCCGTACATGCCGACCGCGTGCACCTCGTCGAGATAGGTCATCGCACCGTGCGCCTCGGCCACGTCGAGGATCTCGTCCATCGGGCAGATGTCGCCGTCCATCGAGTAGACGCTCTCGAAGGCGACGATCTTCGTGGCGTTGACCGGCAACGCCGCCAGCTTGCGGTCGAGGTCCGCAGGATCGTTGTGGCGCCAGATCACCTTGTCCGCCTTGGAATGGCGGATGCCCTCGATCATCGAGGCGTGGTTCTTCTCGTCCGACAGGATCACCGCGTCGGGCAGCTTCGCCCCGAGCGTCGACAGCGCCGCCCAGTTCGACACGTAGCCCGACGTGAACAGCAGCGCCCGCTCCTTGCCGTGCAAGTCCGCCAGTTCCGCCTCCAGCAACGCGTGCTGGTGCGTGTTGCCCGAGATGTTGCGCGTGCCCCCGGCGCCGGTGCCGCAGGCCTGCGCAGTGTCGCACATCGCCGCGATCACCTCCGCGTGCTGACCCATGCCGAGATAGTCGTTCGAGCACCAGACCGTGACCTCGTCCGGGGCGTTGGCGTCGTGGCTCTTCGCTTGCGGGAAGGCGCCGACCGCGCGCTCGAGCTCGGCGAAGATCCGGTAGTTGCCTTCGCGGCGCAGCGTGTCGAGCGCGTCGGTGAACAGGGCGTCAAAGTCCATGGGCGTCCTCCCTCGTCGGTCCGTTGGCGGGCGCGGGAAGCATCCAGCGCCACAGCTTCTCGTCCGGCAGCGGCAGCACCATGAACCAGTGCTCGAGAAGCGCGAGTCCGGTCATCGCGGCAAGGAGCGCGAAGCCGGCGGTTTGGGCCGGGGTTCCGGCCGTCGTCAGTAGCGTGATCCACACCGCGGTCGCGGCCGCCAGCCCGGTCACCGAGACCGGGAAGAGCCAGTTGACTCCCGCCTTGCGGAAATGGCTCGGCACGTGCGCCAGCGCGCGCGGCATGAACTCGGTATTGATCCGCGGCACGCCGAGAAAGAGGTTCAGCTTGGCGGAGATACGGGCGAAGAACAGCACCGCGAAGGTCCAGAAACCGACCGCGTTGGCCGCGTCCCGGGTCAGTGCCCAGAGCCCGAGGAAGGCGCCCGCCAGCAGCATCTCGTGGTAGGCGAGAACGCCCCAGGCGCGCAGGAACCGTTCCCATTCGGGCAGGTGGCGCGGACAGACATGCGCGTTCGGCCCGGTGATCGTGCCGGTGAGGAAGGCCAGCTCGATCCAGCCCCAGACCGCCAGCGCCGACAGGAACGCGAGGTACACCGCGCCGACATCGGCCGCACCCGCGCTCGCCCAGAGCCCCGCGGCGCCGAGGACGAGAAGCGGCAGCGCCGCGATCGTCGCGCGGCGCCCGGCCTCCGCGCGGTCGGCACGCCGCACGAGCACGAGGATCGCCCCGGTGGAGAACCACCAGGCGAAGAGCGCGAAGAGCGCCGCGATCCCCGGATGTCCGCTCATCCCCGATACTCCTGTCCCGAATGGCAGGCACGTCCCGCCCCGCGTCTTCTTCTTGGGTCAAATACTCCGGGGGTCCGGGGGCAGCGCCCCCGGGCCGTTCCGTCGTCCTGTCGGATCCGGCTCAATACGCCGGCTCCAGGCGCGGGCTCTCGGGCACCCGGTGCCGCCGCGCCGGGATCGCGTAGAGCCGGGCGAAGCAGTACGCCGCCTTGGCCTGGTTTGCCCAGGAACGCAGCCGCCCGCCGATGCCGCCCGCCTCGGTCCCCTCGGCGATCGCCACGTTGGCGCGGTGCAGCCGCTCCAGCGTCGGCTGCCAGGCCGCATGCTCGATATCGAGCGTGATCGGAAAGATCTGCTCGCTGAGCGCCGAGGTCTTGGTAAAGACCTCGTGGGCATACCAGTCGGGATCCACGCCCAGCGCCTCGTGGAAGGCCGGGCGCTGGTGATCGCGCACGTACATCGTGGCAAAGACCGCGGTGAGGAAGAACTTGATCCACCACACGTTCACGCCCGAGGTCAGTTTCGGATCGGTCTTCATGAGCAGCGCGAACGCCTCGCCGTGGCGGAACTCGTCGTTGCACCACTCCTCGAACCACTTGAAGATCGGGTGGAACCGGTGCTCGGGGTGCCGCTCCAGGTGCCGGAAGATGGTGATGTAGCGGGCGTAGCCGATCTTTTCCGACAGATAGGTGGCGTAGTAGATGAATTTCGGCCGGAAGAAGGTGTATTTCTTCTTCTGCGTCAGGAAGCCGAGGTTCACCGCCACGCCCGCCTCGCGCAGCGCATCGTTGATGAAGCCCGCGTGCCGCGCCTCGTCGCGCGCCATCAGCTGGAACAGCGTCGTGACGTCGTGGTTCGATCCGCGCCGCTTCATCTCCTTGTAGAGCACGCAGCCCGAGAACTCGGCGGTGCAGGACGAGATCAGGAAGTCGATGAATTCCTTCTTCAGGCCGGGCTCCATCCCCTCCCAGTCGACCACGTCCCAGTCGGCGGTCTTCTTGAAGTGGCCCTTGTTGGGATCGGCCTGCATCTCGGCGATCAGCGCGTCCCAGTCGGCGCGCACCGGCGAGACGTCGATCGCGTCGAGCGCGTCGAAATCGGTGGTGTAGAAGCGCGGCGTCAGCAGTGTATTCTGCATCGCCACGTCGGTCGCGAACTTGGAATCGAGCTTGGCCTGCTCCTCCTGGAGGGCAATGCCCTCTTCTGCGGTCTGGGCCTCGGCGCGCTTGTCGGCGACGGGATCGGCATGCACGTTCATAGCCGCACCTCCTCGGAGAACGAGAACTCGCAGAGCTCCATCACTTCGAGATCGCCGGTCAGTCGCGTCCACAGGCGTTCGAGCTTCGAGGCGCGCAGGATGGTCGCCTCGCGGTCCTCGCTCACCACCTCGCCGAACGGCGCCATGATCTCGGGGCCGTGCACCTTGACCTCGTCACCGGGATAGATGACGGCGCCGTTGTTGAAGCGCACATGCGCGTGCAGGCTCTCGAAGCAGTGCGACACCTCGACGGTGCACGGCGCCCTCTCCACGTCCTTTGTCAGTAGTCCCATGAGTCTTCCCTCCTCATTCGGGCTCGTTCTGCAGCAGCCTGGCAAATGCCGCCGCGTTGTCCGCGCCGAACCCCATGAGGTCGGCGCGCCATCCCGTGGACGGATCGATGATCGCGATCCGCCCGCTGTCCATCGCCTCGAGGCGCACCGGCGCATCGAGCGGCAGCCGCGCGTTGCGGCGCTCGCGCTCGATCACCCGGGCGACGCCTGACACGAAGCCGCCCTCGTCGGGAGCGAGATCCGCGATCACCCGGCCGTCCGCATCCATCACGCGTGCCGCGCCCGTCATGTCGGCCTCGAGCGTGATGGTCCGCGCGGTGACGACGGGCCCCGCCGGGGGCGTCGCCTCGAGAGGCCGGTCGGTCCAGACCGCGTAGGATGCGATCGCGAGGCTTGCGAGAACCATCGCCACCATCGCCCGGATGAGCGGCAGCGGCACCAGCTCGGCCTCGGTGCTCTTCATGCGGCGTTCAAGCGGTTGTGCCATCGTCATCGCCTCCTTCACTCGGCCGCGACGGCGGCCGCGGCCGCCGGGGCGGGCCGGGCCTCAGCCGGCGCCACTTGCGGAACCGCGACCCTGGCCTCCGCCGCCTCGGCGATCAGCCGCGCGACCTGTTCGGCTTGCGGGATACAGCGCAGCGCCGGCTCGGGGCGCGCGATCCGCCACGGCCGCACGTGCGGCCAGAGCACGAGGTAGGACATGACCGGCCCGCCCACGGTCGACAGCGCGATCGTTCCGGTGCCCCGGCGCCCCGGCGCGTATCCCGCGGCGGCGATCTGCGTGTAAGGCAGGTTCAGCGTCACCGTCAGCGCTGCACCGATCCGCATCGCCACGCGGCGATCGGTGACCGTGTAGACGGTCGCCCGCGCCTGAATCCAGCCGATCAGGCCCAGAAGCGCCACAACGATCGCGCCCAGGATCAGGAACGGCACCGCCGCACCGACCGCCTGGCCCATCGGCACGAGATCGACCAGCGTGCCGAAGCGCCACAGCGCCAGGAGGACGAAATAGCCGACGACCCAGGGCAGGCTGAGCGAGGTCCAGGTCAGCGCGAAGGCGTCCGGCCGACCCTGCCAGAGGATCCGCTCGCCCTCGGGCGGTCGTTCCGGCAGCCCCGGAACCGGTTCGATGTCAAAGTCGTCGTGGCTCATCAGTCTGTCCTCCCCAGGGTCCGAGGGCCCGCGTGGCTGTCGCGGGCCCGGCCGTCCGCGATCAGAGTTTCGGCGCTTCGCGCTTGGCGCTGGCATAGAGAAGACCGGCACCGTAGTAGCTGCTGATCTTCTCTTCCTCGAGCTTGGTGACCTGCGCCGGCGACTTGGTCGTCGGCACGCCGGCGAACTGCTGGGCAAAGATCGACCGGACCTGCACCCGGTTCGACCGGATCCGCGCCATGGTCATCGGCACCAGCCGCTTGCCGCCGCCGTTCTCGGGGTCGAGAGAGATCTCGAGATAGCGCACCAGCTGCTCGGGCGCGTCCACCCACATGTCGGAGATCATGCCGACAACCTTGTCGTCGCCGGACACCACCGGCATGCCGCGCGGGTCGCGCCCCGCCGCCATGCGGAACCCTTCCTTCTCCATCGGCACGATTTTCGGGTGGCCGTGACCGTCGAGCTCGGGCTCGTCGGCGCGCGGGCACCACGCCCCCGGCCCGACTCCGGCTTCCATCGGGTTGCCGGTGGGCGCGAAGGGAAAGCCCGACGCCCCGGTCGTGGCCTCGAGCGCGAGATCGGTGCGGTCGAGGTTCTGGCCCGACGGCAACTTCTTCTCGCCCCGGCCGTGCGGCAGGATGAAGGTCTTGTCCGAGGGCACCGGCCAGATGCCGCCGGCATCCGCCTTGCTGCCGTCCTCGTCCACGAGCGGATACCCCTCGCGCTGGTTCTCGCGCTGGATCCAGATCACGAGGCCGACGAAGAAGATGAAGAAGATCCAGAGCGAGAGGCTCGCCAGGTCGAGATTTCCGAACGGATAGTCGTTGATCATGACCCTGCTCCTTTGCTTGAGGCGGGTTCAGGTGGGGAAGTCGGCCAGTCCGATGCCGGCCTTCTCTGCGGGTGCGGGACGGGATGCGGCGCGGCCCACGAGGGGGCCGAGCGCCACGAGCGTGATGAACAGCAGGCCGATCTCGACGTGGTAGACGACCGAGTAGCCGGTGGCGGGCGTGGCCAATGGCTGGCCGAGGTCGCCGGCGATGGCGTGAATGTTGACCCAGTCGCGTGTCGCGCCGCCGATCGCGGTGGAAAGCCCGGCGGCGGTCGCCTGTGCAGCACCCCAAGCCCCGAGCGCGAGGCCGCGGCCGGCCACGCCCTCGGCGGGCATGGTCATCGCCGCCGTCAGGGTCGAGACGGCGAAGAGCCCGGCGCCAAGCCCGATCAGGCCCGCGCCGCCGAAGAACAGCGCCGGCGACGCCATCGGCGCCGCGAACACGACCATCGAGAAGGCGGCGATCCCCGCCAGCACGCCCGTCGCCGCCAGCCGGTAGACATCCGCGTTCCGCGCCAACGCCCGCGCCGCGAGCGCGAACCCGGCCAGCGCACCGGCCGCCCACATCGCCGTCAGAAGCGTCGTCGTCGAGACCGACAGGCCGAGGATCTCGCCGCCATAGGGTTCGAGCAGAACGTCCTGCATGGTGAAACCCATGGTGCCGAGGAACACGACGACGAGAAGACGCCCGGCGCTGCCGCCCCGCGCGTAGTCCGCCCAGGCATCGGCGAAGCGCGGCCGCGGCGCGGCGCGCTCCTCGGCGCTCATCGGGCGGACCTGCTCCTGCTTCCAAAGCGCGACGACGTTCAGCAGCACACCGACGACCGCCGCCGCCTGCACCACGCGAATGAGCCGCAGCGGCGTGAAATCCCGCAGGAGCCAGCCGATCACCAGCGCCGACAGGCCCATTCCGACAAGGAACATCACGTAGAGAAGCGCGACCACGCGCGGGCGCGTCTCCTCGGTCGCGCGGTCGGAGGCGAGCGCGAGGCCCGCGGTCTGCGTCATGTGCAGCCCGAGCCCGGTCATGAGGAAGGCCAGCGCCGCCAGCACCTCGCCGGCGAACGGCACGTGATGCACCGTGTCGCCGCCCAGCACGAGCAGCGCCATCGGCATGATCGCGAGCCCGCCCATCTGCCACAGCGACCCGAACCAGAGATAGGGGATCCGCTTCCACCCGATGGCCGAGCGGTGCGTGTCCGAGCGAAAGCCCAGAAGCGCCCGGAACGGCGCCACCAGCACCGGCAGGGCGATCATCACCGCGACGATCGTCGCCGGCACCGTCAGCTCCACGATCATCACGCGGTTCAGCGTGCCGAGCAGCATCACCGTCGCCATGCCGACCGACACCTGGAACAGCGCCAGCCGCAGGAGCTGCCCGAGCGGCAGCGCATCGCTCGCCGCGTCGGCGAAGGGCAGGAACCGCCGGGCGACGCGCACGCTCATGGCCGCACCTCCAGCGCATGCGAGATGTAGAAGCCCGAGCTCACCCGCCCGAGATCGCGCACCGCGCCGAGATCGGCGATCGCGCCCGAAAGCCGCGCCGGCCCGTGCGGCACCATCACCGGCGACCGGTCGGACCGCGGAAAGAGCCGTCCGGCCTGCCACATGGTCATCAGCAGCGGCGTGCGCGGCGCGACGGTGAAGACGATGCTGTCGCGCGTGCGGGCGCTCAGTGCGCCGAGGACGCTGCGGATGTCGCCGGCGGCGTAGTAGATCAGGCTGTCCATGGCGAGTACGTGGTCGAACTCGCCCAGATGCGCCTCCGTCATGTCGCCGGCGAGGAAGGTCACCCGCGTGCCGAGGTCCGCCGGCAGACGCTCGCGTGCGATCGACACCAGCGCCGGCGACAGGTCGATCGCCGTCACCTCGGCGCCGCGTTCCGCCAGCGCGCGGGTCATCTGCCCCGCCCCGCAGCCCGCGTCCAGCACCCGCCGCCCGGTCAGGTCCGCCGGCAGAGCCGCCAGCATGCGCGCGCGCATCGCGTCGCGGCCGCTGCGGACGGTCTCGCGGATCCGGCTCACCGGCGCGTCCGAGGTCAGCCGCGCCCAGACCTCGGTGGCGGTGCGGTCGAAATAGGTCTCGACCCGGGCGCGTGTGGCCTCGTAGCGCATCAGTCGAATCCCAGAAGCTCGAAGATGTCGCGGTCCGGCAGCGGTGCCGGCGTCAGCGGCTCGGTGCCGCGCCAGAGCGTTTCGGCCAGCCGCAGGTATTCCTGCCGGGCCGCCACGATGTCGTCCTCGTCCGGCATCTCGAACAGGGTCTTCTTCTTCAGCCGCGAACGCCGGATCGCATCGTAGTCGGGCATGTGCGCGATGCGCTGGAACCCGACCGTGTCGCAGAACCGGTCGACCTCGTCGGTGTCCTTCGAGCGGTTGGCGATGCAGCCCGCGAGCCGCACCTTGTAGTTGTTCGATTTCGCCTGAACCGCGGCGATGATCCGGTTCATCGCGTAGATCGAGTCGAAGTCGTTGGCGGTCACGATCACCGCGCGGTCGGCGTGCTGCAGCGGCGCCGCGAACCCGCCGCAGACCACGTCGCCCAGCACGTCGAAGATCACCACGTCGGTGTCCTCGAGCATGTGATGCTGCTTCAGGAGCTTCACCGTCTGGCCCACGACGTAGCCGCCGCAGCCGGTGCCGGCGGGCGGACCGCCCGCCTCGATGCATTGGACGCCGCCCCAGCCCTCGGTCACGAAATCCTCGGGCCGCAGCTCCTCGGCGTGGAAATCGACGTCCTTGAGGATGTCGATCACCGTCGGCTGCAGCCGCCCGGTCAGCGTGAAGGTCGAATCGTGCTTCGGGTCGCACCCGATCTGCAGCACCCGCTTGCCCTGGCTGGCGAAGGCGGCCGACAGGTTGGACGACGTGGTCGACTTGCCGATCCCGCCCTTGCCGTAGACCGAAAAGACCTGTGCGCCCTCGATCTTCATCGACGGATCCTGGTGCACCTGCACCGATCCTTCGCCGTCCTGCCCGCGCAGGACCGGCGGCGCGGTCACGCCGCGGGCCTCGAGACCGGCGGCCTCTCGCATCGCGGCGCGCCCCGCGGGCGGCTGCTTGTGATCGAGCGGACTCATGTCTCCCCCTTCCATGCAGGCGAAGGTGCACCTGCTTCATCTTGCCGAAAAAACCCCGGGGTCCGGGGCAGCGCCCCGGTCCCGCGCCATCCGCCCCGCGCACAGCGCGGAACGGCGTGATCCGTGGCGGGCCGGGCCGGGCGGTGCCCGGCGTCCGGGCGGATATGCGCGCGCCCGCTCATTCCGCCGCCACCCCTTCCATGCGATCCTCCAGCGCGTCCGCAGCGTCGCGCAGCGCCGCCAGCGTCGCGTCGTCGGGCTGCCAGTAGGCCCGGTCGTGGGCCTCGAGCAGGCGGTTCGCCATGCGCGAGGACGCCACCGGGTTCAGCTCCGCCAGCCTCGCGCGCATCTCGGGATCGAGAACGTAGGTCTCCGACAGGCGCTGATAGACCCATGGCTCGACCTCGCCGGTCGTCGCCGACCAGCCCATCGTGTTGGTCACGTGCGCCTCGATCTGGCGCACGCCCTCGGCGCCGTGGCGCAGCATGCCCTCGAACCATTTCGGGTTGAGGGACCGCGCACGGGTCTCCAGCGCCACCTGGTCGGACAGCGTGCGCACCGTGCCCGCGCCCCGCGTGGTGTCCGAGATGTAGAGCGCCGCCTCCGTGCCGCGGGCGCGGCGCACTGCACGACTGATTCCGCCGAGCGTATCGAAGTAATGGTCGACCGTGGTCACCCCGAGTTCCACGCTCTCGAGGTTCTGGTAGGCGACCTCGACGCCCGACAGCATCCGTGTCAGCAGGGCCGGGTTGGCCACCGCCTGCCCGTTCGTGCCGTAGGCCCAGCTCTTGCGGGCCTCGAAGGCGTCGGCCAGGTCGTCCTCGTCGCCGAACGCGGAGCTCTCGACGAGGCTGTTCACGTTCGACCCGTAGGCGCCCTCGGCGTTCGAGAACACCCGCAGCGCCGCCTCCTCGATCGAACAGCCGGCCTCGGCCGCATGCGCCTCGGCATGCGCGCGGACCGGATTCATATCGGCAGGCTCGTCCGCCGTCGCCGCCTTCAGCGCCGCCTCGGCCAGCATCCGGCTCTGGAGCGGCAGCAGGTCGCGGAAGATGCCCGACAGCGTCATCACGACGTCGATCCGCGCCCGGCCGAGCGTCGCGAGGGGCACAAGGTCCGCCCCCGACAGTCGCCCGAACGCGTCGAAGCGGGGCACCGCGCCCAGAAGCGCGAGCGCCTGCGCGAGCGGCGCGCCGTCGGTCTTGATGTTGTCCGATCCCCAGAGCACCAGCGCCACCGAGCGCGGCGTCGATCCGTGCGCCACGATCAGCCGCTCCGCCTGCCGCGCGCCCTCCTCCATCGCGAAGGCGGTCGGCATCCGGAACGGATCGAAGGCATGGATGTTGCGCCCCGTGGGCAGGATCTCCGGGCTGCGGATCACGTCGCCGCCGGGCACCGGCGCGACGAAGCGGCCGGCCAAGGCCCGCATCAGCCCGTCGAGCTCGGCATCCGAGCCGAGGGCGGAGTCCATCCGCGCCCGCGTCTCCGCGTCTCCGCCGAATTCAAGGTAGCTCTCGCGCGCTTCGGCGCTCATCGGGCCGCCGACCACGTGAAGCCCCTCCGGGATCAGCGCCGCCTCGGTCTCGAGAAGCCGTGCCCAGAGCGTTTCGGGCGCCCCGTCCATGTCGACCGAGGCCGCCTGGCTTTCGATCAGCGCCGCCAGTTCCTCGGCCCGCGCGTCGCCCGGCGGCAGCTCCCGCCAGCGCGTCAGGCTCTCCTTCAGCTCCAGAAGCCCCTTGTAGAGCCCGGCCTGCGACAAGGGCGGCGTCAGGTGGCTGACCGTCACGGCGCCGGCGCGCCGCTTGGCCAGCGTCGCCTCGCTCGGGTTGTTGGCGGCATAGAGATAGACGTTCGGCAAGTCCCCGATCAGCCGGTCGGGCCAGTCGCCGGGACCCGACCCGGCCTGCTTGCCGGGCATGAATTCCAGCGCGCCGTGCATGCCGAAATGCAGCACCGCGTCTGCGCGGAACGTGTTGCGCAGCCACAGGTAGAACTGCGCGAAGGCATGCGTGGGCGCGAACCCGCCTTCGAACAGCAGGCGCATCGGGTCGCCCTCCCAGCCGAAGCCGGGCTGCAGGCCCACGAACACCTTGCCGAATTGCGCCCCGAGCACGAAGACGCCGCGCCCGTCGGACTGCACCCGGCCCGGCGCCGGCCCCCAGACCGCCTCGATCTCGTCGAGCCACGGGGTGGCGCGCACCATCTCGTCGGCGCTGACCTGCGCCGCGACGTTGGCCTCCTGGCCGTATTGCTGGGCGCTCCCCTCGAGCAGCGCGGCGCGCAGCGCATCGACGCTGTCGGGAGGATCGAGGTCGTAGCCCTCGTCCTTCATGCGGTGCAACGTGTTGTAGAGGCTCTCCCACACCGCGAGGTGCGCCGCGGTTCCGGCCGCGCCGGCATTGGGCGGAAAGCCGAAGAGCACCACCGCCACGCGGCGCTCTGCGACGCGCGAGCGGCGCAGCGCCGCGGCCGTCCTCGTGCGCGCGACCAGCGCCGCGATCCGCTCCGGGCAGGGCGCCATCGCCTTGGTGCCGGTGCCGGCACAGGCGTGGCGGCAGCCCGTGCATCCCTCGCCGCCATGCCGCCCCGCAAAAACGTGCGGGCGAGTCGCGCCGTCGATCTCCGGCAGCGCGATCAGCATCGTCGTCTCGATCGGACCGAGCCCGCGCGCGCTCGCCGCCCACTCGGCCAGCGTCTGGAACTCCAGCGGGTGCGCCGCGATATAGGGAATGTCGAGATCCCCGAGCACCGCCACCGCGGCGTCGTTGTCGTTGTAGGCCGGCCCGCCCACGAGGCTGAACCCGGTCAGCGACACCAGCGCGTCGATCCGTGCGCCCTCGGCGTCGCGGAAATAGGCGTCGATCGCCGGCCGCCCGTCGAGCCCGCCGGCAAACGCCGGGATCACCCTGACACCCTCGGCCTCGAAGGCGCGGATCACCGCGTCGTAATGCGCGGTGTCGCCCGACAGCACATAGGACCGCATCATCAGAAGCCCGACCGTCGCGACCGGCGCCTCGGGCGCCGGCAGCGCCGATGCGTCGGCGCCGATCCGGCCCGGCAGGTCGGGATGGTAGATGCCGCATTCGGGATACTCGACCGGCGCCGGCGCCTCGACGCCGCGCCACTCCGCCCGGCCCGCATAGCGCGAGATCAGGAACCGGACCATCGCCTCGATGTTCTCGTCCGATCCGCCGAGCCAGTACTGCATGGTCAGGAACCACGCCCGGAGATCCTGCGCCTTGCCGGGGATGTACCGCAGGATCCGCGGCAGCCGCCGGAGCATCTGCATCTTGCGCTGGCCGCTCTCGGTCGAGGGCTTGGCCGAGCCCCGGAGCTTCTTCAGGAGCGCCATCGTGGAGCTTTCGGGCGCGGCCATGTCCAGCCCGCCCATCCGCGTCAGCTTGACGATCTGCGCGTCGGCGATGATGCCGATGAGCGCGTCGGCGTCGTCGCGCCGCGCGGCGAGATCCGGAAGAATCGCCTGCACGTGGTCCTCGAGAAAGAGCAGCGAGCAGACGACGATGTCGGCGCGCGCCACGGCAGCCCTCGCCTCCTCCAGCCGCTCCGGCGCCCGGCCCCAGTCGGCGGCGGCGAGGCAGGTGACCCGCAGGCCCGGGAACTCCGGCGCGAGCGCCGCCTCGGCGCGCGCGACCGGCTCGGCCGCATGCGCGTCGAGCGTGATGATGACGACCTCGTAGGGCGCCGGGGATATGACCGCGTCATCGCGCATAATGGGCCTTCGCCTCGTAGAGGGTCTCGACGCCGATCTCGGTCTCGCCGCGCGACGCCGCGAACGCCTCGGTGTTCCGCTTGGCCTTCCCGCGCACGAAGAACGGAATCTTCCGAAGCTCCTGCTCGGCCGCCGGAAGCCAGACCACCTCGACCGGCCCGCCGTCCGGCTCGGTCTTCTTGGCGGAAATACTCCGGGGGGTCTGGGGGGCGGAGCCCCCCTCCCCGGACGCCGCTGCATGGCCGCCGTGATGGCTCGGGCCGGCGGCGTCGTGAAACTCGAAATCCTCGCGGAACATGGTCAGCAGGTGCTCTTCGAGCCCCATGACCAGCGGGTGCACCAGCGTGTCGAAGAGGACGTTCGCGCCCTCGATCCCCATCACCGGGGCGTAGCGGGCGGGGAAATCCTGCACATGCACCGGCGCCGAGATCACCGCGCAGGGGATGCCGAGGCGCTTGCCGATGTGGCGCTCCATCTGGGTGCCGAGGATCAGCTCGGGCGCGGCGGCCTCGATCGCCGCCTCGACCTCGAGGTAGTCGTCGGTCACCAGCGCCTCGAGCCCCATGTCGCGCGCCGCGGCGCGCAGGGGGCGCGCCATCTCGCGGTTGTAGCAGCCGAGCCCAACGACCTCGAACCCCATCTCGTCGCGCGCGACGCGGGCCATGGCGCGGGCATGGGTGCCGTCACCGAAGACGAACACGCGCTTTCCGGTGAGGTAGGTCGAATCGACCGAGGCCGAGTACCACGGCAGGCGCAGCCGCGCCTCGTCGAGCGCCGGCGCGAGACCCAGCGCCGCACCGACCTCGGCCGCGAAATCGCGCGTCGCGCCCGCGCCGATCGGCACTGTCCTGGTGTAGGGCAGGCCCAGCTCGCGCTCCATCCAGCGGCACGCGCTCTCGCCGGTTTCGGGATACATCAGCACATTCAGGTGCGCCGCACCCAGCCGCGCGATGTCCGCGGGCCGCGCACCGTAGGGCGCGCAGACGTTCACCGCCACGCCCATGTCCTGCAGAAGCCGCGTGATCTCGGTGATGTCGTCGCGGTGGCGGAAGCCCAGCGCGGTCGGCCCGATCAGGTTGACGCTCGGCGTCTCGGTCCGCGCGCAGGGCGCCGCGAGCGCGCGCACGATCTGGTAGAACGTCTCGTCGGCGCCGAAATTCTCCTTGCGCTGATAGGACGGCAGCTCGAGCGGGATGACCGGGATGCCGAGGCCCAGCGTCTCGGCCATGCCGCCGGGATCGTCCTGGATCAACTCGGCGGTGCAGGACGCGCCGACGATCATCGCCTCGGGGGCGAAGCGCTCGTGCGCGTCGAGACAGGCGCGGCGGAACAGGTCCGCCGTGTCGGAGCCCAGATCGCGCGCCTGGAACGTCGTGTAGGTCACCGGCGGGCGATGATTGCGCCGCTCGATCATGGTGAAGAGCAGATCGGCATAGGTGTCGCCCTGCGGCGCGTGCAGCACGTAGTGCAGACCCTTCATCGCCGTGGCCACCCGCATCGCGCCCACATGGGGCGGGCCCTCGTATGTCCAGACCGACAGCTTCATGGCAACACGACCGGGGGTGTCACACCCCCGGACCCCCGTGGAGTATTTGCGCCAAGAAGAAGCAGGGGCGCGGGTGAGGCGGAGAGGCGCAGGCATCGCATCAGGCCGCCCCCACCTTGAGCGCGTCGCGGCGGCGCAGCGGACGGGAGAAAAGGCCGGCGAGATCGCCCGCCTGCTCGTAGAAATGGACCGGCGTGAAGACCAGTTCGATGGCCCACTTGGTGGTCAGCCCCTCGGCCTCGAGCGGGTTGGCGAGGCCGAGCCCGCAGACCGTCAGGTCCGGACGCGCCTCGCGCAGCCGCGCGAGCTGCAGATCGACGTCCTGCCCTTCGCTCAGCGTCGGGCCCGGCGCCAGCAGTTCGAGATCCGGGCCGAGGATCTGCCGGTGCAGGAACGGCGTGCCGACCTCGACCGCATGCATGCCGCATTCGCGGGTGAGAAACCGGGCGAGCGGGATTTCGAGCTGCGAATCCGGGAACAGGAAGAGCGACCGACCCGAGAGCACCTCGGCGGCCTGGCGCACCGCGCGGCGGGCGCGGGCGCGCGGCGCCTCGGTCACCCGGTCGACGACGTCCGGGCCGATGCCGAACTCGGCCGCGACGGCCTTGAGCCAGAGCGTCGTACCCTCCTCGCCCACCGGGATCGGCGCGGGGATGTGCCGCGCGCCCCGCCGCTCCAGCGCGCCCAGCGTATCGCCGAGGAACGGCTGCGTCAGCGCGAAGACGGTGTTCGGCCCGATTCCGAGCCCGCTGTCGGCGCGGGGCGCGGGCAGGACCCGCACCGGGCCGACGCCGATCCGCTCGAGCAGATCGAGCGCCTGCGCCTCGACCACGTCGGGCAGGGCGCCGACGAGCACGAGTTCGCGCTCCGTGGTGGCCGGAAGCTCCGGCACCATCGCCGCGAGGCAGGCGTCCTCGCCCTCGGTGAAGGTGGTCTCGATCCCCGAGCCGGAGTAGCTCAGCACGCGGACATGCGGTGCATGCGCGGCCGACAGCCGCTCTGCCGACTTTGCGAGGTCGAGCTTGATGACCTCGGACGGGCAGGAGCCGACGAGGAACAGCTGGCGGATGTCGGGGCGCCGGGCGAGCAGGTCGTGCACGACGCGGTCGAGCTCCTCCTGGGCGTCCTTCAGGCCGGCGAGATCCGTCTCCTCGAGAATCGCCGTGGCGAAGCGCGGCTCGGCGAAGATCATCACGCCGGCCGCCGATTGCAGCAGGTGCGCGCAGGTGCGGCTGCCCACGACGAGAAAGAACGCGTCCTGCATCTTGCGATGCAGCCAGACGATGCCGGTCAGGCCGCAGAACACCTCGTGCTGGCCCCGCTGCTTGAGCACGGGGGTGGCGCTGCAGCCACCGGCAGGGGGAGGCGGGAAGCTCTCGGTCATGTCGCCGCCTCGGCGCGGCGCGCCTGGCGGAGTTTCAGGACGAATTGCGCGGCGTTGACCACGTAGGCGGCATAGGCGGCCAGCGCGACCGTCAGCGCCGTCTCGGGCGCGGCGCCCTGCCAGAGCACCCAGAGGTACCCGGTGTGCAGCGCGATCACCGCGAAGGACACGACATCCTCCCAGAAGAACGCGGGCGCGAAGAGCCACTGGCCGAAGACCACCTTTTCCCAGATCGCGCCGGTCACCATGATGACGTAGAGGATCGCGGTCTTGAGCAGGATTGAGGCCGTGGCGAGTGCGTAACCCGCGCCGGTCGTCAGCGCCCACAGGACCAGACCCAGAGACACCAGGAACACGGCGAATTGCAGCGGCGCGAGAACCGCCTGGACGCTGGTCCAGACCGTCGCGTCGCGCCGGGCCCGTTCGGCCGGCGTGTAGAGCCGCCGGGGGGCCCGGTCGGGGGCCGGCCGCAGGGCGGCGGTGCGGGATGATTCCACGGAGTGCATGGGAAAAGCGTAGCGTTCGGCGGGAAAATGTGTCAATTGAAACTTACACTCTTGGTGGTGGCGGCACCGGAATCGCGGGATAGATCGAATTCTCCCTGCTTTTTCGTGCCACGTCGCGCCATGCGTGTCAGTTAAAGTTGACTTTCTGCGTGGTCTGATCGCGGATAATGTCAACTCGCCTGTCGTGTCGCGACCGGCACGACGACCGAGCATCGCGACGATCAGGAGGAGGCGCAGATGCCGATGGACGGGTCGACCACTTCCAACGCACCGGGGCGCGCGGAGATCGCGACGCTCGCCGGAACCGTCGTGTCGCTGCTCAACGGAGCCACGCCCCGCCGCGCGGCCACCCGCGTCGAAGCCGGGGCGCAGATCCTTTACGACGCGACCCGGCCGGGACTGCCCTTCGCGGCGACGCCGACGCTGGCGCAACTGCACGCGCTCGGCCTCGGCGCGGCGGACATCGTCGACGGCTGCATCCCGGCGGCGGCGCGCCGCCTCGGCAGCGACTGGCTCGGCGACAGGCTCGGCTTTGCCGACGTCTCGATCGCCTCGGCGCGCCTGCAGGGGCTGCTGCCGCAGCTGTCGCCGCCCGGCGGACCTGACGGCGCCGCGCTGGACGAGGTGCGCACGGCGCTGATCGTCCTCGCCCCCGACGACACCCACACGCTCGGCGTCCACGTCGCGGCGGCCCAGCTGCGCCGCGCCGGCGTGTCCGTCGCCATTCTGTTCGGCCCAGACCGCGCCGCGCTGCGCGATGCGCTGGCCCGTGACGATCGCGATATCGTCCTGTTTTCCTGCGGCCTATCCGAACGGCTGCCCTACATCACGAAGATGAGCGCCGTGCTTCGTGATGAAACCGACAGCGGAGCCCTGAGCGTTCTGGGAGGGAATGTCCTCGATCGGCACGACGACCTTGGCGAACGAACCGGTGTGGACCTCGTGACAAACGACGTACGGGCTGCACTCGCGATGCATGGCGCAGCGTCGGGAAGTCCGGTAAGGAGCCGCAGATGAACAAGCGCGACACGTCACCGATGCCGATCGCGGCAACCGAACCTATCGAGGCTTCCGTCCTGTACGATCTCATCGCGGCGTCGAGCGACGTGGCGATCTTCGTTGCGCCGGACGGGCGGGTGCTGTCGGTCCTGAACGGGCAGGACAGCGCGCGCGACCCCGGTGTCACCGCCGGCAGGAAGCTCTCCGAATCGCTGACCGAGGAAAGCCGGCCGAAGCTCGACAGCCTGCTGGCGCGTGTGGCGCGGGGCGAGACTCCGCATCGCCCGACCGAACTCAACCATCGCGACGACTTCGGCGTCGAGGTTCCCATCGCCTATCGCGCGGTGCCGTTCGACACCGACGGCACGGTCGTCCTCCTCGGCCGCGATCTCAGCCCCATCGCCGAGACACAGGCGCAGCTCGTGCAGGCGCAGATGTCGCTCGAGCAAGGATACGAGGCGCGGCGCGAGTTCGACGCCCGCTACCGGATCCTGCTGCGCACGGTGCGAGACCCGGTCGTGTTCGTCGGCGCGACGGACGGCGCGATCGTCGATATCAACGAACCGGCCGCCGCGCTTCTGGGCGCGACGCGCGAAGGGCTGATCGGCCGGCCGCTGGGCGCGGCGTTCGCCGATCGCGACGGCGCCGATTTCATGGAGGCGCTGACCCAGGCCGCGGGCGGCGACGACGGCCGTGCGACGGTGTTCGAGGTCGCGCGCACCGGCAAATCGGTGCACGTGACGGCGCAGATGTTCCGCGCCGCCGGCGAACGTGCGGTGATCTGCCGGCTGTCGGGCGAAGCCGCCGCCGAGGACACGCGCTCGGCGCTGTCTGTCGATCTCGGGATCCTCTTCGAGCGCTCCAGCGACGCGATCGTCTTCACCTCGCTGAACGGCGAGATCCTCAACTGCAACGACAGCTTTCTCGACCTGCTGAACGCGGCTCAGGCCTCCGAGGTTTCCGGGGAGAATCTGTCGACCTTCCTCGGGCGCGGGCGGATCGACCTGAACGTGCTGGTCGAGAATGCCCGCCGCCTCGGCCAGATGCGACTCTACTCGACCAAGCTGGTCAGCCGCTACGGCGGGTCCGTCCCGGTCGAGATGTCGGTGACCTACCTCAACGACCGCGCCGATCCGGTTCTCGCGCTCGTCCTGCGCGATTCGACGCGGAGCGAGGCGGTGCGCAGCGCGCAGGCGCAGGGTTCGCCGGAATCCGCACGCTCGGTGATGGAGCTCGTGGGCTCCGCCACCCTGAAGGAGATCGTCGCCGAGACGACCGACGTGGTCGAGAAGATGTGCATCGAGACCGCCGTGCACCTGACTCGGAACAACCGCGTCGCGGCGGCCGAGATGCTCGGCCTGTCGCGGCAGTCGCTCTACGTCAAGCTGCGCAAGTACGGGCTTCTGAACCGCGAGCCCAGCGGCGAGGAGTAGGCGCCCGGGCCTTGCGCCGACTCGCCTTTCCATGTCTAGTTGACACATGAGTGTCAGCGAAAGTTTACAGTCACGGCGCCTGCCCGACCCCGCCGCGCTCTTGCGGCTGGTGAAGCCGGTCACGTGGTTTCCCCCCGTCTGGGCCTACCTGTGCGGCACGGTGTCCTCGGGCGCCGCGCCGGACGGCGCGTGGACGCTGGTGCTCGTCGGCATGGTGCTGGCCGGTCCGGTCGTCTGCGGCATGAGCCAGGCGGCCAACGACTGGTGCGACCGGCATGTCGACGCGATCAACGAACCCGACCGGCCGATCCCCTCCGGCCGGGTGCCGGGGCGCTGGGGCCTGTGGGTGGCGCTCGCGATGTCCGGCCTCGCGCTGGCGCTCGGCGCGACGCTCGGCCCCTGGGGCTTCGGTGCGACGGTCGTCGGGGTCGCCGCCGCCTGGGCCTACTCGGCCGAGCCGGTGCGGCTGAAGCGCTCGGGCGTCTGGGGCCCGGGCCTCGTCGGCCTGTCCTACGAGACCCTGCCCTGGTTCACCGGCGCCGCGGTGCTCAGCGCCGGGCGGCCCGCGGCCGAGGTCATCGTGATCGCGGTGCTCTACGGCATCGGCGCACACGGGATCATGACGCTCAACGATTTCAAGGCGCTGGAGGGCGACCGCCAGACCGGGGTCGCCTCCCTGCCCGTCACGCTCGGGCCGGCGCGCGCGGCGCGGGTGGCCTGCGTCGTGATGCTGGTGCCGCAGATCGCCGTGGTCGCGCTGCTGGTCGGCTGGGGCGCACTCTGGGCGCCGGCGGCGATCGCGGCGCTTATCGTCGCGCAGCTCTGGGCGATGCGCGTGATGCTGCGTGATCCCAAGGCGCGCGCGCCGTGGTACAATGGAACCGGCGTGCTGTTCTACGTCTCCGGCATGATGATCGCGGCTGTCGCGCTCCGCGGGATCGGAGCGGGCGGATGACGCTGTCGTGGCTCTCGATCGTCCGGCTCGGGCTCGTGCAGATGGCGCTCGGCGCGATCGTCGTGCTGACCACGTCCACGCTCAACCGGTTGATGGTGGTCGAACTGGCGCTTCCGGCCGTGCTTCCCGGCTTCCTCGTGGCGCTGCATTACGGCATCCAGATCACCCGGCCGAACTGGGGGTTCCGCTCCGACACGCTCGGCAACCGGACGATCTGGATCGTCGGTGGCATGGCGATCCTGGCGCTTGGCGGGATCGGCGCCGCGGCGGGCGTCGTCGTACTCGAGCGCGCCTTCTGGCCCGGTCTCGGCCTGTCCGTCGTTGCCTACGCGGCCATCGGCCTCGGCGTCGGCACCTCCGGCACCTCGCTCCTTGCGCTGCTGGCCACCGCAACCGCTCCGCATCGCCGCGGCGCGGCGGCCACGATCACCTGGCTGATGATGATTTTCGGCATCGCGGTCACCGCCGGTGTCGTCGGCGGCCTGCTCGATCCCTACACGCCAGCGCGGCTCATGGTCATCGTGTCGGCCACCGCGGCGACGGTCCTGGTGATGACCGCGCTGGCCGTCCGCGGCGTCGAGCGCGGTCTCGTCGTGCGTCCCGAGCCCGAGCCGCAGCCCTTCTTCGCCGCGCTGGCCGAGGTCTGGCGCGAGCGGCAGGCGCGCAACTTCACGCTCTTCGTCTTCCTGTCGATGATCGCCTACTTCATGCAGGAGTTGATCCTCGAACCCTATGCCGGGCTGGTCTTCGCCTACACGCCCGGGCAATCGACCCAGCTCGCCGGCGCCCAGAACGGCGGTGTCTTCCTCGGCATGCTGACGGTGGGCATCATGGCGACCGGGTTCCGCATCGGCAGCATGCGGGCCTGGGTCGCCGCCGGCTGCCTCGGCTCCGCCGCCGCGCTCCTGACGCTCGCGGCGATCGCGCCGACGGGCCCGGGCGGGCCGATCCTGCCCGCCGCGGTGGCGCTCGGCCTTTTCAACGGCATGTTCGCGGTCTCGGCCATCGGGGCGATGATGAAACTCGCCGGCGAGGGCCGCGGCGCGCGCGAAGGCACGCGGATGGGTCTCTGGGGCGCCGCGCAGGCAATCGCCGCCGGCTCCGGCGGGCTCGCGGGTGCGGCGGCCGTCGACGTGATGCGCAGGGTCACCGCGGATGCACCCGCCTTCGCCACCGTATTCATTGTCGAGGCCGCGCTCTTCGTCGCCGCCGCGATCATGGCGCTTGTCATCATGGAGGGGCGTGCGCCGGCCCCCGCCCTGCAACCGGGAGAATGACCATGTTCGATGTCGTCGTTGTCGGAGGCGGACCCTGCGGTGCCACTGCCGCAGAGGATCTCGCGCGGTCCGGGGCGCGCGTCGCGCTCCTCGACCGGGAGGGCCGGATCAAGCCGTGCGGCGGCGCGATACCGCCGCGGCTGATGGCCGATTTCGACATCGGCGAAGCCCAGCTTCTCGCCAAGATCACCACCGCGCGCATGATCTCGC
This sequence comes from Roseivivax jejudonensis, assembly GCF_900172265.1. Classification (GTDB taxonomy): domain Bacteria; phylum Pseudomonadota; class Alphaproteobacteria; order Rhodobacterales; family Rhodobacteraceae; genus Roseivivax; species Roseivivax jejudonensis. The sequence continues at coordinate 167,069 of NZ_FWFK01000005.1, read as the reverse complement.
CCAGCGGCCGGCGCGTCGACATCCCGATCGAGAACGGTTTCGTCGGCATGGTCGACCGCAAGGACTTCGATCCCTTCCTGCGGGCGCGGGCCGAAACCGCCGGCGCGACACGCCACACCGGCACCTTCCTGCGGGTGGACCGGAGCGACGGCACCGCGGTCGTCTACCGCGACAAGGCGACCGGCGAGGAACGCCGCCTGCCCACCCGGCTGGTGATCGGCGCCGACGGCGCCAACAGCCGCGTCGGCAAGGCCGAGGTGCCCGGCGCCGAGGCGATCCCCTACGTTTTCGCCTACCACGAGATCGTCGCCGCCCCCGGGCCGGGCGAGTACGATCCCGATCGCTGCGACGTCGTCTACGACGGCCGCATCAGCGCCGATTTCTACGGCTGGGTGTTCCCGCACGGATCGACCGTGTCGGTCGGCATGGGCACCGAACACCGCTCGGCCGATCTCAAGGCGGCGACGGCCGACCTGCGTCGCGCTGCAGGCCTCGCGGGATGCGAGACACTGCGCAAGGAAGGCGCGCCGATCCCGCTCCGGCCGCTCGACCGCTGGGACAACGGCCGGGACGTCGTCCTCGCCGGCGATGCCGCCGGCGTGGTCGCGCCGTCTTCCGGAGAGGGCATCTACTACGCCATGGTCGCCGGCCGCGCGGCCGCCTCGGCCGCCGCCTCCTGCCTCGCGACCGGCCGGGTCGCGGACCTGCGCCTCGCCCGCAAGCTCTTCATGCGCGAGCACAAGACCGTCTTCCGCGTCCTTGCTTCGATGCAGAACGCCTATTACCGCTCGGACGCGCGGCGCGAACGCTTCGTGTCGCTGTGCCACGACATCGACGTCCAGCGCCTGACCTTCGAGGCCTACATGAACAAGAAACTGGTGCGCGCCCGCCCGATGGCGCATGTCCGCATCGGCATGAAGAATTTCGCGCACCTCACCGGCCTGGTCTCGGAGACCTACGTGTGAGCCTCGCGATTCCCGCCTGGATCGACGGCCGCCTGACCCCGGTCGACAAGCTCGAAGCGCATGTACGCGGTCTGCGCCACAAGGCCGTTTCGGTCTTCGTGCTCGACGGCGACAGGGTCCTGCTGCAACGCCGGGCGGCGGGAAAATACCATACGCCCGGGCTGTGGGCGAACACCTGCTGCACGCATCCCCACTGGGCCGAACCGCCCGAGGCCTGCGCCAGGCGTCGCCTCGCCGAAGAGCTCGGCCTGCGCGACCTGCCGCTGACCCATCGCGACGTGGTGGAGTATCGCGCCGACGTGGGCGGCGGGCTCGTCGAGCACGAGGTCGTGGACCTCTTCACCGCCGAGGCGCCGGGCCCGCTCGCGCTCGCACCCGACCCGGACGAGGTGATGGACACTGCCTGGATGCCGCTCGATGGGCTCCGCGCCGACATCGCGGCGCGGCCGCAGCGCTACACCCCGTGGCTCCGGATCTATCTCGAAGAGCACGCGCCCCGGATCTTCCCCGCGGCCCTCCTCGGCTGAACCGCACCGTGCCGACCCCGGCACGCGCCGCCGCCCCCTTCATCTTGCCGATAAACCCCGGGGAGCGCGAGGGGCTGGCCCCTCGCTCCGACGCGCGCCGCCCGCAGCCGACCTGCGGACGGCGCGCCGGTCTCAAGACCAGTCGAAGAGTTTCTTTGCGGCCTTCGCGGTCTTCTCGGCGATCTCGTCGGCCTCCGCCTCGGTCAGGCAGAACGGCGGCGCGAAGCCGAGGATGTCGCCCTGCGGCATGGCCCGCGCGATGATACCGTCCTCGAGCAGCAGGCCGGCGAGCAGTGCACCGATCTTGTCGGTCGCGTCGAAGAAGGTGCGGCTATCGCGATCCTTCACGAATTCCACCGCGCAGAGCAGGCCCTCGCCGCGCACGTCGCCGACATGCGGGTGGTCGGCCAGCGCCTCGCGCATCACGCGGTTGAAGTAGGCGCCGGTGCGCCCGGCATTGCCCACGAGGTCGAGCGTGTCGATCAGCTCGAGGTTGGCGACGCCGGCCGCCGCGCCGATCGGGTGGGCCGAGTAGGTCCAGCCGTGGCCGATCGGGCCGTTCTCGTCGGTGCCCTGCTCCAGCACCTTCCACATCTTGTCGGACACGATGGAGCCCGAGAGCGGCGCGTAGGCCGAGGTCAGGCCCTTCGCGATCGTCATCAGGTCCGGCTTGATCCCGTAATGGTCCGACCCGAACATCGAGCCGAGCCGCCCGAAGCCGGTGACGACCTCGTCGGCGATCAGCAGGATGTCGTGCTTGTCGAGCACCTTCTGGATCGCCTCCCAGTAACCCGCGGGCGGCGGCACGATGCCCCCGGTTCCGAGGACCGGCTCGCCGATGAAGGCGGCGATGGTGTCGGCGCCCTCGCGCGCGATCAGCGCCTCGAGCTCGTCAACGCAATGCTGGACGAAATCAGCCTCCGACATCGCGAGGTCGGGCCGGCGGTAGTAGTACGGCGCCTCGGTGTGGAGAACCTGCGACAGCGGCAGGTCGAATTTCTTGTGGAAGAGCTCGAGCCCGGTCAGCGACCCGGTCATCAGGCCCGAGCCGTGGTATCCGCGCCAGCGCGAGATGATCTTCTTCTTTTCCGGGCGACCGAGGATGTTGTTGTAGTACCAGACGAGCTTCACGTTGGTCTCGTTCGCGTCCGATCCGGACAGGCCGAAATAGACCTTCGACATGTGGTCCGGCGCGCGATCGAGGATCATCTTGGCGAGCCGGATCGACACCTCGGTGCCGTGGCCGACATAGGCGTGGTAATAGGCGAGGCTACGCGCCTGCTCGGCGATCGCTTCGGCGATCTCCGGCCGGCCGTACCCGACGTTGACGCAATAGAGCCCGGCGAACGCGTCGAGCAGGCGATGCCCGTCGCGCGTCTCGATGTGGCAGCCTTCGCCGCCCTCGATCACCCGGTGCGGCGCGTTGCCCCGCGCGAACTCCGCGAGGTGCGTGGACGGGTGAAAGAAGTTCTCCCGGTCCCACTGCTCGAGCATGTCGTTCTTCAGCATTCGGTCACGTCCTTTCTGGCAAATTCGCGGGGCGGCTGCGCGTCCGCCCCGGCCTGTCCTGTTCCGTCGCGTCAGCCCCAGTCGCGGCAGACGTACTTGATCTCGGTAAACGCTTCGAGTCCCTGCCTCGCGCCTTCGCGGCCGAGTCCCGACTGCTTCATGCCGCCGAAGGGGATGGGCGCGCCGGTGACCTTGGTGCGGTTCACCGCAACCATGCCGAACTGCAGCGCCCGGCTCACGCGGTAGATCCGCCGCGGATCGAGGCTGTGAACGTAGGCCACGAGGCCGTACTCGGTGGCGTTCGCGCGGGCCACGACTTCGTCCTCGGTATCGAAGGGCACGAGCGCGGCCACGGGGCCGAAGGTCTCTTCCGACAGGATCGCCGCGTCCTCGGGCACGTCGGCCAGCACCGTCGGCTCGAAGAACAGCTTGCCCGCCGCATGGCGCTTGCCGCCACAGAGGAGCCGCGCGCCTTTCTCGACGGCGTCGGCGACATGCTCTTCCTGCTTGGCAACGGCCCGCTCGTTCATCAGCGGCCCGATATCGGGATCATCGAAGCCGGTGCCCACGGTGAGCGCCTCGGTCGCGGCGGTGAACTTCTCGACGAAGGCGTCGTAGATCGCCCTCTCGATGAAGATCCGGTTCGCGCCAAGGCAATCCTGCCCGGAGGTCGCGAACTTCGCCTTCATCGTCTCGGCCACGGCACGGTCGATCTCGGCGCCCTTGAACACGATCACCGGGGCATGGCCGCCGAGTTCCATGATCAGCGACTTCACGGTGCCCGCGCACTGCTTGTAAAGCAGCCGCCCGATCTCGGTCGAGCCGGTGAAGGACAGGACGCGCACCCGCGGGTCGGCCGTCCACGGCTCGACGATCTCGGGCGCCTCGCCGGTGACCACGTTGAACACGCCCGGCGGCAGGCCCGCCCGCTCGGCCAGTTCGGCCAGGGCGAGGGCCGAGAACGGCGTCTCGGCAGAGGGATGGGCGACGATGGTGCAGCCGGCGGCAAGTGCCGCGGCCGCCTTGCGGGTCAGCATCGCCGAGGGGAAGTTCCACGGCGTGATGAGCGCGGCCACGCCCATCGGCTCGCGCCACAGCTCGACTTCGGCATCCGGCAGGTGCGAGGTCACACCCTCGATGTTCGGCCGCCGCGTTTCCTCGGCGTAGAACTCGATGAAGTCGGCGGCGTAGTCGATTTCGCCGCGCGCCTCGGAGATCGGCTTGCCCTGCTCGAGCACCATGATCCGCGCGAGATCCTCCTTGTGCTCCTTCATCAGCTCGTACCACCGGCGCAGAAGGCGAGCGCGCTCCTGCGGCAGGCTTTGCGACCAGCTCTCGAAGGCGGTCTGAGCGGCATCGACCGCGGCCCGCGCCTCGTCGCCCGACAGGCGCGCGACCTCGCCCAGCCAGGCGCCATCCGCCGGATTGGCGACCGGCAGCGCCGCGCCCGACGCGGCGCCTTGCCACTTGCCGTTCACGTAGGCGAAGTTTCGGACCAGCCGGGGATCGGACAGCTCGGACAGGGGCGATTTTGGAAAGGTGCGGTGCACGGTCATGCGGTCCTCCGATTGGGCGATGGTGGATGTATCGCCCGGATGGATCAGAGGAGGGGACCAAACTTGCCTGCCGGCGCAGAGACATCCTCTGCCAAAGCGCCGTTTTTCAGTCCGAATGGCCTGCCTCTCGGCGCGGCCGCACGCGCAGGGCACCCGAGGCAGACGAGATGCCTCCTCAGCCGTCGTCCGCGAGCAGTGACAGGGGAATGCCGCCCGAGGATTTCACCGGCTTCGTGACGATGTAGGTGTAGTAGCGCGCCAAGCCGATCCGCGCCTCCAGCATCCGGTCGATCAGGCGCTGGTAGGCGTCGATGTCGCGGGCCACGACCTGGCAGAGATAGTCGAACCCCCCGCCCAGCGCCCAGACGAACGTGATCTCGTCGTAACCCTGCACCGCCTCCTCGAACACGCGGAAATCGGGGGCCTTGTGGCTGTCGAGCTCGACGGCGACGAACACGGTGACATGCGGCCCGAACGCGCGCAGCGACAACCGCGCGCCGTATCCCTCGATGATGCCGGCGCGTTCGAGTTTCTTCAGTCGTTCCCAGCAGGGGGTCGGGGACAGGCCGACGCGATCGGCCAGCTCGGTCTTGGTGATGCGGCCCTCGCGCGTGAGCGTGCGCAGGATGTCGAGGTCGCGCGCGTCGAGCCGCACCACCGCCTCAGGTCCGGATCCGGGTGCCGGCGTCGCCGAGCCGCTGGGCCACATGCGTGGCGATGGCGGTGTCCTGGGCGCCCGTGCCGGTCAGATCGGCGATGGTGATGTCCCGCGCGCTCTGCCGCCCGGGGCGGGCCCCGGTGACGATTTCGCCCAGTTCCGCAGGCTGCTCGGGCATCAGCCCGGCCGCGCGGGCCGCGCGCAACTCGCCCATCACTTCGGTCTGGCTCGCGCGGTCGGCGACGTAGAGATCCGCGCGCGGCAGGCACGCGGCCTCCAGCTCCTGCTTGCCCTCCTGGTCCGATCCCATTGCGGTGACATGCAATTCCGGGTGGAGCCAGTCGGCGCGCAGGATCGGGTCGGTCGCCGGTGTCGTGGTGACCACCAGCTGCGAGCGCGCGACGAGCGTTTCGGGGTCGGTGCAGATCTCGGCCTCGATCCCGATCGTCGCGGCCAGATCCTCCGCGCAGGCAGCGGCACGGCGCGCGTCGCGCCCCCAGACAAGCACCCGCTCGAACGGCCGGACGAGGTGTGCCGCACGCATCTGCAGCCGGGCCTGCACGCCGGTGCCGAGAACGCCGGCGGTGGTCACGTCCGGCGGCGCGAGATGCCGCGCGGCGACCGCGCCCGCCGCGGCGGTGCGCAGATCCGTCAGGTACCCGTTGTCGAGAAAGACGGTGTCGACAAGCCCGGTTTTGGCCGAAAACAGGATCATCAGGCCGTTGAGCGACGGCAGGCCGAGCGACGGATTGTCGAAGAAGCCGGGCGAGACCTTGATCGCGAAGCCGTCGAAGCCGGGGATGTAGGCGGTCTTCACGTCGACCTCGGCATTGCGATCATGCATCGCCATGGACATGACCGGCGGCATCACGACATCTCCGCGGGCGAGCGCCGCGAAGGCGCCCTCCACCACGTCGACCGCGCCGGTGTCGAGCGGGATCGCGGCGCGCAGTTCGGCCTCGGTCACGATCCGGATGTCATGCGCCATAGGGCCGCCCTTCGATCACCGTGTCGCCGAGCGTCACGTCCTGCCCCGTCACCACGCGGGTGAAGATGTCCATGTCGAGATTGCGCCCCGTCAGGATCGTGCCGGTGGGCCCGGTCAGCTGAACCCGCCCCGTCTGCACGGCGGCGAGGCCGACGACGCAGGCACCCTCGGCGATCAGCCGGTCCTCGTGGTAAAGCGTCTGCAGCGCACGATAGACGTCGGCTTCCTCGACCTGCACCACGCTGTCGAGCAGGTCACGGCACATCGGGAAGGTCAGGCGATTGTCGAGACCGATCCCGCCGCCGAGGCTGTCGGCGAGGCTTTCGACCTCCTCGACCTCGACGGGGTGGCCGGCCTCGAGGCTCGCCTGCATCGCCGCGCCGCGCGCCATCGACACGCCGATCACCCGGATCTCGGGCTTGATCGCCTTCGCCGCCGCCGCGATCCCGGCGGCGAGACCGCCGCCCGAGAGCGGCACCAGCAGGGTGTCGAGTTCCGGCACCTGCGCCAGCATCTCCAGACCGATCGTGCCCTGCCCGGCGATGACGTGAGCGTCATCGAACGGCGAGATCTCGACGAGGTTCTGCTCGCGCGCGAGCCGCTGGCTCTCGGCATGGGCGGTGTCCTGCGAGCGGCCGGCGATGTGGATGTCGGCGCCGAGCGCGCGAATCCCCTCGACCTTTGCGCGCGGCACAAGTTCGGACATGCACACGACCGCGCGCAGGCCCCGGGCGCGGGCGGCGTAGGCGACGCCGCGCCCGTGATTGCCGGTCGAGCAGCAGGTCACGCCGGCGGCGTCCGGAGGAAGATGCGCCACGGCGTTGAGCGCCCCGCGCAGCTTGAACGCGCCGATCGGCTGGGCGAGTTCGAGCTTGAGCCAGACCGGCTGGCCGTAGCGCGACTCCATGAACGGCGAGGGCACGAAGGGGGTGGCATCGGCCTGCCCGCGGATGGTGCGGGCGGCGGCGAGGATATCGGCGAGTGTCACAGTCATCGAGCGGGACTATGGGGCGATGCGGCCCGGAAGAAAAGCCGCCCGGTCGGCGCGGGCGGCCGGTGCGGATGCGAGGGGCCAGCCCCTCGCGCTCCCCGGAGTATTGTCGCCAAGAAGAAGGAGAGCCGGGCAGCCGCGGCCAAGCCGGGCGTCCGCGTCGGGACGCTTCAGAAGCCCTGTGCCGCCGCGACCGCGCGTTTCCAGGCGCCATATTTCCGGTCGCGGATGTCGGCGCCCATGTCTGGCGCGAAGTTGCGGTCGCGCTCCCACATGGCGGCGAAGCCGTCCGTGCCCGGGTAGATCCCTGCCTGCATGCCGGCGAGCCATGCCGCGCCCATGGCCGTCGTCTCGAGCACTTTCGGGCGGTCGACCTCGGCGCCGAGGATGTCGGCGAGAAACTGCATCGCCCAGTCCGAGGCGCTCATCCCGCCATCGACCCGCAGCGTCGCCTCTCCCTCCGCCGAGGTCCAGTCCGCGTGCATCGCCTCGATCAGGTCGCGGGTCTGGTAGCCCACGCTCTCGAGCGCGGCGCGCGCGAACTCCTCGGGGCCGGAATTGCGGGTGAGCCCGAAGATCGCGCCGCGGCACTCGGCGTTCCAGTAGGGGGCGCCGAGACCGGTGAAGGCCGGCACCAGGACGACGTTCTGGCCGTCGTCGGCGCGTTCGGCGAGCGGCTGCGTCTCCGTGGCGGCGCGGATGATCTTGAGCCCGTCGCGCAGCCATTGCACGACCGCGCCGGCGACGAAGATCGAGCCCTCGAGCGCGTAGGTGGGCGTGCCGTCGAGCTGGTAGGCGATGGTGGTCAGGAGCCGGTTGTTCGAGCGGACCGGCTCCTGACCGGTGTTGAGCAGGGCGAAGCAGCCGGTGCCGTAGGTCGATTTCAGCATCCCGGGCGCGAAGCACGCCTGGCCGATCGTCGCCGCCTGCTGGTCGCCGGCGACGCCGAGAATCTGGATCTCGCGCCCGAAGAGATCGGGCCGCGTGGTGCCGAAGGTGCCCGCGCAGTCGCGCACCTCGGGCAGCATCTCCATCGGGATGTCCAGAAGCTCGGCGATCGAGGTCGACCAGCGCCCCTTGCGGATATCGTAGAGCATCGTGCGGCACGCGTTCGTCGCATCGGTCACGTGGCTCTGCCCGCCGGTCAGCTTCCAGATCAGGAAGCTGTCGACAGTGCCGAAGAGGAGCTTGCCCTCGCGCGCCTTCTCGCGCGCGCCGGGGGTCTCGTCGAGGATCCACTTGAGCTTCGACGCGGAGAAGTAGGGATCGAGCAGGAGACCGGTGCGGTCGGTCACCATCTCCTCGTGGCCGGCCTCGCGGAGCGCGTTGGTGATCGGCGCGGTCCGCCGGTCCTGCCAGACGATCGCGCGGTGCACCGCCTGCCCGGTGTCGCGATCCCAGACGCAGACCGTCTCGCGCTGGTTGGTGATGCCGATCGCGGCGATGTCGGCCGGGCTGCAGCCGGCTTTCTCGATCACGCCACGGCAGGTGGCGGCGACCGTCGTCCAGAGGTCGGACACCTCGTGCTCGACCCAGCCGCTGGCCGGGTAGTGCTGGGCGAATTCCTCCTGCGCCACGGCGGCAATCTTCAGGGACTCGTCGAACAGGATCGCGCGGCTGGACGTGGTGCCCTGGTCGATGGCGAGGACGTATCCCATCGGCTCCTCCCAAGAAGTGCTGGTGTTACTGCGCGGCGTGGGCCCGCGCCTCGGTCCGGGCATCCTGCATCCAGCGCCCGAGCGCCGCAACGGCATCGTCGGTCATGCGGATGCCGAGCCGGGTGCGCCGGAAAAGCACGTCCTCGGCCGTGCGGGCGTATTCGTGGCGCATCAGCCAGCGCACCTCGGCCTCGGTCAGGGTCTCGCCGAAGTCGCGTCCGAGGTCGCCTTGCGCGGTGGCGTCGCCGAGGATCTGCCAGCTTTCGGTGCCGTAATGCCGGATCAGGCGCTGCGCCCATTTCGGCCCGAGAAACGGGTAGTCGCGCGCCAGCCGGTCGATCAGGCCGTCGGTCGCGCGCACCTCGAAATCGCCGCCGGGCAGGGTGACGCCCGCCGTCCAGGGACCGGACAGGCCCTCGAAATGCGGCACGATCCGCTCGAGCGCGCTTTCGGCGAGGCGGCGGTAAGTGGTGATCTTGCCGCCGAAGATGTTGAGAAGCGGCGCGCCGCCGTCGGCATCGACCTTGAGCGTGTAGTCGCGGGTCGCAGCGGTGGCCGAGCTCGCCCCCTCGTCGTAGAGCGGGCGGACGCCGGAATAGCTCCAGACGACATCGTCGGCGGTCAGGTCACGCTTGAAGTAGCCGTTGGCGAAGTCGAGCAGGTAGTCGCGCTCTTCCGGCGTGCATTCGGGGCGCCGGTCGAGGTCCTTCTGCTCGCTGTCGGTTGTTCCGATGAGGGTGAAGTCCTGCTCGTAGGGGATGGCGAAGATGATCCGCCCGTCGGTGCCCTGGAAGAAGTAGCACTTGTCGTGGTCGTAGAGCCGGCGGGTCACGATGTGGCTGCCGCGGACGAGACGGACGGTATCCTGCGCGTTCGAGCGGACCTTGGTGCGGATGATGTCGCCGGCCCAAGGGCCGCCGGCATTGACGAGCATCCGGGCCGTGACAGTGCGGCTCTCGCCGCTCTCGGTATCCTCGAGAACGATGCGCCAGACGCCCTCGGCGCGGTCCGCCGAGGTGACCTTGGTGCGCGGCATGATGTCGGCGCCGCGCGCTTCCGCGTCGCGCGCGTTGAGCACGACGAGCCGCGAGTCCTGCACCCAGCAATCGGAGTACTCGAAGGCCTTCTCGAACCGGTCGTCGAGCGGTTCGCCCTCGGGCGCGTTGCGCAGATCGAGCGTCCGCGTGCCCGGCAAGATCTTTCGGCCGCCGAGATTGTCGTAGAGGAACAGGCCGAGGCGGATCAGCCAGGCCGGCCGGCGCCCCTTCATCCATGGCATGACGGTGTTGAGGATGCGCGAGGTCGGCGTCGAGCTTTCGAACCGCATGTCGCGATGGAACGGCAGGACGAAGCGCATCGGCCACGAGATGTGCGGCATCGCGCGCATCAGCGTCTCGCGCTCGATCAGGCTCTCGCGGACGAGCCGTACCTCGAAATACTCGAGGTAGCGCAGGCCCCCGTGAAAGAGCTTGGTCGAGGCCGATGAGGTCGCCGAGGCGAGATCGTTCATCTCTGCGAGCCCGACCCGGAGGCCACGGCCTTGGGCGTCACGGGCGATTCCGCAGCCGTTGATGCCGCCCCCGATGACGAACAGGTCGTAGCTCGCCGTTGCGTCGTGCTGATCGGCCATGCCGTCCTCCGCTCCGGTCTTCTCCGCCTTTCGGGGTACATCATAGGGCGCAGAATGGAAGGGCAAGCGACGCCGATCCGCGCAAAATCGCGCCATCTGCCGCGGAAACGGGCAAACGGCGCGCTCAGAAATAGCTGCGCACGAGGCTTCCGGCCAGGAGTGCCCAGCCATCGGCCAGTACGAAAAAGGCGAGCTTGAACGGCAGCGACACGATCGCCGGAGGCACCATCATCATGCCCATCGCCATAAGCACCGCGGCGACCACGAGGTCGATGACGAGAAATGGCATGAAGATCAGGAAGCCGATCTGGAAGGCGCGGGCGATTTCGGACAGCAGGAAGGCCGGGACGAGCACGGAGAGCGGTGCGTCCGGCGACAGTGCGGCGCCCGGTCCGTCGGCGAGGTCGGGGCGGAGATCGGCCATCGCCGCGAAGGTCGCAGGATCGGCGCGGCCGGCCATGAAATCGCGGAAGGGGCCCATGGCGGCGGTGAACGCCTCCGCAACCGCCATGTCGTCCTCGAGAAGCGGTGCGACCCCAGCGGCGTAGGCCGCAGTGAAGACAGGCTCCATCACGAAGTATGTGAGAAAGAGCGCGAGGCTGACGATCAGCATGTTCGGCGGCGATTGCTGCAACCCGACGGCCTGCCGCAGGATCGCGAGAACGGTGACCATGAAAGGAAAGCAGGTCACCATGATCGCGATGCCCGGCGCGAGGCTCAGCAGCGTGACGAGCGCGATCAGCTGCAGCGTAGTGCCGGTGAGCGACGCGTCGTCGCCGAAGTCAATGCTCAGGTCCTGGGCGGCCGCGGCGGCAGGCAAGAGCGCGAGGCCGAGGCCGGCCCACGCGATCGCGCGGGAATGGCGTGAACCTCCTCCGCCCTGGCCGGGCGTCCTCGGCCGGGTTTGGAGGAGTCTTGCCATCGTCAGGCTGGTGCCTTCAGGTCGGCCACCTCGGTCAGGCGCACGGCGAGCCGGGTCTGCCCGCCCTCCTCGAACACCTCGAGCGCGCCGGTGCCGATCAGGCGGTCGCCCACGTAGAGTTCGACCGGATCGTCGAGCTGCTTGTCGAGGGTCAGAACGGAGCCCTCGTCGAGGCGCAGGAGGTCGCGGATGAGCGGCCGCGCCCGGCCGACCGAGACCGTGACCTCGATCGGGACTGCGGCGAGCGCGCTCGCCTCCGCGCCTTGCGGGCCGGGTGGGGCTGCGGTCTGCGGGTCGGCGGGATCATCCATGGGCAAGCTGTCCTTCGGTCATGGTGCGCAGGCCGGCGATGGCCTCGCGGATGGTGTCGGCGATGTCGGTGAGGTCGACCCGGCTTTCGCTGTCGGAGAGACGGATGTCGGCCTGCCCCTCCTCGAGTGACGCGTCGGCCACGAGCGCCACCGGGAAGCCCACGTCACGCAGCACCAGCGGTTCGACGAGCGGCAGCTGCTCGGGCGCCACGGCGACCGTGACCTCGAGCCCACCGAGCGTCGCGCTGCGGGACTGAAGCTCGGAAACGAGATGCGCGGCGAAACCGTCCTTCAGGGCGGCAGGCAGGATCGTGTCCGCGATCTCCTCGAGGAGCGGGCTCATGGCGCGCAGGACGTGGCCATAGGCCTCGTGATAGGTGAACGAGAGGTCGCGAAGGTTCTGCGCGAACTCCGATCCGAGACGTTCCCTGTCGTCGGCCTGCGCGCGTACCGCGTCGTCCCAGCCGGCACGATATCCGGTTTCGTAGGCGCGCTCCTCTCGCGCGAGGATCTCGGCTTCGGACGCGCCGGCACCAGAGGCCCGTATGGGTGCTGGCCGCCCGAAATCCTCGAGAAGATCCGACAGGCGGGTCATTCGATCTCCTCCGCCGTGTCGAGCCAGCTGCGCAGGATCTGCACGGTTTCCTCGCGCCGCTCCTCGATCAGGCCGCGCAGGCGTTCGACCGGGTCTTCCTCGGCGCCGCCCGGTTCGAACCCCGCGTCCCCGTCGGCCGAGGCCAGCATCGGGAGATTGGCGAATCCGCCGCCCTCATCGACCTCGCCAGTCAGCGCGTCGGCGACGCCGAAGGCGGGCAGGCCCGCGTCGGGCTCGTCCGCTTCGGGAGCCGGCAGCGCGGCTGCGCCCGCGCCGCTCAAGACCGGCCGCACCACGAAGAGCCCCAGCGCGAGCGCGACAACCGCGAGCACGGCCATCTGAATCAGCGCCATCAGGTCGAGACGGATCCCGGCGAAGAGGCCGGGATCGTCGGCCGCGCTTCCCAGCCCCTCGCTCTGTTCGAACGGCAGGGAACGGATCGTGATCGTGTCGCCCCGCGACTCGTCGAAGCCGACCGCCGAGGCGACGAGATCGCGCAGCGAGGCCTGTTCGGGCTCGGGCATCGGCACGAAACGCGGCGCGCCGTCATCGGCGGGTTCGATAGTCCCGTTGACGAGCACCGCCACGCTTAGCCGGCGCACGGCGCCGGGGCCCCTCACGAGCTCGCGGGTCGTCTCGGACACCTCGTAGTTCAGCCGCTCGCGCGTGGTGCTGCCGCTCGATTGCGAGCTTTCCGTCGCGCCGGCATCGCCGTCGGGCAGGTTCGACGCAACGGTGACGCCGGCGCCGCCCTGATCCTGGCTCTGTTCCGTCGTCTCCTCTGTGTCGGAGCTGATCACGACCCGGCTTTCGGGATCGAACCGTCGTTCGCGGATCTGCTCGCTCTCGGTCACGGTGTCGACGCTCACCTCGACCACGGCATTGCCGAGCCCGACACGTGCCTCGACCAGACGCAGGACACGCTCGCGGAGCGCGGCGGCCCGGTCTTCCGGCGTGGCGCCGACGCCGGCGTCGTCCTCGGCCGTGAGCAGACCCCTGCTGCTGTCGATCACGGAGACGCCGTCCGGCGACAGCCCAGGCACTGCGGCGGCGACGAGGTGCCGGATCGCGCGCGCCTGCGCGACCTCCACGGGCGCCAATGCGCCGGTGACGGAGACCGAGGCCGACGGCGTGACGCTACGCTGGAACGGATTGGCGCTGCTTGATGCGATGTGCACGCGCGCGGCGGCGATGTGCGGCGCCGCCACGATCGTGCGCGCGAGTTCGCCCTCCTTGGCGCGCCAGTAGGCCGCGTCGAACATCTGCGAAGTGGTGCCGAACCCGGTCAGTTCGTCCAGCAATTCGTAGCCGTCGCTGCCGCTGGCGGGGAGGCCCTCGCCGGCCAGCGTCAGGCGCAGCGCGTCACGCTCGGCTGCCGGCACGAAGATTGCGCCGCCACGTACCTCGTAGGCGGCGCCGCGGGCTTCGAGTGCCGACACGATCTCGCCCGAGGCGGCCGCGTCCAGGCCGCCAAAGAGCAGCGTCATGTTGGGCGCGGTCGCCAGGCGCGACAGCGCGATGATCGCGGCGAACATCATGAGCGTGGCGGCGACCACCACGATGCGTCGCTGCACACTGAGCGCGCTCCAGACAGACAGCAGGGACTGCACCGCCAACTCCGATTCTCCGGCCCGACTTCTTCGGTTGCCCGCCGATCTAGCAGCGGTGCGTTTAAGAAACGGTTAGCTGATTGGCAGGTAGACAGGGTTATCGCGAAACGGGGAATCGGAGATGACCGACGCCACGGCCGACGCGGCGAACGCGCCGCGCAAATCGTCGAAACTGCCGCTGATCCTGGGCATGGTTCTCGGCCTCGCCGGGGGCGGCGGGGGCTATCTCGCAGTGTCTGCCGGGCTTCTGCCCTTCGCCGGGGGCGGCGCCGAGGCGCGCGAGGCAGGCCATGACAGCGAGGGCGCGGCCGACCACGACGGCGAGGCCGGCCATGCGGATGCCGGAGCCGACACGCACGAAGCCGGATCCGCGCCGCCCGGCGATTTCGCCTTTCTGGAATTGCCCCCGCTCGTCGTTTCGTTGGGTCAGGGTGCCGGCAACGCGCATCTCCGCTTCCGCGCGACGCTCGAAGTGCCCGCCGCCCATGCCGAGGAGGTGCGCACGCTCCAACCCCGCGTGCTCGATGCGATGAACGGGTATCTGCGTGCGCTCGATCCCGGTGACATCGAGGCGCGTGATGCGCTTGTGATGATCCGCGCACAGCTGACTCGCAGGGTTCAGCTCGTTCTCGGACGCGAAAAACTGCGCGATCTGCTCGTGCTGGAATTCGTACTCAACTGACGGGGATCGCCTTGGACTTCATCGCAGACATCGTTCTCGCGCTCGGAGCGCTCGGGGCCGGCTTCTACTGTTTCGTGCTGGCCCGCCGTCTCGCGCGCTTCACCGATCTCGAAGGCGGTGTCGGAGGGGCGGTCGCCGTCCTCTCGGCCCAGGTCGATGACCTGTCGAAGACGCTCGATGCCGCCCGTTCCGCCGCCGGAACCTCGCAGGCGTCGCTGATGCAGCTGACCGAGCGCGCAGAAGAGGTGGCCCAACGGCTCGAGCTTCTGGTGGCGGCGATGCACGACCTGCCCGACCCCGCGGCGACGGACGGCCGCACCAGTCGTGATCGGCCCGGCGAAGGCTCCGCGGAGCCCGTGCCGGCCTTCACCTCACGCAGCGCCGCGCGCCCCGCCGCGCACGCAACACCAGACGGGTCGAGCGCGTATCGCAGCGCGCCGCACGATGGGGCGCACCGAAAAGCCGCCTCAATCGATGCGAACGCCGCGGGACGCGCGCGTTCTCCGGAGACCGACCCCGCAGAACCGGTTTTCGCACGCCGCGCGAGGGCCGACATATGACGCGCGCGCAACCGAGAAGTGCCGCGGTCGGTGCGCGGCAAAGGATGAGCAGTGCGCCGCCGAGCAAAATGAGCCGTGCTGCAGCCGGATTGTCACCACGACGGCCCGGTCGGGCAACCGGCGTGCGGCGCCGTCGCGGCCGCGGTGCCCTCGCACTGATCGGCGGTCTTCTCATTGCCTCGGCCCTGCTGCGTGCCGGCGGCGGGGTCGACCGGCTGACGGCCTGGGCCGAGGAAGGCGAGCCGACCGCTCCGACCGAAGCCGCGGACCCGACTCCGGACGCAGCCGCTCTTCTCGATGCGCTCGATGCACGGGAGGCGCGGATCGATGCGCGTGAACGCGACCTCCTGCTCCGGATGCAGGCGCTTCGCGTGGCGGAAGAGGAAATCGGCGAGCGGCTCCAGGCGCTCGAGGCGGCGGAGTCGAAGCTGCGGGCCACGCTCGACGTGGCGAGAACAGCGGCTGAAACCGACATCACCCAGCTGACGGACGTCTACGCGCGCATGAAGCCCAAGCAGGCCGCCGCCTTGTTCGAGGAAATGGATCCCGGATTCGCGGCCGGGTTCCTGGCGCGCATGGATCCCGAGCCCGCTGCGGCGATCATGGCCGGGCTGACCTCTGACAAGGCCTACCTGATCAGTGTGGTGCTTGCGGGCCGCAACGCCGATGTGCCGCGTCCCGCGCCAGACCAGGCACAGGACACCAGCGGCACGACGGATCCCGTCGCTTCGACACCAGGCCCGGACGGATGACCATGCATCCGGGCCCTATGGCGCCGGCGTCGATCGATGCCCGCTTGGCTTCGCGCGCCGCGGGACCTAGCCTCCGCCGCGCACGGCAGGGAGGCGTCGAACATGCGCATCGAGATGTGGTCGGGGCCGCGCAACCTTTCGACGGCGATGATGTATGCCTTCGGCAACCGCGACGACATGCACGTGGTCGACGAGCCATTCTACGCCGCGTACCTCGACGCGACGGGGCTGAACCACCCGATGCGGTCAGAGATTCTCGCCGCGCAGCCCCGGGACCCGGCCGACGTCATCGCGCGCTTGCGCGCCGCTCCGCCCGGGGGCCGGGCGCACCGCTATCACAAGCACATGGCGCAACACATGATCCGCAGCATCCCGCGCGACTGGTTCGACGGGGGCACGCATGTGATCCTGATCCGGCACCCCGCCCGGGTCGTGGCGAGCTTTGCCGCCAAGTACGAGAACCCGACTCTCGACGATATCGGGTTTTTGCAGCAGGCGGAGATCCACGAGGCCCTGTGCGCAGCCGGGCACAAGCCGGTCGTGATCGATTCCCACGACATCCGGCAGGCCCCGGAGACCATGCTGCGCAGATTGTGCGCGGCGATCGGTCTCGGCTTCGACCCGGCCATGCTCTCCTGGCCCTCGGGTGGTCATCCGCAGGACGGCGTATGGGCCCCGGTCTGGTACGGGGCCGTACATCGCTCCACCGGGTTTGCCGGGCCAGAGGGACCGTTGCCGGAGCTCGACGGGGCCGCGGCGCGGCTCGCCGAGGACGCCATGCCGGCCTACGAACACCTGCGTGCCCAAAAAATCTGAAGAATCCTCTTTGCCTTGAAACTTCGGCAGACCCGAATCCGTGACTACGCATCCGATCGGGCACCCCCCGACGGATTGATACGGCGTATCCGTCACGCCCGTGCCCCCCTTCGGGGTCGTGGCGGAGACCGGCCCGGCCCCCGCGGGGGCCGGGCAAAATCATCGCCGCACATGCGCGCGCGTCGTGTCGCAGCGGCTTCCGCCGTACATCTCGTCCAAAACCCCGGCAAAGCACTCCGATGCGCCCGGCACCGCCTCGAACAGTGTCATGCTGGAGCGGACCTTCAGGGCATCGACCGATCCGAGCATGTCCTCCGGATCGTGCCCGCGATGTCGCAGGAGAAGGCTTGCCGCGGTCTCGAGTCGCGGACCGAGAACCGGGTGCGCGAGGTAGTGCGCGGCCTCGTCCAACCCCGAGAGCCCGAAATGAGTCGCCCGCTGCGATCTGCCCAGCACCGCGAGTTGGGGAAACACCCACCAGATCCAGTGCGTGCGCTTCGCACCGGCGGTCAGTTCCGACACCACCTCGGGCCAGCACCTTTCCTGCGCGGCCACGAATTCGCTCAGCTCCGCCATATCAGACAGCTAGATGGAACCCGCGCACACGCAAGTGTGCGGCGCCGCGTCCCTTGGTCTGCTATCCTTCGAACAGCTCAGGGGAGGAGCCGATGATCCGGGGGATCGCAGTTGCAGCAAGTCTTGCGGCGCTTCCGGCCGCGGCACAGGAGGTCGCGGACCTTTCCCCGCGGGACGGCTGGTCCATCACCGCGACCGAAAAGGCGTACGACATGCTTGTCGCCGACACTCGCGCCGCGATCACCGAGGGCGGGCTCGGCATCGTGACACAGGCCGGCCCGACCGGTGCCGCCGCCGCCCGTGGCGTGACAATTCCCGGCAACACGGTGATCGGCGCGTTCAACAACGCCTACGCGGTCGATATCCTGCGGGTGTCGACCGCGGCGATGATCGAGGCACCGATCCGGTTCTACGTCACGGAAAACGCCGACGGCACGGCGACGCTGTCCTACAAGCGGCCGAGCATGGTATTCGCACCCTACATGGCGGAGGCACCGGAGCTTGAGCCGATCACGGCAGATCTCGACGACCTCTTCGCCACCATCGCCGCCGCGGCGACGGAATAGAGACTATTTCAAAAGGCTTGCGAGCTTCATCGCGACGCTCATGTCGCCCGACACCTTGATCTTGCCCATGGCGAAGGCCGTCATCGGGTTAAGCTTGCCGTGGATGAGCCGGTCGAGGTTGTCGCGCGAGATCCGGATCGTGCAGTCGGCCGGGTCGTCGGCCAACCGCGCCTCGCGACCGTCGAGCGTGATCGCGCCGTCGTCGCCGCAGTCGAACTTGAGGCTCTCGGCGATCGGCCGCTTGTCGAGTCCCCGCTGAAATCTGGCCCGGATCTCCTCGAGCGTCATGTCGTGCTCCCCTGACGATGCGCCGTCACTTGGACGCGCGGCGCTTCGCCTGACAAGCGCGACGTTGCGGCGTCGCGTCTTGGCGCGACCCTACGGCGTCAGCCGAGCCGGCGGTTGCGCGCGGCGAGCAGCTTCAGCCGCAGCGCGTTGAGCTGGATGAAGCCCGCAGCATCCTTCTGATCGTAGGCGCCCGCGTCCTCCTCGAAGGTGACATGCGCCTCCGAGTAGAGCGAATGATCGGACCAGCGGCCGACCGTCCGTGCGAGCCCCTTGTACAGCTTGAGCCGGACCGTCCCCGTCACGTGGGCCTGCGAGCGGTCGATGGCGGCCTGCAGCATCTCGCGCTCCGGCGAGAACCAGAAGCCGTTGTAGATCAGCTCGGCATAGCGCGGCATCAGTTCGTCCTTCAGGTGCGCCGCGCCGCGGTCGAGCGTGATCTGCTCGATGCCGCGATGCGCCTCGAGCAGGATAGTGCCGCCCGGCGTCTCGTAGATCCCGCGGGACTTCATGCCGACGAAGCGCCCCTCGACGAGGTCGAGGCGACCGATCCCGTGCCGGCGCCCAAGCTCGTTGAGTTCGGTCAGCATTGCCGCAGGCGACAGCGCCGAACCGTTCAGCGCGACGGCATCGCCCTTCTCGAAGGTGATCTCGACGAATTCGGGCGTGTCGGGCGCATCCTCGGGGTTCACCGTGCGCTGGTAGACGTAGTCCGGCGCATCCTCGGCCGGATCCTCCAGGACCTTGCCCTCGGACGAGGTGTGCAGAAGGTTGGCATCGACCGAGAACGGCGCTTCGCCGCGCTTGTCCTTCGCGATCGGGATCTGGTTTTCCTCGGCAAAGGCGAGGAGCTTGGTGCGCGAGGTCAGGTCCCATTCGCGCCACGGCGCGATGACCCGGATATCGGGGTTGAGCGCGTAGGCCGACAGCTCGAAGCGCACCTGGTCGTTGCCCTTGCCGGTGGCGCCGTGCGCCACGGCATCCGCCCCGGTCTCCTCGGCGATCTCGACGAGCCGCTTGGAGATCAGCGGACGCGCGATCGACGTACCCAGAAGGTAGAGCCCCTCGTAGACGGCGTTGGCTCGGAACATCGGAAAGACGAAATCGCGCACGAACTCCTCACGCACGTCCTCGATGTAGATGTTCTCGGGACGGATGCCGAGCATCTCGGCTTTCTTGCGCGCCGGCTCAAGCTCCTCGCCCTGCCCGAGATCGGCGGTGAACGTCACCACCTCGCACCCGTATTCGGTCTGCAGCCACTTGAGGATGATGGAGGTGTCGAGTCCGCCGGAATAGGCGAGAACGACCTTCTTGGGCGCATGTGCGGGCATGGCGGGCACTTCCTGATGTCGAAGCCGGGGCGGCGAAACTGGCGGCGCGGATAGCGGCTTTTGGACCCAGCGGCAAGGCAGGGCCGGGACCGCCGCGCTTGCCAAGCGGCCACGTCTGCGGCAGGAGCCTGAGACATGAGTGATTTCCCCGAGCGCGCCCGCGCCGCCGCACAGGCGATGCGCGAAATCTTCCCGCCCACGCCGTGCATGAAGAACGAGCACCTGTCGGCGCTCTACGGTGCCGAGATCTGGCTCAAGCGCGAGGATCTCGCGCCAGTCCGCTCCTACAAGATGCGCGGCGCCTTCAACGCCATGCGCCAGCAGCCGGACGCGGATCTCTTCGTCTGCGCTTCGGCGGGCAACCACGCGCAGGGCGTCGCCTTCATGTGCCGCCACTTCGGCAAGCGCGGCGTGATCTTCATGCCGGTGACGACGCCGCAACAGAAGATCCAGAAGACCCGGATGTTCGGCGGCGACGCCATCGAGATCCGCATGGTGGGCGATTACTTCGACGATTGCCTGCGCGCGGCGCAAAGCTTCTGCGACGAGGCGGGCGCGGTGTTTCTGCCGCCCTTCGACGATGACGTGGTGATCGAGGGACAGGCCAGCGTCGCGGCCGAGATCGACGCCGAGATCGGCACGCCCGACCACATCGTCGTGCCCGTGGGCGGCGGCGGCCTGTCGGCTGGCCTGCTGGGCTATTTCGGCCCGGCGGTCCAGTGGACGCTGGTCGAGCCAGCGGGCGGAGCGTGCCTCCGCGCCGCGCTCATGGCAGGGGAGCCCGTGGCACTGCCATCGGTCGACACCTTCGCCGACGGCGCGGCGGTGGGGCGGATCGGCGCGCGCCCGTTCGAGCGCCTGCGCGACGTGGGCCTCGCCAACACACTGACGATTCCGGAAGACCGGCTCTGCACCACGATCCTCGACATGCTGAACGTCGAGGGAGTCGTGCTCGAACCGGCCGGCGCGCTGGCGATCGACGCGCTGAAGGATCTCGGGCAGTCCATCCGCGGGCGGCGCGTGGTGTGCATCACCTCGGGCGGAAACTTCGATTTCGAGCGGCTGCCCGAGGTCAAGGAACGCGCCCAGCGCTATTCCGGGGTGAAGAAGTACTTCATCCTGCGCCTGCCGCAGCGCCCCGGTGCGCTGAAGGATTTCCTTGCCGTGCTCGGCCCCGACGACGACATCGCGCGGTTCGAGTATCTGAAGAAATCCGCGCGTAACTTCGGCTCTGTATTGATCGGAATCGAGACCACCGAGGCCCGGAACTTCGAGGTCCTGTTTTCGAAGCTCGACGCGCAGGGCTTCGTCTGGCGCGACATCACCGAGGACGACACTCTGGCGCAGTTTCTGGTCTGAACCTGCTCATCGGGTGTCGCACTCGGTCAGTCCCTGCTCCAGCGCGACGCGCGATGCGTCGAAGAGCGGCCGCAACCGGTCGAGCCCGTCGGGCCGCGCGCCCGCGGCCGCCTGCGCCTCTCCGGCCGAGCAGAGCGCCGCAAAGTCCCGAAGCCCGAGATCGAGCGCACTGCCCTTGAGAAAGTGCAGCTTCGCGGCAAGGTCCGGCGCGTCCGGCGACAGCGCGTCGAGCGCCGCGGCCACCTCGGACAGGAAGAGCGCCGCCACCTCGTCGAATGCCTCTGCGCCGATCTCGGTGCGCAGGGCGAGAACCTGATCCCAGTCGATCATGACCGCTCCGGTATCGCACATGCCAGTGAAGCGGAGGTTAAGACCGCGCTTCAGCAACGCTTCACCATTTTGCCGTATCGACCGGACGACTGGCGCGACGGGCGCCGGGTTTCGTGGACCTCGGCATGATCGAACCGCACAGGCTGCCGCGGGCGGGGTCCGCATCGCCGGAACACGGCCGCGATGCGGCCCCGCCCGGCGCGGCCGTCCTGCCGCGCATCCTCGTCGTCGACGATAGCGCGGGCCAGCGGATGATGCTGTCGCGCCGGCTTGGCCGCTGGGGCTACCGCGTGACCGAGGCGCGGGACGCGTCCGAGGCGCTGGCGCACCTGGCGGAGGTGCCGCACGACATCGTGCTGTCCGACTGGATGATGCCCGGCATGGACGGGCTCGAGCTGTGCCGCCGGCTGCGCGCCATGCCCCGGCGGGACTACAGCTACTTCATCCTCCTGACCTCCAAGAGCGACAAGGCCGAGGTCGCGCGCGGCCTCGATGCCGGCGCCGACGATTTCGTGTCGAAGCCTGTGAACCCGGCCGAGCTGCGCGCGCGCCTCAACGCCGGAGCGCGCATCCTGTCGATGCAGGCCGAACTGCAGCAGCAGACGGCGGTCATCTCCGACACGCTGCACAAGCTGCGCGGCGCCTACGACGCGATCGAGCGCGACCTGAGGCAGGCGCGCACGATCCAGCAGGCGCTGGTGCCGCGGCGCAGCCTGTCGGTCGGCGCGACCGAGGTCAGCCTCCTGTTCAAGCCGTGCGGCCATGTGGGCGGCGATCTCGTCGGAATGTTCAGTCCGGGGCACGGGCGGCTCGGCGTCTACGCGATCGACGTGTCCGGCCACGGTATCACATCGGCGATGGTCACGGCCCGGGTGGCCGGCTACCTCAACCCCGATTTTCCCGAACAGAACCTGGCTCTGGAGCCGCGGTTCGGGCGCTTCTTCGCGTTGCGCCGGCCCGAAGAGGTCGTGCGCCAGCTGAACGCGCGCCTCATGTCGGACCCCGGCGTGGACGAGTACCTTACCATGGCCTACGCGAGTTGTGATCTCGACGGCGGGCGGATCGACCTCGTTCAGGCGGGCCACCCGAGCCCGCTGCTCCTGCGGGCGGACGGCCGGGCGGAGTTCGTCGGCCTCGGCGGTCTGCCGGTTGGCCTGATGCCGGAAGTGGAGCCGATGGCGCTGTCGCTGCGGCTGTCGCCCGGCGATCGCCTGCTTCTCTACTCGGACGGGGTGACCGAGGCGGAAACCCGCACCGGCGGCATGCTGGGCGAAGACGGGCTTCTGCAGATCATCCGCGCCTGCTGGGCGAGCCGTGGGACCGAGTTCCTCGACGAGCTGTTCTGGCGGCTGTCGCAGGCCGCCGCACCCGGCGACGGGTTCCAGGACGATGTCTCGGCGGCCCTGCTGGACTATCGGCCGGGCGCCCCCGGCTGACGCTCAGGCGCCCGGCGCGTGTCGCGCGACGAACGCCCGGTCGCCGCCGTTCCCGAGCTGCCGCGCGGCAAGCTCCGGCGCCATCCAGACCGCACTGTGCCCGGCCTCGCTCGGTGGCCCAAGCTGCAGCACCGGGCGAGCGGCATAGACGATGCAGAGCTTCTCGGCCCAGAGCGCGTATTCCGGCATGTAGGTGAATCGGCGGAACGCCCCCAGCCGCCGTGGCGTGGCGATACGCCAGCCGGTCTCTTCCAGCACCTCGCGGTGCAGCGCGGCGAGCGGACTTTCTCCGGGATCGATGCCGCCGCCCGGCAGCTGGAACTCGGGCCACGGCTCTTCCTGATGGGTCAAGAGAAGGTCGCCGCCCCTTTCGAGGATCGCGTACGCCCCGGCGCGAAGCGTGTAGCGGCGCCCGGGCTCGGGCGGTGGACCGAAGCGTTCTGTCATGGATCGGTCCCCTTGGACGCCCGCTTGCACTGCATATATGGCCCCGATATGCCAATCCCCGGGCTACAAGGAAACCCCATGACACTCGGCACCAAGCTCGCCTGGGACGATACCGTCCTGCCTTTTCAGCTCGACCGCTCGGATATCCGCGGCCGGGTGGCGCGGCTCGACGGCGTCCTGGACGGGATCCTGAAGCAACACGACTATCCCCCGGCGGTCGAGGCGCTCGTCGCCGAGATGGCGCTCCTGACGGCGTTGATCGGCGAGACGATCAAGCTGCGCTGGAAACTGTCGCTGCAGGTGCAGTCGAAGGGCCCGGTGCGCATGATCGCGACCGATTTCTACGCACCGGAGAAAGAGGGCGAGCCCGCCCGCATCCGCGCCTATGCCAGCTTCGACCGCGACCGCATCGAGCGCGTTCCGATGGCCAACGTGGGCGAAGGGTACTTCGCGATCCTCGTCGACCAGGGCAAGGGCATGCAGCCCTACCAGGGCATCACGCCGCTGGTCACCACGTCACTGTCGGATGCAGCGGAGTCCTACTTCGCGCAGTCCGAGCAGCTGCCCACGCGCTTCCAGCTGAAATTCGGCCGCTCGACCGAGGCCGGCGGGCAGGAACACTGGCGCGCAGGCGGCATCATGCTGCAGCACATGCCGAAGGCGAGTCCGCACGTTCAGGGCGGCGGCTCCGGCGAAGGCGGCCTGCTGAAGCCCGAGGACATCCTCAACGATGACGAGGGCGAGGACTGGAACCGCGCGAACTTCCACCTCGACACGGTGGAGGACATCGAGCTGATCGGTCCGTCGCTGCCGCCGACGGACCTGCTGGTGCGGCTGTTCCACGAGGAAACGCCGCGCGTGTTCGACACCCAGCCGGTGCGCTTCGGCTGCACCTGTTCGGAGGATCGCGTCCGCCAGTCGCTGTCGATCTACTCGGCCAAGGACATCGAGAAGATGACCACCGACGACGGGCGCGTGACCGCCGACTGCCAGTTCTGCGGGGCGCATTACGTGCTCGATCCGCAGACGCTCGGCTTCGAGGCGACGGACACGCCGTCGGATCGCGACTCGGGCGATGACGATTGACCCGCTCGATCGGCTGCGCCGAGCGCTCGTCGCGCCCGGAGAGATTTCGACCGATTACGACCTGAACCCCGACACGGTGCTCCCGCCCGGCAGAAAGCTCCGGCCGGCGGGGGTGCTTTTGGCGCTCGTCGAGTCCGATACCGGGCCGCGCGTGATCCTGACCAAGCGATCCTCGCGGCTGAAACACCATCCGGGCCAGATCGCCTTTCCGGGCGGCAAGCAGGATGACGGCGACGCCGATGCAACGGCGGCGGCCCTGCGCGAGGCGGAGGAAGAGATCGGCCTGCCGCGGTCGCAGGTGGAGCTTCTGGGCCATCTGCCCGCCCACGAGACGGTCACGGGTTTCCTGATGTCGCCGGTGGTCGGGCGCGTGCGCGATGGCTTCGATCCCGTCGCGGAGCCGGGCGAGGTCGAGGAGATCTTCACCGTGCCGTTGGCGCACCTCACCGACCTGTCGCGGTTCTCGGTCCAGTTCCGGCGCTGGCGCGGCACGCGGCGGCATTACTATACCGTGCCGTTCGGCCCCTACTACATCTGGGGCGCCACCGCGCGCGTGCTCTACGGCCTCGCCGACCGGATGGCGTCGTGCGACTGACCGATGCGGAGTGGCTGACCGCGCCCAGCGCGCAGGCGGTGCTCGGCACGATCGAGGTGGGCGGCCACCGCGCGCTCGCCGTCGGCGGCTGCGTGCGGAACGCGCTGTTGGGGCTTCGGGTCGACGACGTGGACATCGCCACCGATGCCCGTCCCGACCGCGTCATCACGCTGGCCGAGGGAGCCGGGCTGAAGGCAGTGCCGACCGGGATCGACCACGGCACCGTGACCGTGGTCGCCGAAGGCATCGGCTACGAGGTCACGACCTTCCGCGCCGACGTGGATACCGACGGCCGCCACGCCACGGTACGCTTTTCCGACAGCGTGGAGGAAGACGCGCGGCGGCGCGACTTCACCATGAACGCGCTCTATGCCGAGCGGGACGGACGGGTGATCGACCCGCTCGGCGGTCTGCCGGACCTCGAGGCGCGGCGCCTGCGCTTCATCGAGGACCCGGGCCGCCGCATCCGCGAGGACTACCTGCGAATCCTGCGCTTCTTCCGCTTCTCGGCCTGGTATGCCGACCCCGAGCACGGCATGGATGCCGGCGCTCTCGCCGCGATCGCGGCACATCTCGACGGCATCTCGCGGCTCTCGCGCGAGCGGATCGGCGGGGAGGTGACGAAGCTCCTGTCCGCACCCGACCCTGCCCCGGCCGTGGCCGCGATGCAGGCGACCGGCGCGCTGGCGGCGACGCTGCCCGGGGCGGAGCCCTCGGCGCTGGCCCCGCTCGTCCACCTCGAACGCGACGCCGGGATTGTGGCGGCGCCGACGCGGCGGCTCGTCGCGCTCGGGGTTCGGGATGGCGCCGCCCTGCGCCTGTCGAAGGCCGTGCAGCGCCGCATCGCCGCGATCGCCACGGCCACGGATCACGGCGCGGGCGCCGAGGAACTGGGCTACCGGTTCGGGGCGGACATCGCCCGCGACGCCCTGCTGATCCGCGCCGCGAGCCTGCCGGCGCCGCTGCCGCCCGGCGCGATCGAGGCGGCCGCCCGCGGCGCAGAGCACCGCTTCCCGGTCAAACCGCGCGACCTTATGCCCGCGTTCGAGGGCGCGGCCCTCGGCGATCGCCTCGCCGAGCTCGAGGAGGCCTGGATCGCGTCCGGATTCGAACTCGACCGGGAGGCGCTTCTGGCCCGCTGAGGCGCGTGCCACCGGCCACGCGCCGAAACCGGCCGAGGGCGGCCCACACGCGTCCCTTCAGGTTTGCATCCCGCCCCGCCGCCGCCTAGGTTCCGCGCATTCGCCCGGCCGGCCTCGCGACGCCCGCCGCCCCGGGCGGCAACCCAGACATCCGAGGAGCCGGAACCGTGCGCCTCTTCCGCTTCTTCGAGGGCCTCGTCGACCCTTACGTCGACTATCCCGAGACCGACGCGCCCCCGCGTCGGCTCCTGCCCTTCATGCTCGATTATTCACGCCCCTTCCGGGGCGTCTTCGCGCTGGCCGGCATCCTGTCGGTCGTCGTCGCGGGGGTCGAGTTGCTGCTGATCTGGGCGATGGGCTGGGTCGTCGACATCCTCGCCGGATCCCCGGCCGAGGTCTGGGCCACGCACGGCTGGGCCCTGATCGCGCTCGGTGTCTTCATCCTCGTCCTGCGCCCGGCGCTGCAGGCGCTCGACGTCCTGCTCCTCAACAACACGATTCTGCCGAACTACGGCACGCTCTACCGCTGGCGGGCGCACCGGCACGTGCTGCGCCAGAGCGTCGGCTGGTTCGAGGACGACTTCGCCGGCCGCATCGCCAACCGCATCATGCAGACGCCGCCCGCGGCGGGCGAAGCGGTGTTCCAGATCTTCGATGCGCTGACCTACTCGCTGGCCTACGTCATCGGCTCGTTCTTCCTGCTGGGCATCGCGGAGCCGTGGATGATGGCACCGCTGGCGGTCTGGTTCGGGCTCTGGATGGCGCTGATGCGCTGGACGGTGGCGCGCGTCAAACCCGCCAGCCAGGCCGCGTCGGACGCCCGAAGCTTCGTCACGGGCCGGGTCGTGGACAGCTACACCAACATCCACTCGGTCAAGATGTTCGCGCACCACGACCGCGAGGTCGAATACGGCCGCGAGGCGATCGAGCACGCGCGCCAGACCTTCGCGAACGAGATGCGGATCTACACGATCATGGACGTGGCGCTGACCGTGCTCAACGGCATCCTGATCGTCGGTGTCGTCGGGCTCGCGCTCTGGTTCTGGGGCGTTGGCGCGGCCACCGTCGGCACCGTGGCGGCGTCGACCGCGCTGGCCCTGCGGCTCAACGCGATGACCGGCTGGATCATGTGGGCGATGACGAGCTTCTTCCAGCAGCTCGGCATCGTCGCCGAGGGGATGGAGACCATCGCCCAGCCGATCCGCCTGACCGACGCATCCGATGCGCGCGAGCTCGTCCTCGACGAGGGCCGGATCGAGATCGACCGCGTCTCCCACCACTACGGCAAGGGACAGGGCGGTCTCGACGCGGTGTCGTTGACCATCCAGCCGGGCGAGAAGGTCGGCCTCGTCGGCCGCTCGGGGGCGGGCAAGTCGACGCTGGTGAAGCTGCTCCTGCGCTTCTACGACGTCGAAGACGGCAAGATTCGCCTCGACGGACAGGACATCCGCGAGGTCACGCAGGAAAGCCTGCGCCGCCGCATCGGCATGGTTCAGCAGGATTCGGCGCTCATGCACCGCTCGGTGCGCGACAATATCCTCTATGGCCGACCGGAGGCCGGCGAGGACGCGATGATCGCCGCCGCGAAACAGGCACAGGCCCACGAGTTCATCGCGGATCTGCAGGACGCCAAGGGCAACCGCGGCTACGACGCGCAGGTCGGCGAACGCGGGGTGAAGCTCTCCGGCGGCCAGCGGCAGCGCATCGCACTCGCCCGCGTGATCCTGAAGGACGCGCCGATCCTCCTGCTCGACGAGGCGACGAGCGCGCTCGACAGCGAGGTCGAGGCTGCGATCCAGGATACGCTCTACGGCATGATGGAGGGCAAGACGGTCATCGCGATCGCGCATCGGCTGTCCACGATCGCGCACATGGACCGGATCCTCGTGATGGATCAGGGCCGCATCGTCGAGGAAGGCAGCCATGCCGCGCTCCTCGTGCAGGGCGGTCTCTACGCAAGCTTCTGGGCCCGCCAATCCGGCGGCTTCCTGACGATGGACGACAGCGAGGCGGCGGAGTGAGTTCCGCCGCTTGCTCCGCGCTTGCCGCGCCACATCTAAGGTGATGATGAAACAACCCGCCGACTGGATCGATCCGTTCGCACATGCGGACGGCCCGCCGCCGCGGACGCTCTTCGCGTTCGTGAAGTGGGCGCTTTCGGGCGCGTGGCGGATCGTGCTGGCGGGCTCGCTGCTCGCGGTCTGCGTCGGCACGGTCGAGGTCGCCGCGGCGATGGTGCTCGGCCTCGTGGTCGACGCCGCGCTGGCCGCCGAAACCTCGGTGTTCGCGGAATCGACATGGACGCTCCTCGGTGCGCTGGCGTTCTTCGTCGCGCTGCGCCCGGCGGCCTACGTCGCCAGCACCTACTTCAACACGATCGTCATACAGCCCAACGTCTTCAACCTCGTGCTGTCGCGTCTGAACAGGTACACGATCGGGCAGGCCAGCACCTTCTTCGACAACGACTTCGCCGGGCGCATCGCTCAGAAGGAGATGCAGACCGCCCGCGCCCTGACCGACGTGGTGGTCGAGATGGTCACCTCGATCCTGGTGGCGCTTGCCTCGTTCATCGGGGCCATCCTGCTGATCGGGACGATCGACCCCCGCATCGCCGCGGGCCTGTTGATCTGGTTCATCGGCTACGTGCTGATGATCCGCCACTACATGCCGCGCATCCGCAAGACGTCCAAGGCGCGCGCCGGCGCCCGGGCGCAGGTCACCGGGCAGATCGTCGACACCGTGACCAACATCAAGACGGTCAAGCTGTTCGCCCATGCCGATCACGAGGATCGCGCGGCGCTCGACGCTATGGCGACCTTCCGCGACCGAACGCTGTCTTACGGCCGCGTGGCGACCGCGTTCCGCTTCTGGCTGGTGATGCTCGCCGGGGTGCTGCCGGTATTCATGGTGGGCGGGGCGCTGATGCTGTGGTCGACGGGTGGACTGTCGGCCGGCGACATCGCCGCGACCGGCGCCGTCGCCCTGCGGCTCGCGCAGATGATCGGCTGGGTCAGCCACACGCTGATGGCGCTCTACTCGAACGTGGGCGAGACCGAGGACGGCATGCGCACGCTGACCCCGCGCTACACGCTGCTCGACGCCGAGGACGCGACCGATCTCGAGGTGACCGGTGGCGAGGTCGCGATCGAGGATGTGACCTTCCGCTACGGGCACGACATCGGCGGGATCGAGGACATCGACCTGACCATCGCGCCCGGAGAAAAGCTCGCCGTCGTCGGGGCGAGCGGCGCGGGCAAGTCGACGCTCGTCGCCCTGCTGCTGCGGATGTACGACGCCGAGGACGGGCGCATCCGCATCGACGGGCAGGACATCGCCCAGGTGACGCAAGAGAGCCTGCGGCGCCGTATCGGCATGGTCACGCAGGAAACCGCGATGTTCAACCGCTCGGCGATGGAGAACATCCGCTACGGCGATCCCGGCGCCACCGAGGACCAGGTGATCGAGGCCGCGCGCAAGGCCGAGGCGCACGACTTCATCACCCGGATGCAGGACCACGAGGGGCGCAAGGGCTACGACGCGCATCTGGGCGAGCGCGGGGTGAAGCTGTCGGGCGGGCAACGTCAGCGTATCGCGCTCGCGCGGGCGATCCTGAAGGATGCGCCGATCCTCGTGCTCGACGAGGCGACCAGCGCGCTCGACAGCGAAGTCGAGGCGCAGATCCAGTCCGCGCTCGAACGTGTCATGGAGGGCAAGACCGTCCTCGCCATCGCGCATCGCCTCTCGACCATCGCGCACATGGACCGGATCGTCGTCATGGACGAGGGCCGGATCGCCGAGATCGGCACGCATGACGCCCTGCTGGCCAAGGGCGGGCTCTACGCCCGCTACTGGAGCCGGCAGTCGGGTGGGTTCATCTCCACCCGCGCGGCGGCGGAATGATCCGGCGCTGACACTCGACGCCGCGGCCGTTTCGCGGCATCAGCGGCGCATGACGATCAAGCTCACCATCGACAGGCTCGGCCATCTGGGCGACGGCATCGCCACAGGTCCGGTCTTCGTGCCTGGCACATTGCCGGGCGAGACGGTCGCCGGCGACGTCGACGGCGACACGATGCCGGCACCGAAGATCGTCACGCCCTCACCCGACCGCGTCGCGCCGCCCTGCCCCCATGCGCGCACCTGCGGCGGCTGCCAGCTTCAGCACGCGGCGGATCCGTTCGTCGAAAGCTGGAAGGTCGACGTGGTGCGCACGGCGCTCGCCGCGCATGGTCTCGATGCGCCCATGCGACCGGTCGCCACCTCGCCCGAGCGCAGCCGGCGTCGCGCGACATTCTCGGCCCGGCGCACGAAATCCGGCGCGCTGGCCGGCTTCCACCGCAAGCGATCCGACGTGATCGTGCCGGTGCCCGAGTGCCGCGTGGTCCATCCCGACATCGCTGCTGCGCTTCCGCTGGTCGAATCGCTCGCCCGGCTCGGCGGCAGCCGCAAGGCCGAGCTGTCGGTTCAGATCACCCGCAGCAACGCCGGCCTCGACGTCGCGGTGACCGGCGGCAAGCCTGCCGACGCAGCGCTGCGCTCCGAGCTTGCGGCCCTCGCCCGCGCGCGGAACCTCGCCCGTATCGCATGGGGCGCCGACGAAACGCTGGAGCGGCGACCGCCGGCGGTCCGGCTGGGCCCGGCCGAGGTGATCCCTCCGCCGGGCGCCTTCCTCCAGGCCACTCTTGAGGGCGAGGCGGCCCTGCAGGCAGCCGTGGCCGAGGCGGTCGGCGACGCGCGCCGGATCGTCGACCTCTTCTCCGGGTGCGGCACCTTCACCCTACCGCTGGCCGCGCGGGCCGAGGTGCACGCCGTCGAGGCGTCGCGCGACATGCTGGCGGCGCTCGATCGCGGCTGGCGTCACGGACCGGGGCTGCGCCGCGTCACCACCGAGGCGCGCGATCTCTTTCGCGATCCGCTGTCTTCGGTCGACCTGGCGCGCACCGATGCCGTGGTGATCGATCCGCCCCGCGCCGGCGCCGAGGCGCAGGTCGCGCAGATCGTCGAGGCGGCCGCGCCGCGCGTCGCGCATGTCTCGTGCAACCCGGTCACCTTCGCGCGCGACTGCGCGGCGTTCGTCCGCTCGGGCTACCGGCTCGACTGGGTCCAGGTTGTCGATCAGTTCCGCTGGTCGTCGCATATCGAGATCGCGGCCGCCCTGTCGCGCGGGTGACCCACCTGCCCGGATTCACCGAATCGTGAGCACCCTGCTGATATATCTGTGCCGACGGGCCGTTTTGGGGTAAAAGGCGCGAAAAACGAGCGGGCAGTATCCATGCACATCATCAAGGTTATCGCGGTCGTCGCCGCGGCGCTGAGCCTATCCGCGTGCGGAAGCAAATTCCGCACGTACAACGGTCCGGAGGTCACCCGGGTCTACGTCGACAAGTCGGAACGCAGGATGTACCTGATCCACCACGATCGGGTGCTGAAACAATATCCGATCCAGCTCGGCTTCGCCCCGGCGGGGCACAAGCAGTTCGAGGGCGACGGCCGGACGCCGGAGGGCCATTACCTCATCGACAAGCGGAATCCGAACTCGAAGTTCCACCTGTCGGTCGGCATCTCCTATCCGAACGAGAACGACATCGCGCGGGCGCTGGCGATGGGCCGCGATCCGGGTGGCGACATCTTCATTCACGGCGGACCGCAGCGCGGCAGCAGCGCCAATGCCAAGAGCGATTGGACCTGGGGCTGCATCGCGGTGAGCGATCGCGAGATGGAGCACATCTACGCGATGGTGCGGGACAATACGCCGATCTACATCGCGCCCTGACCTGTTTCGCGCCCGGGCGGGGCGCGGCGATCACCGGTCGCGGCGGCGTCAGAGCCCCGCGATCTCGGTGCCGCCGCCGCCGCCCGGCGCGCCGGTGACAAGCGTCCACCAGATCTTGCCGTTGGGTTCCTGGTACCAGGCGAAGCCCATCTCGCGCGCCTCCGGGTTCAGGATGACATCGCGCGTCGCCGGATCGTCCATCCAGGCGGACAGCGTTTCCAGCTCGGTTTCGAAGGTTTCGGAAATCGCCTCTCCAACGAGCTGACCGGGATAGCCGGCACGCTGCACGCGCTCGACCGGCGAGGAGCCGTCGGACCCGAAATGCCACGGACGGTTCTGCACCGACATGTCGCGCGAGTGCGTCGCCGCGGCGGCCCGCAACTGCGAATTGAGCTCCAGTGGCGACGCCCCGTTCGACTGTCGCAGGGAATTGACCGCGTCGAGCATGCGGTAGGACACGCGGGACTCGCTGGCGCCTGCAAGGTTGTAGACCTGCATCGGCTGGCCGTCCGGGCCGAGCGCGGTGTTGCTCGTCGTGATCGTCGGGCCACAAGCCGCGAGGGTCAGAGCCGCGCCAGCGGCAAGAAGAAGGAAGCGTGTCATGGCCTGTCCACCCGTTTAAATTCTGTTAAGGAACGCCATATCCCCGTATAAGTTGCCATTCAAACCCACATCGACGTGAAACCGCCGATGACGCGCGTTTGAATTGCGGCTGCGGCCGATCCGCCCTAGCCGCTAAATAGATCTGAAGAGTGGACCCGGAGACGTTGTCATGAGCAAGATCCCATCTTCCCGATTCGGCCGGCGCGGCTTTCTCGCCGGAACCGCCGCGTTCCTCGGCGCACCCGCACTGGCACAGACGGGCCCAGGCACGACCGAACTCGAGCGTGACCTGTCCAACGTGGTGCGCCGCAACGTGTCGAGCTTCCGCACGCTGGACTGGCAGCCGTACTTCTCGAACCTGAACAACGGCGCGATCCTCGTCGATATCCGCTCGCGGGCGCTGCATTACTGGTCCGAGGATCAGAGCCTCTACAAGCTCTATCCGACCTCCGTGCCGCTGACCGAGGACCTGACCCGTCGCGGCCGGACGTCGGTGACGCTGAAGGATCCGGCGCCGGATTGGCGGCCGACTCCCTCGATGAAGCAACGCAACCCTGAGTGGCCGGATTACGTCCCGCCGGGCCCGGACAATCCGCTTGGAACGCGCGCGCTTCACCTAAGCTGGCAGTATTACCGGATCCATGGCACGCACGACACGCGCAAGATCGGGCGCCGGTCGTCGAACGGATGCATCGGCCTCTACAATCACCATATCGAGGAGCTTTATCAGCTCGCCACGGTGGGCACACAGGTGTTGCTAATTTGACGACAGGCGCTGCGTTTCACAGGCATCTCAAGGGCTAGCAAATTGCTTTGGCGTTTTTTTGCTGGTTAGAACGACTCACGAGAATACGTCTTGGGTGCCTGTCGCTGGGTCCTTCCCGGCCGCGGTGGCGGGCCAGCATCTGGAGGAATAGATGAAGAAACTCGCACTCGCCGCCGCAATCGCAGCAGCCGGCACCTCGGCCATGGCCGGTTCCTACGCGAAGGATGACGTGGTCATGGAGCCCGTCGTCGTCGTCGAAGAAACCGAGCAGCAGTCGTCCTCGGCCGCGATCATCGTGCCGCTGATCCTGCTCGCTCTCGTCGCAGCAGCAGTCGCGTCCGACTGATCCGCGACAGCGATCGGAATAATCCGGAAGGGCGGCGCCGCGAGGGGCCGCCCTTTTTCGTTGCGCCCGACCCGGCCGACTACTCAGCCGCAAGTTGCAGCGCTTCCGCGCCGCCGACCTCGTCCGGCACCTGGTGCGCCCAGACCAGCGCACGGTGATCGAACCCGCCTGACAGCTGCGGTTTGACGATCTCGAAATACGGCGAGATGTCGAAATCCCCCGGCACGTACAGCGAATGGTGCCGGATGTGCAAAAGCTCGCGTCGTGTCGCGCCGTCCCGCGTGCGCAGCTTCACCTCGCGAACCCGCGGCAGGATCGGATACCCGACCTCCTGAAACGCCTGCGCGATCAGCGACGAACAGATCGCCCGTGTGGGATCCCCGGACCCGAGCGCCAGCATCCGGCGCCGCCACCGTCGCGGCAGCGGCGGCTGCGGCAGCACGAACCGCGCCAGATCGAAGATGTTGCGCATGTCGTAGCGCAGGCCGATGCGATCAGCCATGAACCGGGCGACCTGCTTGCGCTCCGCGTCGTTCAGGCCGACCGGTCGGCAGATGCGCGTGTGGTGGCGGGTGTACTTGGCCAGCGGCACCGCCACGCACCCCTCGCCCAGGTTGACTTCCACGAGGTCGAGTCCGGTGCCCGCCGCGTCGCCCACATAGACGGCGGCATGCGACCAGGTTGATTGGGTCAGGTACTTGACCGACTGCCCGACGATGGACTGCCCGTCGACCAGCAGCACGTCGCCAGGGCGCAGCGTGCTGCGCAGGCGGTCGAAATCGGCCGGCACGTGGCTCCCGCCCGAGGCGTCGTTCGACGTCAGCCGCCGCGCGAGCCAGAGACCCGTCGCGCGCAGGGCGCTATCGATGCGGGATTTCACGCTGTCGGCCACGTCCCAACCCTTCCTCGTCTCGCGGCGCACGTGCGCCACGGATCAAAGGTAGGAACGCCGTCTTTCCAAACCGATACCGAATACGCGCGCGCCTGTTGCACGGAGGATCACCTTGCCGCGCGAATTGTATCAAATTGTGGCAGAAAAGGGGCGCGCCGACGATCCGGCGCCGCGGCGGCCGGCTCAGTCGAGCCAGCCGGCCACGTTTTCCTCGATCACCTGCGACAGCGCCGCGATATGCGCGTCGTCGTCGTTGAGGCAGGGGATATAGGTGAAATGCTCGCCGCCGGCCTCCTCGAAGCTCTCCTTGATCTCCTCGTTGATCTCTTCGAGCGTTTCGATGCAGTCGGCCGAGAACGCCGGCGCGCAGACCGCGATGTTCTTCTTGCCGTCCTCTTCGGCGAGGCGCGCGACCTCCTCGACGGTGTAGGGCTTCAGCCATTCCTCGGGCCCGAACCGCGACTGGAAGGTGGTCGTGATCTCGGTGTCGTCCCAGCCGAGCCGTTCCTTCAGCAGGCGCGTCGTCTTCTGGCACTGGCAGTGATAGGGGTCGCCCTCGAGCAGGTAGCGCTTCGGCACGCCGTGGTACGAGCAGACGAGGATATCCGGCCGGGTCTCCAGCTTCGCGTAGGCACGCTCGATCGACTGGGCGAGCGCCTCGATGTATTTCGGATGCTCGAAGTAGGGCGGCACGGTCCGCGCCACCGGTTGCCAGGTCTCCTGTTCCAACGCGCGGAAGAAGGCGTCGTTGGCGGTCGCCGACGTGGCGCCGGCGTAATGCGGATAGAGCGGGAAGAACAGGATCCGGCGGCAGCCGGACTCGACCATCTTGCGCACCTTGGAGCGGGTCGACGGGTTGCCGTAGCGCATGCAGAAATCGACCTCGACCTGGTCACCGTATCGCTCCGCCATCGCTTCGGCGATCTTGGCGGTCTGGTCCTTGGTGATGGTCATGAGGGGGCTCTCGCCCTTGTCCTCGTTCCAGATCGATTTGTACGCTTCCCCCGACGAAAACGGACGTTTCGTCAGGATCACCAGCTGCAAGAGCGGCTGCCACAGCCACGGAGAGTAGTCGATCACCCGGCGATCGGACAGGAACTCGTTCAGATACCGCCGCATCGACCAATAGTCGTAATTGTCCGGCGTCCCAAGATTGGCGAGCAGGATACCGACCTTCTCGGCCGGTACCTTCGGGTGATCGGCCGGGGCATGGGTGGGGCGAATGGCGGCTTTCGTGGCGTCCAGCATCGACTCGTATCCTTGTTCCCTGCCGTTTCTACGTAGCGAATCGGGCGTTCGGTTCAATCTCGGAGCTTCGTCTCCGCGCTGCCGAGTGCCTCGGCAAGGCTGTGCGTGGCCGATCCGGGGCGCAGCGGCTGCGGCTGGCTGTCGTCCGGTGCCCATCCGGTGAGCGCCACGAGCTCGAACGTCGCCGGCACGAACCCGTCGGTGTCGGCATACCCTTCGGCATAGAGCTCGGCCGCGCGCAGCAGCACCTGGCGGCGTGTGGGCCGGCGCGGGCGCGTGGTCAGCGCGTTGGCCTCGCCCATCGCGCGCAGGTCGCGCATCAGGTGCAGCGCATCGCGGTAGCGCACGGTCATGGTGAAGCCATCGGCGACTGGCAGCGCCAGTCCCGCACGCTGCAGCAGCGCGCCCAGATCGCGAATGTCGCCCATCGGAGCCACGCGCGGGCTGAGCCCACCGGCCACTTCGACCTCCGCCTGCCCGAGCGCAGCGCGCAGTTCCGACAGTGTCCGGCCACCGAACGCCGCGCCGAGGAACAGACCATCGGGTTTCAGCGCACGCCGCGACTGGATGATCTGACCCACGGGATCGTTCGCCCAGTGCATGGCGAGCGCATGGATCACAAGGTCATGCGCGCCCGGAACGAGATCGAGCGTCTCGGCGTCCGGCACGATCCGGGCGTCGGGCATCCGGTCCGCCCAAACCTCCGGGAACGGCGTCACGACGGCCGGAGCCGTAAAGGTTCTGTTAACCACGCTGAGGCGATCCTGCAGATCGTCCGCGGCGTGCTCGTGCAGGAACAGGGCGGGGTCGCTCCGCGCGCGCTGCCTGTTGCGGTCCAGCGCCGCACGGTCAGTCAATTCGGGCATGTCGGTCATGAGAGGGAAATAAGTGCGCGGCCTGCGCTTGCAAACGGCGATCCGCCTTGTCTACCCGCCGGCTTGCCTTGCCTGCGGCGGCCGTGTGGAGAGCGATTTCGGCCTCTGCGGGTCCTGCTGGGCCGACACGAGCTTTGTCGCCGGCGCGGTCTGCGACGCCTGCGGCACACCGCTGCCCGGCGGACCGGACGCCGCGGAAAGCGCCGGGCTGACCTGCGACGAGTGCCTGAAGATCCCGCGGCCCTGGGCGCGCGGCCGGGCCGCGTTGCTCTATTCCGGGGCAGGTCGAAAGCTCGTGCTCGGCCTGAAACACGGCGACCGCCACGATATCGCGCGCCCCGCCGCGACCTGGATGGCCAACGCGGCCGCGTCGCTTCTGCAGGCGGATACCGTTATCGTGCCCGTTCCGCTGCACACGCTGCGGCTGCTGCGGCGCCGCTACAACCAGTCGGCGCTCCTGTGCGCGGCGCTTGGGCACCTGACTGGCCATACGGTCGCGGTCGATGTCCTGAAGCGCGTGCAGCGGACACCGAGCCTCGACGGGCAGTCCCGGGACCAGCGGTTCGCCACGCTTGCGGGCGCTATCCGGGCGGACCCGCGCCGGGTGCACCTGGTCGCGGACCACCCCGTCCTGCTTGTCGATGACGTGATGACGAGCGGCGCGACACTGGCGGCCGGCACGGAGGCCCTCGTTGCCGCCGGCGCAACGGAGGTCTGCGTGCTGGCACTGGCGCGCGCGGCGCGCGATACCTAGATTTGCCCGGACAAGGGATATCAGAGGAATTTGCATGCAGTCCGTCGAAATCTACACATCGCCGCTCTGCGGCTTCTGCCACGCGGCCAAGCGCCTGCTGACGCAGAAGGGCGTGAGCTTTTCCGAGATCGACGTGCTAGCCGACCCAGGACGCAAGCCGGAAATGATCGACCGTGCCGGCGGCGCTCGAACGGTGCCCCAGATCTTTGTCGGCACCACCCATGTCGGCGGGTGCGACGAGCTTTACGCTCTTGACCGCGCCGGAAAGCTCGACCCGCTCTTGCAGGCCGCGTGACCCGCGCCGCACTCATTCAGCTCACGTCCTCGGACGATCCCGCCGCGAATATCGCGACAGTGCGCGACGTGCTGCGCGACGCAGTGGCCGATGGCGCGGCGTTCGTCCTGACCCCCGAAGTGACGAACTGCGTGTCGGCCAGCCGGACGCATCAGCGCGAGGTCCTGCGCCGGGAGGGCGAGGATCCGACGCTCGCTATGCTGCGCGAGGAAGCCGCCCGCGCCGGCATCTGGTGCCTTGCGGGGTCGCTCGCGCTGCAGGCCGATCCGCCGGAGGAGCGGTTCGTGAACCGCTCCCTGCTGATCGGTCCCGCGGGCGAGATCGCGGCCCGCTACGACAAGATGCACATGTTCGATGTTCAGGTGTCGGAGACCGAGACCTACCGTGAAAGCGCGGGTTATGCGCCGGGCGATCGCGCGGTGATCGCCGACACGCCGTTCGGCCGGATCGGGCTGACGATCTGTTACGATGTGCGCTTTCCCTATCTCTATCGCGCGCTCGCGCAGGCGGGCGCCGACATCCTGACGGTTCCCTCGGCGTTTTCGCCCGCGACCGGCCCGATGCACTGGGAGCCGCTTCTGCGCGCGCGGGCCATCGAGTGCGGCGCATGGGTCCTGGCGCCGGCGCAGACCGGCGCCCATGAAGCCGCTCGCGGCCGCCGGCGCGAGACCTGGGGCCACAGCCTCGCGGTGTCTCCGTGGGGCGAGGTCGTGGCCGACGGCGGCACCGCCCCCGGCACCACCTTCGTGGAGATCGACCGCGCGGCGGTGGACGATGCGCGCGCCAAGATCCCGGCGCTGACCCACGACCGCGCGTTCACCGGCCCCTGATGACAGAGCCCGCGGACCTTGCCGTTTCGCTGGTGAGCGAGATCATGGCCGCCGACCAATTGTTGCGCTCGCGTCTTGCGCGGGTTCTTCCGGCGCGGATGGAGCTGTCGCACTTCTCGGTTCTGAACCATCTGGCCCGCGTGGGTGGAGAGCGGACGCCGGCCCAGCTGGCGCGCGCCTTTCACCTCACGCGCGGCGCGATGACGAACACCCTCACCCGGCTCGACACGGCGGGTCACATCCACATCCGCCCGGATTGGGACGATGCGCGCCGCAAGCTCGTGGCGATCAGTCCGGCCGGCTTGCGCGCCCGCGACGAGGCGCTCGAGGCCATCGCCCCGCTTCTGGGGGAAACGGCGGAAGCTCTCGGCGACGATCGTCTGCGCGCCGCCTTACCGGTCCTGCGATCGTTGCGACAGGCGCTGGAGACACCGCCGGAGCGCTAGACCGGCCTCAGGCGGTGATGTCGCGCCGCGCCGTCACCGTATAGTTCACGGCAAGGTCCCGGTCCGACAGGCGGAACCCGCCTTTGGCCAGATCGGGGACCATGCCCTTGCGGTCGACGGGCGACAGCCCGCCGGCCGTCATCATCCCTTCGAGCTCGTCCGGACGAATGAAACGGTTCCAGTCGTGCGTGCCCCGCGGAAGCCAGCGCAGCACCCATTCCGCGCCGACGATGACCGCGGCGAAGGCGCGCGCCGTGCGATTGACCGTCGAGACGATCAGCAAGCCCCCTGGGGCGACCAGACGTGCGGCCGTCGCCACGAAGGCGTCGGGATCGGGCACGTGTTCCACGATCTCCATCGCCAGCACGGTATCGAAGCGTGCCTCGCCTTCGGAAAGGGCCTCGGCCGTTCCGGCGCGGTAGTCGATGGTCAGTTCCTGCGCCTCGGCGTGCGTCCGAGCGGCGGCGATGTTCGCCGCGCCCGCGTCGATGCCGGTGACGTGCGCGCCCAGACGTGCCATCGGCTCGGACATGAGGCCGCCACCGCAGCCGATATCGAGAACCGACAGCCCCGCCAGCGGATCGGCGGCGTCGAGATCACGCCCGAACTCGCCAGCGATCTGCGCCGCGACGTAGTCCAGACGGCAGGGCCCCATTGCGTGCAGGGGCGCCGCGCGACCCTTCGGATCCCACCACTCCGCGGCCATCGCCTCGAACTTCGCGACCTCCCTCGGGTCGACGCTGGTGTCGGTCATCGCGACGTATTTCCCATGGTCATTTCGTGTCCCTATCTCATATAGCTGGGGCATGGACAAAGACCTCGGTCAAAAGCGCGCGGTGCAATATCTCTATCCCCCGTTGGACCCGTTCGACCAACGGATGCTGGACGTCGGCGACGGGCACAGCGTCTATGTCGAGCAATGCGGCAACCCCCGGGGGCGCCCGGTCATCGTTCTGCACGGCGGACCGGGGGGCGGCTGCTCTCCGGCGATGCGGCGCTACTTCGACCCCAAGGTCTATCGCGTGATCCTGTTCGATCAGCGCGGCTGCGGACGCTCGCGTCCGCATGCGAGCGTGGAGAACAACACGACCTGGGATCTGGTGGCCGACATCGAGCGCATCCGCGACACGCTCGACCTCGGGCCGGTCGTCGTCTTCGGCGGGTCCTGGGGCGCGACGCTGGCGCTGATCTACGCGATCTCGCATCCCGACGCAGTGCGCCAGCTGGTACTGCGCGGCGTGTTCCTGATGACGGAGGACGAGCTCGACTGGTTCTATGGCGGCGGTGCGGGGCTGTTCTGGCCCGAGACCTGGGCGCGCTTCACCGATCTCATTCCCGAGGACGAGCGCGACGACATGATCGCCGCCTATCATCGCCGGCTTTTTTCCGGCGACATGCGGATCGAGACGAAGTTCGCGCGTGCGTGGTCGGCGTGGGAAAACGCGCTCGCCTCGGTTCAGTCCTCCGGACAGGGCGGCGAGGCGCCGGGCGATTATGCCCGCGCGTTCGCCCGGCTGGAGAACCACTACTTCACGCATCGCGGCTTTCTCGACGAGGACGGGTGGATCCTGAAGAACGTCGACCGGATCTCGCAGATCCCCGGCGCGATCGTCCAGGGCCGCTACGACATGATCTGTCCGCCGGTCCGCGCATGGCGTCTGGCGCGCGCGTGGCCGGCCGCCGACCTGCGGATGATCCGGAACGCCGGTCACGCCCTGTCGGAGCCCGGGATCAGCGCGGAACTCGTGCGGATCATGGATGAGATGATCCATTAACGACGCCCCGTGCGACGAGAGCGACACGAGCCTTCCCTTCTCTGACACTACTCGCTAACGTACGGCCTGTCCCAAGAAAACGGCCGACAACAGGCTCCGTGTCAAACGTCCTACGCATCATTCTCCAGCGTCTCGCCCTCGGTCTGCTGACGCTCTTCGTGGTCTCGGTCGTGATCTTCGCAGCGGTGAACCTGCTGCCGGGCGATTTCGCACAGGTCATCCTCGGGCAGGGCGCCACACCACAGGCCGTGGAGTCGATCCGCCGCGATCTGGGTCTCGATCAGCCCGTCGTGCTGCGATACTTCGACTGGCTCGGGGGCGCGCTCACCGGCGATCTCGGCACATCGTTCGCGCAAGCCAACTTTGCCAGCTTCGTCGGCGAGGGCGCCGCGCGCGGCACGACCGTGATGCAGCAGATCGCGCCGCGGTTCGCGAACACCATGTTCCTCGCCGGCGTGACCGCCCTCATCGCGGTGCCGTTCGCCGTGGGCCTCGGCATCCTCGCCGCGCTCTACCGCAACACGGCGTTCGACAAGGGCGCCAACGTTTTCGCCCTCACCTCGATCAGCTCGCCGGAGTTCTTCCTCGCCTACGTTCTGATCCTGTTTCTGGCCGTGCTGAACCCGATCCTGCCGTCGCTGTCGAACATCTATGCCGGCATGGGCCTCGGCGAACGGCTCGAGCGAACGCTCCTGCCGGCGCTGACCCTGACGCTCGTGGTCACCGCGCACATGATGCGGATGACCCGCGCGGCAATCATCAACCTCCTGGCCAGCCCCTACATCGAAATGGCCCGCCTCAAGGGCATGAGCCCGATGCGCGTGATCGTGAAGCACGCGCTGCCGAACGCGCTGGCGCCCATCATCAACGTGATCGCGATCAACCTCGCCTATCTCATCACCGGCGTGGTCGTGGTCGAGGTCGTGTTCGTCTATCCCGGCATCGGCCAGCTCTTCGTGGACAGCGTGAAGATCCGCGACATTCCCGTGGTTCAGGCCTGCTGCCTGATCTTCGCGGCCGCTTATATCCTCCTCAATCTCGTGGCGGACATTCTCTCGATCCTGTCGAATCCACGGCTGAGGCATCCGAAATGACGACCCTTCTCGGCTTTCTCGGCGTTCTGGCCGCGCTTCTGGTTGCGGCCTTCGCAGCCCGCGCCGCCGGCCAACGGACGTCGAACGCGTATCTGCGCGACATGACCTTCGCCGGCGCGTTCGGGTGGATGCTTCTCCTCGCGGCGCTGGCCGGGGGCGTCTACCTCTATGCCTTCGTCGACGGCGCGGTGTTCTTTCGCTGGGCGGTGCAGTTCTTCGCGGTGGCGGCGGTGGCGGCCTTCCTCTTTCGCCTGGCTGGCCGCAGCGTCGGGACCGAGGCGACAAAGAAGGGCTTTCGGCAAATGCCGCTGACCGCGTCCTTCGGCCTGCTGACCATCCTGCTCTACGCGCTGACCGCGATCCTCGCGCCCCTACTCGCCCCGTACGGCCAGTCTGAGGTGGTCGGAACGGTCAACATGCTGCCGGGCGGCGACCCGGCGACCGGCGGCGATCCGGCGCACCCGCTCGGCACCGACCAGATCGGGCGGGATCTGCTGTCGCGCCTGATCTACGGCGCCCAGAACACCGTGGGCATCGCGTTCGCCACGACGTGCATCGCGTTCTTCGTGGGCGGCGCGCTCGGTTTCCTTGCCGCGACGATCGGCGGTTGGTTCGACAACATCCTCAGCCGCGCGGTCGACGTGCTGATGGCGATCCCGTCGCTGATCTTCGCGCTGCTCCTGATGACGATCGCCAGCGCCTGGGCGGGCAACCAGCAATGGCAGCTGACGCTCTACATGATCTTCATCATCGCGCTGATCGACTCCACGCGGGTCTTCCGCCTTGCCCGCGCCGTCGGGCAGAACATCGTCGTGATGGATTACATCGAGGCCGCGAAACTGCGCGGCGAAGGACTGTCCTATCTCATCTTTCGCGAGATCCTGCCCAACGCGACCGCGCCGCTCCTCGCCGAGTTCGGTCTGCGCTTCTGCTTCGTGTTCCTGACCATCGCCGCCCTGTCCTTCCTCGGGGTCGGCATCCAGCCCCCGTTGGCCGACTGGGGCACGATGGTGCGCGACCTCGCGCAGTTCATCAATTTCGCCGCCTTCTCGCCGCTGGCCGCAGCCTTGCCGCTGATGGCGGCGGGGGCGATCGCACTGCTGACCGTGGCGGTCAACTTCGTCGTCGACTGGGTGTTGCACCGCTCCTCGGGGCTGAAGGATTGAGGCCATGACCGAACCGCTGCTGAAGATCCGCGGCCTGACGCTCGAGGGATTGTCGGACGAGACCTGGACACAGATCGTCAACGGCGTCGATCTCGACCTGCACCGCGGCGAGGTGCTGGGCCTGATCGGCGAGAGCGGCGCGGGCAAGTCGACGATCGGTCTCGCGGCGATGGGTTTCACACGAGACGGCGTGCGAATTTCGGGCGGCAGCGTGGAATTCGACGGCATCGACCTCGTGAACGCCCGGATGGGCGTGAAGCGCGACCTCCTCGGCAAGCGCATTGCCTATGTCGCGCAATCGGCGGCGGCGAGTTTCAATCCCGCGCACAAGCTGATCGATCAGCACACCGAGGCGCCGGTCGAACACGGCGTGATGAACGAGAAGGAAAGCCAGGAGGACGCGATGCGTCTCTACGAGCGGCTGCGCCTTCCCAATCCCGAGGAGATCGGCTTCCGCTATCCGCACCAGGTCTCTGGCGGGCAGCTGCAGCGCGCGATGACGGCGATGGCGATGTCGTGCCGCCCCGACCTCATCATCTTCGACGAACCGACGACGGCGCTTGACGTGACGACGCAGATCGAGGTGCTGGCCGCGATCCGCGACATCGTGGAGCAATTCGGCACCGCCGCGATCTACATCACCCACGATCTCGCGGTCGTGGCCCAGATGGCCGACCGCATCAAGGTCCTGTTCCGGGGCGACGAGGTGGAGGAAGCGGCGACCCGCACCATGCTCGACTCGCCGCAGGAGGACTACACGCGGTCGCTGTGGGCGGTTCGCAGCTTCGAGCGGCCCGAGAAGCCCGCGCCCGCCGCCGGCGCGGTACCGGTCATCTCGGTCGACGCGATCGATGCGTTCTACGGTGACGTCCAGGTCCTGCGAGGCGTGAGCTTCGACATCCACGAAGGTCGCACCGTCGCGGTCGTCGGCGAAAGCGGGTCGGGCAAGTCGACCGCCGCGCGCTGCATCACCGGGCTCCTGCCGCCGCGCAGCGGCGTCATCCGTCTCGATGGCGAGGAACTGCCGCTCGATTATCGCAAGCGGTCGAAGGAACAGCTGCGCCAGATCCAGATGATCTATCAGATGGCCGACACCGCGCTCAATCCGCGCAAGACGATCGGAGAGATCATCGGCCGGCCCGTCGAGTTCTACCGCGGCCTGAAAGGGGCGAAGCGGCGCGACCGCGTGGCCCAGCTTCTGCACGAGATCGAGCTGCCGCCGGGCGAATACATCGACCGTCTGCCCTCCGAGCTTTCGGGCGGGCAGAAACAGCGGATCGGGATCGCGCGCGCACTGGCCGCCGAGCCCAAGTTCATCATTTGCGACGAGGTCACGTCGGCGCTCGATCAACTTGTCGCGGAGGGCATCCTGCGGCTGTTGGCACGACTGCAGGATGAGCGCAAACTGTCATACATGTTCATTACACACGACCTCGCCACGGTGCGCGCCATCTCGGACGAGGTGGTGGTCATGAAGGACGGCGAGGTTGTCGAGCAGGGTCCGAAGCGCGAGATGTTCTCGCCGCCCCATCACCCCTACACCGACCTGCTGCTGAGCTCGGTGCCCGAGATGGATCCCGACTGGCTGACCAATCTCCTCGAGGAGCGCGGCCGCGACAACATCGGCGATGCCGCCGTGAACAAGATGGCTTAACCTGAGCGCCGCCACGGCGCCAAGAACCGGACCGCGACGGGCCGGACACGACGACAAGGGAGACGACCACATGACTTCGATTTCGAGACGCGGACTACTTCGAACCGGTGCCGCCGCCGGTGTGCTGGCGGCCACCGGCCTGCCGATCCGGGCCCAGCAGGCCAAGCGCGGCGGCCGGCTGGTCGTGGGCCTGTCGGGCGCCAACACCTCCGACAGCTGGGACGGCCGGACCCATTCCGACGTCTTCATCA
Source organism: Roseivivax jejudonensis (assembly GCF_900172265.1). Taxonomy (GTDB): domain Bacteria; phylum Pseudomonadota; class Alphaproteobacteria; order Rhodobacterales; family Rhodobacteraceae; genus Roseivivax; species Roseivivax jejudonensis. The sequence continues at coordinate 122,418 of NZ_FWFK01000005.1, read as the reverse complement.
TTTCCGCGGCCCAGGGCGCGGTGTTCGACAGCCTGACCGAGGTCGCCGCCGATGGCAGCCTCGTGGGTGAGCTCGCCACAGACTGGGAAGCGTCGTCCGATGCCAAGACCTGGACCTTCAACCTTCGCCAGGGCGTGACCTTCCATAATGGCAAGCCGTTCGGCGCCGACGACGTGATCGAGTCGCTCCAGCTGCACGTGGCCGAAGGCTCGAAATCGGCAGCCGCACCGCTGGTCGAGCCGATCGCCGAGATGAAGAAGCTCGGCGAGCACCAGGTTCAGTTCGTGCTGAACGCCGGCAACGCCGACTTCCCATACCTGATGTCGGACTATCACCTGCTGATCTACCCCGCGGGCCAGATCGAGGAGGCGATCGCGCAGGGCATCGGCACCGGCCTTTACCGCAATGTCAGCCTCGATCCGGGCGTGCGCTGGGTCGGCGAACGCGTTGAGAGCCACTACAAGGATGGCGAGTTCGGCTGGTTCGACGAGATCGAATTCATTGCGATCAACGACAACACGGCCCGCATGAACGCACTGCTGACCGGGCAGGTCGACGCGATCAACCGCATCGACTTCAAGACCGAGCAGCTTCTGCGCGCGAACCCCGCGGTGCGGATCCAGGAAGTGACGGGCAACCAGCACTACACCTTCCCGATGCTCACCAACATCGCGCCGTTCGACGACGTGAACGTGCGCAAGGCGCTCAAGCACGGCATCAACCGCCAGGAAATGCTGGAGAAGGTGCTGTTCGGTCACGGCCAGATCGCCGCAGACAGCCCGATCGGCCCCGCGAACCAGTACATGGCCGAACTCGATCCGATTCCGTACGACCCCGACCAGGCAAAGTACTACCTGCAGCAGGCCGGGCTCGACTCGATCGACGTCAATCTCTCGGCCTCTTCGGCCGCGTTCGAGGGGGCGGTCGACGCGGCCCAGCTCTACCAGGCCTCGGCCTCCGCGGGCGGCATCAACATCAACGTCGTTCAGGAGCCGGCGGACGGCTACTGGTCTAACGTCTGGATCAAGAAGCCGTGGTGCGCCTGCTACTGGTCTGGACGCGCGACCGAGGACTGGATGTTCTCTTCGGCCTACCAAGAGGGCGTGGCCTGGAACGACAGCCAGTGGGACAGCGAGGACAACGAGCGCTTCCAGAACCTTCTGGTCGAGGCCCGCGCCACGCTCGAGCCCGCGCTGCGCCGCGAGATGTACGGCGAGATGCAGCAGATCCTGCGCGACGAGGGCGGCGTCGTCATCCCGATGTTCGCGAACTGGGTGCAGGCCGTATCCAACAAGGTGGCGACCCCGGACACCATCGGCAACCTCTGGCAGATGGACAACTCGCGCCTCGCCGAACGGTGGTGGATGGCCTGATCGGTCGACGCCCTCTGGCATTCGACGCCCCGCGCAGTGCGCGGGGCGTTTTTCGTTTTGAATATGCGCGATTCGGGACGCGACGTGCTACCGTTCCGGTCGAGTGAAGCGGCGCCATGCCCGCGCCGTGACAGGAGAGCCCGATGCCCCAGCCCGATTTCGACCGCCTCGTCTTATTCGGCGACAGCCTGACCGACGCCGGAGAGATCTTTCGCCTGACGAGCGAGGTTCTCGCGATCCCGTTCCCGCTCGAGAGCGCGGGCTACGCGGGCGTGCTGTCGAACGGGCCTGTCTACAGCCAGACCCTGCCCGATCTGCTCGGCGTCGATTCCGAGGTCTTCGCCGTGGCGAGCGCGCAGGCCGTGGGCGAGCGGCCGCTGTGGCAGGTGCTGGGTCTCGATGATCCTAATCCGCCGTTCGACGGCGCCCTTGTCGCGCCGCTGATCCTGCCGGACACCACCGCGGACGACCTGTCCTTCGACGTCAATCTCGGCGCTCAGGTCGACCGGTTCCTCGCGGAACCGATCGAGGGCGACACGGCGGCGTCCTTCCTGATCGGCCTCAACGACGTGTCCCGGCTCGATCTGGAGGATCCGGGCGCACTCTTCGACGCGATCACGCTTCTGAACAACGTGGTCGAGAGCACGCGCGCGGCGGCGCAAGCCGTCGTCGACAGCGGCGCGGCCGATACGGTGATCCTCTACAGCTTCCCGAACGCGGCCTTCCTGCCCGGCGCGGCAGACCTCGATCCGGTCGCGGTCGCGGCGCTCGATGTTTTCGTCGGGCTGCACGAGGTGGCGCTGCGCGATCTCGCCTCGGATCTCGAGGATGACGGCGCCGACGCGATGGTCGTCGATCTGAATGCGCTGACCGCCGAGATCGACGCCGACATGGCCGCCTTTGGACTCGAGGCGAAAGGCCCTGTGCTGCTCGGCACCGGCACCGATCCTCAGATCATTTTGCCGGCCGACCCGGGCGATCTGCCGACGCTGTTCTTCCCGGAAGACCCCGCGGTCGCGGGGCTGGATCCGGCTCAGGTCCAGTTTTTCGATTTCCTGCACCCGACGACGGCGGTGCACGACGTCTTCGCCGTCTACAGTGCCGCCGCGATCACCCGCGAGACTCATGTCCTGTCGGAATTCACGTCGATCCGGCTCTTCGATGGCGACGATCACCTGATCCTCGCCCGCGGCGGCAGCGACTTCATCACCTTGGGCGGCGGCGACGACATCGCGCTCGGCGGGACGGGCAACGACACGGTGTTCGGCAACGGCGACGAAGACCTTATCCTCGGCGGGTCGGGCCGCGACGACGTGCGTGGCGGCACGGGCGACGATCTCTTGGCCGGTGGCCCGGGTCGCGACCGGCTGACCGGCGGCAGCGACGACGACACCATGATCGGCGGAACCGGCGACGACCGGGTCGACGGCCGCTCGGGCGACGACGTGTTTGTCTGGGCGCCGGGCGACGGCGACGACACGATCATCGGCGGCAGCGGAAACGACACTCTCTATCTCGCCGAATCGGCGGAGACCGCCGCGGCGCTGGCCGACGCGGAGTCGGGCCGGTCCTTCTGGGAAGCGTTCTTCGGCACCTGGGACCTGGGCGATCTGGGCCTCAGCGTGTCCGGGATCGAGAAGGTCCGGCTCTTCGCGTCGCTCGAGGAGATCCCTGGCGGCAGCGACGGTGCGCTGGCCGACGCGGATCTCTGGGGCGTGGTCTGAGAGACCTCAGACCGGGAGGCGCACCACGTTCGCGTCGGTGCGCCCCAACGCCTCGTTCACGCGCAGGGCGATATCGGCGGCGGTCAGGCCGGCATCGGCGTACATCTCTGCCGGGCTCGCCTGTTCGATCAGGCGGTCGGGCAGGGTCATCGTCCGAACCGCCAGACGTCCATCGAGAAGCCCGTCGCGCGCCATCGCCTCCAGAACATGCGCCCCGAAGCCACCGCCGGCGCCCTGCTCCAGCGTCACCAGGGCGGCGTGATGCCGCGACAGGTTTCGGATCAGGTCCATGTCGAGCGGCTTGGCAAAGCGCGCGTCGGCGACCGTGGCGGTGATCCCCTCGGCCGCCAGCATGTCGGCGGCGGCCAGCGCTTCGGACAGATGCGCGCCGAGCGACAGGATCGCCACGTCCGCGCCCTCGCGCACGATTCGCCCCCGCCCGATTTCGAGCACTTCACCCCGCTCGGGCAGATCGACGCCGGTGCCCGCGCCACGCGGGTAGCGGAACGCGATCGGGCCGGCGTCATGCGCCAGCGCGGTTTCGACCATGTGGCACAGCTCGGCCTCGTCGGCCGCGGCCATGACCGTGAAGCCGGGAAGGCAGCTCAGGTAGGCGAGGTCATAGGCGCCCGCATGAGTCGCACCGTCGGCGCCGACGAGGCCGGCGCGGTCGATGGCGAAACGCACCGGCAGCCGCTGAAGCGCCACATCGTGCACCACCTGGTCATAGCCGCGCTGAAGGAAGGTCGAGTAGATCGCGCAAACGGGTTTGAGGCCAGCGGCCGCGAGGCCGGCGGCGAAGGTGACGCCGTGCTGCTCGGCGATGCCCACGTCGAACACCCGCGCCGGAAAGCGCTTGGCCATGATATCGAGCCCGGTACCCGAGGGCATCGCCGCGGTGATCGCGCAGACGTCGGGATTCCGTGCCGCAGCGTCGGTCAGTGCCTGGCCGAAGACCTTGGTATAGGCCGGAGGGCCGCCCTTGCCCTTCTTCTGCGTTCCGCTCTCGACGTCGAACTTCGCCACGCCGTGATACTTGTCGGCGCTGGTCTCGGCCGGCGCGTAGCCCTTGCCTTTCACGGTGCAGCAATGGATCAGGACCGGCCCTGTCGCGCGCATTCGCGCTGCACGCAGGACGCTCAGAAGCTGGCCCATGTCGTGCCCGTCGATCGGCCCGATGTAGTCGAAGCCGAGTTCCTCGAAGAGCGTGCCGCTTCCGGTGCCGGTCACGAGCTGGCGCGCCCGCCGCGCGCCGTCGCGCATCGGCGCGGGCAACGCGGCCTCCATGCCCTCGGCCAGCGCGCGCATGTCCGAAAACGGGGCCGTGCCCCAGAGCCGCGAGAGATAGGCCGACATGGCGCCGACCGGCGGTGCGATCGACATCTCGTTGTCGTTGAGGATGACGAACAGCCGGCGCCCTTCTGCGCCCGCGTTGTTGAGCGCCTCGTAGGCCATGCCCGCGCTGATCGCGCCATCGCCGATGACCGCGATGGCATCGCCGGTCGCTTTGCCCATGTCACGACCGACGGCGAAACCGAGCCCGGCCGAGATCGAGGTGGAGCTGTGCGCCGCGCCAAAGGGATCGAATTCGCTCTCGCTGCGCTTGGTGAAGCCCGAAAGCCCGTCCTTCTGGCGCAAGGTACGGATACGGTCGCGACGTCCGGTCAGGATCTTGTGCGGGTAGCACTGGTGCCCGACATCCCAGATCAGCTTGTCCCTCGGAGTGTCGAACACCGCGTGGATCGCCACCGTGAGCTCCACGACGCCGAGCGAGGATCCGAGATGCCCGCCGGTTTCACTGACCGCCGAGATCGTCTCGGACCGAAGCTCACGCGCGAGGCGCGACAGGTCAGTGTCGGTCAGGCGCCGCAGGTCCGCCGGCGATGCCACGCGGTCGAGAATCTGTGTGTCGGGTCTCTGGGTCATGGCCGCCTCCTCCTGACGGGTCGGTGACGCGCTAACGGATGCGGGGCGCGTCTTCGGCTGATTGGCGCCACGCCTCGAATGCTGGATGCGCATTTCGGCGTGGCGCCGGTCCTGCAGCCAACAGGACGGAAACCGGGGGTCTTGCGGCCCCCGATCACCACGACGCCTGGGAAGAGGACGCCGCGGATCCGCGGGCGCGCGGGGCCGAAGCCCCGCGTGCGTCACTCGTAGACCGGGTCTCCGGTCGTCGCGAGCTCGGGCCAGTCGGCGATCACGTTCATGCCCTGCAGCGGCTGCTGATAGCCCTGGTGGCAGGTCTTGCACGCGGCCTTGGGCGCGTCGCCGTGAACCGGGCCGAGCCGGTTCTCCGGGTACACGTCCTTCAGCGGCACGAGGTAGTCGTTGTTCATCTCGAGCACCATCGCGATGCCGAGGCTCTCGGTCGCCCATTGCGGCGTCACCTGCCCGCCGTCGTAGAAGGCGCGCGAGTTGTGACAGAACACGCAGTTCACCCCGAGAGAGTTCGAGACGTAGTTCATCAACGAATAGGTCCGCTCCGCATCCTGCCACGTCGCCGTGTTGGGGTCGGTCGGATCGCTGTCGACATGCGACGAGTAGTCGTGAACGCCGATCGGGTTGTCCTCGAGAAGGTAGCTCTCGAGCGCGTCGGAGGGCAGCGAGGTGTACTGCGACTGCATGGTCACGCGGTTCTGCACCGCACCCCAGCCCTCCATCGTGTCGCCGAGCGGCGTGAGCCTGAACCAGATGTTCTCCGGCACGTTGTTGCCGCGGTGGCAGGTGTAGCAGTTCACGCCCACTTCCTGCTGCGCGTTGACGTGACCGCCCCAGTTCTCGTTGATGTTCTGGGTCATCTGGATCATCCGGCGCGACACCATCTTGGTGTAGAGATCGTCGGATGCGTAGGTCTCCAGCCCGCCGTTGCCGTGGCAGTAGGCACAACCCTGTTCGGGCGACACCCACTGCGTGATGGCCAGCATCACGCGGTTGAAGTTGTCCTCCGTCAGACCGTCGAGCACCTGCACGTTCTCGTAGACGTCGCCGGCGAGGGGGGCGCCCTCCTCCACGGGATAGGGCGCCTCCGTGTAGTAGTCGACGATCGTCGGATCGACGTCGGTGATCTCGCTGACGAATTCCACCTGCGCCATGCCCGTCCCGGCGGGGCCGGTCTGCATCGACTTCGTCGCGAACGGCTGGCCGGCCGAGATCAGGAGGGCCGCGATGACGACCGCGCCGCCGACGGCACCCACGAGGATCGCGGGGCCATAGATGTCGACGGGACGATCCTTGTTCCAGTCATTGAACCACTTCGGAAGCATGGATCATTCTCCTCCCTCTGCACCGCCCTGGCCGATGAAGCCTTCGTAGCTGTAGCCGTAGGCCTCGTAGCCGTAGGCGCCGTCGTAGCTCGGAGCGAAGTGGTGCTCTTGCGCCCAGATGAACCAGTTATCGACGACGGTGCCGGTGAGCAGGATCCCGATCCCGCCGGTTATCGGCGTCAGGACCGCGAACCACCACGCCCAGCGGTGAATGCCCTCCATCGTGGCGTTGAACCCCATGGTCCAGCGCCAGAACAGGGCCGCGCGCTCGGACGCGGTGCCGCGATCCACGATCTGCTCGAGCTCACGGTCGCCCCCGTAGCGGCAGACGGCGAGGATCGTGCCGCCGTGCATCGCGAAGAGCAGGACGGAGCCGTAGAGGAACACGATCGAGAGACAGTGGAACGGGTTGTAGTAGAGGTTGCCGTAGCGAATGGAGAACGCCGTGGTCCAGTCGAGGTGCGGGAAGATGCCGTAGGGCACCGCCTCGGACCACGATCCCATGAGGACCGGGCGGAAGAGGCCCAGCACGAGGAACAGCCAGATCGCAGAGCCGAAGGCCCAGAAGACGTGCTTGCCCATCTTCTGCTCTTTCGCCAGCAGCCACGAACGGGCCCACCAGGTCATCACCGACACGAGCAGGAAGAAGCTCGCGATGATGTACCACCCGCCGTCGTAGAGCGGCGGGATCCGCAGCCCGTATTCCGGGCTCGGCGGCTCGAGCGCGAGCCAGAACCCCTGCCGGATGAACTCGGGGATCGACCAGTTCACCTGCGCCAGCATGTTGAAGCCGACGATGTTGAGCGCGATGATGAACGTCGCAGCCGACACGAGCCCCGTCCAGCCGAGGTAGATCGGCCCGATCTGCGCGTTGCCGAGCCAGCCGGCCAGGGACGAGAAGAAGGGCTTGAGCGCGCGCTCCTCCATCATCCGGCCGTTGTCGTTCATCCCCCACTCCGGGGTGCCCTGCACCTGCGTCTGGGTGAAGATGTTCTGATATTCGACTTTCCAGACCATGGGTCACACTCCCCCGTTCGCGAAGGGGCCCCAGATCGGCATCTCGAGCCACCAGTTCCACCATTCGGGCCAGCCCTTGGTCCAGACGGGCCCGGAGATGATGATGCAGACCGCCGACCAGAAGCCGGCATTGATGGCGAGGAGGAACCCCAGCCGGTGAATGCCCAGCGTGCCCACCGAGTAACCGATGAAGTCGCGGAAGAACGTGTCCTCGTGGTCGGGCGTCTTCATGACCTCGCCCTTCTCGGGGTTCGCCGCCGAGAGGATGAGCGCGCCGTGCAGCGCGAGCGCCAGCGTGGTGGTGAAGAACAGGGTCACCGCCAGCATGTGCGCCGGGTTGTAGTGGAAGTGGAGATACGCGTAGCCGACGTTCGACACCCAGTCGAGGTGGCTGAAAATCCCGTACGGGAAGGCATGCCCCCACGCACCCATCAGCAGAGGGCGGAACACCTCGAGCGTGAGGTAGGCGAGGATCGCGACGCTGAAGGCGAAAGGCACGTGATAGCCCATGCCGAGCTTGCGGCAGATCTCCACCTCGCGCAGCGCCCACGAGATGAACGCGCCCGTCGCGCAGATCGTGATGACCTGCCAGAGCCCGCCCTCCATCAGTGGCGCCGCGCCGAGCCCGTAGCTGAGGTCCGGCGGCGGGATGTTGATGAGCCAGGGGTTGAAGGTGCCCTGGTGGGCGGCCCCCCAGAAAATGAGAATTGTCCCGAGCAGGGCGAAAAAGGCGGTCGTGACCCCGAAGAAGCCCACGTAGAAGGGCCCCACCCAGAAGTCGAAGAGATCGCCCCCGATCAGCGTCCCGCCCCGGACGCGATATTTCTTTTCGAAGCTGAGCAAAGCCATCTTCCGTCTCCGCGTTTGGCGGCTCGCCGCAACAGGGGCCGGGCCGTCTGTACCTACTTGCGTTTGCCGCGGGCGGGGGTGGCGTCAGCCTCCCGTCGTCCGCCCGCGGCGGTCGTGTCACCGGTGTAGCGGCACGGGCTCTCGGCCCGCGCCGGGCTCATCAGCCTGCGCCGCCGGCGGCGGCGGCCGTCTCGAACCAGTTCACGCCGTTCGACAGAACGACGAGATGGATCATGACGGCGAGCAGGAAGAGGAAGACACCCTGCGCCACGAACACGCGGCGCGGGTCGAAAATGAGCCAGATCTTGTAGAACTTTGCCATTTCCCGCTCCTCAGAACCACGGACGCCAGATGAAGGTGGCCAGATGAGCCACCACTGCGACCGCCGAGAACAGCCAGAGGCCGCTCATGTAGACGGAATGCAGTTCCTGCGCCTGCTCGTCGGTGAGACCTGTGAAGGACAGGTCGGTCGGATCAGCCATGAACTTTCCTCCGGAACGTTATGCTGACGCCGCGACACCCTCGCGGCCGGGTCCCGTCGGGCGCGCGCGCCCTCCAGGCTGTCCGCCCCGAGCAAGAGGCGGCCAGTTCGGTCACTCGGCTCAGGCCGAGAAAAGGATCGGCGTGATCCGGTCCGCTTCGGCCCACGCCCGGGCCAGCGGCCCGTGCAGGTTGAGCGTCTGCTTGCGGAACACGTCGAGAAGCCAGCTTCCCGTGGCGAACGGGATCGCCAGCACGAAGATCAGGCTGAAATAGACAAGAAACTCGGCCCCGCGCTTGTTCACGCGGCGACGCGGCATGTCGGTGGTGAAATCGGTCATGAGGACCCTCCCTGGCTTGGATCGAGGGCCTGCACCGTCTCGCGCACGACGCGGTCGGCCCCTTGTTTCAGCGCTTCGGCCTCGGCGGCGTCGCGCAATGTCTTGGCTGCGGAAATGCGGGTCAGCACCGGATGCGTGGCGACGATCCGGTCGAGCTCGGCTTGCGCGTCGGCGTCCCAGGCCATGTCGCGGCGCAATGGCGTCGGCGTGGCGTCTCCGGCATCCATCGCACTGCCGAGCGGCAGGATGTGGAACAGCGCGTCGAAGAGCCCGTTGCACACCTCCTGCAGAAGGTAGGTCGCGCCGGCATAGCCCATCATCGGTGTGCCGGTGTGCCGGCGGATCGCCGCGCCCGGAAAGCTGGCCGGGATGAAGGCTGGCTGCGGTCCGTGCCCGCCGCGCGTTTCGGCGAGGTACATCTTCTCGTTGATCGAGCCGAGCACGACGATCGGACGCTCGCGCGAGATCATCGCGCGCACGCTGTCGTTGTCGGTCTTCTTGCCCGCAACGCGGGCCACCGCAAAGGCGCAGGGCAGTCCGAGATCGCCCTCGAGGTAGTTGCGGATGCCGCGCGTGTAGGTCTCGTTCGCGACGATCCCGAAATTCGCGGTCGCGAAGAAATCCTGCGTGACCGACCGCCACAGATCCCAGACCGGCTTCAGCGTCGAATGCTTCTCGCGCTCGATGAACGGTTCGGGGTCGAGTCCGAGCATCTCGCCCAGCCGCCGCAGGAACAGCGTCGTGGACTCCATCCCGATCGGCGCCTGCAGGTAGGGCTTGCCCAGCACCTCCGCGAGCCCGCGGCCGAACTCGCGGTACATCACCACGTTGGCGTCGGCGTTCACCAGGTTGCGCATCTCGGCGAGGTGCGCGCCTATCGGCATCACCATGTTGACCTCGGCGCCGATGCCTTCGACGAGGCGCCGGATCTCGGCGAGGTCGGAGGGCATGTTGAACGTGCCGTACATCGGCCCGAGGATGTTCACACGCGGGGGCGCGTCGTCCTCGCGCTTGGCCTCGGGCGGCATCCGGCCCTTGGTCATGCCCCACTCGGTGAAGATCCAGGTCATGGCGCGGTCCGCCGCCTGCCACTGATCCTCGTCGATGGTGCGCGGCAAGAACCGCTGCAGGTTGGTGCCCTCGGGCGTGACCCCGCCGCCGATCATCTCCGCGATCGAGCCGGTGACCACGACCGCCGGAAGCGCCGGGTCGAGACAGCCCCAAGCACGCTTCATCGCGCCCTCGGTGCCCTCGCGGCCAAGCTCCTCCTCGCCGAGACCGGTCACCACGATCGGAAGCTCGTGCGGCGGCAGCGCGTCGGTGTAGTGCAGCACCGATGTCACCGGCAGGTTCTCGCAGCCCACCGGGCCGTCGATCACCACCTGCAGGCCCTTCACCGCGCAGAAGGCGTAGACCGCACCCCAGTAGCCGCCGGCCCTGTCATGGTCCTGAATCAGCATCCCGCATCTCCCCCGGCAGGGGCCCGCAGGGCGGCGTTCGGTATCGTGCGCAGCGCCATCATCAGATCATCTCCTGCGCGCGGCGCGCCTTGGCGGCACGATCGAGCTTCTTCTGGTTGGTGCGGCGGAAATCGTCACGCAGGTTCGGCGCGCCTTCCCAGACACCGGCGCTGTCGCCTGTGCCGACGCCCTCGAAGAACGCCCGCATCCGGTCCATGCGCTCGCGCCCGCCGATCGCGGCATTGACCACCTGCGCCAGCGGGCCGGCGCCCGCGGCACCCATCAGCGGCCGCGCCGAGATCAGGTTCGTGAAGTAGAGCCCAGGGATCCCGCGCTCCTTGGCCGCCTGCACGACCGGCGTGGTGCCGATGGCGAGGTCGGGATCGGCCGCCTCCATCGCCGCGATGTCGTCTTCGAGCGACGCGCGAAAGCGCACGCGGCAGCCCCGCGCCTCGAGCCAGGCGGCATCCTCCTCCGACCAGCGCGACCGGGCGCAGGCGGTGCCGACATAGGGCACCTCCGCCCCGCTCTCGATCAGGAGCCGCGCCACCAGAAGTTCCGAGCCCTCGTAGCCCGACAGCGTGATGCGACCCGAAATCGGTGCCGCGGCCAGCGCATCCTTCACGCCCGGGAGGATGGCGTTCTGCGCGGCCGCGGCCGTCGCCTTCGGCACGCCGAAGACATCCGCAATCCGGCCCAACCACGCGGCCGTTCCCTCGTATCCCACGGGCGCGGAGCCGATCACCGGCCTTCCCGCCGTCTCGAACACGCGCACACTGGCGCTGTAGAACGGGTGCAGCGCCGCGACGGCGCCGCAATCGAGCGCGGCATAGAGCTCGCGCCATTCCCGGCACGGCACCACCGGCCCGGCCGCAAGGCCGAGCGGATCGAGCAGCGCGCCGATCGTCATCGGGTCCGCCGGGAACATCTCCCCGAGGAGCGTGACCGTCGGCCGGTCGCTCACCCGCGCCTCCGGCGCCGCCACCGGCCCGGCCTCGACCTCCGTCCGCGCATAGTCCAGCATCGCGCCCGCCAGCACGTCCTTGGCCTCCGCGTGCGTCGGCACGCCGAAGCCCGGCACGTCGATCCCCACCACCCGGACGCCGTCGATCTCCTTCGGCAGAAGCCGCAGCGGCACGCCCGACGCGGTCGGCACACAGAGATTGGTCACGACGATCGCGTCGCGCTTGTCGGGATCCGCGAGCTCGTGCACCGCCGCGCGGATGTCCTCGAAGAGCTTGCCTGTCACCAGTGTCTCGGAATCGAACGGCACATAGCCGACCGACCGGCGCGCGCCGTAGAAGTGGCTGACGAAGGACAGCCCGTAGACGCAGCACGCCGAGCCCGACAGGACCGTCGCGACCCGCTTCATCCGCAGGCCCACGCGCAGCGACCCGAAGGCCGGGCACATGCTCTGCGGCTTGTCGTGCGGGCCCTGCGGATAATCTTCGGCATACCGGTCGAGGATGTCCGACGCGCCGGCCCGGCGCGCCGCCGCGTCCATCTCCGCGCCCGCGTGACAGCCGTGCCCGTCGACGGGGGCCGCGTCCTGGCTCTCCGTCCGTCCGGTCTCGTCGTCTCTCGCTTCGTCGGTCACGTCGACCCCATCTTCTTCTTGGTCCAAATCCTCCGGGGGTCCGGGGGCAGCGCCCCCGGTCCGGCGGCGTCTCTCACGCCTCGTCGTAGATCACCTCGAGCGACGGCTTCGGCTCGGCGTACTTGCCGCGCATGTCGGCGTCGGTCGCCGGCTCGAGAACCACGCCGGCGCCGGTGTCGGAACCGTCGAAGAGGTCGAGAAGGCCGTCCTGGTCGAGCGGCGTCGGTCGCACCGGCGGGGCCAGCGACACCGCCTCGGCGAGTCCCGCGAACAGCGATCCCCAGCGCGACTCCGCCGTGCCGACGATCTGGTAGTTCGCCGATTTCTTGCGCAGGTCGTCGTCCTGCGGAATCGCGGCGAGAACGGGAATGTCGACCGCTTCGGCAAAGGCCTGCGCCTCGCCCGAGCCGTCGTCCTTGTTCACCACCAGCCCCGCAACGCCGACATTGCCGCCGAGCTTGCGGAAGTACTCCACTGCCGAACAGACGTTGTTCGCCACGTAGAGGGATTGCAGGTCGTTCGAGCCGACCAGGATCACCTTCTGCGCCATGTCGCGCGCGATCGGCAGTCCGAAGCCGCCGCAGACCACGTCGCCGAGGAAGTCGAGCAGGACGTAGTCGAAGTCCCAGTCGTGGAAGCCGAGCTTCTCCAGAAGCTCGAACCCGTGGATGATGCCCCGACCGCCACAGCCGCGGCCGACCTCGGGACCGCCGAGTTCCATCGCGAAGACGCCGCCGCGCTTGAAGCAGACGTCGCCGATCGCGACCTCCTCGCCGGCAAGCTTCTTCTTGGTCGAGGTCTCGATGATCGTCGGACAGGCCTTGCCGCCGAACAGCAGCGACGTGGTGTCCGATTTCGGATCGCAGCCGATGAGCAGCACGCGCTTGCCCTGCTCGGCCATCATGTGGCTCAGGTTGGCCAGCGTGAAGGACTTGCCGATACCGCCCTTTCCGTAGATCGCGATGATCTGCGTTTCCTTGGTGGCTTCCTGCGGAATCACGTCGGCGAGATCCTCGTTGGCCTCGTCGCGCAGCCGCTGGTCGAAGTCCTTCAGGTTGGGAACTTCGTCCTTCATGCCGTGTCCTTCCAGTCGAGTATCATCTTGAGGCAGGCGGGGTCGTCGAACGCGGTGGTATAGGCGGTCGCGGCGTCTGTCGCCGGCCGCCGGTGCGTCACGAGCCCGCCGAGCGACAGGGTGCCGCTCTCGATCAGCGCTCGGGTGGCGCCGAGGTCGTCCGCGGTCCATTCCGCGGCGATCCGCAGCCGCGCCTCCTTCATGAAGGCGGGCGCGAAGGCAAAGCTCGGGCGGTCCTTGTAGAACCCCGCGAGCACCAGCTCGCCGCCCTTGGCGAGCCGTCCGATCAACGTGTCGATAAGGGCCGCATCGCCCGACGCGTCGTAGATTGCGCGATAATCGCGGCGCGGGTCGTCTTCCGGCGCGATCACCGGGTACCCGGTGGCGCCGTCGCGCCGGCCGGCATCGGTGTCCCAGACGACCGGGGCGGGCGCGCCGGCGGCCAGCGTCAGCCGCGCCAGCAGCCGGCCGAGGACGCCGTGACCGACGATCAGCTCCGGCAGCTCGGTGCGCAGGCCCGCCAGTGCGTGGCGTGCAGTGGCGGCGAGCGCGAGAAGCGCGCCCTCGGGCCCGTGGCCGCGTTCGATGCGCGTCACCCGAGCCGCGTCGGCGACGATATGCGCGGCTGCGCCGCCGAACAGGCCGTGCGCGCCATCATAGCAATTGGCGCCGGGAACGAAGACGTGGTCGCCAGCCGTGAACCCGCTTTCGGGCCCCGCCTCCACGACTTCGCCTGCTGCCTCGTAGCCGGGCACCAGAGGGTAGCCCATGCCCGGGAACGGCGGCATCTCACCGGTCCAGAACAGCTTCTCGGTCCCTGTCGAGATGCCCGAATGGGCAATTTCGACCACCACGTCGCGCGGGCCGGGGTCGGTGAGCGTCAGATCGGCCAGGACGAGATCGCGCGGGCGCTGAAGAAGCACGGCATTGGTCTGCATGTCACCCTCCCTCGCCTTTGGCGCTGCGTCACCCGATATCGCCGTCTCGGCGCCCCTCCCGGGTGTCTAGCGCGGTTTACAGGTTAGTGTCAGATTACTCTGACAGACTTGCATGTCAATGATTCAGAACAGTCGCGGAAACAGCGCTCAAGGACGGGTCGCGGTCACGACGCGCGTGACGAAACTGCGCAGCGGGCGCGGCGCGCTGACCCGGACGAACCCGGCATCGGTCAGAAGCCGCGCGATCCGGTCGGGCGCGCGCACCGTCCCGGTGCCCATCGCCATCGTGTAAAAGGAGTAGAACACGTCGCCGGCGCGATCGGGCCTCGCGCCGCCCGACATCGGCTCGGACACAATCACCGTGCCTCCTGGCGGCAGCGCCGCGTAGACCCGTTCAAGAAGGGCGACCACGGTATCGTCCTCGTGGTCGAAGAGCACCCGCACCAGCGAGATCGCATCCGCGCCGGTGGGCAGCGCCTCATCGCGGAACGATCCGCCGACGATGTCGATGCGATCGGACACGTCGCTGCCCGCGAGGCGCTCGCGTGCGGCCTCGGCCACCGCCGGCAATTCCATCAGCGTGACCTGCAGCTGCGGGTTGGCGCGCGCGGCCGCCTCGGCGAACACGCCGGTTCCGCCCCCCACATCGAGCAGATGAGTCACACCGGACAAAGACACCGCGCCGAGCGTATCGGCGGCCACGAGCGCCTGGCTGTCGGCCATGAGCCGCGAGTAGCGACGGGCCCGCGCGGGATCCTCCGCTGCGCCGGCGCCGAAGACGTAGGGCCAGAGCTGCGCCAGTTCTGGCTCGGTGTCGCCCCGCAGGAACGCGACCGGGTCGGCAAGATCGCGGTAGAGGATCCGGTGGTGCGCAATCATCGCCTCGAGCCCCGGAACGCCGATCAGCGCGGCGCCGGACGGCTCCAGCCCGAACCGGCCATCGCGCGTGCGCCGCAAGAGTCCCAGGGCCGCCCCGGCTTGCAGCAGGCGGGCAAGACGGTCCGCGCGCACGTCGACCACGCCGGCGAGGTCGTCGGGATGACGCGGGCCGTCGGCGAGGTGGTGACACAGCTGCAGATCGACCAGTGCGAGAAGCACCTGGCTCGAGACGAAGCCCTGAACGAGATCGAAGAGGTCCGTCCCTTTGCGCCGCACGTAGCGGCGGCTCAGCGGAAAGCGGGCGGCCCAGGCCTGGAATCCCGGGCGGGCGACCCATCGCAGGACGCGCGTGCGCCAGTCGGGCCGCGGCGCGTGCGCCGGCAGGTCCGCGGGCGCAGCCACCGGCGTCAGACCCGCGCGGCCGAGGCCGCCCAGGCCGGCGTCAGCCGTTCGGCCTGCCAGCGCACCATCTGCGCCAGAGCGGCCTCGCCGGGGCAGGACGGGATCGACGCGATGGCGCCGGCGAGAATGTCGCGCAGCCGTTCGATCGCGCCGGTCTTGCCCAGTTCCTGGACCGCATTTGGCCGGCTATGCACTGCGTCCTGGCCGGCGGGCTTGCCGAGGCTCGCCTCGCTGTCGAACGCGTCGCGCAGGTCGTCAGCCACCTGGAACGCTTCGCCGATGCGCGCGCCGAGCTCGGTCCACGGCTCCGGATCCTCGCCGGCCGCCGTGGCGCCCATCTGCGTCGCAGCGACGAAGAGCGCGCCGGTCTTGGCACGGTGATAGGCCGACAGGTCGATCTCGGTCTCGCTTTCCCAGCCCTGTCCCGCGCAGATGCCGTGCGGCATGCCGCTGGCCCGGGTCAGGATCTCGATCAGGCCGACGGCGCGCATCGGGTCATGCGCCGCCGCGCGGGCCAATGTTTCGAAGGACAGGATGATGAGCGCGTCGCCTGTCAGAACCGCGATCGGCTCGTCGTAGGCGCGATGCACCGACGGCTTGCCCCGGCGGACCGCGGCGTCGTCGAAGCAGGGCAGGTCGTCATGCGCAAGGCTCGCGCAATGCATGAGTTCGAGCGCGGCGGCCGCGCTGTCGGTCACGGCCGGTTTGGAATCGCCACAGGCGCTCGCCACGGCCGTCAGGATTCGCGGCCGGATGCGCGCCCCGCCGGGCAGGCAGGCATACCCCAGAGCGCCGGAAAGCTGGGCCGGAGCTGCCGTGTCCGGGCCACCTTGCCCGCGTGCGAGCGCGGCACGTACCGCCGTCTCAATGCGGTCTGACATCCCCATTCGGCCCTCCGATAGGCGCTTGGCGCCGAGTTGTTGTCTGAAACTGACACACGTGTGTAAATCAGACTGGACAGTGCGCCCGAGGCTGTCAAGGATTGTGACATGTCCCGACTCGACACACCCCCCTTGGCCGGGCCCGGTGGCCCGGTCGTCGTCATAGGCGCCGGAATCGGCGGGCTGACCGCCGGGCTCACGCTTGCCGCCGCCGGGCGCGACGTGACCCTGGTCGATCCGGCCGCGGCGCCGGGCGGCAAGATGCGCCGCATCGACGGGGTCGAGGCCGGGCCGACGGTCCTGACGATGCGGTGGGTCTTCGACGCGCTGTTCGAGGCCGCCGGCGCAGGGCTGGAGGACCGGCTGACCCTGGTCCGGCAGGATATACTCGCGCGGCATTTCTGGCCCGACGGATCGCGTCTCGATCTTCACGCCGACCCCGATGCCAGCGCGGCAGCCATCCGGGCCTTCGCCGGAGCGCGCGCCGAGGCGGACTTCCGCGCGTTTTCCGCACGTGCCGCGCGGCTTCACGATGCCTTTCTCGATCCGGTCATGCGGGCCTCTGCCCCGGATCCGCGCGCGCTGGCGCGCCGATTCCTGTCCGATCCGGGGCTTCTGCCCGCGATGGCGCCGGGCCGGTCGCTCGCCGGGCTGGCACGCAAGAGCTTTTTCGATCCGCGCCTCGCCCAGCTTTTTGCGCGCTACGCCACGTATGTCGGCGGCGATCCGGGGCGGACGCCTGCCCTCCTGTCGCTGGTCTGGCATGCGGAGGCCGCCGGCGTCTGGGCGATCGCAGAGGGCATGTCGGGCCTCGCGGCCGAGATCGCGCGCCTGATCGGGGAAAACGGCGGCCGCGTGATCCTCGGGCGCAGCGCGACGGCGATCCTGAGCGACAGCGACGGCGTGACCGGCGTGCGGCTCGACAACGGCCGCATCCTTCCGGCCGGATCGGTGGTCTTCAACGGCGATCCCCGCGCACTGGCCGACGGCGCGCTCGGGCCCGATGCCCGATCCGCCGCGCCCGCCGCCGCACGCGCACCACGCAGTCTGTCGGCTCGAGTCTGGTCGTTCCGCGCCCGCTGGGACGGGCCGGGGCTGGTCCACCATAACGTATTCTTCCGCGGAGACCCGGCACCGGAATTTGCCGACATCGCGCGCGGTCGCCCCGCACCCGACCCCACGCTCTACGTCTGCGCCGAGGACCGCGGCACCGGCCGCGACCCGGATGCGACAGAGCGGTTCGAAATCATCGTGAATGCGCCGCCCCTCGCGCAGAACACCGCCGCGGAGGAGGAGTTCGAGGCATGTCTGACACGCACGTTTGGAATGCTGGCCCGATTCGGAGCCAGAGTGTCGCCGATGCCGGAGCCGCGCGCACTCACGACCCCGCGGGATTTCGCGGCACGGTTTCCGGGCAGCGCCGGTTCCCTGTACGGGCCGAGCCCTCACGGGATGATGGCGGCGTTTCGCAGGCCGACGGCGCGGAGCCGGATGCGGGGCCTCTACCTCGCGGGGGGCGGAGTGCACCCGGGGGCCGGCGTGCCGATGGCGGCGCTTTCCGGACGGCACGCGGCCGCGGCGATTCTGACGGACCATGCTTCGCGCTCGCCGTCCCGCCCGACGGCTATGCCTGGTGGTATGTCGACGGGATCAGCGACGATGGCGAACGCGCCATCTCGATCATCGCCTTCATAGGGTCCGTGTTTTCGCCGTGGTACCGGTGGTCCGGGCGGCGCGATCCCGAAAACCACGTTTGCGTCAACGTTGCGACCTACGGCCGGGGCGGACGCTTTACCATGACCGATCGCGGCCGCGACGCGCTGCGACACTCGGCGCAACGATTCGAGGTCGGGCCCTCCGCCCTCGAATGGGATGGCACGTCGCTGACGGTCCGGATCGACGAGATAGCGGCGCCGCCCCTGCCGGGGCGGGTGCGCGGCACGGTGAGACTCGTCCCGGCTGCGATCACGGACGTGGAGATGCCGTTGACGCCCGACGGCGCGCATGTCTGGCGCCCGTTCGCGCCGGTCGCGCGGATCGCCGTCGACCTCGAGGCGGAGGGCTGGACATGGGATGGCCACGGCTACCTCGACGGCAATTTCGGCACCCGGGCGCTCGAGGCAGATTTTTCACACTGGACATGGGGCCGCTTCCCCGACGGCGACGGCACGCTCTGCTTCTACGACGCGGACCGGCGGGACGGCACCCATTTGGCCAGCGCGGCCCGCTTTGCACCCGACGGCCGGGTTGAGACGGTGACACCTCCACCGCTGCGCCCGATGCGCCGCACGCTGTGGCAGGTGCGGCGCACCACGCGCGGCGATGCCGGCAGCACGCCGCGACAGGTCAAGCCGATGCTGGAGGCGCCGTTCTATTCCCGTGCGATGGTCGAGACCACCCTGTCCGGACACCGCACCGTCGGCGTGCACGAGGCGCTCGACCTCGATCGCTTTGCCTCGCCATGGCTGAAGCCGATGATCGCGCTCAGGGTGCCGCGGCGGCCGCGCTGGACCTTTCGCGACTGACTTGCCCCCGTCCGGCGAACCGGGTCAGCCTTGTGCCGAACCGAAAGGGGAGCGTTCATGATCCGCACACTCGCCGTGTTGCTGGTGTTCCAGCTTGCGGGGGAAACCGTGGCCCGCGCCGCGGCGCTGTCGATCCCGGGGCCGGTCCTCGGTCTGGCCGGGCTGTTTGTCCTGTTCATGATCCGGCCCGACATCGCCGACCGGATGCGCGAGACATGCTCCGGCCTTCTGGCGCACCTGTCGCTGCTCTTCGTTCCGGCGGGTGTCGGGGTGACGGCGCACCTGTCGACCTTCGGCGCGGATGGGCCCGCGCTGGCCGCAGCCCTCATTGGGTCCACGGTCCTCGCGATCCTTGCCGGCGTCGGTGCGTTCCTCGCGCTCGCGCGCCTCACCGGCGCGGCGGAGGAGCCCGACGATGGATGAGGCGGTCGCGCTCTGGTCCTATCTCGCGCGCGATCCGCTCCTGTGGCTGACGGTCACGCTCTTGGCCTACATCGCCGCCGAACGGCTGTCGGAGATGGCGGGCCGCCATCCTTTGGCCAATCCGGTTCTGCTGGCGGTGATCCTGTTGTCAGCGGTGCTGACCGTCACGTCGACGCCCTACGGCACGTATTTCGAGGGCGCGCAGTTCGTGCATTTCATGCTCGGGCCCGCCACCGTGGCGCTGGCGCTGCCGCTTCATGACAATTTCGGGCGGGTGCGCCGGACGTTGCTGCCGATGGCTGGGGCGCTGCTGGCCGGGTCGCTGACCGCGATCCTCTCGGCCCTCGGCATCGCCTGGGCACTCGGCGTCCGGGGCGACACGCTGCTGTCGCTCGCGCCGAAATCAGCCACGGCGCCCGTGGCGCTCGGCGTGAGCGAGGCGATCGGCGGCGTGCCGTCGCTCACCGCGGTCCTTGTCATCCTGACGGGAATCACCGGCGCCGTGGTGGCGACACCGATGCTGAACGCGCTCGGCATCCGGGATTGGCGCGCGCGTGGCTTCGCCGTCGGCCTCGCGGCGCACGGCATCGGGACGGCGCACGCGTTCCGCGTCAACTCGACGGCCGGCGCGTTCTCGGGCATCGGCATGGGGCTCAACGCGGTGCTGACGGCGATCCTGGCGCCGCTTGTCGTCGCGCTGATATAAAGCGCGTCTATTGCGCGGGGACGAGCGCGCCCGGCCGACGCCGCGTGTCGAGCCACGCAAGCCCGAGGACACCGACGCCCGCGGCCGATAGTGCCGCACCGACATACCCGGTCGAGGCCCAGCCATACCCGGCCGACAGGGCCATCCCGGCAAAGAACGGGCCGAGCGCGTTGGCGAGGTTGAAGGCCGCGTGGTTCAGCGCGGCAGCCAGCGTCTGCGCGTCGCCCGCAACGTCCATCAGCCGGGTCTGCAGCGGCACGACAAGGCCCGCAGTCGACCCCAGAAGCGCCACCGACACTGCCATCAGCGGCCAGGATCCCATCACCGCCGCGTAGAGCAGCGCCGTCGCGATCATGCCGAGCAGGAGCACCAGCGCGCCCCCGATCTGCGACCATGCCGCAAGGCGGCCGGCGATGACGTTGCCGACGGTCGCGCCCACGCCGAACAGCGACAGCGACGCCGGGATGGCCCACGCGGGCGCGTTTCCGGCATCGATCAGTGCCGCGGAAAAGAACGAGTAGACGGCGAAAACGCCGCCGAACCCCACCGCGCCGACTGCCAGCGTCAGCCAGACGCCGCGATTGCCCAGCGCGCCCAGCTCGCGCAGCGGGCTGGCGCCCTCGGCCGGATCCGGGTCCGGCGCGACGCGCGCGATCATGAACGCGGAGATCACCGAGATCCCTGCCACGATCACGAAAAGGCTGCGCCATCCGACAGTCTGGCCGATCGCGCTGGCGGCGGGAACGCCGATCACGTTGGCGAGCGTCAGCCCGAGGAGGACCTGCGCCACGCCGCGCGCTCGCTGCCCGCGCGGCAGCAGATCCGCCGCGAACAGCATCGCAATGCCGAGATAGGCGCCGTGCGGCAGCCCGGCGAGGACCCGCGAACCTGTCAGCAGGCCCATCGACGGTGCAATGGCGCCAAGGAGGTTCGCCGCGCCGAAGGCGAGAATCATGGCGATGAGGACGGCGCGACGCCGCAGTCGCGCGCACAGCACGGCAAGCACCGGCGCGCCGATGACCACGCCCAGCGCGTAGGCGCTGATGGCGTGACCGGCGACAGGTTCGGTCACGCCGAAATCGGTGGCGTAGAACGGCAAGACCCCCATCGCCGCGAATTCGGACACGCCGATCGCGAACGCGCCGAGGGCCAGCGAAAGAATGGTCAGCGCATGACGCGCGCGGTCGCTGTGCATGGCGGCCTCCGGGTGCGGACGATGGACGGACGATCGACGATCTATGCTGCAATGCAGCGTTAGCGCCAATAGTGGGGCCGGGGTCGCGATGCGACAAGCGGACCGGGCGCATAGGCGCCCTGACCCAGATGCAAAGATGATCGTGGATAATGGCCGGATCGGGCCTCAGCGGATGGTGATATCCACGCGCTGGGTATCGCCGTCGGTGTTCGGAATCCGCAAATAGTACTGACCCGGTTTGATGGCGATGAACTCGATCTCCATCGTGCCGGCCTGGTCGAACTCGACCGAGTCGATGCCGTAAGGCCGGATCTCGAGCCCGTTGATGACGATTTCGTTGATCCAGATGTTGCGGAAGAACCCCGCGCCTTCCAGCGCCAACTCGGCCGAGCCGTCCGCCTCGATCTCCAGCTCGTAGAGCCGGCCCGACTCGAGCTCGATCGGCCCGTCGGAGAGCGGCTGCCCTGTGGCGAGCGTCAGTTCGGGAATCTCGTCTCCCTGGTTGGTGTTCGACAGCAGGCCGGCAAAACCGAGATCATGGGCTGCGGCCCCCCCGGCGATCAGAGCCGCGGCCGCGGCAAGCGAAAATGTCTTCATGGCAATCTCCCATTCTGGACAAGGTGTGGTGCGAGCGTCGCAGGTCGCCCGCGGAGCTCGATGACGCGCGCCTGGAGCCGGTCGGCCTCGGTGCGATCATGGGTCACGAAGAGGGTTGCCGGGCGAACCTCCGTCAGAAGCGTGGCGGTCAGATCCAGCATCGCGTCCGCCGTCGCGGGGTCGAGCGACACGAAGGGTTCGTCGAGGACCAGCATCTCGGGCTGACCGGCGACGGCGCGCGCCAGCGCGAGCCGCCGTTGCTGACCCAGCGACAGCTGCATCGGGAAGGCGTCGGCGCGGTCGCCCAGCCCGACCTTGGCAAGGATCGCGCGGGCGTCGGCCTCGCTCAGATCGGGATGGATCAGGGTGAGGTTGCGCAGCGCGCTTCGCCAGCGCAGCAGCGTCGGTTCCTGGAACACGATCGCGCGCCGCTCGGGCGCCGCGACGGTGCCCTCGAACTCGGGGTCGATGCCGGCCACGATGCGCAGGAGCGTGGTCTTGCCGATTCCCGAAGGCCCCAGCACCGCGACCGTCTCGCCCGCCGCGACCTCGAAGGCGACGTGGCTCAGGATGCGCGTGTCACCGAAGCGTTTTTCACGGATATCGACGTGGATCATGCGGTGCGCCAGCGTCTGACGCGCCGTTCCCACGGTTGCAGCACGGCCCATTCGATCGTCAGCATCACCGTGATGAAGGACAGCGCGTAGACCAGAACCATCGCCACGTCGAATAGCTGAAAGTACATGTGGATCTTGAAGCCGATGCCCGACGACCTGCCGAGGAACTCGACCACCAGCACGATCTTCCAGATCACGGCGATGCCCGACCGCGCCGCCGCGGCGATGAAGGGCGCGAGTTGCGGCAGCACGACATGCCGCAGCCGGACCTGCCACCGCATCCGGTAGACCCGCGCCATCGCGTCGAGGTCCGGGTCGAGCGCCCGCGCACCTTCGCGTATCACCGTGGCGACATTGGGCACCTTGTTCAGGGTCACCGCGATGATCGCCGCCATCTCGTTCAGGCCGATCCAGAGATAACACAGCACGATCAGCACGAGCGCGGGCAGGTTGAGAAACACCACGAGCCACGGATCGAGCCAGCGGTTCACCCGCTCCGACCGTCCCATCGCCAGGCCGAGCGCGACGCCCAGCGCCATCGCCAATGCGAATGCCCAGGCCACGCGCACAAGCGTGCGCCAGAGGTGGTAGAGCAGGTCACCGGAGGCCAGCTCGGCCACGAACGGCCCGATCAGCGCGCCGGGGGCCGGCAGGACGGACGGATCCGCCGTCAGGCCCGCCGCCACCACCCACAAGAGCAGCAACCCGGTCAGCGAGAGCGCGGTGACGGCACGCGGATCGGTCATCGCTCGCGATCACTCCAGGTCGGCGAACAGGCCCTCGGGCAGGGTCGTGGCCTCGCCGACGAGCTCTTCGCCACCGAGTTCGTGCATGACCGACAGGAACTCTTCGGCCGCGCGCGGATCGATCGGCGCCTCGTCCGGCGCCCCGGCGAGCCAATCGGCCTTGAGCGTCTCGAACTGTGCATCGCTCTGTGCGTTCATCCTCGGGCGCAGCCGCTCCCATGCTTCCGGGCTCTCGGCCAGTAGCGCTTTCGCGTCCCGGCTCGCGGCGTGGAAGTTCCGCGCGAGGTCGGGGTTCTCGGCCAGGAAGTCTTCCTTCATGTAGTAGCCGAGCAGCGGCAGGTCGGGATCGAGCCCGAGCTCCGTCGCGGCGGTTTCCACGTTCACCAGCTCGCGCATTCCACCGGCCTTCATCTTGGCCAGGAAGTGCCAGAAGTTGATCGCCCCGTCGAACTCGCCCGACAGACCGGATTTGAAGATGAGCGGCGGCGCGCCGTAGACCTGCTCGGTCTCCGCCGCGAGGTCGAATTCCTGCACGCGCGTCGCGTAGGCCCGCAGGATCAGCCAGGACTTGTCGAGCGGCCCGCCGGCGATCCCGATGCGCCCGCCGGCAAGGTCCTTCAGCGATTGCGCCGCGCTGTCGTCGGGCACGAGCAGCGCGCCGACCGCCTTGGAATACGGGATGTATACGTAGTCTTTCCCGGCCGCGCGCTGACGCGCCACCCATATCCAGTCGGCCACGGCCATGTCGGCAGCGCCACCTTCGACCGCGACACGGGTCGCGCCGTTGTCGGCGTAGGGCAGGATCTCGAGCGCGAAGCCGTGCTTTTCGTCGAGACCCTCCTCGACGATGGTGGCCAGCTCCCAGTTGACCGTGCCGATCTCCAGCACCGCGGCGCGGATCACCGGCCGCTCCTGGGCGGTGGCCGGCAGGCAAAGACAGACGACCGCCACGGCGGCGGCGACAAGGCGTTTCATGATGGTCCTCCCTCGCGCGACGCATGGCAGGCGCCGGCACTCGGACCGAGACTGATCGGCCCGGGGAGGCAAGTCGATTAGACGTATGTCGGAGGGATGATGCCGCCCGCGCGGCGCCCGTCACGGCGGCGGCGCGAACGCTCCGGACGCGTCGGGCGACCGGAGCGGTTCGGGGCGCCGCGGTGGCCGCGGCGCCCGAATTCGATCAGGAGCCTTCGCCGCCCGCACCCTCTTCGGAGTACTGCTGCAGGTAGGCGATCACGTCCGCGCGCTCTTCTTCCTTGCGCAGACCGGCGAACGACATCTTGGTGCCTTCGACGTAGCCGCGCGGGTTCTCGAGATAGGGCTGGAGCGTTTCCGCGTTCCAGACGAGACCTTCCTCGCCCTTCGCGACCATAGCGTCGGAATAGTTGAACCCGTCGAGCGTGCCGGCCGTGCGGCCGATGACGTCGTTCAGCTGCGGGCCAACGCGATTCTGCGCGTCGTCGCCGACCATGTGACAGGCCTGGCACTTGCGGAACACGCGTTCGCCAGCCTCGGGATCGCCTGCGTCCTGCGCCAAGGCGGCTCCGGCTGGCAGTGCCACGGCGAACGTGGCGGCGAGCAGTTTGTTGAGCATGGTCTTCCTTCCTTGCGACATCGTCGTTTCAGCCGTTTCGGCCGTGCCACGCGGGGTGGTCACGGTCAAAAGTGTTAGCGGAACTGGGCGAAACGTCACATCCTTTCTCACACCTTGTTCCGCAAGCACGATCGTGCGCGTCGATGCGATGGGGGCTCACCACGCTCCGCAGATCAGAACCAGCGGCCCTCCGCGATGACGTCGCACTCGGGTGTCACCGCCTCGCTGCCGCCGAGGTCGAAGCTGCGGATTTCGGTCGAGGTGGCGCTGCGCGCGGCGGTCGTCGCGATCCGCGGCACCGTGCCGGAGCGGCAGGTGACAATCACCGCCGGCGGCGCAACGAACGGGGCGGGGTAGGTCCAGAGCGCGGCATCGCCCGAGACCGTGGCAAGGCCCGAGATGCGACAGACCTGCGTGCCATCGGCGAATCGGGTGTAGCTGCCGGAAGATGTCGATCCGGTCTCGATCGCCGCGCCTGTGGGCTGGCCGCCCGCCTCGCTCACGGTGCCGACGAGCGTGGCGCGGCCGTAGCCCCAGTCTGCCCGCATCAGCTTGCCGGGCGCCGCATCTTCGGGGGCGGATTGCACAGCCGCACCCGTGGCCCGACCCGTCACCGCGTCGACGACGAGCGCTTCGGTCCACGCGGTGCCGTCGGGCGACACCTTGAGAGACCAGTTGTCAGTCCCGGCAAGCCCCATTTCGGCCCGCCCGGAATAACCGCTCTGGAACAGCAGGGACGCGGTATCGCCCGCGGCGCCCTTGTTCACGGTGATCCGGTGATCGCCATCGGCATGCGTGAAGAGCACCCCCGGGCCACGCACGGACAACGGGTTCGCCGCATCCGCGGAGGTGCCCACCCCGAGGGTGTCGGGCGTGCCGGACCCGATATCGGCGGCGCGCCACGCGGTGCCGTCCCAGACCCGGATCTCGGGTCCCGTCCGCAGCGCGGCCGCCCAGCCGGGCCGGGGCGGCAGAAACAGCCACGCGCCATCTGCAAACGCCGCGAGCGTGCCCTCCGCCTGCCCGGCCCAGTCGCCGCTCGGCGCGGGCCCGAGGGCCCAGACCTCACCCTCTTCGGGCATCGGCGGCGGCGTTTCCGCCGCGAACCCGAGGACGCTGAGCCGGGCGAGGATGTCGAGCAGTGTCAACGCTTCGTTCACCGTGACGTGCTTCTGCGCCTGCGCGGGGGCGAGGTAGGGCAGCGCGAGATTGGGCGAGGTATCCGACATGGCAGGCCTTTCAGGAAACCGGAAGGATTGGCCCGAGGCTTCGCCGAGACGCACCAAGGTGGGCCTAACCGGCCGCGCGTTGCGCCAGCGCCGAGCCTCCCGATGACCCGCCGCCGCGGGCTTTCCGCGCGCGCCGAAGCCGGGTAAGGGAGAGCCGGACCCGATAGTTCGACCAAACAGGACGGCGCCCGCACCATGATCGAGATCGAGAAGACCGCCCTGCCCGGTGTGCTCATCCTGACGCCGCGCCGCTTCGGCGACGCGCGCGGCTTCTTCAGCGAAAGCTGGAACCGCAAGCGGCTGTCGGAGAACGGGATCGACATCGATTTCGTGCAGGACAACCACTCGCTGTCGGAGCAGGTGGGCACGGTGCGCGGACTGCACTTCCAGGCGCCGCCGATGGCGCAGGACAAGCTCGTTCGGTGCGGGCGCGGCGCGCTCTACGACGTGGCGGTGGATATCCGGCGCGGATCGCCGACCTTCGGCCAGTGGATCGGCGTGGAGCTGTCGTTCGAGAATGGAAAGCAACTCCTTGTCCCCAAAGGATTCCTGCACGGCTTCGTGACCCGCGCGCCGGAGACGGAGATCGTCTACAAGTGTTCGGATTACTATTCGCCGGAGCACGATGGCGCGGTGCGCTGGGACGATCCGGAGATCGGCATCGACTGGGGGATCGCTCCGGAGGATGCGGTGCTGTCGGACAAGGACCGAGCGGCGCCGACGCTGGCGGAGTTTAACACGCCCTTCGATTATCACGAGGCCCCCGCGTGATACTCAACGTATTGATTTCAAATATTGAACGCCAGGCGGAGTGCTCTGAATGAAACTTCTGGTGACCGGGGGCGCCGGGTTCATCGGCTCGGCGGTGGTGCGGCAGGCGATCCGCGACGGGCACGCGGTCGTCAACGTCGATGCGCTGACCTACGCGGCGTGCCTCGACAACGTCGCCGAGGTCGCCGACGATCCGAACTACATGTTTGAAAAGGCTGACATTCGGGATCGAGCGGCGCTCGACGGGATCTTCGCACGCCACGATCCCGACGCGGTGATGCACCTTGCCGCCGAAAGCCATGTCGACCGCTCGATCGACGGTCCGGGCACGTTCGTCGAAACCAATGTGATGGGCACCTTCCATCTGCTCGAGGCGGCGCGAAGCCATTGGACTCGCAAGGGAAAACCCGACGGCTTCCGGTTTCACCACATCTCGACCGACGAAGTGTTCGGCTCGCTCGGGCCGGATCCGGAGACCGATGGACAATTCACCGAGGCCACGCCCTATGACCCGCGCTCGCCCTACTCGGCGTCCAAGGCGAGCTCCGACCACCTCGTGCGGGCATGGCACGAGACCTACGGCCTGCCGATTGTCCTGACCAATTGTTCCAACAATTACGGGCCCTTCCACTTTCCCGAGAAGCTGATTCCGGTGGTCATCCTGAACGCGCTGGCCGGGGCGCCGATCCCGGTCTACGGCGCGGGCGATAACGTGCGCGACTGGCTCTTCGTGGAGGATCACGCGGATGCGCTGCTGACCGTGGTGCAGCGCGGAGAGGTCGGGCGCAGCTACAATATCGGGGGCGAAAACGAGGTCCGGAACATCGACCTGGTTCGTAAGATTTGTACCATCCTCGACGAAAAACGTCCGGGAAACCGCGAATACGCGGAACAGATCGTCTTCGTGTCCGATCGGCCCGGCCACGACCTGCGCTACGCGATCGATCCGACCCGGATCCGCGACGAGCTCGGTTGGCGCCCGTCGGTGACGCTGGAGCAGGGGCTCGCGCGGACCGTGGACTGGTACCTCGAGAACGAGGAGTGGTGGCGTGCGTTGCAGGACCGCGACGGCGTCGGCCAACGGCTTGGTACCGGCGGTTGAACCGCGCGCACCGAGGGGCAAGGAAAGGCACGCATCCATGACCATTCTCGTCTTCGGCCGGACCGGGCAGGTGGCGACGGAACTCTCGCGCCACGGCGGCGACCGCGTGCGGTGCCTCGGGCGCGACGAGGCCGACCTGACCGATCCCGGCACCTGCGCCGCGGCGATCGCGGGCGGCACGTGGGAGGCTGTCATCAACGCTGCCGCCTGGACCGCCGTGGACGCCGCGGAGGAGCAGGAAGGCGACGCGCTGAAGATCAACGCCGGCGCGCCCGAAGCGATGGCGCGCGCGGCGTCCGCCGCGGGCATTCCGCTCGTGCACATCTCGACCGACTACGTGTTCGACGGCAGCGGCACGGCGCCGTTCGCGCCCGACGCGGCGACCGCGCCGCTTGGCGCCTACGGGCGCACGAAGCTCGCCGGAGAGCAGGCGGTGCGCGACGCCGGTGGGACGCACGCGATCCTGCGGACATCATGGGTGGTGTCGGCGCATGGCAAGAACTTCGTAAAGACGATGCTGCGGCTCGGCGCGGAGCGCGACCGGCTGACCATCGTCGCCGACCAGGTTGGCGGGCCGACGCCGGCGGCCGACATCGCGCGCGCCTGCCTCGGCATTGCGGACCAGCTGATCGCCGATCCGGGCAAGACCGGCATCTACCATTTCGCCGGCGGCCCCGACGTCAGCTGGGCCGACTTCGCGCGCGAGATCTTCGCGCAGGCCGGACTGTCGCCCGAGGTTGCCGACATCCCCTCGTCGGAGTTTCCGACACCCGCAGCGCGGCCGGCCAATTCCCGCATGGACATGGGCACGACGACCGCGACTTTCGGCATCGCGCGGCCCGACTGGCGCGCGGGCCTCTCCGACATCCTGACCGAGCTGGGAGCGAAGGCATGACGCAGCGCAAGGGTATCATTCTGGCGGGCGGCTCCGGAACGCGGCTGTATCCGATCACGATGGGCGTGTCGAAGCAGCTTCTGCCGATCTACGACAAGCCGATGATATACTACCCGCTCTCGGTGCTGATGCTCGCGGGGATCCGAGAGATCTGTGTCATCACCACCCCGGAGGACCAGGAGCAGTTTCGCCGCGTCCTCGGCGACGGATCGCAATGGGGCGTGTCTCTGACCTACGTGGTCCAGCCGTCACCGGACGGGCTGGCGCAGGCCTTCATCCTGGCGGAGTCGTTCCTTGCCGGGGCGCCGTCGGCGCTGGTCCTCGGCGATAACATCTTCTACGGGCACTCGCTGCCCGAACTTCTGGCCGAGGCCGATCGGCGGGAGACCGGCGGGACGGTCTTCGGTTATCACGTCGCGGATCCGGAGCGGTACGGCGTGGTCGATTTCGACGCCGACATGAACGCCACCTCGATCGTCGAAAAGCCCGAAGTGCCGCCGTCGAACTACGCGGTGACGGGGCTCTACTTCCTCGACGGCACGGCGCCCGATCGCGCCAGGCAGGTCACACCCTCCGCGCGGGGCGAGCTCGAGATCACCACCCTGCTGGAGATGTACCTGCACGAGGGGCAGCTTGACGTGAAGCGGATGGGCCGGGGCTATGCCTGGCTCGATACCGGCACGCACGAGAGCCTTCTGGACGCGGGCAACTTCGTGCGGACGCTGGAGAAGCGACAGGGGCAGCAGACCGGCTGTCTCGAGGAGATCGCCTTTCATGCCGGGTGGATCGACCGGGCCGCGCTGAAGGAGCGCGCCGAGATGTTCCGCAAGAACGATTACGGCCGCTACCTGCAGCGAATCGTCTGAAGACCGCGCGCGCTCCGATGACCGACCGTCCCGATCCGCCCGAGGTCGCGATCCTGATGGCCGTCTACAATGGCGGCGCGCATCTGGCGGAACAACTCGACAGCATCGCCGGGCAGACGCATGCGCGCTGGCGGCTCTTCGCGGCGGACGACGGATCGAGCGACAACAGCCGCGCGGTTCTGCAGACGTTCGGAGAGTCGCACCCGGTCACGCTGTCGGACGGGCCGCGCCGGGGCGCGGCGGCGAACTTCATGTCGCTTCTCACGCATCTGCCGCAAGACGCGCCGCGCTGGGTCGCCTTTGCCGACCAGGACGACATCTGGCTTCCCGACCGGCTCGAACGTGGGGTCGCGGCCCTCGCACAGGTGCCGGAGGATCACCCCGCACTGTTCTGCTCGCGCAGCTGGATCGCCGATCCGGACGGCCAGCCGCTGCGGCGGTCGCCGCCGCGGCCGCGGCCGCTCGGCTTCGCGAACGCGCTGGTGCAGAACGTCGTCGCGGGCAACACGCTCTTGATGAACCCGGCGGCTCGGACTCTCCTGCAGGCCGCAGCGCAAGAGCCGGACGCGGTGATCGTGCACGACTGGTGGTGCTACCAGATTATCGCGGGCGCCGGCGGGACGATCGTGCACGACGATGCGCCGACGCTTCTCTACCGGCAGCACGGCGGCAACCAGATCGGCGCCAACGACAGCGCGCTGGAGCGGATGAAGAGGGTGCGCATGATCCTCGACGGGACGTTCCACGAATGGAACAGCACGAACATCGCGGCGCTGCGCGCCTCGTCCGGGCGTCTGACGCCCGAGGCGCGCCGCCTTGTCGAAGAGTTCGCTGCAATGCGGGCGGCGCCGCTGGTGCAACGGCTGATCGCGCTGCGGCGGCTGGGTCTCTACCGGCAGAGCCTGCTGGCGACGCTGGCACTCTGGATCGCGGCGGTCCTGAACCGCCTGTGACACGCGCGAGCGGAGCTTTGCGCGCGCCACGTTGACCTTGACGCCCGGCTCGGCCAAACCCGGCGGCGCATCGAACGGGATCGAAGGACCGGCCATGAAAATCGCGATGATCGGCACCGGCTATGTTGGCCTCGTCTCGGGGGTCTGCTTCTCCGACTTCGGGCACGAGGTCGCGTGCGTCGACAGCAACCCCGAGAAGGTCGCCAAGCTCGAGCGCGGCGAGGTCCCGATCTTCGAGCCGGGGCTCGACGTGCTGATGGCCAAGAACGTGGAGTCCGGGCGCCTCACCTTCACCGGCGATCTGTCCAAGGCGATCAACGGCGCCGGCGCGGTGTTCATCGCCGTGGGCACGCCGACGCGGCGCGGCGACGGCCATGCGGACCTCACCTACGTGATGGCGGCGGCCGAGCAGATCGCCAGGGCGGCGACCGACTACGTGGTGATCGTCACCAAGTCGACGGTCCCGGTCGGCACCAACGCGAAGGTGCGCGAGGTGGTCGCCGCGGCGAACCCCGAGCTCGACTTCGACGTGGCCTCCAACCCCGAGTTTCTGCGCGAGGGCGCGGCGATCGACGACTTCATGAAGCCCGACCGCGTGGTCGTCGGCGTGGAGACCGAGCGCGCCGGCAAGGTGATGGAGGAGATCTATCGCCCGCTCTATCTGCGCGAGTTCCCGATCGTGACCACGGACCTCGAATCGGCGGAGATGATCAAGTACGCCGCGAACGCCTTTTTGGCGACGAAGATCACCTTCATCAACGAGATCGCCGCCCTGTGCGAAAAGGTCGGCGCGAACGTGAAGGAAGTGTCGAAGGGCATGGGCCTCGACGGGCGCATCGGCAAGACCTTCCTGCACGCGGGCCCGGGCTACGGCGGGTCGTGCTTTCCCAAGGATACGAAGGCGCTCGCCCGGATCGGTCAGGAGCATGCCAGCCCGATGCAGATCACCGAGACCGTGATCAAGGTCAACGAGGAGACAAAGCGGCGGATGGTCGACAAGCTTCTCGATCTCTGCGGCGGCAGCTTCAACGGCAAGACGATCGCGGTGCTGGGCGTGACCTTCAAGCCGAACACCGACGACATGCGCGATGCGCCGTCGCTGACGATCGTGCCGGCAATGGTGGGCGGCGGCGCAACGGTGCGCGTGACCGATCCGCAGGGCCGCCGCGAGGGCGAGGCGCTGCTGCCGGGGGTCGCGTGGCACGACGATCCCTACACCGCCGCGGCGGAAGCGGACCTGTTGGTCGTGCTGACCGAGTGGAACGAGTTCCGCGCGCTCGATCTGTCGCGGATCGCGCAATCCATGCGTGGCAAGCGTATGGCGGATCTGCGCAACGTGTATACGCTCGAGGATGCGCGCGCCGCCGGCTTTACCGCCTACGACAGCGTCGGGCGCGTGGCCGGCGCCGCGATGTGAGCCGGCCGGTCGTCGAAACCCCGCGCACGGTCCGGTCACGCCGCATCCGCGCATCAGGAACGGGACAAATGCAATGAGCGCACCGGTGCTCGTCGTCATGGCGGTGTTCCGGCCCGATCCGGAGCATCTGGAGGCGCAGGTCGCCTCGATCGCGCGCCAGCGCGACGTGACGGTACGCCTGATCGCGGTGATCGCCGACACTGTCTCGCGGTCGCTCGTGGCCGAGGTCGCGGGGCGGCACGGCCTGAACCCCGTGCTGGTCGATGTGGATTCGGAGCTCGACGCCGTGCGCGCCTTCGAGGCGGGGCTCGGCGCGGCGGTCGAGTTGGCGCGGACGCTCGACGACGAGCCGCTGATCGCGCTGGCCGACCAGGATGACATCTGGCACGAGGACCGGCTGTCGCGTGGCGCGGCGGCGTTGTCCGGCACCGATCTGCAGATGGTGCATTCCGACGCCCGGCTCGTGGCGGCCGATGGCACGACCGAGATCGCGCCGTCGATGTTCCGCTTCGAACGGCGGCAGAAGCGGCCGGGATTGCGCGGGCTGCTCTACCGCAACGTCATCACGGGCATGACGTCGATGATGCGGCTGCGGGTGGCGGAACTGTCGCTGCCGTTTCCGCCGCAATCGGGCGTGCATTTCTATCACGACCTGTGGCTCGGGCTGATCGCGGCGGCGACCGGCGGAGTCGGGTTCGTGGACGCCCCGCTGGTCGAGTATCGCCAGCACGGCAAGAATGCACACGGCGCCATCGACCGAACACGCGGCTGGCTGCGCGGCGCGGCCGGCAAGCCCAAGCTGCCGGACATGATGTCGCTGCGCCGCGAGGCCGCGGCCTACGCGCTCGCCCGCTATCTCGCCCATGCGACGCACAATCGTATCGTGGACGCGGTTGCCGACGGGCGCCTTCCGGCCGGCACCGCGCGGCTGCGCCCGCTGCGCCCGTACCTGCGGCGCACCTTCGGCGCGGGCATGCACTTATGGGACGCGGCGAAGCTGGCGGCGCGGGGTCATCTGGGGCTCGCCCGGATCGCGTCGGGGTTCTGGGTGGCGAGCACCGGCCGCACGGTCTGGACCATGCGCGAGGCGCTCGGCCCGGGCCGCGACGCGGCCATCCGGGGCTTTGACACCCGGCTTTACAGCCTCGCGCCCGGCATGCCGCCGCCGGCTCCGAAGAGCCTGGCCGGCCAGCGCAAGGCGCCGGAGCCGTACGAGGCGCAGATCGACGAGCGCAAGCTGCCGCGCTGGGTGCCCGCGTTCGACGCGCCCGAGCCGGCGTTTACCGTCCTCGTGCCGACGCTCAACCCGTCGGAGGTCTTCGCGGGGATCGTAACGGCGCTCGATTTCGGGCTCGGGCTGGCCGCGCGGGGAATGCGCGTGCGGTTCGTCGCGACCGACCTGCCGATCTCCTCGCCGGCGGCGTCGCGCGCCTTCGTGCTGCGCCGATTGGCGCGGGAGGCCGCCGCGTCGGGCGCGGGCGACCGCGTGTCGCTGCATTGCGGGGTCCAGTCGGACACCCTGCCCGCCCATGCCGGCGACGTGTTCATGGCCACGGCGTGGTGGACCGCCCACATCTCCGACACGCTCATCCGCCGGCACGGCTATTCGGTGCCGCGGTTCGTCTACCTGATCCAGGACTACGAGCCGAACTTTTATCCGTGGGGCCCGGAATACGCGGACGCGGCCGAAAGCTACGGCTTCGACTTCGAGCCGGTGTTCAACACCACGCTCCTGAGGGACTATTTCGCGCAGCAGGGCTTCGAATTTGCCGAATCGGGCGCACTGGCCTTCCGTCCGTCGATCGACATCTCGCGCTACGCGGACAGCCCGCGCAGCGGCGGCAGCCAACCCCGGCGCCTGGCGCTTTACGGGCGGCCGGAAGTGCCGCGCAACATGTACGCGACATCGGTCGAGGCCCTCGCGCGGTTCCTGCGCGACCGGGAGCTCGGCCCGGACGATATCGAGCTGGTGTCGATCGGCCTGCCGCATGCGCCGCTCGAGATGCCGAACGGCGTGACGCTCGAAAGCCTCGGCAAACTTCCCTACGAAGATTACCCTGCCTACCTGGCGGGATCCGACCTTGGGCTGTCGCTGATGTATTCGCCGCATCCCTCGCACCCGCCGATCGAGATGGCGGCCTCGGGGATGCGCGTGGTGACGAACGGGTTCGGACCGAAAGACCTGTCGCGGCTGACGCCGGCGATCCTGTCGGCGGATCCCGAGCCGCGCGCGCTGGCCGCCGCACTGTCGCGCGCGTGGGACATGCCGCCGGTCACGGCGGACGAGCGGCGGATCGACCTCGGGCCGCTCGGCCTGTCGGTCGACGAAGCGATCGATCGGCTGGCCGCGCGGGTGGCGCCGATGCTCCTGCGGAACGCGGCATGACGCGGCGGATCGTGCTGCATATCGGCTCTCCGAAGTGCGGCTCGACCTACCTGCAGCGGGTTATGCTGAAGAACGCGTCGGTGCTGACCGAGCACGGCGTGCGCTACCCTGACCCCGGCGACGGGCACCCGGGCAATGCCGGTGCGCTGCCCGAAGTGTCGCGCGCCGAGATCGACGGCTGGTTCGCCGACGGCGTCGAGACCGTGGTCCTGAGCCACGAAGACCTGTTCTCGAAGGCGCGGACGGCGCAGCGACTGATGAAGATCGCCGGCAAGACCGGTACCGAGGTACAGGTGATCGCGTTCCTGCGCCCGTTCTCGGACTTCCTGTTCGGCGACTATTCACAGTTCATGAAGCAGCACTTTCCGCGCTACCTCGCCTCGCGCAATCCCTACGACGGACGCAGCTTTCGCGACCTGATCGTGCGGCGGGTCGACAAGCTCAATGCCGCGCGGTTCCTGACGAACTGGCAGCGGATCGCCGGCGACGCGCCGATCCGGGTCGCCGGACATCGCGAGATCAAGCCGGTGGTGGAAGAGCTGATCGGCGCGCTTCCCCTCGACTGGAGCGTCGAGCGACACGAGACGAACCCGTCGCTCCGGATGGAGGACTGCGACCGGATCGCCGCGGCGCTGCGCCGGCCGCACGTGCCCAACTCGGTCATCGAACAGATGTACCACGCCGCATTCTTCAAGGTCGACCGGCCCGATTCGGGTCGCAACGCCGCACGCCGCGCGGTGATCGAAGAGATGTTTGCCGAGGAGAACGCGCAGATCCTCGAGGCCTTCGGCTACGACAACCGCCTGAAGCCGGACTAGTCAGCCGGCCTTGGCCTTGTGGGCGCGGACCAGCTCGGAATGGTCGTGGATCGCGGCCTCCACGTCCTCGTAGAAGGTGAATTGGCCGTCTTCGAGAATCGCGGCGTGGTCCGCGAGCTGGCGCACCTTGGGCATCGAGTGCGAGACCATGATCGCGCCCGAAGTCTTCATCCGCTCCTTGAACACGGCGTCGGACTTGGCGTTGAAGCTGGCGTCGCCCACGGCGGTGACCTCATCGACGAGGTAGGTGTCGAAGTGGATGCCCATCGACACGCCGAAGGCGAGGCGCGAGCGCATCCCCGAGGAATAGGTGCGCACGGGCAGGTTGAAGTGATCGCCAAGCTCGGCGAATTCCTCCACGAAGGCGGCGAGCTCATCGGTGTCGACGCCGTAAACCCGGGCGATGAACCGCGTGTTCTGAAGCCCCGAGAGTTCCCCGTGGAACGACCCCGCGAAGCCGACCGGCCATGACACCGTCCCCTGAGCGACGATACGGCCGGAGTCGGGATCCATCGAGCCCGACAGCATCCGCAGCAGCGTGGACTTGCCCGCGCCGTTCCGGCCGAGGATCGCCACGGTGCGGTTCGTGGGAAAGACCGCGTTGATATGGTCCGCCACGACCTTGCGCCGGCCGTGGAGGATGAAGGTCTTGCAGAGATCGCGAAGCTCGATCATCGCCGCCTGTCGCCCGGATCCCGCGCCCGCTCAGCGGCGGTCGCGCAGGGAATAATAGATCATGGTGCCGATCGACCACGTCAGGAACAGCGAGCCCGCGACGAGACTGAGCAGCACCCAGCGTCGCGGGAACTCGGCGGTTTCGGCGAGCGTGGGCGCGACGTAGCTGGCGAGGTAGCGCGACTGTCGCTGCGCCTCGGCCAGGGCGCTGTCGCGCGCGGCGCGTGACGAGACGTAGGCCTCCTCGGCGAATTCCTGGTCGGCGCGCAGCGCCTCGTATTCCTCGAGAAGCCGGGAATAGGAGCGGCCGTTGGGGCCGGTTTCCTCGGAGCCGCCGACATCCTCGGCCATTTGCGAGCGTTCGCTGGAGATCTGGCCGCGGATGGAGCGGATGCGCCTGTCGATATCGGCGATCCGCGGATCCGACGGGTTGCTTTCGAGGATCGTCCCACGCTCCACCAGCGCCTCGGCCAGCTGTTGCTGCAGCGCATTGACCACGCCCATCTGGCCCTGGATATCCGCCAGCGGGTCGATGATGCCGGTGCGGTTGCGGAACGCGGTGGTGGCCTGCCGCGCTTCGCGCAGGCGATCCTCGGCCCGGGCGAGTTCGTCCTCGGCATAGCGCATCGCGTCCTCGCGGGCGATCTGGGAGAGCTGATTGATCATCTGGCTGCTCTCGTCGAAGATCACCTCGGAGATGCGCTGTGCCTGGTCGGGTTCGAAGGCGAGCACGCGCACCTCGATCAGACCCGAGCCGCGGTCGTAGAAGACCTTGACCATGCGCTGCCAGTAGGACCAGAGCGCCTCGATCCGCGCATCATCGCCGAGCGTGAACACCGGGTCGCCGTCGATCGCGTAGAATTCGCGAAGCGGCAGGCGGTCGGACACGGCGCGCACCATCTGCTGGCTGCCGATGAATTCGTAGAGGATGTCGGTGTCCGACGAGGACGATCCCGACAGCTCGGTGATGCCGCCCAGAAGCTCCACCGCCGAGCCGATCTCCTCGGTGCGGACGGAAAAGCCGACGCGGCTGGCGTATTGGTCGTGCGCCACGGAGAAGAGGTAGTACGCCGCCACGAGCGCCGGGACGACGACCCACAGGATGAAGGACAGCCCGAGAAGCCAGTGACGCCGGCGGGGTTCCGCCGGGCGCGCGGGCGGACGCACCGGCGCATCGCCCTGGGGCGGGACACCGGCCTGGTCAGGGCGGCGGCCGGTCTTCATCGGGGTGGGCTGGCCCTTCAGCCAGCCGGGCACCTCCTGGGTCCCGGCGCGGCTCGTCTCCTGTGGACGATTGGCGGCTCCGGCTGTGGGTGTGGGCTTCTGCACGTGGGGATCATCCTTCCCTGATGCCATGCGGCGCCGGCTCGGGCGTCGGCCGCGCCTTCCTCTAGCAAAGGCGATGCCGCTATGCCAGAGAGCGCTCATGTCAGATGTCTCGCTTCCGCCGCTGCCCCGCGACCGCGCCCGCCCGCCGGCGCGGCGCTTTGCGACGGGCCGGGTGATCGCGGCGCTGATGCTGCGCGAGATGTCGACGACCTATGGCCGCTCGCCGATGGGCTATCTCTGGGCGATCCTGGAGCCGGTGGCGGGCATCGGGCTTCTGACGTTGGTCTTTGCGACGGGGTTCCGCTCTCCGGCGATCGGCACGAATTTCGCGATCTTCTTCGCCTCCGGCGTCCTGCCGTTTTTTGCCTACATGGATCTGCAGAACAAGATCGCGATGGCGCAGCGCTTCTCCAAGCCGCTGCTGGCCTATCCGGGCGTGACCTTCATGGACACGATCATCGCGCGCGCGATCCTGAACGCGATCACCCAGACGCTGATCGGGATCTGCCTCTTCACGGGCATCATCGTGCTCTACGATCTCGACATGATCCTCGACGTACCGGACATGGCGATGAGCTACGCGATGGCGTTCGCGCTCGGGATCTCGGTCGGCACGCTCAATTCGTACTTCCTGACCATCTACCCGATCTGGGAACGGGTGTGGGCGATTCTGAACCGGCCTCTGTTCCTGATCTCGTGCATCATCTTTCTCTACGACCAGATCCCGATGCCCTATCGCGACTGGCTGTGGTGGAACCCGATCGTGCACATCGTCGGCGTGTCGCGCGACGGGGTCTACGCCACCTACGATGCCAGCTATGTCTCGAAGCTGTACGTGTTCGCCATCTGCGCGGTCTGTTTCGCCGTGGGCCTCGTGCTGCTGCGTCGCTACAACCGCGACATGATCAACATCTGAGGCGTGGGACATGGGCTGGCGCGGATATGCCGACCACCAGCGCAAGGCGGTCTTCTTCTGGTCGCAGAAGGCAGCGTGCACGACGCTCTGGCGCGTTCTGGCCGACAACATGGCCGAGCCGCCGGCGCAGAAGAAATACTTCCACCAGACCTCGCAGCCGCTGGCCGACCTGCGACCGCTGATCGACCGGGACGGCTATGCCGCGGTGATCGTGGTGCGGCATCCGACGATCCGGGCGATCAGCGCCTACTTCAACAAGTTCTGCGTCTACCAGGGGCGGCCGCTGTCGACGCGCCGGCAGCTCGAACCCTTCGCGCGCGATCTGCACGATGCCTACGTGGCGCGGACCGGGGCCTATCCCGACGCCAACACCATGAGCTTCGAGGATTTCCTGACCGAGATCGAGGCGCTGTTCGCCGACCGGCCGGGGCCGGACGTGCCGGTGAACGGGCACTGGGACACGCAGATTCCGCCGACACTCGCCCGCGATCGCAGCTTTCGATACGATCACGTGGTCCATGTCGAGCGGCTGGAGACCGAGATGGCCGCGCTCGGGCGGACGCTGGGCCTGCGCTATACCCCGCAGGTCGAGAACCGGACGCCGGTCGCCGAGAGCGATGCGCATGACGGCTATCTCGGCCGGGTCGCGGCGCAAGAGGTGTCAGGCTATGCCTTCGGCTACGCGAATTTCCTGTCGGAGGAGACGATCGCGCGGATCGCGCGGCTCTACGACGTGGATTTCGCGACCTTCGCCTACCGGCCGGATCCACGGTTACGCGGCGGCCCGCTGGGGCCGCCCGCGCTGTCGGACGCGTTGCGCGCGCGGGTCGGGGGGATCTTTGCCCGCGCGCGCTGAGCGGTCCGGTCAGAGGAAAACGAAGTCCTCGATGGTCAGGTCCGCGGCGGACACGCCGAGCAGCACGACGGTATCGCCGTTGTAGCTGAGCACTGCCGCCGTTTCGCCGCCGGCGAGTTCGTCACGAACATCCAGCGAATCGAGTCGGCCCTGAAGGCCGCTGCCCGGCACGAAGGGCACGTTGTCGAAGCGCAGTTGATCGACGCCGTCCTCGAAGTCGGTGACGAAATCTACCGATCCGTTGCCCGGCTCGGCATCGCTCCAGACGAAGAGGTCCGCACCTTCGCCGCCCGAAATCGTGTCATTGCCGACGCCGCCGTTGATGGTGTCGTCGCCAGCACCGCCGGTGATCGCGTCGTCGCGTCCGCCGCCGGCGAGGAAATCGTCGCCGTCGCCGCCGAAGACGACGTCGTTGCCCTCGCCGCCGCCGATGGAGTCGTCGCCTTCACCGCCGACGAGCGTGTCCTGGCCGAAACCTCCGCCGAGGCTGTCGTTGCCCACGCCGCCGAACACGAGGTCGGTGCCCTGGCTGCCGCCGGCAGTGTCGTCGCCCTCGCCGCCGACGGCGGTGTCGTTGCCGGCGCCAAGCGCGAGAACGTCGTTGCCGAGGCCGCCCTCGGCGTAGTCGTCGCCGAAGCCGCCGCCGAGCGTGTCGTTGCCGGCCTCGCCCTCGAGCTGGTCGTTGCCGAGACCGCCGCCGATCGAATCGTTGCCGTCACCGCCGAAGACGAAATCGTTCCCGTCGGAGGCCGCGATCTCGTCGTCGCCGGCACCACCCAGCAGGACGTCGTCGTTTTCGCGCCCGCCGAGCGTGTCGTCGCCGGCGCCGGCCTCGATCCGCTCGGACGCAGTGCCGCCGATGATCTGTTCGGCCTCGTCGGTTCCGGACAGCGTGGTCTCGGTTGCCGGCTGGGTGTCGTAGGGAGTGTCGGGCACCTCCGGCGCATCCTCGAACGCGGCCGGCAGGCCGAAGTCGACGGGCGCGGACTCGCCGATCTCAACCCCGAAGAAGTCCGTCGCCGCGACGGTGTCGCCCGGAGCGATGGGCGCGTCCTCGATCGCGATGGTGTCGGTCGCGAAGAGTGCGGTCTGCAGGTCCTGCGCCGACGGAACGCCGGTCACGATGGGCTCGCCCGCGAGCGTGAAGATGTATCCGCTGACCGACAGTTGCTGTGCGTTGGCGCTGTCGGCGTCGATGACGAAGGCGAGCGTCGAGTTCACGCCGTCGAGGACATAGGGCGTGAGGTAGAGCTCGTAGCGATCATCGAGCAGATCGATCGGCGCGCCGTCGAGGCTGACGCGGTCGAGCCGGCCGGCGCCGACGTCGAGAAAGGCGCGAAGCTCGTCTTCGGCATCCGGCGAGAAGGTGATCGCAAGGTTGTCGCTGCCCTCGAGCACGAAGTCCGCCGCGCGCGGGGTGGAGATAACCTCGCCCCGGACGTTGGAGACGAACTGGATACCGGAAATCGTAAAGGTGGCCATGAGTGTAACCTTTATGGATAGATTCGAAATTACTTGAGCTTAGCGCACAAAAGCGGTGCGCGGAGAATAGCAAATCTTCGTCCCCGCGGAAGTAATTTTCCGCGAGAGGCATGGTTTGCGCAGGATCGGAAGTGTGTTGTTCGCCCGGGCGCAATAATCTGCGCCCGGGCGGAGGTCTGGATCAGACGAAGAGGAAGTCGTCGACGCCCAGGGCATCGGCCGATACGCCGAGGAGAACGACGGTTTGTCCTTCGTACTCGATCTCGGCCGCGGCCTGTCCGTTGAAGGTCGTGTCGTCGATCGACAGGGTCTCGACCCGGCCGGCGAGGCCCGAGCCCGGCGCGTTGGCGACCCCGGCGAAGAGGAGTGTATCGACCCCGTCCTCGAAGTCGGTCACCACGTCGACGTCACCGGCGATGTTGTCGGTCGAGATCCAGTTGAACTGGTCCGCGCCGCTGCCGCCGGTGAGCGTGTCGTTGCCCGAGCCGCCATTGATGGTGTCGTTGCCTTCGCCGCCATCGACGATGTCGTTGCGGCCGCCGCCGGCGAGGAAGTCGTCATCGTCGTCGCCGCGCACGGTATCGTTGCCCTCGCCGCCGCCGATCGAGTCGTTGCCGTCGCCGCCCTCGACGAGATCCATGCCAAAGCCGCCGCCGAGACTGTCGTCGCCGGAACCGCCGCCGACGCTGTCGCTGCCGTACGAACCGCCGATCGTGTCGTTGCCTGCGCCGCCGATGATGCCGTCGTCGCCGGCCCCGGCCGCGAGCACGTCGTCGCCGGCACCGCCGTCGATCCGGTCGTCACCGACACCGCCGCCGATGGTGTCGTCGCCGGTTTCACCGGCAATCGAATCGTTGCCTTCGCCGCCGCCGATGGAGTCGCGGCCGCTGCCACCGGTGATGGCGTCGTTTCCGACCGAACCGGCGATGTTGTCGTTCCCGCGGCCGCCGTCGAGCACGTCGTCACCGTCCTGGCCGAAGACGCCATCGTCGCCGAAATCACCGTCGATGGTGTCATTGCCGCCGCCGCCGGTCACGGTGTCATCGTTCACGGTGGCCGTCAGCGTGTCATCGCCGTCGGTGCCCTGCACGCTGTCGCCCGGGACGCCGCCGCTGCCGCCGGCCTCCAGCAGGTCGTCGACGTCGAGCCGGACGTCATCGAAGATGAAGGTCTCGATATTGACGTAGGTGTCGGTGCCCGCCGCGGAGGCGATCACGATGGACCCGTCTGCGTTCTCGGTCACCTCGGCGTTCTCGAGTGTCGCGCCGACGACCACGCGGTCGTCGCCCTCGCCGCCGTCGATCAGGTCGTCGCCGAGATCGCCCTCGAGCCGGTCGTCGCCGTCGTTGCCGTTCAGCGTATCGTTGCCGGCATCGCCCTCGATCGTGTCGTCGCCACCGCGGCCGGACACCACGTCGTCGCCTTGGCGGCCCTCGAGCCGGTCGTCATCCGACGAACCGCGGATCGTGTCGTTCACGCGGCTGCCGCGCGCTTCCTCGATGTTGCGGAGCGTGTCGACGAAGGCGACCCCGTCCCGGCTGCCCTCGGCGCGGCCGAGTTCGAGGTCGATGACCATCTCTTCCATGCGCGAGCGATCGTAGCGGATGCGGTCGATGCCGCCGCCGCCGTCGATCGTGTCGTTTCCGCCGTTGGAGATGAAGCTTTCGCGGCGCGCGCTGCCGGTGATCTCGTCGGCGAAGTCGGTGCCGCCGAATTCCAGCCGGCCGTCGCCCGACACGTTGATCGTGTCCTCGC
This sequence comes from Roseivivax jejudonensis, assembly GCF_900172265.1. Lineage (GTDB taxonomy): Bacteria > Pseudomonadota > Alphaproteobacteria > Rhodobacterales > Rhodobacteraceae > Roseivivax > Roseivivax jejudonensis. Next base: position 80,286 of record NZ_FWFK01000005.1, on the reverse strand, counting down.
CGCCGAAGGCATCCTCGACGATACCGGTCGCGAGGTTCGCGGTCACGCCGGTTTCGGCCCGTTCGCCGCCATCCCAGCTGTTGTAGATGCGGACGGTGCCGCCGTCCTCGATCTGAAGGTTGAAGGTGTCGTCGCCGTCGCCGCCGGACAGCGCCATCCAGTTGCGGTCGGCCTGCCGGATCGTGAACGTGTCGTCGCGGCCGGTGCCTGCGATCTCGATGCCGTCGCCGCTGTCCTCGAAGGTGGCGGTGCGGATGTTCAGGATACGGTCGGTGAAGTCGCCGTCGGTGATCGTGGCGGTACCGAGGACGGTGTTGATCGAGACGGTGATCGGGCCGTCGATCTCGTTGTATTCCAGCGCGTAGTAGCTGCCCGGCGTGCCCGCGCCGAGGTCGTAGGTGTCCGAACCCTCCGAGCCCTTGAGCACGTCATAGCCGTCGTTTTCACCGGGATCGAAGGTGTCGTTCTGCGGCGTGCCGACGAGGTAGTCGTCGAACCTGCTGCCGGTGACCTGCACGGGTTCGGTCACCAGGCGGAACGCCTCGGTGAAGTCGAACATGTCGAGCCAGAGCGTGGCTGCGGACGCGTCGAAGACGATCGGCCCGTCCTGCGAGAACAGGTCCGCGACCGCGTCGAGATCGCCATCCTCGATCGCGTCGTCGAACGCCTCGACGAAATCGACGAGGGTCCAGGTGATGCCGTCAATCACGGCCACGGTGACAAGGTCGTCCGGCCCGTCGACGGTGTCGAAGAATTCGATGGAGGTGATCACGCCGCCGTTCGGCTCACCGTTCCCTGCGAGCGAGAACCCGGACCCGGTGAGCGTGGTGATCGCGCCGGTGTCGGAGTTTTCGAGAACGATTTCGGTGCTGCCGAAGCTTATCGGTTCAGGTTCGAAGCGGTCGTCCGCGGAAGAGAATGCTTCGCTGAGGAAGAACTGGTCGTCGCCGAAGTATGTGATCTGCATGGCCGTCTCAATATTATTCCGGGAATGCGGCAACGCGCTTTGCCGCTCATCCGGAATACAGCGACCAATCCGTTAAGGAAGTCTTTCCACCGGATTGGACACATCTTGGATCCAATACGTGACTCGAAAGACTCATTGCGGAATTCGAAGAGGTTTGGCGGGGCCCGGCCTGCGCCCCGCCGCTGTCAGAGCAGTCCGAAATCGCTCGCGTCGATTTCGGAGGCGGCGACCGAGTCGAACCAGATCTGCAGGTCGCCGAATTCGGCGACCGCGTAGAGCGTGCCGCCCAGCACGGTCTCGGTGACCTCGAGGTCGTCCGCCGTCGCGCCGAAAACGCGGAGCACGTCGATCCCGTCCTCGTAGTCGGTGAGGATGTCGATGTCGCCCGCATCGCGCGCGTTCCACACGAAGAAATCCGCGCCCGCGCCGCCGGTCAGGATGTCGCTGCCGCTGCCGCCGTTGAGGGTGTCGTTGCCCTCTCCGCCGTCGAGCAGGTCGTCGCGACCGCCGCCGGCGAGGAAGTCGTCGCCATCGCCGCCGCGCACCGTATCGTCGCCGAGACCGGCACCCATCGTGTCGTTGCCGAGCCCGCCGACAAGCGTGTCACGGCCGCTGCCGCCGCCGAGGTCGTCGTCGCCCCGCCCGCCGATCACGAGGTCGTCGCCGTAGCTGCCGGCGACCATGTCATCGTCGAATTCGCCGTCGAGTTCGTCGTTGCCGGCGCCGCCGGCGATCCGGTCGGCGCCGCCGTCGCCGACGACGAAATCATCGCCCTCGCCCGCGCCGATCGTGTCGCTTCCGTCGCCGCCGCGGATGCGGTCGGCGCCGAAGCCGCCACCGATGAAATCGTTGCCCGACCCGCCGAAGATGCGGTCACCGCCGTCGCTGCCGCCGATCGTATCGTTGCCGGCGCCGCCGGAAATCGTGTCGTCGCCCGCCTCGCCATACAGCGAGTCGTTGTCGCCGCCGCCGTTGATGTCGTCGTCGCCAGAGCCGCCAAGGATGGTGTCGGCGTCATCGTTGCCCTGAAGGCGGTCGTTGCCGGCGCCGCCGAGGATCGTGTCGCGCCCGGCGGAGCCGAGAATCTCGTCGTTGCCGGCGCCACCGGCCAGCCGGTCGTCGCCCTCGTCCGCGGCGATGCTGTCGTTGCCGGCGCCACCGTCGATGTCGTCGTCTCCGGTGTCGCCGAACAGACGTTCGTTGCCGTTGCCGCCTTGACGCACGACCGGCGCGGCCGGCCGCACGCCGACGCTGCTGATCTCGACGCCGCTGTCGGTGTCGGTGACGATGATGTCGGCTGCGAAGAAGTCACCGGCGACGGTGAAGGTGGATTCCGGCGTGCCGTTCTCGTTGGCGTCGATGCCGATCTCGATCCCGTCGGCCGTGAGCGTGGTGAGGATCGACGCGGCGCTCAGGTTGCCGTTCAGGACAAGCCGGTCGTTGTCGCTCCAGCCGCGGATGATGTCAGAGCCGAAGTTGGCGGCGCGCCCCGTCACGGTGTCGGCGCCGCCGTTGAGCGATACGATCTGCGGGGCTGCGTTGACGCTCAAATCGTCGGACAGGCCGGTGCCGATCACGTTCACGAAGGTGCCGGTGGCGTCGATCGTCGTGGCCTCGGCGTTGCCGATGAAAAGGCCGGAATCGAGGATCGAGTCGCCCGAGTCGGCAATACCGATGACCACCTCGTTGATGCCGGGCTCGATCGGGACGAGCACCGTCAGCAGGGTCGAGAACCCGTCATACTCGGTATCGAAGGTGTCGTCGGTGTTGTCGAAGAAGTTGCCCGGCGTGTTGATCGCGTCGCCGACGATCGACAGCGGCTGGCTCGGATCGTTGCCGAAGAGCGCGTAGTTCGTGCCGTTGACGTAGACCGCCGCGATGTCGACGAACGCGCTGTCGGCAAACTCCGGATACTCGTCGGAGCCGAAGAAGAGCTCGAACGCGAGCGTGCCGGTGGAGACCTGGTCGCCGTCGATGGTCAGGGTGACGACCGCCGCGTCGTTGGTCTGATCGGCCTCGGGGAACGCGCTGGAGGCGGTGACCGTCAGGCGGGGATCGCCCGGTTCGTTGAGGTTTTCCGAGAAGTCGTTCTCGGTATTCTCGGTGCCGGGGCCGCCGCCCGTCGTCAGGAAGATGCCGCGCTCGATGAAGATCGAGGTCGCACCGTCGGTGATGGTGTAGCCTTCGGGCAGGAGCGCGATGGCATTCGGCGCGCCCACGTAGTCGATGCTGTCGGGCGTGATGCCGGAGGTGCCGAACAGCACCGCGGCGATCGCCGGGTCACCGCGCGAGGTGATCGCCTCGCCCACGGGCGGGAAGGCATCGACGGGCTGACCGAGCCCGTCGCGATCGTCGTCATCGTCGTCGGGGCGGCCGCCGTCATCGTCGTCGCCGCCATCGTCACCCAGCGCAGGCTCGGCGATCAGGCGCACGTCGTCGAGGGTCAGCGTGGCGTCGGAAAAGGTGAACGTCTCGATGTCGCGCAGCAGGTCGGTGCCGAGACCGGGGGCCGAGACCTGATAGTCGCCGGCTTCGGTCACGAAGAACTGCGCCTCGACCGAGCGCGCGTCGAAGAGCGCCTCGTCGGTGCCGCCGCCGCCGTCGATCGTGTCGTTGCCTGCCGCGCCCTCGAGGATGTCGTCGCTTTCGGACCCGAGAATGGTGTCGTTCGACGCGCCGCCGGTGATGATCTCGAAGCCGGAGAAGTCGCTGTCCATGCCGCCGGCGGTGATCGTGCCGCGGCCGGCCGCGTCGAGCGTGATGCGCATCGGCCCGCCGACGCCTTCGCCCGAGAGCGCGTCGATACCGCCGCCGCCGGAATAGCTGCCGGCCCCGGCGCCCACGGTCACGGTATCGTCCCCGGCGCCGGCGGTGATGTCGGCGCCGCCCGCCCCGGCGGAGAGCACGTCGTCGCCGCCGCCGCCGATGATCGTCTCGAACCCGGCGCCGCCCGCGATGTCGTCGTCACGCTCGGTTCCTCGGATCCGCTCGATGCCGGTGAATGTGGCGCTGCCGCCCTCGCTATCGCCGCCGTGGCTGAGGCTGCCGGCGCCGTCGGCCGAAAAGGTCAGCGAAAGGCCGGCCGTGCCGCTGCCGGCGAAGGCGAGCGCCGAGGCATCGATCTCGTCGGCGGAGCCCTCAGGCTCGGTGCCCGTGGGCGTGAAGCCGTGGATCACGTCGTCACCGGAGCCGAGGATGAAGACGTCGTCGCCGGCGTCGCCCTGCAGGAAATCCCCGCCAGCGCCGCCGATCAGCGTATCGTCGCCCGAGCCCCCGAAGAGGAAATCGGTCAGCTCCGCGCCGACGAGCCTGTCGTTGCCGCCGAGGCCGCTCAGGACGTTGCTTTCGCCCGCGATGCCGGGAATGACATCGGCTCCGGCGGAGCCGTCGATGGTCGCGTTACGGGTCGCGGACCCGACGGGACGGGACTGGATAATGGCCATTCTGTCCTACCGCTCTGCCTCTTGCCCGCATCGGTCCCGGCGGGTGTTCGCCGGGCCGGACTTGTCTGTCGTGCGGGCCCTCGAGCAGACGCTAGGCACCGGCGCGTCACGCTGTCAAAGCCGGAGCGCCCTGCCCCTGCAACTGCGCCGCGAACCGACGCGCGCCCGCCACAGGCGGACGCGCGCGTAAGTCACACGAAGACGAAGTCTCCGAGATCGAGGTCATCGGCGTCGACCCCGGCAAGGAGGATTTCATGTCCGTTGAAGCTCAGGACCGCGCCGTCAGCCGTGTCGCGCGGATCGAGCGCGTCGAGATACCCGGCCAGGCCCGAGCCCGGCGCGTTCTCGACCCCGCTGATGCGCATGCTGTCGAAGCCGAGCTCGAAATCGGTGATGATGTCGCGCTCTCCCTCGATCATGTCGTTGAACAGGAACATGTCGGCGCCGTTGCCGCCGGTGAGGGTGTCGTTGCCTTCGCCCCCGTTCAAACGGTCGTTGCCGTCGCCGCCGCGCACGACGTCGTGGCGACCGCCCCCGGCGACGAAGTCGTTGCCGGACCCGCCGTCGATGACGTCGTTGCCCTCACCGCCGCCGATATCGTCGTTGCCGCCATCGCCGTTGATGGTGTCGCGGCCGAAGCCGCCGCCGAGGCTGTCGTCACCCGCGTTGCCGTAGAGTTCGTCGTGGCCGTAGCTGGCGCCGGCCGTGTCGTCGCCGGTGCCGCCGCGGAGGATGTCCTCTCCGGCGCCGCCAGCGAGCACGTCGTGACCGTGGCCGCCGAAGATGCTGTCCTCGTCGAAGCCGCCGCCGACGGTATCGTTGCCGTCGCCGGCATCGATGCTGTCGCGGCCGGTGCCGCCGCCGATGTTGTCGTTTCCGGCGCCTGCGCGGATCGTGTCGTTCCCGTCGGAGCCGGCGATCTGGTCATGGCCGCCACCGGCGATCAGCGAGTCCGACCCCTCGCCGCCGGCCAGCGTGTCGTCGTTGCCGGTGCCGGTCAGCGTGTCGTTGCCCTCGGTTCCGGCAACGAGCGAGCCGGGGCGGCTCGGCGTCGGTTCGGGCTCGGGTTCCGGCTTCGGCTGTGGCTGTGGCTCCGGTTCGGGCTGGCTCTGCTCTAGGAGCTGCGCGCGGGTGACCGTGCCGTCGGTGAAGGCAAAGCGTTCCACGCCTTCGAGGTAGTCGTTGCCCGCATCGGAGGTGATGCGAACCCCCTGCCCCTCGGCCACCGCGGTGGCAGAGGCCAGCGTGACGCCGAATATCGCGGTATCGGTGCCTAGCCCGCCGTAGATCGTGTCGTTGCCGCGGCCGCCCTGAAGCTGGTTGTTCGCATTGTTGCCGACGATCAGGTCGTTGCCGGCGCCGGTTGCCGCGTTCTCGATCACGGTGCCGGCCGCGATGGCGAGGCCGCCCTTGATGCCGCCGACATCCGACACGCTACCGGCGCCGAGGTGCAGCTCCTGAGAGACGCCGACCGTCGAGAGGTCGATCTTGTCGATGCCGCCGGTGTCGAAGATCGTGTAGGTGACCTTGCCGTCGTCCCAGAACCCGCCGGGCGCGGAGGCGCCGTCGTAGAGGATCGCGAAGGCGGTGCCGAGCGCGCCGCCGACATTGGAGTTCGCACCCCAGGTGGTGTTGCCGGTATGGGCCGTGGTCCCGCCGTAGAGCTTCTGGATGGCGGCGATGTCGGCCAGCATCGGGGTCAGCGCGGTCACGTCGTCCGCGGGGACGTTCGGGTTCTCGTCCGGCTCGAAGTAGCTCATTACCGACAGGAGCGTGGAATCGTTGGCGAAGAGCGCGTCGGTATCGAAGTCGATGCTGCCCGAATACGGGCCGAGGTGCCCGAGGCCGAGCGCATGGCCGATCTCGTGCACGAAGGTTTCGAAACTGTAGCTGTCCCGGCTGGTGCCGTATTGATCCGTCCAGCTGGTCGAGACGTTGACGTTCGACTTCTCGTTGATGCCGCTGTCGAGGTAGTAGTAGCTCGGGCCGGCAAACGCGCCGCTGGAGTTGTCGTCGAAGACGATGTCGGCCGAACGCGTCGTCTCGGTGAAGCGCAGCGGGCTCACCTCTTCCCAGGCGTCGAGGGCCCAGCGCGCGAGCTGTTGCGCCTGGCTCGTCAGGCCCGAGAGGTCGACGCTGATATTCGTGTTCTCGAAGCGGATCGGCGTGGGCGCACCCCACTCGATCTCGCTCAGGTAGATCGCCGCGGTCTCGATGCTGGCCTCGGCCGGCGAGGCGATGACCTTGTACTCGCCGCGCTCTCCGCTCGCGCCGGAAACGTCGACGTAATACGTGCCGGAGCTCTGAGCGGTGTACTCGATCGCCGAGAACAGGTTGCCGCCACCCATGTCGTCGTTGGACGCGATCTCCGACCCGCCGCCGTTGCGCAGCGTCAGCATGGTGTCGTCGAGGCCGTCCGAGGATCCGCCCGTGCCCCATGCGAGGAAGACGTAGCTTTCGCCCGCTTCCAGATCGACGGCCATCCAGTCGCTCGCATCGTTGCGGTCGATCTCGCCCTGGAAGATCTCGCCCACGTCGAGCGAGGCGCTGGTGCCGCGACCCGAAGCGGCATCGCCTTGCTCGGTGGTCGTCCCGACCGCTTCGTCCGAGGCGAGGATGCCGGCGGTGCCGCCGATGGTGGGGTAGGTCACGGCCGCGCCCGTGGCGGCGTCGCGCATGACGGAGTCAAGCGACTGGCAAATGTTGCACATTGGCTTATTCGTCCATTTTTCTGCTCGACTGCCGCTTTGCGCGGCTTGGGCCGAGAATAGCGATTCGGGTTCCGTTCAGACAATCCACATTCAATCGGGCTGATTCGTGGTGTTGCCGGGGCGCTCACTTGCCCATTTCCGGGTACCACTCAGAGGAAAAGGAATTCTTGCGGCAGCATCGTGTCGGGCGTGACACCGTTCAGAACGATGGCATGCCCGTCGATGACGACCCTGGCGCCGCCGTCCGCCGCCTCGATCGTGAGCGCCGCCATCTTGCCGGCGAGGCCTTCGCCCGGAACGCCGCGCAGCGCGAGGCGGTCGACACCGGGTTCGAAATCCACGATCACGTCGCGCTCTCCGTCGACGAAGGTATTGAAAACGAAGCGATCCGCGCCGGGCCCGCCCTCGAGCACGTCGTTGCCGGCCCCGCCGTTCAGACGGTCTGCGCCGGGGCCACCCTCGACCCGGTCGTCGCGGCCACCGCCGGCGAGAAAGTCGTCGCCCGCACCGCCCTTGACGGTATCGTCGCCCTCTCCGCCGCCGATGGCGTCGTCGCCGTCATGGCCCGCGAGCATGTCGCGCCCGGTGCCGCCGCCGATCGAATCGGCGCCGCCATTCCCCTGAACGGTGTCGTGCTGGTAGCCCGCGCCCATCGTGTCGTCGCCCGGCCCGCCGATGAGAAGGTCGGCGCCGGGGCCGGCGGCCATGACATCGTGGTCCCATCCGCCCTCCAGCCTGTCGTCGCCGTAGCCACCGCCGAGGGTGTCGCGCCCGCCCTGCCCGAGCAGCGTGTCGTCGCCGGTGCCGCCGCCGATATTGTCGCGGCCTTCGCCGCCCTCGACCCTGTCATCGCCGTCAGACGCGGCGATCACGTCGTTGCCGCCCGCGCCGATCAGGGTATCCGGCCCGGACAAACCGGCGAGGGTGTCGGCCCAGGCGGTGCCGACGATACGATCGGCGCCATCGGTGCCGCGCAGGACGCTGGCGCCCGCGCCGCCGTCGCCGGGCCCGCCGGAAGGGCCGGACGGACCCGCGGGATCGTCAGGCATGACGGGGCGCGGCACGCTGTCGGGGAACGGATCGGGCGTCGGCTCCGGCGTGGCGATCGTGATCGGCCCGGACGTCACCGACACGTGGTGGGTGTCGAGTGTGACGAGCGCTGCGACATGTGCCGCAGTCAGCGTCGTGCCATCGGCGGAGTAAAGGCGAAGATCCTCGCCGCCGACGCGCAGCACTGCGCCGGTCGGCGTGGGCGCGACGGCCATGCGGTCGACCTCGTAGAGGAACGGAAACGCCGAGAGGTCGATCAGGTCGTGGCCCACGCGCACATCGGCGATGGTGTCCGGCCGGCCGTCCGGCGTCAGGACGAAGGTGTCGTGCCCGGCCCCGCCGCGCAACGTGTCAGACCCGGCGCCGTCGCTCAGCACGTCGTCGCCGGCCCCGCCGGCGAGCGTGCCGGACCCGGCCCCGAGCGACAGCAGATCGGCCCCGGGCGTTCCCGACAGCGTGCCGGACGCCACCCGCGCCACGCTGCCCGGCGTGCCGATATCGAGGGTGAAGAGGTGCACGCCCGGCGCGCCCTCTGCGCGCGTGGCGACAATCGCACCGGTCGCTGTCGGCAGAGCCGCGAGCGCCACGATGTCGTCGAGCCGGCCGCTGCCGTCCTCGATCAGCGTGGCGACATGCACGAGCCGGCCCTCGGCGGTCAGGCGAAAGAGCGTCAGCCCCTCGTCCATGCCCGCCGCGGTGACGAAGACCTGGCCGGCGACGGTGACCGTCTCGACGAGCGTGGCCCCCTGAAACCGGCTGTCGCGCGTGTCGATCACCTGGTCGGTGGCGGTAAGGCGCCCGTTCGGGGCGACCGACAGGACCGACAGGCTGGACGATCCGGACGCGGCGACGATCAGGAAATCCCGGCCGCCGGTCGACGCCGGTGCGAGCGCGGACACGGTGGTGATCGGAAGGCCGTCCATCATGCCGAGGTGATCGGCGTCCTGCAGCGCGCCCGAAGCGGTCACGCGGAAGCCGCTGATCCCGTGTTCGGTGGCCGACCCGGCGTAGAGAAAGGTGCCCTGCCCCGTCTCGATCAGTGCGAGGTCCGCCACCGCATCGACATTGCGCGCGCCGGTGTCGGTCAGCATCCGCGTGCTCGTCGGACGGCCCGACGACGACAGCGTGACCGCTGCGATGCCAGAGCCATCGGCCAGGGCGACGAAGAGGACCGAGCCGCTCTCGGTATGGGCCGCGACCACGGTGGCGCGGTCCGCGGCGCGGCCGCCGGGGGCAAGATACGTTGCCTGCCCGGTGCCGCCGCCCGCGTCGAGATGCGCCAACGCGGTGTCGATCACCGCCTGCGGCAGACGCTCCGTCGTGCCGCCGAGATCGACTGGCCGCAGCGTTCCGCCGCCGTGGCCGTCGATACCCGGCGCGCGTACCAGCCCGCCGCTCTCGCGGTTCAACGTGATCGTACCGCCGAAGACGTGATCGGCCACGGCGATCGCCGTGGCGCCGCCGCTCTCCACGACGCTGAGCGCCACCGGCCCGGCAGGCGTGCCAAGCCCTTCTCCGGACACGCGGCCCGAAGCCCAGAAGGCGATCGGCATGACCGTCCCTCACCCCAGATGTTTCCCACGCGGAGACAATCGGGGCGCACGCGTGCGCGGTCGGGGACGGATTGTGGCGGCGCGGCGGAGGTTCGATCCGATGCGCCTAAAATCGAGCCGGCCGGCGCTCCTCGATCAGGGCAGCAGTCCGGCCTCACGCGCGCGGAAGGCCGCGATCTGCTCCATCCGGTCGGGAGCGTGACAATCGTAGGCCGGCAGGCGCAGCGCCGCGAGGCGCGCGCGGATCGCGGGCAGCTTTTCGGGCGGCAGGCCGCCATCGATCGTCGAAGCGCAGAACGTGGCGCAGGTCGGCGGTGGCCAGCCCGGCGTCTCGAAGAGCTCGGGGTGGATGAGCGCCTCGCCCGCAAAGGGATGACGCTTGGGCTCCACCTCGCCGTACATGTGCGTTTCGCAGTGAACGCAGGTGTAGCGATGGATCGGCACGGAGGGATCGACGATTTCGAGCTTTCCGCCCTCGGCAATCACCTCGATCGCGTCAGCGGGCACGGTCGCGGCGAGCGCGAAGAGCGTGCCTTCGGTCCGCCAGCATCGGGTGCAACCGCAGAGCCGCACGTGAATGGGCCGCGCGCGAACCGCCACCAGGACCGGCGCTTCGGGACAGCGACACCGCAGCGTGCCGCCGTCGAACCCGCGCGTCGCGGACCGGCGTCCGGCATCGACCGCCGGGTGCAGCGACACGTCGCCGGGCCCGGTCCTCAAGACGGCGCGGAGCCTTTGTCTCACCCCCAAAACGACTTCCCCGTGTCCTGGCGCCCGTCGCGCCGCCCTGTTTCGAGCGCACCCTTATCCCGGCCTGCGCCGGCTTTGAAGCCGCCGCACGCGGTTGACCATCGCCTCCGGCGGGCGTTCTCTGATCGAACGACCCAAGCGGAGGACCCGAGCCGGTGCGCACCTTTCACGCCACAGAAACCGATGCGCACGACCCGGCGTTCCGGCTGACCTTCGGCCGGGTGCAGGCCAACGCGGAGAGGCCGGAGCGCGCGCGCCTGCTGCTGGCCGCCGCCGCGCGCGCCGGGCTAAGCGCGGAGGCGCCGCCGGAGCACGATCGCAGCGCGCTCGAGGCCGTGCACACCGCGCGGTTTCTGGACTACCTCGAAACCGCGTGGGACGCGTGGCATCAGCTTCCGAACGCGGCCGAAGAAATCATCCCCAACACATTTCCGCGGCTCGGGACGCAGAGATACCCCGACAGCATCGTCGGTCGCGCGGGCTGGCACGCCGGCGACGTGTCGGCGCCGATCGGGCCCGGCAGCTGGCGGGCCACGCGCCGCGCGGCCGATTGCGCCCTCGCCGCCGCGGACACGGTCATCGCGGGCGCGCGGTCGTCCTACGCGCTCTGCCGGCCGCCGGGACATCACACGAGTGCCGAGGTGGCGGCAGGTCATTGCCTTCTGAACGTGTCGGCGATCGCGGCGGCGCGGATGCGCACCGCGCACGAGAGGGTGGCAATTCTCGATATCGACACTCATCACGGCAATGGCACGCAGGACATCTTCTACGAGCGTGGGGACGTCCTCTTCGTGTCGGTGCACACCGAGACCGACAACTACTACCCGTTCTTCACCGGCTACGCCGATGAGACCGGGCACGGTGACGGCGACGGCGCGACGCTCAACCTGCCGCTGCCCCAGAGCACGGAAGACGAGGCATGGTGCCGTGCCATCGCGACGGGGCTCGAGCGTATCGCCGCGTTCGCGCCGGGTGCTCTGATCCTCAGCCTCGGGCTCGATTCGCACCGGGACGATCCCCTGAAGGGCATGCGCGTCGGGGATGCCGGGTTCACGCGCGCGGCGGGATTGATCGCCGATCTCGGGCTGCCGACGGTCCTGGTGCAGGAGGGCGGCTACCTGTCGGACAGCCTTGGCGCGGCGCTGTCCGCGTTCCTTGATGGCTGGCTTCCGGCCGCCGGCTGAGCCTCACTCCGCCGGTTGCGCCCCGGCGTCGGGGTTGCGGCGCATGACCGAAAAGTTGAGCGCGCCGGCGACGCTGACCCAGACGAGATAGGGCACGAAAAGAAGGCCTGCGAGCACGTCGAGCTGCCAGAGCGCGACCATGCAGCTCGCAACGGCAATCCAGAGCGCCACGAGCACGATCATGCCGCCGCGCATGTTGCGCAGCCCGAAGAAGACCGGGGTCCAGAGCCCGTTGAGCGCGATCTGAAGCGACCAGAGCGCCATCGCGATGGCGTTGCCATCCATGACCGCGACACGCGCGCCTGCCGTCGCCATGCAGATATAGAGCGTGGTCCACGCGACCGGGAACAGCCAGTCCGGCGGCGTCCAGGACGGTTTCGACAGGTCGCGGTACCATTGCCCCGGCGGGAAGATCGCCCCGGTGGTGCCAGCCGCGAAGCACGCGGCGAGGAAGATGCCGAAAGCGATCCAAACCATGACGGATCAGCTAGAGCGGGCAGAGGACCGTATCAAGGCGGCACGTGCGGCGCGCTGCGTTTCGGCGGCGCGGGCCAGACCCTCGAACACCGGTTCGCGCCGTTGCCAGACCGGCGCGCGGCGCGCCGCGGCATCCACGAGAAAGGCGCATTCGGGCAGGGGCCGCGCATACAGAACCGCCGAGCGCGGCATCACCGTGGTGATCGCGGCGCGCGTGGCCGACAGGCAGAGCCAGCCGAGTTTCTGGCGACCGCGCGTGCGGGCGCGGTGCGTGATCGAATCCCAATCGGCGTTCGCGACAGCATCGCCGATCCCGGCGTAGATGAAGCGCGCGGCGTAGATGCCCGGGCGGCTCTGTGCGGGCAGCGCGGCCACCCCGGCCTCGGCCCGCCAGTAGAGCCGGTTGGACTGGAAGACCAGCTCGCGCACCATCGCACGCACCTGCGGTGTCGGGTGCGGGGCCGCCAGGAAATCGTCGGGCACGATCCCGGCACGGTCGAACCAGTCGGTCGGCAGGTAGAGGCGGCCGGCGCGCGCGTCCTCGCCCACGTCGCGCGCGATGTTGGTGAACTGCATCGCGACGCCGAGGTCGCAGGCGCGGGCCAGCGCATCGGCATCACGGACGCGCATCAGAACGCACATCATCGCCCCCACGGCGGCGGCCACCCGCGCGGAATAGGCTGTCAGATCGGACAGCGTGGCATAGCGGTTGCCGGTTGCATCCCAGGCCAGTCCCTCGAGCAACGCCTCGGGCAGGGCGCGCGGCATCTCGAACGTCTCGACGACGGCGGCGAAGGCGCGGTCCGGCGGCGCGTTGTCCGGCCGGCCGGCATAGACCCGGTCGAGCCGCTCGGCGAGGCGCAGAACCGCCGCGGCCTTCTCGTCCTGCAGGTCGACAGCGTCGTCGGCCAGCCTGCAGAACGCATAGAGCGCCATCGCGGGATCGCGCACCGATGCCGGCAACAGATGCGAGGCCGCATGAAAGGACCGCGAGCCATGGCGGATCGCCTCTCGGCAGGCGGTCAGGTCGTCGGGCGCGATCATCGCGACACCTCCGCGGGATCCGGAACGAGCTGGGCCAGCACCTCGGCGGACGAGATGACACCGGGCAGGCCCGCGCCGGGATGCGTTCCCGCACCGGTCAGGAACAGCCCGTCGATCTCCTCGCTCACGTTGTGGGGGCGGAACCACGCGCTTTGCAGGATGCGCGGCTCGATGGAAAATCCTGTGCCGTGCGGCGCCAGGTAGCGACTGCCGAACTCGACCGGGGTCAGCACGTGCTGCGGGCCGAGCCTGTCGGCGAAGCCCGGGATCACGCTCTCCAGCACCTTTTCGACCTTTTGGCGGTAGACCTCGCGCTCGGTGTCCCACACCACCGGGTCGTCATGACCGAGATGCGGAACCGGCGAGAGCACGTAGAACGTGTCGTCGCCCTCGGGCGCGGCGGACGGGTCGGTGACGCTGGGCCGATGGATATACAGCGACATGTCGTCGGACAGCCGGCCCTTGCGGAAGATGTCGCGGACGAGCCCACCGTAGCGCGGTCCGTTGAGGATCGTGTGGTGGCCCACGTCGGGCCACATCTCGCGCGTTCCCTTGGTGCCGAAATACCAGACATAAAGACCCATCGACCAGCGCGCGCGGCCGAGCTTGCGGTCCGACCAGCGGCGGCGCTCCGTGCGGCGCAGCAGCCGCGAGTAGGTGTGCCCAGAATCGGCGTTTGACACGACGATATCGGCGTCGATGACCTCTCCGCTCGTCAGGCGCACGCCGCTGGCGCGGCCCCCGGAGGTGACGATCTCGTCCACCTCCGTCTCGAGCCGGACGAGTCCGCCCTGACGCGCGACGATCGCGGCCATGACGCGCGCGATCTCGGCGACGCCGCCCATCGCGTAATGGACACCGAATTCCTTCTCGAGATAGCTGACGAGGATGTACATCGACGTGACGCGGAACGGGTCGCCGCCGATGAACAGCGGATGGAACGACAGCGCCATGCGCAACCGTTCGTCGCGCACCCGCCGCGCGGCATGGCCGTAGACCGACCGGTCGGCGCGCAGCCGCGCGAAGATCGGCAGCACCGCCAGAAGGTCGCGGAAACGGTGCATGGACCGGCGGCCGATATCCTCGAACCCGATCCAGTAGCGGCGCTCCGCGTCTTCGAGAAAACGGTCGTAGCCGGCGAGGTCGCCGGGCGACAGGCGGCGGACCTCTTCGCGCATCGCCTCGGTGTCCTGCCGCGCCGAAAAGCGCGAGCCGTCGGGCCAGCGGATTTCGTAGAACGGGTCGAGCGGGCGAAGGTCGACATCCTCGTGGAAGTCCCGTCCGCAGACCGCCCAGAGTTCCTTGAACAATTGCGGGACGGTGACGATCGTCGGCCCGAGATCGAAGCGGTGCCCGTCCTTCCAGATCGCGGAGCCCCGACCGCCCGGCACGTCGAGCCGGTCGATCACGGTCACGCGGTAGCCCATCGCGCCGAGCCGCATCGCGGCGGCCAGCCCGCCGATGCCTGCGCCGACGACGGCCGCGTGCGGGCGGGTGGCGGCCTCGGCCATCGAAAGGCTGCGATCGAGCTCTGTCATGACTCGGAGCCTACACGTGTCAATCTGACCTGACAATCGCGGCTGACAACTTGCCGCAAGGGTTCCCATGCCTCTGGAAACGTGTCAGTGTTGATTGACATGAGCGCTTCGAGACCCGCGATGCAGACCGTCAGCCTGAGCCTTTTCCGCTACCGCTCGGTCCTGTCGCGACTCTGGGCGCTGTGGATGATGGGCGAGGCGCGCTGGTTCCTCTCGCGCCATCCCGACCTGCAATTCTGGAAGCTCTGCGGATCCGGCACCGGGGAGGGGTTCACGCCCGTGCCCAATACCGGCATCTACGCCATCCTCGCGGTCTGGCCGGACGCGGATACCGCGCGGCGCCACGTGACCACGTCGCGGCTCTGGGCGCGCTACCGCCGCCGGGCGACGGAGCACTGGACGCTGTTCCTCGACCCGATCGAGTCGCGCGGACGCTGGAGCGGAGAGGTGCCGTTTTCGCCGCGTCGCGACGACGGCGCCGGGCCGGTCGCCGCTCTGACCCGCGCCACGCTCCGGCCGAGCCGTGCGGCCCGGTTCTGGCGACAACAACCGGACGTGTCGCGCCTGATCGGCGCCAACCGCGACGTCCTGTTCAAGATCGGTATCGGCGAAGTGCCGCTGCTGCAGCAAATCACCTTTTCGGTCTGGCCCGACACCGATGCGATGGCGCGCTTCGCCCGCGCCTCGGGCCCCCATGCCGCGGCGATCGCGGCGGTGCGCGAAGGCGGCTGGTTCCGCGAGGAACTGTATGCCCGCTTCCGCATCTCCGGCGAAACCGGCAGCTGGGACGGCCAAAGCCCGCGTATTCCGATGGAGAGCTCCGCATGACACGCCCGTTTCCGTTTTCCGCCCTCGTGGGGCAACAGGAGATGAAGACCGCGATGCTCTTGACCGCGGTCGACCCGGGGATCGGTGGGGTTCTCGTCTTCGGCGACCGCGGGACCGGGAAATCGACCGCGGTGCGCGCGCTCGCCGCGCTGCTGCCGCCGATCACCGTGGTGGCGGGCAGCCTGACCAATGCGGAATCGCCCGAGCGTCTGGCCGAATGGGAACGGCAGGGCGGCGACCTGCGCGAGGTGCCGACGCCGGTGGTGGACCTGCCGCTCGGCGCGACCGAGGACCGGGTGCTCGGCGCGCTGGACATCGAGCGCGCGCTGACCCGCGGGGAAAAGGCGTTCGAGCCCGGGCTGCTGGCGCGCGCCAACCGCGGATACCTCTATATCGACGAGGTGAACCTGCTCGAGGATCACTTGGTCGACCTGCTTCTGGACGTGGCCCAGTCCGGCGAGAACGTGATCGAGCGCGAGGGCCTGTCGGTCCGCCACGACGCACGGTTCGTTCTCGTGGGTTCGGGCAACCCCGAAGAGGGCGAACTTCGTCCGCAGCTTCTCGACAGGTTCGGGCTGTCGGTGGAGGTCGGGTCGCCGACAGACATGGAGGAGCGGATCGAGGTGATCCGCCGGCGCGTCGCCTACGAGACCGATCCCGAGGGCTTCGTCGCCGCGTGGGCGCCGCGCGACCTTGCGATCCGCGAAGCGATCCTGGCGGCGCGGGCGCGCTTGACCGCAACCGAGATGCCGGACGCCGCGCTGCGCGATTGCGCGCAGCTCTGCGTCACGCTCGGGTCCGACGGCTTGCGTGGAGAGCTGACACTGATGCGCGCGGCCCGCGCAAAGGCCGCCTATGATGGCGCGTCGGCGGTGGCGCGCGACCATATCCGGGCGATCGCGCCGATGGCGCTCGGCCATCGTCTGCGCCGCGATCCGCTGGACGAGGCCGGATCCTCGGCCCGCGTCGCGCGCGCGGTGGAGGACGTGCTCGCATGAAGGACGAGCCGGGGGAGGTCTGGGTCGCCGGACAGCTTGCGGCGACACTCCTGACGATCGACCCGGCCCGGCTGGGCGGAATGCACCTGCGCGCGCGGGTCGGGCCCGCCCGAACGGCGTTCCTCGACGCGCTGCCGCCCGACCTGGCGGCCGCGCCACGTATCGCGCCCGGGATCGCGGACGAGACGCTCTACGGCGGCACCGACATCGCCGCGAGTCTCGCGGCGGGTCGCAAGATCACGGCCGACGGAGTGCTGGCACGGGGCGGCGCGCTGACGCTGACATCGGCCGAGCGAACCGGGCCCGGGCTCGCCGCGCGGCTGGCCCTGGCACTCGACGCCGGAGCGGTCGGTCCGCTCCTGATCCTCGACGAAGGCACCGAGGACGAACGCGCGCCCGAGCGGTTGATCGAGCGCGCCGCCTTCGCCTGCGACCTCGACGGTTTGCGGCCCGAAACTATGGCCGAGATCGCGCTGTCGAGCGCGGAGCGCGATGCGGCGCGGGCGCGCTTGTGCGACGTCACGCTGCCCGACGATGCGCTGACGACGCTGGTGTCGACGGCGGCCGCGCTCGGCATCGACAGCCTGCGGGCACCGCTCTTCGCCACGGCGGCAGCCCGGGCGCATGCGGCGCTTTCGGGCCGGAACAGTGTCACATCCGACGACCTGGAGATCGCGGTATCGTTGGTCTTCGCGCACCGTGCGACCCGGTTGCCGTCCGAGGAACCGGACGAGGAGACCTCCGATCCGCCGCCGGATCCCGAGACAACGGACGACGGTGACAGCGACCCCGCCGAAGGCGACACGATCCCGCAGGAGATGCTGATCGAGGCGGTGCGCGCGATGCTCCCGGCCGGCCTGCTGGCGCAGCGCCGCGCGCGGAAAGCCAATGCGCCGTCCGGCGCCGGGCAGGGCGCGCGCCGCCGCGGGGCGCAGAGAGGCCGGCCCTTGCCTGCCCGGCCCGGCACGCCATCGGCGACCGCGCGGATCGACGTGGTTGCGACGCTGCGCGCGGCGGCGCCGTGGCAGGGGCTGCGCCGCGCAGCCGATCCGGACCGCCCGGGCCTCATCATCCGCAAGTCCGACCTGCGGCTGCGCCGGTTCCAGGACCGGTCGGAGCGGCTGGTGATCTTTTGCGTCGACGCGTCGGGATCGGCGGCGATGGCGCGACTCGCCGAGGCCAAGGGCGCGGTCGAACTCATGTTGGCAGAGGCATATTCCCGCCGGGACAGGGTCGCTCTCGTGACCTTTCGCGGAGAGGGGGCGGAGGTTTCGCTGCCACCGACGCGATCTCTGGTTCAAGCCAAGCGGCGCCTCGCCGGGCTTCCGGGCGGCGGCGGCACGCCGCTGGCGGCCGGGCTGCGCGCGGTGCATGCGTTGGCCGAGCGGGCCCGGCGGGCGGGCCAGTCGCCGGCGCTGGCCCTCTTGACGGACGGGCGGGCAAATGTCGCGCTGCCCGGGGGATCCGGACGTGCCCAGGCCATGGCCGATGCCGAGGCGATGGCGGGGCATCTGCGGGCCTGCGGCCTTGACGGGGTGGTCATCGACACCGGCGCGCGGCCACGGCCGGAGCTCGAGACGCTGGCCGGCCGGATGGACCTCGGCTACCTCGCGTTGCCGCGTGCGGACGCCGCGGCGATGAAGCGCGGCGTCGACGCGGCGCTGGGGGTCTGACGCGTGGATTTTTCGCGCGACCTGGCCGGCTGGCCGCATGCGGAAAGCTCGCGGCAGATCCCGGTGCGCCCGCATCGCTGGCACGTGCAGGTCATGGGCGAAGGGCCGGACCTCTTGTTTCTCCACGGCGCCGGCGGATCGACACATAGCTGGCGCGACGTGATGCCCCGGCTGGCGGACCGATACCGCTGCATCGCGGTCGATCTGCCCGGGCATGGCTTTACCCGGATCGCCACCCGGTTCCGGTCGTCGCTGCCGTTCATGGCCGAGGACCTCGGACGATTGATGGCGCATGAAGGCTGGCAGCCGGCGGGCATCGTCGCGCATTCCGCCGGGGCAGCGGTGGCGCTGCGGCTCGCCGCGGCGATGGACACGCCGCCGCGGATCGTCGCGTTCAACCCGGCGCTGGAGCCGTTTCGCGGGATGGCGGGGCTGCTGTTTCCGATGGCCGCGCGGATGATCGCGATGACGCCCTTTGCAACCAGCCTCGTGCGCGGGGCGCTGGTCGCACCAGAACGCGCGGCGGCGCTTCTGGCCGGAACGGGGTCGCGGCTCGATGCCGAGGGCGTCGGATATTACCGGCGACTTCTGCGCGACCGCGCGCATGTGGAGGGCGCGCTGCTGATGATGTCGCAATGGTCGCTGACCGGGCTCCTCGAGGATCTTCCCGGGATTCACGCGCCGACGCTGATCCTCCTGGGCGAAACCGACCGCACCGTGCCGCCGGACGGCGCGCGCGCGGCGGCGGCGCGTCTGCCCGATGCACGGTGCGAGACGCTGCCCGGTCTCGGACATCTCGCGCACGAGGAGGCACCCGACGCGGCGGCCGAGCGGATCGAGCGGTTCATGGCGGAGACGGTTTCCGCTTGAACCCGGCCGCGCCGCGGCGGAGATCTGTAGCATGACGCTGATCCGTTTCCTGCGCGACAACGCGCGCTGGCTCTGTGCCGGCGGGCTGCTGACATTCCTGTCGAGCTTTGGCCAGACCTTCTTCATCGCCGTCTATGCCGGCGACATCCGCGCGGAATTCGGACTGAGCCACGGTGCGTGGGGCGGGATCTATTCGCTCGCCACCGCGGTGTCGGCGGCGCTGATGGTGAGCGCGGGCGGCCTGACCGACAGGTTCCGCAGCCGGGGGCTTGGCGCTGTGGGCCTTGTCTGCCTCGCGCTCGCCTGCCTCGGGATGGCGATCGTGTCGAGCGCGTGGTTGCTGCCGGCGGCGATCCTCGGGCTGCGCTTTTTCGGGCAGGGCATGATGGGCCTGATCGCGATGGTGTCGATGTCGCGTTGGTTCGTCGCGGCGCGCGGGCGCGCGCTGTCGGTCGCGGGTCTCGGCGTCACGGCCGGACAGGCGATCCTGCCGGTGATCTTCGTCGCTCTGCTGCCGGTGCTGGACTGGCGCTGGCACTGGGTCCTGGCCGCGGGCCTCGCGCTATGCGGCGTGCCGCTTCTGCTCTGGCTTCTGCGGGAGGAACGGACACCGCAAAGCCATACGGAAACGAGCGAGACCGCGGGCATGGACGGGCGCCACTGGCGGCGCGCCGAAGTCCTTCGCCATCCGCTGTTCTGGGCGATCGCGCCCGGACTCCTGGGGCCGCCGGCCTTCGGAACGGCACTGTTTTTCCAGCAGGTGCATTTCGTCGAGGTGAAAGGCTGGCGGCTGATCGACTTCGTCGCGTTCATGCCGGTGTTCACCGTGGTGACAGTGGCCGCGATGATGGGCTCCGGCGCGGCGATCGACCGGTTCGGGACGGCGCGGATCCTGCCGGTCTACCTGCTGCCGGCGGCGCTGGCCTTCGTCGCGTTCGGCACGGGCGGGGCGATCTGGACGGCCGGTGTCGGCCTGGGGCTGATGGCGCTGACGCAAGGGATGCAGGCGACGCTGCCGAACGCGCTCTGGGCCGAGTTCTTCGGCACGCGGCACCTTGGCGCGATCAAGTCGATGGGCACGGCGATCATGGTTCTGGGCACCGCCATCGGCCCGGGCCTGACCGGTGCGCTGATCGATCTCGGCGTCGGGATCGAGGCGCAGTATCTCGGGGTCGCGGTCTATTTCCTTGCGGCGACGGCCGCGATCCTGGCCGGGCTGGCGCTGGTGCGGCGGCGGAGCGGGTTGCCGCGCGTGGGCGCGGCGGGTTGACCCGCAATCAACCGCGGCGCCGCAGGTAGACGTAATAGGCGCCGGTTCCACCGTGGCGGATATGCGCCTCGGCCACCTGCAGGACGACCGGGCCGAGCGGCGGCATCTTGAGCCATGCGGGAACCTGTGTCTTGAGCACGCCGCGCCGACGCGGCATCGGATCGTAGGGGTCCTCGCGCTGGCCCTTGCCGGTGATGACGAGGACGAGCCGCAGGCCGCGCGCGTGGGACGACAGGATGAACCCGACCAGCGCGGGATGCGCCTCGTCGAGCGTCATGCCGTGCAGGTCGATCCGGGCCTCGGGCGCGAGCTTACCCCGCTTCAGACGGCCAAAGGCCTTGGCATCCATCGATACCGGGTCGGATCCGAGGCGTTCGGTCGTCGACCGCGGCAGGGATACCGAGGAGGCATCGCGGGACCGTTCTCCGATGCGAAAGCGTGGCAGGTCCGCCGGAACCTCGCGGTTCGGCGCGGGCTTGGAGAACGGTTGATCAGGGGGCTTGCGGCTCGATGCGTCGGACTCCGGCGCCTGTCTCGGGCGGCCGGGAAGCCGCTCGGCGGAGCGCGCGACCTGGGACCAAAGCTCGAGTTCGTCGCGGCGCGGGCGACGCCCCTTCATTGAACGAGATCCGGCAGCAGAGCGTAGGCGCGCTGGATCGGCAGCAGAACGACCATGCGGCCGGGATCGCGGAAGGTGCCGGCGCGGTCCCCCGCCGCGGCGCCGGTGCCGACGAAGATGTCGGCCCGCTGGGCGCCCTTGATGGCGGAGCCGGTATCCTGCGCGATCATCAGGCGGCGCATCGGGTCCGCGCCGTCCTTTTCGATCCAGACGGGCGCGCCGAGAGGCGTGTACTCCGGATCGACCGCGACGGTGCGCAGCGGCGTGACAGAGCGGTTCATCGCGCCGAGCGGCCCGCGTTCGGCCGGCACTTCGCTGACCTCGCGAAAGAAGACGTAGGCCGGGTTGTGCATCAGGAGCTCTTCGCCCTCGACCGGGTTTCGGCGCACCCAGTTCTTGATGACCTCGGCCGAGACCTGGTGCGGCTCGTAGACGCCGCGGCGGACGAGCTCCTGCCCGATCGAGCGGTAGTCGTGACCGTTGGCCCCGCCGTAGCCAACACGCACGACGCGCCCGTCGGGAAAGCGGATGCGACCGGACCCCTGGATCTGCAGGAAAAAGAGCTCGACCGGGTCGTCGACCCACGCGATCTCGAGGCCCCGGCCGGCCATGACGTCAGTGCTCAGAATCTCCCGGCGCGACAGCCAGGGGCCGTCGCCGGTAACCTCGGGCGGCAGGCTGTAGACGGGCCAGCGGAAGCGGGGCGAGGCGTGGGGCGCCCCGTCCAGTTCGGGCTCGAAATACCCGGTGAACAGCGCCTCGGTGCGGTGGTGGGTGATCTCGACCGGACGAAAGAAAAGCTCGAAAAACTGGCGCGCGACATCGCGATGATCCGCGGCCGCGGCGCAGAGCGCCGTCCAGTCGGGATCGCGCAAGTCGCCGCAGGTGACGAGAAAGGCGTCCAGCGCGGCCGCGTGATCGTCCTCGGCCCAGCCATCGAGGTCGGCAAAGTCGAGGATGCGGTGATGCGGCGGCACGGGTGGCTCAGGCTCCGACGCGGAGAGGGACGGTGCGGACATCGCCCAAAGCCCGGCGAGGAGTGCTGCGCCGAGCCGAAACGTCATTCGCCCGTGGCGACCAGTTGCCAGTTCGGATCGTCGGCGCCCATCGTTCGGGCGAAGGTCCAGACATCCTTCTGCCGCTTCACCTGGCTCGCGCTGCCCTCGACCACATTGCCCTCGGCGTCTTTGACGACCTGCGTCAGCTCACCCACGTAGCGCACGGTGATTTCGGCCATGCGGGTGGTGGTGTCGAAGGTGGCTTCGGTCAGCGTGAGTTCGCGCACGCCGACGAATTCGGCCTCGATGGTCAGGCCCTGCGCCTCGCGCGCCTCGACGACTTCGGCGAAGCTGTCGTAGACGTCGGGGGCGAGGAACGGCTCGATCTCGTCGAGCTTGCCGCGCTCGAATGCCATCAGGATCATCTCGTAGGCGCCGCGGGCGCCCGACAGGAAGTCGGCCACGCCGAAGGATGGTTCGGCCTGCTTCATCTGCGACAGGGCACGTGCGCTGTCGCTGCCTTCGGGCACGTGATCGATGATATCTCGATCGGGCCCGCCCTCGATGACCTCGAAGCCGCGCCGTTCGGTCGTCTGGCGGCCCTGCGGCGGCGCCGGGGGCTTCTCGTATCCCTCGCGCGTGCCGAGGACGTTCTTCAGGCGCAGGATGAGGAAGACGGCAATCCCCGCCAGGACAAGAAGCTGTAACATCGGGGAATTCATCACTGCCTCGATTGGGTGCATGGAAAGCGTCGTCGCTCGGACTTATGTAAGTCTTGCCCGCCGGCAAGTCTACCGGGGCGCCGAGGCGAAGGAGGCCGTTCCGCATGTGGCTATTCGTAGCGTTTCTCACCGTTCCGCTGCTCGAGATCGCGTTGTTCATCCAGATCGGTGGTGTAATCGGTCTGTGGCCGACACTCGGGATCGTGATCCTGACGGCGGCGCTCGGCACGTGGCTCGTGCGGTCTCAGGGCGCGATGGCGATGAACGATATCCGCCGCTCCTTCAACGACCTGTCAGACCCGACGGAGCCGATCGCCCACGGTGCGATGATCCTGATCGCCGGGGCACTTCTTCTGACGCCAGGCTTCTTTACCGACGCGGTGGGCTTCGCGCTCCTGATGCCGCCGGTGCGGAAGGCGGTCATGCAGCGCGCGTCCAAGCACGTGAAGATGCGGCGCTTCGAGATGGGCACCGGGCCGCGGCCCGGGCCGGGTCCCGGACGCCGGCCACAGGGCCCGCACGAGCGGCGTCGGCACGGCGACCCTGACGTGATCGATGGCGATTACACGGACGTGTCACCGGCCGAAGGGTCTCAGGCATCGCAGCGTAGCAAGGATGAAGCGCCCCACGGCAAGCGGCCGACCCATCCGGGATCGGGCTGGACCAAGCACTGAAATCCGGGGTTGGGCGCGGGGATGGGCCCGCGCCGACACGCCTCGCGGCGGAAATATGCCCCCCACTCAGGAGGATTGAGCCGGGGGTCACCGCTTGGTAAGGCTCGCGCTGACTGTATTCAGGGAGCCTCAGATGAGCGACACCAGCACCAACCCGCCCGAGAACGGCGCCGCCGGCGCGCAGCAGCAAGCGCCGCAGGTCAAGATGAACGTCCTCGCGCAGTACATTCGCGACATGTCCTTCGAGAACATTCTCGCGCAGAAGGGCAGCACCGGCAACGCGCAGCCCGACGTGCAGGTTCAGGTCAATCTCGACGCGAAGAAGCGGCAGACCGAAAACCAGTACGAAGTGGTGATGAAGCTCAAGGTCGACAGCAAGGCCAAGGAGTCGCAGGATCAGCTGTTCCTGATGGAGATCGACTACGCCGGGATCTTCCAGATCGAGAACGTGCCGGAAAACCAGCTGCACCCGTTCCTTCTGATCGAATGCCCGCGGATGCTGTTTCCGTTCGTGCGCCGGATCGTCGCCGACGTATCGCGCGACGGTGGCTTCCCGCCGCTGAACCTCGAGACCATCGATTTCGTGCAGCTCTATCGCGCGGAGCTTCAGCGCCGCCAGAAGGCGCAGGCCGCCCAGGGCACGGAAACGCAGGGCCAGGCCTGAACCGTCAGGCCCGCCGCCACAGCGCGTTTTCCCCGAGACCCTCGACAAAGGCGGCGTGAGCCGCCTTTTCGCTGTCCGACAGACGGGATGGCAGCGGGGTCGGGCGCGGACGCGGGCGCCAGTCGTCGGCCGGCCCGGCCGACAGGCCCGCTCCGCCCTGCGCCAGCCCGAAATCGGGCTGCTTGCCGCCGATCAGCTCGAGGTACACTTCGGCCAGGATCTCGCTGTCGAGCAGCGCGCCGTGCAGGGTGCGCGATGAATTGTCGATTCCGAAGCGACGGCAGAGCGCATCGAGCGACGCCGGCGAGCCCGGAAATTTCGACCGCGCGATGGCCAGCGTGTCGACGGCCCGTTCCCACGGCAGCAGGGGCTTCTTCACCCACCTGAGTTCCGCGTTCAGAAACTTCATGTCGAACGCGGCATTATGGATGACAAGCTTGGCGTCACCGACGAAGGCGATGAAGGCCTCCGCGATGTCGGCGAACACGGGCTTGTCGCGCAGGAAGTCATCGCCGAGGCCATGAACCTCGAACGCCTCCTGCGGCATCGCGCGCTCCGGATTGATGTACTGATGATATGTCTTGCCCGTGGCGACGTGGTTCCACAACTCGACCGCGCCGATCTCCACGATGCGGTCGCCCTGCTCCGGATCGAAGCCCGTTGTCTCGGTGTCGAGGACGATTTCACGCATTGTCAGAGCCTGCTTCGGATGTCGTTGAGCACAGAGTGCACGTCGCGCGCGGCACTCTCAAGCGTGGTCGTATCGATGACGTACTCGGCTCGCGCGACCTTGTCATCGATCGGCATCTGCTTGGCGAGGATCACCTCGAACTGATCGCGTGTCATGGTGCCGCGCGCAAGGACGCGGTCGGCCTGGGTTTCACGTGAAACCCGCACGCAGGCGACGGCGTCCATCTCGGCCTCCGCGCCCGTCTCGAACAAAAGCGGGATGTCGAAGACAGCGATATCGGCGGATGTCTGTCGGGCAAAGTCCGCGCGGTCGGCCTGGACGAGCGGGTGCACGATCGCCTCGATCCGTCCGAGCGCGGCTGGATCGGCATTGATCGCGGCCCGGAGCGCGGCGCGATCCACCGCGCCGTCGACGACGGCGGCGGGGAAGGCCGAGGCAAGCGGCGCAACTGCCGCGCCGCCGGGGCCGTACAGGCGGTGCACCGTGGCATCGGCATCCCAGACGGCACAGCCCTCGCGCGCGAACATCTCGGCCGTGGTCGACTTGCCCATGCCGATGGATCCCGTGAGACCGAGCCGGAACGTCATCGCAGAACGGCGGCGCGCGTGGCCTCGTCGACCTCTGGCCGATGGCCGAACCAGCGTTCGAAGCCCGGCACTGCCTGGTGAAGCAGCATGCCGAGCCCGTCGACGGCCGTCGCGCCCTGTTCGGCGGCAATTCGCAGCAAACGGGTTTCGAGCGGCGCATAGACGAGATCGTTGACGACCGTCCCGGGGCGCAGACCGTCGAGCGGCACGCGAAGCTCGGGCTTGCCGACCATGCCGAGCGACGTCGTGTTCACCACGAGAGTCGCGTCATCGATGGCGTTTCCGGCCTGCACCCAATCGATGACGCGGATGCGGTGGCCAAACGCGTCGCGCAGGCGATCGGCCCGAAGGCGGGTGCGATTGGTCAGCACGATTTCCGGAACGCCGGTTTCGAGCAGAGCGGCGATCACCGCGCGTGCAGCGCCGCCGGCGCCGAGCACTAGAGCAGGGCCCGCCTCGGGCCGCCACTCCGGCGCGCCCTGGCGCAGGTTCGACAGGAACCCGTAGCCGTCGGTGTTGTCGGCGTGGATGCGCCCGTCCTTGCGGAAGATCAGCGTGTTGACGGCGCCGATCAGCGTTGCGCGGTCGGTGACGAGATCGGCCAGTTCGAGCGTCGCCTCCTTGTGCGGGATCGTCACGTTGGCGCCGACGAAACCCATCTCGGGGAGGGTGCGGATCACGCGTTCGAGCGCGTCGGGCGCGACATCGAGCGGCACGTAATGCCCCGGAATGCCGTGCTTGCGCAGCCAATAGCCGTGCAGCCGCGGCGAACGCGAATGCGCGATCGGGTGGCCGATCACCGCGGCGAGCGGAATCCGGGCAGGGGTATCGCGGGTCATGACGGCAGATCGCCCCGCAGCGTGAGGTAGCTGACGAGTTCGAGAAGCGGCAGACCCAGTATCGTGAAGTGGTCGCCCTCTATCCGCGAGAACAGGCGCACGCCCTCCTCCTCAAGCTTGTAGGCGCCGACAGAGCTGGCGACGTCGGGCCAGTTGCGGTCGAGATAGGCATCGAGGAAAGCGTCGGAAAAGTCGCGCATCACGAGTCGCGCGACGCCGACATGCCGCCAGACCGGTTCCGCGTTCTCGTAGAGGACCGCGGCCGAGAGAAGCTGGTGGCGGGTGCCACGCAGCAGGCGCAGCTGATCGGCCGCCTCGGCGCGGGTTTCGGGCTTGGCCATCACGCCATCGGGGCCGGCGAGGATCTGGTCACAGCCAAGCACGAGCGCCCCGGGGTGACGCGCCGCGAGCTTGCGTGCCTTCATCTCTGCCAGTGCATCGGCGAGGTCGCGCGGGCCGGCGCCCTCGGCCTCCAGACCGGCGCGGGCCGCTGATTCGTCGATTCGCGCGGGCTCGGATCGGTGCGGAATTCCGGCACGGCGCAACATGTCGGACCGGATCTGAGACGCGGATGCGAGGACCAGCTCGAAAGACATCTGGGGACAATTCCGGGCACAAGTGCAGGCGAGATCTGCGCGCGGTTCTGCGGAAATCCTGCCGTCAATGCAAGCGACGTGGACAACCCGCTGATCCGTCCCGGTCGGTCCCGATCTTCTCCGCCCGGGGGAAGGACAAGTCTGCGCCTGTTGAGAACCGGCGGTCAGCCGGCCCGCAGCGGTTTTGTCCCACGCCCGGTTTGCTCAGCGCTATTTCGTATCCTGTTGATCAGAATATTCTTTTTTCGGTCGTATACCAATGTGCGCGGACTCGTCCCGTGACTTGTCCACATACCGGCCAGGATGTGCACAACGGCATGGAGGATCGCGTAATCCACAGAAATCCGGCTCCCTACTTTCCAAATCAACTCTTTCTTAAAGATATGATTGAGTAGGGAGACCGGACCGGGGCGCCTCATAGGCCGGCACGGATTGACTCCGACGCGGTGGCTGTCTATCTCCCCACTCACTCCTCGTCCGAGGAGAAACATCCCGACGACACATGACCGATCCGCACGGCGCGCCCGTGCCAGCAAAGACGTGCCGCGACCTGCCACGGGCTGCGTGCATCGGAGACGCAGATGAACCTCGAGAAACTGAACCTGTCCGACCTCAAGGCGCAGAGCCCCAAGGCGCTCCTGGCGCTGGCCGAGGAGCTCGAGATCGAGAACGCCTCGACCATGCGCAAGGGCGAGATGATGTTCCAGATCCTGCGCGAGCGTGCGGACGAAGGCTGGGACATCTACGGTGACGGCGTGCTCGAGGTGCTGCAGGACGGCTTCGGCTTCCTGCGCTCGCCGGAAGCGAACTACCTACCGGGCCCGGACGACATCTACGTGTCGCCCGACATGATCCGGAAGTTCTCGCTGCGGACGGGGGATTCCGTCGAGGGGCAGATCAAGGCGCCCGACGACAACGAGCGGTACTTCGCGCTCATCGATGTCGGTCAGATCAACTTCGAGGATCCGGAGAAGGCGCGGCACAAGATCGCCTTCGACAACCTCACGCCGCTCTATCCCGACGAGCGGCTCAAGATGGAGATCGAGGATCCGACGATCAAGGATCGCTCCGCCCGGATCATCGACCTGGTGGCGCCGATCGGGAAAGGCCAGCGGTCGTTGATCGTGGCGCCGCCGCGAACGGGCAAGACCGTGCTCCTGCAGAACATCGCGAGCTCGATCGAGCGCAACCACCCCGAATGCTACCTGATCGTGCTGCTGATCGACGAGCGGCCCGAAGAGGTGACCGACATGCAGCGCTCGGTGAAGGGCGAGGTCATCTCGTCGACCTTCGACGAGCCGGCGACGCGGCACGTCGCGGTCAGCGAAATGGTGATCGAGAAGGCGAAGCGTCTCGTCGAGCATAAGCGAGATGTTGTTATTCTTCTGGATTCGATCACAAGACTTGGTCGTGCGTTCAACACGGTGGTACCATCGTCGGGCAAAGTTCTGACCGGTGGTGTCGACGCGAACGCACTGCAACGTCCGAAGCGCTTCTTCGGCGCGGCCCGGAACATCGAAGAGGGCGGATCGCTCACCATCATCTCGACCGCGCTGATCGATACCGGTAGCCGGATGGACGAAGTGATCTTCGAAGAGTTCAAGGGCACCGGCAACTCCGAGATCGTGCTGGACCGCAAGGTTGCCGACAAGCGCGTGTTCCCGGCGATGGACATCCTGAAGTCGGGCACCCGGAAGGAAGAACTGCTGGTCGACAAGGCAGATCTTCAGAAGACCTTCGTCTTGCGCCGGATCCTGAACCCGATGGGCACGACCGATGCGATCGAGTTCCTGTTGTCCAAGCTCAAGCAGACCAAGACAAACTCGGAATTCTTCGACTCGATGAACACCTGACGAGGTGATGCCATGGACACGATCTTTGCCCTGGCCACCGCGCCGGGGAAGGCGGGCGTGGCCGTGGTACGGGTGTCGGGGCCAAAGGCCGGGGCGGCGGGCATCCGCCTTGCCGGGACGTTGCCCGAGCCGCGCCGCGCAAGCATCCGGCGCCTGACGGACGCCGCAGGTGCCTTTCTCGACGAAGCGCTGGTGCTGGTGTTCGAGCCGGGGCGCAGTTTTACCGGCGAAGCGGTTGTCGAATTTCATCTGCACGGTTCGATGGCGATCATCCAGGCGGTCCTGGCGGCATTGTCTGGTCTTCCCGGGCTTCGTCCGGCCGAGCCGGGGGAGTTCACGCGAAGGGCGATGGACAATGGACGCCTCGACCTGTCGCAGGTCGAAGCGCTCGCCGATCTGATCGATGCCGAAACCGAGGCCCAGCGTCAGCAGGCGCTTCGGATCTTTGCCGGCGCGTTGGGCGAGCGCGTCGCGATTTGGCGGGTGAAGCTGGTCCGCGCGGCCTCTCTTCTCGAAGCAGTGATCGACTTCGCGGACGAGGACATCCCGACCGACGTGTCGGGCGAAGTCATGGACCTGCTCGAGGACGTTCGGCATTCCGTTCGCACGGAACTCGCCGGTTTCGACGGGGCGGAGAGGGTGCGTACCGGGTTCGAAGTGGCGATTGTCGGTGCGCCGAATGTCGGCAAGTCGACGTTGTTGAATGCCCTCGCGGGACGCGACGCGGCGATCACGTCGGACATTGCCGGAACAACGCGCGACGTGATCGAGGTGCGGATGGATCTCGGCGGCCTGGCCGTAACGCTCCTGGATACAGCCGGGTTGCGCGAGACCGGCGATGCGGTGGAGGCGATCGGCGTGGCCCGCGCAAAGGAACGCGCCGAGGCAGCGGACCTGCGGATATTTCTGAGCGAAGCCACGGATGATCCTTCGAGCTTTGGCGGGGTTCGCGCGCAAGCAGGAGACCTGTCGTATCGGACGAAGTCGGACCTCGGTAGCGGAGAGGGAATCTCCGCTCTGACCGGGGCCGGGCTGGATCGCGTGATTGATGACGTTCGGCGGGCGCTTGAAGGGCGTGCGGCATCTGCCGGGCTGGTGACTCGGGAGCGGCATCGGCTCGCCATGACGGCCGGAGCCGATCGGCTTGAGGCGGCTGTGGACGTGGTGGCGCAGGGGCCGGAAATGTATGATATCGCGGCGGAAGAGGTGAGGACGGCGATTCGTCGTCTGGATGCGCTCGTGGGAAAGGTGGATGTCGAGACCGTTCTCGACGAGATCTTTGCGAGCTTCTGCCTTGGGAAATGATCGATCGACGGAGTGTTTCACGTGAAACATCAGGGCTACGACGTGGTGGTCATCGGGGGCGGTCACGCTGGTGCGGACGCCGCGCACGCGGCTGCCCGGACGGGTGCGAAGACTGCGCTTGTTACGATGCGCGAGTCGGATATTGGCGTGATGTCGTGCAATCCGGCGATCGGGGGACTCGGGAAAGGTCACCTCGTTCGCGAAATCGATGCACTCGATGGTGTGATGGGACGCGTCGCGGATCGCGCGGGCATCCAATTTCGCTTGCTCAATCGTCGGAAGGGCCCAGCGGTTCAGGGCCCCAGGGCTCAGGCGGATCGTGCGTTGTACCGGACGCATATGCTGGCAGAGATAAAATCCCAACCAAACCTCGACATCGTCCTCGGAGAGGTCGTCGATCTCGAGATGCAGTCCGCCCGCGTCACCGGTGTCAGTCTTGCGGATGGTAGCGTCGTTGCGGCCAAGGCGGTCGTACTGACGACGGGCACCTTCCTGCGCGGCGTCATTCATATCGGCGATGAGCGTCGATCTGGCGGCCGAATGGGCGACCGCGCGTCAGAGCGTCTGGCGAGCCGGATCGACGATCTTGGACTGCCGCTCGGTCGCTTGAAAACCGGAACGCCGCCGCGTCTGGACGGACGGACGATCGACTGGACGCGCTTGGAATCCCAGCCGGGCGACGACGATCCAGTCCTGTTCTCTTTTCTGTCCGACTCGCCTAGGGCGCGACAAGTGGCGTGCGGTATCACGCACACGAACGCGCGCACGCACGAGATCATCACGGAAAACCTGCATCGGTCCGCGATGTATGGCGGGCACATCAATGGCGTCGGACCACGGTATTGCCCGTCGATCGAAGACAAGGTCGTGCGCTTTGCGGAAAAGGAATCGCACCAGATCTTCCTCGAACCCGAGGGATTGGATACGCACATCATCTATCCGAACGGCATATCGACCTCGCTTCCTGTGGATGTCCAAGCGGAGTACGTTCGAACGATTGTCGGGCTCGAGGCAGTCGAGATCGAGCAGCCCGGGTACGCGATCGAATACGATTACGTCGACCCCCGGGCGTTGGATCTCCGCCTCGCGGTCGGTGCCTGCGATGGGCTGTTTTTGGCCGGACAGATCAATGGCACGACCGGCTACGAGGAGGCGGCGGCGCAAGGGCTCGTCGCGGGGCTCAACGCCGCTGCGTCCGCCATGGGGCGGGATCCGGTCACGTTCAGCCGCGCGGACAGCTACATCGGCGTCATGGTCGATGATCTGACGACGCGGGGGGTATCAGAACCTTATCGCATGTTCACGTCCCGCGCCGAATTTCGTTTGTCGCTCCGCGCGGACAATGCGGATCAGAGGTTGACGCCGAAAGGGATCGAGGTCGGGTGCGTCGGCGCGGAGCGTCGCGAAACGTTCGGTCGGAAGATGGAGTCGCTCAATGCGGCGCGCGACGTTCTGGAGGCGCTCAGCCTCACGCCCAAGGATCTCAAGGCGCTCGGCATCGAGGTGAACGCGGACGGAACGCGCCGCACCGGATCTCAGGTCCTGGCATTCGCGGATGTGGATGTCGCCCAGCTCGAACCCGCAGCACCGGCACTTCAGAATCTCGCCCCGCGGATTCGGCAACAGCTCAAATATGATGCGATCTACGCAAATTACATCGAGCGGCAGCGCGAGGACGTTGCGGTTCTGCGCCGTGAAGAGGCGACGGCAATTCCAACCGGTTTCGACTTCTCGGCGCTCGATGGTCTTTCGAATGAGCTGAAAACCAAGCTCGACGCTGCGCGGCCGAACAATCTTGCCCAGGCCGGACGGATCGACGGCATGACGCCGGCGGCGCTGACCTTGATTCTGTCGCGGCTTCGGCACGACGCGCGGAAGCGCTCTGCATGACCGTTGGCGGGATGGCGGGTGTGCTGCCCGATGTTTCACGTGAAACAACGGAACGGCTGGAGCATTACGCCAACCTTGTCCGCAAGTGGTCGCCGAAGATCAACCTCGTATCGCGGACCACTCTGGCGGACCTCGAAAACCGGCATATTGCGGATTCCGCTCAGATCTTCGCCTGCGCGCCGACGGCACGACGTTGGGCGGATCTCGGATCGGGTGCAGGATTTCCAGGGCTCGTCTGTGCGATCCTGGCGCTGGAGCGAAGCCCGGACACGACGTTCACGCTTGTGGAGTCCGATCTTCGCAAGGCGACATTCCTTCGGACCGTGATCCGCGAAACAGGACTGACCGCGACCGTGGTGTCCGAGCGGGCGGAGTGTACCGAACCGCTTGCGGCAGACGTGGTGAGCGCGCGCGCGCTCGCCGATCTGGCAACCTTGCTGTCTTACGCCGCGCGGCACATGGCATCGGGCGGTACCGCGTTGTTTCCCAAAGGTGCCACCTGGGAAAAAGAGGTCGCAGACGCCCAGGCCGCATGGTCATTTTCGATGACCCGGCATAAAAGTGGGACACACCCCGACGCCGTCATTCTGCAGATTGGAGATGTCGCCCATGTCTGATCCGACCCGCCCCGCCGGTCCCAAAATCGTCGCCATCGCCAACCAAAAGGGCGGCGTGGGCAAAACCACCACGACGATCAATCTCGGCGCGGCTCTCGCGGAGCAGGGAATGAACGTTCTGATCGTGGATCTGGATCCGCAGGGCAATGCGTCCACGGGGCTCGGGATTGAACCGGACGAGCGCGAGTACACGACCTACGAACTTCTGCTCGAGGACATCGCGCTCAATGACGTGATCCAGAATACGCAGATGGAGCGGCTCGCCCTGGTGCCGGCAACTGTCGACCTCAGTTCGGCGGATATCGAGCTTTATTCCAACGAGAAGCGCAGCTTTCTGCTGCGCGATGCGCTGCGCCAGACGGGAATGGACCGGTACGGATACGACTTCATTCTGATCGATTGTCCTCCGTCCCTGAACCTTTTGACCGTCAATGCCATGGTTGCGGCCGATTCCGTGCTCGTTCCGCTCCAGTCGGAGTTCTTTGCGCTCGAAGGCCTGTCGCAGCTGATGCTGACGATTCGAGAGGTTCGGCAATCGGCCAACCCCGCGCTGCGGATCGAAGGCGTCGTGCTGACGATGTACGACGCGCGCAACAACCTCTCCCAGCAGGTTGAGGCCGATGCACGCGCCAACCTGGGGGACCTTGTTTTCGATACGGTCATTCCCCGCAATGTCCGGGTCAGCGAGGCGCCGTCCTATGCCATGCCGGTGCTGGCCTATGACAGCCAGTCCAAGGGGGCGATTGCCTATCGCGCGCTGGCGACGGAATTGCTGAAAAAGAACACACGGCTGGCGGCCTGACGAGGAGACAGAGCAGATGGCAGACAAACGCGAACAGCGTCGCGGCCTCGGCCGTGGACTTTCCGCCCTGATGGCGGATGTCGAACCGACGCAAGAAAACGACTCGCCCGCGACGGACGGCGCCCGCCGGGCCGATCGCCTGATCCCGATCGACATGATCGAACCCAATCCGGATCAGCCGCGGCGCACCTTCACTCAGGATCAGCTCGACGAGCTCGCAGCGTCGATCCGTGCCAAGGGCGTGATTCAGCCGATCATCGTTCGGCCGAAGCCGGATGACGACGACCGGTTCGAGATCGTCGCCGGTGAACGCCGCTGGCGCGCGGCGCAGCTGGCGAACCTGCACGAGATGCCGGCGCTGGTGCGGAGCTTTACCGACACCGAGGTGCTCGAGGTCGCGATCATCGAGAACATCCAGCGCGCGGATCTGAACGCCATCGAAGAGGCGGCGGGCTATCGGCAATTGATGTTCAAGTTCGGCCACACGCAGGAAAAGCTCGCCGAGGCGCTCGGCAAGAGCCGGAGCCATATCGCGAACCTGCTGCGTCTCCTGAACTTGCCCGACGACGTGCAACAGATGGTTGGCGCGGGCGAGCTGTCCGCCGGCCACGCCCGCGCGCTGATCACGGCGCAGGATCCGTCGGCGCTCGCGCGCCAGGTGGCGAAGAAGAAGCTGTCCGTGCGCGAGACCGAGAAGCTCGCCAAGATCGGTGGTGAAGGCAGCCCCCAGCTGCGCAAGAGCCGGCCCGACGGCATGGCGCTGGAGAAGGACGCCGACACCAAGGCGCTCGAGGGCGATCTGTCTGCCGCGCTCGGCATGAAGGTCTCGATCGATCACAAGCCCGGGGCTGAAGCGGGGCGGCTCACGATCAGCTACGATTCGCTGGAGCATCTCGACGCGCTCTGCGGCCTGCTCGGGTCCGGCCGCTGAGCCTCAGGGCAGAAGTTCGGCGATCACCCCGTTCAGGACGAGCCGTCCCTGCGGCGTCGCGGAAAGCCGTGACCCGGTCTGCGTCACGAGACCCAGATCCTGCAGATCGCGGCTGCGCGCGGTCAGGTCGAGCTCCGGCGCGATCGCACGGGCGCGATCCACATCTATGCCATCCAAAACTCGCATCCCCATCATGATGTATTCGCCAACATGATCCTGTGGGGATAAAGGATCATCGACACGATCACCGGTCCCGTCCTCCACGTGTTCGAGCCATGCGCCCGGATTTCGCCAGGCTGCGACGGCGCGACGCGTCCCGTCCAGTGTCAGCCTGCCATGCGCCCCGGGGCCAATCCCGGCGTAGTCGCCGCCCCGCCAATAGACGAGGTTGTGACGCGACTCGCCGCCCGGCACCGCGTGGTTCGACACTTCGTAGGCGGGCCGCCCGGCGGCATCGCAGATCTCCTGCGTGCGCTCGTACATGTCGGCCGAAAGATCCTCGTCCGGCAACCCGGGCAACGTCCCGCGCCGGGCGCGATCCCAGAACGCCGTGCCCTGTTCGAGCGTCAGCTGGTAGAGCGAGAGGTGATCCACCGCCATCGCCAGCGCCTCGTTCAGTTCACGCTCCCAGTCCGGCACGGACTGATCCTGTCGCGCATAGATCAGGTCGAAGCTCACGCGCGGAAAGACCGCGCGCGCGGTATCGTACGCCGCGCGCGCCTCGGCGACCGAGTGCAGCCGGCCGAGCCGGTGCAGATCGCGGTCGTTCAGCGCCTGAAGCCCCATCGACAGGCGGTTCACCCCGGCCTCGGCATAGCCGCGAAACCGCCCGGCCTCGACCGAGCGGGGGTTGGCTTCCAGCGTGATCTCGGCGTCCGGCGCCAGGGTCCAGGCACGGCGGGTCGCGTCGAGGATCCGCGCCACCAGATCCGGCGACATCAGGCTGGGCGTTCCGCCTCCGAAAAAGATCGTGTCCAGCTGGCGCGGGCCGGTGCGCCGCGCAGTGCGTGCGATCTCGGCCTCGAACGCCGCGCCCCAGCGCGCCTCGTCGATCTCGCGCGAGACATGGGAGTTGAAGTCGCAATACGGGCACTTGGCCTCGCAGAAGGGCCAGTGCAGATAGAGCCCGAAGCCCCCGGCGTGCCAGTCTTCAGCCAAAGAGCCCCGCTTCGAGCTTGGCGAAGGCGTCGGCGCGGTGGCTGATCCTGTTCTTGGCCCAGCGGTCCATTTCGCCGAAGGTCACGTCGTGGCCGACGGGCTCGAAGATCGGGTCGTAGCCGTGGCCCTGATCGCCGCGCATCGGCCAGACCACGCGGCCTTCCATCACGCCGGGAAACACCGCATCGGTGCCGTCGGGCCATGCGAGGACCAGCGTGCAGCAGAACCGCGCGGTCCACGGCTCCGGTGCGCCCCGGGCGACCAGTTCGTCGTGCGCGCGACGCATCGCTTTCTCGAAATCGCGGCCGGACGGGGTTTCGGCCCAGTCAGCGGTGTAGACGCCCGGCGCGCCGTCGAGCGCGTCGATCTCGATCCCGGAATCGTCGGCGAGGGCGGGCAGGCCGGTCGCCTGCGCCGCGGCATGCGCCTTGATCCGGGCGTTCTCGACGAAGGTCGTGCCGGTCTCTTCAGGCTCGGGCAGACCGCGGTCGGCGGCGCCGATCACGGCGACGCCGCGCGGCTCGAACAGCGCCGCGATCTCCTCGAGCTTGCCGCGATTGTGCGTCGCGACGAGGAGCGTGTCGCCGCCGATCCCCCGGGTCATGCCAGCGCCGCGGCCTGCGCGTCGACGAGCGCCGCGACCCCGGTTTCGGCGAGGCCGATGAGCTGGTCCATCTCGCCGCGCGAGAAGGTGGCGCCCTCGGCCGACATCTGCACCTCGATCAGCCGCCCGTCGCCACGCAGGATGAAGTTGCCGTCAACTCCGGCCTCGCTGTCCTCGGCATAGTCGAGGTCGAGCACCGGCTGGCCGGCGTAGAGCCCGCAGCTGACGGCCGCGACCGGCGAGACCAGCGGGTCGCTTGTGACGTCGCCGGCCTTCATCAGCGTGTTGACGGCCTGCCGCAGCGCGACCCAGCCGCCCGTGATCGCGGCGCAGCGGGTGCCGCCGTCGGCCTGGATCACGTCGCAATCGACGGTGATCTGTCGCTCGCCCAGCGCCACGCGGTCGACCCCGGCGCGCAGGCTGCGGCCAATCAGGCGCTGGATTTCCACCGTGCGGCCGCCCTGCTTGCCGGCGGTCGCCTCGCGGCGCATCCGGCTGGTCGTCGAACGCGGCAGCATGCCGTATTCCGCGGTGACCCAGCCAAGCCCCGATCCCTTGATGAATGGCGGCACGCGGTCCTCGATCGTGGCGGTGCACAGGACGTGGGTGTCGCCCACGCGAATCATGCACGATCCTTCTGCATGCTTGGTGATGCCGGTCTCGATGGACACCGCGCGCATCTCGTCTAGCTTCCGTCCCGAGGGCCGCATGATCGTCTCCTGGTCTAGCTGTCCCCGCGGGCTTAACGAAGCCGGCGTAGGGTGCCAAGGGCGATTGACGGCGCGGTCCCGCTCGCCTTGAATGCCGCGGCAGAGAGCCCCCCGGATGACCCAGACGCCCGATCTCCTCGACCAGATGAACGACCGCTCGCGCGAGGTGTTTCGCCGCGTGGTTGAAGGCTATCTCGAAAGCGGGGAGCCGATCGGATCGCGCACGCTGACCCGAACCCTGTCCGAGAAGGTGTCGGCGGCGACGATCCGCAACGTGATGCAGGATCTTGAGTATCTCGGCCTGCTCGACAGCCCGCATGTCAGCGCCGGCCGGATCCCGACACAGCTCGGCCTGCGGCTTTTCGTCGACGGGCTGCTGGAGGTGCGCGATCTGGGCGACGACGACCGCCACCGGCTGGATGCGACGCTGGGGTCGAACACCGACGACGTGGCGGGCTTTCTCGACCGGGTGGGTGCGGCGCTCTCGGGCGTCACGCAGGGCGCGTCGCTGGTCCTGTCGCCCAAGCACGAGGCGCCGGTGCGCCACATCGAATTCGTCAGCCTCGCGGCGGACCGGGCGCTCGTGGTGCTGGTCTTCTCCGACGGCCATGTCGAGAACCGGGTATTCACGCCGCCGCCGGGTCAGACGCCGTCATCGATGCGCGAGGCGGCGAACTTTCTCAACGCCCTGATCGAGGGCAAGACGCTGTCCGAGATCCGCGGCGAGATGGGCGAGGCGATCGCCATGCGCCGCCGCGAGATCGACACGCTCGCGCGCGAGCTCGTGGAGCAGGGGCTTGCGGCCTGGACCGAGGAGGGCGGGCA
The DNA here is from genome assembly GCF_900172265.1 of Roseivivax jejudonensis. Classification (GTDB taxonomy): domain Bacteria; phylum Pseudomonadota; class Alphaproteobacteria; order Rhodobacterales; family Rhodobacteraceae; genus Roseivivax; species Roseivivax jejudonensis. The sequence goes on along the minus strand of NZ_FWFK01000005.1, from coordinate 42,845 downwards.
GGCGCCCGAGCGGCTGATCGTGCGCGGACGCGCGAATCTGCTGTCCGAGGAAGGTCAGGCGGAGGAGCTCGAACGCATCCGCGAGCTGTTCGACGACCTCGAACGCAAGCGCGACATCGCGGAATTCCTCGATCTGACGCGAGAGGGCGACGGCGTGCGCATTTTCATAGGGTCAGAGAACAAACTTTTCTCGCTTTCCGGTTCCTCTCTGGTCGTGTCTCCATATATGAACGCGGACCGGAAAATCATCGGCGCGGTGGGGGTCATCGGGCCCACCCGTCTCAACTACGGACGCATCGTGCCGATCGTCGACTACACCGCACAGCTGGTCGGGAAACTGATCTCCGACCGCAGCTAAAGGAAGACCATGGCAGATCCGAAGGCAGATCAGACGAACGACGATTTCCTCGACGACGTCGAGGCGGCCGAGGCCGAGGCCCGCGCCGTCGAGACCGAGGAGCCCGACGCCGACGCGCTCGAGGCCGACGAGGTGGAAACGCTGCGCGCCGAGCGCGACGAACTGCGGGACCGGTTCATGCGCGCGCTCGCCGACGCCGAGAATGCCCGCAAGCGCGCCGACCGCGAACGCCGCGACGCCGAATCCTATGGCGGCACACGGCTCGCCCGCGACCTGCTCCCCGTCTACGACAACCTCGGCCGCGCGCTGGCCGCGGCGGGCGAGACGGAGGGCGAGGGCAACGCCGCGCTGATCGAGGGGGTCGAGCTCACGCTCAAGGAGCTCACCAACGTGTTCCACAAGCACGGTATCACCGAGATCGCCCCGGCGGTCGGCGACCGGTTCGATCCCAAGATGCACGAGGCGATGTTCGAGGCGCCGGTCCCGGGCACCCGCGCGGGCGACATCATCCAGGTGTCGGCCGTGGGCTTCATGCTGCACGACCGGCTGCTGCGCCCGGCGCAGGTCGGGGTGAGCTCCACCCCGGCGGGGTGAGTGGATCCCGAAATGCGTGGGGGCTCTGCCCCCACACCCCCGGGGTTTAAGGGCAAGATGAAGAGCGGGGCGGCCGCGCGGCCGTGTTTCACGTGGATCGCGGGATCACTTGGCGGCGAGCGCCTTGAGGTCGTAGAGCGCCTGCAGCGCGTCGCGCGGGGTCATTTCGTCCGGCGCGATTTCGGCGAGGCGCGATTCGATCGGTGAGGGACCGCTCGGCTGCGGCGCCGCCTCGGCCACGGCCGCGAAGAGCGGCAGGTCGTCGATCAACGCCTTTGGCGTCGGTCGGTCGCGCTCGCCCTGTTCCAGCGCCTCGAGCACGGATTTCGCGCGGGCGACGACCGCCGGCGGCAGCCCGGCGAGCTGGGCCACCTGGACGCCGTAGGAGCGATCGGCGGCGCCGGGGCGCACCTCGTGCAGGAAGATGACCTCGCCTTCCCATTCCTTGACCGCCACGGTCGCGTTGCGCACGCCCGGCAGCGTCGCGGCCAGCGTCGTGAGCTCGTGGTAATGCGTGGCGAAGAGACCGCGCACGCGGTTCACTTCGTGCAGGTGTTCGAGTGTCGCCCAGGCGATCGAGAGACCGTCATAGGTTGCGGTGCCGCGGCCGATCTCGTCGAGGATGACGAGGGCGCGGTCGTCGGCCTGGTTCAGGATCGCCGCGGTTTCGACCATCTCGACCATGAAGGTGGACCGGCCGCGCGCGAGGTCGTCCGAGGCGCCGACGCGGCTGAAGATCTGGCTGACGATGCCCAGATGCGCCGACCGGGCGGGCACGTAGGCGCCCATCTGCGCGAGGATGGCGATCAGCGCGTTCTGGCGCAGATAGGTCGACTTGCCGGCCATGTTGGGCCCGGTCAGCAATTCGAGTGCGGCGCCGTCGCCGTCCGGGGCGAGCGTGCAGTCGTTGGCGATGAAGGGTGCGCCGCCCTGCGCGCGCAGGGCGCGTTCGACCACCGGGTGGCGCCCGCCCTCGACCGCGAAGACGCGGCTTTCGTCGACGCGCGGGCAGGTCCAGTCCTCGGCGCGGGCGAGATCCGCCAGCGCGGTGGCCAGGTCGAACTCGGCCAGCGCCGCGGCGAGCGTGCCGAGCGGACCGGCGGCGTCGAGCACGGCGGCGGCGAGCGCGGCGAAGATCCGCTTCTCGATCTCGAGGGCCTGGCTGCCGGCGTTGAGGATGCGGGTCTCGAGCTCCGACAGGGCGAGCGTGGTGAAGCGGACCTGGTTCGCTGTCGTCTGGCGGTGGATGAAGGTCTCGGACAGCGGCGGGGACATCATCCGCTCGGCGTGGGTGGCGGTCGTCTCGATGAAATAGCCGAGCACGTTGTTGTGCTTGATCTTCAGAGAGCCGATGCCGGTATTCTCGATGTATTCCCGCTGCATCCGCGCGATGACGCCGCGGCCCTCGTCGCGCAGCTCCCGCGCGGCATCGAGATCGGCGTCGTATCCCGACGCGACGAAGCCGCCGTCGCGGGCGAGGAGCGGCGGCTCGGCCACGAGCGCCGCGTCGAGTGTGCCGAGCAGGTCGTCGTGGCCGGCGAGCGCCGCGCGTTCCGCGGCGAGGTGCGCGGGAAGGTCCACGCCACCCAGCCGGGAGGACAGCGCCTCGGCCTGGATCAGCGCGCCGCGCAGTGCGGCGAGATCGCGCGGGCCCGCGCGGTCGAGCGACAGCCGTGACAGCGCGCGTTCGACATCCGGCACGGCGCGCAGCGCGTCGCGCAGTGCGGCGGCGGTGTCGGCGTGGTCGAGCGCCCAGGTCACGGCGTCCTGGCGTGCGCGGATCGTCGCGAGATCGCACGATGGCGCGGTGAGGCGTCGTTCGAGCAGCCGCGCGCCGCCGGCGGTCACCGTGCGGTCGATCGTAGCGAGGAGCGCGCCGGCGCGGCCGCCGGCCATGCCGTGGGTCAGTTCGAGGTTGCGCCGGGTGGCGGCGTCGATCTGCATGAGGCGGCTGACCGCGTCGCGCCGCGGCGGGGCAAGGCGGGGCAGCTTCCCCTTCTGGGTGATGTCGAGATAGTCGACGATCGCGCCCATGGCCGAGAGCTCGGGGCGCGAGAAATCGCCGTAGGGCACGAGGCTGGCCACGCCGTAGAGAGCGGTCAGCCGGGTTTCGGCGCCTGCGCTGTCGAAGGACGCGCGGCCGAGCGGCGTCGCCTGCAGCCCGAGATCGTCGAGCACCGGGCGCAGCGTGGCCTCTGCCGCATCGGTCGCGAGCACCTCGGACGGCGCGAGGCGGGCCAGTTCGGCGCCGATGCGCGCCTGCGCCAGGGGCATGACGTGAAAGGCGCCGGTCGAGATGTCGGTCCAGGCCAGCGCCCAGTCGCCGCGCAGTTCGGCCAGCGCGACGAGGTAGTTGTGACGTCGCGCCTCGAGCAGGGTTTCCTCGGTCAGGGTGCCGGGCGTGACGAGGCGCACCACGTCACGGCGCACCACGGATTTCGCGCCGCGCTTCTTGGCCTCGGCGGGGCTTTCCATCTGTTCGCAGACGGCGACCCGGAAGCCCTTGCGGATCAGCGTCAGGAGGTAGCCCTCGGCCGCGTGGACCGGGACGCCGCACATCGGGATGTCGTCGCCCGCGTGCTTTCCGCGTTTCGTCAGCGCGATGTCGAGCGCCTCGGCCGCGGCGGCCGCGTCGTCGAAGAACAGCTCGTAGAAGTCGCCCATCCGGTAGAACAGGAGCGCGTCGGGATACTGCGCCTTGATCTCCAGATACTGCGCCATCATCGGCGTTGCCGCGGTCATGGGTGCCTCCGCCTCTGTCGGTGGCAGACAGTAGAAGTTGCGCGCGGGCGGTGAAAGCCGCTTTTGGCGTCATGCGACACGGCCCAGCCGGACGATCGGGGCGGGACGGGACGTGGCGCGAAAGCGGGAATTACCGTCATCGAACTGCCAGGTGACAGCGGCATCATTCTTGCGAGATTTCACCCGAAAGGACATTGACCATGAAGATGAAAGCGACCGATTTGCCGCCGGCGCGCGCCCAGCTCAAGGGTCTGCTGCATGGAGCCGACATGGGCGAGATGCAGGGTGCCTACCTACCGTCCCGGCCGGAACCGATTTCTGCCCGCTGCCGGAGGGGCTGAAGAACGATCACTGCCAATGCCCGCACTGGGGGTACCTCATCGAGGGCCGTATTGTCGTCAACACCGAGGATGGCACCGAGGAAATCGTGGAACCGGCAGATTTCTGTTACTGGCCTGCCGGCCATACCGTCCGCATGGAGGCGGATACGAAACAGGTGGAGTTCAGCCCGCGGGACGAGATGAACGCGGTTCCGGACCACGTCGTCGGCAAGATGGGCTGACCACGCGCCGCGCGGCGGCGCTAGTTGGCGCGCCGCCGTTCCTCTGCCTTGTCCAGCATCGCCATCGCCTCGTCGGATTCGCCGCGGCCGACGATGCGGAAGGGGCGTTCGATCATCCGGTTGTAGGTGTCGAAGAATTCCTCGACGTCCCAGGCGAAGCCGTCGCGCATGTCGCTCAGCGTCTCCACCGCGCCGAAGATCCGGCTCATGTTCGCGATGGCGACGACCCGGTCGTTGCGGGCCATGGTGCCGTCCTCGTCGTTCTCCATCTTGAGCACGCCGATCAGGCGGCTTTCGATCAGTGCGCCGGCGGGGACGGAGCCGGCGGTGACGAGCATGATGTCGAGCGCATCGCCGTCCTCGGCCAGCGTGTTCGGCACGAAGCCGAAGGAGAACGGGAAGGTCACGCCCTCGGGCAGTTCGAGCGCGATGCGGAAGAGCCCGCTGTCGTCCACGTCGTACTTGTGCCGGCTGCCCTTGGGCGTTTCCACGAAGACGTTGACGGCGCCGCCGTCGGTGCGCGGCGGAACGGTCTCGATCGCTGTGTTGAACATCGGGTTCTCCTGGCTGGGGCTCGCGCGGCCAACGTCCGGGCCGGGTCGGGGGTTTCATCGCGAGCGGCATCGGGTCGCGCCGCATCGGGCGACTGGCCGCGCGACGAGCCCCGCGATAAGAGGGTCGCGCCCGACGGAGGAGAGAGGCCGCATGACCCGACAGAAGTATACCCGCGAAGAGGCGCTCGCGTTTCATCTCGAGCCCGAGCCGGGCAAGTGGGAGGTGCAGGCGACGGTGCCGATGACGACCCAGCGGGACCTGTCACTGGCCTATTCGCCGGGCGTCGCGGTGCCCTGCGAGGAGATCGCCCGGGATCCGGAGCTGGCCTACGACTATACCAACAAGGGCAATCTCGTCGCGGTGATCTCGAACGGGACGGCGGTGCTCGGGCTCGGCAACCTCGGCGCGCTCGGCGGCAAGCCGGTGATGGAGGGCAAGTCGGTGCTCTTCAAGCGGTTCGCCGACGTGAACTCGATCGACATCGAGCTCGACACCGAGGACCCGGACGCGTTCTGCAACGCGGTCCGGCTGATGGGGCCGACCTTCGGCGGCATCAACCTCGAGGACATCAAGGCGCCGGAATGCTTCATCATCGAGCAGCGTCTCAAGGAAGAGATGGACATCCCCGTCTTTCACGACGACCAGCATGGCACCGCGGTGATCTGCGCCGCCGGGCTGATCAACGCGCTGCACCTGAGCGACAAGAAGATCGAGGACGTGAAGATCGTGCTGAACGGCGCGGGCGCCGCCGGGATCGCGTGCATCGAGCTTCTGAAATCCATGGGCGCGCGCCACGAGAACTGCATCGTATGTGACACCAAGGGCGTGATCTACCAGGGCCGCGCCGACGGCATGAACCAGTGGAAGTCGGCGCATGCCGTGGCGACCGAGCTGCGCACGCTCGAGTAGGCGATGCAGGGTGCGGACGTGTTCCTCGGCGTGTCGGTGAAGGGCGCGGTGACGCAGGACATGGTCCGTGGGATGGCCGACAAGCCGGTGATCTTCGCGATGGCGAACCCCGATCCCGAGATCACGCCCGAGGAGGCGCAGGAGGTGCGCCCCGACGCCATCGTCGCGACCGGGCGGTCGGACTACCCCAACCAGGTGAACAACGTCCTCGGGTTTCCCTACCTGTTCCGCGGCGCGCTCGACATCCATGCGCGGGCGATCAACGACGAGATGAAGATCGCCTGCGCCGAGGCACTGGCCGCGCTGGCCCGCGAGGACGTGCCCGACGAGGTCGCCATGGCCTACTCGAAGACGCTGAGCTTCGGGCGGGACTACATCATCCCGACGCCGTTCGATCCGCGGCTGATCTACACGATCCCGCCGGCGGTGGCCAAAGCCGGCATGGACACCGGCGCGGCGCGGCGGCCGATCGTCGACATGGATCGCTACGAACTGCACCTGAAGCAGCGGCTGGATCCGACCGCGTCGATCCTGCAGGGGATCACGGCGCGGGCGCGCGCCGCGCAGGCGCGGATGATCTTCGCCGAGGGCGACGATCCGCGCGTGCTGCGCGCCGCGGTCATGTACCAGCGCAACGGCTTCGGCCAGGCGCTGGTGGTGGGCCGCGAAAGCGACGTCGCCGCGAAGCTCGAAGCCGCCGGCATGGCCGACGCGGTGCGCGAGCTCGAGGTGGTGAACGCCGCCAATACCCGGCATCTCGAGACCTACAAGGAGTTCCTCTATGCCCGGCTGCAGCGGCAGGGACAGGACCGGCAGGACATTCACCGGCTCGCCGCGCGGGACCGCCACGTCTTTGCCGCGCTGATGCTGCGGCACGGGCACGGCGACGGGCTGGTGACGGGGGCGACGCGAAAGTCGGCGCACGTGATGCGGCTCATCAACCACGTCTTCGACGCCGACGCGGCGCACGGCGCCGCCGGGGTCACGGCGCTGGTGCAGAACGGGCGGATCGTGCTGATCGCCGACACGCTGGTCCACGAATGGCCGGACGAGATCGACCTGGCCAACATCGCCGAGCGCGGCGCCGGCGTGGCGCGGCATCTCGGGCTCGAGCCGCGGGTCGCCTTCGTGTCGTTCTCGACCTTCGGCTACCCGGTATCGGAACGCGCGGAGAAGATGCACAAGGCGCCCGACGTGCTGGACGCCCGCGGCGTCGACTTCGAGTACGAGGGCGAGATGACGGTGGACGTCGCGCTGAACGCGCGCGCGCGCGAGGCCTACCCGTTCCAGCGGCTGACCGGATCGGCCAACGTCCTGGTGGTGCCGGCGCGGCATTCGGCCTCGATCTCGGTCAAGTTGATGCAGGAGATGGCGGGTGCCACGGTGATCGGGCCGATCCTGTCGGGGATCGACGAGTCGATCCAGATCTGCTCCACCGGATCCACGGCGAACGACATTCTCAACATGGCGGTCCTCGCCGCGTGCAAGGTCGGATGAGGCGGGCGGATCCGATGCGGCCCGGTACGTGGCCCGTCACCCCGGCGGCGGTCCGGTCGGACAGCTTTCGGATCGAGTATTTTGACCAAGAAGAAGCGGGGGGCGCGGCGCACCGTGCCGCGCCTCCGGCCTCGGGCATGAGGGGAGTGCGGGGATGACCATCTGGAACCTCGGGTCGATCAACGCGGACCTCGTCTATCGCGTGCCGCACCTGCCGGGGCCGGGCGAGACGCTCGGTGCGCGGTCCCTGAGCCGCGGGCTGGGCGGGAAGGGCGCGAACATGTCCGTGGCCGCGGCACGCGCGGCGGCGCGGGTCGTGCATCTGGGCGCGGTCGGGCGCGAGGGCGCCTGGATGGTCGAGCGGCTGCTGGAATACGGGGTCGACACGCGGTGGATCGCCACGCGGGCGGGCGACAGCGGACACGCGGTGATCTGCGTCGACGATGCCGGCGAGAACCTGATCGTGATCCATCCCGGCGCCAACCGCGAGATCCAAGATGCCGAAGTTGCGGCGGCGCTCGACACGGCCGCGCCGGGCGACTGGTTCCTGTCGCAGAACGAGACCAACGGACAGGTGGCGGGGGCCGAGGCGGCGCGGGCGCGGGGGCTGCGCGTGGCCCATGCCGCCGCGCCGTTCGAGCCCGACGCGGCCCGCGCGATCCTGCCGCTGGTGGACCTGCTGGTTCTGAACGCGGTGGAGGCGGCGCAGCTCGAGGCGGCGACGGGGGCGCGGATCGATGCGCTCGGCGTGGCCGATGTGGTGGTCACCCGCGGCGGCGACGGGTGCCGATGGCATCATGGCGACGCGTCACCGGTGGACGTGCCCGCACTTGCCGTCGACCCGGTGGATACGACGGGGGCGGGGGACACCTTCACCGGGTTCCTGATCGCCGGTCTGGATCGCGGCCTGCCGATGCGGCAGGCGCTGGCCCTGGCCACGCAGGCGGCCGCGCTCATGGTCACGCGGGCCGGGGCCGCAGACGTCATCCCCGATCTCAAGGAGATCGAGGAGTCGCGCCTGGGCTCCTGACCGGACTCAGACGAACGGCGCGTCCTCGCCCCAGATCTCGCGGACGCGTTCGTCGCGGCGGCAGGCGGTCCGGTAGCGCTCGTAGGCGTCGGCGCGGTCGATCCAGCCGAAGCGGGTCAGCGTGCGCTCGGTGCTCTTGTAGTAGTCCTGGTGGTAGTCCTCGGCCTCGTAGAAGGTGTCGGCGTCGAGGATGGGCGTGACGACCTCGCGGCCGAGCGTCTCCTCGGCGGCGGCCTTTGCGGCCTCGGCGTCGGCGCGGGCCACGGGGCCGTCGACGAAGATCGCGGTGCGGTAGCTTTCGCCGCGGTCGCAGAACTGGCCGCCGTCGTCGAACGGGTCGATCGAGCGGAAGAACAGGTCGTAGAGCTGGCGGCGCGACACCGTCTCGGGGTCGTAGACGATCTCGGTGGCCTCGTAATGGCCGGTGCCGCCGGCGACGACCTGCTTGTAGGTCGGATCCTCGACATCGCCGCCGGTATACCCGGAGACGACCTCGCTCACGCCGTCGACCTTTTCGAAGTCGGCCTCGACGCACCAGAAGCAACCGCCGGCGACGGTGATCTCGGCCGCGGCGGCGGCGCCGGCGAGGGCAGGCATCGCGGCGCAGGCGAGCGCGGCGGCGCGCAGGACTTTGGGCAGGGTCATGATCGCTCTCCTCTGCAGGCTGTGCCCGTGAGGGTGGAGCGGTCCGGACCGCGCGGCAACATCCCCTGCCGCGCGGTCACGGAGAGATGAAGCGTCTCAGCAGGCCATCTGCGGACGCGGCGAGACGTCGTCGAGCAGCGAGGTGGCGAGATCCTGGATCCGGCCGGCCTCTTCCTCGGTCAGCGCGCCGCGGGTCAGCAGCTTCTTGCACAGGGCGCGGAAGGTCTGCTGCGTCGAGCGGCGCGGCGTCGGGTCCGCGGCGAAGACATCGCTGTGCGCGGGCGTGGCGAGGAGCCGGCGCGCGGACTGGCGCACACGGTTGCGGCGCAACGCGCTCTGCGGGACCGAAGCGATGAGGGCGATATCCATGAGTGTGTTGTTGGCAAGCGTCATGATCTTTCTCCGCGACACGCCTGACGTGAGGATGTCAGGCTCAGGTTGTGCCTTAATTCTTAACCACCATTCAGGGGTTGTGAATGCGGGGATTCCCTTAACGCGTTCACCCAGTGGCAACAGTGAAAGGGTCCGACCCCTCATTATGTCGCGATCCGGCGACAATAGGTTGACGCCAATCAGCCCCAGGGCCCGGAATGCGGCGACGATTCGCGTCTGACGGGAGACTTCGCCATGTTCCCGGAGCCTGCCGCCATCTTTTCGAGGGCGATGACACGATTCTCGGTCGCCGGGTGTGTCGCGAACAGGTTGTCATGCCGGTGCGCGTGCAGGGGGTTCACGATGAACATGTGCGCGGTCGCCGGGTTGCGTTCGGCGGCGTCGTTGTCGATGCGCGCGGCGCCGGCTGAAATGCGCTCCAGCGCCGAAGCGAGCCAGAGCGGGTTGCCGCAGATCTCGGCTCCCGCGCGGTCGGCCGCGTATTCGCGCGTGCGGCTGATGGCCATCTGCACGAGCGCCGCAGCAAGGGGCGCGAGGATCATCATCAGGAGGGCCCCGACGATGCCGAGCCCGCCTTCGCGACGTCCCCCAAAAAAGAGCGCGAAGTTCGCCAGCATCGAGATCGCGCCCGCGAAGGTCGCGGTCACGGTCATGATCGCGGTGTCGCGGTTGCGGATATGGGCGAGCTCGTGCGCGACGACGCCGGCCAGTTCCTCGCGGCTGAGGCTCTGCATGAGGCCGGTGGTCACGGCCACCGCGGCGTTCGTCGGGTCGCGGCCCGTGGCGAAGGCGTTGGGCTGCGGCGTCTCGACGATGTAGACCGCCGGCATCGGCAGCCCGGCGTTGCGGGCCAACTCCTCGACCATGCGCGAGAGGCCCGACGGGTCGTTCGGCGGGATGGGCCGCGCATTGTGCATGCGCAGGACCATCTTGTCCGAGTTCCACCACGACCAGGCGTTCATGCCGGCCGCGACGACGAGCGCCACGACCATGCCGCCGGTTCCGGCAAGCAGGTAGCCGAGCCCGATAAAGAGGGCCGTCATGGCGGCCATCAGGAGGGCCGTCTTGGCGTAGTTCATCGCGCGCTCCCGCAGAAAGGACGCCGCAGATATAGGCGCGCGGGAGCGCGCCACAAAGTCGCCAACTTCATCCGGCGGCGAAGGTCAGCCACATCGCGACCTCGGCGATGCGCTGCACCGCGCCGAGCACGTCGCCGGTCTGACCGCCAAGGCGGGACTGCACCCGGGCTGCGACGGCGGCGACGGCGAGCGTGGCGACGAGCGCGGCAGCGAGGGCCGGCGGCCCGAGAAGGAGGCCGAGCGCGAGGCAGAGGACCGTGCCCGGCGCCCACGCGCGCCCGAGCCCGCCCGCGGCCGAGTGGCCGAGCCCGTCGTCCCGGGCCGGCGGCATCCAGCCCGACGCGCAAAGCATCGCGAGCCGGCTCGCCGCCGCCGCGAAGAGGAACTGCCCGAGATCCGCGTCCGGCCCGAGCGCGCCGAGCGCGGCGGCCTCGACCCCGATGATGAAGACGAGGGCGAGCACGCCGTAGCTGCCGATCCGGCTGTCGCGCATGACGTCGAGTATATGCGGGCGGTCGCGGCCCCCGCCGAGCCCGTCGGCGAGATCGGCCAGACCGTCGTGATGCAGACCGCCTGTGACGAGCGCCATGCCACCGAGCGCCAGAAGCGCGGCGGCGAGCGGTGGCGCGCCGGCGGCAAGAGCGAGCGACAGGACCGCCCAGCCCAGCGCGCCAACCGGCAGGCCCGCGAGGGGATAGGCCCAGCGCGCGGCCGACAGCGGCGGCGGCGGGTCCACGAGCCGCCCCACCGGCAGGCGCGTGAGCAGCATCAGCGCGAGCCGCAGTTCCTCGGCGCGGCGGCGCGGGCCGGTCATCCGCCCGCGACGCCCGCTTCGGCGAAGGTGGCCATGCCGTTGTGGCATTCGAGCGCCGCGCGCAGGAGCGACAGGGCAAGCGCCGCGCCGGTGCCCTCGCCCAGCGCCATGCCGAGATCGAGAAGCGGATCCTGGCCGATCGCGGCGCACAGGCGGGCATGGCCGGGCTCTCGGCTGACATGCGCGACGCGCGCGTGCGCGAGAAAGGCGGGATCGGCGGCAAACAGCGGGGCGGCCGCGGCCGTGCAGATGAAGCCGTCGAGCAGGACCGGAATGCGCGCGACGCGGGCGGCGAGGATCGCGCCGCAGATCGCCGCCTGTTCGCGCCCGCCGAGCGCGGCGAGGATGGCGAGGCCGGTCGCGTCCGCATGGCGGGAGAGGCCGGCCTCGACCGTCGCGATCTTGCGCGCGACGCCGGCATCGTCGGCGCCGGTGCCGCGGCCGACCCAGTCCACCGCCGGACCGCCGCATACCGCGCAGGCGAGCGCGGCGGACACGGTGGAATTGCCGATGCCCATTTCTCCGAGGATCAGGACATCGCACTTGGGATCCACCGCCTCTGCGCCAGTGCGCATCGCATCGAGACATTCGGCCTCGGTCATCGCCGGGGCTTCGGTGAAGTCGGCCGTGGGGCGATCGAGCTCCAGCGGAACGACCGACAGGCGCGCGCCGGCGTGACGGCACAGCTGGTTGATGGCGGCGCCGCCGCGTTCGAAATTCGCGACCATCTGCGCGGTCACCTCGGGCGGGAAGGGGCTGACCCCGCGCGCGGTGATGCCGTGGTTCCCCGCAAAGACGAGCGCCTGCGCATCGAACACGTGCGGCCGCGGATCGCCGCGCCACCCCGCCATGAAGATCGCCAGCTCCTCGAGCCGGCCGAGCGATCCCGGCGGCTTCGTGAGCGTGTCCTGCCGCGCGCGCGCTGCGTCCGCGGCCCCGTCATCGAAGCCGGGCAGGGTGGGGGCGCTGTCCGCCAAGGCGGCGAGGCTGTCGAAGGGAAGATCGGTCATTGCGGCTTTACCTTCACGGGGTAGCCCGCGACGCAGAGCGTGACCTCGTCGGCCACCCGCGCGACGCGCTGGTTCAGAAGGCCGGCCGCGTCACGGAACCGGCGGGCGAGGGCGTTGTCCGGGACGATCCCGCCGCCGACCTCGTTCGTGACCAGGACCACCGGCGCGGTCTGGCGGGCGAGGGCGTCGGTCAGGGCATCCGCCGCGGCCTCCCAATCGTGCTCTGCAAGAAGCAGGTTGGTGAGCCAAAGCGTCAGGCAGTCGACGAGGCGCGGCGCCGTGCCGTCGCTGTCCTCGATCGCTTGCGCCAGGTCGATCGGGGCCGCGACCGTGCGCCATTCCGCGCCGCGCCGGGCCTGGTGCCGTTCGATGCGCTCGGCCATTTCGGCATCGTGCGCTTTGGCGGTGGCGATGTATATCGCCGGCGTGCCGAGCCCCAGCGTCACGGTCTCGGCCAGGGTGCTCTTGCCCGACCGCGCGCCGCCGGTGATGAGGATCGACTTTCCCATGGCGTCGTGACATTGCAGAAAGCCCGCCGGGGGAAAAGACCTCTCATGTCACCGGATCCGACCGTGCCCGAGCCCGCCGCATTGCCGCCCGCGCTCCTTCTCGTGCGCCACGCGCCGGCCGATCACGGCGGGCGGCTGACGGGGCGTCGCGACGTTCCGGCATGCCTGCCGCCGGACGCGGCGCTCGATGCGATCCGGCGCGCGATCGCCGGCGCGCGGATCGTGGCGAGCCCGGCCCGGAGATGTCGCGAAACGGCGGCCGCCCTGGCTGGCGGGGTCGACGTGCCCGTGGATGCACGGCTCTGGGAACAGGACTTCGGGACCCACGAGGGCGTGCCGTTCGCCGACCTGCCGGACCTCGGACCGATGTCGCGCGTGGCGCTGGCGGCGCACCGCTATCCGGGCGGCGAGAGCTTTCTCGACATGGCGGCGCGCGTTGCCGAACCGCTGTCGGAGTTTGCCGCAGAGGTGCGGAACGGTGCGCGGATCGCGGTGATCGCCCATGCCGGCACGGTGCGCGCGGCGCTGGCCCTCGCGCTTGGGGATCCGGCCGATGCGCTCGGCTTCGAGGTGGCGCCGTTGTCGGTCACGCGGCTGACCTGCTGGCCCGGTGGGCTCTCCGTGGCCTGCGTAAACTGGAGTCCGGAGTGACCGGGATGGTGCGGGTCGCCGGTCACTTCGGCGAATGGGTGCAGGGCCGGGTCGGACCCGGCGGGCCGCTGGCGCTTGTCACCGTGTCCTGCCCGGCGCTGGCCGTCACCGCGCGGGTCGAAAAGGACGGGTCCGCCGGCATCGATCAGCGGCCGGTCGTCCTGTCGCCCGAGGCGATCGCGCGGCTTGTCGCGGCGCTCGGGCTCTCGCCCGGGCGCGTTGTAATGCGGGCCGAAATGCCGCCCGGCGGCGGCGCAGGGGCATCGACAGCGGCGCTGGTGGCGCTGGCCCGCACTTGCGGCAGCGCGGCGGGCCCGGCGGAGATCGCCGCGGCATGCCTGGCCGCCGAGGGCGCGACCGACCCACTGATGATGCCCGCGCCGGACGCTCTTTTGTGGGCGCCGCGGGCGGCACGGCCTCTGCGCGCGGTGCCGCCGCCGCCGCGGGCCGAGATCGTCGGCGGTTTCTTCGGCCCGCCGATTGCCACCGATCCCGCCGATCTCGACTTCCCCGACGTCCAGGACCTTATCGAGTCGTGGGGCGCGGCGCGCAGCCTGTCGCGCATCGCGTGGATCGCCTCGACCTCGGCGCGCCGCACGACGCGGGCGCGCGGGCCGAAAGACGACCCGACCGCGGAGATCGCTCGCGAGCTTGGCGCGTTGGGCTGGGTGCGTGCCCATACCGGCTCGGCTCGCGGGTTGATCTTTGCGCCCGGGACGGTCCCGCCCACGGCCGAGCCCGCGTTGGCTGCGGCCGGTCTGACCGGGATCATGCGCTTCGCGACCGGGGGTCGGGCATGAGCGCGGCGCTGGCGATGTTGCTGGCCGGGCTGATCGACGCGCGGGTGGGGTGGCCCGACGCGGTCCATGCGCGGATCGGCCACCCGGTGACGTGGATCGGAGCGCTGATCGCCCGGCTCGACCAACGTCTGAACGATCCTCATGCACGCGACGATGCGCGCGTTCGGGCCGGAACAGTGACTGTTATCGCGGTTCTCGGTGTGGTCGCGCTTGCGGCGATCGTCGTTCAGGCGCTGTTGCCGGGCGGCGTGGTTGGAGTCGCCCTGACCGCGCTTCTCGCCTGGCCGTTCCTTGCCGTGCGGTCGATGCACGATCACGTCGCGGCGGTGGCTGAGCCGCTTGGCGATGGCGACCTGTCCGGCGCGCGCGCTGCCGTGGCGATGATCGTCGGGCGGGATCCCCGGCGGCTCGACGACGCTGGCGTGGCGCGCGCGGCGCTGGAGAGCCTCGCCGAGAACACGTCGGACGGCATCGTCGCGCCGTTGTTCTGGGGCGTGATCGGCGGACTTCCGGGGATCGCGCTCTACAAGGCGGTGAACACGATGGATTCGATGATCGGCCACCGGACACCGCGGCACGCGGCCTTCGGCCGGACGGCCGCGCGGCTCGACGATCTCGTGAATCTTGCGCCCGCGCGGCTGACCGGGCTGATCTTCGTGCTCGTCTCCTGGCGCCCGCGCGCCGCGTTCGGCGTGATGTGGCGCGACGCGCCGACGCACCGGTCACCCAATGCCGGATGGCCGGAGGCGGCGATGGCCGGGGCGCTGGGCGTACGGCTTTCGGGCCCGCGCGTCTATGCCGAGGGCGCGGCGCCGGAGCCGTGGATCAATGACGGCGCGCGCGATCCCGACGCGGCGGACCTCGCCGGCGGGCTTGAACTCTACCGCCGCGCGATGCTCTGTCTCGCGCTGATCCTCGCCGGCCTCGCGCTGGCCTGAAGCACGGGAGCGCGGACGATGCGCGATCACGGCGGCGACCTCGACAGGGCGATGGCGCAGTATGGTGCGGGCGACTGGCTCGACCTGTCCACCGGTATCAACGCCGTGCCCTATCCGGTGCCGCCGATCCCGGACCGCGCCTTTGCCGCGCTGCCGACCGTGGCCGAGAAAGCCGCGCTGGATGCGGCGGCGCACGAGGCCTACGGCGCGAGGGTCACGCCCGTTGCGCTCGCTGGCGCGCAGGCGGCGATCCAGCTGGTGCCGCGCCTGGGGTCGCCCGGGCACGCTCGGATCCTCGGGCCGACGTACAACGAGCATGCCGGCGCGCTGTCGGCGCAGGGCTGGACCGTCACGGAGGTGGACACCATCGCGGCGCTGTCCGGCGCGGATCTCGCCGTCGTGGTGAACCCCAACAATCCCGACGGACGCCGCTGGCGGCCCTCGGACCTCCTCGCGCTGCGGAAGGATGTGGACCGGTTGATCGTCGACGAGAGCTTTGCCGATCCGGAGCCAGAGCTGTCGCTTGCGCCCCAGATCGCGGACGCGACCGAGGGCCTCGTCGTCCTGCGCTCCTTCGGCAAGTTCTTTGGTCTGGCCGGGTTGCGGCTCGGCTTCGCGCTCGCCGGATCGGCGGAATCGGAGGCATTGCGCGCGCTGGCGGGGCCGTGGGCCGTGAGCGGGCCGGCGATCGCGATCGGCGCCACGGCGTTGCGCGACGGCACATGGCAGGCGGCAACGCGGGCGCGTCTGAACGCGGACGCCGCGCGGCTCGACGCGCTGGCGGACTCGGCCGGATGGCGGCTGGTGGGGGGCACGCCGCTCTTTCGGACCTATGTCACGCCCGATGCGACCGCGGCGCAGGCGGCGCTGGCCACACGGCAGATCTGGACCCGCATCTTCCCCTATTCGGACCGGTGGATCCGGCTGGGGCTTCCGGGGCGCGAGGCGGACTGGCAGCGGCTCGAAACCGCGCTCATGCGTCTCTAGCCCGCCGCGAGAAGCAGCCCGTCGATGTCGAGATGCGCCTCCAGGTGCGCGGCGAGCGCGTCGAGCGTGGCGTCCACGGTCGCGTCATAGCGCGCCTCGGACCGTGCGCCGAACCCACCGAGCCATGCGGCTCGGAACGCGTCGTCGCGAAACATGCCGTGCAGGTAGCTGCCTGCGACGCGGCCATCGGGTCGCACCGCGCCCTCGGGTCTGCCGTCGACCCGGGCAAAGGGGCGCGCGCGGTCCGGGCCGTCGGTGCGCCCGATATGGATCTCGTATCCCGAGAAGGCGGTGCCGGAGGCCACGTGCTCGGCAGACACCTCGCTCAGCCGCTTTTCCGGGTGCATGACGGTGGCCGCGTCGAGCAGGCCGAGCCCCGGATCCGTGCCGGGGTCGCCCTCGATGCCGCCCGGATCGGCGACCGACGCGCCAAGCATCTGGTAGCCGCCACAAATTCCGAGGACATGGCCACCCCGCCGCACATGCGCGGCAAGATCGACATCCCACCCCTGGGCCCGCAGAAAGGCGAGGTCGCCCCGCGTCGATTTCGTGCCCGGCAGGATCACGACATCCGCGTCGCCCGGGATCGCGTGACCGGGGCCGAGCATGGTCAGGCGCACGCCGGGCTCCTGCGCGAGCGGGTCCAGATCGTCGAAGTTCGCGATGCGCGACAGGCGCAGGCACACGATGTGCAGCCCCTCGGCCCGGCCGCCTTCGGCGATATCGAGAGCGTCCTCGGCCGGCAGGCGCCATGCCTCGCCGAACCACGGCACCACCCCGAAGCCGCGCCAGCCGGTGCGCGCCTCGATGAGCGCATAGCCGTCGTCGAAGAGGCTGGGATCGCCGCGGAACCGGTTGATGAGAAAACCGCGGATCCGGGCGGCATCTGCGTCCGAAATCACGGCCTGCGTGCCCACGATCTGCGCGATGACGCCACCGCGGTCGATATCGCCGGCGAGGATCACCGGCACGTTCGCCGCCTCTGCAAAGCCCATGTTGGCAATATCGCCCGCACGCAGGTTCACCTCGGCCGGGCTTCCGGCGCCTTCGACCAGCACGAGGTCGTGTGCGGCGGTCAGGCGGCCGAAGCTTTCGAGCACCTTGTCCATGAGCTGCGGCTTCAGCCGCGCATAGTCGCGGGCCCGCGCGGTGGTCAGCCGCCGTCCCTGCACGACGACCTGCGCGCCCACATCGGTTTCGGGTTTCAGAAGCACCGGGTTCATGTCGGTGTGCGGCGGCAGGCCGGCGGCCAGCGCCTGCAACGCCTGCGCACGCCCGATCTCGCCACCGTCGGCGGTCACCGCCGCGTTGTTCGACATGTTCTGCGGCTTGAACGGCGCGACGGACAGCCCGCGTGCCCGCGCCGCGCGGCAAAGCCCCGCGACGAGCAGCGACTTGCCGACATTGGAGCCGGTGCCCTGGATCATCAGCGCCGTCACGTCGTGTTCCTCAGCCCAGGCCGATGCGGCGCGGGAGCTCCGCGCGGCTGTGCGGCGTGAAGTGGAAGACGCGCCAGCCGCGCCGGGCTGCGGCGTCGACATTGGCCTCGGTGTCGTCGATCAGCAGGATGCGGTCGGGCCGAAGCTGCGCCCAGTCTTCGATCGCCCGGAAGAACCCGGCATCGGGTTTCGCGACGCCAAGTGCGCCCGAGGCGAACATCTTTTCGACCCGCCGGGCGAAGCCCATCCAGTGCATGATGTCGTCGGCGCGGCGGACAGGGTTGTTCGTGCCGATCACGGCGCGCGGTCCGCTGCGTTCGAGCCATCCGATCGTTTCCGCGTCGGGCCGCGCATCGGCGGCCAGCCAATGCGAAAAGAACGCCTCGCCGCTCAGTCCGTGCCCCTCGGCGGCCAGCCACGCATCCAGTTCGTCCACCGGATCGACCGCGCCGGTAAGCGCCGCTTCGGCGAGGCCCGGACGGGAGAGGAAGGCGCGGAACGCCGCAGGCGGGATGCCGAGATCGGTCTCGAGGTCGTCGACCCACGGGAACGGGCCGGTCGGCGGTTCGTGGTTCAGAACGCCGTCGAAGTCCCAGACGACGAGGTCCGGCGCCGTCATTCAGAACTCGACCCCGGCCTGCGCCTTCACGCCGTCGCGGAACGGATGCTTCACGAGGCTCATCTCGGTCACGAGGTCCGCGGCCTCGATCAGCTCCGGCTTGGCGTTGCGGCCGGTCAGGACGACGTGGGTCATCTCCGGTTTCTCGGTCAGCAGGAACTCCACCACCTCGTCGATGTCGAGGTAGTCGTAGCGCAGCGCGATGTTGATCTCATCGAGCAGGACGAACCGGATGTCGGGGTCGCGGATCTGGTCCTTCGCGATGTCCCACCCCGCGCGTGCGGCGGCGACGTCGCGCTCGCGGTCCTGGGTTTCCCAGGTGAAGCCCTCGCCCGACACGAAGAAACGGCACTCTTCGGCGAAGCGATCGCGAAGGAAGGTCTTTTCGCCGGTATCCCACGTGCCCTTGATGAACTGGACCACCGCGCAGGGCATGCCGTGGGCGATGCAGCGCATGATCATGCCGAAGGCGGAGGACGACTTGCCCTTGCCGGCGCCGGTATGGACGACGATCAGGCCCTTCTCCTCGGTCTTGGTCTTCATGATCTCGTCGCGGGCGGCCTTGATCCGCTTCATCTTCTCGTTGTGGCGGGCGGTGACGTCGTCCACGGGGCGGCTCCTTCGGCGAGGCTTGACAAGATCGGCGCTTCGCGCGCATGTCAGCCCATGCTGGTGCCCGTGTAAACGGGTGAAAAGGGAACGCCGAGGCCGGATCGTCCGGCCGAACGCAGCCGCCCCCGCGACCGTAGACGGAGGCGCCGTTCCATGCGCCACTGGCCCGTAGGGCCGGGAAGGCGGAACGGTCTGTCGGAGCCTCTCCGACCCTCCGCGAGCCGGGAGACCTGCCAGCCGGAACGACGCACGAACCGGACGGGGTGTTCCGGTGTCGGGACGCGAACGACCGGCGGCGCGGATCACGCAGCACCCGGCCGGATCGCCGCACCCGTCACCCGCCATGCCGTCCCGACCTTCGAAGGGAGGCCGAGATTGACCGACGATACGCGCGCTGCGGCGCCGGCCGAGCTTCTGGTCTGTATCAAGTGCCGCAAGGGGCAGGAGATGCCCGAGGACGCGCGGCGCCCGGGCGCGCACCTGTTCGATGCGCTGGCCGCGCGCGGTGCGCCCGAGGGGGTGTCGATCACCCCGGTCGAATGCCTGCAGAACTGTGACGCCGGCTGCACCGTGGCGCTGCGCGGTCCCGGGCGCTGGACCTACGTCTATGGCGGCCTCGATGCCGCGCGCGATGTCGAGACTCTGCTCGACGGCGCGGCGCGGTTCCGCGACACGCCCGACGGCCTGATCCCGTGGCGGGCCCGCCCCGAGCATTTCAAGCGCAATTGCGTGGCCCGCGTGCCGCCGCCGACACTTCCCACCTCCGAGGAGACCCCGCATGGCTGATCTCGAGAAGCTGCCCGTCACCATCGTCACCGGCTTTCTGGGTTCGGGAAAGACGACGCTGATCTCGCACCTGATGAAGAATCCCGAAGGCAAGCGGCTGGCCGTGGTCGTCAACGAATTCGGCGACGTGGGCGTCGACGGCGAGATCCTGAAGGGCTGCGCCATTCCCGATTGCC
The DNA here is from genome assembly GCF_900172265.1 of Roseivivax jejudonensis. Taxonomy (GTDB): domain Bacteria; phylum Pseudomonadota; class Alphaproteobacteria; order Rhodobacterales; family Rhodobacteraceae; genus Roseivivax; species Roseivivax jejudonensis. The sequence goes on along the minus strand of NZ_FWFK01000005.1, from coordinate 23,140 downwards.
CGGCCGAGAACATCCTCGAGCTGGCGAACGGCTGCATCTGCTGCACCGTGGCGGACGATTTCATCCCGACGATCGAGGCTCTGCTGGCGCTGGATCCGCGGCCGGAGCACATCCTGATCGAGACGAGCGGGCTCGCGCTGCCAAAGCCGCTTCTGAAGGCGTTCGACTGGCCCGATATCCGCTCGCGCATCACCGTCGATGGCGTCATCGCGCTCGCCGACGCGGAGGCGGTGGCCGCCGGCCGGTTCGCGCCCGACGTGGCGCGCGTCGACGCGCAGCGGCTGGCCGACGACAGCCTCGACCACGAAACGCCGCTGTCGGAGGTGTTCGAGGACCAGATCTCCTGTGCCGACATCGTGCTCCTGACGAAACCCGACCTCGCCGGGCCGGAGGGTGTCGCGAAGGCGCGCGAGGTGATCGCGGCCGAGGCGCCCCGGCCGCTGCCGGTGGTGGAGGTCGCCGAGGGTGCCGTCGACCCGCGCGTGATCCTCGGGCTCGGCGCGGCCGCCGAGGACGACATGGACGCCCGCCCGTCGCATCACGACACGCCGCACGATCACGACCACGAGGATTTCGAAAGCGTCGTGATCGACCTGCCCGAGATCGACACGCCTGCCGCGCTGGTCGCGCGGATCGAACGGCTGGCCGAGGAACAGCGGATCCTGCGCGTGAAAGGGTATGCCGCCGTCGCCGGAAAGCCGATGCGGCTTCTGGTGCAGGCGGTCGGCGCGCGCGTGCGGCACCAGTTCGACCGGCCGTGGGCCCCGGACGAGACCCGCGCCGGACGGCTCGTTGTGATCGCCGAACACGACGATGTCGATGTGGCCCGGATCCGTGCGGTGCTGGCGCCGGAGGCGGTCGAGGCCGGCTGAGATGCACGTCGTCTTCCGCGAAAGCCAGGGGCTCGAAGAGAGCGCGACACCAACCGACCTCGGGCAGACGCCCGGCGACCTGGTGGTGCTGTCGTTCTCGGATTCGGACCTCGGCGCTTTCGCGGCGGGCTGGGATCGGGGCGGCGGGCGCGATGGGCGGTTGCCGTCGCTGCGCCTCGCCAACCTCGCGGCGCTGACGCATCCGCTGTCGGTCGATACGTACCTGGATCAGACCCTGATCGGGGCAAAGGGCATCCTGATCCGGCTGATCGGCGGGCGGGCCTACTGGAGCTACGGTCTGTCGCAGGTCGAGGCGCTGGCGCGGGACAAGGGTCTCGCGCTCGCGGTGTTGCCCGCGGACGGACGGCCCGACCCGGCGCTCGACGCGGTGTCGACGCTTCCGGTATCGACCCTTCGCCGCCTGTCGCACCTGTGCGACCAGGGCGGTGCGGTCCCCGCGCAGGCGGCGCTGGCGCAGCTTGCGCTGGCCGCCGGGCTGTATGCCGGGCCGGTTCGCGGCGCGAAGGTGTTGCCGCAGGTGGGGGCGTGGACCCCCGAAGACGGGGTGTGCTGTCCGGCCGTGACGCAGTTCGCCCCGCAGGAACCGCACGGCCAGCTTCCGGGCGCCGATGCGATCCCGGACGAAACGGCGCCCCTGGTGCCGGTGGTGTTCTACCGCTCCTACCTTGCGGCGGCGGATCTGGCGCCGGTGACCGCGCTGATCGGCGCGCTGCGGGCGCGCGGCTTTCGCGCAATGGGGCTCTTTGCACCCTCGCTGAAGGCTCCGGGCGCGGCGGGCTGGCTGGCGCGGCAGATCGCGCATCTTCGACCCGCCGCGGTCATCAACGCCACCGCGTTCTCCGGTCAGGGGACGGACGGCACCTCCCCGCTCGATGCCGGTGGCGTGCCGGTCTTCCAGGTGGCGCTGGCGACCTCGACGCGCACCGCCTGGGCCGAAGCCGAACGCGGACTGTCGCCGGCCGACCTGGCGATGCACGTGGTGTTGCCGGAGGTGGACGGGCGAATCCTGGCCGGCGTCGCGTCGTTCAAGGAGCCGCAGGCGCGGGACCCGGACCTCGAGATCGCGCGGATGGCGCACGTGCCCGAGCCGGGGCGGATCGCCGCGATCGCCGACCGGGTGGCGGGCTGGCACCGGCTGGCGGCGGCAGCGCCCGAGACGCGGCGCATGGCGTTGGTGCTGTCGACCTATCCCGGGCGCGACTGGAACATGGCGCACGCCGTCGGGCTCGATCCGCTCGCCTCGGCCCGCGCGATGATGGCCGACCTGCGGGCGGAGGGGCACGACGCGCCCGATCCCGGCCCGCTCGACACCGCGCTGGGCGCCGCCCGGGTCCGCTGGCCGGTGGCAGAGTACCGCACGGCTCTGGCGCGCCTGCCGGAGGCGCTTCGGGACCAGCTTTTTGCCGCGTGGGGCGCACCCGAGGCGGTGGCTGACGATGGCGCGTTCACCTTTACCGCGCTGCGCTGCGGGTCGGTGACACTGGCGTTGCAACCCGAGCGCGGCGCGGTGTCCGACCGGGTCGAGAGCTACCACGACCTCGCCCGCGTGCCCTGCCATGGCTACGTCGCGTTCTACCTGTGGCTTCAGGAGCAGGCCGACGCGTTGGTACACGTGGGCGCGCACGGCACGCTCGAATGGCTGCCCGGCAAGGCCGTGGCGTTGTCCGAGGCGTGCTGGCCCGAAGCGCTGACCGGGGCGCTACCGGTGATCTACCCGTTTATCGTGAACGATCCGGGGGAGGCCGCGCAGGCCAAGCGGCGAATCGGGGCGGTGACGCTCGGGCACGTTCCGCCGCCGCTTCGCGCCTCAGGCACGCCGGCGCGCCTTGCGCGGCTCGAGGCCTTGCTCGACGAGTTTTCCAATGCCGACGGGCTCGATCCGCGGCGGCGCGGGCGACTCATCGGCGATATTCGGGACGAGGCTCGAAGCCTCGGGGTGGAATCGGATCTCGGCATCGACGACGCGGCCTGCCCGGCCGAGGCGGTGACGCGGATCGACCGGTTTGTCTGCGATGTGAAGGAAAGCCAGTTCGGCGACGGCCTGCATGTCTGGGGGCGCGCGGCCGAGGGCGAGGACACGGCGTCGGCCGAGGCAGAGCGCCGTGCGCTCATCGATGCGCTGTCCGGGCGGCGTATCCCGGCAGGGCCGTCGGGGTCGCCGCATCGGGGGCGGCGCGACGTGCTGCCGACCGGGCGCAACCTTTTTACCACCGATCCGCGGTCGGTGCCCACGAGGTCGGCCTACGCGCAGGGCGCGCGGCTCGCCGACGAGCTGGTGCGGCGTCACCTGCAGGACGAGGGCGACTGGCCCCGCGGCGTTGTGGTCGACCTCTGGGGGTCGGCGACGATGCGCACCGCGGGCGAAGAGTTCGCGATGGCGCTTGCGCTGATCGGCGTCCGGCCGTGCTGGGACGCGGGATCGGAGCGCGTGTCGGGCCTCGAGATCCTGCCCATCGCAGAACTCGACCGGCCGAGGATCGACGTCACGCTCCGTGTTTCGGGCCTGTTCCGGGACGTTTTCCCGACGCTGTCGGGCCTGTTCCAGCAGGCGGTGCGTATGCTGGCGGCGCGGGACGAGGCGGCCGACTGGAACCCCTATGCCGGCGGCCCGGCGGAGGCGCGGGTCTTTGGCCCGGCGCCGGGGTCGTTCGGGCTCGACATGGGCGGGATGCTGGACAGCTACGGCGATGCCGGGCGGCAGGCCGCCGGAGAGGCTTGGCTTGCCGCGTCGTCCTGGGCGCTCGACGGCGGCGAGGCGGCGCACGCGCCGGACGCCGTGCGGAGCCGCGTGGCGGCGGCCGATGCCTTCGTGCACCTTCAGGACCTGCCGGAGACGGACATCCTTCTGGCCGAGGACTATGCCACACACGAGGCGGGGTTCGCCGCGGCGCAGTCCGTTGCCGGGGGCGAGGCGCGGCTCTGGCATGTGGACAATACCGATCCGGAGCGCCCGCGCGCCCGTGCGCTGACCGAAGAGGTCGCGCGCGTCGTCCAGGGGCGCGCGGCCAATCCCGAGTGGATCGCGGGGATGCGGCGGCACGGCTTCCGCGGTGCGGCCGAGATCGCCGCGACGCTGGAAACGATGGCGGCCTTCGCGCATCTGGCGGGCGTCGTGCCGGCGCACCTTTTCGACCTGTACTACGAGGCGACGCTCGGTGAAGACGATGTCGCAAGGTTCCTCGAAGAAGCCAATCCCGGCGCGTTCGAGGCGATGCGCGGCCGCTTCGCCGCGCTGGCCGAAGCCGGGCTGTGGCAGACGCGGCGGAACTCGATCCGCGCCGATCTCGAGGCGACGGGATGAGCGCGCCGGAGATCCGCGGCTGGTGCCCGTCGGCGCACCGGCCGATGGCATCGGGCGACGGGCTGGTCGTCCGGGTCCGGCCGCCGGCGTCGGGCCTCGGGGTGGGCGCCCTGCGCGGGCTGGTTGACCTGGCCGAGCGGTTCGGGACCGGCGCGGTAGAGGCGACACGCCGGGCGAACCTTCAGATCCGCGGCGTTGCCGATACCGCGTTTCCCGATCTGCTCGACGCTCTCGATGCGCTGGGCCTAATCGATGCCGATCCCGGCGCCGAGGCGCGGCGCAACATCGTCTGCGAGGTGACCGGCCCGGACGCGGCAGAGCGGATCGAGATCGCGCGGCGCCTGTCCCATGGCCTTGGCGATCCGGCGTTGGCGGGACTTCCGGGCAAGTTCGGCTTCGCTGTCGATTGCGCCACGGGCGGACTGCGGCTGACCGATATCATCGGCGATGTTCGGATCGAGAGGGCCGGCGCGACGCTCATCGTTCGCGCGGACGGCCGCGCGACCGGGCGCGCGGTCGCCGATGCAAACGCGGCGGTCGACACGGCGCTGGCGCTGGCCGCGTGGTTCGTCGAGTCCGGCGGCATCGGCGCGGACGGGCGGGGCCGGATGGCCCGGCACCTCGCCTCGGGCGCGGCTGTGCCGGCGGCGCTCGACGGTGACATCGCGCCCGACCCGGCGGGGCCGCCAGCAGCACCCGGCCCGGTGTCCGCAGGCGTCGCCATGGCCGCGCCGTTCGGGCAGTTTCCCGCGCGCGCGCTGGCGCGCCTCGCCGAAACGCTGCGGGTGGGAGAAGTCGTGCATGTCACGCCGCACCGGATGATTGTGGCGCCGCGGGTGCCGGCCGATAGCGGGCTCATCACCGGGCCCGGGGATCCCAGGCTCGACATCGCCGCCTGCACCGGCGCGCCGGGCTGCGCGCAGGCGAGCGTCGAGACACGGCCGCTGGCCGAGGCGCTGGCGGCGCGCGGTGTGCGCGACCTGCACGTCTCGGGCTGCGCCAAGAGCTGCGCAAGCGGCGCGGCGGCCGCGGTCACGCTGGTGGGGCGTGCGGGGCGCTTCGATCTTGTCCGGGCGGGGCGTCCGTGGGATGAGCCGGAGCGCCGCGGGCTGACCGCCGACGCGGTGCTGCGGATCATCGGGAGCTGACATTGCCCTACGCTTACGAAACCGACGGCGCGGCGATCTACGCCGAAAGCTTCGCCACGATCCGGGCCGAGGCCGACCTTGCCCGCTTCGCGCCCGAGGACGAGCCGATCGTCGTGCGGATGATCCACGCCGCCGGCCTAGTCGGACTCGAGGCCGACGTGGCGGTGACACCGGGCATGGTCGCCGCGGCGCGCGCGGCGCTGGAGGCTGGCGCGCCGATCCTGTGCGACGCGCGCATGGTCAGCGAGGGCATCACGCGGCCACGCCTGCCGGCGGAGAACGAGGTGATCTGCACGCTTCAGGACCCCCGCGTTCCGGAGCTCGCGCGGTCGCTCGGTACGACGCGGTCGGCGGCAGCGCTGGAGCTTTGGCGGCCGCAGCTCGACGGAGCGCTGGTGGCGATCGGAAACGCGCCGACGGCCCTTTTCCATCTGCTCGAGATGCTGGAGGACCCGGAATGTCCGCGGCCCGCCGCGATCATCGGCTGCCCCGTCGGCTTTGTCGGCGCGGCGGAGTCGAAGGATGCGCTCTGGGCCGCGGCGCCGGTGCCCGCGCTGATCGTGCGCGGTCGGCTGGGCGGCAGCGCGATAACCGTGGCAGCGGTCAACGCCATCGCGAGCCGCGCCGAATGAGCGTGATCTGGGGGGTGGGTCTCGGCCCGGGTGATCCGGAGCTGATGAGCGTGAAGGCGGATCGCCTCGTGCGCGGCGCCCGGCACGTCGCCTATTTCCGGAAGGCGGGGCGGCCCGGACGCGCGCGCGCCATCGTCGCAGGGATGTTCCGAGAGGACGCCGTCGAAATACCGATGGAATACCCGGTGACGACCGAGATCCCGCTCGACGATCCCCGCTATAACGAGATCCTGTCGGCGTTTTACGCAGAGGCGGCGGGGCGGCTCGCGGATCTTGCCCGTGGCGGCGATGAGGTCGTGGTTCTGTGCGAGGGCGATCCGTTCTTCTACGGCTCCTTCATGCACCTGCACAGCCGGCTGAAGGACGTGGCGGACGTGCAAATCGTGCCGGCGATCACCGGCATGTCGGCGGCGTGGACGGCCACCGGCGCTCCGGTGACGTGGGGCGACGACGTGCTGACGGTCCTCATGGGCACCCTGCCCGAGGCCGAGTTGACCCGCGGGATGCTGAACGCCGACGCGCTGGTGGTGATGAAGGTCGGGCGCAACCTGCCGAAGATCCGCGCGGCGCTGGCCGCGGCCGGCAAGCTCGACCGCGCGTGGTACGTCGAGTGCGCGAGCATGGCCGAAGAGCGGGTGATGCCGTTGTCGGAGGCCGGCCTCGACACCGCGCCCTATTTCTCCATCGTCGTGGTCCACGGGCAGGGGCGGCGCCCTTGAACGGCTGGGTCGCCATCGCGGGGCTCGGGCCCGGCGCCGACGCTCTGGTGACGCCGGAGGTGACCGCGGCGGTCGCGGAGGCGACCGACATCGTCGGCTACATCCCGTATGTGCGGCGGATCGACCCGCGGCCGGGGCTCACCCTGCACGAAAGCGACAACAGGGTGGAGCTCGACCGCGCGCGGCACGCACTGGAGATGGCGGTGGACGGCGCGCGCGTGGTGGTGGTCAGCTCCGGCGATCCCGGCGTCTTCGCGATGGCCGCGGCGGTGTTCGAGGCGGTCGAGGACGGGCCCGCGGCGTGGCGCGCGCTCGATATACGCGTACTGCCCGGGATCACGGCGATGCTGGCGGCCGCGGCCCGGGCCGGCGCGCCGCTCGGCCACGATTTCTGCGCGATCAACCTCAGCGACAACCTCAAGCCCTGGGCGCTGATCGAACGCCGCCTGCGGCTCGCGGCCGAGGCGGATTTCGCGATGGCCTTCTACAATCCCCGTTCCAAGGCCCGGCCGGAGGGGTTCGGTCGCTCGCTGGAGGTGCTGCGGTCGGTCCGGTCGCCGGACACGCCGATCCTGTTCGCGCGCGCCGTATCGACGGCCGAGGAAGAGCTGAGGGTGGAGACGCTGTCCGACGCGACGCCCGAGATGGCGGACATGCGCACGGTGGTGATCGTCGGATCGTCGACCACGCGGGTCATCCACCGCGAGGGTGCGCCGTGGCTCTATACCCCGAGGTCGGTCGGCGCATGAGCGATCCAGTCCATCGCCTCGGCGACCGTGCCGACCTCGGGTCGGGCGGGCAGCGCCGGGCGGTCGATCATCACCACCGGCAGGCCGAGATCGCGCGCCGCCGCGATCTTGGCGTAGGCGCCGCTGCCGCCCGCGTTCTTGGAGACCACGATCCGGATGTCGTGGTCCGTCATCAGCGCGCGGTCGCTGCCGGTGTCGAAGGGTCCGCGGTCGACGATGACGTGATGCCGGGGAAAGGGCGGCGGCACGTCGGGCGGGTCGACCAGCCGGAGCAGGTAGCGATGCTGCGGGTTCGGCGCGAAGTCGGCGAGGTGCATCCGTCCCACCGCCAGCAGCACGGAGGTGGCCGGACGGTCGAGCGTGGCGACCGCGGCGGCGATGTCGGGCACCCGGATCCAGTCGTCGCCTGGCGCCTCGGTCCAGACGGGCCGGGTGAGCGCGAGGAGCGGAACCCGCGCCATTGCGGCGCCCGCGACCGCATTTCGGCTCATCTGTGCCGCAAAAGGATGCGTGGCGTCGATCAGATGCGTTATGCCTTCTGCGCGCAGATAGGTGGCGAGGCCCTCGGGCCCGCCGAAGCCGCCGACGCGCTGCGGAAGGGGCTGACGGCGTGGCCGCGCGACCCGGCCGGCGAAGGACACGGTGCCCGCGAGGCCCGCCTCCGCCGCCGCCTGCGCGAGCGCGGTGGCCTCCGTGGTGCCGGCGAGGATCAGGAGGTTGGGGCGCATGGCTGAGGATCCGTGGCTCACGATCGTGGGGCTGGGTGAGGATGGACCGGACGGGCTGTCGGCCGCAAGCCGGGCCGCCATCGCCGAGGCGGACGTGGTGATGGGCCCCGAGCGACACCTGTCGCTGTTGCCCGAAAGCGCGGCGGAACGGATCGTCTGGCCGGTGCCCTTCTCCGATGGCTTGCCGAAGCTCGAGAAGCTGCGCGGGCGGCGGACGGTGGCGCTCGTGTCGGGGGATCCGTTCTGGTACGGGGGCGGCCGTGTCATCGCCCAGCGCCTCAGGGCCGGGGAATGGCGGGCCATGCCGGCCCCGTCGACCTTTACGTTGGCGGCCGCGCGCATGGGCTGGGCGGTGGAATCGACGCTGTGCGTCGGTCTGCACGCCGCGCCGCTGTCGCGGCTTCGGCCGCATATCGCGCGCGGGCGTCGGATGATCGTCTTGTTGCGCGACGGCGAGGCCGTGTTCGACCTGTGCGGCTGGCTGACGGCCGCGGGGTTCTCCGAGACCAAGGTCGCCGTGCTGGAGGCGCTGGGCGGGCCGAACGAGCGGCGCACCGACGGACGGGCCGGCACGCTGACGGGTGATTTCCAACACCCGGTGGCCGCCGCCCTCGAGATCGCGGGCAAGGGCCGGACGATGCCGGTGGTGCCCGGGCTCGACGATGCGCTGTTCGACCATGACGGGCAGATCACCAAGCGCCCGGTGCGCGCGCTGACGCTGGCGGCGTTGGCGCCCCGTGCCGGCGAGACGCTTTGGGATATCGGCGGTGGCTCGGGTTCCGTCGCGATCGAGTGGCTGCTGGCGCATCCGCTGACCGAGGCGATCAGCATCGAAGCCGATCCCGCCCGCGCCCGCCGGATCCGCGCGAACGCCGCGCAGCTCGGTGTCGACCGGATCGAAGTCGTGGAGGGATGGGCGCCCGAGGCGCTGGGCGGGTTGCCGGATCCCGACGCGGTGTTCGTGGGGGGCGGCCTCTGCGCCGCGCTGCTCGAGCACCTGACCGCACGGCTGGAGACCGGCACGCGGCTCGTGATCAACGCGGTAACGCTCGAGAGCGAGGCGGTTCTCGCGGATTGGCACGCGCGGCGCGGTGGCGATCTGATGCGGATCGAAGTGTCCGAGGCGCAGCCTCTCGGAACCCGTCGCGGTTGGCAGGCGGCCTACCCGGTGGTGCAATGGCGGGGCCAGCTGTGATCGTGGCCGGCTTCGGGTTCCGCGACACCGTGAGCAACGAAAGCCTGTCGGACGCGCTCGCCCGCGCGCTGGGCGACAGGCCGGGCGAAAGCGTCGCGGTCTTCGCCACCGCCGCGGAAAAGGCGACGCGGCTGCGGCGCTTTGCCGGAGCGATCCCGGTCCGGGGGATTGAACAACCGGCCCTCGTGGCGCAGGACACGCGCACGCGGTCGGCGGCGTCGATCGCCGCGCACGGCGCCGGCAGCGTTGCGGAGGCCGCCGCGCTCGCCGCCGCGGGACCGGGCAGCGTCCTGCTCGGATCGAGGGTGGTGTCGGGCGATCGCCGCGCGACCTGCGCACTGGCACAGGGAAGGACCACATGACCGTGCATTTCATCGGCGCCGGACCCGGGGCGCCCGACCTTCTGACGCTACGGGGGCGCGACCTGATCGCGGCCTGCCCTGTGTGTCTCTATGCCGGCTCGCTGGTGCCGGCGGCCGTGCTCGATCATTGCCCCAGGGACTCGCGCATCGTGAACACCGCGCCGCTCGACCTCGACGCGATCATGGCCGAGATCCGCGCGGCGGAGGCGGCGGGCCACGATGTCGCGCGGTTGCATTCAGGCGACCTGTCGGTCTGGTCGGCGATGGGGGAGCAGATCCGCCGGCTCGCGGCCGAGGGCATCGCCTATACCGTGACGCCGGGCGTACCGTCGTTCTCGGCTGCGGCGGCGGCGCTCGGGGCAGAGCTGACATTGCCGGAAGTGGCGCAGTCGGTGGTTCTGACTCGCACGCCGGGTCGGGCGAGCACGATGCCCGAACGCGAGAATCTGTCGGCGTTCGGCGCCACCGGGGCGACGCTGGCGATCCATCTGTCGATCCAGAACCTCGACCGGGTGATCGCCGATCTTGTCCCGCATTACGGCGCAGCGTGCCCGGTCGCCGTGGTCTACCGCGCAAGCTGGCCGGACGAACGCATCCTGCGTGGGACGCTCGGCAGCATCGCCGGGCAGGTGGACGACGGCATCGCGCGCACCGCGCTGATCCTCGTCGGGCCGGCGCTGGCGGCCGAGGGCTTTGCCGAGAGCCGCCTCTATGCCGCCGATTACGACCGACGCTACCGTCCGCAGAGCGCCGACAGCCCGTGGGCCGAATGGCAGGACGACGCCGCTCCGGCCGGGGGCGCCGATGGCTGATCTGCCGCGCGGGCTGCTCGTGTCCGCGCCCGCCTCGGGCACGGGCAAGACGACCGTGATGCTGGGCCTTCTGCGGGCGCTGGCCGAGGACGGGCTGACCGTTCAACCATTCAAGTCGGGCCCCGACTACATCGATCCGGCCTTCCACCGGGCGGCCTGCGGGCGCGCGTCGTTCAACCTAGACACCTGGGCGATGGGCGACGACCTCCTCGATGCGGTGACGGCGCAGGCCGCGGGCGCCGAGCTGTGCCTCGCCGAGGGATCGATGGGGCTGTACGACGGCGTGGCGACGCGCGGCCGGGCCGGGTTCGGGTCGAGCGCGGAGACCGCGCAGCGCATGTCATGGCCGGTCATACTCGTTCTCGACGTGGGCGGGCAGGCGCAATCGGCGGCTGCGACGGCGCTCGGTTTTGCCCGCTATGCGCCGGATCTGCCCTTTGCCGGCGTGATTCTCAATCGTGTGGCGAGCCCGCGTCACGAACGGCTCACCCGGTTGGGGATGGAGCGCGCCGGCCTGCCGGTTCTGGGCGTGCTGCCGCGGCGTGGCGACCTGACCCTGCCGGAGCGGCATCTTGGCCTTGTCCAAGCCGTCGAGCATCCCGATCTCGACGCGGCGATCTCCGACTATGCCGCGTTCCTGCGGGCGCATGTCGACCTGGCCGCGATCCGCGAGGCGGCCGAAGGACGGCCGCTCCCGCCGCCCGGCGCGATGCCGCGGCCGCCGGCGCAGCGCATCGCGCTCGCCCGTGATGCGGCGTTCTCGTTCACTTATCCGCACATCCTGCGCGGCTGGCGCGATGCGGGTGCGGAGATCCTGCCGTTCTCGCCCCTGGCGGACGAGGCGCCGGACCCGTCGGCAGACCTCGTGTGGCTGCCCGGCGGCTACCCGGAGCTTCATGCCGGGACGCTTGCGGCGGCGGACCGGTTCAAGGCGGGCCTGCGGACCCACGCGGACACGCGGCCGGTGCACGGGGAATGCGGGGGCTACATGGCGTTGGGCGCGGCGCTCATAGACAAGGCCGGCACGCGGCACGAGATGGCGGGGCTTCTGGGTCTCGTCACCTCCTACGAGACGCGCAAGTTCCACCTCGGCTACCGTCGCGCCGTTCTCGAGGCGGCGATGCCGGGGCAGGCGGCGGGCACCGCGCTGCGGGGGCACGAGTTTCACTATTCCACGATCCTCGACCAGCCGGACGCGCCGCTGGCCGCGGTCGCGGACGCGGACGGTGCGCCCGTTCCCGAAACCGGGTCGCGGCGCGGGCACGTGACCGGCACCTTCTTTCACCTCATCTCGGCCGAGGCGGAGTGATGAGCGGGTTCGTCAGTTTCGTGGGCAGCGGTCCGGGCGACCCCGAGCTCTTGACGCTGAAGGCCGTCGATCGGCTCAAGCGGGCGGACGCGGTGCTGTTCGACGACCTGTCGTCGGGTCCGATCCTGTCGCATGCCCGGCCCGGTGCGGATCTCGTCGGTGTCGGCAAGCGCGCGGGGCGCCCCTCGCCCCGGCAACATCACGTCTCGCGCCTGCTGGTCGATTACGCCGCGGAGGGCGGGCGGATCGTGCGGCTGAAATCTGGCGATGGCGGCCTGTTCGGACGTCTGGAGGAGGAGCTGGTGGCGCTGCGCGAGGCCGGCATCGGCTACGAGATCGTGCCGGGGGTTCCCTCGGCCGTCGCGGCCGCCGCCGCCGCAGGCATCCCGCTGACCCGGCGGCTGACCGCGCGGCGCGTCCAGTTCGTCACCGGGCACGACGCGGCCGGCGGTCTGCCGCGCGATATCGACGTGGCGGCGCTGTCCGATCCGGCGGCCTGCACGGTGGTCTACATGGGGCAACGCACCTTTCCCGAACTGGCCGACGAGCTGATCGCGGCGGGCTTGCCCCCGGAGACGCCTGCCCTGTTTGCCGAAGGCGTGAGCACGCCGGAGCAGAAGGTCACGCGCACCGATGTGGCCAGCCTCGCCGCGCAGCTGCGCGCCGGAGTGAGCCCGCTTCCGGCGTTGATCCTCTACGGGCCGCTGGCCGATGCGTGAGCTCTGGCTCGTCGGCATCGGGACGGGCAATCCCGATCACCTGACCCGCGCCGGGGCGCGTGCGCTCTGCGACGCGGCGCTGATCCTCGTGCCTCGGAAGGGGCCGGAGAAGTCCGACCTTGCGGATCTGCGCCTTGCGATCCTCGACGCGGTCGGCGCGACCGCGCCGGTGGCCGAATTCGACATGCCGGTGCGTGACGCGGGCTACGATTACGCCGAGCGTGTGTCGCGCTGGCACGATGACATCGCGGCGATCTGGGCCGAAACAGTGTCGAAGGCCGGGGTTTCCGGGCCGGTGGCGCTTCTGGTCTGGGGAGATCCGGGTCTCTACGACAGCACGCTGCGCATCGCCGACCGCCTGACGCCGCGGCCCCGGCTGCGCGTGGTGCCGGGGATCACCGCGCTGCAGGCGCTGACGGCGGCGCATGCCATCCCCTTCAACAGCGTGAACGGCGCGGTGACGGTGACAACCGGCCGGCGCCTGCGCGATCATGGCTGGCCTGGCGAGGCGGAGACGGTGGTCGTGATGCTCGATGGCGAGTGCAGCTTTCGCGGGCTCGACCCCGGTGGTGTGACGATCTGGTGGGGCGCGTTCCTCGGCATGGCGAACGAGGTGCTGGAGGCCGGGCCTCTCGCCGAAGCCGGTCCGCGCATCGTCGAGGTGCGCGCCGCGGCACGCGATGCGCATGGCTGGATCATGGACACCTACATGATGCGGCGGGACCCGTCATGACGGCCAGCCTGCCGCAGAGCGCCGCCAGCGATGGCGCGGACGATACGCCGGGCCGTGCGCGGACATTGCGACCGTCGAAGCGGACGCGAAGATCGAAGGAGGACGGGCGTGAGCGAGGTTGACTGGATCGCCGTCGATTGGGGCACGACCGCGCTGCGCGCGTGGATCGTCGGCGGGACGGGCACAGCTCTCGGGCCGCGCCGGTCGGACCGCGGGATGGCGGTCCTCGCCCCCGAGGATTTCGAGCCGGCGCTGCTCGATCTCGTGGGCGAGGCGCTGCCGGCCGGGCGGACCGTTCCGGTCCTTGTCTGCGGTACGGCCGGCACGCGCGAGGGCTGGCGGGAAGTGCCGTATCGCACGGTGCCCTGCGCGCCGCCGGGCGGCGCGGATGCCGCCCGCGTGGCGACCCGCGATCCTCGGATCGACGTGCGGATCCTGCCGGGGATGAGCCAGTCGCGGCCGGCCGACGTGATGCGCGGCGAGGAGACGCAGATCGCGGGGGTCCTCGCAGCGCGGCCCGGCTATGACGGCGTGATCTGCCTGCCCGGAACGCACACCAAATGGGCGGAGGTGAGCGCGGGCGAAGTCGTGAGCTTCCGCACCTTCATGACCGGAGAGCTTTTCGCGCTGCTGTCCGAGCGGTCGATACTGCGACACACGCTGTCTGACGGCGACTGGGACGCGCCTGCGTTCACCGAGGCGGTCGACGCTGCAATCGCGCATCCCGCCCGGTTCGCGGCCGATCTGTTCGCGCTGCGCGCCGGGGCGCTTCTGGACGATCTGCCGGCCTCCGCTGCGCGGGCGCGACTGTCGGGATTGCTGATCGGGCTCGAGCTCGGCGCGGCTCGGCCCTACTGGCTTGGCCAGCCGGTGATCCTCGGGGGCGAGGGTGCGCAGGCCGATGCCTATACAACCGCGCTTGGCGGACAGGGGGTGACGGTGGATCGGCTTGATGCCACCCAGATCACGCTGGCGGGGCTGGCGGCGGCGCGCGGGCAGCTGCGGCAGGAGGGATCATGAGCCGGAACATCATCGCGATCCTGCGCGGCATCACGCCGGGCGAGGCCGGGCCGGTCTCGCGCGCGCTGGTCGCGGCGGGGATAACGCAGATCGAGGTGCCGCTGAACTCGCCGGACCCGTGGGACAGCATCGCCGCCATACTCGAGGAAACCGGAGAGACCGCGACCGTCGGTGCCGGCACCGTTCTGCATCCCGATGAAGTCGCGCGGCTGGCCGCGATCGGCGCGCGGATGGTCGTGTCGCCCGACTGCAACCCCGAGGTCATCACGGCGACGAAGTCCGCGGGCCTCCTGTCGTATCCCGGCGTCTTCACGGCGACGGAATGCTTCGCCGCGATCCGCGCGGGTGCGGACGGGCTCAAGCTCTTTCCGGCCTCTCTTCTCGGGACCAGCGGGCTGAAGGCGCTTTCGGCGGTCCTGCCGCCCGACGTGCCAGCCTACGCGGTTGGCGGTGTCGATGCGCCCGACTTCGCCGCGTGGCACGCGGCCGGGGCTGCCGGCTTCGGGATCGGCACGAGCCTCTATGCGCCCGGCCGCGACGCGAACGACGTCGGCGCGCGGGCGCGCCGGCTGGCCGACGCGTGGGACGCGCTTTTGCCGTGAGCATGTGGCGTGCCGGCGTCACCCCGATGCTGCGCCGGGCACAAAGAGGCGGGTATCGGTGACGCAGAGTGACGATAGCCAAAACGGTAACGGTGGCGGGGCGCTGCCGCTGGATCCGTTCGCCACGGACGACGATCCGCGCATCGGGCTGAACCGTGTGTGGTTCAACCTTCTGCGGGTGCAGCGCAGCATGACACCGCGCATCGTGCGCGCGTTGCGGCGCGCGGGGCTCGAAGATCCTGTATGGTACGAGATCCTGGTGGAGATCGAGCGGGCCGGGCCGGACGGCCTCGCGATGCACGAGCTTGAACAGCGCCTGTTCACGCCACAATACGCGCTGTCGCGGCAGGTCGGGCGGATGGCCGAGAAGGGATGGATCGCGCGCAGCCCGAGACCGGGCCGGGGCCGCGGCCTGATCCTGACCCTGACCGGCGCGGGTCAGGGCCTGCATCAGAGCGTCTGGCCCACCTACGAGGCGGTCATCCGCGAAGAGATCGGGGGCCGGCTGACCACCGACGAGGCCTACGCACTCGCGCGGCTGCTCATCCGGCTTTATCCGTGAGAGTTGCCGCCGGCGCGTCGGGCGCCGGCGGCGGGGCATCCGGCCTAGAACCGGGCGACAGCCGTGATCGATACGGTCCGCCCCGGCTCGCGAAGCGTCGTCACGTCCGGGAAATCGCTGCCGTAGGTCGCGCGGTCGGCATATTCGGCATCGAAGAGGTTGGTGACCTCGGTCCGGAGCGTGATGTTGTCGAAGCGCGGCGGCACGTATTCGGCAAAGACGTTCACGGCGTGATAGCCCTCGAGGTCCTCGGTGGCGTAGCTCTTTTCCGGGATCTCGTAGTCGAGTGCCGCGTCGATCCCGCCACCGACGCGAAGACCGGCGACGCCGGTATCCTGCTCGACCTCGAAGGCGATCACGGTGCCGAGCGGCGCGCCGAAATCGAGAGTGTCGTATCCGTCCGCGCGCTCGCCGCCCACTGTCACGTCGCTCTTGGACAGGGTCGCACGCGCAAAGCCGCTCGCCCAGCCGTAGGTCGCCCCCAGATTGAAGCCCTGGCTTTCGAAGTCGAAATTGTCCGGGCCGCCCCTGGCATTTTCGATCTCGGTCTTGAACAGCTCGCCGCTCAGGGTGAGGCCGGCCACCTCGTAGTCGAAGCCCAGCGTGGCATTGCGCGCGCGGCTGGGTTCGAGATCGCCGTAATCGTAGGGCGGCAGGAACTCGTAGTAGATGTAGTTGTCCTCGATATCGATGCCGCCGAACACGGATGACACACCACCGCGCAGCGTGAAGGCATCGGTCACCGCGTAGCGGGCCGACAGGTTTGCCGAGGCACCGGAGTGGGAGACGTCCTGACCCTCCACGCCCTCGAACTCCTGCCAGTCGTAGCGCGCGCCGAAGGACAACCGGAGCCGGTCGATCGGGGTGATGCGGGCCTGCACGAAGACGCCGGTGTTGCGGCTCTCCTCGGTGTAATATTCGGAGTAGAGCGGGCTGTCGTACTCGCCAAAGCTGTTCCGGTAGTCGATCCCGGCCACGATCGTGTTGTCGCCGCTCAGGTTGAAGGTGTTCTGCACGGTCGCCGATTTGGTCCAGGACAGGCCGTTGCTGTCATAGGGTTCGTCGACGATGACATCGCTTTCGGAATAGCCGAGCTTCACCATCGGATCGACGAGGCCGGTGGCCTGCGTCGTCTCGTAGGTCAGCGAGTAGCTCTTGCGCGTCGTGTCGTAGAACCGCAGCCCTTCGCCGGGGCGGGCCGGGCCGCCGAAATTCGCGCGCCATTGCCGGTACGACTGATCTTCAAGCTGCAGGCCCGAGAATTCGATGCGATGGCCCGTCTCGGTCTCGTAGGCGACCTTGCCCAGCACGCTGTCGAGGTCGGCCGCGGTGCCGCCGATCACATGACCGTCGCCGGTCTCGTAGTCCTCGCCCGTCGCGCGCTTGGCGTAGCCGAGCCACGAAAACCCGCCCGAGCGGCCGGTGACGGTCAGCGCCCTCTGGAACGTCTCGCCGTTGTCGCCGTAGCTCAGGCGGACGTTGCCGCCGAAATTGTCCCCCTCGGAGAGCAGGTCGCTCGCGTCGAGCGTTTCGAACACGACCGACCCTGCGAGCGCATGGGGCCCCGCATCCGCGGGCGAGATCGTAGCGTCGGCGCGCACCTCTTTCAGCAGGCCCGGATCGATGGCGTTCGCGGTCACGTGGTGGAAGGCGCGGTTGTTCTGTGCCGCGCCGTCGATGGACACGCCGAGGTTCAGCATGTCCACGCCGTTGACGAAGATCTTCTGCGCCACCGGGATACCCCCGCCGACCGACACCGACGCGATCCCGGCGAAGGCATCCTTGAGGTCGCCGGTGCGCGCGCGCTCCAGCTCGAGATCCGAGACGTACATCGACGTCGCCCGATCCGCCGCGCCGACGAAGTCGTCGCGCCCTTCCACGATCAGAGGATCGAGTTCGTAGGTGAGTTCCTGGGCCTGGAGCGCCCCTGCCGCAACGAGCGCGGCCAGGCTGGCGGACGAAAGCCCGAGCGGGCGTAAGATCTGCATGGACTATCCCCTGTCTTCCTTGTCTGGCTGGGGATGTGCCCTGGCTTCTCGCGTCCTGATCTACGGAGTCGCGTCATATCATGCAAGTGCATCAAAAGCCATTGTTGCGCGTCCCGAAGATTGGCGGCCGGCTGGCAACAGGTGGAGATTGGGACGATACAGAGACGCATATCAGTGGCCAGAGTGCCGCTGCGACCGGTCAGCGGAATTCGATCCAGATGGAGTAACTGCGGTTCGCGCCCGGTGGTGGCGGCGGGAAGGGCGCCGCGCGGCGGATGATCTGGATGGCGGTCTGATCGAGCGCGCTCGCGCCGGAGCTGGCCGCGATGCCGAGCGCGGCCAGCCCGCCGGACCCCGCGATCGTGAAGCTGACGCGCGTGCGTCCGCGGCGGTTCATGCGCGGTCGGCCGACGCGGTTGATCCGTGCCATGACCTGCCCGGGATAGTTGCTGGCGGCGGCGTTGCCGGATTGCGGCGCGGTGCCCTGGCGCGTTCCTTGCCGGGTGGATTGCGACTGCGCCTGGCCAGTGGCCGAGCCCGCTTGGGCGGATTGCGAGGCGTTGCCGCGCCGCTGCTGCGCGGGTTGCTCCTGCCGCTGCGGCTCTGCGGTCTGTCGGCGCTGCGGTTGGGGCGCCGCGCGCTCGGGCTCGGGCGGCGGGGGTGGCGGCCGGTGCTCCTCCTCGAACTCCGCGCTCCGCTGCATCGGCCGGAGCGACCGCGTCGGCGCGGCGTTATCCGGTTCGTCCGATTCGACCGTCTCGAGAGGCGGCTCCGCCCGCTCGGGACTCTCGGGTGCGACGGGCTCGAGCGGTTCGGGCGCGACCGGCTGGGCCGTTTGGGGCGTGTTAACCTCGGGCGGCGCTTCGGCGTCCGGTGTCGTGGGTGTCAGGGGCTCCGGCTCCACGGGCTCCGCGCGCTCTGCCGTCACGGTGACGCGGCCGTCCGGCCGCTGCGGGAGCAGGGCGGCCAGGGCATCCGGCGACGGGGTATCGGTGTCCGGCCCGACCTCGGGCGTCGCAGACGCGGTGGGCGCCGTGACAGCCTCGGGCCGGGCGCGATCCGCCGCGGTTACGGGCGCGCTTCTGTCGGTCACGTCCGGTTCCGGCCGGTCAGCCGCTTCGGGGGTGTCCCGGGCAGTTTCCTCCGGCGTCGGTCCTGTGGGGCTGGGATCTGGCGGTGCGGGCCGGGCGCGCTCCTCCGTGTCCTCGGTGTCCATCGTGCCCTCGACGAGATCGGCGAACGTGCCCATGCGAGCGGATTGTCCGCCCTGCGCGCCTTCGATCTCGGGCCGTTCGTCGGCATGGAGCGCGAGCGCCACGGCGACATGCGCGGCGCCAGCGGCGAGCAGCGCGCCGATCTTCGCCGCGGTCGATGAGGTCACGCCGCGGGTCACTCGAGCCCCCGTTCGGTCACCACGAGCACGCGCGCCGCGCCCGCCGCGCGCAGTTCTCCGGCGATGCGCACCAGCTGTGACGCGTCGAGATCGCGGTCGGGCACGATTCGCACGCTTGGTCCGGAGTCGCCCGGCATCGTCTCGGCGTCGGTCCGGTCGAGATAGTCCGCCGCCGAGGCCACGTCGTCGCCGCGATAGCTCAGCCGTCCGTCGGGATGCACAACCAACGCGTCCGGCGGCGCCCGGCCTTCGAGGTCGCGCGTCTGCACGAGGGTCAGGTCTCCGTCGAGCGGCGCCGCGAGCGTGCCGGCGACCATGAAGAACACGAGCATCAGGAAGACGATATTGATGAGGGCGATGGTCGGCTCACGGGCCGCCCGCTTCGGTCGCGCTCTCATGAGGCCCCCATCACGGTGGGCGTGACGTTGTCGAGACCGCGGATCGCCACCAGAAGATCCGTCAGGCGTTGGGCGGTCACCCCGTCGCGCAACGCGACCAGCAGGACGCGCGCGCCCTCGGCGGTCTCGGGGTCGAGCGCGCCCGGGAGATCCTCGAGAGCGACCGCTTCGCCGTTCAGGCGGATGTCGTCCGCCCCGAGCTGGAGGAAGAGCGGAGGCGAATTGCCGGTGGCGGACGACGCACGCGCCGCCGCGGTCAGCTCCACTTCCGAGAACTTGGAGAAGGTCGACGTCAGCATGAAGAAGAGCAGCAGGAGAAAGATGACATCGATCAGCGATGTCATCGACAACCGCCGCCGTGTCCGGGTCTTACGCATGGGCGGGTGCGCGCCCCGGTTCGGCTGCGGCGTTCGTGAGTCCGCCGCGACCTTGCGGAGCGAGGATCGTGTGGATGGCGCGGCTCGCGGTCACCCGCTCGGAATCCATCCGCGCCTCGAACCAGCTGAGCGCCAGCGCCGTCGGCATCGCCACGACGAGGCCCACGGCCGTGGTCAGCAGTGCCACCCAAATGCCGCCGGCCAGGATCGACGGATCAACCTGAGACCCCGCCTCCTGCAACGCCTGGAACGCCTCGATCATGCCCAGAACCGTGCCGAAGAGGCCGAGAAGCGGCGCCAGCTGCGCGACGGAATCGAGAAAGCGCAGGCCGCGCTCCAGGCGGGCGAAGCGGGTTTCGGCCTCGGCCTCCAGCCGCGTCGCGGCGCTCGAGCCGGCGCCGAGCGCCATGTCGATGACCGGGGCGAGGTAGCTTTTCGACCGGCCGAGTGCGGCGCGCGCGGCCGAACGATCGCCGCGATCCCACGCCGAAACGGCCTCGGCCAGCGCCGTATGCCGGCCCACGCCGGCGCGGCTGAATTGCCAGAGCTTGTAGAGCACGACCGCGAGCGTCACGATCGACACCGCGATCAGCAGCAACACGACCGGACCGCCGAGATCGGCGACCCGCTGAATGGCGTCGGTGAGACCGGTCATCCGATCACCTCGATGTCGGTGCGGCTTTCGAGCCGGATGTCGGTTTCACAGGCGGCGGGATCGAGCGCCTCGGCCTCGCAGCGGTCGGCGCCGTTGAAGAGCACCCGGCCCAGCCCGTCGCAGGGCGTGCCCGAGATCACGAACTGTCGAACGCGCGGTCGGCCGGCGGGCAAAGCGCCGAAGTCGAACAGCGTCAGACGGTCGACCTGGCCATCTGCATCGAAGAGAACCGTTTCGAAGACCGCCTGTGCGACGTCGCTGTCATGCCCATTGAGCACCACAAAGGACATTTTGCAGCTTTCGCCGTCGGTTTCGGCGGCATTGAGTTCGATCGAGAGGCGCGCCCCCAGATCTTCCTGTGCGGCGGCGGGCGACATCGCGGCGGCGCCGCACAGCGCGGCTGCGGCGGCCAGGGGTCTTACTGTGGTCATGTCCGAGTCCTGTTCGGTGCGTCATGAAGAATGGCGCATGCGTGGCTTCGGACATTGGCTGGCATACGGAAGTCTTGCCGACTCCGAGCATGTTTTCCGCCGAAGGGCAATAGCCGATAGATTTCGTCAGGATGAAGGTCGGCGCCGCGCGGCTGCGGCTGCGACGCTGCGCCGGCCCACGGGGATCGCCGGTTATCCACACGCAAGACAGGTGCGAACCGGCGTTTTGCGGGCTGCGCGGCCATAAACGTGGCGCGCGCCAGAGGGCAGCAGAGCGGCGCTCGGCAACAAGAAATCCCGGAACGGAAACCGGCACTGTCCAAGTAAGGGCCGGGTCTTGAGGCGGCTCGATACCCGCGAAACGACAAAGGCCGCTCGGTTGAGCGGCCCGCACGTCATCTGTCCCTAAAGGGAAATCTGGTGCCGGTGATAGGCATCATTGACCAATCATACCGCGATTGGTGGACCAAGCTAAGCACCCACTTTTCCAGCGGAAACCGCTGCTACCGACACTGAACGCAGCGGTCGGAAGAAAAGCCTGTGTGTGGCAGTTTGTGGGGCAGAATGAGGATCGAGGAGAACACTTGTATTGACGGCATCGAGCGCAGGGGCCGGGTCTACTACATGCGAATTCGCGTTCCGAAGAGGTTCGCCGAGGTCGAAGCCCGGCGGGAGGTAAACCAGTCCCTGCGAACGCAGGACTACCCGGATGCGAAGGCAAGGTTCGCCGTCAAGAGGCAGGCGCTGCTCAGAGAGTGGGAAGCACGGCTTTCGTCGGCGGGAGCTTGCACGTCCGCTGACAACTACACCGCAGCCATGTCCCTGCTCGATTCCCTCGGATTTTCATACAAGCCGATGGAGCAGCTGATCGCCGGGCGTCTCGACGATCTTGTTGAACGGATCGAAAAGGTAGGCCGGCAAGATCACGGAAGTGCGCTTGCTCCGGCGGCATTGGGAACGTTGGACGTGCCGCCGGTGCGGATCTCCGAAATGCCGGAGATAATCGAGAAGTTGAAGAAGGCGGACATATCCGCAAAAAACGCGCGCCAACTCTGGATGTGGCGGAACAAGTATATTCAGGCTGCGGCCTCGTTCGCACAGATCGTTGCGGACAGGCCGATTGTGGACATATCCGAAAAGGATGCTCTGCGCTACCGGGGTCGTTGGAAGCAACGTCGCGACGATGGAGAGGTGACGACAGAGTATGTGACGAAGAAGCTCCGATTCGTCAGATAACTGATCGACGCCTACTATGAATGGTTCGAGGTTCCGGGCAGTCAGCGCACGAACTCTTTTGCAGGTGTTCGACTCGATCCCCTCAAGGCCGAATTGGAGACGAAGACGTCCAAACTCGCTTTCCCCATGCCGTGGGTCCAGAGCGTCTTGATCAAACAGAACGGCTTGAGCGGTCTAAATGACCAGGCACGCGATATCGCGACAATCTCTGCGGAGTGCGGTTGTCGACAGACCGAGATCATCGACCTGGGTCCGCGCGACATCCATCTCGATCACGACATCCCGCATGTTCAACTGCGCCTGGTCACAGATGGTGAGCACAAACGCCAGATCAAGAATTCGGTCTCAAAACGACCAGTGGTTCTACTTGGCGCAGCTCTGGAATGCATGCGCCGGCATCCGAACGGCTTTCCGCGGTATCGCGGAAAGGAGGGCTACTCAGCGACGGTGAACGCATATATGCGGGAGAACGAGCTTTTCCCGAAGCCTGAGGAAGGTGAAACCAGACACTACACAATCGGCTGCACTCGGCACACTTTCGAGAACCGGATGATACATGCAAAAATGTCGAACGAGGAGCGCGCCTTCCTTATGGGTCATTCCATCGGGCAGGTTCGAAACAGGCCCGTTTACGGTTCTATGCCGGACCTGAAGATGAGAGCCGTCTTTCAGGAAATGGTCTCCTTTGCGACAGTGAAATGGGCCCCGCGACCGATCGCGGTTCTCAGGGATGAGGTTGACCGTCTTGCCTCCGAGCTTGGGTTCCGCGTGCGATGAAGCGTGGCAACGCACAAACCGAAGATCTGAAGCCCTGCAAGCGCCAGGATGTTCACTTCTTCCTATCGAGCCCGACCCAGCGGCAGGTGAGTCGAAGTCAAACTGAGAATGGCCATGTTTAAGTGCTTCAAGGCATCACAAACGCTCTTTGTTGTATCGGACAACACGGATTTTCGGATAGTAACAAGGTCATGGAAGCCGACGCTCTCCGCAGCGACACGCACATCTCCCGCGAGGCCTCTAAGATGATTCTTCCGGAGATCGACCTGGCCTCTGACCTGCTCCCCGGATTGTCCTCGTTCAGAAGTTTAGTCCGTTCCGGGTTTGGTCCTTCTCTGACCTGTTGAAGTATTCCCGCGGGGTAAGCCCGTCGAGGCTCGTGTGCGGGCGGTGATGGTTGT
>NZ_FWFK01000004.1 GCF_900172265.1 Roseivivax jejudonensis | reverse complement strand
ATCGCGCCGATCGCGATGGAAGACGGCCTGCGCTTCGCCATCCGCGAAGGCGGCCGGACCGTCGGCTCGGGCGTCGTCTCGAAGATCCTCGAGTGATCGGACCGGGACGCCGACAGGCGTCCCGACCCTTCCCGAAATTCCGCGCGGGCCGCTCGATCGAGCGGCCCGTTTGCGTTCGGGCCGGCGCACGCGTCAAACTTTTTTCGTCTCTGCTGCAGCTGCAGTGCCGCGGCGCAGCGGGCCCGATTGTCGTTCGCCGCCAGCGCACTGGCGGTCCGGCACCCCGCGGCATACCGGTTCGGCATACCGTCGCATCCATTTAACCGTCAGAAATCGTTTGATTTTCCGGGCCTCCCGCGCAACCTCGTCCGGACAGGTGAGGGAGGGATGCCGTGTCCGATGCGCGCGTGATCGACTGGATCGGTCGGGAGGAGACGCAGCAGGGGCGCGTGGATCCCGCCCTCGCCGCAATGCTGGCCGCGACCCTGCCGGGCCGCATGCTGCCGCCGGCGCCCGGGGCCGTCGTGCCGCCGCTCTGGCACTGGATCGGCTTTCCGCCCACCACCCCGACCGAGGATCTCGGCCCCGAGGGCCACCCCAAGCTCGGGGGCTTCATGCCGCCCGTGCGGCTGCCGCGGCGCATGTGGGCCTCGGGCGATCTGACCTTTCACCGCCCGCTCCACGTGGGCGAGCGCCTGACCCGCCACGCGCGCATCGCAGATGTCGCCGAAAAGGCCGGCGCGGCCGGCCCGATGGTGTTCGTCACCGTCGCCTACGACATCGCCGGCGAGGACGGCCTCGCGATCGAGGAGCGCCAGAACATCGTCTACCTCGAGATGCCCGAGAGCTTTCGCCCGCCGAAGCCGGTGCCCGTTCCGCCCGCGCCGCTGGCCGAGCGCATCGTGGACGTCGATGCGCCGCTTCTGTTCCGGTTCTCGGCCGTGACCTTCAACGCGCACCGCATCCATTACGACCACGCCTATGCGCGCGAGGTCGAGAAATACCCCGATCTCGTCGTGCACGGCCCGTTGCAGGCGATGCTGCTGGCCGGGCTCGCGGCCGACCATCGCGGCACGCCGCCGGCGCGCTTCGCCTATCGCGGCGTGCACCCGATGTTCAACGGCGCCCCGCTGCGGGTGCTGGTGGCGGAGGACGCCGGGGCCGCGATGACGCTCTGCACCGCGAAGGGCGAAGAGACGCAGGGCATGCAGGCCAATGCGACATGGGAGGACCGGACATGAACGCGATCCTGAACGGCATGCGGGTGGTCGAGGGCTCGGCCTTCGTCGCGGTGCCGCTGGCGGGGCTGACGCTGGCGCAGATGGGCGCGGAGGTCATCCGCTTCGACCGGCTCGGGGGCGGTCTCGACGCCGGGCGCTGGCCGCTCGCGCCGTCCGGGCGGAGCCTGTTCTGGGCCGGGCTCAACAAGGGCAAGAAATCTGTCGCCGTCGACATGAAGTCCGAGGCCGGGCGCGAGCTCGTGACCCGGATCATCACCGCCCCCGGCGAGGATGCGGGGCTGTTCATCACCAACCTGCGGGTGCGCGGCTGGATGGATCATCCCACCCTGTCCGAGCGGCGCCCCGACCTGTGCATGGTCACGCTGATGGGCGACCGGCACGGCAACCCGCAGGTCGACTACACGGTCAATCCCGCGCTCGGCGTGCCGCACATGACCGGCCCCGCGGACCACGACGGCCCGGTGGCGCACGCGCTCCCCGCCTGGGACGTGGCGGCCGGCGGCATGGTCGTTTCGGCCCTGCTCGCCGCCGAGCGCAACCGCCTGCGCAGCGGGCAGGGGCAGGACGTGGAGCTGTCGCTGAAGGATGTCGCGGCGGCGACCCTCGGCCATCTCGGCATGATCGGAGAGGCCGCGCTGTCGGGCACCCCGCGCGCCAAGGCGGGCAACGACCTCTTCGGCGCCTACGGGCAGGATTTCGTCTGCGCCGATGGCGCGCGCGTCATGGTGATCGGCCTCACCGCGCGGCAATGGAAGATGCTGGTGAAGGCCACCGGCACCGCCGACGCGATGGCCGCGCTCGGGTCCGCCACCGGCGCCGACCTGTCGGACGAGGGCAACCGCTGGCGCCTGCGCGACCGCATCCGGGCGATCCTCGCGCCGTGGTTCGCCGCCCGTCCGCTGCACGACGTGGCCGAGGCGCTGGATGCCGCCGGCGCCACATGGGCGCCGTTCCGCGACCTGCCCGAAGCGCTCGCCACCGATCCCGACCTGTCCGAGGACAACCCGATGTTCCGGCTCATGGACCAGCCCGGGCTCGGCCGGTTCCCGGTGCCGGGCTCTCCGGTCACGTGGTCGGGCTTCGCGCGGCAGGATCCCGCCCCGGCGCCCGACCTCGGGGCGCATACCGTCGAGGTGCTGAGCACGGTCGCCGGGCTCGACGATACCGAGATCGCGCACCTGTTCGATGCCGGTGTGGTGGGCGAGCCGGGCCGCCGCGCGGCGCGCCCCGCGGCCTGAGCCGCGGTCAGTCGCCGCTCTGGTAGCGATCCACGAACGACCGCAGGCGGAACCGCTTCTCGATGTCCGTGTCGGTCGACCGCAGGATGTTCATCAGAACCGCCAGCTCGGTGTCGGTGAGCTTGGTCACGTCGACCTCGGGCGCATAGCGGCTGAGCCGGATCTCGGCCGCCTCGCGCCGGGTCGTCGCCTCCGCCGCGGTGGCCGTGACCGCCAGTGCGACCAGCGTCGCGGACAGGATAACGCGAGAGGTCACACCGGCCATCAGTCGAGATCGAAGCGGAAATAGAAGCCGCGCCGGTCGCTCTGGTAGAGGCGGGCGAGGGATTCGACCTTCGCCTCCCGCGTGCTGCGCGACCCGCCGGAATGGATCACGTTGAGCAGCGACAGGATCTCTGCCCGGCTGAGCTGCGAGACGTCGACATTGGGTGCGAAGCGTTCGAGGCGGATCTGCGCGGCCTCGTCGGACATCTGCGCGGCGGCGGGGGCCGCGCCGACGGCGACCAGCGTCAGGATCGCGGCGGCGTGGCAGATCGGGCGGACGGATCTCATGGCGGGCTCCTCTTGGGCGGGGGCGGGCACGTGCCCGCCCCTGTCCTGTCCAAGGATGCGCCGATCCGCGCCGGGCTCAAGTCACGTCATCGCGCGCGGGGCCCGAACGTGACGAACCGGCGTCACACGACGCCGGTTCGTGCGGCTCACCGCGGCATGGCGGCGGACGTGTTCGGTTCGGGCTGCAGCTGCAACCCGTCCCGGATCAGGATGATCGTGCTCTCGGGAAGCTCGAGCATCGGGGCAAATCGCGTGTCCGGCCGTTCGGTCACGGGCGGATCGGTCGGAAGGGCGGAGGCCGTGGACGCGGCCACGAGGGCGGCGATCACGGTCGGGCCGAAAAGACGTGTCATGGCGATCCTCCGAAGATGACGCCCGGGCCGGAAGCCCGGGCGCGTCAGGATTACTGGTAGGCGCGGACCAGCGACTGGACCTTGCCTTCACGCTCGCCGAGCCCGTCGCTCGAGTTGATCGCGTTGAGGATGGTCACGATCTGCGTGTCGGTGAGGGTCGATGCGTCGACCTCCGGCGCGTAGCGCTCGATCTTGACCTGTGCGGCCTCGGTCGAGAGGGCGGCGGCGGCCGGAACTGCGGTCAGGGCGGCGGCGGCGGTGGCGATGGCTGCGAGTGCGGTTTTCATGTCGTGTCTCCGAAATCGTGTGTGTCTGTGAGGGGCCGGCTCCGGGCGGGGGAAGGCCCGGAGCCGCTGGGGAACTGGCCTGGCCTTACTGGTAGGCGCGGACCAGCGACTGGACCTTGCCTTCACGCTCGCCGAGCCCGTCGCTCGAGTTGATCGCGTTGAGGATGGTCACGATCTGCGTGTCGGTGAGGGTCGATGCGTCGACCTCCGGCGCGTAGCGCTCGATCTTGACCTGTGCGGCCTCGGTCGAGAGGGCGGCGGCGGCCGGAACTGCGGTCAGGGCGGCGGCGGCGGTGGCGATGGCTGCGAGTGCGGTTTTCATGTCGTGTCTCCGAAATCGTGTGTGTCTGTGAGGGGCCGGCTCCGGGCAGGGGAAGACCCGGAGCCGCCGGGGAACTGGCCGGGCCTTACTGGTAGGCGCGGACCAGCGACTGGACCTTGCCTTCACGCTCGCCGAGCCCGTCGCTCGAGTTGATCGCGTTGAGGATGGTCACGATCTGCGTGTCGGTGAGGGTCGATGCGTCGACCTCCGGCGCGTAGCGCTCGATCTTGACCTGTGCGGCCTCGGTCGAGAGGGCGGCGGCGGCCGGAACTGCGGTCAGGGCGGCGGCGGCGGTGGCGATGGCTGCGAGTGCGGTTTTCATGTCGTGTCTCCTTTGGTGCGTGTGCGGTTCGTCGTGTCTCTCTGGCCTCGGGCGGTGCGGTCTGTGCCGCGGCCCCGTCGTCGGCCGATGACGGTGAATTGGGGACGGCATCGATCCGCGGCAATCCGGCCAAGATGTTGCAATCGCTCACCGAATCTTGGGCTTGATTGTGAGGAACAAATCGCCACCCCGGCACCGATCCGGAAAATTTTCGGCAAATTCAGCCGCTTGCTCGCGCCGCACCGCAGCGGGGTCGATCTCGGGAGCGTGCGCCCGACCCCGTCCGGACCGCCTGCGCAAACCCGAACACAGCTTCTGTTACTTTGTGCACAAAGATGTTCAGAAACAGGTATCACGGCGCGGTGACGCTCAGTGTATGCGATCGTGAACATCGTGTCGGAACCTGGCGCGCTTTCGCGTCGCCGCGCAGGGCCCGACGGGCGTCAATCCGCCCTTGAATTCACCCCGGTGCGGGAGTAGGTGAAGCGTCGCCGTAGGGGTATAGCTCAGTTGGTAGAGCGACGGTCTCCAAAACCGTAGGTCGCGGGTTCGAGCCCTGCTGCCCCTGCCAGTCACCTTCTTCGATCCAACGGCCCATCCGGCACCCCGCCTGCAGCGGGCTTTCGCTTGCACCGCGCGGCGCTTCGCCGTATGCCCCGCCGGACAGATCGCAACGATGCAAGGGGTGCCCGATGGCACGAACCAACCCGCTCCAGTTCGTTCAGCAGGTGCGTGCCGAGGTCGCCAAGGTCGTGTGGCCGACGCGCCGCGAGGTTCTGCTGACGACCGTCATGGTGTTCATCATGGCGACGCTGACGGCGATCTTCTTCGCGCTCGTCGATCTGGCGATCCGCGGCGGGCTGCAGGCCATTCTCGGCATCTTCGGCTGACGCACGCTGACCGGCGCGCGGGCCTTGAACTCGCCCCGGGCATCGCGTACGCCACAGCCCACTCTCCCGATCGGGCGTGCGATGAGTCGCGTTGCGCGCCGATTGCCGTTGTCGGGACGCGGAAAACGGATATCCGCGACACAAGCGAGACCGCGCAAGACGCGCACAGGAACGGAAAGGTCGAGGCCAGATGGCGAAGCGGTGGTATTCGGTGAGCGTTCTCTCGAATTTCGAGAAGAAGGTGGCCGAACAGATCCGGACGGCGGTGGCCGAACAGGGCCTCGAGGACCAGATCGAGGAGGTCCTCGTTCCGACCGAGGAAGTGATCGAGATCCGGCGCGGCAAGAAGGTCTCGACCGAGCGGCGCTTCATGCCCGGTTACGTCCTCGTCCGGATGGAGATGTCGGATGCGGGCTATCACCTGATCAACTCGATCAACCGCGTCACCGGATTCCTCGGGCCGCAGGGCCGCCCGATGCCGATGCGCGACGCCGAGGTGCAGCAGATCCTCGGCCGCGTGCAGGAAGGCGAAGAGGCCCCGCGCACGCTCATCCACTTCGAGATCGGCGAGAAGGTGAAGGTGAACGACGGCCCGTTCGAGGATTTCGACGGCATGGTCGAGGGCGTCGACGAGGACAATCAGCGCCTGCGCGTGTCCGTGTCGATCTTCGGCCGAGAGACCCCGGTCGAGCTCGAATTCACCCAGGTCACCAAGCAGAGCTGACCCCCGGCGCGGCGGCTCAGGCCGCCAGCGCCGTCTTCAGCCGCGCCAGGTGGTCGGCCACCAGCGCGGTGGCCGCCGCCTCTGTCTCCGCTTCCGCATAGACCCGGCACTCCGGCGCGTTGCCGGACGGGCGCAGGTGCACAACCACGCCGGTGCTGAACGACACGCGCAGACCGTCGGTCAGGTCGACGTGCGATTCCGGCCCGACATCCGCAAAGAACGCCGCGCGCGCCGCGTCATCCTCCGACAACCGGTCGATCAGCGCGCGCGATGCCTCCGCCGGCACGTCCTGCAGTCGGTCGGCCGCGGTGAACCGCGGGGGCAGTGTCGCCCCGAGCTCCGCCAGCGACAGCCCGGCCGCGGCCGCCGCCGCAAGCGGCGCGACGATCGGCAACAGGCAATCGCGGGTCATCAGCGGCGCGAGCGGGCCGGCCGGCCCCGCCGCCCGGAAGCCGAGGAGGAAGCCGCCATTGGCCTCGTAGCCGACGACCCGTGCGGTCGGTTCGGCGGCCAGCGTGTCCTCCATCGCGGCGATCACGAACGGCGAGCCGATCCGCGTCCGGCGGATCGCCGCGAAGTCCGGCATCTCCGTGATCATCGAGTTCGAGGACACCGGCGTGCAGAGGATGCGCGCCCCGAGCGCGCGTGCCGTCAGCACCCCGAGCACGTCGCCCGGCACGACCCGGCCCTCGGCATCCGCCACCATCGGCCGGTCCGCGTCGCCGTCCGTCGAGACCACGGCGTCGAGCCCGTGCTCGGCGCACCAGCCCGCCAGCATGCCGCGCGTGTCGGGATCGAGCGCCTCGGTGTCCACCGGCACGAAGCTGCCCGACCGCGCCAGCGCGACCGCTTCGGCCCCGAGCGCGGTCAGGATCTCGGGCAGCACGTCGCGCGCGACCGAGCTGTGCTGGTAGACGCCGACGCGCAGACCGGACAGGGCTGTGGGCCCGTAGGCGTCGGCGTAGCGCGCCCGGTAGCGCGCCAGCGCCGCGTCGTCCTGCACGACCGGCGCGGGCGAACCTTCGGCCGCGTCCGACCCCAGCGCGGCGGCGATCGCCGCCTCGTCGGATTTCGCGATCTCGCCGGTCGGCACGTAGAACTTCAGGCCGTTGCGGTCGGCGGGGATATGGCTTCCGGTCACCATGATCGCGCCCTGTCCGGCCTCCAGCGACGCGAGCGCCAGCGCCGGGGTCGGAAGCACGCCGCAATCGGTCACCGGAACGCCCGCGCCGCGGGCGGCCGCGATCACCGCCGCCGCGATGTCCGGCGAACTGTCGCGCAGGTCGCGCCCGACATGCAGCCCGCCGCCGGTGGGGCAGGCGGCGAGAAAGGCGCGCACGTAATCCGCGACCAGCGCTGGCGTCAGCTCCGTGACCAGTCCGCGCAGGCCGCTCGTGCCGAATTTCGGTGCCATCGAAACCTCTCTTTCGGGGGCATGTGCGACGTCAGCCCTTGGCGCCCTGGCCCCGGGCATAGACGTCCTCGTAGCGCACGATGTCGTCCTCGCCCACGTAAGACCCCGTCTGCACCTCGATCAGCACCATCGGCACCTTGCCGGGGTTCTCCATGCGGTGCACCGCACCCAGCGGGATATAGACGCTTTCGTTCTCGGTCACGAGCGTGACCTCGTCGTCCACCGTCACGCGCGCGGTGCCCTCGACCACGATCCAGTGTTCGGACCGGTGGAAGTGCGATTGCAGCGACAGCGACGCGCCGGGATGCACCAGGATCCGCTTCACCTGGAAGCGCGAGCCGACCACGAGGCTCTCGAACCAGCCCCATGGCCGGTGGTCGAGAGGGAAGGTCTCGGCCTGCGCCGCCTCCTTCTCGCGCAACGCGCTCACCGCCTTCTTGACGTCCTGCGCGCGGCTTTTGGGCGCGACCAGCACGGCGTCCTTCATCGCCACCGCGATCATGTCGTCGAGACCGATCCCCACCAGTTCGAGCCGTTCGGAATCCGAGCGCAGGAGCGTGTTCCGGCAGTCGATCGCGGTGGCGCCCTCGCCGGCGGCGTTGCCGTCGTCGTCCATCTCGGACGCGCGCCAGACCGCGTCCCATCCGCCAAGGTCGGACCAGTCGCCGTCATACGGCACGACGTGCAGATCCTCCGCCTTCTCCATCACCGCGTAGTCGATCGAGATGTCCGGCGCGGCGTCCCACGCCTCGGGGTCGAGCCGCAGGAACCCCAGGTCGACCTCGGCCTGGCGCAGCGCCGCGCCGACCGGCGGCACCACCTCCGCGGCGAGGCGTTCGAACGCGGCGACGATGTCGCGCGCGCGGAACAGGAAGATCCCGGCATTCCACAGGTAGCTGCCGTCGGACAGCATCCGCGCCGCGGTCTCGGCGTCCGGCTTTTCGACGAAGGAGTGCAGCGGCACGGGACCGCCATTCGCGGCCTCGGCCAGCTGCAGGTAGCCATAACCGGTCTCCGGCCGGTCCGGCGTGATCCCGAACAGCGTGAGATGCCCCGCATCGACTGACGGCAGCCCGCGCGCGATCGCGGCGTGAAAGCCCGCCGCGTCGCGGATCAGGTGATCGGACGGCGCGACCAGCATGATCGCGTCCGGATCGCGCGCCTCGAGGTGCAGCGCGGCGGCGAGGACGGCGGGCGCGGTGTTGCGCCCCGCCGGCTCGATCAGGATCGCGCCCGGGTCGATCCCGACGCGGGAGAGCTGTTCGGTCACCACGAAACGAAAGTCCGAATTGGTGACGATCACGGGCTTCTCGAAGGCGATCCCGTCCGTCGCGCCCGACAGGCGCAGCGCCGTGCCCTGGAACAGCGTCTCGTCGCCCATCATCGGCGTGAACTGCTTGGGGTAGCTCTTGCGCGACAGCGGCCAGAGCCGGGTGCCCGAACCGCCACAGAGGATGACTGGATGAATCTTGTGCATGAGAAGGGCCCGTTCGATCCGTTCCGCGGGCCCGCCCGGACGGCACACCCAGTGTTCGTGCGCACCTTATCAAAGCCCGCCCCACGCGCCAGCCTCGCAGCGCGGCGGGACGTCAAAAAACGACGGCCTAGTATTCAGGAATTGTTAACTTTTTCCGACACGCAGCCCGCAGCGGTCGAACCGGGCCGGCGGCGGGGCTGTGCGTTTGGCGTGTAGGGCGCCGTCGGGATCGGTCGAAGCGGTGCCTCGGCCCCGGCGTCAGTCGGGGCAGCGCGCCGCCGGAAGGAGCGCGAAGGTCAGCAGCAGCGCCGCGCCCAATCCGCCGTAGACGGGCAGGGACCACAGCAGCGGCAGGCCGAACAACGTCACCAGCAGGATCGTCGCCACCAGCGCCAGCGGCATCGCCAGCAGCGCGGCCCCGATCCCGCGGCCGGCCGTCCCGGCATCCGGACGATCCGACAGCGTGCGGGGGCCGGGATCGGCGGGGCGATAGAGGTCGAGGCTCGTCACGGACTGCCCTCCGGCTGCGGGTCGCTGGGCCCTGTATGCTGGCCCAATGCGGCCGAAACGGGGCATCCCGAGGGCGCCGAGGGCGTGCTTTGGGGCAAATTCGATGCGATTTGGTCACATCACGGCGCCGCCCGCGGCGCTCAGCGCCCCGAGCCGCCCGCCGGCGGGGCCGCGAGGCCGGCGGCCGAGGGCGGGGCAGGGCGCAGGATCCGCGCCACGATCCGGCGGTGCGAGTGCAACATCGGCCGCTCGATCCAGCGATAGCACAGCAGGCCGATGACCCAGCACGCGCCGACCGCCAGCGTCGTCACCACCGCGAACTGGCTCCAGCCGCCCAGCGGCAGCGCGCCGAGGATCTTCAGCAGGACGATGAGCGCGATCGTGTGCGACAGGTAGAGCGAATAGCTCGCATCGCCGAGTGGCCCGAGAAGCGGGACCCGCCGCTCCGGCCATCGCGCCTGGCATCCGAGCGTGCCGAGCGTGACAAGCGCCGCGCCGACCGCGAGCGTCGGCTGCGCCGCTGCCCCCGGCGCCACGCCGACCGCGCCGGCCGCCAGCACGACCGCGCCCAGCGGCAGCGCCGGCCACGCGCGTGACAGGTCCCAGCGCCGCCACGCCTCGGCCAGCGCGATGCCGACGACGAACAATAGCAGCAGCGGGCTCGTCCACGTCACCCAGCGCGGATCGCTGCCCGGCAGCGCGAGCCCGGCGATCACCAGCGCGGCGATCAGCGCCGGAACGACCCGGCGCGGCCGGCCGACGACCAGCCCGGCCAGGAACAGCGCGAAAAAGAACATCTCGTAGTTCAGCGTCCAGCCGGGCACGAGGATCGGCCAGATCCGGTCCGCCGTCTCGTGCATGTGCGGCACGAAGAACAGCGAGGCCAGCAGCTCCGGCGCACGCTCGGCCAGCACCGCCAGCGACGGATCGTGGCGCACCTGGATCGCGAAGAACACGAGCGTGAGCACCCAGTAGAGCGGCACCACCCGCACCACCCGGCGCAGCGCGAACGCCGCCGGCCGGTCCGCCGACGAGACGTGCGCGATGATGAAACCGCTCAGCACGAAGAAGATCAGCACGCCCGCGCGCCCGAAATCCGACCCGGCGAGCGGCGAAAAGAACCCCTCGCGCGCCTTCACCACGTGATGGACCACCACCATCAGCGCCGCGAGGCCGCGCAGGTATTGCAGATGCACGAGCGTCGGCGCGGATCGCTCTTGCGCGTGATGCGGATGGGCTGGCACGGACCGGAACGCTCCTCGACCTGTCGCGGGCATTGCGGAGCATCTTCGATAATTTTTCGTAAACGCCGCAGGTGAAAGTGTGTCAGGCGGCGAGTATTCGCCTTAGGGGTGAGTTTCCGGTCAGGAATTGCGCAGGATGCGGCGGCCGATCGCGCCGACGGCCTTGGCCTCCACCCCCGCCGGCCGCCCGAGCGCGAGCCATGTCAGCACGACGCCGGCGTAGAACGTCGCAAGAAACGCGAGCGTCGCTCCGCCGAGGCCCAGCATCGGCGGCACGCCGGTCAGGGGCGCGATCGCGCGCTCGAGGTGCCATGCAACGAACAGCGCCACGATCGCCGGGCCGGCGGCCCGCACCGTGCCCTGCATCTGCGCCGCCCAGGACATGCCGCAGATCCGGCGCACCACCTCCATCGCGGCACCGGCGGTCACCACGCCGGCGACGCCGATCCCGCCGATGAGCCCCGGCACTCCGGCCAGCGCGAATCCCGCCGGCAGCGCCACGATGCGCGAGGCCAGCGCCGTCGCCTCCACCGCGAAGACGAGGTCGGTGCGCCCCGCCGCCATCGCCAGCGGCCGGAACGGCAGGCGCATAAGCGCCGGCAGGAAGGCGAGCGCGAGCCCCTGCAGGTAGGGCGCCGCCGGCGCCCAGCCGGCCCCGAGCGCGACCGCCACGATCTGCTCCGCGAAGACGAAGGCGATGAGGTAGAGCGGCAGCGCGCTCAGCACGATGGCGCTGTCGGCCATGCGATAGCCGCGCCGCAGCCGGTCGGCCTGTCCTTCGACCATCACGAATCCCGAGATCAGCGGCTGCGTCACCGCCTTGCGCAGCGACTGCTCGACCAGCGCGGCGAGGCTGTTGGCCACCCCGAAGAAGCCGAGCGTCGCCTTCGGCACCACCGCGCCGAGGAACAGCCGGTCGAACTGGCCGGCGACGCCCGCGGCGAACTGCGCCGGGATCAGCCAGCCCATGAACCGCCAGAAGAATCCGAACTCCGCCAGCGACAGGCGCGGCCGGCACGGCGCGATCACGTAGGAGAGCCCGACGCTGACCGCCTGCGTCACCACCGGTGCGAGCACGAGCGCCCAGTAGCTGCGCGTGGCCAGCGCCACGGCGACGGCCACCCCGAACGACGCGATCTTGCCGCCGATCTCCATGACGAAGCTCTCTCGGAACCGCAGCGCCTTGTAGAGATGCGCCATTCCCGGGCTCTGCATCACCCGCAGCGCCGCCCCGAGCGCGAGGACCGGCACCACCGCCAAGAGCCTGTCGTCGCCGTAGAGCGCCGCGATCGCCGGCGTCAGCGCCCCGATCAGCGCCAGCAGGAGCGCCCCGCGCAGGAGCCCGAGCGTGAACGCCGTGTCGATGAAACGCCGCTCGATCCGTTCGGCGCGGATCAGCGCCGAGGTCAGCGGGATGTCGGTCAGCACGTCGAGGATGCCGATGATCGCGGTGGCGAGCGTCACCAGCCCGAAATCGGCGGGCGTCAGCAGCCGCGCCAGAACGAGCAGCAGCAGGAAATCCGACAGCCGCACGAGGATCCGCGCGAGCCCGACCCAGCCGGAACTCGCGGCGGTGCGGCCGCTGAGGTTTCCCGCGCCCTGCTTCGGGGCGTCGCTCATGCCCCCCGGCTCCGCAGCATCGCGCGCGTGTCGGCCGCCCCGCGGGGCCCGGGCGGCAGGCCCGGCCGCACCACCGGCGCGCGCGCCGCGGCCAGCACGAGGCCCTGCACCGCACCCGCGGAGATGAAGAACAGGTCGAGCAGGTTCGCCGAGCCGTGCACCACGAGCGCGCGCATCAGGAACGCGAGGCACCCCATCTTGAACGCTGTCACCAGCCGCGCCGTCGCGGGCGAGAGCCCGCCCGTCGGTGCCGTGAACAGGCGCCAGAGAAACAGCAGGTAAAGCAGCGTCCCCGGCAGCCCGAGCGTGGCCAGCGTGCTGATAAGCCAGTTCGAGCCGCGCACCGCACCGAGCCCGGTGCCCAGCATGTTGGTGTCCAGGAAGTTCACCAGCGCCTGCGCGTTCCAGCTCATGCGCTCCACGCCCGATTTCGTCGCCATCTTCTCCAGGAGCGACCGGTCGATGAACTCGCCGATCCCCGGCACCAGCGCGTAGGCGGCATAGCCGCCGATCACCACGAGCGGCAGCGATGCGAGGATCAGCAGCACGATCCACCCCGTCGCGCGGTTGAGCCGGATCGTGCCGCCGCGCATCTGGATCAGCGCGAAGACGAGCAGAAATCCCGCCGCGCCCACATAGGCCGAGGACGACGTGCTCCGCACCACCACGAAGGCCGACAGCGCGAGCCATATGCCGGTGGACCAGCCTCCGGTGCGGGCGGTGGTGTCGCCGCGCTCCGACAGCCAGTAGCTCAGCCAGAACCCGAGGAAACCGACCGAGTAGTAGCCGAAGGCCGAGGCCTCGGGGAAGCCGCCGATCATCCGGGTCAGGCCCGCCATCCTGTGCCCGAGCGTGAGCGCGTAGTTCGCCGTCCGGATGGGCTCCAGCAGCGCGGTGAGGCCCGCGGCGTTGGTCAGGATGTCGATCACGCCGAGGCCCACATGCACCCCGGTCGCGATCTTCATCGCCGTCAACAGCGCCCGCGGGTCGGGCCGCCGCTGCACCAGGATCGCGACGCACAGGAACGCCGCCATCACGAGCGACATGCGCAAGAGCTGCGCGAGGTTGCCGGTGTCGGGCCGAAGCGGAACCCGCACGATCCCATGCGCATTCGCGTCCCGGCTGAGGCTGAAGACCTCCGTCGCACCGGCAAAGACGCGCGGAAAGTAGAGCGTCGCCAGAGCGGCATAGAGCAGCAGCGCCAGGAGCGGCAGCGCCAGCGATCCGCGGGTCAGCGTCGTGGCGATGTCGCGCCCGACGTCACGCCGCAGCAGCGTCAGCGCGACAAAGGTCATCACGACCATGTCGGTGGCGAGAATCGACAGCCCGCCGAGCGCCGGGAGGTTGAACGCCGCCATCATGCCGAACGGCGTGATCGCGAACAGGATCGCCAGCCCCCGATAGGGCCCGCGCGCCAGCAGAAGCACGAGAACGGCAAGGACGATCGCTGTGCTGGGAAGGACTTGCACGTCGGTTCCGTTCGCTCGTGGCGGGTGCCGTCCCGGGCCCGGACGACGCTGCGCGTGATCGCAGATTAAGCTTAACGTTTGATTAATCCTAGCGTGTTTGCATCGCCGCTTCTCTCGTTAAGCGCGAGCGCCTATGACTTGAGCGACCGCGCGCGACCCAGCCGGAGAGGCGGCCCATGTCCTCGACCCTCACCACCCCGAGCGTGTCCCGATCCGCCCCGCGGGACGGGCGACCAGAGGCGCCCGCCAACGCGGCGCGGCTCGTGATCAACGGCAAGTTCCTCGGTGCCGGGCTCAACGGCGTGCACCGCACCGCCGCGCATTACGCCGACGCGCTTATCGCCCGCGCGGGCGCCGCCCACGGGGCCGAGATCGTGGCGCCGCGCGCCGTGCCCCACGATCCGGCCTTTCCGCACCTGCGCGCGCGCGTCGCGCCCGGCGCCTTCGGCACCGGGCAGGGGTGGGAGATGCTGAGCCTGCCGCGCATCGCGCGCGGCGCGCTTCTGGTGAACTTCTGCAACCTCGGGCCGGTGCTGCACGGCAATTCGGTGGTGATGATCCACGATGCGCAGACGTTCCTCTTTCCCGAGGATTTCACCGGGCGGCAGGCCGCCGCGTATCGCGCGCTCCTGCCGCTGATCGGCCGCCGCGCCCGGCGCGTCCTGACCGTGTCGGACTTCGCGCGCCGCTCTCTGGCGGACCACGGCGTCGCGCCGCCGGGCCGCATCGACGTGGTGCGCAACGGCACCGACCATATCCTGCGGGTCGCGCCCGATCCCGACATCCTGCCGCGGCTGGGCCTGTCGGCGGGCGGCTACCTCCTCGTGATCGGCTCGACCAAGGGCTACAAGAATGTCGGCCGGGTCTTCGACGCGCTGCGCGACGCGCCGGTGCCGGGGCTGCGCCTCGTCGTGGCCGGCGGCCCGGCGGCGGACGCCTACCGGCGGGCCGGGATGACCCCGCCGCCCGGCGCGATCTTCACCGGCTTCGTCAGCGACGGCGCGTTGCGCGCGCTCTATGCCGGCGCGCGGCTCTTCGCCTTTCCCTCGCGAACCGAGGGCTTCGGCCTGCCGCCGGTCGAGGCGATGCACTGCGGCACGCCGGTCGTCGCCGCATCCGCCGGGGCGATGCCCGAGATCTGCGGCGACGGCGCGCTCCTCATCGATCCCGAGGACACCGGGGCCTGGCGCGACGCCCTCGTCCGCGTCGCCGAAGACGAGGCGCTCGCCGCCGACCTGCGCCGGCGCGGCGCGGCGCGGGCCGCCGGGCTCGGCTGGCGCGCCGCCGGCGACAGGCTGTGGTCGGTGCTCGCGCCGCTTCTCGACACCGGAGCCCGGCCGTGACCGGGGGCGGCATTCACCACTCCTTAACCATCGCGGCGCGACAACGGGCGCGTGGCGCCGCGATCCCGACGGCGCGGAAGGAGCCGGCACGCTGGACACGATCCGAACGCCTGCGCTGAGGCGCGCACCGTCCCGGGCCGTCGCCGTCCTCGGCGGCGGCATCGCCGGGCTCTGCGCCGCGCGGCGCCTCGCCGAGGCCGGTCGCCGGGTCACGCTGATCGAGGCATCGCAGCGGCTCGGCGGCGCGCACCGCTCCGTCGATATCGGGCCCTACAGCTTCGACACCGGCAGCATCTTCTACGAACCCGCGGCCCGCCTCTTCGCCCTCGCGCCGGGCCTTGCGGAGAGCTGCCCCGAGGTGCGCCGCGTCGGCCGCCGCATCGTGCCCTCCGGCCGGGTCGAGCCCTACATGATCGCCGGGCGCGAACTGATGGGCTGGCCCCTCGGCCTGCGCCTGCGCGTCGCGGCGGAGCTTCTGACCGGCCGTCTCCGTCACCCGCGCGACGGCACGCTCGACGGCATCTGCCGCGCGCGCCTCGGGCCGACGCTCTACGCGCGCTCCGGGCTCCGCGCCTACGTGGAGCGCTTCCACCACGTCCCGGCGACCCAGATCGACGAGGCGTTCTTCCAGCGCCGCATGGGCCTCGTGGAGCGTGCGACGCGCCCCGCGGCGCTCCTGCGCCGGGCGATCGGCGCGCTCTCCCGCGGCGATCCCGCCCCCGTGGCCCCACCCCTGCGCGTACGGCCGCGCGCGGGCATGGACGCGCTCTTCGCCCCCATCCGCGTGGCGCTGGAGGCAAGCGGTGTGGAGGTCGCGCTGAACGAACCGGTCACGCGCATCGCGGCCGACGGCGAAGGCTTTTCGGTCGGCACCGCCGCCGGCACGCGGCGCGTCGGCGCGGTGGCCGCCACGATCCCGCTCGACACCACCCACCGCGCGGTTTTCGGCACGCCCTCGGGCCTCGCCTCGATCGACCTGATGACGCTCTTCGTCTCGGCGCGGTGGCTGTCGCCCGACATCGGCAACGTGCTCTTCAACTTCCACGAGGATGGCCGGTGGAAGCGGGCGACGATCCACTCGCGCCTCTATCCCGACACCGGCGCGCCCCGCGCGCATTTCAGCGTGGAGGTGACGCTTCCGCCCGGCGCCCGCGCCGATCCGGAGGACGCGTTCGCGGATCTGGCCACCCATCTCGGCACCCTCGCGCTGGCCGACGGTCTCCGGCTCGAGGGGCACGCGCTGACCCCGTCGGCCTACCCGCTCTACGCGCCCGGTCACGCAGCGCGGGTCGCCGAGGTGCTCGACCGCCTGCAGGCCGCGGGCATCGTCACCGCGGGGCGGCAGGGCCGGTTCGAATACCTGCCCACCGCCTCCGGCGTGATCGCCCGCGTGGGCGAGGAACTCGCCGCAGCCGGCCTGCCCGGGGCCGAGGGCGCGCCACCCGCGCCACCGTCTGCGCGGCCGCTGGCCGCGGGCGCGGTGCGGCCCCGGCCGGTGGAGGGGTAGGGCGATGCGCCGCTGGGTGCTCCCGGGTCTCCTGCCGCTCGCGGTCCTCGCGCTCCTGCCGCCCTCCGCCCCGCAGGCAGAGCCCGTCGGCCCCGCGCTCGCCGCGGCCTCGAACCTCTCGCAGGGGCGCCGGCCCGGCACGCTCGACGGCGCGCGCGCCCTCGGCGTGCGCGACCTGCGCGACGGCATGGTCTGGGCCCGGGCCGAACGCGCGCCCGGCACCTACGTGTTCGACGGCCCGCGCCAGCGCTTTCCCGACGCGCTGGGCGACAGTCGCCTGTCGATCGTCCTGAACTGGGGCAATCCGCTCTACGATGGCGGCGACACCCCGCACTCCGACGCGGCGGTCGCGGCCTTCGGCGCCTTCGCCGGCGCCCTGGTGCGACGCTTTCCGAATGTCGACTCGCTCGAGATCGGCAACGAGTTCAACGGCACCAACTTCGTGCGCGGTCCGCTGAAGGACATGACGCCCGAGGCGCGGGCTCGCGCCTATGTCCCGCTCCTGCGCGCGGCGTCCGGGGCCGCGCGCGCCGCGCGGCCCGGGATCCGCATCTCCGGCGGTGCGCTCCACTCGCTGCCCGGCGCCTATCTCGACGCGCTGCTCGCCGCCGGGGCCGCCGACCACATGGACACGCTCGCGCTCCATCCCTATTCGACCGCGCCCGAGCAGCTCGCGCGCCAGATCGCGGTGCTGCGCCGCCGGCCCGCCATCGCGGAGATGCCGATCGAGATCACCGAGTTCGGGACCACCGATCGCGCCGGGTCGGCATCCTATGCGGTCAGGATGTATTGCCAGATGGCGCTGGCCGGCGTGTCGCGCGCGGTGTGGTATCCGCTGAACGACCGCGGCGACGGCTACGTGCCGCTCTTCACGCCGGACGGCCGGATCACCCCGGCCGGGCGGGCGTGGCGCCTGATCGCCGCACGGATGGAGCGGCGCGCGGTCGTCGACGCCGCGCCCGATCCCTTCGGCTACGGCTGCCGGTTCGCCGGCGGCACGCATGTGCTGTGGGGCGCGCGGCGCGGCGTGACGCTGCCCCCCGGCGCGCGCGCCGTCGATGCCGAAGGGCGCGACCTGCCGCCGCCGCTGCTGCTGTCCCCCGACCGCCCGGTCATCGTCATCGGGCCGGACGACGCCGCGCCGCCGGCCCTCGGCCCCGACGGCGTGATCGCCGACAGCTTCGATCAGTTCACCTACCCGGAGGCCACCGGCGCCCGGCCCGGCGACCCGTTCGACCGGCTCGCCCGGCACGGCGACCGCGACCATCCCCTGCGCCTCATGCCCGGGCAGCAGGCTCCGGCCGCGCCATGGACGCCGCATCTGGGCGCGCCCGCGCTGGGCCGGATCCGGCTCGCCGCCGACACGCTGCGCCCCGGTGTCTGGGCCGGCCGTCCGGTGCATATCGTGCATCGCTACGTCGCGCCGACGGCGCAGGTCATCGACCTCGACGCGTCCTTCGCGCCCGGCGCCGGCACCACCGACGGCATCTCGGTGTCGGTCACACTCAACGGTGCCGCGCTTGCGGCGCAGTCCGGCACGCATCCAATCAAGGTGGCGCGCCGCGGGCTTTCGCTCGCCCCCGGCGACGTGCTCGAGCTCAGCGTCGGCCCGAACGCGGACGCCACCGGCGACGTGACGCGCTTTCGCATCACATTGCGGGCGCCCTAACGCGCGGTCGCGCTTGCAATTCCACCTGCGCGCGGCAAACTCCGCGGTGCAGCACAACTTGAGGCGGAGAGCGCGCCATGCCCAGGGTCGTCATTCTCAACGATGCCAGTGTCGCGCGCGGCGGCGCCACGGGCCTCGCGCTGCTTCAGGCCAAGAACCTCGCGGCGCGCGGGATCGAGACGGTCTTCCTCGCCGCCGACGACCTGCCCAACCCCGAGCTTGCCGCCGCCGGCGTCGCGCACCGCCATGTCGGGGCGGCCCCGCTGATGAAGGCGCCGCGCCGCGTCGCCGCGACGCGCGGGCTCTACAACCGGCAGGTGGCCGACACCGTGGCCCGGACGATCGCGCGGCACGACACGCCCGACACGGTCTACCACGTCCACTCGTGGTCCAAGACGTTGACCGCCGCGGTCTTCGCGCCGCTGGCACCGGTGGCCCCGCGCGTCTTCATCCACGCGCACGACTTCTTTCTCGGCTGTCCCAACGGCGGCTTCATGGACTATCGCGCCATGCGGCCCTGCGACCGCGTCCCGCTGTCGATGTCCTGCCTCGGCACCCAGTGCGACAAGCGCAACTACGCCCAGAAGGGCTGGCGCGTGACGCGGCAGATGATCCTCGCACGGACGTTGCCGAAGGACGCGGCGTGGGGCGGAATCCTGATGATCCATCCCGGCATGGCCCCGTATCTCGAACGCTCGGGCTACCCCGCCGCGCACCTGCGGACGCTGCGCAACCCGGCCACCGCGCTCGTGCCCGAAAGGGTGCGCGCCGAGGACAACCGCGGCCTGCTCTTCATCGGGCGCGTGGAGGCGGAAAAGGGCATCGAGGACCTGATCCGCGCCGCCGCCCGCGCGGGCGTGCCGCTGACCGTGGTCGGCGACGGCCCCCTCCGCGACCGGCTCGCCGCCGCCCATCCGCAGGTGCGCTTCACCGGCTGGCTGAGCCGCCCGGCGATCGCGGCCGAGGCGCGGCAGGCGCGCGCGCTGGTGATGCCCTCGCGATACCCCGAACCCTTCGGCCTCGTCGCGGCCGAGGCGTCGCTCTCCGGCCTTCCGGTGATCCTGTCGCGCAGCGCGCTCCTGGCCGCCGAGATCGCCGAACGTGGCCTCGGCTATGCCTGCGACCCGCGCGACGCGGACGGCTTTGCCGATCTCCTCGCCGGGTTCGACGCGATGGAACCCGCCGAGATCGCGTCGATGAGCCGGCGCGGCGCCGCCGGAACCGCCGGGCTCTGCGCCTCGCCCGAGGGCTGGATCGACGACATGCTGGCCCTCTACGACGCCGCGCTGCGCCG
The DNA here is from genome assembly GCF_900172265.1 of Roseivivax jejudonensis. GTDB lineage: Bacteria > Pseudomonadota > Alphaproteobacteria > Rhodobacterales > Rhodobacteraceae > Roseivivax > Roseivivax jejudonensis. The sequence continues at coordinate 540,407 of NZ_FWFK01000004.1, read as the reverse complement.
CAAGGGCGCACCGATCGCGGCGTAGAGCCGCCCGACATCCGAACGCGCGGCATCGATCACGGCGCGATGGGTGGCCGCCGGCACGCCCTCCGCCGCCGCGCGGATCAGCCGGTCGGCCACCGCCTCCGGCGGCAGCGTCGCCGCGTCCGCCATCCAGTCCGCGCGCTCGACCGACTCCATGAACGCATCGAGCTTGTCGTCCCACGCGAGCGCCAGCGCCGGCACGCCGAAGGAATACGCCCCGATCACCGCGTGCATGCGGAACGCCGCCAGTGCGTCGCACCCGGCCAGAAGCGCAGCCAGCGCCGCCGGCGTCTCGGGCTGCGCGACCATCGCCCCGGCCTCCGTCAGCGGCGCGCGCAGCGTCGCCGCCGTGGCCCGGTCCTCCGGCGCGCCGTTGGTAAAGGCCGTCACCCGCGCCCCGCGCGCCACCAGCGCCCGCGTCACACCGACATACCAGTCCAGCAGCGCCGCGGCGCCGATGCGGGTGTCGGCGTGATAGCGGATCGCGATGTCGCTCATCAGGCCGAGGCCCACATGCGGCACGTCGCGCGCGCCGCGCGCCGGCACGTCGTAGGTGTCGCAGGCCAGGAGCCCCGGGTCGCGCACCCGCTCGGCCCGAAGGCCGGTCACGTCGGCAAACCGCGCGTCCCACCGCGCGCAGGAGGCCGCGTCGCGCAGGAACACCGCCCGCACCCCGCCGGCGGCGAGCGCGCGGCGCAGCCGCCGGTCGCCCTCGGCGCTCCACGCTGCGCCCATCCCGCAGGCATAGAGCGCGACAGGCACGCAAGCCGCGCGCGCGGCGTCGAGCGCCAGCGCCAGTTTCGTCGGAAAGTTCAGGTCGTGATCCGACAACAGGTTGCCGCCGCCGATCACCGCCGCGTCCGCGCTCGCCAGAGCCGCGCGGTATCGCGGCGCCCAGCTCGACCGCGCCTTGAGCGCCAGTGGCACGCGCACCGCGCGGTGCCGCACCGGTCCCGGCAGCGCGTCGAGCACGCGCATCGCCGCACCACGCCCGGCCATGCCCTCGCCGTAGGCCTGCCGCCCCGCGAGGTCGGCCGACGTCGTTCCCGGTGCGGCCCCGCGCGCGATCAGCGCCGCCTCGAGGCATTCCGAAAGAAGCCCGTCGCCGAGATTGGGCGAGTACTTGACGTTCATGCACAGGATCGTCGCTGTGCCGCTGTCGGATCCGCTGGTGTCCATCGCCTCGCCCGAGGGGTGCGCCCTTGATCCTGATTGACCGCAGGCGCGGGCCCGGTCAAGCGCCGCGCTCACAGCGCGAACGCCGCGTGCAGCGCGGCGACCGTCGCGGCGAAATCCTGCGCCTCGGCCCCGGTCAGCGCGCGGTAGAACACCGCCGCGCCGAGGTGCCCTGCATCGGACACCTGCGCCTCCACGCTGCCGAGCGCGAGGTAGGACGCCGTCGGCCCCGAGATCGCGTTCGACGCCACGTCGCGGATCGTCCCGTCCGGCCCGTGCAGCGCGATGGTGGCGGCATCGGTCCGCATCATCGCCCACATTCCGGCCGCCGGCGACACCCCGGCGATGTTCACGTTCCCGCCCGAGGCGCAGCGCAGGCGCGCGGATCCCGAGGACAGCACCCTGAGGTAGTATTCGTCGACACCCCCGTCGTCGATCGACGCCGCCGCAGTGTCGCTCAGCGTGGCGAAGAAGACGGCGATCCCGTGATCGTCGTGCGTGAACCCCACCGAGGGGTCGAAGTCCAGCGAGATGCCGCTGCGCGAGCCATCCGCCGCGGTCCAGCCCGTCGCCGCGCTCCAGGTCATCGGCGTGTTGAACGCGCTCGACCCGCCATTGTCGGCCATGCGGGTCTGGTCGACGAGGTTCAGCAGCGAGGACGTCTCGTCGGCCAGCCGGCAATAGAGCCGCGCCACCTTGGGCCACCAGCTCGCCGCCGCCGCGCTGTCGTAGAAGGCGTCGAGCGCATCCTTCTGCGCACCGACGATGCTCTGCCCGCCCTGCGCCACGGCCGCGGCGGTGAACGCCTCGGTTTCCGCGCGGTAGCTCTGCGCGGTCGCGGCGGTTCGCACCGACCAGCTTTCGCCCACGCCGCCGACGCTCACCGCCACGGTGATCGCGGTGTCTGCCGTCGCCGAAGCGGTCGCGCGCAGCTGCAGCTTGCGGAACGTGTCGATATGGCCCGGCCCGGCGGTCCAGTCGGTGACCACGCTGTCGCCGTCGAGCGCGTTGAGGCTGCGCCACTCGCCGCCGGTGATCTCGACCGGCGCACGCCGGCCCAGCCCGGTGATCTCCACGGCGTCCGACACGGCGACCGCGCCCACCGGCACGTCGGTCTGGTCGGCAAACGTGTAGGGCGCCGGCGCGGTGTCGGTGATCGCGCCGTAGGTCGCGTCGTAGGTGCCGGTCCAGGCCGCGTGACCGCGCGCGCCCTTTCCCTCGGTCCACGCCGCACCGGGATGGATGAACGGAAACGTCGCCGGCAGGAAATCGAGGTCCACGCTGGTCGCGGTGCCGTCGGCCAGCGGCACAGCGACCTGCGCCTCGCGGATCCCGGCCGCGCGCAGGTAGCCTGCGCTGTCGTCGACCACGTTGCCCGGCGCGTAGCCGAGCGGCCGTATCCGCTCCACCACGACAAGCCCGGTCGTGACCCGCGCGCGGAGCGCCGCGAACCACGCGGTCAGGTTCGCCGCGTAGGCGGCCGCCGTCGCCTCATCGTTGGCGTCCTGCTCACCCTGGCACCACAACAGCACCTCGGCCAGACCGCCGGGCGCGAGCGTCCGCGCCCGCGCCACCTTGTCCTCCAGCCGGGCGAAGTCGGCGCCGGTGCGCGCCGGATCCCAGTGAAAATCGAGGCTGTGCCCGTTCGTCGCCTCCTTCACGATGTAGACCGGCCGGTCGTCGCCGGCCTCGCGCATCCGGTGAACGAACGCCGCCTCCGATCCCCAGGCCGTCCCGCTGTTGTCGGGGTCGGCGTTGGCGGTCACGTCGTAGGGCGCGAAGGCCGCGTCGGCGATGCCCGTGCCTTGCACCAGGATCCACGTGTCGCCGAGCGTGCCGTCGGTATAGGCGTCGGGCGGCGTCGCCGCCGACACGCCGGCGGTGCGCGCGTTCGACTGCCCCGCTACCATCAGCAGGAGCGCGGGCGCCGCGGGCGCGAGCGCCGCCGGAATCGTGACACCGGCGCTGACCGCGCTGCGCGCGCCGGTGTCGTCGGTCGCGGTGACAAGGCACGCGACATGCGTGCCCGCATCCGCGGGCCCGACCACGTGGCGCGGACCCGTGGCGCCCGGGATCGGGCGGCCGTCGCGCATCCAGCGAAGGGCAAAGCCGATCTGGCCGCTCCCGCTCCACGTCCCGGGATCGGCCAGCAGCTCCGCGCCCTGCGCCGCGCTGCCCGAGACGGTGGGCGGGGCGATCAGGTCGGGCCCCGTGGCGGCCGCCCCGGCCGGCGGGGCCGGGGCGGCGGGGCCGGCAGAGACGGACAGCCGCATCAGATCAGCCCGGTGATGCCGAGCGCATCGGTCCCGGTGGCGAACACGCGCCGCACCCGGACCGGCATGACCGCCCCCGCCGCGACGAAGACCGACGCGACGCTGCCGCCCACGGTCTCGACCCGGACGCTGCCGGACTGCGCGACGCTCAGCGCGCGCACGGCGTGCGGCAGGTCGCTGTCGTCGCTGGGAAAGATCTCGAGGAGATCGGTCGCCGGGCTTTCGAGGCCCGAAACGTAGGACTGGAAACGATCGCTCATGGGGGTCTCCCGTGTGGCCGGACGTCAGGTGAACACTCGGGGCGACCCTAGGCGCCCTTGGTTAACGCCTCGCCAGCGCGGCGCGCGCGGACGCCGTTGCGCGCCGCTCCGACGCTGCCTCTCAGGGCGGCACCCGCGCCGGCGCTGCCGCCGGATTGGTCAGTTTCCGCGCATTTCCGGGCGCGACGGCCGAAAGCCGTCGATACGTCGTGTTTTGGTTGCATAGTCGGACTACGCCACAACCTGAAACGACGCGCGTGCGCGCCGCGGCCGACTCCCGGAGCCTTCCCATGCGACACACAGAAGACCGGATTCCGGGGCGGGTCGACCGCTTTGCCCAGGACGATCTGCTCGGGCGCGCGGCCAAGCGCGGGTTCGACCTGTCCGTCGCGCTCCTGCTCCTGCCGATGCTCGCGCCGATCATCCTCGTGCTCTACCTCGCGACCCGCGCCGGCGGCGGGCCCGGCTTCTTCGGCCACGCCCGGATCGGACGGCACGGGCGCGCGTTCCGCTGCTGGAAGATCCGCACGATGGTGCCCGACGCCGAGGCCGTGCTCGCTGCGCATCTCGCCGCGGACCCGGCGGCCGCCCGCGAATGGGCGGCCAGCTTCAAGCTTGCCGCGGATCCGCGCATCACCCGGCTCGGCCGGATCCTGCGCGAGACCAGCCTCGACGAGCTGCCGCAGATCGTGAACGTCCTGCGCGGAGAGATGAGCTTTGTCGGGCCGCGGCCGGTGACCGCCGTCGAGATGGCGCGCTACCGCGGCTACGAATGGTGCTACCTGAGCGGCCGGCCGGGCATCACCGGGCTCTGGCAGGTCTCCGGCCGCAACGACGTCGACTACGACGCGCGTGTCCGGCTCGACGTGGAGTATTCCTCGTCACGCACCTTGCTGATGGACATCGCGATCCTGTGGCGCACGATCGGCGCGGTCCTCAACGCGACGGGACGCTGACGCGCCGGCCTCAGCCGCCCGACACGGTCGCGAGCTCCACGTCGACGAGGAGCGTATCGCCGGGCAGCACCCGCGTGTCGGCATCCACCGCGTCGGGCGCCGGCCGCCCGTCGCGCGAGGACCGGATCTCGAACCGCACCTCCACGATGTCGGAGGTCAGGAGCGCGCCGATCCCGCCATCCGACAGAAGCGCCTGCAGCTCGAGGTAGCGCGCGTATTGCAGCTCCGCGGCATCGAGCGCGACGCGCGCCGCGTTGAGACCGCTGAGCGCGGTGTCGTGCCAGCTGCGCAGGAACTGGCTGCGTTCGCGCTGCGCGCTCGAGATCGCCCGCGCCGCCGCGATCCGCGCGCTTTCGAGTTCGAGGACGCGGCTCTGCGCGTCGGCGTCGCGCTGTTCCGCCGCGCTCATCCGCGCCGCCGTCTGCAGCCCGCGCGCCTGCAGCTGCCGCGCGGTCTCCAGCTCGTCCGCCACGCGCGCGGCGGTGTCGCGCTGCACGAGGATGCGCTCGTCGAACAGCGCCTGCTGCGCCTCGATCGTGCGGATCTCGTCCTCCCAGAAGTCCAGGAGTTCCGCCCGCCGGGCCCGGTCGTTGCCGAGAAGCGCGTCCGCCCCAGACAGCAGGCGGCGCAGGTCCACGCGGTCCGGCGCCGGGATCCGGGCCCGCGCGTCCGATGCCAGCGTCACCGTCCCGACGTCGTCGCGCATCGCCGACAGCCGGGCGATCTCCACCACCTGCGCCGCGATCTCGAGGTTCGCGGCACGCAGGCCGGCGGCCGCCTCGGCGCGCGCGCGCTCGATCTCGTAGCGCCCGACGCCGCCGGCCTCGGCGCCGCCCGACAGGCCGAGCGCCGTGGCCACGGTCATCCCCGGGATGAACTCGTGGCGGCCCGGCGCGCCGACATCGCCGCTCACCACGATGGGCGCGTAGCTCTCCACGCTCAGGCTCGCGCGCGGATCGACGAACAGCCCCGCCTCGGTGATCGCCGCGACGATCCTGCGCTCGGCCTCGTCGAGCGTGAGCCCCGCCACCGGCACGCCGCCCACGTCCGGCAGGCGCACGTCGCCGTCCATGTCGACGGGCGCGGCGATCGTGTCGTCCGCACCCACGTAATCGACCGCGAGCGTGTCGCCGGCCACGAGCCGGTAGCGCGTCGCGCCGTCCTCCTGCGCGGCGGCCGCCCCGGCGATCAGCGCGGCGCCCGCCACCAGCGCGGCGCGGCTAGCGCGGCGCATACGACACGTCCGTCGAGATGCCATAGGTGTCCTTCTGCTCCTGCGGATCGACCATCGTCATCACCAGCGCGACCGACCGCGCGCCGACCTCGACGAGCTGCTGCGCGCTCTCGGTCACCGCGCGGCGGCGCGTGCTGCTTTCCTTGACGGCCATCAGCACCGTGTCGGCCACCGTCGCGATCGCCAGAGCGTCGGCCACGAGGAACACCGGCGGGGTGTCGATGATGACCGTGTCGTAGCTGTCGCGCAGCACCGCGAGCACCGACTTCAGCCGCGCGAGCCCCACCTGCTCCAGAAGCTGCGGCGCCGGCGCGCGCACGGTCAGCAGATCGAAGTTCTCGCCCGGCACGGGGCTGATCGCGTCCTGCAGCGGGGCGTGCCCCGCCAGCACGTCGGCGAGGTCCCCGCCCGGCGGCGCGTAGCGGAACTCGCGCGCGAGGACCGACCGCCGCGTGTCGAGGTCGAGCACGATGCAGCGGCGCCCGGCCATCGCCTCGATGCAGGCCAGCGCCGCCGCCGTGGTCGTCTTGCCCTCGGTCGGCACGGCGGAGGTCACGGCGATCGTGCGGATCGCGCGGCCCTCGGCATGAAGCTTCAGCGTCGTGCGAAGCGCGCGCAGCCGCTCGGCGAAGGCCTGGTAGGGATCGGCGTGCAGCGCGCGCAGCATGCCCTTGACCGTGCGCCAGCGCCGCCGCGGCAGGGACGCCACAACGGGCAGCCCGGTGGCCTGCTCGATCTGGCCGCTGCCGCGGAAGCCGACGGTGCTCATCGCCAGCACGAACACGAGCACCAGCCCGGCCATGAAACCGACGCTGCCGCCGAGCGCGGTGAACAGCATCAGCCGCGGCTCCGACGGCTGGATCGGCGGATAGGCCCGCTCCACGATCCGGGCATCGGCGCGCTGCAGTTCCTCGACCGACCGGGTCTCGTTCAGGCGGTCGAGCACGGCGGCGTAGTTGGTGCGCACCGCCTCGGCCTCGCGCTCCAGCTGGCGCAGGGCGAGCGTGTCGCGCGACATCTCGATCAGCCGTGTCTCGATCTCGCCGAGGCTGTCGCGCAGCGACTGCACCCGGATCTCGGCCACTTCGGCATCGTTGCGCAGCGTCGCCACGATCTTGCGCACCTCCGCCGCGAGGTCGTCCGACACCAGCCCGATCGAGGCGCGCAGGCGCTGCCGGTCGGGATGTTCGGGCCCGAGCGCCGTGGCGAGATCGGCATCCTCGCGACGCAGCTCCAGCAGGTCCTCGCGCAGCGAGATCACCAGCGGTGACGACAGAAGCTCGGCCGCGACCTCGATCCCGTCGGTCGAGATGACCGACGCGATCCGGTCGTAGCGCGACTGCGCCGAGGCGAGGTCGGCCCGCGCGAGCGCGAGCTGGCTGTTGAGGTCGAGAAGCTGCTGCTCCAGCGTTTCCAGCGACACGCCGCTCTCGGCGAGTTGCCCGCTGCGGAAGGTCTCGATCGCCGCCTCGGCCTCTTCCAGCGCGCCGCGCATCTCCGCGACCCGGCCGGTCAGGAAATCGGTGGCGCCACGCACCGTCGCGCCGCGCTGCTCGATCTGGCCGGCGATGTAGGCCTCGGTTATGCCGTTGGCGAAGGCCGCCGACAGCGCCGGGTCCTGCGTCGTGACGGCGACCGTGATCATGTAGGATTCGCCCTCGCGCCAGACCCGCAAGTTGCGCTTGAGCTCGCCCGTCAGGCGGCGCAGCCGCTCGGTCTCGGGGTCGAGCTGCGGGCGGGCCGGCGCCCCGGCCGCCGCGCGGTCCAGCCCGACCGCCGCCATCAGCGCCGACAGCGCGCCGGCCACGGCGTCCTTCGCCTCGTCGATCAGGCCGGGCGATTGGTTCGCCGGGTCGAAGCGCGTCAGTGCCGCGGGCTCCATCCCGGCGATCACCCGCTCCAGCAGGGAGGTGGACCGCAGCATCGCGGATTCGGTGTCGAGCACCGCGGTGCTCAGCGTGAGGTTCGACACCACGTCGTCGGAGTCGAGGACCTGCACCGTCCGGGGGTCGAGCATCACCCGCGCCGCCGCGCTGTAGCGCGGGGTCACCTGGCTCACCAGCGCGAAGGCCACGATCATGCCGGCCAGCGACACGGCCAGGATCGCGGATTTCCGACGCCAGATCAGCAGGAAGAGCGACCGAAGCTCGATCCGGTCATCCTCCGTGCTGGCTACGGGCCAGGCGTTCTGAAACGGAAGGCCCCCGTCGGACATCTGCACTGGCGTACTTCCCCAGAGGTGATCGCACAGGAAGTCTGCACGTCGTTGGGTTGTGCCGCAACGCAGAAATCCCGCGCTGCGTGCGATCAGCGAAGATCTACCGGCAGGTCGTTAACAATGTCTGAAAATGAGGCTGCGGGCGCGGATCAGGCGGCGGAAAACGCCCAAAGCACGCCGGCGATGACGAGGGTCAGGCCCGCGCCCGCCGCGATGTAGACCAGCGGCAGCAGCACCAGCGACATGCCCGTCCACCCGAGATAGGCGCAGAACGCCAGCGCCAGCGGCGCGGCCAGAACCGCCGCGGCCAGCGCCAGCGGCCGGCGCTTTCGCGGCCCGCGCGCGTCGTTCTCGCCCGCATCCTGCGCGCCCACGTCCCGAGACGCCGCGCGATGAAGCTCGGTCATGACCATCCCCTGCTGGTCCTGCACACCCGTGACAAGCCTACCGCGCATGCCCGCCGCTGCCAATCGCCGAAGACGCGAACGGGCGTCACGAACCACTGAGCGCCCGCGCTCCTGCAATGTCTGCCGGGGTCACGCTCCGATCCCGGCCAGCGCCCGCGCGATCCCCGCGCGGAACGCCGGCTCGGCAAAGCCGCGCGCGCGGGCGACGCAGGCGTCGGGCCCCGCGCTGGACAGCTCCGAGCGCTCGAACCGCTCGACCGCGTCGATCAGCGCCTCGACGCTCTGCTCGGGAAAGAACAGCCCGGTCTCGCCGTCCACCACGGTGTCGAGCGCGCCGCCCCGGCCATACGCGATCACCGGGCGGCCGGAGGCCATGATCTCCACGGGCACGATGCCGAAATCCTCCTCGGCCGGAAATATCAGTGCCCGGCACCGCGCCATGCGCGCGCGCAGCTCCGCGAACGGCACCTTGCCGAGGAACGTCGTCTGCGGCCCGGCCGCCCGGCGCAGCTCGCGCACGGTGGCGTCGGGCCCGCCGATCACGACGAGCGGCTTGCCCAGCCGCCGGAACGCCTCCACCGCGAGGTCGGGCCGCTTGTACGGGGCGAGCTCGCTGGCCCAGAGATAGAAATCGCCCAGCTCGCCGCGCGCGACCGGCGCGAAATCGTCGACCGCGACGGGCGGGTGCACGATGTCGGCGTCGCGGCGCCAGTACTTGCGGATCCGCTCGGCGACGAAGCTCGAATTGGCGGCAAATCCGTCGACCCGCGCCGCGCTCGTCACGTCCCATTGCCTCAGATCGTGCGCCAGCCGCGGCATCAGCGCCCGCGTCAGGCGCCCCGCGCCGCCGCGATAGACGTGGTACTGGTCCCACAGGTAGCGCATCGGCGAATGGCAATAGCACAGGTGCGGCGCGCCGGGCGGGGCGATCACGCCCTTGGCCGGGCCCGATTCCGACGAGATCACGAGGTCGTAGCCCGACAGGTCCAGCTCCTCGAGCGCGCGCGGCATCAGCGGCAGGTACTTCTGGTAGAACCGGCGCGCCATCGGCAGCCGCCCGATCCGGGTCTCGACGATCCGGTGGCGGTTGAGCGCGTCCGACAGCGCCGCCCGGTCGGCGACATGCGTGAACAGGTCGGCCCCGGGAAACATCCGGCACAGCGCCTCGATCACGCGCTCGCCGCCGCGCATGCCGACGAGCCAGTAATGCACGATGGCGACGCGCCGCCCGTTCTGGATGTCGATTCGGGGCTCTTCGATCATGTCGCTACCTCGCGTCGCACTCGCACCCCGCCGTTCAATCCCGCAACTTCGGCGCGAATGCAAAGGTGGAGTTCCGCTTTGCGCGGCTGCGCCGTCGAATTGCGCCGTGCCTGCCGCGGCACCGGGCGGGCACCGGGCAAGCGTGGGGCAGGGCGGGCTTGCGTCAGCGGGCGCTCGGGTGTATGCGCGCGATCTGCCGCATCCCTGCGGTGATCCTCGGCCGCCGCTTCCCTGCGGCATTCGTCGATCGCCCCATCGTCGCGGCACTCTTCGTGGGAGGCGAGGGCGGCGCGCCGTCCGGACCTGACCACGCAACATGAACGCTGCCGGGACGCGTCCCGCGGCCGTTGAAGAAAGGAGACGCCAGATGGCCAAGAAGCTCGCTGGCAAGATGAAGCTGCAGATCCCTGCAGGCAAGGCGAACCCCTCGCCGCCCGTCGGCCCCGCGCTCGGTCAGCGCGGCATCAACATCATGGAATTCTGCAAGGCGTTCAACGCCAAGACGCAGGAGATGGAGCCCGGCGCACCGTGCCCGACCCTGATCACGTACTATCAGGACAAGTCCTTCACGATGGAGATCAAGACGCCGCCGGCGTCCTACTACCTCAAGAAGGCGGCGGGCCTGAAGCCCGTGGGCAAGCGCAACCGTCCCCGCGGCGCCGAGAAGCCCGGCCGTGAAACCGTCGCGACCGTGACCCGCAAGCAGGTGCGCGAGATCGCCGAGGCGAAGATGCGCGACCTGTCGGCGAACGACGTCGAGGACGCGATGAAGATCATTCTGGGCTCCGCGAAGTCCATGGGCATCGAGGTGAAGTGACATGGGCAAGATCGGAAAACGACTGCGCGCCGCGCGCGAAGCCTTCGCCGGCAAGGAAGAGGTCACGGTCGAGGAGGCGGTGAGCCTCATCAAGGCCAACGCCAACACCAAGTTCGACCAGACGCTCGAGATCGCGATGAATCTCGGCGTCGATCCGCGCCACGCCGACCAGATGGTCCGCGGCGTGGTCGGCCTGCCGAACGGCACCGGCAAGACGATCCGCGTCGCCGTCTTTGCCCGCGGGGCGAAGGCCGAAGAGGCGACGGAGGCAGGGGCCGACATCGTCGGCGCCGAGGACCTGATGGAAACGATCCAGAACGGCCAGATCGAGTTCGAGCGCTGCATCGCGACGCCGGACATGATGCCGATCGTCGGTCGCCTGGGCAAGATCCTCGGCCCGCGCAACCTGATGCCGAACCCCAAGGTCGGCACGGTGACGATGGACGTCGCGCAGGCGGTCAAGGACGCCAAGGGCGGCCAGGTGCAGTTCAAGGCCGAGAAGGCCGGCGTCGTTCACGCGGGCATCGGCAAGATCTCGTTCGACGAGGCCAAGCTTGCCGAAAACGTCCGCGCCTTCGTCGATGCGGTGTCCAGGGCCAAGCCGGCCGGCGCCAAGGGCACCTACATGAAGAAGGTCGTGCTGTCCTCCTCCATGGGCCCCGGCGTCACCGTCGACGTGACCAACGCCACCCAGGGCTGAGCCCGGCACCATCCCGAATCGAAAGGCCCCGGACACGCGTCCGGGGCCTTTTTCGTGCAGCCCTCGCGCCCGCGCGCAGCAGCCGCTAAGACGGGACCGGTCCCGAAGCGAGCGCCCCATGGTCACCCTCACCGAACACTACGACGCCTACCCCTATCCCGAGCGGGATCCCGCGGACGAGGCACGGCGGCTCATCACCGGCGCGCCCTCGCACCCGCTCGAGATGGACGACGCGCTCTGGGGCGGGCGCCGCGACTGGACGCGGCCGCTGCGCGCGCTGGTGGCCGGCGGCGGCACCGGCGATGGCCTGATCCAGTTGGCCCAGGTGATGAAGAGCGCCGGCCGCGCGGCCGAGATCACCTATCTCGACCTGTCGCCACGCGCCCGGTCCATCGCCGAGGCCCGCGCCGCCGCGCGCGGCCTCGACACCGTCACCTTCCGCACCGGCTCGCTCCTCGATGCGCCCGAATTCGGCCCGTTCGACTACATCGATTGCTGCGGCGTGCTGCACCATCTCGACGCGCCCGAGGACGGCTTCCGCGCGCTGCGCGCCGCGCTCGCCCCCGGCGGCGGTCTCGGCCTCATGGTCTACGCGCCCTACGGCCGGTCCGGCGTCTACCCGCTGCAGGAGGCGTTCGGCACGCTCCTGGCCGAGATGCCGCCCGAGACGCGGCTCGCCGCCGCGCGCGAGATCTTTGCCCGCGTGCCCGAGGGCCACCCCTTCCGGCGCAACCCGCATCTCGTCGATCACGAGGCGTCCGACGCGGGCTTCTACGATCTGCTGCTTCACGGGCGGGACCGGCCCTACAGCGTGACCGAGCTTATCGACACCTTCGCGGCGACCGGCTGGCGCCTTGCACGCTTCGCGATGCCCGGCCTCTACGACCTGTCGGCGCTGTCGGAGACGGGCGCCGAGCTGCCCGCGAACGTGCGCATGGCGCTGGCGGAAAAGCTGCGCGGCACGATCAAGACCCACATCGCCTATGCGCTGCCGGACGATGCCGCGCCGCACGTGCCCTCGCATCGCGAGGGCGATCTCGTCCCGCACCTGCGCGGGGTCGCGGCGGACGCGGCCGCGCGCGCCGTCGCCGCCGGCCGCGCGCTGCCCCTGCGCCTCGGAGACGAGCGCCACGACCTCGCCCTGCCCAAGGCCGCCGCGCCGCTCCTGTCACGCATCGACGGGCGGCGCAGCGTGGCCGAGATCACCGCCGCCGCCGGGCTCGACCCGATCGCCGCCGGCGCGCTCTGGGCCCGCATCGAGGGAACCCTCGGGCCGTGGGGCCTCGTTCTCTACTCGTCGCTTCTGCGCCGATCCTGAGGAGTCCCGACCATGTGCGGACGTTTCGCCGTGACCCTGCCGCCCGACGCGATGGCCCGCCTGTTCGACGCCGTGCCCGGCAACGACGTGCCGGGGGCCGAGAACATGGACGTCCGCCCCACAACGACCATCGCGGCGGTCCGGCGTGACGACGGCGGCACCCGCCGGCTCGACGGGATGCGCTGGGGCTTCCTGCCGCACTGGTACAAGGACCCCAAGGACGGCCCGCTGCTCATCAACGCGCGGGCCGAAACGGTGGCCGAAAAGCCCGCCTTCCGCGCCGCCGCGCGCGAACGCCGCTGCCTGATCCCGTCATCGGGCTTCTACGAATGGCAGCGCTTCGAGGATGGCCGAAAGCAGCCCTACCTCATCACCCGCACGGACGGCGAACCGCTCGTCATGGCCGGGATCTGGCAGGACTGGGAAAGGGACGGCACCGCCTACCGCAGCTGCGCCATCGTCACCACCGAGGCCGAGGGCCGAATGGCGGACATCCACACGCGGATGCCGGTCATCGTCGACCAGGCCGACTGGCCGCTCTGGCTCGGAGAGGACGGAAAGGGCGCGGCCCGCCTGATGCGCGCCGCGCCCGAAGGATCGCTGGACTTCACCGAACGCGCGCCCGGCTGACCCGTCGCCGCGCCTTCGCAGGTCTTATTGCGTCGCCGTGCCCACGTCGCCGTCATCGCCGGCATCGACGACATAGGCGTCGGTCATCGGCTGGCCGTTCTCGTCGAGAAGGATCGGCGCCGCGGTTTCCCACTCGATCGTGCCCGACAGCTCGGCGGTCGTCTCGTCCCAGTCCTCGACCTCCTCCTCCGACGCCGCGAGGTCGTCCTCGCCGATGTCGCTTTCGTCCGCGGGCTGGACGAAGCCCACCGGCATGCGGTCGTCGAAGGTCTTGGTCATGCCCTCGGTCACGGTCACGACCTTTTCCTGGTTCAGGAAGATGAGGCCGGTCGACCAGCTCTCGTCGGTCGCCGTCGCCGCGGTCACCAGATCCACGCCGTTGACAAAACGGATCGTGTCGCCCGGATCGGCATGCACGATTTCGGGGAAGAAACCGTCGCCGAGGATCACCACCTCGTGCTCGGCGGCAGACACCGCGGTTGCGGCAAGTCCCGCCACGATGCTCGTGGCGGCAAGAATCGTGCGACGCATGTCACGCACCTCGCATTCTGACACAGGTCCCCACCCATGATCGGCGTGAGAGGTAGCGTGGTTTTGCGGCCAAAATGAGGCGCAGCGCCCTCAAACGGCGGTCCGGGCGCAACCGGGCCCGCCCGCCGGCATCGCGCCGAAGCCGCCCCCGAAAGCCGTCCCCGGGCGGCCCCGAAGCCGGGTCACTCCGCGCTGCGCCCGGCGTCGCTGCGCTGCGCCGCGTCGGGCGACTTCCGCTCCAGCCACGACAGCACGCCGAACACCGTCCCGAGCGCGGCGATCGCCGCAGCGAGACCGAGCAGCAGGAACCCCGACACCGCGTCCAGCTCGATCACGATCAGCTTCCGCACCACCGCCAGGATCCCGATGATGAGCACGATCCGCACCTGCGCGAAGCCGCGCTGCCCGGTCACCATCAGGTGCAGCGAATGCGCCAGTTCGAGCGCGATGATCGCGCCGAGAAGCCGGTCGAACAGCGACTGAAGCTCGGGATAGCTGACATTCGTCGGCGTGCCCTGGATCGTCTCGGCCGTCAGCCGCAGAAAGCTCGCTGCCGCGACCCCCACGACCGCCAGGATGCCGATCAGCAGAACGGCGGACACCGCCGTGTTGAACCACCGATATGCGCCTTCCAGAAATCGTGTCATGCCCGGGGACGTAGGGCCGACCGGCGCCCCGGCGAGGCGGGCCGCCGGTCTCCCGTCCGCTTGACGACTCTCCCGCGTTTGACTACTTGCGGGCTACAGCGAGCGGGTATGGTGAAATGGTATCACACGAGCCTTCCAAGCTCTTGGTGCGGGTTCGATTCCCGCTACCCGCTCCAGCTTTCCCCCTTCGCGCAGCGCCCGCTTTCGCCCCGGCGACCTGACGGCGCGTCTCCAGCTCCACGCCGCGACACCGCCGCGCGGTGCGTCATCGCGGCGCCCGACCGCCGCGCGGCGCGTCATCGCGGCGCCCGACCGCCGCGCGGCGCGTCATCGCGGCGCTTGACCGTCCGGCTCAGCATGTCAGAACCGTGAGCGCCGAGGAAAAGGGGAGAGACGACGCATGGCCAGAGACACCGCGCCGGCCACCGGACAGCAGGAGCGTGCCAAGTCGCGCCGGCTCGGGGCGTTGCGCCGTCTGTGGCCGTTCCTGTCGCCCTATCGCGGGCTCCTCGCCGCCGCGCTCGCCGCGCTCGTCGCCACCGCGATCATCTCGCTCCTGCTGCCGCTGGCCGTCCGGCGCGTCGTCGACAATTTCGAAGGGCCCGATGCCGGCCTGCTCGATCAGTATTTCCTCGCCGCGCTGGGCATCGCGGGCCTTCTCGCGATCGGCACGGCGCTGCGCTACGCGCTCGTCACGCGGCTGGGCGAACGGGTCGTCGCCGACATTCGCAAGGCGATCTTCGACCGCGTCATCGACCTCTCGCCGGTGTTCTACGAACGCATCATGACCGGCGAGGTGCTCAGCCGGATCACCACCGACACCACGCTGATCCTGTCGGTCGTGGGCTCGTCGGTCTCGATCGCGCTGCGCAACGCGCTTCTGTTCGTGGGCGGCATGATCCTGATGCTCTTCACCTCGCCCAAGCTGACGATGCTGGTGCTGCTGCTGGTCCCGGCAGTGCTCGTGCCGATCCTCGTGCTCGGCCGCCGCCTGCGCAGCCTCTCGCGCGAAAGCCAGGACTGGATCGCGGCCTCCTCGGGCAACGCGTCCGAGGCGCTGCTCGCGGTCCAGACCGTGCAGAGCTACACCCACGAGGCCGTGTCCAAGGCCGGCTTCGCCGACGTGACCGAGAAGAGCTTCGATGCCGCCCGCCGGCGCATCCGCACCCGCGCGTTCCTGACCGCCATCGTCATCTTCCTCGTGTTCACCGGCATCGTCGGCGTGCTCTGGGTCGGCGCGTCGGATGTCCGCGCCGGCACCATGAGCGTCGGCTCGCTGGTGCAGTTCCTGATCTACGCGGTGATGGTCGCCGGCGCCGTCGCCGCCCTGTCCGAGATCTTCGGCGAGCTTCAGCGCGCCGCCGGCGCGACCGAACGGCTGGTCGAGATCCTCGATTCCGAGGATCCGATCCGCGACCCGGCCGACCCGGTGCCGCCCGCCAGCCCCGCCCGCGGCGCGGTGACCTTCGATCGCGTCAGCTTCGCCTATCCCGCGCGGCCCGACCGCCCCGCGCTCGACGAGGTCGACCTCGAGGTCGCGCCGGGCGAGACGATCGCGCTCGTCGGGCCCTCGGGCGCCGGCAAGACGACGATCATCCAGTTGCTTCAGCGCTTCTACGAGCCGGATTCGGGGCGGGTGCTGCTCGACGGCGTGCCGCTCGACGCGATGGAGCGGGCCGCGTTCCGCAACCACATCGCGCTGGTGCCGCAGGACCCGGTGATCTTCGCCGCGTCGGCCCGCGACAACATCCGCTTCGGCCGCCCCGGCGCCACCGACGCCGAGATCGAGGCCGCGGCCCGCGCGGCGGCGGCGCACGACTTCATCGTCGACCTGCCCGACGGCTACGGCACGTGGCTCGGCGAACGCGGCGTGATGCTGTCCGGCGGCCAGAAACAGCGCGTCGCCATCGCCCGCGCGATCCTGCGCGACGCGCCGCTGCTGCTCCTCGACGAGGCGACCTCCGCCCTCGACGCCGAAAGCGAACGCGCGGTGCAGGCGGCGGTCGACGAGCTTGCCGAGAGCCGCACCACCATCATCGTCGCCCACCGCCTCGCCACGGTAAAGAAGGCCGACCGCATCGTGGTGATGCAGGACGGCCGCATCGTCGCGACCGGCCGGCACGACGCGCTGGTGGCCGAGGGCGGTCTCTATGCCCGCCTCGCGCGGCTCCAGTTCACCGACGGCATCGCCGCCGAGTGACCGCGCCGCGCGGCACGGGCGCACGCCGCGGCCCGGTCGCGACTGTGCAAGCGCAGCGCCGCCCTATAAGGTCCGCCCCGACAGCAGGGAGAACGAAGTCCATGCACCGCAACAGCCTTCTGGCCGGTCTCGTCGCCACGACGCTCGCCGCCATCGCAGTGCCCGCCGCCGCGCAGGACGGCGCGCCGATCCGCATCGGCGAGATCAACCACTACAAGCGCCTGCCGGCCTTCGCCGAGCCTTACCGCAAGGGCATCGAGATGGCCGTCGAGGAGATCAACGCCGACGGCGGCGTGCTCGGCCGTCCGCTCGAATTCGTCTTCCGCGACGACCAGGGCGAACCGGGCGAGGCGATCCGCATCGCGCAGGAGCTGATGACCCGCGAGGACACCGCGATGATCACCGGCTCGATCCTGTCGAATGTCGGCCTCGCCATCTCGTCGCTCGCCGCGAACCGCGAATTCGTCTACCTCGCCGCCGAACCGCTGGCCGATGCCGTCACCTGGAGCCAGGGCAACCCCTGGACCTTCCGGCTGCGGCCCTCGACCTACATGCAGGCCGCGATGCTGGCCGAGCAGGCGGCGCAGGACGACGCCGTGACCTATGCCACGATCGCCCCCAACTACGCCTACGGCAAGGATGCCGTCGCCGCGTTCAAGGAGGTGCTGACCGAGCTCAAGCCCGAGGTCGAGTTCGTGGCCGAGCAATGGCCCGCGCTCTTCGGCATCGACGCCGGCGCCGAGGTGCAGGCGCTCGAACGCGCCAAGCCCGACGCGATCTATAACGTCACTTTCGGCCCCGACCTCGCCAAGTTCGTGCGCGAGGGCACCACCCGCGGGCTGTTCGAGGATCGCACCGTCTACGGCCTCCTGTCGGGCGAACCCGAGTATCTCGAACCGCTCGGCGCCGAGGCGCCCGAGGGGTGGATCGTCACCGGCTATCCCTGGTACGATTTCGAGGACGGCCCCAACGCCGCCTTCGTCGAGGCGTTCGAGGCGCGCTGGAACGAGACGCCCAAGAACGGCAGCCACGTCGGCTATGCCACCGCGCTGTCCATCGCCGCGGCGATCGAGAAGGCCGGCTCGACCGACTCCGACGCCATCCGCCAGGCCTTCGAAGGACTCGAGGTCGAGATCCCCGCCGGCACCATCACCTACCGCGAGATCGACAACCAGGCGACGCTCGGCGCGTGGGTCGGCACCACCGCCCTGCGCGACGGCGAGGGCGTGATGGTCGACTGGGAGTACAAGGACGGCGCGGACTTCCTGCCCGACGACGACACGGTGCGCGAGCTGCGCCCGTCGGAGTGACCGGCCGCGGCCCCGCCACGCGACGGCCGGCCGCGCCGACCCACCGGAGACCCGCATGGGCCTGATCCTCGCGCAGCTTCTCACCGGGCTCGCCAATGCCGGCGCGCTCTTCATGGTCGCGTCCGGCCTGTCGCTGATCTTCGGCGTGACCCGGATCGTGAACTTCGCGCACGGCTCGTTCTACATGCTCGGCGCCTATGTCGGCTATTCGCTGATGCAGGTGCTGCCGGGCGCCGTCGGGTTCTGGGGCGCGATCCTGCTTGCGGGTCTCGTCGTCGGCGCGATCGGCGCGCTGGTCGAGATGATCGTGCTGCGCCCGGTCTACGCCGCGCCCGAACTGTTCCAGCTCGTCGCCACCTTCGGCGTCGTGCTGGTGGTGCAGGATCTCGCGCTGATGATCTGGGGGCCGACCGACCTTCTCGGTCCGCGCGCGCCGGGGCTCGGCTCGGTCGTGCGCATCATGGGCGAGCCGGTGCCGCAATACGATCTCGCGCTCATCGCCATCACGCCCGGCGTCGCGCTCCTGCTGTGGCTGCTGATCGCCAGGACGCGGCTCGGCATCCTCGTCCGCGCCGCCACCCAGGACAGGGAGATGGTGGGCGCGCTCGGCGTCAACCAGCGCTGGCTCTTCACCGGGATCTTCGGCCTCGGCTGCGCGCTCGCCGGGCTCGGCGGCGCGCTCCAGCTGCCCAAGGGCGGGGCCGACCTGCTGATGGATTTCACCATCCTCGCGCAGGTCTTCGTCGTCGTGGTCATCGGCGGCATGGGCTCGCTGCCGGGCGCGCTCATCGCCAGCGTGCTGATCTCCGTGCTGAACGTGTTCGGCGTGACCTACCTGCCGCAATCGACGCTGGTGCTCACCTACGTGGTGATGGTCGCGGTCCTTCTCTGGCGGCCCTTCGGCCTCCTCGGGCGCGAGGAGGTCGCCGGCGAGATCGGGCAGGTCGGCCGCCCCGAGGCGCCGATCGCCCCCGCCGGGGGTCTGCGCGTGGCCCTGACCGTCGCCGCGCTCGCGGCACTCGCGGCGCTGCCGCTCTACGCCGGGCCGTTCGCGCGCGTGCTGGCCACCGACATCCTCATCTTCTGCCTCTTCGCCGCCTCGCTGCATTTCCTGCTGGGGCAGGGCGGGCTCGTGTCGTTCGGGCACGCCGCCTTCTTCGGCGGCGGCGCCTACGTCGCCGCGCTCCTCGTGCGCTACGCCGACACGCCGATGGCCTTGTCGATCCTGATGGCGCCGCTCGGTGCGGGGCTGCTCGCGCTCGGGATCGGCGCGGTGTCCCTGCGCGCCAGCGGCGTCTACTTCGCGATGCTCACGCTCGCCTTCGGCCAGCTTCTGTGGTCGCTCGTCTACCAGTGGGGCGCGGTGACCGGCGGCGACGACGGCATCGTCGGCGTCTGGCCCGCCGCCTGGGCCACGCCCGATGTCTTCTACTGGCTCACCTTCGCGGTGTCGGTGGGCGGCATCCTCGTGCTCCGTCATGCCGCGCACGCGCCGTTCGGCTACAGCCTGCGCGCGGCGCGCGACGCGCCCCGCCGCGCGGCGGCCACCGGGCTCGACACGCGCCGCCTGCAGCTTGCCGCCTTCACCTTCGCCGGCGCGATGGCAGGGCTCGCGGGCGGGCTCTTCGTCTACTCGAAAGGCTCGATCTTTCCCGACGAGCTCGAGATCGCGCGCAGCTTCGAGGCGCTGATCGTCGTCTTCCTCGGCGGGGTAAAGACGCTCTCGGGCGGCTGGGTCGGCGGCGCGGTGTTCACCGGGCTCGAGGATCTGCTGACCCGCTTCGACTACTGGCGCCTCGCACTCGGCCTGACGATCCTCGCCGTCGTCCTGGTGTTCCCCGACGGACTCGTGGGCGGCCTGCGCCGCCTCTCCGCGCGCCGGCGCCCGGGCGGAGAGCCCGACGAATGACCGCGCTGCTCGACATCCGCGGCCTGTCGCGCCATTTCGGCGCGCTGCGCGCCGTCGACGACGTCAGCTTCGCCGTCGCCCGCGGAGAGATCGTCGCCCTGATCGGTCCCAACGGCGCGGGCAAGTCCACCTGCTTCTCCATGTTGATGGGCGAACTGCGCCCCACCGGGGGGCAGATCCTGCTCGACGGGCAGGACATCACCCGCTGGCCCACGCGCCGGATCTGGCGCGCGGGCGTTGGCCGGACCTTCCAGATCACCGCCACCTATCCCTCCATGCGCGTGGTCGAGAACGTGCAGGTCGCGCTGATGTCGCATCACCGGCGCAGCTTCGCGCTCGTGCCCCGGGCGCGCGGGCTCTACCGCGACCGGGCGATGGAGCTCTTGGCGACCGTGGGCATGGCCGAACAGGCCGCACGCCCCGCCGCCGTCCTCGCCTACGGCGATCTCAAGCGGCTCGATCTCGCGATGGCGCTGGCGCACGACCCCCGGCTCTTGCTGATGGACGAGCCGACCGCCGGCATGGCACCGGCCGAGCGCGCGGCGCTCATGACCCTCGTCAGCGATATCGCCCGCGACCGGGGCACCGCCATCCTCTTCACCGAACACGACATGGACGCGGTTTTCGCCCATGCCGAGCGGATCCTCGTCCTCGATCGCGGCCGCCTGATCGCGGAGGGGCCACCGGCCGCGATCCAGGCCGACCGATCCGTTCAGGAGGTGTATCTCGGCAGCGCCCTCGAGGACGCCGCACCCGCCGCGGCGCAGCGGGAGGAGACGCCATGAGCCTCTTGGACGTCCGCGACATCGATTCATCCTATGGGCGAGCGCAGGTGCTCCACGGCGTGTCCATGACCGCCGAGGCGGGTCAGATCGTGGCAATTCTGGGGCGCAACGGGGCAGGCAAGAGTTCGACGCTCAAGGCGATCATGCAACTTCTGCCGCCACATCGCGGCCGCGTTACCTTCCGCGATACGGATGTGACCGGCTGGCCGCCCTACCGCGTGGCCCGTACCGGGATCGGCTACGTGCCCGAGGACCGGCGTGTTTTCACGCAGTTGACGGTGCGCGAAAACCTCGAGGTGGGGCGCCGCCCGGCCGGCCCGAACGGTCCCGGCTGGACCGAGGACGCGCTCTTCGATCTCTTTCCGAACCTTGCCGAACGCCGCGACGCGCCGGGCCGGTCGCTCTCCGGCGGTGAGCAGCAGATGCTGTCCGTGGCGCGAACTCTCATGGGAAATCCGGCACTTGTCCTGCTCGACGAGCCGTCCGAGGGCCTCGCGCCGGTGATCGTGTCGCAGATGGCCCGCGCCATCGCGCGGCTCCGCGACGAGGGCCTGACGGTCGTTCTGTCCGAACAGAATCTCGCTTTCGCCCGCGCGGTATCGGATCGTGCGCTCGTCCTCGATCACGGCACCGTCCGCTTCGACGGCAGCTTTGACGCGCTCGAGGCCGACCCCAACATCCGCGACACGTACTTGTCGGTGTCGGCCACGTCCACGCCCTGAAGACACGCGACGCGCGACTTAAAGTGAGCGCTTTTTCGCCAATATGGGGAACGCGCCGCATTTTAGCCAGAAATGCAACCGACAGTTGGTGTCATTCAGGGTTTTGTCCCGCACGCGGTGCGTTCGAGACAGGCCCTGTGCAGCGACAGAAACTGGGGGTTAGTTCATGTTCGTTGACCGCAACCTGAAGAAGGACGCCGCGCTGGTCGCGTCCGTCCCGAAGACCACGATCCGCCGCAACGCCGTACGCACCGCCATCAAGCGGCTGCAGGCGCTGCCGACGCCGTCGCGCTGGCCGCTGGCCGAGTGGCGACTGCGCAAGCGTGAGTTTGATGAGTTCCGGGCCATCAGCCGTCGCATTCTCGTCGGCGAAACGCCGAGCGATGGTGACGTGCTGCGGTTGCAGATGTACGCGGCGATGATCTTCGAGACGATCGATCACGCCGAACGCGACGAAGGCTTCGCCATCGCGGCGGAGTGACGACACCCTGACCGCCGCCGCGGCGTGCCTCTCACTCAGGCGGCGCCGTGGCGGAACACGCGGTCGGGCCAGAGCTCGCCGGCCTTGAACCGGCCCACTGCCACCGCACGGCCCGCGTGGCTCGCCCAGCACGCTGCGCCGTAGTCGAGATCCTGCGCGATCACCATGCCCGGATTGCCGTTGCGCAGCCGCGCCGCGCCTTCCTCGGTCGCGCGCGCCTCGGGCAGATCCGCCAGCCCCGTCTCCACCGGCAGAAGCCGGGCGTCGAGCTCCGGGCGCTTGGCCAGCGCGTCGATCTCCTCGATCCCGATCCCGTCCGCGGCGTCGAACGGCCCCGACCACACGCGGCGCAGGCGCGCCACGTGCCCCAGGCACCCCAGCGCCGCGCCGAGGTCCCGCGCGATGCTGCGGACGTATCCGCCCTTGCCGCAGACCATCTCCAGCTCGACGTGGTCGGCGTCCGGCCGGTCCACCAGCGTCAGTTCCTCGACCCACAGCGGACGGGCCGCGATCTCCATCGTCTCGCCGTCGCGCGCCCGCTTGTAGGCGCGCTCGCCGTCGATCTTCACGGCCGAGAATTGCGGCGGCACCTGCATGATCTCGCCCACGAAGCCGTGCAGCGCCTCCTTGATCTGCGCGTCGTCCGGCCGCGCCTCCGACGTGGCGACGATCTCGCCCTCCGCGTCGTCGGTGTTCGTCGCCGCGCCCAGCCGCACGGTGAACCGGTAGGATTTCAGCGCATCGGTGATGAACGGCACGGTCTTCGTCGCCTCGCCGAGGGCCACCGCGAGAACGCCGGTCGCATCCGGATCCAGGGTGCCGGCATGTCCCGCCTTCTTGGCCGACAGCGCCCAGCGGACCTTGTTGACCACGGCGGTCGAGGTCATGCCCGCCGGCTTGTCCACCACCAGCCAGCCCGAGATGTCGCGTCCCTTGCGTGCGCGGCCCATGTGCCGATGCCCCCTTGCGCTGCGTGTCGGAAGGCCGGCGAGGTAGCGAAGCCTGCGGCGTCTGTCAATTCGCCGGCGTGGCCGGTGTCGGCGCCGCGGGCAGCCGGAACAGCCCCACCCGCGCGCACAGCAGGCACGCCGCGGCGGCCGCCGCCACGTTCGCCGCCGCCGCGGCCCCGAGGATGCCGGGATAGTCGAACAGCCGCACGCCCAGCCACGCCAGCGGCACGTAGACCAGCGCGATCCGCCCGAGGCTCAGCGCCAGCGAGTGAAACGGCTTTTCCCGCGCGTTCATCGCCGCGTTCGCGGTTACGAGGATCCCGTAGCCGAAAAAGCTGACGGACACCCAGCGCAGGTAATCGGTCGCGAACGGCACGGCGTCGAGCCCGTCGGTCATCACCCGCGCGATCGGCTCCGCCGTCAGCCACAGCACCACGGCCAGCACCGCGCCGTAGCCGAGGCACAGAAGAAAGGTCAGGCGCACCGTCTCCTGCGCGCGCTCGCGCAGCCCCGCGCCCCAGGCCTGGCCGACGACCGGCCCGATCCCGGCCGACAGCGCCAGCATCGGCACGAAGAGCAGCGACTGCACCCGCGTCGCGGCCCCGAACCCGCCGACCGCGGCCTCGCCCACCGTGGCCACCGCCGCCGTCACCAGCGCCATGCCCGCCGGGTTGATCGCGTTCGAGAACGCCGCAGGCAGACCCACCCGCACGATCCGCCGCACCGAGGCGGGGAAATCGCGGAACGCCTGCGCCGACACGTCGATCCGCGCGGTCCAGAGCCCGAAGCCCAGCACCGCGACGAAGGCCAGCGCCCGCGCGGTCGCCGTCGCGATCCCCGCGCCCTCGATGCCCATCGCCGGGATCGGGCCCAAGCCGAAGATCAGCAGCGGATCGAGCGCGATGTTGATCAGCGACTGCCCGACCATCGCGATCGCGGCGAACTCCGAATGCCCGCCCGCGCGAAAGACAGAGTTGAGCGCCTGCGCCGCCACGAGAAACGGAAAGCCCGCGCACCACCACGGCATGTAGGCCAGCACCGCGTCCCGCACCGGGCCCTCGGCGCCCAGCGCGCCGAAGAGCGGCCCGGCCAGAAGCGCCAGCACGGCCGCCACGCTGATCGCGAGCGCGCCGGCAAGCACCACGGCATGAAGCGCGAGCTCCGCGCTTTCGCGGTCGTCCGCGGTCTCGCCCAGCCGCTGGCTGACGACCGCGCTGACCCCGGCGCCAAGCCCGATGGACAGCGACGTGATCGCGACGATCACCGGGTAGATGAATCCGATGGCGGTCAGCTCGGTCTCGCCCGCGCGGGCGAGGAAATAGCTGTCGGCGATCCCGACCGACAGCACGCCGATGATGCCGATCGCCATCGGCGCCGACACGCGCCAGAGCGCACGCCACACCGGTCCGTCCGTCAGATCACGGGTCTGCGCCATGTCGGGAGGTCTCCGCAGGTCCGGCGGCCGCTCAGTCGAGCGTGCGCGCTTCCTCTTTCAGCATCACCGGAATGCCCTCGCGGATCGGAAAGGCGAGGTTCGCGCGGCGGCTGATCAGTTCGTGCCGCTCCGCGTCGTATTCGAGCGTCGTGTGCGACACCGGGCACACCAGCGCCTCGAGCATCCGCCGGTCGAACAGGGCCGGATCACTCATTGCAACGTCCCCTCGCCGGAGCCTCCGCCGCGCATGGCGTATTCGATCAGCGTGATCAGCGTCTCGCGCCGCGTCGACAGCGACGGCGCCTCCAGCAGCGCCTGCTTGTCCTCGGGCTCGAAATCCAGAAGCATCGACAAGGAGTTGATCAGCAACTCGTCGTCGGCCTCCTTCAGGGTGTCCCAGTCGGCCGACAGGCTCCGCGCCGAGAAGTAGCGGTCCAGAAGGCGCAGGAACCCGTCGCGTCCGAAGGCCGGATCGCATTCGGGCTCTCCGCGGTCGGCCTCGAACCCGGTCCAGTCGACGGCGCACCGGCGATAGGGCGTGAAGCCCTCGACCTCCTTGACCACGCGAAAGCGCGAGATCCCGGTCAGGGTGATCATGTAGCGGCCGTCCTCCGTCTCGGAGAACTGTGTCACCCGGCCGGCGCACCCGATGCGGTGCAGCGCGCTCTTGTCGCCATCCGGCGTCGGCTGCGGCTGGACCATCCCGATCAGCCGGGACTCCGTCTTCAGGCAGTCATCGAGCATCGCGAGGTAGCGCGGTTCGAACAGGTGCAGAGGCAGCCGCGCGCGCGGCAGCATCAGCGCGCCGGGAAGCGGAAAGATCGCAATGACCTCGGGAAGATCGGGCAAATTGCTCATGTCGATCGAGCTAGCCCGCCCCCCCCCTCAGGCAAATATCATCGAGGTGAGTTTTCGCCGTCCGTTCAACACGATGGGATCGTTCGGTTTAAGCGCGTCGAAGATGGTGAAGAGCTGGGTCTTCGCGGCCTCGTCGTTCCAATCTCGGTCGCGCCGGAACAGCTCCAGAAGGTGGTTCACCGCCGCCTCGGTCTCGCCGGCGGCCTGCAGCGCCAGCGCGAGATCGTAGCGCGCCTGGTGGTCGTCGGGGTTGGCTTCCACCTTGGCCTCGAGCTCGGCCACCGGGCCGGCGTTCTCGGCCTGCCGGGCCAGCGCGATCTGCGCGTGCGCGGCCTCCAGCTCGGGCGCGGTGGCGATCTCGGCGGGTGCGCCGTTCAGCACCGCCTCCGCCTGGTCGACCGATCCCATCGCCACCAGCGTCTTGACCAGACCGCCATAGGCGCGCGCGTTCTTCTCGTCTTCGCCGAGGATCGCCTGGTAGACCTGCAGCGCGTCGTTGTGCTGCCCGGTCTCGATCATCTCCTCGGCCGCGTCGAGCGCGTCGTCGAGCCCGTTGCCCCCGGCCTCCCCGCCGGATTGCTGCACCAGCCGGTCGATGAACGCCTTGATCTCCGATTGCGGCACCGCGCCCTGGAAGCCGTCGACCGGCTGACCCTGGTAGAACGCGTAGACCGTCGGGATCGACTGGATGCGCAGCTGCGCGGCGACCTGCTGCGCCTCGTCGACGTTGACCTTCGCCATCTTCACCGCGCCGTTCGCGGCCTTCACCGCGTCTTCGAGCATCGGCCCGAGCGTCTTGCACGGCCCGCACCACGGCGCCCAGAAATCGACGATGACCGGCACCTCCTTCGAGGCCTCGACGACCTCGGCCATGAAGTCGCGCTCGGCGACATCCTTGATGAGGTCCTGGCCGCCCTGCGGCTGGTTCTGTGCTCCGCCGAGTTCGATCATCGTCCTGCGTCCTTCTGCGGATGGTTGCGGCACGTCGTCGCTTGTCGCGCTAGATGGCGCAGCCGGCCGCGCGTTGCAAGGGGAGGGAGCGGCGCGGACCCGCGCCGGAACCGCCGGTTTCGTACGAAA
The DNA here is from genome assembly GCF_900172265.1 of Roseivivax jejudonensis. Taxonomy (GTDB): domain Bacteria; phylum Pseudomonadota; class Alphaproteobacteria; order Rhodobacterales; family Rhodobacteraceae; genus Roseivivax; species Roseivivax jejudonensis. Next base: position 514,223 of record NZ_FWFK01000004.1, on the reverse strand, counting down.
CCGGCCGCGAAGCGTCCAATCGGTGTCCGGACCGCCCCCGCGGATCGTACGTTTCTGACAGAGATCAGATGTCGAACGTGGCGAAGACGGGCGCGTGGTCGGACGGCTTCTCCCAGCCGCGGACATGCCGCAGGATCCGGCTCTCGCCCGCCGCGCCGGCGATGTCCGGCGACGCCCAGACGTGATCGAGCCGCCGGCCCTTGTCCGCCGCGTCCCAGTCGGGCGAGCGGTAGGACCACCACGAATACAGCTGCCCGTCCGGAATGTCCTTGCGCGTCACGTCGACCCAGCCGCCGGCATCCCGCGCGGCCTCGAGCGCCTCGGTCTCGACCGGCGTGTGGCTGACGACTTTCAGAAGCTGCTTGTGCGACCACACGTCGTCCTCGCGCGGGGCGATGTTGAGATCGCCCACGAGGATCGAGCGCTCGGGGCGGTTCTCGGCGAAATGCGCTTTCATGTCAGCGACATAGTCCAGCTTCTGCGCGAACTTGACGTTGGTTTCCCGGTCCGGCACGTCGCCGCCGGCGGGGACGTAGAAGTTGTGGATCACCGTGCCGTTCTCGAGCCGCGCGGCCACGTGCCGGGCCTGCTTGAGCTTGGCGAAATCCAGCTCGCCGGCATCCTCGAGCGGCAGCTTCGACAGGATCGCGACGCCGTTGTAGCCCTTCTCGCCCCGCGCCACCGCGTGGGTGTAGCCGGCATTCTCGAAGATCTCCCACGGGATCTTGGCGACCGGGCTCTTGCATTCCTGCAGGCACACGATGTCCGGTCCCTCCTGCCGCATCAGCTCGGTCACGAGGTTCGCGCGCAGCCGCACGGAATTGATGTTCCAGGTCGCGAGGGTGAAGCGCATGGGGTCCTCCGGCTTGGGTGCTCGCCGCCCCTATGCCGCTCCCGCGCCCGGGCCTGCAACCCGGAACCGGCGCGTCGCGCGGCCCCGTGCTCAGATGATCTCGTCCTCGTCGAAGAGCGCCGGCGCCTCGAGCAGGTCGGCGACGAAGCCCTGCGCCGCCGCCTCGGCCGCCGCGGGGCGCTCGGGCGTGGCGATATGGAACAGCGCGTCGCCCTCGTTGACGACCGGCAGGTTCGTGCGGCCGATCACGATGCCCGCCGATTGTGCCGCCACCTCCGCCTCGATGTCGCCGAACGGGTCCGACACGATCCCGAGCACGGCGCCCTCCTCGACGAAGTCGCCGCGGGCCTTGAGTGTCCGCAGGAGCCCGCCCGACGGCGCGCGCAGCCACGACGAGCCCTCGCAGAAGACCGGTGTCGTTCGCGACCGCGGCACGCCGCGCCTCCCGATCATGCCGAGCTCGGCCATCACTCGCAGGATCCCGGCGACGCCCGCGCGTGCCGCCATCTCGTCGAAGCGCAGGCCTTCGCCGGCCTCGTAGAGCAGCACGTCCACGCCTGCCGCTTCGGCGGCTTCGCGCAGCGACCCCTCGCGGACTTTCGAGTTGAGCGTGACAGGTGCCGCGAACGCGGCGCCCAGTTTCCGCAAGTGCGGATTGCCCGGGGTCAGCCGGATCTGCGGCAGGTTGGTGCGGCCGACGGCGGCGGAGTGCAGGTCGACCCCGACGTCGCAGCGCGACACGACCTCGGTCAGGAACAGCGCCGCGAGGCGCCCCGCGAGCGACCCCTGGCTCGAGCCCGGAAAGCAACGATTGAGGTCGCGGCGGTCGGGCAGGTACCGCGACTGGTTCAGGAAGCCGAAGGCGTTGACGATCGGGACGGCGATCAGCGTTCCCGACATCCGCGCCACCGGCCCTGTCCGCAGCAGCCGACGCACGATCTCGACCCCGATGACCTCGTCACCGTGAACCGCGGCGGACACGAACATGGTCGGTCCGGGCCGGCGGCCATGCACCACGTGCGCCGAGAGCGTAACCGGCGTGTGGTCGGACAGCACGGACACGGGCAGATCGACGGTCCGGCGTGTGCCCGGCGCGATCTCGACGCCGCCGAAGACAAAGGGTGAAGTCATCGCCGCTCCTTTCGAGCGGCGATCAGAGCCCGGCGCGCCCCGTCATTCAAGGGCAGGGCACGAAAAACGGCGCGGAGGCAGCCCCCGCGCCGTCGAATCGATCCGGCAAACGGGCGTCAGCCGGGCAGCTTGGTCATCCGCAGGTAGGGCAGGACCGTCTGGTACTGGCCGAAGCGGGTCGTCGCGTCCTCGGCCGACACGCTGGCCGGGATCACCACGTCGTCGCCGACGTTCCAGTTGGCGGGCGTCGCGACGCCGTGCTGGGCGGCCGTCTGCAGGCCATCCAGCGCGCGCAGCACCTCCGCGAAGTTGCGGCCCACGTTCATCGGGTAGGTCATCGTCAGCTTCAGCTTCTTGTCCGGCCCGATGATGTAGACCGCGCGGACGGTCGCCGTGTCGTCCGGCGTGCGGCCGTCGGGCAGGTAGGCCTCGGCCGGCAGCATGTCGAACGCCTTGGACACCTCGAGGCCGGCATCCGCGATGATCGGGAACCCGGCCTTCGCGCCCTGGCTCACCACCTCGATGTCCGACTTCCACTTCTTGTGGTCCTCGGCGCTGTCGACGGACACGCCGATGGGCTTGGTATTGCGCTTGGCCCATTCGTCGGCCAGCTGCGCCACCGCGCCGAATTCGGTCGTGCAGACCGGCGTGAAGTCCTTGGGGTGCGAGAACAGGATCGCCCAGCTGTCACCGATATACTCGTGCAGCGAGAAGCTGCCCTGATCGGTTTCGACGGTCAGGTCGGGAATGACATCGTTGATGCGCAGGGACATGGCACGTCCTCCGTGTGCGTTGCGGTTGGCCCAGATCTAATTGCCTGCGCGGCGGAATGCACCCCTTCGCGCGCGCAGATCAGGTATCGGGGCCGCGCGGCGCCGCCGCCCGCGCCAACCGGTCGTTGATCGCGAGACCGAGCCCACGCCGCGGCACCGGTGACACCGCGATCGCCGGTGCACCGCTCTCGTCGAGCGCGTGCAGGTGGGCAAAGAGGTTGGCCGCGGCCTCGCGCAGATCGCCCGAGGCCGACAGGTTCAGATCGCATGCGACGCGCCCGAACCCGAGCCGGGCCTCGTCTTTCCGCCACTCCGTCGCATCGAGCCGAACGCGCGCCACCGGGGCGTAGTGCGACGCGGTCTGGCCGGGCGCCGAGATCGCCGCGTTCGCGGCCCGCTCCGCGACCGGCTGCCCGAGAGCGGCGGAGATCTCGCCGGCCGAGATGCCGCCGGGGCGCAGCAGGGTCGGCGGCCCGGACAGCCCGAGAATCGTGGACTCGAGCCCGACCTCCGACGGCCCGCCGGCCACGACCGCCGCGATCCGTCCCTCGAGATCCCGCATCACGTGCGCCGCCCGCGTCGGGCTGATCCGGCCGGATCGGTTCGCCGACGGCGCGGCAACCGGCCCGCCGAAGGCCGCCAGCAATGTGCGCGCCACCGGGTGCGCCGGCATCCGCACCGCCAGCGTGTCGAGGCCCGCCGTGGCGAGCTTCGAGATGCCCGCATCGCGGCGGAGCGGAAGCACAAGCGTCAGCGGCCCCGGCCAGAATGCGCCGGCGAGCGCCTCGGCCGCGTCGGACCATTCGACCAGCGCCGCGGCGGCAGCCCGGTCGGCCACATGCACGATCAGCGGGTTGAAGGCGGGGCGTGCCTTCGCCTCGAAGATGCCCGCAACTGCCCGGTCGTCCCGCGCATCGGCGCCTAGGCCGTAGACCGTTTCGGTCGGAAACGCGACGAGCCGCCCGGCGCGCAAGTGGGCGGCCGCACGGTCGATGTCCTCGGGCGATGTGGAGAGCTCTTCGGTCTGGCTCATGGGCTGCGCTCCGGCGCGGTTTCGTGCTAGGTCACCGGCAACGCGGTTTGCCCGACACAGGAGAGCCTTGGCATGACCGATCCGGCCACCGATTGGAAGCTCCCGCTGACCGGACGCTGTCGCTGCGGCGCGGTCGCGGTCACGGTATCGAAGCCGCCGCTGGTCACGATGGCCTGCCATTGCCGGGGCTGCCAGGCGATGACCGGTGGTGCGTTCTCGCTTTCGGTCGCGGTGCCCGACGACGGATTCGACCACCAGGGCGCGGATCCCGTGCGCGGCGGCACGCGTGGCGAGGGGATCGCGCATTTCTTCTGCCCGGACTGCATGAGCTGGATGTTCACGCGCATCGAGATGCTGCCGGGGATGGTGAACCTGCGGGCCACCATGCTCGACGATCCGGCCTGGGCCGCGCCGTTCGTCGAGACCCAGACCGACGAAAAGCTGCCGTTCGCTCACGTGGATGCGGTCGCCAGCTTCGCCCGCTTTCCGGAGATGGCGGAGATGCAGGACCTGGTCGAGCGGTTCGCGCGCGAGGGCCCGCGTCCCTGAGCGCCCGCGGCCTTGTGCCGCCGGGTCGCAGGAGGCTGTGACGCCGCGTTTTCGTTGATGCCTTTGCGCGTGCCTGCCATTTTTTGAATGTCGGGCGACGCGGCGCCGTGCGTGCCTCGTGCCTCGACCCTGCCTCAGAGCCAAAGGAGGAGACGATGCCCTATCGCGCCCCTGTCAACGAGTTCCGTTTCATCTTCGACCACGTCGTCGATCTGGCTTCTGTCGCGGCCGAGGAGCGTTTCGCCGAGGCGACGCCCGAAACCGTGGAGGCGGTGCTGGTCGAGGCCGGCCGCGTCTGCGAAGAGGTCGTCGCGCCGACGCTGCGCAACGGCGACACATCGCCGGCGCGTCTCGAGAACGGGGTCGTGCGCACCTCGCCGGGCTTCGACACCGCCTACGGCGCGATCGCCGAAGGCGGCTGGGTGGCGGTGTCCGCCGACCCCGAGCACGGCGGCATGGGCCTGCCGGTCGCGATGACGACCGCGGTGAACGACATGCTGTCGTCGGCGAACCTCGCGCTGCAGCTCTGCCCGTTGCTGACCCAAGGACAGATCGAGGCGCTGGAGCATCACGCCTCCGACGAGATGCGGGCGCTTTACCTGCCCAAGCTGATCTCGGGCGAGTGGACCGGGACGATGAACCTGACCGAGCCGCAGGCCGGCTCGGACGTGGGCGCGCTGCGTTCGAAAGCCGAAGCGGACGAAGACGGAACCTACCGGATCTCGGGACAGAAGATCTACATCTCGTGGGGTGACCACGACCTCGCCGAGAACGTGTGCCACCTCGTGCTCGCGCGGCTGCCCGACGCGGCGCCCGGCACGAAGGGCATAAGCCTGTTCATGGTGCCGAAATACGTGCCGACCGAAGATGGCGGCGTCGGCCCCGCGAACGGCGTCCGCACCGTGAGCCTCGAGCACAAGATGGGCCTGCACGGCTCGCCCACGGCGGTGCTCGAGTTCGACGAGGCCAAGGGATGGCTCGTCGGGCCGGAGCATGGCGGCATGAAGGCCATGTTCACCATGATGAACAATGCGCGTCTCGGCGTCGGCGTGCAGGGCGTAGGCGTCGCAGAGGGTGCCTACCAGCATGCGCTGGCCTACGCGATGGACCGCAAGCAGGGCAAATCGCTGGTCGAGAACGGCACCGGGTCCATCGTCGATCATGCCGACGTGCGCCGGATGCTGGCCACGATGAAAGCCGAGACGTTCGCGGCGCGGGCCATCACGCTTGCCTGTGCGGTGGCGATCGACCGGAGCACCGCCTCCGGCACGGCCGAGTGGCAGGCGCGCGCAGCGCTCCTGACCCCGATCGCCAAGGCGTTCGGCACCGACACCGGCATCGCCGTCGCCGATCTTGGGATCCAGGTGCACGGCGGCATGGGCTTCGTCGAAGAGACCGGCGCGGCGCAGTATCTGCGCGACGTGCGGGTCACCGCGATCTACGAGGGCACCAACGGCATCCAGGCGATGGACCTCGTCGCGCGCAAGATGGCCGACGGGGGCGAGGCCGCCTTCGCGCTGCTCGACGAGATCGAGGCATTTGCAGAAACGGCGCGCGAGTCGATGCCGGATCTTGCAGCGCCGGTCTGGGACGCGGCCGAAACGCTGCGCGAAACGGTCGAGTGGCTGGTGGCACAGGGCGATCTGAATGCCCGCTTTGCGGGCTCGGCGCCATTCCTGCGCGGATTCGCCAGGGTGCTCGGCGGGTATTACCACCTGCGCGCTGCCATGGCCGAACCGGGTGGCGCACGCGAGCGCCTGGCCCGGTTCTACATCGCCCGGATCCTGCCCGAGCACGAGGGGCTGCTGGCCCACGCGCGTGCCGGGGCCGAGGATCTCTACGCGCTGACGCCCGACGACCTCGCCGCGTGACCGGCTTGCGGTCCGCCCCCGGCCGTTGCACGACGGGGGCGACCACGATCGGAGGCGGTGAGCGATGATGGACGGCGCGGGCGACGGCATCCGGTATCCGTGGAGCGAGCCGCCAGAGGAGGGCGCGGCGGCCGAGATCGCCGACGGCGTGCTCTGGATGCGGCTGCCGCTGCCGATGAAGCTCGACCACGTGAACGTCTACGCGCTCGATGATGGTGACGGCTGGACGCTGATCGACACCGGATTCCACTCGAAACGAGGCACAGCGATCTGGGAAAGGCTGCTGGCCGGCCCGTTGGCCGGCCGGCCGGTGACGCGGGTCGTCGTCACGCACCACCATCCGGATCACGTTGGCAATGCCGGCTGGTTCCAGGAGCGCGGCGCGGAGCTCGTGACCACGCGGACGGCCTGGCTCTTTGCGCGGATGCTGACCCTCGACGAACAGGACCGCCCGCCCGAAGAGACGCTGACCTTCTGGCTCCGCTGCGGGATGGACGCGGACATACTGGCGGAGCGTGCGAACGAGCGGCCCTTCAACTTCGCCGACATCGTGCATCCGATGCCGCTTGGATTCACCCGGATCCGGCAAGGCGACACGATGCGGATCGGTGGCCGCGACTGGGATGTCCATATCGGCAACGGTCACGCCCCCGAGCACGCGACGTTCTGGAGCCGCGATGACGACCTCGTGTTGGCGGGCGACCAGATGCTGCCCTCCATCAGTTCAAATATCGGCGTCTACGCGACCGAGCCGGAGGCCGATCCGGTGGCCGACTGGCTGGAGGCGTGCGAGCGACTCGGCGCGCTGGCCGAGGCCCGCCACCTCGTCCTCGGCGGGCACAAGCTGCCCTTCACCGGGCTGCCAATGCGGATGCGGCAGCTGGTCGACAATCACCATGGCGCGCTGGCCCGGCTGGAGGCGCACCTGGCAGAGCCCAAGACAGCCGGCGAGTGCTTCGCGCCGCTGTTCAAGCGGCGCATCGGGGGCGGCGAATACGGTCTCGCGCTGGTCGAGGCGGTGGCGCACTGCCTGCACCTTTGGCATACCGGGCGCGCGGTCCGGACGCTCGACGATGACGGCGCGTGGCGTTTCCGCGCAACGTGAACGACGTGCGGCAATCGGCGCCCGTCTGACGCGTGACAGCGCCCGGCAAATCCGCTAATCCGCCGCGGACAGTTTCGGGAAGGACTTCGGAGATGGCTGAGCACAAGCACGGCGAAATGGATATCGAGACCCAGAAAAAGACGTTCGACGGCTTCGTGACGTTCACCGTGCGCTCGGTGGTCGTGATCTTGGCGATCGTCATCTTCCTCGCGCTCTTCGCCTCCTGATCGCGGCCGGGTCATGCGTTGCTTCGCGCGCGGCGCCGCCGCGCTGACCTTCATCGCGGCGTCCGCGCTGGCCGGCTGCGCGCCGCCGGGCGGTGCCCCTGACGCGCCGCCCGAGGCGGTCGCGCGTGCGGCCTACGTGCATGACGGACCGCCCGCGGTCACGCTCTTTACGATGGTATCCAACCGCTCCGGCAGTGGGGCGCACAGTTCCATCATGATCAACGCGTCGCAGCGCGTCGTGTTCGATCCGGCAGGGTCGGTGTCGCATCCGCAGATGATCGAGCGGGGCGACGTGATCTACGGCATGACCCCGGACCTGGCGGAGCTCTACGAGGCCGCGCACGCGCGCGAGACTTACCACGTCATCGTGCAGCGTCGCGAAATCCCGTCTGAGGTGGCCGAGGCGATGCTGCGCAGGGCGATAGACCGCGGCACCGTGGGGCAAGGCTTCTGCACCAATGCCGTGGCCAGCGTGATGGCGGGGCTGCCGGGGTTCGAGACGATCCGGCCAACCTTCTTTCCAAGCCGCCTGTCCAAGCAGTTCGGCGCTCTGCCGGGCGTCAGCACCCGCACCCGCTACGAGACCGACAGCGACGACAAGAGCGTGGCCGTCGACGCGTATTTCGAGGACGGATCCAGCGGCGGCAGCTGAGCCGCCGCAATGCCTCAGTTGAAGAAGAAGATCCCGGCGATCAGCACCGCCGCGCCCGATCCCATCGCGGCGAGCACGTTGCGCGTGCCGTAAGCGACCGCGAGCGTGGTGATCGCCGTCGCCAGACGGACCGGATCGGTCTCCCCGTCGGTTGCACGTGGCCAAATGACCAGCGGCGCCACCAGCGCCGGCAGGATCGCCGCCGCGGTATAGCGCAGATGGCGCAGGAGCCACGGCGGCAACGGGCGGTCCCCAACGAAACCGAGGAAGACGAAGCGCAGCGCGAAGCTGCCGATGCCGAGGAGGACGATGACCGTCCAGAGCGTTGCCGTCTCGATCATGCCCCGGCCTCCCCGCGCCGCGCGGCGCGCCGCTCCGTCACCAGTTCGACCTGCGCGCCGACGACCATGCCTGCGATCCCGCCGGCGATGAGGCCGAGGTTGTAGGGCAGCCAGGCCATCGCGAGAGATACGGCCGCACCGGTGAACGCTGCCGACATGTGCGCGGGCGTCCGGAGCATCGGCCCGATCATCGCCAGGAACGCCACCGGCACGGCGAAGTCGAGGCCGAGATTCGTCGGGATCGCCGCGCCCGCCCAAGCGCCGACGAAGGTGAAGATGTACCACGGAATGCAGATCGGGGTCAGCGTTCCGAGGAAATAGGCGAACTTGTCGGCGGCGCTCTGGCTCGGCCGCGCCTCGAACTCGAGCGTGCCGAGCGCGTAGGTCTGGTCGACGAGGAAATACGCCACCAGCGACCGCTTCCACACCGGCAGATGGCCGAGATGCGGCGTCATCGCCGCCGAATACATCGCCATGCGGAGATTCACCGCGAGCGCCGAGGCGAGTACGACGATCACCGGTGCATGCTCGGTCATGAGCGCGAGCGCCGTGAACTGGGCGGCCCCTGCGATGACGGCGACCGAGAACGCCAGCGCCTCGAAGATTGACAGCCCGGCCTCGGTCGCGACCACACCGAACAGGAGCGCGAACGGGGCGACAACGAAGATGAAGGGGAGGCCGTCGACCACGCCTCGCCCGTAAGGTGACTTTACCCGGCGCGTCGCCATGGCTACCCCTCGCATGCTGCGCTATCCTCCGTAGTCCGCGCGCAATGGAGATGCAATTGACCGGCCGGCCAGAACCCGCCCCCTACCTCATCGCCCCCGATCCAGCGCTGCCGCGCCTGACGCGGGCCGTCACCGGCACCGATCAGAGCGGGGCCACGGTCGAGACCCGCGTGGTCGAGGAGCGTCCGCTGACGATCTTCCTCAACGGGCAGGAGATCGTGACGGCGATGACCATCGGCGATTACCCGGGATATCTGGCCGTCGGCTTCCTGCGCAATCAGGGCATGCTGCGCGACGGCGAGGAGATCACCGGCCTGTCCTACGACGAAGAGCTGGAGACGGTCGTGGTCCGGACCGCCTCGGCCACCACCTACGAGGAGAAGGTCAAGAAGAAGACCCGCACCTCCGGCTGCGCCGTCGGCACCGTGTTCGGCGACATGATGGAGGGGCTGGAGGGCGTCACGCTGCCGGCGGCAGAGCTTCGGACCTCGTGGCTCTACGCGCTGGCGTCTCGGATCAACACGACCCCGTCGCTCTACCTCGAGGCCGGGGCGATTCACGGCACGGTCCTGTGCAAGGCCGACCAGCCGCTCGTCTACATGGAGGATGTCGGACGCCACAACGCCGTCGACAAGATTGCCGGCTGGATGGCACTTGAGGGAGTGCCGGCAGAGGACAAGATCCTCTACACGACCGGACGGCTCACCTCCGAGATGGTCATCAAGTGCGCGCTCATGGGCATCCCCGCGCTGGCCTCGCGCTCGGGGTTCACGGCCTGGGGCGTCGAGATCGCGCGAGAGGTCGGGCTGACCCTGATCGGCCGGCTGCGCGGGCAACGCTTCGTCTGCCTGGCGGGCGAAGAGCGCCTCGTGCGCGACGCCGATCCCGCCGCGGTGCCCGAGGAAGACCGCAAGAGCCGTCGCAAGGGGGCGAAGGCGTGAGCGCGTTCATTGCCGTCGCTGTCCGGTTCGGATGCGAACCGGCCACGCAGGTCGGGGCTCGCGCATGACCGCGCCGCTCCGCCTCGATCCCACGTACGCGGCGGCGGTCGCCGAGGCGCGGCGCTTCATCGCCGAGAACCAGCGCGGCGAATGGCATACCGTCGCCTGCGTGGTGCTCACCGCATCCGGCGCGCGTTTTGTCGGCATGAACCTCGACAGCACCTTGCCGCGCGCCAGCGTCTGCGCCGAACCGGTGGCGATCGGCATGGCGCTGGCCGCCAACCCCGATGACCGGGTCACCTTCGTCGCCGCGGTGAACCGGCGCGGGCAGGTGATCCCGCCGTGCGGACCGTGCCGGGAACTGATGCTGGATTATGCGCCCTCGGCCGAGGTCGCGGTGCCGAGCGACGAGGACTTCGCCGTCCGCCCGATGGCGGCACTGATGCCCTCGGCCTACAAGCACGATCGGAGAAAGCCATGAAGCGCCCGCCGGGTGTCATCCTCGCCGGCGGTCGCGCGACGCGCATGGGGGGCGGTGACAAGGGGCTGCTGCCGCTCGGCGGCGACACCATCCTCGCGCAAGTGATCGAACGCCTCGGTCCGCAGGTGTCGGGGCTGGCGCTGAACGCGAACGGCGACCCGTCGCGCTTCGTGACGTACGCGTTGCCGGTCCTGCCCGACAGCGTTTCGGACTGGCCGGGACCGCTGGCCGGGGTCCTCGCCGCGCTCGATTGGGCGGCGGCGCGTGGCGACGCGACCGTCATCACGGTCGCGGCCGACACGCCGTTCTTCCCGCGCGATCTCGTGGCCCGGCTGACCGCCGCGGCGGCGGGAATGGAGCATCCGTTGGCGCTGGCCGCGACGCCGGACCCCGAGCGCGGTGAGGTGCGCCATCCGACGTTCGGCCTCTGGCCGGTTGCCCTGCGCGACGACCTGCGCGCCGCGCTGGCGTCTGGCACGCGCAAGGTGGTGGTCTGGACCGACGCCAAAAACGGTCGGACCGCGCTGTTCGACGGGCCGGGCGAGCCCTTCTTCAACGTCAACACGCCCGAGGACCTGTTGCGCGCGGAGGCGATGCTGTGAGGCTCTACGGCGTGACCGGCTGGAAGAATTCGGGCAAGACCGGACTGATGGAGCGTCTCGTCGCCGAGATTACCGCGCGCGGCCATTCTGTGAGCACCGTCAAGCACGCGCATCACAGCTTCGACGTCGATCAGAAGGGGCGCGACAGCTACCGGCACCGCGACGCCGGCGCGCGGCAGGTTCTGCTCGCGTCGCGCAACCGCACCGCGCTCATGACCGAGCTGCGGGGCGCTCCGGAACCGACGCTCGACGATCTCCTGGCGCAGCTCGCACCGGTCGATCTGGTGCTGGTCGAGGGCTACAAGCGCGACCGTCACCCGAAGATCGAGGCGCACCGCGCGGAAACCGGCCAGCCACTCATCGCGCCCGAGGATGCCACGATTCGCGCTGTCGCCAGCGACAGCGCCGCGACGCTGTCGCTCGATCGCCCGCTCTTTGACCTCGATGACACCGCGGCGCTGGCGGACTTCGTGCTGCGCGAGGTCGGGCTGTGAGCGGGTTCGACACCGTGATCGTGGTCGACTGGTCCGCCCGGTCGGCGCCGTCGCCGGCGCGGCCCACGGCGGACGCGATCTGGATCGGCACCGTCCGCGACGGCGCCGCAGCCGACACGACGTATCTGCGCACCCGCGCCGCGGCGGAGGCTTGGCTGGCCGAAACGGTCGCGGCCGAGCGAGCGGCGGGGCGGCGGGTTCTGGCGGGCTTCGATTTTCCGTTCGGCTATCCGGCCGGTTTCGCCGCGGCGGTCACCGGTCGCCCGGATCCGCTGGCGCTGTGGGCTGCCCTGGCAGCCGAGGTGACGGACGGACCGGACAACGCCAACAATCGCTGGGACGTGGCGCGGCGGCTCAACCGGCGCTTTCCGGGCGTTGGGCCGTTCTGGGGCTGCCCTCCCGGCGAAGCGTCGGCGGACCTGCCCGCGCGCGGCACGGAACGACGGGATCACGGCCTCCCCGAACGGCGCCGCACCGAAGCGGATCTGCCGCGCGCGCAGCCCTGCTGGAAGCTCTACACGACAGGGTCGGTCGGCTCGCAGGCGCTGCTCGGCCTGCCGGTGCTTCACCGGTTGCGCGAGCGGTTCGGCGCGGATCTCTCCGTCGCGCCGTTCGAGGCCGGCGACACCGGCATCGTGCTCGCCGAGGTTTTTCCGTCGCTCATCGCCGATGCCGTCGCCGCCCGGCAGGACCCGGACGAGGTCCGCGACAGCGTGCAGGTGCGGGTTCTGGCCGAAGCGCTGGCGCGACTGCCGCCCGACCGTCTGGCCGCGATGCTGGCCGAGGGCGACCCCGAAGAGGGCTGGATCCTCGGGCGCGGGCACGAGGATGCGCTGCGAGCCGCGGCCGCCGCGATCCCCAATCTTGCGCCACCGCCCCTGCGCGACGATTGCTTCGCGCTGCCCGCGGGCGTCGACTGGACGCCGGTCGACGAGGCGCTCGGCCTGCTGCGGGACCGGCTGGCCGTCGTCGTGCCGGTCGAAGAGGTCGCGCTGGCGGGTGCCGCGGGCCGCATCCTCGGGCGCGATGTCGTGGCGATGCGACCGAACCCGCCCGAACCCAATACCGCGGTCGACGGATATGGCTTTGCGGCCGCGGCGGGACAGGGCGCCGAGAACCGACTGCCGCTGGTCACGGGCCGCGCCGCGGCGGGACGCCCGCATGGCGGGGCCGTGCCGGAAGGCCACGGGATCCGGGTGCTGACCGGCGCGGCGCTGCCCCCGGGGGTCGACACCGTCGTGCTGGATGAGGACACGCGCGCCGATGCCGGGGTCATTGCCTTTCGCGGGCCGGTGCGTCCCGGGGCGAATACCCGCCGCGCCGGCGAGGACGTGGGCGAGGGCGACGTGGCGCTGCGCGCCGGACGGCGGCTCACGCCACCGGATCTCGCGCTCGCGGCGGCGGTCGGGCATGGCACGTTGGCGGTCCGGCGCACGCTCCGTGTGGCGATCCTGTCTACTGGCGACGAGATCGTCGAGCCCGGCGCGCGCATCGCGGCGGGGCAGATTCACGACGCCAACCGCCCGATGCTCGCGGCGATACTCGAGCGGTGGGGTTTCGACGTGCTCGACCTCGGGCGCTGCCCGGACGATCGTGCGATGCTTCGCGCGCGGTTCGACCGGGCCGGCGCGGAGGCCGATGCGCTGCTGACCTCGGGCGGCGCGTCGGCCGGGGACGAAGATCATGTCTCGGCGCTGTTGCAGGAGGCCGGGGCGATGGCCTCGTGGCGGATCGCGCTGAAACCGGGGCGCCCGCTCGCCCTTGGCCTGTGGAACGGCGTGCCCGTGTTCGGCTTGCCCGGGAACCCGGTCGCGGCGCTGGTCTGCACTCTCGTCTTTGCGCGTCCGGCGCTCGGCCTGCTCGCGGGCGAGGCGTGGCATGCGCCGCAGGGCTTCGAGGTGCCCGCCGGATTCGAGAAGCGCAAGAAACCGGGGCGCCGCGAATACCTGCGTGCGCGCATGCGCGATGGCCACGCCGAGGTGTTCCACTCCGAAGGATCCGGTCGCATCTCGGGATTGTCCTGGGCCGAGGGCCTCGTGGAGCTGCCAGACGGCGCGCTCGATGTGCGGTCGGGCGACCCGGTCCGGTTCATTCCCTGGGGCAGCTTCGGGCTCTAGCGCCGGATCAGATCCACTTGGCCAGCGGCGGCAGCGACATCAGCACCGCGTTCGCGTCGTGGCCGGTCTCGAGCCCGAACTTCGTGCCGCGGTCGTAGACGAGGTTGTATTCCGCGTAGAGTCCTCGGTGCACGAGCTGCGCCTCGCGGTCCTCCTCCGTCCAGTCGGTCAGGCGCCGCTTCTCGACGATTGGCAGGTAGGCCGGCAGGAAAGCTTCGCCGATATCGCGGGTCAGCGCGAAATCCGCGTTCCAGTCGCCGGTGTTGTGGTCATCCATGAAGATGCCGCCGACGCCGCGCGCCCGTCCGCGATGCGGAATGAAGAAATACTCGTCGGCCCAGTCTTTCAGGCGCGGATAGTGCTCTGCCCCGTGAGGGTCGAGATGCGCCTTCTGCGTGGCGTGGAAGTGGGCCGTGTCCTCGTCGTATTCGAGGCAGGGGTTGAGGTCCGATCCGCCCCCGAACCACCATGCATGCGGCGTCCAGAACATGCGCGTGTTCATGTGCACCGCTGGCACGTGGGGGTTCTGCATGTGCGCGACGAGACTGATGCCCGACGCCCAGAACCGCGGATCCTCGGCCATGCCCGGAATGCCCTTGCGCGCGGCCATGGCCGCCTGCGCGCGCGCGCCTAGCGTGCCGTAGACCTCGGAGACGTTGACGCCGACCTTCTCGAACACGCGGCCGCCGCGCATCACGCTCATCAGGCCACCACCGGCATCGGATCCGTCGTCGGCCCGGCGCGACGTTTCGGTCACCTCGAACCGGCCGGGCGCGGCTGCCGCGCCGGGGCCGGTCGCGTGGCTGTCCTCGACCGCTTCGAACGCCACCACGATCCGGTCGCGCAGCGTCCGGAACCATTCGGCCGCGCGTGCCTTCTGCTCGGTCATCTCTTCGGTCATCGGCATCTCTCCTGTCCCGCGCCCTTCCTAGGCCGGGGGCGCGAACGCCCGCAAGCGGGCGATCAGTGGGCCGGCGCGGCGACCGGATCGAGAAGCGTGCGGCCGCCATCGATCGTCATGATCTGCCCGGTGATGAACCGGGCCGAATCCGAACTGAGAAATTGCGCCGCCTCTACCAGTTCGTCCGGAGAGGCGATGCGACCGAGCGGCGTGTGCTCCTCGATGTCGCCGCGATACTCGCGGTGTTCCTTGAGCGTGTCCTTGAGGCTCGAGGACATTACCGACCCGAAGGCGAGCGCGTTTACCCGAATGCGATGCGGCGCCAGCGCGACGGCGAGCGAGCGCGTCATCTGGTCGAGCGCCGCGCACGACACCGAATAGCCCAGGAGCGACGGGTGCGTGCGGCGGGCCGCAATCGACGACAGGTTCACGATCGCGCCGGCCTGCGAGATCTCCTGTCCCTCGGCCTGCTTGATCATTCGTTTTGCCACGACCTGGCTCAGACGCAGCGAGGTCATCAGGTTCTGGTCGAGCAGCGCGCCCACAGAATCGTCGTCGATGTCGAGCGGTTCGGACGGCATCATCTGCCGGCTGGCGTTGACGAGGATGTCGACCCTGTCGAAGGCATCGAGCGTCGCCGACAGCAGGTTCGCCTGCGTGAGACGTTCGCGCAGGTCGCCGGCAAAGGTGCGCACGCGCGCCTCGTCATCTTCGGGGCGGCCCACTTCCTTGATCAGCCGGTCCTCGTCCATGTCCGCGAACATCACGTTCGCGCCCTTGCTGGCGAAATGCCGGCCGATGGAGAGGCCCACGCCGTTGGCGGCGCCGGTCACGATGGCAGTCTTGCCGTCGATGGAGAAACTCATGGGGTGTCCTGTCAGGCGCGCGCGCGCGTCGAATGCGACGACCGGGGCCGCGCGGCATGGAGAATCTTGAAACGCCGATCGCCGCCGGCCTCTGCCACATCGCGAAAGGCGTCTTCAAGCGCGGTCTCGTAAGGCAGGTGGCGATTGGCGACCAGCCACAGCGCGCCCTGCGGCGTGAGCATTCGGGCGGCCGCCGCGATGAAGGCCCGCCCGAGCGCCGGGTCCGGGGCGCGTCCGATATGGAAGGGCGGGTTGCTCACGACCGTGTCGATCGGTTCGGGCGCGGCCCAGCCGCGCGCGTCGGCCCAGTGAAACGCGGCGCGCGGGTCGTCGACATTCGCCTCAGCGCAATCGAGCGCGTCGCGATCGGCCTCGAGGAGGTGGACGCGTTCGACTCCGGCACGGCCGAGGATCTCGGTCGCGAGATAGCCCCATCCCGCGCCCAGATCGGCGACGACCGGGCCGAGCCGGCCCGGCAACATCTCCGCCAACGCGGCAGAGGCCGGATCCACACCGTCGGCGGAGAAGGTGCCCGGCGCGGTCAGGAAGCCCTCGGCGTTCGCCGTGGGGATCCGGCGCCAATCGGCAAAGGCGTCGCCGGCGGTGAACCAGAAAAGCTTGCCATGCGCCTTGGCGACCTGGCCCTCGATCGCGACGCGCTTTCGCGCGGCCTTGATGAGGGCGTCGATCCCGTCGGTCTTGGCGCCCTCGACGATCACGGGGCCCTGTGTCGCCTCCTCGGCTGCGGCGATCCACGCCTCGCCGCGGTCCCGGGCGCGGGGCAGCACGACGAGCGACGCCGCATAGCCCGTCGCGGGGACAGTCGCGCACTCGAATCCGCGGGCGGCCAGCGCGGCGTGATCGGGAGCGAACGGCTGGATCAGGTGCCAACGCTCGCGCGGGAGGGCAGACAGGTCAATATCGCCCGGCGGTCCGAACACCGCGACGCGTCCCTCGTCCGGGAGCGCGAGCGCCCCGGTTTCGATCGCGTGGGACAGGCGGGAGGCCGTCATCGGACGTGGTCCGGGTGCCGCTGGCAGGGTGACGCGCGGCGCGTCACTCCTTCTCCATCGTGCATTGCAGGGGGTGCTGATGCCGGCGGGCAAAATCCATCACCTGACCGACCTTCGTCTCCGCGATCTCGTGGCTGAACACGCCGACGACGGCGACGCCTTTCTTGTGAACGGTCAGCATGATCTCGAAGGCCTGCGCGTGGCTCATGCCGAAGAAGCGTTCGAGCACATGAACGACGAACTCCATCGGCGTGTAGTCATCGTTCAGTAGCAGAACCTTGTAGAGCGGCGGGCGCTTGGTCTTCGGTTTCGTGTCGACGACGACGCCGGCATCGCTGTCGCTCCCGCGACCGGGGCCGTCGTCCGATCCGCTCATGCCAACAGGCGCGAGGGCGGGATCGCGGGGCTCAATCGCGCTGGTGCGGAACTGGGTCATGTGGCCGGAAGAGATCCGTTGTGCGTGGCGGGTCTGAGCGCAGTATATAATCGAGCCTGCCAGCGAGAAAAGGGCGGAGGCGCGCCAGATCGATGGCAGATGCACCGGCACAGCACCGGGACGCTGCGTTCAGCGACGCAAGGCGCGTCTGCGCGCACTCTGCGAGGACATTCCGAGGCACGTTGTCCGGCCTTCGGGCGCGATCCGCGTGCCCCATGCGACTCGCTCTCGCGGGCGCGCGATCTCACCGGAGGCCGCCGGTCCGATTGATCCGCGCCGTCTGACCCGTTTGAAAGAGGCGCCCGAGCGACACCGACGAACGCGGCGCGACGGGCTGTCATGAGGACACAATCTCGCCACAATCGCGCTCCTAGTGGGAGGAAGGCAGACCAGCACCCATATCTGGTGAGGCTGTTCGGCCGCATTCCGAAAAATTGATTTAATTGAGCGCTTTGCGGCCCGTCCTTCTCGTGCTAACGTTCCTCAACAACAAGAAGCACCCGATGGGTGTGCGGCAACGAGCAACGGCTTACCGAAACATCGGAAGCCTCGAGGCAGACAAAGGCGGAAACAGTGACGGGACGGCGCAGGCGGCCGGGCCATACCGGTCTATTCGTTCTCACCGCATTCTGGTTCTTCGTCGTGATCCCCCTCAGCGCCATGGCGGCGCCGTATGCGGGCATGGTGATGGATGCGCGGTCGGGCACGGTCTACTACAGCGAAAATGCGGACACGCGGCTTCATCCCGCGTCTCTGACCAAGATGATGACGCTCTACATCGCCTTCGAGGCGGTGGAGCATGGCGAGCTGTCGATGGACACGCTCGTGACGATCTCGCGGAACGCGGCGTCGGAGCCGCCGTCGAAGCTCGGGCTTCGGTCGGGCCAGAAAATCAAGCTGCGCTACCTCGTCCGCGCCGCGGCGGTTAAGTCGGCCAACGACGCGGCGACCGCGATCGGCGAGGCGATTTCGGGGTCCGAAGCGGCCTTTGCCCGGCGGATGAACCGCACGGCGAAGGCGATGGGCATGACCCGCACGACCTTCAAGAACGCGCACGGCCTCACCGAGAGCGGTCACCTGTCGACCGCGCGCGACATGACGATCCTCGGGCGGCACGTGCTCTACGACTATCCGGAGTACTACAACCTCTTCAGCCGCATCACCGCAGATGCGGGCGTTCGGACGGTATCGCACACCAACCGCCGAATGCTGCAGAGCTACTCCGGGGCGGACGGCATCAAGACCGGCTACACCCGCGCGGCCGGCTTCAACCTCGTCGCCTCGGCAGAGCGCGGCGGCGAGCGCGTGATCGCGACCGTGTTCGGCGGCAACTCCACGGCCTCGCGCAACGCGCAGGTCGCCAAGCTCCTCGATCTCGGGTTCTCCAAGGCGCCGAGCCGTATCGCCTTTGCAGCGCCGCGTCGTCCGGGTTACCAGGGCAATTCCGGCATCAACGTCGATGTGGCGCGCGATGCCGACCCCTCGCCGGGTCATCAGGGCCGGTCGGTCCGGACCGTCGCCGCTGCGGTTACCCGCAGCCTTCGGCCGATGCCGCGGCCCGGGTCGACCACGCCGGCCGCCGTGCCTGCGCCGCTGGTCGCGTCCGTCGGTGCGGACATCGACGCCGTGATTGCTGCGGCGAAGGCGGAAACCGCCGAGACCGAGGCGGCGGAGGCGCAGACGGCCGAGGTTCAGACCGCGGTCATCGAGTCCGTCGACGTCGCCGAGGCAGTCGAAGAAGCCGTGGTGGCCGGAACGGCCGCGGCGCCCGGCGCATCGATCCGGCCGCGGTCGCGGCCGACGGACGTGGTTCTCGCGTCGCTGGGCGGCACGACCGAAGCCGAGATCGCCGTTGCCGCGCGCAACGTGCCGGACGAGGCGACCGCCGAGGTGGTCAGCCGCGTCTCGACCTCGGGCGGACGGCATTGGGGCATCAATGTCGGGCGTTACCCGAGCCGATACGAGGCGCAGCGAGTTCTGCTGAAGACGGCGCTGTCCGAGATGTCGTCGCTCGATGGTGCGCTGCGCAAGGTCGTCGACCGGCCGAGCGGCTACGACGCCAACTTCATGGGCATGACGCGCGACATGGCCGACCTCGCGTGCCGCCGGCTTCAGGCGCAGCAGGTGACCTGTTTCATGGTCGGCCCGCCGAGCTGAGCCGCGCGCTCAACACGATCACTCACGGCAGCGCGGCGCGCGAGGGGACCTCCTCGCGCGCCGCTTCCTTTCTGAGCCAGCGCAGGAACGCCTGCAGCTGCGGACGGGCGACGCCGGGGGCCGTCACCGCGTGATAGCCGCCCTCGGGGCGCTCCTCGAACAGGAGCCGAAGGCGGCCGGCCCGCACGTCCTGTCCCACGGACACGCGCGTCGTCACGACGATGCCCTGGCCGTTGCGCGCGCCGTCGAGCATCAGGTTGCCCGGCACGTGGATGAGGCCCTTCACCCGCCGCTCCGTGATCCCGTGGCGGGCGAACCACTCCGACGCCTCCGACGTGCCGAGCTCCTGCAGCCAGGGAAAGGCGAGCAGGTCCTGCGGCGCGTCGGGGTCGAGATCCCCGATCAGCTCGGGCGCCGCGACAATCCAGATCGGCGACTGGATCAGCGACTCGGATTCGAGACCGGGCCACCTGCCGTCGCCATAGCGGATGGCCAGGTCGATACCGCCCGGCTCGGGGTCGTTGAGGACCGGCGTCGGGTCGATCATGATGTCGATCTCGGGATGCGCGGCACGAAAGCCCGCGAGCCGCGGCATGAGCCAGTTGGACGCGAAGGACGGCGAGGTCGAGACGTGCAGCGGCCGATCGGCATCGGCGCCGGTCAGCGCCTCGATCACCTGCGCGATCCGGCCGAACGCGCCGATCAGCGCGTCGGCCAGCTGGCGGCCCTCCTGCGTGAGCTCGAGTTGCCGGCCGGACCGGTCCACGAGCTTTACCCCCAGGTGCGCTTCGAGATTGCGCAGTTGCTGGGACACGGCGGCGTGGCTCACGTTCAGCATCGCGCCCGCCCGCGTGACCGAGCCCGTTTCGGCGAAGGCCGAGAACGCACGAAGACTCGACAGAGGGGGCAGGCGGGAGAAGGGCATCGGTAACTACAGCTTACACGTTCTTAGAATTCCTGAGTGGCATCGAAGCGCCCGAAAGACAATATCGGTGGCATGAGGGCAAGCCGAGAGGAACCGCCGCCATGTTACAGATCCTTGCACAAAGCTTTCTGACCGCAGCGCAAAGCCAGAGCCGGGCCCGTCCGCACGAACGTCGGCTGGTGGCAACGCGTCCGGACACCGCGCGCCGCACGGAGGTCCGCAAATGAGCAAGCGTTTCGCCACTGCATGGCTCGGCCTCGGTCGCCGTCTCAGCGCGATGGAGGCCGCGCGTCGCGCCCGGCTTCGCCGCCCCGTCACCCTCGACGACAAGATCCCCTTCGCGCCCCGAAAGGAGAGAGTGAGATGATTGATCCCATCCTTCGCCAGACAGAGGCGCTGCTGCGCCAGGACATTCGTGCCGCCGAGCACATGCGCTGGCTGTTCCGCCTGTCGCCCTGGAACGCAGGGCGCGAGACGCCGGCTCCACGCTACCGCGCCGCACGCTGATACGGCCCGCCGGACCGCCTCCCTGACGGTTCGCGCGGCACACTGGCGGTCCCCGGATGCGGGGGCCGCTTTTTCGTTCAGGTCACTCCGACCGGGCCAACGTGCACTCGTACGTGGTGCCGTCGGGGTCGGGGTCGCGGTAGGTCGCGGCGTCGCCCTTGATCCAGATCGATCGGCCGAAGCTACCCTCGTAGCGCGCGCCCGACCCTGTCGGGACCAGCGATCCGGTATCGACGCTATCGCCGCGTTCGAAGCGCAGGCTCGGGCGCTCGGTGTCGAAGAATATAGTGACGACTTCGTTGGCCGGGGTGCCGTCACAGGTCCAGAATGCGGTGCTGGTGGGCTCTTCGAGTATCCACCGGGCGACCAGCTCGCCCTCGCGGCGCAGGTAGGCGTCGGCGACGCAGGTGCGCAGATCCTCTGCTTTCCAGCATTCGTCGCGACCGCCGATCCAGCCGCGCTGCGTTGCGCGCAGCTCGCTCTCAGCCTCCGCCGCTCCGGCGTCGAGACCCCGGATCGCCGCCAAAGCCTCGGAATAGCGCTCGGCCACCCGCCGGTCGAGCCGGGCAAGCTCCGCATCCTCGCAGATCAGCGTCTCGGCCGAGCTTTCGGCGCGCGCGCAATCGAAGGAGGGGCCCTCCTGCGCCACGACAGGTGCAGACAGGCCGATCAGGCACACGCCTCCCAACAGGTACCGCATCGCTCGAACCCTCCCGCCACGATGACGCCAACGCATGCAGGAAATGCTACCGGACGTAGCGCGTCTGGCAAGCGCGATTCACGGGCGCTTAGCCGACCGGGTCGAAGGCGGCGGCGATCAGGGTGCGGGTGTAGTCTGTCTGCGGCCGGTCGAAGATGTCGTCGGTGACGCCCATCTCGACCACGTCGCCGTTCTGCATGACGATCACCTTGTGGCTCATCGCGCGCACCACCTTTAGGTCGTGCGAGATGAAGAGGTAGGCGAGGTCGTACTTCCGCTGCAGCGCGCGCAGCAGATCGACGATCTGGACCTGCACCGTCATGTCGAGCGCCGAGGTGGGCTCGTCGAGGACGACGAGCCGCGGGCGCAGCACCATCGCGCGGGCGATGGCGATGCGCTGGCGCTGACCGCCCGAGAACTCGTGCGGATACCGGTGCATGGTGGCGGGATCGAGACCCACCTCCTCCATCACCTCGGTCACGAGTTCGCGGTGCGGGCGTCCGTCTGGCGAGCCGTGAACGGTCAGTCCCTCGGCGATGATCTGTTCGCAGGTCATCCGCGGGCTGAGCGAGCCGTAGGGATCCTGGAACACGATCTGCATCTCGGAGCGCAGCTTGCGCAGGCGTTTCGTCTTCCAACTCTTCACGTTCTCGCCGCGGAAGGTGATCCCGCCCTCGGACTGGATCAGCCGCATGATCGCCAGCGCGAGCGTGGTCTTGCCCGATCCGGATTCGCCCACGATCCCGACGGTTTCGCCGGCGCGGACGGACATCGAAGCATCATTGACCGCCTTTACGTAGCCGACCGTGCGGCGAAGCAGGCCCTTCTGGATCGGAAACCAGATCTTGAGGTTGTCGGTGCGGGCGATCTCTTCGGCGCCGTCCTTCACGGGATCTGGCGTGCCGGTGGATTCCGCCGACAGGAGCTTTTGCGTGTAGGGGTGGCGCGGCTTCGCGAAGATCTCTCGCGTCGGACCGGTTTCCACGATCTCGCCGTCCTTCATGACGCAGACGCGGTCGGAGATGCGCCGGACGATTCCGAGGTCGTGGGTGATGAACAGAAGGCTCATGCCCTCGTCGCGCTGGATGCGGCCGAGCAGTTCGAGGATCTGGGCCTGGATCGTCACGTCGAGCGCGGTCGTGGGCTCGTCCGCAATCAGCAGGTCGGGTCCGTTGGCGAGTGCCATGGCAATCATCACGCGCTGCCGCTGCCCGCCGGAGAGCTGGTGCGGATAGGCCGTGAGCCGGCTTTCGGGCTCGCGGATGCCGACCCGGTGGAGCAGGTCGAGAATTCGCTCGCGCGCCGCGTCGCCCTCGATCCCCTGGTGGAGGGCAAGGCTTTCGCCCAGCTGTTTCTCCAGCGTGTGCAGAGGGTTGAGCGACGTCATCGGCTCCTGGAAGATGAACGACACGTCGTTGCCGCGCACCTTCCGCAAGAGACGTTCGGGCGCGCCGATCATCTCCTGCCCGTCATAGGACACCGATCCTTCGACGCGGGCAGACGGCCCCAGGAGCTGCACCGTGGACAGCGCGCTCACCGACTTGCCGGAGCCCGATTCCCCCACCAGCGCGACGGTTTCGCCGCGGTCGATGTGAAACGAGATCCCGCGCACGGCCTGCGTCTCCATCCCGTCCTGGGTGAAGGTCACGCGAAGGTCGCGGACATCGAGGATGCGGCTCATCTTGGGGCCTCGGTTCGTAAGATTCGGACCAATACGGACACGTTCCGTACGATTTCGGCCGGCCCGCGCGTGGCGGCGGACCGCGACCAACCCGGGGAATCGGCATGGCGCGTCGCGGCTGCGTTCACGAGAACGTCTTTCTCGGGTCGAAGGCATCGCGCACGCCCTCGAAGATGAAGACGAGCAGCGACAGCATCAGCGCGAAAACGGAGAACGCGGTGAAGGCGAGCCAGGGCGCCTGGAGGTTTTGCTTGGCCTGGAGTGTCAGCTCGCCCAGCGACGGCGCCGACGAGGGCAGGCCGAAGCCGAGGAAGTCGAGCCCGGCGAGCGTGGAGATCGTGCCGGTGACGATGAAGGGCAGCATGGTGACGGTCGCGACCATCGCGTTGGGCAGCATGTGGCGGAACATGATCGTCCAGTTCGACACGCCGAGCGCCTTGGCCGCGCGCACGTATTCGAGGTTTCGCGCGCGCAGGAATTCGGCGCGCACCACGCCCACGAGCGCGATCCATCCGAAGAGGACCATCAGGAACACGAGCAGCCAGAACCCTCGGCCGAGAATCGCGAACAGGATGATGATGATGTAGAGTTGCGGCGTCGCTGCCCAGATCTCGATCACCCGCTGGAAGATCAGGTCCGTGAGCCCGCCGAAATAGCCCTGCACGGCGCCGGCGATGATGCCGATGATGGACGACAGGGCGGTCACCACGAGCGTGAACATGATCGACAGGCGGAAGCCGTAGATTACCCGCGCGAGCACGTCGCGCTTGGTGTCGTCGGTGCCCAGAAGGTTGTGCCCATTGGGGGGCAGGGGCGCCGCGCCCGGCCGGTCGACCGTCGAGTTGTAGCTATAGGGGATCGGCGGCCAGATCATCCAGCCCTTCTCGAAGTCCGGATCCTCGATCGTGCCCTCGCGCGCAGCCTCGATGTACCCTTGCGGGTCGTCAAAGCAGTCGACGAGGCCGCCGGTCTCGATCAGGCACTGGACCTCGGTGTCGCGATAGGCAGCCTCGGTCCGGAAATCGCCGCCGAAATCCGTTTCGGCGTAGAAGCTGAAGATCGGCATCCGGTATTCCCCGCGGTAATTCACGAGGATCGGCTTGTCGTTGGCGATGAACTCGGCGAACAGCGACAGCCCGAACAGCACCGCAAAGATCCACAGCGACCAGAAGGCGCGGCGGTTGCGCTTGAAGTTGCGCCACCGGCGCTGGTTCAGCGGAGACAGGCCGAAGCGGCCGCGCGGCGGCTCGGGGGCCACGGACTTGCCCGGAGCCGGCTGAACGACGACGTCGCCCTTGTCCTGCGGTTCGGGGTTGGCGACCACGGCTCAGCCCTCCCGCTTTTCGAAGTCGATGCGCGGATCGACGAGCACGTACATGAGGTCGGACACGATGTTCACCAGAAGTCCGATCAGGCCGAAGAGGTAGAGCGTGCCGAAGATCACCGGGTAGTCGCGCTGCACCGCGGCTTCGAAGCCGAGCCGGCCGAGACCGTCGAGCGAGAAGATCGTTTCGATGATCAGCGAGCCCGAGAAGAAGACGCCGATGAACACCGCCGGGAAGCCCGCGATGATGATCAGCATCGCGTTGCGGAAGACATGCCCGTAGAGCACCCGGCGTTCGCTCAGCCCCTTCGCGCGCGCGGTGATGACGTACTGTTTCTTGATCTCGTCGAGAAACGAGTTCTTCGTCAGCAGCGTCAGCGTCGCGAAGGCCGCGATGGTCGAGGCCGTGACCGGCAGCGCGATGTGCCAGAAGTAGTCGGCGATCTTGCCGAGGAGCGACAGGCTCTCGAAGTTGTCCGAGGTCAGTCCTCGAAGCGGGAAGATCTGGAAGTAAGACCCGCCCGCGAAGAGCACGAGCAGCAGGATCGCGAACAGAAAGCCCGGGATCGCGTAGGCGACGATCACCACGGCCGAAGTCCAGGTGTCGAAGCTGGTGCCATCGTTCACCGCCTTCCGGATCCCGAGGGGGATGGACACGAGGTAGGCGATCAATGTCGACCATAGTCCGAGGGAGATCGACACCGGCATCTTCTCGAGCACGAGTTCCGTCACCTCGATCGATCGGAAATAGCTCTCGCCGAAGTCGAAGCGCGCGTAGTCCCACACCATCGACAGGAAGCGTTCCAGCGGCGGCTTGTCGAAGCCGAATTCGCGCTCGAGCTGTTCGATGAACTCGGGCGGCAGGCCTTGCGCGCCGGGGTACTGGCTGTCGCCGGGGCCCAGCATCTCGCTGCTGGCGGCATCGCCGCCCTGCCCGCCGGCAAAGCCGCCGAACACGTCGCCGCGGCCCTGCACGTTGGCGATGACCTGTTCGATCGGCCCGCCCGGCACGAATTGGGTGAGCACGAAGTTCACCACCAGAATGCCGAGCAGCGTCGGGACGATCAGCAGGATCCGTCGGAGGATATAGGAGGCCATGGCGGTGCGCTTACCTTAGTGCGCCGTCGGCGCGCAATTGTTGCGCTGCGTCCTCGTCGATCCACCAGAAGTCGAGCACGCCGACTGCGTAGGGCGGCATCTCGTCGGGCGGGGTCAGGTGGTTGAAGTAGGCCACGCGGCTCACGTCGGAATAGTGCATCGGGATCTGGATGAACTCGTATCGCAGCGCCCGGTCGAGCGCCATGACCGACGCGTCCTCTTCCTCCTGGCTTTGGGTTTCGAGCGAGGCCGCGATGATCGCGTCGATCAGCGGTGACGCAAGGCCCGCCGGGTTGAACAGCGAGTAGTCCGCCGCCTCGGAACCGAAATACTGGTTCAGGCCCGCGCCGGTCCCGGTCAGCGCCGGATAGTCCGTGTAGACCATGTCGAAATCGAACTCGCGTTCGCGCAGGGAGAACTGAGAAGGGTCGAGCCGTTCCAGCCGCGGCTGAATGCCCATTGCCTCGAGATTCTGGGCAAAGGTTTCATGGATGGATTCGACGATGGGGCTGACGTTCGTCGGGTAGGGGATGAAGAGCGACAGCGTCTCGCCGTCCGCGTTGCGGCGGATGCCGTCGTCGCCGACCTCCCAGCCGGCCTCGTCGAGAAGGCGCATGGCCTGGCGCAGGTTGCGCCGGTCGCTGAGGCTGTCGGGGTTCGAGGAATGCGGCGTCCGCACCTCCTCGGTCAGCATCTCCTCGGGCACGACGTCGCCGAGCCCCTGCAGGAACTCGAGCTCTGCGCCCTCGGGAACGCCGGTCGCCTGCGTGCGGTAGTCCTGCGCAAAGGAGGCGCGTTGTTCGTAGAGGCCGTATTGCAGCGACTGGTTGGTCCATTCGAAGTTGTAGGCGAGCGAGACCGCCTCGCGGATCCGCTTGTCCTGCATGATGTCGCGGCGCAGGTTGAACACGAAGCCCACGTTCGCCGGGGGCAGGCCGTTCGGGAACTCCTCGCGGATCACGTCGCCGCGCTCGACCGCCGGGAAGTCGTAGGCGGTGGCCCAGAGGCGGGGGTCGCCTTCGCTGCGGTAGCTGACATTGCCGGCCTTGAACGCCTCGAAGGTCGCGGTCGAGTCCGCGAAGAATTCCACCCGGATGCGGTCGTAGTTGTGACGTCCGCGATTGATCGGCAGATCCCAGCCCCAGTAGTCGGGATCGCGGGCGAGCACGATGCGGCGGTTGGGCTCCACTTCCTCGATCAGCCACGGGCCGGAGCCCGGCGGCGTCTCGAGCCGGCTCTCGTCGAGCCGTGCGCCGGTCTCTTCGAACCAGTGCTCGGGCCAGACCGGCATCATGCCGACGGATTCGATCAGCGAGCGGCGCGACACGCCCTCGGCAAAGGTGACGCGCACCGTGTGGTCGTCGAGCGCCTCGGCCCCGGTCAGGCGCTGCGACACCGCGTTGCGGTAGGACGGCAGCCCCTGCTCGAGGATGAGATTCATCGAGAAGATGAAGTCGTGCGCGGTGACGGGCTCCCCGTCCGAAAAGCGCGCCTCGGGACGCATGTGGAAGGTCGCGAAGGTCTTGCCCTCGTCGTACTCGATCCGCTCGGCGAGGAGGCCGTAGAACCCGTCGTTGTCGTCCGCGGGGAAGGTCTCTCCGCTGACGCTCTCGGCAAAGAGGCTCTCGGTCGGGAAGATCGAGTAGATGTAGGCCCGGCCCTGGCGCGAGTAGGGGTTCATGGAATCGAACGTGCCGGTGGTGGCGATCACGAGCTCGCCCTGACGCGGTGCGTCGGGGTTCACGTAGTTCAGCTGTTCGAAGCCCTCGGGGTAGACGAGGTTGCCTTCGAAGAAAGTGTAGCCGTGGGACGTGATGATCTCGCCCTGCGGGTCGATCTCGGTGGTCTGGGGCACGATCGGGCCGCTCTGCTCCTCGGTCGTGTCGGCCGCGGCGGCGTCATCCTGTGCGCGGGTTTCGGCCGCGGCGAAGGCGAGCGCGAGCGCGAGGAAGCTGGCGCCGGCGATGCGCCGCGAGGCGGATCGCGGCAGGGCCACGGCGGAGCTCCGGTCGTTCCCTGCAGGATCGGTGCGGCGTCGTCTGATCGTCATGGAAAGCTCCCCTCCGGCTTGTCTTCGCCAGTCGTGCTGGGCTGGAACGTAAGCTAACGGGGCGCTCTCGCCATGATCAAGTTGCAACCGTGTTATCTGGGCGGAGCGGGCGGCCGAAACGGCAACGGCCGCCGCCCGGAGAGGCGACGGCCGTTGCACGGTTCGGTTTCGGCGATCCGGTTTCCCGGGATCACTCCGACAGCGTCTGCAGATACGCGATGAGGTTCGCGCGATCCTCTTCGCTGCGCAGGCCGGCGTAGCTCATCGAGGTGCCCGGCGCCCATTCGCGCGGGTTCTCGAGATAGTTGAAGAGGTGCTCGACGGTCCAGACGTCGGCGCCCTGCTCGGTGAGCGCGCCGGAGTAGTTCGAGTAGCTCTCGACCGCGCCGATCTCGCGACCGACGACACCGTTCAGATAGGGGCCGACGCCGTTGGAGCCGTTGATCTGGTGGCAGGCGCGGCAGCGGTTGAACACGCTCTCGCCGGCGGATGCGTCGGCGTTCTCGACCATCGCGACGATCTCGGAATCGCCGCCGGATCCTTCACCTTCTGCGGCGGCCTGCTCGGAGCCCTCGCCCTCGGCGGGTGCTTCCTCCGCGGCGGCCTGCTCGGAGCCTTCGCCCTCGGCGGGTGCTTCCTGGGCGGCGGCCTGTTCGGAGCCTTCTCCCTCGGCGGGCGCTTCCTCGGCGGCGGCCTGCTCGGAGCCCTCGCCCTCGGCGGGCGCTTCCTCTGCCGCGGCCTGCTCGGAGCCTTCGCTCTCGGCGGGTGCTTCCTCTGCGGCGGCCTGCTCGGAGCCTTCGCCCTCGGCGGGTGCTTCCTCTGCGGCGGCCTGTTCGGAGCCTTCGCCCTCGGCGGGTGCTTCCTCGGCGGCGGCCTGCTCGGAGCCTTCGCTCTCGGCGGGCGCTTCCTCTGCGGCGGCTTCCTCGCCACCGCCCTCGGCCGGCGCCTCTTCACCTTCGAGCACGCCGACCTCGGCGTTGCCGTCGAACGTGTTGAGGTAGGCGATCAGGTTGGCGCGGTCCTCGGGGTCGGAGATGCCGGAATAGCTCATCGACGTGCCCGGTGCCCAGCCCTGCGGGTTCTCGAGGAACGCGTCGAGGACACGCGGATCCCAATGTTGGGCGTCCTGCTCGGACAACGCGCCGGAATAGCTGCCGTAGCCGTTCGCGCTGCCGATCTCGCGCCCGACGACACCGTAGAGATACGGGCCGACCGCGTTTGCGCCTTCCTCGAGCTGGTGACACGCGCGGCACTGGTTGAACACGCGCTCGCCGGCGTCGGCATCGGCGTTCTGCCAGAGCGTCGCGAAGTCGACCGGCGCGGCCTCTTCGCCGCCGCCGTCCTCTTCACCGGTCTCGATGACATACGCCATCTCGCGCTCGTCGCCATGTGCCTCGATACCGACGTGATAGATCTCCTCGGCGCCCCATTTGCCCAGCAGGAAAACAAGGAAGGCGCCGCAAAAGCCGCCGACCACCTTGGTGAACGTCATCGTGTCAAACATCGGTCGCGTATCCGTCTCGAAGGCTTCGTTCGGGCCGTGTAGTATTGGTTCCCTCCGGCTGTGGCAAGGTGTAGTAGCCGCGACCAAACGCCCGGACGCGGTGCCTGCGGACAGAGAACCGGACCATGACCGATCGACCCAAAATCGCGTTCCAGGGTGAACCCGGCGCGTATTCCCACGAAGCCTGCCGCGCGGCGCGGCCCGACCACGAGCCGATGGCCTGCGGAACCTTCGAGGACGTGATCGCCGCAGTCCGCGAGGGCAGTGCAGAGCTCGCGATGCTGCCGGTCGAGAACTCCACATACGGCCGCGTGGCGGACATCCACAGGCTGTTGCCGCATTCGGGCCTGCACATCATCGGAGAAGCCTTCGTGCGGGTTCACATCAACCTTTTGGGTGTTCCGGGCGCGACGCTGGAGGCGGTGCGCGAGGCGCACTCGCACCTCGTCCTGTTGCCGCAATGCGGAGGCTTCCTGCGGGCCAACGGCATCGTCGGACGCGTCAGCCCAGACAACGCCCGCGCCGCCCGCGAGGTCGCCGAGCGCGCGGATCCGTCGCACGCCGCGCTCGCCTCGGAACTCGCGGCCGAAATTTACGGGCTCGAGGTGCTGGCGCGGCACATCGAGGACCACGACACCAACACCACCCGGTTCCTCGTCATGGCGGCGGAGCCCGACATGACCCGGCGCGGCAGCCACGGCATGCTCACGAGCTTCGTCTTCCGTGTGCGCAGCATCCCGGCCGCGCTCTACAAGGCGATGGGCGGCTTCGCGACGAATGGCGTGAACATGACCAAGCTCGAGAGCTACATGGTCGACGGCTCGTTCGAGGCGGCGCAGTTCTATGCCGACATCGAGGGGCACCCGGACGACCCGGCGGTGCAGCGCGCGCTGGAGGAGCTCGACTACTTCACGCACATGCTGGAGATCCTCGGCACCTATCCGCGCGACCCCCGCCGCCCCTGAGGCGCCAGCCGCAGGCGGATCGGGCCGCGCGCCGTGACCGGATCGACGGGCTGGCCCTTCTGGGTGGCGATGAGCGGAAGCGTGCCGGCGACGCGACGGATCTCCGGCATCAGGGGGCGCCAGTCATCGGCAAGACGCCGCGCCGCCTCCGACGGGCAGAACGTCTTGTCCCGTCCACGTTTTTCGGCAAGTGCCATCAGCGCTGCCGCAACCTCTGCATCGTCGATTGTCATGCCGGGCGATCTAGCGGCAGGCTGGACCGCGGCGAGCGGCGCGCCACATTCCGTGTTAACGATTTGGCGCGCGACGGCTATGATGCGCGCCGGGACTTTGGGGGAAGTTCGACGCAAATGACCGAGCATGATCCACAGGTGCACCGCACCGGGGGCGTGATCCACGCCTTGCCCGTGGGGGGCGGAATCCTCGCCATCGCGCCGCAACCCGGCGCGCATGACAGCTACGACAAGGATCTCGGCCACATCCTCGACTGGCGTCCGGCGCTCGTCGTGTCGCTGACCACGACGGACGAGCTCGCGCAGACCGGCGCGGGCGATCTGGGTCCGCAGCTTCAGGAGCGCGCGACCCGCTGGGCGCACGTTCCGGTGGCGCCGGATGCCGCGCCCACACCCGATGTCGCGAAGCGCTGGACCGAGACGAGCGCCTTCGCGCGCCGCGCGCTCTGGGGTGGCGGACGCGTGCTGATCCACGGGCGCGACGGATGCGGCCGGGCGGGCATGGCGGCGTTGCGGCTGATGATCGAGGCGGGCGAGGCCCCCGACGAGGCGCAGCAGAGGTTGTGGGCGCTGCATCGGCCGATGATCGGTGGGACGGCGCAACTGCGCTGGGCGATGGCGGCTGAACGCGAGGCGGCCGTTTTCCTCAGCCGTCGCGCCGACGCAACGCGCCGGCCTGCACATGGTGTGGGGGTGAGAGGCTGGAAAACGACCCAAGCGGGGCTCGTTACGGCTGCTTCCTTCCGGACCTGACCGGGTTGGCGAGGCGCTTGCCCGCACCAACCTCTCAATGGTCGATCTAAGTCGCCCGGAACGGATTCGCAACCCGCCCCGCCATCAGGACATCGTCTTGCGGAACCGCGCGAAGCCCGGGGGCGCAGGGCCGCCGACATCGATCAGGCCCAGTTGCAGGCCCCGGATCCGGTGGCTGCGCGCGCTGGCGCCGGTGTCGAGCACGACCGTCGCGTCCGGCATGGGGGCAAAGCGCCACGGGGCCGGCCGGTCCGGTGGGCGCGCACCCGGGTGCGACAGGATGTCGGCGAGGATTTCGGGCACCGGCATGTCGAAGTGATGAAGCGCGGGGCCGGAGCGCGGGGCGCAGAAGCCGCCGCTGCCGCTGTCGCGGTAATCGTTCAGCGCGAGGGTGAACGGTTCGTCGTCGCCGATGGGCTGTCCGCGATGGCACAGATAGCGCACGCGGCCTGTCCCGGGCGGACGCGACAGATCGATCTGCCATGTCAGACCGTCGATGATCTCGAGATCGTAGAGCGGCGTCGTGGGAGCGAGGAGCGGGAGGTCGCGGGCGCCGGGGGCCACGGTTTCGTAGCAGGCGGCCGAACGTTCGAGCCACGCGCGCAGCTCGGCGCCGCGGACCCGGCGCAGCACGAGCATGTTGGCGAAGGGGTAGAGCTCGTTCACGTGGCGCATCCGCAGCCGGCCGCGGGGGATGTCGAGATACCCCTCGGCCCCGCGCCGGGCGCCGGCGGGGTAGGTCGTCGTCGATACGAGCAGCGGGCCGTGGTCAAGCGACCCGACCGGGGCGACGCGGAGGATATGGCGCCTCAACGCCCACGCGACGAGGCCCGCGGCGCGGTAGTCGCCCGCCGCTGCGAAATACGTGGTGACCGGGTGATCCAGCGTCCCGAGCGGGCGGCGCATTCGGCTCAGCGTGCGCACGTGATCGTCGAAAACGGCGTTCAGCACACGGGCATAACTGGCCTTGCTGTCGGTCCAGCTTTCGGGCGCGGGGCCGACCGGGGCGTCCGCGGGTCGCAGACGAACGGTGGAGTCGCGGCAGTGCCACCTGCCGTCGCTGGCGCGAGCGAGGGTCAGGTCGATCTGCCCGAGGTCGCTGCCGTGGCATCCCGGCACCACGACCGGGGTGCCCGCGATGAGCCCGCTGCCGCAATCGTCCGGGCCGGGAAACCGCTCGTGGCTGTGGCCCGCGACCACGACGTCGATGCCGGTCACGGCCGCGAGTTCGCGCGCGGCGCGATCGCTCTCGCCGGCCGCGTCCGCGCCCGACGTTCCGGCGTGGCAGAGCGCGATGACGATATCGCACCCGGCCTCGCGCATGCGCGGAACGGTGCGCCGGGCCGAGTCGAGGATGCTTTCGGTGACGACACGCTCTTCCAGCTTCGCGCGGTTCCAGATGGTCGTCTCGGGCGGGGCGAATCCGGTGATCCCGATCCGGAGCGGGACGGTGCCGCCGCATTTGGTCACCACGTCGCGTTCGATCACCGCGAAGGCCGGAAAGACCGGGCCGCCGCCGTCAGGTGCGCTGCGCGCAACGTTGGCGAGAACGACGGGAAAGGCGGCTTGGGCATAGATGCGCTCGACCGCGTCGAGACCGAAGTCGAACTCGTGGTTGCCGAGCGTGGCCACGTCGTAGCCGAGCCGGTTCAGCGCGGCGATCGCCGGGTGGGGCCGGTCGGGATCGTTCGCGACGGCCTCGGCGGCGGTGTCGCCCATCGGGCTGCCCTGGATGAGGTCCCCGTTGTCGACCAGCAGGCAGTTGTCGGCACCGGCGCTGGCCGCCTGAATCACCCGGGCGAGTGCCGCGAGCCCACGCGAGTCGTCGGGTCGGTCCGCGTGGTAGTCGTGAGGATAGAGGTGCATGTGCAGATCCGAGGTCGCGAGGACCCGCAGGGACACCACCGATTCGGCGACATTGGTTCGCGCGCCGCCCGCCTGCCTGAAAGCGTCTTCCATCGCACCACTTAAATCACCGTTGCGGTCGCGGACCGAACGGATCCCTGGATCCGCTCGCGGGCGCGAGCGCGTATCTCACCCCAAACATAAAACCTCACGCCGAGTTACAAATTCGGACGCGAAGCGCAATCCCTAGTTGTGGCCCGGCAAACGTATTCAGTCTGGGATGCTGCAAAATTGCCTCCGGCGCCGCGGCGTGAAACAGAAGGGCGCGCCGCAGCCGAGGAGATCGCACATGCGTCACGCCGAAGAGGTGACATTCGGAGGATCGGGGCTCGACCGGGCCGCGGAATGGCGGGCCGATCCGGACGCCGTGGCGCGGGCGCGGCAGGCCTCCGAGGCGCGCGCGACGCTGATCTGGCGGGGCAAACCGCTCCTCGAGGCGCCGGGGCTCGACCGGCTCTGCCGCTTGCCGCTGAGCCACCCGGTCGTCGCGTCGGCGATGGAGACGGCCATCCTCCTCGGCCGGGAGGACGGCGCGCCGATCTTCGCCGCGGACATCTCGGGCTGGACGCCCGAGGGCCTCGATCCCTCGACGATCGGCGGGTTCGTCGATCCGACCGAACAGGTCCATCCCGACATCGGCGAGGCTCTGCGCTTCGCGGAACTGCGGCGCGTTATGACGCGGCTCGGCTCGCGCGACGCGGAACTGGCGGCGACGGCGCGCGCGCTGTTCGGATGGCACGCCTCGCACCGCTTCTGCGCGCGCTGCGGCACCGAAACCGCGATGAGCGAAGCAGGCTGGCAGCGGCTCTGCCCGTCCTGCGGGGGGCGGCATTTTCCGCGCACCGACCCGGTCGTCATCATGCTGGTGACGCGCGGCGAGCGGACGCTGGTCGGGCGCGCGCCGTTCTGGCCCGACGGCATGTTCTCGTGCCTCGCCGGCTACGTCGAGCCGGGCGAGACGCTGGAAGCCGCGGTGCGCCGCGAGGTGTTCGAGGAGGTCGGCGTGCGGGTCGGCCCGGTGCGATATCTCGCCTCGCAGCCTTGGCCGTTCCCGGCCTCGCTGATGATCGGAATGCATGGCGAGGCACTGAGCGAAGAGATCGTGCGCGACCCCGCGGAGATCGCCGAGGCGGAGTGGCTGACGCGCGAGGACCTGGCCGCCGCGTTCGCCGGCACGCACGACCGGATCTGGCCGGCGCGCGAGGGCGCGATCGCCCGGTTCCTGCTGCGCAACTGGCTTGCGGACCGGCTGGATTGACGACACATTCGGATCACCGGTCGGGGCGGCCGGTCCGGAAACAGATCAGGCGCCGGGTCGGCCCGGAGACGGGCTGCGAGCGGTGCCGGCGCGCGGGCACGGGGCGGCAGGCATGAAGCTATCGGTCAAGGAAGACATCGAGGGTCCGCTCGACCGCGTGTTCGCGCACCTGAGCGATCTCGAGGCGCTCGAACGTTCGGCCATGCGCCGCGGGGTCGAGGTACGCCGGGTCGATGACCGGGCCGAGCCGGGGCCCGGCATGACGTGGGAGATCGCGTTCCGGTATCGCGGCCGCCGGCGCGAGGCGTCGATCGTGATGACCGAATTCACTCCGCCGCACCGGATGGCCTTCGACAGCGCGTCCGGCGGGCTGGAGATCGCGACGGTGGTCGATCTCGTGGCGCTGTCGCGGACCCGTACGCGGGTCGCGCTCGACGTCACGCTGTTGCCACGGACGCTGTCGGCGCGGCTTCTGGTGCAGTCGATGAAATTCGCGCGCGGCTCCATCGACCGGCGGATGAAACAGCGCGCGACGGAATTCTCGCGCGACCTCGAGACGCGGCTGAAGCGCGCGGGCTGACGCCCGGCGCGTGTCAGGCCACGCCGATCCAGTCGAAAAAGTCGGTGCCGGCGCGGTCGAGAAGGTCGCGTGCGAGATCGCGGCCCATCGCCGCGCCGTCCGCCACCGCGCCGCGCCGCTCGTCGGCATGCGCCTCGGACCCGTCGGGGCGCAGCACCTCGCCGCGAAGCCAGAGCCCGCCATCGCCGTCGAGGAGCGCGAGCCCCGCGATCGGCGTCTCGCAGGAGCCGTCGAGCGCGGCGAGGAACGCGCGCTCCGCCGCCAGCCGGTCGGCGGTCTCCGCGTCGTGGATCGCGGCGAGCATCTCGGCCGCGCGGTCGTCGTCGATCCGCCGCTCGATGCCGATGGCGCCCTGCGCGACGGCCGGCAGCATGTCCTCGGGCGCCACCGGCGTCTGCGGCAGGTCCGACATCTGCAGGCGGTTGAGCCCGGCGCAGGCCAGGAAGGTGCAGCGCGCCACGCCGTCCTCCAGCTTTTTCAGGCGGGTCTGCACGTTGCCCCGAAACTCCACGACCTGCAGATCGGGCCGGCGATGCTGCACCTGCGCGCGGCGGCGCAGCGACGAGGTGCCGACGACCGCGCCCTCCGGCAGATCGGCGATGGCGGCGAATTCCGGAGAGATGAACGCGTCACGCGGATCCTCCCGCGGCAGGTAGGTGTCGAGGATCAGCCCCTCGGGCTGGAGCGTCGGCATGTCCTTCATCGAGTGCACGGCGAGGTCGATCTCGCCCGAGACCATCGCGGCCTCGATCTCGCGGGTGAACAGGCCCTTGCCGCCGATCTCCTTCAACGGGCGGTCGATGATGCGGTCGCCGGTCGTCTTGATGACGACGATCTCGAATGCCTCGTGCGGCAGGTCGAAGGCGTCGGCCAGCCGGTCGCGCGTCTCGTTCGCCTGCGCGAGCGCGAGCGGGGAGCCGCGGGTGCCGATCTTGAGCGGGGCGTCGGGGGCGGGAAGGTCGCGTGGTGCCATGGCCCGAGGCTTAAGCGGCGCAGCGCGCGCTGACAAGCGCGCTTGACAGCGGGCCGCCCCCGTCCGACCCATGTGCGGCCGAGACCGAAGGGAACGAGATGACCAAGACGATCCTGCGTGCACTGGCCGGCGAGCGCCAAGAGGTGCCGCCCGTGTGGATGATGCGACAGGCGGGGCGCTACCTGCCGGAATACCGCGCGACGCGGGAGAAGGCGGGCGATTTCCTGTCGCTCTGCTACAATCCGGAGCTGGCCGCCGAGGTCACGCTGCAGCCGATCCGGCGCTACGGCTTCGATGCGGCGATCCTGTTCGCCGACATCCTGCTCCTGCCGCAGGCGCTCGGGGCCGACCTGTGGTTCGTGAAGGGCGAGGGGCCGCGCCTGTCGACCGTGACCACGGAAGAGGATTTTGCCGGCCTGCATCCGGTGCACGCGATCGACGAGACGCTGTCGCCGGTCTACGAGACGATCCGCATCCTCAGGGGCGAACTGCCGCCGGAAACGACGCTGATCGGGTTCGCCGGGGCGCCGTGGACGGTCGCGACCTACATGATCGCGGGGCAGGGCACGCCGGACCAGGGCCCGGCGCATGCGCTGAAGGCCGAGAACCGCGCGCTGTTCGAGCAGCTTCTCGGCAAGATCACCGAGGGCACGATCGAGTACCTGTCGCGGCAGATCGACGCCGGCGCCGAGGTGGTGAAGGTGTTCGACAGCTGGGCCGGCTCGCTGTCGGGCGCGGAGTTCGACCGCTACGCGACCGAGCCCGCGCGGATCATCACCGAGACGCTCAAGCGCCGGCATCCCGGCGTGCCGGTGATCGCGTTTCCGCGGCAGGCCGGCGAGAAGTACATCGGCTTTCACGCCGCCACCGGCGCCGAGTGCGTGGCGATCGACAATTCCGTCGATCCGGCCTGGGCGGCCGAGAACGTGCAGGTCTCGGGCTGCGTTCAGGGCAACCTCGCGCCCCACCACATGGTCGAGGGCGGAGAGGCCCTCGTGCGCGAGACGAAGGCCATCGTCGAGGCGTTCCGCGGCGGGCCGCACATCTTCAACCTCGGGCACGGCATCACGCCGGACGCCGATCCCGACAATGTGAGCCGGATGATCGAGGCGATCCGCGGCTGACGCCGGCACCGGCCGCCGCGCCCGCGGCCCACCCGGGGCGCGGGCCGGACGCGGGGCCCGCTCCGCCGCGCTCCCGCGTCCGGGGATCCCCTTCGCACCGACCGCGTTCCACCCGCCACGGCGTCGCCGAACGCCCCACCGGCAGGACCCCCGCCGGCCCACCCCGCGATGCCCGCGCCGTCTATCTGGTCCGAAGACACCCGCCGGAGGCGCGCCGGCACCCCGCCCGGGCGCGCGACACGGATCGCATCCACCGGCCTCCCCCGGCGAGGCCCGCATCTTCTTCTTGGTCCAAATACTCCCGCCGGAGGCGCTCCGGCATCGCGGCCGGGCACGGCGATATGGACATCTCGCGGCGTCTATGGTCAGAGCGGGCGCGTTCCGAGGAGCCGATCCATGACCACCACCCGCTTCGCCCCGTCGCCGACCGGCCACATCCACGTGGGCAACCTGCGCACGGCGCTGTTCAACTACCTGATCGCCAAGAAGGCGGGCGGCACCTTCATCCTGCGGATCGACGACACAGATCCGGATCGGTCGAAGGAGGAGTTCGTCGACGGCATCAAGCGCGACCTCGACTGGCTCGGGCTGGGCTGGGACCGGATCGAGCGCCAGTCGCTTCGGCTCGACCGCTACGCGGCGGCGGCCGATGCCCTGCGCGACAAGGGCCGGTTCTACGAGGCGTTCGAGACGCCGACGGAGCTCGACCTCAAGCGCAAGAAGCAGCTCAACATGGGCCGCCCGCCGGTCTACGACCGCGCGGCGCTGGCATTGTCGGAGGACGACAAGGCGAGCCTGCGGGCCGAGCGTGGCGACGGGCACTGGCGCTTCAAGCTCGATCACGAGCGGATCGTCTGGCAGGACGGCATCCTCGGAGAGATCTCGATCGACGCGGCGAGCGTGTCCGACCCGGTGCTGATCCGCGGCGACGGGCAGGTGCTCTACACGCTGGCGTCGGTGGTCGACGATTCCGAGATGGGCGTGACGCACGTGGTGCGGGGCTCCGACCACGTCACCAACACCGCGACGCAGATCCAGATCATGGCCGCGCTCGGTCACGATCACCCGACCTTCGCGCACCATTCGCTCCTGACCGGGCCGCAGGGGGAGGGGCTGTCGAAGCGGCTGGGCTCGCTCGCGCTCAAGGATCTGCGCGAAAACGGGATCGAGCCGGAGGCGCTGCTGTCGCTGATGGCGCGTCTCGGGTCGAGCCAGCCGGTGGAGCTGCGCACCTCGCTCGAGGAGATCGCGGAAGGGTTCGAGCTGTCGCAGTTCGGCTCGGCGCCCACGAAGTTCGACGTGAACGACCTCTATCCGCTGACGGCCCGGCGCCTGCACGCGCTGCCCTACGAGGCGATGGCCGACGAGATCCGCGCGCTCGGCGTGCCCGACGACCGCGCGCCGCTGTTCTGGCAGGTCACGCGCGAGAACATCACCACGCGCGCCGAACTCGCGGGCTGGTGGCGGCTGTTTTCCGAAGGGGCGGAGCCGCGCGTCGCCGAGGAGGACCGCGCGTTCGTCGCCGAGGCGCTCGCGCTGTTGCCCGACCCGCCCTACTCCGCCGAGACGTGGGGCGCCTGGACCTCCGAGGTCAAAGAGCGCACCGGCCGCAAGGGCCGGGGGCTCTTCATGCCGCTGCGCCTTGCCGTGACGGGACAGGAGCGCGGGCCGGAGATGGCCGACGTGCTTCCGCTTCTGCAGGTGCATCCGGCGCGGAAGCTGTCGCAGGCGTGACGCCTGCGCCGGCTCAGCCCCTGAGGATGCGGGCGCCGAGCCCGGACAGGAGCGCGTCGACCGCGGCGCGGGTGTCGTCGGCCAGCGGCTGCGCGCGCGGATAGCGCGGCGCGGCGCGATCATCGGTCACCGGCGTTTCCCAGCCCTCGGTCGTTTCGACGAACCGCGCGAGGCCCTCGGGCCCAAAGTGATCGAGATACCCCTGCGCCACCACGTCGAGATAGCTGAGCAGGATCGGCGCGGCGGCGGCGCGGCCGTGCCGGTCGGGCACCGCGTAGAGGCCGATCCGAGACTCTGTCCCGGTGTCGTGCCGGGTGCTCGTCGATACGTCGTGCAGGTCGTAATGCGCCTCGCGGGCGTGAAGCGCGGCCCAGTCCGCCGGTGCCACCGCGGCGACAAGGCCCTCGATCTCGGCCTCGGGATCAGGCAGCGCGGTCAGGACCGCGACCTCGCTGCCGGGCGGTGTGCGCCATCCGCGCCGCCACCCGCGCAGCTGCGCGACCGCCGCCGGACGGTTCTGGTGGGTGCGCGTGTTGACCAAACTGCCATACCCGAAGAAGTGCGTCGGAACGCCTTGATTTGATGGTGCGAACATACCTTTATGTGCTATAGCAATTCGGCGATTGACCCTTGGGTCGATCGTCAGGGGGTTTCGAGGGTTTTCCGATGCGTATCACGAAGCGTGCGAACATTGCGATGCGCATCCTGATGTATTGCGGCAGCAACCCGGACAAGCGCATCACCAAGAGCGCGATCGCCGAGGCCTGCAACGCGTCGGAGCATCACCTCGGGCAGATCGTCAACCAGCTTGCGCAGATGGGGTATCTGCGGACATGGCGCGGGCGCTACGGCGGCATCGCGCTGGGTCGACCGGCATCCGAGATCCATATCGGCGCGGTGTTCCGCGTGTTCGAATCCGGCGTGCCGATCGCCGAGTGCTTCGCGATCGAGAGCAACACCTGCCCGTTGGTCGAGGCCTGCCGGCTGCGTCCGGCGCTCGCGCTGGCGGGACAGGCGTTCTACCAGGTGCTCGACTCGATCACGCTCGACTCCCTCATTGCCGGGAACGATGAACTTCTGACCATCTTCGACCGGGCCGAGCCCGAACGCATGCGCCCGGTTGCAACCGGGCGGGCCGTCGGCTAGCTTCGCCTCGACCGCGATGGGAGAACCGGCGCCAGGCCGGTGCCGAAGGAGCAACCGCCCCGGAAACTCTCAGGCCAGACGGACCGTCGCGGTGACACACTCTGGAGAGAGGCGCGGGCCAGGGGCCGCGCGCCCGCCGAAGGGATAACGATCTCAGGCGGATGGACAGAGGGGGCGCGATGATCGGCGGTCCGTGACGGGCCGCCGACGTGATGCGCCCGGTGTCGGCATTCGGCCGCCGCGGGCATGCGAACGGACGCGGGCGAGGGGCACATGACCGGAGACGGCGACCGCTACAACGGATTCGAAACGCGCGAGATCTGCGGCTGCGGCGTGGCGCACGGGCCGGAAGGGCATTCCGGCGCATCGGCGCAGCAGCAGGCCCAGATGCCAGAGGACGATACGGGCGGGCTCGCCCGCACGCCGCTGCACGCGCTGCACCTCGAGCTCGGCGCGAAGATGGTGCCGTTCGCCGGCTACGAGATGCCGGTGCAATATCCCTCCGGGGTAAAGACGGAGCATCTCCACACGCGGAGCCGCGCCGGGCTGTTCGACGTCAGCCACATGGGGCAGGTCGTCCTGCGCGATCGCGGCGCCGACCCGGCAGAGGCGCTGGAGCGGCTGGTGCCCGCGGATATCCGAGGGCTCGGCGAAGGGCGGCAGCGCTACGCGGTCTTCACCAACGAAGAGGGCGGCATCGAGGACGACCTGATGGTCGCCAATCGCGGCGATCACCTGTTCCTCGTGGTCAATGCGGCCTGCAAGGAGGCCGACGTGGCTCGGCTTCGCGCGGCGCTCGAACCGCAGGTGAGCGTCAAGGCGCTGGACAACCGGGCGCTTCTGGCGCTGCAGGGTCCCGCCGCCGAAGCGGTGCTGGCCGATCTGGCACCGGAAGTGCGCGACATGCGGTTCATGGATGTTGCGACGGTCGCGCTCGACGGTGCCGAGGCGTGGGTGTCGCGCTCGGGCTACACGGGCGAGGACGGGTTCGAGATCTCGGTGCCCGAAGCGGCGGCCGAAGGACTGGCCCGCCGGCTCCTCGCGCATGACGACGTTGCCCCCATCGGGCTGGGCGCGCGCGATTCGCTTCGGCTCGAGGCCGGGCTCTGCCTTTATGGTCACGATCTCGATCCCGCGACATCGCCCGTCGAGGCGGCGTTGTCGTGGTCGATCGGCAAGGCGCGGCGCGCCAATGGCGCACGCGCCGGCGGCTTTCCGGGCGACGCGCGGATCCTGCGGGAACTCAGCGAGGCGGCGCCGCGTATGCGTGTCGGTTTGAAACCGGAGGGCCGGGCGCCGATGCGCGAGGGAGTGGAGCTCTTTGCCGCCGAGGAGGACGGGGCGACCGCCGTCGGCCACATAACCTCGGGCGGATTTGGCCCGAGCGTCGAGGGCCCGGTCGCGATGGGCTACGTTCCCGCGGCGATGGCCGCGCCGGGCACCCGGCTCTGGGGCGCGCTCCGCGGCAAGCGGTTGCCCCTCGAAGTGGTGCGCTTGCCTTTCGTGCCCCCCGGTTTCAAACGCTGACCCCGATACGCCGCTTCGACCGGCAGGCAAGTCCAGCAGGAGACAGACCAGATGAAGTTTACCGAAGAACACGAGTGGCTGCGTCCCGAAGAGGACAACATCGTCACCGTCGGAATCACCGCGCACGCCGCCGAACAGCTGGGCGACGTGGTGTTCGTGGAACTGCCCGACGTGGGCACCACGGTTTCGAAGGACGACGAAGTGGTGGTGATCGAGAGCGTCAAGGCCGCCTCGGACATCCTCGCGCCCGTCGACGGCGAGATCGTCGAAGTGAACGACGCGATCGTCGACGACCCCTCCAAGGTCAACGACGACCCCGAGGGCGACGCGTGGTTCTTCAAGGTTCAGGTCGAGGATCTCTCGACCCTCGACGAGTACATGGACGAAGCCGCCTACAAGGACTTCATCGGCTAGTCCGGCCGGGCGCGCGTCTGCGCCTGGCAGCCGGCCCGCGCAGCGGCCGTGCGACATCGGATCTGCAGAACACCGAAGCCGGGCGCGGTGCGCGCGCCGCCCGGCGTCAAGGGAGAAGAGCCATGACGTTCGAGCCCACCGACTACATGCCCTACGATTTCGCCAACCGTCGGCATATCGGGCCGTCGCCTGCGGAAATGGACGAGATGTTCGCCACC
The DNA here is from genome assembly GCF_900172265.1 of Roseivivax jejudonensis. GTDB lineage: Bacteria > Pseudomonadota > Alphaproteobacteria > Rhodobacterales > Rhodobacteraceae > Roseivivax > Roseivivax jejudonensis. The sequence continues at coordinate 472,333 of NZ_FWFK01000004.1, read as the reverse complement.
CTGGGCGTCGGCGGCATCGACGAGTTGATCGAACAGACGGTGCCCGAGGGAATCCGGCAGGCCGAGCCGCTGGAGACCGGCGGGCCGATGTCCGAGCGCCAGCTGCTGTGGTGGATGCGCCAGACGGCAAAGAAGAACACCGTCCTGACCTCGTTTCTGGGCCAAGGCTACCACGGCACGATCACCCCGCCGGCGATCCAGCGGAATATCCTCGAGAACCCGGCGTGGTACACCGCCTACACGCCCTACCAACCCGAGATCAGCCAGGGCCGCCTAGAGGCTCTGTTGAACTACCAGACGATGGTGGCCGACCTGACCGGGCTCGAGATCGCGAACGCGTCGCTTCTCGACGAGGCGACGGCCTGCGCCGAGGCGATGACGATGGCCGGCCGCGTGGCGAAGTCGAAGGCCAAGGCGTTCTTCGTCGACGAGAACTGCCATCCGCAGAACATCGGCGTGGTGAAGACGCGGGCCAAGCCGCTGGGCATCGAGATCATCGTCGGTGACCCCGATGACATGGACGCCGAGGCCGTCTTCGGCGCGCTGTTCCAGTATCCCGGCACTCACGGGCACGTGCGGGACCTGACCGAACACATGTCGCGGCTGCATGCGGCAAGTGCGATCGGAATCGTGTCCGCCGATCCGATGGCGCTGTGCGTGCTGAAGAGCCCGGGCGAGATGGGCGCCGACATCGCGGTGGGCACGACCCAGCGCTTCGGCGTGCCGATGGGCTATGGCGGGCCGCACGCCGCCTATATCGCATGCCGCGACGGCTACAAACGGTCGCTGCCCGGGCGGCTCGTCGGCGTGTCGGTCGACGCGCGCGGCAACCGGGCCTACCGGCTGGCGCTGCAGACGCGCGAACAGCACATCCGCCGCGAAAAGGCCACGTCGAACGTCTGCACGGCGCAGGCCCTGCTGGCGGTGATGGCGGGCTTCTACGCGGTCTTCCACGGGCCGAAGGGCCTGCGCGCCATCGCCGAACGCATCCACCGAAAGACCGTGCGGCTGGCGCGCGGCCTGCAGGAAGCCGGCTTCGCGGTGGAGCCCGACAGCTTCTACGACACGATCACGGTCGAGGTGGGGCTGTTTCAGAAGGCGGTGATCGAGGCCGGCGTGCGCGAGGGCGTGAACATGCGCGCGGTCGGCACGACCAAGATCGGCCTGACGGTGGATGAAACGACGCGCCCGGCCAAGATCGAGGCCGTCTGGCGCGCCTTCGGCATCGACCGCCGCGACGACCCGCAGGCGCAGGAATACCGGCTGCCGAAGAGCCTGATCCGCACCAGCCCGTACCTCACGCACGAGGTCTTTCACATGAACCGGGCGGAAACCGAGATGATGCGCTACATGCGCCGTCTCGCGGACCGCGATCTGGCACTCGACCGCGCGATGATTCCGCTCGGCTCCTGCACCATGAAGCTGAATTCGGCGGCCGAGATGATGCCGCTGTCGTGGCACGAATTCGCGAACCTGCACCCCTATTGCCCGGCCGACCAGGCGCGCGGCTATACCGACATGATCGAGGGGCTGAACGCGAAGCTGTGCGAGATCACCGGCTACGACGCGATCTCGATGCAGCCCAATTCGGGCGCGCAGGGCGAGTATGCCGGGCTCCTGACCATCGCGGCGTATCACGCGGCGAACGGGCAGGGGCATCGCAACGTCTGCCTGATCCCGGTGAACGCCCACGGCACCAACCCGGCCTCGGCGCAGATGGTCGGCTGGAAGGTCGTGCCGGTGAAGTGCGACGAGATGGGATCGATCGATCTCGAGGATTTCCGCGCCAAGGCGGAAAAGCATTCCGAGGCGCTGGCCGGCATCATGATCACCTATCCCTCGACGCATGGCGTGTTCGAGGAGACGGTCAAGGAGGTCTGCGCGATCACCCACGAGCATGGCGGGCAGGTCTATATCGACGGCGCGAACCTCAACGCGATGGTCGGGATCTCGAAGCCGGGCGAACTGGGCGGCGACGTGAGCCACCTGAACCTGCACAAGACCTTTTGCATTCCGCATGGCGGTGGCGGCCCCGGCATGGGGCCGATCGGGGTGAAGGCGCACCTGGCCGAGCACCTGCCGTCGCACCCGCTATCGGGCGAGGGGCCGGGGCCCGTGGCCGCCGCGCCCTTCGGGTCGCCGTCGCTGCTGCCGATCTCGTGGGCCTATGTCCAGATGATGGGGGCCGAGGGTCTGGCGCAGGCGACGCGGGTCGCGATCCTGAACGCCAACTACATCGCGAAGCGGCTCGAGAGCGGCTACAAGGTGCTCTATCGCGGGCCCAAGGGCCGGGTCGCGCACGAGTGCATTCTCGACGTGCGGCCGTTCCAGGACAGCGCGGGGGTCAGCGTCGATGACATCGCCAAGCGGCTGGTCGATTGCGGGTTTCACGCGCCGACCATGAGCTGGCCCGTCGCCGGTACGCTGATGGTGGAGCCGACCGAGAGCGAGACGAAGGCCGAGCTCGACCGCTTCTGCGACGCGATGCTGGGGATCCGCGAGGAGATCCGCGCGATCGAAGAAGGTCGGCTCGACCGCGAGGACAATCCACTCAAGCATGCGCCGCACACGGTCGAGGACCTGGTGGGCGAATGGACGCGCAGCTATTCGCGCGAAGAGGCCTGTTTTCCCGCCGGCGCGTTCCGCGTCGACAAGTACTGGCCCCCGGTCAACCGCGTCGACAACGCCTTTGGTGACCGCAACCTCATCTGCACCTGCCCGCCGATGGAGGACTACGCCGAAGCGGCGGAATGAGGAGCATCTGACGGATCGGTCGCGCTCCGCGAGGCCGGGTTCTGCGGGGAGCGGTGTCCGGCCCGAGGGGGCATCTCGTCGTTCTGGCTGCTCCGGGCGACCGGCGCTGCGCGGGTGGTCGGTACGCGTCCGTCTGCACAGGTCCGCGCCGATGCCGCACCCACTGGCCCCTTCGGACCCGATCCGCTAAGGACGCCCGCGACCCTCAGGACCACGCGGCGGAGCGACATGGCACGGCACCTCATCACCTCGGCCATCCCGTACATCAACGGGATCAAGCATCTGGGCAATCTGGTGGGCTCCCAGCTGCCGGCGGACCTGTTCGCTCGCTACCAGCGCGCGCGGGGGCACGAGGTCCTGTTCCTGTGCGCGACCGACGAACACGGCACCCCGGCTGAACTGGCGGCGGCCAAGGCGGGCAAGCCCGTGGCCGAGTACTGCGCCGAGATGCACCAGGTCCAGGCGAAGCTGGCCGAAGGCTTCCGGCTGTCCTTCGACCATTTCGGCCGCTCGTCGAGCCCGCAGAACCACCGCCTGACCCAGCATTTCGCCGAGCGTCTGGACGCGGCCGGTCTCATCCGTGAGGTCAGCGAGACACAGATGTATTCGCCGCAGGACGGCCGCTTCCTGCCTGACCGTTATATCGAGGGGACGTGCCCGAACTGCGGGTTCGACAGCGCACGCGGCGACCAGTGCGACAACTGCACCAAGCAGCTGGATCCGGTCGACCTGATCGATCCGCGCTCGACGATCTCGGGCGCGACGGACCTGGAGATGCGCGAAACCAAGCACCTGTTCCTGCGTCAGTCGGCGATGAAGGACGACCTCGAGGCCTGGATCGACACAAAGACCGATTGGCCGGTCCTGACGACCTCGATCGCCAAGAAATGGCTGAACGACGGTGACGGCCTGCAGGACCGCGGCATCACCCGCGACCTCGACTGGGGCATCCCGGTCAAGCGCGGGGACGCGGACTGGCCCGGCATGGAGGGCAAGGTCTTCTACGTCTGGTTCGACGCGCCGATCGAATACATCGCGTGCGCGCAGGAATGGGAAGAGGCCGGCAAAGGGGCGGACTGGGCGCGCTGGTGGCGCACAGACGCAGGCGCCGACGACGTGCGCTACACCCAGTTCATGGGCAAGGACAATGTGCCGTTCCACACGCTGTCGTTCCCGGCGACGATCCTCGGTTCGGGCGAGCCGTGGAAGCTCGTCGATTACATCAAGTCGTTCAACTACCTGAACTATGAGGGCGGTCAGTTCTCGACCTCGCGCGGGCGGGGCGTGTTCATGGACCAGGCGCTCGAGATCCTGCCGTCGGACTACTGGCGCTGGTGGCTCCTCAGCCACGCGCCCGAAAGCAGCGACGCCGAGTTCACGTGGGAGAATTTCCAGTCGTCGGTGAACAAGGACCTTGCCGACGTGCTCGGCAACTTCGCAAGTCGCGTGACCAAGTTCTGCCGCTCGAAATTCGGCGAGGTGGTGCCCGAGGGCGGCGCCTGGGGCGATGCCGAGAGGCAGCTCTCACAGTACTTGCTTCTTAAATTGGCTCAATACGAAGAGCAGATGGAAGCTATGGAGGTTCGGAAAGCTGCGAGCACACTTCGTGCCATGTGGGTCGCAGGCAACGAGTACCTGCAGGAAGCCGCGCCGTGGTCCACCTTCAAGGAGACCCCCGAGACGGCGGCCATGCAGATCCGGCTGGGGCTGAACCTGATCCGGTTCTACGCGGTGATCTCCTCGCCCTTCATTCCGGACGCGTCGGCGCAGCTTCTGGAGGCGATGAAGGCCGAGGACGCCGATTGGCCCTCCGAACCGGAGTCCGACCTGCAGGCGCTGTCGCCGGGCCACGCGTTCACCGTGCCGGACGTGACCTTCCGAAAGATCACGGATGCAGAGCGCGAGGATTGGCAGGCGCGCTTCGCCGGCGCGCGCTGAGGCGCGTCACCGCTCAACGCGGTGCAAAGGCGATCTGGCCGGCGCTGTCGTCGGTGGAGACGTTCGCCATATCCGTCGCGTACAGGGCCCGAGCGATGTCGCGTGCCGCGGCGCTGCGTTCCAGCGCCGACTTTGGCCAGGCCGCCGCGTCGGCGGCGCAAAACCGGCGCTCATCCACCGGGATGTCCCCGGAATAGGGCGTGTCCCGCGCGTGATGCCGCCCCGTGACCTCCTGCAGGTACGCAATGTCGGCAAACTGCGTGGCAGGCAGATCGAACGCGGCGGCGACCGCGTTCAGCCCGGCCTCCATGTCGTGCGTGTCGATGTTCAGCGTCAATCGCCGGTCGAACCCCATGTCCATAAGCGGCAGGGTCTGTGCGATCGCGTGCACGTTCACGTCGGTCGGAACGGTCAGCGTGTGCCGCATCAGCACCTCGGCGAGGTCACGCAGGGAATGTCCGGTTTCCGCGCAATCGCGTCCGAGCCCGTCGCTGAGCATGCGCAGGAATTGCGGATTCCGGAGGCTGTGACGGAACGTGGACACGAGGCGCTTGACCGGATCGCGCGTGACCCGCAGCAGCGAAAAGCCGGTGCCGCCCGCGTCTGCGACGGCGTTCGCCCGATGCTTCCAGGTGGCCGAGGAGTAGTAGACCCGCGTTCTGAACTGGTGCGGCCACGGATCGTAGAACGCTGCCGCGTTCAGCAGGCCTTCGAGGTGGAGATACCACATCAGAACGGTCGAACAGGCGCTTTTCGGGGTCCACGCCACGACGAGCGGACGGTCCGCGAAGATCAGTGGCCGCGGCTCCAGCATGACGGGATGATCGACCGGGGGTGACTTGGGCACGAGGGCCGCTTTCCTGTTCGCGGTGACACCCCGACATGCAAACGCCGCCGCTCGGGGTCAACCGGGCGGCGGCGTGAATGTTGAGAAAGGCTCGCGAATCAGGCGGCCTTGATCTCGACCAGTTCAATGTCGAACGTCAGGTCCTGCCCGGCGAGCGGGTGGTTCGCGTCGAGGGTCACCTGCTCTTCGGTCACGTCGGCGACGACGACCGGCACGGTCTGGCCGTTGGGCGTCTGCACCTGCAGCTGCGTGCCCGGATCGAGCGGGATGTGGTCCGGAATCTCGGTGCGCGGCACCTGCTGCAGCGCTTCGGGATTGCGCTGGCCGTAGGCTTCGTCGGCCGCCACGGCGACGGACTTCTTGTCGCCAACGTTCATGCCCGGAAGCGCCTTGTCGAGACCGGGGATGATCTGTCCGGAGCCGACGGTGAACTCGAGCGGGTCGCGGCCCGCGCTCGAATCGAAGGTCGATCCGTCGTTCAGGGTTCCGGTATAGTGAATGAGAACGGTGTCACCCGCTTTGACTTCGCTCATGCTATGTCCAATCTGGTTCGCGGTGGGTTTCTGACGGCGAGGCTGACGGGTCGGTGGCCCATCAGGTGGCTCGCGCTGCGCTGTCTGCGTCACGTTCACATGCAAGGCTAATCATCGTGACCGCAGAATGCAAAGGGATCGGCGGCGCGCGATCGCTGCGCCGCGGCGCAGGGTCACGCAACGTCACCCGGAAATTCCGGCCGTTGTCGGTGTTTGATTGTTGCGCGGGTGCCATGTCCGCGCCGTGAGGGCCTGTCGCGACGTTGATTCTCTCGCGGCGTTCCGCCCAGTATTCGTGCGATCCGAGTCGAAAGAGTGCTGCCATGATTTCTCGCCGTCACTTCCTTGCCGCGACCGCGGCCGGTGTCGCCCTGCCTGCGCCCGCGTTGGCCCAGTCCGGCGGCTTCCAACTCGAGCCCGTCTTTCGCCCGCAACGCGTGACGATTAAACGTGATCTGGGCGCGCCTCAGATCATCATCCTGCCGCGTGCGCACTTCCTGTACTTCGTCGATCAGCCGGGGTCGGCGCTGCGCTATGGCGTCGGCGTCGGACGTGCCGGCCTCGAGTTCACCGGCGAAGCGGTGATCCAGGTGAAGAAGGAATGGCCGACCTGGCGCCCGACCGACGAGATGATCGAGCGGGAGCCCGACACCTATTCGCGGTTCGTCGACAACGATTACGTGCAGCCGGGCGGGCCGGAGAATCCGCTGGGCGCGCGGGCGCTCTACCTGTTCCAGAACGGGCGCGACACGTTCTACCGGATCCACGGCACGACGGCGCCGCGGTCGATCGGCCGCTCGGTGTCGAACGGCTGCATCCGGATGCTGAACGAGCACGTGATCGACCTATACGAGCGCGTGCCCGTGGGAACCAAGGTCACGGTTCTCTGAACGCTTCCCCAGTCGAAGTCTGAGCGCGGCGGGCCGGTGGCCCGCCGTTTCGCGTCAAAGAGCGACGTGGAAAAAGAGCAGGATCGGGAACGCGCCGGCGGCGGCAATGCAGACCAGCTGCGCGATGTGGCTCGCCTTCTGGAGGAGCGGCGTCTGTTCCATCGTTTCGGCATACGCAGCTGCGGCATAAGGCAGCGCCATCGTCTGGCCGACTTCGACCTTCATCGTGCGCTCGTACTCGGCCTTGAGCACCTCGTAGCGGGCGCGCTGCGCCTCCGCGTCCGCCAATCGCTGGTCGTCGATGGTGGATCCGTCCATTGTAGCATTCCCGATCTGACTGTGCGACGTTCGGTCAGCAGATGGTGTCCCGAGCGGGGAGGGCAAGTCCGCCGGCAAACGTATTCCAGTCTTGCTTCGTGACGGGTGGTTCCGCATACTTGCGATCGCTAAGTTATCTCTATCGACCTGTCCTCTCCGAAGCGTCAGTCCCTCGATCAAGCACTGACTGAGCCGTTCTGCCGCAATCCCGCGGGCAGCAGCACTTCCGAGAGGAGTTCGACGATGGCCACCGGCACCGTCAAATGGTTCAATGCTACAAAAGGCTACGGCTTCATCGCGCCCGATGGCGGATCGAAGGACGTGTTCGTTCACATCAGCGCCGTGGAGCGTTCGGGCCTGACCGGTCTTCAGGACAACCAGAAAGTGTCTTTCGAGATCCAGTCGGGCCGCGACGGCCGCGAATCCGCGGTCGACCTGCAGCTCATGTGACCTTGCGCGCGGCCTAGCCGCGTGCCGTGTCCGGGGCCGGCGTCTCGGACACGGCCACTCGCCCGTCCGGCAGCGGCGTGCACAGCGCGCGCGCCTCGGGTTCGTCCCCCCTCAGCCACGTCCGTATAGCCTCCGCCGACAGCATGACGCCCATGCGGTCGTGGATCGGCGCGACCTCCGCGTTGGGCGCGCAGGTCAGAGTCGCCAGTTGCGCGACCCTCGTGCCGCCCGGCGCCTGCCACTCGTCCCACACAGCCGCGCACCACAGCCAGCCGCCGTCCCGGTCACGCAGGGCCCAACGTGTCTTGCGCCGCGGCGGGCCGGTCCATTCGTACCAGCCATTGATCGGCACGACCGCGCGCTTCAGCCCGGCGAAGGCGCTCTTGTCGAACACGGTTTCGGACCGCGCGTTGATCAGCGTCTCGAGAACCGGGCGGCCGCGCGCGTTGGTGCGGCCCGAGGGGATCAGCCCCCAGCGCATCTCGCGAAACCCGTCGACTGTCAGCGTCCAGAGCGGTTCGCCGGGCGAGATATCGAGGCGCGGCTCCGCCGCGGGCGGGGCGGGGACGCCGGCCTCGCGGGCGGCGTCGGCCAGCGGCGCGTCGATGAAGAGCCGCCCCGGCATGTCAGTTCGACCCGGCCTCCGAAGTCTCGTCGGGCGCAGGCTCGATCAGCGCTTCCACCTCGGGGCCGATCGCCTCGACGATGCGCGTCACGCCTTCTGCGTTGGGATGGATCCCGTCGGACTGCATGAAGCCCTGCATGCTCGCGGTGTCGTCGTCCTCGCGCAGGGGGCCGAGGAAATCGGGAAACAGCCGCGCGTCGTATTCCTCGGCGAGGTCGGGAAAGATCGCCTCGAACGACTGCTTGTAGTCGGCGCCGTAATTTCCCGGTGCGGTGAGGCCGGCAAGCAGCACCGGCAGGTCGCGCGACGCGGCGACGTCGAGGATGCCGGAGAGGTTCTCGCGCGAGACTGCCGGGTCGATCCCGCGCAACAGGTCGTTGCCGCCGAGCGCCACGATCATGGCGTCGGTTTCCTCGCTCAGCGACCAGTCGACGCGCGACAGGCCGCCGGCTGTCGTGTCGCCCGAGACGCCGGCATTGATCACGTCCACGTCATGTCCGCGCTCCGTCAGCCACGCCTCCAGCTGCGGGACGAAGCCGTTCTGCTCCATAAGGCCGTAGCCCTGAGTGAGCGAATCGCCGAGCGCGACGATTTCCGTCGTCTGCGCCGCCGGCGCCGAGGCGGACATGCCCCAGACCACGAGCCAGAGCGCCGTCTTGCTGCGCCGCGTCGCGGCCCCATATCGCGTCAGGCAAACCATAGGGCGCGTATCCTCCGAATGACCGATCATGTTCTTTCGCTCAAAGATGTGACCCTTCGGCTGATGGGCAATGCCGGCCCGGTCGAGATCCTGCACGGGATCACGCTCGATGTCGCGCGGGGCGAGACGCTCGGCCTCGTCGGGCCGTCAGGGTCGGGGAAGTCGTCACTCTTGATGATCATGGGCGGGCTCGAACGCGCGACGGGCGGTGACGTGCGCGCGCTCGGGCAGGATCTCACGGCGATGGACGAGGACGCGCTGGCCCGGTTCCGGCGCGATCACATGGGCGTGGTATTCCAGTCCTTCCATTTGATCCCGACGATGACCGCACTCGAGAACGTGGCGACGCCGCTGGAGCTTGCCGGCGCGCCGGACGCCTTCGACCGGGCCCGGGCCGAGCTCGACGCGATCGGGCTCGGGCAGCGGCTCGATCACTATCCCTCGCAGATGTCGGGCGGCGAACAGCAGCGCGTGGCGCTGGCCCGCGCCGCGGCGCCGCGGCCCGAGATTCTGCTGGCGGACGAGCCGACCGGCAATCTTGACGGCCAGACCGGCGAGGCGATCGTCGATCTGCTGTTCGGGCTGCGCGATCGGCATGGCGCGACGCTCGTCCTCGTCACCCACGCGCCCGCGCTGGCGGATCGCTGCGACCGGGTCGTGCGGCTGCGCGACGGCCGGGCCGAGGGCGCGACGCTCCGGGCCGCGGAATGAGCCTGCGGACGGCGGCCACCTTTGCGCGCCGCGAATTGCGCGGCGGGCTGCGCGGGTTCCGGATCTTCCTCGCCTGCCTCGCGCTCGGGGTCGCGGCGATCGCCGGCGTCGGCTCGGTGCGCTCCGCGATCCAGGCCGGGCTCGAAGAACAGGGCGCGGTGCTGCTGGGCGGCGACGCGCAGGCGCAGTTCACCTATCGCTTCGCCACCGAGGACGAGCGCACGTGGCTCGAGAGTATCTCCGACGAGGTGTCGGAGATCGCGGACTTCCGGTCGATGGCCGTGGTGCCGCGCGACGGCGGGGCCGAGCGCGGACTGACGCAGGTCAAGGCGGTGGACGACGCCTATCCTCTTCTGGGCGCGGTCGAGCTGTCGCCCGAGATGCCGCTGTCGGAGGCGTTGGCCGACGACGGCGTGGTGATGGCGCCGATCCTGGCGGACCGGCTCGGCATCGCGCCGGGCGACACGGTGCGGCTGGGAGACAAGGACTTCACCTTCCGCGCGCGGCTGGAGACCGAGCCCGACGATGCCGGCGGCGGGTTCGACCTGGGGCCGCGCACCATCGTGAGGAGCGACGCGCTCGACGGGACGGGCCTGCTGTCGCCTGGCACGCTTTTCGAGACGGAGTACCGGCTGGACCTGCCGGACGGTGCCGACCTCGACGCGCTCGCGGCCGAAGCGGAGCGGCGCTACCGCGATGCCGGCATCCGCTGGCGCGACGCGCGCAACGGGGCCCCCGGCACCGCGCAGTTCGTGGACCGGCTGGGAGCCTTCCTGATCCTCGTCGGGTTGTCGGGGCTCGCCGTCGGCGGCATCGGCGTGTCGGCTGCGGTGCGCGCCTATCTTGCGCGCAAGACGAGCGTGATCGCCACGCTGCGGACGCTCGGCGCGACGCGGGCGACGATCTTCCAGACCTATTTCCTGCAGGTCGGCGCGCTCGCGCTTCTGGGAATCATCATCGGGCTCTGCCTCGGGGCGGCGTTGCCGCTCGTCTTCTCTCCGCTGATCTCGGATGCGCTGCCGGTGCCGGCGGCGTTCGGCCTGCATCCCGGTCCGCTGGCCGAGGCGGCGATCTACGGGATCCTGACGGCCCTCCTGTTCACGCTCTGGCCGCTTGCCCGGACCGAGGAGGTGCGCGCAGCCACTCTCTTTCGCGATGCGCTGGCCTCGGCGCGGGCGCTGCCCGCGCCGCGCTACATCGCCGCGACGGCGGTGCTGCTCGTGGCGCTCGTGGGTCTGGCGATCCTGTTCTCCGGCGCGGTCGAACTGACGCTCTGGACGGCGGGCGGGATCCTGGGCTCGCTATTGGTCCTCGTCGCGGCTGCCGCCGGGCTGCGCCTGCTGGCGCGGCGGGCGGCACCGGCGGCGCGGGGGCGCCCGGCGCTGCGCTGGGCCTTGGGCGCGATCGGCGGACCGCGCGACGAGGCGGCGTCCGTCGTCCTGTCGCTCGGCCTCGGGCTTGCCGTGCTGGCGGCCATCGGCCAGATCGACGGCAACCTGCGTGCCGCGATCAGCCGGGATCTTCCCGAGGTCGCGCCGTCCTATTTCTTCGTCGATATCCAGCGGGACCAGATGCCGCGCTTTCGCGAGATCGTCGAAGGCGATCCGGCGGTCGCGCGCGTGCAGTCCGCGCCGATGCTGCGCGGCATCATCACCGAGATCAACGGCCGGTCCGCGCAGGACGTGGCGGGCGAACACTGGGTGATCCGGGGCGACCGCGGCGTGACCTATTCCGAGCGCCCGCCCGAGGACACCCGGATCACGGCGGGCGACTGGTGGCCCGAGGGATACGACGGGCCGCCCCAGGTCAGCTTTGCCGCCGAGGAGGCCGCCGAGATCGGGCTGGAACTCGGCGACGAGATCACCGTGAACATCCTCGGCCGCGACATCACCGCCGAGATCACGAGCTTTCGGGTCGTCGATTTCTCGACCGCCGGAATCGGCTTCATCATGGCGATGAACCCTGCCGCGCTTCGGGACGCGCCGCATACCTTCATCTCGACGGTCTATGCCGACGCGGAGGCGGAGGCCGACGTGCTGCGCGCGGTCGCCGACGAGATGCCAAACGTCACCGCGATCGGCGTGCGCGACGCGATCGACAGGGTGTCCGAGTTGCTGGCCGGGGTGTCGGAGGCGGTGCGCTGGGGCGCGGCGGCGACGCTGGTGACCGGGTTTCTCGTGCTGATTGGCGCGGCCGCGGTGGGCGAGCAGGCGCGCACCTACGAGGCGGCGGTGCTCAAGACGCTGGGCGCCGCACGCGGGCGCATCCTCGCGAGCTTCGCGCTTCGGGCCGGGCTTTTGGGCGCGGGTGCGGGGCTCGTCGCCATCTTCGCCGGCATCGGCGGCGGGTGGGCGGTGTCGACTTTCGTGATGGAGACATCGTTTTCGCCGGTGTGGCCGTCGGCCCTCGGCATCGTCGCGGGGGGCGTGGTGGCGACGCTCGCGGCGGGCCTCGCCTTCGCCTGGCGACCACTCGCGGCGCGGCCCGCACAGGTCCTGCGTGCGCGCGAGTGAGCGCCGCGCGGGCGCCAATCGTCTTGATCGCCCGGGCGCGGGCCCCTAAAGCCGGGGCGCGACACCGCCGACAAGGGACGTCCGACCATGACCGAGAGCCTGCCCGCGCCGCTCGGCGCCGAGATCAGCCGCGCCCAGAAGACACGTCTTCTGAACCTCGTGCGGCGCGCCGCCCGGGCCGAGATCCTGCCCCGCTTTCGCGGCCTCGGCGCCGAGGACATCCAGCAGAAGAGCGGGCCGCTCGACCTGGTGACCGACGCCGACCGCGAGGCCGAGAAGATGATCGCGCGGGGGATCGCGCAGATGTGGCCGGGCGCGACCATCGTGGGCGAGGAGGATGCGAGCGCGCGGCCCGAGATCGTGGCGACGCTCAACGACGCGCCGCTCGGCTTCGCGATCGACCCGGTGGACGGGACGTGGAACTTCGCGAACGGCCTTCCGCTCTTCGGAGTGATGGTGGCGATGACGCGTTTCGGCACGCCGGTCTTCTCGATGATCTACGACCCCGTGATGGACGATTGCGTCTGGGCCGAGACCGGCGAGGCAGCCGAGATGGTGCAGTCGCGCCGGCGGCCGCGGACGCTTTCGGTGTCGGGTGGCGGGCAGCTCGAGCAGATGTCGGGCTATGCGACGATGCACCTGCTGCCGCGGGACAAGCAGGACAGCTTTGCCCAGACCCTGCCGCGGCTCGCGCGGGTGGTGTCGCTGCGCTGTGCGGCGCACGAGTTCCGCACCTTTGCGCAGGGCGGGGTGGATTTCGTGCTGTCGGCGCGGCTGTCGCCGTGGGATCACGCGGCCGGCGCGCTGATCGCGGCGCGTGCGGGCGGTCACGTGGCGATGCTCGACGGGTCGGACTACCGGGCCGGGACGACCGACGGCTACCTGCTCGCGGCTGCGGACAAGGCATCGTGGCAGCGGCTGCGCGATCTCTGGTCGATGCTGCTCTAGCCGCTGGTCCGGGGGACCGCGCGCTCTGGACCGGGCGCGTCGTGTGGGCGACACTTGCCGGGCACCGGACAGGAGGCGCACCATGCCCCAGACCGTGACGACCCCGACGCCCGAGACGAAGACGCGCGCGAAGCCCGAGAAGCCGCCGCTCTACAAGGTGATTCTGCTCAACGACGACTTCACGCCGCGCGAGTTCGTGATCGCTGTGCTGATGGCGGTATTCCGGATGACGGAGGGCGAGGCGCTCGGCGTGATGCTGACGGCGCATCGCCGGGGCGCCTGCGTGGTGGCCGTCTATACCCGCGAGGTGGCCGAGGAAAAGGCGCGCCGCGCGACCGACAAGGGGCGCGAGGCCGGCTATCCGCTTGCCTTCACGACCGAAAAGGAGGTGTGAGACCGGCGCGGGCGTCCGGCCTGCCGGAACGGGCCTCAGGTCAGGTCAGGTTCGAGCCGCGCTTCGATCCCGCCGGGGCCCACGCGCCATGCGCAGGGCGGCGCCATGCGCGCGCGCAGCCGGTCGAGCCGCCAGTGATCCTGTCCGCCGGCATGGGCGGGCTCCATCCGGAACCGCGTCTCCACCCCCGGCGCACCGCCCGATCCCGGCGTCAGCAGCAGCCCGAGCGGACGGCAGCGCCCGATCTCCGCGCCCGCCTCGGCGGCGAGATGCAGCCGCCGGACCGGAGTCAGCGGCGGCGGTTCGGGCAGCTCGGCGACCACCACCGGCGCGACGCCGGCCCGCAGACTTTCCTCTGCCGCCCAGAGCAGATCCTCGGGGCGGCGCGCGGCGGCGAAGATTACCTCGCCCGGGTCGATCAGCGGCGCCATGCCCGGCGGATTGAGCGGATCTCGCCCCCAGGCCGGCGCGATCCAGATCACCGGGCTGCCCGCCTGCGCCGCCAGCCGCAGCGCCAGCGTGCGCCGTGCCCGGCCGCAGATCTCGTGCACCCGCGCCAGTGGCAGCGTCACCTCGTCCCAGAGGGTGAGCGCGGGCGGCGGGGCGTGCGGTTTGCGGGCGAGAGGGGCGACGAGCATGGCGGAAAGATAGCGTGTTCACCAAATGTTCTCAAGTCCGATCCATGCGGCGCCGTGGCGGGGCCGACCTTCTGCGCCCTTGCGCTCGCGCCGATCGACAGGGACAGTGCCGCCGACCCGCTTCCCATCTCCGGCCCCCGATGATCCGCGTCCTCGCCCTGAGCCTCAGCCTCTGTCTTCTCGCCCGACCGGCGCTCGCCGACACGGTGACCGTCTTCGCGGCGGCGAGCCTCGGCCCCGCGCTCGAGGAGGCGGCCGCGCTGTGGGAGGACGAGACCGGGCACGACGTGACCGTGGCGGCCGCCGGCAGTTCCGTGCTCGCGCGCCAGATCGCGCAGGGCGCGCCGGCCGATCTCTATGTTTCGGCCAGCCCGGACTGGATGGACTGGACCGAGGGACAGGGCGTGATCGACGTTGAGAGCCGGCGCGTCCTGATGACGAACGCGCTTGTCCTCGTCGGCCATGGCGGGCTGCGCATCGCACCGGTGCCGATGTCGCCCGAGTTCGATATCCCCGCTCGCCTCGGAGAAGAGGGGCGGCTTGCCATGGCGCTGGTGGACGCCGTGCCGGCGGGACTCTACGGGCGCCAGGCGCTGACATGGCTCGGCCAGTGGGAGGCGCTTGCGCCGCGCGTCGCACAGGCCGACAACGTGCGTGCCGCGCTCGCGCTGGTGGCGCTGGGCGAGGCGCCTCTCGGCGTGGTCTACGCCACCGACGCGCGGGCCGAGCCGCGCGTGCACGTGGCCGGGACCTTTCCGCCCGAGAGCCACGATCCGATCGTCTATCCTGGCGCGGTGATCGCCGGGGCGGATTCGCCCGAGGCCGCTGGCGCGCTACTCGACTGGCTGGCGGGTCCGGCCGCGCAGGCGGTGTTCGCGCGTCACGGCTTCGGCCCGCCGGGCTGAACGGGATGCTGCCCCCCGGATCCGAGACATGGCCCGAGCTCTGGCCCGGCATCCGCGAGGCGGTGATCCTGTCGCTGCGCGTGGCGCTGGTCGCGACACTGGCGAGCCTGCCGTTCGGCATCGCGACGGCGTGGCTTCTGGCGCGGCGCCGCTTCCCGGGCCGTGCGGTGCTGAACGGGCTGGTGCACCTGCCGCTGATCCTGCCGCCGGTGGTGACGGGCTACGTGCTGCTCGTGCTCTTCGGGCGGCAGGGGCCGCTCGGCGCGGCGCTCGATCAGCTGTTCGGGATCAGCCTGGCCTTTCGCTGGACCGGTGCGGCGCTCGCGGCGGCGATCATGGCCTTCCCGCTGATGGTGCGCGCAATCCGGCTCGCCTTCGAGGCTGTGGATCCGCGGCTGGAGGCGGCGGCGGCGACGCTGGGCGCCTCGGGGCCGCGGGTGTTCGCGACGGTGACGCTGCCGCTCGTGGCGCCGGGCATCGTCGCCGGTGCGATTCTCGCCTTCGCCAAGGCGATGGGCGAGTTCGGCGCGACCATCACCTTCGTGTCGAACATCCCCGGCGAAACGCGCACGATCCCCTCGGCGATCTATGCCTTCCTGCAGGCACCGGGCGGCGAGCGCGCCGCACTTGCGCTCGTTCTCGTGTCCGTGGTCATCGCGCTGGCCGCGCTCTTTGCCTCCGAATGGGTCGGCGCGCGGGTGGCGCGGCGCATCCGCGGCGCGGCGTGAGCCTGTCGGTCGCGATCCGGCGCCGGCAGGGCGACTTCACGCTCGACGTGGCGTTCGACGCGCCGAACGGCGTGACCGTCCTGTTCGGCCGGTCCGGCGCGGGCAAGAGCACCGTCGTCAGCGCGGTCGCCGGGCTGCTGCGCCCCGATGCCGGCCGGATCGCCGTGAACGGCCGCAGGCTGTTCGACACGGCGGATGCGACGGACGTGCCGGTGCACCGGCGGCGGGCCGGCGTCGTGTTTCAGGAGCCGCGTCTCTTTCCCCACCTGACGGTCCGCGACAACCTGCTTTATGGTCGGCGGGCCGGACGCGCGCGGGGTGACGGGCCGCTCGGCGAGGTGACGGAGCTTCTGGGGATCGGCGGGCTGCTCGAGCGGCGCACGGCGGGGCTTTCGGGCGGCGAGGCCAGCCGCGTCGCGATCGGCCGGGCGCTGCTGTCGGAGCCCGATTTCCTGCTGATGGACGAGCCGCTGGCGGCGCTCGACGCCGCGCGCCGGGCCGAGATCCTGCCGTATCTCGAGCGCCTTCGCGACGGCGCGCGGATGCCGATCCTCTACGTGAGCCACAACCTTGCGGAGGTCGCGCGGCTGGCCACGCATCTCGTCGTGCTGGAGGACGGGCGCGTCGCTCGCGCGGGCGAGCCAGAGACCCTGCTGTCGGATCCAGAACTGGTCCGTCTCTTCGGCTTGCGCGAGGCCGGCGCGGTTCTGCGCGCGCGGGTCGAGGCGCATGCGGAGGACGGGGTGAGCGAACTCTCGATCTCGGGCGGGACGCTGTTCCTGCCGCGGATCGACGCCGCGCCGGGCACGCCGCTCCGGGTTCGGATCCTCGCGCAGGACGTGATGCTGGCGACCGAGCGGCCGCGTGGGATATCGGCCCTCAACGTGCTGCCGGTCACGGTGGTCGCGCTGCGCTACGGCGGAGGTCCGGGCGTGACCGCGCAGCTCGCCGCGGGCGACGACCGGTTGCTGGCGCGGGTGACTCGGCGGAGCGCGGCCGCGCTCGGCCTATCGCCGGGCACGCGCTGCTATGCGGTGCTGAAGTCCGTCGCGGTCGCCCCGGCGGATATCGGCGGGCCGGGCGGCGACGCCGCCGGCTGAGCCTGCCGCACCGGATCCCTTGCGCCCGCCGCGTCGCGGACTAGGCTCCGCGCGACCGCGAAGGAGCCCCTCATGCAGTATCGCCCGCTTGGCCGCACCGGCCTGTCCGTGTCCGAACTCTGCCTCGGCACGATGACCTTCGGCAGCCAGACCGACGAGACCGTGGCCCATGCCCAGATCGACCGTGCGCTCGACGCCGGCGTCAACTTCATGGACGCCGCAGAGATGTACCCTGTGAACCCCGTCGCCAAGGAGACGATCGGCCGGACGGAGGAGATCCTCGGCACCTGGTTCGCCCAGACGGGTCGGCGCGATGACTGGATCGTCGCGACGAAGGTGTCCGGCGCCGGGTTGCAGGCGGTGCGCGACGGCGCGCCGATCAGCCCCCGGACCATGACCGAGGCGCTCGAGGCGTCGTTGCGGCGGCTGCGCACCGACGTGATTGACCTCTACCAGCTGCACTGGCCGAACCGCGGCAGCTACGCGTTCCGGCAGAACTGGAGCTATGCCCCGTGGGAGCAGGACCGCGCGGCGACGCGCCAGCACATGCACGACGTGCTGGGCTGGATGGGCGAGCAGGTCGCCCGCGGCACCATCCGGCATTTCGGTCTGTCGAACGAATCCGCCTGGGGCACGACCGAGTGGCTGCGCATCGCGCGCGAGACGGGCACCCCCGAGGTGCAGTCGGTGCAGAACGAGTATTCGCTGCTCTACCGCATGGCCGATACCGACCTTGCGGAGGTTCTGGTGAACGAGGGCGTGGGCCTTCTGCCGTTCTCGCCGCTGGCCGCGGGCCTCTTGTCGGGCAAGTACCAGGAAGGCGCGGTGCCGGCGGGCAGCCGCATGTCGATCAACGGTGATCTCGGCGGGCGCGCCACGGCGCGGGTGTTTCCGGCGGTCGACGCCTACCTGGAGGTCGCGCGCCGCTTCGGTATCGACCCGGTGCACATGGCCTTCGCCTGGTCGGCGCGGCGGCCCTTCGTCGCCTCGTCGATCTTTGGCGCGACGACGCTCGAGCAACTCGAGCATGCGCTCGGGGCCGCCGACGTCGAGATTTCCGACGAACTCGCCGCCGCGCTCGACGCAGTGTGGAAGGTGCACCCCTTCCCGTACTGAGCGGCGTTGCGCCCGGCAGCCCGGCACGCTATCGCCGCGGCCCATGACGCAGACGAGGCATCAGAGCGGCGCGCCGTGGCGTAACTTCTACGGCCGGCTGAAGGGCAAGGGCCTGAGGCCGGCCCAGGAGCGGTATCTCGACGAGGATCTGCCGGCGCGGCAGCTTTCGGGCGTCGACTGGCAGGACAACCCGGAGCGCGCACCGCTCGATCTCGCGGCGCGGTTCGGCGACAGGCCAGTCGTGCTCGAGGTCGGGTTCGGCGGCGGCGAGCACCTCGTGCACCTGGCCGAAGCCGCGCCAGATACGGCCTTCATCGGCTGCGAGCCTTACATCAACGGTGTGGCGATGCTGCTTGGCAAGCTGCGCGAGAGCCCGGCGCAGAACGTCGCGATCCATCCCGGCGACGTGCGCGACCTGTTCGATGTGCTGCCGGACCATAGCCTGTCGGCGGCCTTTCTGCTCTATCCCGATCCGTGGCCGAAGAAGAGGCATCACCGCCGCCGCTTCGTCACGCCCGAGCATCTCGGGCCGCTCTACCGCGCGCTGCAACCGGGCGCGCTCTTTCGCATGGCGACCGACATCCCCGATTACGTGCGTCAGGCCCTGGAGGAGGTGCCGCGCGCGGGCTTTGCCTGGCAGGCGGAGCGCGCGGCCGACTGGCGGACGCCCTGGGCGGGCTGGCCGTCCACACGCTACGAGCAGAAGGCGCTGCGCGAAGGCCGCGTGCCGCATTACCTGAGTTTCGAGCGGCTTTGAGCCGCGGCGAGCGCCGGGGCCCGATGGACGGCGTGCCGTGTGCTTGCTACGAGAGCCGCCGACCCACACGAGAGGATGCCCCCGAATGTCGAGCCACGGCGCGCCGGTGCCCATGACCGCCCATCCCTGCGGCCCGCTGTCGGGCGTGGCCGAGGTGCCGGGAGACAAGTCGATCTCGCACCGCGCTCTGATCCTCGGCGCGTTGTCCGTGGGCGAAACGACGGTGACCGGGCTTCTCGAGGGGCAGGACGTCCTCGACACCGCGTCGGCGATGCGCGCCTTCGGGGCCGATGTCGAGCGGCGCGGCGAGACCTGGCACATCCATGGCGTCGGGGTGGGCGGCTTCGCCGAGCCCGAGACGGTGATCGATTGCGGCAACTCGGGCACCGGCGTGCGGCTGATCATGGGCGCGATGGCGACCTCTCCGATCACCGCGACGTTCACCGGCGACGCCTCGCTCAACCGCCGGCCGATGGCGCGGGTCACCGATCCGCTGGCGCTTTTCGGTGCACGCGCCGTGGGCCGCGCGGGCGGTCGACTGCCCATGACGATCGTTGGCGCGGAGGACGCGGTCCCGGTGCGTTACGCGACGCCCGTGCCGTCGGCGCAGGTCAAGTCGGCGGTTCTGTTGGCCGGCCTGAACGCGCCCGGCCAGACCGTGGTGATCGAGCGTGAGGCGACGCGCGACCACTCGGAGCGGATGCTCGCGGGATTCGGCGCGGAGGTATCGGTCGAGGATGACGCGGAGGGACGGATCATCACGCTGACCGGCCAGCCCGACCTTCGGCCGCAGACGATCGCGGTGCCGCGCGATCCGTCCTCGGCCGCCTTTCCGGTCTGTGCCGCGCTGATCACCGAAGGCTCCGACGTGCTCGTGCCGAATATCGGGCTCAACCCGACCCGGGCGGGGCTCTTCACCACGCTGCGCGAGATGGGTGCGGACCTCGTCTACGAGAACCCGCGCGAGGAGGGCGGCGAGCCGGTCGCGGACCTGCGCGCGCGCTTCTCTCCGGACCTGCGCGGGATCGAGGTGCCGCCCGGTCGCGCGGCCTCGATGATCGACGAGTATCCCGTTCTGTCGGCAGTCGCCGCCTGTGCCGAGGGGCGCACCCTGATGACCGGCGTGCGCGAGTTGCGCGTGAAGGAAAGCGACCGGATCGACGCGATGGCGCGCGGGCTCGAGGCCTGCGGCGTCACCGTCGAGGAGGGCGAGGACTGGTGGGCGGTGACCGGGCGAGGGGCGGGCAGCGTGGCCGGCGGCGCGCGCGTCGAGAGCCGGCTCGACCACCGGATCGCGATGTCGTTCCTCGTGCTCGGCTTTGCGGCGCGCGCGGCGATCACGGTCGACGATTGCGGGCCGATCGCCACGTCCTTCCCGATCTTCGAGCCGTTGATGCGCACGCTCGGAGCCACGCTGACGACGGAGGCGGCGTGATGGCGTTCACGGTGGCGATCGACGGGCCGGCCGCCTCGGGCAAGGGGACGATCAGCAAGCGGGTGGCGGCGCATTTCGGGCTCGGCCATCTCGACACCGGGCTGCTCTATCGCGCGGTCGGCCGGCGCATGCTCGACGGCGAAGAGCCGGTGTCGGCGGCGCGGGCGCTCGTGCCCGGGGATCTCGAGGTCGAGGGCCTGCGCACCGCGGCGGTGGGCGAAGCGGCCTCGCGCGTGGGCGCGCTGCCCGAGGTGCGCGCGGCCCTTCTCGACTTTCAGCGCGCGTTTGCGCGGCGCTCCGGCGGTGCGGTGCTCGATGGGCGGGACATCGGCACGGTGATCTGCCCGGAGGCCGAGGCCAAGCTCTTCGTCACCGCGAGCGCGGAGGTGCGCGCGGAGCGCAGGTTTCGCGAACTGGTCGCCGCCGGGGCCGATACCCGGTTCGAGGCCGTGCTCGAGGACATCCGGGCGCGGGATGAGCGCGACATGGGGCGCAGCGATGCGCCGTTGCGTCCTGCGGACGACGCGGTGACGATCGACACCAGCCGGCTCGATGTCGAGGCGGCGGTGGCAGCGGCGATCGCGGCGGTCGATGCGGCGCGCGACGTCCGGTCTGCCGGCGGGTCCTCGCGCGGCTGACGCTGCGGAAACGCAAGAAATCGCTGACAGGATTTGGCAGCGGGGGATCGCGGTCCCATGTCCCGTGAAGCCGCCGCCCGGACCGGGCCCGGCGCATGCACAGGACAGAAAGGAGCGCTCATGTTCCCGACGCGCAAGATCACCGCCGCCACGCTGGCCGCCGCAATTGCCGCTGCTCCCGCGAGCTTCGCTCTCGCACAGGATGCGTCCGGCGACATGGAGACCCAGACCCAGCCGCAGACCGAGATGGAGCAAAGCCAGGATGCGGCGCCCGAGACGCCGGTTTTCGAGGATGCACAGATCGACGCGTTCGCCAGCGCCGTGATCGAGGTCACCGAGATCCGCGACCAGTATGCGACCGAGCTTCAGGGCGTCGAGGACGAGACGGCCCAGCAGGAGCTGATCGACGAGGCCAACGCCGAGATGCGCAGCGCCATCGAGGCCACTGATGGCCTGACCATGGACGACTACATGGCGATCAATCGTGCCGCGTCGATGGACGAGGATCTGAACCAGCGCATCGCTCAGCGTCTCGAGGAGATGCAGACCGAGGACGCGGGCTGAGCGCAGTCACACTCACCGACATTTCCGGGCTTCGGGCGGATCCTGCGGGATCCGCCCTTTTTCGTTGCCGGATCGGATCTTGGCGGTGTCGCCTTGCCGAGGCGGGCCGGGCGGGGACGGCGCCGCGTTTCAGAGACGCCCGTCAACGGCGGGGCGGTCGGCGGCTGTCGCACCGTTGCGCGCATGAGACTGGCGAAAACGATCAGGCAACGGCGCGCGGGCGCGTGCGTGGCGCCTGGTGCTTGAACCGCGCCGTCAGCCGCTTCATTTCCGCCGCGCTGTCCGCGAGGGTTTCGGCGGCGCGCGCGGTCTCGGACGACAGGGTGGTGCTTTGGCGGCTGTCTGAATCGAGCGCGGCGACGGCCGCGTTGATCTCGCCCAGTCCGGCGGCCTGGTCGGTGGCCGATTGCGCGATGCCGTCGATCCGGGTCGCGATCTCCACGACCGCGCCGGCGACGGTTTCGAGCGCGGAAACGGTATCGCCGACGTTGCGCACGCCTTCGTCCACGTGGGCCTGGCTGTTCGAGATCAGGGCGCTGATGTCGCGCGCGGCGTCCGAGGAGCGCTGCGCGAGCGCGCGGACCTCGGTGGCGACGACAGCGAAGCCGCGCCCCGCGTCCCCGGCGCGCGCTGCCTCGACCCCGGCATTCAGTGCGAGAAGGTTCGTCTGAAAGGCGATCTGGTCGATCACGTCGATGATCTTGTTGATCTCCTGTGCCGAGTCGTTGATCGCGGCCATCGCGTCGGAGCTGCGGCGCACGACCTCGCCGCTGCGTTCGACGCTGGCGCGGGCGTCGCGGGCCGAACGTGACACTTCGGCCGCGCCCTCGGCGGTCGCGCGCACGACGTCGGTGACCCGTTCGAGCGCGCCGGCATTGTGCTCGAGGCTGCCGGACTGGCGGGTGGAGCGATCCGACAGGTCCTCCGCCGTGCGCCCGAGGCCGTCGATGTCCGCGAGCATGCGGTCCGCCTGCTCGGAGACATGGCGCACCGCCTCGCCGAGCGCAGCGACCGCGTCGTTGAAATTGGCGCGCACCTCTTCGTAGTCGTCCGGGAACCGGTCGGTCAGGCGGAAGGTCAGGTCGCCCGCGGCCAGTGCCTTCAACCCCTCGCCGAGCCGCTGCATGGTGAGGCGCTGAGCGTCGCGCTGGCGCACCTCTTCGGCGCGGCGCGCCTCCTCGGTGGCGTGCAGGCGTTCGTCGGCCTCGGCGGCGAGGCTCCGCTCGCGCTCCGTCTCGGCCAGCGCGGCCTCGGCGGTGGCGCGCTCTTCCTCGGCAGCGCGCTTCTGCGCTTCGGCTTCGCGGCTGGCGGCCTCGGCGGCGTCGCGGGCCGCCTCGGCCTCGGCCGTGGCGGAGGCGACCGCGTCCAGTTGCCGGGCGTTTGCGTCGAGAAGCGCGCGCTGCTGGCGGATGGCGAACACGATGGCGCCGGCCTCGCCCAGAACGATCATCGCGTGAAGAAGCGTACGCCCGAGATTGGTGGCGAGGTCGAAGCTCGGGTAGACGAGGCCAGGCAGCGCTACCGCGAAGCCGAGGTGATGCAGCGCGACGAGGCCCGTCGCGGCCAGGACCGCCGGCACGCTCTGCAGCATGACGAGCGCGGCCAGGACGGCGAAGAACAGCATGTGGCTGTCGATCTGCCAGGGATGACCGGCGAGCGCCGCGGTCAGGGCGATCGGTTGGCCCACTGCCGCGAGGGCGGCGATGATCGGCGCGCGCGCCGGCGCGGCCCCGCGCCCCGCCAGCGCGAGACCGGCGAAGATCAGCGAAAGGGCGGGGGCAAGGACCCATCCGTTTCCGGCCATGAGGCTGGCCCCGGTGACGACAGGGACCATGAGCCAGCCCAGCACGAGGAGCCTCTGTCGCGCGCCGGAGAGATCGGGCTCGCCGGCCGGCGACATTGTCGAATCGAGCTTCATTTCGAAGTCCCCTGTCCAGGATCGCAAAGGGCGGCGAGCGCGGCCGCCCCGCCGACATGCCAGGCACCGAGGGCGCGCAGCCGGTCGGGCAGGCCGGGATCAGCGTCCGCGAGGATCGCGAGCGGCGCGCGGGCGGGCCCGACCACGCGCCCGCCGGCCCGGGCGACGAGCGCCCCGGGATCGCGCGCGATCACCAGCAGCGGAGCGTCCCGCGTCACCGGTGTGCGCGCCAGCGTTGCCACCGGCGCGGCGATCCCGGTCAGGACGAGCGCCCAGACGAGGGCCCAATCGCGTACAGACTGCCACATGCGCCCGGCCTAGCACCCTCGGTCTTTCCATCGCGTAAACGCCCGCCGGGGTGCACACGCCCCGGGGACTTGCCCTGCGGCGCGTGAGCCGCTATGGACGCGCTGTCGACAAGGCGCAAACGCCGCGAAGCAGGACATCGAGCAGGGTCGGGATTACCGGCCCTCTTTGCTTTGCGGGCCCCGACCACCCCAAAGACCGGCGGAGACAACCGCGCGGCCGGAAAACGATGACGTCAAAGGAAACCGACCGACACATGCCGAACGCATCCATGGAGGAATTCGAGGCCCTCCTGAACGAAAGCCTCGAAATGGACACGCCCGACGAGGGCACTGTCGTCAAGGGCAAGGTCATCGCCGTCGAGGCGGGCCAAGCCATCATCGACGTCGGCTACAAGATGGAAGGCCGCGTCGATCTCAAGGAATTCGCCAACCCGGGCGAGGAATCCGGGATCACCGTGGGCGACGAGGTCGAGGTCTATCTTCGCGCGGCCGAGAACGCCCGCGGCGAGGCCGTCATCTCGCGCGACATGGCCCGCCGTGAAGAGGCGTGGGACCGGCTCGAGAAAGCCTATGCCGACGACGCGCGCGTGGAGGGCGCGATCTTCGGCCGCGTCAAGGGCGGCTTCACCGTCGATCTTGGCGGCGCCGTGGCGTTCCTGCCGGGCTCGCAGGTCGACGTGCGCCCCGTGCGTGACGCAGGCCCGCTCATGGGCCTCAAGCAGCCGTTCCAGATTCTCAAGATGGACCGCCGCCGCGGCAACATCGTGGTCTCGCGCCGCGCGATCCTCGAGGAGAGCCGGGCCGAGCAGCGCGCCGAAGTCATCGCCAATCTCGAAGAGGGCCAGGCGGTCGACGGCGTGGTCAAGAACATCACCGAGTACGGCGCGTTCGTCGATCTCGGCGGCGTCGACGGCCTGCTGCACGTGACCGACATGGCATGGCGCCGGGTCAATCACCCGTCCGAGATCCTGTCGATCGGCGAGACGGTCAAGGTGCAGGTCATCAAGATCAACCGCGAGACCCACCGCATCAGCCTCGGCATGAAGCAGCTGCAGGAAGATCCGTGGGATCTGGTGGCCGCGAAGTACCCGATGAGCTCGGTGCACACCGGCCGCGTGACCAACATCACCGACTACGGCGCCTTCGTGGAGCTGGAGCCGGGGGTCGAGGGCCTCGTGCACGTCTCCGAGATGAGCTGGACCAAGAAGAACGTCCATCCGGGCAAGATCGTGTCGACCTCCCAGGAGGTGGACGTGATGGTGCTGGAGATCGACCAGGCCAAGCGCCGCGTGTCGCTCGGGCTCAAGCAGACCCAGCGCAATCCGTGGGAAGTCTTCAACGAGCAGTTCCCCCCGGGCACCGAGGTCGAGGGCGAGGTCAAGAACATCACCGAGTTCGGCCTGTTCATCGGTCTCGAGGGCGACATCGACGGCATGGTCCACCTGTCGGACCTCAGCTGGGACGAGCGCGGCGAAGAGGCGATCCAGAACTACCGCAAGGGCGATGTCGTCCAGGCGGTGGTGCAGGACACCGATGTCGAGAAGGAGCGCATCTCGCTGTCGATCAAGGCGCTGGGCGGCGACAAGTTCGCCGACGCGGCCGGTGGCATCAAGCGCGGCTCGATCGTGACCTGCACGGTCACCGCGATCGAGGACGGCGGCATCGAGGTGGAATACGAGGGCATGAAGTCCTTCATCCGCCGCTCCGACCTGTCGCGCGACCGCGCCGAGCAGCGCCCCGAGCGGTTCTCGGTCGGTGACAAGGTGGACGTGCGCGTCACCAATGTCGACATGAAGTCGCGCCGCCTCGGCCTGTCGATCAAGGCCCGCGAGATCGCCGAGGAAAAGGAAGCGGTCGAGCAGTACGGCTCTTCCGATTCCGGTGCGTCGCTCGGCGACATTCTCGGCGCCGCGCTGAACCGCGACGACGACTGATCCTGGCGCTCCCGCACGGGAGAATGGCGGCCCCGGTCCGGCAGGACCGGGGCCGCTTCGTTGTATCGAATCGTCGGTTGCACGCACTCCCGTGCGGCCCTCTGCGCGCCCGCCACACGGGCCCGCCGCGCGGAATCCCGGCGCTTGTCGCCGAAGTGACGTGAAACAGGGCATTTTTTCCCGTCCTTTCGGTTTCGGAAACGCCGCCTTCGCCGTATAGTCACGGAAACGTGGGGAGGAGCGCGACGCCGCTCCGGTGAGGGTGTGACGCATGATCCGTTCAGAACTGATCCAGAAGATCGCCGACGAGAATCCGCATCTCTACCAGCGCGACGTGGAGCGGATCGTGAACACCATATTCGAGGAGATCGTCACCGCGATGGCGCGGGGCGACAGGGTGGAACTGCGCGGGTTCGGCGCCTTCTCGGTGAAGAAGCGCGACGCGCGCGTCGGCCGCAACCCACGCACCGGCGAAGCGGTTGACGTCGAAGAAAAACACGTGCCTTTCTTCAAGACCGGCAAGCTGCTTCGCGACCGTCTGAACGGAAAGGCCTGACATCCATGCGCTACATCCGATACGTGTTTCTGGCCGTTCTGGCGGCGATCCTCGTCTGCGTGGCGCTGGCCAACCGCGCGATCGTGTCGCTGCAATTGCTGCCGCCGGACGTGGCGGAGCTCCTGGGCGTGCAGTACGGGATCGAGTTGCCGCTGTTCCTCGTGGTCTTCATCGGCATCGTCGCGGGGCTCCTGATCGGATTCGTCTGGGAATGGCTCCGCGAGTACAAGCATCGCGCGCAGGCGGCGCGGAAGGATGCGGAGGCCCGCCGGCTCGAGCGCGAGCTCAAGCGGACCCGGGCGGAGCGCGACAAGGGCAAGGACGAGGTCCTGGCGCTGCTCGACCAGCCGCGCTGAGGCGGCCGACGCGGACCGGGGCGCTGCCCCGGACCCCGGAGTAGTTTCACCAAGAAGAAAAGCGCGACGGCGGAGGCCGGCACGGGATGAGCGAGGTCAGGGTCAAGATCTGCGGGCTGACGCGGGAGGCGGACGTCGCCGCCGCGGCGGCCGCCGGCGCGGCCTATGCAGGGTTCGTGTTCTTCGCGCGCTCGCCGCGCAACGTGGCGCCGGAGGTGGCGCGCGACCTGGCGCTGGCCGCGCCGCCGGGGCTCGCCAAGGTCGGTCTCATGGTCGATCCCGCGGACGCGGCGCTCGATGCGGTGCTGGCGGCGGTGCCGCTCGACATGGTGCAGTTGCACGGCCGCGAGACGCCGGAGCGGGTGGCCGAGATCCGCGCGCGCACCGGCCTTCCGGTGATGAAGGCGGTGGGCGTCGCGGCGTCGGACGACCTCGGGGCCATCGCCGCGCAGGCGCGGGTGGCCGACCAGATCCTGATCGACGCGAAGGCGCCGGCGGGCGCGGCGCTCCCGGGCGGCAACGGGCTCGCCTTCGACTGGCGTCTGATCGCCGGGCTGCGGGTGGCGGTTCCGTGGATGCTGGCCGGCGGGCTGACGCCCGGAACCGTGGCGCGCGCGGTGGCGATGACGGGCGCGCGGCAGGTCGACGTGTCCTCGGGCGTGGAGGCGGCGCCGGGGCTGAAGGATCCAGAGCGGATCGCGGCCTTCGTGCGGGCCGCGCGGACGGCCGAGGCGGCGCCGACGCTCTAGGCCGCGCCGCTGGGCCGTCCGCGGCCGGTCAGAGCCATGCGGCCCGGCCGGTCCCGACCGCCTCGGCCACCGAGGCGAATCCGTCGCGTTCGAGATGCGCGTCGAGGTCGCGCGCGATACGTCCGGCGAGGCCGATCCCGTCGTAGACCAGCGCCGTGTAGAGCTGCACCGCGGACGCGCCGGCGCGGATCTTGGCGTAGGCGTCGGCCCCCGAGCCGATCCCGCCGACGCCGATCAGCGGGATGGCGTCGCGGGTGAGCTGCGACAGCCGCGCGAGGACGCGCGTCGCGCGGTCGAAGAGCGGCGCACCGGAGAGGCCGCCAGCCTCGGCCGCGGTGGCGGCGGTCAGCCCGTCGCGGGCGAGGGTGGTATTGGTGGCGACGATGGCGTCGACGCCGGTCTCCCGGGCGACGGCGGCGATGTCGGCGAGCGCCGCGTCGTCGAGATCGGGCGCGATCTTGAGGAAGACCGGGATCCGGGCGGGCAGGGCGTCGCGTGCCGCGAGGACGCCGGCGAGGAGACCGGCGAGCGCCTCGCGCCCCTGCAGGTCGCGCAGGCGCTCGGTGTTCGGCGACGATACGTTCACCGTCGCGAAGTCGAGATCCGCGCCGAGTCGCGACAGGACGGTCGCGTAGTCCGCGGCGCGGTCGGCGCTGTCCTTGTTGGCGCCGAGGTTGAGCCCGATCACGGCGTCGCGGGGCCTGGCCGCGAGGCGCGGCGCGACCGCCTCCATACCGGCGTTGTTGAAGCCGAACCGGTTGATCGCCGCCCGGTCCTCGGCCAGGCGGAAGAGCCGCGGGCGCGGGTTGCCCGGCTGCGGCCGCGGCGTGACGGCGCCGGCCTCGAGAAAGCCGAAGCCCGCGCGCGACAGCGGACCGAGCGCCTCGGCGTTCTTGTCGAAACCGGCGGCGAGGCCCACGGGATTGTCGAGGCCGAGCCCCGCGAGGTCGGTCTTGAGCCGGTCGCTGGTGACCCGGCCCGGCAGCGGCACGAGGCCTGTGCGCAGCGCCGTGAGCGCCAGCCCGTGCGCGCGTTCGGGATCGACGCGGCGCAGGAGTGCGAGGCCGGCGCGCTCCAGCATCAGCCCTCCGAGGGATTGAAATTGTGGCGCCCGCCCTCGAGCGGCAGCTTCTGCGCCCAGGCCACGTCGTCCGTTCTCAGCCGCCGGTAGAGATGCGGAAAGAGGGCGCCCCCGCGCGAGGGCTCCCACTTGAGATCGGGGGCGAGCGCGGCGTCGTCGCAGGCCACCAGCATCAACCCGTCCTCGCCGGCGAAATGCTTGGCGGCCGTCTCTTCTGCCTGTTCGGGGGTGGAGAAGTGGATATAGCCGTCGGCCACGTCGATCGGCGCGCCGGCGGTTTCTCCGGCCCGGAGGAAGTCGGCGTATTCGTCTTCGCGGAAGATCTTGTAGATGAGGGTCATGCCCGCCTCTTGCCGCGCGCCGGTGCAGCGGTCAAGCGCGCCGGGCGGACCTCGCGTCGCGAATGTAACAGAGCTTTGACAAGGGGCGCGCCGCGCGCCAGCATCACCGCCAACCACACTCCGACAGAGAGGGAACCGATGTCCATTCGTCTCATGACGGGCGCCGCCGCGCTCGCGCTGGGTGCCGGGACGGCGCAGGCCGACTATGCCCTGACCATCCTGCACACCAACGACTTCCATGCCCGGTTCGAGCCGATCTCGGCCTACGATTCGACCTGCGCGGCCGAGGACAACGCGGCCGGCGAATGTTTCGGCGGCACCGCGCGGCTGATCACGGCGATCGAGGAGGCGCGCGCGCGCGCCGAGAACCCGGTTCTCTTCGACGGCGGCGACCAGTTCCAGGGCACGCTGTTCTACACCTACTACAAGGGCCAGCTCGCCGCGGAGATGATGAACCGGCTCGGCTACGACGCGATGACGGTGGGCAACCACGAGTTCGACGACGGGCCCGAGGTCCTGCGCGGCTTCGTCGACGCCGTCGAATTCCCGATCCTGATGTCGAACGCCGACATCTCGAACGAGCCGCAGCTCGCCGACGTGATCGAGAAATCCACCGTGATCGAACGCAACGGCGAGCGGCTGGGGCTGATCGGCCTGACGCCCGAGGACACCGACGAACTGGCGAGCCCCGGCCCGAACGTGACCTTCAGCGATCCCGTCGCCGCAGTGCAGGCCGAGGTCGACCGGCTCACCGAGGACGGTGTGACAAAGATCATCGTGCTCAGTCACTCGGGCTATGCCGTGGACCAGCGGGTCGCCGAGGAGACGACCGGCGTAGACGTGATCGTCGGTGGGCACACCAACACGCTTCTGGGCGACATGGAGGATGCCGCGGGGCCATACCCGACCATGGTCGGCGACACCGCGATCGTCCAGGCCTATGCCTACGGCAAGTTTCTCGGCGAACTGAACGTGGTGTTCGACGACGACGGCGTGGTCACGTCTGCGACCGGCGCCCCGCTCATCATGGATGCCGCCGTGGCCGAGAACGAGGAGGTCGTGGCCCGCATCGCCGAGGCGGCCGAGCCGCTCGACGAGATCCGCAACGAGGTCGTGGCCGAGGCCGCCGCGCCCATCGAGGGCGATCGTACCGTCTGCCGCGCGCAGGAATGCGCCATGGGCAACCTCGTGGCCGATGCCATGCTCGACCGCGTCGCGGATCAGGGCATCGAGATCGCGATCACGAACTCGGGCGGCCTGCGCGCGTCCATCGACGCGGGCGAGGTGACGATGGGCGAGGTTCTGACGGTGCTGCCGTTCCAGAACACGCTGTCGACGTTCCGGGTCTCCGGGTCTGTGCTGAAGGAAGCGCTGGAGAACGGCGTCAGCCAGATCGAGGAGGGGGCCGGGCGCTTCCCGCAGGTGGCGGGTCTCAGCTTCACGGTCGATGCCTCGGCCGACGTCGGCAACCGCGTGAGC
This sequence comes from Roseivivax jejudonensis, assembly GCF_900172265.1. Lineage (GTDB taxonomy): Bacteria > Pseudomonadota > Alphaproteobacteria > Rhodobacterales > Rhodobacteraceae > Roseivivax > Roseivivax jejudonensis. The sequence goes on along the minus strand of NZ_FWFK01000004.1, from coordinate 442,109 downwards.
GACATCATGGTGGGCGATGCCCCGCTCGATCCCGACACGCTCTACGGCGTGGTGTCGAACAACTACGTCCGCAACGGCGGCGATGGCTACGCCATGTTCATCGATGCGCGGGACGCCTACGATTACGGACCGGACCTCGCCGACGTGACCGCGGAGTATCTCGCCGAGAACGGCCCCTACGAGCCCTACACCGACGGCCGCATCACGATGCAATGAACCGGCATCGCGCGCGGGCATCCGTTCGCGCGCGATCCCGACCTTCGGCATGCCGAGGGTCGCGTCGAAGACGACACCGCAATCGCACGGCACCGCAGCGCGGAGGCGTGCGAAACACGCCGCGAGATGGCAGCCCGCGACCGCCGGGGCACCGTGACGGACCAGCTCGACGCGTTTGCGCGGAGGTTCAGCGGGGCCGGCTCAGGCCGGCGTGCCGGCGGTGAAGAGCGGCTCGAACCCGCCCCACATCATCCGCATGCCGTCGAACGGCATCTCGGGCATGTCCTTCATGCGCGGATCGGCCATCACCGCGTCCCAGCCCTTGTCCGCGGTGGCCTTGTCCGGCCAGACCATCCACGAGAACACGACGGTTTCGTCCTCGGTCTTTTTCACCGCCATCGGAAACGAGGTGACGCTGCCGTCCGGCACGTCGACGCCCCAAGTCTCGACCGCGCCGAGGCAGCCGTGTTCCTTGAAGATCTCCCATGCCGACGCGGCCATGTCGCGATAGGCGTCGCGGTTGGCCGTGGGAACGGCGAGGAGGAAGCCGGAATAATAGGGCATGACGAATCTCCGCTTTGACCCCTTGAGGCTGCGCTTCATTTGAGTTGATATCAACATAAATGAGCGAGACGCGCGAAACCCCGCCGGAGATGGATCCGGATCTTCCGCTGTCGGTGACCCGAGAGGTGCGCGACAGCTGCCTGTGCCTGCATCTTCAGCGGGCCGCCCGGGTCGTGGCCCGTCACTTCGACGCGGCGCTGGCGCCGGTGGGGCTGACCAACCGGCAGTTCTCGCTGTTGATGGCGCTCAACCGGCCCGAGCGGCCGCGGCTCGGGGCGCTGGTGCCGTTGCTCGGGATGGACCGCACGACGCTGACGGCGGCGCTGAAACCGCTCGAGCGACGCGGCCTCGTCACCTCGTCGCCGGATCCGTCGGACAGCCGGGCGCGGCGACTCGCCCTGACGGCTGAGGGGCGCGCGCGGCTGCGTGCGGCACTGCCGGTGTGGCGGCGCGCCCAGGCCGAGATCGAGAGCGACGCCGGCGCCGGAAAAATGGCCGATCTGCGCGCCGATCTCGCGGCGCTGGCCCCGCCGCGCTAGAGCAGGTGCCGGTCGCGCCTGCGCCCTTGGCAAAGCCGGCACAACCGTCTATGCGGACCATCGCAATGGGCGGCATGCGATTCGTGCGGCCTATGCGTATCGTCCGAGACGGTGGGCGGGCAAAGGATCCGGGATCCGATGCCGCTAAGTCCTGCCCGAGACGGGACCAGAACATTCCGTCCGTTGGAGCGCTGTCTCCTCCGGATACGCGATTGTGACGACCCGATCGGACCTTGGGGCCGGGCAATGCTGCCCGGCTTTGAACGAGCCGGAGGGGTCGACCCTCCAGAACTTGGAGTGAAACTGTGGATAGAGCCCAGAAAGAGAAAGTGGTCGACGAACTCGGCCAGATCTTCGAGAGCTCTGGCGTCGTGGTGGTTGCACACTACCAGGGCCTCACGGTTGCCGAGATGCAGGACCTGCGTGGCCGTGCCCGAGAGGCCGGTGCGTCGGTGCGCGTCGCCAAGAACAGGCTCGCCAAGATCGCGCTCGAGGGCAAGGCATGCGAGAGCATGTCGAAGTACCTCGAGGGCATGACCGTCCTCACCTATTCCGAAGACCCCGTGGCCGCGGCCAAGGTGGTCGAGGATTTCGCCAAGGATAACAAGAAGCTGCAAGTCCTTGGCGGCGCAATGGGTGGGGAGGCCCTGGACCGGGCCGGTGTCGAAGCCGTGTCGAAGATGCCGTCGCGCGAAGAGCTTCTCGCTCAGATCGCCGGCATGCTTGGCGCCCCCGCTTCGAACATCGCCGGTGCGATCGGCGCGCCCGCTTCGAACATCGCCTCCATTCTCTCCACCATCGAGGAGAAGGCCGAGGCGGCCTAAGGCAATCCGCGAGGTCCGCGGCACATTCGGCCGCGGCGTTGGATCACATCTAGATACGGAAGAAGTCACAATGGCTGATCTGAAGAAACTCGCCGAAGAGATCGTGGGTCTGACCCTTCTCGAGGCACAGGAACTGAAAACCATCCTCAAGGACGAGTACGGCATCGAGCCCGCTTCGGGCGGCGCCGTCATGATGGCAGGCCCCGCCGATGGCGGTGGCGCAGCCGAGGCCGCCGAGGAGCAGACCGAATTCGACGTCATCCTGAAGTCGGCCGGCGCATCCAAGATCAACGTGATCAAGGAAGTCCGCGGCATCACCGGCCTTGGCCTCAAGGAAGCCAAGGAGCTGGTCGAAGCAGGCGGCAAGCCGGTGAAGGAAGGCGCTTCGAAGGAAGAAGCCGAAGAGATCAAGAAGAAGCTCGAAGACGCAGGCGCGGAAGTCGAGCTCAAGTGATCCTGAAAGGGGCGCCATCGGCGCCCCTTTTCACGTCCGGCGCGAGTGGCATCCTTGGGCGATCCGCGAACCTACTACTTCGTGTTGCCCGAAGTGGCGCACCCGGTCGGCGGCGTGAACGTCGCGATGCAGATCGTCGACACGTTGTGCAAGGCGGGCTTCGACGCCCGCGCTCTCTACGGGTCCCCCCGCTATCATTACCGCTTCCTCGACAGCGCTGCACCGGTCTGCCACGACCCGCGGCTGCGCAAACAGGTGTTGCCCGGTGGCTCGCGCCGGTCGCGGCTGAAGACCATCTGGCGCGATCCGGCCTGGCGCGGCGTGCGCAGCTCGGTCGCGACGGTGCGTGGCAGCGACGTAATCGTCGTTCCCGAATACCGCTACCCCGAATTTGCGGCTCTCTATCCTGACAATCCGATCATCGTCGCCGCACAGGATGTGCACGGCTTTGCCGAAGGGTTCCTGCGCGACGCCGATCGTGTTCTAGACCGGAGCGTCGCCGTCCTGACGACGTCAGAGGCCAGCGCTAGCGCCGTCGCAGCGGTGACGGACCGCCCGCAGCTTCAATTGCGTCTCCAGGTCGGCCGCACCGGGCTCGGCTTCGAGGCAAAGAAGTCGCGCCGCGTCGCCTACATGCCGCGCAAGCGTGGTCTCGAGGCGGCGTTCGCCGTTGCCGCGCTTCGTGAGCGAGCGGCACTCGATGGCTACGAGTTCACTGCGATCGAGCGCATGTCCGAGGCCGAGATGATAGCCGTTTTGCGCGACTCGCGGATCTTTCTCGCGTTTTCCCAGCGCGAGGGCTTCGGCCTGCCCCCGGCCGAGGCGATGATCGCCGGCTGCATCGTCGTCGGGTACACCGGTGTCGGCGGTCGGGAGTATTTCACGGACGCGACGGGCGTCCCGGTTCCCGACTCGGATGTCGTCGGGCTGGTGGAGGCGACCACCGCCGTCGCAGCCGAGTACGATCACGATCCCGTGCGCCTCGACGCGTTGCGGCGCGCCGCGTCGGACACAATCACCGCGTGTTACAGCGAAGATGCGTTTCAACGTTCGGTCCTGGCGGCATGGGACGCCATCGAGGCCGAATTAGGCAATCGCGATTGATGTGACCGAAATGCCAATCCGGGGGTTGCACTCCCCGTGTCAATGGCTATATCGAGCGCTCGATTTTCCGCTGCGCCACGTGCGCAGCGTGTCGATTCGGCGGACAGGATCGGGCGAGGCGTCTGGGGCGACGCGTCAGGAATTGATCTCCGTCGGACTTCCCGATTGCACTACGGGCCCGGCCCCCACCGTGTTCGTGCGTGCGCGATGCTAGGGACGATATCCAGAACATGCCAACCACATATCTCGGCCAGAAACGTCTTCGCCGCAACTACGGCAAGATTCGCGAAGTCCTCGAGATGCCGAACCTCATCGAGGTTCAGAAAAGCTCCTACGACCTCTTCCTGAAGTCCGGCGACCAGCCCGAGCCGCTCGACGGCGAGGGGATCAAGGGCGTCTTCCAATCGGTGTTTCCGATCAAGGACTTCAACGAGACCGCGGTGCTCGAATTCGTGTCCTACGAGCTCGAGAAACCGAAATACGACGTCGAAGAGTGCATGCAGCGCGACATGACCTATTCGGCACCGCTGAAGGTCACGCTGCGCCTGATCGTGTTCGACGTGGACGAGGACACCGGCGCGAAGTCCGTGAAGGACATCAAGGAACAGGACGTGTTCATGGGCGACATGCCGCTCATGACCCCCAACGGCACCTTCATCGTGAACGGTACCGAGCGCGTCATCGTGTCGCAGATGCACCGCAGCCCCGGCGTCTTCTTCGACCATGACAAGGGCAAGACCCATTCGTCGGGCAAGCTGCTGTTCGCCTGCCGGATCATTCCCTATCGCGGGTCGTGGCTCGATTTCGAGTTCGACGCGAAGGACATCGTGTTCGCCCGTATCGACCGCCGCCGGAAACTGCCGGTGACGACGCTTCTTTACGCCCTGGGTCTGGACCAGGAAGCGATCATGGACGCGTATTACGACACGGTCGATTTCGAGCTGGTGAAGGGCAAAGGCTGGAAGACGAAGTTCTTCCCCGAGCGCGTCCGCGGCACCCGCCCGAACTACGACCTCGTCGATGCTGATTCTGGCGAGGTCATCGCCGAGGCCGGCAAGAAGGTCACCCCGCGCGCGGTCAAGAAGCTGATCGACGACGGCGACGTGAAGAACCTGCTGGTGCCGTTCGACCACATCGTCGGCAAGTTCGCGGCGAAGGACATCATCAACGAGGAAACCGGCGCGATCTACGTCGAGGCCGGCGACGAGCTGACCTGGAACGTCGACAAGGACGGCGAAGTCACCGGCGGCACGCTCAAGGAGCTGATGGACGCCGGGGTCACCGATATCCCCGTTCTCGACATCGACAACGTCAATGTCGGCCCGTACATGCGCAACACCATGGCGCAGGACAAGAACATGAGCCGCGACACCGCGCTCATGGACATCTACCGTGTCATGCGCCCGGGCGAGCCGCCCACGGTCGAGGCCGCGTCGGCGCTGTTCGACACGCTGTTCTTCGACGGCGAGCGCTACGATCTCTCGGCCGTCGGCCGGGTGAAGATGAACATGCGCCTCGCGCTCGAGAAGCCCGACAGCCAGCGCACCCTCGACCGCGAGGACATCGTCGCCTGCATCAAGGCGCTGGTGGAGCTGCGTGACGGCAAGGGCGAGATCGACGACATCGACCACCTCGGCAACCGCCGGGTGCGCTCGGTCGGCGAGTTGATGGAGAACCAGTACCGCGTCGGTCTCCTGCGGATGGAACGCGCGATCAAGGAGCGCATGTCGTCGGTCGAGATCGACACCGTCATGCCGCAGGACCTGATCAACGCGAAGCCGGCCGCGGCTGCCGTGCGCGAGTTCTTCGGCTCGTCGCAGCTGTCGCAGTTCATGGACCAGACCAACCCGCTGTCCGAGGTGACGCACAAGCGGCGCCTCTCGGCGCTCGGGCCCGGGGGCCTGACGCGCGAGCGCGCGGGCTTCGAGGTGCGCGACGTGCACCCGACGCACTATGGCCGGATGTGCCCGATCGAGACGCCGGAAGGCCCGAACATCGGTCTCATCAACTCGTTGGCGACCTTTGCGCGGGTGAACAAGTACGGCTTCATCGAGACGCCCTACCGCGTCGTGAAAGAGGGGCAGGTCACCGACGAGGTGCACTACATGTCCGCGACCGAGGAGATGCGTCACACCGTGGCGCAGGCCAACGCGCTTCTCGACAACGACGGCAAGTTCATCAACGACCTCGTGTCCACCCGCCAGGCGGGCGACTACACGCTCGCCCCGAACGAGACGGTGGACCTGATCGACGTGTCGCCCAAGCAGCTGGTGTCCGTCGCGGCCTCGCTGATCCCGTTCCTCGAGAACGACGACGCGAACCGCGCGCTGATGGGCTCGAACATGCAGAGGCAGGCGGTGCCGACGCTGCGCTCCGAGGCGCCGCTCGTCGGCACGGGGATCGAGGGCGTGGTCGCCCGCGACTCCGGCGCGGCGATCATGGCGCGTCGCGGCGGCGTGATCGACCAGGTCGATGCACAGCGTATCGTGGTCCGTGTGACGGAAGATCTCGAACCCGGCGATCCGGGCGTCGACATCTACCGCCTGCGCAAGTTCCAGCGCTCGAACCAGAACACCTGCATCAACCAGCGTCCGCTGGTGAAGGTGGGTGACACCGTCGGCAAGAACGAGGTCGTCGCGGACGGTCCGTCCACCGACATGGGCGAGCTGGCACTCGGCAAGAACGTCATCGTCGCGTTCATGCCGTGGAACGGCTACAACTACGAGGACTCGATCCTGATCTCCGAGCGCATCGCGCAGGACGACGTGTTCACCTCCGTCCACATCGAGGAATTCGAGGTGGCGGCGCGCGACACCAAGCTCGGGCCCGAGGAAATCACCCGCGACATCCCCAATGTCGGCGAGGAGGCGCTGCGCAACCTCGACGAGGCTGGCATCGTCTACATCGGCGCCGACGTGGAGCCGGGCGACATCCTCGTGGGCAAGATCACTCCGAAGGGCGAAAGCCCGATGACGCCGGAGGAAAAGCTCCTTCGCGCGATCTTCGGCGAGAAGGCGTCGGACGTGCGCGACACGTCGCTGCGGGTGAAGCCGGGCGATTACGGCACCGTCGTCGAGGTCCGGGTGTTCAACCGCCACGGGGTCGAGAAAGACGAGCGTGCGCTGCAGATCGAGCGCGAGGAAATCGAGCGTCTGGCCCGGGACCGGGACGACGAGATCGCGATCCTCGACCGCAACATCTACGCCCGCCTCAAGGGAATGATCCTCGGCAAGACCGCGGTGAAGGGCCCGAAGGGCATCAAGCCGAACTCGGAGATCACAGAGGAGCTTCTCGAGACCCTCACGCGCGGCCAGTGGTGGCAGCTTGCCCTCGGCGAGGAGCAAGACGCCAAGAACATGGAAGCGCTGAACGAGCAGTACGAGGCGCAGAAGCGCGTGCTCGACGCCCGTTTCGAGGACAAGGTCGAGAAGGTCCGTCGCGGCGACGACCTGCCGCCGGGCGTGATGAAGATGGTCAAGGTCTTCGTCGCGGTGAAGCGCAAGCTGCAGCCGGGCGACAAGATGGCGGGCCGTCACGGCAACAAGGGCGTGATCAGCCGCGTGGTCCCGATCGAGGACATGCCGTTCCTCGAGGATGGCACGCCGGTCGACTTCTGCCTCAACCCGCTGGGCGTGCCGTCGCGGATGAACGTCGGCCAGATTCTCGAGACGCACATGGGCTGGGCCGCGCGCGGCCTCGGGATCAAGATCGACGACGCGCTCCAGGATTATCGCCGGACGGGCGACCTGACCCCGGTGCGCGAGGCGATGAAGATTGCCTACGGCGACGAGGTCTACGGCGAAGGCCTCGCCGACATGGACGAGGATCGTCTTCTCGAGGCGGCCGGAAACGTCACGCGTGGCGTTCCGATCGCGACGCCGGTCTTCGACGGTGCGAAGGAGGGCGACGTGAACGACGCGCTCAAGCGCGCCGGCTTCAACGAGAGCGGTCAGTCGATCCTGTTCGACGGGCGCACGGGCGAGCAGTTCTCGCGTCCGGTGACCGTGGGCGTGAAGTACCTGCTGAAGCTGCACCACCTCGTGGACGACAAGATCCACGCGCGTTCGACGGGCCCCTACAGCCTCGTCACGCAGCAGCCGCTCGGCGGCAAGGCGCAGTTCGGCGGTCAGCGCTTCGGCGAGATGGAGGTGTGGGCGCTCGAAGCCTACGGCGCGGCGTACACCCTGCAGGAGATGCTGACGGTGAAGTCCGACGACGTGGCGGGCCGCACCAAGGTCTACGAGTCGATCGTCAAGGGCGAGGACAACTTCGAGGCCGGCGTGCCGGAATCGTTCAACGTTCTCGTCAAGGAGGTCCGGGGTCTGGGCCTCAACATGGAACTCCTGGATGCGGAGGAAGACGAGGAGTGAGGACAGGCGCCTGACGCGCCTCTTCGCTCGCCACCGGCGCGGACCCCGCGCCGGTGCCTCCCCCGCACCCTCTTCGACATGAGGAAGACATGAACCAGGAAATCACCAACAACCCGTTCAACCCGCTGACTCCGCCCAAGGTGTTCGACGAGATCAAGGTCTCGCTGGCGAGCCCGGAGCGGATCCTCAGCTGGTCCTTCGGCGAGATCAAGAAGCCCGAGACGATCAACTACCGCACGTTCAAGCCCGAGCGTGACGGCCTGTTCTGCGCGCGGATCTTCGGTCCGATCAAGGACTACGAGTGCCTGTGCGGCAAGTACAAGCGCATGAAGTATCGCGGCGTCGTCTGCGAGAAGTGCGGCGTCGAGGTGACGCTGCAGAAGGTCCGGCGCGAGCGCATGGGCCATATCGAGCTCGCTGCGCCCTGCGCCCACATCTGGTTCCTCAAGTCGCTGCCGAGCCGCATCGGCCTCATGCTCGACATGACGCTGCGCGATCTCGAGCGGGTGCTCTACTTCGAGAACTACGTGGTGATCGAGCCGGGCCTGACGGACCTCACCTACGGTCAGATGCTGACCGAGGAAGAGTTCATGGACGCCCAGGACCAGTACGGCATGGACGCCTTCACGGCGAACATCGGCGCCGAGGCGATCCGCGAAATGCTGGCCGGCATCGACCTCGAGGGCGAGGCCGAGCGTCTGCGCGAGGAGCTGAAGGAAGCCACCGGCGAACTGAAGCCCAAGAAGATCATCAAGCGTCTGAAGGTCGTCGAGAGCTTCCTCGAGTCGGGCAACCGTCCGGAGTGGATGGTGATGACCGTGATCCCGGTCATCCCGCCGGAACTTCGCCCGCTCGTGCCGCTGGACGGTGGCCGCTTCGCGACGTCGGACCTCAACGACCTCTACCGTCGTGTCATCAACCGCAACAACCGGCTGAAGCGGCTGATCGAGCTGCGCGCGCCGGACATCATCGTCCGCAACGAGAAGCGGATGCTCCAGGAGTCGGTTGATGCGCTGTTCGACAACGGCCGTCGAGGCCGCGTCATCACCGGTGCCAACAAGCGCCCGCTGAAGTCGCTGTCGGACATGCTCAAGGGCAAGCAGGGCCGGTTCCGCCAGAACCTGCTCGGCAAGCGCGTCGACTTCTCGGGCCGGTCGGTCATCGTGACCGGTCCGGAACTCAAGCTGCACCAGTGCGGCCTGCCCAAGAAGATGGCGCTCGAGCTGTTCAAGCCGTTCATCTACTCGCGGCTCGAGGCCAAGGGCCTGTCGTCGACCGTGAAGCAGGCGAAGAAGCTGGTCGAGAAGGAGCGCCCGGAAGTCTGGGACATCCTCGACGAGGTGATCCGGGAGCACCCGGTCCTGCTGAACCGCGCGCCGACGCTGCACCGCCTGGGCATCCAGGCGTTCGAGCCGATCCTCATCGAAGGCAAGGCGATCCAGCTGCACCCGCTCGTCTGTTCGGCGTTCAACGCCGACTTCGACGGCGACCAGATGGCCGTGCACGTCCCGCTGTCGCTCGAGGCGCAGCTCGAGGCGCGCGTCCTGATGATGTCCACGAACAACGTGCTGTCGCCCGCGAACGGCGCGCCGATCATCGTGCCGTCGCAGGACATGATCCTCGGCCTGTACTACCTCACCATCATGCGTGAGGGCATGAAGGGCGAGGGCATGGTCTTCGGCTCGATCGAGGAGGTGGAGCACGCGCTGAACGCCGGCGAAGTGCACATGCATGCCAAGATCCAGTGCCGGGTGAAGCAGATCGACGACGAAGGTCAGGAGATCTTCAAGCGCTACGAGACGACGCCCGGCCGGGTGCGGCTCGGTGCGCTCCTGCCGATGAACGCCAAGGCGCCTTTCGACCTCGTGAACGGCCTTCTGCGCAAGAAGGACGTGCAGCGCGTGATCGACACCGTCTACCGCTACTGCGGTCAGAAGGAGTCGGTCATCTTCTGCGACCAGATCATGTCGATGGGCTTCAAGGAGGCGTTCAAGGCGGGCATCTCCTTCGGCAAGGACGACATGGTCATCCCGCAGGACAAGTGGCCCATCGTCGAGGACACCCGCGCCCAGGTGAAGGACTTCGAACAGCAGTACATGGACGGCCTGATCACCCAGGGTGAGAAGTACAACAAGGTCGTGGACGCCTGGTCGAAGTGCAACGACAAGGTCACCGAGGCGATGATGACCACCATCTCGACCTCGCAGCGCGACGAGGACGGCGCCGAGGCGGAGCCCAACTCCGTCTACATGATGGCGCATTCCGGTGCGCGGGGCTCGGTCACCCAGATGAAGCAGCTGGGCGGGATGCGTGGCCTGATGGCCAAGCCGAACGGCGAGATCATCGAGACGCCGATCATCTCGAACTTCAAGGAAGGCCTGACCGTGCTCGAGTACTTCAACTCGACCCACGGCGCGCGGAAGGGCCTGTCGGACACCGCGCTCAAGACGGCGAACTCGGGCTACCTGACCCGCCGTCTCGTGGACGTGGCGCAGGACTGCATCATCCGCATGCCCGATTGCGGGACCGACCGGTCGATCACCGCCGAAGCGGCGATCAACGACGGCGAGGTCGTGGCGTCGCTGGCCGAACGTCTGCTGGGCCGCGTCGCGGCCGAGGACATCCTGAGGCCGGGCACCGACGAGGTGCTGGTCAAGGAAGGCCAGCTCATCGACGAGCGGCTCTCCGACGCGGTGGACGAGGCGGCGGTGCAGACCGCGCGCATCCGCTCCCCGCTGACCTGCGAGGCCGAAGAGGGCGTCTGCGCCATGTGCTACGGGCGTGACCTCGCGCGCGGCACGATGGTGAACGTCGGCGAGGCTGTCGGCATCATCGCCGCGCAGTCGATCGGCGAGCCGGGCACCCAGCTGACGATGCGGACGTTCCACATCGGCGGCGTCGCTCAGGGCGGCCAGCAGTCGTTCCTCGAAGCGTCGCAATCGGGCGTGGTCCAGTTCGAGAACCCGAACACGCTGGTCAGTGCGGCAGGCGAGACGCTGGTGATGGGCCGCAACATGAAGGTGATCATCGCCGGCGAGGACGGGGCCGAGCGTGCCAGCCACAAGGTCGGCTACGGCACCAAGCTGTTCGTCACCGAGGGGCAGGAGATCGCCCGCGGAGACAAACTGTTCGAGTGGGACCCGTACACCCTGCCGATCATCGCCGAGAAGGACGGCGTGGTGCGCCACGTCGACCTCGTGAACGGTGTCGCCGTCCGCGAGGAAACCGACGACGCGACCGGCATGAGCCAGAAGATCGTGACCGACTGGCGCGCCGCGCCCAAGGGCAACGAGCTCAAGCCGGAGATCATCCTGCAGGACGAGAACGGCGAGCCGGTGCGCAACGACCAGGGCAACCCGGTCACCTACCCGATGTCGGTCGACGCGATCCTGTCCTGCGAGGATGGGCAGGAGATCAAGGCCGGCGACGTGGTGGCGCGGATCCCGCGCGAAGGCGCGAAGACCAAGGACATCACCGGCGGTCTGCCGCGTGTGGCCGAACTCTTCGAGGCACGGCGTCCGAAGGATCACGCGATCATCGCCGAGATCGACGGCTATGTCCGCTTTGGCAAGGACTACAAGAACAAGCGCCGGATCGCGATCGAACCGGCCGACGACAGTCTTGACGCCAAGGAGTACATGATCCCGAAGGGCAAGCACATTCCCGTTGCGGAAGGCGACTATGTCCAGAAGGGCGACTACATCATGGACGGCAACCCGGCGCCGCACGACATCCTGTCCATCATGGGTGTCGAGGCGCTGGCCAACTACATGATCGACGAGGTGCAGGACGTCTACCGGCTGCAGGGCGTGAAGATCAACGACAAGCACGTCGAGGTCATCGTCCGGCAGATGCTCCAGAAGTGGGAGATCCTCGACAGCGGGGACACCACGCTTCTCAAGGGCGAGCATGTCGACAAGATCGAGTTCGACACCGCCAACGAGAAGGCCGAGAAGAAGGGCGGGCGCCCGGCCCAGGGCGAGCCGATCCTTCTGGGCATCACCAAGGCGTCGCTGCAGACGCGGTCGTTCATCTCGGCCGCCTCGTTCCAGGAGACGACCCGCGTGCTGACCGAGGCGTCGGTTCAGGGCAAGATCGACAAGCTCGTCGGTCTCAAGGAGAACGTGATCGTCGGCCGCCTGATCCCGGCGGGCACCGGCGGCGCGACCCAGAAGGTGCGCAAGATCGCGCAGGATCGCGACAACGTCGTGATCGAGGCGCGGCGCGCCGAGGCGGAAGAGGCGGCACGCCTCGCCGCCCCGGAAGAAAGCGCATCGGGCGAGGATGTCGTGGGCGGAGGCGAGTTCGACACGCTCATCGTCGACACGCCGGAAAGCCGCGAGTAATCACGGCACCGCATCGCGGACAAAAGGCCCCCGGCAATCGCCGGGGGCCTTTTCCGTGCCAGCCGGATGCGTGGGGCGGTCGCTGCGGAAAGGTCCCGGGTCGCGCCGCCCCTTTCCTTCGTGCGCCCGGCATGGTGAATGGAGCGCGATCCGCCAGCATTCCGGAGAGCGCCACATGCAGACCGTCCTCGTGACCGGCTCGGCCGGCTTCATCGGCTTTCACGTCGCCAAGCGGCTCCTCGATGACGGCATGCGGGTCGTCGGGCTCGACGCGATGACGGACTATTACGATGTCGCGCTGAAGGAGGCGCGCCATGCGCTTCTGGCGCCCTACGACACCTTCGTGCCCGAGATCGCCCGGCTGGAGGAGCCCGGCCGGCTCGCCGCGCTGTTCGCGCGCGAGCAGCCCGACCTCGTGATCCACCTTGCCGCGCAGGCCGGCGTGCGCGCGTCGATCGAGGCGCCGCGCAGCTACCTCGAGAGCAACCTCGCCGGCACGTTCGAGCTGCTCGAGGCGGCGCGGGCGCATCCGCCGCGGCATCTGCTGCTGGCCTCGACCTCATCGGCCTACGGGGCAAACGACCACATGCCGTATGTTGAGACCGACCGCGCGGATCACCAGATGTCGTTCTACGCCGCGACGAAGAAGGCGACCGAAAGCATGGCGCATTCATATGCGCATCTCTTCGCGTTGCCGACGACCATGTTCCGCTTCTTCACGGTCTACGGGCCGTGGGGGCGCCCGGACATGGCGCTTTTCCGGTTCACCCGCGCGATCCTCGAGGGCGCGCCAATCGACGTCTACAACCACGGCAACATGCGCCGCGACTTCACCTTCATCGACGATCTCGTGGAGGCGATCGTGCGACTCGCCCGTGCGGTGCCCGAGCGTCCGGCGGACGGCGCCGTGCCCGAGGGCGACAGCCTGTCGCCGGTCGCGCCGTTCCGCGTCGTGAACATCGGGAATTCCGAACCGGTCGAACTCGGCGCGTTCATCGACGCGATAGAAGCGGCGACGGGGCGCCCGGCGACGCGCAACCTGATGCCGATGCAGCCGGGCGACGTGCCCGCCACGTGGGCAGACGCAACCCTGCTCGAACGGCTCACTGGGTATCGGCCGTCGACGCCCGTGGCCGAGGGTGTCGCCCGCTTCGTCGCGTGGTATCGCGCCTACTACGACGTGGCCTGAAGCGCGATCACTCGCCGGCCAGCCGGTCGGCCTTCTTGCGCACGAGGACCGTGCGCAGGTCGTGCATCGCCAGAAGAAGCGCGTCGGTCACCTCTTCGAGCTGGTCGTCGGTGGCGCGGCTCTGCGCCCAGTGCGCCGTCAGGTTCAGGTGGTCGACGGTGCGATGGATGTCGTCGATGTCGCGCATTGCCAGAAGCGCCTGGCGCTCGGTCATCCAGCGGCGGATCTCGGCCATGTCGGCATCGTCGAGCGTGCGCGATCCGTGAGGCTTGATCTCGCCGTTGCGGATGTTGACCACGGCAATCTGTTCCATCTCGATGCGTCGGTGCCTGTTCTCCGCGTCGATGCGATACACGAAGGCGCCGTTTTCGCGGACGCGAAAATAGTAGTCCGGCAGCGGTCCCGACATGGTGCTCCTCCCTGGGTTCAGGTCAGTGACTCGCAGAAGCGTCGAATGCGCGTGCAGGCCTCGGCCAGCGCATCGTCCGCCGCGGCGTAGCTGATGCGAATGTGCGGAGAAAGGCCGAAGGCGGCACCGAAGACCACCGCGACGCCCGTTTCCTCGAGAAGCGCGGTCGCGAAGTCCTCGTCGGTGTCGATCGTCCGGCCGCCGGCGCTGGTCCGTCCAAGGCAGCCGGCCACCGACGGGTAGACGTAGAACGCGCCCTCGGGCACCGGGCAGGTCATGCCCGGGCAGGCGTCGAGCGCCGCGACAACCGCGTCGCGGCGGCGCGCGAAGGTCGCGCACCACTCGGTGAGGAACTCCTGCGGCCCGGTCAGCGCCTCGACCGCCGCCCACTGGCTGATCGAGCAGGGGTTCGTCGTCGATTGCGTCTGGACCTTGCGCATCGCCGCGATGAGCTCTTCGGGGCCGCCGGCATAGCCGATCCGCCAGCCGGTCATCGCGTAGGCTTTCGACACTCCGTTCACGGTGAGCGTGCGCGGCGTCAGCCCCGGTTCGACCTCGGCCGGGGTGCAGAACGCGAAATCGTCATAGGCGAGGTGCTCGTACATGTCGTCCGACATCACCCAGACATGCGGATGGCGCATCAGCACATCGGTCAGGGCGCGCAACTCGGCGCGGCCGTAGCCGGCGCCGGTCGGGTTCGACGGCGAGTTGAAGATCAGCCACTTCGTACGTGGCGTGATCGCGGCCTCCAGCGCGGCGGCGTCCATCTTGAACCCTGTCCCCAGCGTCGTCGGCACGATCACGGGCGTGCCGCCCCCCATCCGCACCATGTCCGGATAGCTCACCCAGTAGGGGGCCGGGATCAGGACCTCGTCGCCGGGATTGAGCGTCGCGATCAGGGCGTTGTAGAGCACCTGCTTCCCGCCGGTGGAGACCGAGATCTCTTCGGGCCGGTAGTCGAGGCCGTTGTCGCGCGCGAATTTCGCTCGGATCGCCTCCTTGAGCTCGGGGATACCGTCGGGCGCGGTATATTTCGTCTCGCCGCGTTCGATCGCGGCGATGGCGGCGCGCTTGATCGGGTCGGGCGTGTCGAAGTCGGGCTCGCCCGCGCCGAGGCCGATCACGTCGCGACCGGCGAGGCGCAGCTCGCGCGCGCGCTGGGTGACGGCGATGGTGGGCGAAGGCTGGACCCGCGACAGCGTGTCGGAGAGAAAGGCCATCGCGCAGGCTCCGGTTTGAAATGGCACGATGTCTGTCCTACGGTCGCAGCCGAATACGTTCAAGACGGCGCGACGGTCCGCGGGAGAGGAAGACATGAACGACGAAACGGATTGGTACGGCCCCGACGCCGCCACCTTCGGCGACCGCCTCGCGGCCGCCCGCGAAGCGGCGGGAATGACCGCGGAAGACCTCGCCAAGCGCCTCGGCGTCAAGCTGTCGACCCTGCAGGGCTGGGAGAGCGACCGCGCCGAGCCGCGCGCCAACCGCCTGCAGATGCTGGCCGGGCTCCTGAACGTCAGCATCATCTGGCTGCTGACCGGAGAGGGCGAGGGGATCGAGGCGCCGACGGACGAGGCGATCGAGACCGCCGACGTGCGCGCTGTCCTGACGGATCTGCGCGGCGTTCAGGCCGAAATGAAGACGACGGCCGAACGCGTCGGTCGGCTCGAGAAACGGCTGCGGCGGCTTCTGCGGGAGGGATCGGAATGACCGCGGCGGCCGAACCGCGCGAGGTGCGGCTGAAACGTCTGCGCATGCGTTCGATGCGCCGGGGGATCAAGGAGATGGACCTGATCCTGATGCGCTTTGCCGACGCCGCGCTCGACGACATGTCGGATGCGGAGCTCGACGCCTACGAGGCGCTGCTCGACGAGAGCGACCAGGATCTCTATGCGTGGGTCAGCGGCCAGCAGCCGCCGCCCGAGCAACACGCGCCGCTGATCGCGCATGTCCGGAGCACGCTGGAGGTCGCGCGCTGAAGTCGGCGCGTCACTGCGCGAGACTTAACAGCTTGTCAGGAATTTTCGACGAATCTCCGTCCCACTAGGGAACTGGAGACTTCGATGAGCGTGCATTCGACACTGGCCCCGGCGGAACGATCGAGCTTCATGGCCGGCTATCTCGATGCGCTGTCGCTGGTGGAGCGGCTGCACCGGCTGTTGCTCGATGTCATCAAGGACGAGTTCGAGCGTGTCGGGATCCTCGAGATCAACGCCGTGCAGGCGCTGCTGCTGTTCAACATCGGCGACAACGAGGTGACGGCGGGCGAGCTGAAGAGCCGTGGCTACTACCAGGGCTCCAACGTCAGCTACAATCTCAAGAAGCTGGTCGAGACCGGCTACATGCACCACCAGCGGTGCGAGATTGACCGGCGCTCTGTCCGGGTGCGGCTGACCGAGCGGGGGCGCCACATCCGCGATATCGTGCAGCAACTCTTCGAACGTCAGGCGGAGGGGCTGCATACCAGCGGCGTCGTCGGCCGCGAAGGGTTCGACGAGATCACGCACAGCCTGCGCCGGATCGAACGCTACTGGACCGATCAAATCCGCTACATCTACTGAGGGTCCGCGAAAGCTAGCAGCGGGACCATCGCGCGCGTAACCTCGTGCGACGTGCGACGCCGTGCCCCTGCGGCAAAGCGGGCCTTGCAGCCAGGCGGACGGGGCGCACATCGTGGATTAAGCTTCGACCACGCCGCGAGACCCCATGTTCGTGCTGACGCGAGAAACCGTGCTGAACCCCGCCGCGCTCGACACGCGCAGCCTGCCCAAGAAGGTGTTCGGCCGGATCATGCCGTGGCCCCGGCGCGGCATTTGTGGGCGCGATCTCGCGCGGCTGATCTTCGAGGTTCAGATCCTGCGCTACGTCTCGGCATTGATCCCTTTTCTGCTGGCAATGGCAATCTGGCCGCATCTGGCGCTGCCCATCGCGCAGGCGCCATTGCCGATGGTGATCGTGCTGTCGCTTGTCGAGATGCGCGTGCTGCGGCTGGCCCCCGAGGCGCGCAAGCGGCGGGTCGACGCCGACGAGGCCGGGCGGCGGCTCGACCGCCTGGCCTTCCGCGCGCGCGGCTGCCTGCGCCGGATCGCGGCGGCGCACGACCTGCGCGAAGGCGATCTGCGCCTTGTCGTCGAGCAGTCCGAGCTTGCCCGCGTGCCGCCCCTGACGTTGGTGTCGGTTCAATCGGCACACCCAGCGCCGCACCTTCTGGACCTCCAGGCGGATGACCGCGCGATCCTGCACGCGGGGCTTTTCGATGCAGAGCTGACCGAGGCCCACCTTCTGGCCGCGAACCAGCGCGAGGACACCTATGTCCGCGAGGTAGAGATCGACGCGCGCTCGGTTTCGGGGCATGCGCGCATGGCGGCCTGGATTGCCCGCACGGGGGAACCGGTGGAGGCCGGGGCATGAGCGTCAACGCCGCCGAGGTCGCGCCGGGCGACGCGCTCGAGATCCTGGGCGCCGCGTGGCGGGCACAGGCGGACGGCGACTTGACTGCATCCTGGATGCTGCACGGGCGCCCCGGCGTCGGCAAGACCGAGATCGTGCAGACGCTGGCCGCCCGCCATGGTGCGGTCCTGCACGACCTGCGTCTCAGCACGATCGAGCCGCAGGACCTCCGCGGCCTGCCGTATTACGACCACGAGACGCGGCGCACGCTGTGGTATCCGCCCGAGGATCTGCCGCATGGCGACGCGCCATCCGTGCTTTTCCTCGACGAGTTGACCGCTGCGGCGCCCGCCTTGCAGCCGACCGTCTACGGCCTTTTGCAGGAGCGCCGCGTCGGCACCTACCGGTTGCCCGATGCGACCCTCGTCGTCGCCGCGGGCAACACTGTCGAGGATGGCGCAATCGCCTACGAGATGGGGACCGCGCTGTCGGATCGGCTGGTGCACCTCGTCGTCGGGGCGGATGCGCGCGACTGGGTCGAACGCTATGCCGTGGGCGCGGGTATCCATCCCTCGGTCGTGGCGTTCCTGCGCGCGAGGCCCGATCTTCTGGAAACGACCGAGGCCGCGATCCGGCGCGGAGAGACCGTGGCCGCCACTCCGCGCGCCTGGACACGGGTCAGCCGCATCGTCGCCGCGGTGACGGACCGCCGCCAGCGCCACGCGATGATCGCCGGGACGGTGGGCGTGGCGGCAGCGGCCGAATACGAGCTCGTCGCCGACGAGATCGCTGCGGCGCTCGATCTCGAGGCACTTTTGGCAGCGCCGCGGCGCGATCGTGCGGCTCTCTATCCCGACGGGCTGAACGGGCTTACAGCGCTCGGCTATGCGCTGGCCGCGCGCGCGACGCCCGACACGATCGACACCACGATCGAGGTCCTCGCGGACATTCGCGACCTTAGGGCCCCCGCACAGCGCGCGCTGCCGCTGGCCGAGCTGGTAAGCTTCGGCTTCGAGGTCTTGATCCGCAAGGCGTTCGACCGCGGCTGGCAGGCGGCCTTTGCCCGGTCCGAGGTCTATGCCGCCTACATGGCCGAGCGCGACGCGGCGGGCCTCGCGTGATCCATTCGAGCCGCGCAAGGACGGCCCTGGGTCATCTGGGCGAGGTCGATCCGGGCCTGGCGACGCTGGCGCTGTGGTGCACGCATCGCGACGATCCAGGGCCTACGCGGACGGAGGGCGAGACGATCCGCTACGGTCCGGGCTTCGACACCCGGCCGGTCGCCGAACAGGTGGGGATCGCGGCGCATCACGTGCTGCACGTCGCGCTGCGCCATGGACCCCGCGCCGACGCGATGGCCGACCGGATCGGGTCGGCCTTCGATCCCGCTCTCTACGCGCTGGCCGCCGACGCGATCGTCAACGACACGCTGACGTCTGCGGGCCACACGCTGCCCCGACCACGCGTGTCGCTGGTCGAGCTTCTGGACGAGATCGGTGAGGCGACAGGCACGCCCGCCGCGGCGCTGGCGGAATGGGATGCCGACCGGCTGGCTCTTCGGCTTCACCACGACGCGGGAACCATGCGGCGCGCGGGGGACTACGGCGCGGCCCGCGCCTTCGTCTCGGATCTGGCGCCGGGGCAGGGCGGGACCGCGCACCAGGACGCGGAAACCTGGGCGGGCCACCTGGAACGCGCGCTCTCGGTCGGGCGGGGGGCAGGCAGCGGAATAGGCGCGGTGCTCGGCCGTCTGGCCGATAGTGCGCCGCCCCGGATCGCTTGGGAGCGGCGCCTGCGTCGCCTGCTTGCCCGGGCGCTGATCGAGGCACCGCGGCCGACGTGGCGGCGGCCTTCGGGGCGCTGGGCGGCGGCGGACGCGCTGGCACGGGGCGAGGGGCGCGAAGGGCCCCCGGTCGCGCCGGGGCGCCAACGTATGACCGAGGCGCCCCGCGTGGTGGCCGCCATCGACACCTCCAGTTCAGTCGATACCCAGATGCTCGGGCTGTTTGCGGCCGAATTGCGGGGTGTCGCGCGCCGCAGCGGGGCCGAAACCTGGGTGCTGGGCTTTGACGACGACGTGCATTTCGAAGAAAAGCTCGCGCCCGGAGCGGCGGGTCTGCCGGACCTTGTCGAGATGCGGACGGGGGGCGGCACCGATTTCGGTCCGCTGATGGCGCGGTGCCGGACGCTCGGCCCGTCGGTCGTCGTGGTGATGACGGACCTGGACGCGCCGCTTGGCCCTCCGCCACGCTTTCCTGTCGTCTGGGTGACGCCGCGCGGCGCACCGGAGGCGCCGTTCGGCGCACAGTTGTTCGTGTCGTGACGGTAAGGACCGTCGTTGCCGCGGATCGCGCGGCGGCGCGTGATCTGAGCCGCTACATCTACTGGGCGTCGCCTGCCGCCTGGCCGAAGGTTTCGCGCGCCGTTGGCAGCGTGTCGCCGGCAGCCGGCGTCGCCTCCCATACCGCGCGGGCGATCGCGCGCGAGAGCGCCACCGACGCCGCATGGCCCAGCGGCCCGAGCTCGATGCCCGGATCGGTCAAGTCGCGCGTGCCGGTGGAGACGGCGAAGACGAGATCGCCGTCGGACGGGCTGTGCGCGGGCACGATGGCGCGGGCGATGCCGTCATGCGCGGCCACCGCCAGCCGCCGAGCCTGCGCCTTGTCGAGGGCGGCATCCGTCGCCACGACCGCGATCGTCGTGTTGCCCTGCGCTGCCATGGCCGACACCTTGCGGCTGGCCGGCAGCGGCTGAAGACCGGAAGCGGGATCGGGCCCGAGCCCGCCGAACTCGTCGCCGACCTCGAACGGCGCGGCCCAGAAATGCCGGCCCGACGGCGTCAACACGCAGCCCATCGGGTTCACTGCGACGAGCGCGCCCACGCGGACCCCGCCCGGCAGGACGAGGCTCGCCGAGCCGAGGCCGCCCTTGACCCGCGCGGTCTGCGCGCCGGTTCCGGCGCCGACGCTGCCGAGCGCGAAATCCGCCGCCGCCGCGTCGTAGGCCGCGCGCCCGAGCGCGGGGTAGGGGCTGTCGTCCCATGAGGTGTCGCCGCCGTTCAGCAGGTCAAAGAGGATCGCCGCCGGAACGATCGGCACGCGTGCCGAGAACACGGCGAAGCCGCGTCCGGCCCCGCGCAGGCCCGCCATCACGCCGTCCGCCGCGCCGAGGCCGAAGGCCGACCCGCCCGAGAGCACGATTGCGTCGACGCCGGGTGCGGTCATCTCGGGAGCGAGGAGATCCGTCTCGCGCGTTCCGGGCGCGCCGCCCTGCACCGATACCGCCGCGGTCATCGGCCGGTCGGCGGTCAGCACGGTCGTGCCCGATTTCAACGCCGCGTCCGAGGCGTTGCCGACCCGCAGGCCGGGGATATCGGTGATGAGATTGCGCCCGCCCGGCGTCATTGCCACGCCCCGCTCAGATGCATCGTCCGCCATCGACCTCGAGCACCGTTCCGGTGACCATCGCCGCCTCGTCCGAGGCGAGGTAAAGCGCCGCTGCCGCGAGGTCCTCGGGCGCGGAAAACCGGCCGAGCGGAATCGTCGCGAGGAACTGCTCGCGCCGCTCCGGCGTGTCCTCGCCCAGGAACCGCTTGAGCAGCGGCGTGTCGCCGGCCACCGGCGCCAGCGCGTTCACGCGGATGCCGAAGGGCGCGAGCTCGACCGCCATCGTCTTGGTCGCGGTGACCATCCAGCCCTTGGACGCGTTGTACCAGTTGAGCCGCGGCCGTGGCGACAGGGCCGCGCTGGAGGCGACGTTGACGATCGTGCCGGCGCCGGCGCTCTTCATCGCCGGGACAAGCGCGCGGGCCGTCAGGTAGACCGATTTGCAGTTCACCGCGAAGACGTGGTCGAACTCCTCTTCCTCGACATCTTCGAGCGCGGTCGGCAGGTGCGTCACCCCGGCATTGTTCACCAGGATGTCGATGCCGCCCATGTCGCGCAGCGCGGTCTCGGCCATCGCGTCGACGCTGTCGCCGTCGGCGACGTCGACCTCGTGGGCGATCCCGCCGATGCGGCGGGCCCAGGTCTCGGCGGCCCCGACGGCGATATCGGCGACCATCACCTGCGCGCCCTCCTCGGCGAACCGCTGCGCGATCCCGGCGCCAAAGCCGGAGGCCGCGCCGGTCACCACCGCGCGTTTTCCCTTGAGTCTCATGGTCTTTCCTCCTCGCTCGGATGCTGCGCCGGCAGGGTCGGCGCCGCCGCGATCAGTCGTTCGGTCGCCGGGTGCGCCGGCGCGGCAAAGAGATCCTCGGTCGCGCGATCCTCGACGATACGGCCCGCCTCCATCACCACGATGCGGTCGCAGAGCCCGCGCGCGACCGTCAAGTCGTGGGTGATGAACAGGTAGGCCAGGCCCTCCTCACGCGAGAGTCCGGCGATCAGGTCGAGGATACCCGCCCGGACCCGCACGTCGAGCGCAGAGACGGCTTCGTCGAAGACGACGAGATCCGGCCCCGTGACGAGCGCCCGCGCGATGGCGATCCTCTGTCGCTGCCCGCCCGAGAAGGCATGGATCGACCGGGCGCCGTCCTCCGGCGCCAGCCCCACGGCTGTGAGCGCGCGGGCGACGCGGTCGGGCGCGTCCGGCACCCGGCCGAGCAAGTGCAGCGGCTCGGCCACCAGACGGGCGACCGGCTGGCGCGGGTCGAAGCTGCCATAGGGATCCTGAAACACCGCCTGCATGCGGCGGCGCAGATCGGGGTCTCGGCGATCGGCCCGCACGGGACGGCCGCCCAGCGTGACCGACCCGGCATCGGGGCGTTCGAGCCCGAGGATCGCGCGGGTGAGCGTGGACTTGCCGCAGCCCGAGGGCCCGACGAGCCCCACCCGCTCGCCGGCCCGGATCGTCAGGCTGACATCCTCGAGCGCGCGGGCCTTGCGCGCCTTGGCAAAGGGATGCGGCCGGGGCAGGGGATAGTCGCGGGTCACCTGCGCGACGTCGAGAAGCGGCCCGTAGGTCCGGGCCGGGCCGAGCGCCGGCCGATGGCGCGAGGCGGCGAACAGCGCGCGGGTGTAGGCGTGCCGGCGTTCGGCAAAGACGCGCGCCACCGGCCCTTCTTCGACGATGCGGCCGGTCTGCATCACCGCGATCCGGTCGGCCCGGCCGTGCACCACGGCGAGGTCGTGGGTGATGAGCAGAAGGCCCATGCCCTCGTCGCGCACCACGCCGACGAGCAGGTCGAGGATCCGCGCCTGTGTCGTCACGTCGAGCGCGGTGGTCGGCTCGTCCGCCACGAGCAGGCGCGGTCGGGCGGCCACGGCCATCGCGATCCCGACGCGCTGGCGCTGTCCGCCCGACAATTCGTGCGGAAAACGCGAGGGCGGCACCCGTTCGGGGTCGAGACCCATCCGCGCCAGCGTGTCGGCGGCGCGGCGACGTGCCTCCGCGCGCGGCGCGCCGCGCAGCGTCAGCACCTCGGCGACCTGGTCGCCGATCCGCTGCACCGGGTTGAGCGCGGTCATCGGCTCCTGGAAGACCATGCCCATCGCCTGTCCGCGAAACTGGCACAGCGCGGCTTCGGGAAGGGTCGTCAGATCCGTGCCGTCGAGCCGGATCGCGCCCTCGGTCCGGGCGCCCTGCGGCAGCAGACCCATCGTGGCGAGCGCCGTCATCGACTTGCCGGACCCGCTTTCCCCGGTGAGCGCGAGGATCTCGCCCGGCGCAAGATCGAGCGACACGCGGTCGAGCACCGGCCGCCCGCCGATCGTCACCGAAAGATCCCGGATCGCGAGCAGGCTCATGTCCGCAGGTCCCGCAGCCGCGGGTCGAGCGCGTCGCGCAGCCCGTCGCCGAGCAGGTTGAGCCCGAGCACCGTCAGCACGATGGCGAGCCCCGGCATCAGCGCGACATGCGGCGCGATGGCGACGAGGGTCTGCGCCTCGGCGAGCATCCGGCCCCAGGAGGGAACGGGTGGCTGCGCGCCGAGCCCGACATAGCTCAGGCCCGCCTCGGCGAGGATGCCGAGCGAAAACTGGATGGTGCCCTGCACGATCAGAAGGTTCGCGAGGTTCGGCAGGATGTGTTCGGCGCTGATGCGGGGCTTGCCCTTGCCGGCCAGCCGCGCGGCCAGCACGAAGTCGCGCGACCAGAGCGACAGCGCCGCCCCGCGCGACAGCCGGGCGAAGACCGGCACGTTGAAGATCCCGATGGCGACGATGGCGTTGACGGCGCCGGGTCCGGCGATCGCCGTGATCAGGATGGCAATGACGAGGGCCGGAAAGGCGAAGATCAGGTCGTTGCCGCGCATGATGACTTCGTCGAGCCACGAGCCGTGCAGCGCCGCCGCGGCGAGGCCGAGCGGCACGCCCGCGCCGATCCCGATGCCGACGGCGAGCAGCGCCACGGCGATCGACGTGCGCGCGCCGACCATCAGCATCGACAGGATGTCGCGGCCGAGCTGGTCGGTGCCGAGCCAGTGCGCCGCCGACGGCGGCTGCAGCCGCTGCGCCACCTCGACGCTTGCGACGTCGCCTGGGGTCCAGACGAAGCTGACCAGCGCGGCGAGGATGACCAGCGCCGACAGGACCGCCCCGGGAAGCAGCCGCCGCGTCATCGCCGCCGCCTCAGCCGCGGATCGACCCAGGCGTAGGCCAGGTCGGTCAGGAAGGTGACGAGGATGACGGCGAAGACGAGCAGCATCACCACGCTTTCGACCACGATCAGGTCGCGGGCCGAGATCGCCTGGAAGATCAGCCGGCCGAGGCCGGGCAGGAAGAACACCTGCTCGATGATGATCGCGCCGGCGAGCAGGAAGGAAAACTGCAGACCGACAATGGTCAGCACCGGGATCAGCGCGTTGCGCACGCCGTGACGCCAGAGCGCCTGGAAGCGGGTGAGGCCCTTGGCCCGGGCGGTGCGGATGAAATCCTCGCCCAGCACGTCGATCAGCGCCGATCGCAGCACCCGCGCCAGGATCGCCGCCTGCGGCAGGGCGAGCGCGACGGCCGGCAGGGTCAGTGCCTTGATCGCCGCCAGCGGATCGGACCAGCCGGGAAAGCCGCCTGCGCCGAACCACCCGAGATTGATGGCGAACAGCAGCACGAGCAGCATCGCGAACCAGAAGTTCGGCACCGCGATGCCGAGCTGTGTCGCGCCCATCACCGCGACGTCGCCCGCCCGCCCGCGCCGCGCGGCGGCATAGAGCCCGGCGGGAAAGGCGAGGAGCGTCGACAGTGCGAGCGCGAAGAGCGCCAGCGGCAGGGACACCCAGAGCCGGTCGGCCACCATCTGCGCCACCGGCGTGCGGTAGGTGTAGGACGTGCCGAGATCGCCGGTCAGAAGCCCGCCGACCCATGCGAGGTATCGCTCCACCCGCGGACGGTCGAGACCCAGTTCGGCCCGCAACGCGGCAACGGTATCCTCCTGTGCGCCGGTGCCGAGCATGTAGCGAGCCGGATCGCCCGGCGCGACCTCGACCACGAGGAACACCACGAGCGAGGCGACCGCGAGGCTGAGCGCCAGCGACACGAGGCGGCGGAGCGCGTAGCTCAGCATGAGCCGTGCCGCGGCATCAGCCGAGCGTCATTCGTTTCACGATGCGTCCGTCGCCCGTCCGGTCGGTTCGGAAGCCAATCGCCTCGTAGTAGGCGAGGCCGTCGTCGTTGTCGTCGGCAATGCTGGCGTCGAGGGTCTTCAGCGCGGCGGCCTCCGCCATCGGACGTGTGCGGGCAAAGAGCGCACGGCCGATCCCGCGGCGTCCGGCATCGGGCGCGACATGCGTGCCGATGGAGCCACCGCCCTCGGGCACGCCGAAGGGATCGTCGGGACCGGCGCGCATCACGACCTGCAGGCCGATGATGCGGCCGTCGTCATCCTCGGCGACGTGGCTCGCGACGAGCTGTGGGTTCGCGACGTAGGTCGCGCGCACGAAGTCCGGATCGCTCGGGCGGGTGCGCTTGCCCGCCGCCGTCAGCGCGGTCAGCATCGCGCTGATCCCCTCGACATCCTCCGCCTCGGTCGGCCTGATCCGCATCTCGTCCTCGCGCTTGCCCCGCTGCAGATGAGCAAAGGGCGCGGCGAAGGGCAAGCCGCTGCGGATCACTCCCTCCAGCGCACATCGGCGAGGGGGTTGGCCTGCGTCGGCTGGTTCCGCCACAGCCCCTCGATCCCGGCGTCTGCGACGGTGGGCCAGGCGAGCTGGAACAGGAAGCCGTTGACGTAGTCCTCGGCGATCATCCGTTGCGCGTCCTTCAGCAGCGACGAGCGCGCCTCGGGCTCCGTCGTTGCCGACAACTCGGCCATCAGCTCCTGGAAGGCGAGGCTGTCATAGGCGAAGTAATAGTCCGGCCGGGCATAGATGCCGATATCCATCGGCTCGGTATGGCTGACGATGGTCAGATCGAACTCGCCTGCGCGGAACACCTCCTCGAGCCATTGCGCCCATTCGAGATTGACGATCTCCGTCTCGATTCCGACCTCGCGCAGCTGCGCGGCCAGGATCTCTCCACCGCGGCGGGCATAGGGCGGCGGCGGCAGCTTGAGAGTGAGGCTCATGCCTTCCTCCTCGCCCGCCTCGGCCAGCAGGCGGCGTGCCTTTTCGGGGTCGTGCGCAGATAGCTCGGTCAGATCCACGTAGTCGGGATGGTGCGGGGCGAAATGCGTGCCGATCGGCGTGCCCGCGCCATACATCGCGCCGTCGATGATCGCCTGCCGGTCGATGGCGTGGGCGATGGCCTGCCGCACCAGCGCGTCGTCGAGCGGCGCGCGCGCATTGTTCATCGCCAGGATCGTCTCGCCCTCGGACGAGCCCATCAGCACCTGGAAGCGCGGATCGCTCTCGAATTGGGGCAGGTTCTCCGGCGCCGGGAAATTGGAGAAGACGTCGATGTCGCCCGCCATCATCGCCGCAAAGGCCGCCGTCGGGTCCGAGATGAAGCGGAAACTCGCGGTCTCCAGCGCCGGCGACTCGCCCCAGTAGGCGTCGTTGCGCACGAGGTCGACGCGGTCGCCCTGCACCCAGCGCTCGAACGCGAAGGGGCCGGTGCCGACGGGAGCGGTCTTGATGTCCTCGATGCTCTCGGGCGCGACCATGACGGCGTCGCCCCAGGCGAGGTTGAACAGAAACGCGCCGTCGGGTTCGGCGAGGGTGATCTCGACCGTGGTGGGGTCAGTCGCCGTCACGCTCTCGATCCCCTCGAAGAGCGCTTTCTGCGCGTTCACGCTGTCCTCGCCGCGGGCGCGGTCGAGGGTGAAGACCACGTCCTCGGCATCGAACGCACTGCCGTCGTGGAAGGTCACGCCGTCGCGCAGGGTGAAGGTGTAGGTGGTCCCGTCCTCCGAGATCTCCCAGCTCTCGGCCAGCGCTGGCTCGATGCTGCCGTCCGCCGCGAACCGGGTGAGCCCCTCGAAGACGTTGGCATAGAGCACCGAGTCGATGGCCCCCGCCGCCGCCGAGGTCGGATCGAGATGCGGCGGCTCCAACTGGATCGCGAGGGTCAGGTCGCTCTGCTGCGCGGCGGCGGGCGCCGCGCCGAGTCCGAGCACGGCGAGGGCGAACGGGGCGAGGATGCGGGTGGTCATGCGTGGCTCTCCTAGGGGCGCGAGGCTTTCGCCACGCCGAAGGTGCGCCGCCCCGGGCGGGCGGTGCCGTCATACCGCGAAGAGTGGCCCGGAACCTCGCGTGCGTTCAAGAGCCGAGCCGCCCGGCCCCTGTGACAGTTCGGACGAAACCTGCTAGGGGCCGCCCCGAAACGACGGAGGAGCGGCCATGAGCGCGACAGTCCGATCCCCTGGGCCCGAACCGAAAGCGGTCCAAACCACGACGCCCGCAGTCGGCGCGCCCGCAGGTCGTGTCGCCACGGCGAGGGCGGGCGCATGACGACGCCGATCGTGCGCAGCCGCGCCGCGTTGTCCGCGCGGATCGCCGAGTGGCGGAAAGAGGGCGCAACGATCGGCGTGGTGCCGACGATGGGCGCGCTCCATGCCGGACACCTGAGCCTTGTGCGGGCGGCCCAGGCGGGCGCCGAGAGGGTGATCGTCACGCTCTTCGTGAACCCGCGCCAGTTCGACGTGCCGGAGGACTACGCCCGCTACCCGCGCACCGAGGAGAGCGACGCCGCGATCCTCGCGCCGCTCGGCGTCGACGCCCTCTACGTGCCGGACCCAGAGGAGGTCTACCCGCCGGGTTTCGCGACCACGGTGTCGATGAGCGGGCTGACGGACGTTCTCTGCGGTGCGCGCCGGCCGGGGCACTTCGATGGTGTCACCACGGTCGTGACCAAGCTCTTTCGCCAGACCGGCGCGGATCGCGCATGGTTCGGCGAGAAGGATTTCCAGCAGCTTCGGGTCGTGCAACGGCTGTCGGCGGATCTCGATCTCGGTGTCGAGGTGATCGGCTGTCCGACAGTCCGCGAGGATGACGGCCTCGCGCTGTCGTCCCGCAATGTTCGCCTGTCGGCGGCCGCGCGGGCGGTCGCGCCCGTGCTTTCGGGCGAACTGGGCACGATGGCTGCCGCGCTGCGCACCGGCGAGGCGGGCGAGGCCGTCGCCACCGAGGCGCGCGCGCGGCTCCTCGCCGCGGGGTTCTCGGATGTCGAATACCTCGATCTTCGCGCGACGGACGATCTGCGCCTGCTCGACCACGCCGGCGTGCCGTCCCGCCTCTTTGGCGCCGCGTGGATCGACGGCGTGCGGCTCATCGACAACGTACCCGTAACCTGACCGGAACCCCCGCTCAGGGAAGCAGAAGGCGCTCCATCACGCGTCCCATGACCCGCGCGCTGTCGAGCATGTCGGTGATCCCGATCCACTCGTCGGGCTTGTGCGCAAGTTCGAGGATGCCGGGCCCGTAGGCGACGCAGTTTTTCAGCGTGCCGATACGGTCGATATGCTTCTGGTCGTAGCTGCCGGGCGACGCGACGAAGGCGGCCTCGGCGCCCAACGTGTCGGCGATGGCGCCCTGCAGCGTCGTGACGACCGGCGCATCCGGGTCCGTCATCGACGGGATCACGCGGTTGATTTCGCGCAGCGCGTAGTCGAAGCCCGGGCGCGTCGCCTTCAGACGGTCGAGCAGCGCCGCGATCTCCTCGGCCGCGGCGTCCACGCCCTCCTCGACGAGCACCCGGCGGTCGATCTGCATCACGCAGCGATCGGGCACGTTGCAGGCGGGCAGTGCGGTGTCGTCCGGCGCGCGCTCCGGCGCGCCGCCGTGCAGCGCGTTGATGTTCAGCGTTCCGGCGCGCGCGCCGTCCGGGATCACCGGCATGTCCGTGCGCCGCGCCGCGAGAGAGGGGAAGAGCTCGGCCTCGAACGCGGCGATCACGGCCCCCATGTGCCGCACCGCGCAATCGCCGAGAAACGGCATCGAGCCGTGCGCGATCTCACCCCGGGTCTCGATCTCGGCCCACCACGCGCCGCGGTGACCGAGGCAGATCCTGTCCTTGCCGAGCGGTTCGGGGATGATGACGTGATCGACGCGGCCCGGTGCGAACCAGCCCTCCCGGGCGAGATGCGCGACGCCGCCGTAGCCGCCGGATTCCTCGTCGGCGGTTCCGCTGATCTCGATCGCGCCGGCAAAGTCGGGATACGTGGCGATGAACGCCTCGGCCGCGACGATCGCGGCGGCGAGCCCGCCCTTCATGTCGCAGGCGCCGCGGCCGTAGATCCGGTCGCCCTCGACCGCCGCGCCGAAGGGATCACGGGTCCAGCCTTCGCCCACGGTGACGACATCGGTATGCCCGTTGAAATGCAGGCACGGGCCGGGGCGGCGCCCCTCGCGCCGCGACACGATGTTCCAGCGCGGAAACGCGTCGGTGTCGCCCGGCGCGCCGGTCGCCCGGATCAGTTGGCAGTCGAACCCGGTACGGCGCAGCCGGGTCTCCAAGAGCTCGCAGATCGCGCGATAGTTCTCGCCCGGCGGGTTGCGTGTCGGCACGCGGATGAGCTCGCACGTCAGCGCGACGAGGTCGTCGCGGCTGTCGGCGATGCGGTGGGAGAGGGCGTCGGTCATGGGATCCTTCCGGGTGCGCGGGCGAGTGTCCTCCGGCCGGCCGGCCACGCGCAACCCGGGATCGTCATTCCGCCGGCAAGCGGGGGGCTTCGCCGATCCGCACGGGTCCGAGATACACCTCGCCCCGTTCGAGCCGCAGCCCGACGTCGAGCGTCGCCTCGGAGCCGCGGATGCGCGCCACGAGGCCGAGCGCGTCCTCGGCCGTCTCGGCCCAGCTTTCGGGGACGCGGCCTTCGTCCACCGCATCGTCGAGCAGGGCCTGCCAATCCTCGGCGAGGATCGACACATCGCCCGAAAGCCGCCCGCGGTCGTCCACGTCGAGCGTGCCCGACAGGCGCACGCGCGCATCGGGCAGGGTGTATTCGGCGCGTGCGATGTCGATCGTCTCGATCCGCGCGGCGGCGTCCGACAGCCCCGGCGGGGCATCGAAGGTGAGCGTCGCGCGCAGGCTCAGGTCGCGGTCGGCCTCGCGGCCGTCCTTCGCTGCGACCGACAGGCGATAGTCCCGCGATCCGGGCTCCACCGCGTCGAGGTTGGCGCGCAGGTCCGACAGGTCGAGCCGCCCGTCGTCGGACACCGCGGTCAGCCGCACCGCCTCGGCATGAAGCCGGCCGAGGCTCTGCCCGGGCCCGAGCACGAGGCTCGCGCGGAGCCCTTCGCTCGTCACATCGGAGCGCGTGCCGTCAAGCGTCACGTGCTGGCGTTCGGGGAAGGCGAAGATGAAATGCGAATGATCGTAGACGAGGCGGAAGACCTGCACGAACGGAGCTTCCCACGCGGTATCGCCGGGCGGATCGGCCAGGACGAGATCCTCGACCGTCGCGTCGACGCGATTCGGAAAGCCCGACACCGACAGGTCGGAATAGCGCGCCTCCCACCCGTCGGCCTGCAGATCGGCGAAGGCGCCGGCGGTCAGCGACCGGAAGGCCCGCGCCTCAACCCACCAGTAGCCTGACCACAGCACCGCTGCAGCCGCCACGAGGATCGCCAGTCTCTTCATCTCCTGCCCCTTTCGGCCCGCTCGTCGATCGTGTTTACAGGCGCGGTCAGACGAGGACCATGGCCATGACCCTCTGGGTGTTCGGATACGGATCGCTGCTCTGGAACCCGGGGTTCGAGGTCGCTCAGACCCGCCGGGCCCGGCTGACCGGCTACCACCGCAGCTTCTGCATGCGCTCCGTCCATCATCGCGGCACCGCCGAGGATCCGGGCCTCGTTCTCGCTCTCGACGCGCAGCCGGGGGCGTCCTGCGACGGGCTCGCGCTGGCCGCGCAGGACGACGAGACCGAGGCGGTGCTGGCCTACCTGCGCGAGCGCGAACTCGTTTCCTCGGCCTACCTCGAACGGCTGGTCGAACTCGAAACCCCCGACGGCGCGCTGACGGCGCTGGCCTACGTGATCGACCCGGATCACGTGCAGTACGCGGCGCATCTGACGCTGGAGGAGCAGGCGCAGATCATCGCCCGCGCGGTGGGCGGACGCGGACCCAATACCGAGTATCTCTGGAATACCGCCAGTCATCTGGCCGAACTGGGCATCCCGGATGCAGAACTGCAATGGTTAAGCGAACGTGTCCGTGCACTTGCAGCGTGACCGCTTGGCTTGCCCCGTGAACCCGCATAGGGTCCGAACGTGATTTTGCATTCAAACCCCTAGCGTTTCCGAGAGGCGGTCCGCCGATGGCGCAGCCGGACGTCGATCCCCAGTTCTCCCAGCCGATCCGCCAGACCCTCGCGATGGTGGCGGTGCTCGTGCTGAGCGTGGCGGGCGCCATCATGGCGCTGCCGCGGGTGCTGCCGGTGTTCGAGGCGAACCCGTATCTCAACGGGTTCATCCTCGCGGTCTTCGTGGTGGGCGTGCTCGCCTGTTTCTGGCAGGTCGCGCAGATCATCACGTCGGTGCGCTGGATCGAGGGCTTCGTAACCGGCGGGCGCGACGACCGCGAACGGCGCGCCCCGCGCCTCCTGGCGCCTTTGGCGACGCTCCTGCGTTCGCGCGGGCGGCGGATGCAGATCACCACGACCTCGACGCGCTCGATCCTCGACTCGGTGGCGCAGCGGATCGACGAGGCGCGCGAGATCACCCGCTACATCGTGTCGCTGCTGATCTTTCTCGGCCTGCTCGGCACGTTCTACGGGCTGGCGACGACGGTGCCGGCGCTGGTCGACACGATCCGCAGCCTGGTGCCGGAGGATGGCGAGAGCGGGACCGAGGTCTTCGCCCGCCTGATGAACGGTCTCGAGGGGCAGCTGGGCGGCATGGGCGTGGCCTTTGCCTCTTCGCTTCTGGGTCTGGCCGGGTCGCTGATCGTCGGGCTGCTGGAGCTGTTCGCGGGACACGGGCAGAACCGGTTCTACCGTGAGCTGGAGGAATGGCTGTCGTCGATCACGCGGATCGGCGTGTCGGCGTCCGACGGCGGCGACGAGATGTCCGGCGCGGCGCTCGCTCTGGAACAGGTGGCCGACCAGATGGAGGCGATGCAGTCGCTCTATGCCCGGTCCGAGGATGCGCGCAGCGAGGTCGAGGCGCGGCTGGGCCAACTGGCGGATTCGCTCGAACGCATGACCGAGCGGATGGAGGCGACGGCGCCGTCGGCCACCGCGCTCAACCGCATCGCGGACGGGCAGGAGCGTCTTGTCGAGGCGCTGGGCTCGCGCGAGACCGAGGGCGCGCTCGACGCCGAAAGCCGGATGCGGCTGCGGTCGATCGACGTGCAGATGCTGCGCCTGCTCGAGGAGATCTCGGCCGGCCGGCAGGAAAGCATGGCGGAGCTGCGTACCGATCTGGCGGCGCTCACGCGGACGCTGGGCCAGATCAGCCGGCAGACCGCGCCACGCGGTCAGACGGCGCCGGCGAGTGGCGGATCGGGCGCGGCCGCAGGCGGCACGGGGCAGGGGCCCTCCTCGACCGTGCGGCCGCAGCGGTTCCAGACCAAACAGAGCCGGGAGGGCTGAGCCATGGCGCTGGCGCGCCGATCCGGGCAACGCGTCCAGACCGCGATCTGGCCGGGCTTCGTCGACGCGATGACCGGCCTTCTGCTCGTGCTCATGTTCGTGCTGACGATCTTCATGGTGATCCAGTTCGTCCTGCGCGAGACGATCACCGGGCAGGAGACCCAGATCGAAAGCCAGGAAAGCCGGCTGTCGCAGCTGGCCGCCGAGGTCTCCTCGCTCGCCTCGGCGCTCGGGGTGGCCGAGCGCGAGAACGCGGCGCTCGAGGGACAGCTGGGCGAGCTGACGGCGACGCTCGACGACACCGAGACGCGGCTGGCCGAGCAGGATGCCATCATTCGCCAATTGTCCGAGACGCGCGATGCGCAGGCGGCGGATCTTGCCGCGGCCGAGGCCGAAATCGCCGATTTCGAGGACCGGGTCGCGGCGCTTCTGGCACGGCAGGAGGAGGCCGAGGCCGAGGTCGCGGCTCTGAGTGCGTCCGAGGCGGACCTGACCGCGGCGCGCGACGCGCTGGCCGAGGAGCGCGACGCGCTGGAATTGGCGCTGGCGAAGGCGCGGTCCGAGACCGACCGCGAGGCCGAGGCCGCGCGGCTGGCCGCGGCGCAGCGCGAGGCGCTCGAGGCGCTGGTGGCCGATCTGCGTGCCGAGGGCGACGCGGCGAGCGGCCGGATCGCCGCGCTTTCGGGCGAGGTCGAGGGGCTGGAGGCGCAGCTGACCGAAGAAGAGCAGGCCCGGCTGGCCGAGGCGGAGGCCGCGCGGGCGCTGCGCGCCCGGCTCGAGGCCGCCAACGCCGAACTGACGGCGATGACGCTGGCGCTCGAAGCCGAGCGCGCGGAGGCGGAGGAGACGCTGACATTGCTGGCCGCGGCGCGGGCGGCGGAGGACGACCTGAACGCGCGCCTCGCGCAGGCGCTGGCCGAGGCGGATGCGGCGCAGTCGGCAACGGCGCGCATCGCCGCCCTCGAGGACGAAACCGCGGCACTTGAGGCGGAGTTGGCAGCGCAGGGCGCCGCAGCCGAGGAGCGGGCGCAAACGGCCGAGACGCTGCGGGCGGAGCTCGACGT
The DNA here is from genome assembly GCF_900172265.1 of Roseivivax jejudonensis. Taxonomy (GTDB): domain Bacteria; phylum Pseudomonadota; class Alphaproteobacteria; order Rhodobacterales; family Rhodobacteraceae; genus Roseivivax; species Roseivivax jejudonensis. The sequence goes on along the minus strand of NZ_FWFK01000004.1, from coordinate 408,733 downwards.
CGCCGAGGCGCGTTCGGCGGAGCTGTCGGAACTGCTGGCCGCCGCGGTCGCGGCGCAAGAGGCGGCCGAGCTGTCGGAGACCGAGGTGCGCGACCGGCTGGTCGCGGCGCTGGCGGCGCGGCAGGAGGCCGAGGGCGCTGCCGAGGATGCGCAGACGCAGGCCGACACACGCGCGGCGCTTCTCGAAACGGCGCGCGCCGAGCTGGCGACCGAGAGCGACCGGGCCGACGAGGCGGTGCGCCAGACCGAGCTTTTGAACCAGCAGGTCGCGACGTTGCGCACGCAGCTGTCGCAGCTGCAGGCGCTGCTCGACGATTACAAGGCGCGCGACGCGGCGGCGCAGGTGGAGCTGCAGACCCTTGGCCAGGACCTGAACCAGGCGCTGGCCCAGGTCGCCGCCGAGGAGCGCCGCCGGCGCGCGCTGGAAGAGGCGGAGCGCCAGCGGCTTGAGGCGGAGGCGCAGGACCTGGAGCGCTACCGATCGGAGTTCTTCGGGCGGCTGCGCGAGGTTCTGGGCGACACCGAGGGTGTCCGGATCGAAGGCGACCGGTTCGTCTTTTCCTCCGAGGTGTTGTTCGCGCAGGGCGCGGACACGCTGTCGCCGCAGGGGCGGCAGGAGATCGCGCGCGTGGCCGACATTCTGCAGCGCGTGGCCGCGGACATCCCCGACGAGCTCGACTGGGTGATCCGCGTCGACGGGCATACCGACGACACGCCGGTGCGCGCAAACGCACGGTTCGAGGACAACTGGGATCTGAGCCAGGCGCGGGCGCTGTCAGTGGTGCGCTACCTCATCGACGAACACGGCCTGTCGCCGCAGCGGCTGGCTGCCAACGGGTTCGGACAGTACCAGCCGATCAATCCCGCTGACACCGCGGAGGCGCGGGCTCAGAACCGGCGCATCGAGCTTAAGCTGACGGAGGGCTGAGGACGCACGCGCACCCTCTTGCGGGCGCGTGTCTCAGTCGGAGGTGACGTCGATCTCGGCGTGGCGGATGGCGATCACGGTATCCCCGCGGGTGTGCCGGACGCTGCCGTGATAAGTGCCCTCGGGCCAGCCCGTGTCGGGGGCGCGGCGGCCGACGGCGCGAAAGAGCTGCGCGCGACTTTCTTCGATCATCACGTCCTCGGCAAAGATCTCGCCCTCCGGCCCCTTAGCAGACAGGTTCAGGACATCGCCGGCCTCTGGATAGAAGGCGTGGCCGTAGAGCACGAGCGGCTCGTTCGGCGCAGAGCGCTTGTGCCGCGCGGCGCCCGACTGCACGTCCTCGAAGGTCGGCACTTCGATCGAGAAACCGGCGGTGAAGAGCCCCGAGCGGATATACGCGGGAGGATCCAGCCAGAGCGTGTCGCCGCCGGCGCCGCAGGTCGCGGTGCTGTCCGGCGCGAAGGGATCGACCCGCTCGGAGCCGCGCAAGAGCGCGAAATGCACGTGAGGATAATTGGTTTCGCCCGACAGCCCGACCTGGCCCAGCGTGTCGCCGGCCGAAACCCGGTCGCCGCTCGACACGGCGATGGAGCCCTTCTTCATGTGGCAGTAGAGCGACTGGTACCCGTTGTCGTGGCCGATGCGCACGGCGTTGCCGCACTCGCGTCCTTCGATCGCGGCGCGGCGTTCGGGCGTGAAGGGGATGTCGTCCTCGTCGTCTCGGGTCGCCTCGACCACGCCGTCGGCCGCCGCGAGCACGTCGACGCCACGCTCCATCGCGTTGAAGGACAGAAGCGCGAAGTCCGTGCCGTAGTGCGCGTCGCGCGACTTGATCCCGCAGGTATAGTCCTGCTGCCCGGGGCCGGGCTGGACGTCGTGATAATCCTCGATGAAGCAGTCCTGCCCGAGCGTGCAGTCGAGCGGCACGGACAGAAAAGCCTCCGCCGCGGCAGGCGCGGCGGAGGCGATCAGGATCGCTGCACTGGCGCGCAGCATCACTCTGCGGTCAGCAGCGGCGGACGCTTCGACGACAGGCGCCGCTTCTCGGGACCGTCGAGATCCAGCTGCAGCGTGTCGTCCTTGACCGACACGCGGACGACGCCGCCCTTCTGGAGCTTGCCGAAGAGCAGCTCTTCGGCGAGCGGCTTCTTGATGTGCTCCTGGATGACGCGGCCCAGCGGGCGAGCCCCCATCTTGTCGTCGTAGCCCTTCTCGGCCAGCCAGTCGGCGGCGGGACGGGTCAGCTCGATCGTGACGCCACGGTCCAGAAGCTGGGCCTCGAGTTGCAGCACGAACTTTTCGACGACCTGCAGGATCACCTCGCGCGGCAGCGGCTTGAACGAGATCACCGCGTCGAGACGGTTGCGGAATTCCGGCGTGAAGGTCCGCTCGATCGCCGCGGTGTCCTCGCCCTCGCGACGGTCCCGGCCAAAGCCGATCGCCGCCTTCGCCTGCTCTGTCGCGCCGGCATTCGAGGTCATGATGAGGATCACGTTGCGGAAATCGACCGTCCGGCCGTTGTGGTCGGTCAGCGAGCCGTGGTCCATCACCTGCAGCAGGATGTTGTAGACATCCGGGTGCGCCTTCTCGATCTCGTCGAGCAGCAGCACGCAGTGCGGGTGCTGATCCACGCCGTCGGTCAGCTGGCCGCCCTGGTCGAACCCGACATAGCCCGGCGGTGCGCCGATCAGACGGCTGACGGCGTGCTTCTCCATGTATTCCGACATGTCGAAGCGCAGCATCTCCACGCCGAGCGTATCGGCCAGCTGCTTGGCGACCTCGGTCTTGCCGACGCCGGTCGGACCCGCGAACAGGTAGTTGCCGATCGGCTTTTCCGGTTCGCGCAGGCCGGCCCGTGCCAGCTTGATCGCCGAGGACAGCGCCTCGATCGCCGGATCCTGGCCGAAGACCACGCGCTTCAGCGAGCCCTCGAGATCGCGCAGGACTTCTGCGTCGTCTTTCGACACGTTCTTCGGCGGGATGCGGGCGATCTTGGCCACCACGGCCTCGATTTCCTTCACGCCGATGGACTTGCGCCGCTTCGATTCGGCCACGAGGTGCTGGGCCGCACCGGCTTCGTCGATCACATCGATCGCCTTGTCGGGCAGCTTGCGGTCGTTGATGTAGCGCGCCGAAAGCTCGACCGCCGTCTTGATCGCATCGTTGGTGTACTTGATCGCGTGATGCTCCTCGAAATAGGGCTTCAGGCCCTTGAGGATCTTCACGCTGTCCTCGACGGACGGCTCGTTGACGTCGATCTTCTGGAACCGGCGGCTAAGCGCGCGGTCCTTCTCGAAGTGCTGGCGGAACTCCTTGTAGGTGGTGGAGCCCATGGTGCGCAGCCGCCCGCCCTGAAGCGCAGGCTTCAGGAGGTTGGAGGCGTCCATCGCGCCGCCCGATGTCGCGCCGGCGCCGATCACGGTGTGGATCTCGTCGATGAACAGCACCGCGTCGGGATGCTCCTCGAGCTCGTTGACCACGGCCTTCAGACGCTCCTCGAAGTCGCCGCGGTAGCGGGTCCCGGCGAGCAGCGCGCCCATGTCGAGCGAGTAGATGGTCGTGTTGGCGAGAACCTCCGGCGTATCGCCGTTGACGATCTTGCGCGCGAGGCCTTCGGCGATTGCGGTCTTGCCGACGCCGGGATCGCCCACGAGCAGCGGGTTGTTCTTGCGCCGGCGGCACAGCACCTGGATGCAGCGCTCGACCTCGCCGTCGCGCCCGATCAGCGGGTCGACGTCCCCCTTGCGGGACTTCGCGTTGAGATCGACGCAATACTTGCCGAGAGCCGATTCCTTCTGGTCGCCGGCGGCGGCGGTTTCTGCCTGCTGGGCTTCTTCCTCCTCGGCGGCACCCTGGACCGGGCGGCTTTCGCCGTAGGCGGGGTTCTTGGCGACGCCATGTGCGATGAAGTTCACCGCGTCGTACCGCGTCATTTCCTGCTCCTGCAGGAAGTAGGCCGCGTTCGATTCCCGCTCGGCGAAGATGGCGACGAGCACGTTTGCGCCGGTGACCTCGGTGCGGCCCGACGACTGCACGTGGATGGCGGCGCGCTGAATGACACGCTGGAAGGCCGCGGTCGGCACCGCCTCCGATCCTTCGATGTCGGTGACGAGGTTGGACAGGTCACCGTCGATGAATTCGACCAGGCTGGTGCGAAGGTCCTCTGTATCGACGTCGCACGCCTTCATCACGCGGGCGGCATCCGGTTCGTCGACCAGCGCGAGAAGGAGATGCTCGAGCGTCGCGAACTCATGGCTGCGCGAATTCGCCAGCGCCAGCGCCGCGTGGATGGCCTGCTCAAGAGTGTTCGAGAATGAAGGCACGGGTTATGTGCTCCTCTTGTCTGCGCCGGAGGCCGCAGCCTCCAACTTTGCCTCTTGAAGTTAAAGTTCGGTCGATCGACCCACTGCTTCAAGTATTTTCTGTGACGGTCGCCCTCACAATCGGCGTGACCAAGGCGACTGCGTGACCTCTGTGCGTCATCCGCCCGGGTGACGTCAGAAGGCGTCCTTGCGGCGCCGGATCTCGGCAAAGACCTCGGCCGCGGGGGCATCCATCATATCCAGGTTGCGGCGGACGGGCTCGTCGGCCGCACGGAGAAACGGATTGGTGGCGAGTTCATCGGAGAGGCGCGACGGCACCGTGGGCTCGCCCCGGGCCCGGGCCGCCGCGATGGCGTCAGCACGAGATTTAAGCGCTGAACTGTCCGGTTCAATAGTGAGCGCGAACTCGGCATTCTTCTGGGTATATTCGTGGCCCGAACAGATCGTCGTCTCGGGATCGAGAACGGTGAATTTCTGCAGGCTGTCCCACATTTGCTCCATGCTGCCTTCGAAAACCCGGCCGCAGCCGAGCGCCATCAGGCTGTCGGCGGTGAACGCGATCGTGGAGCCCGGAAGGTGAAAGGCGATGTGGCCCACGGTGTGCCCGGAGACGTCCATCACGTGCACCTCCTCGCCGCCGAAGGTGAAGCTGTCGCCATCGGATACCGCGCGGTCGAGCGGCGGCAGACGATGGGTGTCGGCGCGCGCGCCGGTGACCTTTGCCGGATGCTTCGCCAGAAGCGCCTCGACGCCCTGGATGTGATCCGCGTGGTGGTGGGTCAGCCAGATCTCCGACAGCGTCCAGCCGCGCTCGCGCAGCGCCGCGTCGATCGGCGCGGCCTCCGGAACGTCGATCACCGCCGTCGCGCCACTGTCGTCATCATGCAACAGGAACGTGTAGTTATCCGACAAGGCGGGGAGGGTCACGAGATCGAGGGTCATTTCCATTTCGCTCCGTGTCAGTAAGAGTCCGCATCGGACGTGTCCGGCCAGAGGCTAGGACGTAGCCCGGGAGCGCTGCAATGCATCTCGACGTGCGCACCCTGCGCGACTTTTATTATCGCAACGCGCTCGGCCGCGTGGCGCAGAAGATCGTGCGCGACCGGGTCCGCACGACATGGCCCGACACGCACGGTCACACGGTGGCGGGCTACGGCTTCGCGCTGCCGCTGCTGCGCCCGTTCCTCGCGGATTCGCGCCGGGTCGTGGCGCTCATGCCGGCGCCGCAGGGCGTGATGCACTGGCCCGCGGGGCTGCCGAACGTATCGGTTCTCAGCCACGAGACGGACTGGCCGCTGGAGACCGGGCACGTGGACCGGCTCGTGGTGATGCACGGGCTCGAGACCTGCGACAACGCGTCGGCGCTTCTCGACGAATGCTACCGGGTGCTGGGCCCGGGGGGCGAGGCGCTGTTCGTGGTGCCAAACCGGTCGGGCCTCTGGGCGCGGTCGGACCGCACGCCCTTCGGATACGGGCGCCCGTATTCGCGCGGCCAGCTCGAGGCGCAGCTCAAGGCGCACGACTTCATCCCCGAGGATCATGTCTCGGTGCTCTACCAGCCGCCGTCGACACGGCGGTTCTGGATGCGCACGGGTCCGTTGTGGGAGCGCGTCGGCCGGTCGATCCCCGCGGTCATGGCCGGCGGCGTCATGATGGTCCTGGCGTCCAAGCGCTATCCGCCGACGCGGCGCGGTATCGGCGAGCGCGTGCGCGAGCCGCTGGGGTCGCTGGCGCCCAAACCGGTGGCAAAGCCCGTCTGATCCCGTGCCGCGCTGCGGCGACCGTTGCAATCGCGCCGGCGCCCGCGAGTCAGGCGCGGGGGCTCACGAAAAAGCGAACCGGTTAAGCCACATGCCGCGCGCAGATGGTCGCAGGTGGCGCGATCGCCCTGAAAACAGGGGCTTTCGGGCGCCCGTAAAAAACCTCTTACCATGTTGCGGGGTGGGGGTGCCTCTGCTACATCCGCGCTGATTTTGACGCCTTGGCCCGTGTCCGAGGCTCCACCGCTCCGCCTCCTGGCCTCGCGAAGGCGGCCACGGGGGCTCGACATACGGAAGGATGGACGTGTCCGAACCAGCTTCGATTTCCTCCGGTATCGCCGAGCGTTACGCCGCCGCCCTGTTTTCCCTCAGCAAGGAAGAGGGTGCGCTCGACACGCTCGAACGGGATGTTGACGACCTGGCGCAGGCGCTGTCCGACAGCGACGAGCTGTCCGAACTGATCCACTCGCCGGTCTACAGCCGCGACACGCAGTCGGCAGCGATCGGCGCGGTCGCCGAAAAGATGGGCCTGTCGACGCCGGTGCGGAACACGCTCGCGCTCATGGCGTCCAAGCGGCGCCTGTTCGTCCTGCCGGCGCTGATCGCGCAGCTGCGCGACATGATCGCCGAAGAAAAGGGCGAGGTGACCGCCGACGTCACTTCCGCGGTCGAGCTGACCGACGCGCAGCGCAGTGCGCTGGCCGATACGCTCAAGTCCAAGGTCGGCCGCGACGTCAAGCTGAACACCAAGGTGGACGCCGGCCTGATCGGCGGTCTCGTTGTCAGGGTGGGCTCGAAGATGATCGACACCTCGATCCGCTCGAAGCTCGCCTCCCTCCAGAATGCCATGAAAGAGGTCGGATAAATGGGTATCCAAGCAGCCGAGATTTCGGCGATCCTGAAGGAGCAGATCAAGAACTTCGGTCAGGAGGCCGAGGTCGCCGAGGTCGGTCGCGTCCTGTCGGTCGGCGACGGCATCGCGCGCGTGCACGGCCTCGACAACGTCCAGGCGGGCGAGATGGTCGAGTTCCCGGGCGGCATCCGCGGCATGGCGCTGAACCTCGAGACCGATAACGTCGGCGTGGTGATCTTCGGCTCCGACCGCGAGATCCGCGAAGGCGACGTGGTCAAGCGCACCAACTCGATCGTGGACGTGCCGGTGGGTGACGCGCTGCTCGGCCGCGTGGTCGACGGTCTCGGCAACCCGATCGACGGCAAGGGCCCGATCGAAGCGGCACAGCGTTCGGTCGCGGACGTGAAGGCGCCGGGCATCATGCCGCGCAAGTCGGTGCACGAGCCGATGGCCACTGGCCTCAAGGCCGTCGACGCGATGATCCCGATCGGCCGCGGCCAGCGCGAGCTGATCATCGGCGACCGCCAGACCGGCAAGACTGCAGTGGCGCTCGACACGATCCTGAACCAGAAGAGCTACAACGAGGCGGCGGGCGACGACGAGAGCCAGAAGCTCTACTGCGTCTACGTCGCCATCGGCCAGAAGCGGTCCACCGTGGCGCAGCTGGTCAAGAAGCTCGAGGAATCGGGCGCGATCGAATACTCGATCGTCGTCGCCGCAACCGCATCGGACCCCGCGCCGATGCAGTACCTCGCGCCCTACACCGCCACCGCGATGGGCGAGTTCTTCCGCGACAACGGTCGGCACGCGCTGATGGTCTATGACGACCTGTCCAAGCAGGCCGTCGCCTACCGCCAGATGTCGCTTCTGCTGCGCCGCCCGCCGGGCCGCGAAGCCTACCCGGGCGACGTCTTCTACCTGCACTCGCGCCTGCTCGAGCGTTCGGCGAAGCTGAACGAGGAAAACGGTGCCGGCTCGCTGACCGCGCTGCCGATCATCGAAACGCAGGGCGGTGACGTGTCGGCGTTCATTCCGACCAACGTGATCTCGATCACCGACGGCCAGATCTTCCTCGAGACCGACCTGTTCTACCAGGGCATCCGCCCGGCAGTGAACACCGGCCTGTCGGTGAGCCGCGTGGGCTCCTCGGCGCAGACCTCGGCGATGAAGTCGGTCGCCGGCCCGGTGAAGCTGGAGCTTGCGCAATACCGCGAAATGGCGGCGTTCGCGCAGTTCGGCTCGGACCTCGACGCCGCGACCCAGCGCCAGCTGAACCGCGGCGAGCGCCTGACGGAACTGATGAAGCAGCCGCAGTATTCGCCGCTCACCAACGCGGAGATCGTGGTCATCATCTTTGCCGGCACCAACGGCTATCTCGACAACATCCCGACCCGCGACGTGGGCCGGTTCGAGCAGGGGCTGCTCAAGCACCTGCGCGGCCAGAACAAGGACCTTCTCGACTGGATCACCAAGGAAGATCCGAAGGTGAAGGGCGAGGCCGCCGACCGCATCAAGGCCGTGCTGGACGAGTACGCCAAAGACTTCGCCTAAGGAGGACAGCGTATGCCGTCCCTCAAGGACCTGAAAAACCGGATCTCCTCCGTCAAGTCGACGCGGAAGATCACCAAGGCCATGCAGATGGTCGCGGCGGCCAAGCTCCGCCGTGCCCAGGATGCGGCCGAGATGGCCCGCCCCTACGCGGAGCGGTTCAACGCGGTGATGGCGTCGCTCGCGGCGTCGGTGGGTGACAGCGACAGCGCGCCCCGGCTTCTGCGCGGCACCGGCGAGGACAAGGTGCACCTGCTCGTGGTGATGACGGCGGAGCGCGGCCTGTGCGGCGGCTTCAACGCCAACATCGCCAAGCTCGCGCGCCAGAAGGCCGCCTCTCTGCGTGAGCAGGGCAAGGAGGTGAAAATCCTCACCGTCGGCAAGAAGGGCCGCGACGCGCTGCGCCGCGACTACGGCGATCACTTCATCGGCCATGTCGATCTGTCGGACGTGAAGCGCCTGAGCTATCCGGACGCGCAGCGGATTGCGCAGGACGTGCTCGACCGGTTCGATGCCGGGGAGTTCGACGTCGCGACGATCTACTACTCGGTGTTCGAGAACGTGGTCAGCCAGATCCCGACGGAGAAGCAGATCATCCCGGCGCACTACGAGAAAGAGGAGTCCGGCGAGGACGGACAATCCTCGGGCACGCTCTACGATTACGAGCCGTCCGAGGAAGAGATCCTTGCCGATCTGCTGCCGCGCGGTGTCGCGACGCAGATCTTCTCGGCGCTGCTCGAGAACGCCGCATCGGAGCAGGGCGCGCGGATGTCCGCGATGGACAACGCGACCCGCAACGCCGGCGAGATGATCGACGACCTGACCATCGAGTACAACCGAACCCGCCAGGCCGTCATCACCAACGAGCTGATCGAAATTATCTCGGGCGCCGAGGCGCTCTAACGAAACGACCGGAGACGATAAGATGGCAAACGCGAAAGGCAAAGTGACGCAGGTCATCGGCGCCGTGGTCGACGTTCAGTTCGACGACCACCTGCCCGAGATCCTCAACGCGCTCACGACCGACAACAACGGCCGCCGGCTGGTGCTCGAGGTCGCCCAGCACCTGGGCGAGAACACCGTGCGCACCATCGCCATGGACGGCACCGAAGGCCTGGTCCGCGGCCAGGAAGTTGTCGACACCGACGGCCCGATCACGGTGCCGGTGGGCAACGCGACGCTCGGCCGGATCCTCAACGTCGTGGGGGAGCCCGTCGACGAGGGCGACGAGATCAAGGCGGACGAGTATCGCCCGATCCACGCCGAGGCGCCGGACTTCAAGGAGCAGTCGACCGAATCCGAGGTGCTGGTTACCGGCATCAAGGTGATCGACCTGCTGGCCCCCTACGCCAAGGGCGGCAAGATCGGCCTCTTCGGAGGCGCCGGCGTCGGCAAGACCGTTCTGATCATGGAGCTCATCAACAACATCGCGAAGGTGCACTCGGGCTTCTCCGTGTTCGCCGGCGTCGGTGAGCGGACCCGCGAAGGCAACGACCTCTATCACGAGATGGTCGAGTCGAACGTGATCAAGCCCGACAACCTGTCCGAGAGCCAGGTGGCGCTCGTCTATGGCCAGATGAACGAGCCTCCGGGGGCACGGGCCCGCGTCGCGCTGACCGGCCTGACGCTGGCCGAGCAGTTCCGCGACCAGTCCGGCACGGACGTTCTGTTCTTCGTCGACAACATCTTCCGCTTCACGCAGGCGGGTTCCGAGGTGTCGGCGCTTCTGGGCCGGATCCCGTCCGCCGTGGGCTACCAGCCGACGCTGGCGACCGACATGGGCCAGATGCAGGAGCGGATCACCTCGACCAAGGCCGGATCGATCACCTCGATCCAGGCGGTCTATGTGCCCGCGGACGACCTGACCGACCCCGCGCCGGCGACGACCTTCGCCCACCTCGACGCGACGACGGTTCTCAACCGCGCGATCTCCGAGCTCGGTATCTACCCCGCGGTGGACCCGCTCGACAGCTCGTCGCGCCTGATGGATCCGCAGATCCTCGGGGAAGAGCACTACGCCGTCGCGCGTGACGTGCAGGGGATCCTCCAGCGCTACAAGTCGCTGCAGGACATCATCGCGATCCTCGGCATGGACGAGCTGTCGGAAGAGGACAAGCTGACCGTGGCCCGCGCCCGGAAGATCCAGCGGTTCCTGTCGCAGCCGTTCGACGTGGCGAAGGTCTTTACCGGCTCCGACGGCGTTCAGGTGCCGCTCGAGGACACGATCTCGTCGTTCAAGGCCGTGGTCGCGGGCGAGTACGATCACCTGCCCGAGGGCGCCTTCTACATGGTCGGCGGCATCGAGGACGTGAAGGCCAAGGCCGAGAAGATGGCGTCCGAGGCCGCCTGAGACTGATGCCGGGCGGGGTGCGCCCCGCCCAACAAGGAGTGACCAATGGCGGAGACCATGAATTTCGATCTCGTCAGCCCCGAGCGGCGGCTGCTGCAGGAAGAGGTCGCGTCGGTCCAGATCCCCGGTGCAGACGGCGACATGACGGCGATGCCGAACCATGCGCCGCTCATCACGACGCTGCGCCCCGGCATCCTGACGGTCGAGACCGCCAAGGGCGAGACCAAACAGTTCGTCGTGACCGGCGGCTTCGCCGAGCTGGGCGAGGGCCTGTCGGTCCTGGCCGAGCGCGCGCTGCCGCGCGAGGAAATGGATCAGCAGACCTACGAGGATCTCGTCAGCGAAGCCGAGGAAAAGTATCGCAAGGCCAAGGAGTCCTTCGAGAACGAGCCCGGCCCGGTCGACGATGCGGCCAAGCTTCTGGCCGACATGGTTGCTGTCGGTGGCCATATCGGATTGTCCGAGAAGCAGCCGAACCTCTGATCCCGGGCGGGCCTGTCGCTCGCCGGTATCCCGAGATGACAGGGGCGCGCCCGCGGGCGCGCCTCTTTTCGTTTTGCGACTAGGGGGTTGCGACAAGCGAGGGTTTGCAAACCGCCCGCGATCCCCGACACTGTGCGGCACGCACCGGACGGGACGACCGCATGAGGACTTTCGACAGCCATCGCATGGGCGTGGCGCAGGGGACCGTGGAACTGTTCTCGGACTTCGCCGATGGCGGCGAGATGTGGACCGGGTCCGGATCGCGCGAGCGGCGCCGGCGCGTCGAATTTCCCGATCCGTTCAGCGCGCCGCCCGCCGTGCACCTGTCGCTCGCGCTGTGGGATGTCGACGCGGCGGCCAACATGCGCGCCGATCTCTCCACGGAGAACGTCGCCGCCGACGGGTTCGAGATGGTCTTCCGAACCTGGGGCGACACCCGCATCGCGCGCGTGCGCCTGTCGTGGATGGCGATCGGGCCCGTCGCGAGTGAGGATGACTGGACGCTCTATTGACCCCGGCTTCGGGCGCCGCGCGCCCCGGTCCCGATCCGACGACGAGGCGGCCGGACGTTTCGCTTCAGAGGATGCCCTCGTAGATCGGGCCGAGCGTCTCCGTCTCGAACAGTGACGACACGCTGGTGCCGTTCCAGATGTTCAGGATCGCCTGGGCGAACATCGGCGCGGTCGGGACAACGCGGATGTTGGGCGCCGCCTGCGCTTCTTCGGTGCAGGCGATCGAGTCGGTGATCACGAGCGACTTCATGACCGAGTTCGAGATCCGCTCCACCGCCGGGCCCGAGAGCACGCCGTGGGTGATGTAGGCGTGAACCTCGGTCGCGCCGTGTTCCTTGAGCACCTCCGCCGCTTTGCAAAGCGTTCCGGCGGTGTCGCATATGTCGTCGACGATGAAGCATTTCTTGCCAGCGACTTCGCCGATCACGGTCATCTCGGCGACCTCGCCGGCCTTTTCCCGGCGCTTGTCCACGATCGACAGCGGCGCGTCGATCCGCTTGGCGAGCTCACGCGCCCGCGCCACGCCGCCCACGTCGGGCGAGACGACCATCGCATCCTGAAGGTCGCCCTTGAACTGGCTCAGGATGTCGAGCGCGAAGATCGGCGAGGCATAGAGGTTGTCGACCGGGATATCGAAGAAGCCCTGGATCTGCGCGGCGTGCAGATCCATCGTCAGGACCCGCTCGATGCCCGCGCTGGCGATCATGTTGGCCACCAGCTTGGACGTGATCGGCGTGCGCGCCTTGGTGCGCCGGTCCTGCCGCGCGTAGCCGAAATAGGGAATGACCGCGGTGATCCGAGCCGCGGACGACCGGCGCAGCGCGTCGGTCATCACCAGGAGCTCCATCAGGTTGTCGTTGGCCGGGTTCGACGTGGGCTGGATGACGAACATGTCCTCGCCGCGTACGTTCTCGAACACCTCGACAAAGATCTCGCCATCGTTGAAGCGCTCGACCCGCGCGTCGACGAGCCCGACCGACATCCCCCGATAGAGCGACATGCGCCGTGCGATCGCGCGGGCGAGCGGCAGATTCGCGTTTCCGGAGATGAGCTTGGGTTCGATCACGGTGGGCATGCGGCAGGGGCTCCGAGGGGAATCGTCAGGTTGCGGTGCGCTTAGCATGGCCCTACCGTCCGGCAAAGCCGAAGCCCGACGGGAGACGCCGCGATGCCGCATATCGACTACTACTTCTCGACGCTATCGCCGTTCACCTACCTCGCCGGGCTGGGGCTCGAGGAGATCGCGACGCGCCGCGCCGCGTCCATCTCCTACAAGCCGCTGGACATCATGGCGCTGTTCGCGCGCACGGGCGGCACGCCTCCGGCAGAGCGTCACCCCGCACGGCAGGAATACCGCGCGCAGGAGATCCTGCGACTGTCGAAGAAACGCGACATGCAGATGCAGCTGAAGCCCGCCCACTGGCCGACGAACCCCGCGCCCTCGAGCTACGCGATCATCGCGGCGCAGAAGGCCGGCGGCGGCGACCTGGGCGCGCTCGTTCACGGCATTCTGCGTGCCTGCTGGGCCGAGGACCGCGACATCGCCGCCGACGCTACCGTGCGCGACTGCCTGTCCGCGGCGGGGTTCGACCCGGCGCTTGCCGACAGTGGCCTGCTGGCCGGGGCGGAGGCCTATGCCGCGAACCTCGAAGAGGCGGTGGCGCAGGGCGCCTTCGGGTCGCCGTTCTACATCGTCGACGGCGGGCAGCGGTTCTGGGGCCACGACCGGCTGGAGGATCTCGACCTGCATCTCGCGGGCCGGATCTGATGCCAGAGGACGTTCGGGCCGGGCATCCGGTCCGCTGGCGGGTCTTCGGATCGGGCGCGGCGCCGGCACTATTGTTGCATTGCGCGCTGGCGCAGTCGCGGGCCTGGGCCGGGTTGGCCGATGCGCTCGGCGATTTCTGGACGGCAACGGCGCCGGACATGCCGGGGCACGGGCGCAGCGCGCCGTGGGACGGCAAGCGCGACCTGCACGACCTCGTGACCGACATCGCCGCATCGTTCCTCGACCGACCGGCGCATCTCGTGGGGCATTCCTTCGGTGCGACCGTGGCGCTTCGGCTGGCCCAGACGCGGCCGGAGGCGGTGCGATCGCTCACGTTGATCGAGCCGGTGCTCTTTGCCGCGGCGCGGGACGTTGCCCCCGATCGCTTCGCCGCCAACCGCGCGGCGTACGGCCCGCTCGATGCCGCGGCGTCGCGCGGCGACTGGCAGGAGGCGGCACGGCTCTTTACCGCGCGCTGGGGCGAAGGCGACTGGGACGATCTGCCCGAGGCGGCGCGGGAGCGGCTGGCAGGGCAGATGCCGCTGACGCTGTCGGTGGGTGACGTGCTGAACGACGACGCCAAGGGACTTCTCGCGCCCGGCGTGCCCGAGGCGATCGCAGTTCCGGTACGGCTGATCCGCGGCGCCGAATCCGATCCGATCATGGCCGCTGTGCACGAGGGGCTTGCCGCGCGCCTTCCGGGCGCGCGCGCGAGCGTCATCCCCGGCGCCGGGCACATGGTGCCGATCACCCATGCCGAGGCAGTGGCCGAGGTCTTGCGCGGCGATCTCGCCGCGCTCAGCGACGGTCGATCTTGGTCGACAGGTGGATGAGACTTTCCGAGCTCTTCACGCCCTGAACCTCGCCGATCCGGTCGAGGGTGCGGTCGAGCGCCTCGGTCGTGTCCGCGACCACCTCGAGGATCATATCCACGCGGCCGCTCGTGGTGTGTGCGGCCTCCACGCCCGGAAGCGCCTTCAGGCGCGCCAGAACCGCGGGGCCGGAGCGCGGTTCGATCGACACGAGCACGGTGGCGCGCAGCGCGGGGCGCATCCGCGCGCCGGTGCGCAATGTGTAGCCCGCGATCACCCCGCGTGATTCAAGCCGCTCGATCCGCGCCTGCACGGTGGTGCGCGCGATCCCCAGCCGACGGGCGAGCGCCGCCACGGAGGCCCGGGCATCCTCGGCCAGCGCGGCGAGGAGCGCTGCATCGGTTTCGTCGATTTGCCTGTCCATGTCGTCGCTCTGCCCGGTTTTGACGCCACTCTGTCAGATATGACGCGAGACTTCGACATTTGCCGCGGTGATCCTGAGAAAAACACGAGCAGGAGCGGCAGGATGACCACGCACGACATACCCGCAACCGACCCGGTCGCGCATCTGGTCCGGCGGCGCCCCGACGCGCCGGTCTTCTTCTTCCGGCCCGACCGGCTCGCCGAGACGGCGCGGCGGTTCCGCGCGGAGTTTCCGGGACAGGTGACCTACGCGGTCAAGGCCAACCCCGCGCCGGAAATCCTCGAGACGCTGGCATCGGCCGGGATCGCGGCGTTCGACGTGGCCTCGCCGGAAGAGATGGCGCGCGTGCGCGCGGCGGCGCCGGGGGCAGTGCTGCACTACAACAATCCCGTGCGCTCGGGCGACGAGATCGCGGCGGGCCGCGCCCGGGGCGTCGCCTCGTGGTCGGTCGACCGGGCCTCGGAGCTCGACAAGCTGTCGGCTCTTGCGCCCGGCACCGAGGTATCGGTGCGCCTGCGCCTGCCGGTCGCCGGCGCGGTCTACGATTTCGGGGCCAAGTTCGGGGCCGATCCCGACGTCGCGGCGGAGCTTCTGAGGCAGGTGGCGGCGCGCGGGCTGACCCCGTCGATGACCTTCCATCCCGGAACGCAGTGTACCGACGGTGCGGCCTGGGCGCGCTACATCCACGCGGCAGCCGACGTCGCCGCGCGGGCGTGTGTCCCGCTGGCGCGGCTGAACGTGGGCGGCGGGTTTCCGTCGCACCGCGACGCCGATGCGCCGGACCTCGCGCGTATCTTCGACGCGATCGGGTCCGCTGCGCGCACGGCCTTCGACGCGCCGCCGACGCTCCTGTGCGAACCCGGGCGCGCGATGGTTGCCGAGGCCGTCACGCTGTGCCTGCGGGTCAAGGCGACGGGCGCGGAGGCGATCACCCTGAACGACGGCGTCTATGGCGCGCTCGGGGAATGGCGCGACCTGCCGCCCGCGGCACGGATCCGCGTCGTCTCGCCCGACGGAGCCGCGCGGCGCGGGGACCCCGTGCGCCGCGTCGTGTTCGGGCCGACCTGCGACAGCCTCGACCGCTTGCCCGACGCCCTGCCGCTGCCCGGCGACGTGGCCGAGGGCGATTACGTGCTGATCCCGGGCATGGGCGCCTATGGTGCGGCGCTGGTCACCGGGTTCAACGGCTACGGCGCGCGCGACGTCGTCACGCTCGGGGCGGCCGAGTGACGCGCGCCGGGCGCGGGGCTGGACACTGCGAGCGGCCTCTCTAGTCTCCGCCTCACCCGGCCACAGCGAGGACGCCCCATGGAAAAGTTCGGCAAGAGCCAGCCCGTCACACGTGTCGAGGATCTGCGCTTCCTCACCGGGGCGGGCCGCTACATCGACGACACCGCGCCGGAGGACGCGCTCTTCGCCCATGTTTTCCGGTCGCCGGTCGCACACGCCGACATCACCGGTCTCGACGTTTCGGCCGCGCGCGGGGCCGAGGGCGTTCATGCGGTGCTGACGGCCGCGGACCTCGCGGAGGCCGGCCTGACGCTCGGCCTGCCGACGGTCATGGTGCCCAACCGGGACGGCACGAAGACCGAGCCGCCGCGCCGCCCGATCCTGGCCGAGGGCCGCGTGCGCTTCGTGGGCGAACCGGTCGCGGTCGTGTTCGCCGAGAGCGCCGAGGCGGCGAAGGATGCGGCCGAGCTGATCGAGCTCGATCTCGTCGACCGGCCGGCACAGATGGCCACGGCGCCCGGCGACACGCCGATCCACGATGCGCTGCCCGACAACCGCGCCTTCGACTACGGCATCGGCGACGAGGCCGCGACGGCCGCCGCCTTCGACGCCGCGGCGCGCGTGGTGCGCCTGACGGTCGAGAACAGCCGCGTGATCTCGAATCCGATGGAGGTGCGCGGCTGCCACGCGACATGGGACGGCGCGCGGCTGCATTTCGCCTTTTCCGGGCAGGGCGTTTGGGAGATGAAGAAGCTCCTCGCCAAGGCGTTCGGCCTCGAGGCCGACGATGTGCACGTCACCACGCCCGACGTCGGCGGCGGCTTCGGCACCAAGACCATGCCCTATCCCGAGTATTTCCTGGTCGCGTACGCGGCGCGGCATCTCGGCCGCCCGGTGCGCTGGTTCTCCGAGCGGGGCGAGGCGATGCTGTCGGACAATTCCGGGCGCGACCTCGTTTCCGACGCGGAGCTGGCCTTTGACGCGGACAACCGGATCACCGGGTATCGCGTGCATACCCGCTCGAATCTCGGTGCCTACCTGTCGGGGTTCGGGCCGCTGATGCAGACGCATCTCTTCAGCCGCGTCCTGACCGGCGTCTACGACGTGCCGACGGCCTGGCTGCGTTCGGAGGGGTATTTCACCAACACCACGCAGGTGGACGCCTATCGCGGGGCCGGACGGCCCGAGGCGAACTACCTGCTCGAGCGGATGATGGACCGCGCCGCGCGGGAACTGGGGGTCGATCCGTGGGAGCTGCGCCGCATCAACTTCATCAGGCCCGAGCAATTCCCCTACACGACCGTCACCGGTGAGACCTACGACGTGGGCGCGTTCGGACGTGTGCTCGATTCGGCGGCCCAGGCGACCGAAGCGGCCGGCTTCGCCGCGCGCCGCGCCGCCTCGGAGGCCGAGGGCAAGCTGCGCGGGCAGGGGATCTGCTACTACATCGAGGCGATCCTCGGCTCTCCGTCGGAAGACGTGCGCATCGAATTCGAGGATGGCGGCGCGGTGATGTATGTCGGTACGCAGTCGAACGGGCAGGGCCACGAAACGGTCTATCGCCAGTTCCTGTCGGACCAGACCGGAATCCCGGTCGACGCGATCCGCGTCGTCCAGGGCGACAGCGACCTGATCGCGCGGGGCGGCGGCACGGGCGGGTCGCGCTCTGTCACCGTGCAGACCAACGTGACTCTCACGGCGGTCGACCAGATCGTCAGCGCATTCAAGACCTTCCTCGCCCCGGAGATGGGCGTGCCGGAAGACGCGATCACGTGGGACGACGAGCGGTTCCGCGCCGAAGGATCCAACATCTCGCCGACGATCCTCGAGGTCGCCGAGATGGCGCGGGCGGCCGGCCGCGAGGACCTGCTGGTGCATTCGGCCACCGCCCAGCTCGAGGCGCGATCGTTCCCGAACGGCGCGCACGTGGCCGAGGTCGAGGTCGATCCCGAGACCGGACAGGTCCGCGTCGACCGCTACGGCGTGGTCGACGATTTCGGCAACCTCGTGAACCCGTTGCTGGTCGAGGGCCAGGTGCATGGCGGCGTGGCGCAGGGTCTGGGGCAGGCGTTGCTCGAACGGGTCGTCTACGACGAGGACGGGCAGCTGCTGACCGCGTCCTTCATGGACTACGCGATGCCCCGGGCGGACAATCTGCCGATGATCGGCTTCTCGACCGAACCCGTGCCCTCGACGGCCAACCAGCTCGGCATGAAAGGGTGCGGCGAAGCCGGGACCGTCGGCGCCATCGCGGCGGTGGCCAACGCGGTGCAGGACGCGCTCTGGGATCGCGGCGTGCGTCAGGCGGACATCCCGTTCACCCCGATGCGGGTGTGGGAAATGCTCGAGACCGGCGCCGTGGCGGCCGAGTGACCCGACACCTTGGGGCAAAGGTCAAGAGTTTTCGTTCACGAACGCTTTACGGGCCTTCACACTGTGGCTTTTGGGTCCATATTGCTGTGTAGGCCGCGGGATCGGAACCCCCGCGAGACCTTCACTGTCCCTCGTTCCGTACCTGGCGCCCAAGGTTTTCCTTGGGCGCTTTTTTCTTGCCGTCACACGGGCTAGAGCAGGGCATGAGCTATTCGGACGCCTATCTGAAATCGCTGCTGACCCGCGCGAAGACGATCGCGGTGGTCGGCGCCTCGCCGAATCCGGTCCGGCCGTCGAATTACGTCGGCCGATACCTGTCGCGGCGCGGCTACCGGGTGATCGCGATCAACCCGGGCCATGCGGGCACCGAGCTCTTCGGCGAAACCGTCCGCGCAGGCCTCGACGAGCTGGCCGACGAGGGCGTGGACATGCTCGACATCTTCCGTCGCTCGGACGCCGTGCCGGCCATCGTCGATGAGGCGCTGGCCACCCTGCCGGATCTCAGGCTCGTGTGGATGCAGATCGGGGTGCGCAACGAGGAGGCGGCGGCAACAGCCGAGGCGCGCGGTCTCGACGTCGTGCAGGACCGCTGTCCCAAGATCGAGCATCAGCGTCTGTTCGGCGAGTTGCGAAAGGGCGGCTTCGCCACCGGGGTGATCTCCTCGAAGCTCTGACCGGCCCTGGCGCGCGCCGCCGCAGTCTCTCGGGTCTTGTCCTCCGCCCGACGGGAGCGTTTTGTGTGCTCCGGAGGATGCGGATGACCGAACGCTTTCCAAGGATCGACGCGGTGGGCACGGAGGGGCTTCTTGTCCGCTTCGCCGACCGGCTGAGCGAGCCCGCCAATCGCGCGGCGCTGGCCTATCGCGCGGCGTTCGCGGCCGAGGCGCCGGACGGCGTGTCGGAAACCGCGACCTCTCTCGTCTCGGCTTACCTGAGGCTGTCGCACGATGCGGACCCGGAAAGGGTGGAGGCCGCGGCGCGGCAGCTTCTCGAAACGCGCGACTGGACCGAGGCGCCGCTGCCCGCGGGACGCCGGCACTGGCGCGTGCCGACGCTTTACGGCACGGACCGCGCCCCGCAACTGGCCGAGGCGGCGGAGGCCGCCGGACTGGACGCCGAGACGGCGGTGGCGGAGCTGTCGGCGGCCCGGCTGCGCGTGACGACGATCGGCTTCGCGCCGGGCCAACCCTATCTCGGCACGTTGTCCGAGGCGTGGGACATTCCCCGCCGCTCCGAGCTCGCGCAGGTGCCGGCTGCGGCGCTCGTGGTGGCGGTGCGACAGCTCGTGCTCTTCGCGGTCGGTTCGCCGACAGGATGGCGGCATGTCGGCCAGACCGGGCTTCGGCTGTTCCGGCCCGAGGCCGAGACTCCCTTCGTGCTGCGCCCGGGCGACGAGGTCAGCTTTCCCGCCGTCGACGAGGCGCGCTTTGCCGAGGTCGAGGCCGCCGAAGACGGCGGTGCCGATTGGGAGGATATCGCATGAGCGGGTTGCGCGTCCTGTCCGCCGGTCCGCAGGTCACCGTCCAGGATCTCGGCCGGCCCGGCTGGATCGCGGAGGGGCTGTCGCGCGGCGGTGCGATGGATGTCGACGCGCTCCACGAGGGCGCGGCGCTCCTGCGGCAGGACGCCGGGCTCGCGGCGCTCGAGATGGCCGGGACCGGCGGCACCTTCGTGGCCGAGGGCGACCTCCGGATCGCGCTGACCGGTGCGCCGATGCGCGCGCGGATCGACGGCGCGGCCGTGAGCTGGGCCGCGAGCCATGACCTGCCGGACGGCGCGCGGCTGGAGATCGGGCCGGCCGAGGCCGGGCTCTACGGCTACCTGCATCTCGGCGGCGGCGTGGACGTGGCGCCCGTGCTCGGCGGCCGGGGTGCGCACCTCGCGGCGGGCCTCGGCGCGCCGCTTGCCCGGGGCGACGTCGTGCCCGCCGGGAGCGAAGACGGGCCGACCGGCCTGAAGCTGACGCCCGAGGCCAGGTTCTCCGGCGGCACGATCCGCGTCGCGCCGAGCCTGCAGACGGCGTTCTTCCCGGAGGAGACGCGCACGCGGTTCGAGCAGACGGCCTTTGCCAAGGACCCGCGGTCGAACCGGCATGGCGCGCGGCTCGCCTTCGAGGGCGAGGGGTTCGGCGTCGAAGGCGGGCTCAGCGTCGTGTCCGAGGTGATCGTGCCCGGTGACATCCAGATCACCGGGGACGGCGTGCCCTACGTCCTGATGGCCGAAAGCCAGACCACCGGGGGTTATCCGCGCATCGGCACGGTCATACCTCCGGACCTGCCGCGCGTGGCACAGGCGGCGCCGGGCGTCGCGCTGTCGTTCCGGTTCGTCACGCTCGAGGAGGCGCGAACGGCGGTCGCGGCGCATCGCGAGCTGCTGGCCGGGCTGCGCGGGCGCGTCGCGCCCCTCGTGCGCGACCCGGCCGACATTCCCGACCTTCTGTCCTACACGCTGGTCGGCGGGGTCACCGCCGGCGACGAGCTCTGAGAAAGGCAACGCGATGGATCACGTGGACCTCAACGCCGACATGGGCGAAAGCTTCGGCCCCTGGCCGATGGGCGACGATGCCGCGCTGCTCGATGTCGTGACGTCTGCCAACATCGCCTGCGGCTTTCACGCCGGCGACCCTGACGTGATGGCGGCGACGATGGCGGCCGCGGTGGCCAACGACGTGGGCATCGGCGCGCATCCGGGATTTCGCGATCTCGAAGGGTTCGGCCGCCGACGGATCCAGATGACGCCCGGTGCGCTCGCGCACGCGGTCCAATACCAGGTCGCCGCCGCCCAGGGCATGGCGCGCGCGGCGGGTGGCACGGTCCGACATCTGAAGCTGCATGGCGCGATGGCGAACATGGCCGCCGAGGACGAGGCGATGGCGCGCACCGCCTACGAGGCCGCGCTCGCGCTCGATCCCGACATGATCGTCATGGTTCTCGCCGGCACCGCGCAGGAACGGGCGGCGCGGTCGCTGGGCTGCATCTGGGCCGGAGAGATCTTTGCCGACAGGGCCTACAACGACGATGCCACGCTGGTGGATCGGGCAGAGCCCGGCGCGGTGATCCACGACCCCGAGATCGCGGCGCGACGGATGGTGGAGATGGTGGGCGCCGGCGCGATCGTGGCCGAAAGCGGCGCACGCATTCCCGCCGCGGTCGACACGATCTGCCTGCACGGCGACGGCAAGACGGCACTCGCGATCGCGCGCGCCGTGCGCGACGGGCTCAAGGCCGCGGGCGTGACGTTGCGCCGGTTCGAGGGGCGGCGCGACTGAGCGTTCAGCCGTCGGCCGGTGGTGCGAGGATCAGTGCCTGCACGTCTGCCACGTTGGTGCCGGTGGGCGCGACCCGCAGAAGGTCACCCGACAGTTCGAGCGCGGCGTAGCTGTCGTTGTCCGCCAAAAGCGCGCGGGCATCGCCGCCGGCGGCCCTGATCCGCACGGGCGTTCCGGCATCGACGATCGCGCCGGCCGCGTCGGTCGGCCCGTCGCGCCCGTCCGTCCCGCCGGACAGGAACACCCATGCCGCCCCGGTCTCCGGCGCGGTGAGCGCGACGCGGAGCGCCAGTTCCTGGTTGCGTCCGCCTGTGCCGTGGCCGGCCAACCGAACGGTGGTCTCGCCCCCGAAGAGGAGCGCGATCGGGTGGTCGGTCTGCTCGAACCGCTCGACGATCCGCTTGGCGGCCCGGGCAACATCGCCGACGAGCGCCGCGTCGACGATCCGCGCCGGCACGCGCTGCGTCGTTGCTTCCGCCTCCATCGCCTCGAGCGACATCCGGTTCGATCCGATCAGGACGTTGCGCGCCTTGGGCACGGGACCTGGCGCCGCCGCAGCCTCGAGCCGGCGCCGCGCCGGGGCGGGCAGGGCGGACCACAGGCCGGCCCGGGTCAGGAGTGCGCGAGCCTCGTCGGCGGTGCCGAGCGGGCCCGCGGTTGGCCCCGACGCGACGGCACGCAGATCGTCGCCGATCACGTCCGACAGGATGTAGGCCGTCACCTCGGCCGGCGCCGCGCGGCGTGCCATGCCGCCGCCTTTCAGCTCCGACAGGTGCTGGCGGACCAGGTTGACCTCTTCGATCGCGAGGCCCCCGGCCAGGAGCGCACGGGTCGCATCGCGCTTGTTCGCGAGCGTGAGCGGCGGCGCCGGTGCCGGCAGAAGCGCCGAGCCCCCGCCCGAAACCAGCGCGATCACGCGGTCGCCCGGCCCGGCCTCGTCCAGAAGCGTCAGCACCTCTTCCGCGGCGGCCACCCCGTCGGCATCCGGTTCGGGGTGGCCGGCGGTCAGGACCCGGGCGCCCGGCACGTCGGCCCCGTTGCCGTGATGGGTTACCACGAGCGCGGCATCGGCACCGCCCAGCCGGTCGAGCGCGGCGCGCGCCATGGCCGGTGCGGCCTTGCCGAACGCCACGAGGAACGTCCGCCCGGTCACGCTGCGCGGCGGATCCGTTGCCATTGCGCGGGTGAGGGCGCGCGCGGGATCGGCGGCGGCGACCGCGGCATCGTAGAGCCGCCGCGCGAGGTCTCGCAGATCCGTCGCCTCGGACATCTCCGTCTCCTTGCCGTTCGGCGATCCTGTCTTCGGGTCAGCCGGGTGTCTGCTCGGGCGCGAGCGACGCGGCGTAGGCCGCACGGCACTGCGCTGCGCCGGCCTCGGCCGAGCGCGTGAGCGCGGGCAGACGCGCGCGCAGCTCGTCGGCGCGCCGCTGCACCTGTCCGAGGTCGACCTTGACCCGCGCGGTGTAGGGATAGGCGCGTTCGCCGACGCACGGATAGCGTTTTCCGGGCCCGGCGTAGCAGCTTCCGAACACCGGTCGCGTGCGCACCCGCCGTTCGGTCGCGTAGCCGCGCGCCAGCGTCCGCTCGAGCTCGCGCAGCTCGTTCTCCGCCGCGCTCTGGCTCGCGCGGGCCTGCGACACGCAGCGTTCGAGCGGCGTGGCACAGCCATGCAGCAGCAGGACGAGGACGGGCAAGAGAGCGGCGCGGCGCAACATGGCGAACCTCCAGATCGCCGCGAGCCTAGCAAGTCCCGACCCGGTGTCGAGCCTTGGCGCGGCGGGCGCGGCTTGCGGCGTGGCTCCGCCGCTCCTAGCGTGGCGCCAGATTGCAGGAGATGGACGATGCCGCTTGTTCCGCCGCTCGCGCCCGAGGCGCTTCCCGAGGATCTTCGTGACCAGGTAAGGTTCTTCGAAGGCACGCTCGGCGGGGTGCCGAATTCGATCCTCACAATGTCGCGCCGCCCCGAAATCGCGCGCGCCTATACGGAGCTGAACCGCGCGGTGATGGCCGAGTACGGGGACGTGACGCCCGAGTTCAAACGGCTGATCGGCTATGTCGCGAGCTTCGCGTCGGGCTGCCTGTACTGCCAGGCGCACATGATCCTCGCGTCCGAACGCTTCGGAGCGTCCGAGGATCGGCTGAACAATGTCTGGAGCTACGAGGACAGCCCGCATTTTTCCGAGGCCGAGAAGGCGGCGCTGGCCTTTGCGCAATGCGCCGCGACGGTGCCCAACGCCGTCGACGGCGACGTAGCGGCCCGGCTCCGCGAACACTGGGGGCCCGACGACGTGGTCGAGATCATGTCGGTCGTGGCCCTGTTCGGCTTTCTCAACCGCTGGAACGACTCGATGGGCACGTCGCTCGAGGAGATGCCGATCGACCGCGGCACGCGGCGGCTGGCCGAGACGACGGGCTGGCACGTGGGCAAGCACCGCGACGGCTGATCGGTCCCGCTGCGATTTTCACAGAATTCGGGAAAAAACTGACATGGATCAAAGCGCTTAGCCCGTGACCGGGCGAGTGTCCGGGCAGGAGGTGATCCATGTTCAAAAAGATTCTTATCCCGATCGCGCCCGACCATGCCGAAGCACTCGACGAGTCGATCGGGGTCGCGCGGGCTCTTGCCGGCCCGGATACCACGATCACGGCCCTGGCGGTCCTGGAGGTGATCCCCCTCTACGTCGCCGCAGAGGTGCCGTCGGAGGTCTACGAGCGTTCCTGCAAGGAGGTCTATGAGACGCTGAAGGAGGCGTTCCGCGATCAGGCGGATGTCGAGATCCGGGCAGAGACGGGCTCGCCCGCGTCCAAGATCGTCGACGTGGTGCGCGACGAAGGCTTCGACCTGATCGTCATCCGTTCGCACAAGCCTGGGCTGCAGGACTGGTTCCTGGGGTCCACGGCGGGCCGCGTGGTGCGCCACGCGCCGTGCTCGGTTCACGTGGTGCGCTGAACCGGGGGCGCCGGCGCCGCGAGGAGACGGCGCCGGCGATTTTTGGTTCGGATCAGGCGCGCACGGACTTGCCGCGCGGTCCGGCGATGAGCCAGGCGATGAAGCCGATCACCGGCAGGATCAGGATGAGCAGCGTCCAAAGAACCTTCGACAGCGTCGAGGCAGGCGACGTCAGCGTCTGGTAGATCGCGTAGATGTCGAGGATCAGGACGATCAGTCCGAACAGGCCATATTCCATTTCAGGTCTCCGATGAGGTGTTGCGTTTGCCTCATCAACTCGCGAGCCGCGTGCGGCGTTCCGCCGCACGCCGCGCGGCGCCCGAGGTCCTGATCTGGCGGTCCGCCGCCTACCGCTTCTTGCGCCGCTGCACGTTACCGCCGCGTTGGCCGGGGCGGCCCGCAGTGGAGCGCCCGGAGCGCTTCGTCGCCTCTTCGGACGCCTTCTCGACGGCTTGCTGACGGGCGAGGGGGTCGTCGGCCACGGCGAGGTCCACGGCCTCCAGCCGCTTGACCTCGTCGCGCAGACGGGCCGCCTCCTCGAACTCGAGGTTCTCGGCGGCCTTGCGCATGTCCTCGCGCAGCCCGTCGAGCACCGCCTGCATGTTCGACCCCTGGCGTTCGGGTTCGATCTTGGCGGTGACGCGGTTCATGTCGGTGTCGCCCTTGTAGAGACCGGCCAACACGTCTTCGACGTTCTTTCGGATCGTCTCGGGCGTGATGTTGTGCTCGGTGTTGTAGGCGATCTGCTTTTCCCGGCGGCGATTGGTTTCGCCGATGGCGCGCTCCATGGAGCCGGTGACGCGGTCGGCGTACATGATGACGCGCCCGTCGGCGTTCCGCGCGGCGCGACCGATCGTCTGGATCAGCGAGGTCTCGGAGCGCAGGAAGCCTTCCTTGTCGGCGTCGAGGATCGCGACGAGGCCGCATTCGGGGATGTCGAGCCCCTCGCGCAGCAGGTTGATCCCGACGAGACAGTCGAACGCGCCGAGGCGCAGATCGCGCAGGATCTCGATCCGTTCGATCGTGTCGATGTCCGAATGCATGTAGCGCACGCGGATGCCCTGCTCGTGCAGGTATTCCGTCAGGTCCTCGGCCATCCGCTTGGTCAGCACGGTGCAGAGCGTCCGGTAGCCCTGCTGGGACACCTTGCGGATCTCGTCTAGCAGGTCGTCGACCTGCATCTCCACCGGCCGGATCTCGACCTGCGGGTCGAGCAGGCCGGTCGGGCGGATGACCTGTTCGGTGAACACGCCGCCGGACTGGTCGAGCTCCCAATCGGCCGGGGTGGCCGACACGAAGATCGACTGCGGGCGCATCGCATCCCACTCCTCGAACTTGAGCGGCCGGTTGTCCATGCACGACGGGAGGCGGAAGCCATGTTCGGCGAGCGTGAACTTGCGCCGGTAGTCGCCCTTGTACATACCGCCGATCTGCGGGACCGACACGTGGCTCTCGTCGGCGAAGACGATGGCCTCGTCGGGGATGAACTCGAAAAGGGTGGGTGGCGGCTCGCCGGGCGCGCGGCCGGTGAGATAGCGCGAGTAGTTCTCGATCCCGTTGCAGGAGCCGGTTGCCTCCAGCATCTCGATGTCGAAGTTGGTGCGCTGCTCGAGCCGCTGCGCCTCGAGCAGCTTGCCCTCGCCGACAAGCTGGTCGAGCCGCTGCCGCAGCTCCTTCTTGATCTTCTCAACCGCCTGCTTGAGCGTCGGGCGCGGCGTGACGTAGTGCGAGTTGGCGTAGATCCGGATCCGCTCGAAGCTTTGGGATTTCTCCCCGGTCAGCGGATCGAATTCGGTGATCGCCTCGAGCTCTTCGCCGAAGAAGCTGAGGCGCCAGGCGCGGTCCTCGAGGTGGGCGGGCCAGACCTCGAGCACGTCGCCGCGTACCCGGAAGGACCCGCGCTGAAAGCCCTGGTCGTTGCGCTTGTATTGCTGCGCCACCAGGTCGGCCATCACCTTGCGCTGGTCGTATTCCTTGCCGACGAAGAGATCCTGCGTCATCGCGCCGTAGGTCTCGACCGAGCCGATGCCGTAGATGCACGACACCGACGCGACGATCACCACGTCGTCGCGCTCCAGCAGAGCCCGGGTGGCCGAGTGGCGCATCCGGTCGATCTGCTCGTTGATCTGGGATTCCTTCTCGATATACGTGTCCGACCGCGGGACGTAGGCCTCGGGCTGGTAGTAGTCGTAGTAGCTGACGAAATACTCGACCGCGTTCTCCGGGAAGAACTGCTTGAACTCGCCATAGAGCTGCGCCGCGAGCGTCTTGTTCGGGGCGAGGATGATCGCCGGGCGCTGCGTCTCCTCGATCACCTTGGCCATGGTGAAGGTCTTGCCGGTGCCCGTCGCACCCAGGAGGACCTGGTTGCGCTCGCCCGCGATCACCTGTTCGGACAATTCCCTGATCGCGGTCGGCTGGTCGCCCGCCGGCGCATATTCCGTATGCATCGCGAAGCGCTTGCCGCCCTCGAGCTTCTCGCGCACCGCGACCTCGGGGGCCGCCGCATGCAGAAGCTCGGGCATGGCGTCGGGGCGGTTGTTGTGCATGGGGCGGGCTCCTTCGGGTCTGCGCTAGAGTTGCGGTCGGACGCCCGTGGTTCAAGGGGCCCGGCGGCGCGACACCGCGATGCGGCCTGTTGGGGCGCGCGATTCCCCTGCAGGGAACGAAAACGGGCCCGCGCGCTGGCGGGCCCATTCCTTGCCGCGTGGGCGTGCGATCAGCAGATCGACATCACCTTGTCGCGCTCCGCCTTCACGTCGAAGCGGTCGAGCATCATCACCTTGTGCCAGACGGCCACGAAATCATGCACGAGCCGCGCGTGCCCGTCATCGGCCGCGTAGACCTCGGCCACCTGACGCAGCTGCGCGTTGGCGCCGAAGACGAGGTCGCAGCGCGTGGCGGTGTACTTCGTCTCGCCGGTGCCGCGGTCGTTCAGGTCGTACAGCATCTCGCTGTCATCCTGCGGCTGCCACACGTAGTCCATCGACGTCAGGACGCGGAAGAAATCGTTGGTCAGCACGCCGGGCCGGTCCGTGAACAGCCCGTGCTTGCCGCCGTCCCAGTTCTGGTCGAGCACCTTCAGTCCGCCGGCCAGCGCGGTCCATTCCGGCGCGCTGAGCTTCAGAAGCGCCGCGCGGTCGAGGAAGATCGCCTCGGGCGACGTGTGAAAGCGCACCTGCGGATGGACGTAGTTGCGGAATCCGTCGGCAACCGGCCGGAGCCATTCGAAGGTTTCGTCGGTCCAGTCCTGCGTGGTGTCCATCCGGCCCGGAACGAAGGGCACGGTGACGTCGATGCCGGCCTCGCGGGCCGCATGTTCGACGCCGGCGCAGCCCGCCAGAACGATCAGGTCGGCCATCGAGATCTTCTTGCCGCCCGACTGCGCCGCGTTGAACTCGGCCTGGATGCCCTCGAGCGCGTCGAGCACCTTCGACAGCTCGGCCGGGCGGTTCACGTCCCAGCCATTCTGCGGCCAGAGGCGGATGCGCGCGCCGTTGGCACCGCCGCGCTTGTCGCTGTCGCGATAGTTCGAGGCCGAGGCCCACGCCGCCGAAATCAGCGCCGGCGCGCCCAGCCCGGTGTCGAGGCACCTTGCCTTCAGCGCCGCGATGTCGGAGGCGTCCACCACCTCGTGGTCGAGCGCCGGGATCGGATCCTGCCACGGCAGGTCCTCATCGGCCACCTCGGGGCCCATATAGCGGACCTTGGGCCCCATGTCGCGGTGGGTCAGCTTGTACCACGCCCGCGCGAAGGCATCCGAGAAGTAGTCGAAATCGGCAAGGAACTTCTCGCAGATCTCGCGGTATGCCGGATCTTCCTTCAGCGCGATGTCCGAGGTCATCATCATGAGCTCGTTCATCTGCCCGTCGACATGCGCGTCGGGCGTCCGGGGCGCGTTCGGATCCTTGGGCTTCCACTGAATTGCCCCCGCGGGCGACTCGGTCTGCTCCCACTCGAACTTGAAGAGGTTCTCGAGATAGGCGTTGTCCCACTTGGTCGGCTCGGGCGTCCAGGAGCCCTCGATGCCGTTGGTCATCGTGTACTGGGCAAAGCCGGTGCCCTCGGGGTTCTGCCAGCCGAGGCCCATCGCCTTGATCGGCGCGCCCTCGGGGGCGGGGCCGATCTTGTCGGCGGGCACGGCGCCGTGCGACTTGCCGAAGGCATGGCCGCCGGCGATCAGGGCCACGGTCTCCTCGTCGTTCATCGCCATGCGCGCAAAGGTCTCGCGGATGTCGCGGGCGCTCTCGATCGGGTCGCCGTTGCCGCGCGGGCCCTCGGGGTCGACGTAGATCAGCGACTGGTGCGACGCCGCGAGCGGGTTCTCGAGATCGTAGTGATCGGCGTCCGGCTCACCCTCCCACCGCAGGTCGCGGGTGACCATCTGGTTGGGATGGCCCTCGAGGGGGCCCGACGGCGCCTCGTTCGGCCGCTTGCCGTTCCAGCCCTCCGGGCCCCAGTAGGTGGCGCGGTCCGCCTCCCACGCATCGACGCGTCCGGCGCCAAAGCCGAACGTCTTGAAGCCCATGTTCTCGAGCGCGACGTTCCCGGCGAGCACCATGAGGTCGGACCACGAGATGCCGGCGCCGTATTTCTGCTTGATGGGCCACAGCAGGCGCCGCGACTTGTCGGTGTTGCCGTTGTCCCACCACGAGTTGATCGGTGCGAAACGCTGCATCCCCTGACCGGCGCCGCCGCGGCCGTCCGCGATGCGATATGTCCCGGCCGAGTGCCACGCCATACGGATCATCTGCGGGCCGTAATTGCCGTAGTCGGATGGCCACCACTCGACCGACGAGTTCATCAGGTCGAACAGATCCTGCTTCAGCGCCTCGTAATCGATCTTGGAGAACGCCTCTTCGTAGTCGAAGTGATGCCCGAGCGCGTTCGCCTCGGCCGGATCCTGGTGCAGCAGTTCCACCTTCAGCCGGTTCGGCCACCAATGGTCGAGCTGGGGTTCGGAGCCGACCGCGCCGCCGATCCGGGTCCCGCGGAACGGGCAGGCGCCCTGCGTGGCTGCATGTTCGTCTTTCATCGGAGGAATCCTTTCCGTCGCTGGTGCCGAAACCGGCGGCACGGCGCCGCGTCGCCGGTCGAAGATGCCGCCCCCCGGGCGCACCCCTCACGGCGCGCGACATGGAGCGCGCGACAGCGCCGGCCAGTCCGAACCCGCGTTTGTGATGCCCCCCGCGCCTCGGGCGGGCCGCTTGCCAAACGCCCCGGTTTCGCGGCAAGAGGACCTCAGCGGTCCCTTAGCTCAACTGGATAGAGCAGCTGACTTCTAATCAGCAGGTTTGGGGTTCGAGTCCTCAAGGGATCGCCAGCTCTCAACCAAGGCAAAAGGCCGGCGATGGAACGGACCCGTCACCGGGTCGTGAGCCGCGCGCGCGCCGCGTGTTCGGCGGCGACGGCGTGCAGGGCTGTGCGGGCGAGGTGGCCGATGGCGGCGGGCTCGAGGTCCGGGCAGACAGGCGCGGGGTAGGTCTGCAGGATCCGCTCGACGGCGCGGGCATGCGAACGGGCGGTGGCGGGCCCGGCCTTTGGGGCGTCGCCGCGGTTCGCCGGCAACGGCGACGCGAGTAGTCCGATCCTCAGGGTCCGTTGCATCCTTGTCCTCCCTCGTGTCGGCGACGGCGCGACCGTGCGCCCGGTCGTGTCGGACAGCCTGTCTTGAGCGGTTCGAACGGCGCGCCGATCTGGTCATCTCGATGCAGAGCGTGTCCGAGCGTCAACTCGAAGCGGCAGACACCCCCCGGGTCGCGGGCGGCGCAGGCGGTCTCGATACAGACGATGTCGGACGCGACGAGCTCGCCGTAGAGCCGCGCAAAGACCGCTTCGTGCCAGACGCACAGCGCGTGGTCCGCCGAGACGCCGCGCGCGAAGGCGTTGTCGGCGATCTCAAAGCGGTCGCGCCGGATGGCACGGAAGCGGCCCGAGCCCGCGAACGTCCACGCATGACGCGAGATCGCCGCCGTCAGGAGACGCGCGGACAGCGGCGGCGGCAGCGCGCGAAGCAGCCGGTGCGCCGCGCGCGGGATCCGGTGGGCGAGGAGGTAGTCGGCCGTGCGTCGTCCGGCGTCGCGCAAGATCGACGGCGCCTCCTGCGGGAGTTCGTGGCGCAGGGCATGATGCAGGCGGACGGCCATGTCCTCCGCGATCATCGCGTCGCCTGACGGCAGGGCGTCGAGGCCCGCCCGCGCGAGGACGCGGTCGCGTGCGGTCGCATCGCCACGCGCGTCGAGCACCGCCAAAAGCTGGAGAACCGCGTTCGGCCCGATGCGGGCCGGGGGCGCCGCACCGTCGGGCATGGTCAGCTGTCCTCCATCTGCCGGGTTCCGCCGCCGCAGGCGCGGGCTTCGGCGCGGTCCTTCATTTGCTGGCGCAGCGCCTCGCGGCGTTCGGTGGCGCGCGCGGCGCGGTCCGCTGCGGCCTCCCAGTCTGCGAGCTGTGCGTCGGCGATCTGGCGTGTGTCGTCGAAGTGGAAATCGACCGAGTTCTTCGTCTGCGGCCCCCAGTACCCGGCCTTGCCGAGATCGTAGAACGTGCGCGCGAAACCGGCCTTCATGAACGCGTAGAGGCAGCCGAGCAGGTAGCGCCGGCGGAACCCGGTGCCGCGCCACGGATAGTGGAACAGCGCCTTGCGCATGTAGAAGCGGCGATAGTTCTTCATCACCCCGTCGAGGAGTTCGCCGCGCTCCATCGCCGCCGGCTTCATGATCGGCGTGACGAAGTTGTACTTGCTGAAGTCGTGCACCTCGACCTGGTCGCGCAATTCCTGGAACAGCGGCGTGAACGGCCAGGGCGTGTACATCGACCAGTTCGCGAGGTCCGGCTGCCAGTCCCACGCCATCCGGTAGGTTTCCTCGAGCGTCTCCGGCGTCTCGTTGTCGAGGCCGACGATGAACTGCGCCTCGACGAGGATGTCGGCCTCGCGCAACAGGCGGATAGCGGTCTTGTTCTCGTCGACCCGTGTTTCCTTGTTGAACCGGTCGAGCTTCATCTGTGCGGCGGCCTCGGTTCCCAGCGAGACGTGAACAAGTCCGGCGCGGCGGTAGAAGCTCAGAAGCTCCCGGTCGCGATAGATGTCGGTGACCCGGGTGTTGATCCCCCAGGTGACCTTGTCGGGCAGTCCGCGGGCGATCAGCTCCTCGCAGAAGGCCACGAACTTCTTGCGATTGATCGTGGGTTCCTCGTCGGCGAGGATGAAAAAGCCGACGCCGTGGCGGTCCACCAGATCCTCGATCTCGTCCACCACGTCCTTCGGATCGCGCACGCGGTAGTCGCGCCAGAACTTCCACTGCGAACAGAACGAGCAGGTGAATGGACAGCCGCGCGCGAGGTTCGGGATCGCGACGCGGGTGTTGAGCGGGATGTAGACGTATTTCTCCCATTCGAGGATCGACCAGTCGGGCCGGATGCGCGACAGGTCCTTGACCGTGCCGGCTGCCGGTGTGGCGACGATTTCGTCGCCGTCACGATAGGCGAGGCCGCTTATCCGTGTCCGGTCGGACGGCCAGCGGCCCTCCGCGATGGCGGTGAAAAGCGCGGCGCAGACCTCTTCGCCTTCGCCCCGCACGATCACGTCGATCCACGGCGCCTCGGACAGGACCTGCCGGAACATGAAGGTGGCGTGCACGCCGCCCAGCACACGGACCGCGTCAGGAACGGTGTCGCGCGCGATCCGCAGCGCGTCCTCGGCACGGTAGATCGACGGCGTGATGGCGGTGACGCCGACCACGTCGGGACGCAGCTCGGCCATGCGGCGCGCGAGCTCGGCGTCCGGAATGTCGTCGGTCATCGCGTCGATGAAGTGGATGTCGTCGAACCCGGCCTGCCGCAGGTGACCGGAGAGGTACGCGACCCAGGCCGGCGGCCAGGTTCCGGCAATCTCCGCGCCGCCGGAGCGGTAATTCGGGTGGATGAACAAGATCCGCATGGCATGCCTCTCCTCTGTAAACCCAGGTTTACAGAGGGCCCTCGGCTCGGCCTTGATCTGCGTCAAGGACAGCGCGGGCAGGCACGCTCGCGCCGGATCAGGCGCGCGCGGTCATGTCGTGAGAGTCGCAGATTGACGAAGCGCAGGTCGGCGCGGCGGCGGTCAGTGGGTCCAGGCGCCGCGGCGGTCGAAGGCGAAGTTCTCGGCATAGCCGCGCGAGCGCACGTTCGTGCGGCGGCGCTTGGGCTCGAGGATGTCGGCCTCGATGCCGTGGTCGCGGGCGTATTCCTCGGCCTCTTCGCGGGTGGCAAAGCGGATCCGGACCTGCGCCTGGGTGTCGTCCGACGACGTCCAGCCCATCAGTGGATCGACCCGCCGCGCGCTTTCGGGCAGGAATTCGAGCACCCAGTGCTTCGTCCCGGCGCGGCCCGAGGACATGGCGGTTTTCGCTGGCTGATAGATTCGCGCACGCATGGGAGATCCCTCCAGTCGGTCTTCCCGCTATATCTTGGAAATCGGCGCCGCTTTCAAGACTCGCGCCCGGGCTCACGGACGCTGTTGCGCGGGCCACGAATTCGTCAGCCTCTGTAACGCGCATTCGCGATACCGTTCTCGGAACGCAATCGAAGCGGGAGGCACGCGGATGACGCGATGCGGAGACACAAAACGGATCGGCGCGGCGCTTGCGGCAATGCTTTCAGCCGGTTTCGCGGCCGGCGCCTCTGCGCAGGACGGCGAGCGGATCACCGTCGAGGGCGAGATCATCGACACGTGGTGCTATTACTCGGGTGTCATGGGCGGCCCCGACGCGGTCGTGGGATCGGCGCATCATACCTGCGCGTTGTGGTGTTCGGCGGGCGGCATCCCGGTCGGCCTGCTGACGCCCGAGGGCGAGGTCTACATGGTGCTCAAACTGCCCGGAACGGACCAGCTCGCCGGCGGAGACACGGCGCTGAACCTCGCGTCGCACACCGTCACCGCAGAGGGACTGGCCTACGAGCGTGACGGGCTGCGGTACATCCTGGTCGAGACAGTGGTGAGCGATCAGGACATCACGAACCTCAACCACGAAGATTACGGCGTGGTGCCGGGCTTCGCGATCCCCGACGACGCGGTGGAGCAGTGACATGCGGCAGCTACTTACGATCCTCAGCCTGATCGCGGCGCCGGCGGTCCCGACCGCGGCGCAGGACTTCTCCGACGGTTCCGAGGCAAGCGAGTGGGGCCTCTTCGGCGAACAGAAAGCGCGGTTCGAGGCCGCGGTCGTCGATCCGCTGTGTCTTCTTGCGGGCGCGTGCGACCAAGAGTGCGCGCCGGGCCGGCAACTGGCGCTGGAACGGCAGGCAGACGGGGTGCTGGTGATGCCGCTGAAGAACCGCGAAACCGTGTTCAGCGGCGCGGTCGCGGATCTCGCGCCGTATTGCGGCGAGACCGTGGAGGTCGACGGCCTGCTGATCGAGAACCCGGAGATCGGCGCCACCAACGTCTACCAGGTGCAGCGCATCCGTCGTCTGTCCGAAGAGGAATGGACCGAGACCAACAGGTTCACAGAGGTGTGGGCGCGGGAGAACCCGTCGGTCGCGGGCGAGGGGCCGTGGTTCCGCCGCGATCCGAGAGTTACCGCCGAGATCGAGGAAGAGGGCTGGCTCGGGCTCGGCCCGGAGGCCGAGGATGCCTTCGTGCGTGACTGGCTGGGCGTGGAATGATCCGCGCGCTCGCGCTCCTTGCTCTGCTGTCGACCGGGGCGGCGGCGGCGGAGACAGCGCCCGCGCCGTTTCCGATCACGCTCGGCGGGCCGTTCACGCTCGTCGATGACAGCGGCGCAACCCGGACGGAACGCGCGCCGGGCGCGGATGTGCAGCTGCTGTTCTTCGGCTACGCCATTTGCGAGCAGATCTGTTCGGCGGCGTTGCCGCTCATGGGGGCTGCGGCGGACATGCTGGCCCGCGATGGCATCGCGGCGGTTCCGGTCATGGTCACAATCGATCCGGAGCGGGACGCCGTCGGCACGATGGGGGCCAAGCTGCGCCTGCATCACCCGGAGTTCGTCGGCCTGACGGGCGACGCGGCCGCGCTCGCCGCGACCCGCGATCTCTTCGGCGTCGAGATCGAGGTGCTGTTCCACGACCCGGCCGGGGCACCCGTCTACGCGCATGGCAGCCACATCTACCTGCTCGACGGCGACGGCGGCTTCCTGACGCTCGTGCCGCCAATCCTCGCGCCCGACCGCGTTGCCGACATCGCCGCGCGCTACGTCACACGCTAGTGCATCAGAACCGGTCGAGCGGGATCTTCAGGTAGCTGTGACCGTCGGCCTCGGGCGCGGGCTTGCGACCGCCGTCGAGGTTGATCTGCAGCGCCGCGAGCATCCGGTCGGGCAGCGGCAGGGTTTCGTCGCGCGCCTCGCGCCGGGCGATCCAATCCTCGCGCTTGGTGCCGTCCTTCACGTGGGGGTTGTTGGCGCGGTGCTCGGCCACCGTTGCTTCCCACGCTGGCGCATCGCGGTCCGGCCCGCCGTAATCGTGACCGACGAAGAGCCGGGTGTCCCCGGGCAGGGACAGGATGTCCTGGATCGAGTCCCACAGCATTGCGGCCGATCCACCGGGAAAGTCGGTGCGGCTGGTGCCCACGTCGGCGTGCATCAGGGTATCGTGCACGAACGCCGCATCGCCGCAGCGATAGGTGATGGAGCCAAGCGTATGCCCCGGCGACAGCGTCACCGCGACCTCGAGATCGCCGAGCGCGAAGGTCTCGCCATGCGCGAAGAGGCGGGAGAACGCGCTGTCGGGATCGAACGCATCGGGTGCATGGTAGAGGTCGCGCCACAAATCGGCGATCTCGCGCACCTTCTCGCCGATCGCGGTGGGTGCGCCGGTCCTCTCGTGAAGGCGGGCCGACGCCATGAGGTGATCGGCGTGGGGGTGCGTGTCGAGGATCCAGGCGACCTCCAGCCCGTTGTCCGCGACGATGCCGAGGACCTGTTCGAGGCTCTCCTCCGACGTGGCCGCGCTGCGCGGGTCGTAGTTCAGCACGACGTCGACCAGCGCGGCCTGGCGCGTCGACGGATCGGCGCACACGTACTGGATCGAGCCGGTGTCGGGCTCGTAGATGCCCCAGACGTCCGGGCTTCCGGCCCCGCGCGAGGGGGAGTGGCGGACGATACGGGTGTCGGTGCTGTCGGTCATGCGGTCGCTCCTGACGTTCGTTCCATCGCGGTTTTGGCGCGGCCGCCGAGCCACAGCCCGAGAAGCATCGCCGGCACGAAGACCAGCGTGCCGGGCGCGGCCATCGGCAGCGCGGTGAGGGCGGGGCCGGGGCAGAAGCCGCCGATGCCCCAGCCGATCCCGAAGAGCGCGGCGCCGGTGAGCAGCGGCGCGTCGATCTGTCGGGCGCTCGGCACGTCGAACCGGGACGCCAGCGCCGGCGCCGGGCGGCGCCACGTCAGGCGGTAGCCCGCGTATGTCGTGACGCTCGCCCCGCCCATCACGAAGGCGAGGCTCGGATCCCACGTGCCGAACAGGTCGAGGAAATTGAGCACCTTGGCCGGGTCCGCCATGCCGGAAACGACGAGGCCGAGGCCGAAGACGAGCCCGGCGAGAAATCCCGCTATGCTGCGCATGTGACGCTCCTCAGACCAGGTGACGCAGGATGAAGACGGTCGCGAACGCGGCTGCCATGAAGGTGCCCACCGCCGCGAAGGACCTCGGCGACAGCCGGGCAAGCCCGCAGACCCCGTGCCCCGAGGTGCAGCCCGAGCCGAGCGCGGTGCCCACGCCGACGACCAGCCCCGCGATCGCCATGCCCGGCAGGGCGTCCGGCACGGTCTGCCGGGGCAGGGCGCCGGTGGCGGTCGCGACGGCCAGCGGCGCCGCGATCAGCCCGAGAACGAAGCCGATCCGCCAGCCGGCATCGCCGATGCCGGCCGCGCCCGGCGTCAGCGCGCCCATCACGCCGCGCGTGATTCCGGAGATGCCGGCGATCCGGCCGAACAGGGCCATGACCATGACGGCACTGAGCCCGATGAGCACGCCGCCGGCCAGCGAGGCGAGTGGCGTGAAGGCGGTTGCGGTGTCCAGTTCCATTGCGTCTCCCGCGTCGGTGCCGTGCGGTAGCGCCCGGCCACGCCGCATATATTAGTGCTTGCTTTATTAGTAAAGTCTAATATTTTGATGACATGGATGTCGACGTGCTGGAACAGCTGGAAAATCGTGCCGATCACGTGGCGGGTCTCCTGTCGCTGATGGGAAATTCCCGTCGGCTGCTGATCCTGTGCCGGCTTGCCGAGGGCGAGGCCTCGGTCGGCGCGCTTCAGGCGCAGATCGGTCTCGGACAGTCCGCGCTGAGCCAGCACCTCGCCAAGCTGCGGGCGGCGGGCGTGGTGGCGACGCGGCGCGACGGGCAGAGCGTGTTCTATCGCATCGCCGACGACGACGTACGCGCGATCATGGCCAGTCTTTACGATACGTTCTGCCGCGAGGCGCGCGGCGACGGTTGAGCCTGCGGCCGGGCGTCGTCATGCTGTGCCCGGTCTGACCCCGTGCCGGAGGCGCATCCGATGCTTCGCCACCTTTGTCGGCTCGTCTTCGCGGGCCTGTTGCTCTGGCCCGCGCTTGCCGCGGCGCAGGATCGCGCGGCGGTCGAGCGGCAGTTCCGATCCTGGATCAACGACACGCTGCGCCCACGGGCCGAGGCCGCCGGCGTCGGCGACGCGACCCTGCGCGCGGCCTTCGATGCTGTGCGCCTCGACTGGGATCTGCCGGACCTCGTGCCGCCAGGCAGCGCGGGCGACGTGCCGCAGATGCAGAGGCAGGCCGAGTTCTCCGCCCCCGCGCGCTACTTCCGCCCCAACGCGGTCGAGGGCGCGGCGGCGATCGGCCGGCAGATGGCCGGCCGGCACGCCACGGCGCTTGCGGCGGCGGAGCGCGCGACCGGCGTGCCGGGTCGGATCATCCTCGCGATCTGGGGACGCGAAAGCGGCTATGGCCGCGTCGACATCCCGCACGACGCGTTTCGCGTGCTGGGGACCAAGGCCTTCATGTCGCGCCGCGCCGACTACTTCACCGACGAACTGGTCGCGCTGTTGCAGATCGCCGAGGCGGGGCACGCGCCGCCCGGCGCCATGCGGTCGAGCTGGGCCGGGGCGTTGGGCCAGCCGCAATTCATGCCGTCGAGCTTCCTCGCGCACGCCGCCGATGGCGACGGCGACGGGCGCGCCGACATCTGGCGCTCGGAGGCCGACACCATCGCCTCGATCGCCAGCTACCTCGCGGCGCACGGATGGGTGCCCGGCCGTGACTGGGGGTTCGAGGTCGTCCTTCCCGACGACGTGTCCTGCACGCTCGAGGGGCCGGATCAGGGGCGGACGATTGCGGACTGGGCGGACATGGGGATCGCGCGGGTCGGCGGCCGGACCTTTCCCGACCACGAACGTGCGGGCGAGGGCTACCTGATGCTGCCGGCGGGCCGGTACGGTCCGGCGTTCATCGTGACGCCCAATTTCTACGTGCTGAAGGACTACAACATGAGCGATCTGTATGCGCTCTTCGTCGGGCACGTGGGCGATCGCATCGCCTTCGGCATCGGCGATTTCCAAGGCGACTGGGGCGCGATCGACGGTCTGACGCGCGGGGCTGTCGCCGACATGCAGCGTGCGCTGGTGGCCGACGGGCACGATGTCGGCGGCGTCGACGGACTCGCCGGCTTCAAGACGCGCCGGTCCATCGGCCGCTGGCAGGAGGCGCAGGGCGCGCGCGCGACCTGTTTCCCGACTGTGGCGCTCGGGACCCGGATCGGCGGCTGAGGCTCAATGCGGCAGGCGCGCGTCGCCCCACGCGGGCACGCCGCGCAGCGGCAGAAGGCGCGCCCAACGCGGATCGCTGTCCTCCGGCAGAAGCGCGCGCAGCCTCGCGAAGCTCATCCGCCCGTCGAGGATCGCGCGATAGAGCGGGAACGCCCCTGGCCGCAGGTAGGGCGACCAGTGGCAGACACGCCGGGTGGGCGCCGAAAGCCGGTGCCCCGCCGCGCGAAGTGCCGCGAGCGTTTCGGCATGGTCGATCTGCATGGTCAGCGCGTGCGGCGCATCGAGGCCGCGATGTCCGAGCATCCGGTCGCCGCGCATGTCGGGCGTCACGAAGAGCTCCATCAGCAAATCGAAGATGTCGTTCTCGCGGCTTGTCACGGCAAGGATACGGGCCGCCCGTCCGCCGGGCGTGTCCACCGCCGCGCGCGCCGTCGCCGCGAACTCGGCCGGTGCCAACAGCATCGCCCAGCCAATCGCGCCCGGGGCCGACTTCCCCAGAGCGTTCAGCACCACCCGCGCGCCGAGCGAATGGCCCATCGCGTGGACCGGGTGGCCCGGCTGGCGCGCGGCGATCTCGTCGACGAGCCGGGCCAGCGCGCTGCCCGCTACGGCGGCGTCGCGATAGGCACGCCAGATCGAGCCGCGCGCCGGCCACGCGAACGAAATGGCGAGACCCCGGTCGCGGCCCGGCCGGCCAAAGCCGAGGTGGCGCGGCCAGCTGACGATGCGGCTGTCGGCCTCGCGGTGGCGCGGGGTGAGCGAGAACGAAGTTTCGTGCGGGCAGTGGCGGGGCACGTCCGGCGCGTATTTGAAGCCGTGGACCATCACCGTGATCGGCCCGTCGCCCACGCCGGGATCGGCGAGCGCGCGGTCGAGCAGTCGACCGAGCCCGCCCGTCCCGAAGGCCGGGGCCGGATCGCCGTCGCGCGCGGTAACGCAGATGACGGGCATGATGGGCGCTCCACTACATCTTGTGTATGGGCGCTACAGTGCCACTGTTATGGTTGCGTGAAGATCAAGCGACAGCCCGATGACAGACTTGACGGTGCGGCGTTTCGGTCATACGCGATGCTGTGTGGCGATTTGTTACCGGATTGCGGGCCACGTAAAACATGCCGCTAAAGAGGTCAGACGAAAGCGCCCCTTTCGCTTGACCGCGATCGGGGCTTTTTCGTGTGCCGGCCCGCACCCGGAAACCGGGTCTGGCGCGAGGAGAATGGACATGAAGGACAACCGGACCGACACGCGCCGCACGCGCACCAAGCTCGTGCATGGCGGCACCAAGCGCAGCCAATGGGGCGAGCTGTCCGAGGCGATGTTCCTCACGCAGGGCTTTGCCTACGACAGCGCCGCGGCGGCCGAGGCCCGCTTTCTGCAGGCGGGCGAGGACGAATACATCTACGCGCGCTACGGCAACCCGACGGTGCGGATGTTCGAGGAACGCATCGCGCTGCTCGAGGGCAGCGAAGACGGGTTCGCTACCGCGTCCGGCATGGCGGCGGTCAACGGCGCGCTGGTGGCGATGTTGCGCGCGGGCGATCACGTCGTCGCGGCGCGTGCGCTCTTCGGCTCCTGCCTCTACATCCTCGAAGAAATTCTGCCGCGCTACGGCGTGGAGGTGACGCTGGTCGACGGCACCGACCTCGACGCTTGGGAGGCGGCGCTGCGCCCCGACACCAAGGCGGTCTTCTTCGAATCGATGTCGAACCCGACGCTCGAGGTCATCGACATCGAGGCGGTGTCGGCCCGGGCCCACGCCGTCGGCGCGACAGTCATCGTCGACAACGTGTTCTCGACCCCGGTCTATTCGCGCGCGCTCGACCAGGGCGCCGACGTGGTGATCTATTCCGCGACCAAGCATATCGACGGACAGGGCCGCACGCTCGGCGGCGTGATCCTCGGCACGCGGGAATTCATCCGCAAGACTGTCGAGCCCTACATGAAGCACACCGGCGGCTCGATGAGCCCGTTCACGGCCTGGGTGCTTCTGAAGGGGCTGGAGACGATCGACCTGCGGGTGCGCGCGCAGACCGAGACGGCGGCGGCTCTGGCGCGACGGCTTGCAGGCCACCCGGCGCTTGCACAGGTGATCTATCCCGGTCTGACCGACCACGCGCAGCACGAGGTGGCGATGCGACAGCTCGGCGCCGGGGGCACGATGCTGTCGATCGACCTTGCCGGCGGCAAGGACGCGGCCTTCCGCGTTCTCGACGCGCTCGAGGTGATACTGATCTCGAACAACCTCGGCGACGCGAAGTCGATCGCGACCCATCCGGCCACCACGACGCACCAGCGCATCCCGCCCGAGACCCGCGCGGTGCTGGGCATCGGCGAGGGGCTGATCCGGATCTCCGTCGGGCT
The DNA here is from genome assembly GCF_900172265.1 of Roseivivax jejudonensis. Classification (GTDB taxonomy): domain Bacteria; phylum Pseudomonadota; class Alphaproteobacteria; order Rhodobacterales; family Rhodobacteraceae; genus Roseivivax; species Roseivivax jejudonensis. The sequence goes on along the minus strand of NZ_FWFK01000004.1, from coordinate 368,054 downwards.
CGAGGACGTCGAGGACCTGGCCGAGGATCTGCTCGGCGCATTGTCGGGGCTCTGACCGCTCGGAACGCGCGCCGAGCCGCGCGACGCGGAGGCCGGCCTGCGACCCCGCGCCGCAGCCGGCGCGGGCGCGACATCCGCATCACGGTTGCGCGCGTATCCCTTTCGACAAATGGACAAGCGCGCGCAACGTCTTACCTGTTGAGCGCAATTGGCAGGAGGCGGATGCCATGAACGTTCACACGCCCGATATCGATCGCGGGCCCTCGCGAGAAGAAGCAGAGGCAGCCCTCGAGACGTTGCGGCACTGGGCCGGCCGCGCCCATGACAGCGAGATCGCCGATCTCGATCCGGCGCTGGCGCGGCTCGTTCCCGGCGTCGACGGCGGTGCGCCCTATCCGGCGCTGGCCCGGCACTACGACACCGGCTTCGAGGCCGATGCCGACTACAAGCTCACGCTTCCCGACCTGCAGAACGGCCCGGCCTCCCTCATCCGGGGCGCGCGTCGCGCCATCCAGCATGTCGGAATTTCCAACTTCCGTCTGCCGGTTCAGTTCCGCACCCGCGACAACGGTAACTTGGTGCTCGAGACGAGCGTGACCGGCTCGGTGAGCCTCGACGCCGACAAGAAGGGCATCAACATGAGCCGCATCATGCGGTCCTTCTACGTGCACGCGGAAAAGACCTTCAGCTTCGAGACGATCGAGGCGGCGCTCGACGACTACAAGAGCGACCTCGAAAGCTTCGACGCGCGCATCGCGATGGCGCTGCGCTTCCCGATGGCGGTCGAGAGCCTGCGCTCGGGACTGACGGGCTACCAGTACTACGACATCACGCTCGAACTCGTCGATCGCGACGGCGCCCGGCGCAAGATCATGCATCTCGACTACGTCTACTCCTCGACGTGCCCGTGCTCGCTGGAGCTGTCCGAGCATGCGCGGCGCGAACGCGGCGTGCTCGCGACGCCCCACTCGCAGCGGTCGGTCGCCCGGATCTCGGTCGAGGTGACCGGCGACGACTGCCTGTGGTTCGAGGACCTTGTCGAGCTCTGCCGCCGCGCCGTGCCGACCGAGACGCAGGTGATGGTCAAGCGCGAGGACGAGCAGGCCTTCGCGGAGCTGAACGCCGCCAACCCCATCTTCGTGGAGGACGCTGCACGGCTGTTCGCGGCCGAACTGCAGGACGACGCGCGCATCGGCGACTTCCGCGTCGTCGCGAGCCACCAGGAGAGCCTGCACAGCCACGACGCGGTGTCGGTCCTGACCGAGGGCGACCTCTTCGCGGCCGAGAGCCTCGACCCCAAGCTCTTCGCGACCCTCATCCACGCCGGCTGAGCCGGCCCGCAAGCGGCCCCGGCCGGCTGTCCAGGGCGGCCGGCGGCCCTCTTGCATCAACCCGCGCCGCCGGGGACAGGGCGACGCGTGGGCGCGGTTGACAGCCTGTGCGGGCGCCGCCAACGCTCGCGCGCATGTTCGATCTGCGCCCCGTCGCCCACGTCATCGGCCTGCTCGTCGCCTGTCTGGGGGCGACGATGGTGCTGCCGATGCTCGTGGACATCGCCGAGGGGCGTGGTGAATGGCCGGTCTTCCTCGAAAGCGCGCTGGTGACCACGCTCGCGGGCGGACTGATGGCAATCGCCTCGTCGAACTCGGCGAAGGGCCGGTTGTCGCTTCAGCAGACCTTTCTGCTGACCACCTCGGTCTGGGCGGTGCTGCCGCTCTTCGGCGCGATCCCCTTCGTCCTCGGCGCCACCGAGGCGCGTTTCGTCGACGCCTATTTCGAGGCCATGTCCGGCCTGACGACCACCGGCTCGACCGTCATCACGGGGCTCGATGCGCTGCCCAAGGGGATCCTCTTGTGGCGCGGACTGCTGCAATGGCTGGGCGGCATCGGCATCATCGTGGTGGCGATGGTTTTCCTGCCGGAACTGCGCGTCGGCGGGATGCAGATCTTTCGCACCGAGGCCTTCGACACGATGGGCAAGATCCTGCCCCGCGCGACACAGATCTCGGCCCAGATCTCCACAATCTACATCTCGCTGACGCTGGCCTGTGCGGTCGCCTACCTCGTCGCCGGCATGGGTGCCTTCGACGCCTCCGTGCACGCGCTGACGACGGTGTCGACCGGCGGCTTCGCCAACTACGACGCCTCCTTCGGCGTGTTCCAGGGCGCGCCGGAATACATCGCGACGGTGTTCATGATCCTCGCGGCGCTGCCCTTCGTGCGCTACGTGCAGATCGTGAACGGCAACCGCGTCGCGATTTTCGGCGACAGCCAGGTGCGGACCTTCCTGTCGATCATCGCGGTGCTGGTGGTCATCGCCGCCTCGGTGCTGGTCACGGTGTTTCCGCACCACCCCGAACAGGCGCTGCGCGAGGCCCTGTTCAACATCAGCTCGATCATCACCGGCACCGGCTACGCGAGCGTCGACTACATGGGCTGGGGGCCGTTCCTCGCTGCGATGTTCTTCTTCATCGGGCTGATCGGGGGCTGCGCGGGCTCTACCGCCTGCTCGGTGAAGGTCTTCCGCTACCAGCTTCTTTTCGCGTCGATTCGCACGCAGCTGCGCAAGATCCGCGCGCCGCACGGCGTCTTCACGCCGCGCTACGACGGCCGGCCGGTCAGCGACGACGTGCTGTCCTCGGTGATGTCGTTCTTCATGTTCTTCGTGGTGATCCTCGGGCTCGTCTCCGTCGCGCTCAGCCTCACCGGGCTCGATTTCGTCACCTCGGTGTCGGGCGCGGCGACGGCGCTGGGCAATATCGGCCCCGGGCTCGGCCCTGAGATCGGCCCGGCGGGAAACTTCCAGGGGCTCAACGATACCGCGAAATGGATCCTGATCGGCGCGATGCTGATGGGACGGCTCGAACTGATGGCGGTGCTGGTGCTGTTCACCCTGCGGTTCTGGCGGGGCTGAGCGGCACGCCGCGCGACCGGCGTCCGGCCCCGAGGGCGTGGCGGAGCGAGGGGCGCTGCCCCTCGCGCTCCCCGGAGTATTTCGGCCAAGAAGAAGACAGGGGCATCGGTCCGGTGTCGTCCGGGCCGGTTGCGGCGAGCGGGAGGTGGGTGCGAGACGCGCCGCGGGGCGCGGGCCCCGGCGCAGTTGGACGGATACGACGACGGGGGCGGCGCGTCGGACCGGGCGGATCCGGGCGCGGGACGGGACCGGCGGGGTGGCTTCAGAGGCATCCGCCGGTGCGCCGCGGGCGGAACCTGCACGCGCGGCGTTGCGGGTGCTTGCCTTTCCGGGCGACGGGACGTTTGCTGCCGCAGCATGACCGAGACCGCCGCCCAGATCGAGACCGTCGCAGAGGACGCCGCGACCCGGCTTTGCCTGTCGGGGCGGCTGACGCTCGCCGAAGTGCCGGCGCTCGACCGGGCATTGAGCCGGGTCGGGGCCGAGCGGCCAGTGACGATCGACCTGTCGCGGGTCGAGCGGATGGACACCGCCGGCGCGCACGTGGTGACCCGGCTCGAGGCGCGGCTGGCCGCCGAGGGAAAGGGCGCCCGGATCGCGGGCGCGTCGCCGGCGCACGCGGCGCTTCTGGAAACCGTCGCGGCGGCGGAGCCGGCGGCGGCGCCGGCCCCCGCGGCGCGGCGGGGCGCGGCCGAGCGGCTGGCCGGTGTCGGGCGGCGCGTCGCCGGTGCGGGCCGGTTCGGCGCCGAGCTTCTCGACATGCTGGGCCTGATCCTCGCGCGCCTGGCGCGCGGGATCGTGCGGCCGCGCGAGTTCCGGCTGACCGCGCTCGTCCACCATTGCGAGGCGGTCGGCGTCCAGGCGGTGCCGATCGTGGCGCTGATGGCGTTTCTGATCGGGATCGTGCTGGCCTTTCAGGGTGCGACGCAGCTGCGCCAGTTCGGTGCCGAGGTCTTCGTCGTCGACCTGATCGCGATCTCGATCCTGCGCGAACTGGGCGTGCTTCTGACCTCGATCATCGTCGCCGGGCGCACCGCCTCGGCCTTCACGGCCGCGATCGGGTCGATGAAGATGCGCGAGGAGATCGACGCGATGCGCACGCTGGGGCTCGATCCCGGCACGATGCTGTTCGTGCCGCGGGTGCTGGCGCTTCTGCTGATGCTGCCGATCCTCGCGCTGATCGCCAATGCCGCGGGCCTTGTCGGCGGGGGAATCATGGCGTGGCTGGTGCTCGACATCTCGCCGCCGATGTTCCTGACACGGCTCGTCGAGGGCACGGACGTGGCCAATTACGTCATCGGGCTGATCAAGGCGCCGGTCTTCGCGCTGATCATCGGCGTGGTCGGCTGCCACGCCGGCATGCGCGTGCGTGGCAATGCCGAAAGCCTCGGGCGGCAGACCTCGGCGGCGGTCGTCACCGCGATCTTCGCGGTGATCGTCGCCGACGCCGTGTTCTCGGTGCTGTTCGCGGAGATCGGGATCTGATGGCGGAGACGGTGATCTCGGTCCGGGGGCTGGTGACGGCGTTCGGCCGACAGGTGGTGCACGACGGGCTCGACCTCGAGGTGACGCGCGGCGAGATCCTCGGCGTGGTGGGCGGCTCGGGCACGGGCAAGTCGGTGCTCCTGCGCACCATCGTCGGGCTCAACCGGCCGCAGGCGGGCGAGATCGAGGTTCTGGGCCGGCGGGTGCCGCCGCGGACCGAAGCCGAGCGGGCGGCGCTCGAGGGCCGGATCGGGGTGATGTTCCAGGACGGGGCGCTGTTTTCGTCGCTGACGGTGCGCGAGAACGTCGAGGTGCCGCTGCGCCGGGTGACGGGGTTGGCGCCGCGGCTGCGGCGCGAGCTTGCCGACCTGAAGATCTCGATGGCCGGCCTGCCGTGGGACGCAGGCGGCAAGTACCCGTCGGAGCTCTCGGGGGGCATGCGCAAGCGGGCGGGGCTCGCGCGGGCGCTGGCGCACGATCCCGAGATCGTGTTCCTCGACGAGCCGACCGCCGGGCTCGACCCGATCGGGGCGGCGGAGTTCGACCGGCTGATCCGTGGACTCGGCGACAGCCTCGGTCTAACGGTCTTTCTGGTGACGCACGATCTCGACACGCTGCACGCGGTGTGCGACCGGGTGGCGGTGCTCGCCGAGCGGCGGGTACTGGTGACCGGGACGATGCGCGAGATGCTGGACGTCGATCATCCCTGGGTGCGCGATTACTTCCAGGGGCCGCGCGCGCGCGCAGCGCGTCCGGCGGGCGGACAGGGCTAGGCGATGGAAACGCGGGCCAACTACATCCTCATCGGGGCGTTCACGCTCCTTGGCGCGGCGGCGATCGTGCTGGGCTTCCTGTGGTTCGCGCGCATCGAGCTCGACCGCCAGTTCGCCTATTACGACGTCCGCTTCGAGAGCGTCGCGGGCCTGTCGGAGGCCGCCGACGTGCGCTTCGCCGGTCTGCCGGTGGGCCAGGTGGCAGACATCCGCCTCTCGCCCGACCGCGACGGGACGGTGCTCGTCCGGCTGGAGGTCGATGCCGCGACGCCAGTGCGCACGACGTCGGAGGCGACGGTCGAAAGCCAGGGCGTGACCGGCGTGTCCTATGTCGGCATCAGCGCCGGCGCGCGCGATACGCCGCTCCTGGACCAGGCCGCCGAGGAGGACATTCCGACAATTCCGGCGGGCAGCTCGGTGTTCCAGTCGCTCACCCGCGACGCGCCGGAACTGCTCGAGGAGGCACTGGCGACGGTACGCAACATCAACACGATCCTGTCGCCGGACAACCAGAACCGGATCGACAACATCCTCATCAACGTCGAGGCCGCGTCGGACGATTTCTCGGCCGTGCTGGAGGATTTCTCGAACGTCACCGACGAGATCTCGGACTTCGCGCGAGAGGTCGACCGCTTCAACACCACGCTCGAGAACCTGTCGGGGGACGTGTCCGTGGTGCTGGAGACGGCGGACCGCACGCTCGCGGATATCGGCGACCTGGCCGTCGAGGGTCAGAGCCTGCTGGGCCGCGGCGAGGTGACGCTGGACGCGGCCACGCGCACCATCGAAAGCGCGAACGGCTATCTCTCGAACGACCTTCCGGCGCTGACGATCGAGCTGCAGGCGGGGGTGGCGGACCTGCGCCGCGAGACGCTGGACGTGGCGCGGCGCGCGGACGGGATGCTGGCCAATCTCGATCGGGCGGCGGGCGAGGCGCTGGCGCGGTTCGCCGAGGCCGAACCGCTGATCGACGACACCCTCGACCTCGTCGCGGACCTGGAGATCGCGACGGCCAACATCGACGAGGCAGCGACCTATTTCGACGACCTGATGGAAGGTGAGTTCACCGCGGTCCTGGTCGAGAGCCGGGCGGCGCTCGAGGACGTGGTCGCGGCAGTCGACGAGGTGTCGGCGCTGGCCGAGCAGGGCCGCGGATTCCTTGCCACGTCGGAGAGCACGGTCGCCGCGGCGACCGGCACGCTCGAGAGCGCCGATGCGCTGCTGTCCGATGACCTGCCGGCGCTGGCGGATACGCTGCGCGCGGCGGTCGACGACCTGCGCGGCGATCTCGACACGCTGAGCGCGCGGGCCGAGGGCGCGCTGGGCGCGATCGAGGGCGCGGGCGAGTCGGCCACGGCGCGGCTCGACGAGGCGGCGCCGGTGATCGCCGAGGCGCGCGCGCTCGTCGGCCAGCTCGAAACCACGGCGGAAAGCGTCGACCGGGCGGTGGCCTCCGTGGATGCGCTCGTGACCGGCGACGGCGCGGCGCTGGTCGCGGAGGCACGCGCGGTGACCGCCGATGCGGCGGCGGCGATCCGCACGGTGTCGCAGGCGGCCGAGCAGGATCTTCCGGTGATCGTCGAGGACGTGCGCGGCGCGACCCGCCGGGCCCGTGAGATGATCGAGACCGTGGGCGCCGACCTGTCGGCGGCGACCGGACGGATCGACGGGCTCTCCGAAGAGGCCGAGGCGGCGATGTCGGCGGCGACTACGACCTTCGCGCGGGCGAACACCACCCTCGACGCGGTGAATTCGGCGCTGGCCTCGGGCGAGCAGACGCTCGCGGTTGTCGAGGATGCCTTCAGCCGGGCGCTGCCGGTGATCGACGGGGCGGAGCGGATCCTGAACGAGGACATCGGCACCATCACCGCTGACCTCAGACGGGCCATCACCTCTCTGGAGGGCGCCGTGGCGCAGGTGTCCGAGGACATTCCCGCCGTCACCGGCGATGTGCGGGACGCCGCCGCGGAGGCCGAGCAGCTGTTCCGCGACATCCGCACGCTGGTGGCCGAGACCGGCGCGCCGCTGTCGAGCTTTGCCGGCGACGGCTTGCCGCAATACACCCAGCTCGCCAGCGAGACACGCGCGCTGATCCGCAATCTCGACCGGTTGACCGAGCAGATCAGCCGCGACCCCGCGCGGTTCCTGCTCGACCGCGACACGCCCACGTTCCGACGGTGATCCCGATGCGCCTATCCGCCGCCCTTCTGTGTCTTGTCCTGCTGCCCGGCTGCTCCGCCCTGTCGGCGCTGGGCGAGGCGACGAGCGTTCTCGACGTCTACGAGCTGCGCGCGCCCGAGGCGGTGCCGCAGGGCGGCGCCCGCGCGCTCGACGTGATCGTGGAAGAGCCGACGACGACCGGCGCGCTCGCCACCGACCGGATCATGATCCGGCCTTCGGCGCTGCAGGCGCAGTACCTTCCCGACGCCCGCTGGGGCGAGGAGGTGCCGGTGATGGTGCAGTCGCTGATGCTGCGCACGCTGCAGGAGACCGAGGCGTTCCGCTATGCCGGGCGCACGCCGCTGGGGCTGTCGGGCGACATCGCCATCGTCACCGACATCATCGATTTCCAGGCCGAAGCGGACGAGAGCGGCGAGGGCGCGGAGGTGCGTCTTCGGATGCGGGTGCAGCTCGTGCGCGAGGAGGGCGTGCGCATCATCGCCAGCCGCACGTTCGAGTCGTCGGCGCGGGCCGCCGACACCGCGACGCCGAGCCTCGTCGCGGCCTTCGACGCGGCGTCCGACAGGCTGTTCGTTGCGTTCGCCGAGTGGGCGCTGGCGCGGATCTGAGTGTGCGCAAAGGCGGGCTTGCGGGAATCCGGCAGGCCGACACCGCTGATCGTCCCGCCACGGTCAATTGTTTCAGAATGACCGATTAATGATTTGATAACTTTCGCACTTTTGCGGCGCCGTCGCGGTTCCGCGACAGCGGGATCTTGCCCCGCGCCTTGATTTTCCGTCTCTAAGTGCCTGATTTCCGGCGCTTGATTACCTTTGGCTCCCTGTTAACGTCGAAAGCGATGGGGGAGCGTATCATCATCATGCCGGGTCGCCGCGGGCGTCGCGTCGCCGACCGGCCGGACCCTTCGGGCCGCTTGGCGCAGCCCCTCGGTATGAACGCCCCCAGCCATGACGACATCCAGGGAGAATGAGATGAAGCACACCGGAACACTCGTTGCCGTCGCCGCGCTCTTTGCCGGCACCGGCGCCATCGCGCAGAACGAGTTCATCACCATCGGAACCGGCGGCCAGACCGGCGTCTACTACGTGGTGGGGCAGTCGATCTGCCGTCTCGTGAACCGCGGAACCGAAGAGCATGGCCTTCAGTGCACCGCGCCGTCGACCGGTGGTTCGGTCGCGAACATCAACGCGATCAAGTCGGGCGACCAGACGATGGGCGTCGCGCAGTCCGACCAGCAGTACTACGGCTACAACGGCGAGGCATCGTTCGAAGAGCCCTACGAGGCGCTCCGCGCGGTGTTCTCCGTCCACCCCGAGCCGTTCACCGTGGTCGCGCGGGCCGATGCCGGCATCGAGACCTTCGATGACCTCGAGGGCAAGCGCGTGAACATCGGCAACCCGGGCTCCGGCCAGCGGGCGACGATGGACGTGGTGATGGAAGCCGCCGGCTGGACCACCGACCAGTTCTCGCTCGCATCCGAGCTTCAGGCGACGGAGCAGGCGCAGGCGCTCTGCGACAACAACATCGACGCCTTCGTCTACCAGGTCGGTCACCCGAACGGGTCGATCCAGGAAGCGTTCTCGAGCTGCGACGCGGTCTTCGTGGACGTGACCGGCGACTACATCGACCAGCTGATCGCGGACAACGCGTTCTATGCCGAAGCGACGATTCCCGCGTCGCTCTACGAGGGCGTCGAAGACGACACGACGACCTTCGGTGTGCGCGCGACCTTCGTCAGCTCCGCCGACGTGGCCGAGGACACCGTCTACGAGGTGGTGAAGGCCGTCTTCGACAACTTCGACCGCTTCAAGCGCCTGCATCCGGCCTTCGGCAACCTCGAGCAGGAGCAGATGATCCAGGCCGGTCTCTCCGCGCCGCTGCACCCGGGCGCCGAGAGATACTACCAGGAGCAGGGCTGGATGGACGGCGGCTCCTGATCTCTGTCTGAGCATTGGCGGCCCCGCTTCTCGCGGCGGGGTCGTCCACTAAAATGTTTTTCTGGTGAATGATTCCGGACCCGGGCAGTCTCGTACCGATCGGGCCTGTGCAACGCCAAGAACAACGGGCCGACACGGACAGGGAACACGACGATGAGCGACAAGGACAAGGATCAGTTCCAGGCCTCGGCCGTGGAGAACGAAGCCTCCGGACGCGCCGGGATGAGCCAGGACGAACTGGACCAGCTTGTCGCCTCGACCGACGCGGGAGGCCGCTCTCCCTCCGGACCGGTCGGCAAGCTGATCGTGGTCGTGGCGCTCGCGTGGTCGCTGTTCCAGCTCTGGATCGCCTCGCCCTTGCCCTACATGATCGGCGTCGGCGTTTTCGGTGCCACCGAGGCGCGCTCGTTCCACCTCGCCTTCGCGCTGTTCCTCGGCTTCATGGCCTTCCCGGCGGCGCGTACGCCGTTCCAGCTCGGTCTCGGCGTGGCAGTGCCGCTGATCCTGTCGATCCTCTTCTTCATCGGTTCGGGCGGAACGGCATGGTGGACGCTTCTGATCGGCGCGGCGGTGATCGTCTGCGTTCTGCTCGGCTCGCCCAAGGACCGGGTGCCGCCATGGGAATGGGCGCTGGCGCTCTTCGGCGCGGGGTCCGCCCTTTATATCTACCTGGCCTACGAAGGAATCTCGAACCGGGTCGGGGCGCCGATCACGCAGGATCTCGTCGTCGGCGTCATCGGGCTTCTGCTGCTGCTCGAGGCGACGCGCCGGTCGCTCGGGCCGGCGCTGATGATCGTGGCGACGGTCTTCCTCGGCTACACGTTCCTCGGGCCCTACATGCCGCAGCTCATCGCGCACTCGGCGAAGTCGTTGGGCGTGGTGATGAACCATCAGTGGATCACGACGCAGGGCGTCTTCGGCATTGCGCTCGGGGTCTCTACGTCCTTCGTGTTCCTCTTCGTGCTGTTCGGCTCGCTTCTGGATAAGGCGGGGGCTGGCAACTACTTCATTCAGGTCGCCTTTTCGCTGATGGGCCACATGAAGGGCGGCCCGGCCAAGGCGGCCGTGGTGTCGTCGGCCATGACGGGCCTGATCTCCGGCTCGTCGATCGCCAACGTGGTGACCACCGGCACCTTCACGATCCCGCTGATGAAGAAGGTCGGCTTCAACTCGTCCAAGGCCGGTGCGGTCGAGGTCGCCTCCTCCGTCAACGGCCAGATCATGCCGCCGGTGATGGGCGCCGCGGCCTTCCTGATGGTCGAGTACGTGGGCATCCCCTATTTCGACGTGGTCAAGCACGCCTTCCTGCCGGCCGTGATCTCCTACATCGCGCTCGTCTACATCGTGCACCTCGAGGCGCTGAAGGCCGGCATGGAGGGGCTGCCGCGCGCGTACACGCCAAAGCCCATCGTCCAGCGGCTGATCGGCATGGCCTTCATCATCGCCGCGATCTGCGCGCTGTCGTTCATCGTCTACTACGGCATGGGCTGGATCCGAACGGTCTTTCCCGACACCGCGGGCTGGATCCTCTTCGTGCTGCTGACGGCAATCTATGTCGGGCTCGTCTACATCGCCTCGAAAGAGACGATCCCCGAAATGTCGGACGACGCCAAGACGCTGCCGCTGCCGGGGCCGACGGTGCGCTCTGGCCTGCACTTCATCCTGCCGGTCGTGGTGCTGGTCTGGGCGCTGATGGTGGACCGCCTGTCGCCCGGCCTCTCGGCGTTCTACGCGGCGGCCTACATGATCTTCATCCTGCTCACGCAGCGGCCGCTCATGGCGCTGTTCCGCGGGCAGGGGCAGTACGCCACCGCGGCGCGCAACGGCGTGGTCGACCTGATCGACGGCCTCGTGACCGGCGCGCGGAACATGATCGGCATCGGCATCGCGACGGCGACGGCGGGCATCATCGTCGGCGCGGTCAGCCAGACCGGCGTCGGCTCGGCGCTGGCCGACGTGGTCGAGGTGCTGTCGGGCGGCAACATCCTCGCGATCCTGTTCCTGACGGCGATCCTGTCGCTGATCCTCGGCATGGGCCTGCCGACGACGGCCAACTACATCGTCGTATCGGCGCTGCTGGCGCCGGTGATCGTCACGCTCGGCCAGCAGAACGGGCTGATCGTGCCGCTGATCGCGGTGCACCTCTTCGTGTTCTACTTCGGGATCATGGCGGACGTGACGCCGCCCGTGGGCCTCGCGTCGTTTGCCGCCGCGGCGGTGTCCGGCGGCGATCCGATCCGGACCGGGGCGGTGGCGTTCTTCTACTCGCTCCGGACCGCGGCGCTGCCGTTCCTGTTCATCTTCAACACGCAGCTTCTGCTGATCGACGTGACGTGGATACAGGGGATCTTCGTCTTCGTGATCGCCACCATAGCCATGCTGCTCTTCGCGGCGGCGACGCAGGGCTGGTTCCTCGCCAAGAACCGGATCTACGAGACCATCGCGCTGCTGCTGATTGCGTTCACGCTGTTCCGGCCGGGCTTCTGGATGGACATGGTCTATCCGCCCTACGAACCGGTGCCGCCGACGAACATCGAGGCCGCGGCCGAGGGCACGCCCGTGGGCGAACCCCTCCGGCTGCGGATCGCGGGCGTGAACGAGATCGGCGAACCGCTCGAGTTCACCGCGCTTCTCGACATGCCCGAGGGCGAGACGGGGGCCGAACGGCTCGAGAACGCCGGCCTGATCTTCCGCGAGGAGGGCGACAGCCTCATCATCGACGACGTCATGTTCGACAGCGCGGCGCAGGATGCCGGCCTCGACTGGGATCAGGAGGTGCTGCGCGTGCTGCAGCCGCAATGGCAGCCGTCGAAGTACCTGATGTTCATCCCGGCCTTCCTTGTCCTGGGCCTGATCGTCTGGATGCAGCGCGGGCGCGCCGCGCAGGCATCGGCGGGACGTCGTCCGCAAGCGGCCGAGTGAGGAGGGGGGGCGATGTATCACAAGATCCTCGTGACGGTCGATCTGAACGACCCCGCGTCCTACGAGCTGGCCCTCCCGCAGGCGATCGAGCTTGCCAAGGCCTCGGCTGGCGAACTGCACCTGCTGACGGTCGTGCCCGACATGGGGATGCCGCTGGTCGAGGGGTTCTTTCCCGCGGGCTACGAGGAGCAGGCGCTCGACGCGGCCAAGAAGAAGCTCGATTCGCTCGCGCGCGAGCGTCTGCCCGCGGATACGCCCCACGAACAGCATATCGCGCTGGGCAACATCACCCAGCGCGTGATCGAGGCGGTCGAAGAGACCGGGGCGGACCTTGTCGTGATGGCGAGCCATGATCCCGACTTTGCCCAGAATTTCCTCGTTGGCAGTCATGCGGGCAAGGTTGTCCGCAGGTCTCCGGTTTCGGTCCTGGTCGTAAGGGCGTAAGGAATGCCGGACGCACACGTCCCATCCAGGCTCACTGGCCTGACGGACGACGCCATCGGAGATTTTCTTATATGACCCCGTTCGCCATCGCTGGGATCCAGCAATACGTGAACCCGCTTCAATCCAACGTCGACGGGATGATCCACCGTCTGGACGTCTGCCTCGCCAGGTTCCCCTGGACCCAGATGGTCCTGTTCTCGGAGCTCGCGCCGTTCGGTCCGCTCAACAAGTTCGCGCTCCCCGACGAGAACGAGGCGCTCGACAAGTTCCGCGAGGCGGCGCGCCGCAACGGTATCTGGCTCGTTCCGGGATCGATGTTCATCAAGAACGAGGCAGGCGAAATCCGCAACACCTCGTTCGTCATCGACCCCGACGGCGAGATCGTCGCGCGCTATTCCAAGATGTTCCCGTTCCGGCCCTACGAGCAGGGCATCACCGCGGGCACCGATTTCTGCGTTTTCGACGTGCCGGAGGTCGGCCGCTTCGGCCTGTCGATCTGCTACGACATCTGGTTTCCGGAAACGACGCGGCAGCTGACCTCGATGGGCGCCGAGGTGCTGCTGCACCCGGTCCTCACCGGCACGACCGACCGCGACGCGGAGCTGGCCATCGCGCGGGCCACCGCGGCGCAGTTCCAATGCTACGTGATCGACGTCAACGGCCTCGGGGCCGGCGGTGTCGGCAAGTCCTGCGTCGTCGATCCGTCGTCGATGGTGCTGCACCAGTCCGGCGGGCAGGAGGACATGTTCCCGATCGAGGTCGATTTCGACATGGTGCGCCGCCAGCGCGAAACCGGCCTCAAGGGGCTGGGCCAGGTGCTCAAGTCCTTCCGCGACCGATCCAACGATTTCCCGGTCTACGACCGCGCGGCGGGGGCCGACGCCTACCTGCACACGCTCGGCCCGCTCGAGATGCCGCAGAAGGGATCGCGGACGGGGATCCGGGTCGATGTCGAAAGCGAAGCCGAGGCGCCGCAGCCGAAGGATGTGTATCCGCCGCAGCACGCGGAGGGACTGACCGGAACGAGATGAGGCGGCGGCACGGAGTCCGATCCGGTACCGGCCGCCCGATGACAGGGAGGATGCCGCGATGGAGTCCGTGAACGAATACTACTCGGCGATCCAGTTGCGCAGCGACCGCTGGTCGGCGCTGCGCGAGGCGACCGAGGCGCTGACGCGCGGGGCCGACGACCGTCAGATGCTGAGGCTGCGCGACCGCGTGCAGGCGCTGTTCGACTCGCTCGCGGTGATCGAACCCTACTGGGCGTTCCCGGGCATGGCGGCCTTCGATCACATGCGCCGGCAGTTCGAGCACAAGGCCTACGACGACCTGTCCTACTCGGTCCACCGGGTGCTGCGTGCGCTCACCACCGGCGCCTACCGGCGCCGGCACATCCCGCTCGACCGGGACTCGATGGAGCCCGACGAGAACGACGACGAGGCGATGCTGTCGCCCGAGGCGCGCGCGCTGACGAAGCCCTATTTCGAGGTCCTGATCGTCGATCAGGTCAACGAGCATCAGGAGCGCTGGCTCAAGTCGAACGTGGCGCGGATGCGCAGGCCCGAGGACCCGTTCCTTTACGAAAGCGTGGTGGTGCCGAGCCTCGAGGACGCGCTCATGGCGATCCTCTTCAACCACAACATCCAGGCCATCGTCGTGCGGCCCGGTCTCACGCTGCGGTCCAAGTACAACATGCCGCTGCTGAAGCGCTACCTCGCCGGGGCGGGGGGACGCGACGACCTGCAGGATGTCGACCCGCACAATTACGGCGCCGAACTCTGCCGCCTCGTGGCCGACGTGCGCCCGGAGCTTGACGCCTATCTCGTCACCGACCGTTCGGTCGAGGATATCGCCGGGCTCGACCTCGGCATCTGCCGCCGCGTCTTCTACAATCAGGAAGACTTCATGGAGCTGCACCTCAACATCATCCGGGGGGTGCAGGCGCGCTACAAGACACCGTTCTTTACCGCGCTCACCAACTATTCCAAGCAGCCCACCGGCGTCTTTCACGCCATGCCGATCAGCCGCGGCAAGTCGGTGACGCGCTCGCACTGGATCCAGGACATGGCGGCCTTCTACGGGCCGAACATCTTCCTGGCCGAAACCTCCGCGACGTCCGGCGGCCTCGACTCTCTGCTGGAGCCGCACGGGCCCATCAAGGAGTCGCAGGAACTCGCGGCGCGCGCCTTCGGCGCGAAGCAGACGTTCTTCGCCACCAACGGCACGTCGACCTGCAACAAGATCGTGGTGCAGGCGCTGATCCGGCCGGGCGATATCGTTCTGGTCGACCGCGACTGCCACAAGTCGCACCATTACGGCATGGTGCTGGCGGGCGCGCAGGTGAACTACCTCGACAGCTACCCGCTCAACGAATACTCGATGTACGGCGCTGTCCCCCTGCGCGAGATCAAGCACCAGCTCCTGAAGCTCAAGGCGGCGGGCAAGCTCGACCGCGTGCGGATGCTCTTGCTGACGAACTGCACCTTCGACGGCATCGTCTACAACGTCGAGCGCATCATGGAAGAGTGCCTGGCGATCAAGCCGGACCTCATCTTTCTCTGGGACGAGGCATGGTTCGCCTTCGCCCGCTTCAACCCGACCTATCGCCACCGCACCGCGATGAACACCGCGAACGACATGCGCGCCCGCCTGCGCACCGAAGAGCACGCCCGCGCCTACGAGGCACAGCAGGCCGCGCTCGGGGAGGCCGACGAAGAGACCCTGCTGGCCACGCGCCTGATCCCGCCGCCGAAGGCCCGGGTCCGGGTCTACGCCACGCAGTCGACCCACAAGACGCTGACGTCGCTGCGCCAGGGCTCGATGATCCACGTCAACGACCAGGACTTCAAAGGCGAGGTCGAGCAGAGCTTCCACGAAGCCTACATGACCCACACCTCGACCTCGCCGAACTACCAGATCATCGCCTCGCTCGATGTCGGGCGCCGGCAGGTCGAGCTGGAGGGGTTCGAGTTCGTCCAGCGCCAGATCGAGGCCGCCATGGCCATGCGCCGCGCGATCGGCACGCACCCGCTTCTGCAGAAGTACTTCAAGGTGCTGACCGTCGCCGACATGATCCCCGAGGCGCACCGCGAAAGCGGCGTCACCGCCTACTACTCGACCGATCAGGGCTGGGCCGAGATCTGGGATGCATGGGATCGCGACGAATTCGTGCTCGACGCCACGCGGGTGACGCTGTCGGTCGGCGGCACGGGGTGGGACGGCGACACGTTCAAGACGCAGATCCTGATGGACAAGTACGGGATCCAGATCAACAAGACCTCGCGCAACACCGTCCTGTTCATGACGAATATCGGCACGACGCGGTCCTCGGTCGCCTACCTGATCGAGGTTCTGGTGGAGATCGCCAAGGAGCTCGACGACCTGATCGATGACGCGAGCCGCATGGAGAAGATGGGCTTCGAGCGCCGGGTCAAGCACCTGATGGAAGAGCTTCCGCCGCTGCCGGACTTCTCGCGCTTCCACGACGCGTTCCGCGCGGACGGCGAAACGCCCGAGGGCGACATCCGCGCCGCGTTCTTCCTCGCCTACGACGAGGACAACTGCGATTATCTGGAACTCGACGGCAGCCTGAAGGCGGCGATGGAGCGCGGCGAGGAGCTTGTCTCCGCGTCCTTCATCATTCCCTATCCGCCCGGCTTCCCGATCCTCGTGCCCGGTCAGGTGATCTCGAACGAGATCCTCGACTTCATGCGCGCGCTCGACGTCAACGAGATCCACGGATACCGGCCCGATCTGGGCCTGCGCGTCTTTACCAAGGCCGCGCTCGACACGCATGCGGGGGCGAACCTGTCCCACGCGGCCGAATAAGCCAGCAGGAAGAGGGACCGGCCATGGCCAAGGAACTTAGAAACATCTCCGAGATCCGGCGGTTCTTTCACCGCAACGAGGATCCGATCTACTTTGTCTCGGCGACCAACTTCAATCTTCTCGGGATCGACGAGTGGGCGAAGAATTTCAAGTACATCAATTACATAGACTGCTATGACGGCCGCCATCCGAACGTCTTCTGCCCGTCCGAACAGCCGCACGCGGAATTCCAGTCGATCGAGGACATCAACAACTACCTGTTGTCCCACAAGGAGGTCATCGATCTCGTGAAGCGCCGCGGCGGCAAGCCGCGCTTCGTCTTTCTGATGTTCGACGACAAGACCGAGGAACTGGTCAAGGAACTCGGCGGCGAGGTCTGGTTCCCGAAGGCCAAGCTTCGCACCAAGATGGACAACAAGATCGAAACGGTGCGCGTCGGCAACAAGGCGGGCGTGCCGTCGGTGCCCAACACGCTGAGCGAGATCAAGGACTACGCGCATCTCAAGAAGGTGACCGAGAAGGCCGGGATCGGCGACGACCTCGTCCTGCAATCGGCCTTCGGCGACAGCGGCCACACGACGTTCTTCATCAAGTCCGAAGCGGACTTCCGTCGCCACGAGCACGAAATCGTGGGGCAGGGCGAGATCAAGGTGATGCGGCGCATCGATTGCCGCGGCTCCGCGATCGAGGCCTGCGCGACCGACCAGGGCACGATCGTCGGCCCCCTGATGACCGAGCTCGTTGGCTTCAAGGAACTCACGCCCTATCGCGGCGGCTGGTGCGGAAACGAGATCCTCGCCTCGGCTTTCCCGCCCAAGGTGCGCGAAGAGGCGCGCGACCTGACCTTCAAGTTCGGCGAGCAGCTGCGCAAGGAAGGCTACCGCGGCTATTTCGAACTCGATTTCCTGATCGACAAGAAATCCGGCGATCTCTGGCTGGGCGAGCTCAACCCACGGATCACCGGCGCCTCGTCGATGACCAACCACGCCGCCTTCGCCCATGCCGACGCGCCGCTGTTCCTGTTCCACCTGCTGGAGTTCTCCAAGAAGAAGTTCAAGCTGGACGTGGACGAGCTCAACGCCCGCTGGGCCGATCCCGACAATATCGACAGCTGGAGCCAGATGGTCATCAAGCACACCGACGACACGGTCGACATCTGCACCGCGGCGCCGGAAACCGGGATCTACCGGATGCTCGAGGACGGCCGCGTGGTCTTCGACCGCTTCGACTATCACCGCCGCGCGGTGGAGAGCGAGAACGAGGCGTTCTTCCTGCGCATCATCCGCCCCGGCGACTACCGCTACGAAGGCGCCGATCTCGGCATCCTCGTCACCCGCGGCCGCTCGATGACCAAGTCGTTCCGGCTGAACGACCGGGCCAAGAAGTGGATCCACGGCATCAAGAGCCAGGTGGCGGGCAAGCCCCTGCCGGTGGCGCAGGCCGGACCCGCGCTCGCCGATCCGGCCTTCAAGATCCTTTAGCGCGGCCGGGCCGCGACCGGCCGCTCTTGCCGCGGTCCCGCGTCCCGCTGTAGACACGGCTCCCATGCCCCTCTGGCGCGCCATATCCGAGGATGAGCCCGGCCCGAAATGGGCCGCGCTCTTTCACGAATACTGGCCCGACTACCGCCGCTGGTGGCTGCGCGAGGGCGACGCCGCGCGCCCCACCTATCTCGAGAGCCGCCGCGCGCTCGAGGCCCACATGCCCGAGATCGTGCCGCTCTACGACCGGCTCTGCGAGCTCGCCGGAGGCGGCGACCAGGCGGCGCGGTTCCTGTCGTTCCACACGCCGCCGCCCTACCTGTCGGGCTGCAGCCAGGCGATCTGGCCAGGGCGCGAGCCGGTGATGGTGCGCAATTACGACTACGCGCCCAACGCCTTCGACAGCCTTATCCTGCGCACGCGGTGGCAGGGCCGCACGGTGATGGGCGTGTCGGACGGGCTCTGGGGGCTCGTCGACGGCGTGAACGATGCCGGCCTCGCGGTGTCGCTGACCTTCGGCGGACGGCGCATCGTCGGCGAGGGGTTCGGCGTGCCGATCATCCTGCGCTACGTTCTGCAGACCTGCTCCACCGCCGAAGAGGCCGGCGCGGCGCTCGCGCGGATCCCCACGCACATGAGTTACAACGTGACCGCGCTTGACCGGAGACGGAAATTCGTGACTGCGATGCTCTCGCCCGACCGCCCGGCGATCCTGACCCATGCCGCGGTGGCGACGAACCATCAGGAAAACGTCGAATGGGTCAGCCACGCGCGGTTCACCGCCACGGTGGAGCGCGAGCGCTACCTGCTGCAGCGCCTGACGTTGCACCGCGATCCCGAAGAGAAGTTCGTCTCCGCCTTCCTCAAGCCGCCGCTCTACTCGACGGCCTTCGCGCACGGCTTCGGCACGCTCTACACCGCCGTCTACCGCCCGCGGCGGGGCCAGATGGAGGTGCGCTGGCCCGGCACGACGTGGCGCCAGTCGCTGGGCGGCTTCGAGGAGGGCGTGCGCCATGTCGAGGTGCCCGGCGTCGCCGTCTAGCCCGCCGGCCGTAGGCCCTCGCGTCCGGCGACCGCCCGTCCCCAATCCGCCCCACCGCCGTCCCGGTCCCGGCCGACACCCGACGCCCAACCCGGCCGACACCCGACGCCCAACCCGGCCGGCGCGGCCCGCCCTCCCTCCTTCTTCTTGGTCCAAGTACTCCGGGGAGCGCGAGGGGCAGCGCCCCTCGCTCCTGCCACCCACGCCCCTCGCTCCTGCCGCACCCGCGTGCCGCACGTGTCGCTCTCAGCGCCCCATTCACCCCGCGCGGCGCTTCGCCTAGACTGTGCGTCGTCAACCGCACCGGATGCCCTTCGATGTCTCACGTCTTTCCCCGCCACACCGCGCTCGCGCCGCCCGTCGCCGTCGGGGGCGAGGGCTGCTATCTGATCGATGCAGCCGGCAAGCGCTATCTCGATGCCTCCGGCGGGGCGGCGGTCTCGTGTCTCGGCCATGGCGACCGTGCGGTGATCGACGCGATCAAGGCGCAGCTCGACCGCGTCGCCTTCGCCCATACCGGTTTCTTCACCTCCGAGCCCGCCGAGGCGCTGGCCGACCTGTTGGTCGCGCAGGCGCCCGAGGGGCTCGACCGCGTCTATCTCGTCTCCGGCGGATCGGAGGCGGCCGAGGCCGCAATCAAGCTCGCGCGGCAATACATGGTGGAGAGCGGCCAGCCCGGGCGCAGCCGGCTGATCGCGCGGCGCCAGAGCTATCACGGCAACACCCTGGGCGCGTTGTCGGCGGGCGGCAACGCGTGGCGGCGAGAACAGTTCGGGCCGCTCCTGCTCGATGTCAGTCACATCGCGCCCTGCTACGCGTACCGGCACCGCGAGGACGGCGAGAGCCCTGAGGCCTACGGCCGCCGCGCCGCCGACGCTCTGGAAGAGGAACTGCTGCGCGTCGGGCCCGAGACCGTGATGGCCTTCATGGCCGAGCCGGTCGTCGGCGCGACCGCGGGCGCGGTGCCGCCGGCGCCGGGATATTTCCGCCGGATCCGCGAGATCTGCGACCGTTACGGGATTCTGCTGATCCTCGACGAGGTGATGTGCGGGATGGGGCGGACCGGCACGCTCTTCGCCTGCGAACAGGACGGCGTAAGCCCGGACATCCTGTGCATCGCCAAGGGGCTCGGGGCCGGCTACCAGCCGATCGGCGCGATGATGTGCTCGGGTCAGATCTACGACGCGATCCGCGACGGTTCCGGCTTCTTCCAGCACGGCCATACCTATATCGGCCATCCGGCCGCGGCGGCGGCGGGGCATGCCGTGGTCTCGGCGCTCCTGGAGCGGGATCTGGTCGCCCGGTCCGCCGCGCAGGGCGACCGGCTGCGCGACGCGCTGGAGGCGCGGTTCGGCCAGCATGCGCATGTGGGCGACATCCGCGGGCGGGGGCTGTTCCTGGGGCTCGAACTGGTGTCGGATCGCGCGACGAAGGCGCCGTTCGATCCGGCGCGCAAGCTCGCCGCACGGATCAAGAGCGCGGCCTTCGAGGCGGGGCTGATCTGCTACCCGATGTCCGGCACGATCGACGGCCGGCTTGGCGATCACGTGCTGCTGGCGCCGCCGTTCATCATCGATGATGCCCAGATCGACGAGCTTGTCGACAAACTCGACACAGCCATGGACCGGGGTCTCGCCGCCTGAGCGCGATCCCTAAAATTGCCCGAATCGGACAATAGCGCAGGGTGAACCGACCGAAAGACAGCGCAACTCGTGATTGTTCCGGACACTTCGCCCATGCTTGACGCCGCGCCCCTCGCCGCATCTTCCGACGGTGACGTCTCTCACCGGATCCACTCCGGCAGTTTCGTCGTCGAGACCGTGGACACCCACGACGCGTTCCGCCGTCTGAAGCCCGACTGGCAGGCGCTCGCGGCGCGGGATCCGCAGATGAGCGTGTTCCTGTCGTGGGCGTGGCTCGACCGTGCTTTCCGGGACAATCCCGGCCGCTGGCGGGTCTACGTCGTGCGCGCCCGCGCCGAGGGCGGGGCGGCGGTCGCGATCCTGCCGCTGATGCTGCGCGCCCGCTGGAACGCCGGGGACGGGCGGCTGGAGACCGTGCTCGTCTCCGCCGGGCGGCTGATCCTGAGCGACTATACCGGGATGCTCGTCGCGCCGGAGCACGAGGACGGCGCGCTCGCGGCGCTGGCCGCGGCGCTGTCCGCGCGGCCCTGGACCACGCTGTCGCTCGCGGCCGAGATCGCGCCGGAGCGCGCGCGGCGGTTCGCGGCCTGCTTCGACGCCAGCGCCGTCACGGTCGTCGAAGACGCGGACGCGGCCGCCCGTGCGGCCTCGGTCCGCCCGGTGCTCGCGCTCCCCGAGAGCTACGAGACCTGGCTTCAGACCGCGCCGCGCCGCCCGTTCGCGCAGCGCATCCGCCGGTTCGAACGGCGCTATCTCGGCACGGGCCGGCGCTGCGTCACGATCACCACCGCCGACAGCTTCGAGCGTGACGCCGCCATCGCGCTCGCGCCGCGCCGCGCCGCCCTCGCCGCGGCGCTGGGCCCGGCGGCGGCGGAGCGCGCGGCCGCAAACGGCCGCGCGGTCCTGGCCAACGCGCTCGGGACCGATGCGCTGATGATGATGGTGCTGTGGGAGGGCGACACCGCGCTCGGTGCGCTTGCCCACATCCTCGACCACGACATGGACCGCGTACACGTGACCGAGGGCGGCGCCGCGCCCGATGGCGCGACGGCATCGGTCGGCGTTCTGTTGCATGCCGAAGCGATCCGCTGGGCCATTGCGCACGGCTTCACCAGCTACGATTTCGGGCCCGGCGCCGCGCCCTACAAGACTGCGTTCGGCGCACGGTCGCGCACCGCGCCGGCGCTGCACATCCGGCGTGAGGAGGCGACGGCGGGCGGCCCGTTGGACCGGGCGAGCCTTGGCGATGGCCTGCGCGCGGTGTCGGCGCTTCTCGATGCCGGAGAGGTCGCGTCGGCGCGGCGGGCGGCGGGTCAGCTCGCCGCGGTCGCCACCTGACGCACCGCCATCCGCCGCGCCATGTCGATCATCCGCGCCGAAAAGCCCCATTCGTTGTCGTACCAGCCGAACACGCGGATCTGAGCCGCATCGGGCGCGAGCGTTTCCGGCAGTGCGATGACCAGGCTTTCGGGCCGCGCGCGCAGATCGGTCGAGACGCAGGGATCATCGGTCACCCCGAGAACCGGGCTCTCGCCGGCGATCCGAGCCAGGAGCGCGCGTGGGTCTTCGCCGAGGGGAGATTCGAAAGTCAGCACCGCGTCGATCGCCGACACGCTCAGCGTCGGGACACGGACCGCGGCGCCGGTGATGCGGCCGGCCAGTTCCGGCACGATGCGCCCGACGAGGCGGGTGGCGCTCGACGTGGTGGGCACCATCGACACCGCGGCGGCGCGGCTGCGGGCGAGGTCGCCGCGCGGCGCGTCGACCGTGGGCTGAGAGCCGGTGTAGCAGTGGATCGTCGTCATGTGACCGCGGGCGATCGGTGCGGCGGCGTGTAGTGATTTCAGGAGCGGCGCCAGCGCGTTCGTCGTGCAGGAGGCGTTCGACACGATGCGCGCCTCGCCCAGCCGGTCCTCGTTCGCACCGATCACCAGCGTTTCCTCGGCCTCGTCGCAGGGGCCCGAGATCAGGACGTTGGTGGCGCCGGCCTCGAGCCCGCGGCGGGCCTGATCGCGGGTCTTTATGGTGCCGGTGCAATCCATGACCACATCCACGCCCGCGAGCGGCAGGCGCCCGAGGTCCCGCTCCGACAGAAGGGGGATGTCGCGGCCGTCGATGCGAAGACCGTCCTGCGTGGTCTCGACCGTGCCGGGGAAGGGGCCGAAGACGGAATCGTAGCGGAAGAGGTAGGCACAGGTGTCGCGCGGGGCGATGTCGTTGACGAAGGCGATCTCGATGTCGTCCGTGCCGCGGCCGGTCAGAACCTGCCGCAACACCGTCCGCCCGATCCGCCCGAAGCCGTTGATCGCGATACGCATGAGGACCCTCCGCCGATTTCGATCGCGCGGACGGTCCTGCGTTTCGCGGGGAGGTGCAAGCCGCCGTTTGCGGCGGTATGCCGGAGGGTCGCCTCAGGCGACGTTTTCCAGGCGAGTCTCCGGGGTCACGCCGACCGCGTGGCAGACGTCGCGCGTCAGCTCGGGCTTGTTCAGCGTGTAGAAGTGCAGTTTGTCCACACCGCCCTCGATCAGCGCCTCGCACATCTCGGTGCAGAGCGCAGTCGCCAGAAGCTCGGTGCGGCCGTCGCGCTCGGCGGCCTCGAAGGCGTCGATCACCCAGTCGGGGATCCGGGTGCCACAGCCCTCGGCAAAACGCCGCGCGCCCTTCCAGTTCTCGACCGGGAAGATGCCGGGCACGATCGGCTTGTCGATGCCGGCCTTCGCGCAGGCGTCGCGGAAGCGGAAGAACGTGTCCGCCTCGAAGAAGAACTGGGTGATCGCCTCGTCCGCGCCCGCGTCGAACTTTCGCTTGAGATAATCGACGTCGTCCTGCATCGACCCGGCGTTCGGGTGCACGTCCGGATAGGCGCCGACCCGGATCGTGAAGTCGCGCTCCGCCTTCAGCGCCTCGATGAGCTCGCACGAATTGCGAAAGCCCCCGTCGGTCGGCGTGAAGCGATCCTCGCCTTTCGGCGGATCGCCGCGAAGCGCCACGATGTCGTGCACGCCCACGTCCCAGAAGTCGCGTGCGATATCGAGTGTCTCTTCCCGCGTGGCGTTCACGCAGGTCAGGTGCGCCGCGGTGCGCAGGCCCGAGTGCTTGTGGATCGTCTTGACGGCGTCGCGCGTCAATTCGCGCGTCGTTCCGCCGGCGCCATACGTCACGGAGACGAAGCGCGGTCCCAGCGGGGCCAGCGTCTGCACGGTGTCCCACAGGCGGAACGAGGCCTCGAGCGATTTCGGCGGAAAGAATTCCAGCGAGATTTCCGGGCGCTGCATCGGACAGGGTCCTTCCTTTGGCTTTCGTCGCTTGTGCCATGCGGGCTGTCGTGAGACAAACTCATAAATCTCAAGACGATCATGAGCCGGACGCTGGCATGCATATCGAGTTCCGCCATCTGCGCACCATCAAGGCCATCCACGAGATGGGCGGCGTGGCCCGCGCGGCCGAAAGCCTGAACATCACCCAGAGCGCGCTGAGCCACCAGATCAAGGGACTGGAGGACCAGGCCGGGGTCGAGCTCTTCGTGCGCCGGTCGAAGCCGATGCGGCTGTCCCCGGCGGGCCTGCGGCTGTTGCGGCTGGCCGACCAGGTGCTGCCGCAGGTCGAGGCGCTCGCGGCCGAGTTCGAGGGACTGCGCTCCGGCGTTTCGGGGCGCATGCATATCGCGATCGAGTGCCACGCCTGTTTCGAATGGCTGTTCCCGGTGCTCGAGGGCTTCCGAAAGTCGTGGCCGGACGTGGACGT
Source organism: Roseivivax jejudonensis (assembly GCF_900172265.1). Taxonomy (GTDB): domain Bacteria; phylum Pseudomonadota; class Alphaproteobacteria; order Rhodobacterales; family Rhodobacteraceae; genus Roseivivax; species Roseivivax jejudonensis. The sequence goes on along the minus strand of NZ_FWFK01000004.1, from coordinate 343,657 downwards.
GGACATCCGCCCGGGCCTCGCCTTCGACGCGCTGCCGGCGCTTCTCAAGGAAGAGGTCGATCTCGTGGTGTCGTCGGATCCCGAGGATCTGCCGGGCGTGACCTTCACGCCGCTCTTCGACTACGCGCCGGTCTTCGTCGCGGCCTCCCAGCATCCGCTGGCGCAGCGGCAATGGATCGACGCGGAAGATTTCCGCGGACAGACGCTCATCACCTACCCGGTGGAGCGCACGCGCCTCGACGTGTTCAGCCAGCTTCTGACGCCGGCCAAGGTCGAACCCGGCGCCGTGCGGCAGGCGGAGTTGACCGCGGTGATCCTGCTGCTCGTCGCATCGAACCGCGGGGTCGCGGTCCTGCCGGACTGGGTGGTCCGCGAGGTGAAATACAACTCCGACTACGTGACACGCCCGCTGACGCAGACGGGGATCACCCGCCGGCTCTACGCGGCGACGCGCACGGCCGACGCCGGCAAGCGCTATGTCGGCGACCTGATCGCGCTCGCGCAGGCCGAGGCCGAGCGGCTGCAAGCCGCCTGACGCGCCCGCGACACGGGAGCCGCGCGCCGGCCAGGAACCTGCGCCGGATCGTCAGGACGCGTCGATCAGAGGGTTTTGAGGTCCGAGGCCATCATACGGCCGTCCCGGCCCTCCTTAAGCTCGTAGCTGATCTTCTGATTGTCGGCGAGGCCGGTAAGGCCCGACCGCTCCACCGCGGAGATGTGCACGAAGACGTCCTTGCCGCCGTCCTCGGGCGCGATGAAGCCATAGCCCTTGGTGGTATTGAACCATTTCACGGTGCCGTTCGGCATGTCCCGTGTCTCCTTTGTCGTCGTCATTCCTGCCCGCGCGTTCCATACGCGGGACGTTGCGTCACAATCGATTGGCGGAAGGAGATCGGGGCAGCGCCACGGACCCTGTCCGGCCCGGTATCTTCGAAAGTCACCCCGACACGATTACATGCAGTTTGTAAAAAGCAAGAGAAACAGCCTCGCGTGCGCAACGCCGCAAGGATATGTGATTGTGCATGTGGCAACGGGGCGAAAATGATCATTTATGGCCTGAAAACCTGCGATACCTGCCGAAAGGCGCGCAAGGCGCTGCCGGAGGCGACGTTCGTCGACGTGCGCGACGAGGGCCTGCCGGCCGAGACTCGCGCCGCCGCGCTCGCGACGTTCGGCGATGCGCTGGTCAATACCCGCTCGACCACATGGCGGGGCCTGTCCGCGGCCGAACGTGACGCCGCGCCGGAGGCGCTGCTGTCGGACCATCCGACGCTGATGAAGCGGCCGCTCATTGCTCTGGACGAGAGCACCCTTCTGCTCGGCTGGGACGCGGAGGTGAGATCGCGCCTCGGACTCTAGGCCGGGCGTGGCGCGGTGGCGCCGGGGCGTCCGCGCGCGATCAGCGCGTCCGCCGAGAGAAGCCCGCCGCCTTTCACCACGAGCACCAGCAGCAGGAAGACCCAGAGCGCGCGCTGGTCGAGGATCGCGGCATCCGGGATCCGGTCGAACCACGCGCCGAGCGTCTCGGCGTGTTCGATGCCGCCGTGGCCGTAGAGGTCCGTCAGCGACTGCACGACGATGAACCCGATCATGCCGAGCGCGGCGAGGCGGGTCAGCAATCCGATGACGATCGCCAGGGGCAGCAGGAATTCCGCCCAGGTGCCGGCCACTGTCACCGCCCAGTGCCACAGGCCGAACTGGCTCGCATCGTAGCCGACTGCCTCGAACTGGCGGGGAAAGATCTGCGCATAGGCCCCGGTCGACGGTGAGAAGAGGCCGAGCGCGCCATCGCCGAGCTTGGTCAGGCCCGCCGCCCAGAAATAGCTCAGAAGCGTCGCGGCAAAGACGAGACGTGCGAGGAGCGGCAGGAGGGCGTCGTGCCGGTCGGCGGGCTGGAACAGCAGGCGGTGCAGCATCGGGGGGCCTTTCAAGCGTCGATCGCGACGATGGCGCGGGTTTCGAGAAGGGGCGCGAGAACCTGCCCGAGGTCGGTGTCGGGGGCGGTTTGCCAGGCGGCGCCGAGCGGGGCGCCGGCCCGCAGCGCCGACAGGATGGCGACGCCGCCGGCCGGCAGGGCGCGCGGCTCCGGGTCGAAGTCGGGGCGCAGCACGACGATCTCTTCCGGGGCCATGGACGGCTCCGGCCCGCCGTCGAGGACGACGCGGCGCAGCGACAGGACCGGCCACGGCGATGACAAGAGCCGCAGCGACGGCGCCAGCCGCAGTCGAACGGTCATCAACGTCGCCTCGTCCATCGTGGCGAGGGGTGCCGGATCGGCCGCCTCGTGATCGGCGGCGTGGTAGGATTGACGGATCAGAAGGTCGAGCCGCGCGAGATCCGGAAGGTCCGGTCGGTCGGCCAGGTGCGGGTGCGCGGCGAGGTAGTCGGGAAAGCCCGTCCCCCAGTGCTGCAGCACCGGCGTGTCGGGCGGCGACGCGCGCAGGTAGTCCAGCGCGACATCGGAAAAGAGCGCCGGGCCGAGCCGCGCCGCGACAGCCGGGAACCCGGCCGCGAGCGCGTCGCGTAGCGATACGGCGACGTTGTTGCGATAGACGGCATACCGGCGCCCGGCCGGCCGGCCGGCTCCGTCGACGAGGCCCGCCGGAACGGGCGCGCGCGGATCGAGCAGCGCGCCGCGAAAGGCGGCCTCGCGGGTCATCGAACCGCCTCCAGCGCCTGCGCCGCGCGCGCAGCTTCCGCGGCGAGGACCGGCCAGTCCGGCACGTCGGTATCCCATTCGACGAGCACGGGGCGCGGTCCGGTCGCGGCCAGCAGGCGGTCCAGGAGTGTCCAGACCGGATCGGCCACTTCGCGGCCGTGACTGTCGATCAGGAGCGGCCCGCCGTGGTCGTCGGCATCGGTCTCGTGCCCGCCCAGGTGGATCTCTCCGACCGCATCGGTGGGGAAAGCGTCGAGATAGGCCTCCGGCGCGTAGCCGAGATTGGTGGCCGAGACGAAGACGTTGTTGACGTCGAGCAGGAGCCCGCAGCCGGTGCGGCGCACGAGTTCGGCCAGGAAATCGGGTTCGGACCACGTGCTTTCGGCGAATGCGAGGTAGCTCGACGGATTCTCCAGCAACATGCGGCGGCCGAGCGTGTCCTGCACCGCATCGATATGCGCGGCGACACGGGCGAGCGTGTCGGTCGTGTAGGGCAGGGGCAGCAGGTCGTTCAGGTATTCGGTGTCATGCGTCGACCATGCGAGATGCTCGGAAAAGCTGGCCGGGCCGATCCGGTCGCAGAGCGTGCGGAGCCGCGACAGGTGGTCGGGGTCGAGCGGCCCCGCGCCGCCGATGGACAGGCCGACGCCATGCACCGAGACGGGAAAGCGTTCGGCTAGCGCGCCAAGCTGCGCGAGCGGGCGGCCGCCGTCGCCCATGTAGTTCTCTGCGTGAATCTCGATCCAGCGCACGGCACCCGGGTCGTCCATCAGCGCCGCGAAGTGCTTGGCCTTGAAGCCCACGCCGACCGCGGGGGGCAGATCCGCTTGCCTGTGATCGAACATCGCGACCCTCTCTGTCCGTCGGTCCCGCGGTCTCTCGCTCTACCTGCAGGGCGTCCGGCGCGCGCGGCCCCGGACGCCTGGTCTCCGGCGTCAGACCGGCTTCAACACGGATGTGTCGGTGCCATCGGGCAGGTCGCGCGCGAGGCCCTCGAAGCCTTCTTCCTCAAGCGCCGCGGCCGTCGCGCCCTCGCGCCCGTCGGGCAGGTCGATCTCGCTGCAGGTGCCCGCATCGACCAGAGTCCAGGCATTGCCCTGGTAGTCGACGGTCGAAGTTCCCGCGCACGTCGTGCCGGGGCCGGCGGCGCAGTCGTTTTCGCCGGCGAGCGACACGCCGAAGCACTTCTCCTTGGCCTGCGCCTCGGCCTTCTCGGCCGTGGCGAAGGCAGCGGCGACGGCGCCCACGAGGGCTGCGGTCTTCACTGTGGTGGACATCGATCTCTCCCTGTTCAGGTCTCGTGCCGCCGGGGGGGGGCGGCACGAGAATGATGCCGCCTGCGACAAATCCGCGCCACACACAGCGACGTGCCTCACGCACGGTTCAGAACGCCACCGCCATCGAGGACATGCGGCAGCCAGGAGATATCCAAATTTTCAGTGGGTTACGGGGCGGAGCGGGCCCGGGGCGCGCGGCAGCTGAAACCTGCCGCGCGCCGAATGTTACAGAAGATCGGGCGGCGTTGCCTCGCGGGCGAGGGTCGCCACCGCCTCGTCGAGGCTCAGAACCGAGGTCGCCTTCTCGCCGAGCCGGCGCAGCGTGACGGTCCGCTCCTCGACCTCGCGATGGCCGATGGCGAGGATGGCGGGCACCTTGCCGACCGAGTGTTCGCGAACCTTGTAGTTGATCTTCTCGTTGCGCAGGTCCGCCTCGGCGCGCACGCCGGCGGCGCGGAGCGCGGCCACGATCTCGTGGATGTAGTCGTCGGCCTCGGACACGATGGACGCGACCACGACCTGGCGCGGGGCCAGCCAGAACGGCAGCTTGCCCGAATGCTCCTCGATCAGGATGCCGATGAACCGCTCGAAAGACCCGAGCGCCGCGCGGTGGAGCATGAACGGACGCTTCTTGTCGCCGTCTGGGGCGACGTAGCTCGCGCCGAGCCGTTCCGGCAGGTTGGGATCGACCTGGAAGGTGCCGCATTGCCAGACCCGGCCGATCGCGTCGGTCAGGTAGAAATCGAGCTTGGGACCGTAGAACGCGCCATCGCCCGGCTCCAGCACGTAGTCGCGGCCCACGGCCTTGATCGCGTTCTCGAGCGCGCCCTCCACGTGGTCCCAGCTCTCGTCGCTGCCCACCCGCTTTTCGGGACGGGTGGCAAAGCGGATCTCGAAGTCCGGGAAGCCGAGCTCGCGGTAGACGCCGGCGAGGAATTCGATGAAGCGCGCGCATTCCTCCTGGATCTGGTCCTCGGTGCAGAAGATGTGCGCGTCGTCCTGGGTAAAGCCGCGCACGCGCATGATCCCGTGCAGCGCGCCCGAGGGTTCGAAGCGCGCGCACGAGCCGAACTCGGCCAGACGGAGCGGCAGGTCGCGGTAGGACTTCAGGCCCTGGTTGAACACCTGTACGTGACACGGACAGTTCATCGGCTTGAGCGCGTTGATCCGCGTCTGCGCCTTGTCCTTCACCGCGGCATCGTCGGTTTCGCCATCGCGGGACTCGTCCACCTCGACGATGAACATGTGGTGCTGGTACTTCTCCCAGTGGCCCGAGGCCTCCCACAGCTTGCGATCGACGACCTGGGGCGTGTTGATTTCCTGGTAGCCGCCGGCGCGCTGCTTGCGGCGCATGTAGTCCTGCAGCGTGGTGTAGATGGTCCAGCCGTTCGGATGCCAGAATACCTGGCCCGGGGCCTCTTCCTGCATGTGAAAGAGATCCATCTCGCGTCCGAGGCGGCGGTGGTCGCGCTTCGCCGCCTCCTCGAGAAAGGTCAGATGCGCCTTCAGGTCGTTGCGGTTCTTGAACGCGACACCCTGGATCCGTTGCAGCATCGGCCGCGACGTGTCGCCGAACCAGTAGGCGCCCGAGACGCCCATCAGCTTGAACGCGTCCGCCGGGAGCTGGCCGGTGTGCTGGAGGTGCGGGCCGCGGCACAGGTCCTGCCAGTCGCCGTGCCAGTACATGCGGATCGGCGCGCCCTCGGGGATCCGGTCGATCAGCTCGACCTTGTAGGGCTCGTTCGTGTCCCGGTAGTGCGCGATGGCGCGGTCGCGATCCCAGACCTCGGTGGTGACCGGATCCCGGGCCGCGACGATCTCCTTCATCTTGGCCTCGATCGCGCCGAGATCCTCGGGCGTGAACGGCTCCGCGCGGTCGAAGTCGTAGAACCAGCCCTTTTCGGTCACGGGGCCGATGGTGACCTTGGTGTCGGGCCAGATCTCCTGCACCGCGCGGGCCATGACGTGGGCGAAGTCGTGGCGGATGAGCTCGAGCGCCGGCGCATCGTCCTGCATCGTGTGGATCGCGATGGCGGCGTCGGTGTCGATGGGCCAGGCGAGATCCCAGTGCGCGCCGTCGACGGAGGCCGAGATCGCCTTCTTGCCGAGCGACGTGGAAATGGCCTGCGCGACCTCGGCCGGCGTGATGCCGGCGGGAAACTCGCGCGCGTTGCCATCGGGAAAGGTCAGGGAAATCTGGCTCATCGGCCATGCTCCTCGTCGGTTCGGCGCCCACGGAACGCCCGGTTGCGGGTTATGTGTCGCGGGCTATCTGCCGACGGGTCGCGGAGGTGTCAAGCCGCGCGGCGACCCAGGCCGACAGCCCAGGAGACGTGAATGGTCGATGTGAGCGACGAGGAGGTGCGCGAGGTCTACGGCACCCTGACCGACGATGACGGTGCGGCGAACGCCCGCGAGGCGCGCAACGGGATCCGCCACATGGTGTCGTTGTCGGTTCAGAAGGTAGCCGACGGGCTCATCGATCCAAAGCTCGTGCTCGCATGGCTGATGAACGCGGTCGGCGCCCCGGCCGTTCTGGTGTCGCTCCTTGTGCCGATCCGCGAGGCCGGCGCGCTGCTGCCGCAGATCCTGCTGGCCGGGGTCGTCCAGGCGCGCGAGCACCGCAAGTGGGTCTGGGTGGCCGGCTGCGCGGTGCAGGGCTTTGCCGCCCTCGGGATTGCCGCCGCCGCGGCCCTGCTCGAGGGCTGGGCGGCGGGCCTCGCGATCTGCGTGTCCCTGACGGTGCTGGCGCTCGCGCGCGCCGCCTGTTCGGTCAGCTACAAGGACATTCTCGGCAAGACCGTCGCCAAGACGCGGCGCGGCGCGGTCAAGGGAGTCGCGGGATCCGCCGCCTCCGCGGCGGTGCTCGTCTTCGCGCTCTTGCTGATCTCCGGGCTCCTGCAGGATCGCGAGCCGCTCATCGCCGCGATCTGCCTCGCCGCGGGACTCTGGCTCGCGGCGGCGGCTGTGTTCGCGACGCTGGAGGAGGGGCGGTCGGAGCCGCAGGCGCGCGCGGCCGTCGACCTGAGCCCGCTCCGCGAGGATCCGCAGTTCCGCCGCTTCATCGCCGCGCGCGGCGCGCTCACGGCGACGGCGCTGGCGCCGCCATACCTCGTCATCCTGTCGGGGGGCGACGGCGCGCTGCAGCGCCTGGGCGCGCTTATTCTGGCCTCCGCGGCGGCGGCGTTCGTGTCGTCCTATGTCTGGGGACGGCTGTCCGACCGGTCGTCGCGCACCGTGCTCATCCTGTCGGGGCTGGCCGGCGCGGTGTCGATGGCCGCCGCGGCTCTGGCTGGCGCCGCGGGCTGGACCGAGGGCATGATCGTGGCGCCGCTGGTGCTTTTCGTGATGCAGATCGCCTATCGGGGCGTCCGCGAAAGCCGCTCCACCTACCTTGTCGACATGGCGCCGAAAGAGAGCCGGTCGAACTACACGGCGATCGCGAACACCTCGATCGGGCTCTTGCTTCTGGCGGCGGGCGCGTTCGGGGGCGCGCTGAGCACCGGTGGCGCGATCTGGGCTCTGTGCGGTTTCGCGGCGTTGTCGGCGATCGGCGCGCTGATCGCGTTCGGCCTCGACGAGGTCGAAACGACGGCCGGGCAGGACGACTGACCGGCCGCCGTGCGGTGCATCACAGCGATGATTGCGTGCGGCGGATGATCCGCTCTCCCGGAAGGTCGCGCCCGAGGATGGTCGTGCGCGCATCGCGCGCGAACGTGCCGAGCAGCTGGCGGTAGAAGCGCGACCGGCTCCCGGTGATCGCCGCCGCCGCGCCGCCGAGCACGCTGTCGGCGGCCTCGCCGGCGGTGACCGTGATCGGCACCGAGGCCCGCAACGCGCCGGAGGGATCGACCAGCCGGACGGTGCCGTCGAGCTGCGACTGGTCGCGTCCGAGCGCCGTGCTCGTGGCCGAGGCCACGGCGACGCGCGCCAGTTCCACCTGCATCGTCCATCCGCCCTGCGCCACGATGCGATCCGAAAACTCGCGCCGCAGCACGCCCTGCAGATCCGGCGCGATCACGTTGCGGACCTCCTGCGCCCCGGAATTGAGGAACGTCGCGCCGGACGGGACCACCTGGATCGTCGACAGCCGCAAGGCCCGTCGCTCGGCCGGGGACAAGGCCGTGTCGGAAGGGATCGGCGCGCAGGCGGCAAGGCCGGCGGCGCCGAGCGAAAGAAGGAGTGTTCTGCGGTGCATGAGCGGTCGTGTCCGTTGGTGTCTTGAGGTGTGCGCCGGGGGCCCGGCGCGGTTCGGACCCCACGACGGTAGCGGGCGGGGCGCGCAGGGCAATTCGCGTGCCTCGGGGCTGGAAACCGCGCGCAGGCCGGGGCAGGCTGCCCGGCAAACGGAGGACAGATGACCGACATCCAGCACATCGACGGCCCGGACGGGCGCCGGCTGGCCTACGCGAAGACCGACGGAACGGGCCCCTGCACGGTGTTCCTGCCGGGCTACAAGTCCGACATGGACGGCACAAAGGCGGTGCACCTCGAAGCCTGGGCGCGCGATCGCGGTCGCGCGTTCCTGCGGCTCGACTATTCCGGGCACGGCCGGTCGGGCGGACGGTTCGAGGACGGCGCGATCGGCGACTGGGTCGCCGATGCCGAGGCCGTCATCACCGCCGCCACCGAGGGTCCGGTGGTGCTGGTCGGTTCGTCGATGGGCGGCTGGGTCGGCTGCCTGCTGACCCGACGCCTCTCTCGGGTGGCGGGGTTCGTGGGCATCGCCGCGGCGCCGGACTTCACCGAAGACAGCTTTTGGGCCGGGTTCTCGGAGGTGCAGCGCCGGCAGGTGATGGAGGACGGGCATGTCGCCCTGCCATCGGATTACGGCGAGCCCTATATCGTCACCCGCCGGCTGATCGAGGACGGTCGCACGCACCTCGTGATGCGCACGCCGCTGCCGATGCCGTTCCCGGTGCGGCTGCTGCAGGGCACGGAAGACGAGGCCGTGGCCGGCGACGTGCCGCTGCGGCTGCTCGATCATATCGCGGGCGACGACGTGCGGCTGACCCTGGTGAAAGGCGCCGATCACCGCTTCTCCACGCCCGAATGCCTCGCGCTCGTCGAACGGGCCGTGGAGGAGGTCGGCGGATGATCCTCCGGCGCGCTGCAGATGCGGCCGCCGGCGCGCGGGCGAGGACGCCATGCTGCTGGTGCTGAGATGGATCGCCCGCATCGCGCTGGCGCTCGTGCTCATCGTGTCGCTGATGGCGGTCCTCGGCACCCGGACCCCGCGCGTGGACCCCGTGGAATTCGACGCCGAGACGCTGGGCGCGGATCTCGACGCCTACCTCGCGGAGCGCGAAGCGGCGTTCGACGACATCGTGCCGGGCACCGAAAAGCGGATCCTGTGGGCCGGCGAGCCTGAAGCGCGGACCGAGTGGGCGGTAATCTATCTGCACGGGTTCTCCGCCACGTCCGAGGAGGTCCGGCCGCTGCCGGACCGGGTGGCGGAGGCGCTGGGTGCCAATCTGTTCTTCACCCGGCTGGCCGGACACGGCCGCGATGGCGCGGCGATGGCCGGGCCGCGGGTGTCGGACTGGATGGCTGACGTGGCCGAAGCGATGGCCATCGGCCGGCGCATCGGCGACCGTGTGCTGGTCATCGGGACGTCCACCGGCGGCACGCTCGCCACGTTGGCGGCGGCGGATCCGGACCTGTCGCGCGACATGGCCGGGCTCGCGCTGATTTCGCCCAACTACCGCGTCAACAACCCCGCGGCCCGGATCCTGACATGGCCCGGCGTGCGCTGGTGGGGGCCGCTGGTGGCCGGAGAGAAGCGTGGCTTCACCCCAGTGAACGATCGGCAGGCCCGCTACTGGACCGAACGCTACCCGACCGTCGCCGTCCTTCCGATGGCGCGGAGCGTCGCGGCGGCGCGGGGCCTCGACCACGCGACGATCGAGGTGCCCGCGCTGTTCCTGTTCGCCGACGAGGACCAGGTCGTCGACGCAGACGCGACACGGACGGTGGCCGCGGCCTGGGGCGGGCCCTCGGCCATGCACGAGGTGACGCCGGGGCCGGACGCCGACCCCTACGCGCACGTGCTCGCTGGCGACATCCTGTCGCCGAACCTGACCGAGCCGCTGACCGCGCGGATCGTGGCCTGGGCGCAAGCGCTGGACGCGCCTGACGGCGATTAACGTTAATCACCGATTAATCTGCACGGGCTAAGCCGGCTTCGGCGGGTCGCGACCCCGTGCGTTGGTCGGAGGTCACTCGTGAAGGACGGCATCATCGACGGAGCGGCCTCTGTCGCCGCGCGCGCGACCGAGGCGATCTGGCGGCGCGCGGATTTCGCGGCGCCGGTCGACGCCAATCTGTCGCGGACGATCGTCCTGCGCGCGCCCGAAGCCATCGTGCAGGGGCGGATCGGGATCGCGACCGATGCCCTCGGGTGGTTGTCCGCCTTGCCGAGGCAGGAGTGGTTCGCGGAAGACACGGTCGCCTTGCCTGTCCGCGGCACAGTGCGCGTGACCGCGTTGCGCCGCACGGTCGAGGCCGCCCATGACGGCGACGGCGCCTTCGGGGCGGCGACCGGGCGACGCCTCCGGTACCGGGTGCTGTCCGAAGTGGCCGAGCGGGACGGGCGGATCACCGACATCTGGCGGGTCACCGACAGGGCGGCCATCCTCGACGCCCTCGACCTGTCGCCGGAGCGATGGGCCGCTGCCGCGCTCGCCGAGGATGCGGATGCCGCGCCGTTCACGCCGGCGCTCGACGTGCCGTCCGCCTATGCCGGCCAGGGCGCGCGCGACGGGCCGGGCGCGGAATTTGCCGATCTCGTCGAGCGTGCGATGGAGGGCGCCTTCGCGCTCTTCGAGGGGCGGTACGCGCCCGGCGCGGAGCTCGCTCTACCCGGCGGCCGCCGGGAGTACGGCCCGAACGCCGCGCGTGCCTTCTGGCTGGGGCTGCGCGCGGCGATCCCCGACGGGCGGTTCGAGGTCCATCACCGCGCGGGGCTGGAGGCGCCGGGCATGTGCCCGCGCGTCGCGCTGCGCTGGTCGCTGACCGGAAAGCACGGCGGCTGGGGCGCGCTGCGCAATGAGGTCGCCTGGCCGACGCGGTCGGGACCGGGCCTGCGGACTCCCGATGCGGTTCCGGGCCGGTCCATTGCACGGTATGCGCGAAAGGCCTTCGTTTGTGCTGGCGGCAGTGCGAATATTTCGCTAGACTCCTGCAATCAGACCCGGACAACCGGGCGACGCAGGCAGCACTAACGAAAATTCGAGCGGAACCGAGGCAGTTTTCCGATGACCGAGATGGTGTACGGCACGGCGCCCGTGGCGACGGGTGAGCCGGTGCTTCCCAAATGGTGGCGCACGGTCGACAAGTGGTCGCTCAGTTGCATTCTCGTGCTTTTCGGCATCGGGCTGCTGCTCGGGCTGGCCGCCTCTCCGCCGCTGGCGGAACGCAACGGTCTCGACCCCTTCCACTATGTCCAGCGCCAGATCGCCTTCGGCGGGCTCGCTCTCGTTGCGATGTTCCTCACGTCGCTCGCGTCGCCCGTTCTCGTGCGGCGCGTCGCGGTGATCGGATTTCTGGGCGCGTTCGTGGCGCTCGCGTTCCTTCCGGTCTTCGGGACCGATTTCGGCAAGGGCGCGGTGCGCTGGTACTCGCTCGGTTTCGCGTCGGTGCAGCCGTCAGAGTTCCTGAAGCCCGCCTTCGTCATCGTCTGCGCGTGGCTGATGGCGGCGAGCCTCGAAATCGGCGGACCGCCGGGGCGCCTTTGGTCCTTCGCGCTGGCCATCGCGATCGTGCTGATGCTGGCGCTGCAGCCCGATTTCGGCCAGGCCTGCCTCGTGCTGTTCGGCTGGGGCGTCATGTACTTCGTGGCCGGCGCGCCGCTCTTGCTGCTGATCGGCATGGCCGGGGCGGTGGTGCTCGCCGGGACGGTGGCCTACGACAATTCGGAACACTTCGCGCGCCGGATCGACGGCTTCCTCAGCCCCGAGGTCGATCCGAACACGCAGCTGGGCTTCGCGACGAACGCGATCCAGGAAGGCGGCTTCTTCGGCGTCGGGGTCGGCGAGGGTCAGGTGAAGTGGTCGCTGCCTGACGCGCACACCGATTTCATCATCGCCGTCGCGGCCGAGGAATACGGCCTGATCCTCGTGCTCGTCATCCTCGGTCTGTACGCGGCGATCGTGATCCGGTCGCTGATGCGCCTGATGCGCGAGCGCGACCCCTTTATCCGCCTGGCCGGGACCGGGCTGGCCTGCATGTTCGGGGTGCAGGCGATGATCAACATGGGCGTGGCGGTGCGGCTGCTGCCGGCCAAGGGCATGACGCTGCCCTTCGTGAGCTACGGCGGCTCCTCGCTGATCGCGGGGGGGCTCGCCGTCGGCATGCTGCTGGCCTTTACACGCACGCGCCCGCAGGGCGAGATTGGCGACATCCTGCGGGGCAGGATCCGCTAGCCGAGCGAGGAGAGCGGCGGGGCAGGGCCCCGCCCGGACGAGATGGCCGAGACCGGACGACAGAAGCTGATCGTGATGGCTGCCGGGGGCACCGGCGGCCACATGTTCCCGGCGCAGGCGCTCGCAGAGGCGCTCCTGGCGCGCGGCTGGCGGGTGAAGCTGTCGACCGACGCGCGCGGCGCGCGCTATACCGGCGGCTTTTCCCACGCGGTCGAGATCGAGGAGGTCGCCTCCGCCACGTTCGCGCGCGGCGGACTGCTGGCAAAGGCCGGCGTGCCCTTCAAGGTCGCCGGCGGTGTGATGTCGATGGCGTCGCGGATGCGCAGCGACCGGCCCGATGTGGTCGTCGGCTTCGGCGGCTACCCGTCGATCCCGGCGCTCGGTGCCGCGACGATTCTGGGTCTGCCACGGATGATCCACGAACAGAACGGCATCCTCGGCCGGGTGAACGAGATCTTCGCCAAACGGGTCGACGCGGTGGCTTGCGGCACGTGGCCGACGGCGCTGCCGGACGGGGTGGAGGGCACCTTCGTCGGCAACCCGGTGCGCGCCGCGGTGCGCGAGCGGGCCGGCGCGGGCTACATCGTTCCCGGCGACTACCCGATGTCGATCCTCGTGATCGGCGGCAGCCAGGGCGCGCGCATCCTGTCGGACGTCGTGCCGCCGGCCATCGCCGCCCTGCCGATGGAGACGCTTCACCATCTGAGGGTCAGTCACCAGGCCCGCGACGAGGATGCAGAGCGCGTCGCCACCTATTACGCGGAAAACGGCGTCGACGCGGACGTGCAGCCGTTCTTTCACGACATCCCGGCCCGGATGAGCGAGGCGCAGCTGGTGATCTCGCGCTCGGGCGCGTCGAGCGTGGCTGACCTCAGCGTCATCGGGCGCCCGGCGATCCTCGTGCCGTTCGCCGCCGCCGCCGGCGACCACCAGACCGCGAACGCCAAACAGCTGACGGAGGCGGGGGCGGCGATCCGAATGCCCGAGAGCCGCCTGACCGTCGAGTCGATGACCGACGCGATCCGTGCGATCCTCGAGGATCCCGACGGCGCGCTCCGGATGCACCAGGCGGCCCTGTCGGTCGGCCGGCCCGACGCCGCCGACGACCTCGCCGCGCTGGTCGAACACCTGGCAGAGAAGGACAAGAGCACATGAATGCCGCCACCAAGCTGCCCACCGACGTGGGCCCCATCCATTTCGTCGGCATCGGCGGGATCGGCATGTCGGGCATCGCGGAGGTGCTGCTGAACCTCGGCTACACCGTGCAGGGCTCGGATCTGAAGGCGTCGAAGATCACCGAGCGCCTCGAGGGGCTGGGCGCGCGGATCTTCATCGGGCAGTCGGCCGAGAACCTCGAGGGCGCGGAGGTGATCGTGATCTCCTCGGCGATCAAGCCGGGCAATGCCGAACTCGACGCGGCGCGCGCGCGCGGGCTTCCGGTCGTGCGGCGGGCCGAGATGCTGGCCGAGCTGATGCGGCTCAAGTCGAACATCGCGGTGGCGGGCACCCACGGAAAGACCACGACGACGACGATGGTGGCGACCCTTCTCGTGGCCGGCGAATACGATCCGACGGTCGTGAACGGCGGCATCATCCACGCCTACGGCTCGAACGCGCGGATGGGGCAGGGCGAATGGATGGTGGTCGAGGCCGACGAAAGCGACGGCACCTTCAACCGGCTGCCGGCGACGGTGGCGATCGTCACCAACATCGACCCCGAGCATATGGATCACTGGGGCGATTTCGAGCGGCTGAAGCAGGGCTTTCTCGACTTCGTGTCGAACATCCCCTTCTACGGTCTCGCCGTGTGCTGCACCGACCACGAAGAGGTGCAGCGGCTGGTCGGGCGGATCACCGACCGCCGGGTCCTGACCTACGGCTTCAACACGCAGGCCGACGTGCGCGCGGTCAACCTGCGTTACGAGCGCGGGATCGCGCATTTCGACGTCGCCCTGCAATCCGAGGGCACGATGATCGAGGGCTGCACCTTGCCGATGCCGGGCGATCACAACGTGTCGAACGCGCTGTCGGCCGTGGCGGTCGCGCGTCATCTGGGCATGAAGCGCGCGGAGATCCGCGAGGCGCTGGCCAACTTCGGCGGCGTCAATCGCCGGTTCACCCGCGTGGGCGAGATCGACGGCGTCACGGTCATCGACGACTACGGCCACCATCCGGTCGAGATCGCGGCGGTGCTCAAGGCTGCGCGGCAGGCCTGCGAAGGCCGCGTGATCGCCGTGCACCAGCCGCACCGCTATTCGCGTCTGCATTCGCTTTTCGATGATTTCTGCGCCTGCTTCAACGAGGCCGACGTCGTCGCGATCGCCGACGTCTATTCCGCCGGCGAGGATCCGATCGAGGGCGCGGGCCGCGACGATCTCGTGGCCGGGCTGGTGCGGCACGGCCATCGGCATGCCCGCGCGATCCGCGACGAGGACGACCTCGAGCGGCTGGTGCGCGAACAGGCGCAGCCGGGGGACATGGTCGTCTGCCTCGGGGCGGGCACGATCAGCGCGTGGGCGCACGGCCTGACCCGCCGGCTGGAGGCAGCGGCGTGAGCGCGCCGCTGGTGGTCGCCTGCCTCTGGGCCCTGGCGGCCACAATCGTGGCGATGCTGCCGATGCGGCGCCAGTACGCGCCGGGTCTCGGTCTGCTGATCGCCGCGCCGGCCTTGCTTGTCTGGATCGGTGTGGTGCACGGTGCGATTTATGCGGTGTGCGGGTTTGCAGCTTTCGTGTCTATGTTTCGACGTCCATTGGCGCATTTCATGAAATGGACGGTGTGGCGTTTCCGGGAGGAGCCGAAATGACCCTGTCGCTGATCCTCGCGCTGGCCTGGGCCGTCACGGCGAACGTTCTCGCCATGATCCCCTCCCGCGACAATCACTGGTCTCGCGCCTATGTCCTGATCGCCGTGGGCATTCCGCTCCTGGGCTTCGTCACCTACGAGAACGGCCCGTGGATCGGGCTTCTCGCTCTCGCGGCCGGGATGAGCGTGTTGCGCTGGCCGGTGCGCTACTTCGTGCGGTGGATGCGGCGGCAGTCCGCCTCGCGCGCCTGAGCGCGGACGCCGCGGGGCTTTACGCCCCCGGCGAGTTTGGGCAGGACACGCGCCATGACCCTGACCGATCTCCCCCGGGTTCGCGGACGCCTGACGGCCGAGCGCGCCCTTTCCGACCTGACCTGGCTGCGCGTCGGCGGACCGGCGGACTGGCTGTTCCAGCCGGCCGACGTGGCCGACCTGCAGGATTTCCTCGCCGCGCTCGACCCCGCGGTGCCGGTCTTTCCGATGGGGGTCGGATCGAACCTGATCGTCCGGGACGGCGGCATCCGCGCGGTGGTGATCCGGCTCGGCCGCGGCTTCAACGGCGTGGAGATCGACGGAACGCGGGTGACCGCGGGGGCCGCGGCGCTCGATGCGTTCGTGGCCAAGCGCGCGGCTGCCGCAGGCGTCGACCTGACTTTCCTGCGGACGATCCCCGGCGCCGTCGGCGGCGCGGTGCGCATGAACGCAGGCTGCTACGGCACCTATGTCGCGGACGTCTTCGTGTCGGCTCGGGCGGTGACCCGCGACGGCCGGTTGATCACCTTTGCCGCCGACGACCTGAACTTCCGCTACCGCCAGACCGACCTGCCCGACGGGGCGGTGATCGTCGACGCGACCTTCGAGGGCGCGCCTGGCGCGGCCGACGCGCTCGAGGCCCGCATGGCCGACCAGCTCGCGCGGCGCGACGCGACGCAGCCCAGCAAGGAGCGGACGGCGGGATCGACCTTCCGAAATCCCGCGGGCTTCTCCTCGACCGGGCGCGACGACGACGTGCACGATCTCAAGGCCTGGAAGGTGATCGACGACGCCGGGATGCGCGGCGCGCGCCGCGGCGGCGCGCAGATGTCGGAAAAGCACTCGAACTTCCTCATCAATACCGGCGACGCCACGGCAGCCGACCTCGAAGGTCTTGGCGAGGATGTGCGAAAAATGGTTTTTCAAAGCAGTGGAATATCGCTACATTGGGAAATCATGCGGGTTGGTGAACCGATCCGCGACTGAGGACGGACGGGCCCGCCGCGATACGCGGCCTTCGGCCCCGAACCGCCCCGGAGCAGACCGGGAAACCGGGACAATCGCGACCACAGGCAGGTTGCAACGAAAATGACATAACGGATTCCCCGCCATCGGTGTGGGCGGGCAGGTCCGAGGCACGAGGCAGTTTTGGGATGTCGAGCAGGGCACTCCCGAAAGTGGCGGTGTTGATGGGCGGCATCTCGGCCGAGCGCGAGGTGTCTCTCTCGACCGGGCGTGGCTGCGCCGCCGCTTTGCGGAACGAGGGGTTCGAAGTGGTCGAGGTCGATTGCGACCGCGACCTTGCCGCGCGCCTGTCCGAGATTTCCCCCGACGTCGCCTTCAACGCGCTGCACGGTCCGATGGGCGAGGACGGCGCGGTTCAGGGACTGCTCGAATGGATGGGCGTGCCCTATACGCATTCCGGGGTCCTCGCCTCCGCGCTCGCCATGGACAAGGAGCGCACCAAGGCCGTCTATCGCAACATCGGGCTGCCGGTGGCCGACAGCCGGCTCGTGTGCAAGGCGGAGCTCTCCGGCGGGCACCCGATGGTGCCGCCCTACGTCATCAAGCCCTACAACGAAGGGTCTTCGGTCGGGGTCTACCTCGTGGCCGAGGGTGAGAACGCGCCGCCGGCGCTTGCCGACACGATGCCGGACATCCTGATGGTCGAGGCGTTCGCGCCCGGGCGCGAGCTGACCACCACTGTGCTGGGCGACCGCGCGCTGACCGTCACCGATATCGTCACCGACGACTGGTACGACTACGACGCCAAGTACAAGCCCGGCGGGTCGCGCCATGTGGTGCCGGCCGACATCCCGCAGGACATCTTCGATGCCTGCCTCGATTACGCGCTTCGGGCGCACCGGGCGCTCGGCTGTCGCGGCGTGAGCCGCACCGACTTCCGCTGGGACTCGTCGCGCGGCCTCGCGGGGCTCGTGCTTCTGGAAACCAACACGCAGCCCGGCATGACGCCCACCTCCCTGACGCCGGAGCAGGGCGAGAGCGTGGGCATTCCGTTCGGCGCGATGTGCCGCTTTCTGGTGGAGGACGCTTCGTGCAACAGGTGACCCGGATCGATCCCGCGCCGTCGCGCCTGCGCTACCGGATGCAGCGGATGATGCTGACGCCGGCCTACCGCCTAATGCTGCGGGTCGGGCTGCCGCTGGCGCTCACCTTCGGCGGCGCGGCGTTCTGGCTGAGCCAGCCCGAGACCATCGAGCGGATCACGCTGGCCTGGAGCGATGCCCGGGCCATGATCGAGGAACGCCCCGAGTTCATGGTCAAGCTGATGGCCGTCGACGGCGCGTCCGACGAGGTCGCCGAGGAGGTGCGCGCGCGTCTCGCGGTGGACTTCCCCGTCTCATCCTTCGACCTCGACCTCGAAGCGATGCGCGACACCGTCGCGGAACTGGCCGCGGTGAAGTCCGTGCGCCTGCATATCCGCCAGGGCGGCGTGCTCGAAGTCGACGTGGAAGAACGCGTGCCCGCGGTCCTGTGGCGCACGGCACAGGGGTTGTGGCTGGTCGACCCCGAAGGTGTCGTCGTCGGCCCGGCCGAGACGCGCTCGGCGCATCCGGATCTGCCGGTGATGGTGGGCGACGGCGCGGACCTCGCCGTGGCGGAGCTTTCGGCGCTCCACGTCGCGGCCGCGCCGCTGCGCGGCCGGCTGCGGGGCTTCGTGCGCAAGGGCGCGCGGCGGTGGGACGTGGTACTCGACCGCGGGCAGCGGATCATGCTGCCCGAGGCCGGGGCGGTGCGCGCGCTGGAGCGCGCTATCGCGATGGACGATGCCGTGGATCTCTTGGCGCGCGATCTCGTCGCCGTCGATCTGCGGCTTCCGCGGCGACCGACATTGAGAATGACCGATCATGCGCTGGAAGAACTCTGGCGCATCAAGGCGATTGAGGCAGGGACACAGAATAGATGATCGAGCTCTACGAATCCCAGCGGGCGATGCGCAACATGCGCAAGGCGGCGATGCAGCGCGGTGTCATCGCCATTCTCGATGTCGGGAGCTCGAAGATCGCCTGCTTCGTGCTGCGCTTCGACGGCACCGAGCGGATGCATGACCAGGACGGCGTGGGCAGCCTTGCCGGTCAGTCGGGGTTCCAGGTGATCGGTGTCGCGACCACGCGCTCGCGCGGCGTGCGTTTCGGCGAGATCAGCGCCATGCAGGAGACCGAGCGCGCGATCCGTACCGCGGTGCAGGCGGCGCAGAAGATGGCCGACAAGCGGGTCGACCACGTGATCGCGTGCTTCTCGGGCGCCGATCCGCGCAGCTACGGACTGTCGGGCAAGGTCGACCTGCAGGGCACCACGGTCAGCGAGCAGGACATCGCGCGCGTGCTGTCGGCCTGTGACGTGCCCGATCTTGGCCATGACCGCGAGGTGCTGCACGCTCAGCCGGTGAACTTCGCGCTCGATCACCGCTCCGGCCTCGGCGATCCGCGCGGACAGATCGGCCAGGAACTCGCGACCGACATGCACATGCTCACGGTCGACGGCATGGCGGTCCAGAACCTCGCGCAATGCGTCAAGCGCTGCGATCTCGAACTCGCGGGCATCGCCTCGTCGGCATATGCCAGCGGCATCTCGGCTCTCGTCGAGGACGAGCAGGAACTGGGCGCGGCGTGCATCGACATGGGCGGCGGCGTGACCAGCGTGTCGATCTTCATGAAGAAGCACATGATCTACGCCGACGCGGTCAAGATGGGCGGCGACCACATCACCGGCGACATCTCGATGGGTCTGCAGGTGCCGATGGCGACGGCCGAGCGGATCAAGACCTTCCACGGCGGCGTGGTGGCGACCGGCATGGACGACCGCGAGATGATCGAGATCGGCGGCGACACCGGCGACTGGGAGCACGACCGGCGCACGGTGACCCGCGCCGAGCTGATCGGGATCATGCGCCCACGCGTCGAGGAGATCCTCGAGGAGGTGCGCGCCCGGCTCGACGCGGCCGGGTTCGAATACCTGCCGAGCCAGCAGATCGTGCTGACCGGCGGGGGCAGCCAGACGCCGGGGCTCGACGGCCTCGCCTCCAAGATCCTCGGCCAGCAAGTGCGGCTGGGCCGTCCGCTCCGTGTGCACGGCCTGCCGCAGGCGGCGACGGTGCCGAGCTTCGCCAGCACGGTCGGCCTCTGCCTCTTTGCCGCGCATCCGCAGGACGAGTGGTGGGACTTCGAGATTCCGGTGGAGCGACTGCCCGGCCGGACGTTCGGGCGCGCCGTGAGATGGTTCAAGGAAAACTGGTGACCGCAATATCTGCGCGTTTCGGCGAAATCACGCGAGTCTCGGAAAGAACTGCGGCAGATTTGGTATGATTTTCGTGTTTTTTGCGTGACGTCAGGCCCTGCAAACGATAGCATCGGGTAAAAATAGGCGGAAAAGGGCCCGGCCGGCCCAAAGCAAGCAGGCGGAACAGCGATGACACTCAACCTTTCGGTGCCCGGGAACGATGAACTGAAGCCGCGGATCACGGTCTTCGGCGTCGGCGGGGCGGGCGGCAACGCCGTCAACAACATGATCGAGAAGGCGCTCGACGGCTGCGACTTCGTCGTGGCGAACACCGACGCGCAGGCTCTGCAGCAAAGCCAGGCGGACAACCGCATCCAGCTCGGCGTGAAGGTGACCGAGGGTCTGGGTGCCGGTGCCCGCGCGACCGTGGGCGCCGCGGCGGCAGAGGAGTCGATCGAACAGATCGTCGATCACCTCGCTGGCGCGCACATGTGCTTCATCACCGCCGGTATGGGGGGCGGCACCGGCACCGGCGCCGCGCCGATCATCGCTCAGGCGGCCCGCGAGCTGGGCGTCCTGACCGTCGGCGTCGTGACCAAGCCCTTCCAGTTCGAAGGCGCCAAGCGCATGCGCCAGGCCGAGGACGGCGTCGAGGCGCTGCAGAAGGTCGTCGACACGCTCATCATCATTCCGAACCAGAACCTGTTCCGTCTGGCGAACGAGAAGACGACCTTCACCGAGGCGTTCTCGATGGCCGACGACGTCCTGTACCAGGGCGTGAAGGGCGTGACCGACCTGATGGTGCGCCCGGGTCTCATCAACCTCGACTTCGCCGACGTGCGCGCGGTGATGGACGAGATGGGAAAGGCGATGATGGGCACGGGCGAGGCCGACGGCGAGGATCGCGCGATCCAGGCCGCCGAGAAGGCCATCGCGAACCCGCTGCTGGACGAGATCTCGCTGCGCGGCGCCAAGGGCGTGCTCATCAACATCACCGGTGGTCACGACCTCACCCTGTTCGAACTCGACGAGGCGGCGAACCGCATCCGCGAGGAAGTCGACGCGGACGCGAACATCATCGTCGGCTCGACCCTCGATCAGACCATGGAAGGCCGGATGCGCGTGTCCGTCGTCGCCACCGGCATCGATGCGACCGACGTGAACACGGAAATGCCGGTGCCGCGCCGGTCGCTGCGTGAGCCGCTGCGCCAGACGGTCGAGGCCGAGGACGTGGCCCACGCCGCGCCCAAGCTGACCGAGGCGCCGCGTCCCGCGCCCGCCGCCGCGACGGCGGCCCCGGCCGCGCAGGTCGCGCGTGACGACCAGGAGCCCTCTCTCTTCGAGGATCTGAACGCCGAACGCACCGCCGCCGCCGACGAGATGGAAACCATCTTCGAGGAGGACACGGCCGAGGGCGACGACGGCCTGCCGCCGCCGGCGTACCAGCCCAAGCCCGCCGCGGCCGACCATCGCGCCGTCGAGGTGGAGCCCGAGGACAGCCCCGAGACCTTCGTCGCGCCGCGCGCCCCGGCTCCGGGAACGCCTTCGCCCGAGGCACTCGCCCGGCTCCAGGCCGCCGCCGCGCGGTCCCGTCCCGAGGCGCCGGCAGCACCCCAGCGCAGCGCGCAGCCGCAGCGCGCGGCACAGCAGACCGCCGAGGGCGAGAAGGCCCGCTTCGGGATCAATTCGCTCATCAACCGCATGACCGGCCACGGTCACGAGGCCGCTCCGGCCGCCGCGGCACGGCGCCAGCCGCCCGTGCAGGCGCACCGGCCCGAGCCGATCCAGGACGATCACGCCGAGGAAGATCAGGACCGGATCGAGATCCCCGCCTTCCTGCGCCGGCAGGCCAACTGACACCGCGGCCCGCGGGACACCGAGCGCCCCCTCTCCGGAGGGGGCGTTTTTCGTTTTGGATCAGGGGCTTGAGAATTGCGACTTCGTGTTTCAAGCCGTTGTAATCTTTGATTTGAGCGAAGTGCACGTGATCTCTAGATCAAATGGCAGACGCAGGGGCGCCGTGCCTCCGCCACACCAGCGATCCGGAGACAGACCGTGCAGACGACCGTCAGAGCAGCGATCACGTTCGACGGGGTGGGCCTCCACTCCGGTCGTCCGGCGCGCCTGACCATCCGCCCGGCCGGAGCGGAGCATGGCATCTGGTTCAAGCGCACCGACATCCGCCTGGGCGACACGCTCGTGCCGGCGCGCTGGGACGTCGTCCAGCGTTCGCCGCTCTGCACGCGCATCGTGAACGCCGCCGGCGTCGAGGTGCAGACGGTCGAGCACGTGATGGCGGCCCTTGCGGGCTGCGGCGTGCACAACGCGTTGGTCGAGATCGACGGACCGGAAGTGCCGATCCTCGACGGCTCGGCGGCGCCTTTCGTGCGCGGTATCCTCGGCCGTGGCCTGCGGACACTGGCCGCACCGGTGCGCGCGCTTCAGATCCTGAAGCCGGTCGAAGTCCGGACCGACGCGGGCTGGGCGCGCCTGTCGCCGCATGACGGCGTGCGCATGGACTTTCACATCAGCTTTGCCGACGCGGCGATCGGAACGCAGCGCAAGTCGCTCGACCTGTCGAACGGCGCCTTCGTGCGCGAGCTGTCGGACAGCCGGACGTTCTGCCGCAAGGCCGACGTGGACACGATGCGGGCCCACGGGCTCGCGCTCGGCGGTACGCTGGACAATGCCGTCGTCGTCGAAGGCGCGCGCGTTCTGACGCCGGGCGGGCTGCGCCACGCCGACGAGGCGGTGCGCCACAAGATGCTGGACGCACTGGGCGACCTGGCGCTGGCCGGTCATCCGGTCCTCGGGCTCTACGAGGGCCACAAGGCCGGTCACGCGATGACCAACTTGCTGCTGCACGAAGTGTTCGCGACGGACGGAGCCGCGCGGCTGGTGGAGATCGGGCCGGAAATGCGCGCCCGTCTGCCCGGCGTCGGCATCCAGCGCGAAGAGATCCCGGCGGTGGCCTGATCGGGTCCGCCGGATCTGCGGTCGCGCCGCGCGGCGACCGCGACGCCGCAGCGCGCGGCGAAGTGATCCTAGGCCGTTTTGCCCCGGAATTTTCTGTGCTAGAGGCGTGTAACGACAAGGGGCAGGCAGCTCCGCGGACGAGCTGAGGGTGATCCGGATGGCAGGCGGAATCGTGCGGTTTTCCTTGATTGGGGCCGGTCTTTTCGCACTCGCGCTGTCGGGATGCGGCAACGGCGAGCGTCCGGGCACCGGCCCCGGGGGCGTTCCTCTCGAATCCTTCACGGCTGAACAGATCTACGAGCGCGGCGAGTTTGAACTCGACCGCAACCGCCCCGACGACGCGGCGGAATACTTCGCCGAGGTCGAACGCCTCTATCCCTATTCGGAGTGGGCGAAGCGGTCGCTGATCATGCAGGCCTTCGCGTTCCATCGCGACCGCGACTACGAGAACAGCCGCGCCGCCGCACAGCGGTACATCGATTTCTATCCGCTCGAGGATGACGCGGCGTACGCGCAGTACCTTCTGGCGCTGAGCTATTACGACCAGATCGAGGAAGTCGGCCGCGACCAGGGGCTGACCTTCCAGGCGCTGCAATCGCTGCGTCAGGTCATCGAGGTCTATCCCGACAGCGAATACGCCCGCACCGCGATCCTGAAATTCGACCTCGCCTTCGACCATCTCGCCGGCAAGGAGATGGAGATCGGGCGCTATTACCTGAAGCGGCAGCACTACGCCGCGGCAACCAACCGGTTCCGCGTGGTGGTCGAGGACTTCCAGACGACGACGCACACGCCCGAGGCGCTGCACCGGCTGGTGGAGGCCTACCTGTCGCTCGGTCTGACCGACGAGGCGCAGACCGCCGGCGCCATCCTCGCCTACAACTACCGTTCGAGCGAGTGGTACGAGGACAGCTACGCGCTCCTGACAGGGCAGGGCCTCGAGATGCGCTCCGTGGGCGACAACTGGCTCTCGGCGATCTATCGCCAGATGGTGCGGGGCGAGTGGCTCTGACCCCGCGCCCCCGCCGGCCGTGTGCGGCACGGCCCGGTCTCGATCTCGCCGCGCCCCGTTGCAGCCCGACTGACTTTGGCCCTACACCCTGAGCCATGCTGCGCGCGCTGGAGATCCGCGACATCCTGATCATCGACCGGCTGGAGCTTGCCTTCCAGCCGGGGCTGAACGTGCTGACCGGGGAAACCGGGGCCGGCAAGTCCATCCTGCTCGATGCGCTCGGTTTCGTGCTCGGCTGGCGCGGCCGGGCCGAGCTGGTGCGCTCCGGCGCGACGCAGGGCGAGGTCGTGGCGGAGTTCGATCTGCCGCCTGACCACCCGGCGCGCGAGGTTCTGGCAGAAGCCGGGCTCGAGGCTGACGACACGCTGATCCTGCGCCGCGTCAATACCAGCGAGGGACGCAAGACCGCGTGGATCAACGACAGGCGCGCCTCGGGCGAGGTGCTGCGCCGGCTGTCCGACACGCTGGTGGAACTGCACGGGCAGCATGACGATCGCGGGCTTCTGAATCCCAAGGGCCACCGCGCCATTCTGGATGCCTTCGCAGGGACCGACGCCGAGCGCGCCGAGGTGCGCACGGCGTGGACGGCGCGCACGCGCGCCGACAGGGCGCTGGTCGAGGCGCGCGAGGCGGTGGCAGCGGCCCGCGCGGAAGAAGAGTTCCTGCGCTTCGCGGTCAAGGAGCTCGACGACCTCGCGCCCGAACCGGGCGAGGAAGAGGCGCTCGATGTCGCCCGGCGGCGGATGCAGGCGGCCGGACGGATCCGCGAGGATATCGGCCGCGCGCACCAGGCGTTGTCGGAGCAGGCCGAACAGGCGATCGGTGACGCGACCCGCTGGCTGGAGGGAGCCTCGGACGGTGCCGACGGCGCGCTCGACGCGCCGCTCGCCGCGCTCGACCGCGCGATGGTGGAACTGGGCGAGGCGGTGTCCGGCGTCGAGACCTGCCTCGACGGGCTGAGCTTCGATCCGAGCGATCTCGAGACGACCGAAGAACGGCTCTTTGCCCTGCGCGCCCTCGCGCGGAAGCACCAGATCGCGCCGGACGAGCTGGCCGATCTGCGTGCGGATCTGTCGGGGCGGCTGGATGCGCTCGACCGGGGCGCGGCGGGCCTTTCGGATCTCGAGACCGCGCTTGCGGAGGCCGAGAGCGCCTACGACGCCGCGGCTGAGCGGCTATCGATCGCGCGCAAGGCGGCCGCGGAGCGGCTCGACCGCGCGGTCTCGGCCGAGCTCGCACCCCTCAAGATGGAGCGTGCGGTCTTCCGCACCGAGATCGAGGAGGCGGCCCCCGGCCCCGAGGGCCGCGATGCGGTCGCGTTCACCGTGGCCACGAACCCCGGCGCGCCGTCGGGCCCGCTCAACAAGATCGCCTCTGGCGGGGAGCTGTCGCGCTTCCTTCTCGCGCTGAAGGTCTGCCTCGCCGAGGGCGACCGTGGCGTGACCATGATCTTCGACGAGATCGACCGCGGTGTCGGCGGCGCCACCGCCGATGCCGTGGGCCGCAGGCTCGCCGAGCTGGCGAATGGCGGGCAGGTTCTCGTGGTCACCCATTCGCCGCAGGTCGCGGCACTGGGCGCGCATCATTGGCGGGTCGAGAAACGCGTGGCGGACGCGGCCACGGTCTCGACGGTCACCGCGCTCGACGCGGCGGAGCGCGAGGGCGAGATCGCCCGGATGCTGGCCGGCGACACCGTGACGGACGAGGCACGGGCTGCCGCGCGGGCACTTCTGGCCGGCTGAGGGAACCCGGCGGCCCTTGCAGGCCGCAAGCCTTGGCCGTGCCGCGCAAACGTCCTATGCCGGAAAAGACGCGTGGACGGGAGGACGGTCGGCTTCGGATGACGGCAGGGCAAGAGCCATCGCGCGCCGGGGCAGGTGCGCCCGGGCGGGTGCGCCGCGGTCTGGATTTCCTGCGCGACCGCGGGCCGAGCCAGATCCAGTTCTGGTTCATCGCGCTGCTCATCGGCATTGCCGCGGGATTTGCCGCGCTGGTGTTCCGCCTCGGCATCGAGTGGCTGCAGGCCGCGCTCTACGGCGTCGACGATCCCAACCTCCTTGCCAGTTTCGCGGCCGACCTCGAATGGTACTGGGTGATCGCCATCCCGATGCTCGGCGGTATCGTCGTCGGCGGGATCGTGCACTGGGTCATCGGAGACGGGCGCATCCGGTCGGTCGCCGACGTGATCGAGGGCGCGGCGCTCAACGAGGGCCGGGTCGAGGGCCGCGCCGGGGTCGCGTCCGCGCTGTGCTCCTGGATCACGCTGTCCACCGGCGGCTCGTCCGGGCGGGAAGGTCCGGTCGTGCACATCGCCGCGATGATTTCCAGCAAGGTCGCGAGCCTGATCAACGCCGACGGCATCACCGGCCGCGACCTTCTGGGCTGCGCCGTCGCCGCGGCGGTGTCGGCCAGCTTCAACGCGCCGATCGCCGGCGCGCTTTTCGCGCTCGAAGTGATCCTGCGGCATTCCGCGCTGCACGCGTTCGCGCCGATCGCCATCGCATCGGCGGCGGGCACGGTCATCAATCGCCTCGCCTTCGGCGACGTGACGGAGTTTCGCCTCCCCGGCACCACGACGGTCGAGTTCTACCTCGAATTGCCCGCTTTCCTCGTGCTTGGGCTCGTCTGCGGGGCTGTCGCGGTGGTGACGATGCGCGCGATCTTCGTGTCCGACGACATCGCGAGCGCGTGGCAGAAGCGGCTCGGGCTGCCGTATTTCCTGCGTCCCGCCGTCGCCGGCACGCTTCTGGGCATCATGGCGATCTGGTACCCGCACATCATCGGCGTGGGCTACGAGACGACGTCGCTCGCCCTGACCGGAAGCCTGTCGACGCACGAGGCCGTCGTGTTCGTCGTGCTGAAGGTGGCGGCACTCGCGATCACGATGGCCGGGCGCATGGGCGGCGGCGTCTTTTCACCCTCGCTGATGATCGGCGCGCTCACCGGTCTCGCCTTCGGGCTGATCGCGACCGGGCTGTTCCCGAACCAGTCGGGGTCCCACACGCTCTATGCGCTGGCCGGCATGGGCGCGGTCGCGGCGGCCGTGCTCGGCGCGCCGATCTCGACCACGCTTATCGTGTTCGAACTCACCGGCGACTGGCAGACGGGGCTCGCGGTGATGGTGTCGGTGTCGATGTCGACGGCGCTTGCGTCCCGGATCGTCGACCGGTCCTTCTTCCTCACGCAGATCGAGCGCCGGAACGTGCATCTCGCCGCCGGGCCGCAGGCCTATCTCCTGTGCATGTTCAAGGTGCAGAACCTGATGCGCAAGCCGACCGACCTGGGCGCCGCGGACACCGAGACCTGCCTGTCGATGATCGAGAAGGGCGTGTCGGTAAACGCAGCTGCGACGCTCGAGACCGCGCTTCCACGGTTCGAGGAGACCGGCGCGGCCTTCCTTCCGGTGGTGCGCCGCTCGCCCGAGACCGGCTCGCTCGAGCTCGAAGGCGCGCTGTTTCACGTCGATGCGCTCAAGGCCTACAACCGCGCGCTCGCCGCGACGGCGGAAGAGGAACACAGCTGAGCGGCCTGCGGTGCGCGGCGACGGTCGCCGCGCATATCCCCTACAGCTGTTCGACCGTCACGCCGTCCTGCTCGTCGAAGGCGAGATAGCCGCGGATCTGCGACACCGCCTCCTTGGGCTCCTCGTAGCTCCAGACGGCGTTCAGGTAGGTCCGGCTCTTGGACATGATCGAGAAATACCGCGCCTCGCCCTTCTTGGGGCAGGTGGTCACGTGGTCGGTGCGGTCCAGCAGCGCCATCGCGATGTCGTCGCGCGGAAAATAGATGACGTCGGGATGGCCGGATTCGCTCAGCTCCAGCGCGTTCGCGGATTCCCCGAGAACGGCGCCGCCGGCCCGGACGACCCACGTGCCTTCGGCCGGGCGGATCTTGATGTCGTCGCTCATGGTTGTCTCCCTGTCCTTGTTGTCTCTATGGCCCGTGCCGCGTCACAGGAATGTGTCACAGCGGCGCGCAGGCGGCGTCCAGCCATTCACGCGCCGCCGCGTCGAGATGCGGCGACAGCCGCGCGTGGCAGGTCGCGTGATAGGCGTCGAGCCAGTCGCGCTCCGCCGGGCTCAGCATTTCGGGCACGATCAGGCGCCGGTCGATCGGCACGTAGGTCAGCGTCTCGAAGGTCAGCATGCTCGGAATCGTGGCACCCGGCAGCTCCGGGGCCTCCTGCACGACGACGAGGTTCTCGATCCGGATGCCGTAGGCGCCCTCGCGGTAGAAGCCGGGCTCGTTCGACAGGATCATCCCCGGTTCCAGCGGCACGGTGCCGGAGCGGGCCAGCCGCTGTGGGCCCTCGTGCACGCTCAGGTAGGCGCCCACGCCGTGGCCGGTGCCGTGGGCGTAGTCCCGCCCGGCCTCCCAGAGCGGCAGGCGCGCCACCGCGTCGAGGTCGCGTCCGGCGAGGCCCTCGGGCCAGCGCAGCCGCGACATCGCGATCATGCCTCGCAGGACACGGGTGAAATCGGCGCGTTCGTCTTCGGCGACCTCGCCGATGGCAACGGTGCGCGTGATGTCGGTCGTCCCGTCGCGGTACTGTCCGCCGGAATCGACGAGCAGCAGGTGCCCGGCCTCCACGGTGGCATTCGTCGCCTCGGTCACGCGGTAGTGCACGATGGCGCCGTGTGGCCCGGTGCCCGCGATCGTTTCGAACGAGATGTCCAGAAGCTCTCCGGTCGCGCGGCGCTCGGCCTCCAGCCGCGAGACCACGTCGATCTCGGTCAGGGTGCCGGGGGCCTGGGCATCGAGCCAGGCGAGAAACCTGGTGACCGCGACGGCGTCCCGGGCATGCGCGGCCCGGGCGCCCGAGATCTCCGCCTCGGTCTTCGTCGCCTTGGGCCGCAGGCACGGGTCGGTGGCGTGCTCCGTGGCAACGCCGGCCTCGCGCAGGATCCGCGCGACGGCGACCGGACAGGAGGCGGGGTCGATCCGAACCGGGCCATCGAGCGCGGCGAGCGCCGCCTCGAACGAGTCGGGGGGCGCGACATCGACACGCGAACCGAGGTGATCGCCGATCCCGTCGAGCTTCTCCGCCGCGATGAAGAGCGTGACCCGGCCCGAGGCATGCAGGATCGCGGTGGCGTGCGGCACGGGATTGCGGGGGATGTCGCTGCCGCGGACGTTCAGAAGCCACGCGATGCTGTCCGGCAAGGTGAGCACCGCGGCCGATGCCGGCGCGATGTCGGCGGCGAGCGCCGCGATCTTTTCGTCGTGGCTGCGGCCGGCGAGGTCCTCGGGTTGTACCGTGACCGGCCCGAGCGGCGGATCGGGCTGATCGTCCCAGATCCGGTCGACGAGGTTGTCGACCTGCACGAAGGTGATTCCCGGCGCGCCGTTCTCGAGCCGGGAGAGCGTGTCGACGCTCGTCAGCCAGGGATCGACACCGATCCGTCCGCCCTCGGGCAGCGCCTCGGCGAGCCATGCCCACGGCTGGATCTCGGGCCAGTCGACAGGGGTGAAGACCGGGTCGGCCTGATCGCGGGCCTGCACCCGGTAGCGGCCGTCTACGAAAAGACCGGCGCGGTCCTGCAGCGCGACGCAGAGCCCGGCCGAGCCGGTGAACCCGGTGAGCCAGGCGAGGCGTTCGTCGCGCGGCGCGACGTATTCGCCCTGGTACATGTCGGCGCGGGGCACGATGACGCCGTCGAGCGCCTCTCGCGACAGCTCCGTGCGCAGGGCGGCCAGCCGCCCGGGCCCCTGGTCGGGGCGGGTGGTCTGTTCGAACCGCTGAAAGGTCGTTGCGCGCGTGTCTTTCACACGACTTCTCCCCGGTGTCGGCTGCCTGGCTGTCGTGCCGGGCCGTGAACGACGCGCGCGGCGTGATGCACCGCTCTCGTGCCGCGTCGCCCGGGCGCGGCTGTCACGAGGCGCGCCGCATGCCCATGACGCGCGCGCGGGCGCGCGGATCGCTGTCGAAAAGCGACGCGAGCTGTTCGGTCATCGCGCCGGCGAGCTGATCCACGTCGGTGATCGTGACCGCGCGGTCGTAGTAGCGCGTGACATCGTGCCCGATCCCGATCGCCAACAGCTCCACCTGCTTCTTGCGTTCGACCATCGCGATGACGTCGCGCAGGTGCTTCTCGAGGAAGTTGGCGGGATTGACCGACAGCGTGGAATCGTCGACCGGCGCGCCGTCCGAGATCACCATGAGGATCTTGCGCGCCTCGGGCCGGTGGACCAGCCGGCGGTGCGCCCATTCGAGAGCCTCGCCGTCGATGTTTTCCTTCAGCAGACCCTCTTTCATCATCAGGCCGAGATTCGCGCGGGTGCGCCGCCACGGCGCGTCCCCGCTCTTGTAGATGATGTGGCGCAGGTCGTTCAGGCGCCCGGGCTGCTGTTCGCGGCCGGCGTTGAGCCACGATTCGCGCGCCATGCCGCCCTTCCACGCGCGGGTGGTGAAGCCGAGGATCTCGACCTTGACCGAGCAGCGTTCGAGCGTGCGCGCGAGCACGTCGGCGCAGATCGCCGCGATGGAGATCGGCCGCCCGCGCATCGAACCGGAATTGTCGAGCAGGAGCGTCACGACCGTGTCGCGGAACTCCATGTCCTTCTCGACCTTGAACGACAGCGGCGTGGTCGGGTTGGCGACGACGCGGGCGAGCCGGCCGGCATCGAGGATGCCTTCCTCGCGGTCGAATTCCCACGAGCGGTTCTGCTGGGCCTGCAGCCGGCGCTGGAGCTTGTTGGCGAGCCGCGACACCGCGCCCTTGAGCGGGTCGAGCTGCTGATCGAGATAGGCACGCAGGCGTTCGAGCTCGGTCGCGTCGGCCAGATCCTCGGCGCGGACCTCCTCGTCGAACGCGGTCTCGTAGACGGTGTAGTTCGGGTCGGCCTCGGACGCGGGCGGGAGCGGGGGCGGATCCATCGGCGCCTCGCCCTCGGGCAGCTCGGTCTCCTCGCCCATCTCCTCGTCGGCCATCTCGTCGAGCGAGACCTGCGCCTGCGCGGAATCGTCGGTCTGCTCCTGGCTCTGCTCGGGCGACGCCTCGGGATCGTCCTCGCCCTCGTCCTGATCGCCGGTCGAGTCGGGATCCTGGTCGTCGTCGGTGCCGTCCTCGGCCTCGTCCTGCGACTCGTCGTCCATCGAATCCGGGTCATCGCCGAGCTGATCGCCGTATCCGAGGTCAGTGATGACGCGGCGGGCCAGCCGCGCGAACTCGGCCTGGTCGGCGATCGCGGCTTCGACATCGCCGAAATTGCCGCCGGCCTGGCTGTCGAGGTGGTTGCGCCACAGGTCCATGACCGTGCGCGCGCCCTCGGGCAGATCGCGCCCGGTCGCGAGGTGTCGCACGTAGTAGCCCGCCGCGGTCGACAGCGGCACGTCGGCGGCGTCCTTCACCTCGGCATAGCCCTTGCGCGCCGCGTCGTATCCGATCTTGGCGTCGATGTTGCCGGCGGTGCCGGGCATGTCGCGCGCACCCATCGCCTCGCAGCGGGCGGTCTCCATCGCCTCGTAGATCTCGCGTGCCATGTCGCCCTGCGGCGCGTAGCGCGCGTGCGTGCCGGAATCGTGGTAGCGGCGGTGCAGCGCGAGCGCGTCGGCGGTGCCACGCGCCAGCAGGATCTCGTCCGGCGCCAGCCGGCGCGACACTTGCGGCAGCCGCATCGCGTCGCCCGACACGCCGGACGGATCGACCGTGTAGCTGACCGTCAGTTCCGGGTCGTGGGCCATGACCTTGGTGGCCTCGGCCAGCGCCTTCTTGAACGGATCCGCCGGGTTGTCGGAGTTCTTCGCCATGCGGTCTTTGTCCTCTCTGCACGGGCGATTGGCAAGAGGGCGGCTCAGCCCAGAACCAGCGCCTCGCAGCTGCGGCGATGCGCCTGCGCGGTGGCGGCGGCGACGCGGCGATGCCTGGGGTCGGGATGGAACCGGGCGTCCTGCAGCAGCCGCGCCTGATCGGCGCGGGCGCGAATCCGTTGATCGCGCCGCGTCGCGGAGCCCTCGGCGCCGGTCGAGGCGGCATCGCGGAGGTCGGCGAAGGTGTCCTGCATCCGCTCCGTGCGGTCGTCATGCCGGCCGTCGAGCCATCCGAAGGCGAGCGCGGCCCCCATGCGCCCCTCGCACCGCGCGAAAACCGTCGCCGGGTCGCCGGTGGGCAACGCCGATGCCGCGCCGGTAAGCGCGAGAGAGGCGAAGAGGGCGAGGACGAAAGGCCGCATGATGTGAAACCGAGCATACGGGCCTGAAGTTCCGGTTGAGGCCGCACGCGGGCGCGTTGTCGCGGGGCGGGCGCGGACCGTGTTTGCGCTTTGCTTTTGCGACCGGCGGCACTAGGCCTCGCTGCATGCGAATTCTCTTTCTCGGCGATGTGATGGGGCGGGCCGGCCGGGCCGCGGTGGCGGAGCGGCTGGCAGAGCTTCGAACGCGGTGGCGCGTCGATTTCTGCATCGTCAACGGCGAGAACGCGTCCAACGGTGCGGGGCTGACCGGGGACCACGCGAAGGCCCTGTTCGAGGCCGGCGCGGATTGCGTGACGCTGGGCGACCATGCCTTCGATCAGAAGGACATGCTGCAGGCCATCGAGTCCGAGACCCGCATCGTCCGCCCGCTCAACTTCGCCAAGGGCGCGCCGGGCCGCGGTCACCGGCTGTTCACCGATGCGCGCGGCCGCAAGGTGCTGGTCGTGCAGGTGCTGGGCCAGGTCTTCATGAAGCGGCCCTTCGACGATCCGTTCTCGGCGGTGGAAACGGTGCTCAAGGCGCATCCCCTCGGCGGGCAGGCGCAGGCGATCGTGCTCGACATGCATTGCGAGGCGACGTCGGAGAAGATGGCGATGGGCCATTTCTGCGACGGCCGCGCCAGCCTCGTCGTCGGCACGCACACGCACGTGCCGACCGCCGACGCGCAGGTTCTGCCGGGCGGGACCGGGTACCTGACCGATGCCGGAATGTGCGGCGACTACGACTCGGTCATCGGCATGGACAAGACCGAACCGCTGCGCCGGTTCATCACGGGCATGCCGAAGGGGAGGTTCCAGCCGGCGCTGGGCGACGCCACGCTGTCAGGCGTTCTGGTGGAGACCGACGACCGCACGGGCCGGGCGACCGCGGTGCACATGGTGCGGGATGGCGGGCGACTCATGCCGGGCGATCCGTCCGCATGACACGCCCGAGCCGCGACGCCGGACCCGCTTGTGCCGCGCCGACGCCTTCGACAAGATGGCGGCTGGCCTCGGACCGGGCAAGTGCGGCGGAGTAACGGGCAGCATGGAGTTTCTGAACCTCGGGCAGACCGCAGAGGCGTATGTCACGCTCGGCGTGATCGCCGTGATGTTCGCGCTGTTCGTGAGCGAGTTTTATCCGACCGAGGTCGTCGCGATCGGCGGCGTCGCGGTTCTGCTGGCGACCGGCGTTCTGCCCTACGAGGCAGGCCTCGAGGTTCTGGCCAACCCGGCGCCGTGGACGATCGCCGCGATGTTCCTCGTGATGGGGGCGCTCGTGCGCACAGGCGCGCTGGAGGCGGTGACGTCGGTGGCGCAGTCGGGCGCGCAGAAACGCCCCCGGACCGCGATGGCGGGCATCATGGGGCTCGTCGTGGTGGCCTCGGCGTTCATGAACAACACCCCGGTGGTGGTCGTGATGCTGCCGATCTTCGTGCAATTGTCGAAGGTTCTGGGTGTCACGCCGTCGAAGCTTCTGATCCCGCTGAGCTATGCGGCGATCCTCGGGGGCATGACGACGCTGATCGGCACGTCGACCAACCTGCTGGTCGATGGCGTCGCGCGCACCCGCGGCCTCGAGCCGTTCACCATTTTCGAAGTGACGCCGCTGGCGCTCGTCCTCGTGGTCTGCGGGCTGGGCTACCTGATGCTCTTCGGCCGCTGGTTGCTGCCGGCGCGGACGAGCATGGCCGGCACGCTGTCGGACCGCAGCAAGATGAAGTTCTTCACCGAGGCGGTCATCCCGCCCGACTCCAACCTGATCGGGCGCGACGTGCTGAGCGTGCAACTGTTCAAGCGCGACGGCGTGCGCCTTGTCGACGTCGTGCGCGGCGACGAGTCGCTCCGGCGCGAGCTGGAGGGCGTTCAGCTGCAGGTCGGCGACCGCGTGGTGCTGCGCACGCAGATGACCGAGCTCCTGAGCCTGCAGAGCAACAAGTCCCTGCGCCGCGTCGACCAGGTCTCGGCGGTCGAGACAACGACCGTAGAGGTGCTGATCACGCCCGGCTGCAAGATGATCGGCCGCTCGCTCGGGGCGCTGCGCCTGCGGCGGCGCTACGGTGTCTACCCGCTTGCGGTGCACCGCCGGAACCAGAATATCGGCCGGCAGCTGGACGAACTCGTGGTGCGCGTCGGCGATACCCTGCTGCTCGAGGGGGCGCCGGCCGACATCAAGCGGCTGGCCGAGGAAATGAACCTCGTCGACGTGTCGCAGCCGTCGGCGCGCGCCTTCCGGCGGGGGCACGCGCCGATCGCCGTCCTCGCGCTGGCCGGTATCGTGATCCTGTCGACCCTCGGCGTCGCGCCGATCCTCGCGCTGGCGGTGATGGCGGTCGCGGTCGTCCTCTTCGCGCGGTGCATCGATGCCGATGAGGCGTTCACCTTCGTCGAGGGGCAGCTGCTCGCGCTCATCTTCGCGATGCTCGCGATCGGGGCGGCGCTCGAAAGCTCGGGCGCGGTCGAACTCATCGTGCAGGCCGTGGTGCCATTCTTCGACGGTCTGAACGGATTCTTCGTGGTCGGCGCCGTGTTCCTGCTGACGAGCACGCTGACGGAGCTCGTCAGCAACAATGCCGTCGCCGTCGTGGTCACGCCGATCGCGATCTCGCTCGGCGAAGCGCTCGGCGTCGATCCGCGCCCGCTGGTCGTCGCGGTCATGGTGGCCGCGTCGTGCAGCTTTGCCACGCCCATCGGATACCAGACCAACACGCTGGTCTACGGGCCGGGCGGCTACGGCTTCACCGATTTCCTGCGCGTGGGCATTCCGCTCAACCTTCTGGTCGGTGTTGTCTCGACCCTCATGATCCCGCTGATCTGGCCGCTGTAGGGCGCGGGCTCCGGGCCCCCGATATTTGAACAAAGGATTAGCGCCGGGCTCCGGCGATCAATCCGGAATTGTGCATCGCCGATGTAGCTTCGCCGCATCGTCGCAGTCCGGGCACGTCCCGGCGCGGCCCCACGCACATAACCGCGAAGGTGAGGCGAGCATGGCACTGATCACATTCGAAGACCGGGTCTCCGAGCTCGAAGAGGATCGCGACGCGATCGCCGAGACGCTCCGATCGATCCGGACGGAACTGACCGAGCTGAGGTCACGCGCCGAAGCCGGCGATCTCGGCGAGCGGACGGAAACGGCGCGTCTTCTCGGCGATGTGCGCTACTGGCTGAAAGCCGCGCGCGAGACCGAGGGCGAGATCGCGGCCTTTCGCAAGGAAAAAGCGGGCATCGCATATGGCTACGGACTCGACCTCGACGCGGCCCGGAACGAGGTCCGCTGCCGAATCCATCGCCTCCGCAAGTGCTGCGCGTCGGACTGAATGGCTGCGCGCCCTGGGTGACGGCGTGGAACTGGCCTTGCCCTTCCTCTTCGAGGTCTGGGCGATGCCGCACCAGCTGCCGCCCGAGGGCGACTGGCGCACGTGGGTCATCCTCGGGGGGCGCGGCGCGGGCAAGACCCGCGCCGGCGCCGAATGGGTGCGCGCGGCGGTCGAGGGGCCGAAACCCCTCGACCCCGGGCGATGCCGCCGGCTCGCGCTTCTCGGCGAGACCCAGG
The DNA here is from genome assembly GCF_900172265.1 of Roseivivax jejudonensis. Classification (GTDB taxonomy): domain Bacteria; phylum Pseudomonadota; class Alphaproteobacteria; order Rhodobacterales; family Rhodobacteraceae; genus Roseivivax; species Roseivivax jejudonensis. The sequence goes on along the minus strand of NZ_FWFK01000004.1, from coordinate 308,287 downwards.
ACCAGGTGCGCGAGGTGATGATCTTCGGCGACAGCGGCATCATGGCCTGTTCGCCACCCGATCGGCGTCCGACGTGGAAGGCCTCGCGCAAGTGCCTCGAATGGCCGAACGGCGCCGAAGCGATGGCGTTTTCCGCACACGAGCCGGAGGGATTGCGCGGGCCGCAATTCGACGGCGCATGGGCCGACGAGCTCGGCTGCCCCGCCGTCGACAAGGGCACGAACCAGCCGAACGTCTTTCTCGATCCCAGATCCTCCGAAAGCCACCTGCCGCGACACTCGACCGGGCAGCGCGACGAACTGATTCAGCGGCAGTACCTGCGCGCGCTGCACCTCTACTGGGACGACCCGGACAACAACCCGGTGTCGCCGGTCTATGACGGACCCATGGTCGACCTGTCGCGCGCCTTCGTCTGGGCGTGGGACGCGCGGCCATACCCGTGGTTTCCGGGCCTGTCAGACGTGTGGGCCGACGGCGCGAACTGGCGCCGGGGCCACTGGATCACGGGCCGTGCCAGCGCGCGCACGCTGGCGTCGGTCGTGACGGAGATCTGCGCCCGCGCCGGTCTGCACGAGATCGACACCTCCGCGCTCCACGGTTTCGTGCGCGGCTACCTCGTTCCGGATGTCGGTGACGCCCGCCGCGCGTTGCAGCCGCTGATGCTGGCCCACGGATTCGACGCCATCGAACGGGGCGGGCGGCTCGTGTTCCGCATGCGCGACGGCGCGCATGCCACCGAGCTCGACCCCGACGCGCTGGCGCTGTCGGACGACCTCGAGGCCCGCCTGACCGAAACGCGCGCCGCCGAGGCCGAGATGGCCGGTCGTGTGCGCCTGCGCTTCTTCGAGGCCGACGGCGACCACGAGACCGTCGCCGAGGAAAGCGTTCTGCCGGACGACGCCACCCACGCGATCTCGGAGACCGATGTCGCGCTGTCGCTCACCCGCGCGGAGGCGCGGCAGGTGACGGAGCGCTGGCTGGTGGAGGCGCGGCTCGCCCGCGATACGCTGCGTTTCGCCCTTCCGCCCTCCCGGATCGCGCTGGGGGCCGGCGACGTGGTCTCGCTCGACGGCGCGCGCTACCGGATCGACCGGGCCGAGATCACCGATCGCCAGCTGCTCGAGGCCGTGCGCATCGAGCCGGGCACCTACCTTGCGGCGGCGTTTCCGGACGATCCGGCCACGCTGCGCCCGTTCGTGCCGGCGATCCCGGTTCAGGCCCGGTTCCTCGACCTGCCGCTGATGATCGGAGACGAGGCGCCGCACGCGCCGCATCTCGCACTGACGGCGAGCCCCTGGCCCGGGTCGGTCGCCGTCTACGATGCCGCGGACGATTCCGGCTACGCGCTCAACACGGTGATCGCGGCCCGCGCCACCGTCGGGGCTACGGAAACGCCGCTGGCCGCCGGTCCGGTCGGGCGGCTCGATCGCGGTGCTCCGCTCGGTATCCGGCTCTTCTCGGGGGCGCTGTCGCGGATCGACGGGCCGGCGCTTCTGGCCGGCGGCAACCTCTTTGCCGTCGGTGACGGCTCACCGGACGGATGGGAGCTTCTGCAGGCGCGCGAGGTCGAGATGATCGCGCCGGACCGCTGGCGTCTGTCGATGCGCCTGCGCGGGCAGTTCGGCACCGACGGGGTGATGCCGCCGGTCTGGCCCGCGGGCAGCGTCGTCGTCCGCATGGACGGCGCGCCGGCGCAGATCGCGTTGGCGGCGGCGGCGCGGCGGCAGGCGCGGCACTACCGCATCGGACCGGCGCGGCGGCCGCTCGACGATCCGTCCTACACGCTGACCGTCGCCGCGTTCGATGGCGTCGGCCTCCGGCCGTATGCGCCCGCGCACCTGCGCGCGGTCCCCTCGGGCGGTGGGCTCGATGTAACTTGGATCCGCCGCACGCGCATCGATGGCGACGACTGGACCGGCCCGGACGTACCGCTCGGCGAAGAGCGCGAGACCTATCTCGTGCGGATCCTGCGCGGGGCGGAGGTGCTGCGCGAGGCATCCACCGATGCGCCGCGCTGGCGCTACGAGGCCGGCGCGCTGGGCACGGACCTCGCAGGCGGGCCGGTGCGGCTCGCGGTCGCGCAGGTGTCGGCGCGCTTCGGTCCGGGGCCGGCCGCGCGCCTCGATCTCGGGTGACCCGCGCTAAAGCGCGAGCCAGAGGACCGCCACGCCGGTCAGGGCCGTCAGAAGCCCGAGGGTGCGCCGCGCCTCCAGCGGCATCGCGGCCAGCGCCTCCAGCACGCGCTCGACAAGCGAAGGGGCCAGCGCATAGGCCAGCCCCTCCACGATCAGCGCACCGGCGATCATCGCCAGAACGATCTCTGCGGTCATGCGTCAGTTCCCGACCGGTGCGTCCTCTTCGGGCGTGCTCTCGGCGTCATCTTCGCCGCTGCCCTGGGGCCGGTTCTGGTTGGCCCGCTCCTCGATCTGGCGCTCGGCCTCCTCGGCGGAGCGTTCGATCTCCTCGCGCGCGCTGTCGGGCAGGTCGGGCGAGATCTCGGATTGCGGCGCCAGTTCGCGCAGCCGCTCAACGTCGGTGTCCGAGATCTCGACGCCCTCGAGCCCCTCGGCCCGGATCGCCGCGAAGAGCGGTCCGACGAATTCGCTATCGGGCGAGATAACGAGCGTGGAGTTGTCTCGCTGCAGCGACCGCTCCAGCGCGGTGAGCGACCGGTAGAACGAGAAGAACTCCGGGTTGTCGCCGAACGCCTCGGCATAGACGCGGTTGCGCTCGGCGTCCGCCTCGCCTCGGATGATCTCGGCTTCGCGGCCCGCGTTCGAGGTCGTCTCGACCACCGTGCGGTCGGCCGCGGCGCGCACGCGCTGCGCCGCCTCGTTACCGCGGGCGATCTCGTCGGCCGCCTCGCGTTCACGCTCGGCGCGCATCCGGGCGAACGTCGCCTCGAGGTTTTGCTGCGGCAGGTTGGTCTGCTTCAGCCGCACGTCGACGATCTGCAGCCCGAGGCTCTCGGCCTCCGACCGCGCCTCCGACAGGATCCGCCGCGCCAGGTCCCGACGATCCTGCGACAGGATCCGGTCGGACGTGACCTGGTCGGCACCGAGCACTTCGCGGATGTCGGCGTTGAGGATCGAGCTCAGCCGGTCCTCGGCGGCGCGCACGCCGCCGATGCCGACCGCCTGCCGGAACTGCACGACATCGGCGATGCGGTAGCGCGCGAAGGCGTCGACCACGAGCCGGCGGTCGTCCGCGGGCGTCACCTCGATCGTGTCGGTGTCGAGCGACAGGATCCGGTCGTCGTAGTAGACGACTTCCTGGATGACCGGGATCTTGAACCCGAGCCCGGGCTCCTCGCGCACCTGCTTGATTTGGCCGAACTGCAGCACGAGGGCCTTTTCGCGTTCGTCCACGATGAAGATGGCCGACCAGACGGCGATCAACACGCCGACGATCACGATGATTGGGAGAGCGGTCCAGCGCATCAGTTCGACCCTCCGCTGGTCTGGTTGGAGTTGCCGGACGACGCCGCCGGACGGTTCCGGTTCAGCTCGTTGAGCGGCAGGTAGGGCAGCACGCCCTGTCCGTCGCCGCCGGCCCCGGCCTCGTCGAGCACGATCTTGTCGATGTCGCCGAGCGTCCGCTCGATCGTCTCGAGGTAGAGACGGCGCTGCGTGACCTCGGGCGCCTGGTTGAACTCCTGCGCCACCGAGATGAAGCGCGATGCCTCACCGATGGCCTCGTTCACCACCTGCGCGCGGTAGGCCTCGGCCTGTTCGAGCGTCTGCGCGGCCTCGCCGCGGGCTTCGGCCAGAACGCGGTTGGCGTAGGCGTCGGCCTGGCGTTGCAGCCTGTCGCGCTCCTGCTCGGCGGCCTGCACCTCGCGGAACGCGTCGATCACCTCGGCCGGCGGGTCCGCCGCGTCGAGGTTCACACGCACCACGTTGATGCCCGACTCGTACTCGTTGAGCGTGCCCTGGATGTTCTCCAGCGCCGTATCGGCGATGATGCCACGGTCACGGTTGAGGATCGGCGCCAGGTTCGAGGCCGCGATGATCTCGCGCATCACGCTTTCCGACACCGCCTGCACCGTCAGCTGCGGATCTCGGATGTTGAACAGCAGCCGTGCCGGATCCTGGATGTTCCAGACCACCTGGAACTCGATGTCCACGATGTTGGCGTCGGTGGTCAGCATCAGGCCGTCCTCGTTGGCGCCGCGGCCCATGCCGATGTTCTCGGTCCGCTCCGAGGTGACATTGACCACCTCGTAGGAGTAGAGCGGCCAGGGCGCGAAGTTGAGGCCGGGCTGTCCCGTCGACGCGTACTCGCCGAGGAACAGCTCCACAGACTGCTCTTCGGGGCGCACGGTGTAGAAGCTGTTCCAGGCCCAGATGCCCAACACGACCACGGCAACGATGATGCCGATCGTGCGGCCCGACGGGCCGTCGCCGCCGCCGCCCGATCCGCCGTTGCCGCCCCGGCCGCCCATCAGGACCCGCAGACGTTCCTGGCCCTTGCGGACCAGCTCGTCGATCTCGGGGATCTGGTTGTCGTCGGGCCGGCGTCCGCCGCCCCCTCCGCCGCCCTGCGGGCGCTGCGGTCCGTTGTTGCCGGAGCCGCCGCCGCCCCACGGGCCGCCGCTATTGCCTGCCATGAACTCTTCCCTTGTTGAACCAATTCGTTCGTTCTGCGTTATAGCTGGTCATGCGGGGGGTGAAATCAACCGCTCCGGACCGGCTTGCGCATGGTCACGATCTCTTCGGACATGGTCGGATGCACCGCACAGGTGCGGTCGAAATCCTCTTTCGTCGCGCCCATCTTGATCGCGACGCCCGCCAGCTGGATCATCTCGCCCGCACCCGGTGCGACGATGTGACAGCCCATGATCCGACGCGACGCCTTGGACACGATCAGCTTCATCAGCACCCGGTCGGGCCGTCCGATGAACGCGGTCTGCATCGGGCGGAACGACGTGCAGTAGACCTCGACCTCCTCCTGCTCGGTCGCGTCCTCCTCGGTCATGCCGACACTGCCCATCTCGGGCTGGGTAAAGACCGCCGACGGGATGTAGGCGTGATCGACCGGCGTCGGCTCGCCCCGGAACACGGTGTCGACGAAGGCCATGCCCTCTCGGATCGCCACCGGGGTCAGCGCCACGCGGTCGGTCACGTCGCCGATCGCGTAGATCGACGGCACGCTGGACTGGCTGTATTCGTCGACCTTCACCTCGCCGCGCCGGCCGAGCTGCACCCCCGCGGCCTCGAGGCCCAGATCGTCGGTGTTCGGCTTGCGGCCGGTGGCGAAGAGCACCGCGTCGAAGACATGCTCGCCGCCATTGGTCGACTTCACCCAGATCGGGCCCTTGCGCTCGGCGGCCTCGGTGTCGTCCTCGCGCTCCTGCGTCGCCAGCCCGCTGTCGCCGGCCAGCTCCCCGATCTGGTCGACGCTCGCGCCCATGCGCGCCTCGTCGGGATCCTCGATCTCGCCCTCCTCGGCACAGCGCATCTCGACGATGTTGGTGCCGGTGTGGATCTCGATCCCGCGCTGGCCCATTTCCTCGGCGATCAGCCCGCGCGCCTCGTCGTCGAAGCCGCGCAGGATCTGCGCGCCCCGGTAATAGAGTGTCACGTCGACGCCCAGCCCCTTGAGGATGCAGGCGAATTCGCACGCGATGTAGCCGCCGCCGACGATCAGGATGGATTTCGGCAGCCGCTCGAGGTGAAAGATGTCGTCCGACACGAGGCCCAGATCGGCATTGGCCATGTCCGGCCGGACAGGGTGCCCGCCGGCGGCGATCAGGATGTGCTTGGCGGTGACCACCTCGCCGCTCGACAGCTCGACCGTGTGCGGATCGCGCAGCGTCGCGCGCGCGTCGTAGGTCGTCACGCCCGCCTTCGACAGCAGGTCGCGGTAGACCTGCTCCAGCCGGTCGAGCTCGGCGTTGAGATGCCGCGAGAAGCTCGGCCAGTCGAAGGCCCCGCGCGTCATCTCCCAGCCGTAATCGTTCGCGGCCTCTGCCACGTCCGCGTATTCCGAGGCGAAGACCATGAGCTTCTTCGGCACGCAGCCGCGGATCACGCAGGTGCCGCCGTAGCGGCTCATCTCCGCCAGCCCGACCCGGGCCCCGGTCTCTCCGGCCGCCATCCGCGCCGCCCGCGTGCCGCCCGAGCCGCCGCCGATGACGAAGAGATCGTAGTCGAAGTCGCTCATGAATGCCTCCGGCTCGTTGCAGGCTCGGTATTCCACAGCGCACGCCGCTTGGCCAGACGCGGGCGTGCCCGCCCGCCGCGGCGCCCGGGGCCGCCGGCCGGCCGGCGAGGGGCGCTGCCCCTCGCGCTCCCCGGAGTATTTGCGACCAAGAAGAAGGGGCAGGGGCGTGCGGGCGGCTCAGTCGCCGAGGTCGCGGAAGAGGTTGTCGTCCTCGACGAAGTCGATGCGGTCCTCGCTGACGGTGCCGGCATTGATGTCGCGGATCTCGATGCGGCCGTCGCCGTGACCGACGATCACGGTGTCGCAGATGTCGATGAAGAGACCGTTCTCGACCACGCCGGGCATCTGGTTCAGCACCATGGCGAGCTGGCGCGCGTTGCCGATGCGGCCCAGGTGCAGATCCAGGATGTAGTTGCCCTCGTCGGTCACGAACGGCTGCGATCCGTTCATCCTGAGCGTGATCTCGCGGCCGAGCACGTCCATCGCCTCGAGCGTCTCGGTGACCAGCGCCTGGGTCGTGCGCCAGCCGAACGGCACCACCTCGACCGGCAGCGGGAAGGCCCCGAGATGCGCGACCTCCTTGGCGGCGTCGGCGATCACGACCATCTGGTCGGACGCCGCGGCGACGATCTTTTCCTGCAGGAGCGCCCCGCCGCCGCCCTTGACGAGGTTGAGCTCGGTGTCGAACTCGTCGGCGCCGTCGATCGTCAGGTCGAGCCAGCGCGCCTCGTCGAGGCCGACGACGTCGATGCCTTCCTCGCGGGCGAGCGCGGCGGTGCGCGAGGAGGTCGGCACGCCGCGGAAGCGCAGCCCGTCCTCGCGCACCATCTCGCCGAGGCAGCGCACCAGCCAGGCGGCGGTCGAGCCGGTGCCGAGGCCGACGCGCATGCCGTCCTGCACGTAGTCGGCGGCGCGGCGGGCGGCGACGAACTTGGCCTTGTCGATGGGCGAGAGCTCTGCGGTCATGGGCGGCCTCCGGGGGATCGGTTCCGCGCCGTGTATAGGCGGCGTGCGCGCCGGGCGCGAGAGGCAATCCGGCCCGGCCCGCCGGCGCATTCGGGGTGCGGCGCGTCGCAAACGGGCGCGGCGGCGCCGGCGCGGGCGCCTATCCGTCGCGGCATGAGCCGCTATCGCCTGCACTACGCCCCGGACAACGCCTCGCTCGCGGTGCGCCTCGCGCTCGAGGAGCTCGGGCAATCCTACGAGACCGTTCTCGTCGATCGCGCGGCGCGGGCGCAGGCGCAGCCGGCCTTTCGCCGGGTGAACCCGGCGGGGCGGATCCCGGCGCTCGAGACACCGCAGGGCCCGATCTTCGAGACCGCGGCGATCCTGCTCCATCTCGCCGACACGCACGGGGCGCTGGCGCCGCGGCCGGACGCGGCCGATCGCGGCATCTTTCTCAGCCACCTGTTCTTCCTGTCGAACACGGTGCAGGCGGAGCTGCGGCTCCTGGCCTACCCGGAGACGTATGTGGGGCGGGAGGCGCCGGCGGCCGCGGCGGCGCTGCGCGCCCGGGTCAAGCGCAACCTGTCCTGGCACCTCGACCTCGTCGAGGCGGCGGCCGGGGCGGGGCATGGCTGGCTCGGGGCGGAGGTGCCGTCGGTCGCGGACCTGCTGCTGGCCTGTCTCCTGCGCTGGTTCGCGATCTATCCGCCGGGCGAGACCGGCTGGTACGATCTCTCCGGGCGCCCGGCGCTGCGCCGGGTTGCGGCCCGCGTCGAGACGCGCGAGGCTGCGCGTCGTGCGGCCGCGGCCGAGGGGCTGGGCCCCAGCCCGTTCACGGCGCCCGAATTGCCCGATCCGCCGGAAGGGAGCGCGGTCTGAAATGTTCCTGTCGGTCTTCGAGATGTTCAAGGTCGGGATCGGGCCGTCGTCCTCGCACACGATGGGGCCGATGGTGGCCGCGGCGCGGTTTCTCGAGCGCGTGCGCGCGGCGGACTACACCGCGCACGGGCTGCGCGGGTCGCTGCACGGATCGCTGGCCTTCACCGGCGTCGGGCACGCGACCGACCGTGCGGTGATCCTCGGCCTCGCCGGGTTCCGGCCCGAGACCTACGACGCCGCCGCCGCGGAGGCGGCGCTGGCCGAGATCCGCGAGACCGGGCAGGTGGCGCCGGACGGGATCGGGCCGTTCGCCTTCGATCCCGGGCGCGACCTCGTCTTCGACTACGACCGGGCGCTGCCGGGGCACGCCAACGGCATGATCCTGATGGCGACCGACGCGCAGGGCGACGTGATCCTGCAGGAGACCTACTATTCCGTCGGCGGGGGATTCGTGCTGACCGAGGACGAGTTGTCCCGCGGCAAGGACACCGACGACGGCCCGCCGGTGCCGTACCCGTTCAAGACCGCCGCCGAGATGCTGGCGATGGCCGAGGCGTCGGGGCTGTCGGTCGCGCAGATGAAGCGCGCCAACGAGCTGTCGCGCGCCCCGCGCGCGGCGCTCGACGACGGGCTGGCGCGGATCTGGACGGTCATGACCGACTGCATCGACCGCGGGCTGGAGGGCGACGGCACCCTGCCGGGCGGGCTCTCGGTGCGCCGCCGCGCCCGCGGCATCCACGCGGCGCTCCTGGCCGAGCGCGGCACCAACCTCGCCCCGCCGCACACGATCAACGACTGGATGAGCGTCTACGCCATGGCGGTCAACGAGGAGAACGCCGCCGGCGGGCAGGTCGTCACCGCGCCCACGAACGGCGCGGCGGGCGTCGTGCCGGCGACCATCCGCTACTGGCTCGACCATGTGCCGGGCGCGACCCGGTCGCGCGTGCCCGAATTCCTGCTGACCGCGGCGGCGATCGGCGGGCTGGTGAAGTACAATGCCTCGATCTCGGGCGCCGAGGCCGGCTGCCAGGCCGAGGTGGGATCCGCCTCGGCGATGGCGGCGGCGGGCCTCGCCGCGGTCATGGGCGGCACGCCCGCGCAGATCGAGAACGCCGCCGAGATCGCGCTCGAGCATCACCTCGGCATGACCTGCGATCCGGTGAAGGGCCTCGTGCAGGTGCCCTGCATCGAGCGCAACGGGCTCGGCGCGATCAAGGCGGTGTCGGCGGCGTCGCTGGCGCTGCGCGGCGACGGCACGCATCTGGTGCCGCTCGACGCGTGCATCGAGACGATGCGGCAGGTCGGCGCGGACATGTCGGAGAAATACAAGGAGACCGCGCTCGGCGGGCTCGCGGTCAACGTGCCGAACTGCTGACGGACGCCCTGGGGCGGCTGGCGGTGCGGCGCGCCGCGGTCCTGCGGGGGGCAATCCTGCTGGAGACGCCGTGCCGGGGCAGGCATTGCGGCGGCCGGCGGGACGGGTTGCGGCGGTGGCGTGGGGGCCAGCCCCCACACCCCCGGAGTATTTGCGCCAAGAAGAAGACGGTGGGGGCGATCCGGGGGCCGTCGCGGCGGAGGTGGTGCCGCCGGGGCGCTGCGGTGGTGTCAGAGCCAGCCACGCCGCTTGAAGTAGAAGTAGGGCACGACGGCGGAGACGGCCATCAGGGCCAGCGCCAGCGGGTAGCCGAAGGGCCAGCCCAGTTCGGGCATCAGGCGAAAGTTCATGCCGTAGATCGAGGCGATGAGCGTCGGCGGCAGGAACATCACCGCGACGACCGAGAAGATCTTGATGATCGCGTTCTGCTCGATCGAGATCATGCCGAGCGTCGCGTCGAGCAGGAAGGTGATCTTCTGCGCCAGAAAGCCGGCGTGGTCGAGCAGCGAGGCGACGTCGCGGCCGAGCACCTTGACGCGGTCGCGCAGCTCCTTCTCGGTGCGGCCGCGCGCGGTCATCTGCCCGAGATAGCGCGCAAGGCGGTCGAGCGTGACGAGGCTGTCGCGGATGTTCGAGGTCAGGTCGCCCTTGCGGCCGATCCGTTCCAGCATCGCCTGGAAGTCGCGTTCGGTGGCGTCGCCGGGGCGGAACACGGCGCGCGAGATGGCGTCGATGTCGCCCGCGGCGGTCTCGAGGATGTCGGCGAGCCGGTCGACCACCGCCTCGAGCAGACCGATGAGCACCGCGGTCGCGTCGGCCGGGTCGGGCAGGAGGCGTCCCTCGGGGCCGGGAAAGGTGTCGAAGGCGCGCGGCGCGTGATGGCGGACCGTGACCAGCCGGTCCTCGGCGAGCACGAAGCTCACCGGGGCCATCTCGGGGTCGCCGTCCTCGCTCTGGGCCGGCAGGATCGCGGTCATGTAGGCGGCGCCGCCGGCGGAGTAGAGGCGCGAGGAGACCTCGATCTCCTCCATGTCGGCGCGGCTCGGCACGCGCAGCCCGACGAGATCGGCCACCTCGGCGGACTCGTCCGCGTCGGGCGCGACGAGATCGATCCAGATCGAGTCGTGCCGCAGCCGCGGCGCCGGCACCAGGTGCCGGCCGTCGAGCGTGAAGCAGCGGATCATTCTTCGCCTCTTTCCCGGACGGCGTGCGTGCCGCCAGCCATAGCGCCCCGTCGCGAAAGCGGCAATCGCACAGGCCGCCGCGAAAGCGGCAATCGCACAGGCTGCCGCGCAGGCGGCAATCGCACAGGCCGCCGCGCGGGCGGCAACGGCACAGTCCGCGGCCGCGGAAAACGCACCCCGGCCGCGCAGGGGTCGTCCCGCGATGGCGGCTTGAAAGAATATTGCGCGGCGCCTAGACTTGACGCAAAGGACGGCCGAAGGCCGGGATTGGGAGGGCGCGCCGATGGCGGCACGCGACGGGACCGACCGGGCGCCCGAGGCGGCGTCGGACGACGATGTGGCACTCTACCGCGACATGCTGCTGATCCGCCGCTTCGAGGAGAAGGCGGGGCAGCTCTACGGGATGGGCCTGATCGCCGGGTTCTGCCATCTCTATATCGGCCAGGAGGCCGTCGTCACCGGGATCGAGGCCGCCGCCCGGCCCGGCGACCAGCGCATCACCTCGTATCGCGGCCATGGGCACATGCTGGCCGCCGGGATGGACCCGGCGGCGCTCATGGCAGAGCTCCTCGGTCGCGAGACCGGCGTGTCGCGCGGCCGCGGCGGATCGATGCACATGTTCGGCCGCGAGGCGGGTTTCTGGGGCGGCCACGGGATCGTCGGCGCGCAGGTGCCGATCGGCGCCGGCGTCGCGCTCGCGCAGAAACAGCAGGGCCGCCACGCGGTGACGTTCGTGTATTTCGGCGACGCCGCCGCCGACCAGGGGCAGGTGGCCGAGACCTACCGGATGGCCGAGATGCTGCGCCTGCCGGTCCTGTTCGTGATCGAGAACAACTCCTTCGCCGCCGGCGTGGCCGGGGCCGCGGCGCGGTCGAGCCTGCTCGACCGGGCGCGCGCCTACGGCCTGCCGGTGCAGTCGGTCGACGGCATGGACGTCCGCGCCGTGCGCGAGGCCGCGCGCGACGCGGTGCTGCATGCGCGCGCCGGCAAGGGGCCGGTCGCGCTCGAGGCGCGCACCTACCGCTATCGCGGCCACTCGATGGCCGATCCGGCCAAGTACCGCACCCGTGACGAGGCCGCCCGCGTGCGCGCCGCGCGCGATCCGATCGACGGGCTGCGCCGCGTCCTGCTCGAGGCCGGACTCGCCACCGAGGACGACCTGCGGCGCATCGACCGCGAGGTGAAGGACGTGGTCAGCGCCGCCGCTGACGCCGCCCGGGCCGCGCCCGAACCGGCTGCGGAGACGCTGCATGCCCACGTCGTGGCGGAGGGCTGAACCGATGGCGACCGAGATCCGCATGCCCGCGCTGTCGCCGGCGATGGAGGAGGGCCGGCTGTCGCGCTGGTTCGTCGCCGAGGGCGACGCGGTGGAGCCGGGTGACGTGATCGCCGAGATCGAGACCGACAAGGCGACGCTGGAGTTCGAGGCGGTGGCGGCCGGCCGGCTCGACCGCATCCTCGTTCCCGAGGGCGGCGACCCGGTCAAGGTCGACACGCCGATCGCGCTTCTCGTTCCGGCCAACGACGCGACCCGGCCGGCGGCGACGGCCGCCGAGTCCGCGGCGCCGGCGCCGGCGCCGGTGACCCGGCCGCGCCCGCGCGGCGCGCGCGCCGCCGCGATCCCCGAGCCCGGATGGCCGGCCGGCGCGCACCTGTCGCCGCTCATCGTGCGCGAGGCGTTGCGCGACGCGCTGACCGAAGAGATGCGCCGTGACGAGTCGGTCTTCGTCATCGGCGAGGAGGTCGGCATGGCCGAGGGGCCCTACCGGGTGACCCAGGGCCTGCTCGACGCCTTCGGCGCGGCGCGCGTGATCGACACTCCGGTGACCGAGGCCGCCTTCGCCGGGATCGGCGTGGGTGCGGCCTTCGCCGGGCAGCGGCCGGTCGTGGAGTTCATGAACCTGTCCTTCGCGTTGCAGGCGATGGACCAGATCGTCAACTCGGCGGCGTTCACGCACTACATGTCGGGCGGGGAGATCGCCTGCCCGATCGTGTTCCGCGGCCCGAACGGCGCGGCCGGGCGGGTGGGCGCGCAGCACGCGATGTGCTTTGCCGCGTGGTTCGCGCACATCCCCGGCCTGCGGGTGGTCTATCCCTATGCCGCGTCGGACGCCAAGGGGCTGCTGAAGGCCGCGATCCGCGATCCGAACCCGGTGATCTTCCTCGAGAACGAGCGGCTCTACGGCAAGAGCTTCGAGGTGCCCGCGCTCGACGATCACGTCGTCGCGTTCGGTCGCGCCCGGATCTGGCGCTCGGGCGGCGACGTGACGCTCGCAAGCTACGGCCCGGCGATGGCGGCGACGCTGGAGGCCGCCGAGGCGCTCGCCGACGACGGGATCGAGGCCGAGGTGATCGACTTGCGCACGCTGCGGCCGCTGGACGTGGACACGGTGGCCCAGAGCGTCACCCGGACCCATCGGCTGGTGACGGTGGAGGAGGGCTGGCCGCAGGGCGGGATCGGCGCGCATCTCGCTGCCGAGGTCACGCGCGCGGCCTTCGACTGGCTCGATGCGCCGGTCGCCAGCGTCACCGGGGCCGACGTGCCGATGCCCTATGCCGAGACGCTCGAGCGGGCGGCGCTGCCGTGCGCCGAGGACGTGATCGCCGCGGTGCGGCAGGTGCGCTACCGATGAGCCGGGTCGAGGTCACCGGCCGCGACGTCGCGCGCGAGGCGTACCGCGTGCGCGTCGCGCTGCCCGAGGGCGCGACGCGGGCGCTGGTGCCGGAATGCCTGATGGAGGGGATGCGCCCGGGCGAGCGGCCCTCCCACCAGGAGGCCTACGAGTGGATCGCGGCGCACCGGCGGCCGCTGGCCGCGGCGGTCGCCGCGCGGCGTGCGGGCCGCGCCCCGCGGCCACCCTACGATCTGGTCACGCTGGAGGAGAGCGATGGACGATAGCGCGCACGACTGGTCCGATCCCGACGGCGCCGCGGAGGCGGCCGCACCGGCGCGGCCGCGCGCCTCGCCCCTCGTGCGCCGGCTCGCTGCCGAACGCGGCATCGACCTCGCGACGCTGAGCGGAAGCGGCCCGAACGGACGCATCGTGGAGGCCGATCTGCCCGCGCCCGAGGGCGCCGCGTCCTCCGCGCCCGCGCCCGAGGGCGCCGCGTCCTCCGCGCCCGCGCCGCGCGCGGCTGCGCCCGGAGCGCAAGCCGCCAAGCCGTCGCGCATGGCCCCCACCATCGCCCTGCGGCAGCGCGTCGCGTCCGCCCGGCTCGAGATGCTGGTGGAGATCCTTGGCGACAGCCACGGCGCCACGCCGCTCTGGGCCTTCGCGGCCAAGGCGCTCGGCCGGGCGCTCCCGTCGGTCGAGGCCGTCGCCGTCAGCACGGACCTGGCCGAGTGGCGGGCGCTGTCCGCCCCGGGCACGCGCGCGCTCGGCGCGGGGCAGGCCGCGCGGGGCAACGGCGCCGCCGCGGTCGCGCTCGCCGTGCTGCCGCACGCGCCGGAGGCGCTGCCGCTGCCGGCGGGACGCACCCTGATGCTGGCGATCGGGCCGGCGGCGGTTCGGTGCCCACGCTGCGAGGATGCGGCGCTCGATCTGCTTCTGGTGGCCGATCCGGATCACTGGACGCCGGACCAGGCCGCCGCGACGCTGTCGGACGTCGCCGCAATGCTGGAGCGGCCGGGGCCGCTCCTGTCCGGTCTGCCGGAGGTCTGACGCGCCGGGTCTGGGGTCAGGTGCCGCCGGTGATGAGGTGATCCATGCTGATCGACGGCTGCGCGCAGCCGGCTTCGCCCACGATCCGGGCGGGCACGCCCGCCACGGTCTTGCAGTCCGGCACTTCCTCGAGAACGACGGACCCCGCCGCGATGCGCGAGCAGCGCCCGATGCGGATGTTGCCCAGAACCTTCGCGCCCGCGCCGATCAGGACGCCGTCGCCGATCTTCGGATGGCGGTCCTCTTCCTCCTTGCCGGTCCCGCCGAGCGTCACCGAATGGAGCATCGACACGTTGTCGCCGACGACCGCCGTCTCGCCGATCACGATGGAATGGGCGTGGTCGATCATGATGCCGCGCCCGATCCGGGCCGCCGGGTGGATGTCGACGCCGAACACCTCGGAGCAGCGCATCTGCAGGAAGAACGCCAGATCCTGCCGGCCCTGCCGATAGAGCCAGTTGGCGACGCGGTAGGATTGCACCGCCTGGAAGCCCTTGAAGAACAGAAGCGGCTGCAGGAAGCGATGGCAGGCCGGGTCGCGCTCCCAGATCGCGACGATGTCGGCGCGCGCGGCAAGCGCGAGCTCCGGATCGGTCTTGTAGGCCTCGTCGGCGATCTCGCGCAGGATCTGCTCGGACATCTCGCCGGAGGCGAGCTTGAGCGAGATGCGATAGGCGAGCGCGCGCTCGATCGTCGGATGGTGCAGCACCGACTGATGAACCAGCCCGCCGAGCAGCGGCTCGTTCGCGACGGCTTCTTCGGCCTCGCGCATGACGCGGGCCCAGACGGGATCGAGTTCGGCGACCTTCGCGCGGGTTTCTGCCATGGCAAGCCTCCTTTGACACCGGCACCCTAGCAAATAGGATGTGGGCGCGAAACTCAAAGCCCGTGACCGGAGCGATCACAGAGATGAATGCGGTGCCCGACGACGAGGCCCGCGCGCGCATCGCCGCGCGGCTCGAGGAGCTCGATGCCGAGGACGCGCTCGGCCGCGAGGGGCAGGGCGTGGTGACCCTCGACCAGCAATCGGTCGGCCGCCTCAGCCGGATGGACGCGCTGCAATCGCAGGCGATGGCCAAGGCCGGGCAGGCCCGCCGCGATGCCGAGCGCCGCCGGTTGGCGCAGGCGCTGGAACGTCTCGACGACGGCGAATACGGCTACTGCGACACCTGCGGCGAGGAGATCGCGCCGAAGCGGCTGGCGCTCGATCCGACGGCCACGCGCTGCGTCGAATGCGCCGCGGGCTGAGGGCGCGAGCGGCGTCGCGCCCGGTCACGAGAGGTTGAGACCGCGGATCGGGCTTTGAGACTTGCCGCGAGGACTCTATCTTGGTCCTCGACAGATCCCGGCGCGCGACCGACCGCCCGGCCCGCCGCGCCGAAATTCACAAGGGCACAATCCACAAGGAGTGAGACGTGACCGTCAGACCGACCGCGAGACCTGCCGCCAGTGCCGCCGCCGCCCGAGCGCGCGCCGCGCGCTTCCCGATTCAGGCGCTCTGGATCGCCACGCTCTCGATGCTGCTGATTCTCGCCCACGTGGCCAGCGCCGCAGCGCAGGGCGCTCCGCAGAGCCTTGCGCCGCTCGTCGACCGCATCAGCGGCTCGGTGGTCAACATCACCACGGCGACCACCGTCGCGCGCCAGTCGGGACCGCAGGGGATCGTGCCCGAAGGCTCCCCATTCGAGGAGTTCTTCCGCGAGTTCCGCAACCCCGAGGGCGATGATGCCCCGATGCGGCGCTCCTCCGCGCTCGGATCGGGCTTCGTGATCTCCGAGGACGGCTACGTCGTGACGAACAATCACGTGATCGAGAACGCCGACGAGATTCAGGTGGAGTTCTTCTCGGGCGGCGAGATGCCGGCCGAGGTGGTGGGCACCGATCCCAACACCGACATCGCGCTTCTGAAGGTCGAGGCCGACGAGCCGCTGCCCTTCGTCAATTTCGGTGACAGCGAAGCGATGCGCGTCGGCGACTGGGTGATGGCGATGGGCAATCCGCTCGGGCAGGGCTTCTCGGTGTCGGTCGGCATCGTGTCGGCCTCGGGCCGCGCGCTGTCGGGCAGCTACGACGACTACATCCAGACCGACGCGGCCATCAACCGCGGCAACTCCGGCGGCCCGCTGTTCAACATGGACGGCGACGTGATCGGCGTGAACACCGCCATCCTGTCGCCCACGGGCGGGTCGATCGGCATCGGCTTCGCGATGTCGTCGAACGTCGTGACCAACGTCGTCGATCAGCTGCGCGAATACGGCGAGACGCGCCGCGGCTGGCTCGGCGTGTCGATCCAGGACGTGACCGACGACGTGGCCGAGGCGATGGGCCTTGAGGCCGCGGCCGGCGCGCTCGTCACCGACGTGCCCGACGGCCCCGCCGCCGAGGCCGGGATCGAGACCGGCGACGTGATCGTCAGCTTCGACGGCGTCGAGGTCGAGGATACCCGCGGCCTCGTGCGCCAGGTGGGCAACACCGCGGTCGGCAAGACCGTGCGCGTGGTCGTCAACCGCGAGGGCGCGACCGAGACCTTCCGCGTGACGCTCGGCCGCCGTGAAGAGGCCGAGGCGGCCCAGGTCGGCCCGAGCGGCGAGACGCCGCAGGAAGAGGCGCCGTCCGAGGAAAGCGTCCTCGGCATGACGCTGTCGCCCCTGACCTCCGACCTGCGCGGGGAACTCGGGCTTGAAGACGATGTGCGCGGCCTCGCCGTGCTCGAGGTCGACGAAAGTGCCGAGGCTTACGAAAAGGGCCTGCGCCGTGGTGACGTGATCTCCGAGGCCGGCCAGACCGAAGTGCTGGCGATCGAGGACCTGCAGGAGCGTATCACCGAGGCCCGGGACGCCGGCCGGATGTCGCTGCTGCTGCTGGTGCGCCGCGACGGCAGCCCGCGCTTTGTCGCCCTCAGCCTCGAGGAAAGCGGGAACGAGTGATCGTTAGTCTCAGCTGATCCCGTCACCCGACGACGGACATGCGGCGCACTCCCTCGGGGGTGCGCCGTTTTCGTTCGGGCTCATTCCTCGGCGTCCGGAGCGGGGCGCGGCACCTCGATCAGTCCCAGCGCCCGCGCCGTCTCGAGAGACAGCCGCCCGCTGTCGAGCCCGCGATCGGACTGGTAGGCGCGGATCGCGGCCTCTGTCCCGGCGTCGATCTCTCCGGTCACCGGACCGGCATAGAGGCCGCGCACCTTGAGTGCGCGCTGCACCGACGCCACCAGCTCGGGCGTGACCCGCTCGCGGCACGGCACGGCAAAGCGGATCTCGCCGCGCGGCCGGACGATGCGCGGCACCGACGCGTTGCGATAGATCGGCGGGCGGATCACGGTCCCGTCCTCGGCGATCTCGGCCTGCACGACCTGCACCTGTCCGGGCACCTGCTCGTAGATCGCCGGGATCGGCTCGACCGCGTAGCAGCGCCCGTCGGCGCCGGTCTCGGTCCGCTGCGAGGTCTCGGCGTCGGCGGGGGGCGTGGTGCCTCGGTCGGAGGCGCTGCACGCTCCGAGAACGGCCAGCGTCAGCGCGGCGAAGGGGAAAAACCGTCCGGTCATGTCCTGCTCGTTGTCGGGCCGGCGCGCCGGGACCGCGCGCCGTTTTGGCGGATCCTACCGCTCCGGCCCGCCGGACGAAAGCGCCGGGCGCTCGTCCAGCAACCGGTCGAGCAGGTGGGACATGTCCTCGATCTCCTCGGCGATCACGTGGGTCACGCCGCTCTCGCGCTGCAGCCGGCCGGTCACCCGCAGCATCCGGCCCGCGATCACCGCCCGGCGAAAGCGCTCGTAGAGCGCCCGCCAGACGATCACGTTCACCACGCCGGTCTCGTCCTCGAGCGTGAGGAAGATCACGCCCTTCGCCGTGCCCGGACGCTGGCGCAGGATGACGAGTCCCGCCACCGCGATCCGTGCGCCCTCGGGCGGCTCCACCAACCGCTCGGCGGTCAGGCAGGAGGGCGGGCGCGGCCAGGGGCCGGTCGGGGGCTGGATGGTGCGCATGCGTGAACATTTAGCGAACATCCGGGATCGCGTCCAGCCCGGGCGGTGCCGCGGCACCACGGCGCGCCCGAAACCTCTGGAAGCCCGCGACGCGCTTCTCTAGGTATCCCCGCGACGCAGGAACGGAGGCCCTCGCATGGCGAAGATCACCTATATCGAGTGGAACGGCACCGAACACACCGTCGACGTCGCCAACGGGCTGACGGTGATGGAGGGCGCGCGCGACAACGGCATCCCCGGCATCGAGGCCGATTGCGGTGGCGCGTGCGCCTGCTCGACCTGCCATGTCTACGTGCATCCCGACTGGGTGTCGAAGCTCCCCGAGCGGCAGGACATGGAAGAGGACATGCTCGACTTCGCGCACGAGCCCGACCCCGAACGCTCGCGCCTGACCTGCCAGCTGAAGGTATCGGACGCGCTCGACGGGCTCGTCGTGCAGATGCCGGAAAAACAGATCTGACCGGCCGCCGGCCGCAGCTCCGTCGCCCGTCCTCCCGGGCGCAGCTTTGTCGCCCGTCCTCCCGGGCGCAGCTTTGTCGCCCGTCCCCTCGGGCGCAGCTTTGTCGCCCGTCCTCCCGGGCGCAGCTTTGTCGCCCGTTCCCCTGGGCGCAGCTCCTTCGCCCGTCCGGGCGGCGTCGCGCGCTTCGCGCGGCGCTGCTTTCGCTCGGCGGACTCTGCGGTCTCGGCGCGCTCCCGGCGGCGGCGCAATCCGCCGACATCGCCGCCGCCCGCTACACCGACGCCACGGCGGTCTACGACCACGCGGTGCTGGGCGACGCGCTGGAATGGCGCAGCCTCGAGATGACGCTGACCGACGGACGCCGGCTGCGGGCGACGCTGCCCGCCGACATGGTGTTCGAGGATCTCGCGCCGCGGCTCTGGGATGTCGACGGCGACGGTGCCCCCGAGGTCGTAACGGTCGAGACCGCGCTCGACCGGGGCGCCCGGCTCGCGATCTGGTCGGCCGAGGGCCGCCGCGCCGCGACGCCCTTCATCGGCGAACGGCACCGCTGGCTGGCCCCGCTCGCCGCCGCCGATCTCGACGGCGACGGCCGGGTGGAGATCGCCTATGTCGACCGGCCGCACCTGGCACGCGTGCTGCGGCTCTGGCGGCTGGAGGGCGACCGCCTCGTCGCGGTCGCGTCGATGCAGGGCGTCACCAACCACCGGATCGGAGAGGCGGTGATCCACGGCGGCCTGCGCGCCTGCGGCGACCGGCCCGAACTCGTCGCCGCCGACGGCACGTGGCGGCGGCTTCTGGCGATCGGCTTCGACGGCACGCGCCTCTCGGCGCGCGATATTGGCCCGTGGAGCCCCGAAGCCGAAGCGCGGGCGCGCGCCTGCCGCTGAGCCGTCGTCGTCGCGGCCGTCAGCGCACCGGATCGAGAAGCGCGTCGGTCGCCCGGCAGTCGCGAACCACGTCCGCGCCGCAGGGCACCGGCTCCAGCGCCTTCGACAGGCAAAGCCGCGCCTCCTGGATCCGGCCGTCGCGGCAGGTGATCGTCAGCATGTCGGGCGCAAGGCCCGGATTGGCCTCGAGGAACGCCTCCTCGATTACCGCGGCGGGAACGCGCACGGGCGCGTCCAGCCGGCGCAGCACCTCGGGCCGGGTGACGGCGTCGAACGCCCGGCGCGACGTCGCGAAATAGGCCTCGGACGACAGCCCCGAACAGGTGCCATGCTTCTTCCACTGGTGCCAGGCAAGCCCGGCGGTGCCCATCACGTCGGCCATCGCGCGCGTGTCGGCGCGCGACGGCGGCGCCGCGCCGGTCGGGCAGTAGGACGGCCAGCCACGATGGTATTGCGGCCAGAGCCCGTGCAGGATCCAGCCCAGCGGCCGGTCGCATTGCTGCGATCCCTCGGCCCGGCCCTCCAGCGCGCAGTAGGTCGGCGACCAGCTCATCGCCAGCACCCAGTAGTCGAACTCTCCTGCCCGTTCGCCCTCGGCGCGCGCCGCGCCGGCCATCAGGAGCAGGGCCATCACAAGCCGCATTTGCTCTTTCCTCTCGCCGTCGCAGCCACTATATGCCAGTCGAGTTCCCCGACAACGGTAACCCCGACCCGGGCCGATCCGGGAGCTTCCGAAGGCGCTGGCCGCGCTTCGGGAGCCCGAGAAAGATGACCACTAGGAGACGATGACATGGCCAAGCTCTTGCACCCGAAGGCGACTGCCGTCTGGCTCGTGGACAACACCACCCTGACCTTCAAGCAGATCGCCGATTTCACCGACATGCACGAGCTCGAGGTCCAGGGCATCGCCGACGGCGACGTGGCCGCGGGCGTCAAGGGCTTCGACCCCGTCGCCAACAACCAGCTGGAACAGTCCGAGATCGACGCGGCCGAGAAGGATCCGCTGCGCGGGATGAAGCTCAAGTTCAACCCCGCCGCCCGCGACGAGGAAAAGCGCCGCGGCCCGCGTTACACGCCGTTGTCCAAGCGGCAGGACCGCCCGGCGGCGATCCTGTGGCTGGTGAAGTTCCACCCCGAGCTGAGCGACGGCCAGATCGGCAAGCTCGTGGGCACCACGAAGCCGACGATCCAGTCGATCCGCGACCGGACGCACTGGAACATCTCCAACATCCAGCCGATCGATCCGGTCGCGCTCGGCCTCTGCCGCCAGTCGGAACTCGACGAGGCGATCCAGAAGGCGTCGAAGAAGACCGGCGAGGTGATGGACGACGACGCGCGTCGCAAGCTCGTCTCGACCGAGCAGTCGCTCGAGATGGATCCCGAACCGCGTCTGCCCTCGGCGATCGAGGGGCTCGAGACGTTCAGCCTGACCGACGGCAACGAGGAAGAGGCCGCACCCGAGACGGCAGAGCGTGACGACGGCGACTACGCCGACGCCGAGAGCTTCTTCAACCTGCCCGAAGACGGCTCCGACGACGACGACGACGAGGACGAAGACGACGACAGCGACGACCCGCGCGGCTGATCCGCGCCCGGCACCGCCGCGTCAGAGCGCGCGGCGGGCCCGCAGCGCGGCGGTGATCGTCCCGTCGTCGAGGTAGTCGAGCTCGCCGCCGATCGGCACGCCCTGCGCCAGCGACGACAGCGTCACGCGGCCCTCCAGCGCGTCAGCGATGTAATGCGCGGTGGTCTGGCCATCCACGGTCGCGTTCAGCGCGAGGATGACCTCGGTCACCCCTTCTGCCGATACCCGGTCGACCAGCCGCGGAATGCCGAGATCCTCCGGCCCGACGGAGTCGAGCGCCGACAGCGTCCCGCCGAGCACGTGGTAGCGCCCGCCGAACTGGCCCGAACGCTCCATCGCCCAGAGATCGGCGACATCCTCCACCACGCACAGAAGGCCCGTCGCGCGCGCCTCGTCGCGGCAGATCGCACAGACGTCGGCGGTGCCGACATTGCCGCAGTTCAGGCATTCGCGCGCGGTGTCGGCGACCTTGCGGGTCAGCTCCGCCAGCGGCGACAGGATCTGCCCGCGCTTGGCGATCATGTGCAGCACCGCGCGGCGCGCGGACCGGGGCCCGAGGCCCGGCAGGCGGGCCATCAGCTCGATCAGCGCGTCGATGTCGTCGCGGTCGGATCCGGCCATGGCGCCCGCCTCAGAACGGCAGGTTCATGTCCTTGGGCAGCCCGAGGCTCTCGGACAGCGCCCGCATCTCTTCTTGCGCGCGCTCGTTCGCCTTGGTCTGCGCGTCCTTGATCGCGGCGAGGATCAGGTCCTCGACGACTTCCTTATCGTCGCCGTTGAAGATCGACGGATCGATGTCGAGCGACTTGAGCTCGCCCTTGGCGGACGCGGTCGCCTTCACGAGACCCGCCCCGCTTTCGCCGGTGACCGTCATCGCGTGCAGCTCTTCCTGCAGCTCCGCCATGCGGGTCTGCATCTCCTGCGCCTTCTTCATCATCCCGGCCATGTCGCCGAGACCGCCCAATCCTTTGAACATGCCCGTCTCCCGTCGCGTGAGGTGTCGAGACACAGATACGCGGCGCATCGCGGGCTCACAAGGGCAGGGCGCGTCGCTGTCGCAGCGCCCGGTCCGGTCGGCCCTCTGTCCGCTCCGCCGCCTTGCGCCACTCCGGCCCGTTCGGCCGTCTTGTGCTGCCCCGCTCCGGCCCGGTCAGTCTTCCTCGAAGGGGTCCCACTCGTCCTCGACCTCGGGCAGGGCCTCGACCTCGGCTTCCTGCGCCACGGCCTCCTCGGTGCGGATCTCGGCGATCGTCGCCTTCGGAAAGGCGTCGAGCACCGCGCGCACCATCGGGTGCGCCGCCGCCTCGGCCTCCAGCGCCAGACGGTCTGCGTTGCGCGTCTCGAAGATCGTGGGCGTCTCGGCCCCGTTGACCAGGATCACCGCCCAGCGGTTGCCGGTCCAGCGGCCGAGCGCGGCGCCCAGCCGCTGCGCCAGGTCGCCGGGCGCGTCGTCGGTGGGGGTGAACTCGATCCGGCCCGGCTGGTAGGCCGCCAGACGCACATGGCTCTCGACCTCGATCAGGAGCTTGGCGTCGCGGTTGGCGCGGATCAGCTCGACCACGTGCTCGAAGGTCGGGAACCGCGCGAGCGCCTGATCCTCGGCGACGGCCGCCAGTGCCCCGCCGGTCGACCGCGCCGACGGACCCGCCGGGGCGCGATGTGTCGGCATGGGCTGACCCTGCGCGGGCTGGCCCTGCGCCGCGCCGCCGGCCTCGGCGACGCCACCGCCACCGCCGCCGGGGCCCGGCGCGGGCGGCGCCGGCTCCGCCTGCAGCCGGCGCACCAGCTCTTCGGGGCTCGGCAACTCGGCCACGTGGGTCATGCGGATGATCGCCATCTCCGCGGCCATCATCGCGTTCGGCGCCTGCGCGACCTCTTCGAGCGCCTTCAGCAGCATCTGCCACATCCGGGTGAGCGGCCGCATCCCCAGCCCCTCGGCCAGCGCGATGCCGCGCGTGCGCTCCTCCGGGCCGATGGTCGGGTCCTCGGCGGCCTCCGGCGTGATCTTCACCACCGACACCCAGTGCGTGACCTCGGCCAGGTCGCGCATCACCGCCATCGGGTCCGCGCCGTCGGAATACTGCGCGGAGAGCTCGGTCAGCGCGCCCGCCGCATCGCCCCGCATCACCAGCTCGAACAGGTCCATGACGCGTCCGCGATCGGCGAGGCCGAGCATCGCGCGCACCTCCTCGGCCGTGGTCTCGCCGCCGGCATGGCTGATCGCCTGGTCGAGCAGCGACGTCGCGTCCCGGGCCGACCCCTCGGCCGCGCGGGTGATGAGCGCCAGCGCCTCGTCGCCGATCGCCGCGCCTTCGGTATCTGCGATGCGGCGCAGCAGCGCGACCATCGTCTCGGGCTCGATCCGCCGCAGGTCGAACCGCTGGCAGCGCGACAGCACCGTCACCGGCACCTTCCGGATCTCCGTCGTCGCAAAGATGAACTTCACGTGCTCGGGCGGCTCCTCCAGCGTCTTGAGGAGAGCGTTGAAGGCCGAGGTGCTGAGCATGTGCACCTCGTCGATGATGTAGATCTTGTAGCGCGCCGAGGCCGCCCGGTAGTGCACGCTGTCGATGATCTCGCGCACGTCGTTGACCGACGTGTTCGACGCCGCGTCCATCTCGAGCACGTCGACGTGACGCCCCTCCATGATCGCGCGGCAATGCTCGCATTCGCCGCACGGCTCGGTCGTCGGTCCGCCGGTGCCGTCGGGACCGATGCAGTTCATGCCCTTGGCGATGATCCGCGCGGTCGTCGTCTTCCCGGTGCCCCGGATCCCCGTCATGATGAAGGCCTGCGCGATCCGGTCGGCGGCAAAGGCGTTCTTCAGCGTGCGCACCATCGCGTCCTGCCCGACGAGATCGGCGAACGTCTCGGGGCGATACTTGCGGGCGAGCACCTGGTAGGCGGGGCTGTCGGACATGCGCGACTCCTTGGGGGGCGACCGCAGCCTAGGGCGCGGACGCGGCGGCGTCCACCGCGTGCGGGCCCCGCACCGGACGGCGCGGCCCGACGCGCCGCCTGCCGCCCGTCCGCCCGGTCCGGAACGTCGCGTCAGCGCAATCTGCCGTCACGTCGCGCACACTTGCAGAAGGCCGGCCCGCCGCGCGAGACTGCGCGCCGGGAGATTTCTGGGAGGACCCTGCCGATGACATTTGCCTCGTTCGCCGACCGCGACGCCATCGAGAACGAGATGCCGTGGGCCGATCGCGACCTGCCGGTCACGCTCTACGGTCTGCTGTCGCGCACGGCCGGCAAGTTTCCCGAGCGTCCGGCGGTGTCCTACCAGATCCTGTCGGGACCGAAGGACAAGGCCGAGACCCTGAGCTGGAAGGCGCTGCACCAAAAGACGACGCAGGCCGCCAACCTCTTCCGCTCGCTCGGAGTCGGCGAAGACGACGTCGTCGCCTACGTCCTGCCCAACTGCAACGAGACGACGATCACGCTTCTGGGCGGCGCCGTCGCCGGCATCGTCAACCCGATCAACCCGCTGCTCGAACCCGAGCAGATCGCCGCCATCCTGCGCGAGACCGGCGCCAAGGTCGTGGTCACGCTGAAGCCGTTTCCCAAGACCGACGTGGCGCAGAAGGTCCACGAGGCGGTGCGCCACGCGCCGTCGGTGTCTACCGTGCTCGAGGTCGATCTCAACCGCTACCTGACGCCGCCGAAATCGTGGATCGTCCCGCTGATCCGGCCCAAGCTCGCCGGCAAGGACCACGTCGACGTCAAGGACTTCGGCCGCGAGGTCGCCAGGCAGCCGAAGACCCTGGAGTTCGAGGATCGCGAGGTCGATCGCGTCGCCGCCTATTTCCACACCGGCGGCACCACCGGCATGCCGAAGGTCGCCCAGCACCTGTATTCCGGCATGATCTACAACGGCTGGCTCGGGCACCGTCTCCTCTTCACCGAAGAGGACAACATCATCTGCCCGCTGCCGCTGTTCCACGTCTTCGCCTGCCACGTGATCCTGATGGCGTCGCTGGCCTCGGGCGCGCATGTCGTCTTCCCCACGCCGCAGGGCTATCGCGGCGACGGCGTGTTCGACAATTTCTGGAAGCTGGTCGAGCGCTGGAAGATCACCTTCGTGATCACCGTTCCGACCGCCGTGTCGGCGCTGATGCAGCGCAAGGTCGATGCCGACGTCTCCACCGTCAAGACCGCGTTCTCGGGCTCCGCGCCGATGCCGCTGGAACTCTTCAAGCGGTTCGAAAAGGCCTGCGGCGTGACCATCTGCGAAGGCTACGGCCTGACCGAGGCGACCTGCCTCGTGTCCTGCAACCCGCCCGACGGCGAAAAGAAGGTCGGCTCGATCGGCATCCCGTTCCCCTACACGCAGGTGAAGATCGTCAAGCGCAGCGGCAACGGCCCCGAGGAATGCGCCACCGACGAGATCGGCGAGATCTGCATCGCGAGCCCCGGCGTCTACGCCGGCTCGACCTACACCGAGGAAGACAAGAACCGCGACCTGTTCCACGAGGGCGTCTACCTGCGCACCGGCGATCTCGGCCGGATCGACGCGGACGGCTACCTCTGGATCACCGGGCGCGCGAAGGATCTCATCATCCGCGGCGGCCACAACATCGACCCCGCCGAGATCGAGGAGGCGCTGCTCGGCCATCCCGCGGTGGCGTTCGCGGGCGCGATCGGTCAGCCCGACGCGCATTCCGGCGAACTGCCCTGCGCCTTCGTCGAACTGGTGGACGGCGCCACGGTGACCGAGGACGAGCTGATGGCGCATTGCAAGACGCACGTGCACGAGCGCGCGGCCCAGCCCAAGCACCTCACGATCCTCGACGAGTTGCCCAAGACGGCGGTCGGCAAGGTCTTCAAGCCCGACCTGCGCAAGCATGCGATCACCCGCGTGTACAACGACGCGCTGGAAAAGGCCGGCAGCGCCGCGCGCGTCGTGTCGGTGATCGACGACAAGACCCGCGGCCTCGTCGCTCAGATCGTGCCCAACGGCGCGTCGGATTCGGAAATCGGCGACGTGCTCGGCGCGTTCACGCGTCCGTGGGACCACGCCGAGGCGACGTCGGCAGCCGCCTGAACGCACGGGCGCGGCGGCGCCTTGCGCGCCGCTTCGTCGTTTCCCGTATGAGGATAACCGCCGGGCCGAAGCCTCGGCATGGCATCGCGGGACGGCGCGTCGCAGCGCGCCGTCCGCCCGCCGCTCAGAGCGGCGCGAACTTCTGCCTGAGCAGATCCAGAACCCGCCCGGTCTCGGGGTCGTCGAGACGATAGTAGATCGTCTTGCCTTCGCGCCGGGTCTGAACCAGCGCGTCACCCCGAAGCCGTGCCAGCATCTGGCTTACCGCGGCCTGCCTGCTGTCGAGCAGACGCTCGAGTTCGGTAACCGATTTCTCGCCATCCTGGAGATGGTGCAGAATCAGCAGGCGGCCGCGATGGCTCAGCGTCTTGAGATAGTCCGTGGCGTCGTCCACACGTTCGAACGCGTCACGGTCTACGCTGGAGGCGTCGTCCATCGTCAAGGTACCAGCCCTCCGCAGCCAGGTCGGTGGTGGTCAAAAGGTGTATCGGCAATACTAGTTTGTCCGGCGCCGAGTTCCAAGAAGTGAACTTGCCCTCGCGGAAACGCGCCGTTTCACCGCTGCAAAGGCCGTCCCTGGACCCTCAGAAAACGATCACGTTTCGGCGAGCGCCGCCCGCTTCGGTGTCGGCCATCGCATCGTTGATCTGGTCGAAGGTCCAGTGCCGCGACACCAGCGCGTCGAGCTCCAGCCGCCCCTGGGCGTAGAGGTCGGCCATCCACGGAATGTCCCGCGCGATCACCGCATCCCCCATCTTCGACCCGATCAGGCGCTGGCCCGTGAATGCCGCCTTCAGCGGCTCGTAGGCGGCGGTTTCCCCGGCGGCGGGCATGCCGACCATGACGATCCGGCCGCCCCAGCCGACATAGCGCGGCGCGGCATCGTAGGCCGCCGTCGCGCCCACCGTCACGATGCAGAGGTCCGCCGCGCGCCCGAGCGCCTTGGCCACGCGCCGCCACGGCGACGGATCGGTCGCCAGTACGCCGTCGGTCGCGCCGAAGGCCGCGGCATCGGACAGCTTGCTCTGCGACACGTCGACGGCGACGATCCGCCGGGCGCCGGCGATCCGGGCGCCCTGGATCGCGTTCAGGCCCACGCCGCCGGCCCCGATCACCACCACGTCCTCGCCCGGGCGCAGGGCGCCCGCGTTGACGACCGCGCCGACGCCCGTGACCACCCCGCAGCCCAGAAGCGCGGCGCGGTCGGCCGGGATCTCCTCGGTCACCGCGACGCATTGCGTGGCGTGCACGACCACCCGTTCGGCAAAGGCCGCGGTTTCCATCTCGTTCCAGACCGGCGTGCCGTCCGGGCGTGCCAGCGGCGTGTCGGCGCGGTCGAAGTCGCGACAGATCGTCGAGTGCCCCGACAGGCAGGCGGGGCAGGCACCGCAGAATCGCACCAGCGTCACCACCACGCGGCTGCCGATGGCGGGGCCGGTGACCCCGGGCCCGTGCGCCGTCACCCGGCCCGCCGCCTCGTGGCCGAGGACGCAGGGCAGGCGGCTCGGAAAGCTGCCTTCGGCGTAGTGGATGTCCGAATGGCAGATCGCCACCGCCTCGATCGCGACCTCGATCTCGCCGGGCCCCGGCGCCCGCAGGTCCAGCTCCTCGATCTCGAGCGGCGCCCCGAAGGCGGTGCAGACGGCGGCGCGGATGCGCGGCATGGCGGACCTCTTTCTCGCTGTGCTCTGGCGGACTGTCATCGGCGGGCCGGCGGAAAACAACCCGCCGGTCCCGGGGCTCAGCGCGCCGTTGCCTGACGCGCCGCCGCTGCGAAGGCATGCGCCTCCGCCGGGGCCTGCCCGAGCTCCACGTGCGGATCGAACAGCCCGGAGTCGATCTCGGGCCACTTGGCCAGCGCCGCGTCGCGCAGATGCCCGCCGGTGGCCACGACCTCGCGCACCAGCGCCTTCACCTCCGCCTGCGCCTCGGGCCGCGACATGCGCGCGGTCAGCGCGAAGCTCAGCGCCTCGGCGGCCAGGAGACCCTGGCTCTCGGACAGGACGCGCTCCATCGCCGCGGCGTCGATCTCGAGCCCGCCCACGGCCTCCTCGGCCCGGGCGAGGGCGGCTGCCAGCGCCTGCGCCAGCGGCGGCAGCGTCAGCCACTCGGTGAACCACGCCGCGCCGTCGCGCTGCTGCCGGTGGGCACCGGCGCCCTGCAGCGTCGCGTTCAGCCCGTGCGCCTGCGCCGCCAGCGCGACGAGGGCCGACGGCGCCACCGGGTTCTGCTTCTGCGGCATGGTCGAGGATCCGCCCGCCTGTGCCAGCCGCACCTCGCGCACGTCCGACTGCGCCGCAAGGATCAGGTCCTCGCCGATCTTGGCCAGCGCCGAAGCCGCCCGCGCGATCCACGCGGCAACCGCCGTCACCGGCGTCCGGTCGGTGTGCCAGCTGTGCCCCGGATCGGCGAGACCGAGCGCCTCGGCCAGCGCGGCGCGCAGCACCGGCGCCTCGGGGCCGAGCGCCTCGGCGGTGCCCGCCGCGCCCGACAGCGACACGGGCAGCGCATCGATCAGCGCCGGGATCTCGGCGCGCAGGGTCAGAAGCGGCCAGCCCCACGACGCCGCCACCGCGCCGAACGCCGTCGGCGTCGCATGCTGACCGTAGGTGCGCGCCGCCATCGGCGTGCGCGCGTGCGTCTCGGCCAGCCCGGCCAGCGCGTCCAGCAGCCGGTCGAGCGCGTCGCCGTAATGCCCCAGAACCTGCCGCAGCCGCAGCATCAGCCCGGTATCCACGATATCCTGCGAGGTCGCCCCCCAGTGCAGGTATTGCGCATGCTCCGGCGCCTGCATCGCGTCGCGGAACGCCGCCACGAGCGAGGGCACCGGAACGCCGTTCTCGCCGGTCGCGCGCGCCAACCCTCCGGGGTCGATCTGAAGCTCGAGCGACGCACGGTGAATCGCCGCCGCGCTCAGCTCGGGGATCGTGCCGGCCGCGCCCTGAACCTTGGCGAGCGCACCCTCGACGATCATCATGGCGCGCACTTCTGCGCTGTCGGTGAAGAGCCGCCCCACGTCGCCGGCCGGAAACAGGTGGGCATAAAGAGGGCTGGCGATCGTGCCGGTCATCGGGCGCCTCCCGGGCACGCGGCGGGGCCGGGCAGGCGCTCAGACATGGCCCTGCACCTTCAGGAACTCGGTCAGGATCTCGGCGTATTCCTCGGGCGCCTCGACGCAGGGCAGGTGCCCGGCACCGCGGATCAGCCGGAACTCGGCCCCGGGCACCAGCTCCGCCGTTTCCCGCACGAGGTCGGGCGGGGTGGAGCCGTCCTCGGACCCGGCGATCCCCAGCACCGGCAGGCGCAGCGCCGCCGTCGGCGTGAAGAAGTCCGTCCCCGCGATCGCGTGGCAGCAGCCGGTGTAGCCCTCGACCGGCTGGCGCAGCAGCATGTTGCGCCACGCGTGCAGCGCGTCGGTCTCGCGGAACCTGGCCGAGAACCAGCGTTCGAGGATCGGGTCGGCCAGCGCGGCGATGCCGCCGGTCTCCACCGCCTCGATCCGCTCCTGCCACATCTCGCGCGTGCCGATCTTCGCCGCGGTGTTCGACAGCACCGCCGCGCGCACGAGGTCGAGCCGCTTGGTCGCGAGGCCTTGCGCGATCATGCCGCCGATCGACAACCCGACGAAGACCGCGTTGCGGACGCCGAGATGATCGAGCAGGCCCTCCACGTCGCTGACGAGCTGCCCCATGCCGTAGGGGCCGCGCGGGCAATCCGACAGGCCGTGCCCGCGCTTGTCGTAACGGATGAGCCGCAGCCCCGACGGCAGGTGCGGCAGAACGTCGTCCCACAGCCGCAGATCGGTGCCCAGGGAGTTGGCAAAGACCACCGGCGCGCCGTCCGGGTCGCCGTCCTCGCGATAGTGCAGGCGCAGCCCGCCCAGATCCGCCATGCGCATGTGCGTGTCTCCCCTCTGCCTCGCCGTCGTGCCCGGTGTAGGACGCCTGCGCGCCAAAGGAAATGGGGCGGCACGCGGCGGGCGAATGACCCGGCATTCTCGCTGGAAACCGCGCCGCGTCTCGACTAGACCACGGGTCTGAATGCGCGCGGGAGGCGTCACGATGAACGAGCTCGTTAATTCCTTCATGACCGGCCCGGACGAAAAGGGCCGCTTCGGCGATTTCGGCGGCCGCTTCGTGTCCGAAACGCTGATGCCGCTGATCCTCGAACTCGAGGAGCGCTACACCCACGCCAAGACCGACCAATCGTTCTGGGACGAGATGCACGATCTCTGGACCCACTACGTCGGCCGGCCCTCGCCGCTCTACTTCGCCGAGCGGCTGACGGAGCGTCTGGGCGGCGCCCGGGTCTACATGAAGCGCGACGAGCTGAACCACACCGGCGCGCACAAGATCAACAACGTGCTGGGCCAGATCATCCTCGCCCGCCGCATGGGCAAGACCCGCATCATCGCCGAAACCGGCGCCGGTCAGCACGGCGTCGCCACCGCGACGGTCTGCGCCAAGTTCGGCCTGAAATGCGTGGTCTACATGGGCGCGCACGACGTCGAGCGCCAGCAGCCCAACGTGTTCCGCATGCGGCTTCTGGGCGCCGAGGTGGTGCCGGTCACGTCGGGCCGCGGCACGCTCAAGGACGCGATGAACGACGCGCTGCGCGACTGGGTGACGAACGTGCGCGACACGTTCTACTGCATCGGCACGGTGGCCGGCCCGCATCCCTATCCGGCGATGGTCCGCGACTTCCAGTCGATCATCGGCAAGGAGGTGCGCGAGCAGATGCAGGAGGCCGAGGGCCGACTGCCCGACACGCTGGTCGCGGCAATCGGCGGCGGATCCAACGCGATGGGCCTGTTCTATCCGTTCCTCGACGACAAGGACGTGTCGATCATCGGTGTCGAGGCCGGCGGCAAGGGCGTCAGCGACAAGATGGAGCATTGCGCGTCGCTCACCGGCGGGCGCCCGGGCGTGCTGCACGGCAACCGCACGTACCTGCTGCAGGACGACGACGGCCAGATCCTCGAAGGATTCTCGATCTCGGCGGGTCTCGACTACCCGGGCATCGGGCCCGAACATGCCTGGCTGCACGAGGTCGGCCGCGCCAAGTATGTCTCGATCACCGATGCCGAGGCGCTGGAGGCGTTCCAGCTCTGCTGCGAGATGGAGGGGATCATCCCCGCGCTGGAGCCGTCGCACGCGCTGGCGCACGTGACCAAGATCGCGCCGGAGCTGCCGTCCGACCACATCATCTGCATGAACATGTGCGGACGCGGCGACAAGGACATCTTCACCGTCGCCAAGGCGCTCGGCCACGACATCTGACACCGCGACCACGGCGTTCGCGCCGTGAAACGCCGCCGGCCCGCGCATAAACCTGGGTTTATGCGCGTCGGCACCCGGTTTACGCGGCCGGTCCTAAACTCTCTCCCGATGGCTCGACGCGGCAGGGCGCGCATCCTGTCGTCCACGGTCGCGCCACCGGCGTGATCGTCGAACCCCGAAGATCATACGATCACAGGAGAGACGACATGAAACCGCTTCTGCTCGCAACGGCCACAGCCCTCGGCGCGCTGACCGCCGGCACCGCCGGCGCGGATACACTCAATTCCGGCTTCGTCGCGGCCTTCGCCGACGAGGTGCGCGACCGCGTCGCGGACGGCGCGCGTGCGTTCGACGGCGGCATCATCCTTGCACGGGACGATGACGACGACGACGATGACGACGGCGGCTGGCGCGATGGCGACGATTCCGACGACGGCTGGGATCGCGACGACGATGACGATCGCGACGATCGGTATGATGACGACGATGACGATCGGTATGATGACGACGATGACGATCGGGATGATGACGACGACCATGACGACGACGACTGGGACGACGACGACTGACATCCTGGTGTTCCTCCGGATGCGCCGATGAAACGCCGCGTCTTCCTGGCCGGGGCGGCCGCTCTCGTGGTGGCCCCGGCGTGCGCCGCCGAGGCGCAGGGCCTGGCCGAAAGCGTGGCCGAGCAACTGCGCGCGCAAGGGTTCGGCAACATCCGCGTGTCGCGCACGTGGCTGGGCCGGATCCGCATCGTCGCCGACGGGCCCGCCGGCCAGCGCGAGATCGTCATCGACCCGTCCACCGGCTCCGTCCTGCGCGACTACACCGATCGCCGCCGCGGCGACGACGACGATGACGACCGCGATGACGACGATGACGACGACCGCGATGACGACGACGACGATGACGATGACGGCGGAGGCGGCGATGGCGAAGAGGACTGACCGGCCCGCATCCGGGCGTCGCCTCGGGCCGGCGGCGTGAAACGTCAGGTCGCCTTCGTCGCGCTCCTGCTGCTGCAGGCGACGTGCTCGCTGTTCTTCCTCTGGGACTTCCTGCCAAGCCTGCTCGGCATCCGCCGCGACCCGATCCCGTGGACTCTGTGGGAACTGGCCGAGGTGGGCGCGGCGCTCGGGCTGACGCTCGGCGTCGCGATGACGGCGGCGATGCTGCGGCAGAGCGTCCTCGCCGCCAAGCGCGCGGAGGACAGCGTGCGCATCGCCTCGGGCGACTTCATGAAGGTGGTGCACGACCGCTTCGATGCGTGGCGGCTCACCCCGGCCGAGCGCGATGTCGCGCTCTTCTCGATCAAGGGCCTGTCGGTGGCCGAGATCGCGTCGCTGCGGCAGACCTCAGAGGGGACGGTAAAGGCCCAGACCAACGCCATCTACCGCAAGGCCGGCGTCAGCGGCCGCTCTCAGCTCCTGTCGACGTTCATAGAGGATCTGATCGAGCCGCAGATGCCGATCGAGCCCGCTCCGGAGCCGCCCCGCCTTGCCGACGCGGGGCGCTGACGCTCAGCGCTCTCGCTCAGACCGCGTCGTCGGCGTGGCTCTCGAGCGTCTCGAACGGAACGATGTCGAGCGCCCGGCGATGGGTCGAGGCCAGCGACACGCGCGGCGCGTAGCCCTCGTCATGGGCCTGGAGGAAGCGGCCGGCGCACAGGCACCAGCGGTCGCCCGGCTTCAGCCCCGGAAACTGGAATTCCGGCCGCGGCGTCGACAGGTCGTTGCCGACGTATTTGGAATAGGCGAGGAATTCTTCCGTCACCACGGCGCACACGGTGTGGCTGCCCTGGTCGGCGGCGCAGGTGTTGCAGTGCCCGTCGCGGAAGAACCCGGTCAGCGGGTCCGACGAACACGGTTCAAGGTCCGTGCCCAGAACGTTGATTTGCGGATCCTTTTCCATACTCACCTCTCTTCGAGCGGCGCGTCGCGCAATTGGCGCA
Organism: Roseivivax jejudonensis; assembly: GCF_900172265.1. Lineage (GTDB taxonomy): Bacteria > Pseudomonadota > Alphaproteobacteria > Rhodobacterales > Rhodobacteraceae > Roseivivax > Roseivivax jejudonensis. Next base: position 274,883 of record NZ_FWFK01000004.1, on the reverse strand, counting down.
CCATACCGAGCGTGTCGTCGAAGGCGCCGGGCTCGCGAAACGCGCGGTCGGCCCCGTTCAACGCGACGACGCGCCCCGCCTGCCGGTCGATGTAGACGTATTGCCCATAGACGCCACGGGCAAGGACCTCGCCCTCGCGCCCGTCGGCCGGGATCCACCACTGGTAGCCGTAGCGGATCTCGCCCGGAGCGGTGGGCGCCGACGGCGCCGTGCTCTCGGCGATCCAGCCTTCGGGGACGATCTGCCGGCCGCCGAAGGTGCCGCCGGCCAGCACCGTCTGGCCCATCCGCGCGTAATCGCGCGTGGACAGGTTGAGCCCGCCGAGCGAGAACGCCACGCCGTTGCCGTCGGTGACGTAGTAGGGTGCGCTCTCCACCCCCATCGGGCCGATGATGTGCTCCGACATCAGCTCGGGCAGGGTGCGCCCCGTCGCGCCGCGCAGCACCATCGACAGCACGTGCGTGTCGATCGACACGTATTGCCACGCCTCGCCGGGCGGCCGCACGCGCGCCTCGCGCGCGACGGCGAACCCGTCCATCGACCCGCCAAGCGCAAGAACGCGCCCCATCCGGTTGATGTCGCTCCAGAAGTCCAGGTAATCCTCGTCGAATTCCACGCCCGACGCCATCTGCAGCACGTTGCGGATCGTCACGCCGTCATAGGCGCTGCCGGCCAGCACCGGGGCGTACTCCGTCACCGGATCGTCCAGGCTGCGGATCGCGCCGCTCTCGACGATCACCCCGAACAGCATCGACAGGTAGGATTTCGCGACCGACCACGAAATCCGCCTGTCCTCGGGCCCGGTGCCCAGGTGGTAGCCCTCGTGCACGATCGCGCCCTCGTGCAGCACGACGATGCCGGTGACCGCCCGGCGCGCCAGCCATGCCTCGAACCCCGCCGGCAGCGTCAGCGCGGGCCCCTCGGGCAGGGGCGTGACCGGCCCGTCGCCGCGCGGCACCGCCGCCGTCTCGAAGAGCTCGTCCATATTGCTGAAGTTCTCGACGATCCGGTCTTCGGCGAACAGCGTCGTGACCGCCGCGAGCCGCTCCAGCCGCTCGCGCTGCCACAGGGCGGCGCCGGCCGCGATCACGGCCAGGATGATCAGGGCGGTCAGCGCCCGCAGGACCAGTCGTCGCATGTGTCGTCCTCCCGGAGCGAAGGACATACGACCCGCGCGCACCGCGCAAGCGCGACGCTCCGTCGCTACGCTGTCGCCCGCCTCAGCGGAAGCGGTCGGCCAGCTTCTGCAGCGCGCTGCGCGTGTCGGGCTCCGGGGCGTCCGACGGCGCCGCCGCGTCGGACCTGGGCGCAGGGTCCGCCTCCGGCTTCGGCGCGGCCGCCGCTTTCGGCTTGCCATCGCCGCCGGCATCGCGCGCCTTGGGCGGCGCAACGCGCAGGCTGACCTTGTTCATGAAGCCGGGCGCGTCGCCGTCGGCCAGCGCCGGCGCGCCGTCGGCGATCCCGCGCATCAGGTCGTCGAGCCAGTCCTGGTCGGCCTTGGCGAAATCGTGCAGCACGTAGCCCGACACCTTGTCCTTGTGTCCGGGATGCCCGATCCCGAGCCGCACGCGTTGGTAGCCTTCGCCGATATGTCCGTGGATCGAGCGCAATCCGTTGTGGCCGGCATGCCCGCCGCCCATCTTCACCTTCAGCCGACCGGGCGCGAGGTCCAGCTCGTCGTGAAAGACGCAGACATCCTCGGGGTCGATCTTGAAGAAGCGCATCGCCTCGCCGACCGACTGGCCCGAGCGGTTCATGAAGGTCTCGGGCTTCAGGAGCAGCACCTTGTCACCGCCCAGCCGACCTTCGGCGGTGCGGCCCTGGAACCGGGCTTTCCACGGGCCCAGCCCGTGCTCCTCAACGATCCGGTCGACGGCCATGAAGCCGATATTGTGCCGGTGGCCGGCATATTGCGCGCCGGGATTGCCGAGGCCGACGAAGAGTTTCATGCGTCGCTCCCTCTCTGGTCGCCCGACAGATAGGCCGCGTGCGCCGGGCCTGCAACGAAAACGGCCCCGCGCCGGGGGCGTGGGGCCGTTCGGATGATGTCTGAGCCGGAGCCGCCGGGGATCACTCCTCGGCGTATTCCTTCTCTTCCTCGACCGTGTCGTCGGTCTGTTCGATGACCTCGGTCTCCTGGACCTCGTCCTCCTCGTCCTCGGCTGCGGCGAGGGCCGACGGCGCGGTGACGTTGCAGATCACGAAGTCGCGGTCGATCGTGGGTTTCGTGCCTGCGGGCAGGTCGATCGCCGAGATCGTCACCGTGTCGCCGATGTCGAGCTTGGAGATGTCGGCCACCAGCTTCTCGGGGATGTCGCCCGCGGTCACGATCAGCTCCACCTCGGGGCGGATCACCGTCATCACGCCGCCCTTCTTGAGACCGGGCGACTCTTCTTCGCCGACGAACTCGACGGGAATGAAGAGGTTGATCTTCGAGGTGCGGCGCAGGCGCATGAAGTCGAGATGCGTCGGCAGGTCCTTGACGATGTCGCGCTGCACGTCGCGGCAGATGACGCGGACGTCCTCGTGCCCGTCGACCTTCAGGTTGAAGAGCGTCGACTTGAAGCGGCCGGCCTTCAGGCGCTTGATCAGGTCGTGGTAGGGCAGGTTGATGGGCAAGGGATCCTTGTCGCCACCGAACACGATCCCCGGAACCAGGTGCGCACGACGCGCTGCACGAGCGGCGCCCTTGCCCGTCCCCGTGCGTTCCAGGGCGTGAAGATCAGGAATTTCTCCAGCCATGATGTGTCTCCTAATGTGTGCCGCAGGGTGCCTCCAAGGCTGTCACCCCGCGCGAGGCTTGCCCGTTACAAGGGCCGGGCGACGTTGGCAAGGCGATTCGCCCCGCGTGCGGCAGAATGGCGGGGGCGGGCATGCTGCGGTCGGACGTGACCCGCGCGGACAAAAGGCCGTCAGGCCGCCGCGCATCGCCGGGCCGCCCCCGGACCGGCGATCCGCTGACGCTTGGCGCGACGCTCGGGGGTCTTGCCGTAATGGCAGCCATAACGCGCCGCCGCCCGACCGTCGGGATCGCCGATCCGCGGCCCGTCGCTGCGCAGCTTGCGCGGACCCGGCAACGAAAAACGCCCGCCGGGGAGGGCGGGCGTTCGGTCCATGTCGCTGAAGGCGCGGAGGCTCAGCCGCCCCAGACGTAGACGGCGGCGAAGAGGAACAGCCACACCACATCGACGAAGTGCCAGTACCACGCGGCGGCCTCGAAGCCGACGTGCTTGTTCGGCGTGAACGCCCCGTTCATCAGGCGCAGCAGGCACACGAACAGGAACACCGTACCGATGATGACGTGCGCGCCGTGGAAGCCCGTCGCCATGAAGAAGTTGGCGCCGTAGATGTTGCCGGCAAAGCCGAAGGCCGCGTGGCTGTACTCGTAGGCCTGGAAGACCGAGAAGATCAGGCCGAGCAGGATCGCGATGACGAGGCCCCACTTCATGTCCTTGCGGTTGTTCTCGTGAACCAGCGCGTGGTGCGCCCACGTCGCCGCCGCGCCCGAGCACAGCAGGATCAGCGTGTTGATGAGCGGCAGGTGCCACGGATCGAACGTCTCGATGCCCGCCGGCGGCCACACGCCGTCGACGCCCGGGCTCTCGGGGCCCATCGGGTAGATCGCGTGCTTGAAGAAGGACCAGAACCACGCGAAGAAGAACATCACCTCGGACATGATGAACAGGATGAAGCCGTAGCGCAGCCCGATCTGCACCACGGGCGTGTGGTCGCCCGCGTTGCTCTCGGAGATGACGTCGGACCACCAGCCGAACATGCAGTAGAGGATGCCGACGAAGCCGATCAGGAAGAGCCAGGGGCTGTCCTGCTTCATCCAGATGACGGCGCCGAAGAGCATCACGAAGGCCCCGACGGCCGACAAGAACGGCCAGAGCGAAGGGCTCAGGATGTGATAGTCGTGGTTCTTAGCATGCGCCATGTGTCTTGTCCCTCTTCGGATGGCGTCGTCAGTTGACGGTGGTGTCGCTGTCCTCGCCCAGCGCGGCCTGCTTGGCCGCGTCGGGAAGGTCGATCTCGTAGAACGTATAGCTCAGGGTGATGGTCTTGGTGAACTTCGCGTCGCGATCCTCGACGATCTCGGGATCGACGTAGAAGTACACCGGCATCTCGACCCGTTCCCCCGGCTGCAGGACCTGCTCGTTGAAGCAGAAGCACTGCACCTTTTCGAAATAGGCTCCGGCGGTGAACGGCGCGACGTTGTAACCCGCCTGCCCGGCGACCGGGCGATCGGTCGGGTTGTAGGCCTCGTAGTAGGCCAGACCGTCCTCGCCGATCTTCAGCTCCATTTCCCGCTCCATCGGGCGGAATTCCCAGGGCATCCGGGCTTCGGTGTTGGCGTCGAAGCGCACCTTGATCGTCTGGTCGAGCACCGCGTCGCTGCCGGCCTCGGCCACGCCGGTGGTGCCGCCATAGCCGGTCACCGCGCAGAACCAGTTGTAGAGTGGGATCGCCGCCCAGGACATCGCGCCCATGAACACGATCACGCCGCCGAGCCCGGCGACGGTGCGGGTCTTCTTGTCGAGCGATCTGAATGCCATCAGCTGTCTGCCTCCGTGTCGGTGACCGTGACGGTGCCGGCGGCGGGCTGGCGATACTCCAGCCCCTGGACCTTCACGACCGTCAGGCCGAAGATCACCGCGATGAACCCGGCCAGCGTCAGCCCGAGGCCGAGGTTCCGGCCGAAGCGGCGGGTGTGGATCTCGTGCGTGGTGCGTATGCTCATCAGGCGGCCCCCCAGAGGATGCCCGCGCGCTCGATCGTCGCCTCGGCGAGGAGCGCGCCGAAATGCAGGAACAGGTAGAGAAGCGACAGCTTGAAGAACGACTTCTCCACCGCGAAGTTGTCGGTTTCGGCCAGCAGCTCGTCGCGCATCCAGATCTCCCACGCGCCCTTGACGAACATGGCGTTCAGCACGATCGCGACGGTCAGGTAGAGCGGCCCGCCGGCCGAGGTGAACCCGGTGGCGAGCGCCAGCGCCGCGAGGATCAGCGTATAGACGAAGATCTGGTTCCGCGTCGCGCGGCGGCCATGCGTCACCGTCAGCATCGGCACGCCGGCATTGTCGTAGTCCTTCCGCATGAAGAGCGCGAGCGCCCAGAAATGCGGCGGTGTCCACAGGAAGGTGAGCGAGAACATCAGCACCGCCTCGACCGACACGCTGCCCGTGGCCGCGGCCCAGCCGATCATCGGCGGGAAGGCCCCGGCGGCGCCGCCGATGACGATGTTCTGCGGCGTCCAGCGCTTCAGCCACATCGTGTAGATGACCACGTAAAAGAAGATCGTGAACGCCAGGAGCCCGGCGGCGAGCCAGTTGGTCGCGAGCCCGAGGAACACGACCGAGAACCCGCTCAGCGCCATTCCGAGGCCAAGCGCCTCGCTGCCCGACACGCGCCCGGCGGGGATCGGCCGCTTTGCGGTGCGCCGCATCACCGCGTCGATGTCGGCGTCCCACCACATGTTGAGCGCGCCCGACGCGCCGCCGCCGACGGCGATGAACAGGATCGCGCAGAACGCCACGAAGGGATGGATCGCCACCGGCGCGGCCAGGAGCCCGACGAGCGCCGTGAACACGACCAGCGTCATCACCCGCGGCTTCAGCAGCGCGAAGTAGTCGCCGAACTGCGCGTCGCCGGTGACGTCGGTGGGATCGAGGGAGGCGTCGGTCATCCTGGGTCGTCCTGGCGGTCTGTCCTGAGATGGATCGCGCGGCCCCCGTCACGGGGGCCGCGCCGGAGATGTCTGGCGCCGCCGGCCGGCGGCGCGGGCCGTATCACTCCGCCGCGGCGAGCCGGACCGGTGCGTCGGCGCTGGGCGCGACGGCGTATTCTTCGACCATCTGCTCTTTCCAGGTCGCGTAGGCCTCTTCGCTGACCACCTTCACGGTGATCGGCATGTAGGCGTGCGCGATGCCGCAGAGCTCGGAGCACTGGCCGAAGTAGACGCCTTCCCGCTCGGGGGTGAAGTGCAGCTCGGCGAGGCGGCCGGGAACGGCGTCCTGCTTCACGCCGAAGGCGGGGATGGTCCACGAATGGATCACGTCGCCGCCGGTCACCTGCATCACCACGGTCTGCCCCACGGGCACGACCACCGCGGTGTCGGTCGCCAGGCGGAAGTGCTCGCGGGCGTAGCCGGCCTCCTCGAGCTGGGCCGCAACCTCTTCGGTCATGCGGTTGTCGCCGCCGGTCGCCGGCGAACCGATCATGTAGCTGTCGAAGGCGAAGCCGTCGTCCATGTACTCGTAGCCCCAGTACCACTGGTAGCCGGTCGCCTTGATGTAGATGTCGCCCTCGGGAATCTCCTGCTGCTTGAACAGCACCGGAAGCGAGAACGCGCCGATGAAGACGAGGATGAAGATCGGGCCCACGGTCCACGCGATCTCGAGCGGCGAGTTGTGGGTGAAGCTGCCCGGCTCCGCGTTGGCGCGGCGGTTGTAGCGGACGATGCAGACCCCGAGCAGGCCGACCACCAAGAGCGTGATGCCGGTGATGATGATCGTCACCATGCCGTCGAGCCAGTGGATGTCGCGCGCAAGCTCGGTCGCGGCCTCCTGGAAGCCCATGGCGCCCGGCGTCGGTGCGCCGATGACAGGAAGGTTCTCGCCCGCATCCTGCGCAACGGCCGGTGCGGCGAAGCTCGCCAGAGCGCCCAACAGCATCGTCTTAAGTTTCATGTCTCACCTTGTCGGTTGTCGTCTGTCGCATCCGGGGCCGGGAGCACTAGGTGCTGCCTCAGGGCGCACTTCGGGCCACTCCCGTTGTTTGGCCCAGCCTCTAACCATATTCTCACCCCGGGATAAAGAACTTGCCTTGCGGCAAACAGACGCTTGTCCATGATCCAGATCATATCGAGGCCCGTATGACAGACTCTCCGTTCCGCCCCTTCGACACGCATCTCGACCGGGCGGAGGCGCTCGCCGGCCTGCGCGGGGCGCTCGCCGGCGCCGAGGACGGCGAGCTGTTTCTCGAACGCCGCCGCTCCGAGGGCGTGGTCTTCGACGACGGCCGCGTGAAGCAGGCAAGCTACGATGCCTCCGAGGGTTTCGGCCTGCGCGCGGTGCGCGGCGAGGTCGCGGGCTACGCCCATTCGACCGAGATCAGCGCCGCGGCGCTGGCGCGCGCGACCGACACCGCGCGGCTGGCCGTGGGGCAGGGCGGCGGCGTGATGGCGCCCGGCCCGCAGGCCACCAACCGCAAGCTCTACACCGAAGCCGACCCGATCGCCGGCCAGCCGTTTGCGACCAAGGTCGAGACCCTCGCCGAGATCGACGCCTTCGTCCGCGGGCTCGATCCGCGCGTGGTGCAGGTCACCGCAAGCGTGGCGGCCTCGCTGCAGGAGGTGGCGATTCTGCGCGAGGACGATTCGCTCGTCACCGACATCCGCCCGATGACCCGGCTCAACGTCAGCGTCATCGTCGAGGAGGACGGCCGCCGCGAGAGCGGCACCGCCGGCGGCGGCGGCCGCGTCGCGCTCGACGGCCTGCTGGCGCCGGAGGACTGGCAGGCCAAGGCGCGCGAGGCGCTGCGCATCGCGCTGGTCAATCTGCGCGCCGAACCCGCGCCCGCCGGCGTCTTCGACATCGTGCTCGGCCCCGGCTGGCCCGGGATCCTGCTGCACGAGGCCGTGGGCCACGGCCTCGAGGGCGACTTCAACCGCAAGGGATCCTCGGCTTTCGCCGGGCTCATGGGCCAGCGCGTCGCCGCCCCCGGCGTCACCGTGCTCGACGACGGCACGATTCCCGACCGCCGCGGCTCGCTCACGGTCGACGACGAGGGCACGCCCTCGGGCCGGAACGTGCTGATCGAGGACGGCATCCTCGTGGGCTTCATGCAGGACCGGCAGAACGCCCGGCTCATGGGCGCGGCGCCCACCGGCAACGGCCGGCGCGAAAGCTTCGCCCACATCCCGATGCCGCGGATGACCAACACCTACATGCTGGGCGGCGACGCCACGCGCGACGATCTCGTGGCCGAGCTCAGGGACGGCATCTACGCCGTCGGCTTCGGCGGCGGCCAGGTCGACATCACCAACGGCAAGTTCGTGTTCTCCTGCACCGAGGCCTACCGCGTGAAGGACGGCAAGGTCGGCGCGCCGGTCAAGGGCGCGACGCTCATCGGCGACGGCGCAACCGCGCTGCAGCAGATCCGCGGCCTCGCCGGCGACATGGCGCTCGATCCCGGCATGGGCAATTGCGGCAAGGCCGGCCAGTGGGTCCCGGTCGGCGTCGGCCAGCCCTCGGTGCTGATCGGCGGGCTGACCGTCGGCGGCGCCGGCGGCTGAGCCCGGCGTGGCGCGGCAGGACGCGGCGGGGCAGGGGCATCGCGGCGCCACACGGCGCCGACTCAGGACGAATCGACACGATGCGCCGCCGCCGCGCCCGGGGCCGGCCCGGCTTTCGCCGAATTTCCGCGCCGACCCGCGAATTCCCCGCCCGTCGTTTACGCCGCATTAACCCCGGCCCGCCTAAACAGGTCCGGCAAGAGTTCGGAGCCGAGGGCGGATGGTTGAGCATTATTCTTCTTCCACTCACCCCCTACTCCCACCCACCACGGAAGACGACCGTCTCGACCGGCTTCGACTCTTGCGCTCCCGCCGCGTCGGCATCGCCACCTACCGTCGGCTGATCGCCGAACACGGCTCCGCCGCCGCCGCGCTCGCCGCGCTGCCCGCGATCGCCCGGGACGCCGGCCTCACCGACTACGCGGCCTGCCCCGAGCGCACCGCCCGCGCCGAACTCGCCGCCGGCCGCGCCGCGCGCGCCCGCCTGATCTTCGAGGGCGACCCCGACTGGCCCGCCCCGCTGTCCGCGATCGACGACGCGCCGCCCTTCCTCTGGGCGGTCGGCACGCCCGCGATCCTGTCCCGCCCGATGGTCGCCCTGGTCGGCGCGCGCAACGCCTCCTCGCTCGGGCTGCGCATGGCGCGGCTCCTCGCCCGCGACCTGGGCGAGGCCGGCGTCGTCGTGGTCTCGGGCCTCGCCCGCGGCATCGACGCCGCCGCCCACCAGGCGAGCCTCGCGACCGGAACCGTGGCGGTGCTCGCCGGCGGTGTCGACGTGCTCTACCCGGCCGAAAATGGCCGCCTGGCGGAGGATCTGGCCGCCGTCGGCGGCCTGCGCCTGGCGGAACAGCCGATCGGCCTGCAGCCGCAGGCGCGCCACTTCCCCGCCCGCAACCGGCTGATCTCAGGGCTCGCCCGCGGCGTCATCGTGGTCGAGGCGGCAGCGAAATCCGGCTCGCTCATCACCGCGCGCACCGCGCTCGACCAGGGCCGCGAGGTGCTGGCGGTGCCCGGCCACCCGCTCGATGCCCGCTCGGGCGGCACCAATCTCCTGCTGCGCGATGGCGCGCGGCTCGTGCGTTCGGCCGCCGACGTGTTCGATGCCGTGCCGGAGCTCGCCGCCGCGCCGGCCGCCCCCGCCACGGCCCAGCCCGTGCCGACCCCGGCCCCCGTGGCGCCGGCCCCCGTCCCGGAGCCCGCCGCACCGCGGCCATCGGCGCCCGGCCCGGATACCCGCGCGCTGCACCAGGCGATTCTCGACCGCCTCGGCCCGGTTCCCGTCGCCGAGGACCAGATCGCGCGCGATCTCGGCGCCGGCCTCGGCGAGGTCGGCCCCGCGCTCACCGATCTCGAGCTTGCGGGCGAGATCCGCCGCGCCCCGGGCGGCCTGCTCGCCCGCGCGGTCTGACCGCGCGCCATCCCCCTCTTCTTGGCCGAAATACTCCGGGGAGCGCGAGGGGCAGCGCCCCTCGTTCCCGCGCGCGCCGCATCGCGCTCCGGCCGGGTCCGGCGGCCCCCGCCGCGGGCCAGATTGACAATCCGGGCTTGAAGCCCACATGCTGCCCCGCCATTAAGAGCCGCGTTTCCCGCAGTACAGGTGCCCTCCGCCATGCCCGTCGTCGTCGTCGAGTCCCCGGCCAAGGCCAAGACAATCAACAAGTATCTCGGCTCCGACTACACGGTCCTCGCCTCCTACGGCCATGTGCGCGACCTGCCCGCCAAGGACGGGTCGGTTGATCCCGACCACGAATTCGAGATGACGTGGGAGGTCGGCGCCGACAGCAAGAAGCACGTCAAGGCCATCGCCGACGCGCTCAAGGACGACCAGCAGCTGATCCTCGCGACCGACCCCGACCGCGAGGGCGAGGCGATCTCCTGGCACCTGCGCGAGGCGCTGACCAAGCGCAAGTCGATCAAGGCCGACACCGACGTGCGCCGCGTCACCTTCAACGCCATCACCAAGTCCGCCGTGGCCGAAGCGATGCGCAACCCGCGCGAGATCGACGCGCCGCTCGTCGAGGCCTATCTCGCCCGCCGCGCGCTCGACTACCTCGTCGGCTTCAATCTCAGCCCGGTGCTCTGGCGCAAGCTGCCGGGCGCGCGCTCCGCCGGCCGGGTCCAGTCGGTGTGCCTGCGCCTGATCGTCGAGCGCGAGATGGAAATCGAGGCCTTCGACCCTCGCGAGTACTGGTCGGTCAGGGCGCTGCTCGCCACCCCGCGCGGCAAGGAGTTCGAGGCCCGGCTGACCACGCTCGCCGGCAAGAAGCTCGACAAGTACGACCTCGAGAACGAGACCCAGGCCGAGATGGCGGTGCAGGCGGTCGGCTCGCGCGATCTGCGCGTCACCTCGGTCGAGGCCAAGCCCGCGAACCGCAATCCCTCCGCGCCGTTCATGACCTCGACGCTCCAGCAGGAGGCCAGCCGCAAGTTCGGCATGGGCGCCAAGCAATGCATGTCCGCCGCCCAGCGGCTCTACGAGGCGGGCCACATCACCTACATGCGGACCGACGGCATCGACATGGCGCAGGAGGCGGTCGACGCCGCGCGCGACGCGATCCGCGCGCGCTACGGTGACGACTACGTGCCCTCCAGCCCGCGCATCTACAAGAACAAGGCCAAGAACGCGCAGGAAGCGCACGAATGCATCCGGCCCACCGACATGGCCGCCGACGCCGCCGCGCTGCGCCTGACCGACGCCGACCAGAAGAAACTCTACGATCTCATCTGGAAGCGCACGCTCGCCTGCCAGATGGAGGCCGCGCGGCTCGAGCGCACGACGGTCGAGATCGCCTCGCCCGACGGGCAGGTCGGGCTGCGCGCCACCGGCCAGGTCGTGCTCTTCGACGGCTTCATCCGCGTCTACGAGGAAGGCCGCGACGAGCCGCAGGACGACGACGACAAGCGCCTGCCGCAGATCGCCGAGGGCGAGCCCGCCGCCTTCGCCGCGACCGGCCTGCGCGCGGAATTCGAGAAGGCGGCCGAGAAGGACGCGGCCGCCGGCGCCGCCACCGCCGGCGCCGGGCGCGACCGCAACGGCCACGCGGTGATCGGCGGCGGCGACGCGGTGCTCGCGCTCCAGCATCACACGCAGCCGCCGCCGCGCTACACCGAGGCGACGCTGGTCAAGAAGATGGAGGAGCTCGGCATCGGCCGCCCCTCCACCTACGCCTCCGTGCTCTCCACGATCCAGGACCGCGAATACGTCCGCAAGGACAAGAACCGCCTGATTCCCGAGGACAAGGGCCGGATCGTCACCCACTTCCTGCTGAACTTCTTCAAGCGCTACGTCGAGTACGATTTCACCGCCGCGCTCGAGGAGGAGCTCGACGACGTCTCCGCCGGCGAGCGCGACTACAAGGAACTCCTGTCGAAGTTCTGGCGCGACTTCTCCGCGGCCATTGCCGAGACCTCCGAGCTGCGCATCGCCGAGGTGCTCGACGTGCTCGACGACGCCCTCGCGCCCCAGCTCTACCCCCCGCGCGAGGACGGCTCGGACCCGCGCGTCTGCCCGCTCTGCGGCGAAGGCAACCTGCACCTCAAGACCTCGCGGTCGGGCGGCTTCGTCGGCTGCTCGCGCTACCCGGAGTGCCGCTACACCCGCCCGATCGGCGGCGACGACGGCGCCGGTGACCGGGTGCTCGGCTACGACGGCGAGGACGAGATCAGCCTGCGCTCCGGCCGCTTCGGGCCCTACGTCCAGCGCGGCGAGGCGACCGAGGAGCAGCCCAAGCCGCCGCGCGCCAGCCTGCCCAAGGGCTGGCCGGCCGAGGACATGGATCTCGAGAAGGCGCTGACGCTGCTGTCCCTGCCGCGCGAGGTCGGCCGCCACCCCGAGGACGGCGAGCCGATCGAGGCCGGGATCGGGCGCTACGGCCCCTACGTGAAGCACAACCGCCTCTACGCCAATCTCAAGGAGGTCGACGAGGTCTTCGAGATCGGCATCAACCGCGCGGTCGACGTCCTCGCTGAGAAGGCGGCCAAGCGCGGCGGCGGCCGCGGCGCGGCCGCCAAGCCGCTCAAGGAACTGGGCGAGCACCCCGAACACGGCGGCCCGGTCAACGTGCTCGACGGCCGCTACGGGCCCTACGTGAAGTGGGACAAGGTCAACGCCACGCTGCCCAAGGGCACCGAGCCCGCCGACGTGACGCTCGACATGGCGGTGGCCCTCGTCGACGAGAAGGCGGCGAAGAAGGGCGGCGCGAAGAAGAAGGCCCCGGCCAGCAAGACCGCCGCCAAGAAGGCCCCGGCCAAGAAGGCCCCCGCAAAGACGACCGCGGCGAAGAAGACCGGCGCGGCCAAGTCGACCGCCAAGGCCCCGGCGCGCGGCGCGGCCGCGAAGACGGGCGCCGCCAAGACGTCCGCCAAGAGCGGCACCCGCTCCAAGGCCTCCGGCGAGAGCTGAGCGCCCCGCCGATCCGCCTTCATCTTGCCTGAAACCCCGGGGGTGCGGGGGCAGCGCCCCCGCCGGTCCACCCCGCGGGGCCCGGACCGGCGCCGGGGCGGCGCGCCCCTTGCGAAGCGAGCCCCGCGACACTCCGCCAGGGACAGCGCCCGATCCACGTCGCCCGGCGAGGGCCGGGCACCCCGCCGATCCTTCATCTTGCCGGAAACCCCGGGGGTGCGGGGGGCAGCGCCCCCGCCGGTCCCCCACGCAGGGCCCGGACCGGCGCCCGAGCGGCAGGGCGGCCCCCGCACGGGTTTGACTCTGCCAGCCCCCTTCGCCACAACATCCGCAACCACCGCACGAGGGAGTGATCCATGAAGAAAGTCTACGGTTCCGCAGCCGAGGCGCTCGACGGGCTGTTGTTCGACGGCATGACCATCGCGGCGGGCGGCTTCGGCCTCTGCGGCATCCCCGAGCTGCTGATCCAGGCGATCAACGAGGCCGGCACGAAGGATCTGACCGTCGCGTCGAACAACGCGGGCGTCGACGGCTTCGGGCTCGGCATTCTCCTGGAATCCAAGCAGATCAAGAAGATGATGTCCTCCTACGTGGGCGAGAACAAGGAGTTCATGCGCCAGTATCTCGGCGGCGAGCTCGAGCTCGAATTCAACCCGCAGGGCACTCTGGCCGAGCGCATGCGCGCCGGCGGCGCCGGCATCGCCGGCTTCTACACCAAGACCGGCTACGGCACCCAGATCGGCGAGGGCAAGGAGGTCAAGGAGTTCGACGGAGAGCACTACATCCTCGAACGCGGCATCTTCGCCGACGTCTCGATCGTGAAGGCGTGGAAGGCCGACACCACCGGCAACTGCATCTTCCGCAAGACCGCGCGCAACTTCAATCCGCCGGCGGCGATGTGCGGCAAGGTCTGCATCATGGAGGTCGAGGAGATCGTGGAGCCCGGCCAGCTCGACCCCGACCACATCCACCTGCCCGGGATCTACGTGCACCGCCTGATCCAGGGCGAGCACGAGAAGCGCATCGAGCAGCGCACCACGCGGCCCGCCGCCTGAGCCGGGAAGGGGCCCGCGAGTGAGCATCACCGAAAAGCGCGCCCTGGCCGCCGTGCTCGACGACCGCGAGGTCGTCGCCGGCTTCTCGCGTCTCGCGATCTCGGTGATCATCACCAACCCGCTCGCCCCGGACAACCCGATCGTCTATGTCAACGACGCCTTCGAACGCACGACCGGCTATTCGCGCTCGGCCGTGGTGGGCCGCAACTGCCGGTTCCTGCAGGGCGAGCGCACCGCCAAGTCGGACGTGGACAAGGTCCGCGACGCGGTCGAGGGCGGGCGCGACGTGACCGTCGACATCTTGAACTACCGCGCGAGCGGCGAGCCCTTCACCAACCGGCTCACCATCGCCCCGATCCACGACCAGGACGGCAAGCCGATCTACTTTCTCGGCCTGCAGAAGGAGATCCGCACGAACGACAGCGGCCGGGGCACGCTCGATCACAATCTCGAGGTGATCCGCTCGCGGGTTCACACCGACCTCGCGATGATCCTCACCACCATCGGCGCCGCCGACCACAGCGGCACGCTCGAGGATCCCATGCGCGAGGTCGAGGCGCTGCCGCGGCGGCTCGAATGCCTGCAGCTGGTCTACGAGGAACTGCGGCTCACCGACGATCACGTCGACTGGCTCGGCATCGATCTCGGCGCGCTGCTCGGCCGGATCGCGAGCACCGTGGCGCATCACGAGGGCCGGCCCGGAATCCGCTTCGGTCAGCGCATCGACCCCGCCGATGTCACGCTCGAGGTCGCGACCCGCGTGGCGCTCCTGGTGTCCGAGGCGCTGTCTAACGCCTTCAGTCACGCCTTCGTCGGGCACGACCGCGGCACGGTGGATCTGCGCGTCTCGCGCCTGTCCGAAGGCGGGTTGCGGATCCTCGTCGCCGACGACGGGGTCGGCATCCCCCGCAACATCGACTGGCCGTCCGAACGCACCCGCGGCGGCCGTCTCACCGCGTCGCTGCTCGAAGGGCTCGACGCGACCATCAACGTGGCGCGCGGCGCCGCCGGAACCGTCGTGATGATCGATGTGCCGGTGGATCCGCACGACCTGACCAGCCAAGGAGAGTGACCACATGCCCTGGGATCGCAACGAGATGGCCGCGCGCGCGGCGCAGGAGCTCGAGGACGGCACCTACGTCAATCTCGGGATCGGCATCCCGACGCTCGTGCCCAACTACATCCCCGAGGGCGTCGAGGTGACGCTGCAATCGGAGAACGGCATGCTCGGCATGGGCCCGTTCCCGGTCGAGGGCGAAGAGGACCCCGACCTCATCAACGCGGGCAAGCAGACCATCACCGAGCTGCCGCACACCGCCTATTTCGACAGCGCGACCTCCTTCGGCATGATCCGCGGCGGCAAGATCGCCATGGCGATCCTCGGCGCGATGGAAGTGGCCGAGAACGGCGATCTGGCCAACTGGATGATCCCGGGCAAGCTGGTCAAGGGCATGGGCGGCGCGATGGATCTCGTCGCCGGCGTGAAGCGCGTGATCGTGGTCATGGACCACACCAACAAGGCGGGCGAGCCGAAGCTTCTCAAGGAGTGCACGCTGCCGCTGACCGGGACCGGCGTGGTCAACCGGATCATCACCAACCTGGGCGTTCTCGACGTCGTCGACGGCGGCCTCAGGATCGTCGAGACGGCCCCCGACGTGACCGAGGACGAGATCCGCGAGAAGACCGAGGCGACCATCGTCTGATGCGCGTCGACGCGCGGCTCGGAACGTTCGAGGACGTGGTGGCGGGGGCGCCCGCCCACGCCGGGACGCTCCGGGCCGTGCGCGCGCTGGTGGCGGACGTGCACCCCGACGCGCTGGAGGCCGCGAGCCGCCGCGAAGGCAGCGTCTGGTGGGGCTGGGGCCCGGGCAAGATGACGCACGGCTACGCCTACGCGATGCCGCACGCCCGGCACGTCAACCTCGGCTTCTTCCGGGGCACGTCGCTGGCCGATCCGGCCGGCCTGCTCCAAGGCACCGGAAAGGCGCTCCGGCACGTGAAGCTCGCCGCACCGGACGACGCGGCACGGCCCGAGATCCGGGCGCTCCTCGTCGCGGCGCGCGACGAACGGCGCCCGAGCGAGGCATGATCGACGGGGGCGGGCCCGGCCGCGAATTGGGCGGCCCGCGCCCTCAGCGCCGCGCGGCCTTCTCCGCGAGGCCGGACTGTCCCTGGCGCCGCGCCAGTTCGTCCATCACGTCCGACAGCGGCACGCCGCGCGCGCGCAGCATCACCAGGAGATGAAACAGCACGTCCGCGGCCTCGCCGGTCAGCCCGGCGCGGTCGCCCGTCGCGGCGGCGATCACCGCCTCCACGGCCTCCTCGCCGAACTTCTCGGCGCATTTCTCCGGGCCCTTGGACAACAGCGTTGCCGTCCAGCTTTCGCCGGAGGCCGCCGAGGCCCGCGCGTCCACGATGGCGGCGAGCTCCTCGAGCGTCATTGCCGCACCGGGATACCCGCGGCGGCGAGGTGATCCTTCGCCTCGGCGATGCTGAACGTGCCGAAGTGGAAGATCGAGGCGGCCAGCACCGCCGACGCGCCGCCCTCGGTGATCCCCTCCACGAGGTGATCGAGCGTGCCGACCCCGCCCGAGGCGATCACCGGGATCGGCACGGCGTTCGCGATCGTCCGCGTCAGTTCGAGGTCGAAGCCCGATTTCGTGCCGTCGCGATCCATCGAGGTCAGCAGGATCTCTCCCGCGCCCTTCGCCACCATGTCGAGCGCGAACTCCACCGCGTCGATGCCCGTCGCCTGGCGGCCGCCATGGGTGTAGATCTCCCAGCCCTCGCCGGTTTCCTTGGCCTTCGCGTCGATGGCCACGACGATGCACTGGCTGCCGAACCGGTCGGCGGCGGCGGTCACCACGTCGGGGTCCTTCACCGCGGCCGAGTTGAAGCTGACCTTGTCGGCGCCCGCGAGCATCAGCTTGCGCACGTCCTCGACGGTGCGCACGCCGCCGCCCACGGTCAGCGGGATGAAACACTGCTCGGCCGTGCGCGTCACGACGTCGAGGATCGTGTCGCGGTCCTCGTGCGTCGCGGTGATGTCGAGAAAGCAGATCTCGTCGGCGCCTGCCGCGTCGTAGGCGCGGGCGGCATCGACCGGGTCGCCCGCGTCCCGCAGGTCGACGAAGTTGACGCCCTTGACCACGCGGCCGTCCGCCACGTCGAGGCAGGGGATGATGCGCGTCTTCAGCATGGGGGACCTCCTGTCGCGCCTCGATATGCCGAAGCGGCGGCGCGAGCGCAACCGCGCGTGCGGCCGGGCAGGGCGATGGGCCGGGTCGGGCAAAGGCGGAACCGGGCGCGACCGGCGGCGTTGCCGTTACGTCCATCAACCCGGAGATCCCGCCATGTTCCGTCGTTCCCTCGCGGCGTTCGCGCTCGTCGCCAGTCCCGCCGCCGCCGATCTCGTCAGCGTCGAGAGCCCGCATTCCGTCGCCGACACCGTGGACCGGCTCGAAGCCGCGGTGGAAGAGGCCGGCGCGACCGTGTTCGCCCGTGTCGATCACGCCGAGGGCGCGGCCTCGGTCGACATGGAGCTGGAGCCCGCGACGCTGCTGATCTTCGGCAACCCGCAGCTCGGCACGCCGGCAATGCAGGACGACATCCGCGCGGGTCTCGTGCTGCCGCTGCGCGTCCTCGCCTACACCTGGGAAGGGCAGACCTACCTGAGCTGGGAAGAGCCCGAAGAAATGTTCGACGATTTCGATATCGACGACGATGCCGACTACATCGAGCGCATGGAAGGCGCGCTCGAGAATCTCTCTGCCGCCGCCACCGCAGAAGACTGATGCGCGGCGCCGCGCCCGGCGTGGCGCGCGCTCAGCCGAGCGCGTCCAGCGCCGTGCGCAGGTCGAGCGCCCCGTCGTAGAGCGCGCGCCCCGAGATCGCGCCCGCGATCACGCCGGTGTCGCGCAGCCGGATCAGGTCGTCCAGCGACGACACCCCGCCGCTCGCGATCACCGGGATGTCGACGGCGCGCGCCAGCGCCTCGGTCGCCTCCGCGTTCGGGCCGCCCATCGCGCCGTCGCGGTCGATGTCGGTATAGATGATCGCCGCCACGCCCGCGTCCTCGAAGCTTCGGGCCAGCGCGGTGGCGTCCACTTCGGTTTCCTCGGCCCAGCCCTTCGTCGCCACGCGGCCCTTGCGCGCGTCGATCCCGACCGCGACCTGCCCCGGAAAGGCGCGCGCCGCCTCGCGCACGAGGCCCGGATCCTCCACCGCGACGGTTCCGAGGATCACCCGCGCGAGGCCCTTGTCCAGCCACGTCTCGATCGTCGCCATGTCGCGGATGCCGCCGCCGAGCTGCGCCGGCACGTCCACCGCGCGCAGGATCGCCTCCACCGCCGCCGCGTTCACCGGCCGCCCGGCAAAGGCGCCGTTCAGGTCGACGAGGTGAAGCCACCGGCATCCGGCCTCGGCAAAGGCGCGGGCCTGCCCGGCGGGATCGTCGTTGAACACCGTCGCCGCCTCCATGTCCCCGCGCAGAAGCCGCACGGCCTGGCCGTCCTTGAGGTCGATGGCGGGGTAGAGGATCATCTCGGGCTCCGTCCTGTGAGGGCGTCCGGCCCTTGCCATGACGGAACGGCACATGCAACGCGACCTCGCGTCAACCTTGATCGAGGGGCCGATCGGGCCACAGGCTCCGGGCCACCATTGACGGGAGGAGACACTCACATGACACGACTGAGCGCATGGATCGCCGGACTGACGCTGATGGCCGGCGCCGCCGCCGCCGATCCGGTCGAAGGGATCTGGCAGACCCAGGTCGACGACGGCTCCTACGCCCACGTCGCCATGGTGCCCTGCGGCGACAAGCTGTGCGGCGTCATCCAGCGCACCTTCGATTCCTCGGGCGAATACGATTCGCCCAACAAGGGCAAGACGCTGGTCATCAACATGGTCCCGCAGGGTGGCGGCAAATACGAGGGCCGCGTGTGGCGGCCGTCGAACGACAAGATCTATCTCGGCAAGATGGATCTCGCCGGCAACTCGCTGAAGCTCTCGGGCTGCGTCGCCGGCGGCCTGCTGTGCTCCAGCCAGACCTGGAGCCGCGTGCGCTGAGACCGCACGGGGCGGGCCCTCGGCCCGCCCCGGCGGCGCATCAGCGGTTGTCGAGCTCGGCGCGCACGGCGCGCCGGCCCTTCATCGAGATGCGGTAGGCGGCGCCCTTGTGGCTGGCGATCAGCCCGCGGCGGCGCAGCCGCTGGAACAGCGCGATCCCGCACTCGGAGAGGATCGCGCCGTCGCGCGTCACGCAGGTGACGCCGGTGATTTTCGCGGTGTCGCCGCGTTCGTGGCGGATCGCACCGCCCTGCGCCAGCACGTGCAGCACGCGCTGTTCCCGTTTCGACAAGTTCATCGGAAGTCTCGTGTTCGGCCATGACAATGCCGCCGACCGCCTCGGTTCGGGGCAGGGTGGTGGCCTTTCCCTCAGGAAAGGCGGCCGTCACACAAGCTCGCGCATCCACTCTCCATGTGGCGCGTCACACCGCGCCGGGATCCGGGACCGTCCTTGCCCCGCCGGCCCGCCGCGGTCAAGCGCGGGGCGTGTGCTGCCGATCTCGGGACGTTGGAGCGGAACGGCAACGCCACACTCGGGCGTGGTCCGGTGCGGCCGCCGCCGACGGGACAGGCCCGCGCCGCGCTGCCATCAGCCGGTCGGACAGACCCGCGCATCCGCGCACACGGCCGCCCGCACCGTTCCGCGACACGCAAGGGCCCCACCGCCGTGCGGCGGCCCCTACGGCCGCCAGTTGAGGAAGTTGGCGATCATCCGCAGGCCGGTCGGCCCGCTCTTCTCGGGGTGGAACTGCAGCCCGATCCGGTTCTCGGAGCCGACGATCGCGGTGACGTCCTCGCCGTAATCCACCTTGGCGATGCGCTGGGCCGGGTCGGCCATGCGGATCTGGTAGGAGTGGACGAAATACGCGTGATCGCCGCTCCGCACGCCCTCGAGCACCGGGTGCTGGATGTCGATCATCAGGTCGTTCCAGCCCATGTGCGGCACCTTCAGCCCCGGATCCGAGGGGGTGATCCGCATCACCTCGCCGTCGGCCCAGCCCAGGCCGCGGGTCTCTTCGTATTCGTGGCCCATCCGCGCCATCAGCTGCATGCCGACGCAGATGCCCATGAACGGCACGCCGCGCTGCTCGACCGCCTCGACCAGCGCCTCCTTCACGCCGCTTTCGGCCAGCGCGGCGGCGCAGGCCGGGAACGCGCCGTCGCCCGGCAGGACCAGCCGGTCGGCCTTCGCGACCGTCTCCGCCTCCGAGGTCACCACGACCTCGCCGGCGTCGGCCTCGCGCGCCATCTTCTGGAACGCCTTGTCGGCGGAATGCAGGTTGCCGCTCTCGTAGTCGATGATCGCTGTCAGCATGCCCGTCTCTCGTTCGTGCCGCGCGCGGCCGGCGCGCGCCTCAGGTGTGGTCTCCGCGCGCGCCCCGTCGGCGCGCCCGGCTCAGAGCGTGCCCTTGGTCGAGGGCACGGCGTCGCCCTTGCGCGGATCGGTCTCGACCGCGTCGCGCAGGCTGCGCGCCACCGCCTTGAACGCCGCCTCGGCGATGTGGTGGCTGTTGAGCCCGCGCAGCCCGTCCACGTGGAGAGTGATCCCGCCGTGGGTCGCGAACGCCTGGAAGAACTCGCGCACCAGCTCCGTGTCGAAGCTGCCGATCCGTTCGGTCGGGAACGCCACGTGCCATTCGAGGTAGGGCCGTCCCGACAGGTCCAGCGCCGCGCGCACCAGCGCGTCGTCCATCGGCAGGTGGCAGGCGCCGTAGCGCCGGATCCCGCGCTTGTCGCCCAGCGCCTCGGTCAGCGCCTGGCCGAGCGCGATGCCCACGTCCTCGACGCTGTGGTGATCGTCGATGTGCCGGTCGCCGTCGCAGCGCACCTCGAGATCGAACAGCGCATGCCGCGCCAGCTGGTCGAGCATGTGATCGAAGAAGCCGACGCCGGTGCGATTGTCGTAGCTGCCCGACCCGTCGAGCGTCAGCGCGACGGTGATGTCGGTCTCGGCGGTCTTGCGGGTGATGCGCGCGCGCCGCATGGGCTCTCCTTCGTGTCGTCGCGCGCCGGTATAGGCGGGCCGGGGGCCGAGGCCAAGGGGCGCGCGCGGCCCTTGTGATCCGCGTGTCGCCCGTGCAAGCGTTCCCGCGCGTTCCTGTCCGCTGCGAGGCCCGAAAATGTCCACCTGCGCCTTCGTCCAGATCCGCTGCACGCCCGGCCGCACCTACAAGGTGGCCGAGGCGATCGCGCTGCGCGAACTGCATTCGGAGCTCTTCTCGACCTCGGGCGAGTGGGATCTCCTGATGAAGCTCTACATCCCCGAGGACGAGGATGTCGGCAAGTACATCAACGAACAGCTTCTCGACATCCCGGGCATCGAACGCTCGCTCACGACGCTGACGTTCAAGGCATTCTGATCCGGTGGCGGGTGCGCGCCGGATCCGCCCGGCCCGCGCCGCCGATCTGCGCGCGCTGGCGGTGATCT
Source organism: Roseivivax jejudonensis (assembly GCF_900172265.1). Lineage (GTDB taxonomy): Bacteria > Pseudomonadota > Alphaproteobacteria > Rhodobacterales > Rhodobacteraceae > Roseivivax > Roseivivax jejudonensis. The sequence goes on along the minus strand of NZ_FWFK01000004.1, from coordinate 253,636 downwards.
TCCACGCCGCCATCCATGCCGAGCCCAGCCCCTACACGCGGCGCCAGCGCCGCGCCTGGGCGCCGTCCGTGCCCGCCGCCCCGGACTGGGAACTGCGCCTCGCCGCGCAGGAAGTGCGGGTGGCCGAAGAATCGGGCGGCATCACGGGTTTCATGACGCTCGGTCCCGGCGGCTACGTCGATCTCGCGTTCATCCTGCCCGAGGCGCGGGGCCGGGGCGTCTTCCGCGACCTTCTCCGCGCAATCGAGGCGGCGGCGCGCGCGGCCGGAGAGACCGAACTCGTCACCGATGCGAGCCTCGCGGCCGAAGCGCCGTTCGCCGCCTGCGGCTTCACCACCGTCTTGCGCGAAGAGGTGCGGCGCCGCGGCGTCGCGCTGCAACGGGCCCGCATGCGCAAGCCGCTGACATCGTGACTGTCTGCCTGATGATTGGAGCGGGCGATGAGATTCGAACTCACGACCCTTACCTTGGCAAGGTAATGCTCTACCCCTGAGCTACGCCCGCGCTCCGGCCGGTCTGTCCCGGCGATGTCGACCCAATGGAGCGGGCGATGAGATTCGAACTCACGACCCTTACCTTGGCAAGGTAATGCTCTACCCCTGAGCTACGCCCGCATTCCTTGGGTGTGCGCGGGATTTAAAGTCTCGCGCCCAGCGCTGCAAGCAGAAATTTCCGCGCCGCGTCACGCCGTGTCGCGCGGTGCCGACCGGTCAGATCAACGCGTGCAGCAACAGGCCCGCGGCGGTGATCGCCAGCATCGTGAAGGTCAGCGCCATGCCCGCGACGCGCAGCCCGAGCGCGCCGCGCGTCAGCGCGAGGCCATGCGCCACCCGCCCCGCCAGCAGCAAGAGGCCCAGCGGATGCAGCGCGATCGCCGGCGCGCCCTGCAACTCGGCCAGAAGCAGCAACAGGATCCCGAGCGGCGCGTATTCCGCGCAATTGCCCTGCGCCCGGATTCGCGCCTCGAGCCCCGGATCCCCGCCATGCCCGAGCGAGACCCCGGCCCCCTGCCGCGCCCGGATGACCCGGACGCTCAGCGCGATGAACAGCGCCGTCAGCAGCGCGGCATAGATCGGCGTGACGCTCAGCATGATCGCCCTCCCGGGTGGCTCTCGTTGAAAGGATGCACCGCGCGGGCCGACTGACAAGCACAGCGTCGCACAGCCCGTGCGCGCCGGTGTGCATGACGCGATACCCGCAGGGCAGGGGCCAGCGCCCCGTTGAGCCCTCCGACGGCCGACCAAGGTGCACGCGGCCGCACGGCTCTACGTGACGATCACCGAAACGGCACCCGCCGCGGGCGCGTCAGCGAATGGAGCACGAGAAGCGTCCCACTCCGACGAGGTCACCCGCGCTCCGGCGGTCGCCGAGGTCGTCCGCGTCCTGCCAGCGCCCGCCCGTGAACCGAAACGTCAGGTCCATCCGGTCGAGCGCCAGTTCGAGGATGTCGCCGTCCGCAAGCGTCATCTCGGTGTCGAACGCGTCGAAGCGGTTGATATCCTCCAGGATCTTGGAGCGCAGGAGCTTCTCCTCGAAGCTGTGCCGAACCATCTCGCAACTGCCGACGGCCATGAGGTCAGGGTCGGCCCGTTCGGGATCCCGGCGCTTCAAGGTCCAGTAGGGCCGCTTCAGCGGCCCGGGGCCCGTGCAGGTACACAACTTGAGCTTTTCGCCCGGCTCACACATGTCGCACTCCACCCGGAACTCGTACCGGCGGCGATCATGCGGGTGGGGTGCCCCGCGGTCAACGCAGGGCGCCCCGGACGCGACGTCACTCCTCGTATTCCACCAGCAGGTCCTTGGCGTCGATCTGGCCGCCGGCCTGCACGTGCACCGCCTTCACGGTCGCGTCGCGCTCGGCATAGAGCCCGGTCTCCATCTTCATCGCCTCGATCACCAGCAGAAGGTCGCCCTCCTTCACGCTCTTGCCCGCCTCGGCCGCGATCTGGCTGACCACGCCGGGCATCGGCGCCCCGACATGCAGCGGGTTGCCGAGCTCGGCCTTCGGCCGCGCCGCGGCGCCGCCTGTCGCCTTGCGGTCGGGCACGCGCACCGTCCGCGGCTGGCCGTTCAGCTCGAAGAAGACGCGCACCTCACCCTCGTGGGTCTCGCCCACGGTCACCAGCCGGATCTCCAGCGTCTTGCCCGGATCGATCTCGGCGGTGACCTCCTCGCCCGGCTGCATGCCGTAGAAGAACGTCCGCGTCGGCAGCGTCCGCACCGGGCCGTAGGTCTCGTGGCGGGCGACGTAGTCGGTAAAGACCTTGGGATACATCAGGTAAGCGTTCAGGTCCTCCGCGTCGAACTCGCGGTCCGGGAACTTCTCCTGCAATTCCTCGCGCTTGGCGTCGAAGTCCACGGGATCGAGATGCTTGCCCGGCCGGTCCGTCATCGGCTTTTCACCCTTCAGGACCTTTTTCTGGATGCCCTTGGGCCAGCCACCCGGCGGCTGTCCGAGGTTGCCCTTCATCATGTCGATGACCGAGTCGGGGAACGAGATGTCCTTCTTCGGATCCTCGACCTCCTCGCGGGTCAGGCCCTGGCTGACCATCATCAGCGCCATGTCGCCCACCACCTTGGACGACGGCGTCACCTTCACGATGTCGCCGAACATCTGGTTCACCTCGGCATAGGTCTTGGCGACCTCGGGCCACTTCTCCTCGAGCCCCAGCGACCTTGCCTGCGCGCGCAGGTTGGTGAACTGCCCGCCGGGCATCTCGTGCAGATACACCTCCGACGCCGGTGCCTGCATCGCGCTCTCGAACGCGGCGTATTGTGCGCGCACCTGTTCCCAGTAGTTGGAGATCGCGCGCACCCGCGCGATGTCGAGCCCGGTATCGCGGTCGGTGAAGCGCAGCGCCTCGACGATCGACCCCAGCGTCGGCTGCGAGGTGTTGCCCGACAGCGCGTCCATCGCCGCGTCCACCGCGTCGACACCGGCCTCCGCCGCGGCCATGATCGACGCGATCGCCGCGCCCGAGGTGTCGTGCGTGTGGAAATGGACGGGCAGGCCCACCTCGTCCTTCAGCGCCTTGATCAGCGGCCCGGCGGCGGCGGGCTTCAGGAGCCCCGCCATGTCCTTGAGCCCGAGGATGTGCGCGCCGGCCTTCTTCAGCTCCTTGCCCATCGCGACGTAGTACTTGAGGTCGTACTTCGCCCGGTCGGGGTCGTTGATGTCGCCGGTATAGCAGATCGACCCCTCGCAGATCTTGCCGCTGTCGATCACCGCGTCCATCGCGACGCGCATATTCTCGGTCCAGTTCAGGCTGTCGAACACGCGAAACACGTCGACGCCGGACTCGGCCGCCTGCTTGACGAAGCCTTCGACCACGTTGTCGGGATAGTTGGTGTAGCCCACCCCGTTCGACGCGCGCAGCAGCATCTGCGTCATGATGTTGGGCATCTTCGCGCGGATGTCGCGAAGCCGCTGCCACGGGCATTCCTGCAGGAAGCGGTAGGCGACGTCGAACGTCGCGCCGCCCCAGCACTCGACCGAGAACAGGCCGGGCAGGGTCTCGGCATAGGCCGGCGCGACCCGGATCATGTCGATCGAGCGCATCCGCGTCGCCAGAAGCGACTGGTGCCCGTCGCGCATCGTGGTGTCGGTGATCAGCACCTGCTTCTGCGCGGCGAGCCAGTCGGCCACCGCCTGCGGCCCCTCGCGCTCCAGAAGCTGCCGGGTGCCGTCGGGCGCCGTGCCCTCGGTCTCCGGCGCCTTCGGCACCTTCAGGTCGGCGCGGGGCAGGGTGCGGCCCTCGGTCTCGGGATGCCCGTTCACCGTGATGTCGGCGATGTAGGTCAGCACCTTGGTGCCCCGGTCGCGGCGCTGCTTGAAGTCGAACAGCTCCGGCGTCGTGTCGATGAACTTGGTCGTGTACTGGTTCGACAGGAAGGTCGGGTGCCGCAGCAGGTTGTTCACGAAGTCGATGTTCGTGCTGACCCCGCGGATGCGGAACTCGCGCAGCGCCCGGTCCATCCGCGCGATCGCCTTCTCGGGCGTCGGCGCCCACGCCGTCACCTTCACCAACAGGGAATCGTAGAACCGCGTGATGACGCCGCCGGCATAGGCGGTGCCGCCGTCGAGCCGGATGCCCATGCCTGTCGCCGAGCGATAGGCGCTGATGCGGCCGTAATCGGGGATGAAGTTGTTGGTCGGATCCTCGGTCGTGATCCGCGTCTGCAGCGCGTGCCCGTTCAGCGCCACGTCGTATTGCGACGCCTTGCCGGTCGCCTCGACGAGGCTCTTGCCCTCAGCGATCAGGATCTGCGCCTGCACGATGTCGATGCCGGTGACTTCCTCGGTCACCGTGTGCTCGACCTGCACCCGCGGATTGACCTCGATGAAGTAGAAATTGCCGGTGTCCATGTCCATCAGGAACTCGACGGTGCCGGCGCATTCGTAGTTCACGTGGGCGCAGATCTTGCGCCCCAGCTCGCACAGCTCCTCGCGCTGGGCGTCCGACAGGTAGGGCGCGGGCGCGCGCTCCACGACCTTCTGGTTGCGCCGCTGGACCGAGCAGTCGCGCTCGTAGAGGTGATAGATGTTGCCCTGCCGGTCGCCGAGGATCTGCACCTCGACGTGGCGGGCGCGCTCGATCATCTTCTCGAGGTAGCCCTCGCCGTTGCCGAACGCCGCCTCGGCCTCGCGCCGGCCTTCCTTCACCTTGTCCTCGAGCTCGTCGGCCGACAGGATCGGCCGCATCCCCCGGCCGCCGCCGCCCCACGACGCCTTGAGCATGATCGGATAGCCGATCTCGTCGGCCTCGGCCCGGATCTTCTTCATGTCGTCGCCGAGCACCTCGGTCGCCGGGATGACCGGGACCCCCGCCTCGATCGCGACCCGCCGCGCGCTGGCCTTGTCGCCGAGCGCGCGCATCGTCTCGGCCTTCGGCCCGATGAAGGTGATCCCCGCGGCATCGCAGGCATCGACGAGCTCGGGGTTCTCCGACAGCAGGCCGTAGCCCGGGTGCACCGCGTCGGCGCCCGACAGCTTCGCCACCCGGATGATCTCGGGGATCGACAGGTAGGCCTGCACCGGGCCCAGCCCCTCGCCGATCCGGTAGGCCTCGTCGGCCTTGAACCGGTGCAGCCCCAGCTTGTCCTCCTCGGCAAAGACCGCGACGGTCTTCTTGCCCATCTCGTTGGCCGCCCGCATCACGCGGATGGCGATCTCGCCGCGATTGGCGATGAGGATCTTCTGGAAATCGGCCATCTGGGTCTGTCCTCGGTCTTTTCTGCTTCGCAGCATGGTAGGGCGCGGCCACCCGAACAACAATGGACGCCGCGCGGGGCACGACATCGGGCGCGCCGTCGCTGCGGCGCGGAACGCGGGCGGCCCCGGCGCCGTTGGCCACGCGACGCAACCCTCCCGAAAGGAAATCCGATGGCCCGTTTCGACGGCAAGCGCATTCTTATCACCGGCGGCACCTCCGGGATCGGCCTCGCCACCGCTCTTCGCATCGTCGACGAAGGCGGCGAGGTCGCGGTCACCGGCACCAGCCAGGACCATCTCGACGAGGCCGGCCGCCGGCTTCCTTCCGGCAGCCTCGTGCTGCGCAACGACTCGCTCGACCCGGCCGAGGCCGATGTTCTCGCCGAGAAGGTGAAGGACCAGATGGGCGGGCTCGACGGCGCCTATCTCAACGCCGGTTACGGCAAGTTCTGGGCGACCGAGGACTCCGACGCCGACAGCTTCGACCACATCATGAACGTCAACGTCCGCGGTCCGGTCCTGCAGATGGCGCGGCTGAAGCCAATGCTGAACGACAACGCCGCCGTGCTGCTGACCTCGTCGGTCGCCGGCTATCTCGGTCAGGCCGAAGGCGCGGTCTACGGCGCGACCAAGATCGCCTGCATGGCGCTGGCCCGCTCCTGGGCGGCCGACCTCGCGCCGCGCGGGATCCGCGTGAACGCGGTCTGCCCCGGCCCGATCGACACCCGGTTCTTCGAGGGCACGGGCATGAGCAAGGACGAGCAGGAAGACTTCGTCGAAACCGTCAAGCAGGCGGTCCCGCTCGGGCGTGTCGGCACCGCCGATGAGGTCGCCGCGGTCGCGTGCTTCCTGCTGTCCGGCGATGCCTCCTACGTCAGCGGCTCCGAGTACGTCGTCGACGGCGGCATGACCAAGCGCTGACGCGCTTGCGGTTTTTCCCGGCGGCGTTAAGGTTTTATTAACCTTCGTTAACCCGTTCCGACGCTGCCGGGGATCCATGTCCGAGGTCGACATCGCGCTGCTGCTCTGCGGCCTCCTCGCCGGCGGCGAGGTCGAGACCCGCCGCCATTTCGAGGCGGTGGGCGAGGCGCGCCACGTCCGCGTCGACTGCGAGACCGACCGCCACGTGATCGAGATCGGCCTCGACAAGGCGTCCTCCCGCGACAGCCTGCACCAGGCGATCTTCGCCGCCGAACTGACGGGCAAGACGCCGCTCGTGATCCTGATCGACCGCGACGGGGTCGAGGGGCGCTACGAATACGAGACGCGCCGCGTCGCCGCTCGGGTCGGCGTCGGCTATGCCCGCTGCGCGGGCCACGTCGTCGAACGCTGGCGCGCGACGCAGCCGTGGCGCGATGCCGTGGCGGGGTGGGACGTCCCGCGCGCCGGGCCGGTCCGCTCGCTCTGCGATCTCGCCAGCCTCGCCACCGATGCCGGCGGCTGATCCGCCGGACCCCGCCGCGACCTGCCACCGCCCCGCGCCGGCGAAACCATGCACAAGCGTATCGATTTTCCGTTAACGAGCGGAACAGATGGAGAACTCCGCTTTATCTCGGGGGCCGCCCACGCTATCTTCGCGCCATGAGCAGTTTCGACGACATGGACGCCTTCGAGGCCGCGTCGCTTTCGGCGCGGGCGATGCAGGCGCGGCCCGCCCCCTACCTCGACGAGCTGAACCCCGCGCAGCGCCAGGCGGTGGAAACGCTCGACGGCCCCGTGCTCATGCTGGCCGGCGCCGGCACCGGCAAGACCAAGGCACTGACCGCGCGCATCGTGCACCTGCTGAACCAGGGCAAGGCCCGCCCGAACGAGATCCTGTCCGTGACCTTCACGAACAAGGCCGCGCGCGAGATGAAGACCCGCGTCGGCCGGATGCTGGGGCAGGCGATCGAGGGGATGCCCTGGCTCGGCACGTTCCATGCGATCTCGGTCAAGCTCCTGCGCCGCCATGCGGAGCTCGTCGGGCTGAAATCGAACTTCACCATCCTCGACAGCGACGACCAGCTGCGCCTGATGAAACAGCTCGTCGCGGCCACCAACATCGACGACAAGCGCTGGCCGCCGCGCCAGCTCGCCAACGTCATCGACGGCTGGAAGAACCGCGCGATCACTCCCGACCGGGTGCCCGCCGCCGAGGCCGGCGCCTACAACCACGAGGGGCCGCGGCTCTATGCCGAGTACCAGGCGCGCCTGAAGGAGCTGAACGCCGTCGATTTCGGTGACCTGCTGCTGCACTGCGTGACGATCTTCCAGACCCACGAGGACGTGCTGGCGCAGTACCAGCGCTGGTTCCGCTACATCCTCGTGGACGAGTATCAGGACACCAACGTTGCGCAGTATCTCTGGCTGCGCCTGCTCGCGGCCGGACATCGTAACATCTGCTGCGTGGGTGACGACGACCAGTCGATCTACGGCTGGCGCGGCGCCGAGGTGGGCAACATCCTGCGCTTCGAAAAGGATTTCCCGGGCGCGCACGTCGTGCGCCTCGAACAGAACTACCGCTCGACGCCGCACATCCTCGCCGCCGCGTCCTCGGTCATCGCCGGCAACGAAAGCCGGCTGGGCAAGACGCTCTGGACCGACGCCGACGACGGCGAGAAGGTCCGCCTCATCGGCCACTGGGACGGCGACGAGGAAGCGCGCTGGATCGGCGAGGAACTCGAGTCGATGCAGAAGGGCACCCGCGGCATGCGCGCCTTCAGCCTCGACGACTGCGCCATCCTCGTGCGCGCCTCGCACCAGATGCGCGCGTTCGAGGACCGCTTCCTGACGATCGGTCTGCCCTACCGGGTGATCGGCGGCCCGCGCTTCTACGAGCGGATGGAGATCCGCGACGCTATGGCCTATTTCCGCCTCGTCACCTCGCCCGAGGACGACCTCGCCTTCGAGCGGATCGTGAACGTGCCCAAGCGCGGGCTCGGCGACAAGGCGCAGCAGACGATCCAGCGCATCGCCCGCGACCGCGGCGTCACCCTCGTCGACGGCGCCCGCATCGCCGTTGCCGAAGAGGCGATCAAGGGCAAGGGCGGCGCCGCGCTTCGCGTTCTGGTCGACGACCTCGCCCGCTGGGGCCGCCTCGTCGGCAGCGCGGACCTCACGCACATGGAACTCGCCGAGCAGATCCTCGACGAATCCGGCTACACGGCGATGTGGCAGAACGACAAGACGCCCGAGGCGCCCGGCCGGCTCGAGAACCTCAAGGAGCTGGTGAAGGCGCTCGAGGGCTTCGAGAACCTGCAGGGCTTCCTCGAGCATGTCAGCCTCGTGATGGACAACGAGACCGACGACGGCGGGGCCAAGGTGTCGGTGATGACGCTGCACGCCGCCAAGGGGCTCGAGTTCCCGGCCGTGTTCCTTCCGGGCTGGGAGGACGGTCTGTTTCCCTCGCAGCGCTCGATGGACGAACAGGGGCTCAAGGGCCTCGAGGAGGAACGCCGCCTCGCCTATGTCGGCATCACCCGCGCCGAGGAGGTCTGCACCATCTCCTTCGCCGGCAACCGCCGGGTCTTCGGCCAATGGCAGAGCCAGATGCCCTCGCGGTTCATCGACGAGTTGCCCGAGGCGCATGTCGAGGTCCTGACCCCGCCCGGCCTCTACGGCGGCGGCTACGGCGCGGCCGGCATGGCGGCCTCCGCCTCGCCCGAGATCATGGCGCGCCAGATGAGCGACATCGACGACCGCGCGCAGCGGGCCGACGTCTACAATTCGCCGGGCTGGCGGCGGCTGCAGGCCCGCTCGACCGAGCGGCCGATGAGCCAGCCGCGCGAGTCGCGCAACCAGGTCATCGATCTCGAGGCCGTGTCGGCCTACGTCATCGGAGAGCGTGTGTTCCACCAGAAGTTCGGCTACGGCGCCGTGGCCGGCATCGAGGGCGACAAGGTCGAGGTCGATTTCGAGAAGGCCGGCACCAAGAAGGTCGTCGCCCGTTTCATCTGCGCCGCCGACGACGTGCCGTTCTGATCGCCCGCGCCGGCGCCGGGCGACCGGCGGCGGCTCCCCCCGCCCGGGACACGGGCCGCGCCGTTCCGGCGCGCCCCGGCACCCGCCCGGCCGATCCGGCGATTGCCGAAACGCCGCGCCGCTGGCACCCTCCCGGCCGACCCCCGGCCGAGGAGATCCCGACATGCCCCCCGAACGCCTGACCTTCACCGGCAGCGGCGGCCACGCGCTCGCCGCGCGGCTCGACCGCCCGGCCGGCCCGCACCTCGCGACAGCGCTTTTTGCGCACTGCTTCACCTGCGGAAAGGACATCGCCGCCGCCCGCCGCATCGCTGCGCGCCTGACGGCCGAGGGCGTCGCCGTCCTGCGTTTCGACTTTACCGGCCTCGGCCATTCCGGCGGCGAGTTCGAGAACACCTCCTTCACCTCCAACGTCGGCGATCTCGTCGCGGCGTCCCGGCATCTCGACGGGCTAGGCATGGCGCCCGACGTGCTGATCGGTCACTCGCTCGGCGGTGCCGCCGTGCTGCGCGCCGCCGCCGACATCCCCTCGGCCCGGGCCGTCGTCACCATCGGCGCGCCCGCCGATCCCGCCCATGTCGCCCACAATTTCGCCGACTCGCTCGAGACGATCGAGCGCGAGGGCGTCGCCGAGGTCACGCTCGCCGGCCGGCCCTTCCGCATCGGACGCGACTTCGTCGAGGACATCCGCGCCGCCGCGCTCACGCCGGCCATCGCCGCCCTCGGCCGGGCGCTCCTCGTGATGCATGCGCCGCGCGACGCCACTGTCGGGATCGACAACGCCTCCGACATCTTCACCGCCGCCCGGCATCCCAAGAGCTTCGTCACCCTCGACGACTCCGATCACCTCGTCAGCGACCCGGCCGATGCCGACTACGCCGCCGGCGTCATCGCGGCGTGGATGGCGCGCTACGTCGACCTCGTGCCGCCGCCGCCGCCCGACGCCACGCCCGAGGGCGTGGTGCGGGTGGTCGAGGCCGATCCGGCGGGCTTCCTGCAGGACGTGAATGTCGGCGCCCACCACGTGCAGGCGGACGAGCCCGCGTTCGTCGGCGGCACCGATCGCGGCATGACGCCCTACAACCTGCTGTCGGCCGCGCTCGGCGCCTGCACCGCGATGACGATGCGCATGTATGCCCGCCACAAGGGGTTGGCGCTCGACCACGTGCGCGTCGACATCACCCATGACAAGCGCCACGCCGAAGACGCCGGCGCGGGCGACGCGAAGATCGACCGCTTCCACCGCGCGATCGAGATCACCGGCGACCTGAGCGAGGCCGAGCGCGCGCGTCTTCTGGAGATCGCCGACCGATGCCCGGTGCACCGCACGCTCGAACGCGGCGCGTCGGTCGACACGACGCCGCTCTGACCGCGTCGCGCCCCGCGCCTCTGCCCCCGCCAACGCGGGGGAGCCGGGGGGGGGCGGACAAAAAAAGGCCGGGCACAAAGCCCGGCCAGGTCCAACAGGGAGGTTCGGCGCGCGATACCCCGCACGCGCCCACGGGCTGTCAGGGTAACAGAGGTCTCTCGGTTTCGGTTCCGCGCCTATGGTCGGAATTTCCTTCGCTCAGGAAATGAGCCGGTATCCGCCTGATTCGGTCACCAGGAGCCGTGCATTGGACGGATCCGGCTCGATTTTCTGGCGCAGCCGGTAGATGTGCGTCTCCAGCGTGTGGGTCGTCACCCCGGCATTGTAGCCCCACACCTCGTGCAGCAGCACGTCGCGCGGGACAACGCCCTCGGGCGCGCGGTAGAGGAACTTGAGGATGTTCGTCTCCTTCTCGGTCAGGCGGATCTTCTTCTCCGCCTCGTCCACGAGAAGCTTCATCGAGGGCCGGAACGTGTAGGGCCCGAGCTGGAACACCGCGTCCTCGGACTGTTCGTGCTGGCGCAGCTGCGCGCGGATCCGCGCGAGCAGAACCGGGAACTTGAACGGCTTGGTCACGTAGTCGTTCGCGCCCGCATCGAGTCCGAGGATCGTGTCCGCGTCGCTGTCGTGCCCGGTCAGCATCAGGATCGGTGACTTGACGCCCTGCTTGCGCATGAGCCGGCACACCTCGCGGCCGTCCGTATCGGGCAGGCCGACATCGAGGATGATGAGGTCGTAGAGCTGTTCCTTCGCGCGCGACATCGCCGCCGCGCCGGTCTCGGCCTCGAACACCTCGAAGTCCTCGGTGAGAACGAGCTGCTCGGCCAGGGCCTCGCGCAGATCGTCGTCATCGTCGACAAGAAGAATGTTCTTCAGCTGGGCCATCTTGCGGTCCTCCGTCGTTTTCTCGGAAATGTGATGGGCCGGCGCGGCCGACAAGCATTGTGGCAGGTCTCTCACGCCCTCGTGTCCGCTGCGGACCTTTGTTACAGAGACGTAATCCGCGGCCGCCGCGCGCGGCCGCTTCCCCCTCGGAAAGCCGGCCCATGTCCTTCGCGCCCGATCTCACCGAAACGCTGGCCCGCGCGCGCAGCGACCTGCGCATGGGGGTGCCGGTGGTGCTCGCCGGGCCCGGCGGCGCCGCGCTCGTTCTCGCCGCCGAAACGCTGAGCGCGCACCGCCTGGCCGCCGCGCAGGGGCTCGACGCCGAGGTCGATCTCGCGCTGACCGCGCGGCGCGCCGAGACGCTGAAGGCGCGCGCCTACGACGGCGACGTCGCGCGCGTCGCGGTGCCGGCCGCGGCGACCCGCGCCTGGGTCCAGAGCGTCGCCGACCCCAAGGACGACCTCGCGCAACCGATGAAGGGCCCGCTGCGCACCCGGCGCGACGGCGACGCGACGCTGCACCGGCTGGCGCTGGCGCTGGTGAAATCGGCACGGCTGCTGCCCGCGGCGCTCGTCGTGCCCCTCGCCGCCGCCGACGCCGCGGGCTTCGCGGCCGCCGAGGGGCTCGGGCTGATCGACGCCGCCGCCGCGGCGCCGCATCTCGAACGGCTGAGCCCGCTGTCGCACGTCGTGACGGCACAGGTGCCCCTGCGCGCGGCCGAGGCGACGCGGCTTCACATCTTCCGCCCCGAGGACGGCTCCGAGGAGCATTACGCCGTGGAGATCGGCCGCCCCGACCGCGCCGCGCCGGTGCTCGCGCGGCTGCACTCGGCCTGTTTCACCGGCGATCTTCTCGGTTCGCTCAAATGCGATTGCGGCCCGCAGCTCAACGCGGCACTCGGCCAGATGGGCGAGGCCGGGGCCGGCATCCTGCTCTACCTCAACCAGGAGGGCCGCGGCATCGGACTGGCCAACAAGATGCGCGCCTACGCGCTGCAGGACCAGGGCTTCGACACGGTCGAGGCCAATCACCGGCTGGGCTTCGAGGACGACGAGCGCGACTTCCGCCTCGGCGCCGAGATGCTCCGCCGGCTCGGCGTCGGCCAGGTCCGGCTGCTGACGAACAATCCCGCCAAGATCGCGCGCATGGAGGAAAGCGGCATCGCCGTCGCCGAACGCGTGCCGCTCAAGGTCGGCGAAACCCGGTTCAACCACCACTACCTCGCGACCAAGGCGCGGAAATCCGGCCACCTCCTCTGACCGCCGCGAGCCCCGCCCCCGCCACACCCGACCACCCCCGGCGCCCCTCCCGCCATCCCGATCCAAGAACTCCGCGCGGCGAGAACGGCCCGGCCCCTCGCGCCGCTCGACACCCACCGCGCGTCCCCCCGACGCGCCCCATATTCTTCTTGGTCGAAATACTCCGGGGAGCGCGAGGGGCCGCGCCCCTCGCTCCCGCCGCGACCGCCCGCGGCCCTCAGGCCTCGGCGCGCTCCGCCGCCCGCTGGTCCCGCTCGGCCAGCACCGCGCGGCGCTTGGTGGCGAGCGACGCGGCGATGACGCCCACGGTCACGAACCCGATCAGGATCGTCGACAGCGCGTTGATCTGCGGCGACACGCCGAGGCGCACCGACGAGAAGATCTTGATCGGCAGGGTGGTCGCCGACGGTCCGGTGGTGAAGGACGCGATCACGAGGTCGTCGAGCGAGAGCGTGAAGGCGAGGAGCCAGCCCGAGATGACCGCGGGCGCGATGATCGGCAGGGTCACGAGCCGGAAGGCCTGCGCCGCCGTGCACCCGAGGTCGAGCGCGGCCTCCTCAAGCGCGCGGTCGAAGGTCGCCAGCCGCGAGGACACCACGACCGACACGTAGCACATGGAGAACGTGGTGTGCGCGAGCACCACCGTCAGGATCCCGCGGTCGAGCCCGATGCCGATGAACAGCAGCAGGAGCGACAGGCCGGTGATCACCTCCGGCATCACCAGCGGCGCATAGATCATGCCCGAGAACAGCGTGCGCCCCGGGAACCGGCCCATCCGCACCAGAACGACCGCCGCCAGCGTGCCGAGAACGGTGGCCAGCGTCGAGGAGGCGACGGCGACGCGGATCGTCACCCAGGCGGCATCGAGGAACGCCTCGTCGCGCAGGAGCTCGCCGTACCAGCGGGTGGAGAAGCCGCCCCAGACCGTCACCAGCTGCGAGGCGTTGAAGCTGTAGATCACCAGGATGACCATCGGCAGGTAGAGAAACGCGAAGCCGAGCGTCAGCGAGGTGACGTTGAACCACGAGAAGCGTCTCATCCGTCCTGCTCCCGCGCCTTCTGCTCGTTGCGCTGGAACAGCACGATGGGGATGATCAGGATCAGCAGCAGGATGATCGCCACCGCCGAGGCGACCGGCCAGTCGCGGTTGGAGAAGAACTCCTCCCACAACACCTTGCCGATCATCAGCGTGTCGGACCCGCCGAGGAGCGAGGGGATGACGAACTCGCCGATCGCCGGGATGAAGACGAGAAAGCACCCGGCGATCACCCCGCCGCGCGACAGCGGCCAGGTCACCAGCCAGAAGGCCTGGATCTTCGAGCAGCCGAGATCCTCGGCCGCCTCGAGCAGCGACTCGTCCATCTTCTCAAGCGTCGCGTAGATCGGCAGGATCATGAACGGCAGGTAGGTGTAGACGATCCCGACATAGACCGCGCGGGTCGTGTTGAGGATCGTCAGCGGCGCATCGATCACGCCGACCGACATCAGCACCTGGTTCAGCAGGCCCTCGGACGACAGGATGCCGATCCACGAATAGACGCGGATCAGGAACGAGGTCCAGAACGGCAGGATCACCAGCATCAGGAGCGTCGGCCGCCATTCGGGCGCCGCGCGCGCCATGCCGTAGGCGATCGGGTAGCCCACGGCGAGCGTGATGAGCGTGGAGACGAGCGCGATCCAGACCGAGCTCAGATAGGCCCGCCAGTAGAGCGAATCCTGCGTCAGGAAGACGAAGTTCTCGAAATCGAGCCCGGCGAGGAAGTCGCGGATCCCCGCCCAGCCCTCGGAGAGATCGAGCGTCGGCGTGTAGGGCGGGATCGCCACCGCGATGTCCGACAGCGAGATCTTCAGCACGATCAGGAACGGCACCAGGAACAGCGCCACGAGCCACAGATAGGGCAGGGCGATGACCGCGAGCCGCCTCATGCCGCCCCCGCCCGGAGCGCGTCACCGAGCCCGGCCCGGAGCGCCGCGCCGAGCAATGTGCGGCGGCGCTGCGCTGCGCCGCGTCGCTCTGTCCTGTTCCCTGCGCCGGGGGCCGTGTCACCGGCAGTCACCGGCGACGCGACACCGGCACCGGCCGCAGCGACGCGGCGAACCGGGGTCGACCGACGGCCGGCCGCGCCGACGCGGCGGCCGGGCGCCCACCGGCCGCCCGCCATGTCGGGCTCGCGGCCCCGAGGATCGCGCGCCGGCCGCGCGCCAGTCCGCCCCGCCGCGGCGACAGCCCGTCCCGGCGCCCGCTCGCGCGTCGCGCCGTCCTGCCGGTCCCGTCGCCCGATCCCGCGCGCCGCGCTCATGACTCGAGCAGCACGCCGCAGGCGGCGGTCCAGTTGATCCACACCTCGTCATCCCAGGTGAAGGGCTGGCGTGTGTCGCGCTCGGTGTTGAAGTTCTGCGCCCGGATGATCCGGCCGTCGGGCATCTCCACGTGGTAGGTCGACAGGTTGCCGAGATAGCCGATGTCGATGACCTTGCCGCGCAGCACGTTGTCGTCCTCGGGCCGGTTGCGGTGGATCTCCACCTTCTCGGGGCGGATCGCCATGAAGGCGCGCGCGCCCTCCTGCACATCGAGACCCGAGCGCACCTTCAGCGGCGGCTGGCCCTCGGCCCAGTCGAGCGTGTAGCCGTCCTCGCTGCGCCGCGCGCGCCCCTCGATGATCGTGACGTTGCCGAGGAAGTCGGCCACGTAGGTCGAATTGGGCTGCTCGTAGATCACCGGCGGCGTCGCCACCTGCACGAGCCGGCCCTCGTTCATCACCGCGACCCGGCTGGCGACGGTCATCGCCTCCTCCTGGTCGTGGGTGACGATCACGAAGGTGGTGCCGGTCTTCTCCTGGATGTCCATCAGCTCGAACTGCGTCTCCTCGCGGAGCTTGCGGTCGAGCGCGCCCAGCGGTTCGTCGAGCAGCAGGAGCTTCGGCGCCTTGGCCAGCGACCGCGCGAGCGCCACCCGCTGGCGCTGCCCGCCCGAGATCTGGTGCGGCTTGCGCGCGCCGAACTTCTCGAGCCGGGTCAGCCGCAGCATCTCGGCGACCCGCGCCTCGATCGCCTCCTTGTCCTGGCCCTCGCGCTTCAGCCCGAAGGCGATGTTCTCCCACACCGACAGGTGCGGAAAGAGCGCGTAGGACTGGAACATCATGTTCACCGCGCGCCGGTTCGGCGGCACCTGCCCGATATCCTGCCCCGACAGGCGGATCGTGCCCTCGCTCGGCGTCTCGAACCCGGCGAGAATGCGCATCATCGTCGTCTTGCCGCAGCCCGACGGGCCCAGCAGCGCGAAGAACTCGCGCTCGTAGATGTCGAGCGTGAGATCGTCGATCGCGGTGAAGTCGCCGAAGCGCTTGGTCACGCCGCGGAACTCGATCAGCGGGCGCGCGTCGGGATCGTCCCAGGGGGCGAAGACCGTCTGGCTCATGGGGCTCCGGCGGGCAGGGGGGAAAGGGCCGCCCGGCGCCGGAGGATCCGGCGCCGGGCCGCGTCACGTCGGGATCAGACGCCCGACTTGATCGAGGTCCACAGGCGCGTGACCGTGCGCTGCAGCCGCGGATCGTAGGGCGAGAAGGTGTAGAGGTTCTCCAGCGTCTCCTCGTCGGGGTAGATCGCCGGATCGCCGATCACGTCCTCGTTGAGATACTCCTGCGACGCCTCGTTGCCGTTGGCGTAGTAGACGTAGTTCGACGCCTGCGCCATGTTCTGCGCGTCCATCATGAAGTTCAGGAAGGTGTGCGCGGCCTCGGGGTTCGGCGCATCCGCCGGGATCGCCATCTGGTCGAACCACATCAGCGCGCCCTCCTTGGGGATGTGGTATTCGACCGTCACGCCGTTGTCGGCCTCCGCGGCGCGGTCGCGCGCCTGCAGCACGTCGCCCGACCAGCCGAACGCCACGCAGATCTCGCCGTTGGCGAGAGCGTTGATGTATTCGGACGAATGGAACTTCTGGATATACGGGCGGATCTCGGCCATCAGCGGCCCGACCTGTTCGATGACCTCGGCATCCTTGCTGTCGGGATCCTCGCCGAGATACTTCAGCGCCGCCGGGATCACCTCGGTCGGCGCGTCGAGGACATGCACCCCGCACGAGGCGAGCTGTTCCATGTTCTCGGGATCGAAGATCAGCGACAGCGAGTTCACCGGCGCATCCTCGCCCAGCACCTCGCGCACCTTGTCGATGTTCACGCCGAGCCCGGTCGTGCCCCACATGTAGTTGATCGAGTAGGTGTTGCCCGGGTCGTACTGCGAGGTGCGCTCGCTGATGGTCTCCCACATGTTGTCGAGGTTCGGCAGCTGGCTCTTGTCGAGCTCCTGGAACGCCCCGGCCTGGATCTGCCGCTGCAGGAACGACCCCGTCGGCACCACCACGTCGTAGCCCGACCCGCCGGCGAGCATCTTGGTCTCGAGCACCTCGTTGGAATCGAAGACGTCGTAGGTCAGCGAAATTCCGGTCTCTTCCTCGAACTCGGTCAGAAGATCCTCGTCGATGTAGTCGGACCAGTTGTAGACCCGCACCTCCTGCGCGGCCGCGGCTCCGGCGAGAAGCGCGGCAACGGCCGTCAGTGTCGTCAGTTTCGTCGTCATGGATTGGCTCCCTGTGGTCGCGGGACGTCTCGGCGTCCCTTCCTGACCGGATGTGAACAAAGCTTGCCCGGCGGGGCAATCAAAAGATCATTAACCGCCGCCGCGGACACCGCAAGCGCCCAGATCATGCGCGGCCCACGTTTCGAGACCTGTCGAAATGTCTCTTGGCGACGGCGCGACATTTCGATATCCCTAGAAACATGAAACACGACTCGCTCCCGTCCGACGGCCCCGACCTCGCGCTCGAGATCGCCGCCTCACGTTTCGCCGCGCTCGGCTCCGAGCAGCGCCTGTCGGTCCTGCGCACGCTGGTGCGCGCCGGGCCCGAGGGGCTGTCGATCGGCGCGCTCGGCGACCGCGCCGGGGTGACCGGCTCGACCCTCACCCATCACCTGCGGATCCTCGCCGGCGCCGGGCTCGTGACGCAGACGCGCGCCGGCCGCAGCGTGATCTGCGCCGCGGTGGCCTACGACGAGGCGCGCGCGCTGTCGGATTTCCTCCTGCGCAATTGCTGCGCCGATGCCGGACCGGAAGGGCACGTCCACCATGACTGACATCACGCTGCCCGGGCCGCGCCGCACCCGCCTGCGCCTGCCCGGCAAGGCCTGGCTCGCCACGCTCCTGATCCTCGCCGCGCTGGCGCTGTTCGACCCCGCCGAGCTCGGGCCCGCGGTGATCTTCACCGCGACCGCGCTGTGGCATACCGCGCCCTTCATCCTCTTTGCCGTGCTCGCCGTCGCGTACCTCAAGGCGACCGGCGCCGAGACGCTGCTCGCGCGTGCCTTCGAGGGGCGCGAGGTCCGGATGATCGGCCTCGCCGCGCTGCTGGGCGGGCTCTCGCCGTTCTGCTCGTGCGAGGTGATCCCGTTCATCGCCGCGCTGCTCGCGGTCGGCGCGCCGCTCTCGGCGGTGATGGCGTTCTGGCTTGCCTCGCCGCTCATGGACCCGGCGATGTTCCTCATCACCTCCGGCACGCTCGGCTGGGACTTCGCCATCGGCAAGACGATCGCCGCGGTCGGGCTCGGCCTCCTCGGCGGTGCCGGAACGATGGCGCTGCGCGGCTCGCCGGTATTCCGCGACCCGCTGCGCGAACGGCCCGCCACCGGCGGCTGCTGCGGCGCGGCGCAGCCGTTCCGCGGCCGCCCCGTCTGGCGCTTCTGGAGCGAGCCCGAGCGCCGCGCCACCTTCCGCGACACCGGGATCGGCAACGCCGTCTTCCTGCTCAAGTGGCTGACGCTCGCCTACGTGATCGAGGCCCTGATGCTGCGCTACGTGCCCGCCGAAGCGGTCGCCGGCGTGCTCGGCGGCACCGGCATCTGGCCGGTGGTGAAAGGCGCGCTCATCGGTGCGCCGGCCTATCTCAACGGCTACGCCGCGGTCCCGCTCGTCGACGCGCTGCTCGACCAGGGCATGGCGCCCGGCGCGGCGATGAGCTTCGTCCTCGCCGGCGGTGTCAGCTGCATCCCCGCCGCCATCGCGGTCTGGGCCCTCGTCCGCCCGCGGGTCTTCGCCGCCTATCTCGGCTTCGCCTTCGCCGGTTCGCTGGTGGCGGGCCTCGCCTGGGCGGCCTGGGCCGGCGCGGCCTGAGCCCGGCGCCCGCGCCGGGCCGCGCCTGTGGCGCGGGCGGGAGCGAGGGGCGCTGTCCCTCGCGCTCCCCGGAGTATTTTGCCCAAGAAGAAGAGGCAGGGGACCGGGGGCCGGAGGCGCCCGGGACCGTCGCGGGGCGGAGATGGGGGCGGTGCGCCCGGGGTCAGGCGCGGTCGGCGAGGGTGTCGGGCACGATCAGGCGGGTGGTGACGGTCACGCGGGCGGCGATGGCGCGAAGATGGTCGGCGCGGAACGCGACGCAGCCGGCGGTCGGGTGACCCGGGCGCCGCCAGGCGTGCAGGAAGATCGCCGAGCCGCGGCCGGCCTCGGCCCGCGGCCAGTTCCAGTCGGTGACGAGAACGACGTCGTAGCGCGGGTCGGGCAGGCGCAGCGCCTCGTGCGAATGCGCGTGCGGGGCCCGGACCATGAGGTTGTAGTCCTCGTCGGCGGGATCGTCGGACCACAGGTCACCGGGGCGGATCGGCACCGCCCAGTCGGCCGGCGGTGCGCCGCGGTCCGGCCGGTAGAGCAGGCCGACGATGTCGTGCACGCCGGCGGGCGTCGCGCGGTCGCCCTCGCGCTTGTCGCGGGTGACGCCGCCGCGGCCGATCGTGCAGGGCCAGAACCGTCCCATGAAGCGCACGCCGCGCGGGGTCAGGACGAGGTCGTCGGGGCGGGGCGCGGGCCGTGCCACCGGGCCGCTCATGCCGCCGCCTGCGCGCCGAGCCGCGTCATCGCCTCGGCGGCGATCTCGCACGAGGCGAGGCGCGCGGCGGGGTCGTGGATCTGGCTCGTCAGGATCACCTCGTCGGGCGCGTGGCGGGCGATCAGCGCGTCGAGCTCGCGCTCGACCTTGGAAGGGCCGCCGGTGGCCGAGACCGCGAGCGCGCCGTCGATCGCCGGGCGGACCTGCGCCGGGATCGCCGCGGCGATGTCGTCGACCGGGCGCGGCAGCTTGCCCGGCCGGCCGGTGCGCAGGCGGTAGAAGGCCTGTTCCATCGAGCTGCGCAGACGCCGGCCCTCGGCGTCCGTCTCGGCCGCGAAGACGTTGATCGCCAGCATCGCGTGCGGCCGCGACAGCTGCGCGGAGGGCGTGAAGCGGGCGCGATAGAGTTCGAAGGCCCGCTCGAGCGCCGCCGGCGCGAAATGCGACGCGAAGGCGTAGGGCAGACCGAGCCGGGCCGCGACCTCCGCGCCGTGCAGCGAGGAGCCCAGGATCCACAACGGCACCTCGGTGCCCTCGCCGGGATGCGCACGCACGGGCAGCCCGTCGCGGGCCGGGCCGAGCAGCGCGCGCAGCTCCGCGACCTCGTCCTCGAAGCGTTCGGCGCGCGCGGGATGGGTGCCGAGCGCCTGCATCACCGCCGGGTCGCCACCGGGCGCGCGGCCGAGCCCGAGATCGATCCGCCCGGGATGGAGCGTGGCGAGCGTGCCGAACGCCTCGGCCACCGCGAGCGGCGCGTGGTTGGGCAGCATGATGCCGCCCGCGCCGATGCGCATCCGCCGCGTCCGCGCGGCCACGTGGCCGATCAGCACCGCCGTCGCCGCCGAGGCGATGCCGGGCATGTTGTGGTGCTCGGCCAGCCAGTAGCGATGGTATCCCAGCGTCTCCGCCCGCTCGGCGAGCGCGGCCATGTTGGCCAGCGCCGTCGCGGTGTCGGACCCCTCGGGCACCGGGGCGAGATCGAGAAGGGAATAGCGCATCGGTCGGACTCCTGTCGGCTGGAAGGACAGAGGTAATCAGGCGGGCGCGCCGGCGGAAGGGGTCAGCCCTGCGCCACGACCAGATCCGGCATGCGGCTCGCGGACAGGACCAGCCGCCCGTTCGGCAGGTCGTTCTCCTCGAGCTTGGCGCGGATCGCCGGCGCGGCGAGGCCGAAGCCGCGCCAGCGCTCGGCGAGCCGGTCGCGCAGCACCGGCTCGGGCACGTCGAGACGCACCGAGAGGTCGAAGAGCGGCGCCAGCGCGTCCCACGGCGCGCGCTCCAGCAGGAGGTAGTTGCCCTCGACCACGACGATCTCGACCGCCTGCGGGATCATTCGCGCCCCGGCGCGCGCGATCTCGATTTCGCGGTCGAAGACCGGCACGGCGATCTCCGCCTCGTCGTTCCGCTTCAGCCGGCCGAGAAGATGGGCGAGGCCGGCGGCATCGAAGGTCTCCGGCGCGCCCTTGCGCGGGCGCAGGCCCCGCGGCTCGAGCACCCGGTCGTCGAGGTGGAAGCCGTCCATCGGCAGGATCGCGGCGGGCCGCCCGGCCGCCGCGAGCCCGGCGACGAGCGTTTCGGCCAGCGTCGACTTGCCCGACCCCGGCGCGCCCGCGATCGCGACGAGGTGCCGCCGCCCGCGCGGCAGCGCGGCAAGGCGGTCGGCGAGGGCCGCTTCGGTGACGGGCTCGGCGCTCATGACGCCGCCCGCACCGGCCGGTCGAGCGCGTCGGCCACCGCGCGGCGCAGGCGCGGCACCACCTCGGCCTCGAACCACGGGTTGCGGCGAAGGAACGCGGTGTTGCGCCACGACGGGTGCGGCAGCGCGAAGGTGCCGGGCGGGCGGGCGCGCCAGTCGGCGACCGCCTCGCGCACGGGGCGCCGGTCGCCGAGATGCCGGCGGATGGCGTGGCCGCCGATCACCAGCCGCAGCCGAACCGGGCCGATCGCGTCGAGCGCGCGGTGGTGCCACGTCTCCCAGCAGACCGGCGGCGGCGGCAGGTCCGAGCCCTTGGCGTCGTAGCCCGGAAAGCAGAAGGCCGTCGGCAGGACCGCCACCTTGGCGAGGTCGTAGAACTCGCTCTCGTCGATGCCCATCCAGTCGCGCAGCCGGTCGCCCGAGCGGTCGAAGAACGGTTTGCCGGACTCGTGCACGCGCATCCCGGGCGCCTGTCCGGCGACGAGGATCGGCGCATCCGCGGAGAACCACACGCAGGGCCGCGGTGCATGCGCGGTCCGCGTCGCGGCGAAGCGATCGGCGCAGATGCGGCAGGCGCGGATTTCGGCCTTGAGGGGGGCGGTCGGGTCCATGCGGGGCAGCGTCGCGCGCCAGACGCGCGCAAGCAACCCCTGTCGCGCCAGACGCGCGCAGGCAACCCCCCCCCGGCGCGCCAGACGCGCGCAAGCAAATCCCCCGGCGCGCGCCCGGCGCGGGCAATGCCTGCCGCGCCGGGCGCGCGCAGGCCATTGCGGCGTGGGTGTGGCGCGGACGGGAGCGAGGGGCGCTGCCCCTCGCGCTCCCCGGAGTATTTGCGCCAAGAAGAAGAGGGGGCGGTTGCCTGGGAGGTGTCGGGGCGGTGCGGGGCGCGCGGGTGGGCGCCGTGGCCCGTTGGCGCGTCGCGGGCGCGCGCGCTCTCGGCCCTGTCGGACGGTATGCCCTTGCATCCCCCCGCGTTTCGGCGGAGTCTCGACGGGACCGGAGAAGGAGCGACCCCATGTCCGATCCGACCCCGCTCGACGCCGCGCGCGCGGCGATGGAGGCCGCGCCTGACGACGACCGCCTGCGCATGGCGTTCTACGCCCGGCTGGCGGAGACCGAGCTCAGCCTGCTCCTGACCGAGGAACCCCGCGCGGACGCGCTGTCGCCCGAAGTCTTCGACACCGCGGAGGGACGTTACGTTCTGGCCTTCGAGGGCGACGAGGCGCTGGCCGCCTTCGCCGGCGCGCCCGCGCCCTATGCCGCGCTGCCGGGGCGCACGCTCGCCGACATGCTGGCGGGGCAGGGGGTCGGCATCGCGCTCAATCTCGGCGCGCCGGGCGGGTCGGGGCTGGTGCCGCCGGCGGCGCTCGACTGGCTGGCCGAGGTGCTGTCGAACCGGCCCGGAGAGGCGCTCGCCCGTCCCGAGAGCGTGGAGGCGCCGCGGGCGCTGCCCGAGGACCTGCTGACCGCGCTCGACGCGAAACTGGCGCGGGCGGCGGGGCTGGCGCGGCACGCCTACCTCGCCTCGGTGCGCTACGACGATGGCTCGCGCGGGCACCTGCTGGCGGTGACCGGCACGGCGCGCGGCGCCGAGGAGCCGCTGGCCCGCGCGGTCAACGAGGCGCTGATCTTCTCGGGGCTCGATGCCGGGGCGCTCGACGTGGCGTTCCTGGGCAACGAGGATCCGCTGGCGGCGCGGCTCGCGCGCGTGGCGCTGCGCTTCGACCTGCCCGAGGGCGCGAAACCGCGGGCGCGCGGCGAACGGCCGGCACCCGGCAGCGATCCGGACACGCCGCCGAAGCTGCGCTAGCCGGCCGATCCCTCGGGATGCGGGCGTGCGCGTCCGCCCACGACCATGCCGCCGATCTCGCGCAGGAGCTTGCGTGTCATCGCCCGGCGGAAGCCCTCGTAGCCGTCGGCGTATTCCACGAAGGCCCCCGGCCCGTGGCGCACCACCTCGTCGTAGTAGCGGTCGACCTCCGGGTCGGCGCCGAGCACCGCGAGGCCGTTCACCGTGACCCCCTCGAAGGGAAAGTGCTGGTAGGCGAGGCCCGGGCCGAAACCGTCATTCGTCACCCCGTCGCCCGACACGTCGATCACCCGGCGCGCGCAGGCCGGGCCCCGCGCGAGATGCGTCGCCCCGAACCCCAGCGCGAAGCCCATCGCGGTGGGAAACCGGGTCTGGCTGCGCGGGCTGCGCGTCAGCCCGGCGATCACCGCGTCGATGTTGCGCTCCGACGCGATCATCGTCCAGTCGAGCACCACGACCGATTGCTGTCGCCCGCTCCACTCGTAGGCCGACAGCGCCACGCGGCCGGGCCCGAACAGCAGCGCCGCGCGGATGTCGGGGTCGTTCAGCGCGGCGGCCAGACCGTCGCGCTGCAGCGCGTATTCCCTTGCGTCGACCGACGACGACACGTCGAGCGCGAGCAGGAGCGCCAGCCGGCACTCCTGCGCCCGCGCCGCGCCGGCGGTCGCGAGCGACAGGAGCAGGGCAAGAAGGGCGGCCGCCCTCACCAATGCCCGGTGTTCTCCATGCTGGCCCAGGGTTCCTGCTTGGGCAGCGCGTCGCCCTTCTGCAGAAGCTCCACCGACACGTTGTCGGGCGAGCGGACGAAGGCCATGTGCCCGTCGCGCGGCGGCCGGTTGATGGTCACGCCGTTGTCCATCAGCGTCTGGCACAGGCCGTAGAGGTCGTCGACGCGATAGGCGAGGTGGCCGAAATGGCGGCTGTCGTCGGGCAGCTGGTCGTCGCCGTCCCAGTTGTAGGTCAGCTCGACATCGTTGTGGCCGTCCTCCTGCCCGGGCGGGCACATGAAGACGAGCGTGAAGCGGCCGCCCTCGTTGTCCATGCGCCGCCGCTCCTTGAGACCCAGCATCTCGTAGAAGGCCATGGATTTCTCGAGGTCCTTCACGCGGACCATCGTGTGCAGGTATTCGATCGACATGGAGTGCGTGCCCTCGGATCTGGTGGTTGCGGTACTGACCGGAGGATAGGCGCGCCCGAACCGGTGTCGAGCGTCGCGTGGCCCGACGCGCCCGCCGCGTGCCGTCGGCACGGGACGTCCGGTCAGAACTTCGAGCGGATCCCGACCGAGACGCCGAACTCCTCGCTGTCGTAGAGCCCGATGTCGGATTCGGTGCGCGAGGCGCTCAGCGTCAGGTCCGGCACGAAGCCGTAGTAGTCGAGCTCGTCCAGCGACGCGCGCGCCCACGCGCCGTAGCGGCGGTCGTTGCGCCCGTCGAGCGAGTAGGGATGCTCCTCATAGGCGCGCCCCGACGCGCTCAGACCGAAGGCGAGCCCCGTGCCGAGGACCGGCCGGCCGAGGTCGAGCGACAGCTTCGCCTCCTGCTCGGTGAAATCGAGGATCTCGGCGTCGGACTCGCGGTCGCGATGGCTGAGCGCGAGGCTCAGCCGATGCCCGCCCTCGAGCACGTGCGTCGCCCCGAGGCTCGCGCGCCAGCCGTCCGCGTCCTCGCGCGTGC
Organism: Roseivivax jejudonensis; assembly: GCF_900172265.1. Classification (GTDB taxonomy): domain Bacteria; phylum Pseudomonadota; class Alphaproteobacteria; order Rhodobacterales; family Rhodobacteraceae; genus Roseivivax; species Roseivivax jejudonensis. The sequence goes on along the minus strand of NZ_FWFK01000004.1, from coordinate 228,898 downwards.
CGAAGCCCGCCTCGTGATCCACCGACAGCCCCGCCTGGCCCAGGAGCCGCGGCGCGAGCGCAACGCGCAGCGTGCCGTTCGCGCTCACCGTCTGCGACAGCAGGTCGCCGCCGTACCAGTCCCGCGCCAGCCGCGCGCCGATGCTCGCGCCGACCCGCTTGGACGGTGTGGTCCAGTCCTGCGTCAGGCCCGCCGACACGGTCGTGCGGGCGAAATCGCCGTTCTCGGCGTCCGGCGCGATGTCGCGGGCGTCGTCCGACAGCACCACGTCGCGCCGCGACAGCCCCAGATCGAGCGAGATCCGCCGGGTCCGAGTCTCGAAGATCACCCGCTCGGTCGAGATCCCGGTGCCGATCTCCAGCCCCGACAGCGCGCGCGACGCGCCCTCGGGCTCGAGGTCCGGCGCCGGCACGTAATAGCCGTTGCCGATCGGCAGGAAGAGGTCGAACGACTCCGACGTCGTGCCGCCGTTCACGTTCGACGACGGCGCCACCGAGAACGACAGCCGCGTCGACCACGGGTTGCGCGACCGCACGTAGCGGAAATCCGCGACGGCCTGCGCCTTCTGCCGCTCGGTCGGCGCGATCTGCATCGCCCGGCGCAGCCAGAACTGCGCCCGCGTCCGCGCCCCGTCCGACGACAGCGCCTGCGCCATCGCCAGCGCCGCGGCATAGCGCGTGTCGGCGTCGCCCGCGCCGCGGAAGGCGCGGCCGGCGGCGTCGCGCGCGGTGTCGAAATCCTGCCCGTCGCGCGCGGCGCGCGACAGGATCAGCAGCGCCTGCACGTCGTCGGGATCGCGCGCGAGCAGCGCCTCCGCCGCGCTCCGGGCGAGGTCGGGCCGCCCCGACACCGCCGCGCGGCCCGCCACGTCGCGCAGCGCATCCGGCGTCAGCACGCTTTGGGCGCCCGCGCCGGCCGCCGGCGCGGCGCGCTCCGGCGCATCGGCCCCCTGCGCGCCGGCGGCGCCGGCCCACAGGACCAGCGCCGCCAGGACCCGTCCCAGCCGCCGCGCGCGGCGGCCGGGCGGGGGATGCGTCGCCTGCGCGCCCGCTGCCGTCATCTGCGGTAGACGATGAAGCCGCCGGTCTCCTGGAAGGTCGCGTCGCTGCGCGGGTCGTCGCCTTCCATCACCAGCACGCCGACGATCTCCTCGGCGCCGTCGCCCGACATGATCGCGTAGTACTGCCCCTCGGCGGTGTTCACGACCGTGCCGTCGGTCTGCGTCGCCGAGGCGAAGACGTCCTGCGTGATCTCGCCGTTCGCGTCGGCGTTGTCGGGCGCGATCACCGGGCGGACGTTCGGCAGGATCACGTTGCCCTGCGCGTCGCGCGGGGCGATCAGGTCCGGGTTGTTCTCCTGCAGCGCCGCGACGTACTCGTCCGTGATGTCGTTGCCGTCGAGGTCGAACAGCCGGCGGTCCCGCACGAAGAGCTGCACGCCCGCCTGGCCGTCGTTGAAGTCCTCGAAGTCGATCGTCATCGACGCCCGGCCGGTCACGTATTCCTGCCCGCTGCGCCCGCCGAAGATCCGCGTGCCGGCGTAGTCGCCCGCATAGCCCGCGCTGCCCTCGGTCGGCAGGATCAGCTGCGTCGGGTTGCCGGCCCGGTCGGTGGAGTTGCGCTGGTAGACGAAGCCGCCGAAGCCGAAATCGGTGTAGGAGCCGGTGCGCACGATCGCGAACTCGGTCTGGCCGCTGTTCGACACGCCGTAGATCGCCCGGTAGGACAGGTTGTCGACCACGTTGCCGGTCTCCGGGTCCACGCCCGAGACGTCGCTTTCGTAGACCGCGAAGGGCCCAAGCGAGCCCACGTCGTTCTGCGCCGCCGCCGTGCCGCCGCGGCGGTAGACGTTGTCGCCGTCGAAGGCCAGGTTGTCGACCTCGAACGTGTCGCTGTCGGAATTGTAGCGGATGTTGCGCGCGAAGCCGCCGCCGTCGTCGCCGTCCTGCGGCTCGTAGCGCACGATTGCCGAGTTCGGCGTCGGGCTCGCGGTGCCGGGGGGCAGGTCGCGGTCGCTGTCGATCGGGTCGTCGACGTCGCCGCCATCGTCGCCGCCGTCATCTCCGCCGTCGCCGTCGCCGCCGTCTCCGCCGCCGTCCTCTTCCTGGTCGAGCGGGTTCTCGCCGTCGTTGCCGGTGGAGCCGCAGGCGCCCAGAAGCGCCAGCGTCAGGATCATCGCCACGATGCGGGTCATGTCACGCTGCCTCGATTGTGCTGTGCCGTGTTTTTCCCGCGATTGTCCCGAGCCCGTCGTCCAAGTCAATCGACGCGGGACGCCGCCCGCCGCGAATGTTGCCCGAGTGCGGCGGATTTGCCGCCACCCGATATGGTGGTTTTTTGTCGCGCGTCATGCAAGATGTGGTGAAAACGCGACTCATCTGGTGGAGAGGACCCCGCCCATGCCCCTGACTCCCGAACAAGAGGCCGAGATCGAAGAGCTTCGCGCGCAGCCCGTCCAGACGCTGCGCGCCACGGTTCCGGCGATGGAGGCGCATCTCTACCGCGCGCGTCCGGTGCTCGATCACGGCTTCGTCCGGGTCATCGACTACATGGGCGACGACAGCGCCATCTGCCAGGCCGCCCGCGTCAGCTACGGCCGCGGCACCAAGTCGGTGTCGAACGACGAGGGGCTGATCCGGTACCTCATGCGGCACTGGCACTCCACGCCCTTCGAGATGTGCGAGATCAAGCTGCACGTGAAGCTGCCGGTCTTCGTCGCGCGGCAGTGGATCCGCCACCGCACCGCGAACGTGAACGAGTATTCCGCGCGCTACTCCATCCTCGACCGCGAGTTCTACATCCCCGAGGCCGACGCGCTCGCCGCGCAGTCGACGGTCAACAACCAGGGCCGGGGCGAGGCGCTCTCGGGCGAGGAGGCCGAGCGCGTCCTGCGCTGGCTGCGCGACGACGCCACCCGCGCCTACGACCATTACGAGGCGATGATCTCGGACGACGGCCAGCAGGGCCTCGCCCGCGAGCTCGCCCGCATGAACCTGCCCGCCAACATCTACACCCAGTGGTACTGGAAGGTGGACCTCCACAACCTCCTCCATTTCCTCCGCCTCCGCGCGGATTCCCACGCTCAATACGAGATCCGCGTCTACGCCGACGCCATCTGCGAGATGGTCAAGGACTGGGTCCCCTTCGCCTACAAGGCCTTCGAGGACTACCGCATGGGCGGCGCGGTCCTGTCCGCCGCCGGCCTCGATTGCGTGAAGCGGATGCTCGCGGGCGAGGAGGTGACGCAGGAGAATTCCGGGATGTCGAAGGGGGAATGGCGGGAGTTCAAGGGGGTGATTGGAGTATCTTGAAAATTGATTACAGATGGCGAGTTGGAAGAACGTCTGGATGTGGTCTCAAATGGCGGGGTCTTGAGAGTAACCGCGCGTGAAAGCACTGAGCTAGAGTTCAAACAGATTCTGAACGAAGTGACTTTCAAGAAATGCATGAAGACAATCGCGGCGTTTAGTAATCAGTCAGGGGGGATAATTGTTTTCGGGGTTTGCGATAGACCTCGTGATTTGATCGGATTGACTGGACCCTTGCTGGATGAAGGGATCCAGTCAGATCTTCTAAAAACCTCTTTGGTCCCACACCCTATCACTGAATTCCGTGAGGCCTCGGTGCACGGCATTAGAGTTGCCGTGCTCCAAGTTTCTCCGCTATCTAATAAGCCATGCATTGCAGCCAAAGACCTAACGGCCGGGGCTGGACAGCCTCACATGTTAAGGCAAGGCGTCATATACGCCCGACGCCGTGGTCAGACTGCCGCGATAAGTGGGAGCGAGTTTGTGCAAATATTGCAAGAAAGGGATGAAAGTATACGGCATCAAATTTTTGGCTTTCTTTCGCGAGGTAGAAAAGTAGGATTTGATCGAGCAATCATTGCTGACGCTTCTTCTCCCGGCGAGGCGGAAGGCGACGTTACATATTTTTTGCCTTACGATGCTGCTAAAGATCTAAACGTTATCGACCGCGCAAATCTTGTGGATGATGGTGGAGCTCCTGCGTATCAAATACAGGGTAACATCGAACTTACTGTGCCTGCTGCTAACGATCCACGACAACCTATGTTGCCATCCCGTGCGGCTGACGAGATCAGGCATAGGGTGCAGCAGGCTACTCTTAACGATTTACCTTTCAACTCTACTCATCTTAGAAAAATTGCCGCTCATCTCGGATTCTGGAAAACGAAGGAAGGTGACGAGCGCCATACAGGCTATCAATCAATGACAGAGCGGCCATTTTATTTCCGTGACGGAAGGGAGGCGGTGGCCCGATTTGCTGAAGAAAGCCCGCGAGAGTTTCTTGAAGTTTGCGCCAGCGCTCAAAACAGAGCGCGATGGCAAGAAACCGGAGACGCACCTTAGCCGCGAGGTCTCTGTGTTTGGTTGCAGCCGACGGGCGAGCGCCGGCCCGTGGGTTGGCGCAAACACCGCCCGGAGCGGCGCGCTTCATATTCCGGCCTCTCCCGCCCCCACCGGAGCGCGAAACCCCACCAAAGCGCAAGCTCGCCGGAACGGGTCAAGCCGGAGGCATGCCTCCGGCATGACGCTCGCCCGGCGCCTCGGCTTGAGACCGGGCGGGGCACCGCGCCCGACCAGCGCCAGCCCCAACCGCAGGGCGAACCCCCACCAAAGCGCCAACCCGCCGGACCGACTCGGGAAGGCACGCCCCCGGCACGACGCGCGCCCGGCGCCATCGTCCCGTCGCTGGGCCGCGGCGCCGCGCTCCCGACCGGCCGCGGGGGGGCAGGGCGGGGCGCAGGGCCGCACCTCGATCCGGAAAATCGTACGAAACCCCCGCCGAATGCGCGGGAGCGTGTCCGAACCGCCCCCCTGTTTTGTACGAATCTGACGAAACTCCGGGCCCGGTCGCGCCGGCGTCAAGCGGGCCGGTCGCCCCGGGACGGCGGCCCGCCGCCGGCGCGTGAGCGAATGGCGCCGCGCGTTTCACCCGCGTGAGCGGGTCGCGCCGCGTCATGCGCCAATGTCCGCCGGTTCCACGGCGAATGCGAAAAATCCCATGAAAGTGGTAACTTGGCAGCCACGACACCGTGAACCGCGGGGTCTGGAACGAAGCCCGCCCTCTCCACATTTCCGCCTCACGACGACGGGCGACGAAGCCCGCCACCCAGACACGGAACCAGGAGATCGAGCATGAAACGCATTCTCGTCATCACCACCGCACTCGCTGCCACCGCCACCGCAGGCTTCGCCGCCGGCCCGACCGAGACCTATCAGGAGCCCACCGTCCAGCAGCCGATCGTGCCCGCCGATCCCGCGCCTCTGTACGACTTCTCCGGCTTCTCGCTCGGTGGTCAGCTGGGTTACGGCAACATCGAGACCGAGGATCCGGACCTCGAGGGCGACGGTGCCACGTACGGTGTGCGCGGCTACTATGACTACGACCTCGGCAACGTGATCGTCGGCGGCGGTCTGCAGTACGACGCGACCGACATCGACCTCGACGATGCCGCGACGGCCGATGGCGTGCTGCGCGCCGGCCCGCGCGTCGGTTACGACCTCGGCCGCACGATGGTCTATGGCCAGGGTGGCTACGCCAAGGCGTTCACCGATGAAGACGCCGTGGGCGATTCCAACGGCTACTATGTCGGCCTCGGCACCGAGACCTTCCTGACCGAGAGCATCACCGCCGGCGCCGAAGTGAACTACCACGAGTTCAGCGACTTCGACGCAGACGACCTCGAAGCCGACGCCACGACGGCGAGCGTGACGCTCAACTACCGCTTCTGAGGCGACCTCCGACGCCAATCGGACAGACGGCCCCCGCACCCGCCGGTGCGGGGGCTTTTTTGCATCACGCGCGGCCCGCTGCCGGCCACGATGTCCCGTTGTCCTGCGAGGCATGTCATCTATCTGTTACAAAGATGCTGATGACCCGTACGCTCCTCCTTTTGCCGCTCCTCGCGGCCGCCGCCCCGGCACCGGCCGCAAGCCCGATTGCCGAGGTCGTGTGCGCGCCCAAGGCGGCGATGACCGAGCGTTTGACCCGCCAGTTCGGCGCCGAGCGCCACGCCACCGGCCTGCGCTCCCCCGAAGAGGTGATGGAGCTCTGGCGCGCCGAGGACGGCGACTGGACGCTGGTGATGACCTACGCCAGCGGCCGCTCCTGCATCGTCGCGATGGGTCAGCACTGGGACGAACGCGACCCGGCGTGATCGTTGCCCCGTTGCGACCGCCCAAGTCCTGCCAAGTCCGGCGGTGAAATTTGACAGAAATGCGGCGCGGTGTACGCTTTGCGGCGACGGGTGCCGGCATGCGCCCACCAGACCGGGGGACAACCGACATGCGCACGACCCACCTGTTCGCGGCGGCCGCCGCAACTTTCCTGTCGGCCGGCGTCGTTGCGGCCGATGACGCGTGGCGCGGCGACGCAACGAACGAGCCGAACTCCACCTTCCTCGTCCATGTCTATCCCGGCGTCGCGAACCACTGCCCGCACGGGCTGCAGCCGGTGTCGCTCGGCGGCATGGTCTCGTGCGGCACGCCGACGGCCGGACCCTACGTGAACCGTGCCGGCGGCCACGCACATGCACCCGCGCCGACGCGGGCCGCTCCGCCGGCGCCGGCGCCGGCGCTGGTCGAAGGCCGAAAGGGCATCATCTACCGCTGACACCGCGCCCCTTCACATCCCCGGAGCGCGCGCGTATACGCCCGCCCTGACACGCGACAGCGTACACGCGAAGGGGCCGGGTCGATGCAGGGCAGCGCCAATCTCAACATCATGATGAAGGCGGCGCGGAAAGCGGGACGCTCGCTCGTCAAGGACTTCCGCGAGGTCGAGAACCTGCAGGTCTCGATGAAGGGCGCCGGCGACTTCGTCAGCCGCGCCGACCTCGCGGCCGAGAAGATCCTGCGCGAAGAGCTGCTCGGTGCGCGCAAGACCTACGGCTGGCTGGCCGAGGAGGGCGGCGAGATCGCGGGCGAGGATCCGACCCGCCGCTGGATCGTCGATCCGCTCGACGGGACGACCAACTTTCTGCACGGCATGCCCCACTGGGCCATCTCAATCGCGCTCGAGCACAAGGGCGCGATCGTGTCGGCGGTCGTCTATGATCCCGCCAAGGACGAGATGTTCTATGCCGAGCGCGGATCGGGCGCGTGGCTCAACGACTCCAAGCGTCTGCGCGTCTCCGGCCGCTCCCGCATGGTCGAAGCCCTGTTCGCGACCGGCGTCCCCTTCGGGTCGAAGGCGACGCTGCCGGCGACGCTGAAGGATCTCGCCCGGCTCATGCCGCAATGCGCTGGTGTGCGGCGCTGGGGCTCGGCGGCGCTCGACCTCGCCTATGTCGCGGCGGGCCGCTACGACGGCTACTGGGAGCGCGAGCTGCAAGTGTGGGATCTCGCCGCCGGCTCGCTCATCGCGCTCGAGGCCGGTGCGCTCGTGGGCGGCGTGCGCGAGGGGCAGACGCCGCTCGAGGACGGCACGATCCTGTGCGCGAACGGCAACATCTACGACCAGTTCGCCCGCATCATCCGCGAGGCCTGAACGTCAGCGGTCCGAGGGGTGGTTCACCCCGTCGTTCCACGGGACGGGCTCGTACTCGGCCGGGTTCACGCCCTCGAGTGTACCCATGTTGATGCCGTATTCCGTCGGGTCGGACCGGCGGCGGTGATACATGTAGATCCCGCAGACCGAGCAGAAATGATGCTCGGCCGTGTGCGTGCCCCACTGGTAGAGCGTCAGGTGATCTGCCCCGCGCACGACCGTGAGGTCGGCAAGCTTCGCGGAAACTACCGGCGCCGGACGCCTGCGGCAGTAGGAGCAGTCGCAGCGCCGCGCATCCTCCAGCCGGTCCGACAGCGTCACGCGCAATTCGACGGCGCCGCAATGGCAGGTGGCGGTACGGGGGTCTGGCCGGTCGGACATCGGGCGCCTTCCTGTTCGGCGTGGGTCACGCCCGAGCATCGCGGCTCTCTCGCCGAGCGCAAGTCCTCCGTGCGCATGTCCGTGCCCGTGCTTGCGTCGCGGCGCGCATCGGAGCGCTAGCGACCCCAAGGCCCGCGCGGCCGCCCGGCGTTCCGCCGCCGCCCCGCGCGCGGAACGTCCGAGGTGACGAAGCGATAGCGCGCTTCTGGATGCGGCGGCGTCCCGTGCGACCGGCGCCAGAAGGCCGTCCCGCCGCGCAGAAGCCAGAGCGGCACGCAGAGCAGCACGCCGATCACGAACCCGCCCACATGCGCCCAGTAGGCCGTACCACCGGCATCGGCCGGCGCGCCGATGCCGCCGAACGCCTGCATGGCAAGCCACAGTGCAAGCAGAATCCACGCGGGGATGGTGACGATGCGAAAGATGATGATGAGGATGATCAGGATATCGACGCGCGCCCGCGGAAACAGCAGCAGGTAGGCGCCCATGACGCCGGCGATCGCGCCCGAGGCGCCCACCATCGGCACCTGGCTCAGCGGTGCCGTCACGTACTGCGCCAATGCCGCCGCCACGCCGCACGCGAGGTAGAAGGCGAGGTAGGGCAGGTGGCCCATCTCGTCCTCGACGTTGTCGCCGAAGATGAACAGAAACAGCATGTTGCCGGCAAGGTGCAGGATGCCGCCGTGCAGGAACATGGAGGTCACCAACCCGCCGAAGCCCTCGCCCATCGACACGCGCGCCGGGATCATGGCCCACTCGAAGAAGAACCGGTTCAGCGCCAGCTCGTTCTGGAACAGGTGCCAGTAGTTCAGGAAAATCACCACGTTCGCCACGATCAGCGCCCATGTGACGAAGGGCGTGGACCCTGACGGGTTGTGATCGCGGATCGGGAACATGGCGCAGAGCTTGGCGCGGGGCGGGCCCGCGTCAAGCGTGGCGTGACCGAGCACCGCGCCGCGGCGCCCGGCCTGGGGTCAGGACACCCCGGCGAGCAGCTTCGCGTTGCCGCCGGCCGCGGTGGTGTCGACGCAGACATGCCGTTCGATCCGCGCGTGGCCGCGATCGGGCTGGCCGGTCACGAGGAACGCGATCGGCCCCTCGCGACGCGCGAGCGCCGCACGGATCGCGCGCGCCGTATCCGCATCGCCCCACCAGATCACGCCGGCGATCCCGTCCAGCGTGGTCAGCGTCTCCGGCGTGACATGCCCTTCGGCCTCGATGGCGACGCCGCCCAGGTCGCGGATCGCCTTGGCCTGCGCGGCCGCTGCCTCCGCGCCCGGCCCGAGGCAGAGGATCGGGTCCCGGGGCAGGGTGGAGAGCATGTTCGACTCACCCGTGGGACCGGGCAGCTCGGTCTTGTCGATCACGACCTCCTTCGCGGCCTTGCGCGCGGCGGTCTCGATCCGCTTGGCGGTGTCGTCCTTGGACCACTCGCCCGCCGCGTGGTCGGCGGGGTGAGCACGGAAGCGCTCCACATAGTCGGGGCCGCCGGCCTTCGGCCCGGTGCCGGAGAGGCCCTCGCCGCCGAACGGCTGGGAGCCCACGATCGCGCCGATCTGGTTGCGGTTGACGTAGACGTTGCCCACGCGAATCCGGTCCGACACGTGCTGTACCCGGTCGTCGATCCGAGTCTGCAGACCGAACGTCAGGCCGTAGCCCTTGGCATTGATCGCGTCGATGGCGCGGTCGATCCCGTCCGCCTTGAACGTGGCGAGGTGCAGCACGGGGCCGAACACTTCGCGCTCCAACTCGCCAATGCCCGTCACGCGGATCAGCGTCGGCGCGACGAAGTGCCCGGCATCGGGTGTGTCGCATGTCTTGAGCACGCGGCCCTCACCGTCCGCCTCCGCGATGTAGGCGTCGATATCGGCCTTGGCCTCGGCGTCGATCACCGGGCCGACGTCGGTCGACACGTCCCACGGCCGGCCGATCCGCATGGCATCCATCGCGCCAGTCAGCATCTCGGTGAAGCTCTCGGCGATATCTTCCTGCACGTACAGGCAGCGCAGCGCCGAACACCGCTGCCCGGCCGACTGGAACGCGCTTTCGACGATCGCCGCGACCGCCTGCTCGGGCAGGGCGGTGGAATCGACGATCATCGCGTTGAGCCCGCCGGTCTCGGCGATCAGCGGCGCGCCCGGATCGAGATTCTCGGCCATCGAGCGATGGATGATCTGCGCGGTCTCGGTGGAGCCGGTGAAGGCCACGCCGCCGACCTCGGGCGTCGAGGTCAGCGCCGCGCCGACTTCGCCCGCACCCGGAACGAGTTGAAGTGCGGTGCGCGGCACCCCGGCCTCGTGCATCAGTTGCACCGCGCGGTGTGCGATCAGCGGCGTCTGCTCGGCCGGTTTCGACAGCACCGCGTTGCCGGCGGCCAGCGCCGCGGCGATCTGCCCGGTGAAGATCGCCAGAGGGAAGTTCCACGGGCTGATGCAGGCAAAGACGCCGACGGCCGGATCGCCTTCGGTTCGTGCGCCGTAGTAGCGCAGGAAATCCACGGCCTCCCGGATCTCGGCCACCGCGTCGAGCAGCGACTTGCCCGCCTCGCGATGCAGGATCGCGAACAGCTCGCCGTAATTCTCCTCGTAGAGATCGGCGATCCGGTTCAGCACCGCGCTCCGCTCGGCCGGATCTGCGTCCCAGGGTCGCGCGGCGCGAGCCGCCGCCGCCACGGTTTCGGGCGTCGCCCACGTGATGGTGCCCACCTCGTCGCGCGGCCGTGCCGGGTTGGGCACGACCTCCTCCGCGCCGGCGGGCGCGTCCTCGGCCGTGATCGGGCCGGCCTGCCAGCGATGCCGCTCGAACGCGCCGCGCGCGGCGTCGATCTCCTCGAGCGTCGGGCGATGGCGCAGATCCCAGCCTTTCGAGTTCACGCGCTCGGGCTCGAACAGCTCCGCCCCGGTGGTCAGGCCGCTGTCGTGAACCTCATCGAACGGATCGGCGGCCACCGTCTCCGGCGGCACGTCCTCGTCGACGATCTGGTTCACGAAGGACGAGTTCGCGCCGTTTTCGAGAAGACGCCGGACGAGGTAGGCCAGAAGGTCCTTGTGCTGGCCGACAGGCGCGTAGATCCGGCAGCGCACGCCGTTCTTCTTCATCAGCAGGTCGTAGAGCGTCTCGCCCATGCCGTGCAGGCGCTGGAATTCCCACGCCTCGTTGGGAACCTCCATCGACTCGGCCATGTGCACGACGGCCATCGTGGTGTGCGCGTTGTGCGTGGCGAACTGCGGATAGATGCGGTCGGTCATCTTCAACAGCTTGCGCGCATTGGCGATAAAGCTCACGTCCGATGCCGGCTTCGACGTGAAGACCGGGAAGCTGTCGACGCCGAGAACCTGCGCGCGCTTGATCTCGGTGTCCCAGTAGGCGCCCTTCACGAGGCGCACCATGATCCGCCTGTCGAGCCGTGTCGCCAGGTCGTGCAGCCAGTCGAGCACCGGGGCCGCGCGCTTGCCGTAGGCCTGCACCACGACACCGAACCCGTCCCAGCCCTTGAGCGACGGCTCGGAGAGCACTTCCTCGATCACGTCGAGCGAGATCGCCAGCCGGTCGGCTTCCTCGGCATCGATGTTGAGCCCGATGCCCGCCGAGCGGGCGAGCTGACACAGCGTGCGCAGCCGCGGTACCACGACCTCGAACACCAGATCGGAGTGTAGCTCGTCGTAGCGCGGATGCAGCGCGGAAAGCTTGACGGAGATGCCGGGATTGTCGCGCGTCTTCTTCGACTTCGCGGCCTCCGCGATGGCGTTGATCGCGCGCGAATAGCTCAGGTGGTAGCGCCGCGCATCGTCCTCCGTGCGCGCGGCCTCGCCCAGCATGTCGTAGGAATAGGTGTAGCCGCGCGACTCCTGCTTGGCGGCGCGCTTCATCGCTGCCTCGATCGTCTCGCCCAGCACGAACTGCTGGCCCATGACCCGCATCGCCTGACCGACGGCGCGGCGGATGACCGGCTCGCCCAGCCGCTTGATCGCGCCCCGCAGATGGCTGGCGACGCCGGGGTCGCGGTCCTTCAGCACATTGCCCGTCAGCATCAGCGCCCAGGTCGAGGCGTTGACCAGGGGCGAGGCGGAATGGCCCATGTGCTTGCCCCAGTCGGACGGCGCGATCTTGTCCTCGATGAGCGCGTCGATCGTCTCGGCGTCGGGCACGCGCAGCAGAGCCTCGGCCAGGCACATCAGGGCGATGCCCTCCTCGGTGGACAGGCCGTACTCGGCGAGAAAGACCTCCATCAGGCCCGGACGCGCGCTGCCGCGGATATCGCGCACCAGGGCCGCCGCCCGTTTCGAGATTTCCGCACGATCCGCCGGAGTCAGCTCGGCGGTCTCGGCCAGCGACGCGACCAGCGGCGCTTCGTCGGCGTAGGTCTGCGCGTCGATCGTCCGGCGCAGGTCGGATGCGATATCTCTGGGCATTGAAAGTCCTCCGCAAATTTGTGCTAGCTTACGCGCCTTCGTCGAGTGATGTTTCCCGAATGGGCGGCCGAAGCTGCCCGATCCGCCTTCTTTGGAGCGTTCGACCGTGCAAACCGATATCCTCGAACTCGACCGCTTCGATCGCGCGATTCTCGCGGTTTTGGGCGAGGATGGGCGCTGTTCGATCACCGAATTGGCGCGCCGTATCGGCCTGTCGAAATCGCCCACGCAGGCGCGGCTGCGCCGACTCGAGGAAGTGGGCGCGATACGGGGATATCGCGCCATCCTCGATCCGATCCGGCTCGGGCTGGATCACGTGGCCTTCGTCGAGGTGCGGCTCACCGACACCCGTGAAGAGGCGCTCGCCGACTTCAACGACGCGGTGGCGGCGATCCCCGAGATCGAACAGGCACATCTCATCGCGGGCAATTTCGACTATCTCCTCAAGGTTCGCACGGCCGACATGCGCAGCTATCGGCGCGTATTGGCCGAGCATATCTCGACCCTGCCGCACATCGCCTCCACCTCCACCTATGTCGCGATGCAGGCGGTCAAGGAAGACGGGATGGCCCGGCGGCCCTGATCGGCCGCGCGCAGGCCGGATCCGGTGCCCAATTCGTCAGCGCGCAGCGCTTGACCGGCGCGGCGCATGCGGGCGATCCTCGGAAGATGCGTGCCCTGATCGCCTGTCTTCTGATCGCCTCGCCGGCCTGGGCCGATTGTCCGGCGCCGCCCGACCACAGTGATGATCTCGATGCACTGATCGCCGAGGCCCGGGCCGCCGAGACCGAGGCCGAGGGCCAGCGCATCTCCAACGAGATGTGGCGCCACTGGGCCGATGCGCCGGACGAGGCGGCACAGGCGCTGCTCGATCGCGGCATGGCGGCGCGGCGGGTCTATGACCTTCTCGCCGCCCACGAGGCATTCGACCGGCTCGTCGCGTACTGCCCGGACTACGCCGAAGGCTACAATCAGCGGGCCTTCATCGCCTTTCTGCAGCAGGATTACGCGGCCGCGCTGCCCGATCTCGAGGCGGCGCTGGAAATCAACCCGCGGCACGTCGCGGCGCTGTCCGGCAAGGCTCTGACCCTTTTCGGTCTCGGCCGGACCGAGGCCGCGCGAGAGACGCTGCGCGCCGCGCTCGCCCTCAATCCCTGGCTGTCGGAACGGCACCTTCTGGATGCCGCTCCGGGCACCCCGCTCTGACGCTTTTCCTCGCCTGCGCGCTTCGCTAGGGTCGCGCTCCGCGGGCCCGCGTGGTGGAATGGTAGACACAGGGGACTTAAAATCCCTAGGCCGAGAGGCCGTGCCGGTTCGAGTCCGGCCGCGGGCACCAGCGGGATCGGATCCCGAACAAGATGCCGCTCCTGCTTCAGGTGAGCACGAGGGCGAGCACGCTGCACGATCCGAGCAGGGACAGCAGCAGGAGCAGCAGAACCGTGCTGCCGGGCGCGCCAACGCGCTCGTCATCCTGCCGTTCGACATCCTCGGGGTCGCCGTCCCTCATCGCGCCACTTCGAAAAAGGCGTCCATCGCGGCGCCGGATCAACCATAGCACGTTTCGCGCACGCGCCTAAGCGCGGCGCCGATCCCGCTCCGGGCTGAATACATGAGGCACTGGCGAGGGGCAGCCGCCCCCCGCCAGCGACACACACTCAGGCCGTCTTGGTCGGCGCGTCGGCCCTCCAGGCACGCGGGAAGAAGATCACGTAGAGCACCGGCGCCGCGATCAGCGTGAGCACCGAGGCGAAGCCGAGCCCGCCCATGATCGTCACCGCCATCGATGCGAAAAAGGCATCGGTCAGCAGCGGCGTCATCCCGAGGATCGTCGTGCCCGCGGCGAGGACCACGGGCCGCAGACGCGAGGTGGACGCGCGAACGACGGCCTCGCGGAACGGCACGCCATCTGCGCGGGTCAGGTCGATCTCCTCGACCAGCACGATGCCGTTCTTGATCAGCATACCCGACAGCGACAGAAGCCCCAGAAGCGCGGTGAAGGAGAACGGCAGGCCGGTCGACAAAAGCCCGATCGCCACCCCGTTCACAGCCATCGGCACGAGCAGCCATATGATGAGCGGCTGGCGCAGCTTGCCGAAGAGCAGGATCGAGATCAGCACCATCACCAGAAGCGACAGCGGCAGCTGCCGTCCGAGGCTCTGCTGCGCCTCCGCCGAGCTCTCGTATTCCCCGCCCCAGGCCATCGAGTAGCCCTCGGGCAGCGCCATTGCCTCGATCGTGCCGCGCACCTCGGTGAAGACCGCGTTCGCGTTGACGCCGGCGGGGACGTCGGCCTCGACCGCGATGGTCGGCACCCGGTTGCGCCGCTGAAAGAGCGTGTCCTCGACGTCGTAGCCGAAGCCGTCGATGATCTGCTCGAGCGGTACGAACGTTCCGGCGGGTTCGGACCAGACGGGTTGATCGATCAGGTGCGCCCCGCCGCCGCTGGCGGCCGCCGGATCGCGCACGACGATGGGGATCAGCCGGTCGTTTTCGCGGTACACCCCGGCGCGCGTGCCGTCGGTCGCGCTCGCCAGCGCAGTGGCCACGTCCTCGCGCGCGATCCCGGCGGTCTGCGCCCGGTTCTCGGCATAAAGAGGCCGCACCACCAGTTCGCGCTGGCGCCAGTCGGTCCGCAGGTTCTGCACGTCGTCCGACGCCTCTTCCATGCGGGCGCGGGCCTCGTCGGCGAGCGCGCGCAGCACGTCCGGGTCCGAGCCGGAAAAGCGCACCGCGACGGGCGCGCCCCCGCCCGGCCCGAAGGCGAGACGCTCGCTTCGGAACTCGCCCTGCGGCAGGGCAGTGGCTCCGAAATCCTCGAGTCGGGCGCGCAGCGGCGGGATCTGTTCCAGCGTCTCGGTCCGGATGATCAGATGGCCGTAGGTCGGCAGGCTTTCTTCGGGCGCGTAGGTCAGCATGAACCGCGTGGCGCCGCCACCGACGAAGGTCGCGACGGACACGACCTCGTCCTGCTCGGCGAGCCAGTCCTCCAGCACTTCCATATCCGACGCGGTGCGCCGGATGTCGGCGCCCTGCGGCAGCGTGTAGTGCACGTAGAACAACGGCGTGTTGGAATCCGGGAAGAACTGCTGCTTGACCTGTCCGAAGCCCCAGTAGCACACGACCGTCAGTGCGATCAGCCCGGCCACCACCAGCCAGCGCAGGCGCAGCGCCACACGCAGCACCGCCGCGTAGGCGCGGAAGATCGGGCCGTTGTAGGCCGAGCCGGCCTCGGTGCCGCCGCGCTTGAAGAAATAGTGCCCGAGCAGCGGCGTTGCGGTGATCGCGAGAACCCACGACAGCAGCAGCGAAATTCCGATCACGGCAAACAGCGAGAATAGGAATTCGCCTGTCGCGTCCGGGCTGAGGCCGATCCCGGCAAACGCCATGATGCCGATCACCGTTGCGCCCAGCAGCGGGATCTGCGTCTTGCCTGCGACGTCCGACGCCGCCTCCCGTG
Source organism: Roseivivax jejudonensis (assembly GCF_900172265.1). Taxonomy (GTDB): domain Bacteria; phylum Pseudomonadota; class Alphaproteobacteria; order Rhodobacterales; family Rhodobacteraceae; genus Roseivivax; species Roseivivax jejudonensis. The sequence continues at coordinate 213,137 of NZ_FWFK01000004.1, read as the reverse complement.
ACGACTTGCCCTCGGCCATGTCGCCCTGCATGCCCTCGGCCACCACGATGGCGTTGTCGACGAGCATGCCCATCGCGATGATGAGCGCGCCGAGCGAGATGCGCTGCAACTCGATCCCGAACACTGCCATGAAGAACACGGTGCCGACCACCGTCAGAAGCAGCGTCGTGCCGACCACGATGGCGGCGCGCCAGCCCATGAACAGCGCGAGGACCACGGCGACGATCGCCACGGACGTTGCGAGGTTCACGAGAAACTCGTTCGAGCTCTCCTCGACGACCTCGTGTTGCTGATAGATCGGCTTGAATTCGACGCCGTACGGGATGTCCGACATCAACTGGTCGATGCGCGCATCGGCCGCCTTGCCGATATCGACGATGTTGAGGTCGGACTTTCCCGACACGCCGATGGTGAACGCCTCTTCGCCGTCGAACCGGATGATCCGGTCTGGATCGTCGGCGCGGCCGCGATAGACGCGCGCGATGTCGGTCAGGTCCACCACCTCGCCCTGCACCCCGACGGTGAGGTTCTGGATCTGCTCGACCGTATCGGATCCGACCGGAGGCGCGATGCGGATGCTCTGTCCGTTCTGGTCGATCGACCCCGCGGGCGTGACGACGTTGGCGTTCGCGATGGCGTTGACGATGGCGGCGGGCGGAATCCCCAGGTTCGCGGTGATCGCCGGCTCGGGCTCCACGAATACCGCCTCTTCGGGCAGGCCGGAGACCTCGACATCGGCCACGCCCTCCACCGCCAGCAGCTCGCGCCTCAAGAATTCGGCCAGCGCGTGCGTCTCGGCATCGGTGAAGCCCGGCGCGGTCACGGCGTAGAAGATGCCGAAGACGTCGCCGAAGGTGTCGTTCACGATCGAGGGCCCGGCGCCGTCTGGAAGATCGCCCTGTGCGTCGTTCACTCGGTTGCGCAGCTTGTCCCAGATCTGCGGCAACTCGGTGCCGTCATAGGTCGACTCGATCTCGACGTCGATGCGGCTGACGCCGGGCTTGTTCGACGACGTGATGGTGTCGATCTCCGCCATCTGCTGGATCGCGCTCTCGAGCGGCTCCGACACCTCGCGCGCCACCTCTTCGGCCGAGGCGCCGGGATACTGCGTCAGCACGATCGCGTTCTTGATGGTGAAGGCAGGATCCTCGAGCCGGCCGATCGTGGCAAAGCCCCAGAGCCCACCCAGCAGGCAGCCGATCATCAGCAGCCATGTGATAAGCGCCTTGTCGATGGCGCCGCGTGCGATCTGCATGATCCTATTCCCCGATGCCGGTGAACCGGCGGACGGTCTGGCCGTCCTCCAGCTGAGACGCGCCCGTGGCGACGATCTCGGTTCCGGTCTCCGGCCCCTCGGCCAGTGAGATCCGACCGTCCGGCCGCATGTCGATCGTCACCGGGGTCCGGCGCACGGTGCCGCGATCGGGATCCTCCTCCGATGGCTCGAAGACCATGACGGCGGGATCGCGATCGGCGTCGAAGACCAGCGCGGTCTCGGGGATCACGATGCCCGAGCCCGACCCCAGCGGCGTGACCACGTTCACCGTCGTCGAGGATCCGGGCAGCACCCGTTCGCCGGGATCCTCCGTGAACGCGAGCGTGAGGCGATAGGTCTGCCCCACATCCGCGGTCTCGGCCTCGAACTCTCGGAACACCAACGGGTGGCGCGTGTCGCTTTCGGGGAACGTTGCCGAGAGCTTGATCTGGTCCTCCGCGCCCGCAGCGCGCCGGAACAGAACTTCGGGCACGTCGATGGCCACCTGTTTCTCCGACATGTCGTGCAGCCTCACGACCGGTTGGCCGGCGGACACGGTGGAGAAGTTGGCGACCTCGCGCCGGGCCACCAGCGCATCGAACGGCGCGTTCAGCGTGGCATCCTCGAGCCGGTCCTCTGCGTCGGCGACCGCGATCCGCGCGAGGTCGCGCTGCGTGCGGGCGTCCTGTATCTGGACCTCGGAGGCCGCGTTCCCGGACAGTCGCTCCAGTCGCTCGAGATCGCGCTCCGCCTTGTCGAGTTGCACGCGCGCCTCCTCGAGCTGTCGCTCGAAAGGCTCGAGGTCGAGCTGCGCCACGAGGCCGCCTGCGGCGATCGAGGTGCCCTCCGACGCCGGAAACTCGACGATCTGGCCACCGACCTGGAAGGCGAGGTCGACCGTCTCGCGCGCCCGGACCCTGCCGAAGAACTGTCGCTCCACCGTCGTTCTCCCGGCATCGAGGGTCATGAGCTTGGCCGGGCGGGGCGCCGGCGGGGGCGCGTTCGCCGCCTCGCCGTTCTCCTGCGCGGCGGTGGCAAGGGGCACGAAGACCAGAAGAGGCAGGGCCAGAAGGGCGCGGCGGATCATGACGTGGGCTCCGTGAGCTGGAGTGAGGGGCATCGGCCCTTGCGGCCGTAGAGACAGAAGTCGGCGAGCATGCCGCCCATGACCTCCGGCGGCGGACGCTCCGACCCGAGCGCCAGCCAGTGACGCAGGAGGCTCAGGAAACCGCCGGCGAAGAAGCGCGCCTGCGCCGCGTTCTCCCGCGGGGTCAACGCCTCGCTTCCGGCGGCATCGGCGTCGGTCAGGAACTGGGTCACGAGATCCGCGAACCGCGCCTCGACCTCGCTGGCCACCGGCCCGTCGAGCAGTGCGGCCAGCCGCGGATCGTCGGCATCGAGATCGGCAAAGACCGACGTCATCAGTTCACGCAGCCGCTCCGGCGCAACGGCGTCGTCGGCATCGCTGAACGCGCGACGGTGGCGCGCCGCGATTTCCGTCAGGAGCCCCTGCAGGTGTTCCTCCAGCATCGCGCCGATGCACGTGTAATGCGCATAGAACGTCTGGCGCGTGACGCCCGCGCGACGGGCCAGCGCCTCGACCGAAATCGAGTCGGGCTGCGTTTCGGCCATCATTTCGCGCAGGGCGCGATGCAGCCGGAGGCGGGATCTGAGGCGGCGCTTGTCCATGAGCGGCGAAGATGGGCGCTATTTGACACATGTCAAGTAAGTCGACGTGCCGCGACTCTGGCGGCGTTCCGGCCACACCCACGCTTCGTGCAACGGCGGCGTGTCGGTTTTTGATGGAGCGCCCGCAACGGCGCGGGTACAGAACCGGACCTAGAAGCAGATCGAAAAAGAAAAATACCGCAGGCCCCATGACACGACACCGCGCTCGACCGGCTGCCGTCCGGCATGTCTTCGCGACTGCCGCCCTGATCCTCGGGCTCGGGGCCAGCGCCGCCGACGCGCAGGACCGGATCCGGCTCGGATACGGTCGCCTCTTCGTGAACGACTCGCTCGGCGAATTGCAGGATCGGTGGCAATCCGGCTCGATCACCGCGAGCCGGGTCTGGGGCTATCAGTTCGATGGCACGCTGCCCGCGACGCCGGGCGACATGATCGAGCTGCGCACCCACGGACGCGCGATCGCGCCGGCGTCACTGCGGGCCTTCGACCCCGACGATCGCCGCTATGCCGGCATCCTGTCGGTCGGCGCGCATACGCATTTTCAGCGCGGCGCGGCGGAAGTCACGCTTGGCGCGGACCTCGTGGTGACCGGCCCGCAGACCGGCGTGGGCCAGTTCCAGACCGCGCTGCACGACCTCATCAGCATTCGGCCGCCGGCCCCGCGGATCCTCGACGAGCAGATCGAGAACGGCTGGCACCCGACGCTGGTGGCCGAGGTCGGATCGACCCGCCCGCTCGGCGATCATGCCCGCCTGCGCCCCTTCGCGGAGGTGCGATGGGGCGACGAGACGCTGGCACGCGCCGGTGTCGACCTGTCTTTCGGGCAATTCGGGCGCGACAGCCTGATGGTGCGCGACACCGTCTCGGGCCAGCGCTACGAGGTCATCGGCGTGCCCGAGAACGGCTTCAGCCTGATGCTCGGCGCCGATTTCGCACAGGTGGCCGACAGCATCTACCTGCCCGACGATCGCGGACCGGAGCTCAAGGCCGACCGTCAGCGCCTGCGCGCCGGACTGCACTGGCAGGGCACGGGCAAGAGCGCGTTCTATGGTGTCACTTGGCTGGACGAGGAGTTCGAGGGCCAGGACGGCGGCCAGGTCGTCGGCGCGGCGCGGATCAGCTTCGAGTTCTGAGTGGTCTCCGTTCGGCGCCCCGCGAAGCGCCGGCGCCGGCCGGTGTGCCGGCTCGGCGGAAACACGTATAGCATGAGCGAAATGTTGCCCAACTGCAACCATGCAATTGCACTAACGTGAATGACGGCCGCAATCCCCTTGGGATCGTTTAAAAATCGCCCTCGCTCTGCTATGCCACGGTCAGAAACATAAAAACGACGGGCAGGACAGAGCATTGGCAACGGGCGTCAAGGGCACGTTCGTCATCTCCTGGTCGCAGACGGTGTTGGATGGGTTGAGCGCGGCTCCGGTGTCGGCTCTCGCGGTCGGGTCCTCGTGGGCCTGGCAGGGAGAGGCGGTGCGCGTCGACGGCCCGAATTCCGTTCTGCAGCTTGACCGGACCTCGGGAGAGGCGGATCTGAGACAGCGCGCCGCGCGCATGGTGCGGCGCCTTGCGGGGGCGGCGATGGACGATTGCGTCGCGACGCGGGGACGCGCGCCGGACGGCGAGGTCGCGGGCGACTTCGGCGCGGGCGACCGCAACTTCGTGGTCACCGACGGCATCGCGAGCTACACGGCCACGCTGATCGACCTCGGGCGCGGGGTCCCGCCGCTCCTGATGTTTCTCGGCGACCTGCCGCCGCGTGGCGCCGACCTCTGGATCGTGCATCACACGCTCGATGCCGGGCCGCCGGGGCTCGATGCGATGACGGGCGAAGGCGGGGTCATCTGCTTTACCCCGGGCACCCGGATCGCGCTCGCCGACGGACGCGCGGCGCGTGTCGAGGAACTCGCCGAGGGCGACCGGGTCCAGACCAAGGACAGCGCCGGGCAGGAGATCCGCTGGATCGGGCGCCGCCGCATGTCCGGCGCCCGGCTCTTCGCGATGCCGAAGCTCCGCCCGGTGCGGATCCGCGCAGGCGCCTTCGGGATCGACCGTCCGGACGACGAGTTCCTCGTGTCTCCCGAGCACCGGATGCTGGTGCGCGGCGCCGTGGCGCGCGCGCTCTTCAACACGCCCGAAGTGCTGGTCTCGGCGCGCGATCTCGTCAACGGCGATACCGTGACGACGGACATGAACGTGAAGGAGGTGACCTACATCCACCTCCTGCTGCCCCGCCACGAGATCGTCTTCGCCAACGGCGTCGAGACCGAGAGTTTCCATCCCGCGCAGACCGCGCTCGGCTCGCTCGACCCGCGCGACTTCGAGCGGCTGCGCCAGCTCATGCCGCAGGTGGAGGCCAAACCGCAGAGCTTCGGCGCCGCCGCGCGCCGCAACCTGACGGCGTCAGAGGCCGCGATCCTCCTGCACGAGGCGGCCTGACGCGCAAAATTTTTTCTAAATCAGGTTTTTACGCCCGGATCTGCGCGCGATGCGCGAGGCGTCGGGCGGGGCGGGGGCTCTGCCCCCGTCGCCTGCGGCGACTCCCCCGGGGTTTCCGGCAAGATGAAGCCGAAGTCGTCGCGCCCAGGCGCCCGATCAGTCGCGCAGTTCGTCCGCGGCCACGCCCCAGAGCGCCGCCTTGCGCGTCCAGCCCCGCTGGCCGCCGGCCTCCACCTCGCACCAGGTCTGCACGCAGGCGCCGAGCCGCGCAACGACGCCGAGCCCGAGCTTGGCCATCATCTGCGAGCCCTCCGCCGGGCGGGCGTAGAGCGGGATCATGTCCTCCTCGATGAGGACGGTGCGCACGCCCGACAGGAGCGAGTAGTGCACCCAGCCCCCGGCGCCGTCGCGGTCGCGCACGCGGCGCCAGTGGCCGAATTCGGCAGTGACCTCGAGCGGCATGTCGCGCCGCACGTAGACCCAGTCGATCCGATGGGTCAGCGACGGGCCGCGCCGGACGTTGCCCTCCGATGCCTTCAGCGACACGTAGCGCGGCAGCGGCAGGTTCGTCACCGGACCGCGCACGCGGTCCGCCGCGGCGGCGCCCGCCGCGAGGCTGACGATGACCAGCGCCAGCGCCGCACCCCTGGCTTGTCTCAACATGTGATGTCTTGTCCTGCTCGGTTTTCTCCGGCCGGGGTTCTTGTGCCCCGATCCGTCTTCGGCCACTCTGCCTCGAAAGAATGTTGCTTGAAAGATCGAGGGTGCGGGCATGGCATCAAAGCCGCTGAGTGTTGTCGTCACGCGACGCCTGCCGGAGGCGGTGGAGACCCGGATGAAGGAGCTGTTCGACGTCCGCCTGCGTGACGACGACACGCCGATGTCGCGGGGCCAGCTGCTCGACGCGATGCAGGAGGCCGACGTGCTGGTGCCGACGGTCACCGACACGATCGACGCCGGGCTGATCGGGCAGGCGGGGTCGCGCCTGAAGCTCATCGCGAATTTCGGGGCGGGGGTCGACCATATCGACGTGGATACCGCGCGGACGCGCGGCATCCTCGTGTCGAACACGCCCGGCGTGGTGACAGAGGACACCGCCGACATGGTGATGTCGCTCCTGCTCGCGGTGACGCGTCGGATCCCCGAGGGGCTGGCGACGATGCAGGGCGGGCATTGGAGCGGCTGGGCGCCGACGGCGTTCCTGGGTGGGCGTATCGGCGGCAAGCGGCTCGGCATCCTCGGCATGGGACGCATCGGCCAGGCCGTGGCGCGGCGCGCGCGCGCCTTCGGGATGCAGGTGCACTACCACAACCGGCGTCGGCTCCGGCCCGAGGCCGAGGCGGCGCTGGAGGCCACCTACTGGGACAGCCTCGACCAGATGCTGGCGCGGGTCGACGTCCTGTCGGTCAACTGCCCCCATACGCCCGCGACCTTTCACCTGCTGAACGCCCGCAGGCTGAAGCTGATGAAGCCCTCGGCGGTGATCGTGAACACCTCGCGCGGCGAGGTGATCGACGAGAACGCGCTGGCGCGGCGGTTGCGCGCGGGCGACCTCGCCGGGGCGGGGCTCGACGTCTACGAGCACGGCACCGACGTGAACCCGGAACTGCGCGACCTGCCGAATGTCGTTCTGCTGCCGCATATGGGTTCGGCGACGCGGGAAGGCCGGCTGGAGATGGGCGAGAAGGTCATCATCAACGTCAAGACCTTCGCCGACGGGCACCGGCCACCGGACCAGGTCGTGCCGGCGATGCTGTGAGGCGGGCGGCGCTCGCGCTGATCCTCGCCGCGGGGGCGCTCGCGGCGCTTCTGCTCCACAATCCGGCCGTCGCGGGCGCAGAGCGCGCCGCGAGCCGCGTCGCGGTCGCGGCCGGCGCCGTCTACGTGTCGCTGCGCGCCATCAACGCCACGCTGTCGGTGGCCCAGGAGGTCGAGCTGGGCGGGTCGGCGGTGGTGTCGGCCAACGCGCAGCCGATCAAGGTGCTGGAGCCTGTCGACGACACGGTGGAGCGCGTGGCGGCGACGGTGTTCGCGGTGTCGGTGGTGGCGGCGACGCTGTCGGTGGCGGCCGAGCCGTTGAGCGTTCTCGGGGCCGGGCTGCTCCTGGCGGCCCTGGTGCCGTGGCTGCTGGCGCGGCGCGGGCGGCTCGGCCGGGTCCTCGACCGGGCCGTTGTGGCGGGTGTGGCGCTGGCCTTCGTGCTGCCGGCGCTGTTCTGGACCGGCGCCGGCATTGCCGACCGGCTGACCGAGCCGCGCATGGCCGCCGCCCGCGCAGACCTCTCGGAGATCGCGGATCGCGCACGGGGGATCAGCGCGGCGGAGGCGGCGATCGACGGCGGCACGACCTCCCCGGACTCGTTTTTCGACCGGACGATCGAGGGGGTCGGCGACATCCTCGGGACCGTGCGGACCTACCGCGACAGTGTCGCCTTCTTCCTCGGCGAGGCCGACACCATCCTGAACGCGTCGCTCACGGTGATCGGGCTCCTGCTGCTGGAGGCGCTGATCCTGCCCATCGCGGTGGTGTCGCTGGCGCTCTGGGTGCTGCAGCGGCGAAAACCGTGATCTGAAGCCCGGTTCCTCGGCGACGGCGTGGAAAATGCGGATCCGTGCGCAGCTTTTTCTGTGCAGGTTCCATTTCACTTGGTAACATTGACGTTATTGAGCGGAATGCATTCGATCCGTCCTATTCGTTGCGCGGGATTTTACCATGACCTTTCTTCTGACCGGCTCCGAAGCCGATGATGTCTTCGACATAACGACACCCCACCGCATGATCGTCACCTTCGCCGGAGACGACACCGTGACCACGGTCGGGGGTGCGCCTCTCACCTTCCTGTCGCTCGGCGCGGGCGACGACGTGCTCAGCGCGGGCACCGTCGTCGGCGGCGTCAGCGCCGGCGGGGGCGACGACAGCCTGTCCTTCGCCGCGCATGTCGAGGAGGTGCGCGCGGGACGCGGCGCCGACACGCTCTCGGTCTCGGGCGGCGCCCGGTTCGCCGTGACGGGCAGCGACGATGACCACGTGACGATCGAGGCCGCGCCGGTGACCTTCCTGTCGCTGGGGTCGGGGGACGATACGCTGAACGCGACAGCGCGCGTTGACGGTGTCGTGGGCGGCGCGGGCGCGGATACGCTGGCGCTGCTCGGCGGCGCGACGGAGGTCCGGGCCGGCCGCGGCGACGATCGGGTCGAGATCGATGGCGGCGCCGCGCTCGTCCGACTGGGCGCCGGCGACGACGAACTGCGGCTCGGCGATCTGGTCGATCGTGCGTCGGGCGGGGTCGGGGACGACACGCTCGTGCTCGACATCAACGCCGGCCAGGTCGACATAGAGATCCTCGAGGACGGGTTCCGCTTCACCGGCCGGTTTTCCGGCGCCACGATGGACATCGACGGGTTCGAGACCGTGGTCTTCGCCGATCGGAGCTTTACCGCGGCGGAACTGGCCGCGTCTTTCGATCCGGACGATGCGCTGCCGGTGATCCAGGTCGGCGGCGGCACGCAGACTGTGACCGTGAACGATCCGACGCCGACCGCCTCCGTGGTCTGGGACCGTGTGGTTCAGCAGGCGGTGATCGAGACCGACAGCCCCACCGGGCCGACCGTGGCCTCTCGTGCCTACGCCATGGTGCACACCGCGATGTACGATGCCTGGTCGGCGTTCGACGCGACGGCCGTGCCCGTGTCGTTCGACCTCGAAGGCGACAACGTCGAGACCAGCGGCAGCGATGCCGACAAGGCCGAGGCGATGAGCTGGGCCGCCTATACCGTCCTGATGGACCTGTTTCCGGATGTTGCGCCGCTCTACGCCGAGGTCATGGAAACGCGGTTCGGCTACGACCTCGGCGCGCCGTCGAAGATCGCGGAGATCGGCATCGACGCCGCCGAGGATCTGCTGGCGTTGCGCGCCGACGACGGGGCGAACCAGTCCGGCGCCTACGCCGACACGACCGGCTACGTGCCCGCGAACGGCGGTCCGAACGCCATCGTCGACATCACCCTGTGGACGCCGGAGAACGTCCCGATCGATCCCGAGGACGACGATGTCGAGCAATCCTTCCTGTCGCCGCACTGGCGGGAGGTGGAGGGCTTCGCGCTGGCCGAGGACGCCAGCGGGGCGACCGACTTTTCCGGCACCCTCCCGCCGCCGCCGGAGGCGTTCTTCGCGCCGGCCTTCGCGGGGTCGACGCTCGACCTCGCGGCGCGCACGATCACGCTGTCGGCGCCCCTGTCCCTCGACGGAGATACCTTCGCCGCCGGAGACACGATCCCGGTGACCAAGGCGCTGGTCGGCCCCGTCATCAACCCGGGCTTCGTCGCGCAGGCCGAGGAGGTGGTCGCGTTCAGCGGCGGGCTCACCGACACGCAGAAGATCATCGCGGAATTCTGGGAGGATGGCGGCGGCACGGCCTTCCCGCCGGGCACGTGGATGACGTTTGGCGAGTTCGTGTCGGCACGCGACGGCCACACGCTCGACATGGATGCGCAGATGTTTCTCGCGCTCGGGAACGCGGTCATGGATGCCGGGATCGCGACGTGGCACTCCAAGGTCGAGTACGACTACACGCGTCCCGTCCGCGCGATCCGCGAGCTGGGTGAACTCGGCCTGATCGGAGAGCCGGGCACGGACGCATTGACGGGCGAGACCGGCAACGTGATCGAGGCCTTCGGCGGCTTCGACGCCGAGGGCTACGGCATCGGTACGCAGACGATCCTCGCGGCGAACTTCAACACGTTCCAGCGGCCCTTCGACAATACCTCGCCGCCCTTCGCCGAATACACCTCCGGGCATTCGGCCTTCAGCGCCGCGGGCGCGGAGGTCCTGTCGCGGATGACCGGGAGCGACGCTTTCGGGGCGCATGTCCTGTTCGGCATCGACACGATCCAGTTCGAGCGTGGCGTGCCCGAGGAAGAAGTGACGCTCATTTGGGAGACGTTCTCTGACGCGGCCGACGAGGCCGGCCGGTCTCGGCTCTACGGCGGCATCCATTTCGATGACGGCGACATGAACGGCCGCGCGCTCGGCCGGATCGTCGGCGCCGACGCCTACGAAGTCGCGCAGCGCTTCATCGACGGCACGGCGACGGACGCGGACCGGCCCTTCTTCGGCGAGGATGCGATGCTTGCCTGACCGGGCGTGCGCCCGGGCCGGCAAGACCACCTCGCGAGGGGCCGGCCCGGGCGTCGCATTACCGCCGGATCATCCGGCATCCTTGTAGGAGATCTCGCGCGCGTCCGAGCCGGGCCCGGTCTTGTCACGCCGCACGAGCAGCCGGTTCAGCGCGTTCACGTAGGCCCGCGCCGAGGCGACCACGGTGTCGGTGTCCGCCGACTGGCCGGTCGCGAACATTCCGTCCTCCTCGAGCCTGACGCTCACCGTGGCCTGCGCGTCGGTGCCTTCGGTGACCGCGTGCACCTGGTAGAGCTGGAGCCGCGCGCCGTTGGGATGCAGCTCGCGCACGGCCTTGAAGGTCGCGTCGACCGGGCCGTCGCCCTCGCAGGTTGCCGACACCTCCTGTCCGTCGATCTCCATCTCCAGCTCCGCCCGCGCAGGGCCGCCGGTGCCGCAGGTGACCGCGAGGTTTATGATCTGCAGGCGGTCGGCCATGCCGTCCGTCGTGGTGGCGGTGACCAGCGCGAGGATGTCTTCGTCGTAGACCTCCTTCTTGCGATCGGCGAGCTCCTTGAACCGCACGAAGAGATCCTTGAGCTGGTTGTCTCCGACCTCGACGCCCAGTTCCGACAGCTTGGAGCGCAGCGCCGCGCGGCCGGAATGCTTGCCCATCACGAGGCTGGTCGCCGACAGGCCGACATCCTCCGGCCGCATGATCTCGAAGGTCTCGGCGTTCTTCAGCATCCCGTCCTGGTGGATGCCGCTCTCGTGCGCGAACGCGTTCTTGCCGACGATGGCCTTGTTGTACTGCACCGGGAAGCCCGACACCGTCGCGACGCGGCGCGAGATGTGCATGATCTTCCTGGTGTCGATGCGCGTGTCGTAGGGCAGGATATCGCCGCGGGTGCGCAGCGCCATCACCACCTCTTCGAGCGCGGTATTGCCGGCGCGCTCGCCGAGGCCGTTGATCGTGCACTCGATCTGCCGCGCGCCGCCCTCGACCGCGGCGAGGCTGTTCGCCGTCGCCATGCCGAGGTCGTTGTGGCAGTGCGTGGCGAAGACCACCTCGTCGGCACCGGGCACCGTCGCGATCAGGCGCCGTATCAGGTCGGCGCTCTCGACCGGCGCGGTGTAGCCCACGGTATCGGGGATGTTGATCGTGGTCGCGCCCGCCTTGATGGCGATCTCCACCACCCGGCACAGGTAGTCCCACTCGGTTCGCGTCGCGTCCATCGGCGACCACTGCACGTTGTCGCAAAGGTTGCGGGCATGGCTCACGGTGTGCTCGATCCGCTCAGCCATCTGCTCCTTGTCGAGGTTCGGGATGGCCCGGTGCAGCGGCGAGGTGCCGATGAAGGTGTGGATGCGCGGCCGCTCGGCATGCCGCACGGCCTCCCAGCAGCGGTCGATGTCGGTCGGGTTGGCCCGCGCGAGGCCGCAGATCACCGCCTGCTTCGCGCGCTCGGCGATCTCCTTCACGGCGCGGAAATCGCCCTCGGAGGCGACGGGGAAGCCCGCCTCGATGATGTCCACGCCCATCTCGTCGAGCAGCTCGGCGATCTCGAGCTTCTCGGCGTGGGTCATCGTCGCCCCCGGCGATTGCTCGCCGTCGCGCAGCGTGGTGTCGAAGATCAGCACGCGGTCTTTGTCGGTCTGTGTCATGGGTCGGAACTCGTTGGATGAGGTCGCATCTGTCGGTCGCGGTATCCTGTCCGGACCGGCTGTGGCTCTCTCGGCGCGGGCCCGTATCCTCTGAGCGGTCGCGCCGAGATGGCCGCGCTCAGAGGCGGGTAAGGAGAAGCAGGCCGAGCGGAAGCGCCGCCGAGGGGCGGGCGCGCATCGCGATATGAACCGGGCCTGTCATGTCCCGGACTATACATTCCGTGAGGACGAAGAAAACCCTCCGCGTGACGGAAATTTCTTGCCATCCGCGCGCCGGCATGCTTCGAGCACCGTCATGACGACGTCTGTCCGGACCCGACGAGGCCGCTGAGCCTCCGCCGCGCCGCGCGCGCCTGCATCCGCCGCTGTGCGTCCGTGTCCCGTTCCGTCTTCTCCCTGCCGTCCAGCTTGACTTGACCCCGGGCCCTTGGCACCCCTTGGGCTCTTCATCGCGAAGGAGCGATCCGATGATCCCGTCCGTCCTGCCGACCTATTCGCGCGCGCCCCTCAGGTTCACCCATGGCGAGGGTGCCTGGCTCGTCGAGGCGGACGGCCGCCGCTTTCTCGACATGGGGGCGGGCATCGCCGTCAACGCGCTCGGCCACGCCCATCCGGCGCTCGTCTCGGCCCTGACCGAACAGGCGGGCAAGCTCTGGCACGTCTCGAACCTCTACACGATTCCCGAGCAGGAAGCGCTGGCCGACCGGCTCGTGGCCGCGACCTTCGCCGACACCGTGTTCTTCACCAATTCCGGCACCGAGGCCTGCGAGCTGGCGGTCAAGATGGCACGCAAGTACTGGCACGCGAAGGGCCACCCAGAAAAGACCGGGATCATCACCTTCGCGGGCAGCTTCCACGGCCGCTCGACCGCGGCCATCGCCGCCGCCGGCTCGCCCAAGATGACCGACGGCTTCGGGCCGCTGATGCCCGGCTTCATCCATGTCGGCTGGGGCGATCACGACGCCCTGCACGCCGCGATCGACGACCACGTCGGCGCGATCCTGATCGAGCCGATCCAGGGCGAGGGCGGCATCCGCACGCTGCCCGAGGCCTGCCTGAAGGGGCTGCGCACGCTCTGCGACGAGAAGGGGATCCTGCTGATCCTCGACGAGGTGCAGTGCGGCATGGGCCGCACCGGGCGTCTCTTCGCGCATGAATGGGCCGGCGTCACCCCCGACATCATGATGGTCGCCAAGGGCATCGGCGGAGGCTTCCCGCTCGGCGCCGTCCTCGCCACCGAGGCCGCCGCGGCGGGCATGACCGCCGGGACGCACGGGTCGACCTACGGCGGCAACCCGCTCGCCTGCGCGGTGGGCCTCGCGGTGATGGATCACCTCGCCGATGCCGATTTCCTCGCGGAGGTCCGCCGCAAGTCCGCACTTCTCGTCCAGTGGCTCGAAAGCCTCGTCGCCACCCACGCCGACGTTTTCGAGGGGGTGCGCGGGCAGGGGCTGATGCTCGGCCTCAAATGCCTCGTGCCCAACACCGACGTGGTCGCGGCCGGCTACGACCACGGCCTCATCACCGTGCCCGCGGCCGACAACGTGATCCGCCTGCTTCCGCCCTTGACGCTCACCGACGAGGACATCGCCGAGGCCGCCGCCCGTCTCGACCGCGCCGCCACGGCCGCGTCGCTGAAATCGAAGGCTCCGGCCTGATCTTCTTCTTGGCACAACTACTCCGGGGGTCCGGGGGCTGGCCCCCGGTGCCGCGGCCGACACAAAGCAAGATCCGATGAACCATTTCCTCGATATCCACAAGACCGACCCCGCCGACCTCCGGACGATCCTGGCTTCGGCGGCGGCGATGAAGTCCGCCCGCAACGGCGCCCCGAAGGCGACGCCGGACGCCGAGCAGCCGCTTGCCGGCCACATGGTCGCGCTGATCTTCGAGAAGCCCTCGACCCGCACGCGGGTGTCGTTCGACGTGGGCGTGCGCCAGATGGGCGGGGAGACGATGGTTCTCTCGGGCGCCGACATGCAGCTCGGGCACGGCGAGACCATCGCCGATACCGCCCGGGTAATGAGCCGTTACGTCGATCTCATCATGATCCGCACCTTCGACGAGAGCGTGCTGACCGAGATGGCGGAATACGCCACGGTGCCGGTCATCAACGGGCTCACCGATCGCAGCCATCCCTGCCAGATCATGGCCGACCTGATGACCTACGAAGAGCATCGCGGCGCCATCCAGGGGCGCAAGGTCGTCTGGTCCGGGGACGGCAACAACGTCTGCGCCTCGTGGCTGCACGCGGCCGCGCAGATGGGCTTCGACATGACCTTCACCGGCCCGGTCCAGCTCGACCCGGAGATGGAGTTCGTCGGGCTGGCGCGGCAGGCTGGCGTTCAGGTGACGATCGAGCGCGACCCGCACAAGGCGGTCGAGGGCGCCGATCTGGTCATCACCGACACCTGGGTGTCGATGCACGACGCGCAATCGGCCCGCGAGCGGCGGCACAACATGCTTCGACCCTACCAGGTCAATGCCGAGTTGATGAAGCGCGCGGCACCCGACGCGCTTTTCATGCACTGCCTGCCGGCGCACCGCGAGGAGGAGGTCACGAGCGAGGTCATGGACGGCCCGCATTCCGTGGTCTGGGACGAAGCCGAGAATCGGCTGCACGCGCAGAAAGCTGTCATGCGCTGGTGCCTCGGCGCCTGAACGGGCGCGAGAACGACCCGTGTCCGCTTTGCGTGTGCTGCTGCCGGACCCGGTTCCGGCGCGCCGATGCGCGGCGGGGCGATACACTGGAATGAGGACGCGATGACCGGTCTGCCGATCGAGGACGCGCTGCCCGATCTGCTCGAGGCGCTCGCGGCGCAGGGGCGCGCGGTCCTCCAGGCGCCGCCGGGAGCCGGCAAGACCACCCGCGTGCCTCTGGCGATGCTCGCGGCCGGCGCGTTCGAGGGCCGCCTCGTCATGCTCGAGCCGCGCCGGCTCGCCGCGCGCGCGGCGGCCGAGCGCATGGCCGAGACGCTGGGCGAGCCAGTGGGCCGAACGGTCGGGTTCCGCATGCGCGGCGCCACCGAGGTGTCTGCCGACACGCGGATCGAGGTGGTGACCGAAGGCATCCTGACCCGCCGGCTGCAGCGCGATCCCGAGCTCGAGGGCGTCGGCGCCGTGATCTTCGACGAGATCCACGAACGCTCGCTCAACGCCGATCTGGGGCTCGCGCTCTGCCTCGAGATCGCCGGCGCGCTGCGACCCGATCTGCGGCTTCTGGCGATGTCGGCGACGCTCGACTCCGGCGCCATCGCGACGCTCATGGACGCGCCGGTCGTCACCTCGGAGGGCCGCGCCTTCCCGGTCGAGACGCGCTGGCGCGACCGACCGGTGCCGAAGGACACGCGCTTCGAGGACGCGGTGGCGGACCGCGTCGCCACGGCGGCCGCGGAGACCGAGGGCGGGATCCTTGTCTTCCTTCCCGGCGAGGGCGAGATCCGGCGCGTCGAGCAGCGTCTTTCGGCGCGGCTGCCCGGGACTTGCGTGGTCCGGCCGCTCTTCGGTGCGCTCGATCCCGAGGCGCAGCGCGCGGCGATCCGGCCCGAGCGGGCGGGCCGAAAGGTCGTGCTGTCGACGGCGATCGCCGAGACCTCGCTGACGATCGAGGATATCCGCGTGGTGATCGATGGCGGCCGTGCCCGCCGTGCCCGGTTCGATCCCGGATCGGGGATGTCGCGGCTCGTCACCGAGCGCGTGTCGCGGGCCGAGGCCACGCAGCGCGCCGGCCGCGCGGGCCGGGTCGCGCCGGGCGTGGCCTACCGGCTCTGGACCAGGGGCGAGGAGGGCGCGCTGACCGCCTATCCGCCGGCTGAGATCGAGGTCGCGGACCTGGCCGGACTGGCGCTGGAGCTGGCGCTCTGGGGCGCGGGGCCGGACGCGCTGCCCTTTCCGACGCCGCCGCCGGACGGTGCGCTGGGAGAAGCGCGGGCGCTTCTGAGGATGCTGGGCGCGCTCGACGCCGAGGACCGGATCACCCCGCACGGAAAGACGCTCGCGGGGCTGCCGCTGCATCCGCGGCTCGCACACATGCTCGCGCGGTGCGGCCCCGACGCGGCACCGCTCGCCGCGCTTTTGGCAGAGCGCGACCCGCTCAGGGGCGCGCCGGCGGACCTGGCGCTGCGGCTCGAGGCGCTGGCCGATGCCAAACGCTTCGCCGCGCGGCGGCCGCACCAGGTGCGCCGCGCGGCGCTCGAGCGGATCCGGCAGGAGTCGCGGCGGCTGGCGCGCCTGGCCCCCGGGCGCGCCGACCCGGCCGGACCGGCCGCAATGGCGGCGCTGGCCTATCCCGACCGGATCGGCCTGCGCCGCCCCGGCGAGGCGCCGCGGTTCGTGCTCTCGGGCGGGAAGGGCGCGGTGATGGCGGCCGACGATCCGCTGGCCGGAGCGCGGCTGATCGTGGCGACGGACACCGACGGCAACCCGCGCGAGGCGCGGATCCGTCAGGCCGCGCGGGTCGAAGAGGCCGAACTGCGCACGCTCTTTCCGGGCGATATCGCGTGGCACGACGTTTGCGCGTGGTCGCGGCGCGATCGTCGCGTCGTCGCGCGGCGGCAGGAGCGGTTCGGCGCGCTCGTGCTCGATGACCGGCTCTGGCGCGATGCGCCGGCCGACGTGGTGGCCCGCGCCATGCTCGACGGCGTGCGCGAGTTGGGGCTCTCGCTCTCGGACCGCGCGCGGCGCTTCACCGCACGCGTGGCGCTGGGCCGGGCCGCGGGGCTCGACCTGCCGGATCTGTCCGAGCCCGCGCTGGTGGCGCGGCTCGAGACGTGGCTCCTGCCCTTTCTGGACGGCGTGACCACGGCGGAGGAGTGGAAGCGGTTCGACCTGCTGCCCGCGCTCGAGGCGCAGCTCGACTGGCCCGCGCGGCAGGCGCTCGACGACGCGGTGCCGGGGACCTTCGTCACGCCGCTCGGGCGCGGGATCCCGATCGACTATTCCGGCGAGGCGCCGGAGATCTCGCTGCGCCTGCAGGAGATGTTCGGCCAGGTGACGCATCCGCGCGTGGGCGACACGCCGCTGCGGGTCACGCTGCTGTCGCCGGCGGGCCGCCCGGTCCAGACCACGACCGACCTGCCGGGCTTCTGGGAGGGCTCCTACGCCGACGTGCGCAAGGACATGCGCGCGCGGTATCCCAAGCACCCCTGGCCCGAGGACCCGCGCCAGGCCGACCCGACGCTGCGCGCGAAGCCGCGCGGCGGACGCTGATCGGCGCCGCACCCGGCGGCCACGACGGCGTGGGGGCGCTGCCCCCACACCCCCGGGGTTTCCGGCAAGATGAAGCATCGAACGGGGCGCGGGAGAGCGCGCGTCGTGCGGAGCCCGGTGCGCGGGGTCGGCGGTCGCCCGGCATGGACAAGGCGGTGGCGCGCGGGCACAAACGGGACCGCAAAACGGGGCTGGGCATGGACATCGAGGCACTGGCGGAGGGGGTTCTGGCGGGCGAGCGGCGCGCGCTGGCCAGGGCGATCACCCTGATCGAGAGCGGGCGCGCCGATCACCGCGACGCCGCCACGCAGTTGATGGCGCGGCTGAACGCAGCCGATCATGGCCGCGAGGCGATGCGGATCGGGCTGTCGGGCACGCCGGGCGTGGGCAAGTCGACCTTCATCGAGGCCTTCGGAATGATGCTGACGGCCCGGGGCGAGGCGGTCGGAGTGCTTGCGGTCGACCCGTCCTCGGCGCGCTCGGGCGGTTCGATCCTCGGGGACAAGACGCGTATGGAGCGGCTGTCGCGCGAGCCGGCGGCCTTCATCCGGCCCTCGCCGGCGCAATCGCACCTGGGCGGCGTGGCACGGCGCACGCGCGAGGCGATCGCGCTTCTCGAGGCGGCCGGGTTCGGCGCGGTCCTGGTCGAGACGGTGGGCGTCGGCCAGTCTGAGACCGTGGTCGCCGAGATGACCGATCTCTTCGTTCTGCTGCTCGCGCCCGCGGGCGGGGACGAGTTGCAGGGCGTCAAGCGCGGGATCATGGAGATGGCCGACATCCTGCTGATCAACAAGGCGGATGGCGAGTTGCAGGCGGCGGCGACGCGCACCTGTTCGGACTATGCCGGCGCGCTGCGGCTGCTGCGGAAGCGGCCGCAGGATCCCGAGGGATTTCCCAAGGCGATGACGGTGTCGGCCATGGAGGAGACCGGGCTCGCGCGGGTCTGGGACGAGATGACCGAGCTTGCGCGCTGGCGGCGCGAGAGCGGGCACTGGGAGCGCCGCCGCGCGGAGCAGGCGCGCCACTGGTTCGAGGCAGAGGTGCGCGAGGGGCTGCTCGCGCGTCTCGGGCGCGAGCCGGTCCGCGGCGCGATGGCGACGCTGGCGCGCCAGGTCGAAGCCGGCGAGATCACCGCCGCGATCGCCGCCGACACGCTTCTGCGCGAGTATCTCGGCGGCTGACGGGCCCGGACTTGACGCGGGCGCGCAATCTGCGTAACAGCCGCTGACGAGATTCCGGGCGCTGCGGAGAGCGGCGCCCTTTGATATTGGCGGGGGCCTCGTCCCTCGCGACAAGACGAGGATGAACCCATGTCGCGTGTCTGCGAACTGACCGGAAAAGGGCCGATGGTTGGCAACAACGTCAGCCACGCCAACAACAAGACGAAGCGCCGCTTCCTGCCGAACCTGAACGACGTGACGCTGCAGTCCGAAACGCTGGGCCGCGGCGTGAAGCTGCGCATCTCGGCGTCGGCGCTGCGCTCTGTCGATCACCGCGGCGGTCTCGACAAGTTCCTCGCCAAGGCGAAGGACAGCGAGCTGTCGGCGAAGGCGCTCAGGATCAAGCAGGATATCGCCAAGGCGCAGAGCGCGGCCACCGCCGACGCCTGAGCCGACCCGAACGTGATGTCAGGGCCCCGTCGCGGCATGTCCGTGGCGGGGCCTTTGCGTTGCGGGCGCACTCTGACGCATTGCCGTCTTAACCGCGCCCTGCGATTGAAGGGCGCATGAGGCGTGCCGTCACCCCCCTGGTCCTGATCTGCGTCCTGGCGTTCACGAGCGTCGAGGCGGCGATCGCGCGCGGCTTGCCGGCGCCGGCCGGAGAGGTCGTACTGTGCCGCGGATTGGCGGTGGTGACCGTCACGCTCGACGAAAACGGCGACCCGGTGCGGCGCAGCCAGCTCTGTCCGGAGGCGCTCGGCGCGCTGCTCGACCTTGCCGCCGAGGCACGGGCGCAGGTCGCGCCGGGCCCGGTCATCCGCTCGGTCCATCGGGCCGAACGCGGCGTGTCGCTCCGATCGGCCGAATTGCCCCCCTGCCGTGCCCGTGGGCCGCCGTCGCTGTCCTGATCCCTCCGGTTCACGACATTCTGCGACGAAAGAGACCCCACATGAAACTGATCCTCATGGCCGGCACCGCGCTGGCCCTCGCCGCCGGTGCCGCCGCGGCCGACATCACCGTGACGGACGCCTATGCGCGGAGCGCCTCGCCCGCCGCGCGGACCGGCGCCGCGTTCTTCGTGATCGAGAACACCGGCGACGCGGACGACACGCTCGTCGGTGCCGCCTCGGATGCGGCCGACATGGTCGAATTGCACACCCATATCGAGGGCGAGGGCGGCCTGATGCAGATGCGTCCTGTCGAGGGCGGCCTCACCGTTCCGGCGGGGAGCCGACATACGCTGCGGCGTGGCGGCGACCACGTCATGTTCATGGGCCTGACCGCAGGCTGGGAGCAGGGCGACAGCATCCCGGTGACACTGACTTTCGAACGGGCCGGAGAGGTCGCGCTGGAGATCCCGGTCGACAACGCGCGGCAGCCGGACGAGGCGGCCCACGGCGGCGCCCACGAGGCGGGGCACGGCACGGGCCACGACTCGGCCCACGGCGGTGACCACGACGCGGGACACGGCGGCTGATGGCGTCAGCCGGCGAGCATGTCATGAACCCAGGCCGGGACGATCGTGCTCGCCGGACCGACCTCGTGCGCGTCGAATGCGGCGGAGACGTCGGACGCGGCGAGGTTGAGCTCGAGGGTGCGCGCGCCGGCGCGGCGCGCTTCGGCCACGAAGCCGGCGGCCGGGTAGACCTGTCCGGACGTGCCGATCGCGACGAAGAGGTCGGCGGTTTCGAGGTGACCGGCGATGGTCTCCATGTGATAGGGCATCTCGCCGAACCAGACCACATCGGGCCGCGCGGCAGGGTGCTGGCAGGCGGGGCAGGCCGTGGTCGTGTCCATCTCGGGCGGTGCCGCCCAGCGGTGGTCGCACGCCGCGCAGAGAGCGCCGGCGAGCGCCCCGTGCATGTGGATCACCGTGGCGCCCGCGCGCTCGTGCAGGGCGTCGACGTTCTGGGTCACGATGACGGTGTCGGGGTGCGCGGCCTGCAGGCGGGCGAGCGCCGCGTGGGCGGCATTGGGAGCGGCGGCGGCGGCCTGCGCGCGGCGCATGTTGTAGAAGGCGTGGACGGTGTCGGGATTCCGGGCGAAGGCCTCCGGCGTGGCGACGTCCTCGAGGCGGACATGCTCCCACAGGCCACCGGCGTCGCGAAAGGTGGCGAGGCCGCTCTCGGCCGAGATTCCGGCGCCGGTGAGGATCACGATCTTGCCGTCGCGCATGGGCTTCCCCGGGGCTGAGTTGGAGGCTATGTGGTTGGTATGACACAGCGTATTCTATTTGTCTGCCTCGGCAACATCTGCCGGTCTCCGTCGGCGGAGGCGGTGGTGGCGGCGAAGGCGGCGGCGCGGGGGCTGCGGCTGGAGCTCGACAGCGCGGGCACCGGCGACTGGCACCTGGGCGAGCCGCCCTACGGGCCGATGCAGGCGGCCGGACAGGCGCGGGGATACGACCTGTCGGGGCTGCGCGCGCGCCAGGTTTCGGTGAGCGATTTCAATGACTTCGACATGATCCTGGCGATGGATCGGCAGAACCTGTCGGACCTCGCGGCGATGGCGCCGGCGGGGGCGCGGGCGGAGCTGGGGATGTTCACGGATTACGTGGACGAGGACGCGGATCACGTGCCAGACCCTTATCATACAAGGGATTTCGACGGGGCGCTGGCGCTGGTGGAGCGCGCGGCGGACGGGCTCCTGGACGCGCTGGCGCGCAAAAGGTCGTAAGGTTCGTCCGAAATCGGGGGGCGGTTTGTACGCCATCCCGCGCAAAATCCGGGAAAATCGTACGAAATGGCCGGCGGAGCGGCCCCGCGCGCCCCGATCGGGCGGTCGTCCTGGGGCCGGAATGTGCCCCCGGGACTCGGTCGCGCCGGCCGAAGCGTCCGACGGGCGGACGGCGTCGCGCGGCACGGGCCCGGGAGGCGCACCGCAGAGACGGACCGCGCGGTGCGGTCGCGGATCCGAAAGGCGGAGAGGGCAGGATGCAGGGGCCGAGCGAAAGGAGGCTCCATGACGCCGGACTTCGAGGAGGTCAGCATCTCGATCCTGCGCGACCGGCTGGCGGAGAAGGTGGGCTTCGTCCGCGAGGGCGGGCAGATCTACGTCACGCATCACGGCCGACGGGTCGCGGCGCTGGTGCCGATCTGGCACGCGGATCTTTACGCGGACGTGGAGGCGTGGACGCTGCGCGACATGCAGCGGCGCCAGCACGAGGCGCTCAAGGCGTGGGAGACGCTGCGCCGCAACGCCGGCTACGAGGATTGAGCGGACCGGCTTGGTCCGGGCGCGGGCCGCGCTAGGATCGGACGACAGACAACGAAAGGCCCCTCAGACATGTTCACCCCGCGCCTCCTCCTCCTTGCCGCGCTGGCCGGCATCGCCGGCTGCATCGCCAACTCGATCGCGGTCTCCGTGCTGTTCGGGGCGCCGCTCTGGCCGCTGATCCTGAGCCCGGGGCGGGAGTTCTGGTCGATCGTCTTCGCGCTCGCGCTGGTGCCGATCTTCGCGCGGATGGCGCCGGTGGCGGCGGGCGCCACGGGCTTCGTCGTGCTGAACCTGCTGGCGTCGGTGTCGGCCAAGCTGATCTGGGGCGCCGGGGCGCCGTGGACGATGGTGTTCGTGGTGAACGGCGTCTACGCGATCGTGGCCGTGGCGGTCTATGCCGCGGGGCGCGAGAAGGCGCTGGCCTGACGCGCAGGGCGCGCCGGCGGTGGAACTTTCGTCATGCGGTGAATATCGCGGGGTGACTCTACTTTAGGTTGTCGAATCGTCCGCGTGGGCGTAAGCTCCTTGGATATTAGCCCATTGATATTCCCAAGGAGATTGCCGATGCGACGCATTCTGCTCGCCCTCGTGTGCTGTGCCGTTCTGCCGACAGGTGGGATGGCCCAGAACGAAGGCCAGACCGCCAATCCCGTCCAGACGCAGGAGCTGTCCCAGGCCGTCAATGCGCTGGCGGTGCTGCTGAACCGGATGAACCAGAGCAACGCGACCTCGACCATCGTCAGCCCGCAAGGCACGGCGCTCACCTGTACGCGCTACTGCAAGGACTGCCAGACCTGCGAGGCCTATTGCTGCCAGGGCACGAACACCGACGACCTCGACCTGGTGATCGTCACCGACGACGAGCCCTGAGACACCGGAGGCCGGTGCGCCCGCGACACGGCGCGCCGGCGGCTCACTTGCAGGGGTCGTGGCCCCAGTTCATCAGCGAATAGCGCCAGTCGGAATGCGCGGGGTCGTCGTCCGGGCCGCCCTGCGCGGTGTGACGCTTGATGTAGGCCACGACCTTGGCCATGTGGTCCCACTGGTCGTCCGAGAGGTCGGCCTTGTCGGTGCGCTGGATCTGCACGATCTTCCGCCCCGAGGCGTGGCCGGTGGATTCTCCGTCCTCGCTGTCGCCGACCTCTTTCGACTCCTCGGTCTCGAGCCAGTCCTCCAGCTCCTTCGGGGCCATGTTCACGAGGTCCTGCCACTCGTCCCAGATCTCGTCACGCGACTTCGCCATGGGCTTCTCCTGCTGTGCGGTGTCGCGGGAGAACAGGGTCGAGGGGGGATGGGTTCCGCTCGCCTGCGGACTCAGAATTGCTTTGCTGAGGTCGCACTATGACGGTAGCCGGAGGCTGTAGCGGAGATTTCTTGGTATAATAAGCGCTGCGCGGATAACTCCCGGATTCAATGCGGTTCGTCTTCCGCTAATGCATAAACTGCCCTCATAACATCATACATTACAAAGACTACCTCAAAAATCACTAGGAGGCAAAAGCTATGAATGAATGATACAGCAGTAATGTTTGAGCTGAATTGGGCGCGCAAAAATGAGATGAGGAATCCCAGCATAAGTGCCACCGTCAAAATTAATGCGCTTGTGTTAAGAGTTCGGCGTGCATGGCCAAAGACTTTGGTTGAGAAGCGGCGTTCTATCCGGGAGTATTCAAGGTGAATTTGAGTTATAGACACCAAGCTTACTGTCACAATTACTGTCAGAATATTAATAAAGTTGTAGTTGGTGAACTCCACTAAGAACCGATTTGATCCCAGAAGTTTGGGTTCGATAATGGAAAGGCATGTAAACACGCCTGCCAGTACGATGAGAGATATTAGCGGAACTTTTCTCACTTCATCAGTATCTCTATCAGGGCGTTGAAAAGGTTCTTTATTGGTGAGCCGGTGGGCCGCAGTTCGTCCGATATTGTAGCATACCGTACCATCTTATTCGAATTGTAAACCTCTTCTGACGCGCTCTTGGCAACAATATTTCCGCCACCCTCCTCAGAGTACTGGACGAATCCGTTGATATACTCGCTATCAACATTGAGACCGTGCTCGCTGGAAAGCTCTTCTTTCCTTCGCTCCATCCCAGTTTCTTCTCTGAGTCGCTTCAGAGCTTCGCGCGTCTCCTTTTCCGCATCGGGCGGATTTGGTACTACAAGATCAAATTTGATGCTAGTGATCGGTCCTGGGAATCCGGATACAGCCTCCCGAAAGCTTCCTGAACGCGGGAGTGCTTCGGCGTCAATCCGGTACGGTTCACCTAAAGTAAAAGCGTTTATCGTCTCGACCAATCCCCCAAGAATGGAATCGGGTGTTCCAACACCGTTCACATCTTCTAGACCGACAACTTGCTGATCATCGCTAATGTTGCAGAATACTGCGGCGCGTTTCCACCTGCCGCCCTCAGATTGGGCGAAGGGATCAGCAGGGTCGTTCTCAGCCGTTTCTGGAATCCATCGGCAAAGGGCTGCGGCGATAATGCCTCTATCCTCTTGGATGAACTCGTAGCGAAGGCGTATTCCCTTTCTATAGTCAAAGCCAAAAGAAGAGCTGAGCCTACGTCGTAAGAACTCCTCTCGGCTTATTTCGGGTTCGTAGACACCTTCAAATAAGCCCCCGGCGTACTGATCTGTAAGGGAAAGACGGTAAAGGAACAATTTCATTAGGAAAGGCGCCGCTTAAGTGGAGTTTTCTTCGCTCCATCAGCTTGAGGCCTACCGTACCAGCGTACAAGAAAAAACCTATCTTAATAGGGCTGAGTTTCCGCCAGACAGCCGTTGGTTTCGCCTGTAGAGAGTTAGCTGTCCATCTTCAGCGCCGAGATGAACGCCTCCTGCGGGATCTCCACCTTCCCGAACTGGCGCATCTTCTTCTTGCCGGCCTTCTGCTTTTCCAGAAGCTTCTTTTTCCGCGTCGCGTCGCCGCCGTAGCACTTGGCGGTCACGTCCTTGCGCATCGCGGACAGGGTCTCGCGGGCGATGACCTTGGCGCCGATCGCCGCCTGGATCGGGATCTTGAACATGTGGCGGGGGATCAGCTCCTTGAGCTTTTCGCACATGGCGCGGCCGCGCTGTTCGGCGCGGTCGCGGTGGACCATCATGGCGAGCGCGTCCACGGGCTCGTCGTTGACGAGGATCTGCATCTTCACGAGGTTGTCCTCGCGGTAGCCGATCATCTCGTAATCGAAGCTCGCGTAACCTTTCGTTACCGATTTCAGGCGATCGTAGAAGTCGAACACCACTTCGTTGAGGGGGAGATCGTACACCGCCATCGCGCGGCCGCCGACATAGGTCAGGTCGAGCTGGATGCCGCGCCGCTCCTGGCAGAGCTTGAGCACGTCGCCGAGATACTCGTCGGGGACCATGATGGTCGCCTTGATGCGCGGCTCCTCGATATGCGCGACGTGGGTCTGGTCGGGCATGTCGGCGGGGTTGTGCAGGTCCTTGCGCTCCCCGTCCTTGGTGTAGAGGTGGTAGATCACCGAGGGCGCGGTGGTGATGAGCTCGATGTTGTACTCGCGCTCCAGCCGGTCGCGGATCACCTCGAGATGCAGAAGGCCGAGGAAGCCGCAGCGGAAGCCGAAGCCGAGCGCGGCCGAGGTCTCCATCTCGTAGGTGAAGGAGGCGTCGTTGAGCGCGAGCTTCTCGATGGCGTCGCGCATGTCCTCGAAGTCGTTGGCGTCCACGGGGAAGAGGCCGCAGAAGACCACCGGCACCGACGGCTTGAAGCCGGGCAGGGGCGTCTCGCACGGGCGCTTCTCGTGGGTGATGGTGTCGCCGACGCGGGTGTCGCGCACCTGCTTGATCGAGGCGTTGAGGTAGCCGATCTCGCCCGGGCCGAGGGTCTGCACCGCCTTCATCGCGGGACGGTAGACGCCGACGTCGTCGACGTCGTAGGTGCCGCCGGTCTTGATCATGCGGATGCGGTCGCCCTTCTTGAGCGTGCCGTCGATCACCCGGACGATACAGATCACGCCGAGATACTGGTCGTACTTGGAGTCGACCAGCATCGCCTTGAGCGGCGCGTCGGGATCGCCGCCCTCGGGGGGCGGAAGCTTCTGCACGATGGCCTCGAGCACGTCGGGGATGCCGATGCCGGTCTTGGCGGAGATCAGGCAGGCCTCGGAGGCGTCGATGCCGATCACGTCCTCGATCTGTTCGCGCACGCGGTCGGGATCGGCGGCGGGCAGGTCGACCTTGTTGAGGACCGGCACGATCTCGTGGTCGGCGTCGATCGCGGTGTAGACGTTGGCGAGGGTCTGCGCCTCGACCCCCTGCGTCGCGTCGACGACCAGGAGCGAGCCCTCGACCGCCTGCATGGAGCGCGCGACCTCGTAGGCGAAGTCCACGTGGCCGGGCGTGTCGATGAGGTTGAGCACGTAGGTCTCGCCGTCCTTGGCGGGGTACTCGATCCGGACGGTGTTGGCCTTGATGGTGATGCCGCGCTCGCGCTCGATGTCCATCGAGTCGAGCAGCTGGTCCTGCATGTCGCGCTCGGACACGGTGCCGGTCAGCTGGATCAGCCGGTCGGCCAGCGTCGATTTGCCGTGGTCGATATGCGCGACGATCGAGAAGTTGCGGATGCGCGAGAGTGGGGTCATGTCCTGCAATCCGGGTTGCGGCGCGGGGGGCGCGGGATTTGCGACTGCCTACAGGGTTCGGACGCGGGATTAAAGCGCGTCCTGCGGGGCGCGTGGTCGCGGGGCCCCAGGCGCCGGACCGGGCGCGATCGGGGAACGGTGGCGCGGTGCGCGGGTTGGGACGGTGCGGCGCCGCGATGGCCGGCGCCACGGCTTGACACGAAAGGACGATCCGATGGCAGAGACGGCGATGCAGGTGATGGTGAACGGCAAGGTGCAGGGCGTGGGCTACCGCGATTTCGTGCGCGAGGCGGCGGCCGCCCGGCACGTGCGCGGCTGGGTCCGCAACGCCGGGGACGGCAGCGTGGAGGCCGCGCTGGCCGGCGAGGCGCTGGACCTCGAGGCGGTGGTCGCGGACATGCGCGCCGGCCCCCGCGCGGCGCAGGTGGCCGAGGTGGAGACGCAGCCCGGCGACCTCGAGGCCGTGCGCGGCTGCAAGGATGTCGAGATCCGCGACTGACCGGACGGGTCGCGCGCCGCGCATTTTTGCGACGCGGCGCATCAAAAACGCCCGCCAAACGCGCGCGTGAATTGAAAATTGCCTTCGTTCGGGTCATGGTGCCGTAATGGCAGTGATGCCGGGGACGGATGACGCGCCGCAGAGCGTGCCGACCCGGCCCGGACGAGGGACAGGCAATGAAGGCAATTCCCGTGATGATGGCGGCGGCGCTGGTCGTGCTGTCCGCCTGTGGTGCGCGCGACAGCGTGACCCGCAGCGCGAGCTACGCGACCCCGAGCTTCGCCAGCGGACCGATGAAGACCGCGTGTCTGCGCAGCGATCGCGCGCAGCGCAATTCGCGTCTGTGCGGTTGCATCCAGTCGGTGGCGGACCAGTCGCTGTCGAACGCGGAGCAGCGGCTGGCGGTCAGCTTCTTCAGCGATCCGCATCGCGCGCAGGAGATCCGGCAGTCGGATCGGCCGAACCACGAGCGGATGTGGCGCAACTACAAGGCCTTCGTGGGCCGCGCGGAGCGCAGCTGCCGCGGGCTCTGAGCCTGCGGCCACGCGTCTTGCGGGCGTCATCGCGGAGCGGCTGACCGGCCCGCCGGATATCAGCCGGCGTCGAGGAAGGCCCGCACCGCCGCCTCGAATTCGCGCGGTTTCTCGGCGTGGAGCCAGTGGCCCGCGCCCTTGAGCGCGGCAAAGCGTGCGCGCGGGAACGCCTCGCGGATCGTGTCGCGGTGGGCGGGCGCGACGTAGTCACTGTCTCCGCCCGTCAGGAACAGGGCAGGGCCGTCGAAGCGGCCCTCGATCCCCGGCCAGCCCAGGATCTTGTCCATTTCGGCGGCGAGGGCGTCGAGGTTCAGCGTCCAGCGCTTGTTGCCGACGTCGAGCGACTGGGTGAAGAAGCTCTGCAGCGCCGGTTCGGGCACCGTGCCGGATAGTTGCGCCGCCGCGTCCGAGCGTTTTTCCACGCGATCGAGATCCACCGCGCGCATCGCCTCGATATAGGCCATCTGCGAATGGTCGTAGGCGACCGGCGCGATATCCGCGACCACGATCCGGCGCAGCGTGTCGGGCCGGGTCAGGGCCAGCGCCATCGCCGCCTTGCCGCCCATCGAATGGCCGACGATGTCCACGGGGCCGCCGATGTCGTCGACGAGCGCGCCGAGATCCGCCGCGAGATCGGGGTAGCCGTGGTCGTCGGACCACGGGCTCTGGCCGTGGTTGCGCTGATCGACGGCGACGACCCGGCGCGTATCCGCCAGCCGCTTGGCGATCACGCCCCAGTTCCGGGCCGAGCCGAAGAGGCCGTGGACGATGACGAGCGTCGGCGCGTCGGTGGCGGTGCCGTGGGTGATCGTGTTGAGCTTCATGCCCAGAGGCGTAGCCCGCGGCGCGGCGCGGCGCCAGAGGGCTTGCGCGGGCCTTGGGCGGATCGCATGGTGCGCCGCGTGCGACCGAAGGGGCGCGCGATCATGCGTGGAGACGACAAGGGATGCGCGCCATGCGCGGAGACGAGACCCTGGCGCCGAAGGTGGCGCGGCTGGAAGCCCTGATGGCCGAGCGGCTGGGCACCGGCAAGCGCCCGCTCGGCCGCGCGGCCCGGTGGGCGGGGCGCGAGCTTCCGCGTGGCGTGCGCGCCGACCTCGCGCGGGTGGCCGAGGCCGCGCATCTTGCCGGGCATCCTCGCCTGCGCGTGCTGGCCGAGGATCCGCGCGTGGACGCGGCGATCGCCCGGGCCGAGGCGCACCTGACGGCGATCGACGTGGCGGACCGGCGGCGCGGGAAGCTCCTCGGCATCGCGGGCACTCTGGCTGCGAACGCGCTGATCCTTATCGTGCTGCTGATCGCCGTCCTGCGCTGGCGCGGCTTCGTCTGAGCCGCGCCGGAGCCCATCGGACCGCCTAGTCGTCGGTCGGGGGAGAGTTGTAGTCGGCGTCGGACACCGGCTCGAGCCAGTCGGCGGCGCGGCCGTCCTCGGCCTCCTGGATCGCCATGTGGCTCATCGCGGTGTCTGGGCCGGCGCCGTGCCAGTGCTTCTGGTTCGGCGGAAACCACACGCTGTCGCCGGGGCGCAGGCGGTGGACGGGGCCGCCCTCGGTCTGCGCGAGGCCCGCGCCCGAGAGCACGAACAGCGTCTGGCCGAGCGGGTGGGTGTGCCAGTTGGTGCGCGCGCCGGGCTCGAACGTGACGACGAGCGCGGCGTGGCGCGCAGGGTCGCGCGGGCGCGTGACCGGGTCGAAGCGCACCTGGCCGGTGAAGTAGTCGGAGTTCGCGGCTTCGGACGGGCGGGTGCCGGCACGGCTGATTTCCATGGGATCGGATCCTCTTGCTGATCGACGGGCAGGCGCGGGGACCGCGCCCGCCTGTGACCCGGCAACGCGCCCGGGGCGGCAAGAGGTCCGCCGCCGGGCGCGCGGGCCGTCAGAGGCCCGGGTAGATCGGGAAGCGGGCGAGCATCTCGCCCACCTCGCCGCGCACCTTCGTTTCGACCGCGGTGGTGTCGTCGGAGACCGCGAGCCCGTCCACGACCTCGACGATCCAGTCGGCGATCTGGCGGAACTCGTCCTCGGCGAAGCCGCGGGTGGTGCCGGCGGGCGTGCCGAGGCGGATGCCCGAGGTGACGGTCGGTTTCTCGGGGTCGAACGGCACGCCGTTCTTGTTGCAGGTGATGTGCGCGCGGCCGAGCGCGACCTCGGTGGCGTTGCCCTTCACGCCCTTGGGCCGCAGGTCCACGAGCACGAGGTGGGTGTCGGTGCCGCCGGTGACGCAGCCGAGCCCGCCGGCGATTAGCCGCTCGCCGAGCGCCTGCGCGTTGGCGATCACCTGGCCCTGGTAGGTCTTGAACTCGGGGCGCAGCGCCTCGCCGAAGGCGACGGCCTTGGCGGCGATGACGTGCATCAGGGGCCCGCCCTGGATGCCGGGGAAGATCGCGGAATTGATCTTCTTGGCGATGGCCTCGTCATCGGTGAGGATCATGCCGCCGCGGGGGCCGCGCAGGGTCTTGTGCGTGGTCGTGGTGGCGACATGGGCGTGCGGGAACGGCGAGGGGTAGTGCCCCGAGGCCACGAGGCCGGCGAAGTGCGCCATGTCGACCAGCAGGTAGGCGCCGACGTTGTCGGCGATCTCGCGCATCTTGGGGAAGTCGATGATGCGGGGGATGGCGGAGCCGCCGGCGATGATCATCTTCGGCTTGTGCTCGGCCGCGAGCGCCGCGACCTGGTCGTAGTCGAGCCGTTCGTCCTCCTGCCGGACGCCGTACTGCACGGCGTTGAACCACTTGCCCGACTGGTTCGGCTTGGCGCCGTGGGTCAGGTGGCCGCCGGCGTCGAGGCTCATGCCGAGAATCGTATCGCCGGGCTGCAGGAGCGCGGTGAACACGCCCTGGTTGGCCTGGCTGCCGGAGTTCGGCTGGACGTTGGCATAGCCGCAGCCGAAGAGCTCGGTCGCGCGCGCGATGGCGAGGTTCTCGGCGACATCGACCCACTGGCACCCGCCGTAGTAGCGCTTGCCCGGGTAGCCTTCGGCGTACTTGTTGGTCATCACGCCGCCCTGCGCCTCCATCACGGCGCGGGAGGCGATGTTCTCGGAGGCGATGAGCTCGATCTCGTCGCGCTGGCGACCGAGTTCGCCCTCCATCGCGGCGAAGAGCTCGGGGTCGCGCTCGGCCAGCGTGTCGGTGAAGAAGCCGGTGTCGCGGTGGGTGATGTTCATCTGTCTCTCCTGGTCTGGGCCGGGCGGCGTGGTGGTGCCCGGTCCGGTGGCGTCGGTTCGGCTGCCCGCGCGGGGCCGGCGGACGGCCCGGTGGCGCGTCCTGGCGCGCCGGCGGGGAGCGCGTGTTTCCGATCGGAAACTACGGCCTTCTTCGCCTGTATACACCCCCGGGGGCGACGGCTGGCAAGGGGAATGCGACGTGACGGCCGCGACGCGGGCGCGCATCGCTGGCCAGCCGGGAAAACATGTGCTTGTTTCGGCGCCAGACCGACCGGGACAGGAAACACGCGGCCTGATGAGCCTCCGCATCGCCTTTGCCGCGTCGAATGCGCCGCTCGCGCAGTCGGCGCACGCCGCGCTCACGCGTGCCTACGGCGATCATGCCGAGGCGGGCGCCGACGTGATCGTCGCGCTGGGCGGCGACGGCTTCATGCTGCACACGCTGCACCGCACGCAGGCGCTGCAGGCGCCGGTCTACGGGATGAACCGCGGCACCGTCGGGTTCCTGATGAACGCCTATTCCGAGCACGACCTGCCCGAGCGGCTGGCCGCCGCCGAGGAGGCGGTGCTGAACCCGCTGTCGATGCGCGCGGAGAGCGTGGACGGCGCGGTGCACGAGGCCCTGGCGATCAACGAGGTGTCGCTCTTGCGGCAGGGGCCGCAGGCGGCGCGCCTGCGGATCAGCGTCGACGGGCGGTTGCGGATGTCGGAGCTGGTCTGCGACGGCGCGCTGGTGGCCACCCCGGCGGGGTCGACCGCCTACAACTACTCGGCCCACGGGCCGATCCTGCCGATCGGGGCGGACGTGCTCGCGCTGACGGCGATGGCGGCGTTCCGGCCGCGGCGCTGGCGGGGCGCGCTGCTGCCGAAGGCGGCCGAGGTGCGGTTCGACGTGCTGGGCGGCGAGAAGCGGCCGGTCATGGCCGAGGCCGACTCGCGGTCGGTGCGCGACGTGGTGCAGGTGGACATCCGATCGGAGCCTGCGATCGCCCACCGGGTGCTGTTCGATCCCGGGCACGGGCTGGAGGAACGGTTGATCCGCGAACAGTTCGTCTGATCGCCGGGCCGGGCGCGCCGGAACCGTGACGCCGCGCCGCGGCGTTGGCTGGGCATGGACACGTTGACTTCCCTTCTCGATTCCCCGCTGGTCCTCGCCCTTTGGGTGCTGGCGATGGTCCCGTCGCTGATCTGGACCATCCGCGACCTTCGCACCCGCAACGCCCACCTGATGCCTCTGATGAAGGTCGTCTGGGCGCTGACCGTGCTCTATTCCGGGCCGATCGGCCTGATGGTCTACCGCTGGTCCGGGCGAAAGGAGATCCCGCGCGACACGCTGGCGCGGCGCGGGATGCGGTCCGTCGCGCATTGCTACTCGGGCTGCGGCATGGGCGAGATCATCGGCGTGACGCTGGCCGCGGGCATCCTGGCGCTCGGCACGTGGCCGGTGGCGGTCACGACCTTCACGCTCGCCTACGTCTTCGGGTTCGCGCTGACGGTCGGGCCGCTGGTGCAGGGCGGCACGCCGGTGGGGCAGGCGCTGAAGGACGCGGCGCTCGCCGAGACGCCGTCGATCACGGTGATGGAGGTCACGGCGATCGGCGTGTCGCTGATCCTGTCGGCCGAGGCGACGATGGGTGAGCCGCGATTCTGGTCGGCCTTGATCGTGTCGCTGAGCTGCGGCCTGTTCGTGGCATGGCCAGTGAACGTCTGGCTGATCTCGCGCGGGGTGAAGGAGGGCATGATGGATCCCAGGAACACAGATCACGGGGCGCACGGCGCCGGAAACGACCACACGGCCGGCGGTGACGGCGCGCGGAGCGACGGGCCGGACGCCCCGGGCCGGAGCGCAGGGACATGACGCTGGCCGTTCTGGGCGACGCGCTGCTGCGCGTCTTCATCCTGATGGCGGTGGTGATCGCGATGTCGCGGGTCTTCGGCCTGCGCTCGTTCTCCAAGCTGTCGGGTTTCGACTTCGCGGTGACGGTGGCGATGGGGTCGGTCGTGTCGAGCGGCCTGATGTCGACGGACCGGCCGATCTGGGTGCCGGTCGCGGCGCTGCTGGCGATCTTCATCTGGCAGATGGTGGTGGCGCCGATCCGGACGCATTGGCGGTTCGCCGAGAACACGATCGACAACGGCCCGCTGCTGGTGATGGAAAACGGCGAGATCCTCGACCGCAACCTCGAGAAGGCCGACATGACGCGCGCGGACCTGTGGGCGAAACTGCGCGACGAGAACGTCGGCGACATACGCCGCGTGCAGGCCGCGGTTGTCGAATCGACGGGGGTGTTCACCGTGCTGCACGGCCACGAGCGCGTGTCGCCGCAATTGCTCGACGGCGTGCGGCGGTAGGGGACGCGGAGCGGCGCAGGGCCGCTCCGCGCCATTGCCTCAGACGAAGGTGATGTCGGCGGCACCGAGATCGGCGGCCGTGAGCCCTTCGAACAGGATCTCGTGGTCGTCCACGCTCACCAGCGCGCCGTCGGCGGTGTCGGTGATCGAGACCGCGCCGACCGCGCCGTTCACGATCAGCGCGTCCTCCTCGAGATCGAAGTCGGTGACGGTGTCGGACTCGCCGGCATTGACGCGGAACACGAAGGTGTCGCTGTCGTCGCCGCCGGTCAGCACGTCGTCGTCCCGGCCGCCGTTCAGCGTGTCGTCGCCATCGCCGCCGGAGAGCGTGTCGTTGCGTCCGCCGCCGGCGACGAAATCGTCGCCGTCGCCGCCCGAGAGCAGGTCGTTGCCGAACCCGCCGCCGATCACGTCGTCGCCGTCGCCGCCGTCGATCGTGTCCATGCCGAAGCCGCCGCCGAGCGCATCGTCGCCCTCGCCGCCGTCGGACCGGTCGTTGCCGAAGCTGGCGCCGGAGATGTCGTCGCCGTCCTCGCCGTAGAGATCGTCGTCCCCGGCACCGCCGTTGACGATGTCGTTGCCGTCGCCGCCGAAGGCGATGTCGTCGCCGACGCCGGATCCGATGATGTCGTTGCCGTCGCCGCCGCGGATCAGGTCGTCGCCGAACCCGCCGCCGATGGCGTCGTTGCCGTCGCCGCCGTCGATCGTGTCGTCGCCGTCGCCGCCGCCGATGATGTCGTTGCCGTCGGTGCCGACGATGTCGTCCGTGCCGGGCGTGCCGTAGATCGCGCCGTCGAAGTCACGACCGGCGAAGGGGCCGTCGTCGTCATCGTCGTCGTCATCATCGTCGTCGTCGTCATCATCGTCGTCGTCGTCATCATCGTCGTCGTCATCATCGTCATCGTCATCGTCGTCGTCGTCGTCGCGATCATCTAGATCGTCGTCATCGTCATCGTCGTCGTCATCGTCGTCGTCGTCGTCGTCGTCACGATCATCTAGATCGTCGTCATCGTCATCGTCATCGTCATCGTCGATGTCGTCCCGATCGTCGTCATCATCGTCATCGTCGTCCCGGTCGTCGTCGATCTCTGCGCGATCGTCGTCGTCATCCTCGTCATCATCGTCGTCATCATCGAAGTCATCGTCGCGGTCGTCGTCGTCCGCGGCGCGGAACAGGGCCGCCTGCTGTGCCTGGCGGGTGTCGTCGTCGTCGAAGTCGGGAGTCAGATCGTCGGTCATCGTGCGCTCCATTCACGTGAGTCGGTGCCGCGGGGCCGCGGGCCGTGATCGTATTTTAGGCCGGGCGCGCCGCACGTCTCGCATCGCGAGTCCGCAGGTGGCGGAAAGCCGCGGGGCGCGTGCCGGCGCACGGCGGACGTGTGCCGCCGCGGCGCGCTCGCGCGAACGTTGCTTGCGGCCCGCCGTTCGAAGTCAGCCGCGGGGGTAGCCCATCGCCGACACGCCCTCGCGGATCTCGTCGAGAATGGCCGGGTCGTCGATCGTCGCCGGCGTCTTGAAGTCATCGCCGTCGGCGATCGCCGCCATCGTGCGGCGCAGGATCTTGCCCGAACGGGTCTTGGGCAGGCGGTCGACCACCTTGCAGAGCTTGAACGCGGCGACCGGGCCGATGCGGTCGCGCACGAGCTTCACGCATTCGCCCTCGATCTCCTCGGCGGGGCGGTTCACGCCCTTGGTCAGGCAGACGAAGCCCATCGGGAGCTGGCCCTTGAGCTCGTCCCGGACGCCGATCACGGCGCATTCGGCGACGTCGGGATGCGCGGCGAGCACCTCTTCCATGCCGCCGGTCGACAGCCGGTGGCCGGCGACGTTGATGACGTCGTCGGTGCGGGCCATGATCCAGAGGTAGCCGTCCTCGTCCTTCATCCCGGCATCGCCGGTCTCGTAGTAGCCGGGGAAGGTGGTGAGGTAGGATTTGCGAAAGCGGTCCCCTGCGTTCCACAGCGTGGGCAGCGTGCCCGGCGGCAGCGGCAGCCTGATCGCGATGGCGCCCAGTTCGCCGGCCGGTTTCTCGGTGCCGTCCTCGGCGAGGATGCGGATGTCGTAGCCCGGCATCGCCACCGTGGGCGAGCCGATCTTTACCGGCAGCGTCTCGATCCCGGCGGGCATGCCGGCGATGGTCCAGCCGGTCTCGGTCTGCCACCAATGGTCGTAGACGGGCTTGCCGGTCTTCTCGTGGGTCCATTCGATCGTGTCGGGATCGGCGCGTTCGCCGGCGAGGTAGATCGCGCGGAGCGCCGAGAGGTCGTACTTGGCGATGAACGCGCCGTCGGGATCCTCGCGCTTCACGGCGCGGAAGGCGGTGGGCGCGGTGAAGAAGCTGCGCACCTTGTGCTCGGAGATCACCCGCCAGAACGTGCCCGGGTCGGGGGTGCCGACGGGCTTGCCCTCGAACACGATGGTGGTGTTGCCGTGGATCAGCGGCGCGTAGCAGATGTAGCTGTGGCCGACGACCCAGCCGACATCGGACGCGGCCCAGAAGACCTCGCCCGGATCGACGCCGTAGATGTTCTTCATCGTCCAGTTGAGGGCGACGAGATGGCCGCCGGTTGGGCGCACGACGCCCTTGGGCGCCCCGGTCGTGCCGGAGGTGTAGAGGATGTAGGCGGGGTGATCGCCCTCGACCGGCACGCAGTCGGCGGGCTCCACCCCGTACTGGAAGCCGTGCCAGTTGACGTCGCGGCCCTGCGTGAGCTCGGCCACCTCCTGTTCGCGCTGGAAGATGACGCAGAAGTCGGGCTTGTGCGTCGCCTGGTCGATCGCGCCGTCGAGCAGCGGCTTGTAGTGCACGGTGCGGCCCGGTTCGATCCCGCAGCTCGCGGCGATGATCGCCTTGGGCTTGGCGTCGTCGATGCGCACGGCGAGCTCGCTCGCCGCGAAGCCGCCGAACACGACCGAGTGGATCGCGCCGAGACGGGCGCAGGCGAGCATCGCCTCGAGCGCCTCGGGGATCATCGGCATGTAGATGATGACGCGGTCGCCCTTCTCGACGCCCTTGGCGCGCAGCGCGCCGGCGAGCGTGGCGACCCGGTTGCGCAGCTCGACATAGGAGATCCAGCGCTTGGTGCCGGTGACCGGGCTGTCGTGGATGATCGCGGTCTGCTCGCCGCGGCCGGCCTCCACGTGGCGGTCCACCGCGTTCCAGCAGGTGTTGACGAGGCCGTCGGCAAACCACGCATGGAGCCCGTCGCCGGTTTCGGTCAGCGCCCGGGACGGCGCGCGGTCCCAGTCGATGGCGCGGGCCTGCTCCATCCAGAACGCTTCGGGATCGGCCTTCCAGGCGGAATACACCTCGGCATAGGTCATCGACTGTCCTCCTCCTCAAGAGCTCGTGAGCCGTGTTAGGGAAAGGAGTGTCGCAGGGGCAAGCCCGTTAGCGGAAGCAGTCGGGGCGCTGCGACAATAAGTTTGCAGAATCGCGGGGGTCCGCCCGGCAAACTTTTGCAAAGCAACGGATCTGCGAAGGCGTCGGGCAAACTCGGCCGAGCTTTGCAAAGCCGCGTGCGGTGTTCCGCTTCGCCCGCAATGCTAGACTCCGTGGCGAACGCCGACACCGAAGGCACGAGGGGAGAGATCATGCACGACCGACTGATCGCGGCGCTCGACGCGCTCGAGCAGGGCGACTGGACCGCGGCGCACGATATCGCGCAGGACGACCCGAGCCCGGAAGGCGCGTGGATGCACGCGCACCTGCACCGGATCGAGGGTGACGAGGGCAACGCCGCGTACTGGTATTCCCGCGCGGGACGCGAAAAGTTTCCCGGCACCGTCGAGGAGGAGGCCGCGGCTCTGCGCGAGACGGCCTCTCGCGCGCCCTCGGGCCCCGGCGGCTGACCGGGGCGGGGCGGCGCGATCCTGCGCGGGCGGCCGGGTCCGGGCGCCGGCGACTGGCCGCGTTTGACCGCCGAGTGTGGCGCCAGGGCTCGGGCCGGTCCCGCGCGGTGTCCCGTCTTGTCACCGACGTGGACTTTGCGTGACGCACCGGTCACTAAAGTCGGAAGGGTGCGCGGGCCACGGAGCCGCTGGGCGGCCGGGCGCGCGGACCTGTTCGATGAGTGCGGACACCGACGGGGATCTGTTCGAGCTGTGATGTGTGCATCGGCACGACCTGACGCAGACCCGATGCGCACCGTCGTTCTGGCGGCGGGCGCGCCGGTCGGCATCACCACACGGAGACCGGCGGGATCCGCACGGCGCGTTTCCGGGCGCGGCGTGACGGCGTGTTCGACGCTGTGCCGAAGCGGGCCCCGAAGAGGCGAACATCGTGCGTAAATCCGTCAGGCTCGTCCGTGCGCTGAAAGAGATCATTCCGGACCTCGCGCCGACATCGGTGGTCGATGTCGGTGCCAACCCGACCGAGACGCCACCCTACCGGGCGCTGATGCGCGCGGGTCAGGCGACGGTCTTCGGGTTCGAGCCGGACCCGCGGGCCTTTGCCGAGCTTCAGGCCTCGCGCGACGCGGCCGTCAGGTACGTGAACGCGGCGGTCGGGGACGGCGGCCGGCACACGCTTCATGTGTGCAAGGATTCCTACATGAGTTCGCTGTTGCGGCCGGACCCCCGCGCCATCGAGGTCTTCCCGCAGATGGGGCGGTCGCTGGAGGTGGTGGAGACCCGGGAGATCGACACCGCGGCGCTGGACGACATCGACGACATCGCGCGCATCGATCTGCTGAAGATCGACATCCAGGGCGGGGAGCTTCGCGCCTTCGAGAACGGGCGCAGGAAGCTCGGCTCCGCCGTGTGCGTCCAGACGGAGGTGAGCTTCTTTCCGATCTACGAAGATCAGCCGGGTTTCGGGGAGATCGACGCCATGCTGCGCGGGCTGGGCCTGTTGCCGCATTCCATGCCGGTCCTCTATCGCAACCCGGTCAGCCCGCTGTGGGCGCGGCGGCGCTTCGGCAAGCAGCTGTGCGACGGCGATATCGTCTACCTGCGCGACATCCGGCACCTCGACCGGATGGACGATCACCAGGTCGGGCAACTGGCGGTCATCGCCGCGGGGGTGCTCGAGGCCCACGACATCTGCGCGCGCGCGCTCGACGAGCTGTGCGCGCGCGGCGTGGTGTCCGGGGCGGCGCTGCAGCAGGTCTTTCGAGACTTTCCGGCGGAGAACGGGCGCTACGCCTTCCGCGCCGCGCCCGGGGTCGACTGACGGCCCCGCGCGACGGCGGCGGCGATCGCCGCCCCGACGGAGGGGGCGGCGCGGAGAGGCGGGTCAGCCGTAATGCGCGACCGGGGTGCCGGCGATGGCGGCCATGTTGAGAAGGCCGCGCGCGGTGATCGACGAGGTGACGATGTGGGCCTGGTTGCCCATGCCCATCAGGATCGGGCCGACCTCGAGGCCGCGCGCCTTCATCTTGAGGATGTTGCGCACGCCGGAGGCCGCGTCGGCATTGCCGAAGATCAGCACGTTGGCGGTGCCGTGCATGCGGTTGCCGGGCAGGAGCCGTTCGCGCAGGTCGGCGTCGAGCGCGGCCTCCACGTTCATCTCGCCCTCGTAGCAGAAGTCGCGCGGCGCGGAATCGAGGATGGCGAGCGCGGCGCGCAGGCGCGCGGCGCTTTCGCTCGACTGGTTGCCGAACTGCGACTGCGAACACAGCGCGATGTTCGGCACGAGGCCGAAGCGCCGCACGTGGCGGGCTGCGCCGATCGCCGTCTCGGCGATCTGCTCGGGCGTGGGCGCGATGTGCACATGGGTGTCGGCGATGAAGAGCGGGCCGTCCTCGAGGATCATCATCGACAGGGCGCCGTGCGGGTGCAGCGCGGCGGTGCCGAGCACCTGCGTGACGTAGTTGAGGTGCCACTTGTATTCGCCGAAGGTGCCGCAGATCAGGCTGTCGGCCTCCTCGCGGTGGACCATGACGGCGCCGATCGCGGTGGTGTTGGTGCGCATGATCGCGCGGGCGAGATCGGGCGGCACGCCACGGCGGGCCATGATCTCGTGGTAGCTCTGCCAGTAGTCGCGGTAGCGCGGGTCGTTCTCGGGGTTCACGATGTTGAAGTCGCGCTCGGGGCGGATCTCGAGGCCCATGCGCTCGCAGCGCATGTTGATGACCTCTGGGCGGCCGATCAGGATCGGCTGCTCGGTCGTCTCCTCGAGGATCGCCTGCGCGGCGCGCAGGACGCGCTCGTCCTCGCCCTCGGCGAAGACGATGCGGCGCGAGGCGGTCGCGGCGGCCTCGAAGACCGGGCGCATCAGCAGCGCGGACTTGTAGACGTTGGCGTTGAGACGGTCGCGGTAGGTGTCGAGATCCTCGATCGGGCGGACCGCGACTCCCGACTCCATCGCCGCGCGCGCCACCGCGACCGACACGGTGGCCGAGAGCCGGGGGTCGAAGGGCTTGGGGATCAGGTAGTCGGGGCCGAAGGTCAGCTGTTCGCCGCGATAGGCCGCGGCGGCCTCGGCCGACGTGGTGGCGCGGGCGAGCGCGGCGATCCCCTCGACGCAGGCGATCTGCATCTCGTCGTTGATCTCGGTCGCGCCGACATCGAGCGCGCCGCGGAAGATGAAGGGAAAGCACAGGACGTTGTTGACCTGGTTGGGGTAGTCCGACCGGCCGGTGGCGATGATCGCGTCGGGCGACACCGCGCGGGCGGCGTCGGGCATGATCTCGGGATTGGGGTTGGCCAGCGCGAAGATGATCGGGCGCTCGGCCATCCGGGCCACGTGGTCGGGCTTGAGCACGTTGGGGCCCGACAGGCCGAGAAAGAGGTCCGCGCCCTCGATCACGTCCGAGAGGGACCTCGGTCCGCCCGGCTGGGCGTACTCGGCCTTTTGCGGGGTCATGTCCTCCGTCCGGCCCTCGTGGACGAGGCCGGCGAGGTCGCACAGCCACACGTTCTCGCGCCGGACGCCGAGCTTGAGCAGCATGTTGAGGCAGGCGATGCCGGCCGCGCCGCCGCCGGTCGAGACGATCTTGATGTCCTCGAACGACTTGCCCGCGACGCGCAGCGCGTTGGTCGCCGCCGCGCCGACGACGATGGCGGTGCCGTGCTGGTCGTCGTGGAAGACGGGGATGTTCATGCGCTCGCGGCAGATCTTCTCGACCACGAAGCAGTCGGGCGCCTTGATGTCCTCGAGGTTGATCGCGCCGAAGGTCGGCTCGAGCGCGCAGACGATGTCGGCCAGCTTCTCGGGGTCGGGCTCGTTGAGCTCGATGTCGAAGCAGTCGATGCCGGAGAACTTCTTGAAGAGGACGGCCTTGCCTTCCATCACCGGCTTGGACGCCAGCGCGCCGATGTTGCCGAGGCCGAGCACGGCGCTGCCGTTCGTGACGACGGCGACGAGGTTGCCGCGGGCGGTGTAGTCGCGCGCGGTGTCGGGGTCCGCCTTGATCTCCAGGCACGCCTCGGCGACGCCGGGGGAATAGGCGCGGGCGAGGTCGCGCCCGTTGGCCATCGGCTTGGTGGCGCGGATCTCGAGCTTTCCGGGCTTGGGATCACGGTGATAGTCGAGCGCCTGCTGGCGCAGCGTCTCGGTCGTCTGGTCCGACACGGGTGTAGCCCTCGCTGGTTTTTCCCGAGGGCTAGCCGATTTGGCGACGCCGGGGAAGGCGTTGCGACCGCGGCGCGGGATTCCGCCTGGCGCGGCGCGGTCGCGCGGGCGTCAGCCGGCCAGTTCGCGCAGGTGGGCGATGCGGCGCGCGGCCTCGCGCTGGGTCAGCTCGAGCGACATCTCGGTTCCGGTGGCGTCGGCGAGGCGGCGCAGTTCGGCCGCCTGCACGTCGCTCATGGGATCGCGCGGGTCGGCGGGCAGGTCGTGCGCCGGGTCGAGGTCGGCATCTGTCGTCGGGGTGTCGGTCATCGTCGGGCTCCTGTCTTTGCCCGGCGAACGCCGGGCCGCGCGGAGTGTTCCGCCGCGTGCGGGGCCCCGGGCGGCGGACGGCCGGGGCCGCGCGGCAAGGCCACGCGGCCGCGGGCACGGGGCGCGAACCGCGGACCGCAGGACGTGATGGCGGCTCAGCCCCGGCCGGTCTGCGCCTGCAGCGCGTCGATGCGCTTCGATGCCTCGGCCTTGGTCAGCTCGGGGTCGAAGCGCTCCTCGGCTTCCTGGCACAGCGTCTTGAGATACGACGCCTGCGCGCCGGTCATCGGCTCGTCGCCGGTGGTCCAGTCGGAGACCGGCTTGTCGGCGTTGCCCGGGGCGTCCTGCTTGGGCGTGTCGGTCACCTGTTCGGCGGGCGGGTCGGACCGCGATGCGTCGGTCATGGCTCTCTCCGTGTTCGCGTATTGTTCCGGTCCGAACGCGGGCCGGGCGTGGTCGGTTCCCGCGCGTTCGGGAGTGTCCGGGGCGCTTGCGCTCGGCTGCGCGCTCTGTGCACGATGAGGGTCCGGCGCGGCCGGCCGGGCGGCGACGCGCCCCGGCGCGGTCGGGGCCGGGACGCGGGGACGGCGAGACGGAGGCACGGCATGGGCGACGAGCGGGGCGGAGCGGCCGGGACGGATCCCGAGCTGGGCACGGCGGCGCGCGCGGTGCGCGAGCGGGCCTACGCGCCCTATTCGCGCTTCAAGGTGGGTGCGGCGCTGCGCACGGCCGGCGGCGTGGTGCATGTCGGCTGCAACGTCGAGAACGTCGCCTATCCCGAGGGC
The DNA here is from genome assembly GCF_900172265.1 of Roseivivax jejudonensis. Taxonomy (GTDB): domain Bacteria; phylum Pseudomonadota; class Alphaproteobacteria; order Rhodobacterales; family Rhodobacteraceae; genus Roseivivax; species Roseivivax jejudonensis. Next base: position 171,627 of record NZ_FWFK01000004.1, on the reverse strand, counting down.
ACCTGCGCCGAGGCGGGCGCGATCGCGGCGATGGTCGCCGCCGGCGAGACCGAGATCGCCGCGCTGCACGTCGTCGCCAACGCGCCGGAGCCGGTGCCGCCCTGCGGCGGCTGCCGCCAGAAGATCGCGGAATTCGCCGGCCCCGACGTGACGGTGACGCTGGCCACGCTCGCCGGCGCCGAGCGGGTGATGAGCGTGTCGGAGCTTCTGCCCGGGGCGTTCGGACGCGGACACATGGAGGGCGCGTGAGCCCGGCGCGCGACATCCTCGCCGCCCTGCGCCACGGCGCGCCGCCGGCGCCCGAGGCGCTGGACGATTTCGCGCGCGGGCTCGCCGACGGCGCGGTGTCGGACGCGCAGGCCGGCGCCTTCGCGATGGGCGCCTGCCTGACCGGGCTCGGCCCCGAGGGACGGCGCGCGCTGACGCTGGCGATGCGCGACTCGGGCCGCCGGCTGACCTGGGATCTCGATGCGCCGGTGCTCGACAAGCATTCGACCGGCGGGGTGGGCGACTGCACGAGCCTGGTGCTCGCCCCCGCGCTCGCCGCCTGCGGCGTCTACGTTCCGATGATCTCGGGTCGGGGCCTCGGGCATACCGGCGGCACGCTCGACAAGCTCGAGGCGATCCCGGGGGTGGCCACCACGCTCGACGAGGCGCGGCTGCGCAGCGTGGTGTCGGCCGCGGGCTGTGCCATCGCCGGCGCCACCGCCGACCTCGCCCCGGCCGACCGGCGGCTCTACGCGGTGCGCGACGTGACCGGCACGGTCGACAGCGTCGATCTGATCACCGCCTCGATCCTGTCGAAGAAGCTCGCCGCCGGGCTCGACGGGCTGGTGCTCGACGTCAAGGTCGGGTCGGGCGCGTTCATGGCGACCGAGGCGGCCGCGCGCGACCTGGCCGCGGCGCTCGTCGAGACCGCGGCGGCCGCGGGGTGCCGGACCACCGCGCTTCTGTCGGCGATGGACGAGCCGCTGGCGCCGGCGGTGGGCAACGCCGTCGAGGTCGCGGCGGCGATGCAGGTGCTGACGGGCGCGGCCGGGGGCCCCCTGCGCGCGCTGTCCGAGGCGCTGGGCGGCGCGCTTCTCGCCTCGGCCGGGCTGGCGCCGGACGCCGATGCCGGCGCGGCCGACATCGCGCGCGCAATCGACACCGGCGGGGCGGCCGAGCGGTTCGGCCGGATGATCTACGCCATGGGCGGGCCCAAGGGCTTCGTCGAGGACTGGGGCCGGTTCCTGCCGGAGGCGACGGTGATCCGCGAGGTGCCGGCGCGCGCCACCGGCACCGTCACCGCGATCGACGGCGCCGCGCTCGGCCGCGCGGTGGTCGCGCTCGGCGGCGGCCGGCGGGTCGAGAGCGACGGCGTCGACCCGGCCGTCGGGCTGACCGACATGGTGCGGATCGGCACGCAGGTGAGCGCGGGCCAGTCGCTCGCGCGTGTCCATGCCGGCCGCGAGGGACAGGCGGAGGCGGCGCTCGCCGCGGTCCGCGCCGCGATCACGCTCGACGCGGGCGGCGCGGCGGCGGCGCCGGCGCCCCTGGTCCGGGGCCGGGTCGGATGAGCGGCGGCGCGCCGGAGGGGGCTCTGCCCCCGTCGCCTGCGGCGACTCCCCCGGGGTTTCCGGGCAAGATGAAGGATCGGCCGAGCGCGCCGGGCGGGCGGCGCGGCGGCGGAGCGGGAGCGGGGCGCGGCGGCCGGAGCGCGCCCGCGACGGCCCCCGGGGCGGGGGCGCGATGAGCCGGGCGTTCCTCGTGGTGATGGATTCGGTCGGGATCGGCGGCGCGCCGGACGCGGACGCCTATTTCAACGGCGACGTGCCCGATACCGGCGCGAACACGGTGGGCCATATCGCGCGCGCCTGCGCCGCCGGGGAGGCGGATGCCGGGCGGTCGGGGCCGCTGTCGGTGCCGGTTCTCGACCGGCTGGGCCTCGGCGCGGCGCTGCGCCTCGCCTCGGGACTGGAGGCGCCCGGGCTCGGGGCGGCGCCCGAGGGGGTCTGGGGCGCGGCGACCGAGCGGTCGCGCGGCAAGGACACGCCGTCGGGGCACTGGGAGCTCGCCGGGGTGCCGGTGCCGTGGGACTGGCACCATTTCCCGGTGGCCGAACCGGCCTTTCCCGAGGCGGTGCGCCGGCGGGTCATGGAGCTGGCCGGCAGCGACGGGATCCTGGGCGACTGCCACGGGTCGGGGACGGTGATGCTCGAGCGGTTCGGCGCGGCGCATGTCGAGACCGGGCGGCCGATCTGCTACACCTCGGCCGACAGCGTGTTCCAGATCGCGGCGCACGAGGATCCGGACGTGTTCGGCCTCGAGCGGCTTCTGGCGCTCTGCGCGGGGATCGCGCCGATGCTGCACGAGATGCGGGTGGGCCGGGTGATCGCGCGGCCCTTCGTGGGCGAGCCGGGCGGCTTTCGCCGCACCGGCCACCGGCGCGACTACGCCATCCGGCCGCCGGAGCCGGTGCTGACCAACTGGGCGCAGGACGCCGGGCGGGCGGTGACCGCGGTGGGCAAGATCGGCGACATCTTCTCGATGGAAGGGATCGACCGGGTGCTGAAGGGCAGCGACGCCGAGTTGATGGAGCACCTGGGCGGGCAGGTGGCCGAGGCGCCGGAAGGCGCGCTGGTCTTCGCCAACTTCGTCGAGTTCGACAGCCTCTGGGGCCACCGGCGGGACGTGGCGGGCTATGCCCGGGCGCTGGAGTGGTTCGACGGCGAGATCGGCCGGCTGCTGCCGCGGCTGCGGGACGGCGACCTCTTGTGCCTGACGGCCGATCACGGCAATGACCCGACATGGTGCGGCACCGACCACACGCGCGAGCGCGTGCCGGTGCTGATCGCCGGGCGGGGCACGGGATCGGCGGGGCAGGTGGCCTTCGCCGACGTGGCGGCCTCGGTGGCGGCGCACCTCGGGATCGATGCGCACGGGCCGGGAAAGAGCTTTCTGTGAGAGACGACGAGACGCTGGAGGAGATCGCGCGGCTGCCCAAGGTGGAGTTGCACCTGCATCTCGAGGGCGCGGCGCCGCCCGCCTTCGTCCGCGGGCTGGCGGCGGAGAAGCGGGTCGATCTCGGGCGGATCTTCCGCGCCGACGGCGGCTATGCCTTCGAGGGGTTCGGGCCGTTCCTGTCGGTCTACGAGGCGGCCACCTCGGTCATCGACGGGCCGGAGGACTACGCGCGGCTGGTGCGCGCGGTGCTCGAGACGGCGGCGGCGGCCGACGTGGTCTATTGCGAGACCTTCGTGTCGCCGGATTTCTGCGGCGGCGGCGACGTGGCCGCGTGGCGCGAGCACGTGGCGGCGATGCGCGAGGCCGCGGATGCGGCCGAGCGCGACCTCGGCGTGACGATGCGCGGGGTCGTCACCTGCGTGCGCCATTTCGGCCCCGACCGCGCGCGCCGCGCGGCGCGCTGCGCGGCCGAGACGGCGGGCGACTGGATCACCGGCTTCGGCATGGGCGGCGACGAGGCGGCGGGCGAACAGAAGGATTTCGCCTGGGCCTTCGACTGCGCGCGCGAGGCGGGGCTGGGGCTGACCACCCATGCCGGCGAATGGCGCGGCCCCGACGAGGTGCGCGCGGCGCTCGATCACCTGCGGGTATCGCGGATCGGCCACGGCGTGCGCGCGGCGGAGGATCCCGCGCTCCTGGAGCGGCTGGCCGAAGACGGCGTGGTGCTGGAGGTCTGCCCGGGCTCGAACGTGGCGCTCGGCGTGGCGCCGCGCCTCGACGCGCATCCGATCGCCACGCTGCGCGACGCGGGCGTGAAGGTGACGGTCTCGACCGACGATCCGCCCTTCTTCCATACCGACATGCGCGCGGAGTATATCGGGCTCGCGCGGGCCTTCGGCTGGGACGCCGGGGATTTCGACGCGCTGGCGCGCACCGCGCTCGACGCGGCGTTCTGCGATGCCGACACGCGGGCGCGCGTCGCCCGCCGCCTGACAGGAGACGAAAGAGCATGACCGAGCACCTCACGGTCGTCGATCACCCGCTGATCCAGCACAAGCTGACGATCATGCGCAAGAAGGACACCTCCACGAAGTCCTTCCGCCAGCTCCTTCGGGAGATCAGCCAGCTCCTGGCCTACGAGGTCACGCGCGAGCTGCCGATGACGACCGAGCGCATCGAGACGCCGATGGAGCCGATGGACGCGCCGGTGCTCGCCGGCAAGAAGCTGGCGCTGATCTCGATCCTGCGGGCGGGCAACGGGCTTCTCGACGGGGTGCTGGAGCTGGTGCCGGCGGCGCGGGTGGGGTTCATCGGGCTCTATCGCGACGAGGTGACGCTGCAGCCGGTGCAATACTACTTCAAGGTGCCCGACGGGCTCGAGGACCGGCTGGTGATCGCGGTCGACCCGATGCTCGCGACCGGCAATTCCTCGGCCGCGGCGATCGACCTGCTGAAGCGGGCGGGCGCCACCAACATCCGGTTCCTGTGCCTTCTGGCGGCGCCCGAGGGCGTGGCGAAGATGAAGGCGGCGCATCCCGACGTGCCGATCGTGACCGCCGCGCTCGATGCCCGGCTGAACGAGAAGGGCTTCATCGTGCCCGGGCTCGGGGACGCGGGCGACCGCATGTTCGGCACTAAATAGGCCCTCTTGGCGCTTTACAGACGCTAGGACTTGCGGCAGGCTGCCGGGCAGCATCTGTGGGGGATGGTCATGGCGAACGAACGGGCCGCGCGTCTGCGCGGTGTGACCCTGGGGCTGGCGGTCGGTCTCGGCCTCGCGCTCGCAACCGGCGCGGCGGCACAGCAGGACGCGCGCGACGTGCCGGCGGAGTTTCCGCCCGACAGCTACGACGGCCGGCAATACGTGGACAGCCGCGGCTGCGCCTACATCCGGGCCGGGATCGACGGCGCGGTGACATGGGTGCCGCGGGTGACGCGCACGCGCGAGCATATCTGCGGGTTGCGCCCGACCCTCGGCGGCACGCGGACGGCCGCGACCGACGCCCCGGCCGAGAGCGCCGGACCCGCGCCGCGCGCCGCACCTGCATCGACCCCGCGCCCGGCACCGGCGGCCGCCCCGGCCCGCGCGCCGCGATCGGCGCCGCCCGCGCCCGTCGCCGCGACCCCCGAGGAGACCGCGGCGCGCGCCGCGCCGGCGCCGGAGCGGCGCGTGCGCACGGCGCCGCCGCTCGTTCGCCCGGTGCCCGCGGCCGATCGGTCGGCGCCGCCGCCGGTGCCGCAGGCGCGGCCCCTGGTGGTGTCGGTTTCAGAGGGGGGCTGCGACGGCCGCGCGGCCGCCGCGGCGGGCTACCGCGTGCGCTGCGTCGAGACCGATGGCGGGCGCGGCGTGGGCGCGGGGACCGGAGTGCGCGCCGTGGGCGCGACGACCGGTGTGCGCGCCGTGGGCGCGACGCGCGGCCCGATCCGGGGGGCCGCCGTGCGCGATCTGCCGCCCGAGACGCGGATCCTGCCGCTGCACGTGGCGCGGGCCCGCGACGCGACCGTGCCGACGGTGCCGCCGGGCTATCGCCCTGCCTGGGACGACGGGCGTCTGAACCCGCACCGGGCGAACCAGTCGCTCGGGGGCTTCTACGCCACGCAGCGGGTCTGGACCAACACGGTGCCGCGCCGCGCCGGCGGCGGCGAGATCCGCGACCCGGTGGTCTACCTGCGCTGAGACCGCCGGGCGCGCCCGGACGGGGCGCCGGCTGTGTCGAGGCGCGCGGGATCGTGCCGGCCTGCGCCGGGTGACGCGGGCCGGGTCCCGGGTCGTGGTTCGACCGGGCCTCGGCGGGCGCGTCCGTTCACTGTCGCGTGCGATGTCGCGGACGCACCGCGCGGGTCAGGCGCCGCAGATCCCCTGCAGCCGGAGCCAGTCGGCGTCGCTCAGCACCTGTCGGCTGCCACTCTCGGCCCGGGGGTCGGCCTCGATCAGGGGCAGCGTCGTCTCGCCGGTCACGTCGCGCCAGTAGGCGTAGGGCGTGGCCCGCAGCTCGGCCGTCTCGAACGCGGCCAGGAGCGTCGCCGGATCGACCGGCGCGGCGCGGCGCTCGGTCAGCAGATGCTCGGCATAGGCGTCGAGCGCGCGGTCGGGCAGCGCGCCGGTGGTCAGCAGGCTGAGGCTCGCGAAGAGCCCGGCATGATCGAGAAGCTCGGCCAGCGGATCGCCCTCGGCGGCGCGGATCGCCTCGGCGAGGATGTAGCCCGCGGGCACGTCGGGATCCTCGGGATCCTCGATCAGCGCGCGGTTCAGCAGGATCCGGCCCCCGGGAAGGTGCGCTGTGTCGTCGACGCCCTCGGGCAGCACAACGAGCGCGGTGGCCCGCCGCTCGCCCAGGATCCGCGCCGCGAGCCGGCGCAGCGGCGGCAATGCCTCGGGCGACGCGCAGGGTTGGCCCGAGACCCGGGTGATGCGGTCGAGGAGCGCGCCGCCGATCTCGGCGCGCTTGACCTCGGGCACCACGGCCGTGGCATACCCGACCACCGCGCCCGGCAGCCAGAACACCGCCGCGGCCACCACCGCCGCCGCGAGCCCGCCCGACAGCCACACGCGCAGCTTGCCCGGCTGCGGCCGGCTGCGGTCGACGGCGCGCTGGATGCGCTCCAGCGCGGCGATCATCTCGGCCTCGGAGGCGGCGAGTTCCAGCGTTTCCGCCGGATCGCCGTCGGGATGGTAGGTGATGGTTTCGGCCAGCCGGCTGCCGGCGCGGGTGACCGCCGCCAGCGACCAGTGCGCCAGCACCCGGTCGTTGAAGTCCTTGATCGTGAGGGTCGCCTCGCCGAGCGCGACCACGACCTCGCGCCGTTGCGCACCGGTCTCCGGGCGCCAGAGGCCCGTGGCCTCGAGCCGCTGGTATTCGTGTAGCGCTGTCATCCTCGGGGCTGCTCTGCCTCTGGTCGGCAGATGCTAGCACGGCGATGTGAGAGTGTCGATCAGGGCGAGACGGTCAGGATCGCCGCGGGTGTGCGGGATGGGCGAGGGGCGCTGCCCCTCGCGCTCCCCGGAGTATTTCGGCCAAGAAGAAGGCCGGGAGATTGGGGTCGTGGGAGCGGGTGCGATGGTCCTCGGGGCGTTGGGCGAGCGAGGAGAGTGGGGGATCGCCGGTGATCGTGGTGCTGCGGCACAGCATCCGCGGCGCGGGTCGTGTCGGTGGGGGCCGGCGAGGGGCGCTGCCCCTCGCGCTGCCCGGAGTATGTCGCGCCAAGAAGAAGAGATGGGGGGCGGGGGCCGTGTGCCGCGGCGGGGCGCGCCGGGGCGTCAGGCGAGGAGGTCCTCGTAGAGCCAGGCGAAGCGCCGGTGTTCGGAGAGATCGCCGCGCGTCGTTGTGCGGCCGCGCAGATCCTCGGCCGTGCCGGGCTGGCGCGGGGCGTCGGGGCGCGTCTCTTCGGGCTGAAGCGTGGTCGGTGTCCGTGTCGTCATGGCGAAGCCTCCAGGTCACGTGGCGGGCGGACCGGCGGGCGGTGCCGGCCGGTGCAGAGGGACCTAGGCCCGCGCGGTGGTGCGGGAAGCGGTGGCGGGCGAGGCGGAGTGTCGCGGGCGCACGTCGTCGCCGGGCGGTCCCGCGTGCCCCGCCGGCCGGCGCGACGCCGCGGCCGCCGCGGCGCATCGTGGGCCGTGTCCCGTGATCGGTGGGGCCGGGCCGCCGTGACATGTCCGGGATGGGCAGACACGACACGGCGGGCGGGATGGCCGCGCAGGACACAGGCGCCGGGCAGGGCCGCGGGCGTGGGGCGATCGGCAGGGGCGCAGGTGTCCGGGCGCCGGTGTCGCGGCGCCGGGTCGAGGGGCTGGTGTCGCGGCGCGTTGCATGGGCGCGGGGATCGTGGCGCGGGGATCGTGGCGCGGGGCCCGGGGGAAGGGGGCAGGTCTCGGGGCGCCAGGCCGGGCGCGCGGATCGCGGCGTCCGGGTCCGGCGGGCCGGAGCGCGGCCCGGCGGAGCGCGCGGGGCCGCCATGCGGTGGGCCCGGCCGGTGCGCGGCGGCCGGGCGACGTCGGGACGTGGCGCGCCGGGCGACGCGGGCCGCAGCGCGCGGTGCCGGGCCGGGCGCCCGGCCGGTGGTTCAGAGCGACCGGGCGCGCTCGCGGAGCTGGAATTTCTGGATCTTGCCTGTCGAGGTCTTGGGCAGATCCTCGAAGATCACCGCCTTGGGCGTCTTGAAGCCGGCCAGCGTCTGCCGTGCGAAGGCGATCAGGTCGGCCTCGGTCACCTCGGCACCGGGCTTGGTCTCGACGAAGGCGCAGGGCACCTCGCCCCATTTGTCGTCGGGCTTGGCAACAACCGCGCAGAGGCTGACGGCGTCGTGCTTCATCAGCACGCCCTCGACCTCGATCGAGGAGATGTTCTCGCCGCCGGAGATGATGATGTCCTTGGCGCGGTCGGCGATCCGGAGATAGCCGTCGGGTTCGAGAAGCGCGAGATCGCCGGTGTGGTAGTAGCCGCCGGCGAAGCTCTTCTCGGTCTCCTCGGGGTTCTTGTAGTAGCCCTTCATCACGCCGTTGCCGCGGAACATGATCTCGCCCTGGTCGCTGCCGGAGCGCGGCACCTCGCGCATGGTCTCGGCCTCCATCACCGTGACGTGCTCGATGAACGGCATGCCGACGCCCTGGCGCGCCTTGCAGGCGGCGCGCTCGTCGGCGTCGAGCCCGTCCCAGCGGGGATGCCAGAGGCATTCGGTCGCCGGGCCGTAGGTCTCGGTCAGGCCGTAGACATGGGTGACATTGAAGCCCATCGGCTCGATCGCCGCCAGGGTCGTCGGCGCCGGCGGTGCGCCGGCGGTGAAGATCTCGACCACGTGGTCGAAGGCGCGGCGCTCGTGCTCGGGCGCGTTGATGAGGGTGTTGAGCACGATCGGCGCGCCGCCAAAATGGGTGACGGTCTCGTCGGCGATGGCGTCGAAGATCGGCTTGGCGCGGATCTCGCGGCAGCACACCAGCGTGCCGCCGACCGCCGGCATCATCCAGGTGTGGCACCAGCCGTTGCAGTGGAAGAGCGGCACGATGGTCAGGTAGACCGGCCGCAGCACCATGCGCCACGACAGCACCTGGCCCATCGCGTTCAGATACGCGCCGCGGTGATGGTAGACCACGCCCTTGGGGCGGCCCGTCGTGCCGGAGGTGTAGTTGAGCGCGAGGCTCTCCCACTCGTCCTCGGGCAGGACCCAGGGCGCCTCCGGATCGCCGCGCGCGAGCAGGTCGTCGTAGGTCATGTGCGCGCCCGAGGCGGGGATGCCGGCCTCCGGATCGGGCACCTCGACGAGGATCGGCGGATCGCCCTCCTCCATCGCCGCGATCGCCTCGGTCGCGGGACCGATCAGTTCGGCGTCGCAGAGCAGCACCCTGGCGCCGCCGTGGCCGAGGATGTAGGCGACCGTCGAGACGTCGAGGCGGGTGTTGATCGCGTTGAGCACCGCGCCCGCGGCCGGCACGCCGAAATGCGCCTCCGCATGGGCCGGCACGTTCGGCAGCAGCGTCGCGACCACGTCGCCCGGCGCCACGCCGAGCGCGGCGAGGCCCGAGGCGAGGCGGCTGCAGCGGGCGTGGTACTCCGCGTAGCTGCGCCGCGTCGCGCCGTAGACCACCGCAATGTCCTCGGCGAAGACGTCCGCGGCGCGGCTCAGGAAGGACAGGGGCGTGAGCGGGGTGTGGTTCGCTCGGCACTTTTCCAGTCCGGTCTCGTCGGCCAGCCAGCCCATGACCCTCTCCTCCTCCGCAGGTCGCCTGCCCGCAGCATGCGCTGCGCGCGCCACGCCGTAAAGGCCGCGCGGCGCATGCGGATTTTCCCCGCCGGACCGCGCGGATAGGCTCGCGCCCATGATCGTTTCGCCCGGGCGCGGCTACGTCTTCGTGCACATCCCCAAGACCGGCGGCACCTCGCTGTCGCTCGCGCTCGAGGCGCGGGCGATGGCCGACGACATCCTGATCGGCGACACGCCCAAGGCGCTGCGCCGGCGCCGGCGGCTGGCCGGACTGCGCCCGCGCGGTCGGCTGTGGAAGCACGCGACACTGGCCGATATCGAGGGGATCCTGCCGCCCGAGGTGCTGGGCGCGCTGCGGCCGGTGACGCTGGTGCGCAATCCGTGGGACCGGATGGTCAGCTACTACCATTGGCTGCGTGCGCAGAGTTTCGCGCACCCTGCGGTCGCGATCGCGAAGGCGACAGACTTCGCGGGCTTCCTCGCCGATCCGCGGATCGAGGCGAGCCTCCGGGCGCATCCCTACGGCGCGTATCTGCGGGGGTCGGACGGGCGCGAGCGCGACGCGCTGGTGCTGCGGCTCGAGCATCTCGACGCCGACATGGCGCCCCTGGCGGCGCATCTGGGCTTCGTGCCGGAGATGCCGCACGTCAACCGCTCCGGCCGGAGGGCGGACTGGCGCGGCTATTACGACGACGCGGGCGCGGCGCGGGTGGCGCGGATCTGCGCCGAGGACATCGCGCGGTTCGGGTATCGGTTCGATCCCGGCTGAGGGGGCGGCGCGTCGTCCGGCCAGCGCGCGCGGTGCCTGCGGGACGAGGCCGATGCGGGCCGGGGCGGACGCGGCGCGCGGGTGGATGATGCGGGAGCGAGGGGCGCGGCCCCTCGCGCTCCCCGGAGTATTGCCGCCAAGAAGAAGGGGGGCGGTTCGGGGCGGTCAGGCGCCGACGCGCGGGCCGGTGCAGACCATCGGTTCCTCGTCCTGGCGCGCCTCGTAGAGCGTCGTCTGCGACGGGTCGTTGCGGAAGACCGCGCGGAGGCCGCCGCCGGGCGCGCGGAAGAAGCTCCAGCATTGCGGCGCGTCCGAGTCCTCGTAGACGAAGCAGATCTGGTCGCCGGACTCGTACCAGCGGCCCTCCTTGCAGTCGCCGTCGAGGAAGGACCACACCACGCGGCGGTCGGGGAGGTAGCGCTCGACCCCGTAGGCGGTGCCGTTCTGGCCGAAATAGAGCGTCTTGCCCTGCGTGTAGGCTTCGAACTCCGCCGCCGAGAGGGCGCCGCCCGCGGGATCGGGATCGGCGGCGGCGGCGGGCGCGGCCAGGGCGACAAGGACGAGAAGGGCGCGAATCATGTGTCGAGCGTGACAGAGCCGGGCGGCGGCGCAAGGCCGGGCGCGGACGGAGTGCGGCGGCACGCGCGGCCGGGCCGGGTGAGCGCGGCCCGGCCTGCGCCGATCGGAACGCGCCGTGCCCTTTCGGCGCGGCCGGTGCCGCAAGTCTGGCCGAACCCGTCGCTTTTCCCATGTCGCGCGCCCGGTGCAAGCGGCTAGACAGGGGGCGCCGGGCAGCGGACCCGGGCAGGAGGGACGGACGCGCTATGGCACTCGACGACGGCAAGGGAAAGCGGGGCGGCGCACGGCCGGACGGACCGGGCGGTGCGCCGGGGCGCGGCGGGGCCGACGCCGCCGCTGGCGGACGGCGCAAGGGGCGCCCGGTGCCCAAGGGCCGACCGCTCGACGACGCCGCGCTGGCCGAGATCCGCGCTCTGCTGGGCGACCGGCCGCGCCGGCGCGACCTGCTGATCGAGCATCTTCACCTCGTGCAGGACTCGCACGGCCACCTGTCGGCCGCGCATCTGCGCGCGCTGGCCGAAGAGATGCGCCTGTCCGAGGCGGAGGTCTACGAGGTCGCCACGTTCTACGCGCATTTCGACGTCGTGGCCGAGGGCGAGACGCCCCCGCCGGCGCTGACCGTGCGGGTCTGCGACGGGCTGTCGTGCCAGCTTGCCGGCGCCGAGGCGCTGCGCGCCGGCCTGGAGGCGGGACTGGACCCGGCGGACGTGCGGGTCGTGCGCGCGCCGTGCATGGGCCGCTGCGACACCGCGCCGACCTGCGAGGTGGGCCATGGCCATGTCGATCACGCGACGCCGGAGGCGGTGCGCGCGGCGATCGAGGCGGGCGCGACCCACGCGAAGATCCCGGCCTACGAGGATCACGCGGCCTACGTCGCAGCGGGGGGCTACGCGACGCTCGCGGACCTGCGCGCCGAGGGCGACCCGGAGGCGGTGCAGGAGGCGGTGCTGGCGGCGGGGATCCGCGGGCTCGGCGGGGCGGGGTTCCCGGCGGGAAAGAAATGGAGCTTCGTGCGCGCCGCGGCTGGGCCGCGCTACCTCGCGGTGAACGGCGACGAGGGCGAGCCGGGCACGTTCAAGGACCGGTACTACCTCGAGCGCGCGCCGCATCTCTTTCTCGAGGGCATGCTGATCGCCGCCTGGGCCGTCAAGGCAGAGACCTGCTTCATCTACATGCGCGACGAGTACCCGGCGGTGCTGGAGATCCTGCGCCGCGAGATCGCCGCGCTCGAGGCCGCGGGAACGGTCGCGCCGGGGCACGTCGTTCTGCGGCGCGGCGCGGGCGCCTATATCTGCGGCGAGGAGAGCGCGATGATCGAGTCGATCGAGGGCAAGCGGGGGCTGCCGCGCCACCGGCCGCCCTACGTCGCGCAGGTGGGCGTGTTCGGCCGTCCGACATTGGTGCACAACGTGGAGACACTTCACTGGATCGCGCGGGTGTGCCGCGAGGGGCCTGAGATCCTGACCGGGACCGAGCGCAACGGCCGGCGCGGCCTGCGCTCCTACTCGGTCTCGGGCCGGGTGGCGACGCCGGGTGTCTACCTGCTGCCGGCGGGATCGACGATCCGCGACGTCATCGCGGCCGCGGGCGGAATGGCGGACGGCCACGAGCTCAAGGCCTACCAGCCGGGCGGGCCGTCCTCGGGTCTGCTGCCGGCCACGCTCGATGACATTGCGCTCGATTTCGACACGCTGCAGGCGCACGGAACGTTCATCGGCTCGGCGGCCGTGGTGGTGCTGTCGCAGGCCGACAGCGCGCGCGACGCCGCGCTCAACATGCTGCGGTTCTTCGAGGATGAAAGCTGCGGTCAGTGCACGCCGTGCCGCGTGGGATGCGAGAAGGCGGTGAAGCTGATGCAGGCGGATCGCTGGGATCGCGATCTTCTGGAAGCGCTGTCGACGGTGATGGTCGACGCCTCGATCTGTGGCCTCGGCCAGGCCGCGCCGAACCCGATCCGGTCCGTGATGCGGCATTTCCCGGACGAGGTCTGAGGAGACGCGGCTCGCTCCGCCCTTCGGTCGTCCTCGCGGGCGCGGCGCCTTTTCTTCGCGCCCGCGCCGCTTCTTCTTGGCCGCAATACTCCGGGGGTGTGGGGGCTGGCCCCCACTCCGCGGCTAGCCATGCTGACCGATGATCGGTCCCGAGCGCCTGCGTGCCGTGTTGCAATCGGGCGTCGATACCGGCTCCGTTGGTGCCGGGTCGTGTCGCGCACGTCGCACGTTCCCGAGCCTCGGGGCAGGCGTTGCGGGAGAGAGGGGGGGGGCTCCGCCCCCGTCGCCTGCGGCGACTCCCCCGGGGTTTCCGGGCAAGATGAAGACGCGGGCGGGGTCAGTCGCCTTCGAAGCTGCAGAGCGCGTGCACGTCCATGCCGAGCGCCTCCAGCCGGGTGCGGCCGCCGAGATCGGGCAGGTCGATGATGAAGGCGCAGCCGATGATCTCGGCACCGAGGCGTTCCATCAGGCGGATGCCCGCCTCGGCCGTCCCGCCGGTGGCGAGGAGGTCGTCGACGAGCAGGATGCGATCGCCGGGCGTGATCGCGTCGTCGTGGACCTCGACCACCGCCTCGCCGTATTCGAGCGTGTAGCTTTCCGAGATCACCGCGCCGGGTAGCTTTCCCTTCTTCCGGACCGGCACGAACCCGGCCGAGAGCTGGTGTGCCACCGCGCCGCCGAGGATGAAGCCGCGCGCCTCGAGGCCGACGACGGTGTCGAAGCGGGTGCCGGCATAGGGGTGGAGGAGCTGGTCGATGGCCATTCGGAAGCCGCGCGGATCGGCGAAGAGCGTCGTCACGTCGCGAAACATGATCCCCTCGTGGGGGAAGTCGGCGATGGTGCGGATGTAGTCGCGGACGGTGGTCATGCGGGTCTCCTGAGGGGGCGTCGCGCGGGAGGTGCCGGTGCGGGCCGCGCGGGAGCGGGGGCGTGGCGGTCGATTCGGTCTGCCGCGTGGCGGGCGCGGTCGGGCGTACCGACGGAGGGTCGGAGGGCCGCGCCGGGCCCTTCGACGGCGGAGCACGGAGTGGACGGGCGCCGGGTCGCCGGTCGGCTCGACGAGCCAAGGGCGCGCTGCATCCCTGCTGCCGTGGGGCCGGGATCGTATGCCATGACGGCCTCCTGTCGCTTCCCGCCCGTGCCAGACCGTGCCGGATCGCGCGAGACGATACAGCGTCGCGGCGTGTCTTCAAGGGCTCGGCGCACGGGGGTATGGGGGGCGACGATCACGTGACCATCTACCCTTGATTGCATTTTTCGATATTCGTGGTATCTTAGGTTGCATTCACCTCGAGCCATTTTCAGCATCACGGATCCTTTGCCATGAGATATGTAGCCGTTCCGGGTGTCGCGGCGCTTGCCGCCCTGCTGGTCGCGGTCGGCGCCGCCGGGCAGCCCGCGCCCGATCCGCTCTCCCCCCCTGATCCCACGCCGTCGTGCCCGCAGAGCCATTATGCCTGCGGCCCCGGCATCTGCTGTCCTCGCTAGGCGATGGGCGGGGGATCGGAGCCCGGGCGCCGGAGCGTGCCGCCGCTGCCGACCGTTCTGAGGGCGCTCGCGGCGGTCTTCGTGTGCCTGGTGGTGTTCTCCTTTCTGATGGGGGTGAGCGCGATGGACATTTCCGCCAAGCACCGGATGCAGCGCCATGTCGTCGCCGAGCCGTTCGACGCCGGGGACATCGTCGCGTTGTCGCCCGACGGCCAGAGCCTTGGCGGGCTGCTCTGCGCGCTCGACCTGCCGGAGGCGTCGCGCAGCGACAGCGGGGTGTCGGCGCGGTACTACAACCTCTTCGACGAGATGCAGGACGATTTCTTCGCCTTCGCGCATGGTGCGCTGCGGCTCGTCGGGCTGTCGCGTGCGACGGCCGGGCCCGGGGCCGCGGCCCTGGGCGGCCTGCCCTTCACCGGCGAGGTGAGCCGCGTTGTGGGGCGGATCGAGACGCGGGTGCCGGGGGCATGCTGGTGCGACATCGGCCGCGCGGTGCTGGAGCGCCGGCAGAAGGCCTGCGTGGTCGAGAAGTCGCTGGTGCGCACGACGCTCGAGGAGACCGCGGCGGGGCGGTTCGAGACACGCACCACCATGGGCATCTCGTTCCGGCCGGACGCGATCTGGATCGCCGATCCGGCGGCGCTGGCGCCGCTCTGCCCCGGTCTGAACGTCGCGGCCGTGGCGCCGCCGGAGCAGAGTTGCGGCGGGTCGTCGGGGTTCAGCTTCGATGTGCGGGCCCGGGGGCTCGTTGGCGTGATCCGGGAGGCGCCGCTCGACTGACGGGCCGGGCGCGGTCGGGCGGCGCCGGGCGGTCAAGGGCGCGGACCGAATTGCGGGCGCTCGGGGGAGGGCTCGGGCCGGGTCGCGGGCGCGCGGGAGGGCCGGGGGGCGTCCCGCGCGCTTCGTCGTCGCCGGGCCGGAGGATCCTCAGAGCACGCGCGCCGCGACCGCGTCGAGGCGGGCCAGGACCGCGGGATCGCGCGCCTCCGGCGCGGTGATGATCGCGTGGTCGAGCGCGCGGTCGCAGCCGGCACCACAGGCGCCGCGCGCCCCGGCCAGCCGCCCCGGCAGGCCCGCCACGAGCGTGCGCGCCGCGGCGGCGTTCGCGGTCAGCGTCGCGATCACCGCGGCGACGTCCACGGCCTCGTGACCGGGATGCCAGCAATCGTAGTCGGTGACCATGGCGACCGGCGCGTAGCAGAGCTCGGCCTCGCGGGCGAGGCGGGCCTCGGGCATGTTGGTCATGCCGATCACGTCGGCGCCGAGCGTGTCGCGGTACATCACGCTTTCGGCGCGGGTGGAGAATTGCGGGCCCTCCATCGCCAGATAGGTGCCGCCCGCGTGCACCCGCAGGCCGGTGGCGCCCGCGGCGTCGGCGACGACCGCGCGCAGCCGCGCGCAGGTCGGATGCGCGAGCGAGACATGCGCGACGCAGCCGGTGCCGAAGAAGCTCGACGGCCGGTCGCGGGTGCGGTCGACGAACTGGTCGACGAGCACGATGTCGCCCGGGGCCATCTCCTCGCGGAACGACCCGCAGGCGGAGACCGAGACCAGATCGGTCACGCCGAGCCGCTTCATCGCGTCGATATTGGCGCGGTAGGGAATCTCGGACGGGGCATTGACGTGGCCGCGGCCGTGACGCGGCAGGAAGGCCATGGCCACGCCGTCGAGCGTGCCGGTGAGGATCGCGTCGGAGGGCCGGCCCCAGGGCGTGTCGACCTCCTGCCAGCGGGCCCCGGCGAGGCCGTCGAGGTCGTAGAGGCCGGAGCCGCCGATGATGCCGATGGTCATGTCGTCTCCTGGCTGCCGCTGATGGAGGAGACAAGCAGAGCGCGCGGGGCATGGCAACGGCGGACCGGGCGCCGGCGGCCGATGGTCCGGGCGCATGCCTGCGACACGTGCATCGGGCGGTCGCCGGTCGGGAGGCGCGCAAGCCTGCCGGTCCGAGCCGGTGGCGGCCGTGATCGGTGCGCGCGGTCGTCGCGGGGCGTGGGGGCCCGGCGTCGCCGATATCCGCAGTGCCCCGATGCTTCGGCGGTGCGAGTGGCTCGACGTCGGACCTGTCGACCCGACGCTGCGACGGTTTCGAACGGTGGCAGGGGGCGCTGCTTGGTCGACAGTTGCAGTTCGCCCCGATGGCCTCAAACCCGCGCGGCTCGCTCTCTGACTCCACCGTGCGAAGGTTCGAACGGTGGCTGGGGGCGCTGCCCCCTCTTGGCCTGCGGCCAATTCACCCCCGGGGTTTTCGGGCAAGATGAAGGGATGGACGGCGGCCCTCCGGGACCGGCGGGGCTGCGGCCCGGTGGGAGACGCGTCGTTGCGGGTCGAGGCGACGCGACGGCGGCGGCGGTCGCGGGCGCCGGTGAGCGCGCCGACGGGGCGTGACAGGGGGCGCGCGGTGTCGAGGCGGGACAGAGACCCCGGGCGGGTCCGGCGTGAGCGGTGCGGCGGGCGCGGTTCGGGGTGTGGCGGAGCTGGGCGGGGGGTGCGGTGCGCCCGGGACGGGACCGGCGCGTGGAGTGGCGGCGTCGCCTGGTCAGGGGCGCGGGGCGCCGGGCGGTTGCGCGCGGGGCGCGGGCGGCGGCCATGCGCGGAGCGCATAGCGGGCATGGGCGTGCGCGGGTGGCGCTTCATGCTGCACTGCAGTATCGCGCGGGGTTCACCACCCTCAGCCCACCCAAGGACCCGGAGGCCCGGAAATGGCCCAATCGCTCATGGCGCGCACCGCCAGACGCTTCACCATGCCCGACCTGGCGCTTGCGCCGACCACCGGCCGGCTGACGCCGGAGCGGATCAAGACCGAGGTCCTCTCGGGGCTGACCGTCGCGCTGGCGCTGGTGCCGGAGGCGGTGGCGTTCTCCTTCGTCGCCGGGGTGAACCCGCTCGTCGGGCTCTACGCGGCATTCCTCGTCGGGCTGATCACGGCGGCGATCGGCGGCCGGCCGGGGATGATCTCGGGGGCGACCGGCGCGCTGGCGGTGGTGATGGTGGCGCTGGTGGCCGAGCACGGGGTCGAGTACCTGTTCGCGACCGTGGTGCTGATGGGGATCCTGCAGATCGCCGCGGGGGTCCTGCGCTGGGGCAAGTTCATCCGGCTGGTGCCGCACCCGGTGATGCTGGGCTTCGTCAACGGGCTGGCGATCGTCATCTTCCTCGCGCAGCTGTCGCAGTTCCAGGTGCCGGGCTCGGCGGAGATCACCGGACACGGCGCGTCGGGGGGCACGTGGCTGCCGCCGGCGCAACTGGTGCCGATGCTGGCGCTGGTGGCGCTGACCATGGCGGTGATCTGGCTCCTGCCGCGGTTGACCCGGGCGGTGCCGGCGCCGCTCGTGGGGATCGCGGTGACCGCGGCGGTGGTGATCGCCTTCGGGATCGACGTGCCGCGGGTGGGCGACCTGGCCTCGATCCAGGGCGGGCTGCCCGCGTTCCACATCCCGGCGGTGCCGTTCACGCTCGAGACGCTGCAGATCATCCTGCCCTACGCGGTGATCCTCGCGGCGATCGGGCTGATCGAGAGCCTGCTGACGCTGAACCTCGTGGGCGAGATCACCGGGCAGCGCGGCGGCGCGAGCCAGGAATGCGTGGCGCAGGGCGTCGCCAACACGGTGACCGGCGTGTTCGGCGGCATGGGCGGCTGCGCGATGATCGGCCAGTCGATGATCAACGTGCGCTCGGGCGGGCGGACGCGGGTCGCGGGGATCGCCGCGGCGCTGTTCCTGCTGAGCTTCATCCTGGTCGCGGCGCCGCTGATCGAGCTGATCCCGCTCGCCGCGCTTGTGGGCGTGATGTTCATGGTGGTGATCGGCACCTTCGCGTGGAACTCGGTGCGGATCCTCGCCCGGGTGCCGCGCACCGACGCCTTCGTCATCCTGCTGGTGACGGTGGTGACGGTGCTCGAGGACCTTGCGGTCGCGGTGGTCGTGGGCGTGATCGTCTCGGCGCTCGCCTACGCGTGGAACAACGCGCGGCGGATCCACGCCAAGAGCTACGTCACGCCCGAGGGCGCCAAGGTCTACCAGGTGCAGGGGCCGCTCTTCTTCGGCTCGGCCGAGGGCTTTGCCGAGATGTTCGATGCCGCCAGGGACCCGGCGGTGGTGATCGTCGATTTCGCCGACAGCCGGGTGGTCGACCAGTCCGCGCTGCAGGCGATCGAGGCGGTGGCCGCGAAATACGAGGACGCCGGCAAGCGGCTGCAGCTGCGCCACCTGTCGCGCGACTGTCACCGGCTCCTGAAGCGGGCGGGGCATCTCGTGCTCGATTCCGACGACGACCCCGATTACGGGCTGGCGGTGGATTACGGCGTGCGCACCGGGATCATCGGCGGGCACTGAAGGCGGCGGCCGGGGCGGAGGCCGCTCATCCGCCGGGGCCGGCGTCTTCGCTTCATTCGGTGCGGCGTGCCGCGCATCCGCCGGGGCCGACGCGCCCGGCTGGTGGCGCGCCGGCAGGGCCCGGGGCCGGGGGCCGGGTCAGGCGAGGGCGGCCAGCGCGGCGACGTCGCCGGCCTCCAGCGCGGGCCGCGCCCGGGCGATGCGCTCGACCGGCCAGTCCCACCAGGCGAGGCGGCCGAGCGTGGCGAGCTCGTCGTCCGCGAAGCGCATCCGCACCACGCGGGCGGGATTGCCGGTGACCACGGCATAGTCCGGGACCTCGCCGCGCACCACGGCGCCGGCGCCGACGAAGACGCCGTTGCCGATCCGCGCGCCGGGCGCCACGAGCGCGCCGTAGCCCAGCCAGACGTCGTTGCCGACCACCGTGTCGCGCCGGTCGGGCGCGTATCCGTGCATCTGCTCGGGCGCGAAGACCTGGAACGGGAAGCTCGTGAGGGCCCGCGTGGCGTGGTTCGCGGCGGCGCCGATGAAGCGCACGCCGTGGGCGATCTGGCAGAAGCGCCCGATGACGAGCCTTTCCTCGGCGAAATCGAAGAGATAGGGCGCGAGCCGCGCGGCCCAGCCATCGGGTGGCGGTGGGTCGAAATCCGACGCGTAGGTGTAGTCGCCGATCTCCATCCGGGGATGGTCGATCACGGTGTTGAGGAACACGGTGCCGGCGTGGACGGAGCCGTCGGGCAGGGTGATGGGATGCACCGCGCGGGCATCGGGAAACGGGACCGGCATGGCGGACCTCCTTTGACGAAACGGGTCAGGGCGTATCGGTCAAAGAGTGTGGTCCATCGCTCCCTCCATCGGCGTGACGACGGGTATGGCACGGCGCGGGCCCCGCGTCAAAGCGCGTGGGGTCCGGGGAGGGCGGCGTGCTCAGAAAGCGCGCGGCGGTGCGGTTCGCGGGGCGCGTGCGGGCCGGTCGGGTCCGGCGTGGGACTGGCCGGCGGGATCGTGGCGATGCCGGCGCGGTCCGCGGGCGGGCGCGGGGCCGCGCCGGGAGCGGGAGAGCGGCCCGGTGACCCCGGCGCCGCGGCCGCGACGGGCGACGCCGATGGCGGGGCCGGGCGCGGCGGGCCTCACTCGCCCGGGCGCTTCAGCGCGAACTTCTCGCGCACCACGGTGTAGTCGCGGTAGCCCATCCGCGAGAGCGGGTTGAAGCGCAGCACGTCGAAGATGCCGTCGACGAGGCAGTCGTCGCGCAGGTGAACGCCCACGACCTCGCCGAACACGGCGAAGTTGGCCTCGCCCGGGAGCTGCAGGATCTCCGTGAGGCGGCACTCGAGGTTGGCCGGCGCGCCGGCGACGCGCGAGCAGGCGATGGTCTCGCACGGGGCCTTCTCGGCGCCCGAGAGTTTGAACTCGTCTGTGTCGCGGTCCCAGGGGCCGGAGGTCTGGTTCATCACGTCGCGCATCGCGTATTCGACGATGTTGACGCAGAAGACCTCGGTGTCGCGGATATTGGCGACGCTGTCCTTGGTGTCGCCGCGGTCGGGCTTGGCCGAGGTCGAGGCGAACATGACCTGCGGCGGCACGTAGGCGACGGCGTTGAAGAACGAATAGGGCGCGAGGTTCTCCGATCCGTCGGAGGCGCGCGTCGAGATCCAGCCGATCGGGCGCGGCGTGACCACGGCGTTGAAGGGGTTGTGCGGCAGGCCGTGGCCGTCTTCGGGGCGGTAGAACATCGCGCGGGGCTCCTGAGATCGCGGCGGCGGGACTTTGCAGGCGGGGGGCGCAGGTGCTACGCGCCCGAGCCGGGGGACAGAATGCACCGCCTCCGCCCGAGTTCAACCTGCAGCGGGGCCGCCGCATGTACGAGATCACCGTGGAGCGGCCCGGCGACGCCGCCGAGGTGGAGGCGCTCTACGACCTGTGCTTCGCGCCGGGGCGCGAGGCGCTGTCGTCCTACCGGCTGCGCGAGGGGCGCGCGCCGGTCTCCGAGCTGTGTCGCGTGGCGCGGTACGCGGAAGGCGGGTTCCTCGGCGGGGCGATCCGGTACTGGTCGGTCGAGGCCGGGGGCGCGCCGGCGCTGCTGCTCGGGCCGATCGCGGTGCATCCGACGGCGCAGGGCGAGGGGCTGGGCGCGGCGCTCATCCGCGAGAGCCTGCACGGCGCGCGGGCGCGCTGGGCGCGGGTGCTGCTGGTGGGCGATGCGCCCTATTACGGGCGGTTCGGGTTCGAGCGGTTGCCCGATATCGAGATGCCGCCGCCGACCAACCCCGAGCGCGTCCTCGGCCTCGCGCTGGAGCCGGGAGCGTGGGACGGGATCGCCGGGGTGGTGACGGCGGGCGACGCGCGGGATTGAAAGCGGGGCGCGGCATGCCGATCTTCGGACCATGGACGAGACGCGCGAGAGACCGCAGGTGAGCCGCGAGATGGTCACCATCGACAACGATCACGAGCTGATGGCGCTTGCCCGGCGGCACCGGCGCGCCGGCGGCGTCGGCCTTCAGGTGCTGAACGTCATCGGCAGCCAGGCCGAGAACCTGCTGGAGCGGCTGCCCGACCGCGTGAAGACCCGGCTGGAGAGCGCCACCTTGCGCGCGCTCGAGGCGGCCATGGCGGCGGCGCAGCAGTCGCGCGGGGTGGTGCCGGACCAGCGGGGCTGGCTCAACACGGCGCTGACGACCGCGATGGGCGCCGCCGGCGGCGCCGGGGGGCTGCCGACCGCGCTGGCCGAACTGCCGGTCACGACCACGGTGCTGCTGCGGGCGATCCAGGGGGTTGCGTGGGAGCACGGCTACGACCCCGCCGATCCCGAGATCGCCAAGGAATGCCTCGCGGTGTTCGGCTCGGCCGGGCCGCTCGAGGCCGACGACGGGGTCGACATGGCGTTCCTGTCGGCGCGGATCACGCTGACCGGGGCGACGGTGCACGGCATCATGGCGCGGGTCGCGCCGCGGCTGGCGACGGTGCTGGGCCAGAAGCTCGCCGCGCAGACCGTCCCGGTCCTCGGGGCGGCGGCGGGCGCGGCCACGAACTATGCCTACACCTCGTATTACCAGGAAATGGCGGCCGTGCATTTCGGCCTGAAGCGGCTGGCCGAGCGCGCGGGGCGCCCGCGCGACGAGGTGGTGGCCGACTTCCGCGCGGCGCTCACGCGTGCGTGAGGCTCGTGCGCGCGAGGCCGGCGCGCCGCTTTCGTTAACCTGTGCTTCACGACGTTGCGCTAGGGCAGGTCCGGGCGCACCCGCCAAGCGCGGCGCGGTGTGCTGCCGGGGGGCGAATGCCGCCGGACCGCCCTGGACCGGGGCGGATGTCAGATGCGGCGGTGGCGCAGGTCAGAAGGGCCGCAGCACCGGACCGCGCAGGGAACTGGCGCCCGGCCGCGGTGAACCGCCGCGCCGGGCGTTTTCGCGTGTCGCGTCCACCGAATCGGCTACCGCAAAAATGGCGGCGGATCAGCGGTTTCGCGCCGCCTCTTGCAGCACGGCAGGCCGGCGATCCGGGGCGCGCCGCATCGCGGCGCGAGCGTATGAGCCCGCACATGGCGGCCCTGCGCGCATCGCGCGGGCGCGCGCCGGCGGCTCTCCGCTTCGTGTGCGACGTGTGGCGCGCGGTCTGCTAGAGTGAACGCGCGGCATCTGGTCACAGGCGGGCCGCGCGGCCTCCGGGCGGCTGCGGGTCCGGCATCCCCGCGCCCGGACATCCGGAGGTCGGACACCATGAAGGACACCGCCGACAGAACCATTGGCAACCCGCTGTCCTGGCTCGGGCATCGGCTCGTGGGCGCCTCGGCGCATGTGAGCGAAAGCGCGCAGGCGGTCGGGGGCGGCGAGGACGCGCGTCCCGTCCCGCGCGAGGCGCTGGCCACGCTCACGCAGGCGGATCTGCGCGACGCGCTGCGCGCGGGTTGGGAGGATCTGCTGTCCTCGCGCGCCGACGCGCTGGTGCTGTGTCTGCTTTACCCGATCCTCGGGGCGGTTCTGGTCTACGCGGCGCTGACGCAGAGCCTGATGCCGCTGATCTTTCCGCTGCTGACCGGCTTCGTTCTGGTCGGGCCGCTGGCCGCGCTGGGGCTCTACGAGATGAGCCGACAGCGCGAGGCCGGGCGGCCGGTCCGCTGGACCTCGGCCTTCGACGTGGCGCTGTCGCCGTCCTTCGGCGCGATCGTGGTCCTCGGGCTCTACCTCGCGGCGGTGATGTTCGTCTGGCTGCTGACCGCGCGGCTCATCTTCGCGGTGACCATGGGGCCGGAGCTTCCGGCATCGCTCGGCGCCTTCGCGACGCAAGCGCTGACCACGCCGGCGGGCTGGGCGATGGGGGTCGTCGGCATCGCCGTCGGCGCGGCCTTCGCGGCGCTGGTGCTGGCGACCTCGGTCGTGTCCTTCCCGCTCCTGCTCGATCGCAAGGTCGGCGTGCCGAACGCGGTGGTCACGTCGCTTCGGGTCACGGCGAAGAACCCGCGGGTGATCCTGACCTGGGGCGCGATCGTCGCCGGCATCCTGTTTCTCGGGGCGCTGCCGGCGCTCGTGGGGCTGGCGGTGGCGCTGCCGCTGCTAGGACACGCAAGCTGGCATCTCTATCGCCGGGCGATCCCGCGGGCCTGACGCGGCGCGGGACGTGCCGGAGCGGCGCCCGCCTCAGCGGGCGCTGCGGCCGCGCAGATACTCCATGACGGCGGGGCGCACCGACTGGTCGCCCCGTTGGCGCGCGGTGTCGATGACGTCGTAGACCTCGGCGAGATCCGAGCGCAGCAACAGGTGCTTGACCGGGCCGATCGACGGCGCGCGCATCGACAGCTGGCGCAGGCCGATCGCGGCGAGACACAGCGCCTCGACCGGGCGGCCGGCATCCTCGCCGCAGAAGGACAGCGGCGTGCCGGCGGCGTTGCAGCGCTCGGCGATGCGCTCGATGAAGCTCAGGAACGACGTGTTGAGCGTGTCGTAGCGGCGGCGCACGCGTTCGTTCTCGCGGTCGGCGGCGAAGAAGAACTGCTTGAGATCGTTGCCGCCGATCGACACGAAATCGACCTCGCGGAAGAACGTGTCGGGCGCGTAGGCGAGGCTCGGCGTCTCGAGCATCGTGCCGACCTCGATCGTCTCGGGGAGGACGTGGCCGAGACGCTCCTCGCGCGCGATGGCCTTGTCCATCTCGGCGCGGGCGGCACGGTACTCTCCGGCCTGCGCGATGAACGGAAACATGACCGTCAGCGGCCGGCCGCGCGCGGCGCGCAGCAGGGCCTGCAGCTGCATCCGCAGGACGCCGGGCTTGTCGAGGCCCACCCGGATCGCCCGCCAGCCAAGCGCGGGGTTCGGCTCGTCGTTGGGCTTCATGTAGGGCAGGACCTTGTCCGACCCGATGTCGAGCGTGCGGAAGATCACGCGCTTGCCGTCGGCGGCGTCGAGGACGCGGGCGTAGAGCGCGGCGAGCTCGGTCCGGCGCGGCATCTGGTTGCGGATCAGGAACTGAAGCTCGGTGCGGAACAGGCCCACGCCCTCGGCGCCGGAATTCTGCAGCGAGGGCAGGTCGGCCATGAGGCCGGCGTTCATGAACAGCCCGATCCGGCTGCCGCAGCCGGTGACGCAGGGTGTCTCGCGGATCGAGGCGTAGCGTTCGAGCGCCTCGGCCTGCATCGCCATCTTGTCGCGGAAGGCGGTCACGACGCTGTCGTCTGGGCGCAGATGGACGATGCCCTGATCGCCGTCGACCATGATGTGATCGCCATTGAGTGCCTCGGTCGTGATCCGCCCGGCATGGATCACGAGCGGGATCGCCAGCGCGCGCGCCACGATGGCCGCGTGGCTGCCGACCGACCCCTCCTCGAGCACCACGCCCTTGAGAGAGCGCCCGTATTCCAGAAGTTCGCCCGGCCCGATATTGCGCGCGACCAGAACCGGATCGGGCGGCAGTTCGGCGCCGGTTTCGGCGCCCTGGCCGGTGAGAATCCGCAGAAGCCTGTTGGACAGGTCGTCGAGATCCTGCAGCCGTTCGCGCAGGTAGGCGTCGGTGACCTGGGCCATCCGCGCGCGCGCGTTCGACTGTTCCTTCTCGACCGCGGCCTCGGCCGACAGGCCGCGCTCGATGTCCTCCTGCATGCGCTTCTGCCAGCCCTTGGAGTTGGCGAACATGCGGTAGGCCTCGAGCACCTGCACCTGTTCGGGATCGGACGCCGAGGCGAGGATCTGGTCGACGGACACGCGCAGGGATTCGACCGCCTTGTTGAGGCGTTCGCGCTCGGTCTCGGGGTCGTCGGCGACGAGGTTGGTCACGACGACGCGCGGCTCGTGCAGCCAGACATGGCCCTCGGCCGCGCCTTCCTGTCCCTGGGTGCCGCGCAGCATCACCGGCTGGGTGTGCCGCGCCTTGAGTGCCGCGCCCTCGCCGACGAAGGCGCCGAGCTCGGCCATCTCGGCCAGGACCATCGCCACCACCTCGAGCGCGTAGACCTCATCGGCGGTGAACTCGCGCGCCTGGCGCGACTGCACCACGAGCACGCCGAGCTTTTCGCCCAGACGCTGGATCGGCACGCCGAGGAAGGAGGAATAGATCTCCTCGCCGGTCTCGGGCATGTAGCGGAAGCCGCGTGCCGAGGGGGCGTCGGCGGTGTTGACGATCTTGCCGGAGCGGGCGACGCGGCCGACGAGGCCCTCGCCCAGCCGCATGCGGGTCTGGTGGACGGCCTCGGCCTTCAGGCCCTCGGTCGCGCAAAGCTCGAGCGTCTCCTCGTCGCGGAAAAGGTAGATCGAGCACACCTCGGTGCCCATCGAATCCGCGGTCAGGTGGGTGATCTTGTCCAGACGCGCCTGGCCGGCGGCCTCGTCGGCCATCGTGTCGCGCAGGCGACCGAGCAGCTTGCGGCTCTCGCTTTCGGTGCGATCCGACATCTCGTCTGTCCCTTCCGTCCGGCGCACCAGCTATAGGGCACGTGCGCGGGCGTGGCAAAGAACCCGTAGAGGTTGGAAACAATCGCGCGGGTGGAGCCGGCGCGGCAGGGTCAGGCCTTTTCGAGTTCGAAGGCGTCGTGCAGCGCCTGCACCGCGAGTTCCATGTACTTGCGGTCGACCAGCACCGAGATCTTGATCTCCGAGGTGGCGATCACCTTGATGTTGATGCCTTCCTGCGCGAGCGTCTGGAACATCCGCGCCGCGACACCCGATTGCGAGCGCATGCCGATGCCGACGACCGAGACCTTGGCGACGTCTGTCTGCGTCTCGAGCCGCTCGAAAGCGAGGCCGCCGGCCTCGCGCGCGGTCTCCAGCGCCTTCTCTGCGCGCTTGAGCTGGTCGACGGGGCAGGAGAAGGTCATGTCGGTGACCTTGCCCTCGTGGCCGTGATAGTCGGATTCCGACACGTTCTGCACGATCATGTCGACGTTCACGCCGGCCTCGGACAGCGTGCCGAAGATCGTGGCCGCGATGCCCGGCCGGTCGGCGACGGTGACGATGGTTACCTTGGCCTCGTCGCGCGAGAAGGCGACCCCAGAGACGACGTTCGATTCCATGATCTGATCCTCTCCGCAGACGAGGGTTCCGGCCTCGTCGGATGGTTCCTCGAAACTCGACAGCACCCTGAGCTTCACGTTGTAGCGCATCGCGAGCTCGACCGAACGGGTCTGCAGCACCTTGGCGCCGAGGCTGGCGAGCTCCAGCATTTCCTCGAAGGCGATGCGGTCGAGCTTGCGCGCCTTCTCGCAGACCCGCGGGTCGGTGGTGTAGACGCCGTCGACGTCGGTGTAGATGTCGCAGCGCTCGGCGTCGAAGGCGGCCGCGAAGGCGACGGCGGTGGTGTCCGACCCGCCGCGCCCGAGCGTGGTGATCCGGCCCTCGGGCGAGATGCCCTGGAAGCCGGCGACGACGGCGACGCGCATGCCCTCGTCGAACTTCTGCAGGATGTTGTCGGGGGGGATCTCCTCGATCCGCGCGGCCGAATGCGCGGAGGTCGTGCGAAGCGGCACCTGCCAGCCCTGCCACGAGCGCGCCGGCACCTCCATCTCCTGCAGCGTGAGCGCCATCAGCCCGGCGGTGACGTTCTCGCCGGAGCTGACAACGGCGTCGTATTCGCGGGCGTCGTAGAACGGCGAGGTCTCGTTGACCCAGCCGACCAGCTCGTTGGTCTTGCCGGCCATGGCCGAGACGATGACGATGACGTCGTAGCCCTTGGCCACCTCGATGCCGACGCGTTTGGCCGCGCGCCGGATCCGGTCGAGCGTGGCGACGGAGGTGCCGCCGAATTTCATCACCAGAACGGGCATCTGTCGCCTCCCGAGCCGACCTTCGCGGCTCTCTAGGCGCGCCGGCCGGGGCGCGCAAGATGGCTGCGCCGCGGCAGGGGGCCGGCGTGGCTCAGTTGCGCCCACCTTCGCGGCGGATCGGCAGCGGCAGGACGGGCACGCCGTCCTCCAACAGGTCGCGCGCCTCCTCGCCGGTGGCCTCGCCCCAGATCGGGCGCTCCTCGGCCTCGCCAAGGTGCATCGCGCGGGCGTCGCGGGCGAAATCCCTGCCCACGAAGGTGGAATTGGCCTCCAGATGCGCGCGCAGGGCAGCCATCGCCTGTTCCGCCGGAGAGCGGGGCGCGGCGAGCGGCCGGGCCGACGGCTCGGCGGGGGTCTCCGTCTGCGCCTCGGGCTGCGGCGCCTTCGCGTCGCCGGCGACGCGCGGGGCCATCAGCGTCTTCTGGACCTCGCCGGATCCGCACACCGCGCAGGACAGGTGCCCGGCCGCCGCAAGCGTGTCGAACGCGGCGGCGGACTGGAACCAGCTGTCGAATTCGTGCCCGTCGGCACAGCGGAGCGCGTATCGAATCATCGGCCTGAGTGTATCTGAAGCGGGCGGCAGAACCGCAGCATCAGGTCGGCGAAATCAAGACAAAGTCAATGCGCTGCGGCGTTCCGCGCATCGCCCTCGAAGGTTGCCAGCAATGCCGCGACAAGCGTTTCCGGACCCGCAACGGGGCGCAGCGCGTGCTGCGCCGCGCGGCCGGCCTCACACTGGCGCTCCGGATCTGCGAGGTCGGTCAGCGCCGCGGCAAGGTCGGCCGCTTCGCGGACCGGGCGCGCGGCGTCGGCCGCGGCGAGCGCCGCGAAGGGCGCGGCGAAGTTCCGGGTGTCCGGTCCGTGCAGGAGCGCCGCGCCGAAGGCCGCGGGCTCGTAGGGCGTGTGACCCCCGCGGTTGCCGAGCGTGCCGCCGACGAAAACGATGCCGGCCGCGGCGTACCACAACGGCATTTCGCCCAGCGTGTCGGCGAGGTAGACCGCGCACGGCGCGGGCGCCTCGCCGCGCGACCGGCGGCGGACGGCGAGCCCGCGCGCGGCGATCATCTCCGCCACCGTGTCGCCCCGGCGCGGATGGCGCGGCGCGAGGATGAGCGCGAGGTCGGGGCGCGCGGCCTGCGCCCGGACATGGGCGTCGAGGACGATCTCCTCTTCACCCTCGTGGGTCGAGGCGGCGAGCCACGTCCGCACCCTGTCGAACGCGGCGCCGGCGGGATCGTCGCTCGCGATTTCAGGGGATTGATAGAAGGCCTTCAGGTCGACGACGGGGCCTTCGGCCGCGCGCGGCAGGCCGAGCGCCCGCAGCCGATCGCGGGAGGCCGGATCCTGCGCCGAGGCGAACTTTACCGCGCCGAGAGTGCGGCGCGCGAGCCCGGGCAGCCGTGCCCAGAGCCGTGCGGTGCGCGCCGACATCCGCGCCCCGAGCAGCGCCACAGGGCCGGGAACGCGCGTGAAGCGGTGCGGCCAAAGCTCTGATTCAAGAGCGATATGTCCGTTCACGCCCCAGCGTCGGGCAAAGCGGCCAACCGCGTGCTTCAGATCGAGCGGGGCGAGCGCGGCGGCGCATCCCATGTCGCGCGCGAGGGCGACGCCGCTTTCGGAATTGCATGTCACCACGAGCGGCAGATCGGGGCGCGCCGCCTGCCACGCCGCGACAATCGGTCGGGCGGAGGCCAGTTCGCCGTTCGACGCGGCGTGCAGCCAGACATGGCGGCCGGGATCGGCCGGCCCCGCGCCGAGCCGGGCCCTGAGCGCGTCGGCGTCCCCCCGCAGCGCAAGCCGCGCCAGCACGGCGGCTGCGAAGAGCGAAATGAGGACGCGATAGATCAGCACGGGCGGGTATCCGATTGACGGGCCTCGCAAAGAGACCGGGGCGCCGGCGCGGGACAGGAGCGGGTTCCGGCGCCTGCGTGGTCATGCGAGGCTTTCACATTCGCGATCTTTGGGTCGTGAATCGGCGCAGAATCTCCGACATCTCTATCGAAAATCGAACATCCTGCCCGATCCCGGCCCGGTCTCCATCCCGCGTCCGGCGTCATCGCGCGGCGAGTGTGTCGCGGATCACCGTCTCAAGCCGCGCGAGCAGGCGATCGTTGTCGAACCGGGCTTCGGCGACGGCGCGGGCGCGCGCGGCCATCGCGGGCGCGTCGGACACCGACATCGCGGCGTCCACCGCGCGGGTGAAGCCGGCCGCGTCGCGCTCGTCGACGAGAAAGCCGGTCTCGCCCTCGTCGATGGCCTCGGGGATGCCGGCGTGGCGGGTCGACACGGTGATGCAGCCGGCGGCCATCGCCTCCTGGATCGCGGTTGGCAGCCCCTCGGTGTTGCCGTCCGCGGCGGTCACCGAGTGCTGCAGGAAGAACTGCGTGGTCTCGAGCCGGTCGCGGACGAAGGCGTGCGGCTGCGCGCCGTGAAAGCGGACCCGATCCGCGGCGCCGAGGTCGGCCGCGAGGGCGCGCGCGGGCTCCAGGAGGGGGCCGTCGCCGACGAAGTCGAGCCGCGCGGCGGGTCGGTCGCGCGTCGCCTCCACGAAGCTGCGCAGCGTCGTCAGCGGCGCCTTCTTCTCGACGAAGCGTCCGACGGCGAGGCACGAGCCGGGCGCCTTGTCGCCGGGGCGGAAGCGGCGCACGTCGACGCCCGATGGAATGACATGGGCGTTGGGGTGCGTGACGCCGGCGGCCGCGAGGTTATCGAGCAGAAAGCGCGAGACCGACACTATCCCGGCAAGGCGCGGCATCATCAGGCGGTAGGCGCGTCGGATCCGGGCCAGCCGCAGCTGCTTCGACGCGTCGGTGCCGCGGAAATAGCTGAAGATCGGGATCTGCAGGTCGTTGGCGAGCGGGGCGAGGGCGAGCGCCTGCGTCCCGAACTCCGCGAGGATGACCTCCACCCGTTCGGCGCGAAGGAACTCGGCCAGGGCGCGGCGGTCGGCGCCATAGGGCAGGCGGGAGGTGGCATGAAGGATGCGGTTCCGGGCCGCCATGACCGGCAAGGCGGCGAGGCCCGCGACCCCGAGACGGCGGCGACGCACGAAGAGCGGCTTCTGATAGGGGTCGTCACCGTTGAAGCGTCCGGCAACGATCACGGTGTCGCCGCCGAACAGATGCGCGATGTGGCGGTTGACGAAGGTCTCGCCCATCACGTGATAGTCGCTGGTCGCGATCGCTGCGCGCATCCCGGCCCCCTCGCTGGCGGTCGGAGCCGCTTAGCAAGGGGGCGGGGGTCGGACAAGTCCGGCCGCTTCGGGCCGGCGTCGTATCAGAGGACGAAGCCGACGATGGCCACGACGATGACAACGAGTCCGACGAGATAGATGATATTGTGCACGGCTCACGCTCCTGTGAAATCAGTCTTGCGGACCAATGCCCGAACGCCGCCGAATGTTCCCGACCGGTCGACGGCCTGACGGCGCGGAAGGTGTCGTGAGCGGAAAGATGGTGCTGCTGGACAGGATTGAACTGTCGACCTCTCCCTTACCAAGGGAGTGCTCTACCACTGAGCTACAGCAGCGCCGGCACCGGGCGCGGTGTGGGCGGCTCTCTACCCAGATCGCCTGAGCCATGCAAGCGCAATCTGGACGCATTTTCCCGCCTCCTGTAGAGACCGGTTCATGGAGCGCAAACGAGGCACCTCGCGCGCCGGCGACGGGTCCCGAGAGGACCGGCTGAAGGCGGCGCTGAAGTCGAACCTGGCGAAGCGGAAGGCGCAGGCAAAGGCCCGCGCGACGGGCCCGGGCGACGACGGCGACAGCGGGGACGAGCAGGACAAGGACAGTGACTGAATGGATTCGATCGTCGTGACCGGAAACGGCCCGCTGTCGGGGCAGATCCCGATCGCGGGCGCCAAGAACGCCTGCCTCACGCTGATGCCGGCGACATTGCTGACCGAGGAGCCGCTGACGCTGCTGAACGCGCCGCGGCTGTCGGATATCCGCACGATGACGACGCTGCTGCAGTCGCTCGGGGCGGAGGTCAGCGCGCTGAACGACGGCAAGGTGCTGGCGATGTCGAGCCACGCGCTCGACAACCACCGCGCCGACTACGACATCGTGCGCAAGATGCGCGCCTCGATCCTCGTGCTGGGGCCGATGCTGGCGCGCGACGGCTATGCCGAGGTGTCGCTGCCCGGCGGCTGCGCCATCGGCGCGCGACCGGTCGACCTGCACCTGCGCGCGCTCGAGGCGCTGGGGGCGCAGCTCGACCTGCGCGAGGGCTATGTCTACGCCAAGGCGCCCGCGGGCGGGCTGCGCGGCGGCACGGTGCATTTCCCGCTGGTGTCGGTCGGCGCGACCGAGAACGCGCTGATGGCCGCGACGCTGGCCAAGGGCACCACGGTGATCGAGAACGCCGCGCGCGAGCCCGAGATCGTCGACCTGGCCCGGTGCCTGCGGGCGATGGGCGCGCAGATCGAGGGCGAGGGCACGTCGACCATCACCATCGACGGGGTCGACCGGCTCGGCGGGGCGACGCACAAGGTCGTCACCGACCGGATCGAGCTCGGGACCTACATGCTGGCCCCGGCGATCTGCGGCGGCGAGGTCGAGTGCCTCGGCGGCAGCATCGCGCTGGTCCAGTCGTTCTGCGAGCGGCTCGACGCCGCGGGCGTGGCGGTCGAGGAGACCGACACCGGCCTCAGGGTGTCGCGCCGGTCGAACCGGATCCAGGCCGTCGATGTCACGACGGAGCCGTTCCCGGGCTTTCCGACCGACCTGCAGGCGCAGATGATGGCGCTTCTGTGCACCGCCGAGGGCACATCGGTGCTTGAAGAGAAGATCTTCGAGAACAGGTTCATGCACGCGCCCGAGCTCATGCGGATGGGCGCGCGGATCGACGTTTCCGGAGGGACCGCGCACGTGCATGGAGTCGAGAACCTGAAGGGGGCGCCGGTGATGGCGACCGATCTGCGCGCGAGCGTGTCGCTCATCCTCGCCGGCCTCGCCGCCGAGGGAGAGACGGTGGTCAACCGGGTCTATCACCTCGATCGCGGCTACGAGCGCGTTGTCGAGAAGCTCGCCGCCGTGGGCGCCAAGATCGAGCGGGTCGCGACCGCATGACCGAGGACGCGCGGTTCGAGGATGCCGGCGGGCGCCCGATCTACCTGGGCGCGATGGATCCCGACGACCTGTCGGTGCTGTCCGCTCTGGCGCAGGATGCCGTGCTGCCATCCTCCGAGATGCGCTGGCTGAAGGGTGAGCGGCGGCTGGTTCTGCTCGTCAACCGGCTGCGCCGCGAGGAGGAGACCGCGCGCGGCGGGGTCGAGCGGGTTCGGGCGCTCCTGGTGATCGACCACGCGGTGCGCGTGGCGAGCCAGGGCGTGACCCGGGGCGATCCCGACACGATCCTGCAGATTCTGTCGATCGCCTTCGATCCGGGCGAGGATGCCGCCGGCGCGGTCGAGATCACGCTGGCGGGAGACGGCCTGATCCGCGCGGAGGTCGAGGCGCTGGAGGTCACGTTGAAGGACGTGACCCGGCCCTACGCCGCGGTGTCGGGCAAGGCGCCCGATCACGGCGCCTGAGCCCGGCCTTTCCGGACAGTCCCGACGCTCTTGAGCCTGCCGGCCGCGCGCCGTAAGTGCGGGCGCGAGCAAGGAGAGCGCGATGCCCGACTTTCTGGACACGACCGACGCGGATTTCGAGACGCGGTTCCGCGCGTTGCTGACCGCGAAGCGCGAGGACAGCCCCGACGTGGACGACACCGTCGGAGCGATCATCGCGCATGTGCGGGAAAAGGGCGACGCGGCGCTCGTCGAGCTGACCAAGAAGTTCGACCGGCTGGAGCTGTCCGCGGGCCGGCTGGCGCTGAGCCGTGCCGAGGTCGACGCCGAGATCGCCAAGGTCGCGCCCGAAGATCGCGCCGCGCTCGACCGCGCCGCCGAGCGCATCCGCGCCTATCACGCGCGGCAGATGCCGCCCGACGCGGAGTGGACCGATCCCGAGGGCGCGACGCTCGGCTGGCGCTGGACGCCGGTGGAGGCGGCGGGCCTCTACGTGCCCGGGGGGCTCGCCTCGTATCCGTCGTCGGTCCTGATGAACGCGATCCCGGCCAAGGTTGCGGGGGTCGAGCGGCTGGCGATCTGCGTGCCGACGCCCGACGGCGTCATCAACCCGCTGGTGATGTACGCCGCGCGGACCGCCGGTGTGGACGAGATCTACCGCGTCGGCGGCGCGCAGGCGATCGCGGCGCTGGCCTACGGCACCGAGACGATCGCGCCGGTGGACAAGATCACCGGCCCCGGGAACGCCTACGTCGCGGCCGCCAAGCGGCGCGTCTTCGGCCGCGTCGGCATCGACATGATCGCGGGGCCGTCCGAGATCCTGGTGATCGCCGACGGCACTTCGGATCCCGACTGGATCGCGCTCGACCTGATGAGCCAGGCCGAGCACGACGAGAGCGCGCAGTCGATTCTCGTGACGACCGATGCCGCGTTCGGCCGGCAGGTCGCCGATGCGGTGGAGGCGCGGCTGGGCACGCTGGAGCGCCGCGCGATCGCGGGCGCGAGCTGGCGCGACTTCGGCGCCGTCATCACCGTGCGCGACCTCGACGAGGCGGCGGCGCTGTCCGACCGGATCGCGCCCGAGCACCTGGAGCTGTGCGTGGCCGAGCCGCGCCCGCTGGCCGCGCGGATCCGCCATGCCGGGGCGATCTTTCTCGGGCACTGGACGCCCGAGGCGATCGGCGACTACGTCGGCGGGCCGAACCACGTTTTGCCGACGGCGCGCTCGGCGCGGTTCTCCTCGGGCCTTTCGGTGATGGATTTCCTCAAGCGCACGACACTGGCCGAGCTGACGCCCGAGGCGCTGGCGGCGATCGGGCCGGCCGCCGAACGGCTGGCCGCGGCCGAAAGCCTCGAGGCGCACGGATTGTCGGTGGCCGCGCGGCGCGAGACGCTGAACAGGTCGGAGTGACGATGCGGGCCGGTGGCGACAGGCCGGGTCGAACGGTGCCGGTCGCCCGTGCCGCCGGTGCGGGCGTCGCCGGGGCCCGACATGCGTGACGGTGAGCCACAGCGTGATGCTGCGCCGCGGCATTGCCCGCGCCGCCGGAGCGGATTAGGCTCTCGCTCACCACGCCGGAGGAATGGCCCATGAGCCATATCGCGCATATCGAACTGGACGACGCCGCGCTGCCGCCGCCCACACCGGAGATCGAGCAGGAGCGTCGGGTCGCGATGTTCGACCTGATGGAGCGCAATTCCTTCGCGCTGCCCGCGCGCAACGGTCACGACGTGCCGCCGGGGCCCTACGCGGTGTCGCTGGCGATCCGCGAAAAGCGGCTGGTGTTCGGCGTCGCGACCGAGGGCGGACAGCCCGCGGCCGAGTTCCATTTGTCGCTGTCGCCGTTCCGGCAGGTGGTCAAGGACTACTTCTCGATCTGCAAGAGCTACTACGATGCGGTGAAGACGCTGCCGCCGTCGCAGATCGAGACGATCGACATGGCGCGCCGCGGCATCCACGACGAGGGCGCGCGGATCCTGCGCGAACGGCTCGAGGGCAAGGCCGAGATCGACGAGGATACCGCGCGGCGCCTGTTCACGCTCGTCTGCGTGCTGCATTTCGGAGGCTGAGGATTGCCGGAGCGGCTGCCGCAATCGATCCTCTTCGCCTGCGATCACAACGCCGTCCGCTCGCCGATGGCCGAGGGCATCATGAAGCGGCTTTACGGGCAGGACACCTACGTGCAGTCGGTGGGCGTGCTGAACGACCTCGAGATCGACGGCTTCGCCATCGCCGTCTGCGCCGAGATCGGCGTGGAACTCGCCCGTCATCGCGCGCGCAGCTTCGAGGAGCTCGAGGAGATCGGCGAGGCGCTGTCGGGTTTCGACCTGATCGTCGCGATGAGCCCGGCGGCGCAGCGCCGCGCGCTGGCGCTGACGCGGCTCTACCACCTGTCGGTGGAATACTGGCCGGTGATGGACCCCACGGGCATCGGCGAGGACCGCGAGACCAAGCTCAACGCCTACCGCCAGACCCGCGACCAGATCCACGACCACCTGAAGGGGCGATGGGGCCGCCGCTGACGGCGGCGCCCGCGCCCGTTGCGCCGCTCCCGTGCCACTGCCCGTGAAAGGACGGATCACATGACCATGCAGACGCTTACCCGGTATTTCGACGCCTTCAACCGCAAGGACATCGACGGCATGCTCGACTGCCTGTCCGAGGATGTCGCCCACCACGTCAACGAGGGCGATGTGCGGATCGGGCGCGAGGCCTTCGCCGAGTTCTGCGGCCACATGGCGCGGTGCTACGACGAAACGCTGACCGAACTGGTGCTGTTCTCGGCCGAGGACGGTGCGCGCGGCGCGGCGGAATACATGGTCAACGGCGTGTACCTCGAGACCGATTCCGGCTCGCCCGACGCCGACGGACAGACCTACCGCCTCCCGGCGGGGTCGTTCTTTTCCTTCGTCAACGGGCGGATTTCGCGGGTCGTGACCTACTACAACCTCTCGGACTGGATTCGGCAGGTCTCCGCATGAGGGTGGAGGCGCTGACGGGCGGGGACCTCGAGGCGGCGCTGGACGACGTGGCGCGGCTGAGGATCGCGGTGTTCCGCGACTGGCCCTACCTCTATGACGGGTCGTTCGACTACGAGCGGGACTACCTTCAGACCTACCGCGACAGCGCCGGCGCGATCGTGGTCGGCGCGTTCGACGGCGACCGGCTCGTCGGGGCGGCGACCGGCACGCCGATGGAGGACCACGCGGAGGATTTCGCGGCGGCGTTCACGGGCACCGGCCACGACCTCGGCGACCTTTTCTACTGCGCCGAATCGGTGCTGTTGCCGGCGTATCGCGGACGCGGGATCGGGCACGCGTTCTTCGACCGGCGCGAGGCCCATGCGCGGCAGCTGGGGCACGGACATTCGTGCTTCTGCGCGGTCATGCGGCCGGACGATCATCCGCTGCGGCCCGAGGGCTACGTGCCGCTCGACGCGTTCTGGCGCAAGCGCGGCTACGCGCCGCTGCCCGGGGTCACGGCCACCTTTCGCTGGCGGGACGTGGACCGGAGCGCGGAGACCGACCACGCGCTGCAGTTCTGGATGCGCCCGCTTTGAGCGGGAGCCGGCGTGATCCGGTGGGGGGTGGGGATCTGCCGTTCGGGTCGGCGGCGAGCGTCGATCCTGCATGTCGGCTGGGGGAGCCCCTCCCCAACCCCGGAAGCGAGGGGCCAGCCCCTCGCGCTCCCCGGGGTTTATCGGCAAGATGAAGAGGCGGGCGGCGTGCGCCGGATTGTCGTGAGGCGAGCGGCGCGGGGTCGCGCTCGGCAAGATGACGAGGCGGGCGAGGAGCGCCGGAGGGCCGTGAGGTGGGCGGCGCGGGGCCGCGCCGGACGGAATGACGGGGCTGGCGGCGTGCGCCGGCCCTGCGTGAGGCATGAGACGGGGCGCGCGCGGGCGCGGCGGTCGGCTGGACGGGCGTCCGGAGATCCGTACGGTCGCTGCGTGGCGGAAACGAGGAGAGCGGCATGAAGGTGGCGACGGCGGCCTACCCGATGGACGAGCTGGCGGACTGGGCGGCCTTCGAGGCCAAGCTGGGCGCCTGGGTCGCCGAGGCGGCCGAGGCGGGCGCGGAGCTGCTCGTCTTTCCCGAATACGGCGCGATGGAGCTCGCGACGCTCGACGGGCCGACGGTGGCCGGCGATCTCGAGGCCTCGCTCGCCGCGGTGTCGGCGCGGATCCCGGCGGCCGATGCCTGTCACGCCGCGCTGGCGGCGCGGCACGGGGTTCACATCCTCGCGGCCTCGGCGCCGGTCTTCGATCCGGCGCTGGGCGGGCGCCCGGTCAACCGCGCGCGGCTGTTCGCGCCGGGCGGCGGCGTCGGCGTGCAGGACAAGCAGATCATGACCATGTTCGAGCGCGCGCCCTGGGGCGTGGCGCCGGGCGGGCCGCTGCGGCTCTTCGATACCGCGCTCGGCACGATCGGCGTGCTGATCTGCTACGATGCCGAGTATCCGCTGCTGGCGCGGGCGCTGGCGGAGGCGGACCTGCTGCTCGTGCCGTCGTGCACCGAGGCGCTGGCGGGCTACTGGCGGGTGCGGATCGGGGCGATGGCGCGCGCGCTCGAGGCGCAATGCGTCACCGTCATGGCCTCGACCGTGGGCGCGGCGCCGTGGTCGGAGGCGGTCGACACCAACCGCGGGGCCGGCGGCGTCTTCGGCCCGCCCGATACCGGCTTTCCGCCGACCGGGGTGCTCGCGGAGGGCCCGCTCGACCAGCCGGGCTGGACCTATGCCGAGATCGACCTCGGCCACGTGGCCGAGGTGCGGCGCTCGGGTGTGGTGCGCAACAGGCTGCATTGGGACGAACAGGGGCTCCGCGCGGGGCCGCCGCCGCGCATGACGCTGCGCTGAGTGCAGATAGGGCTTGAAAATCGGCGCGTTTGGCGCAAATACCGCAGCACCGACGGGGGGTGCGCTGCGCCGCCCCGAGACGCAATTCAGGAGAGACCATGGCCAAGGAAGATACGCTCGAATTTCCCGGTGTCGTGAAGGAACTCCTGCCCAACGCGACGTTCCGGGTCGAGCTCGAGAATGGCCATGAGATCATCGCGCACACGGCAGGGAAGATGCGGAAGAACCGCATCCGGGTTCTGGCCGGCGACAAGGTGCAGGTGGAGATGACGCCCTACGATCTGACGAAGGGCCGCATCAACTATCGCTTCAAGTGACCCCGCCCCGGGCGGACACGGCGGGGCCTGCGGGCCCCGTTCGCATGCGGGGCGCCTGCCCATGAAGCTCATTCTCGGATCGGGATCGCCGCGGCGGCGCGAGCTGCTGGGCCAGATCGGCATCACGGCCGACGCCGTGCGTCCGCCGGACATCGACGAGACGCCGGCGGCGGGCGAGCTGCCGCGGCCCTACTGCGTGCGCATGGCGCGCGAGAAGGCGGCGGCGGTCGCGGCGGACGACGGCGACGTGGTGCTGTCGGCGGACAGCACCGTGGCGCTCGGCCGGCGGATCCTCGGCAAGCCCGCGGACGCGGGCGAGGCGGAGGCGTTCCTGCGCGCGCTGTCGGGCCGGCGGCACCGCGTGGTGACCGCCGTCGCCGTGCGCCGGGGCCCCCGGATGTGGGAGCGTGACGTGATCACCCGCGTGAAGATGAAGCCCCTGTCCGAGGACGAGATCCGCGGATACCTCGCCACCGGCGACTGGCAGGGCAAGGCCGGCGGCTACGGGATCCAGGGGCCGGCCGGAGCGCTGGTGCCGTGGATCTCGGGGTCGTTCACCGCGGTCGTGGGCCTGCCGCTGGCCGAGACGGCGCAGCTTCTGGCCAGCGCGGGCTGGCCGGTCTGGGGGCCGGCATGAAGGGGGCGAGCATCGCGCTCGACCGGATCGGCGACCGCGAGGCCGCGGCGCTGATCGTCGACGGGATCGTGGAGGACCTGTTCCTCGACGGGGCGGCGGCGCTGCCCGGCGCGATCTATCGCGGCATCGCGGGCCGGCCGATGAAGGGGCAGGGCGGCGTGTTCTTCGACACGCCCGACGGGCCCGCCTACCTGCGGCAGATCAAGGGCGTGTCGCCGGCCGAGCGCCGGATCCTGCAGGTGACGGGCTACGCCGAGCCCGGCAAGGCGATCCCGGTGACCGACCGGGTGCTGTTCAAGAGCCGCTACGCGATCGTCACGCCCGGAGCGCCGGGGATCAACGTGTCCCGGGCGATCCGCAACGACGACATGCGCGAGGCGCTGCTCGCGCTCGCCCACGACATCGTCGAGGACGCGGACGGCTTCGGGCTGATCCTGCGCTCCTCCTGCGCCGGGGCGGCGGAGGACGCGGTGGCCGAGGATATCGCGGAGATGCGCGCGCTGGCGGCGGCGGTGATGGCCGACACCGAGGGTGCGGCGGAGTTGCTCGTCGCCGGGGACGGCGCGCATGCGCGCGCGTGGCGCGAGTGGAGCATGCCGGCGACGATCGACGGCGAGCCGGGCGCGTTCGACCGGCTGGGTGTTTGGGAGGCGATCGATGCGCTGGCCTCCCCGCACGTTGCGCTCGGGGCGCGCGCGTCGATGTCGGTGGAGGTCACGCGCGCGCTCGTCGCGGTGGACGTGAACACCGGCGGAGACACGTCGCCGGCCGCGGGCCTGAAGGCGACGCTCGCGGCGCTGAGGGCGCTGCCGCGGGAGCTGCGCCTGCGCGGTCTGGGCGGGCTGGTGACGATCGACCCCGCGCCGGTGCCCAAGAAGGACCGCCGCCAGATCGAGGGCGCCTTGCGCGCGGCGCTGAAGAGCGACAGCGTGGAGACGATCTTTGCCGGCTGGACGCCGATGGGCAACATCGAGTTGCAGCGCAAGCGCGACCGCCCGGCGCTCGCCGACATCCTGAAGGAGGAGGCCGCACGATGAGCTGCCCGATCTGTTCGAAGCCGACCGACGGACGCTATCGTCCGTTCTGTTCGCGCCGCTGCGCGGACGTGGACCTCGCCAAGTGGATGACGGGCGCCTACGCGGTGCCCTCGACCGATCCCGAGGACGTGGAGGAGGCGCTCGACGCGGCGATGCGCGGCGAAAGCGGCCCGGAGCAGCCGCATTGAGCGTCTTCGCACCGGACCTGATGGCGGCGGTGCGCGCGCGGTTCGCGCATGTCGCGACGTGCCCGTTCGAGGGCGAACGGATCTTCTTCGAGAACGCCGGCGGGGCGCTGACGCTGAACTCGGTGGTCGAGACCTCGGCCCGCTATGCCGCGATTCCCGACAACCAGGGCCGGGCGAACGCCGCGAGCCGCGCGCTGATGGCGACGATCGAGCGGGCGCGCGCCGACATGGCGCTGTTCCTGAACGCGCCGGGCGGGCGGATCTTCGTGGGCGAGAGTGGCACGGAGCTGCTGTTCCGGATGATCCGCGACGCCTGCCTCGGCGCGGCGCCGGGCGGTGTCGTACTGGGATCGACGGTGGAGCACCCGGCGTCGCGTTCGGCCGCGGCGCGCTGGGCCGAGGTCACGGGGCGCGAGCATGTGTGGGTGCGCCACGACGACGCCACCGGCCGGGTGACGCCCGAGGCCTATGCCGCGGTCGTCACGCCGGAGGTGCGGGTGGCCACGATCCTGCACACGTCGCCGGTGACCGGCATGGCGATGGACGTGGCCGGGATCGCGCGGGCGATCCGCGCGGTGGCGCCCGGGGCGCTGATCGTTGTCGACGGGATCCAGCATGCCTGTCACGGCGGTATCGACATCGCCGCCTGCGACGTCGACGGCTACGCGATCTCTCCCTACAAGCTGTTTTCGCGGCACGGGTTCGGGCTGGCGTGGGCGTCGGACCGGCTGACCGCGCTCGGGCACGACGCGCTGGTCGGCGGGCCGGACGGCACGTGGGAGCTCGGCACCCGCGACACCGGCGCCTACGCGACGCTGTCGGACGTGGTGGCGCATTTCGACTGGCTCGGGTCGCAGGTGTCGGACGCGGCCGAACCGCGCGCCCGGATCGAGGCGGCGGCGGACGCGATCCATGCGCACGAGCGCGCGCTGACCGACGCGATGCTGCGCGGCACGGACAACCTGCCCGGGCTGGCGTCGATGCCCGGCGTTCATGTCGTCGGCGGCGCCGACAATCCCGCGCGCGAGGGGCTGGTGTCGTTCTGGGCCGACGGTCGGCCCGCGGCGGACATCGTGGATGCGCTCAACGCAGCGGGGATCCGCACGCATCTGCGCAAGGCCGATCACTATTCGGGCAATATCCTCGAGCCGCTGGGGCAGGCGGGGTGCGTCCGGGTGTCGCTGGCGCATTACAACACGCTCGAGGAGGTGCGCGCCTTCCTCGCGGCGATGCGGTCGATCCTCTAGGCGTCCTGGCGACTAGGCGCGGGCGCGCCGCCGCAGGAGCGGGCGCAGGATCCTGAGCCGCGCGACGGCGAGCGCGCTGGCGGCGATGGCCGCCAGTCCGAGCGCCCATTTCGACACCTGCTCCATCGCGCCCTCGATCTGGACGGCATGGATCACCGTCGCGACGACGAGGAGAAGCGCCACCGCGTTGTGCGCGACCCGCCAGATCCGCGCCTCCATCCGGCGCCGCAGCGCCACGAGGATCGCGGTGGCGACGGTGGACCAGAGCGCGATCACGCCCCACACGGAGAACGGTGTGGGCGCCACCAGGAGGAGCGCGTCGATCGTGTCGGGCGGGCTCGTGACAAAGAGCCCGACGATATGCGCGGCGACGCAGGCCACGAGGCCCCAGCCCATCCAGCGGTGCCAGCGCCGGCCGTCGGGGCCGCGCGCCCCGGGCAGATCGCCGGCCGCGAGGAGCGGTTGCGTCAGCAGCAGCGACAGCCCGACGATGCCCGCGAACCCGCCGAGGATGTAGAGCGGGCCGCGATAGGCGAGGTAGGGGCTGAACGCGGCGAGCACCACCGGGCCGACCGCGAGAAGCGCGAGACCGGCCCAGATCGCGACGCCGGTGGCGCGCAGTCGGGACATGCGCGCCCGCCTCAGGCCGGCGCGAGCACGAATTCGGTGGCCAGCGACGTGTCGCTCGGGCTCGGCATCACGGGCCGCAGGAACACCGTCTGGAAATCGGCGTCGTCGTAGGCGAGATGCGCGTGCGGCTGGCCGAAATTGGGAACGATCTGTTCCATCTCGAGGGCGAAGCGGCCCTCGGAATCGGTCATGACGCTGCCGTGGTTCGCGGGCTCGCGCTCTCCGCCGAGCGTGGTGGCGGCCCAGATCTGGATCCGGACGTTCTGCAGCAGTGCGCCGTCGCCGGCGCGGCGGACACGGCCGCGCACCCAGAAGC
Source organism: Roseivivax jejudonensis (assembly GCF_900172265.1). Taxonomy (GTDB): domain Bacteria; phylum Pseudomonadota; class Alphaproteobacteria; order Rhodobacterales; family Rhodobacteraceae; genus Roseivivax; species Roseivivax jejudonensis. The sequence goes on along the minus strand of NZ_FWFK01000004.1, from coordinate 129,841 downwards.
CGCTGCCGAGGCGATCGACGAGCGGCGCGCCGGGACGGTAGTTGTTCGATCCGCCGCGCATCGTCTGCGTCGGCGCGAGGCCCTGCGCGATGGCCGGCATCGGCAGACCGGCAGCGGCGAGCGCCACGCCGGTGGCGCCGGCGCTGGCCAGAAAGGACCGGCGGGAGGTGAACGGTGTCTGCATGCGTGCTGTCTCCTTCGGAAAGGCAGGCAATGTCTGGAATGACACTAACACGCGTCGGGCGATCCGATGAATGCCCCGGGCGGCCCCGGGCCCCGCACGATCGCGTGACACGCGCGTCAGCGCGCCTAGCCGTTGGGATAGACCGCGCAGACGCAGCCCTGGCGGCGCAGGGCGTTGCACAATTGGTGGGCGCTTTGCGCCGTGTCCCGGCCGAGGCGCGCCATGTAGTACCCCTTGCGCCCCGAGACGCGGTTGCGCACGAACACGATGTCGAGCGGCACGCCCTCCACGCCCGACCGGCAGGCGCGGCTGCGCTCGGCAAAGGCGGCGCGCGCGGCGTCCGGGCTGAGCCCGTAGGCAAGCTGCACGCCGAAGGGCGCGTGGTCGGGCTCGGGCGGCGGATAGCGGGTCATCCGGCGGTTGCGCGCGAGGTCGTGGCAGGCGTCGGCGAAGGGCATGTCACCCTGTAGCCGCCAGTCGTGATCCTCGGGCGGGTCGTCGCGCCATGTCTCCGCCGTCAGCCCGGTGATGATGCGGACGTATTGCACCGTTTCGCGCGCCAATCCGCCGGTCTGGGCGATCAGGCCCTCGGCGCGCGCCTCGCCGCCGTTGTAGCCGACCGCGGCGAGGCCGGGATTGCCGTAGGCGCGGCTCATCTCGCCCAGGTAGCGGGCGGAGTATTCGAGCGCGAGGGCCGGATTGTAGCTGTCGACGAGGCCGCGCATCTCGGCGGTCGAATCGATGAACTGGGCGATGCCGCGCGCATCCGCCGGCGACAGCGCGTTCGGGTCGAAACGGCTTTCCTGCCAGATGAGCCGGGCGAAGAAGCCGGGTGCGAGGCCGTTGGTTTCTGCGAAGTGCTCGATCGCCTGGCAGGTGTCGAAGACGAAATGCGCGGGCCGGATGCACATCACGCGCCCGTAGCTGCCCGAAGAGCACATGCGCCCGGGCTCGGCGGAAACCGGCGCGCCGACGGCGGGCAGGGACAGGATCGACACGAGCAGGACAACAAGCAGGCGCATGCCCTTGGTGTGACCGCGCAGGCGGCGCCCGGTCAACGGGACTTTCCCTTGCCGCCCATCGCGATTAGGTGAGGAGCACCTGTTTCGGGAGCCCTTTCGTGTCCTTCTTCGGCAAGCTCAAGTCCCGCCTGTTCAAGTCGTCCTCCAAGCTGGAGGAGGGCCTCGAAGCGATCGTCGAGGAGGGTGGCAGCGCCGATCCGGATACACCCGACACCCCGCCGGCCGAGCCCGAGCCCGGCCCGGCGCCCGACGCGCCGCCGCCGGACGACCCGGTGCCGGAGCCGCCCGAGGAGGCGCCGACGGCGCCCGACGAGGTGCCACCGGACGCGCCGGACGAGGCGCCGGTGCCGGAGGATCCCGCCGATCTGCCGGCCCCGCCGGTCGAGCCGGAGCCCGATGCGCCGGATGCACCCGTGCCTTCGGACCCTGTGCCGGAGCGGCCGTCCGAGACCGTGCCGCTGACGCCGCTGGAGATCCCGCAGGAGGATCTGCCGGACGAAGTGCCGCCCCCGACCGAGGTGCCCGGCGACGGCACGCCGGAGACCCGCGGCGGCGGGTTCTTCGGCCGCCTGTTCGGGCGCGGACCGTCCGAGGCGCCGGTCATGCGCCGCGTGCTCGACGACGAAATGGTCGAGAGCCTCGAAGAGCTGCTGATCGCCGCCGACATGGGGGTCGACACGTCGCTGCGCGTGGCCGCCAACATGGCCGAGGGGCGCTATGGCCGCCGCGTGTCGACGCGCGAGATCAAGGAGCTCCTGGCCGCCGAGATCACCCGGATCATGGAGCCGGTGGCCAAGCCGCTGCCGCTCTACCGCACGACGCCGCAGGTCGTGCTCGTCGTCGGGGTGAACGGATCGGGCAAGACCACGACGATCGGCAAGCTCGCCAGCCAGTTCCGCGAGGCCGGCAAGAGTGTGGTGATCGCCGCCGGAGACACGTTCCGCGCCGCGGCGGTCGAACAGCTTCAGATCTGGGGCGACCGCGCCGGGGTGCCGGTGCTGACCGCGCCCGAGGGGTCCGACCCCGCGTCGCTGGCCTTCGACGCGATGACGAAGGCGCAGGCGGACGGCGCGGACCTGCTTTTGATCGACACGGCGGGGCGGCTGCAGAACCGCCAGGACCTGATGGAGGAACTGGCCAAGATCGTGCGGGTGATCCGCAAGAAGGATCCCGATGCGCCGCACAACACGCTGCTCGTGCTCGACGCGACGACGGGGCAGAACGCGCTCCAGCAGGTGGAGATCTTCCGCAAGCTGGCCGACGTGTCGGGCCTCGTGATGACCAAGCTCGACGGCACCGCGAAGGGCGGCGTGCTGGTGGCGCTCGCCGACAAGTTCGGCCTGCCGATCCATGCCATCGGCGTGGGCGAGCAGATCGACGACCTCGCCCCGTTCGACCCCGAGGAGTTCGCCGCGGCGCTGACGGGGCTCGAGCAGTGAGCCTGACCTGGGACGGCGACGCGCCCTCGGTGGGCGAATACCTGGAGTTGCGGCGTCTCGCGGGGCTGTCGCGGCGCGCGCCTGCCGCGGCGGCGCGCGGGTTGGAGAACTCGCTTCACATCGTGACGGCGCGGGCGCGCGGGCGGCTCGTGGGGCTCGGGCGGCTGGTGGGCGACGGCGGCTGCTTTGCGCAGGTGGTCGACATCGCCACCGACCCGGAATTCCGTGGTCAGGGCGTCGCGACCGAGGTGCTGACGCGCCTGCTGGACTGGGCCGACGCCGAGTTGCCCGCGACCGCGCAGATCACGCTGATCGCCGATCCGGGCGCGTTCGATCTCTACCGCCGCGCGGGGTTCGAGATCCGCACCGGCATGATCCGGACGCAGGCGTGAGCGACGCGCCGGTTCAGGCGTCGGATCCTGACGTGTCGCCCATCAGCTTGCGCAGCATCCACAGCACCGCCAGTGCCAGCACCGTCGCGATCGCCGCGAGGGGCACGTTGCCGGTGCCGCAACAGAGCCCGACCGCGCCGGCCATCCACATGCCCGCGCCGGTCGTCAGGCCCTCGACCCGCGCGCCGTGGGTGATGATCGACCCGGCGGCGAGGAAGGCGACACCCGCCGTCACCGCCTCGATCACGCGGATCGGATCGACGCGGAGCGAGCCGGTGTCGGTCTCGCGCAGTTCCATCAGGTCGAACGCGATCAGCGTGAAGAGACAGGCGGCAATCGCGATCAGGATGTGGGTCCTGAGGCCCGCGGGCTTGCTGTGCGCCTCGCGCTCCCACCCGATCAGCGCGCCGAGGACGACGGCGCAGGACAGGCGGAAGATCGCGGTCGGCAGCGGCGTTGCCGTGAAGGTGGTGAGCAGTTCGTCGCGGATGAACTCGGGCACCCGGCGCCTCCGTGGTGTGGGGAGCGTTTGGTGCTCAACGCCGGCACCGCGCGGGCGTTTCCACCGCGCGTCACATAAACGTCATGTCGCGGCGGGCGCCGGCCCCGCAAGAGCGGACGATCGTACCGTCCTCCGCGGAGCGGACGGACGCGTGGCGGTGGCGCAAGCATGAGTGCCTGGCTCGTCTCGCTGGAGGGCACGGAGGCCGGGCGCACCCTGGCGATGGTGCTGGCGCTTGCGGCGGCGTTCCTGCACGCGGTGTTCGGCGCGCTGCAGAAAGGGCGGCACGACCCGTGGCTGTCGCGTGGGGCGATCGACGCCTCCTACGGGCTGATGGCCGCGCCGTTCGCGTTCTTCGTGGTGCCGTGGCCCGAGCCGCACATGTGGCCGATCTTCGCCGGCGCCTTCGTGATCCACACGCTCTACAAGTTCCTGCAGGCGCTCGCCTACAGCCGCGGTGCCTACACCGTCGTGTACCCGGTCGTGCGCGGCACGGGACCGTTCTTCGCGGTGATCGGCGCCTATCTGATCTTCGGCGAGACGTTCGCGCCGCTGCAATGGCTCGGCATCGCCGTGCTGATGAGCGGGATCTTCGGCCTCGCGGTCTACAACTACCTGTTCCTGGTGCAGGACCGCGCGACGCTCGGGCCCGCTCTGGCCTTTGCCGTGGCGACGGGGGGCTTCGTCGCGCTCTACACGACCTACGACGCCTACGGCATCCGCGCGACAGCCGATCCGTTCACGTTCCTCGCGTGGTTCTTCATGCTCGACGGGATCGTGATGCCGCTTGTCGCGCTCCGGCGCGGGCGCACGATGGCGGCGGTGCCGTGGCGCCCGCTGGCACTGCGCGGGGTCGTGGGCGGGCTCGTGGCCTTCGCCAGCTTCGGCTCGATCATGCTGGCGACCCGGCTCGACAAGGTGGGCGAGGCGGCGGTGCTGCGCGAGACCTCGACCGTCTTCGCGGCGCTGATCGGCTGGCTCGCGCTGGGCGAGACGGTGGGCCCGCGCCGCATCGCGCTGATGGCACTGATCGCGCTCGGTGCGGTGATCGTTGAGTTCGGCGGCTGAGTGCCCCATATCGCCATCCGGAGGTGAGACATGCAGAACCGCGAGATTTCCCCGTTTCTCAAGAGCGCGCTCGAGCTCGGGCCGGTGGTGGCCTTCTTCGTCGCCTACCTGCTGCTGAAGGACCGCACCTTCGACATCGGCGGCACGGCCTATGACGGGTTCATCGTGGTGACCGCGGGTTTCGTGCCGGTGATGGTGGCCGCGACCGGCGTTCTGTGGTGGCTGACGGGGCACCTGAGCCGGATGCAGGTGGTCACCGTCGTGCTGATCGTGGTGTTCGGCGGGCTGTCGGTCTGGCTCAACGACGAGCGGTTCTTCAAGATGAAGCCGACGCTCATCTACCTGATCTTCGGCGGTATTCTCGGCGCGGGGCTCCTGCGCGGGCAGAGCTGGCTGCGCGTGGTGATGGAGGGAATGGTCCCGCTGCGCGACGAGGGCTGGATGATCCTGACCAAGCGGGTCACGGTCTTCTTCTTCGCGCTGGCGCTCGCGAACGAGATCGTGTGGCGCACGATGTCGACCGAGGCTTGGGTCTACTTCAAGACCTTCGGACTGACGGCGGCGCTGTTCCTGTTCTTCATGACGCAGGGCGGCCTGTTCCAGCGCTACGGCACGAGCGACGACGAGGCCTGAGCGCGCATCTTTCGCCTGAATGCGAGGGGCCGGTCACGCTTGCGATCCTGGGCGGCGGTGTACGCGTCGCGTCCGCGACGCGGCGGCGTGCACCCGATGGCGCTCGGGCTATTTCTGCCGCTCTCACACGGGCCGTGGATCGGCTGACGCCTGCCGAGCGTTAGGGGTGCCGGATCGCCGCGGCTAGGGCCGTTCGCCAAGCCGCGGTTCGGTGCCGGCGCGCAGGCGCGCGATGTTCTGGCGGTGACGCCAGATCATCAGGAGCGTCATCAGCACGATCACCAGCACCGCATCGAAGCGGCCGATCAGCATCGCCCAGCCGGCCGACAGGATCGCCGCCGTCAGCGCGCCGACGCTCGATACGCGGGTCAGCGCAACGCCGGCGATCCAGGTCGCACAGGTGAGCAGCCCCACGGGCCAGATCATCGCCAGCATTACGCCGAGGAAGGTCGCCACGCCCTTGCCGCCGACGAAGCGCAGCCAGACCGGGTAGCAATGCCCTATGAACGCCGCGAGCCCGGCGATCTGCGCGCTGTCGTCGCCCGCCGCAAAGCGCGCGAGCAGCACCGCGACCGCGCCCTTCACCGCATCGAGGATCAGCGTGGACGCGCCTGCGAGTTTCGATCCGGTGCGCAGCACGTTCGTCGCGCCGATATTGCCCGAGCCGATCGTGCGCGGATCGGTCAGCCCCATCGCCCGCGTGATGACGAGGCCGAAGGGCACCGACCCGAGGAGATAGCCGATGCATGCCCAGAGAACGAGGATCAGCGGCGCGGAGTCGATCGCTGGCATTCAGTCGGCCTCGAAGACAGGGGATCCGGCGACGTAGGTCGCGAGCACCTTACCCTGCAGCCGCGCCCCGTCAAATGGCGTGTTCTTGGACTTCGAGCGCAGCTTGAACCGGTCGAGGATGAAGGGCTTGTCGGCGTCGAAGAGCACGAGATCGGCCGGCGCCCCGGCGGCGAGGCGCCCGGTGTCGAGCCCCAGCCGACGCGCCGGGTTCAGCGACAGCGCGCGGAACAGCGCGGGCAGGGGCAGCTCTTCGGAATGGTAGAGACGCAGGAGCACGGGCAGCATCGTCTCGAGCCCGACGGCGCCGGAGGCGGCCTCCTCGAACGGCAGGCGCTTGGATTCCTCGTCCTGCGGGGTGTGCATCGACGACACCGTGTCGATCAGGCCGGTCTTCACCGCGTCGATGATCGCCTGCCGGTCGTCCTCGGACCGAAGCGGCGGCTTCACCTTGAAGAAGGTGCGGTAGTCCGCGACGTCGAGCTCGTTCAACGTCAGGTGGTGCATCGAGGTGCCGGCGGTGACGTCGAAGCCGTTGCGCTTGGCCCGCTGCAGCGAGGGCAGGGCGCGGGCCGCGGTGATCTGGTCGGCGTGGAGCCGCGCGCCGGTCATCTCCACCAGGGCGATGTCGCGGTCGAGGCCCATGCGTTCGGCCATCGGCGACACCGTGGGCAGGCCGCGGAGCGAGGCGAACTTGCCCGACGTCGCCGCCGCGCCGCGGCTGAGCCCGGGCTCTTGCGGATGGCTGACGATCAGCGCGCCGAGCCCGGCGGCGTAGGTCATCGCGCGCGACAGCACCTTGGTGTCGGTCACCACGCGGTCGCAATCGGTGAAGGCCACCGCGCCGGCATCCATCAGGAAGCCGATCTCGGTCATTTCCCGGCCCTCGCGCCCCTTGGTGAGCGCGGCCATCGGAAGCACGTGGACGCGCGCGACCTCGCGCGCCCGGCGGCGGATGAACTCCAGCGTCTCGGGCGTGTCGATGGCCGGATCGGTGTCGGGGCGGGTGACGATGGTGGTCACGCCGCCGGCCGCCGCGGCGTCGCCGGCGGTCTTGTAGCTTTCCTTGTGGCGTTCGCCGGGTTCGCAGACCTTCACGCCGATATCGACGATGCCGGGCGCGAGAAAGCGCCCGCGGGCGTCGCGGCGGGCCTCGGACGGCACGCGATCGGTCGGGATGTCGGGCTCGGGGGTGTCGAACACCTCGGCGATGGCGCCGCGCTCGATCAGCACGGCCCCCTCGCGGATGGTGTCGGCCTCCGGGTCGATCAGCCGGGCGTCGGTGATGAGGGTCGGGGTCACGCGAAGCTCTGTCGGGGTCATGCCGGGACCAGGAGGACGGCGACAACGCCGAGCAAGAGCGCGAGGACCACGATCGCGAGCGCCCGCAGGAGCGGCGAACGCTGGTCCGGCTGGGCCGCGCCGGTCTCGGCCGCGGCGCTGCCCTCGGCGGCGGCGCTGCGCAGGGGCGCGGCGGCCGGCGAGCGGTCGTGTTCGCCGAAGGCGCCGACGAAGCGCAGCGGCGAGCCGACCCGCAGCGTCTGCGCGGTGCGGTCGAAGGCCTGCGAGGGCAGGATCAGGACATGCCCCCGCAGCCCGTCGAGCTCGCGTGCGGCGCGGTCGCGTTCGGGAGCGGAGAGGTCGTGCGCCTCGGCGAGGTAGGCCGAGAGCGGCATCGGGCCCAGATCGCGGATCGATACAAGCTCGACGAAGTCGGCGCGCAGTGCGTCGGCGCCGAGTGCGTACTTGACCGGCCATTCGCCGGTCCCGGCCTGGTCGGTGAAGCGGGCGATCGCCTCGGCCGGCAGGTCGAGGTGGAAGACGCGGGTGATCCCGGTCTCGCCGGCACGGATCTCGATCTCGGTGCTCATGCCATCACCTCGGAGGGGCGGGCGCGCAGGTTGCGGGCGAGCACGTCCATCGCCGCCATCCGCACGGCAACGCCCATCTCGACCTGTTCCTGGATCACCGAGCGGTTGATGTCGTCGGCAAGCGTGCCGTCGATTTCCACGCCGCGGTTCATCGGGCCGGGATGCATCACGATGGCGTCCTCCTTGGCGGCGGCGAGCTTTTCGGCGTCGAGCCCGTAGCGGTGGTAGTATTCGCGTTCGGACGGGATGAAGCCGCCGTCCATGCGCTCGCGCTGGAGGCGCAGCATCATCACCACGTCCGCGCCCTCGAGCCCGCGGGCCATGTCGTGGGTGACCTCGACACCGAAATCCTCGATCCCCGCGGGCATCAGCGTGGGCGGACCGACGAGGCGCACGCGGTTCTCCATCTTGTGCAGAAGCAGGATGTTGGAGCGCGCGACGCGGCTGTGGGCGATGTCGCCGCAGATCGCCACGGTCAGGCGGTGCAGCCGTCCCTTGCGGCGGCGGATGGTCAGCGCGTCGAGCAGGGCCTGCGTCGGGTGCTCGTGCCGGCCGTCCCCGGCATTGATGACGGCGCAGTTGACCTTCTGCGACAGCAGCGCGACCGCGCCGGAATGCGGGTGGCGCACGACCAGGAGATCGGGATGCATCGCGTTGAGCGTGAGCGCGGTGTCGATCAGCGTCTCGCCCTTCTTGATCGACGAGGCCTGCATCGGCATCGACATCACGTCGGCGCCCATGCGCTTGCCGGCGAGCTCGAAGCTCGCCTGCGTGCGCGTCGACGCCTCGAAGAACATGTTGATCTGCGTGCGCCCGGCCAGGAGGCTCGCGTGTTTTTCCTGCTGGCGGCCGAGGGTGACGTAGCGGTCGGCGAGGTCCAGGAGCGTCGCGATCTCGTCGGGGCGCAGGGCCTCGATGCCGAGCAGGTGGCGGTGGTCGAAACGCATGGTCGGCGCGGTCTCCGGCATCGGGTCGGCAAGGTTGTAGCGACCGGGCGCCGGAGCGGCAAGGCCGGGGCTCAGGCGCCCGCGCCGGCCCGGCGGACAAGGCCGATCCAGAGGGCCGCCGCGAGGTAGAACACCGCCGCGAGCGCCAGCGTTCCCGCCGCGAAGAGCGCGAATCCGGCGCCGAGCGGGCCCATGCCGGGCACCAGCCCCGCCAGCGGGCCGGGCAGACCGCCGGTCACCGCCGCCCAGCCCAGCGTCACCGCGAGCCAGCCCAGCACGAGCGCGAATCCCGCAACATGGCCGAGCCGCGCCGGACGGGCCCGGTGCCGCAGCCCGCGCCGGAAGGCCGCGCGGGCGCGCGCGAAATCCTCGCCCATCGCCAGGAGCGCCGGCACCACGAGCAGGACCAGCACCATGCCGAAGCCCAGCCCGTAGCAGAGCGTGATGACCGTGGGCTTGAGGAACTCCGCCTGGCTCGAGCCTTCGTAGAGCAGCGGCGCGAGGCCGAGCACGGTCGTCAGCGTGGTGAGCAGGACCGGGCGCAGGCGGTCGGCGGCGCCGTCGATGATGGCCGGGATCATCCCGCGATCCTCGGCGTAGTCGTCGATCGTGGTCACGAGCACGATCGAGTCGTTGATGATGATCCCGGTCATGCCGAGCAGGCCGACGACGGTGAACATGGATAACGGCACGTCCCAGACATTGTGACCCCAGATCGTGCCCACGAGGCCGAAGGGGATGATCGCCATCACCACGAGCGGCCGCGCCCAGCTGGCGAAGACCCAGGCCAGCACGAGGTAGATCCCGAGAAGGACGAGGATCAGGCCCGTCGCCGCGTCGCTGAGGAACTCGGCTTCGTCCTCTGACAGGCCCGCCAGCGTGTAGTCCACCTGCCGCTCGGCCGCGATCCTCGGCAGGATCTCGTCCTCGAGCGCGCGGTTGATGTCGGCGGCGCGGGCGGGATCGTCCTCGGAGATGTCGCCGATGACCGAGATCATCCGCACGCCGTTCTCGCGCCGCACGGTGGAAAAGCCGGTGCGCCGCTCGACCTCGACGATATCGGCGAGCGCCACGTAGCCGCCCGAGGGCATGCGCAGCTGCGTGCGTTCGAGGAAATCGGCGGTCAGCTCGTCCTCGGGCAGCGCGACGCGGATCTCGGCCGAGCGCGGGCCGAGCGGATAGGTCGCCGCCTCGATCCCGCCCAGCCGCGCGCGCAGGGTACGGCCGAGGCTGTCGATATCGAAGCCGAGCGCGGCGCCCTGCGGCGTCAGGTCGAGGATCAGCTCTTCCTGGTCGTAGGGCAGGTTGTCCTCGACCGCCGAGACCTCGGGAAAGCGCGCGAGCGCTGACTTGAGGTCCTCGGACGCGGCCTTGAGCGTCGCCGCGTCGGCGCCCGAGAACTGCACGTCGAGCGCGTCGCCCTGCGGCCCGGAGCGCCAGCCGCGGAAGCTGACGGTCTCGGCGAGGGGGTGTTCCTCGACCTCGTCCTGCAGGTCGGCAAGGAAGGCGAAGCTCGAATAGGGGCGGTCGTCGCGCGGGATCAGCTCGATCGTGATGGCGCCCAGAAGGTCGGGATCCTTGCTCTCGGTGCCCGACAGGCCGCGGCCGGTGGTGCCGCCGATCTCGGTCATCACGAAGGCGACGGGGTCCGCGCCGTGCTCTTCGGCATAGCGCGCGCCGACGGCGGCGGTGGCGCGCTGCATCTCGCGCATCATCGCGATGCTGTCCTCGCGGCTCGCGCCCGGGGCCATCGCGAAATTGCCCGAGATCGAGGGCTGTTCCGGCGCGTTGAAGAAGCGCCACGGCACGTCGCCGCGGATCAACAGCGCCGCCTGCGCGGCCAGCAGCACGACGACGCCGGCGAGCACCACGTAGCGACCGGCGATGACGCCCGCCATCAGCGGGCGGAAGAGCTGCGCCCGGACCCAGCGGAAGCCGCGGTCGACCTGCCGCGACGGCCAGTCGTACCAGTGCCGCTTGTCCGAGTGCTTGAGCGCGTGGGCCATGTGGTTCGGCAGGATCAGGAAGCACTCGAAGAGGCTGGCGATCAGCACGACGATCACCGTGAAGGGGATGTCGGCAATCATTTCCCCGAACCGGCCGCCGATGGCGGTCAGGCCGAAGAACGCGATGACGGTGGTCAGCGTCGCGCAGAAGACCGGCATCGCCATGCGCTGTGCCGCGCGGGTCGCCGCGTCTTCGGGGGACAGTCCCTTGCGCACCAGGTGGTCGGCGTGTTCGCCGACGACGATGGCGTCGTCGACCACGATGCCGAGCGTGATGATCAGCGCGAAGAGCGAGATCATGTTGAACGTGATCCCGGCGGCGTACATCAGCGCCACCGCGGCGAACATCGCCGTCGGGATGCCGGCCGCCACCCAGAACGCGACCCGCGCGTTCAGGAACAGAAACAGCAGAAGCACCACCAGCGCGAGCCCGGCGAGCCCGTTGTCCACGAGGATGTCGAGCCGGTCGGAGATCTCCTGCGCGCGGGTGCGGATCAGCTGGATCTCGGCGCCGGCGGGCAATTCGGCGTTCAGCTCCGCGGCGATCTCCTCGGCCTGTCGCTGGATCGCGATGGCGTCGCCGCGGGCCGAGCGGTCGATGCGGATCGAGATCGCGGGATTCTCGCCCACGAAGTAGCTGCGCACCCGGTCCACGCCCTCGACCCGGATCCGGGCCACGTCGCCGACGGTCAGGTTGGTGCCGTCGCGGTTCGAGCGCAGGACGATCCCGGCGATCTGGTCGGCGGCGCGTTTCTCGGTCCCGGCGCGCACGCGGGCGTTGGCGCCGGTGACCTCGCCGGCCGGGGCGGCGTCGACCTCGGCGCCGATGGCTGCCGCGATCTCCTCGAGCGTGACGTCGTAGGCGATGAGGTTGGCCGAGGGCACCTCGATCACCGTGCGCGGCGCCGACAGCCCGCGGATCGTGGTGGCGGTGATCCCCTCCTCGAAGAGGCGCTGCACGAAGGTGTCGGCGATCCCGGCGATCTGCTCGGGCGCGAGCGGGCCGGTCACGACGACGTCGGTGACGCGGTCGAACCAGTTGTTGCGGCTGACTTCGGGATCCTCGGCGTCGTCGGGCAGTTCGGTGACGCTGTCCACGGCCTGTTGCAGGTCGTTGGCGGCCCGCGCCATGTCCCAGCCCGGTTCGAATTCGACCTCGATCTCGGCGCTGCCCTCGCGGCTCTCGGCCTCCGTGCGGGTCACGCCCTCGACCGCGGCGAGCGCGGGATCGAGCACCTGCACGATGCCGGCGTCGATGTCTTCGGCGCCCGCGCCCTCCCATCTCACGTCGACGTCGATCTCGTCGATCACGACATCGGGGAAGAACTGCGCGCGCATGTTGGGCACGGCGAGCGCACCGGCGGCAAGCATCAGCACCAGAAGCAGGTTGGCGATCGTCCGGTGGCGGACGAAGTAGCCGAAGAGGCCGCCGAGCGGGCCGGGGGTGGACCGGGCCACGTGGCTCAGCCCCCGATCCGGGCTTCGATCCGCGCGACGACCTCGGCGGGCACCTCGGGCGCGGAAAGCTGGGCGAGGATGCGCGCCTTGGCGTCCTCGGGCATCCGCCCGTTCGATTCGACAAACGCCACGAGGCGCTGGCGCCGTTCCTCGCTCAGTTCGACGAGCGTGTCGGCGCCGGGCGCGTCCTCCGCCGCGGCGGTCGTCTCCGGGTCGGCGATGCCGAGCGGGCGCGCCTTGATCCCTGGTCCGAGAAGCGGCGTGCGCTGCGCCACCACGAGCCTGTCGGCGACCGGGCCGGCATCGACCAGCACGTCGTCGCCCTGCCGGCGGCGGAGGGTGACCGGCACCAGCTCCAGCCGGTCGTCGGGGCCGATCGCCAGGACCGTGCCGGCGGCGTCGAGCGCGGTGGCCGGCAGCCGGGCAAGGTCGGCGATCGGGGTCTCGGCGACCTCGACGGTGACGAAATCGCCCGGCCGGAAGCCCGGCGCGCGGTCGAGCGCGGCGTAGATCATGCGCCCGGTCTCGCCCTCGGCCACGGCGGCGGCGGAGCGGTCGATCCGGCCGTCCGCAGTGAGGTCGGTGCCGTAGACGTCGAGCCGGGCGGTGACCGGCAGCGGTCCGAGCGCGCCGTCGTCGCCGATCAGGCGGGCATAGCCGTCGGTCGAGACACGGAATGCCACCTCGAGGGCGTCGGGATCGATCAGCCGGGCGACCTGTTCGCTTTCGGACACGAGCCGGCCCTCGACGACGCTGACCTCGGCCAGCGTGCCGGCGAAGCCCGCGCGGATCTCGGTGTCCTCGATCGCGCGCTCGGCCTCCGCGACGGCGAGGCGCGCGCGACGGATCGCGGTCTCGGTCGCGTTCAGGCGCGCCTCGGCCTCGGCCAGCGCCTGCCGGCGCTGGATCACGGCGGAGCGCCCGGTGGCCAGCTGAAGCTCGGCCTCCTCGACGGCGGCGGCCGACCCGACGCCACGGTCGGACAGGTCGGTCTGCCGTGCGAGCGCGCGCTCGTATAGCGCGATCTGCGCCTCCGCCGCCTCGAGGTTCGCTTCGGCGAGGTCGAGCGCGCGGGTGGCGTCACGTTCCTCGGACATGGCGTCCTGCAGGTCGGCCTCGGCGCGGTCGAGCGCGGCCTCGGCGTCGGCGGGATTGATGCGCGCGAGGAGCTGTCCGGCCTCGACCCGTCCGCCCTCCTGCATTTCGGGGGCGAGTTCGACGAGCCGGCCGGACGCGCCGGCGCGGATCTCGAGCTCGCGCGCGCTGCGCACCTCGCCGTAGGCCGTCAGCACGGGGGTGATCGTTTCGGCCTCGGCGGCGACGACGTTGACCGAGAACACCCGCTCGCGCCGCTCGGGGATCGCGGGCTCGTCGGTCAGCCGCGCCTCGACCGCGTCGCGCACCAGCGCGCCCGCATAGACCAGAAGGCCCAGCGTCAACGCCGTCAGGACAAGCCCGGTGAGGCTTCGCCGCAGGTATCGCATCGTGGTTCTGACCTCGCCGGTCGGTGTCGCCGCACAATCTGAGATGCGCGCCGGACGGGGCCAGTCGCGCTCACGTCCCTTTTACGCGGCGATGCGCTATTTCCGCCGCTGATGTTCCGACAATCGCGGGAAGATTTCCACGAAATTGCAGGGACGGTGGCGGTAGTCGAGCTGCGCGGCGAGGATCTCGTCCCACGCGTCGCGGCAGGCCGAGGGCGAGCCGGGGAGCGCGAAAAGGTAGGTGCCGCCGGCGACGCCGGCGGTGGCGCGCGACTGGACGGCGGAGGTCCCGATCTTGTTCATCGACACGATGGTGAAGATCGTGCCGAAGGCGTGGATCTCCTTTTCGTAGACGTCGCGGTGCGCCTCGACCGTCACGTCACGGCCGGTGAGGCCGGTACCGCCGGTCGAGATGACCACGTCGATCGCGTCATCCGCGCACCAGCGGCGCAGGATCGCCGCGATGGCATCGCGCTCGTCACGGACGATCTCGCGCGCGGCAAGACTGTGCCCCGCTTCGGTGAGGCGGTCGACCAGCGTGTCGCCGGACCGATCGTCCGAGGTGGAGCGCGTGTCGCTGACGGTCAGGACGGCGATGCGGACCGGCAGGAAATCGCGGCTCTCGTCGATCCGGCTCATGTGCGGGGCTCGCGCCGCGCGGCGATCGGCAGCGACAGGACCGACAGCAGCGCCCAGCCGAGCGCGGCCCAGTAATCGGCCGGAACGGCCGTCTCGATCCATTCGAACAGCGACAGCAGCGACGGGCCCGGGCCGGGCAGCCCGGCCAGCGCGAAGGCCGCGCCGGCCAGGATGAGCCAGAGCCCGTGGCCCATCGCGATGGCGAGCGCCACCCGGGCCGCGACATTCGGCATCGGCAGCGCGCGGAGCGCCAGCACCGCCGCGACGAGAAGCGCACCGGTCAGGATGTCGCTGGGCAGAAGCTGGCTCGCGGCGTCGCGGGACAGCGCGACGGCGGCGACGACGAGGCTCATCGCCCCGAGCGCGGGCCCGGGATCGGCCGGGATCGGGCGGGAACGGCGCGGCGAAAGGCTCATGGCGCGGTCTCCGAGGTCTTTTTCGAGGGCGTATCGGACAGGCGGGCGGAGAGGCTGAGAAGGTCGGCCCATGCCTCGCGCTTGGACGGTGTGTGCCGCAGCAGGTAGGCCGGGTGCAGCATGGGCAGGACGGGCCGGCCCATCGCCTCGGTCCAGGTGCCGCGCAGGCGCGTGATGCCGCGCCGGCCGAGCACCGCGCCCGCGGCCACGTTGCCCATGAGAACGATCAGGTCGGGATCGGCGAGCGCGACGTGGCGTTCGAGGAAGGGCAGCATCATCGCAATCTCGTCGGCCTGCGGATCGCGGTTCTGCGGCGGCCGCCACGGCAGCACGTTGGTGATGTAGACGGCGTCCGCACCCTCGGCCTGTCGCGACAGGCCGATCGCGCCGAGCATCCGGTCGAGCAGCCGCCCGGCGCGTCCGACGAAGGGCCGGCCCTCGAGGTCTTCCTCGCGGCCGGGCGCTTCGCCGATGATCATCACACGCGCGGACGGGGCGCCGTCGCAGAAGACGAGATTGCGCGCGCCGCGGCGCAGCTCGCAATGCGGGTAGGCGTCGATCGCGGCGCGCAGGGCGGCAAGGTCGGACGCGGCTTTGGCTGCGTCGCGCGCCGCCGCGACCGGATCTTCGGCGGCGCGGGGTTCCGTCGCCGGGGCTGCCGCCGCGGCCGGTGCGGGCGCCGCCACGGGGCGGGCGGCGGGCGCTTCGGACACGGCGAAGCGGTCGACCGGCGCATCCGAGATCGCCTCGGTCACGCCCATGTCGAGCTGCCATTCGAGCGCCGCGCGCGCGGCGTGCCAGTCCAGAGCCGATTCCATGACCGTGACCATACAAAGTGCGGTGGCGGCGGCCAACGCGCCGCGTGACGCGGATCAGCCGCGGCAGCCCGTGATCTCGACCGCGCGATCGTCGCCGAGGATGGTGAAGCGCAGGCGCGAGCGGTCGAGCGATACCGGTCGGCCGTCCACGTGCACGAGCCGGGTTTCGGCCTGCAGGCGCGAACCGCGCCGGGTGGCGTCGGGCTCGGCCACCCAGATGGCGGGATTGGCGGTCTCGATCACCACCGCCTCCTGCCGGCCGAGGGACGGCATCTCGATCTCGGCGACGAGCCCGAGCGCGCCGTCCGCGCCGGGTGCGACGCGGCAGCGCACGGCGCCGACCCCGGCCTCGGCGGCGGACAGCGGACGCTCGGCCAGTGCGGCGGCGATCACCGGATCGATCGCGCCACCCTCGGCCGGGAGCGCGCCCGACACGGCGAGCGTGGCCGGCAGGCAGATATCCTCGCACACGCCGATATTCACCGTGCCCGAGAGGGCGATGTCGCCGCGGCCGCGCGCGGCGATGGTCAGCGGCAGCACGACCTCGGAGGCGTAGCCGACGGAGCGCATCCCGGACTGGTGAAAGACGTGCGGCGTCGGCCAGTTCACGTCGACCGAGGCGAGGTTGTCCGAGCCCGACCAGTCGAACTCGGGCGGGATGCCGGCGTCGCCCGGCGCGCGCCAGTATGTCTTCCACCCGGGGGCGAGACGCAGGTGCAGCGCGGCGACATGGGTGCCGTCGGCCTGCCGCCAGCCCGGGCGCAGCGTTGCGGACACGACCTCGGACGGCTGTTCGGCCGGAACCGGCACGGCGGAGAGGCACAGGGCGAGGGCGAGGAGGGCGCGTCTGATCATGGGGCGACGATTGGCGCGCCCGCGCTGAAATGGGAAGTCACGTTCGGGCGACGAGCACGCCGGCGTGGCGGCGCCGACGCACCGCACGGGCGCCGTGCGGTGGCACCCTGTCGCGGCGCGGGCGCCCTTGCACCGTCCCGGGCGAGCCGTCACACTCGGCCTCATGGCTCAGAGCCCGACGGAAGACACCATGCCCGCGCCCGACAGCGCCACAGACCTGACGGGCAAGCTGCTGATCGCCATGCCGGGCATGGGCGACCAGCGGTTCGCGAACGCCGTGGTCTTCATGTGTGCGCATTCGAGCGACGGCGCGATGGGGCTGATCGTCAACAAGCCGACCCCCGAGATCGACCTCGGCATGCTGCTCGAACAGCTCGACATCGAGGCGGAGCCCGATGTCGGCAGCGAGCCGGTGCATTTCGGCGGCCCGGTCGAGACGGGGCGGGGATTCGTGCTGCATTCGCCGGATTACACGTCGGTCGTGACGACGCTCGAGGTGGATGACCGGTTTCACATGACCGCGACGCTCGACATCCTCGAGGAGATCGGCCGCGGGCAGGGGCCGTCGCGGCGGCTGATGTGCCTCGGCTACGCGGGATGGGGCCCGGGGCAGCTCGAATCCGAGTTCGCCGCGAACGGGTGGCTGGCCTGCGACGCGACGACCGACCTCGTCTTCGGCACGCCGAACCCCGACAAGTGGCGGGCCGCGCTCGCCTCCATGGGGGTCGAGGCGCTGTCGCTGTCGTCCGAGGGGGGGCGGGCCTAGGGCGTCCGGCGCCGGGGCCGTCGCGCGGTCAGTTCGGCCGCCGCAGTTCCTGCAGGATACCGTTATCGAAGGCTGTGCGGTGCAGCGCCCCGAGCTGCGCGGGAATGCGTTCGAGCCCGAGGATGCGCGCGATCGCCATGCGGTGATTGCCGTTTCCGGCCAGCATCGGCAGGCCGTTGCGGTCGATATGCACCAGCACGCCGCCATGTTCGCGACGGAAACGTTCGGCCCGCTTGCTGACCGGGTCGATGCGCCTGTTCCGCGAGACCTCGTCGAACATGCGGTCGATGTCCTGATACCGGGCGAGCACGTCGTCGCGCGACCGGCAGCCGTCGAAGATGCCGTGCCGCTCGATCCGGCGCATCATCACCTCGACGATGCCAGTGTCTTCCCAGCTCAGCCCGTCGACGAAATGCGACCGGCAGGCACGGATCTTGACCCCGCTCTCGATGGGGGCGCGGCTGAGATCCCAATCGCCATCGGCCACCACGCCGCTGTGGCGGCGGCGGTAGGCCGGGCCGGTCTCGGGGCGGCTGTAGCGCTCGGAGGCGAGTCGCGGATCGATCCAGATGCACTCGTCCGACAGCGGCCGGCCGCGCCCGTAGCGCACGAGATTGCCGAGGTCGCGCAACGCCTTGCGCGGGACGCCGGCCTCGATCATGCGGCGGATGCGGGAGCGGTCTTGGGTCATGGAAGGCTTCGATACTGCGTACGGCAGCGAAATGTAACCGTTTCATGACGGCCCGCAAGGCCGTCGATCAGCCTTGTCGCGCGGCCGTGATCGCCTGGCCCGCCGCCCAGCCCGAGGACCAGGCCCACTGGAAGTTGTATCCGCCGAGCCAGCCGGTCACGTCCACCGCTTCGCCGATGAAGTAGAGGCCCGGCACGTGTTTCGATTCCATCGTCTTGGACGACAGCCCGTCGGTCGCGACGCCTCCGAGCGTGACCTCGGCGGTGCGGTAGCCCTCGGACCCGGTGGGGCGGAGTTCCCAACCGCCGAGCGTCGCGGCGAGCGCGGCGATGCGGGTGTCCGACAGATCGCCCAGCCGGCCGGTCAGGTCGATCTCGGATGCGAGAAGCTCGACCAGCCGCTGCGGCAGGAGGCGAGCCAGTTCGGTGACCAGCGCGCGTTTGCCGGCGCTGCGGCGGCCCTCGGCCAGGTGCGCAGCAAGGTCGGTGCCGGGCAAGAGGTCGATCTCGAGCGCCGCGCCCTCGCGCCAGTAGCTCGACGCCTGCAGGACGGCCGGCCCCGAGATCCCGCGATGGGTGAAGAGCATGCCCTCGTCGAAGGCGGTGTCGCCCGCGCGCACGGTCGCGGGGGCCGACACCCCGGCGATGGCGCCGAAGCGGCCGTCGGGAAAGGTCAGCGGCACCAGCGCGGGACGGGTGTCGGTCACCCGGTGGCCGAAGCGGCGCGCGATGTCGTAGGCGAGGCCGGTCGCGCCCATCTTCGGGATCGACTTGCCACCGGTCGCCACCACGAGCCGGTGCGCGCGCACCACGCGGCGCCCGCCGGGATGTTCGAGCGTTGCGACGAAATCGCCGTCATGGGTCAGATCCACGAGCCGGGTGCGCAGCGCCAGTTCGGCGCCGCCCATCTCGGCCCGCAGCATGGCGATGATCTGTTTCGCGCTGTCGTCGCAGAAGAGCTGGCCCAGCGTCTTCTCGTGCCAGGCGATGCCGTGGCGCGAGACCGCCTCGATGAAGTCCCATTGAGTGTAGCGGGCGAGCGCCGACTTGTGGAAATGCGGGTTCTCCCCGAGGAACCGCTCGGGCCGGATGTCGAGGTTCGTGAAGTTGCAGCGGCCGCCGCCGGAAATGCGGATCTTCTCGCCCGGCGCCTTCGCGTGGTCGATCACGAGCGTGTCCGGCCCGGTCTGCGCGGCGCACATCATGCCGGCGGCGCCGGCGCCGAGGATGAGGGTGGCGACGTTCTCCATGCCCGCAGGGGTGAGCACGCGATCGGCGCCGGCGCAAGGGGCCGCGGCGTCGCGTCGGCGTTGGGCGCCGCCGTGCCGTTGGAGCGGCGTTGGGCGCCGCCGTGCCGTCGCGGCGGCACCGGGCGCCGCCGTGGCGCGGGGTGCCCGCCCGCTGATCCGCGCAGCCCGCCGCGCCGCCGGGCTTTTCCCTGCCGACGGCTCTGCTACAGAAGGACGTGGCGCCGCATTTCCCATGTTCCGGCCCGAGGCGCCGGCCCTGAACTGGATTGTCCATGCCCGACCCGCTCGTGCTCGTTCCCGGCCTCGGCTGCGATGCGCGCCTTTTCGCGCCGCAGATCGAGGTGCTGTCGCGGCGCGGGCCGGTGACGGTCCTGCCGTCGGCGCAGGGCGAGCGGATCGAGGAGATCGCGAGCCAGGCGCTGCCGCATCTGCCGGCGAAGTTCGCGCTGGCCGGGCACGGCTTCGGCGGCATGGTGGCGATGGAGATGCTGCGCCGGGCGCCCGACCGGGTGCTGCGGCTGGCGCTGATCTCGACGGCGCCTCTCGCCGACACGCCGGCCGAGGCGGCGGCGCGCGAGCCGCGCATCATCGGCGCCAAGGCCGGCCGCTTCGACGACGCCATCGCCGAGGAGGTGCCGCCGGGCGCGCTCGCGCCGGGGCCCGACCGGGCGGCGCGGCTGGCGCTCTTCCGGCAGATGGCGCGCGACCTCGGCGTTGATGCCTATGTCCGGCAGGTGCGCGCGCTGCAGCGGCGCAAGGACCAGCAGCCGGTCCTGCGGCGCTGCAAGGCGCCGGTCCTGGTGTTGGCCGGGGCGCACGACACGCTGGTTCCGGTCAAGCGCCAGCGGCAGATGGCCGAGCTGATCGGGCAGGGCGGCTTCACCGTGATCGAGGAGGCCGGGCACTTGCCGAGCCTCGAGGCGCCCGAAAACGTCACCGACGCGCTGTCGGACTGGCTGGTGGCGCCGTTCGTGCTGCGTTGACCGCGCGCCCGCGCGCGCCTATGTCGACGGCGCGCGGAGAGCCGGATGGCCGCGGGCAGGCCCCGCCTGTCCGAGGAAAGTCCGGACTCCCCGAAGCGACGGTGCCGGGTAACGCCCGGGCAGGGCAACCTGACGGACAGCGCCACAGAAAACAGACCGCCCGGTCCTTCGGGACCGGGTCAGGGTGAAACGGTGGGGTAAGAGCCCACCGGGGGGTCGGCAACGGCGCCCGCATGGCAAGCCCCACCGGGAGCAATGCCAAATAGGGATCCCGCGCGGGGGCGACCCCGCAGGGCGGCTTCGGCCCGAGGGATCCGGGTTGGCAGCTCGAGCCGCCGGGCGACCGGCGGCCCAGAGGAATGGTCATCTCCGCCCCCTTCATCGGGGGTGCAGACAGAATCCGGCTTATAGGCTCTCCGCGCTTTCCTCGCCTGCCGGCCTTTCAAACGCACCGCGCGCCGAAATCGGCCACCCCGCCGGTTGACTCCGCACGCGCGATGCGTAGAAGGCGGGGTCTGACAGATATCACGGGCCGTCCGCCGCGCCCGCCCGAAGGAGACGAGACCGATGGCGAAGCCCACCACGATCAAGATCCGCCTGAACTCCACCGCAGGCACCGGCCACTTCTACGTGACCAAGAAGAACGCGCGCACCATGACCGAGAAGATGACGATCCGGAAGTTCGACCCGGTCGCGCGCAAGCACGTCGAATACAAGGAAGGCAAGATCAAGTAAGCCTTCGGCCTCGAGACATCGGGGGACAGGGCGCCGCTCTGCCGGGAAACCGGCAGGGCGGCGTTTTTCGTTGCGCGCGCCTTTTTCGTCGCCCCGCCGCCGGGTTGCGCTATCATCGCCTCGGGAGGGCTGCGCATGGCAACGATCGAGGCGCTCAGCATCCGGGCCGCGACGCCCGACGATCTCGACGTGGTGGATCGCCTGTTCCAGCGCTCCTATCCGCGCCTTCTGCGGGCGCAGTATCCGCCCTCGGTCTGCGTCACGACGATCCCGATCCTCGCGCGCGCGCAGCCGGCGCTCTTGCGGTCCGGCACCTATTTCCTGGCCGAACGCGAGGGCCGGGTGGTCGGGGCGGGGGGCTGGACGCCGGCGCTTCGCGAGTCCGGCCGGGCCAGCCGCCTCGGCGTCGGCCACGTACGCCACGTCGTCACCGACCACCGCCACCTGCGCCGCGGCATCGGCCGCAGGCTCCTCGCCCACGTGATGACCGACGCGCGCCGTGCGGGCATGGCCGAACTGCGCTGCCAGTCGACGCTGACCGCCGCGCCGTTCTACCGCGCCCTGGGATTCGAGGAGGTCGGACCGCTCAGCGTCGAGCTGCCGCGCGGCATCGCGTTCGCGTCGATCCTGATGCGCCGCCCGATCTGACGGTCGCCGGGGGATCCGCACTGCCAAGCACGAAAAAGGGCCGGTCCCTTGGGACCGGCCCCGGCGTCGTGCGCCTGTCTCCGGGCTTACTCGCGGTTGCCGAGCAGCTGGAGAAGGAACATGAACATGTTGATGAAGTCGAGGTAGAGGCGCAGCGCGCCCATGATCGCCGACTTGCCGAGCCATTCGCTGTCGCCATGGCGGGCGTGCTCGAGATACTCGTTCTTGATCTGCTGCGTGTCGTAGGCCGTCAGGCCCGCGAAGATCAGCACGCCGAGGATCGACACCGCGAAGGCGATCGCCGGCGAGGCGAGGAAGATGTTGATGATCGACGCCACGATCAGGCCGATCACGCCCATGATCAGGAACGAGCCCCAGCCCGAGATGTCCTTCTTCGTCGTGTAGCCCCAGAGGGACAGGCCGGCGAAGGCGATCGAGGTCACGAGGAAGACCTGGACGATCGAGTAGCCGGTGAAGACGAGGAAGATCGAGCTGATCGACAGACCCATCACCGCCGCGAACGCGTAGAACACGGTCTGCGCGGTGGCCGCGGACATGCGGTTGATGCCGGCCGAGAAGCCGAAGACGAAGATCAGCGGCGCGAACATGATGACCCAGCGCAGCGGCGAGGCGTAGATCGCCTGCCCGAGCCCGGTCAGGTAGGTGTCGGCGCCGATCTGCGCGGCCGCGGCGGACGGATCCGTCGTGGTCGCCAGCCCCGAGATGGCCCATGCCGCCAGGAACGTGATGAACGTCCCGATCGACATCGTGCCGTAGACCTTGTTCATGTGGGCGCGCAGGCCCTCGTCGATCTGCGCGGATCCGACTCCGGCCCGCGTTCCGGCGCGTGCCGTGTTGTACTCAGCCATTCATGCCTCCGTTCTGAACCTCCCGCGGGCGCGCGGACGCGCACCCGTTAGTATGGTTCGAATATCGGCAGGGCGCGCGCGCTTTTCAAGATTCTTGCGCGCGCGCACGGCTCCGAAACGCGCTGTTGCCTCACCGGCGCCAGCGTTCGGGGGCATCCCAGACCGGCCGGGCGGCCTCGGTGCGCGCGGCGTCGGCGCTGATGCCGATGTCGCGCAGCCGCTCGGCGTCGAGCCCGGCGAGCTGCCGGCGCTCGCGCTGCAAGGCGGCGGCAAGGCCCAGCATACGGCCGAGGCGGAGGCGCCCACGGGCGCCGGAAGCACGGGAAGATGCGGTTTGCATGAGCACGATCCTTTCCATTCGGTGATGTCCTGCCGTCGTTCCATCTTTCACCTTGATGGATATCGTCGGATCGAGCTATTTGTGAAACGAATGTAAGTGAGCGTCGTCATCAGGAAACGTGATACATGCGCAACCTCGACATCACCCAGCTGCGATCCTTCGCCGCAGTGGCCGAAACCGGCGGCGTGACCCGCGCCGCGCGGATGCTGAACCTCACCCAGTCGGCGGTCTCGATGCAGCTCAAGCGCCTCGAGGATCTCGTCGGGCTCGCGCTGATCGACCGGTCGGGCCGCGGCGTGGCGCTGACGCCCGCGGGCGAACAGCTTCTGAGCTACGCCAAGCGGATGATCGCGCTCAACGACGAGGCCTATGCGCGGCTGACCGACGACGCCTTCGAGGGCGAGATCCTGCTCGGCACGCCCGAGGACGTCCTCTACCCGGTGGTGCCGCGGGTCCTGCACACCTTCCACGCCGCCTATCCGCGGATGTGGGTGCAGCTCCTGACCGCGCCGACCTTCGAACTCCTCGAAAAGCTCGCGCGCTCCGAGATCGACATGATCCTCACCACCGAAGAGGGCCGGGCCGGCGAGACCCTGCTCGAGGCGCCGCTGCGCTGGCACGGCGCGCCGGGCGGGACGGCGTGGCGGGCGCGTCCGCTGCCCTTCGCCCAGACCCGCAACTGCGCCTTCCGCCCGGCGGTGATCCGGCGGCTCGACGCCGCCGGCATCCCCTGGGCGCAGGTGATCGAGACCGACAGCGACCGCGCGAGCCATGCGACCGCGGCGGCCGATCTCGGCGTGGTCGCGCTGCTCGAGGGCCACGCCTCGCCGCAACTCGCACCGATCGACACCGGCGACGCGCTGCCCGATCTCGGCACGATCAAGATCAACCTGCATGCCGGCCCGACCCGCACCGCGCCGCTCGACGACCTCGCCGCGATGATCCGCCGCGGCTTTGCCGGCATGGGCCACGCCGCCCCCGCCGCCGCCAACCCTACCGCCGCCTGAGCCGCCGGCGGTCCCCCGTCCCCGGCTTCTTCTTGGCCGAAATACTCCGGGGAGCGCGAGGGGCAGCGCCCCTCGCCGGCGCGCCCCGTCCCCCCGCGCGCCCGGGATGTGCGGGCCGGGTGCGCCCCTCAGCCCGGGATCCGGATCACCACCTTGCCGGTCGCCTGGCGGGTGCGCAGGAGTTCGAGTCCCTCCTCGGCGCGGTCGAACGGCAGGACATGGCTCACGTGGGGGCGGATCTCGCCGGCGACGTACCACCCGAGCAGGGTATCGAGGCTGCGGGTCAGCACCTCGGGCGCGAAGGCGAGGTAGCCGCCCCAGTAGAGCCCGAGCACCGAGACGTTCTTGACCAGCAGGTGGTTCGCCTTGATCTGCGGCACCTCGCCCGAAGCGAAGCCGATGGCGAGGATCCGTGCCTCGGGCCGGCAGGCGCGGAGCGCGGCGGTGAACTGGTCGCCGCCGACCGGATCGTAGACGACGTCGGCGCCGCCGAGCGCGCGCGCTTCCTCCCGTATGTCCTGAGTCTCGGCGTCGATCAGGTGGTCGGCCCCGGCGGCGCGCGCGACCTCGAGCTTGTCGGCGCCGCGGGCGCAGGCGATCACCCGCGCGCCCATGCGCTTGCCGATCTCCACCGCAGTCAGCCCGACGCCGCCGGCCGCGCCGAGGACGAGCAGCGTCTCGCCCGGCCGGAGCCCTGCGCGATGGTCGAGCGCGAGATGGCTGGTGCCGTAGGCGATCTGGAACGCCGCGGCATCGACCGCGTCCATGCCGTCGGGCAGAACGACCGCACGCGCGGCGTCGAAGATGCCGGCCTCGGCGAGGCCGCCATGTCCGCCAAAGACCGCGACGCGGGTGCCGGGCGCGAAACGCTCGGCGCCCGGGCCGGCCGACTCGACGGTGCCCGCCACCTCCATCCCGAGGGTGAAGGGCAGGTCGGGCATGTCCTGATAGGTGCCTTTCAGCATCAGCAGGTCGGCGAAATTCAGGCCGCAGGCCTCGATCCGGACGCGGATCTCGCCCTCTCCGGGCGAAGTTAACGCAACGTCATCGCGCTCCGGGCGACCGCTGTCGCCGGTGACACGCAAAGCGCGAATTGTGGTCTCGGGCATTTGGCGGCCTCCGGAATTTGTCAAGTATAGTGGGAAATTCGCGACCTTTGGAGCGTAAATCCGCCGGCGCGTCTAGCCTCGTCTCCGGGGCGTGCGCAACCGATTGTTGCCAAGAACGCGTTTCAGTTGTTCAACCATTGCGATGGTTTGGCTTGCCCGGTCGCGTTGTTTCGGGGTACATACGCGGCACGCCGAAGGGGTGCTCGGTGAACACAGACAGTGCGCAAGGACAAGCCCGGATTCGTCCGGGCCCGTCTGCGCGTGGGCGAGACGAAGACAAGGAAGACAAGAATGACGCATCCCGTGGACGTGCATGTCGGCAAGCGGATCAGGCATCGCCGGTGGCTCGTCGGAATGACCCAGCAGCAGCTGGCCGAAAAGGTCGGCATCAAGTTCCAGCAGATCCAGAAATACGAGACC
Organism: Roseivivax jejudonensis; assembly: GCF_900172265.1. Classification (GTDB taxonomy): domain Bacteria; phylum Pseudomonadota; class Alphaproteobacteria; order Rhodobacterales; family Rhodobacteraceae; genus Roseivivax; species Roseivivax jejudonensis. The sequence goes on along the minus strand of NZ_FWFK01000004.1, from coordinate 104,501 downwards.
GGCGCCAACCGCGTCAGCGCATCCCGGCTTTGGGATATCGCGGACGCGCTCGAAGTGGCGGTCGGTTTCTTCTTCGAGGGGCTCGAGACCGGGCACGACTCCGCCCCCGAGGCGGTGCCCGGCGACATCCTCGGCGACAAGGAGGCGCTCGATCTCGTGCGCTCCTACTACGCGATCCCCGAGCACCAGCGCCGTCGCCTGTTCGAACTGGCCCGGGTGCTGTCGGACGTCGCCTGAAAGCGGGACGGCTGACGCCGCCCCTTGCACCACCCTTCCGTCCGGGCTAGCCCGAGCAGGGCCTCCGGACGGGAGCGTGAGATCCGATCATGACAGGCGGTGCCGTCGCGGCGCGCGACATTTCCCATATCGTCGATACAGCGCACGCCATGGCCGACGCGGCCGGCGCGGCGATCCTGCCGCACTTTCGGCAGCGCGCGCTCGACGTCGAGAACAAGGACGGCACCGGGTTCGATCCGGTGACGGCGGCCGACCGGGCCGCCGAGGCGGCGATGCGGCAGGTTCTGGCCGAACGCCGGCCCGATGACGCGATCCTCGGCGAGGAAGAGGCGGCGACGCCCGGCACGTCGGGCCTGACCTGGGTCATCGACCCGATCGACGGCACCCGCGGCTTCGTGTCGGGCACGCCGACCTGGGGTGTGCTGGTGGCGCTGTCGGACGCGGCGGGCGTGCGCTTCGGCCTGATCGACCAGCCCTATGTCGGCGAACGGTTCTGGGGCGGCTTCGGCAGCGCCCGGTGGCGCGGCCCGCGCGACGCCGGCGCCCTTGGCACGCGGGCGACCGGGTCACTGTCCGAGGCGACGCTGATGACCACCTTTCCCGAAGTCGGCAGCGCCGACGAACGCGCGGCGTTCGAGCGTGTCGCGGGCGGCGTGCGCCTCGTGCGCTACGGGCTCGACTGCTATGCCTACGCGCTCTTGGCGCTCGGGCAGATCGACCTCGTGATCGAGGCCGGCCTCAACCCCTACGATATCCAGGCACCGATCGGGGTGATCGAGGCCGCGGGCGGCGTCGTCACCGACTGGGACGGCGCGCCGGCCCATCGCGGCGGTCGGGCGCTCGCCGCCGCGAACCCGACGCTTCACGCCGCCGCGCTGGAGCGTCTGCGCGGGGTCTGACCCGCCGGCCTCGCCGCCCAACATGGATCGACGCACCTGCCGATGCGGCGCGACGCCGCAGACGTGCCGCATTGTCTGAAAATTGCCGAAAGAACGCATGTGGCGCGGCAGAGTTCCGCCACAATCGTCCGACATTGTCTCTACCCGTGGGCGAGTGGTGGCCGGATGGCCGGCTCGCCTGTACGAAGGACATACAGGCAAGACCAGAGACAGCTCTACAACAGGTGCTACAGACGATGCGGCTGACCGTTCTCCTGACGGCCGCCCTTCTTCTGCCTGCGGTTGTGCAGGCGGGGCCGGCGGACATCATCAACCAGTATCGCGCGCAGAACGGGCTTCCGGCGCTGCGCTATGACCGGACGCTCGAGGCGGTGGCCAAGGACCATGCGGTCGACATGGTGCGCGGCAACTTCTTCTCGCATCGCGGGTCCGACGGCAGCAAGGTTTCCACGCGCGCCAAGCGGCACGGCTACAACTACTGTCGCGTCGCCGAGAACCTCGCCAAGGGCTACGGTCGCGCCGGCGACGTGGTGCGCGGCTGGATCGGATCCCCGGCGCATCGGCGCAACATGCTGCTACGCGACGTGCGGGATTACGCGATGGTCAAGGCGCAGGGCGGCGTGTGGGTCATGGTCGTGGGCCGCCGCGGCTGCTGAGCCGCGCCGCCGCCCCAACCTGTCTTCCGAGCCCCGTGACCGCAGCGCCGCGGCCGCCGAGTCGCGCCGCGCTCAGGCCGCAGCGATCCGTTCCGATCCGCCGATCCAGACAGACCGGACCGCGCGGTCGTCGCCCATCATGATGGTCGCGAACACCTCGTCCCAGTCGTCCTCGGCGCGGCCGGCACGCTGCGCGATCGCCGGCGTGGAGGCGAGGTCCAGAACGCAGAGATCGGCCTCGAACCCCGGCGCGATGCGCCCGACGCGATCGTCGATACGCAGCGCCGTCGCAGATCCGGCCGTCGCCAGCCACATCAGTTCCGACGCGTGCAGGGGGCGGCCGCGCAACTGGCCGATCTCGTAGGCCGCGGCCATCGTCCGCAGCATCGAGAACGACGACCCACCGCCGGTATCGGTCGCCAGCCCGATGCGCAGCGTGGACGCCAGGCGCATGTCGAAGAGCCCCGATCCGATGAACGTGTTCGAGGTCGGGCAATGCACCAGCGCCGCCCCCACCTCGCGCAGGCGGTCGATCTCGCGCGGCTCGAGGTGGATCGCGTGGCCATAGACGCCGTTCGCGCCGAGAAGCCCGTGCGCCTCGTAGGTGTCGAGGTAGTCTCGCGCCTCGGGAAACAGCGTGCGCACCCAGGCGATCTCGTCGGTCTGTTCGCTCAGATGCGTCTGCATCAGGCAGTCGGGATATTCCCCCCAGAGCGCGCCGAGCGCCGAGAGCTGCTCCGGCGTCGAGGTGGGTGAAAAGCGCGGCGTGATGACATAGCGCGCGCGGCCCCGCCCGTGCCAGCGCGCGAGCAGCGCCTTCGACTCGTCGTAGGCGCGCACCGCGTCGTCGCGCAGGCCGTCGGGCGCGTTGCGGTCCATGCAGGTCTTGCCGGCCAGCACGCGCTGGCCGCGCGCCGCTGCGGCGGCGAAGATCGCCTCCACGCTCTCGGGATGCACCGTGCAATAGCTCGCCACGCTCGTCGTGCCGTGTGCCGCCGTGAGGTCGAGGTAGCGCTCGGCCACCGCGCGGGCGTAGGCGGGATCGTCGAAGCGAAGCTCCTCTGGGAAGGTGTATGTGTTCAGCCAGTCGATGAGCCGCTTGCCCCAGCTCGCGATGATCGCCGTCTGCGGATAGTGGGCGTGCGCGTCGACGAAACCGGGGCAGATCAGGTGGCGCCCGTGATCGTGCAGGCGTGCCCGCGGATGCGCCGCGCGCAGCTCCGCCGCCGGACCGACCGCGGCGATGTGCCCGTCGCGGACGAGGACGCCGGCGTCGCCTTCGATGCGCAGCGCGCCGAGCCCTTCGGCGAACGGATCGCCCCCGGTCCGGAGCACGCGCCCGATGAGGAGATCTCCGTCCGCCATCCTGTCCGTGCTCCGTTCCCGCCCGCGCGCCGGCGGCGACCCTAGCGAGGCCCGGGCCGGAGGTAAATCGGCACCGGACACGGCATCCTGCGCCGCCGCCGGCGGCCCCTGTCGCTTGGCCGCATGCTCCCGTAAGGTCGCGCGAGACTCGGGTCCGAACAGGCAGGAAGGGGCAGGCGCATGACCGAAGACCAGACCGATATCGCGCCCGAACCCGAGAGCGAGGAGGACGACGCCTACGCGCTCGACCCCAAGACGATCACCACGATCCTCTACGCCGTCGAGGTGAACGACCGCGACAGGCTCGTGGCGCTGCTCGACCCGATGCACCCGGCCGACATCGCCGACATCCTCGAGCAGATGAACGCGTTCGACCGGATGCGGCTGATCAAGCTCTACGGCGAGGAGTTCGACGGCGACATCCTGACCGAACTCGACGAGGGCATCCGCGAAGAGGTCATCGGCATCCTCAACCCGCGCGTCCTCGCCAGCGCGGTGCGCGACCTCGAATCCGACGACGTTGTCGACCTTCTCGAGGATCTCGAGGAGCCGCAGCGCGACGCCATCCTCGAGGTTCTCGACGACCCGGACCGGATCGCGGTCGAACAGTCGCTGACCTATCCCGAATACTCCGCCGGCCGCCTGATGCAGCGCGAGGTGGTGATGGCGCCCGAACACTGGAACGTGGGCGAGGCCATCGACTTCATGCGCAACGCCGCCGACCTGCCGGGGCAATTCTACCACGTCATCCTCGTGGATCCGCGGCTGAAGCCGGTGGGCAAGGTGGCGCTCGGGCGGCTGATGGGCTCGCGCCGCGACGTGAAGCTGGCCGACATCACCGACGAGAGCTTCCACGTCATCCCGGTGACCCGCTACGACGGCGACGTCGCCTACGCGTTCAACCAGTATCACCTGATCTCCGCGCCGGTGGTCGACGAGACCGAGCGCCTCGTCGGCGTCATCACCATCGACGACGCGATGGCCGTCCTCGACGAGGAAAACGAGGAGGACATCCTGCGCCTCGCCGGCGTCGGCGAGGAAAGCTCGCTGTCGGATACGGTAATCGAGACGACGCGCCAGCGGTTTCCGTGGCTCGCGGTCAACCTCGTGACCGCGGTGCTCGCCTCTCTCGTGATCGCGCAGTTCGAAAGCGCCATCGCGCAGGTCACCGCGCTCGCCGTGCTGATGCCGATCGTCGCCTCGATGGGCGGCAATGCCGGCACGCAGGCGCTTACCGTGGCGGTGCGCGCCCTGGCGACACGCGACCTCACCGGTTCCAACGCGCTGCGGGTGATCCGGCGCGAAATCGCGGTCGGCCTCGTCAACGGGCTGGCCTTTGCCGTGATCATGGGGATCGTGGGGCTGATCTGGTTCGGTTCGGGCGCGCTCGGCGGCGTGATCGCCGCGGCGATGGTGATCAACCTCGTGGTCGCCGGTCTTGCCGGGATCGGCATCCCGATCGTGCTGGAAAAGCTCGGGATCGATCCGGCGCTGGCCTCGGGCGCCTTCGTGACGACGGTGACCGACGTGGTGGGCTTCTTCGCCTTCCTCGGCCTCGCCGTCATCGTGCTGCTGTGAGCGGGGATCTCGCAGAGGCCAAGGCGGCGGCCCGCCGCGCGGCCGCCGAGCGCCGCGCGCGCGCCCACGACAGCCGCCCGCCCGGGGCCGCCGGCCGGCTCTCCGAGCTTCTCGCCGGCTATCGCGGCGTTCCGGTCTCGGGCTACATGCCGATCCGCACCGAGATCGATCCGCTGCCGGCGATGGCCGAGGCGAGCGCCCACGGCCCGGTCGCGGTGCCGGTCATCCGCGGGCGCGGCCGGCCGCTCGACTTCGCGCGCTGGCAACCCGGCTGCGCGCTGGTGCCGGGCCCCTTCGGCGCACCGGTGCCCACGCAGCACGAGCCCGTGGTGCCCGAGATCCTGATCGTGCCGCTCCTTGCCTTCGACCGCCGCGGCCACCGGCTGGGCTATGGCGGCGGCTTCTACGACCGCACGCTGGCCGGGCTGCGCGCCCGCGGCCCGGTGCTCGCCGTGGGCTTCGCCTTCGCCGCGCAGGAGGCGGACGAGATCCCGGTCGAGCCGACGGACGCGCCGCTCGATCTCGTCGTCACCGAGCACGAGATCCTGACGCCCGTGCGCTGACCGCGCTGTGCGCCGGGCTGACGGAACCCGCGCGGCGTCACCCGCGTCTGTCCCCGACGCGCTTGCCGGAGGTTGCGATGCCCTGCACCTGTTTCTCGACCGCTCCGACCCTCAGCCGGCGCCGGCTCCTGACCGGTGCCGCGGCGCTGCCGCTCGCCACCCTGCCGGCCTGCGACCGCGCCCGCGTGCTCGTCTCCGAGCAAGAGGCCGCGGCGATGGGCGCCGAGGCGTGGCAGCAGATCCGCTCGGAGGTGCCCGAAAGCGACGACTCCGCCTTCCGAGACACCGTGGCGACCCTGTCGGAGCGGCTGATCACCGCCGCGGGCGGCGATCCCGGCGCGTGGCAGGTGGTCGCCTTCGAGGCGCCGGAGGTGAACGCCTTCGCGCTCCCGGGCGGACGGATCGGCGTCTATCGCGGGCTCTACGATCTCGCCGGCAGCCCGGACGAGCTGGCCGCGGTCATCGGCCACGAGATCGGCCACCTGGAGGCCGACCACGCCCGCGAGCGGATGGGCAACGCCCGCGCGCAGGGCGCGCTCCAGCGGCTCGTGGCGTTCGTCCTGCGCCAGTCCGAGATCGAGTTCGACGAGGAGATCATGGCCGCGCTCGGTCTCGGCCTGCGCTACGGGCTCGCGCTGCCCTACGGTCGCGACCAGGAACTGGAGGCCGACCGCCTCGGGCTCGACATCATGACCGATGCGGGCTTCGCGCCCGATGCCGCGATCCGCCTGTGGGAGCGGATGGAGGCCGCGCGTCCCGACCGGCCCCCGGCCTTTCTCGCCACCCATCCCGCGCCCGGCACCCGCATCCGCGCCCTGCGCGAGATGATCGAGACCTGACGCTCCGCCGATCTTCTTGGCCGAAATACTCTCGGGGGAGCGCGAGGGGGCCGAGGCCCCCTCGCTCCGCCGGCGCCGCCGATGTCACGGACAGCGCTGCAGCGCCCGCTCGAAGATCTCGCGGCTTGCGCGGTCGCCGGCGTGGATCGCGGCGTCGATCATCCGCACCCGGTCCGGCGCCGTGCGCGCGATGTAGGCGTCGACCGCGTCCGCGTCGCCGGTCTCGCGCACGGCGCGGTCGCGGTAGCGCCGGGCATCGGCGCGCGCCGCGGCGGCGCCGTCGAGATAGGCGGACAGATCCGCGTAGCGCGCATAGCCTTCCCACAGCGCGGCGCAGCGGGCTGCCGCTGTGTCGGCGGGATCGGCGCTGGCGAGGGTCGCCGCGAGGAGGGCCGGCACCGGCCCGAGGAGCGCCGCGCGGGCGCGCCGTCTCACCGGACCGCGACGCGCGCGGCGCTTTCGGGCAGTTCCTCGTCGAAGCAGCGCTGGTAGAACTCCGCCACCGTCTGCCGTTCCAGCTCGTCGCACTTGTTGAGGAACGACACCCGGAAGGCGTAGCCGAGGTCGCGGAAGATCTCGGCGTTCTGGGCCCATGCGATCACCGTGCGCGGCGACATCACCGTCGACAGGTCGCCGTTCATGAAGGCCGTCCGCGTCAGGTCGGCGACGGTCACCATCTGGCGGATCTGCCGGCGGCCCTTCTCGGTGTTGTAGTGCGGGCACTTCGACAGCACGATCGCCGTCTCGGCGTCGATCGACAGGTAGTTGAGCGTCGCCACGAGGCTCCAGCGGTCCATCTGGCCCTGGTTGATCTGCTGCGTGCCGTGGTAGAGCCCGGTGGTGTCGCCGAGGCCCACGGTGTTCGCGGTGGCGAAGATCCGGAAATAGGGATGCGGGTGCAGCACCTCGTTCTGGTCGAGCAGCGTCAGCTTGCCGTCGACCTCGAGCACGCGCTGGATCACGAACATCACGTCGGCGCGGCCGGCATCGTATTCGTCGAACACGATCGCGGTCGGGTTGCGCAGCGCCCAGGGCAGGATCCCTTCCTGGAATTCGGTGACCTGCACGCCGTTCTTGAGCTTGATCGCGTCCTTGCCGATCAGGTCGATCCGGCTGATGTGGCTGTCGAGGTTGACGCGCACGCAGGGCCAGTTGAGCCGCGCCGCGACCTGTTCGATATGGGTCGACTTGCCGGTCCCGTGATAGCCCTGGATCATCACCCGGCGGTTGTGGGCGAAGCCGGCGAGGATCGCGAGCGTCGTGTCGGGATCGAACTTGTAGGTGCTGTCGAACTCGGGAACGCGCTCGGTCCGGTCCGAGAACCCGTGCACGATCATGTCGGTGTCGATGCCGAAGACCTCGCGGACCGAGATCTCCTCGGTCGGTTTCGCGTTGATGTCGATCGAGCCGTCGGCCATGCCCACCCCGTCCTGTCGGTTTCCGCGGCCGGGCCGCGCCCGGCGATTGCCGTCGGGGATGCAACATATCGCGAAGAGGGGCAAGGGGAAGGATCGACAGGGCCCGCCGCGCCCGATAGACCGGACCGACCGGGCCCGCGGGTCCGCGTCGGCCCGCCGTCGCGGCGGGACCGGGACGGAGCCGTGCCGGAGGGGCGGCCGGAAGGCAGGGCAGGGTGCTCAACATGACGCCGCAGGAAGAGGTCGAGGATTTGCTGGCGCGCGTCGCCATGGGCGACCGAAAGGCGTTCTCGACGCTCTACGACCGGACCTCGGCCAAGCTCTTCGGGATCTGCCTGCGCATCCTCGTCGACCGCGCCGAGGCCGAAGAGGCCCTGCAGGAGGCCTATGTCCGGATCTGGAACCGGGCGGACGCCTACCGGGTGAACGGGTTCTCGCCGATGACCTGGCTCATCACGCTCACGCGCAACATCGCGATCGACCGCCGCCGCAAGCGGCCCGCCCGCCCGGCGGAGGCGCTCGACCTGGCCGAGACCATGGCCGATGCCGGCCCGGGGCCCGAGGCGATGGCAGCGGAGCGGTCCGAGGCCGAGCGGCTGCACCAGTGCATCCGCGAACTGCCCGACGACCGCGCGGCGATGGTCCGGCGCGTCTATCTCGACGGTGACAGCTACGCCGAACTGGCCGAGGCGACGGGCACCAAGCTCAACACCGTGCGCACCTGGCTTCGCCGGGCGCTGATCCAGCTGCGGGAGTGTCTGGCGCGATGACCGGGCCCGGGGACACCGACATGCCGGCCGGCGGCGGTGGTGGCGGAGAGGATTCCGCGCTGGCGGCGGAATACGTCCTCGGCCTGATGCCCGAGGCCGAGGCCACCGCGTTCGAGACGCGCCTCGCCGCCGAGCCGGCGCTCGAGCAGGAGGTCGTGGCCTGGACCGAGTATCTCGCCATGCTGGCCGACGGGGTCGAGGACGAAGTGCCGGCCACCGCGGTCAAGCGCCGGATCGAGGCCGCCGCCTTCGGCCCCGACGCGCGCAGCGCGCGCACCCCGTTCTGGCGCGCGCTCGTGCCCTACGGGCTGGGCGCCGTCGCGGCGGCGCTGCTGGCGTGGGTGGCGTTCACCTTCGGGCCGCTCGGCCCCGAGGGCGACACGCCGCTGCTGGTCGCCGACATCGCCGTTGAGGATCAGCCGCTGGCGATCCATGCCGGCTGGTTCGAGGAGGCCGGCGAGCTGCTGGTCATCCGCGAGGCCGGCAACGTCCCGGCGGACAGCGATCTGGAGCTGTGGGTGATCGCGGGCGAGGGGCCGCCGGTGTCGCTTGGCCTCGTGCCCGAGGAAACCGACCGCATCCGCTACACCTTGCCGCAGGCGGTGGCATCGCTCCTGCCCGACGCGACGCTCGCGGTGAGCCAGGAGCCGCCGGGCGGATCGACCACCGGCGCCCCGACGGGCCCGATCCTCGGAACGGCGCCGATCACGTATTATTGAGAATTCGTGGCCTTCGGGCCGAAACCTCCGCACGGAGAGACGCGTGGGTTCTGATGTTCCGCCGGTTTCGCGGCGGGGCGCACGACACGTGACGCCAACCAACGGAGGAAACCATGACGATCCGCACAGTTACCGCAGCCCTTGCCGGTGCGACCCTTCTGGCCGGCGCGGCCGCCGCGCAGGACAACCCGCAGGTCGGCGGGGCCGACATGTTCGCCGACCGCACGATCGTCGAGAACGCCGTGAACTCGCCCATCCACACCACGCTCGTGGCGGCGGTGCAGCAGGCGGAGCTTGTCGACACCCTGAATTCCGCGGGGCCGTTCACCGTGTTCGCACCGACCGACGAGGCGTTCGGGCGGCTGTCCGAAGACAGCCTGAACGCGCTGATGATGGATGAGAACCAGGAGCAGCTGGCGCAGATCCTGACCTGCCACGTGGTCGCGACCGAGGCGATGTCCGGCGCGATCGCCGGCATGATCGCCGACGATGGCGGCGTGCACCCGGTGCCGACCGTGGGCGGCTGCACCCTTCAGGCCGAGATGTCCGGCGATGAGATCATGCTGACCGACGAGAACGGGCGCACCGCCACCGTGACCATCGCCGACGTCGACCAGTCGAATGGTGTCATTCACGTGATCGACCGCGTGCTTCTGCCGGCCGGGCAGGCGGGCTGACAGGGGGCGAGGCTCCACAAACGGGGCGCCGACGCCTATATCCCCGGCAGATCGGCGACCCGGCCGTCGCCCGTCCGCGTTCCCCGGACAGGGCGGCGGCGCGGTTCGCGACCGAATGACAGATCCGGAGGCCCGAGATGATGAGACGTGACTTCCTGTCCAGAACCGCCGCCGCGTTCGGCCTTGCCGGCGCCGGGGGCACCGCGGCCCATGCCGCCAGCGGCAGCTATCCCGTCACCCGCACCGAGGCCGAGTGGCGCGAGATGCTCACCGACGCCGAGTTCCGCGTGATGCGCGAGGAGGGCACCGAACGTGCCTACACCTCGCCGCTGCACGACCTGAAGACCGAAGGCACTTATCTGTGCCGCGGCTGCGACCAGGAGCTCTATTCGTCCGAGGACAAGTTCGATTCCGGCACCGGCTGGCCCAGCTTCACGCAGCCCGTGGCGGACAGTGCGGTCGGCACGAAGCCCGACCGCTCGCTGTTCATGGTGCGCACGGAGGTGCATTGTTCGCGCTGCGGATCGCATCTCGGGCACATCTTCGAGGACGGGCCGGAGCCGACGGGCCTGCGCCACTGCATCAACGGCGTTTCGCTGACCTTCCGCGAAGCCTGACCGAAGGTCGGTGCGCTATGACGAAAAACGGGGCGGTGCCGGCCGGCATCGCCCTGTTTTCGTGTCGACGATCCATGACTTCGGTGGGCGGATGTCCGACAGGGGACGACCGGACATCCGCCAGTCCGTGAGTGCAAGACCGATGGTGGTAGGGATAGGCCACCAATAAATTCGGACTGCACGGGAAGCTTACGCAACCTGTGAGGGGTGTGTCGAGCGTATTTTGTCCCCTATAAGGGGAATCCCGTAGCTACCGGAAGTTGCGGCTGTCCTTCACCTGATCCCAGGCCCACATGACTTCCTGAAGCTGTTCTTCCTGGCTGCGGTCGCCGCCGTTCATGTCCGGGTGCAGCACCTTGATGAGCGCCTTGTACGCCTTGCGCACGTCCGCCTTGCTGGAGTTTTCGCCCACGTCGAGGATCTCGATCGCGCGGCGCTCCGTCGGCGGCAGGCGGCGGCCGGTGCCGCCGTTCTTCTTGCCCGGGTTGCGCGTCGCGTTGTCGCCGAGCACCTGATGCGGATCCTCGATGCCGAGCCGGGCCCAGGCGCGCGCCTCGGGGTCGCGCCAGTCCTTGGTCTGGCGGTCCCACACCTTGTCCGAGCTCGACTGCGCGTTCATCTCGGCTTCGGTCTTGCCGTGGAAGAAGTCCCACTTGAGGTTGTATTCGCGCACGTGATCCTTGCAGAACCACCAGAAGTCATCGAGCACGTCCGGCGCCTTCGGGGCGCGGAACTTGCCGGGTTCGTTGCAGCCTTCGTGGTCGCAGATGCGGGTGGAGGTCTCGCTCTCGCCCGACATCCCGCGGCGGCCGCGCGGGTTCCGCTTCTTGGCCGAAGACACGGACATGTCGAAACCGAAGGGGTCGGGTCTGCTCATGAGGGGCACCTCTTTTCGACTCGGACGCCGGAGTTTAGACAAAACCCCGGCAGAGTGTAGGGGTAGGACGCGGAAAAAATGTCGCGAACACAGGAAATCGAGACGCGCCTGAGACAGGCGCTGGCACCCACCGAGCTGGTCGTCCGGGACGACAGCGAGGCCCACCGGGGTCATGCCGGTTACCAGGAGGGCGGCGAGAGCCACTATCATCTAGTGATCCGATCGGCCGCCTTCGAGGGGCAAAGCCGCATCGCCCGGCACCGTCAGGTGCATGCGGCGATCGGTCCTGAACTGATGGGCGCGATCCACGCGTTGTCGATGGATCTCGGCACGCCGTAAGCGGGCCGAGGCGCACGCCACCCGGTCAGGTTTCGTCCGTCGGGGTCTTTCGGCGCGTGGCGAAGATCGCGGAGAAGGCGCGGGGCGATCCGCCGTCGGCATCGCCTTCGGCGGTGTCCTCGCGCCAGCCCTCGGGCGCGTCGGGTTTCGTCGGCGACAGGCCCGGGCCGATCTCCACGCGCGAGCGGACGCTCTCGAACCGGCCGGCCGGTTCCGTGGGGTCGTCGTCACCGGCCCCGCTGTCGTCGCGCTCGGGCTCGGGCTCGTCGCGTTCGGTCTCGTCGGCCGTGGACGTGGCCCGGTCCTCGGCGTCGTCCGTGGGCGTCACGTCGGCCGGCGCGGCGAGCAACGGCAGATCCCCGGCCGTCGCGTCATCGGCCGGCGCCGCGGCTGCCTCGCGACGGAACACGAGCATCGTGCGCCAGACGGTGACCGAGGCGGTCAGGCCGTGCCGCTCCTCGGAGGGTAGCGTCTCGGCGCGCCGGAATTCCCAGCCCTCGGCCGCCATCTCGTTCATCAGCGTCTCGACGGCCAGCGCGAAGCGCGCCTCGGCGCCCTTCACGCCGCGGGCCTTGCGCCCCTTCACCGGGGCCGGCACGACCTTGTATTCCCAAGTGGCCATCGACGCGTCCTCGTCCCGGGGGGCGTGGGCTCAGAGCCCGAGCTTCGCGCTCACGATCTCGTTCACGGCCTTCGGATTGGCCTTGCCGCCGGTGGCCTTCATCACCTGACCGACGAACCATCCCGCGAGCTTGGGGTTGGCTTGCGCCTTTTCGACCTGCGCGGGGTTGGCCGCGATCACCTCGTCCACCGCGGCCTCGATCTCGCCGGTGTCGGTGACCTGTTTCAGGCCCTTCTCCTCGACGATGGCCGCGGGGTCGCCGCCTTCGGTGTAGACCGTTTCGAACACGTCCTTGGCGATCTTGCCCGAGATGTCGCCGGCCTTGATGAGGTTGACCAGCCCGGCAAGCTGCGCCGGAGAGACGGGGCTTTCGGTGATGTCGCGGTCGTCCTTCTTCAGCCGGCCGAAGAGTTCGTTGATGACCCAGTTGGCGGCCATCTTGCCGTCGCCGCACTCGGCCGCCACGGCCTCGAAGTAGACGGCGTTCGCGACCTCGGCGGTCAGCACGTTGGCGTCGTACTCGGACAGGCCGAAATCCTTGACGAAGCGGCTCTTCTTCTCGTCCGGAAGCTCGGGCAGGGTGTCGCGGATGCCATCGATCCACGCCTGCTCGATCTCGAGCGGCAGAAGGTCGGGGTCGGGGAAGTAGCGGTAGTCGTGCGCCTCCTCCTTGGAGCGCATGGACCGCGTCTCGCCCTTGTCGGGATCGTAGAGGCGCGTTTCCTGCACGACCGCGCCGCCACCCTCGAGGATCTGGATCTGGCGCCGCGCCTCGTGGTCGATGGCCTGCTGGATGAAGCGCATCGAGTTCATGTTCTTGATCTCGCAGCGTGTCCCGAGATGCGAGAAGTCCTGCGTCTCCTGATACTTCTCGTAGGCGCCGGGACGGCAGACCGACACGTTCACGTCGGCGCGCAGGTTGCCGTTCTGCATGTTGCCGTCGCAGGTGCCAAGATAGCGCAGGATCTGGCGCAGTTTGGCGACGTAGGCCGCCGCCTCCTCGGGGCCGCGGATGTCCGGGCGGGACACGATCTCCATGAGCGCGACGCCGGTGCGGTTGAGGTCCACGAAGGACATCGCCGGGTCCATGTCGTGGATCGACTTGCCGGCGTCCTGCTCGACGTGGATGCGCTCGATGCGCACGCGACGGGCGATCCCCGGCTCCATGTCCACGAGGATCTCGCCCTCGCCGACGAGCGGATGGTAGAGTTGCGAGATCTGGTAGCCCTGCGGCAGGTCCGGGTAGAAGTAGTTCTTGCGGTCGAAGGCCGAGCGCAGGTTGATATGCGCCTTCAGCCCGAGACCGGTGCGGACCGCCTGTTCGATGCAGAACTCGTTGATGACGGGCAGCATCCCGGGCATCGCCGCGTCCACGAAGGACACGTTGGAGTTGGGCTCGGCGCCGAATTGCGTCGAGGCGCCGGAAAACAGCTTCGCGCGGCTGGAAATCTGGGCATGCACCTCCATGCCGATGACCAGTTCCCAGTCATGGGTCGCCCCGGCGATGACCTTGGGCTTCGGCGGCTCGTAGGCCAGATCCAGCATCTGCACTCTCCACGCGTCTCGGGCTGCACCTGCTCTAAGTCAGGCGTCCGCGAGCGGCAAGGGGACGCGTCAGGCGGTCCGCCAGCCCGTGGCGTCGACCGCGACGCGCCGCCCCGCGGCGAGGTCGTCGGCGAACAGCTGACCGAGGCTCGACAGCGCGCGCGCGGCGCCGCGGTCGGCCGCGTCGCCCGACATGCAGGCGCGCCCGGCGATCGGGCCGGTCCGCGCCGGGGCCGCTGCCCATGCGGTGGCGTGCACCTCGCGCAGGTGATCGCGCACGATCCAGTCGAAGGCACTGGCGACCCGACGTTCGGCCGCGGGCGCGTCGGGCGCGGGGGCGAGCGAGAAGCCGGTGAAGGCCGCGAGCAGGTTCGCCGTCTCCTGTCCCGGGCGCATTGCGAGGATGTCGTGCAGCCCCGCGACGAAGTGCTCGTCGTCGAGCGTGAGGAACGCGCCGCGGTCGAGCGCCAGCGCATCGAGGTAGACCCACGCATAGCCGCCGGCGCCCCAGACGTCCGCGGTCTCGGCCCCGATCCGGCGTGCGCCGTCCTCGAGCATGTCGTAGGTGCCGAACCCCGAGGGCAGGAGGTTGCGACCGAGCGCGCGCATGTAGGCCGGCATCTCGGGGTCGAGCTCGATCAGGTCTGCGTAGTCGTCGAGGATGCGGGCGGCCGGGCGCGGCGCGGCCTCGAGCAGCGTGCATCGCATGGCCGCGAGCGACGGCGCGTCCGCCTCGCAGGCATCGAACCGGTCGACCAGCCGTTGCGCCGCGGCGAAATGGGCGTGGAAGGCCGCGCGCGCCTCGGGCGTGTGGTCGCCGTGGCGGTCCGGGCCGCGCCAGGCGAGCCCGACCTCGGCATGGGCGCGCGCCAGCACCAGCGCGAGGCCGTGATCGCAGCACAGCGCGTCGACTTCGGCGCGGAGCTGGTCGAGCGGGCACTGCGCCGCCGCCGCGTCGCCGCGATTCGCCGCCGCGATACCGGCCTCGACCGCGTCGGACCGCGCGCCGGAGGCGAGGATCTCGGCCAGCGGACGGCCCGCCGGGCTCTGGGCGCGGGCGGCGTCGTAGCCGCGCAGGAGCGTGCCGATCGCGCACCATTCCTCCTGCCGGGCCATGTGCCGGCCCTGCGCGAAGACCTGCCCGGCGATGCGATCCTCGGCGCTCTGGATGATGACGGGAATGTCGATCACGCCGGGGTCTGCGATGGGCGGCGGCGCCGGTTCCGGCTCCGGAACGGGGTCGGGCAGTGCAGGTGGCGGAGACCGCCGGAAGAGGGTGCGAGCCGAGATCATGCGGCGGACACTGCTCTGAGTTCTCGGCACAAATGCGGCACGTCCCCAGCCGAAGCGGGACAGTTTCGCGGCGTCGCCGGCCGCATCGATGGCAGCCGGAACCGGCAGTCTTCCGCGCATTGCCGGGGGGTGCGCTTGCCACCTGCACGGCGAATCGGAGATGACCGAGCCAAAGGATCATGGGACAGTGTCAATGACGAACCGTCTTTTTGTCGCCTCCGCGTTGCGCCGGCGCATGACCGGAGCGGCCGTGTCTCTCGGGCTTCTGGCCGCGATGGCCGCGCCGGTGAGCGCGCAGGGCGGCGCCGAGGTGGCGCCGCGCGGGCCGATGGCCATGCCCGAGATCTCTGCCCAGGCCGTGGCGTCGTCGCCGCGCCCGCGGATGCGGGACGATCGTCTGCCCGAGGCGCGGTGGGGCGAAACCGCCCGCGGCACGCAATGGACACGCGCGACGGTCGCGGCGCTTCGGGGGCATGCCAACCCGCTGGTCGACATCGTTCCCCATGACATCGACGAGTGGTGCCCCGCCTACGCGCGGAACGACCGCCGCCTGCGCGAGGCGTTCTGGGTCGGGCTCGTCTCCTCGCTCGCCAAGCACGAGAGCACGTGGCGGCCGACCGTCGTCGGTGGTGGCGGGCGCTGGCACGGGCTCTTGCAGATCCTGCCATCGACCGCGCGGCTCTACGGCTGCCGCGCGACGACGGGCGCGGCGCTGCAGTCCGGTCCGGCGAACCTTGCCTGCGGCCTGCGGATCATGGCCCGGACGGTGGCGCGCGACGGCGTCGTGTCGCGGGGCATGCGTGGCGTGGCCGCCGACTGGGGGCCGTTCCATTCGTCGCGGAAACGCGCCGACATGATGGCCTACACCCGCAACCAGGCGATCTGCCAGTACGTGCCCGGCACGCGACCGAAGATGCGCCCGCCCGAGGCCGCCGCGATCTATGCCGCGCGGGACCAATCGGTGCCGGTCATCAGCACGCAGGGACACATCACGGCGCGCTGAGCGCGCCGGGAGCCACGTGTAACATCCTGAAAATGCAAGAGAAGCGCGCGCCGGCCGGGCGCGCCGGTCACATCGCCTTGAGCCAGGACGGGCGACGGGAATTGTCGATCAGCGATACCGCCGGCGCGCGCCGGCCCCCGAGCGCGAGCGTCGCCCGGCGCAGCAGGTCGATCCCCTCTTCCGAGGTCTTGGGCAGCGCTGCCGCCGAGATCGGCTCGCCCACGGTGACGCGATAGGGCTGCCGCGCCTTGTTCAGCGTCTCGTGGAACAGCGTGATGTCGCGCAGGCTCGGGTGGATGAGGTCGAACAGGTAGAACAGCACCGAGTTGCGCGCGCGGATGTTGACCGGGATCACCGGCAGCTCGAACTTGCGCGCGATCATCGCCGCCGACGCCATCCACGGCCGCTCGTGCAGGCTGAGGCCGCGCCGCTTGGCGAGGCGCCCGGCCGGGAAGATCACGCCGAGGCGGTTCTGGTCGACGGCGCGACGGGTATACGCCATGGTCTCGCGCGTCTTGCCGTGGCTGCGCTTTTCGGGGCGCCATTCGACCGGCGCGATCATGTCCTCCATCTGGGGCAGGACGCGCAGGATGTCGTGGTTGGCAAAGTAGTAGGCATCGGGCCGCATCGGCGACAGCAGGTGATGCAGGATGATCCCGTCGGCGATGCCGGTCGGGTGGTTTGCGACCACCAACGCCGGGCCGTTACGGGGAATGTTCGACAGCCCGCGGATCTGGACATCGCGCGCCAGAAGATCGCCCATGGTCGACATGATCTCGGCCGAGGGCGCGTGACGGAAGGTCTCGGCCAGCGCGATGGTCCGCTCGTAGCCGAGCATCGCGTTGAGAGCCTGCCGCGCCCGGACGGTGCCGAGGCGGTTGGAGAACAGCCACGGCGCGCGTTCCGAGATGAGCGGGTCGATGCGTTCTTTCATGTCCGGCACTCAAGTCACGGTTTCGTAAAAGTCCCATGACACGCGCGTCCCCGGGGCCGGGGGCAGGCAAGTCGTGGCATTCCTCCTCGTGCGCCTCGATAGGCACACCCCACAATAACGTCTAACGCGTGTTTCGCGAAACCGGTTCCGTTTCGGTCGGCGCATACGCGCATCGGCCCTTTGTGCATCATCCGTCTCCGAGCAGCCGGCCGACCATCTCGGACATGTCGCCGCTGAGGCCCGGCCGGTCCCGAAGCGTGCGCAGCGCCGTCTGCATCCGCGCCCGGCGATCGGCATCGTAGCGGCGCCACGTCTGGAACGCCGTGGCCATGCGCGCCGCGGTCTGCGGGTTCTTGGCGTCGAGTTTTCCGAGCCAGTGCGCGAGCAGATCGTAGCCCGCGCCGTCGGCGCGGTGAAAGCCCGCGTGGTTCGAGGCGAGCGCCCCCATCACCGCGCGGAAGCGGTTGGGATTGGTCATCTCGAAGGCGGGATGCCCGGTCAGCTCGGCCGCGCGGTCGGCGGCCTTGGCGGGCGGGGCCAGCATGATCTGGATGCCGAACCACTTGTCCATCACCAGCCGGTCGTGGGACCACGCGGCCTCGAACGCGGCCAGCGCGTCGTCGGCGGCGTCCGCCCGCACAAGACAGCCAAGCGCGGACAGGCGCAGCGTCATGTTGTCGGCGCTGTCGAACTGGGCGCGCGCCGCGGTGCCGCCGTCGAGCCGTGTCTGCAGCGACAGCACCGCCGCCCCCAGCGCCCGCTTTCCGGACTGCGCCGCATCGGGCGCGTAGGGCTGGGTGACGCGCGCCTGTTCGGCCAGATCGGGCAGGAGATCCTGCCACCGCTCGGCCATCGCGCGCATCAGCGCCTCCTGCGCCGCGAAGATCGCGTCGGGGTCCGGGGTCGTTCCGGCCTCGGCCAGCGCCTGCGCGAGTTCGGACTGCGTCGGCATCTGCAACATCAGCGCACGGAAAGCGGGGTCGAGCGCGGGGTCCGCCACGACCTGCCGCAGACCGTCGAGATAGGCGACGTCCGGCGCCGCGCCCTCTGTCACGCTGGCCATGAGCGCCGCGCGCGCGAGGCCGCGACCGGCCTCCCACCGGCAGAAGGGATCGGTGTCGTGGGCGAGCAGGAACGCGCGTTGCTCGGCGCTCGCCTCGCGCTCCAGCACGACGGGCGCCGAGAAGCCGCGCAGGAGCGACGGCACCGGGCGCGAGGCCATGTTGGGAAACGTGAAGCTCTGCTCGGCCTCGGTCATCTCGAGAAGAGTGGTCGGAACCACCTCGTCGCCGTTCGGAGACAGCAGGCCGACCGCGATCGGCAGGACCTGCGGCGCCTTCTCGTCCTGGCCGGGGGTGGTGGGCGTGTGCTGGCGGAAGGTCAGCGTGTAATCCGAGCCCTCGTAGCGTTCCTCGACCGACAGGCGCGGCGTGCCCGACTGCGTGTACCAGCGCTTGAACTGGGACAGGTCGCGGCCGGTCGCGTCTTCGAACACGGTCAGCCAGTCCTCGATCGTGCAGGCCTGCCCGTCGTGACGTTCGAAATAGAGGTCGAGCGCCTTGGCATAGTCGTCATCGCCGACGAGCCGCTTGAGCATGCCGATGACCTCGGCGCCCTTCTCGTAGACGGTTGCCGTGTAGAAGTTGTTGATTTCCTGAAAGCTGTCGGGCCGCACCGGGTGCGACAGCGGGCCCTGGTCCTCGGGGAACTGGCGGGCGCGCAGGTCGATCACGTCGCCGATGCGCTTGACCGGTGCGGATCGCATGTCGGCGGTGAACTGGCTGTCGCGGAAGACGGTGAGCCCTTCCTTCAGGCAGAGCTGGAACCAGTCGCGGCAGGTGATGCGGTTGCCGGTCCAGTTGTGGAAGTACTCGTGCGCGATGATCGCCTCGATGCGCTCGAAATTCGCGTCGGTCGAGGTGTCGGGAGAGGCGAGGACGGCCGAGGAATTGAAGATGTTCAATCCCTTGTTCTCCATCGCGCCCATGTTGAAGTCGTCGACGGCGACGATGTTGAAGACGTCCAGATCGTATTCGCGGCCATAGACCTCCTCGTCCCAGCGCATGGATTTCTTCAGCGCCTCGAGGCCCCACTCGGTTTTCGGCAGGTCGCCGGGCCGCACCCAGAGATTGAGATCGACCGGGGTGCCCGAGCGCGTCGTGAACGTGTCCGATCGCGCCTCGAGTTCGCCCGCGACGAGCGCGAAGAGATATGCGGGCTTGGGCCAGGGATCGTGCCATTCGGCGAAACCGTCGCCCGCGGCGCCGGGATTGCCGTTCGACAGCATCACGGGAAGGTCGCTTTCGATCCGCACGTCGAAGGACGCCATCACGTCCGGGCGGTCGGGATAGTAGGTGATCTTGCGAAAGCCCTCGGCCTCGCACTGCGTGCAGTACATGCCGTTCGACATGTAGAGGCCTTCGAGCGCCGTGTTCTTCGCCGGCGCGATCTCGACCTCGGCCTCCCACGTGAACGCGGCGTCCGGGACCGCGCAGGTGAGGCCGCGCTCGGTCACGTCGGGCGTGACCTCCGCGCCGTCGATCCGCGCCGAGACGAGCCGCAGTTCCTCGCCATGGAGAAAGAACGTGCGATCGGTCGTCTCGGGGTTCGGGGCGAAGCGGATCCGGCTCGTCACGCGCGTGCTCTCCGGCGCGAGACGGAAGGTCAGCTCCACCCGCTCGACCACGAAGCCGAACGGCGTGTAGTCGCTCAGATAGACTGTCTGCGGGCTCGAATCCTTCATCGGGCGGGGCTCCTTGCGTTCCGGCGCGTCGGCGCGCGGGTGCCGGCGGATTTGCCGGCACCGGGCTCAGTCCTATCCTGTTATGCAACCTGCTGCCGCACCGCAACGTATTGAACAAGAGCTGTCCGGCAGCCCGAACGAAGACTGAAAGGTAACCGAATGTCCGCCCCTGATACGAACACGGAAAAGGAAGAGAAGCGTCACCGTCCCGCCCTGCTCGGCATCCGCGCCTCGCTCGTCTACGGCGCGGTGCTGCTGACCTGTCTCGTGCTCTGGTCGCTGTTCAGCGGCGAGGACGAGACCGGCGAGGTCGGCATCAGCGACAACACCGAGATGGTGCCCGAGGGACAGGAGACCGAAGAGGCGCTCGAGGGCTTCGAGGAAGAGACCTACGAGCCCGGCGGCAACTCGACCGGCACCGTCCAGACGCCCGAGCAGGAGCAGACCTCGGAGTGAGGCCGTGAGCGGCATGCGACGCAAGGGCGACCTGCCGACAAAGACCTGTCCGGTCTGCGGCAAGCCCTTCGCGTGGCGCAAGAAATGGGCCCGCGTCTGGGAAGAGGTGATCTACTGTTCGGAGCGATGCCGCCGATCGAAGGTCGCCGCCGCGCGCTGAAAGCGCCGCGCTGCCGCACGGTCAAGCCCGGCGCGGACGCATCGGTCCCTTGTTCCGGGACCGGGTCCGGCTAGGCTCCGCCCGGCAGAAGAGGGAGGAGCCGGATGCAGCACGAGGGCCGACACGCATTGATCACCGGCGGAGGCACGGGCATTGGTCTCGCCATTGCCCGGTCGCTCGCCGCCGAAGGCGCGGAGGTCACCATCACCGGCCGCCGGGCCGAGGTGCTCGAAGCCGCCCGAGACACGCGCATTCACCCGTTGCAGATGGACGTCGCCGACGAAAGCTCCGTCGTCGACGGCATCGCCGCGGCGGTGGACGCGCGCGGGCCGATCCAGATCTGCGTGGCCAATGCCGGCATCGCGGAGCCTTCGGCCATCCACAAAACCGATCTCGCCTTCTGGCGGCGCACGATGGGGATCAACCTCGACGGCGCGTTCCTGACGATCCGCGAATCCCTCGGATCGATGCGTCAGACCGATTGGGGCCGCGTCATAGCCGTCTCCTCGATTGCGGGGCTTCGCGGCCTGAAGGGCGCGCCGGTCTACACGGCCTCGAAACACGGCATGGTCGGCCTGATCCGCGGGCTGGCGGCCGACTACCTGGGCAAGCAGATCACCTTCAACGCACTCTGCCCGTCCTACGTCGACACCGAGATCGTGCCGCAGAACGTCGCCCGCATCATGGAGCGCACCGGGCTGTCCGAGGCGGAGGCGCGCAAGACGATGGAGGGTGTGAATCCGCACGGCCGGCTCGTACTTCCCGAGGAAGTGGCCGAAGCCGCGATGTGGCTCTGCGGGCCGGCCTCGGGGTCCATCAACGGCCAGGCGATCCAGGTCGCGGGCGGCGAGATCTAGGCCGTCGCGGGCCCGGCGCAGGCGCCGCACCGCTGGTCAAATCATCGAATTGTGGCGGTGTGCCACGGGCCGCGCCGCACGCACCCCCTGCCAATATTCGCCGCTGACGTGTCCGCGGCCTCGCCGGTTCGGGTGCGCGTCACAATTGATCTTGGTTAAGGCACTTTAACCACGAATTCCGGCCACAGGCTGCCGCTATTCCGGACCTTGGTTAATTGCGCCGCGACACCAGCGGCGCGCGCCCCGGACGCACCGCGCGGCCCGGGCCGGAACGGAACGAGCGGCCGACATGCCCACTTACGCCCTGCGGTTCTACGCGGTGGACCCGCAATCCCTGATCGGCGGACCCGGTTCCAGCTTCCGCTGGACAGGGCCGACGACCTATACCGGCAGTGCCACGCTCACCGACAACCAGTCCGGCACGGACCGGCAATTCCTCGACGACGACGACGGCGGAGAGAACGCGACCGCCACGGTCACCGTTGGCGGCGCCACCTCAACGAACTCGCCGGTCGACGCCGAGATCGTCTGGACCGTACGCGACGAGACCACCGGCCGGACGTTCCAGATCGTCGAGTTCGACGTCGAAGGCGGCGCGGCCGCCGGCGACTACACGCTGTCGGAGGAACCGCTCGTCGCCGGGCGCGACTACACCGTACTGGCGCGCGACACGCTGCCGGACGTGAGCACGGGCGACACGAGTTTCCGCTACACCGACTACATCGAGGCCGACGGCACGGTCGACGGCACCGCCGGCGCCGACGTGATCGACGCCGACTACCTCGACCCGGACGTGGAGCAGGTGGACGGGCGCCCGGGCGCGCCGAGCGACCGCATCGATGCCGGGGCCGGCGACGACACCGTGTATGCCGGGCGCGGCGACGACACCGTGATCGGCGGCGACGGCGACGACGTCGTCTATGGCGACGACGGCGGGCAGGGCACGCAGCCCGCGCCGGGGCGGCTCGACTGGGCCGAGCAGGGGCCCGACGGCACCAACCTCGCCGGCGGATTCACCCAGAGCACCGGCGCCGTCGACGTCAGCGTGTCGTTCACCAATACCGGCAACAACGCCCCCACCTACGAGGTGGATACCGGCACCACCAACTACGTCGCGCCGGGCGAGAGCTTTGATCCGCAATCCTCGCTGTTCTTGTTCGGCAATGGCGGCGGTGCCACGTCCCGCACCACGATCGACTTCGACGGCGCCGCGGGCGCCGGCGTCACCGACGAGGTGCGCAACGTCACCTTCCGCATCAACGACGTGGACTGGGGCTCGGGCAACCACACCGATGTCGTCACCGTCACGGCCACGGATGCGGCCGGCAACCCGGTCACCGTCACGCTCACGCCGTCGGGCGGCGACACCGTCGCCGGCAACACGATCACCGCCAACACCGTGGCCAACGACACCGCCGATGCCGACGGCTCGGTCCTGGTCGAGATCGCGGGGCCGGTGCATTCGATCAGCATTTCCTACTCGAACGCCCAGGGCGGCACGCAGGGGATCTGGCTGACCGACGTCACCTTCGACCCGGTGGCGGAGGCGGGCGGCGACGACTCGCTCCTCGGAGGCGCGGGCGACGACAGCCTCTACGGCGAGGCCGGCGGCGACACGCTCGACGGCGGCACCGGGGCGGATTCGCTCTCGGGCGGCACCGGCGCGGATTCCCTCGTCGGCGGCGACGGCGACGACACGCTGGAAGGCGGCGCCGGGGCGGACACGCTCAATGCCGGCGCCGGCATGGACTTCGTCAGCTACGAAAGCTCCGATGCCGGGGTCAGCGTCGATCTCGGCTCCGGGACCTACGCCGGCGGGCACGCCACCGGCGACGTCAGCCAGGGCGGCATCGACGGCATCATCGGCTCGGACTTCGGCGACAGCCTCGCGGGGTACGACCAGTCCGGACCGGACTGGACCAACGTGATCTACGGCGGCGGCGGCAACGACACGATCGACGGCCGCGGCTCGGACGACAGCCTCTACGGCGGCGACGGCGACGATTCGATCATCGGCGGCACCGGTGCCGACTATCTCGAGGGCGGCTCGGGCAACGACACGCTCGTCATCGGGCAGGGCGACACCGCCGTCGGCGGCGATGGCGACGACGTCTACCGGCTGGTCGACCTGGGCGAAGCCGGCGGCGGGCCGATCAGCATCGACGGCGGCACGCTCGAACAATCGGCCGGCGACACGCTCGACCTCGCCGGCCTCGCCGACCGCTCGACCCTCGTGCGCACCGATACCGGCGACGGCGAATTCACCGGCACCGTCACGATGTACGACGGCACGGTGGTGTCGTTCTCCAACATCGACGCGATCATCTGCTTCGCCCCCGGCACCCGCATCCTGACCGACACCGGCCCCCGCGCGATCGAGACGCTGCGCCCCGGCGACAGGATCGTCACGCGCGACGCCGGCCCGCGCCCCGTGCGCTGGATCGGCCAGAGCACGGTCGACGCCACCGGCCCGCTCGCGCCGCTCGACCTCGCGCCCGGCACGCTGCCGGGACAGACGGGCGCGCTGCGCGTCTCGCCGCGGCACCGGCTGCTGCTGGCCGACTGGCGTGCCGGCCTTCTCCTCGGCGCCGACGAGGTCTTCGTCGCGGCCACCCATCTCGACGGCGCGGCCGGCGTGCGGCGGGTGCCCGCGGCGCGGCAGACCTACGTGCACCTGCTGCTCGACCGCCATCACGTGATCTATGCCGAGGGCGCGCCGACCGAGAGCTTTCACCCCGGTCCCGTCGGTCTCGCCACGCTCGACGAGGCGGCGCGCGCGGCGCTCTTCTCCGCCTGCCCGGAGCTGCGCACCGGCAGCTACGGCCCGACCGCGCGGCCCTGCCTGAAACGTCACGAGGTGGGACTGATCCGGCCCGAGCTGGCCTTGCGCGACACCGCCGCCGCCTGACGGCGGGGCCGGGGCGTCACGCCGAGCGCCGCGCCGCCGGGCGCAGCCCGGCCGCCCAGTCGCGCACCGCCGCGCCGAACGCCGAAAAGAGCGGCCGCGACACCGGGTCGTTGGCAGCGCGGTATTCGGGATGCCACTGCACCGCCAGCAGAAATCCCGGCGCGCCGTCGACGTAGATCGCCTCTGGGGTGCCGTCGGGGGCGCGGCCGTCGATCACGATGCCCGCGCCGGCGCGCAGGATGCCCTGGCCGTGCAGCGTGTTGGTCATCACCTCGCGCGCGCCCATGATCCGGTGAAACGGTCCACCCTCGACGAAGCTCACCTTGTGGCGCAGCGCGAACTTCTCCTCGATCGTACCGTCCGGCGGCATCCGGTGGTTCATCCGTCCCGGAAGCTCGCGGATCTCCGGGTGCAGCGTGCCGCCCATCGCCACGTTCACCTCCTGGAACCCGCGGCAGACCCCCAGCAGCGGCTGCCCCCGCTCGAGGCAGGCCCGCACCAGCGGCAGCACCACCCGGTCGCGCTCGCGGTCGAAACTGCCATGCGCCTCGGTCGGCGCCTCGCCGTACTCCTCGGGATGCACGTTCGGCCGGCCGCCCGGGAGCAGGAAGCCGTCGCAGCGCGCCATCAGCGCGTCCATGTCGAGGTAGGCCGGGTCGGACGGGATCAGCAGCGGCAGCGCGCCGGACACCTCCGCCACCGCCTCGGCGAGCATCGTGCCGCTGGCATGGGCCGGGTACTCGTCGTTGATCATGTGCGCGTTGGTGACGATGCCGATGACCGGGCGGGTCATGTCTGTCCTTTCGAGGCTGCCGTGCGGATCCGTTTCATCCGGAACCTAGTGCGCGCGGCCGGCCGGATAAAGCGTCTCAGACCTCCGCCGTCAGTCCCGTGGCGTCGATGCCCGCTTTCGCGGCGGCCGCGTCGTTGTCCGAGGCATCGCCGGAGACGCCGACCGCGCCCAGCACCACGCCCTTGGAATCCTTGACGAGAACGCCACCCGGCACCGGCACGAGCCCGCCGCCGAGCGCGCCGTTGGCGCAGGCGATGAAGTAGGCCTGTGCCTCGGCGCGCGCCATCTGTGCGGAGCCGGGCATGCCCAGCATCACCGCGCCGTACGCCTTGGCGCGCGCGATGTCGAACCGCCCCGGGCTCGCTCCGTCCTCGCGCTCGAAGGCGATCATGTTGCCGCCCGCGTCGAGCACCACCGCCGCCATCGGTTTCATCTCCGCGCCACGCGCGTGCTCGAACGCCTTGCGGATCATCGTCCGCGCCCGTCTCAGCGATAGGGTGGCCATCGTCGTCCGTCCTCCTCGTTCTTCTTGGTCGAAATACTCCGGGGGTGTGGGGGCTGGCCCCCACGCCGCGCTCTCGGCCTCACGACGCCTTCAGTTCGAGGCGCCGGCGGTGCAGCACCGGCTCGGTATAGCCCGAGGGCTGCTCGCGCCCCTTGAACACGAGGTCGCAGGCCGCCTGGAAGGCGATGCCGTCGAAGTCCGGCGCCATCGGGCGATAGGCGGGATCGTCCGCGTTCTGGCGGTCGACGACCTCGGCCATGCGGCGCAGAATCTCCATCGCCTCCTCTCGGCTCACCACCTCGTGGTGCAGCCAGTTGGCGATGTGCTGGGCCGAGATGCGGCAGGTGGCGCGATCCTCCATCAGGCCCACGTCGTTGATGTCGGGAACCTTGGAGCAGCCCACGCCGTGGTCGATCCAGCGCACCACGTAGCCGAGGATGCCCTGGGCGTTGTTCTCGACCTCCCGGATGATCTGTTCTTGCGACCACTTGGCGTGCGTCGCCAGCGGGATCTGCAGCAGCGTGTCGACCCGCGCGCGCCGGCCGCCCGCCTTCAGCTTCTTCTGAACGGCGAGCACGTCGACCTGGTGGTAGTGCAGCGCGTGCAGCGTCGCGGCCGTGGGCGAGGGCACCCAGGCGCAGTTGGCCCCTGATTGCGGATGCGCGATCTTGGCCTGCAGCATGGCCGCCATCAGGTCGGGCATGGCCCACATGCCCTTACCGATCTGCGCGCGGCCCGACAGCCCGCATTCGAGGCCGATATCCACGTTGCGGTTCTCGTAGCCGGTGATCCACGCCTTGTCCTTGATGAAGCCCTTGCGGCTGAAGGGGCCGGCCTCCATCGAGGTGTGGATCTCGTCGCCGGTGCGGTCGAGAAAGCCGGTATTGATGAAGGCGCAGCGGTGGCGCGCGGCGCGGATGCATTCCTTGAGATTGACCGAGGTGCGGCGCTCCTCGTCCATGATGCCGAGCTTGACGGTGTGGCGCGGGAGGCCGAGCGCGTCCTCGACCACGCCGAAGATCTCGTCGGTGAAGGCCACCTCGGCCGGGCCGTGCATCTTCGGCTTGACCACGTAGACCGAGCCGGCCGTAGAGTTGCCGCCCTCCCGGGCGAGGTCGTGCCGGGCGACGAGCGTGGTGACCATCGCGTCCATCAGCCCCTCGTAGATCTCGGCGCCGTCGCGGGTGAGGATCGCGGGATTCGTCATCAGGTGGCCGACATTGCGCACCAGCATCAGCGCGCGGCCCTTCAGCGTGACCTCGCCCGACCCGTCGGGCGCGGTCAGCGTGACGTCGGGCGCGAGCGCGCGGGTGACCTCGCCGTCGCCTTTGCGGAACGTCTCGGTCAGGTCGCCCTTCATCAGGCCGAGCCAGTTGCGGTAGGCCAGCGTCTTGTCCTCGGCGTCGACGCAGGCGACGGAATCCTCGCAGTCCATGATCGCCGAAACCGCGCTTTCGATCACCACGTCGGCGAGCCCGGCCTGGTCGCGGGCGCCGATGCGGTGGGTGCGGTCGAACACCAGCTGCACGTGCAACCCGTTGTTGCGCAGCACCACCAGCTCGGGCGCGCGGGGGTGGCCGCGATAGCCGACGAACTTCGTCGGATCCACGAGCGGCAGATCGTCGACGAGGAGCTGCCCGCCGCTCACGTGGTAGCGCCGGGCGTCGGCGTGGCTGCCGCCCTCGATCGGCGCGGCCTGGTCGAGGAAGACGCGGGCGCGGGCCACCACGCGGGCGCCCCGGCCACGGTCGTAGCCGCCTTGCGGCGGCGTCGTGCCCATCGCGTCGGTGCCGTAGAACGCGTCGTAGAGCGAGCCCCAGCGCGCGTTCGCCGCGTTGAGCGCGTAGCGCGCATTGGTGATCGGCACGACGAGCTGCGGCCCCGGCACGGTCGCGATCTCGGGGTCGACATTGGCGGTATCGATCTCGAAATCCCCGCCCTCGGGCAGCAGGTAGCCGATCTCCTCCAGGAACGCCTTGTAGGCCTCGTGATCGTGCGGCTGGTTGCGGCGCTTGAGGTGCCAGTCGTCGATCTTGCCCTGCATCTCGTCGCGCACCCGCAGAAGCTCGGCGTTGCGCGGCCCGAATTCGTGCGCCAGTGTCGACAGCGCCGACCAGAACGCGTCGGCCTCGACCCCCGAGCCCGGAAGCGCCTCTGTCTCGATGAAGTCGAACAGCACGGGATCGATCTGCAGATCGTGGCGGGTTACGCGGTCGGACATGGCGGGTTCCTCCGTCTGGGCCTTCGAATGGGCGATCTATGCCGCGGGGCGCAGATGACACGGGTTTCCGATCGGAAACAAGACCCTGACCGTGCGGATCCGGTGTTGGACGTGGCGGGCGCAGTTCGTCACAGTGCCCCGAAAGTGCCCCCGACCCCTGACCCCGAGGCCCGAAATGAAGTGGATCGACACGCCGCCCGTCTGGCTGCTGGGCTGCATCGCGCTGGCCTACGCGATCTCGGGCGCGGTGCCGTGGCCCCGGATCGGCGGGCCGGGCGACATCCTTGGCGGCGCGCTCGTGGCGATCGGCGTCAGTCTGATCGCTCTGGCCGCGCGCGAATTCCGGCGGCATCGCACCACGATCATGCCCGGCGAAACGCCCGAGCGGCTCATCACCACCGGGATCTTCGCACGCTCGCGCAACCCGATCTACCTCGCGGATCTGCTGATCCTCGCGGGCGCCTGCCTGATCCTCGACGCGCCGGCGGCGCTGTTCCTCGTTCCCGTGCTCGCCGCGGTGCTTTTGCGCCGCTTCGTCCTGCCCGAGGAGGCGCGGATGCGGGATAAGTTTGTTGCCGAGTTTCAGGCGTATGCGCAACAAACGAATAGATGGCTTTAACTCGTCCGAGGGCTATGCTCTAAGCCCGCAATGGCACATCCAGCGCCGGGCCCGCGTCCGGCGGAACGGAGACACGGGAGAGGGATCGACGTGAAGATAGGCACGCCAAAGGAAACCGCGCACGGCGAGAACAGGGTCGCGATGACCCCGGACTCGGCCAAGATGCTGCAGAAGCTCGGCCACGAATGCCTGATCGAGGCCGGCGCGGGCGAAAAGGCCGGCTTTCTCGACGATGCCTACCGCGAGGCCGGCGTCACGGTCGTCGACGGGGCCGCGGCGCTGTTCGAGCAGTCGGACATCATCGCGATGGTGCGGCCCCCGTCGGAAGAGGAGATCGGCCGGCTCGACAAGAGCAAAACGCTGATTTCGCACTTTTATCCGGGCTCGAACGAGGAGCTGATGAAGCTCGCGGCCTCGAAGGGCGCGACCGTCATCGCGATGGACATGATCCCGCGCATCTCCCGCGCGCAGAAGATGGACGCCCTGTCGTCGATGGCCAACATCGCCGGTTACCGGGCGGTCATCGAGGCGGGCAACAACTTCGGGCGGTTCTTCACCGGCCAGGTCACCGCCGCGGGCAAGGTGCCGCCGGCCAAGGTGCTGGTGGTCGGCGCCGGCGTCGCGGGTCTGGCCGCGATCGGCACCTCGACCTCGCTCGGCGCGATCACCTTCGCCTTCGACGTGCGGCCCGAAGTGGCCGAGCAGGTGGAGTCGATGGGCGCCGAATTCGTCTATCTCGACTTCGACGAGGAGCAGGAGGACGGATCGGAGTCCGGCGGCTACGCCAAGCCGTCGAGCCCGGAGTTCCGCGAGGCGCAGCTTGCCAAGTTCCGCGAGCTCGCGCCCGACATCGACATCGTCATCACCACCGCGCTGATCCCCAACCGCGAGGCGCCCGAGCTGTGGACCGAGGACATGGTCAAGGCCATGAAGCCCGGTTCGGTGATCGTCGACCTCGCGGCAGAGCGCGGCGGCAACTGCAAGATGACGGTCAAGGACGAGCGCGTCGTGACCGACAACGGCGTGGTCATCATCGGCTACACCGATTTCCCCAGCCGCATGGCGACGCAGGCCTCGACGCTTTACGCTACCAACATCCGTCACCTGATGACCGACCTGACGCCCGAGAAGGACGGGGCGGTCAATCACGACATGGAAGACGACGTCATCCGCGGCGCGACAATCGCGCATGACGGCGAGGTGACCTTCCCGCCGCCGAAGCCGAAGACGCAGGCGATCGCGGCCCAGAAGCCCAAGCCCAAGGAAAAGGAGAAGACGCCGGAGGAGAAGCGCGCCGAGGAGATGGCGGCCTTCAAGGCGCAGACGCGCCAGCAGGTCACGCTTCTGGCGATCGGCGGCATCCTGATGCTTCTGGTGGGCATGGTGGCGCCGCCGTCGTTCCTGCAGCACTTCATCGTCTTCGTGCTGGCGGTCTTCGTCGGCTTCCAGGTGATCTGGAACGTCAGCCATTCGCTGCACACGCCGCTCATGGCGGTCACAAACGCCATCTCGTCGATCATCATCCTCGGCGCGCTCATGCAGATCGGTTCGGGGTCGTTCCTCGTCGTGCTGCTGGCCGCGCTGTCGGTGTTCATGGCCGGGATCAACATCTTCGGCGGCTTTCTCGTGACGCGGCGCATGCTCGCCATGTTCCAGAAATCCTAAAGGGGCAGGGTCAATGGACTTCGGATTCACCACCGCGGCCTACGTGGTCGCAGCCGTTCTCTTCATCCTGAGCCTTGGCGGGCTGTCGGGACAGGAAAGCGCCAAGCGCGCGGTCTGGTACGGCGTCGTCGGCATGGCGCTGGCGGTTTTCGCCACGCTCATCGGCCCGGGTGCCGGGCTCTGGTGGCTGTCGATCATCCTGATCGCGGCCGGCGCCGTGCTCGGCGTGATCGTCGCCAAGCGCGTGCAGATGACCGAGATGCCGCAGCTGGTCGCGGCGATGCACTCGCTCGTCGGCCTCGCGGCGGTTTTCGTGGGCTACAACGCCCATATCGAGATCGGGCGCGTGTCGGCGGCGTTCGCGGAGGCGGGCGTGCCGTTTCCGCTCGGGCCCGAGATGGAGGCCGCGGCGATGTCGCAGGCCGTGGCCGAGCAGTTCCGCGGCTTCGCGGCCATCGTCGCGCACAAGACGCAGGCCGAGATCAACGTGCTTCGGCTGGAGCTCTTCCTCGGCGTGTTCATCGGCGCGGTGACCTTCACCGGGTCGGTCGTCGCCTACGGCAAGCTTGCCGGGAAGGTCACCTCCGCGGCGACGAAGCTGCCGGGCGGGCACATCCTCAATGCCACGGCGGCCGTGGTCTCGGTCCTTTGCCTGTTCTGGTACTTCGGCACCGGCGGGATCTTCCCGCTCGTGCTGATGACGGTACTGGCGCTGTTCATCGGCTATCACCTGATCATGGGGATCGGCGGGGCGGACATGCCGGTCGTGGTCTCCATGCTGAACAGCTACTCGGGCTGGGCCGCGGCGGCGATCGGCTTCTCTCTGTCGAACGACCTGCTGATCGTGGTGGGCGCGCTCGTGGGCTCCTCGGGTGCGATCCTGTCCTACATCATGTGCAAGGCCATGAACCGTTCGTTCATCTCGGTGATCCTCGGGGGCTTCGGCGGCAGCCAGGGCCCGGCGGCCGAGGTCGAGGGCGAGCAGGTGGCGATCGACGCCGACGGCGTCGCCCAGGCGCTGGACGAGGCCGACTCGGTCGTCATCGTTCCGGGCTACGGCATGGCGGTGGCGCAGGCGCAGAACAACGTCGCCGAGCTGACCCGCCGCCTGCGCGCGCAGGGCAAGGAGGTGCGCTTTGCCATCCACCCCGTCGCGGGGCGTCTGCCGGGGCACATGAACGTGCTGCTGGCCGAGGCCAAGGTGCCCTACGACATCGTGCTGGAGATGGAGGAGATCAACGACGATTTCCCCGACACCGACGTGGTGATCGTCATCGGCTCGAACGACATCGTGAACCCCGCGGCCCAGGACGATCCGAACTCGCCCATCGCCGGCATGCCGGTTCTCGAGGTCTGGAAGGCCAAGAACGTCTTCGTGTCGAAGCGCGGACAGGGCACCGGTTACTCTGGGATCGAGAATCCGCTCTTTTTCAAGGACAACACGCGAATGTTCTATGGCGACGCGAAGAAGTCGCTGGACGACCTGTTGCAGAAGGTCGCCTGACACCCGCATTCCGTGCCGGTCATCGCGCCGCTCCCGCATGCCGCGGGGGCGGCGTTTTGCGTTTTGCACCCGCGGCATGGGCGCCCTTCCTCGCCTTGCAGGGCCGCACACGGCACCGCGATTCGAGCCCGCGCCGTGCTCGCGCGGCTGTTGCCCACATCCCACAGGACGCTTGCCAAAATGGCGCAGCCGGCGGAGCGCCGGCTGAATGCTGCCGCCTCTCAGGCCATACTCTGCCGAGCACTTTGGTCCGGTCTCGGGCCACGCCTATTTGAGTGATAGCCATTGCGAGCGCCCGGGGATGGGGCGCGTCCGACCCTGAAGGTGCCGATATGATTTCCCACGAAACCCGCTCCATGCGCATCTTTGCCATGGCCACGATCGGGCTACTGCTGGTTGGCATTTCGATGCTGGCCGCCCCCACGATCGGGACATGGTCGGTGCCGCTGGCGATCCTGGCCGCGCTTCTGCTGCTGCGCGCGGTGCTGCTTGCCATCATGCTCGACCGTCCGTCCGCACGCGACCGGCATCTGCCGGAAAAGTCGTCGTTTCATCGCTGACGGGCGCAGGACTCCTGCGCCCGCCCCTCCGGTCTAAGCGCCTGAAATCGCAGGTCCCGCCGCGCTGCGCATACCGCTGCATCCTGACAAGTCCATGATTTTCGGTCGCAATTTCCTTTACGTTGCGGCGCGGGGCGGTATCTAGTCGCCGGCGACGCCTCAAACGACCGGGACAGACATGCCGCCGATTCAGGATCATCCGCTGCGCTACAGGCTGGCCAACGAGCTTCATGCGCGGCCGTTTCCCTCGCTGCAGGTGCCGTGCCGCGCCGTCTATCTCGCGATCAAGAAGCCGCACCAGGCGGCATCGCGCGACAAGTCGCTCGACCTGCAGCACCTGATCGACCTGCTCGATCGCTACGGCACCCAACATCCGCAGCCGGGGGCCACGCACTTCTCCGGCCCGATCGGTCAGCACGTGCTGAAATGGGAACAGCACACCGAGTTCGTCACCTACACGGTCTTTCTCAGGGGGCTGTCGGAGCGGCCGTTCGATCCGGCGGATTTCGACGTCTTCCCGCCCGAATGGCTCGACGCGGCGCCGGGCGTGCGCGTCACCTCGGCGCTCGTTCGCGTGGATGAGCGCGTCGAGGACGATGACACGATCGAGTCGCGCATCGAGGACTGGTTCGTACCCGAGTCGATCGCGGTGAGCGCGGTGCTCGACGATGACGCGATCATCGCGGGCGATTTCCGAATCGATCCGGCCGGGCACCAACGCTTTGCGGTGTTCGCGCGTCCGGGCGTGGGTGAGCGCCGGGTGGGGCGGATCGTCCAGCGACTGACCGAGATCGAGACCTACAAGACGATGTCGATGCTGGGCTTTACCCGGGTGCGCGAGATCTCACCGAAGCTCGGGTATCTCGACGAGGAGCTGTCGACGCTGATGGAGGTGATGACACACGGCACCGGGTCGGCGGAGGATACGCTGAAATCGCTGCTCGCCACGTCGGCGGAGCTCGAGGCGCTGTCGGCGCAGACGTCGTTCCGGCTTGGCGCCACGGGCGCCTACGAGGCGATCGTGGGCCAGCGCATCGAGGTCCTGCGCGAGGCCCGGTGGCAGGGCCGCCAGACCTTCGCGGAGTTCATGACCCGCCGCTACGATCCGGCGATGCGGACGGTGAAATCGACCGAGCGGCGCATCGGCACGATGTCGGGCCGGGCGATGCGCACGTCGGAGCTTCTGCGCACGCGGGTCGAGGTCGAACGCTCGGCTCAGAACCAGCAACTGCTCGAGGGCATGAACCAGCGCGCCGAGATGCAGCTGCGCCTGCAGAAGACGGTCGAAGGCCTGTCGACGGTGGCCATCAGCTACTACGCGGTGTCGCTGGCGGCTTACCTTCTCTACCCGGCGGGCGAGGCGCTGGGCGTGTCGCGCGGCATGCTGACGGCGGCGGTGACGCTGCCGGTGATCCTGGCCGTCTGGTTCCTCGTGCGGCGGGTGCGCGAGTCCGTGGAAAAGCGCGGCGGCGGTTGATCGGCCGCGGCCGGGACCGCGCCGCTTGCAGCCGCGCCGCGGCGCGGCTAGCTAGACGCCGACCCGCACGACCCATCCCGGAGGCTCCATGGACGACCTGCGCGACACTTATCTCGGCCGGATTGCCGAGGCCCGCGACGAGGGCGAGCTCGAGACGCTGCGCGTTGAGGCCGTGGGCAAGAAGGGCGAGGTCAGCCTGAAGATGCGCGAACTGGGCAAGATGAGCCCCGAAGAGCGCCAGGTGATGGGTCCGAAGCTCAACGCGCTCAAGGACGAGATCAACGCCGCGTTGGCCGCCAAGAAGGAAGCGCTGGCCGACGCGGCGCTCGACGAGCGCCTGCGGACGGAGTGGCTCGACGTGACGCTGCCGTCGCGTCCGCGGCGGACCGGGACGATCCACCCGATCAGCCAGGTGACCGAGGAGGTCACGGCGATCTTTGCCGATATGGGCTTCGCGGTGGCGGAAGGGCCGCAGATCGACACCGACTGGTACAATTTCGACGCGCTGAACATCCCCTCGCACCACCCGGCGCGGGCGGAGATGGACACGTTCTACATGCACCGCGCCGAGGGCGACAACCGGCCGCCGCACGTCCTGAGGACGCACACCTCGCCCGTGCAGATCCGGCACATGGAAAAGTTCGGCGCGCCCTGCCGGATCATCGCGCCCGGCCGCGTCTATCGCGCGGACTACGACCAGACCCACACGCCGATGTTCCACCAGGTCGAGGGATTGGCCCTCGACAAGGACATCTCGATGGCGAACCTCAAGTGGGTGCTGGAGGCGTTCTTTGCCGCGTTCTTCGAGGTGGACGGCATCAAGACGCGGTTCCGCGCCTCTCACTTCCCGTTCACCGAACCTTCGGCCGAGGTCGACATCCAGTGTTCGTGGGAGGGCGGCCAGCTCAAGATCGGCGAGGGCGACGGCTGGCTCGAGGTTCTGGGCTCCGGCATGGTCCACCCCAAGGTGCTCGAGGCCGGGGGCGTGGATCCGAACGCGTGGCAGGGTTTCGCCTTTGGCATGGGGATCGACCGGATCGCGATGCTGAAATACGGCATCCCCGACCTGCGGGCGTTCTTCGACAGCGACCTGCGTTGGCTGCGGCACTACGGCTTTTCGGCGCTGAGCGTCCCGACGCTGCATGGCGGGCTGTCGGGCTGACCTTCGCCGGCGGCGCGTCGCGCCGCCGTTGCGCTCCGCTCAGACGACGTCGGCGCCGGAAAACCGCTCGGGCAGCTTGAAGAGCTCCGGCACCTCGATCCTGTCGAAGTGATAGAGCCCGTGCGAGCGCTCGCGCCAGCTCGCGCGCATCGCCTCGCGGATGGGCGCGAGGTCGAAATCCTCGCGCACCGGCCGGGCCTCGAACGCGGCGAACGTTTCCTCGTCGCGGCGCTTGTCGGCGAACCACTGGGGGTTGGTGCGGACGGTACCGCTGCCGGCCCTCTGCTGCTCGGCGATGAAGGCGTTGCGGCGGTTTGCGGTGTCCACGAAGAGCGACCAGTCGCAGTACTTCATGTGGAAGAGGTAGAGCTCGTCGGGCATGTCGAGCTTCGGGTGATCGGCGAAGTGACCCCCGCGCGACAGCTTGACGCCGCGCGACAGGATGCAGGGCTTGGCGTACCATAGCGCCACCTGCGCGTGGCGCCGGGGCCCGAGAATGCCGTCGGCGATGCCGTCGGGCTCCTCGCTCCGGCGGTGGACGATCTCGAAGCCGAACGCGGTATAGACCGTGCGCTGGCGCGCGGTCTCGAGCCACTGGCGCAGGTCGAGCCCGGTCGCGGGATCGATCACCACGAACTCGTCCACGTCGACGACGATGACGTGGTGATACCATTGCCGCAGCGCATCCTTCAGGTGGTTCTTGGTGCGCCAGTGCAGCATGGTGAAGCGGTCGGTCTCGAACTCCGGCACCGGCACGATGCTGCAGCCGGCGGCGACGTCGCGCACCATGTCGGTGTCGCCGTGGCTGATGATGTAGATTGCGCGCCGTCCGAAGAGACCGCCGTAATAGTCGACGAAGCGCCGCAGCAGCACCTCGTCGTCCCGGCAGATCGTCACCACTGCCACTCGTGTATCGCCCATGTCGTGTCCCGTTCGGGGCTCCCTGTCCTCGTCGGCGGATCTATGGCGCATCACTGGCGCGTTGATAAGCGCGGCGCTTCAGCCACGCTTGCGAGCGTGGCGTCGCGGGGACATTTGCGTTTCGGGGCGGTTCGGCGATGCTGCGCACGAATGCGCATCAGGCGGAGCCCGCAGATGACCGACTACTCCGGTATGTTCAAGAACCACGACGCCCAGACCGAGCGGCGCCTCGCGTCGGCGCGTCGGATGCGCGACGTGGTGTGCGCCGACATGGAGATCGGGTCGCTCGTCGACGTGGGCTGCGGCAAGGGGTACCTGCTCGCCGCGTTCGCCGATGCCGGAATCGCCGTGCGCGGGATCGAGGGGCCCTGGATCGACAACGAGGAGACCGCGCACCCGCGCGAGGATTATCGCGTGCACGATCTCGAGCAGCCGCTGGCGGAGGATCGGCGCTATGATCTCTGCGCCTGTCTCGAAGTCGCGGAGCATTTGTCGCCCGGGCGCGGGCGGGGCTTGGTGGCCGATCTCTGCGCGCTGTCGGACCGTATCCTGTTTTCGGCCGCGGTGCCGGGGCAGGGCGGTGTCGGGCACGTGAATTGCCGCTGGCAGGGCGACTGGGCCGAGGACTTCGCGGCCGCCGGATACCGCTGCTACGACGCCTACCGGGCGCGCTTTGCGGCGAGCCCGGAGGTCCTGTCGTGGTTCGCGCAGAACACGCTGCTGTTCATCCGCGACGGCGCGGATGTCCCCGAGCGGATCGCGCCGTTCGAGATCGCGCCGGAGGCGGCGAGCCTCGTGCGCCCCGGGCTTTACGAAGAGAAGCGCCGCAAGGGCCGGCAGCGCGCGCGCAAGTTCCGCCAGCGCGCCGAGGCCGCCGAAGCGGAACTGGCCCGCGCCGACGCGGGGAGCGCGGGCGGGCCCGGGCGGCCGGCTTGACGCGCGCCGCGGCGGCCTGAGACAGACACGTCATGCGCCTTTTCCGTCACGCCACTCGCCAGAGCACGGCCCGGACCCGCCGGCTCTACGCGCGCTACGAGCTGGCGCACACGCTGGTCGATTTCCTGGCCGCGATCCTGTTTCTCGTCGGCTCCGTCCTGTTCTTCTGGAGCGCGCTCGAAACCGCGGCGATCTGGTGTTTCGTGTTCGGGTCGGTGTTTTTTTGCGTGAAGCCAAGCCTGCGGCTGGCGCGCGAGGTGCACATGTACCGGATCGGCCGGATCCAGGACCTGGCCGAGGCAGAGCGCAACAGCCTCGACTAGCGCGCGTGCGCCGGGCTCTTTTCCCGCTCGGACCGATCCGCTAGGACAGCCGCGACCCGACCAGACCGACCTGAGGCGCGCCCCATGAAGTTCACATTGTCCTGGCTCAAGGATCACCTCGACACGACCGCGAGCGTCGACGAGATCGCGGAGGCGCTGACCGATCTCGGGCTCGAGGTCGAGGGCGTCGAGAACCCCGGCGAGCGGCTTCGCGACTTTACCATCGGCAAGGTCATCGCGGCGGAGAAGCATCCGGATGCCGACAAGCTGAAGGTCTGCCGGGTGATGACCGACACGGGCGAGACCCAGATCATCTGCGGCGCGCCCAACGCGCGCGACGGGATCACCGTCGTCGTCGCGAGACCCGGCACCTACGTGCCCGGCATCGATACCACCATCCAGGTCGGCAAGATCCGCGGCGTCGAGAGTCACGGCATGATGTGCTCCGAGCGCGAGATGGAACTGTCGGAGGAGCATGACGGCATCATCGAGCTGCCCTCTGGCGAGGTCGGGCAGCGGTTTTCGGACTGGCTGGCGCAGAACGATCCCGCCAAGGTCGATCCGGTGATCGAGATCGCGATCACGCCGAACCGGCCCGACGCTCTGGGCGTGCGCGGCGTCGCGCGCGACCTGGCGGCGCGGGGGCTCGGCACGATGAAGCCGCGTGACTGTGACCCCGTGCCGGGCACCTTCGACAGCCCGGTCGGCGTGACGATCGACGACGATGCACGCGACGCCTGCCCGGTCTTCTACGGACGGTTGATCCGAGGCGTGAAGAACGGCCCATCGCCCGCGTGGCTGCAGCAGGCGCTGAAGGCGATCGGCCTGCGACCGATCTCGTTCCTCGTCGATGTGACCAACTTCTTCACCTACGACCGGAATCGCCCGCTGCACGTCTTCGACGCCGACAAGGTGAGCGGCGATCTTCGCGTGCATCTCGCCGCGGGGGGCGAGACGCTCGCCGCGCTCGACGAACGGACCTACACGCTCGCGCCCGGGATGGTCGTCATCTCCGACGACAGCGGGCCCGAGAGCCTCGGCGGGATCATGGGCGGCGAGGCGACCGGCGTCACAGACGAGACCGTGAACGTGTTCCTCGAGGCCGCGTATTTCGATCCGGTGCGCACGGCGCATACGGGTCGCGCGCTCAAGATCAACTCCGACGCGCGCTACCGCTTCGAGCGCGGGATCGATCCGGAGTGGACGCCGCACGGCATCGAGCACGCGACCCGCATGATCCTCGACCATGCCGGGGGCGAGGCGAGCCACGTGATCGTTGCAGGCGCGATCCCCGACCATTCCCGCGCCTACCGGCTCGACACCCGGCGCTGCTCCAGCCTCGTCGGGATGGACATCCCGGCCGAGACCCAGCGTGCGACGCTGACCGCGCTCGGGTTTGAGATGGACGGCGACATGGCGAAGGTGCCGCCGTGGCGCCCCGACGTGATGGGCGAGGCCGACCTGGTGGAGGAGGTGGCGCGGATCGCATCGCTGACCAAGCTCGAGGGCAAGCCCATGCCGCGCGTCGACACCGGCGTGCCGCGGCCGATCCTGTCGCCGCTGCAGAAGCGCGAGCAGGTGGCGCGGCGCACGGTCGCCACGCTCGGCTACAATGAATGCGTGACCTACTCGTTCATCGACCGCCGCGCGGCGGAGTTGTTCGGCGGAGGTGGCGACGCGACGATGCTCGCCAACCCGATCTCTTCGGAGATGAGCCACATGCGGCCGTCGCTGCTGCCCGGGCTCTTGCAGGCGGCGGCGCGGAACCAGGCGCGCGGTGCGGCGGACCTCGCGCTGTTCGAGCTGGGCTACGCGTTCTCGGGCGGCGAGCCGGGCGAGCAGGCGCTGGAGCTTGCGGGCCTCGTCGTCGGTCGCACCGCGCCCAAGGACGTGCATGGCGGCGCGCGCGCGGCCGATACCTTCGATGCCAAGGCCGATGCCGAGGCGGTGCTGTCCGCGATGGGCGCGCCCTCCAAGATGCAGGTGCAGCGCGGCGCCGAGGCGTGGTGGCACCCTGGCCGGCATGGCCGGCTGTGCCTCGGGCCGAAGAAGGTGCTCGCCACTTTCGGCGAAGTCCATCCGAAGATCCTGCAGGCCTTCGACGTGAAGGGGCCGGCGGTCGCCTTTGTCGTGCATCCCGCCGAGGTTCCGATGCCGAAGGCGCAGCGGACCACGCGCCCGGCGCTCGAGATGTCGGACTTCCAGCCGGTGGAGCGCGATTTCGCCTTCGTCGTCGATGCCGATGTCGCCGCGCTCGACCTGGTCAACGCCGCGGCGGGGGCCGACAAGGCCCTGATCGAGGACGTCCGCGTGTTCGACGAGTTCGTCGGCGGCAGCCTCGGCGATGGCAAGAAATCCCTGGCCCTGACCGTGAGGCTTCAGCCGCGCGAGGCGACCCTGAAGGAAAAGGAGATCGAGGCGGTGGCCGCGAAGATCGTGGAGAAGGTGACGAAGGCCACCGGGGCCACGCTGCGCGGCTGACGGCTCGTCTCGCGTACCGAAAGCTGCTAGGCTCCGGGTCGATTTGATCCGGAGCCTTTTCCATGCGTGTCATTGCTGGTCTGCTTGCCGCTGTCGTCATCTGCGCCGATCCTCCCGGGGCGTCTGCCCAAAGCTCGAACGCGGCGCGCTACCTTCTCGAACAGGAACTGTCGGCCGCCTGCACCGGCATTGATGGTCGGGCGCGGCTCGACGGCGGGCTGGTCGAGCGCGATCTCGACGGGGACGGGCGGCAGGATCTGCTGATCTCGCACGAGGGCATCGTCTGCGGCCAAACCAGGCGCAGCGGCTTCTGCGGCGCGCAGGTCTGCTCGGTGAAGATCTGGCTGCGGCGCGGCGACCTTCTCGAACTCGAAACCGAGTTTCTCGGCGGCGGCATCACGGTGGGCACGGGGGCCCGGCCGACGATCTCGGGCTTCGGGCAGGGCGGCAAGGGCTGGACCACTCGTTGGGACGGCACCGCGTTTCGCTGACGGCTTGGCCCGGCGGGCCGGCCGCGATACCTCGTGGGGCATCGTTCAGCGAAAGGGATTGTCATGGGCCTCAACGTCTACCTCTCCGGTGAGATTCACACTGACTGGCGCGACCAGATCATCGACGGGGCGCAGGGCCTCGACGTGACGTTCTCGGGGCCGGTGACGGATCACGCGGCCTCGGACGATTGCGGGGTCGCGATCCTCGGTGCCGAGGACCGGAAATACTGGCACGACC
This sequence comes from Roseivivax jejudonensis, assembly GCF_900172265.1. GTDB lineage: Bacteria > Pseudomonadota > Alphaproteobacteria > Rhodobacterales > Rhodobacteraceae > Roseivivax > Roseivivax jejudonensis. The sequence goes on along the minus strand of NZ_FWFK01000004.1, from coordinate 64,530 downwards.
ACAAGGGCGCGATGGTCAACGCGCTGCGCACACGCAAGGGTATCGCCGATGCCGATATCGTGGTGGTGCGCTTCGGCACGCAGTACAAGCAGTGGAACGCGGCCTTCGATGCCGGCTACGCCAGCGCGCTGGGCAAGTCGCTGATCATCCTTCAGCCCGAGGAGCACGACCACGCGCTCAAGGAGGTCGATGCCGCCGCGCTCGCGGTCGCGCGCGAACCCGCGCAGGTCGTGGACATCCTGCGCTACGTGCTGACCGACGCGCTGCCCGGCTGAGCCGGGCTCAGCTCGCCTGGCTGTAGAGGTTCGCGGACGGCGCGAAGCCCGGATCGAAATGCGCGGCCACGAGGCGCAGCGCGGCGGGCCGACCGACGCGCAGCACTTCGCCCTCGAGCGTGCCGACCCCCGGCAGGTCCGCGAGCGCGGCGCGCGCCAGCGTCAGGAGCGGCACCAGCGGCTGATCGTGGCGCTCCGCCATCGCGGCGAGATCCACGCGCGCGTCGCACATGATCCGTTCGATGATATCGGCTGTCATGCGTTCGTCGCGGGTGAGGGCATGGCCGCGCACCGTACCGAGCATGCCCTCGGCGATCCGCGCCTGCCACGCCCCGGTCGCCGGCGCGTTCTGCGCGAATCCTTCGGCGTAGCGCGAGATCGACGAGGGGCCGAGCCCGATGAGCGTCGGCGCGCGATCGGTCGTGTAGCCCTGGAAATTGCGGCGCAGCGTGCCGGCCGCGGCGGCATGCGCCATGGCGTCGTCCGGCAGAGCGAAGTGATCGATGCCGATCTCGCGGTATCCCGCGGCGACGAGCATTTCGCGCGCGCGGGCGGCGAGCGCGATCCGCTCGACCGGCAGGGGCAGGGCGTCTTCGGGGATCATGCGCTGGCGCCGGGCCATCCAAGGCACGTGCGCGTAGCCGAAGAGCGCGAGCCGGTCGGGCCGCAGATCGAGCACCGTCTCGAGCGTGGCGGCGATCCGGGCCTCTGTCTGGTGCGGCAGGCCGTAGACCAGATCGACGTTGAGGCTTTCGATGCCGCGGGCCCGGGCGCCGTCGACCACCGCGCGGGTGGCGGCGACGCTCTGTTCGCGGCCGATGGCGGCCTGCACGATGGGGTCGAAGTCCTGCACCCCGAGCGACGCGCGCGTCGTGCCGAGCGCGGCCAGCGCAGAGAGGCGCGCCTCGTCGCATTCGACAGGGTCGATCTCGACCGAGATTTCCGCGTCGTTGGTGAAGGTGAAGGCGCCGTGGAGCAGTTCCGACAGGCGCGCGATGCGGTCGGGCGACAGGATGGTCGGTGTTCCGCCGCCGAGATGCAGCGCGCCGGCGGTCACGTCGCGCGGCAAGCGCGCGGCGACCATCGCGGCCTCGAGATCGAGATGATCGAGGAACCGGTCGAGCGGGGCATCGGCGGTGGTGCCCTGCGTCCGGCAGGCGCAGAACCAGCAGAGCCTGCGGCAGAAGGGCACGTGAACGTAGACCGAGATCGGCGCGTCGGTCGCGACCGCGCCGAGCCAGTCTCCAGACTGGTTCGGGCCGACGTCGGCAGAGAACCGGTTGGCCGGCGGATAGCTCGTGTAGCGCGGAACCCGAGCGTCGAGCAGGGCGGAATGGAGCGGATCATCGGTCATGACGTGGAGATGCGCGATGCGCGCGCCTGTCGCCTTGATGCAGATCAAGGGCGATTGTATTGTTTTCGCATGACCATCCAGTTGAGTGCGAATTCCTGCAGTTCCTGCCCCATTCGACACCGCGCCGTGTGCGCGGAGTGCGAAGTGGACGAGCTCGCGATTCTGGAACAGGCAAAATCCTACCGTACTGTGGAGCGCGGCACGATGCTGGCCGAGGCCGGTGAGCCGCTGGATCACCTGTCGTCGGTGGTAAGCGGCTGTGCAACGATGTCGCGCAGCTTTGCCGACGGCCGGCGGCAGATGGTGGGGCTTCTTCTGCCGTCCGATTTCATCGGCCGGCCCGGCCGGGCGGTGTCGCCCTACAACATCGAGGCGGCGAGCGAGGTCACGCTCTGCCGGTTCGAGCGGCGGACGTTCGAGCAGTTGATGGACCGGTCGCCCAACATCGCGCACCGCATGCTTGTGATGACGCTCGACGAACTCGACGCCGCGCGCGACTGGGCCGTTGTCCTCGGCCGGATGAGCGCGCGGGAGAAAGTCATCAACTTCATCGTGAACCTGGCCCGGCGCGAGGCGGCGGCCCACGACGGCACGGTGGCGGAGGGTCCCGTCCAGCTTCACCTGCCGCTGTCGCGCGAGACGATCGCGGACTACCTCGGGCTGACGATCGAGACGACGAGCCGCCAGTTCTCGGCACTGCGCCGCGACGGCCTGATCGAGACGCCCTCCGCGCGGGAGGTCCGGATTCCCGATTTCGCGCGCCTCGCGCTCGAGATCGATGACGATGACGGCGGCGTCATCAGCTGACAGCCTTCGCGCACGGCGCTGACGTCTGACATTCCGCAAGCGGACGGCTGCGCGCGCAGCGCCATCGACTGATCCGCGTCGCGCGTTTTGGTTTAGAAAAGCAGTCGGTGCGGAGGGCTTGTTGAGCCAACGCGCGGCACGGCTCAGGCGTGCGACGGCACCGCCGCGATGCGCAAATCCGACAGGGCGCGGCCGAGCGCGTGGGCCGGGCGCTGCAGGCCGGGGCCCATGATCTCGGCCCTCAGGCGCGCGGTCTGGTTCCGCTCGATCAGTCCGGCGATGCGCGACGCCTCGAACCGCAGCGCGGCATGTGCGGCGAGCGCCGCGCGGGCGGGCGGCGTCGCGGCCATCGCCGGGGTCTGCGTGACCTCGGACAGAAGAGAGGCGACATCGTCCGCCGGCGCGCGCACGAGGCGCAGCAGGCGCTCTTCGGGCGCACCGGCCTGCGCCGCCCCGGTGAGCGCCGCCTGCCAGCGCGCATGCGCCGCGCGCGCCCGCCGAAGCCGCCGATCGAGTTGCCTGCGGTCCATCCCGAATCATCGCTGCCCATGCACCGGGATCCGTATGCGTCGCGCGAGTTTCCGTAGAGTTAATCCGGTCTTGCGCGCGAATCGCGTGCCCAGGCCACGTCTCTTTCCGGGCTGCACGGCGCCCAGTTGATGCAGATCAAGGCGAGCGCCCCGCTGAATCATGTCTACGGGCCCCAGATCCCGCCAGCCATGGCGGTCATTCAACGTGGGGACAGCACAGACATGAACATCTTGCGCATGGTCATTTACGGGCTGATCGTCCTCTTCGCCGCGATCGCGGCGGATTGGGGGCGCGATCTGGCCTACAGCGTCCACGCGGTCATCGTCATGGTGGTCGCGGCCGGACTGCTCCTTTGGGAAATTCGCAGCTACGACGACGCGAGGGTTCCCGTCGACACGACGGGCTACATGGACGGCCCGATCCGCGCCGGCGTCATCGCGACGGCATTCTGGGGCATCGCTGGGTTCCTGGCCGGGACGTTCATCGCGTTCCAGCTGGCCTTCCCGGTGCTGAACTTCGACTGGTCCGAGGGCTACGCCAACTTCGGGCGGCTGCGGCCGCTGCATACCTCGGCGGTGATCTTCGCCTTCGGCGGCAATGCCCTGATCGCCACGTCCTTCTATGTCGTGCAGCGCACCAGCGCGGCGCGGCTCTGGGGCGGCAACCTCGCGTGGTTCGTGTTCTGGGGCTACCAGCTCTTCATCGTGCTGGCCGCGACCGGCTACCTTCTGGGCTCGACCCAGTCGAAGGAATACGCCGAGCCCGAATGGTACGTCGACATCTGGCTGACGCTCGTCTGGGTCGCCTACCTGGCGGTGTTCCTCGGCACGATCATCAAGCGCCGCGAGCCGCACATCTACGTCGCGAACTGGTTCTTCCTCGCGTTCATCGTGACCGTCGCAATGCTGCACGTGGTCAACAACCTGTCGATCCCGGTGTCGATCTGGGGCTCCAAGAGCGTGCAGGTCTTCGCCGGCGTTCAGGATGCGATGACCCAGTGGTGGTACGGCCACAACGCGGTCGGCTTCTTCCTGACGGCGGGCTTCCTCGGCATGATGTACTACTTCGTGCCGAAGCAGGCCGAACGGCCGATCTACAGCTACAAGCTGTCGATCATCCACTTCTGGGCGCTGATCTTCCTCTACATCTGGGCGGGGCCGCACCACCTGCACTACACCGCGCTGCCGGACTGGGCCGCGACGCTGGGCATGGTGTTCTCGGTCGTGCTGTGGATGCCCAGCTGGGGCGGCATGATCAACGGCCTGATGACGCTCGAGGGCGCGTGGGACAAGATCCGCACCGACCCGATCATCCGGATGTTCGTCGCGTCGCTCGCCTTCTACGGCATGTCGACCTTCGAAGGCCCGATGATGTCGATCCGCGCCGTCAACAGCCTCAGCCACTACACCGACTGGACCATCGGGCACGTGCATTCCGGCGCGCTCGGCTGGAACGGGCTCATCACCTTCGGCTGCCTCTACTTCCTGACGCCGAAGCTCTGGGGCCGGGCGCAGATGTACTCGATGGCCGCGATCAACTGGCACTTCTGGCTCGCGACCATCGGCATCGTTCTCTACGCCGCGTCGATGTGGGTCACGGGCATCATGGAAGGCCTGATGTGGCGCGAGGTCGATGCCAACGGCTTCCTCGTCAACTCCTTCGCCGACACCGTCGCCGCCAAGTTCCCGATGTACGTGGTGCGCGGTCTGGGCGGGGTCCTCTACCTCAGCGGCGCGCTGATCATGGTCTGGAACATGTGGATGACGATCCGTCAGCCCGAAGCCCGGCCGGTCAACGCCCCCGTGCCTGCGGAGTAAAAACAGATGGCAAACGAAAAAATCACACCCTCCGACCAGGACCCGAACGTCGTGAAGCCGGGTGACGGCGGCATCCCGAACGAGCTGCCGCACCACACCAAGCTGATCGACAAGCACGCGATCCTGGAAAAGAACGCCACGCTTCTGCTGGTCGCGTCGTTCCTCGTGGTCACCATCGGCGGCATCGTCGAGATCGCGCCGCTCTTCTGGCTCGAGAACACGGTGGAGGAAGTGGAGGGCGTGCGCCCGTACTCCCCGCTCGAACTGGCGGGCCGCGACATCTACATCCGCGAGGGCTGCTACGTCTGCCACAGCCAGATGATCCGGCCGATGCGCGACGAGGTGGAGCGCTACGGCCACTACAGCCTGGCGGCGGAGTCGATGTACGACCACCCGTTCCAGTGGGGCTCGAAACGGACGGGGCCCGACCTCGCCCGCGTCGGCGGGCGCTACTCGGACGAGTGGCACGTGGATCACTTCATCGATCCGCAATCGGTGGTCCCCGAAAGCGTCATGCCGAAATACGACTACCTGCTGCGGGCGCCGATCACGGCCGAGTTCATCGACGAGGTCATGGCCACGCACCGCTTTGTCGGCGTGCCCTACACCGACGAGATGATCGAGGTCGCGCAGGCGGACTTCAACGTCCAGGTGGATCCGTTCGGCGACTATGACGGCCTGCTGGAGCGCTATCCCGGCGCGCAGGTGCGCAACTTCGACGGCCAGCCCGAGCTGACCGAGATGGATGCGCTGATCGCCTATCTCCAGATGCTCGGCACCACGGTCGATTTCTCGACCTTCGTGGCCGACGCCAGCCGGTAGGGAGAAGGACGCATGGACACCTATTCGCTGCTGAGACAGTTCGCCGACAGCTGGGCCCTTCTTGCGCTCTTCCTCTTCTTTGTCGGCAGCATCCTGTTCGTCCTGCGGCCCGGAAGCCGCAGGATCCACGAAGCCGCGGCGCGCTCGATCCTGCGGGACGATGCGCGGCCGCCCCGCGACGGCGCGCCCTCGGGCCATGACGCCAGCCGCGACGAAGCCCGCGAGGAGGCCGTGTGATGGCGGACCACAAGCACGACAAGACCCGAAACGCCGAGCCGGAAACCACCGGCCACGAGTGGGACGGGATCCAGGAATACAACAACCCGTTGCCCCGCTGGTGGCTCTGGACCTTCTACGCGACGATCGTGTGGGGCGTGATCTACACGATCCTGTTCCCGGCATGGCCGCTCGTGTCGACCGCGACGGCCGGCGTTCTGGGCTGGTCGACGCGCGATCAGGTCGCGCAGGAGATCCAGGCCGTGGAGGACGCCAACGCCGACATGCGTGCCGGCATCGTCGAGACCGAGCTTGCCCGGCTGCACGAGTCCCCCGAGCTGCACGACTTCGCCGTGAACGCCGGCGCCGCGGTCTTCCGCAACAACTGTTCGCAGTGCCACGGCTCGGGTGCGGCGGGGGCCGAGGGGTATCCCAACCTTCTTGACGACGCGTGGCTCTGGGGCGGGCAGATCGAGCAGATCGCCTACACGGTGCGGCACGGAATCCGCAACGAGGACGACCCCGATGCGCGCTACAGCGAGATGCCGGGCTTCGGCGAGATCCTCGGCGAGGAGGAGATCGACACGCTCGTCGCGCATGTCCGGAGCCTGCCGGACGGCACCGATCCCCTTGCCGGCGAGGGCGGCCAGCTCTTTGCCGACAACTGTGCCGCCTGCCACGGCGAGGACGGCCGCGGGATGCGCGAGCTCGGGGCGCCGAACCTGACCGACGCGATCTGGCTCTACGGCTCGGACGCCGACAGCGTGCGCCAGTCGATCTCCGAGGGACCCTACGGTGTCATGCCGCCCTGGGGCGCACGGCTGGGCGAGGCGGAGGTGCGCGCCGTCGCGGCCTATGTCCACCAGCTTGGCGGGGGCGAGGAAACGCCGGCCGACGCGCCCGCGAACTGACCCTGACGCAAGGTCATGACGGCCGGCGCCGCGTGCGCCGGCCGTGCTTGATTCAGGTCAAGGCCCGGCGGCCGGACCGGTGCGAGAGAGGCCCGAGCACAACAAGGCCAGACACATGAGCGATTCCAGCCAGACCTCCCTCTATGCCGCGCGCGAACCGATCTTTCCGCGCCGCGTGTCCGGCGCGTTCCGCCGGCTCAAGTGGCAGATCATGATCGTCACGCTCGGCATCTACTACGTCACGCCCTGGATCCGCTGGGACCGCGGCGCGAACCTGCCCGACCAGGCCGTTCTGGTCGATCTTGCGAACCGGAGGTTCTTCTTCTTCGGTATCGAGATCTGGCCGCACGAGTTCTATTTCGTCGCCGGCCTGCTGGTGATGGCCGGCCTGGGGCTGTTCCTGTTCACCGCCGCGCTCGGTCGGGTCTGGTGCGGGTATGCCTGCCCGCAGACGGTTTGGACCGACCTCTTCCTCGCGGTGGAGCGGTGGGTCGAGGGCGACCGCAATGCGCGGTTGCGGCTGCACAAGGCGCCGTGGTCGGCGCACAAGGCGCGGCTGCGGGTCACCAAGTGGGCGATCTGGCTGCTGATCGCGGTCGCGACGGGCGGGGCCTGGGTGTTCTACTTCTCCGACGCGCCGACGCTTCTGCGCGATCTGGTGACCTTCCGTGCCGACCCGGTCGCCTACGGCTCGATCGGGGTGCTGACGGCGACGACCTTCATCTTCGGCGGCTTCATGCGCGAGCAGGTGTGCATCTACATGTGCCCGTGGCCGCGCATCCAGGGCGCGATGATGGACGAGGACACGCTGACCGTCGCCTACCGCGACTGGCGCGGAGAGCCGCGCGGCAAGGGGCTGCGGCGGCGCAAGGGCGAAGGCACCACGACGATCGAGGCGCCCGAGGCGACGACGCGCGCCGCCGGCCCCAAGATCGGCGGCCGCTCTCCGGTGATCCCGATGCATTTCGGCGAGACGAAGGCGGTGATCCAGCGGCCGAAATTCTATGGCGACGCGCCGGGCGACTGCATCGATTGCAACGCGTGCGTCAACGTCTGCCCGATGGGCATCGACATCCGCGACGGCCAGCAGATGGCCTGCATCACCTGCGCGCTGTGCATCGACGCCTGCGACGAGGTGATGGAGAAGATCGGCAAGCCGCGCGGCTTGATCGACTATCTCGCGCTGTCGGATGCCCCGCGCGAGCGTGCGGGCGAGACGCCGCGGCCGGCGCGGCAGCACATCCTCAGGCTGCGCAACCTGATCTATTTCGGGCTCTGGTCGCTCTTCGGCGTGGCGCTTCTGGCCGCGCTGCTGCTGCGGCCCGAGATCGAGGCGACGATCGCGCCGATCCGCAACCCGACCTTCGTGACGCTGTCGGACGGGTCGGTCCGCAACGCCTACGACCTGCGCATCCGCAACCGCGCCGCCGAGGCGCGCGAGATGGAAGTGACGCTGTCGGGCGGATCGGGGCTGACCGTGACGCTGGAGAGCGCCGAGACCGGCACTGTCACGGTCCCGGCCGACACCCAGGGGCTCGAGCGGATCTACGTCACCGCCGCGCCCGGCGATCCCGCCGCCACCGCCGAACGCACCGATATCGAGATCCAGGTGCGAGACGTCACTTCGGACGCGACCACCCGCGTCGACACCACCTTCAACGGAGACGACAGATGAGCCAACGCATCCTGACCGGCCGCCATGTCTTCGCGATCTTCGCGCTGGGCTTCGGCACCATCATATCGGTCAACGTGGCGCTTGCCGTGAACGCGGTGCGCACGTTCCCGGGCCTCGAGACCAAGAATTCCTACGTGGCAAGCCAGGTCTACGAGGAGCGCCGCGCCGCGCAGGAGGCGCTGGGCTGGACCGTCGCGGCGACGGGCCAGGACGGCCGGGCAGAGGTCGCGCTGATCGACGCCGCGGGGCGGCCCGCCGAGGTCGCGGCCATGCGCGCGGTGATCGGCCGCGCCACCACCGACGCGGGCGAGCGCGACATGCCTGCCGAGGGGCGCGCGCGCGCCGGCCTCGACATCGCGCCGGGCTACTGGCGGATCGACGTCACGGCCGAGGCGACGGACGGCACCGCGTTCGAGCAGCGCCTGACCCTTCGGGTGACCGAATGACCGCCGCCTGTCCGGCCTGCATCGCCGCCGACGGCATCGGCGAGGAGTCACTCGCGCGCGGCGGCGACAGCGTGCAGCTGCATCTGCCGGACATCCACTGCGCCGCCTGCATCTCGCAGGTCGAGGAGGCGCTGGCGCGGGTGCCCGGCGTGGCGCGCGCGCGGGTCAACCTGACGCTTCGGCGCGCGAGCGTGGAGGGCGCGGCCCTGTCTGCGCCGGCGCTCGTCGCCGCGCTCGCCGCCGCGGGACACCGGGCGCAGGAGCTCGACCAGAGCCTGTTGGCCGGGCAGGGCAGCGAGATGCGCGATCTGCTGATGCGCACGGGCGTCGCGGGATTCGCGATGATGAACGTGATGCTGCTGTCCGTCGCGGTGTGGTCGGGTGCGGCGGACACGACCGCCCAGCTTTTCCACCTGATCTCCGCGGCGATCACCGTGCCGGCCATCGCCTTTTCGGGGCGGCCCTTCTTCGCCTCGGCGCTCGGTGCGCTTCGGCACGGACGGCTCAACATGGACGTGCCGATCTCGATCGCCATCGCGCTTGCCGCCGGCGTGTCGGTGGCCGGTGCGCTGACCGGATCGGACGAGCATCACTGGTTCGACGCGGCGCTGGCACTGACCTTCTTCCTGCTGATCGGGCGCTGCCTGGACCAGGCGGGGCGCCGGGCCGCACGCTCGGCGGCGGCGGAGCTCGCCGCGCTCGATGTGCCGCAGGCGGTTCGCCTGACCGCGGCCGGGCGCGAGGTGGTGAAAGCCGAGCGCCTGACCGCCGGCGACCTGATCGAGCTGAAGCCGGGCGACCGGTTCCCGGCCGACGGACAGGTCGAGACGGGCCGCAGCGATATCGACCGCTCCGCGCTCAATGGCGAAAGCGCGCCCGCGCCGGTCGCTCCCGGTGACGCCGTGCAGGCGGGCGAGGTCAACCTGTCGGGCCTGCTGACCGTGCGCGTCGCGCGCGCGGGCCGCGACACCGCGCTGAGCCGGCTGACCGATCTCGTCGCGACCGCCGAGGCGCAGCGCTCGCGCTATTCCGGCGTCGCCGACAGGGCCGCGCGCGCCTACGCGCCGCTGGTTCATATCCTCAGCGCGGCGGCGTTCGTCTACTGGCTGTGGCTCACGGGCGACGGCTGGCGCGCGCTCGACGTGGCGATCGCGGTCCTCGTCATCACCTGCCCCTGCGCGCTGGGCCTCGCTGTCCCGGCGGTCTCGACGGTGGCGACGGGCCGTCTGTTCCGCCGCGGGCTTCTCGTGAAGTCGCAGACGGCGCTGGAGCGGCTGGCGGAGATCGACGCGGTGGCATTCGACAAGACCGGCACGCTGACAACCGGCGCGGCGCGGCTGACCGGAACTCCGGATCGGGCGGCGCTGGCGCTGGCGGCGGGCCTCGCCGCCGCGTCCCGGCACCCTTATTCCCGCGCCATCCGCGCGGCGGCCGACTCACGTGGCATCGCGCCCCGCGCGGTCGAGGACGCGACCGAGGTGCCGGGCCGCGGCGTCGAGGCGCGGGCCGCGGGGCGGCGCGTGCGGCTCGGCCATCCCGGGTGGCTCGGCTGCGACGGGGAGGGCGTGGCGCTCGACGACGGGCAGGGGACGATCACCCGGTTCGCCTTCGAGGAGGAGCTTCGGCCCGAGGCGCCGGCGCTGATCGCGGCGCTGAAGGCGCGGGGCCTCGACGTGGCGCTTCTGTCTGGGGACGGGCCGGGCGCGGTGGCCGCGGCTGCCGCGCGGCTCGGCATCGACCGTGCCGAGGGCCGGATGACGCCCGAGGACAAGGCCGAATGGCTCGCCGCGCGCGGCGCCGAGGGACGGCGCGTCCTGATGGTGGGCGACGGGCTCAACGACAGCGCGGCGCTTGCCGGCGCGCATGCCTCCCTCGCGCCCGCCTCGGGGCTGGAGGCCGCGCGCTGCCTTGCCGACGTGGTGCTCGTGGGCGATGATCTGGGTGCGGTGAGCGATCTTCTCGACACCGCGAAACGCAGCCTCGGCCGGATGCGGCAGAACATCCTCATCTCGGTCGGATACAACCTGATCGCGGTGCCGGTGGCGCTGGCGGGCCTCGCCTCGCCGTTCCTCGCGGCGCTGGCGATGTCGATCTCGTCGCTGACCGTGACGCTCAACTCCGTGAGGGCGCAGAAATGAACGTTCTCGTCGTGCTCATCCCCGTCTCCGTGGGTCTCGGCCTCGCCGGGCTCGCCGCTTTCGTCTGGACCATGCGGGCGTCGCAATACGACGACCCCGAGGGCGGCGGCGCCCGCATCCTCGACGACCGGTTCGACGACAGCCCGGACGGCGACCGCCGCTGACAGCGCGCCGCCGGGCCGGCCACGGCCCGGTGCGCGCACCGCTCGGCGGACCGCGCTGTCCGGACGTCGTTGAAGTCGTCAGGGCCACGCACTATCACGCGCCAGACCCGACAGTTTGGAGACCGGCGCGATGCCCTACTCGCCAGAGCAGATCGAACCGAAGTGGCAGGACTTCTGGAAGCGGCACGAGACCTTCCGCGCCGAGGTCGATCACGCGAAGCCGAAATACTACGTGCTCGACATGTTCCCGTATCCCTCGGGGGCGGGGCTGCACGTGGGGCATCCGCTGGGCTATACCGCGACCGACATCGTCGCGCGCTACAAGCGGATGCGTGGGTTCAACGTGCTGCACCCGATGGGCTGGGACAGCTTCGGCCTGCCGGCCGAGCGCTACGCGATCCGCACCGGCATCCATCCGGCGGTAACGACGAAGCAGAACACCGACACGTTCCGCGCGCAGATCCAACGGCTGGGCTTTTCCTACGACTGGTCGCGCGAGATCGCGACGACCGAGCCGGACTTCGTGCGCTGGACCCAGTGGATCTTCCTGCAGCTGGTCGAGAAGGGCCTCGCCTACCAGGCCGAGGTCGCGGTGAACTGGTGCCCGGCGCAGTCCACGGTTCTGGCCAACGAGGAGGTCAAGGACGGCAAGTACATCGAGACCGGCGACCCGGTCGAGAAGCGGCTGATGAAGCAGTGGATGCTGAAGATCACCGCCTACGCCGATCGCCTGCTCGAGGATCTGGAGGATCTCGACTGGCCCGAGGGCATCAAGGCGATGCAGCGCAACTGGATCGGCCGGTCGCACGGGGCCGAGATCGTCTTTCCGATCGACGGCGATCAGGGCGAGATGCGGGTGTTCTCGACACGGCCGGACACGCTCTTCGGCGCGACTTATGCCGTGCTCGCGCCCGAGCATCCGCTGGTGGCGAAGATCACGACCGACGCGCAGCGGCAGGCGGTCGCCGACTACGTGGAGAAGACCGCGAAGCTGTCGTCCTTCGAGCGCGCCGAGCTCAGCCGCACGAAGACCGGGGCCTTCACCGGCGCCTTCGCGGTGAACCCGGTGAACGGGGCCAAGGTGCCGGTCTGGGTCGCCGACTACGTCACGATGGACTACGGCACCGGCGCCGTGATGGCCGTGCCGGCGCATGACGAGCGCGACCACGAGTTCGCGCGCCTGTTCGACCTGCCGATCATCGAGGTGGTGAGACCGGGGAGCGGACACGACATCGCGGCCGAGGCGTGGACCGGCGACGGCACGCTGGTCAATTCCGGCTTTCTCGACGGGCTGCCGGTGGCCGAGGCGAAAACGAAGATCATCGGCTGGCTGGAAGAGCAGGGCGCAGGCCATGCCCGCACGACCTATCGCCTGCGCGACTGGCTGTTCTCGCGCCAGCGCTACTGGGGCGAGCCGGTGCCGATCGTCCATCTGGAGGACGGCAGCTGGCGCACGGTGCCCGACCAGGATCTGCCGCTCCTGCCGCCCGAACTCGAGGAATACGGGCCCAGCCCGGACGGCGAGCCGCCGCTGGCGCGCGCGACGGACTGGGTGAACACCGTCGACCCCGAGACCGGGCAGCCGGCGCGGCGCGACCTGAACACGATGCCGCAATGGGCCGGTTCGTGCTGGTACTACCTGCGCTTCATCGATCCCAAGAACGACGAGCTCTTCGTCGATCCCGAGAAGGAACGCTACTGGATGCCCGTCGACCTCTATGTCGGCGGCGCCGAGCATGCGGTCCTGCACCTTCTCTATGCCCGGTTCTGGCACAAGGTGCTGTACGATCTGGGTCATGTCTCGACCAACGAGCCGTTTCACAAGCTCTTCAACCAGGGCATGATCCTCGCGCATTCCTATCGCGATCCGAACGGGCGCTACTACGAGCCCGAAACCGTGGAGGAGCGCGAGGGCGCGTTCTGGGGCGGCGGTCACAAGCTCGACCGGCAGATCGAGAAGATGTCGAAGTCGCGCTTCAACGTCGTCAATCCCGACGACATGGTGAAGGAGTTCGGCGCGGATTCCGTGCGTCTTTACGAGATGTTCATGGGCCCGCTGGAAGCGACGAAGCTGTGGGACACGCAGTCGGTCGCCGGGGTGCGACGCTTCCTGAACCGGGTCTGGCGGCTGGTGCACGACGATGCCGACGCGGTCGATACCGCGCGGCTGACGGACGCGGCGCCGGATCCGGCGCTGGCGGGGCAGATGGCCCGCACGATCGCGGCTGTGACCACCGACATCGAGGAGATGCGGTTCAACACCTCGATCGCGCGGCTGATGGAGGTCGTGAACACGCTCACGCCGATGGAGGCGCGGCCGCGCGGCGTCGTCACCGATTTCGTCCGGGTTCTCGCGCCGTTCGCACCGCACATGGCCGAGGAGCTGTGGCAGGCTTTGGGACACACCGAGAGCATCGCCTACGCGCCCTGGCCGGAGCCGGACGCCGAGGCGCTTGCGGCTGGGGGCGAGGAACTGAAGGAATACCCTGTTCAGCTCAACGGCAAGATCCGCGCCAAGGTCATGGCGGCGCCGAACCTGTCGGGCGATGCGCTGCTCGACGCGGTGAAGGCCGATCCGAAGGTGAGCGAGCTTCTGTCCGACGTGACGGTCGTCCGCGAGATCCCGGTCAAGGACAAGCTGGTGAACTTCGTCATCGCGAAGTGATCCAAGGGTTGCGGCGTGCCGGGACCGGCCCGCCGCAGCGCGCCTCACTCGATCCCGATATAGCGGATGATGATCGGTGTCAGGGTGATCAGGAAGAGCGCCGGCAGCATCAGGAACGACATCACCGCCGAGATCTGCACCGGCAGGCGGTTCGCCTTTTCCTGCGCCTCGAGTTCGCGCGCCTGCCGCATCTCGACGGCGTAGGCCCGAAGGGCCTGGGTCAGGCTCGTGCCGTACTGCATGGATTGCGTGATAACGAGCGCGAACGACATCGCCTCCTCGAAGCCCATCCGGTCGGCCATGTCGAAAAGCGCGGTCTCGCGGTCGCGACCGGCCGAAATCTCCTTTTGCAGCACGAACAGCTCTCGCGCCATGTCGGGCGCGGCCTCGGTAAGCTCGGTGCCGACCCGGGTCAGCGCCGCGTCGAAGCCGAGACCGGCCTGCACCGACACCTGCATGAGGTCGAGCACGTTGGGCAGCGCCCTGCGCAGACGCACGATGCGCGCACGATGCCGGCCCTTCAGCCACGCGCCGGGCCCCCAGAATCCGCAGGCGGCCCCGATCGCGGCGATCTGGGCGAGAAAGATCCCCGGCATGTCGCGCACCGCATCGGAGGCCGATCCCGGCAGGAGATCCGCGCCGGCGCCGACGATTGCCGCGCCGACCAGCAGGATCGGCGCCACGGCGAGGCACAGCCGCAGCAGGTAGAAATTCTGGACAGCGTCGGGCTGCGTCAGGCCGAGGGCGGCCAGCTGTCGCTGAACCGCGTCCCGCTGGGCGCGGTCCTCCGGGATGAGCGCGCGGGCCAGCCCCCGTGGATCCGCGGACGGCGTTCGCGACAGGCCGGCCGCGCCGTGGTTCGGCGCGTCGGCGCCGAGCGCCCGGATCCGCGCCGCCGCGCGGTCGCGCTGCGACACGAGGCCGAGCCCCCCGAGCAGCAGGAGCATCGCCGCCACGGCGGCGGCCATGAGGGGCAGGCCGTTCGACAGAACGTCGGCCGTGGCGGACAGGGACAGGATCTCGGTCATGGCGTCACATCTCGAAGCGGGTCAGGCGGCGCAGGATCAGCCCGTTCGTGACGACGAGCGCGATCACGATTCCGGCGATCGGCAGGAAGGCCGGGTGATGGCGCACGGCGCCGTAATAATCCGGCGCGATGATCGAGGTCGCGCCGTAGATCAGAAACGGCAGGCTCGACAGCAACAGCGCCGAGAGCCGCCCCTCGGCCGACAGCGACTTGACCCGCCGGCGCAGCATGAGCCGCGCGCGCACCACCTGGCTCAGCGTCTCGATCATCTCGGCGAGGTTGCCGCCGGTGCCGTGCTGGACCCGGATGCTGGCGGCGAAATAGTCGATATCCTCCTGCCGCACGCGGTCGGCGAGGTCGGAAAACGCGTCGGGGAGGTAGTCGCCGTGCCGGATCTGCTGCGCGACCAGAGCGAATTCGGTGCCGATCGGATCGGGCATGGTCCGGGCGACGTTGCCGATCGTGGCGGCGACGGGATGGCCCACGCGCAGACCGCGCGCCATCAGGTCGAGCGCATCCGGAAGTTGCCGCGACAGCCGATCGAGCCGGACGTCGCGCTTGCGCCGCAGCACGACCACCGGGACGAACACGCCGAGGCCGATGCCGAGCGGGCCGCCGATCAGCGGACCGAGCGAAAGGCTGATCGCGCCCCCGAGGACGATCGCCGCCCCGAGGGTGGCCGCGACGAAGGCGCGCCCCGAGAGCCGAAGGCCGGCCCCGCGCACGAGCTGGTTGGGGTTGCCGTAGAACGGCAGGGCCGGGCCGCCCTCCGCCATCCGCTTCTGCAGGGTGCCGGCGGGCCGCGCGGCGTCGCGCGCTCGCGCCGTCTCCCGCCGCATCCGGGCGATCATCGCGGCGTCCCGCGCCCGGGCGCGGGACATCAGAACGGTCGCACCCAGAAGCGCGGCGACCCCGCCGAGGGCGATCAGCGCGGTAAGCGCGACGGCGGCGGAGGCGTCGATCCCGCTCATGCGTCGCACTCCGGCGCAAAGGCCGCATCGGCGGGTGCGAGGCCAGCCGCCGCGAGCGCCTCCATGCAGCGGGGGCGCACCCCGGTCGCCATCATCCGGCCCTGCACGGCGCCGTCCTCTCCGGTCCCGAACCGCCGGAAAACGAAGATGTCCTGCATGAGCACCGTTCCGCCGTCGAGCCCGACGACCTCGGAGATCGACAGCAGGCGCCGCGTGCCGTCGGCCAGACGCGAGGTCTGCATCACGATCTGGAGTCCCGAGGCGATCTGCGCGCGGATCACCCCGAGGGGCATGTCCCCTCCCTTCATCGCGACCATCTGTTCGAGCCGGGACAGCGCGTCGCGCGCGGAGTTGGCGTGAATCGTCGTCATCGACCCGTCGTGGCCGGTATTCATGGCCTGCAGCATGTCGAACGCCTCGGTCCCGCGCACCTCGCCTACAATGATGCGGTCGGGCCGCATCCGAAGGGCGTTGATGATGAGGTCGCGCTGCGTCACGAGGCCGGTGCCTTCGGCGTTCGCGGGCCGCGTCTCGAGCCGGACGACATGCTCCTGCTGCAGCTGCAGTTCGGCCGCGTCCTCGATCGTCACGATGCGATGATGCGGATCGGCATAGGCCGACAGTGCATTGAGGAGCGTCGTCTTGCCCGACCCGGTCCCGCCCGAGATCAACAGGTTGAGCCGGCCGCGCACGCAGGCCTGCAGGAAATCCGCGGCGGCGGCGGTCAGCGCGCCGCGTTCCACAAGCCGGTCCATCTTCAACGGGATCCGTGCGAACTTTCGGATCGACAGGCTCGGGCCGTCGATGGCGCAGGGCCGCACGATCGCGTTGACGCGGCTCCCATCGGGGAGGCGGGCATCGACCCACGGCTGGCTCTCGTCGATGCGACGGCCGACGCCGGTGACGATCTTGTCAATGATCCGAAGCAGATGGGGCTCGTCGTTGAAGCGCGTATCGGAGCGTTCGAGCCGGCCGGCCCGCTCCACGAACACGCGGTCCACGCCGTTGACGAGGATGTCGGCGATTTCGGGGTCCGCGAGCAACGGCTCCAGTGGGCCGAGCCCGAGCACCTCGTCCATCAGTTCGTCGATCAGCTGTGAAAAGACCGCCGCCGGCATCGAGGTGGCCTCGGCCTTGAGCGCGCGCGCGGCGAGCGCGCCGATCTCGCGGCGCAGGTCCTCGCGGGGCACGCTGTCGACCAGTTCGAGATTGAGCTCGTCGAGAAGCTGGTGATGCAGCCGCGCCTTGAGCCGCAGCCGCTCCGGCGTCGGCGCGTCGGGCGTCGGCTCGGGGCGCGGTTCGCTGCGCTTGGCCGGTACCACCTCGGAGCCAGGGGCGGACGGCGCGGCAGGAACCGGCGCGGGCGCGGGCGCCACGTCTGCGACGGGCGCGGGTGCTGCCGCGGTCTGCGGCTCGGGGCGGGCGTGGAAAGCGCGGAACATCAGCGGCCCTCCCGGCGGCGCGGCGCGGGATAGAGCGCGGCAGCCAGACGTCCGAGCGCGCGCGACGGGCGACTGCGCGGCGCCGATGCGACCAGCGGCTCGCCGCGGTCGATCGCGCGGCGGGCGCGCGCCGGATCCTCGGGCACCCAGTGCTCGAGCGGCTGGCCGAGCAGGCGCGCGGCCTCCTTCTGGCCTTCGGACAGGAGCAGGGGGCGCGCCTCGCGGTTTACGACAATCTCGACCGACAGGGTCATGTGCTCTTCGGCGATGGCCCGGATCAGGCGTTGCGCCCGCTTCACCGACGGCACGGCGGTGTCGGTGACGACGACGGCGCGCGACGCGCGGTCGAGCACCGGTTCGATCCAGTCGGGCATGGCCTGGGGCATGTCGATCAGGACGTGGTCGTAGCGGGCCTTGAGCGCGGTCACGAGGGCGTCCACCTGCGCGGGGGACAGCGCGCTGAGGGGCGCCATCACGTCGGGTGCGGGCAGAACGTCGACGCCGCCGTCATGACGGACCATCGCCGCATCGAGGAACGCCGCGTCGGGCGTGCGCCCCTCGCGCAGCAACGCGCCAAAGGCGGCGCTGTCGGGCAGGTCCATCTGCACGCCCGCCGAGCCGTTCTGGATGTCGAGATCGACAATCGCCACGCGTTCGGTGCCGCGGGCGGCGAGGAGAAGCGCGAGATTGGTGGCCAGCGTCGTCGCACCGGCGCCGCCCCGGGCGCGGAGAAAGAGCGTGAGCCGCCCGTCGCCGGTGGCGGCGTTGATCCGTACCGCGGCGCCCTCATGGCATGCGTGGGCAGCCTCGGGCGCGGCGACGTCGGACAGATCCGGCAATGCGGCGGGTGCCTCGCACGTGATGGCAACCGGTGTCTCAAGCGTCGCGGGGTCGTTCGCCTCGGTCGGCGTGGCGGTTGGGCCGACCGCCGGCTCGGTCGGGAAGGCCGGGCCGTCAGCGTCTGTTTCTGCCCGGTCCGCGGCGGTCGCGCCGAGGGTCAGGCGCCGGGGCCGCCCGTCGGCCGGACGCTCGGGCCGGCCGAGGCTCGCGAGGCCGAGCACCTCGTCCGCGCCGGCCGCCCGGATGCGGTCGCGCCGCGCCGGGTCCGCGCCGTCGTCCACCACCGCGACCAGACGCAGCGCATCGCCGCGGCCGTGACGCAGCCAGCGCAGCGCGAGCATGTCGGCCGTGCCGTCTCCCTCCACGTGGAAGACCACGAAGTCGAGCGTCTCCCAGTCCATGTCGCCGGCCAGAACGAGATCGGACAGCGCGCCCTTGTGCGTGCGCGCCGAGATATTCGGGTCCGTGGCGAGCGTCGCCGCGATGCGCCCCGCCACCGTCCGGTTCGGCGACAGGATGAGGACGCGCATCGCGCCACCCGCGCGGACCGGATCGGCGGCCCCGCTGGTCGTCGTCGGATCGAAACCGATGGTCATGGCAAACTCCTTACTGAAGGTCTTCGGCCGGATGAGACGCGCTCATCGACGGGAACGGGAGAGACGCGCCGAGGCTGTCGGCGTCGTCCGCCCCCGCGGCTGCGGCAAGCGCGCCGAGAGGCGAGATGAAGTCGAAGTCGAGATCGGTGATCTCGACGGTCACGAGCGGGCTGTACCCTGCGCCGAGTCGGTTGAGCGCCGGGTCCCAGGTGTATGAAAAACGGAGGTTTTCGGGCGCCGCGTTGGCGGGCAGGAACGGCGCGACGCGATCCCAGATCGCGTCTGCGCCGGCGCCGGCATCGGCCGCCGTGCACGAAACCGGGTCCGGCGCGCGGCACACGCCGGGCGCGTCGGCGCAGCGGGTTCCCGGCGTCACGCCGGGCTGCAGCAGCCCGAGCGCGCTGCGGCGCACCACGGTATCGACATCGGGGCAGAGCGGCGGACGCACCACGGCCATGCGCACCGCGCGCTCGGTCGCTTTTTCGCCGAGGACGTGCGCGAAGCCGAGCCGGCCGAAATCGATCAGGCCGAGGACCAGCAGGAAAAACACGCCGAGCACGGCGGCAAGCTCGATCAGGACCGCGCCGCTCTCGTCGCGCGCGCGATCGGCGAGATATGCGGCGAGCCGACTCATGCGCCGATCAGCCGGGCGCTATCGCGAACGGTCGCGGTGATGCCCCCGGAGGTGCCGCCGGCGAGCGAGAAGAGCGTACGGAACGGATGGCGGATGGTCAGCGTGGCGGTCACGGTGGCGACGCCGACGGTCCCGCCCCGCAGCCCGAGATCGTGGCAGGCAAGATCCGCCGTTACCGCGTCGACCGAGACGTCGACGGGAAACGGCGTGGCCCCCGTCGCGGTGGTGCGCACGATGTCGAGCAGGCGCGGCTCCCACGCCGCAAGGCTGCCGCCGGTGGCGCACAGGTCGCTGTCGGCGGCGCGGCTGACGAAACGCGCGGCATCGCGCACGCCGGTCACCGTCGTCTGGTAGGACCAGAAGGTGCGCGCGCCCTCGACGCTCACGCCCAGGAGGACGAGCGCGCTCGGCAGGATCAGCGCGAACTCGACGAGCGCCGCACCGGACTGGTCCGCGCGGAACCGCGCGGCATGGCGGGCCAACGCGCGGATCATTCGACGAGCCGCACGACGTCGCGGACCTCGGTGTCGAGCGTGCCGCTGCCGCATCCGCCGCCGAGGCAGGCGGTGATCTCGACGTCGAGGCGGCCATTCTCGCCGGGGCCGAGCACGAAGACCTCGAAATACTGGCGCACCGGGGGCAGCGCGCCGTCCGGGCCGATCGCGCCGCAGTCGATGCCGCCCATCACCATCAGGCGCCGGTCCGGTGCGCCGCCGGCGTCGGGCGTGCAGACCTGCCCGACGACGTTGCCGACCGTGTCGCCGATGCCGCCCAGAAGACCGCCGACGAGGCCGCCGCCGGTGTCGTCCGACATCTCGGCCGCGGCCGCGATCTCGGCGCGGTAAAAGTCCAGCCGTGTGCGGGCGTCGGGAAACGGGTCGCTGCCGTCGTAGCGCGCCTCGACATAGGCCGCGCGCCCCTCCGACCAGTCGCCGGTGCCTACGCTGCCGCAGGTGCCGGTGACGTGGCAATCGTCGCGCGGAAGCGATTGGGGCGTCGGCGCCGCCTCGCAGAGACCGCCGGCGGCGAGCACGCCGCCCAGCGGGTTGGGCGCGGCGAGCGATCCGAGCAGGCCGGACAGACCGCTGGTGACGCCGTCGAAGATCCCGAGGCGTGCATTCACGGCGTCGAGCACGTCCGCTCCGTCGAGCGCGGCGGACAGCTGGAGCCCCGAGCCGCCGCCGGTGCAGGCCGTGCCGGGCGCATCGACGCCGATCAGGCAGGCCTCGAGCGCGGCGCCGAGAAGCCCGGCGCAGATCGACGTGCCCTGGAGAAGCGAGTCGACCGGATCGAGCACCGAGAGCGGCACGATGTCGCCGGGATAGGGCAGCGTCGCGGAGGCTGCGACGTCGAGAGACAAGGATGCACCGATGGAGGTGCCGGCAGAAAAGTCGAGTTCCGGCAGGCACATGGCGACCGGAGCCGTGTTGCAGGCCTCGAGCGTGAACTGCGCGACTGCGCTGGCTGCGACGGTGTCGTCGATGCCCGTGTCGGTCGATATCGACGCGAGCGCGGCGCTGAAGGGCAGCGACACGGTGCGTTCGGCCACCGCCGCCTCGACGAAGCGGGCGCGGTGGGGGTCGGAGGTGACGAAGGCCAGATCGCGAAGGAAGCGGCCGCCCGGGGCGTCGCGATAGAAGGTCAGGCTGATGCTGTCGGCGTCGAGGCGGGTCCCGCCCTCGCCGAAGGTCTGGCTGTCGGTCAGCAGGTCGCTTGCGGCGGCACGGGCGCGGGCGATGGCATCGTCGCGGCCGTCGAGCTCTGCCGCGGCGGCGAGGCTGACCGAATCGGCGTAGGATTGCAGTTCGGATTGCGTGGTGGCGAGGCGACCGGCATCGAGCACCAGCGCCGCGAAGCCGAGGAGCGCGGCGAGCGCGCAGCCCCAGAGAACGAGAACGCCGCCCTCTTCACGCTGCGCGAAGCGGAGGATGAAGCGTGGTGCGGTCAAGATCTGGTCCTCGTCGGAAAACTCGTGAAAAACCGCGAAGACGCTCGCAGGGGTGCACGGCGCCTTCGCGATGGCCGGACGGCGGGCGCCGTCCGGTTGTCCGATCAGGAGCCGTCTGCCGGCGCCTCGGCGTTCAGTGCCGAGCTCGCCGCGCTCATCTTGGAGCCGACGTCGCCGCCGAGGGTCAGAAGCGCACCGGCGCCGACCGTGACCGCGAGGCCGAGCGCGATGCCGTACTCGACGAGCGTGGCGCCATCGTCGTTGCGGCGGAAATTCTTCAGGAGGGTGCGAAGTGCGTTCATCGTCAAAGACCTTTGCTCTGGTTGGGGGCGGCGGCATTGGGGAGCCCGCCGATGTCAGTGAGGTCTGTCTACCGGGCCGATCGAGCCGTCTCATCGACCAGATGGATGATGAATTGCGTCAGGATCTGGGTAACTTCACGTATAATCGGCCTTCGCTCCGGCAGGATTACGGCGCCGACGCGGCAATCCCAGAAATGCCCGGGTTTTTCCTTCAAGCGGTCGCCACAGCGACCAGAGTCAAAAGGAACAAGTCGGATTAATAATTAACAGGGAGTGTATCGGGACGTGCCGAAGAGAACCTATCGCAGCCGCTCGGATCTCGTGCCGTTCGAGGGAGCCTCGGACCTCCACTTTCGCCTCGCCCGGTCCTTCGCGCTGATCACCGACTGGATGGGGGCGCTGACCGGGCAGTTCGGGCTGGATCCCGTTTTGACGTCGCTGGGCCGCCAGACGCAGGCGGCGCGGGTCGCGCTCTATCGGTACGAGCCGGGGTCGCGGCGCGTTTCGGGCGTGCGATCCTATTGCCGCGCCACCGACACGTTCGACGCCACCATCAAGGGCCACCTCGCGCGGTTCCTCGTGACGCACCATGGCGACGCTCTCGAGCATGGCTCGATCTGGCGCCTGTCGGAGTTGCGGCGCGCGCCGGAATTCGCTGTTTCGCCCGCCGCGCAGGAATGGTCGCAACGCACCGACAATCACGAGGCCAGCCTGATCGTTCTGGAAACCTGCGCCGAGCACACGGATTTCATCGAACTGAGCTTCGAATCCGCGCCGCGCCGCAGCCCGGAGATCCCGACGATCCTCGTGACCCGTGCGCTGTCGGATGCGTGGCTCTTGCGGACGCCAGGCGTGATGGAGGCGCTGATGCCCGACCCCCGGCGCGACCGGCTCGCCGACGAGGGCGATATCGATCCGTTCAGCGCGGGCAATCCCTATGCCCTCACCTCGGCCGAACGGCGGGTGTTCCACGCGCTGTCGATGGGTCAGCCGCCCAAGATGATCGCCGAGACGCTCGGCATCTCGATCGCTACGGTGCGGAGCCACCTGCGCAGCCTCTACGCCAAGACCGGCACCACCGGGCAGCGCGAACTGATCGCGATGGTTCAGCAGAGCGCGCAGGAACATGCCTGACGCGGTCTGTTCCGTCGGGGGAGCCTGGCTGACGGCGGCGCCGCTGGGGCTGCTGCTCGCGCTCGCCGCGCTGTCGGATCTGCGATGGATGCGGATCCCGAACGCTCTCGTGCTGGCGACGGTGGCGCTGTTCGCGGTGACGCATGCGCCTTGCCTCGAGACGGCTGACCTCGTCTGGCGCGTGGCGGTGGCGCTCGTCATCGTGCTGACGGGGCTCGCGGCGTTCGCCGCCGGACTCGTCGGCGCGGGCGACGTCAAGTTCCTCGCCGCGCTGTCGCTGTTCGTGCCCGCGGACGACTGGGTGCTGTTCCTTTTCATGCTCGGTGTCGGGCTGCTCTTGGCGGTCGCGCTCACGCTCGGCCTGCGCCGCGTGGCGGCCGACCCCGGCAGCCACTGGAAAGTGCTGGCCGACGAGGCGGGCCGCCTGCCGGCCGGCGTGGGCCTCGGCCTTGCCGGGTGGGGCTTTCTGCTGACCTGAAGGTGGCGACGGTCCGTGGCAAGAACAGGCTTGCGAAAAAGTTGCGCGGGGCAATTGCATTGGCCCCGCCTCCCGCACATCTGCGCTAGGCCGGAGACAACCGGGGCGCAGGGCCCCGACGCCCGGCGGTTCGGGACAGTCACCATCACCGGCCGAGGGCTGGCCATTTCCGGCCCTCTCGGTCCAGTGTGCGGCCCGCGAACCGGGACCGGCACGAGAGGGTTTTCATCATGTTCGACATCTGGCTGCCGCTTGTCGGGGGGCTCGTTCTCCTGATCGCCGGGGGTGATCTGCTGGTGCGCGGGGCGGTCGCCGTGGCCGAGCGGCTGGGCGTGTCGCCGCTCGTGATCGGTCTGACGCTCGTGGGGTTCGGGACGTCGATGCCCGAGCTGGTCACGTCGGTTCAGGCCGCGCTCGCCGGCGCGCCGGGGATCGCCGTCGGCAACATCGTCGGGTCGAACATCGCCAACATCCTGCTGATCGTGGGCGCATCGGCGCTGCTCTTTCCGATCACGGTCGCCTCGGCGGCGCTCCGGCGGGACGCGATGGTGATGCTCGCGGTGGCCGTCGCCTTCGCTGTGATCGCCGTCGTCCTGCCGCTCGGCCGCCCGGTGGGCATCGTCTTCGTCGCGGTGCTCGTCGGCTACATTATCCTGGCGTTCCGGCAGGAGCGGGCGTCGGCCGGCCCCGGCGCGGCGATCGAAAAGGCCGCGGCGCTCGAGGGCGTCGATCCGGCCGTGGCGCCGGGCCATGGGGTGTCGCGCGGAATCGTCGTGTCGCTTCTGGTCGCGATCGGCGGGCTGCTTCTCGTGGTCGGAGGCGGGGCGCTGCTGGTGTCCGGCGCGGTGGCGCTCGCGGAGTCCTTCGCCATTCCGGAGACGGTGATCGGGCTGACCATCGTGGCGGTGGGCACCTCCATGCCCGAGTTGGTGACGTCGGTGGTCGCCGCGCTCAAGCGGCAGACCGACGTGGCGTTCGGCAACATCGTCGGGTCCAACATCTACAACATCCTCGGGATCGGCGGCGCCACGGCGCTGATCTCGCCGACCGAGGTGCCGGCGGAGATCGCACGTTTCGACCTGCCGCTCATGGTCGCGGTGTCGCTGCTGCTGGTGGTCTTCGCGGCGACGGGGCTTCGCATCAGCCGGCGGGAAGGCGCGGTGCTGCTCGCGGGATACGCGGTGTATCTCTACGTGCTCTGGCCCTGACGGCGCTCTGTCGGCCTAGCCGCGATCGGTGCTCGATCGCGGCTCGAGCCGCCACGACAGATCGACGACCGCCTCGGACGGATCGTCGGCGCCCTCGATCCGGGCGAGGAGCCTCTGCAAGGCGATCTCGCCCATCTCGCGGCGGAAGGTGCGGACGCTGGTGATCGCCGGATGCGCCGCCGACATGACCTCGAGATCGTTGAAGCCGCAGATGCCGATGTCCGGGCCGATGCGGAGGCCCGCGCGCTGCGCGGCAAACTGCGCGCCGAGTGCGAGGTCGTCGTTGTTGCAAAACACCGCGTCGATTTCGGGCGCATCGGCGCGCAGCCGGTCGAACAGCGCACCGCCGAGCCGCACGCTCGACGGCTCGTTGGTCGTCAACTCGCGGATCCGCGCGCGGGGATCGGCGGCCCGGATCGCGTCGCAGAAGCCCGCGCGGCGCCGCTCGGAGCGCGGGTCCATCCGGGCCCCGATGAACGCCGGGACGCGGTATCCCCGGTCGAGCAGATGCTCCGTCGCGGCGCGCGCGGCGTCCCGGTGAGAGAACCCCACGAGCATGTCGATCGGATCGCGCGCGAGCTCCATGATCTGGACGACGGGGCATTCGGCCTGTTGCAGCAGGCGCCGCGAGGCCGGCGACTGGTCAACGCCGGCGACGATCAGCCCCGCCGGCCGCTGGCTCAGGAAGATGCGGACGAGATCCTCCTCGACCTGCGTGTCGTAGCGCGTGTTGCCGAGCTGGACGTTGTAGGCGGTGCCGCCGACCGTGTCGTAGAGCCCGGCCAGCACATCGGCGAACACGTTGTTGGTGACCGACGGGATCAGAACGCCGATCACGTTGCTGCGGCGCGAGGCGAGCGCGCGGGCGGCCGGGTCGGGCAGGTAGCCCAGCTCCTCGACCGCGACCGCGATTCGCTGGCGCAGGCCCTCCGACACCATCTCGGGGCGGCGCAGCGCGCGGCTCACCGTGATGGTCGACGCGCCGACCTCGCGGGCGACGTCTGCCAAGGTTGCGCGCCTGGCTGTGTTTTTTTCGCTGCGGCCGGCCTGTTCGGTCATGGTCAAGACAATCATTGACGAATGACAGCGCTGTCAATATTCCTTGCGTCGATGACAGCGCTGTCATGCCGAGGCATGGCAGGAGGGAGGAAAGATCGTGCGGCACGTCCTGGTCATGGGCATTTGCGGTACCGGCAAGTCGACGCTTGCCGCGCACCTGGCCGAGCGCATGGCGTGCCCGCTGGTCGAGGCGGACGAGTATCACTCGCCCGAGGCGGTCGCGCGCATGTCGCGCGGCGCGGCCCTGACCGATGCGCACCGCTGGTCATGGCTGGATCGCGTCGCCGACGCGGCCGCGTCGGCCGGGGACCGGTCGGTGATCGCCTGTTCGGCGCTGAAGGACGCCTACCGGCAGCGGCTGGCCGAGCGCCTGGGGCCGCTCGATGTCATCTTCCTGCACGGCGACCGCGATCTGATCGCCACGCGCATGGCCGGCCGCGAGGGCCACTACATGCCGACGAGCCTGATCGACAGCCAGCTTGCGGACCTCGAGCCGCCGGAAGGCGACGACGTTCTCGCGCTCGACATCTCCGACCCGTTCGGCCCGCTGGCCGACGCGGCCCACGATTTCGCCAACCGCTCGCGCCAGCAGGCGTGAGCCCACTTCGTTCAAACGGGAGGACCACAATGAAAACCCTGACACTCGCCGCGCTGTTCGCGATGGGCACATCGAGCCTCGCGCTCGCGCAGGATATGACGCTGCGCTTCCAGTCGTCGGACCCCGCGGGCAATCCGAACTTCCAGCTGCAGCAGCAATGGGCCGAGAGCGTGTCGGAAAAGACCGACGGCGCCATCGAGATCGAGCTTCTGCCGGTCGAGTCGATCGTTGCGCACAACGAGACGCAGGACGCGATCGCGGCCGGCATCCTCGACGGCCACGTCACCGACACCTCGTACTTCGCGGGCAAGGATCCGGCCTTCGGCCTGATCGCCAACCCGGTGGGCGCCTATGGCGACCCGCAGGAAATGCTCGATTTCATGGAAGAGGGCGGCGGCAAGGAGCTGATGAACGAGCTGGTCAATCCCTACGGCCTGCAGTTCATCGGTGCGACGACGCCGGGTCTCGAAGCCTTCGTGTCGAAGGTCCCGCTCGAGGGTGTGGACGATCTTCAGGGGCTGAAGATGCGCGCGCCCGAGGGCCTCGTGCAGCAGGTCTTTGCCGCGGCCGGCGCCGCCCCGGTGAACCTGCCGGGCTCGGAGGTCTTCACCTCGCTCGACAAGGGCGTGATCGACGCGGCCGACTACACCGTCTTCTCGACCAACCAGGCGCAGGGCATGCACGACGTGGCGCCGCACCCGGTCTACCCGGGCTTCCACTCCATGCCGCTCGTCGAGATCTCGATGAACAAGGAGACGTGGGACAGCCTGACCGAGGAGCAGCAGTCCACGCTCGAGGAGTCGGTGCGCGAGTTCGCGCAGATGCAGATCGAGACGCTGCGCGAAGCCGATCAGGAGGCCGTGGCCGAGGCCAAGGAATCCGGTGACGTGACCGTTCATGACTGGTCCGACGAGGAGCGCGCCAAGTTCCGCCAGATCGCGCAGGGCGAATGGGAAAAGGTCGCCGAGCGGTCCGAGAACGCGCAGAAGGTCTATGACACGCTGACCACGTATCTGACCGAAGAAGGCCTGATGTAAGAGCGACAGCCGCAGAGGGGCCGGTCCCGCCGGGGCCGGCCCCTTCGCGTGCGCGAGGGAGGAGAGCCGATGAGCGGCGGCGAGGACGACAGGCGGCAGGATACCGATGCGGAGCCGCCGCGCGACGAAGGCGGGCCGATCCCGGAAGCGGGGTGGCTCGGGCGCGCGATCTCGGCGGGCGGGATCGTCTTCGCCCTCGGGATCGTGCTGGCGATGCTGATCCTCATCCAGGAGGTCGTGCTGCGCTACTTCTTCAACAGCCCGACGACCTGGGCGCACGAGACGACGATCTTCCTGTCCGGTCTCGCGTTCGTCTACGGCGGGCTCTACTGCGTCGCCCGCGACAGCCACATCCGCGTGGTCCTGATCTACGACGCAATCCCGCCCCGCGCGCGGCGCGGTCTCGACATCGCGATTTCGGCCGTCTGCGCCCTGTCGTCGGCGATGTTTGCCTACGCCGCATGGATCATGGTCGGGCGGGCGGCCTTCACGCCCACGGGCGAGTTCCGGCTGGAGCGGTCGGGCAGCGCATGGGATCCGGTCTATCCCGGTCTCACGAAGGTCTTCCTGCTCGCGGTGCTGACGGTGATGGCGGTGCAGTTCCTGATCCTTACGGTCAATTACGCGCGGGGGAAGCGCTGAGATGGAGTTCTTCGGTTCGCTTCAGGGGCTCGGCGTCGAGACCGCGACCTACCTCATGTTCGGGATGCTGCTGCTGTTGCTGGTCACCGGCATCCCGCTTGCTTTCTTGACGCTTCTGGTCGCGCTCGTCTTCGCGCTCGGCTGGTTCGGTCCGATGGCGGTGCCGCTCATCACCAGCCGGGTCTATTCGTTCGTCACGAGCTTCGTCTTCGTATCCGTGCCGATGTTCGTGCTGATGGCGGCGATCCTCGACCGATCCGGGATCGCGCGGGACCTCTTCGACGCGATGAAGCTCGTCGGCGGACGCCTGCGCGGCGGCGTCGCGATCCAGACGATCATCGTCGCCGTAATCCTTGCCGCGATGTCGGGCATCATCGGGGGCGAGATCGTGCTGCTGGGGCTGATCGCGCTGCCGCAGATGCTGCGCCTCGGCTACGACCGGCAACTGGCCATCGGCGTGGTCTGCGCCGGTGGCGCGCTCGGCACGATGGTGCCGCCGTCGATCGTTCTCATCATCTACGGCCTGACCGCCAACGTCTCGATCGGGGACCTGTTCACCGCGTCGTTCCTGCCGGGGCTGATGCTGGCGAGCTTCTACGTGATCTACGTGCTGACGCGCGCCTACCTGAACCCGGCGATGGCGCCCGCACTGCCGCCCGACGACGACACGCCGCTGTCGGAGAAGCTCAAGCTGTTGCGCGGGCTGATCCTGCCCATCCTCGTGGTGATCGGCGTGCTGGGCTCGATCTACGGCGGAATCGCCAGCGTGACCGAGGCCTCGGCCGTGGGCGTGCTGGGCGTCATCATCTCGACCATGCTGCGCGGGGAGTTCACGCTGCGCCTGATGACGGGGGCGGCGCTTCAGACGCTGCGCACGGTCGGCATGATCGTGTGGATCGGGATCGGTGCCTCGGCGCTCGTCGGCGTGTTCAACCTGATGGGCGGGCTCGAGTTCATCCAGTCGCTGGTCGCCAACATCTCGGAGAACCGGCTCTACGTCCTGCTCTTCATGATGGGCATCCTGTTCGTTCTGGGCATGTTCCTCGACTGGGTCGGGATCGCACTTCTGGCGATGCCGGTCTTCGTGCCGATCATCACAGATCTGGGGTACGATCCGGTGTGGTTCGGGGTGCTGTTCTGCATGAACATGCAGGTCAGCTTCCTCTCGCCGCCCTT
Source organism: Roseivivax jejudonensis (assembly GCF_900172265.1). GTDB lineage: Bacteria > Pseudomonadota > Alphaproteobacteria > Rhodobacterales > Rhodobacteraceae > Roseivivax > Roseivivax jejudonensis. Next base: position 35,617 of record NZ_FWFK01000004.1, on the reverse strand, counting down.
CGGCCCGGCCGCGTTCTACCTGAAATCGGTGGCGCCGGCGGACATCAGCCTCGGCGAGATCTTCAAGTCCCTCCTGCCGTTCATCTGCCTGCAGGTGTTGGCGCTCGCCCTGCTGATCGCGTTTCCGGGCATTACCGGCCGTTAGGCGAGACTGCAGGCCGCCCCCGACGGGGCGGCCCGCGCGTCAGGTCGACTGCTGCTCGGCCCAGCCGGCGAAGGTGCGTTCGAGGAAGATCACCGCGTAGTAGAGCGCGATGCCGAGCACGGCGAGCGCGATCAGCACCGCGAACATCAGCGGGTAGTTCGAGTTCGTCTGCGCCGACAGGAACAGCGCGCCGAGCCCGCGCCCGTGCGGCGACACGATCTCCACCAGGTTGGTGCCGATGAAGGCGAGCGTCACGGCGACCTTCAGCGCGCCGAAGAACTCGGGCAGGGTCTTGGGCAGCGCGATCTTGCGAAAGATCGTCACCCGGCTCGCGCCGAGCGAGCGCAGGATGTCGCGGTATTCGGGCTCCAGCGTGGACAGCCCGATGCCAACCGACACCGCGATCGGGAAGAACGAGATCAGGAACGCCATCATCACGGTGTTGAAGTTGTGCTGACCGATGAACAGCAGCGCCAGCACCGGCACCAGCGTCGCCTTCGGGATCGCGTTGAAGCCGACAAGCAGCGGATAGAGCGCATCGCGCATGATCCGCGAAAAGCCCATGACCATGCCGATCAGAACCCCGACCACGACGGCGAGCGCGAGGCCGGCGATCGTGCGCCACAGCGTCTGCCACGAGCCGATCAGGAACAGCTCCCAGAAATTGGCGTAGGCCGTCGGCAGATCGGACGGCGAGGCCATGACGTAGTCGGGCCAGCCATTCAACTGGACGAGCGCCTCCCATAGCACGAGGAAGACGACGATCGCGATCACCGGGACGGCGACCTTCTGCAGGGATCCGTTCACGTGGCCTCCGCGGTTTCGCGGCCCTGCGCGATCTTGATCTGGTCGCGCAGCGTGTGGAGCATATCGCCCGCCTCCTTGGTATAGAGCGCGTCGATCGTGCGGTCGGCGGGCAGCGTGACATCGAGCACGTATTGCGTGCGCGCCGGGCGGCCGGACAGGACGATCACCTGGTCGCCGAGGAACACGCTCTCGCGCAGGTCGTGGGTGATGAGCACGGCGGTGAACGGCTCCTTCGCGCGCAGATCGCGCATGGTCTGCCACAGATCCTCGCGCGTGAAGTTGTCGAGCGCGCCGAACGGCTCGTCCATGATCAGCACGTCGGGCTTGTGCACGATGGCCCGGCAGAGCGAGGCGCGCTGGCGCATCCCGCCCGACAGTTCGGACGGGCGCTTGCCCTCGAAGCCCGACAACCCGACCATGTCGAGTAGCGCCTCGGCCCGCGCCACACGGTCGCGCCGCGGCATCCGGGGCGCGACAATCTCGAGCGGCAGAATCACGTTGTCGAGGATCGTGCGCCACTCGAGCAGGACCGGGTTCTGGAACGCCATGCCAACGGTACTGCGCGGGCTGGTGACGCGTTCGCCGTGCAGCCAGACTTCGCCGGCGTCCGGCTTCATCAGCCCGGCCACGAGGCGCGTCAGCGTGGACTTGCCGCAGCCCGACGGACCGACGACAGCGCAGAACTCGCCTTCCGGCACCGCGATGTCGAGCCCGTCGAGGACGGGCAGGGGCCCCGATTGCGTGGGGTAGGCGTGGCGCACGCCCTTGATTTCGATGAGATGGGTCATTGTCCTGCGCGCGTCGGGGGCCGGGCCGTGGCGGTTGCCGCGGCCCGGCGGGTCGCGTCACTCCAGCATCAGAACGTCGCCCTCGGGCAGGTAGCTCGCGTCGAAGAGCGCGGCGGGATCGGGTTCGTTCTGGAACTCGTAGACCGTGCGCGTCTGCTCGATCGCGGCCGCGAAGCGTTCGCTGTCGATGTTGCCCATGCCGTTCTCGGCCACGTAGTCGGTCAGCACGTTGGCATCGATGGCGAGCTGCAGGCGGCGGGTCTCCAGATCCGCGTCGGCGGCCGGGTTGCGCTCCAGCAGGGATGCGATCGCGGCGTCGGGATCGTCGATCGCGGCCTGCCAGCCCTCGGCGATGGCGGTCAGGAAGCCCGTGACCGCCTCGGGGTTCTCCTCGGCGAAGTCGGTGTTCACGATGATGGCGTTGCCGTAGAGGTCGACACCGTGATCGGCCATCAGGATGACGGAGATGTCGTCCTCCGGCACGCCCAGACGGATCAGATTGAGGGTCGAGGAGAACGAGAACCCGGTCACCGCGTCGACCTCGCCGCCGGCCAGCATCGGTTCACGCGTCGGGAAGCCCACCGGCTCGACCGTGATCGCGTCCATGTCGAGGTCGTTCTCTGCCGCGAAGATCGGAAACTGTGCCCAGGCGCCGTCCGGGGGCGGCGCGCCGAGGGTGCGGCCCTCGAGATCGGCGGGTTCGGACACCCCCTGGCTGATCCGTCCGACGACCGCGAAGGGCGGCTTGTCGTAGACCATCATCACCGGCATCACCGGCGCGTCGGGGTTCTGGTCCTTGAAGCGGATCACGGAGTTGATGTCGGCGAACCCGACCGGGAATGCGCCGGTCGCCACCTTCGGGATCGCGTCGAGCGAACCGGCGCCCTCGGTGATCGTCACCGAAAGATCCTGCGCCTCGAACAGGCCGGAATCGATGGCGTAGGTGTAGGGCGCTGCGGGGCCCTCGAACTTCCAGTCGAGCGCGAAGGGCATCTCGGTCTGCGCCGATACGGCGGTCGCTCCGAAGAGGAGGCTCGCGCCCAGAATTGCGTGTCGGATCATTGTCCATCTCCCTGTCATGCACCGATCTTGTCGGATGCCCGTTTTGCAAATGCCAGCTTGCGCGGGTGCGAGGTGCCGCGCGGTCGGCAACTTTGCTTCGGGCGCCCATTTTATGTGCAGGCAGGTCGGAGCGTAGGCAGTTCATTCGCTTGGCACAACCGCGGCGGCTGCCTCTTCGGCGGGCAGGGCGTCAGGATCGGGCCGGTGACGATCATCGGGGCGCAAGACCAGCCGCGCCTGCGCATTGGTCGAAATTGCTTGCGTACAGTCTTTTTTCGTATATTTACGAATTATGGAATCTGCGCTCGTCACCCAGCTCACGACACTCGGCCATCCGCAGCGGCTCGCCATCTTCCGGCTGCTGATGCGGCGGTATCCCGACCGGCTGCCGGCCGGCGAGATCGCGGCGGTGCTCGGCATCAAGCCGTCGACCCTGTCGGCCTACCTTTCCGCGCTTCACCAGGCGCGTCTGGTGGTTCAGAGACGCGAGGGCACGTCGCTGCGCTACGCGGTCGATCTGACGGCCGCCGGCGCGATGATGGAGCAGCTCTTCCTCGACTGCTGCCGTGGGCGGCCGGACCTGTGCCTGCCGCCGATCTCTTCCCTGCTCGACGGAGCTGAAGCCATGACCGACAGGAAGTTCAACGTTCTTTTCATCTGCACCGGCAACTCCGCGCGATCGATCTTTGCGGAGTCGATCCTGCGGCACGAGGCCGGTGACCGGTTCGAGGTCTTTTCGGCCGGCACGCGCCCCTATTCGGAGCTCAATCCCTTCGCGGTGGATGTCCTGCGCGACAAGGGGCACGACGTTTCGGCGCTGCGGGCCAAGCATGTCAGCGAATTTCAGTCGGAGGACGCGCCGAGGCTCGATTTCGTCTTCACGGTCTGCGACCAGGCGGCCAACGAGGACTGCCCGGCCTGGACCGGCCAGCCTGTCAGCGCGCATTGGGGCATGACCGATCCGGTGAAGGCCGAGGGCACCGAGGCGGAGAAAAGCCTGGCCTTCCAGCGCGCTTACGGCGAGTTGCGCAACCGTATCCGCGCCTTTACCGCGCTGCCGATCGAGACGCTCGACCGGATCTCGCTGCAGAAGGCGGTGGACCGCATCGCCGACATGGAGGCGAACGCGACGGCCTGACCGGCGCGACCGCCCCGACCGAAGACAGACATGACCGGCCCGGACCGCCCCCGAAGGGTGATCCGGGCCGCGCCGCGCGAAGGAGACCGCAGTGACCGATACGACCGACGCCGCGCCGTCCGCGATGGGCGGCTTCGAACGCTGGCTGAGCCTGTGGGTCGCGCTGGCGATGGTGGCGGGCATCGCGATCGGACAGGTTGCGCCCGGGCTCGTCGAAGCCGTCGCGGCGGCCGAGATCGCCCGGATCAACCTCGTCGTCGCCGTGCTGATCTGGGCGATGGTCTACCCGATGATGGTCGGCGTCGATTTCGGCGCGGTGTCGGGCGTCGCGCGGCAGCCGCGCGGGCTTCTCGTCACGCTCGCGGTCAACTGGCTGATCAAGCCGTTCACGATGGCGGGGCTGGCCGTGCTGTTCTTCGAGGTCATCTTCGCCCCGCTGATCGCGCCGGAGGACGCGGCGCAATACGTGGCCGGGCTCATCCTGCTCGGCGCCGCCCCGTGCACCGCGATGGTCTTTGTCTGGTCGCAGCTCACGCGCGGCGACGAGACCTACACGCTCGTGCAGGTCTCGGTGAACGACCTCATCATGGTGGTGGCCTTCGCGCCGATCGTGGCGCTGCTGCTCGGGGTGACGGAAATCTCGGTTCCCTGGCAGACCTTGGTGCTGGCAACCGTGCTCTACGTTCTGCTGCCGCTCCTCGCGGGGCTGGCGACGCGGCGGGCCCTCGGGTCGGACGCGCGCATCGCAGGTTTCACCGCGCGGGTGAAGCCGGCCTCGATCATCGGGCTGATCGCGACCGTCGCGATCCTCTTCGGGCTGCAGGGGAGCGTGATCCTCGAGCGTCCGCTGACCATCGTGCTGATCGCCGTGCCGATCCTGATCCAGAGCTACGGCATCTTCGCGCTGGCCTACGGCGCCGCGTGGTGGCTGCGCGTGCCGCACAGGATCGCGGCGCCCTGCGCGATGATCGGGACGTCGAACTTCTTCGAGCTTGCGGTGGCCGTCGCGATCAGCCTCTTCGGCCTTAATTCCGGCGCCGCGCTGGCCACGGTGGTCGGCGTGCTGGTGGAGGTACCGGTCATGCTGTCGCTCGTCGCCTTCGCCAACCGGACGCGCGGCCGCTTCGCCACGGCCTGACAGGTACGGGCTCAGCCGTCGTTGCCGTCTTTGAGGTAGGCGAGCATCGTTTCCGCGCCCGAAACCTCGAGCGGCACGCCCGGAGGATCGTCGCGGAAGCCCGGCTCGATGAACATCTTCCGGATCGCGCGATCCTCGACCAGCATGGAATAGCGCCAGCTGCGCAGGCCCATGCCGGTGCCGCGCCGTTCGACCAGCATGCCCATCTTGCGGGTGAACTCGCCGTTTCCGTCGGGCAGCATCGTCAGCTTCTCGATGTCGCGCGACTTGGCCCACTGGAACATCACGAACGCGTCGTTCACGGCCAGACAGGCCACGAGGTCCACGCCCAGATCGCGAAGGGCGTCGTGGTGCGTCTCGTAGCCCGGCAGGTGGCTGTCGGAACAGGCCGGGGTGAAGGCACCCGGCACCGCGAAGAGCACGACACGCCGGCCGGCGAAGACGTCGTCGCTGGTGATCGCCTTCCATTCGAACGGATTGTCGCCGCCGAGGGCCGGGTTGCGAACGCGCGTGTGGAACGTGGCGTCGGGAACGGTCTGCGGGGTCATGGCGGTCCTTTCCGGAAGACGGCGTGCGCGCGTGTCGATCACGCGGCAGAAAACACCGAAGGCGCTGCGTGGTCCAGCCATGCACCACCGGCGGCGCGATCCGGATCAGTCGCGTCGCGCTAGTCCGGCGCGTCGGCTGCGGGGCGCAGAGTCGCCTCGGTCCAGACCGGCAGGTGATCGGACGCGCGCAGCGCCGCGCCGTGGCGGATGACGCCACGATCGCCCGCCCGGACCTGTCGGCCGAAGGCGAACCGGTCGAGCCGGCCGACGGGCCGGGCGCTGTGGTAGCTCGGGCCGGGCGTCACGAGGTGCAGATCGTCGATCCACGGCTCGAAGCCCGCGCGCCGCGACCATTCGTTGAAGTCGCCGCCGATCACGCTCGTGGCGATCCGGGCGCCGAGGTGATCGACGATCGCCTGCATCTGAAGTTGCCGCCAGCGCCGCAGCAGGCCGAGATGCGTGCCGACGACGGACAGCCCGGCGACGGTGACCATGACCGCGCCGCGCGGCTCGAGACCCGGCAGGTCGAGGTGCGCGACGCCCTCGACCGAGATGCCGCGGCGCACCAGCACGGCATTGCCGTGCCAGCCGAGGCTCACATCGTTGCGCGCGAGATCCGCGACCGCGTAGTCGCTCTCGCGTTCGATCAGGGAGCGGGGCAGGGCGGCACGCCGCGCGCCGAGGCGACGGTCCGCTTCCTGCAACAGCACGATGTCGGCCCCGATCCCGTTGATGACAGACAGGATCCGCTCGGGGCTGCGCCGCCGGTCGAGCCCGATGGACTTTCGGATGTTGTAGCTCGCGATCCGCAGCGGCATCAGAGCACCGGCGCCAGCAGTCGCGCCAGTTTGGCGCCGACCCGGATCCAGATCGGTTTGTCCGCCAGCGGCGTGTCGTGCGGTCGGCTGTGCGCCAGGTCGTCCTCCAGCATGCGCGCCACGTCTCCGGCGACGCCCTCGTCGGCGAACGCGGCCATCGTCTCGAAGTTCAGGCGGAAGGATCGGTTGTCGCAATTGGCGGTGCCCACCAGCGCGAGGTCGTCGTCGCACAGCAGCACCTTCTGATGCATGAAGCCGTCGGCGAAATGGTAGATCCGAACGCCGTCGGCGCGGATGTCGTCGAGGAAAGCCTGTGCGGCGAGCCACGGCAGGTAGTGGTCGATGCCACCGGTCAGTATCACGCGCACGTCCACGCCGTTCAGCGCGGCGTTGCTCAGCGCCGAGAGGATCGCGCCGTCGGGCACGAAATAGGGCGAGGCGATCCACAGCCGCCGCCGCGCGGCGGTGATGGTGGCGAAGAACACCTGCGCGCCCGTCTCCGTCGGATCGGCGGGCCCGGTCGGCAGCAGAACGGCGGATACGTCGGCCGGGTGGGTGCCCGGGTCCCAGTTCAGGTCGTCCGTCAGGAGCTCGCCCGTGCCCCAGTGCCAGTCCTCGGTGAAGATCAGCTGCAGCTGCGCGACGATCGGGCCCTGCAGCGCGACATGGGTGTCGCGCCAGCGGCCGTAGGTCGGATTGTGGCCGAGGTAGGTGTCGGAGACGTTGTGCCCGCCGACAAAGCCGATGATGCCGTCGACGATGACCGTCTTGCGATGATTGCGGAAGTTGATGTTGAGCCGCGAGGTCGGCCCGCGCGCCGCGCGCGGATCGATGACATGGATGCCGGCCTCGGACAGCCGCGTGCGGTAGCGGCGCGAGAGCCCGTAGCTGCCGACGCCATCGAAGAGCAGCCGGACCGTGACGCCGCGCCCGGCCGCGGCGATCAGTCGGTCGGCCAGGACCCGCCCGGTATCGTCGTCCACGATCGTGTAGAACTGGACGCAGACGGAGTGCCGGGCGGCGTCGATGGCGGCGAAGATCGCATCGAAGGTTTCCGCGCCGTCGATCAGGAGCTGCGCGGCGTTGCCGCCGGTCGCCGGCAGGTTCACGATGCGCTCGAACACGGCGAGCCGGGCCTGCGCGGCCTCGGCCGGCGGCGTGAGCCGTGCGACATCGTTCTGGTTGGCGGTCAGCGCGCGGCTGCGCTGCCGTGTCCGCGTGTAGCTGCGCAGCCGGTGCCCCCCGAAGACGGCGAAGGCCGGAACGGCAAACCACGGCGCGCCGAGCAGAAAGATCACCCACGCGACCGAGCCCTGCGGGGTTCGCGCGGTGGCGAGCGCCCGCCACACGCAAACGGCCACGATGCCGAGCGCGAAACCGCCCGAGATCAGGGTCCAGAATACGCTCATGCCGCCTGCATCGCCGGGCTCTCCCTGTCGTGCTCCTGTCCGGAATGTCTCAAAACATCGTCACGCTGCAAGGGCCGGGCCGTCACGGGCCAGGTCCGGCATTGGTCGTCGGACGGGCGGTGCGGTCGCGGTGAACGCTATCTCGAGGGAGCGCACGCGCGTAGGGTGAGGTGGTCAGGATCGATGTTGCGGGCTCGCGTATCGCGCACACCGAGGGGCCGGAGGCGCCCCTCAGTTCATCTCCGACAGCAGTTGCGCGCCCGAGGCGAGTTGCTCGGGATGTCCGGATTCGTCCAGCATGACGAAGGCCGAGCGCCCCCGCTCGAACAGCGCCACCGTGCGCCCGTCGTATTCGAAGGCGGTCGGCGCCGCGGGGACGGTGGTCATGCTCCGCGACACGGCGAGAAGGAAGATCGGCCCGAAATCCGGCGTGTCCACGGCGATGGCCACGCCCGGCCGGTCCGGGGTCGCGACAACCTGAACGTCCCGGACGGTCCAGTCGGCGGGAAGCGACGGGATCTCCACGCCGAGCGCTGCAAGGATCTCCTGCGGATCGAGCGACGCGCTCTCTGGTTGGGACGCCATCCAGTGACGCAATTCCAGCGCGGCATGGGCGTCGAGCGCTGCCTCGACGAGCGGCGGTGCCGCGCTGCGGCTGCCCTTCTGAAAGACGCCGTGGCCGGTCCAGCCGGCGGCGAACAGCACCAGGGCCGCGGCGATGGGCGCCGAACGCCGCAATCTTCCGCGCCACCGCAGCCGATCCTGCAGGCGGCGTGCCTGCGCCAGGAGGCTCGGCGGCGCGGGCGTTTCCGGCGCCGCCAGCGCGAGACGCAGGCCCGCGATATCCCGTGCGTCCGAAAGCAGCGCCGCCGCGCGGTCGGGCCGGTCCGCGAGGTAGCCGGCGAGGTCGTAGCTCCGCTCGGGCGCGAGCCGACTCTCGATGAAAGCCAGCGTGTCGGCCTGCAGCGTGTCCTCGTCGTCAGGTCGTTCCGTCATCTCGTCTCCCAACGATCTTCAGGGTAGCGCCGGCGCGCAGGGCCGTGCCGTCCTCGAACGCGCGCAGGTCCGCGCGGGCGCGGGCCACGCGGGACATCACGGTGCCCGCCGGCACGCCGAGAATGGCCGCGGCCTCGGCGACGCTGAGGCCCTCGACCGCGACGAGGTGCAGCGCCTCGCGCCGGTCGGCGGACAACGCCAGGAACGCCGTGCGGATCTGTGCGAGCCGCGCGGCCGGTTCGCCGCCGGCGGGCGCAAAGAGCGGCCGTGTCTCGGCCCAGGCTTGGGCACGGGCCTCGGAAGCGCGCTCGCTCCGGCGCGTGTCGATGAACAGCCGGTGCAGGATCGACATCAGCCAGACTCGCGGATCGCCGTCCTCGCGGAAGGTGCAGCGCCGCTCCTCGGCCCGGAGAAACGTGGCTTGGACGAGGTCGTCCGCCGCTTCGGGGTCCCGCGTCAGCACGCGCGCGTAGCGCCTAAGCGCCTCGAGCTGCCCGACAATGTCCGGAGCCCCGCTCATGCCCGCGCGACGGTTGTCATGTCACGCCGACGGCTCGGTCTCGACCTTCGGCGTCGCGGTATAGGCCGATCCCGTCTCGCCCAGATACCGCGCGTTCTCCTCGCGGATGCGCGCCGCGGCATCATCGTAGAGAAACGGCAGGAACGCGTAGCGCCGGCCTCGCGTGACCTTGCTCACCCGGTGGAGCAGAGAGCACGAGAACACGACCGCGCCGCCCGGCGGTGCCTTGAAGCTGCGCTTGCCGTATTCGGGAAAGTTCACCTCGCCGCCGTCGAAGTCGTCGTTGAGGTTCACCGACACGGCGAAGCGGCGATGCGCGGTGCCGCGGGTCGTGTTGTCCCGGTGCGCGGAGAAGTGTCCGCCGTCCTCGGCGGCGTAGCAGGACACGATGTAGCGCTCCATGCGGGTCGCATTGAATTGGTGAACCTTCGCGATCTCGGGGATCACGCGGCGCTTGAAGCGCTCCTGCAGGGCGCCGATCAGCGCGCGGTCCTCGATCTCGAAATCCTTGCGGCGCTTGAAGCCCGGATCGGACACGCCGACCGTCTTGCCGCCGATCTCGCGCATGAAGCCGCTTTCGACGCCGCCCTGCGCCTCGTAGAGCCCGATGAGGTGCCGGCAGAGGTCGGGCTCGAACACGCGCGGCAGATACAGGATCGGCGGCATGCTCTCGATGCCCGAGAACCGGTCGGGAGGCGGCAGGCGCTGCAGCCCCGCCAGAACCTGTTCAATGTCGCTGCGGTCGTCGCGAAAGGGAATGACGGCCATCACCCGCATCGTCGGGTCGATGACCACCCACTGGCGGACCATGTCGGGCGGGCGGATCGTCGCGTCGGCGTCGCGCGCCACGACGCCGTAGAGGCGCGAGGCCGCGAGGTCGAAATCCCAGAAATGCCGGTAGCCGGGCAGTCGGTTCTGCACCCGCTGCTGTGCCTCGTCCTCGGGGTCCGTGCTGACGCCGAAGAAGCTCGCGCGCTCGTCATCGAAGAGGTCGGGCCGGCCGTGGACGGCGGCCAGCGCAGCCTCTGAATGCGGGTCCTGCGCGCTGCCGTAGAAGCACAGCACGAGGTAGCGCCCGGCGGCGCTGTCGAACGCGTAGCGCGGATTGGTCACGCTGCGCTGGACGAACGAGGGCGCTGCATCGCCCGGCGTGATCAGTCTCGACGTGTCGGTCGCAGTAGGGGACGCCATGTCACCAGCCCTCCGTTTACCGCGTATACGGAGCGGCCCCGCAGTCTCATCCCGGTCGTTGCGAGATTTCTCAAGATACTCTGTTCCGGGCATCCCGAACAATATGGATGGCGCCGGCCGCCATTCCAAAACGCGTGAATTGGCGCGGTCAATCACACGCCCTGCGTGTGGTGCAAAGCTGCGAATTTCGGATCGCAATTGAAACCAAACGCTTTTCGGGTCGCGGCATCGAATGGCCGGGGCGGATCCCGCGCCGGTCGGAGAGAAAGTCGCGAAAAGCCCGTCACCGGCGAAGCTTCGATGATTGTTGACGCAACGTAAGCAATGTGCCTCTGATTTCTGCATTGTTCGATTGATTGCGAGGGAGGCCGCCTGTGCCCGACATTTCCATAGCGCCGTCACCGGCGGATGAATCCATTGGCAGCGGCTTCGGCGGCACCCTCGAATGGGTCGTCGAGCTATCGGAAACCGCACTCGATACGGTTCTCGTGCCCTATCGGCTGTTCTCGGGCACGGGACTGGTCGGTATCGATATTCGAGGCGAAGAAGGCGTTCTGGTCTTCGCCCCGGGCGATACCTCTCAGACCCTCGGGATCAGGGCCGACAGCGACAACGACGTCGAGACGGACGAGTCGGTGGTCGTCGAGTTCTTCGACCCTGTGGGCGCCGATCTGCCGGGCGGGGTGCGGTCGCTCCGGGTCACCAACTTCATCCTCGACGACGACGGCTCGGACGTCGATCGCGCGCTCTACGTCTCGTCCCCGACGATCGTGGAAGGCGACGGCGGAACGCGGGAAGCGCTGTTCGATGTCTCGATCTCGGAGGCCTACGGATCGCTGACGACGTTCTCCTACGCGACGGTGAACGGAACGGCGCGCGCTGGGTCGGATTACACGGCGTCGTCCGGCACTGTCACCTTCCTGCCGGGCCAGACCTCGACCGAGGTGCGCGTCGACGTGTCGGGCGACACGCAGCGCGAACCGAGCGAGACCTTTGCGCTGGTCGTCGATACCGACAGCAGCGTCGCGGATGGGGGCATCGGTGCGACCGGCGTCGGCACGATCCTCGACGACGATGCGCCCGGCGGGCGGCCGACGCTGTCGCTCACGGCGACCGGCGCGCCGGAATCGATCGGATCCGGCTTCGGCGGGACGGTCACGTTCGTTGTGCGGCTGTCGGAGCCGTCCTTCGACGCGGTGAGCGTCGGCTACCGCACGCTCGAGGGAACGGCCGAGCAGCACATCGACTACCCCTTCACCGACGGCACGCTGACGTTCGCCCCCGGAGAGACGTGGAAGACCGTGACGGTGCGGGTGGACAGCGACAATATCGACGAGGCGGACGAGTCCTTCTCGCTCGAGCTCTTCGACGCCGCCGGAGCGGACTTTGCGGGCGGGGCCAAGGTGCTGCGCGCCGGTGCCTTCATCCTCGACGACGATGGCGTCGGGCTCGACCGGGGGCTGCACGTGTCTTCGCCGGTCCTGCTGGAAGGCGATGGCGGCACGCAGCGCGCGATCTTCGAGGTGACGCTGTCGCGGCCGGCAACCACCGAGCTCAGCTTCGACTACGAGACCCAGGACGCCGGCGCCCGCGCGGGCAGCGATTTCACGGGCACAAGCGGCACCGTCACCTTCGCGCCGGGTCAGACCAGCGCCACGGTGGAGGTCTTGGTGTCGGGCGATACCGCGCGCGAGCCGACCGAGAGCTTCCAGTTGGTCGTCAACCCCAGCACGGCGATCGCCGATGGTGGTGCGGGCGCGGTCGGAGAGGCCACGATCCTAGACGATGACGGCGGCGCGCTGCCCGTCCTGTCGTCGGCGCCGGCGCTCGTGCGGGAGTCCGTCGGTTCGGGTTTCGGCGGCACGCTGGATTTCACGCTCACGTTGTCCGAGCCGTCGCTCGACGCCGTGACCGTGGGCTATCGCACGCTGCCAGCCACGGCGACGAGCCAGATCGACTATCCGCGCGAGATCGGAACGGTGACCTTCGCGCCGGGCGAGACGTCGAAGTCGCTCGAGATCCGCGTCGACAGCGACAACGATATCGAGGACGACGAGGCCTTCTTCGTCGAGTATTTCGACGTCACCGGCGCGACGTTCGCCGGCGGCGCCAAGGTGCTGCGCGAAACCGGCTTCATCCTCGAGGACGACGATCCCGGCCTGTCGCGCAGCCTGCAGGTCTCCGAGCCGGTCCTCGTCGAAGGGGACGGCGGATCGCGGACGGCGCGCTTCGAGCTGACATTGTCGCGGCCGGTCGCGAGCGAACAGACCTTCGACTGGGCGACGCATAACGGCAGCGCGACCGCAGGGTCCGACTACACCGGCGCGTCCGGCTCGGTGACCTTCGCGCCCGGCCAACTGCGGGCCTATGTCGATGTTTCGGTACGCGGGGACACGCGGGCAGAGGCATCCGAGTTCTTCCTGCTGTCGGTGACGCCGAACGGAACGCTCGGCGATGGCGGCGCAGGCGCGACCGGCCGGGCGCTCATCCTCGACGATGACGGCGCGGCGGGCCTGCCGACGCTGACGATCCAGTCGCGCGATGCGCAGGAGTCGGTCGGTTCGGGCTTCGGCGGCTGGGCCGATTTCGTGGTCACGTTGTCCGAGCCCTCTCTCGACACGGTTACGGTGCAGTATCGCAGCGCGGGGCGCACCGCGACCGAAGACACCGACTTTCCCGACACGTCCGGCACGCTGACCTTCGCCCCCGGCGAGACGTCCAAGACGATTTCGCCGCGCGTGCGGAGCGACAACGAAAACGAGGCCGACGAGTCGTTCGAGATCGAGCTGTTCTCGCCGAGCGGTGCGGTCCTGGCCGGCGGCGTCCCGGTGCTGGAGGAGGCGGCGTTCATCCTCGATGACGACGCGGTCGGACTCGACCGTGCGATCCATGTCTCGGACGTCGTGGTGACGGAGCCGCTCTCGGGCACCGCGACCGCGACCTTCGAGGTCCGGCTGTCGCGGCCCTTCGACACCAACACGACGATCGGTTACGCGACATCGAATATCAGCGCGTCGGCGGGAAGCGACTACACCGCCACGTCCGGCACGCTCACGTTCCGGCCCGGCCAGACGGAGGCGGCGGTCAACGTGACGATCCGATCCGACGGCAACGCGGGCGAGGGCACGGAGACGTTCGTGCTCGGGCTGTCGTCGCTGCCGCCGACCCTGACCGGCGGGACCGCAGGCGCAATCGGCGTCGGCACGATCCGCCAGCCGCAGATCCAGCTTCCGCCGACGGGCGACATCGAAATCCTCGGTGACGCGCGTGCCGGGCAGACGCTGTCGCTCGACCTGTCCGGTTTCGATGATCCGAACGGGCTCGGCCCTTTGTCGATCCAGTGGCGCCGCGACGGCAGCGATATCGGATCGGCGACGGGCGACACCTACACGCTCGTGCCGGCCGATATCGGCGCGGTGGTCTCGGTCCGGGTCAGCTACACCGACGGCCTCGGCGCCGCGGAATCCGTCATCGAGAGTGCCGGCCGCGTCCTGCCCGCGGCGGCGACGAACGGCGCGGACTCGATCGTCGGCGGGCCGCGGGACGACCTGATCGACGGACTGGGCGGCAACGACAGGATCGACGGGGCCGGCGGCGACGACACGCTGCTCGGAGGCAACGGCAACGATCTCTTGCGCGGCGGTGCCGGGAACGACGCCCTGTTCGGACAGAACGGCAACGACACGATGCTGGGTCAGGCCGGAAATGACACGATGGGCGGCTCGGACGGCAACGACAGCGTCGACGGCGGCGATGGCAACGACAGCCTCGGCGGCGGTGCGGGCAACGACACGCTGCTGGGCGGCAACGGCGACGACACGATCGGCGGCGGTCTCGATGACGACCGTATCGATGGCGGCATCGGCGACGACGTTCTCGCCGCCGGGCAGGGCAGCGACACGGTGACCGGCGGGGCCGGCGACGACACGATGGGCGGGTCTCTGGGCACCGACACCGTGATCGGCGGCGACGGCAACGACAGCCTGGGCGGCGGGGCCGGGCGCGACACGATCTCGGCCGGTGCGGGCAATGATCTCGTCGGCGGCGGCGAGGGCGACGACACCATCTCCGGCGGCACCGGCAACGACTTCCTCGCCGGTGGCGGCCGCGACGACTTCATCAGTGGTGGCGCGGGCAACGACACGATCAACAGCGGCCCCGGCAACGACACGATCGAGGGCAATACCGGCGCGGACGTCTTCGTCTGGCTGGAGGGCGAGCCGGGCGAGACGGACATCGTGCGCGGGTTCGAGGACGGGCTCGACTCCTTCCGCCTGTCCGACGTGCCGAACGCGCCCGGGTCGGGACTGCAGGGCCGGGTCGACTCCCTCGATATCGTGGACACGGTCGTCGAGGGCGGGTTCGGGGTCAGCATGTCCTACCAGGGGCAGACGATCCTCGTTTCCGGGGTCACCGCGGCGCAACTGGGCGTGGAGGATTTCCTGTTCCTCTGACGCGGGCGCGGCCCGGCACGCGAGGCGTTCCGAGGCGGGAGTCGGCGATCCCGGCGTCGCGTCTTCGGAGGTGGTCTTGTACCTCTCGGGTCGCTGGTCGGGCGGGGCATTGCCGCGAACCGCAGCGACCCGTGCGCGGGCCGGCGGACGTGCCGATGGGCCCGCGGGTCAGGCGCGAAGCACTGCCTTCGTGGTGCAGGCCGGGGCCGCTCACCCGTCCTGCGCGTCGATCGAAAGATCGAGAAGCTGTCCCAGCACGGGATGCGGAAAGGTCCGGGGGGCCGTGACGGCGTAGAAGCTCTCGACGATGTCGAGCGGGAACGGCGCGGTCGCCAGCAGCCCCTGCGCCAGTTCGTCCGCGAGGACCACGGCCGGCGTGATCGCAAGGCCCACGTCGTCCCGCGCCAGGAGGCGAACCATCGCCATGTCGTCGACCGTGGCCGCGATCCGCGGCGTGACGCCCAGCCGCGCCACGAGACTGTCGAAGCCCGTACGGATCGAACTCTCGGTCGGCAGGATCACCGGCTCTGCGGAAAGCAGATCCGCAAGGCTGTCATGCGCGAGCCGTCGGGCCGTGCCGTGCAGCCCGACCGGCTGTTCGGCGAGCCGGTGCGCCACGAGATCGGGAAAGGCGTCGCGCGGCGGCGGATCGGTGAGCAGCACCACGTCGAGGGCGAGGTCCTCGAGGGCGCGCAGAAGGGACTGGCTGTTTCCGGACGACAGGACAAGCTCGCCGCCGGAGCCGAGAGCGGGCCGCAGGAAACGCAGCTGGAAGTTGCGGGAAAGGGTCGAGAGCGCGCCCACCCGCAACGGCGCGCTCGCCGCGCCGCTCGCCGTCAGGGTGGCGACCAGATCGTCGCCCACGTCGAAGATCCGCTGCGCGTGATCGAGGGCGATCCGTCCCGCCTCGGTCAGCGTCATGGCCCGACCGGTGCGTTCGAACAGCGCGTGGCCGAGACGTTCTTCCAGCGTGCGGATCTGCGTCGACAGCGCCGATTGTGACAGGTTCAACCGCGCTGCCGCGCGCGTCAGATTTCCCTCGCGGGCGACCTCCTGGAAATACCTGAGGTGATGATAGTTGAGACGCATGTCGTTCTATTAAATGGAACGTTTGGTTCGAGACAATGTATTTTTCCTGATTTGAGCCTGTCGCTACATCGACCGGAGATCCAGAACCGGAGGTCTTCGATGAGTGTCCTGCTCCTGCTTGCCCCGATCGTGCTGGCCGCTTCGGCCCTCGCGATGGTCCTGTCGCCGCCCGCCCGCGCGTCCTGGCACCTGCGGCTGCCCGAGGCGGCGGCGCTCGTCGCGCTGGCGATCGGGGCGCTCGCCACGATCGACCTCGCGCTGTCCGGCCCTTCGACGAGCGCGCTTCTCGGTGTGTTCTCGGTCGGGCTGTCAGCGCGCATCGACATCGTGAGCGTCGCGATGACGCTGACGGTGGCCTTCGTCGGTTGGATCGTCCTGAGGTTCTCGCGCGTGGCGCTGGATGGCGAGGCGCAACAGCCGGCCTTCATGGCATGGATGGCCGCGACGATCGCGTGCGTGCTGCTGCTCGTCGGCGCGGGCAACGTGGTGCAACTCGCCTTTGGCTGGGTCGCGACCGGGTTCACACTGCATCGCCTGCTGCTG
Source organism: Roseivivax jejudonensis (assembly GCF_900172265.1). Lineage (GTDB taxonomy): Bacteria > Pseudomonadota > Alphaproteobacteria > Rhodobacterales > Rhodobacteraceae > Roseivivax > Roseivivax jejudonensis. Next base: position 18,971 of record NZ_FWFK01000004.1, on the reverse strand, counting down.
TTCTACCCCGAGCGGCCGCGCGCGCGCCGCGCCGCCCGCAAGAAGGCGTTGAGCGGGCTCGTCGCGAGCGCAGCGCTGCTGATCGCGACCGGCATCCTGATCACCGGGTTCGGCACCTCCGATATTGCGGCGATCAACGCGGCGGCCGAGCGAGGAGAGGGGCCCGGGCTGCTGTGGCTGGCGGCGCTCCTGCTCGCGCTGGCGGCGGTCTTCAAGTCGGCGCTCGTGCCGACTCACGGCTGGCTGACCGAGGTGATGGAGGCCCCGACGCCGGTGTCCGCGCTGCTGCATGCCGGCGTCGTGAACGCCGGCGGGTTCCTCCTGATACGCTTTGCCGACGTGCTTGTCGCGACGCCCGGCGTGCTGGCGCTTCTCGCTCTCGTCGGCGGGTTCAGCGCGCTCGTCGCGGCGGCAGTCGCGCTGACCCAGCCAGCGGTCAAAACGGCGCTGGCCTGGTCCACCTGCGCCCAGATGGGGTTCATGGTGCTGCAGTGCGGGCTCGCGCTCTTCCCGCTGGCGCTGCTGCACATCGTGGCGCATTCGCTTTACAAGGCGCACGCCTTCCTCGCCTCCGGCGGGGCCGTGGCGGACGTACTGTCGATCCGCCGGCCCGGCCCTGTCGCGGTGCCGAAGCTCGGCGCGGTGGCGCGGGCCTTTGGCCTCGCGCTCGGGCTCTACGTCGTCGTCGGGCTGGCTTTCGGGATCCTGACGAAGCCGCCGCAGACGGTCGCGCTGGGCGCGATCCTGATTTTCGGAATCGTCTACCTGATCGCGCAGGGGCTTGCGGATCTCGCGCCGCGCGCGCTCGCCTGGCGCACGGTGGCGATCTCCGTGGCCGCGACCGTCGCGTATTTCGCCCTCCAGCAGGCCGCGACCTGGGCGGCCGCCGGCACGCTGCCGGCGCCACCCCCACCCGACGGTCTGATCTGGGCGACGATCGTCCTCGCGCTCGCGAGCTTCGCCGTCGCCGCCGTGGCGCAAACGACGTTCCCGCTCTGGGCCGGGCACCCGGCCGCGGCGGGACTGCGCGTGCACCTGATGAACGGCCTCTACCTCAACGCGGTTTCGGACCGGTTCGCCGGTCGCTGGACCCCCAAGACCGGAGCGACCCAATGAACGCGCACATGACATGGCCCGGCCAGACACTCGAACTCTTCGCGGCCGCCGAAGACGCGATGCGGCAGATCCCGCCGGCCTTCCCGCTCGATGCGACCGTGGCGGTCAATCCCTGGCTCGGACAGTCGGACGAGGATCGCACGATCGCGGCCGCGCGCATGGCCCGCGTCGGCGCCGGCCGGCTGTTCCTGCCGCGCGAGGACATGGCCGAGATGATCGAGGCGGGCACGGTGACACCGGACGATGTGTCGGATGCGGCGGCGGCCCACGGGATCGACGAAGGTGAGCTGATCCGCGCCGCGCGGCACGCGGCCGGGCCGCAGCAACCGCTTCCGACCGTTGCCGACCTCGCGCAGCGGGAGGATGGCATCGACTGGCCGGCCTTCGTCGATGACCGCATCGGCCATTGGGCCGGCGCGCAATTCGACCGGGGACAGGCGTTCTGGCCGGCGCCCGACGCCGGCGCCTGGGCTTCGTGGCGGGCGTATGCCAGCCGTGACCTGACGCCGGGCATCGCCGGTCTCACCGGGTTCGCGGCGCGCATCGCGGCGATGCCGGTCGACGCGCGCACCGCCTTTGCGGAGGCGTGCAACGCGCTCGATCTGACGTCCGCGGCTGCGCCGCTCTATTTCCACCGCCTTCTCGTCACTCTCTCGGGGTGGGCGCAGTACGCGCGGCATCTCGGCTGGATCGCCGAGCGCGACGGTGGACGGGACACAACCCTCTTCGAGCTGTTGACCGTGCGCCTCGCGTGGGAGGCTGCGCTGCTCGGTTCGGGCTCCGCGGCGTGCAAGGCGGCGTGGGACGCGGCAAAGGCCGATTACGCGCGGCCGGTCGAGATCGATCCGGATCTGGCGCGCGATGCTGCCCTGCAAGAGGCCGTGGATCGGAGCGTGGAGCGGCGCCTTGCCGATACGCTGGCCGAGGAGAAGGTCGAGGCCGGGCCGGCGCAACGGCCGGCGATCCAGGCGGCGTTCTGCATCGACGTGCGATCCGAACGCCTGCGGCGCGCGCTCGAGGCCGCGGATGCCGGGATCGGGACGATCGGCTTCGCGGGCTTTTTCGGGCTCCCGGTCCGGCATCGGCAGCATGCGTCGGACATTGCAGAGGCACGCGCGCCGATCCTGCTGTCGCCCGCGCTCGACACGCAGGCGGGCACCGGCGACGCGGACGACATGCGCGAGCGGGTCCGGCTGCGGACCGTGCGCGCCTGGGGACGGTTCAAGCGTGCGGCGGTGTCGGCCTTCGCCTTCGTCGAGGCCGCGGGGCCGCTGTATGTCGGGAAGCTCCTGCGCGAAGGGCTCGGTGTGGTCGGAGCCTCGGCGCAGGACCCCGCGCCCGTGCTCGACCTGCCGCGCGCCGAGCGGATCGCGGCGGCCGAGCGCGTCTTGCGCGCGATGTCCCTGACCGACGGCTTTGCGCCGCTCGTCCTGATCTGCGGCCATGGCGCCACGGTCGCCAACGCGCCGCATGCAAGCGCGCTTCAGTGCGGCGCCTGCGGCGGCTTTGCCGGCGACGTCAACGCCCGCGTGCTGGCGGCGCTCCTGAACGATGCGGATGTCCGGGCGGGGCTCGGCCTTCGCGGAATCACGATCCCGGACGGCACGCGCTTTGTCGCGGGTCTGCATGACACCGTCTCCGATGATGTGACGCTGTTCGTTGACGCGGTTCCGTCGAGCCACCGAGCGGCGCTCGACCGGCTGGGGCAGGCGCTGGCATCGGCCGGACAGATGACACGGACCGAACGCGCGCAGGCACTGCCGCGCGGATCGGCCGGAACGCTGGCGCAGCGCGGGCGCGACTGGTCTGAACTGCGGCCCGAATGGGGGCTCGCGGGCTGTCACGGCTTTATCGCGGCGCCCCGTTCGCGGACGGCCGGCCGCGATCTGGGCGGTCGCGTGTTCCTGCATGACTACGATTGGCGGCAGGATACGCAGGCCGAGACGCTCGAGCTGATCCTGAGTGCCCCCGTGGTCGTCGCGAGCTGGATCGCGCTGCAGTACCACGGCTCGGCGGTCGCGCCGGACATGTTCGGCGCGGGCAACAAGCTCCTGCACAACGTCGTCGGCGGCATCGGCGTGCTCGAGGGCAATGGCGGGCCGCTCCGGGCGGGGCTGCCGCGTCAATCGGTGCACGATGGCGACACCCTCCGGCACGTTCCGGCGCGCCTGGTCGTTGCCGTGGAGGCGCCGGAGGACATGATCTGGCGCGTGCTGGAGCGTCAGCCGGCTGTCCGCGCCCTCTTTGACGGGGGGTGGCTGACGCTCGTGGCGATGGACGAGGCCGGCCGGGTCGGCCGCCGGTACCACCGGGGCACCTGGTCGGAGCAGAGTGCCGGCGCGGCGGTCACGTCCGCGGCCGCCTGAGAGGTTGCGGGGCGGGTCTGGACAGCTCGCCGTTGGCAGGCGTGCACAGATAGAAATCCGGCGGCGGGGCGAAAGACGCCGCGTCGCCGGGGGGTTGTGCCCGCTAGGGGGCATTCGCGGCGTCGCCGCGCGCAAGCAGAGCGTCAGGCGGCGTCTGTCCACGCACCGGAACGCGCTGCGGCGAGAGCGAAATCCGCGAAGTCCCGCGGCGGACGTCCGAGCGCCCGTTGCACGCCGTCGCTGGTGTGGGCGTTGCGGCCGTCCAGCGTCTCGCGTGCGATCGCGGTGAACACGTCCGCGACGAAGTCGCCGCCCGATCGGGCAATCGCCTCGTGGAAATCCTCGAAGCTGATCGGGACATGCCGGATCTCGCGTCCCATCGCCTGCGACAGGGCCGCGGCCATGTCCGCGAAGGTCATCGGCCGCGGGCCCGTCACCTCGTAGAGCTGTCCCCTGTGGTCCTCCTCGGTCAGTGCCGCGACGGCCACGTCCGCGATATCCTCGATGTCGATGATCGGCTCCGCGATATCGCCACCGGGCATCGGCAGGACGCCGGACAGCAGGGGATCGCGAAGATATCCTTCCGAGAAGTTCTGCGCGAACCAAGCGGACCGCACGAGGGTGAAATCGATACCGGAGGCGCGCACCACCTCTTCGCCCATGCGCGCGTGGTGTTCGCCGCGGCCGGACAGCAGGACGAGATGCTCGATCTCGACGTCCCTGGCCGTCTCGCAGAGCGACTCGAGCTTTTCGACCGCGCCGGGAAAGGCGAGATCCGGGAAATAGGTGACATAGGCGGCGCGGGCGCCGCGCAGGGCCGGGGCCCAGGTTTCGGGCGCGTCCCAGTCGAAGGGCGTGTCGGAGTGCCGCGCCCCACGGCGGACGGATACGCCGGCCGCCTGCAGACGGTCGGCGACGCGGCGCCCGGTCTTGCCGGTGGCGCCGATGACGAGGATCGGTCGGTCTTGCATGAGGTTTCTCCCTTGGCTTTGGTGTCGGTCCTCACGGCATAGCCGGGGGGAGGGGCCTCGGTATTGACCGGCCCGGCCAGCGGTTTGACCGAAACCGCCAGCGCGGCCGTCAGCGGCCGGCAAGCGCCTTGCGGTAGGCCGCGGGCGTCGTGCCGGTCCAGCGCTTGAAGGCGCGGGTGAAGGCGCTCTGTTCCGAAAAGCCGGTGAGGAACGCGATCTCGGCCAGCGAATGACGCGCCTCGCCCAGCAACCCTTCGGCCAGGTCGCGTCGCGTGTCCTCGGTCAAGGCCTGAAAGGTCAGCCCGTGGTCCGTCAGGCGCCGATGGAACGACCGCGCGCTGAGCCCGAGGCCGCGGGCGATCGCGTCCATCCGCGGCGCGCCTTCGCTGAGTGCTTGCGCGATGGCCGCCCGCGCCTGTCCGACGACCGGCGGGTCGTCGGACAGGCGCGACAGGTCCGCGTCGAGCTGCGAACCGAGGTACCGCGATATCCCCTCGTCGCCGAGGATGTTGGCCCGCGCGAGCGTCTCGGGCGCGAACAGGATCGCGTCGAGATCCGCGCCGAACCGCACGGGGCAGCCGAACCAGTCCTCGTGCGCCATGTCCGGGCGCGGCGCGGCGTGCCGGATCAACACCTCTGTCGGTGCGACCGGGTCCGGGCTGACCTGACGGGCGATCGCGACCGCGCTCGCCAATGTCGCCTCGTTCGACAGCCTGAGGCCGAGCCGCCGGACCCCGGCGCGATGCAGGATGAAGAGCGTTCCGCCCTCGGCCGGACGCAGCTCGTACTCCACCACGCTCGTCCAGAGCCGGGCATAGCGCTCCACCCGCGCGTAGGACGCGCCGAGTGTCGGCGCCGCCTTGAAAGCCAGCCCGAGCGCGCCGTACTCGTCGAGCCGCATGGAGGCGCCGGTCCGCACCGGAATGTCGGTCACGTCGATCTGGTCGGCCATACGTTCCAGCATGTCATAGTAGCTGTCGGCCGGGATCATCGTTCCGGGATCCCACGGCGCGGTCGGATCGATCCCGACCGATGCGAGCATCGCCGACGCGTCGATGCCGTCGCCCGCCGCGGCGACCATCTTGCGCGCGAAGAGCGAGGTGACATGGCCCATGCGCGCAGTTTATGGCGCCCCGTCCGAACCACCAAGACGCTGAAGGCGCAATGGGCGGAGAGGGTGTGGGCGCGGCGATGGTTGCGGGCAGACACGGCTGAATGGGCTCGGTGATGGCGGCCCGATGCGGTTGCATCGGGCGGACCGAGCGTTGCTCCCCCGAGCGACCTCCTCGAGGGGCCTTTCGCAGGCCCGATGAGCGGATCGGGTCCTTGATGGCAATGCCAGAAACGGAAACGTCGCGGCTATTGTCCCCGCACTTCGGAGAGATCCGGTATAGCCGAAAAGGCCCCGCGGCCCGAGCGCACGAGTCACCGCAAACGGCTCGTGGCGACCTAAAGAAAAGGCCCGATACGGCTAGGTATCTTTTTCGGCCTGAAACCAGCCGATTTCGTCGCCGCCGCGGCTCTTTATTTCGCCAACCGTTTCGCCGGCTTCCAGCTTCGCGGCAACGCGTCTGAGAGCGTCAGCGGCTTCGTGCGTCGATTGGCCGGCATGTTGCCGCACGTAGAGCTCGAGCTGGACCCAGAAGGCGTCACTGCTCTCTTCATCATCTCGAGCACCAGCATCGCTGTCACCGGTTTCGTCATTGGCTCCCGCGGCAGCGCTGCTGGCGGACATGGTTATCTCCCTGTTGGACGTTCGATGCGTCGGCCTTGACGGTAGGTTTGTCAGTCAAACGTCAAGCACTACCTCCACGGGATGTCCTATGGAAGAATGCTAGCAATAGTAGCAATCGGCTTCCTGGCGGTCGCCGTGATCGCGGTTGCCACAGCTTGAGATCAGACCGCGCTGCACAAGTGCGGGCGCCACGTGGCGGACAGATCCACGATATGGATCGTCTCTTTCGCCTCCGGTGTCTGAGCCATCGTGATGCGAGCCAAGCGGCTCAGTCGGACGGCTTTTTTGCAAAGCGCTCTGTCCTCACGGTCGGCGCGCCGTCGTCACGAATTGAGTAAACGTAAAGAAGAAGCGGCCCGCGTCGGCCAGAGTGTGCTGTTCGGCGGCCCATGCGCGCGCCTCCGCTGCGGACACGTGGCCGCCTCGGGCAGCGAAGTCTGCCATCAGGATCAGCATCATGTTGGCGAGGCCGTCAGGCTTCAGGTCGGTGTCGGTGATGGTCACGGGAACGACGCGTTCGACGTCGAATCCCGCATCGGTCATCAACGCCGGTAGCCGCTCCGGCAGCGCGCGATGGACGAAGTGATGGTCCCAGGCGTCGATGACGCGCTGCATGCGGGCACCGTTTTCGGAAAACCAGGCAAACGTGCCGAAATGCATATCGGCAATGACCAGTCGCCCGCCGGGACGAAGGATGCGCCGCGCCTCGGCCAGGGCGCCGGGAACGTCGTCGATATACTCGAAGACCTGGACCGAGACGGCGGTGTCGGCGATGCAGTCGGGCAGCGGAAGTGCGTCGGCCCGCCCTTCACTCAGAGTGACCCACGTGAAATCCGCACAGCGTCTTTCGGCCAGCGCCCGCATGTCGGCAGAGGGGTCGATGCCGGTGACGCGGCCCGAAGTTCCGACCGCGCGGGCAAGCTCGGCCGTGAGCATGCCGTTTCCGCAGCCGATATCGACCACATGCTGGCCCGGGCGGGGCGCCACTGCGTCAAACGAGGCGCGGCGGCGGTACGTGATGTCGGCGCCGGAATAGGCAAGCTCCAGCCGGCCGGCGGTCTCGGCGTCGAACTGCAGCAATGCTCTCTCCCGAAAAGCGTTTGGGATACGCGCAGTCTCTAGAGGGCGTGCGGGTCATCGACGCGCCGCCGCTCACGGTGCCGGGCCGAGATCGGGATCGCGGCTGACGACATCATCCAACACGATCAGCGTACCACACTCCTCCGCGCAGAACTGCAGGTATCTCGCGGCGGTCTCGCAAAGCGGCACCGATTGCGCCGGTGTCTGCGTTGGCACGTGCTGGACGGCGTGTTCGTGGACTGAGGAATCTTTGACGCGGCACTGTCGCCACCCTCGGCCGCGAGTTCGTGGTCGCGGCGCTGATCGCGGCAAAATGTCATGGCCTGCCCGCCGAGTGCCGTTCCGGTCTCCTCATCTACAAGGCAGTCCGACAAGAAACTTCCGGTCGCGCATATTTTTGGTTTCCGTAGCGTCAACTTATTGTTAACCAGAACTCACCCTTCGTGTTCGGCTCTACCCCTTGAGCGGACCGAAAAACTCCGAGCGCAGGCGGTCAGCCTGCGCTCGGTTTCTTTCCTGCGACGCGCAGTGACGCCTCCTCGTGCCCGCGACAGGCCGTCGCGATCCGCTGTCCGCCGGTCTGACAGAGGGCCAATCGCGAAGCTCCAAGGTTCTTTGCAAATGGCGATCGCGCCGATCGGCACCCACACCGGATGGTTCGGGCTATATCGACGTCCCGCGCAGGACATGTGTGCGTATCCCACAGGATCCTTTGGGGGCGCCGACTTCGAGCCCTCGCGATTGTGCATCGCCGCTGCCGAGCGCGGTGTCGTCGTGGACGTCTATTGCGACTTCGGTGTCGGTGCAATGGTGCCGGCCGGACGGAAAAAAATTTGCAAGACCAGCGTGATAGAGGGGGGTGAGTATTCAGGGCGTTTAGATGAAATACGACAGCTCGAGCATCGCTGGAATTCCGACCCGACAGGGAGCTTTCGCCCCAAATATCTGACAGGCGGAGACGTCATCCATTGGCTTCGGCACCGCGACCCCGAAGCGGTTGCAGATTGTGCAAGGCAATCGCTCAAGCGTCGAAAACATGATGACGGGATCCGGCAGACGATACGACGTCATCGAGTTTCGCGCACCGGATTGCGCGTCGTCGCAAAACGCGCCGAAATGGCCAAAACCGCACACTCGCGCGCACACGAAGCGGAACGGAACGTCGCCCAATTGATACAGGCCGGGCCATCGCTAATCTTTCAAACAGGGAGATCCGGGTTGCATGTAAAGGGGTCGACGGCCGCCCAGAGCCTCTGGACGCCGTTGGTGCGATGCCGGATCTCCTGCCGGAGCTGTGGCCGCCCCAAGCCAGCTCGCTCGACACGCCCACACGCATCGTCGCGATCCACGGCGATCACATGCACCGAATGGCCACGCCTGAGTGCCGGGCTCCGTCGCGCCGCCACACGCAGCGGGCGGCTGGAGTGGCGGCCGAAAAACGTCGCTCGCCGCTCTAGCGGTGCAGTACAGTTCGTTGCGCTATCTTGATGGTGCCCGGGGGCGGAATCGAACCACCGACACGAGGATTTTCAATCCGTCCTTATCTACCCCCATTTTATGTAGTCGAAACGCAGATGTCACGCTTGAGCGGCGGTCAATTGATGGTCTCAAGATACCGTTCCGCAGCGAGCGTTGACCGGCGAGCGATGCGACCCGAGGATCCGTCACATTTCCGCAGCTTGGCTAAAAAGTTCGACAGACACGTAATCGACCTTTTGCCGCCGCTCATGAACGTCTCGTGGCCACAGCGCGGCTTCACCGATGCGGTCTTACACGGCAGTGTGCAGTAAATGGCGGCTGTTTTGATTGCGCCCCTGGCAAAAGCGAGTGGCAGCAAGATTAAGCCGCTCGTCCCAGGTGTTGCTGCTCTACGCCCGGCGTGGAGATGTCCTGTGAAAACAAGGTGCGCGTCCCCTCGCGGAGACACGCAATGAGAGCGGTGTCACATAGCCGTCACTGGCTCGGGATCATCCCGCTTTATGGCGGTGCCTCGGGCCAAGCGAATATCCTCGCTGGGGGCGCCGATGCGCCGGCCATGTTCTCGGATGGCCTCGCGATCGCTGGCCTCGTAGATGCAGACCGACCCGATACGACCATCTTCCTCGGTCACCGCATAGCTGCGGATCCAGCGGAGCCGGTCCTTCATCTCCTCGCCGACCTGAAGTGACTTCTCGTTGGTGGCTGCGAGTTCGTCTTCGTTCGACCAGATGCCGTGACGGCGGATGATGTAGAGGTCCATCGTTGCACTCCTTTCGCTCTTGTTCATGGCCAAAGAGTGAGCCCCGATCGGGCGAAACGGCACCGGGTGATACTGACGGAAAGCAGGGGGCATCGTGCCAAACGCGCGTGCCGCAGGTGAAATCCGCGTGTCGGACTGGCAGTATGACCAGCATGACGGAGGGAAGCGACAAGCTGGACGTCGCGGTCGTTCTCGTCAACGAAGGCTATGCGTCGACGGCCGTCGGCCCGATCGAGGTCTTCTCGGCTGCGGGAACGATGTGGAACGAGATGCGCGGCGATGCTCCAGAGCCGCGGTTCCGCGTCACCACGGCGTCTATCGACGGCGCGCCAGTGCGAAGCGCCTACGGATTGAACATCGCGCCCGACCGCGCGATTGCGGATCTCGGGCCGCTCGACCTGGCCATGGTCTCGGCCTCGGGTCCGGTGCCGGACGACTGGATGGCGCGGCACGCCGCGATCCCGCCCTGGCTGGCGGAGCGGTATCGAAACGGCACGCGGATCGCCGGGGTCTGTTCGGGTGTCGCGTTCCTGGCGGAAGCAGGTCTACTCGATGGCCGCAGAGCCACGACGCATTGGGGCGTCGCTGACGGGTTCAAGCGACGTTATCCCGATGTCGCCTGGGAGACCGATCTGCTCATCACCGAAGATGCCGGCCTCTACTGCAGCGGTGGGGTCAACGCCGCCAGCGATCTGAGCCTGCACCTCGTCGAGCGCCTCTGCGGCCGCGACCTCGCGATCGAGTGCTCCAAGGCACTGCTTCTCGACATGCCGCGACCCAGCCAGTCCGGCTATGCCCTGCTGCCCCTGGCGCGACCGCACGACGATGACAAGGTCCGCAAGGCCGAACATCACCTTAGCAGTCACTTCGCCCGGGATCTCCCTGTAGAAGAGATAGTGGATCTGTTGGGCATGAGCCGCCGCAATTTCGTGCGCCGATTTCATGAGGCCACCGGCCATATGCCGGGGGTCTACCAGCAGATGCTGCGAGTCGCCGCCGCGAGAAAGATGCTCGAGGACGGCGCGCCGTCGATCGAGCAGGTCGGGCGGGCGGTCGGATACGAGGACGTCGCCTTCTTCCGCAGCGTGTTCAAGCGCCATAGCGGCACGACGCCGTCCGCCTATCGCGATCGGTTCCGCCATCACAGAGGGTGAACGCTTGGTCTCCGCCAGATCAGAGAGCAGTAGTGGCGGGATAGCACTACGTTTTCTTTTTGGGTGGACTGCGCCGCCGACGCGACACCCACGGAGTCAAAAGAATGACGATTACGCTTTGCGAAATCATTTGGGCAGGTAGCCCGAGAGATCAGTTCTTCGCCATCTCGATATGTTAGAAGTTTATCAAGTCCTTGGCCTGACGCGAGCGAACGGTGCCAACTTTGTTGCTCTCTTTAATCTTGAGCGTGCGTCTCCAGAGCCAAGTCAGTCGGCGGTTTCGATGCCGTAGCCCCGGATCTCGTTCAGCTCCCGTCGGATGCCTTCTTCGATATGCCGCAGGACCGCCCGCATCCGTTTCGGCATCGGACGGCGAGGTGGCCAAAGCAGGTTGATGGCACGCACCGGGTAATCCGGGTCCGGAAGCACCGGCACCAAAGACCCGGCGCGCAGATCGTCCACCACCTGGTAGCCGTAGAACGCCCCGAAACCGACGCATTCGCGGCACATCCTGCGGGCAAGCGCCACGCTATCGCTCACGAACACGACGTTCGGGCGGACGGTGAACGGATGGCCCCCAAGGTCACGGAACCTCCAGACCAGCCCGAACCTTCGTTTCGCGATGTCGATGCCGATACATGGCAGCGACCCGAATTCGGTGGCCGTGGTCGGTCGTCCAACCCGGTCGATGAGCGCCGGCGCAGCACAGACGAAAGAAGACATCGATCCGATGCGGCGTGCGATCAACCCGCTGTCCTCCAGGTCGCCGATCCGGACAGCAACGTCGTATCCCCCCGCCACCAGATCCAGGGGGCGATCCGTGAGGTCGACCTTTAGCCGCAGACCCGCGAACTCGTCCATCAGTCCGGCCAGCGCCGGTGCCAGCACCCGGTTTCCGAACTCTACAGGTGCCGTCACGCGCACCTGTCCGGACGTGGCGGCGAGACCGTCTCGGACCCGTGCTTCTGCCGCATCCAGATCAGCCAGCATCCTTTTGCAATCGTGAAAAAACTGCTCTCCCTCCGGCGTCAGGGCGGAGCGTCGGGTCGTTCGGGTCAGAAGTTGCACGTTCAGCGACTTTTCCAATTCGCCGAGACTTCGCACCACCGCTGGCTGCGATTTGCCGAGCCGCCGCGCCGCTTCGGTCTGCGAGCCGCACTCGACGATTGCGATGAACGTCCGGATCGCGGCCAGTCTATCCAATCTGTCGACTTTCCTGACAGGTGTTATCCAGTATCAGCATAAGTATTTGCACGATCCTCCGCTACTCTGAGTTGTATCTTCAAGGGAGGAACGGACCCATGAACACGTCTCTCGCCTGGTGCGTCGCGCTCTTGGTCGCTCCGCCCGTATTCGCTGATCAGTTCGTGGTGGAACTCGACGCCGAACTCGCTGCGCCTCCCGAGGGCCTCATGTCCAGTCACGGCGTGACGCTGGACGAAACGCTGTCTGCCGGACCTGACTCCTATGCCGTATTCACCGCCGAGGACGCAGGGATGCTGTCGCAGTTCCTTGCGGCCGCCGCGATCGAACCGGAAAAGGTCTCCAGGGTCATGTTCGTCAACTCGCCCGTGATCGGCGGCGGTGCGCCAGCCCGCGATGCGGTGCGGGAGGGCCACGACGTCTTCGTGATCGAGAGACCGATCCCGGGTGTCGGCACATTCGGAATGGAACGGTGGCGCGCCATCTCAGCGGGATCCAACGCGGCGATTGCCGAACTGGGCGACGCCATCGAGTGGGATCACTCCTATCTCACCGACGAAGGCACTTACTGCATTTACCGTGCGGACTCACGGGACACAGTTCGCAAACACGGAGACCTGGCGGGTGCGCCCATCTCGCGGATCACGGCCGTGTCACAGCGCGCACACTGAGCGCGCAAGCTCATGCCAACACTAGAGATCCGGGCCGTCAGGACTGGAGTTCACGCTGAATAGCCCCGCGTTTCTAAGGCGCCCTCGTGCCTCAGTTTCTGCTGCCGCTCGAACTCGAGGGGCGACAGCGTTTCTTTCGCGCGTGCATCGCCTGCATCATTGGATCCATTGCGTCCGAATACGCCGTCCCGGCTTGATGTCCGGCTATACCGTCGTGACTCTCACCATGAGTCGCGGTCGCTTGCGCCAGGGTGGGCATGGTGCAAAGTGCCAGGACGAATGCCACCGCTTACATCTGTGCTTTGCGGCGCAAGGAGATGATCATTCGGTATCCCTCTGTAAGTATTGAGCCGCCGCAGCATCCGCCGAAAAGCTCGCCGCATATGAGTGCAGGCATGTCTTCGGGCAAGTGCGCCGGTGATCGAGCGCGTTCGGTCGCCAGGATAGAGGTGTCATCACCTCCACGGCCCGGGGGGCGGCTCCGAACGAGGCCAGGACGGCGCTCGATCTCACGCTGCGTCCCGTTCCGTCGGTTGGAGAGAGGGCCTTCATGAAGAAGGCACCATCTCCTTTGGCTCCGAATGCATGAATATCGAGCCATGGGTTCTTATCGGAATGGGTCACTTCGTATCACGCCGCTGTCCGAGTTCGCGGTAGAGCGCGGCGGGCGTGACTCCAATCCAGTCTGCGACGTGAACCCAACCACCTGACTCGGGCGGTCTGTAGAGGTCCAAATAGGCGTCGAGCCGATCCGCAAGTCTGCGCAGGCGCAGCACTTCCACGCGGGCGCGAAGGGCATGAACTTCGCGGGCCGTCTCTGCAAGCGCTGCCGTGGCGGGCGATGCGCCGAGCCAGTCGCGCGCGGCCTGCGCGGTCAGCGTCGCAAGGCGCACCTCGGTTTCAACGATCGCGTCGCAATGCGTGACGTCGGACCAGAGCGAGGCTGGTGCGACAACGTCGCCTTCGCGCGCCACGTTGAGAGTTAGCGAACCGCCATCGGCCAAAGCGCGGCGCAGGGCAACGCACCCCGCGCGCACCAGATAGAGATGACGCACCGGATCGCCCCGGCGGAACAGCGCCGCCCCTGCCGACAGCGCGCGCTCCGGGGCCTCGGCGAAAGCGGAGGTCCAGACATTTGGCATGATCGTGATCATGTCCTCGCTACCCGGTTCATGCAATTCTCGGCAGACCGCAGCGACAGCAAAGGCCGCACCATGCCCGTTTTCCATTCCGCACCGATCCTCCTGATCGTGCTATCCACCCCTGTCTTGGCACAGCATGACCACGCGATGGGACAGGGCCACGCCGCGGACGCTGAGACGACGCTCTCCGAGCCCGGACAGGGCGCGTTCGCCGCGCTTACAGAAGTGGTGGCGCTGCTTGAGGTCGATCCCGCGACCGATTGGTCTTCGGTCGATCTGAGTGCCCTGCGGGAGCACCTTGTGGACATGGACCTGCTCGCCACCCGTGCCGAAGTGCAGGTAACACGGCTGCCGAACGGCCTGCAGGCCGTCGCGAGGGGCGATGCAGCGACCGCCGCCGCCCTCGGGCGCATGGTGCCCGCACACGCCAAGCAGCTCTCGGCAGACACCTCCTGGACCGCGCAAGGCGAGGCGACGGAGGATGGCGCCATCCTGACGGTGACCTCCGATGATGCGGCGACGGTCGAGCGCATTCACGCGCTCGGTTTCTTCGGCCTTATGGCGAGCCAGGATCATCATCGCGCGCATCATCTGGCAATCGCCACGGGCGGATCGCCGCACGCTCACTGAGGGGCGGTTGCGCGACCCGGATACCCCTTGTAGGTATTCCGGCATGGCCCGTTTGATCATGTCCTTGCTGCTCGCCGCCGTGTTGACGGGAATTGCTGCCGCCTCGGCATTACATGCATCCGAACATTGGGCGCCGACTGCCGCGCACCATCCCATCGCGACGGCGAGCCATACCGACGCGATTGAAGCGCTATCGGACCTCGCCGAGTGCTGCGATGTCCTCGGCGGCGCGTCGGGCGGCACGTGTCTTCTGGATGCGACGTTCTCCGCCGCAGTGCTTGTCGCTTCGAGCGGTTCGCTTGCGGGCCGGTCGATCCATTGTGCGCCTCTGGTCCTTCGTGGGCGCGACACGGCGCCACCGACCGGCCCTCCGAAGGTCTGACCACCGCTCCGCCGGGGCGATCCACTCAGACCTCACGCAAAAGGACCCGTTCCATGACCAATCGACGCGACTTTCTCGCTTTCGCCGCCGCCTCGCTCTCCATCGCGGCCTTGCCCGCGCGGGCGGCGACCGCGATGCACGTTCACACCGCACCGTCCTGCGGGTGCTGCCACGCCTGGGCGGACCTCGCCCGTGCGCGCGGTTTTTCGGTGACCGTCAGCGAACTGACCGACCCCGAGGCTGAGAAGGCGGCGCTCGGCGTGCCGCAGGGGCTGGCCTCCTGCCATACGGTCGAGGCCGAGGGCTATGTGTTCGAAGGACATGTGCCGTTCGAGGCGCTGGAGGCGGTGCTGCGAGACCGCCCCGATATTGCCGGCCTCGCCGTGCCGGGCATGCCGATGGGCTCGCCCGGCATGGGCGACGATCCGTCGGCGCGCTTCGACGTGATCGCCTTCGGCGGCGCTGCGGGCGCGGGGCAGGTATATTACCGCGCCGGGACGGCACAGCCGTTCGCGGGCTGACATGTGGCGCCATTGGGCCCTCCTGGCCGGCGCTATGGTCGTGGCCGGCGCCGTAGCGGTGACGGTCCTCTTCCGTCCCGCCGGGGCGGGAGAGGTGCGCCTCGCGCCGGACGACGCGGCCATCGTCGCGGCCGGGGCGGATATCTACGCCGCCGAATGCGCCTCCTGTCACGGGGCCGCGCTGGAGGGTCAGCCGGACTGGCGCGCGCCGGGGCCGGACGGTCTGCGGCCCGCACCGCCGCACGATGCCTCGGGGCACACCTGGCACCACGACGACGCGACGCTCTTCACGCTGACCAAGCACGGTCTCGCGGGGCTCATGGAAGACCCGCCGTCCTCGGGCATGCCGGCCTTCGACGGCTTGCTGACGGACGATGAGATCGTAGCCGTGCTCTCCTACATCAAATCGACCTGGCCCGCCGAGGTGCGGGCCCATCATGACACCATCAACGAATAGACGCGGCCAAGACCGCGTTTCCGGAGGATATCAATGACCCGAACCACGACACTCGCCCTGCTGCTGGCCGTTCTCGGCACCGCTGCCTCGGCCCATTCGAAATCGGAAGCGACGATCCCGGCCGATGGCGCAACCGTCGCCGAGGTGGCGGAGCTGACGCTGCGCTTCGACGACCCGATGCGGATCGTTTCGGTGGCGCTGACCTCGGACGGCGACGAGGTGAGACTCGAGCGCGAGACCGGCATGGAGCCTGCCACCGAGTTCCGCGCCGCGCCCGTGGAGCCCCTGGCACCCGGCAGCTACCGGCTCGACTGGCGCGGCATGGCCGCGGACGGACATCCGATGCAGGGCGGTTTTGAATTCACCGTATCGGAGTGAGCGGCCTCGCCCCCATCGACGCACTGACGGTGCTCGCCATCGCCGTAAAGGCCGCCGGCTATGCCGCCGCGCTCCTGGCGATGGGGGGCGTGCTCTTCTCAGCCGTCTTCTCGCGCCTCGCCGAACCGGAGGTGCTGCGTCTTGCGCGGCGGATCGCGGCGGGCGCCGCGCTCGTCGGGCTCGCCGTTCTGGCGGCGCGCTTCGGCATCCGCGCGGCGCGCGTCTCCGGCATGGGGTGGGACGGCGCGACCGACCCCACCATGCTGAGCTTCGTCTGGCAGAGCCCGCTCGGCGCCGCCGCGCTCTGGCGGGGGCTGGGCGAGGCGGCGATCCTTGCCGTCCTGCTGCCCGGTGCATGGCTCTGGATCGCGCTCGGCGGTGCCGTGGCGGTGGCGGGCTCCTACGCGCAGGTCGGGCACAGCCTCGGCGAACCGCGCGCGGCCCTCGCCGGTCTGCTGGTCCTGCACCTGCTTGCGGCGGCCCTCTGGGTCGGGGCGCTGGCGCCGCTCAGCCGCGCGGCCCGTGATCCGGGCGGTGTGCCGCTGCTGCACCGCTTCGGGCGCGTCGCATCGGCCTTCGTCGCCGTGCTCGCCCTCGCGGGCATCGGTCTCGCTTGGCTCCTCGCGGGCTCGCTGCCCGAGCTCTTTGGCACCGCCTACGGCTGGGGTCTGATCGTCAAGGTGGCCATGGTTACGGGCCTCCTCGGTCTCGCCGCCCTGAACAAATGGCGGCTCGTGCCCGCGCTCGAAACCGCCGAGCCGGGCGCCGCATCGGCCCTGCGCCGGTCCATCGCGCTCGAAGGCGCCGCCGTCGCGGCGATCCTCGTCGCAACGGCCGCGATCACCACGGTCACGACGCCGCCGGTCAACCTGTGATGCCCGTGCATGGCGACATGACATGCCCCGCCGAGACTCCGGGCCGCCGCCGCATGTCGCCCCTGAAACGGCGGTTCGGGGCCGGCTGACCGATGCTGGCGCCGCTTCTCGCCGGTCTGCTCTTCGGAGCTGCCACCATCGGCCTTCTGCGCATCACCGGCATGGATCGCGACCGCGCCACCGGACCGATCCTCCTGTCGGCCATCGCGCTCTTCTACCCGGTATTCGCCGTCGAGAACGGGACCGGCCGCGAGATCGCGCTGCATGGCGCCATTGCGCTCGCCTTTCTCGCCGCCGCGGTGATTGGGCACCGGTTCGGGCTGATGCTCGTGGCGATCGCCATGATCGGGCACGGACTGTTCGACATTGCGGTTCACGCGGTGCCCAACGGCCCAGCCCCGCGCTGGTGGGGGCCGTTCTGTCTCGGCGTGGATGTCGTTCTGGGCGCGTGGCTTCTGGTCGCACGCCCCTGGCGAAAGGCGGGTTAGCTCCGCGCCTTGTCGAGAAGCGCCAATAGCTCGGTGAACTTGGCCCGCTGGTCCGCGCGGTCGCCAGAGGCGAGCGCGTCCTCGATGCAGTGCGCCGCGTGGTCGTCGATCACGAGCTTCTCGACGCCTTTAAGCGCCGCACGCACGGCGGCGATCTGCGTGAGCACGTCAACACAATAGCGGTCCTCCTCGACCATCCGGGCGATCCCCCGGACTTGGCCCTCCAGTCGCTTGAGGCGCTTGAGCGTGGCGTCGCGGTTCTCGTGCATGGGTCTCCTTAGACGGCCTGTCGGTGCGAATGTCGAGCGTGGAAACGGAACCGTTTCCGGCACCGGGTTGTTTATATACCCTATGGGGGTATGTGAAAGTTACACAATGGCGCGACTGCACTGCGGCCCCCGAGACGCCCCACATCGAGCACCGACACGAAAGAGAACTCTATGCCCAAGGACATCCTTGCCGACACCCGCGACGTCTCCGAAGTCTCGACCGACCCCGCCGCCGCCGCGACCGGCAAGACGGCCGTGCTCTATCGCATGGCGTTGCCGGACCATCTCTGCCCGTCCGGGCAGAAGGCGCGCTGGCTCCTGCGGTCCAAGGGCTACGAGATTGACGACCGCCTCTTCCGCGATCGTTCAGAGGTGGACGCCTTCATGGAAGCCCATTCGGTCAAGACGACGCCTCAGATCTGGATCGAGGGCGAGCGCGTAGGCGGCTACACCGACCTGCGCGAACGTCTGACCGACTGGGATGCGAAGGCGACGACCTACAGGCCGGTCATCTACCTCTTCGCGGTCGCTGCGGCAACGGCGCTCGCGCTTTCGGTCGGATTTCTGGGCGCGATCACGTGGCAGACCCTGGGCTGGTTCATCTCGATCTCGATGATCCTGCTCGGCATGCAGAAGCTGCGCGATATCGAGAGCTTCAGCACCATGTTTCTCAACTACGATGTGATGGCGCGCCGCTGGGTGCCCTACGGCTACGTCTATCCTTGGGTCGAGACTGGAGCGGGCGTCCTGATGACGGGCATGCTGCTGACTTGGCTCGCCGCACCGGCGGCGCTGATCATCTCGACCATTGGCGCCTGGAGCGTCTTCAAGGCGGTCTACATCGACAAGCGCAAGCTGAAATGCGCCTGCGTGGGGAGCGGCTCCAACGTGCCGCTCGGCTTCGTCAGCCTGACCGAGAACCTTGCCATGATGGGCATGTCCATCGTGATGTTGTGGATGCTGTTCAGCTGAATGATTGCCGCATCAAGCACGCCATCGGAGGAAGAGGTGCGAAAACCGAGGGAAAAGGCGGTATAACGTGCGAGGCTCGAGAGTGAATTAACTCGACCCCCTCGCGGCATTCGCGACCTTTGAAGAAACCGACTGACCTGCTCCCCTGAAACCTCCCCACTCTGAGGTTAGTCTGTTCCTCGACAGAGGAGATGAACGATGAAGCGCAGCAGGTTCAGCGAAGAACAGATCATTGGCATCCTGAAGGAGCACCAGGCCGGGCTGAGCGCGGCGGAGCTCTGTCGGAAGCACGGCGTGAGCGAGCCGACGTTTTACAAGTGGC
>NZ_FWFK01000019.1 GCF_900172265.1 Roseivivax jejudonensis | reverse complement strand
GGGCCATACTAGTACTGGATGCATCTGCAGGATATCGCGGCCGCGAGTCACTGTTAGAAGTCCCGTATCGTTATTGACATATTTCCTGGCCCCACATCCACCTCCTGGTGTTAAAAGTGGATGACTTCTACATGACACAGAAAATCTCTGGCAAGCTATAACTAAAGTAGGCTTCCCTGGGTGAAAAAATAGTGGGGCCCAACAGATCTCTTTCTACATGTAGCCTGGGAAGGGTATGCTAGAAGATAATGGAGTTGCCTCCACTTAAACCAACCAAGTGAATGCTTAGCGATAGTTGGTAGATGCACAGAGCGCTCCATGAATGGTTTGACTCTAAGGACGACCTCAAATTTTACAGAGTGGTGTTCGTGTAGGAGCAAAAGCCCCTAGGCCAGCAATAATGGACTACTACTGTAAGTAACAGATATACTGGGCTGCAATACAGCAAAGAAAATCCCTCTTTTAATATATTAGACAGACCCATGTGAGGTGGACCTGTCCAAGCAGAAAATAAATTTGGGCTTACCTGGTGAATTTGTGAAGCTCAACTCCTACTACATCAGTACCTAATGCTCCCCGTACAGGCTCAGAAGAATCAGTATAAGGAGTACCCTACAACTGTACTTGGAAAAAAATATCAAATAGTAGTTTGCATTGCCTAAAAAAACTGTCATGAGCAAGTAGTGGCAACATCAGGCGGGGCAACAACCTGCTACTTCGATATATGAATTAACGGTCCAAGGATCCCCCGGGCCATACTAGT
>NZ_FWFK01000003.1 GCF_900172265.1 Roseivivax jejudonensis | reverse complement strand
CCGAGGCCCGCGGCTATCCCTGCATGGTGGTCAGCGACAACGGAACTGAACTGACCTCGAACGCCATCCTGAAGTGGCAGGAGGAGCGCCATGTCGAGTGGCACTACATCGCGCCAGGCAAGCCCATGCAGAACGGCTTCGTGGAGAGCTTCAATGGCCGGCTCCGCGACGAATGCCTCAACGAGCACCTCTTCGCCAGCCTGCGCCATGCCCGCCATTTGATTGCGACATGGCGCGAAGACTACAACCATCACCGCCCGCACACGAGCCTCGACGGGCTTACCCCGCGGGAATACTTCAACAGGTCAGAGAAGGACCAAACCCGGAACGGACTAAACTTCTGAACGAGGACAATCCGGGGAGCAGGTCACGGGGATGTGCGCGCGGCCGAATGACCCGGGATCCGTCACCGACGTGACCGAGACGAAAAAGGCGGCCCCGTCGGGCCGCCTTTTTTACGTCCGCGATCAGGAGCGTCGCCCGCGCGTTACGGCATCTCCAGCGTCAGGTTCCGGCCGCCTTTGACGTATCGCAGTTCGCTGTCGCCGATGGCGGCGACGCGGCCCCCGTCGATGCGATCGCCGACCTTGACCTTTTCGTAACGGCCATTGGCGAGTCTGACGAGCGCGCGCCGGTTCGACGGTTGGCCATAGACCCCGATCAGGTTGACGCTGCGCAGGTTGAGCGCGTTGCGCACGGTTGCCTGCTGCGTGACCGAGGCGTTCGACGGTGCGCTCGGCGAAACCGTACGCGGCGCGACCGCGCCTGCAGAGGCGACCTGCGTGTCCTGCGGCGGGGCCGCCCGTTGGCGCGCGCGCGCCTCCTCGACGATCCGGTCGAAGTCGCGCGGGCGCGCGATCGGGGGTCGCGAGGTGGAAATTGCCTGCGCGGTCGCGGTCACGTCCGCCTCGGCCGCCGCCTTTTCCGTTTCGGGCCGGATCTGCGGTCGCAGCATCGCCAGCTCGGTCAGGGACCGGCCACGGAACGTCGCGCGCTCGTTGCTTTCGATAAGCGTGACGGGACGGATCCGAGGGCGCACGCCGCGCAGCTGCTGCAGTCGCTCCAGCGCCGCGGCATCGCCGGGCAGTGGCACGTCGCCGGGCAACACGCTGCGCCGGGTCGGCGCAATGGCCGGCGGACGTCCGGCGAAGATTCTGACCCTGTCGGGGCTGAGGGCGCCCTCGGGGGTCGCGCGCACGAGCCCGCGTTCGTCCAGATCGAACACCGTGTCAGCCGGCGCCGGGGACGGCAGCGCCTCGAACGGTGCGCCGCGCTCCGCCGCCCCCGGTGCGGAGGGCAGAGCGACCGGATCCTGCATCTCCACATCGGGCTCCAGCGACAAGAGCCGCACGTCGTCCACACTGTCGGTACCCGGTCCGAGCGGCAACGGCGCGGTGGGCGCAAGCGGCCAGATCCCCGTCGCCGCATAGGTCGCCTCGGCCGCATCCGGGCCGGCCGGCTGGGGCGCGACGGGTTCGGAGATCGCGGCCGGTGCCGACGTGTCGTCCGGGGCGCCGTCGGGCGACGCGTCGAGCGCCGCCAGCACGGGGCCGTCCGCCGCTTCCGCATCCGACGCGTCGTCGGCAGTTCCGATAGCGGCCCCGTCGGCCGGTAGAGAGGGCGCCGGTCCGTCGGCTGTCTCGGTTCGATCCGAGGGCTCCGACCGGAAGAAACTGGCGATGCCGTCGTCGAGATAGACCGAGGCCCAGGCTGCAACGCCGGCGAGGAAGACGAGGAGCAGCGCCGTCAGCATCAAGCCGAGGAAGCGGGGCTTTCCTCCGATCCGCGCGCCATCGGCCTGCTGCCGGGCGCCGAACACGGTCATGCGCTGCGCTTCGTCATCGAGAGTTGCGGCGCCGCCCGCGGGTCCGGACAACGGTTCGCGCCCGGGCCGGAGCGCGGCGATCCGGGCTCGCGCGTCGCCCGCGCCGGAGGATCCGGCAGTCGACGCGGCCGTGGCCGGCGCCGGTTTTTCCATCGCGACCCTCGGCGACGGCTGGGCGGCGATGCGCGGGGACGCGGGTTCGGCCACGCCGTGTGGGTCGGGGTTGTCCTCGGGGTCCGGCGTCGCCGCCACGAGCCCGCGCAGGCGGGCCTGGACCAGTTCGGGGTCCGGCCGGTTCGGCGCCGCGCGCGTTGCGCCGGCGGTGTCGGGCGCACCGACCTTCGGCGCCCCGGCATTCGCCGCGGGCGCTTCGCGGCGCGCACGAATGCTGGTGAAGGCTGGCGTTGCGGATGCCGCCGCGGCAGGGGCCGGCGCGTCGGTCGGGGCAGGAGCCTCGCCTCCCGACGTGTGGTCAGGCGCAGGCGTGTTCGCTGCCCTGGGCGTGTCGTCACTCGATGCCGAGGTGCGTTCGGGCGCGTCGCGCGCCGACGTGGCGGCGATCGTCGGCGTGCCGGTCGGCGCAGGGGCATCGCTGCTCGACTTGGTCGCGGGCTCCGGCTCGGCGCGCGTCGACGAGGCGTCGCGTGCCGGCGCGTCGGTCGATGTGGTTGCGCTGGGCTTCTGCTCCGGCGTGTCGCGCGTCGCCGTGCTCTCGTGTGTCTCCGAAGCTACCGGCTCGGCCTGTGGCGCATCAGCAGCATCCAGTGGCGCGGTCTCGGGGGCATCCTGCTTCGTCGTCCGGGCGCTCGACAGGTCTTCGCCGGTGTGCCCTGCGGACGAGTCCGCTCCAGCGGCCACGGACTGCGCTGGCGCAACTAACGCGGATGTCGATTGGGTTTGAGGGCGCGCAGGCTCTGTCCGTGCTGGGGCCGGGTCCTCGACATGCGGTTCCGCGGACGGCCTGTCCGCCGCGGGCTGGGCGTCCTGGGATCCTCTATCGGACGGCGCCGTCGCGGTGGCGTCACTGCGATCGCCCGTCTCCGCCTTCGCGGTCTCGTCCGGGGCAGTGTGCTCGGCCTGATCCACGGCCCGTTGCACGGCCTCGACGGCGACCTCGGGCGGTGTTTCGTCCTGCCGCGCTTCGGGCTTTGCCTCGGTCCGAGACGTCGCCACGGGCTGCGAGTCGGCCGGGGACGCGGGCGTTCCGTCTGCCGACCCGGCAGGAGCGTCGGTGGTGGTGTCCGATGCCTTGGGCGCGTTCGCGGCCTTTTGGGGGCCGGCCCACGCCTCCTCGGGCGGGTAGATGCGGATCGGCGTATCCCGCTTCGGGGCCGGGCCGTCCCACGACTTCGCGGCGCCGAAGAACATCTCGCCCTTGTATTTCTGCGGACGGGGCAGCCCGACGAAGCAAACCGGCGCGAAGCCGTAGGCGAGGGCGAACTGCTCCGCTTCCTCGAGCGTCTCCTCCGCCACCGCGGAGACGAACAGCGTGTCGCCGCGAACGGCGTGGTCCTGCCTCAACTCGTCCAGCGCGTAGGGCGTCGCGCCTTCGAGCAGCGCGCTTGCCGCCGCGATGCGCTCGGCCTCGCCGGGGTCGTCGCGCCGCAGGAACTTGATCTGGTCGTCGGGGATGACGAGCTTCACGGCCGCGCGGCCGTTGCCATCGGTCGCGACCATGTCTCGCAGGGCGGCCATCTGGGCCTCGAGGTCCCCGTCGAGCGCGGCTTCACCGGCAACCACCCAGCCGCGCCGGGCGCGTTGCAGGAGGGCGATCCCCGAAGCCGAAAGATTCAGCGCGTAATCGGTCTTCATGGCTCGATCTTTACCATTTCGGTATCTCCCATGGGAGTCCGCCGGCGGGAGTATCCCGGGTTTACAGCAGCGAACTGCCGAGCGGAAGGGAGCCGGCTTGCTCCGGACCCCTCGGCGCGCGACAGTTCCATGTAACGACAGGCAAGGAGAGACCCGATGCGGCGGTTTCTGATCACGATCATGACACTTTGCGCGCTTGGCGGCGCAGCGGCGGCGCAGGAGATCGAGCAGCGGCACGTCACCGTGACCGGCGAGGGCACGGCGTCGGCGGTGCCAGACATCGCGCTCATCACGCTCGGCGTCCAGATCCGCGCCGATGCGCCCGATGCGGCTATGGAGTCCGCGTCCGAAGCCGCGGGCCGGATCCTCGCGCGGATGTCGGAGATGGGGCTGGCCGATTCGGACGTTCAGACCACGAACCTGTCGCTCGAGCCGGTCTACGACCGCAACGGCGAACCCGGAGCATCGCCGGAGCCGCGCGGTTTCGAGGCACGCAACATGCTCACCGTCCGCGTGCGCGATCTCGAGCGGCTGGGCGATGTCCTGGCCGCCGCGCTGGACGACGGGGCGACGTCGCTCGGCGGGCTGCAGTTCGACCTGTCCGAGCCGAAACCGCTCCTCGATGCGGCGCGCCGCGCGGCGGTGTCGGACGCGCGCGCCAAGGCGGAGCTTCTGGCCGAAACGGCTGGCACGGCGTTGGGCGAGGTGCTGCAGATCGAGGAGACGGGTGGCGGCAACCAACCGATGCCGATGGCCGAGATGCGCGCGTCATCCGTTCCCGTGGCGGCTGGCGAATCGACCGTGTCGACGCGGGTGCGGATCGTCTACGCGCTCGGCGACTGATCGGCGGCGCGGTCGCGCAACAATCGGCGCAGCACATAGACGCGGATGGCAGAGGCGAGCCCGGTATCGAGGTCGCGCGTCGCGTCGATCTCGGCCGCGAGCGCGTTGAGCGGCTTGCCGTCCGCCGCGGCGATGTCGCGGAACACCTCCCAGAACGGCTGTTCCAGCGACACGCTGGTGCGGTGGCCGCGCAGCGTGAGCGACCGCTTCTGCGGTTTGCCGGTCACTCGTCTTTCTTGTGACCGTCGAGGTGATCGCGCGCGCGGGTCGCGTCGGCCTCTTCGGCCCTCTTCTGCGCCTTGCTGCGGCCGAACTTCACGGCATTCGCATCTGCCGCGACGCGCTTGGCGTCGCGGGCCTTCTGCTTGCGGACCCGGTTGAGGTTGATCGGCGTCGTCATGACCAGAGGCTACCTCGCGCTTGGCACTGGGCCAAGCCCGACCCTGCGGTCAGTCCTTGGGGCCGATCATGTCCTCGGGGCGCACCACGCGATCGAACGTCTCTTCATCGACGAACCCAAGCTTCACGGCTTCCTCGCGCAGCGTCGTGCCGTTCTTGTGCGCGGTCTTGGCCACCTTGGTCGCGTTGTCGTAGCCGATCGTGGGCGCAAGTGCCGTGACCAGCATGAGCGAGTTGCGCATCAGCTCGCCGATGCGCGTCTCGTTCGCCTCGATGCCGGCGACCATGTTGTCGGTGAAGGCCGAGGCGCTGTCGCCCAGAAGCTGCATGCTCTGCAGGACGTTGTAGCTCATCATCGGATTGTAGACGTTCAGCTCGAAATGGCCCTGCGACCCGGCGAAGCCGACGGCCGCGTCGTTGCCCATCACATGCGCGCAGACCATCGTCAGCGCCTCGGCCTGCGTCGGGTTCACCTTGCCCGGCATGATCGACGATCCGGGCTCGTTCTCCGGCAGGATCAGTTCGCCGAGGCCGGATCGCGGACCCGAGCCCAGAAGCCGGATGTCGTTCGCGATCTTGAAGAGCGATGCGGCCACGGTCTTGAGCGCGCCCGAGAACATCACCATCGCGTCGTGCGCCGCGAGCGCCTCGAATTTGTTGGGTGCGGTGACGAAGGGCAGGCCGGTGATGTCGGCGATCCTGGCCGCGACGCCCTCGGCCCAGCCGCCGCGGGTGTTGAGCCCCGTGCCCACGGCGGTGCCGCCCTGTGCCAGCTCGTAGATGTCGGGCAGGCACGCCTCTACCCGCTCGATCCCCTTGGCGACCTGGTGCGCGTAGCCGGAGAACTCCTGGCCCAGCGTCAGGGGTGTCGCGTCCTGGGTGTGGGTGCGGCCGATCTTGATGATGTCCTTGAAGTCGCGAGACTTCGCCTCGAGCGCATCATGCAGTTTGCGCAGACCCGGCAGCAGAACGTCGCGCGCCTGCATTGCGATGCCCACGTGCATCGCCGTGGGGAACGTGTCGTTCGACGACTGGCCCATGTTGCAATGGTCGTTCGGGTGCACCGGCGCTTTCGATCCCATCTCGCCGCCGAGCATCTCGATCGCGCGGTTCGAGATCACCTCGTTGGCGTTCATGTTCGACTGCGTGCCCGAACCGGTCTGCCAGACGACCAGCGGGAAGTTGTCGTCGTGCTTGCCGTCGATCACCTCCTGCGCGGCGGCGGCGATGGCCTCGCCGATCTCGCGGTCCATCGTGCCCTGCTCGACGTTCTGAAGCGCGCAGGCCTTCTTGATCGCCCCGAGCGCCCGGACGATGGGCACCGGCTGACGCTCCCACCCGATCGGGAAGTTCTTGATCGACCGCTGCGTCTGCGCGCCCCAATACTTGTCGGCGGGAACCTCGAGCGGTCCGAAGCTGTCGGTCTCGGTGCGGGTGGCGGTCATCACGGAGCCTCGCGATTGGGATAACGATGTCGCGACGTCGCATAGCGCGCGGCGGCCGCGGGGGCAACGCGCCGCGGCGGTCCGGCCTTACTTGCGGAAGCTGTCTAGGCTGACGACGTCGGCATCCTTGCGCGGCGGCTCGTCGTCCTCTGTGTCGTCGCCATCGGGCGCGACGCGCAGCGGTTCGTCCTCGTCGTCCTCTTCGCTGTCCTGCGTCTCGAAGCGCAGGCCGAACTCGACGGAGGGGTCCACGAAGGTCTTGATCGCGTCGAAGGGAATGTAGAGCCGCTCCGGCGCATCGCCGAAATTGAGCGTCACGGCAAAGCCCTCGTCGGTGACGTCGAGCTCGTCGAACCAGTGCTGCATCACCACCGTCATCTCGCCCGGATACCGATCCGACAGCCAGTCCGCGATCTCGACATCCGGATGCGCCGTGTCGAACGTGATGAAGAAATGATGGTCGCCCGGCAGTCCGCGCACGGCCACATCCGTAAGAACCTCCTGGATGAGGCCACGCATCGCGCGATGCATAAGATTGCCGTAGTCGATGCCTTGGGACATGACCTGTCGCCCTTCCCGTTGCGTGCCGGCAGCATATTGCATCTGACACCAGATGAAAGGGCACGCGCCGAAAAACCGCGACACCGGTCTTGTGCCTGATTTCGCGTCAGATCAGGCCCAGCGCGCCACCCGCCAGAGCAGCCACCAGAAGCGTCAAGACGGGGCCGCGCCCGAGCCCGATCATCATGGTCGCGGCCAGCGCCGTGAGCGCCACGGCCCGCCAATCGAGCGTTCCGGGCACCGGCAGAGACACCTCCAGCGCGCCGACCTGGCGCACCTCGCCGAAGAGGACGTGGATGGTGAACCAGATCGACAGATTGAGGATCACCCCGACGACCGCCGCGGTGACCGCGGACAGCGCACCCTGCAGCCGTGGCCGCGCAAGAAGCGATTCGACGTGGCCGGCGAAGGCGAAGATCCACAGAAAGCACGGCACGAAGGTCATCCAGAGCGTCAGCAGCCCTGCCGCAAGCGCCGCAGCGATACCGCCGGCCCCGAAGCCGGCGAGCATGCCGACGAACTGCGTCACCAGGATCAGCGGCCCCGGCGTCGTCTCGGCGAGGCCCAGCGCATCGATCATCTCGCCGGCCGACAGCCAGCCGTTCGTCTCGACCACGACGTCGGACATGTACGCCAAGACCGCGTACGCGCCGCCGAAGGTGACCACAGCGAGCTTTGCGAAGAAGGCCGCGAGATCGAAAAAGAGCGTCGCGCCGGACAGCCACAGGATCGGCAGCGGCAGCAGCCACAGCGCGGCCCAGACCGCGATGGTCCGCCAGGGCAGGGCGGGCACGGCCTCGGGCGCCGGCCCATCCATGGTCTCGCGCCGTGTCACGAACCCGAAGAGCGCGGCGGCCGCGACGATCGCGGGAAACGGGACCGAGAACACATAGATTGCCACGAAGGCCGCGCCGGCGAGCGCCACCATCGCGCCGCCGGTCAGCCCCTTTCGCGTGAGCCGGAAGAGCGCCTGCACCACGATAACGATCACTGTGGCCTTCACGCCCAGCAGCACGGCATCGACGCCGGGGGCCGTGCCGAGCGTGACATAGGCCAGCGCCAGTGCCGCGATCACGAGTGCGCCCGGAGCCACGAACAGCCCTCCGGCGATCAGACCGCCGGGAATGCCGCGCAGACGCCAGCCGGCATAGGTCGCGAGCTGCATCGCCTCGGGGCCCGGCAGCAGCATGCAGAAGCTGAGCGCGTTGAGATATTGCCGCTCTGTCAGCCACGGCCGTTCTTCGACGCATTCGCGATGCATCAGCGCGATCTGCGCCGCCGGCCCGCCGAAGGACAACCATCCGATGCGATGGAACACGCGCGCGAGGTCGGGCAGGGTCGGCTGGAGCATCGCCACACGGCTATCGGCGGGCTGCGACGAATTCATGACGCCCGTTCAGCCATGCACAAAAGTCCGCATCTGGGATGAAATGCAGGCTTCTGTTGCCAGGTGCCTGCGAACCCCGCCAGCCCTTGCTAGAGGAACTGGACTTCAGATTTCGGTCTTTCGCACCGCTTACGCGGCGAGAGCGACCGGAGCACGATTGTCGTTGGCAATTATGCTTAGTGAACCGATAACGGTGGTATCTCACCGGGACAAAGCTACCCCTTTACACGTTCGTCGATCCTGTTTCGGCCCCATGATCCCCCAACGACGGGATGTTTGGTGGAGCCGCCGGGTACCGCCCCCGGGTCCGATCCGCTTATTACGAGCGCGTTTATGCCCATAGTCTCTTGCGAGACAGTTCAAAGATAGTCGGGACACGGCCCCGTGAAAAGAGGGGGCGCGCGGATTCTCTCGACACTTGCGCGGGTTCGGTGCTGCGTCGCTTGCAAGACCGCACAGCAGGCGCAGCCGCGCCGTTCGTTTCCTCGTCAGTCCCGACATCGGGCATCAGCGCGATACAGCGCGGCTTCGGACGACCCGGCAAGCGACGTCAGCCTGATCGCCGAGCGTCGCACTTATCGGCGTGAGCCTGCCTTGCGCGGGCTGCCGGAGCAGCATTGCCAGCCGGTGGCGCTTCGGCCAACTTCGTCGACGTTGCGAAGCCCGGAGAGCCCCGCCCATGATCGATGCCGCCTATTGCGTGCAGATGGCGCGCTACAACGCCTGGCAGAACCGCCAGCTCAAGTCCGCCCTCGGGGCGCTGTCGCGCGACGACCTGATGCGCGATCGCGGCGCGTTCTTCGGATCGATCTTCGCCACGCTGAACCATCTGCTCTGGGCCGATGGCGTGTGGCTGTCCCGGCTCGCCGGGACAGCCCGGCCCGACGGCGGCATCGCCGAGAGTGTCGCGCTCACGGCGACGCTGGACGCATGGGAGATCGCGCGCTTTCGCCGTGATGCGGAGATGGTGCTGTGGTCAGAGCGGCTGCGCAGCGTCGAGCTGACCGGCATGCTGTCATGGTATTCCGGCGCCGAAGGGCGCACTGTCGAGCGTCCGCGCGCGGTCTGCGTGATGCACATGTTCAACCATCAGACCCACCATCGCGGACAGGTTCACGCCATGCTCAGCCAGGCCGGGGTGCGCGCCCCTGTTTCCGATCTCGCCTTCATGCCGGACGACGCGCGCGTGCTGTGACGCGCTTCGGGTTGCCTTCGCTCAGCTCTGCGGTAGGTCTTTCGGGGTAACAACCGCGCGAGGGAGGCAGCATGATCCGGGCCCTGTTAGTCGAGAAGGACGAGGAGAGCGGCCAGACCCATGCGGAGGTCAAGAACATCTCCGAGGACGATTTGCCCGAGGGCGAGGTCACCGTCGCGGTCGAATATTCCACGCTCAATTACAAGGACGGCCTGTGCATCGGGCCCGGCGGCGGGCTGGTGCGCCGCTATCCGCACGTGCCTGGCATCGATTTTGCCGGAACCGTGGACTCGTCGAACGACGACAGGTACGCGCCCGGCGACCGCGTGGTGCTGACCGGTTGGCGCGTCGGCGAGGCGCATTGGGGCGGCTATGCGCAGAAGGCGCGTGTAAAGGCCGATTGGCTCGTGCCGCTCCCCGAAGGACTCGACACCCGGTCCGCGATGGCCGTGGGCACTGCCGGCTTTACCGCAATGCTCGGCGTCATGGCGCTCGAGGCGCATGGCCTCGCGCCGGGGCAGGGGCCGGTTCTGGTCACCGGCGCGTCGGGCGGCGTGGGATCGGTCGCGACCGCGATCCTCGGCCGGCTCGGCTACGAAGTCGCCGCCGTCACCGGTCGCCCCGAAAGCGCGGACTACCTGCGCGACCTCGGCGCGACCCAGATCGTCCCGCGAGAGGATCTGGCCGAGACGACGAAGCGGCCGCTCGAGGCCGAAACCTGGGCCGGATGCATCGACGCGGTGGGCGGCGCCATGCTGGCGCGCGTTCTCGGCCAGATGAAATACGGGTCGTCTGTGGCTGCAGTGGGCCTCGCGGGAGGCGCGGATCTTCCGGCGAAGGTCGTGCCCTTCCTGCTGCGCGGCGTGAACCTCCTCGGGATCGACAGCGTGATGCAGCCCTACGACAGTCGGCTTGCCGCGTGGGAGCGGATCGGCCGCGACCTGCCGCTCGAGAAGCTCGAGGCGATGGTTCATCCGGCCACCCTCGACGACCTGCCGGCACTGGGCGCCGACATCCTGAAGGGCCGCGTGCGCGGTCGGGTCGTGGTCGATGTGAACGGCTGACGGTGGCCGCCGCCGTCCGTGGAGTGTCTCCGCGCGCGCGAACGCACGTCCACCTACGCGGTTTCGTAGCGACCCCGGTTTCTTTTTCACGAAGTATTACAGCGTGTTCCGCGCTCTTTTCGGCCTACGCGGCATTTGTCCGTCGAAGCGGTGGTGTTTCGGCGGCCCCTCGCGTTACTTCGCCATTCGTGCAAAGATACCCGAAACCGCAACAACAGGAGGGACTTGCCAATGACGGACACATCGTCGTCCGAAGGCTTGGACATTCCGTCACCGGACGGAGAGGTCAACACGATCGACACGACCTATGAGGTCGGTCAGGACAACATCACCCCATCGATCGGTCCGCTTGTCTTCGACATTCACAACCCGGTCTTCCTGATCTCGT
Source organism: Roseivivax jejudonensis (assembly GCF_900172265.1). GTDB lineage: Bacteria > Pseudomonadota > Alphaproteobacteria > Rhodobacterales > Rhodobacteraceae > Roseivivax > Roseivivax jejudonensis. The sequence goes on along the minus strand of NZ_FWFK01000003.1, from coordinate 607,842 downwards.
CGCTGACAACGCTTGGCTTCGTGCTCGTCACGCTGATCTTCCAGGATCAGGCGTCGGCCGTGTTCAACTGGTTGTTCACCTTCGTCACCACGACGTTCGACTGGTTCTTCCTGTCGGCCGCCAACATCTTCGTCATCTTCTGCCTCGCGCTGATCGTCAGCCCCTACGGCGCCGTCAGGCTCGGGGGCACCGCGGCCGAGCCCGACTTCGGTTACCTGTCGTGGTTCGCGATGCTCTTCGCCGCGGGCATGGGCATCGGCCTCATGTTCTTCGGCGTTCTGGAACCGGTGTATCACATGCAGGTGTCGGGACCGCTCGGTCTCGAGGGCCCGCTGAACGAGGACGGCAGCGTGAATGCCGATCTCGTCGAGCAGGCCCGCGCGCACGGTCTCGCCGCGACCATCTTCCACTGGGGTCTGCACCCCTGGTCGATCTACGCGGTGGTCGCGCTGGCGCTGGCGCTCTTTACCTACAACAAGCAGCTCCCGCTCTCGATCCGTTCGGCGTTCTTTCCGATCCTCGGCGATCGCGTCTGGGGCTGGCCGGGTCACATCATCGACATCATCGCGGTATTCGCGACACTCTTCGGCCTGACGACATCGCTCGGCCTGGGCGCTCAGCAGGCAAGTTCGGGTCTGCACTACGTCTTCGGACTGCCCGAGGGTCTCAACACACAGATCATCGTCATCATCGGCGTGACGTGCGTGGCGCTCGTGTCGGTGGTTCGCGGGATCGACGGCGGGGTGAAGCTCCTGTCGAACATCAACATGTTCTTCGCCGCGGTGCTTCTGCTGTTCGTGTTCTTCGCCGGACCGACGATGCAGATCCTCAGCGACTTCTGGACCGGTCTGTCGACCTATGTCCGGGATGTCGTGCCGCTGTCCAACCCGATCGGGCGTGACGACGACAGCTTCCGCGAGAGCTGGACCTCGTTCTACTGGGCGTGGTGGATCTCCTGGTCGCCGTTCGTGGGCATGTTCATCGCCCGCGTCAGCCGGGGCCGCACGGTGCGCGAGTTCATCACCTGCGTGATCCTGATCCCGACCGTGGTGTCGATTTTCTGGATGGCGACGTTCGGCGGCACCGCCATCACCCACGTGATCGAGCAGGGGACAGAGAGCGGCGTCTACGAGAACGTCATCGCCAACTACAACGACTCGATCGCCATGTTCGCGATGTTCGGAGACATGCCGCTGACGATGGTCACCTCGACGCTGGGTATCATCCTCGTGCTGGTGTTCTTCATCACGTCGTCGGACTCCGGCTCTCTCGTGATCGACACGATCACCGCCGGCGGCAAGACCGAGGCGCCCACCGCGCAGCGGGTCTTCTGGGCGACCACGGAGGGCATCGTGGCCATCGTGCTGCTGATCGGTGGCGGTCTTACCGCGCTGCAGGCGATGGTGAACGCGACCGGCATCATCTTCACGGTGGTTCTGCTGGTGCTCTGCTTCTCGACGCTGAAGGCGCTGGCGAGCGAACCGCGGTAGGCTTCGCGGACGCGCACCGCACAACACATCGCTCGGGGCCCCGCAGGATCTGCGGGGCCCCGTTTCTTTGGGGCGCGTCGGTCAGATCGCCTTCATCAACCGCAGGGCATCGTAGATCGCGGCGTGCGTGTTGCGGGCCGCCACCGCGTCGCCGATCCGGAAGAGGCTGAAGGCGCCGTCGGGATTGCGCACGATGTCCTGCGCATGACCGGCCACGAGCGCTTCGTGATCGACGGCGCCGTGGTTGCGCGAGGCCGGGCGAAGATCGAAGTAGATCTCGTCGAGCGGGCGTGTGCCCTGGTTCACCACCACCTGATCCACGTCGCGGGTGCGGGTGGCCGGTCCGTAATCGGTGCCCAGCGTCGCGCGCAACGCGTTGCCCTCGCGCCCCACCGCGTCGAGCCGCCACCCGAGCGTCACCGTCACGTCCAGCGCCTGCAGCTTGCGCAGCGCCGGCGTCAGCGACATGGCCATCACCTCGGACGACAGCTGTGTGTCGCGGGTCACGAGCTCGACCCGCGCGCCGGCTTCGGCCAGCGCCTCGGCCGCCTGAAGCGCCGCGTAGTCCCCCGCGTCGTCCCAGATGAGAACCTCGCGGCCGGGCGCCGCATCGCCCGACAGGATGTCCCACGCGGTCACGACGAGCTCGTCGCCGCCCGCCGGCAGTTCCGCATGCGCGAGTCCGCCGGTGGCGACGATCACCACGTCGGGCGCGTCCTCCGTCACGGTGTCGGCCTCGGCAAAGCTGTTGAAGCGAAACTGCACGCCCATGCGTTCGCATTCGGCAACGCGCCAGTCGACGATCTGCATCATCTCCGAGCGGCGACGGGTCCGTGCGGTCAGCCGGATCTGGCCCCCGGGGTCGGACGCGGCCTCGTGCACGGTCACCTCGTGCCCGCGCGCCGCCGCCACCCGCGCCGCCTCGAGCCCTCCGGGACCGGCACCGATGACCACCACGCGGCGCGACACCCCGGCGGGTGCGATCCGGTGCGGCTCGCTCAATTCGCGGCCCGTGGCCGGATTGTGCAGGCAAAGCGCGGCACCGCCCTGGTAGATCCGGTCGAGGCAGTAGTTCGCGCCGACGCAGGGGCGGATCCGGTCCTCGGTGCCGGCGCGGATCTTCTCGACGATATGCGGGTCGGCGATGTGCGCGCGCGTCATCCCGACCATGTCGAGCTTGCCGCTCGCGACCGCGTGCCGCGCCGTGGCGATGTCCTGTATCTTGGCTGCGTGGAAGGTGGGAAGCCTCGTTTCGGCCCGGACCTCCCCGGCGAAGTCGAGATGCGGCGCGCTCGCCATGCCCTGCACCGGGATCACGTCGGTCAGACCGGCATCGGTGTCGATATGCCCGCGGATGACGTTCAGGAAATCGACGAGCCCCGAGTCGCGCAGGCGGCGCGAGATCTCGAGGCCCTCGTCGCGTGTGATGCCCCCGGCGACGCTTTCGTCGGCGGAGTACCGCATCCCGACGATGAACTGCTGGCCGACGCGCGCACGGATCGCCCGCAGGACGTCGAAAGTGAAGCGCATCCGGTTCTCGAGATCCGGTCCACCATACGGCCCGTCGAGCGCGTTCAGCCGCGGCGACCAGAACGCATCCATCAGGTGCCCGTAGGATTCGATCTCGATCCCGTCGAGCCCGGCAGCCTGCATCCGTTCGGCCGCCGCGGCGTAGTCCTCGGTCAGACGCTCGATGTCCCAATCCTCGACGACCTTGGGAAAGGCGCGGTGCGCCGGCTCGCGCTCCGGGCCGGCGGACACGGTGGGCAGCCAATCGCCCCGGTCCCACCGGGTGCGCCGCCCGAGATGGGTGAGCTGGATCATCACCGCGCAGCCCTCGTCGTGGCACGCATCGGTCAGCCCCTTCATCCAGCCGACCACTTCGTCTTTCCACGCGAGGATGTTGTTGAAGGCCGGCGGGCTGTCGCGGCTGACGAGGGCAGAGCCCGCGGTCATCGTCAGGGCCAGACCGGCCCGCGCGCGTTCAACGTGATAGGCCCGATATCGCTCCTTCGGCATGCCGTCCTCCGCATACGACGGCTCGTGCGCCGAGATCATCAAACGGTTGCGCAGTTCGAGGTGTTTCAGCCGAAACGGCTGGAGAAGGGGATCGGTGGACATGGGCGCGCTCCTCGGGTTCGGCGCCCGGATCAGGGCGCCTGCCGACATCCGTTCCGCAAAATGTTCACCGGTGTCAAGTTTGGAGACTGCAGTGTTTATTTTTTGCTGGCGCATCGGCGCCCATTGGCCTAGCGACAGGGCATGGGTGAGGGCGGTACACGGGACGCAGCCGGGGCGGCTGCCGGGGCGGCGGGCTGGCGCGGCTCCCGGGCGCTGTGGCTCGACACCGCGCGCGCGGCCTTCGTCGAGAGCGGCCTCGACGCCGTGAAGATCCAGCCGCTCGCCGCGCGGCTCGGCCTGTCTCGCACCAGTTTCTACTGGTTCTTCCGCGATCGCGCCGCGTTGCTCGACGCGCTGCTCGAGACGTGGGAGGCGCAAAACACTGGTCGTCTTGCGGCGGCCTGCAACGCCTACGCGGCGACCGCACCCGAAGCGATGCTGAACCTGATCGGCGCGTTTCTCGACCCTGACGGCTTCGACCCCGGGCTCGACCTTGCCGTGCGCGGCTGGGCGCACAGATCGGCGGCGGTGACCGAACGGGTCAATGCCGCCGACATCGAGCGACTGCGCGCGATCCGAGCGCTGTTCGAGCGCTGGGGGTTCACCGGGGCGGAGGCCGATACCCGCGCGCGCACGGCATACCTCGTGCAGATCGGCTATATCGCACTGCAGACGGACGAGACCCTCGCGACCCGGCTGGAGCGGGTGCCGAGCTACGTGAAGGTCTATTGCGGCGAGGCGCCGTCCGAGGCGGACCTCGCGCGGTTCCGCGCCCGGTTCGGCGCCGCGGGCTAGTGGCCCGCGCCGATGAGCGTGCAGATCCGCCGCGTCGCGGCCTCGTACCCCTCGATCCCGAACCCGGCGATGACGCCGTCGGCCCGGCCGGACACGTAGGAATGGTGGCGGAAGGCCTCGCGGCGATGCACGTTCGACACGTGAACCTCGATCACCGGCCCCTCGAAGGCGTTCAGTGCATCGAGGATCGCGATTGACGTGTGCGTGAATGCGCCGGGATTGATGACGATGGCTGTTGCACTCTCGCGCGCCTCGTGGATCCAGTCGATCAGAACGCCTTCGTGGTTCGATTGCCGCAAATCGATCGACACGCCCGCGGGACAGACCGCGCGGCAACGCGCCTCCACGTCGGCGAGGGTCTCATGGCCGTAGATCTCGGGCTCGCGCCGGCCGAGGAGGTTCAGGTTCGGACCGTTCAGGATCAGGATCGTCTGCATGTGGGCTTTCACGGCTCGCTGCTCTGTCCGACTGTCATAGCCGCGGCGCACCGCCGGCTGCAATCGCCGCGTCGCCGTTCGGTGCGGCGCCCGCGTTGACAGCATGCGCCCGCCTGCGTCATCTGCGCCCGAAACGCTGACGCAGGGGGCCTGCCATGACCGAAACCGCATCGATCGGACGCTACCAGCCGAACGAGCGCGCCGCGCTCGCCGAGACGTTCGACGCGCTGCACCTCGACCGGCTGTCGGACCTTGCGCGCGTCGATGCGCCAGAGCGCGCAGCGATCCGCGCCGTCGCCTACAAGGGCCATGCCCCTTTCGGCCCGGCCGAGATGGATCTTCTTCCGTCGCTCGGACTCATCGCCAACTATGGCGTCGGCTACGACGCGATCGACCTTGACGCGGCGCAGGCGCGGGGCGTTCGCGTGACCAACACGCCCGACGTGCTGACCGACGACGTGGCCGACCTCGCCATCGGGTTGTGGCTCATGCAGCGCCGCGAGATGGAGCAAGCGAGCCGCTGGGCCCGCGAGGGTCACTGGAAGGCGAAGGGCGAATACCGCCTGAACACCCAGGCGAGCCGCGGCACCGCCGGGATTCTCGGGCTGGGGCGGATCGGCCGGGCGATTGCCCGCCGGCTCGAGGGCTTCGGCATGGAGATCCACTACCACTCCCGCAGCGAGAAGGAGACGCCAGGCTGGCGCTACCACGCCGATCCGGTCGCGCTCGCCGAGGCCGTCGACACGCTCTTCGTCGCGCTGGTCGGCGGGGCCGAGACCGAAGGCATGGTATCGGCCGAGGTCATCCACGCGCTGGGCGATCGCGGCGTTCTCGTCAACATCGCGCGGGGATCCTTGGTGGATGAAGACGCGCTTCTCGACGCGCTGGAGGCCGGGCGGATCGCCGGAGCGGGGCTCGACGTGTTCCGCGGCGAGCCCGACATCGACCCGCGGTTCTACGCGCTGCCCTCGGTGGTGATCCAGCCGCATCAGGGGTCCGGGTCCCGCCAGACGCGCGCGGCGATGGCGGCGCTCCAGCGCGAGAACGTGGCGGCCTTTCTCGACGGTCGGGACCTGGCGACGCCGGTGATCTGAAGGCGCGGGCCGAGCGGGGGCAGGCGCTGTCGCCCCGGTCCCGCCGGAGGCCGCGACCGCGCAGGGCCACGCCGGCCGACACGACATGTGCCCGCGGGGCGGAACGATTGGTGCAGGAAGGGAGACGGCATGAAATTGTTGCGATATGGCCCGCCGGGGCAGGAAAAGACGGGGCTGCTGGAGGCCGACGGACAGGTGCGCGACCTGTCGGCGCACGTGCCGGTCCTCGCCGGCGACGCCGTGGCGCTGCCGGCGCTCGACGCGCTGCGCGCCCTCGACCCCGCCGACCTCCCGGTCGTGGAGGCGCCGGGCCGGACCGGCGCCTGCCTCGCCTCGGTGCCGACCTTCTACTGTATCGGTCTGAACTACGCGCGCCACGCCGCCGAAACCGGCGCCACCCCGCCGGAGGAGCCGATCGTCTTTTCCAAGGCGGCCTCCGCGCTGGCCGGGCCCGACGATCCCCTGGCGATCCCGCCGGGATCGACCAAGACCGACTGGGAGGTCGAACTGGGCGTGGTGATCGGCCAGGACTGCTGGCAGGTGTCCGAGGCCGCGGCGCTCGATCACGTCGCCGGCTACTGCGTGGTCAACGATGTCTCCGAGCGGGAATGGCAGATCGAGCGCAAGGGCCAGTGGATCAAGGGCAAGTCCGCGCCGGGCTTCGGCCCGGTCGGCCCGTGGCTCGTGACCGCCGACGAGGTGGCCGACCCGCAGGCCCTGGCGCTGTCGCTTACGCTGAACGGCGCCGCTACGCAGCGATCGAGCACCGCCGACATGATCTTCGGCGTGGCCGAGATCGTGGCCTACATGAGCCGTTTCATGCGCCTCGTGCCCGGCGACATCATCGCCACCGGCACGCCCGAGGGTGTCGGCATGGGCATGTCGCCGCACCGCTTCTTGCGCCCGGGCGACGTGATGGAGCTGAGCGTCGAGGGGCTCGGGACGCAGCGCCAGGAGGTGGTCTAGGGCTGACCGCGCTGGTGCGCGCGCGGGCCGGTGCGAGGGGCGCTGCCCCTCGCGCTCCCCGGAGTATTTGGACCAAGAAGAAGGTAGGGCGGAAGCGCCTCAGGCGAGGCCGAAATCGGCGCGGAGCGCGGGCATCTCGGCGTCGAGCCGGGCCCGTCCGTCGGGCGCCCGGCCGAGAACTGAGCGCGGGGCGTTCGGGCCGGTGTGAGGGGCGCTGCCCCTCGCGCTCCCCGGAGTATTTGGACCAAGAAGAAGGTCGGGCGGAAGCGCCTCAGGCGAGGCCGAAATCGGTGAGGAGCGCGGGCATCTCGGCGTCGAGCCGGGCCCGTCCGTCGGGCGTCCAGCCGAGCCCTGCGAGCGTGGCGCAGCCGAGCGCGCTGATCGGCGTGTCGGATGGCGGCGGCAGGGGGAGGGCGCGTCCGGCCGCGCGTGCGGCGCAGGCGATCAGTTCGCGGCGGTCGAGCAGGATGTCGGAGACATGAACCGGCCCCGGCGCCGCGTCCTGGGCGACCAGACGGAAGAGGGCATCGGCGAGATCGGCGCCGTGAACCTCGGTGCCGCGCCGCGGCGCGAGAGTCTCTCCGGCGAAGGCGGCGCGCAGTTCGGCCTGCCATTTCCGCCAGTCGGGCGGAGCGGCCCGGGGCGGGGCCGCAGGGGAGCGGCCGAAAATCCCGGTCGCGCGCAGGGCCCATCCGGCGCAGGACAGGTCGGCGAGATGGGTCTCCGCAGCCGCCTTGGTCCGGCCGTAGAGCGAGGCGGGCGCGGGCGGCGTGCCCTCGGGCAGCGACGTGCCCGGCGGCAGCGCGTCGAAGACCGCGCGCGAGGACAGGAACGCCACCCGCGGCACACCTGCCGTCGCCGCGGCGTCGAAGAGCCTGCGGGTGCCGTCGAGATTGGCCGCGATGAAGCCGTCGGGATCGTCGCCTTCTCCGCCACGGTAGCGGCCGGGACGGTGGGAGAGGGCGAGGTGGACCAGCAGGTCGATGCCGGCGAGATCGGGCGGTGGCGCGGCAAGATCGTAGGGCATGTGCGCGAGCCCGACGCCCGGGTCACGGCGCGTCAGGGCGGTGACATGGTGGCCGTCGCGCCGCGCGCGGGCGACGACGAAGCGGCCGACATAGCCGGTGGCGCCGGTGACGGCGATCCTCATGCCGGCGGGGCGGGCAAGGCTGCGAGGTCGGGCGTCTCGCCGGCCGCGTAGGCGTGCCAGAGCGCGATCAGCGGCGCGAGACGATCCGCCTTCGCGTGCGCCGTCCACGGTTTCTCGTACTGGAAATGCAGCACGCGGATCGCCTGCCAGTCCCACAGGGCGGGCAGGGTGAACCAGACATATTGCAGCACGTTGTCGAAGACCGGCAGGCCGTGCCAGTCGGGAAAGAAATCCTGCAGGAAGGTCTGGTCGGTTCGTTTCCAGTAGGCGCCCGGCGCGTCGAGCCGGGCGAGCATGCGTGCGAAGGTCGTCGGGTCGGGCCGGGCCGTGAAGACGCCGGAGTTCATCCGGTGGAAGTCGCCGAGGCTTTCGTAGACGTTGGGCGCCGCGCAGAACTCGGGGTAGTCGAACAGCCGGTCGATCGGGCGCAGCACCAGCGTGTCGGCGTCGAGGAAGACGACGCGCTCGTAGTCGAGCTGCCACAGCCGCAGCTTGGCGAAATTGTCGAGAGGCGTATGGAAGGGCGGCTTCTCGCCTTTGGTGAAGGGATTGTTGCCGTGAATCCGGTCCTTCGCGTGAGCGGCGTTGAACGCGGCGCTCGTCGGCAGGAGATCGGTCTCGACGAGCCGTGCGCCGCGCTCGCGGAGAGTGGCGCGCGCGTCCCCCGGGACCGCCGCGGTGTGCAGGACCACGCGATCCGCGTCGGTGCCGGTCAGCGACAGCGAGTGCAGCAGCGCCGCGGCGCCGCGGGCGAAGTCGGCGTTCGTGACGAGGGTGACGAAGGCCCGGGACGACCGGGCCTCCCGCTCGGGGCGGAGCGCGCTCACGAGACGGACTTGAGCGCCTTGCCCTCGGGGTCGCGTTCCACGCGGGAGCCGAGATCCTTCGTCCAGGCCGACACCGCGGGAACGCGGGAGCGGTCGATACGGTGGGCGAACTTTTTCGCGACGTCCACGACCTCGGACAGGAGCCCCTCGGCCAGCGTCGTCGGATCGAGGCCGAGCGCGAGGAACTGGTCGTTCTTCACGATCAGGTCGTTCTCGGGCGCTTCCTTGCGCGGGTTCGGCAGGTAGGCGACCTTCGCGCCGGTCAGCTTGGCCACCAGCTCCGCAAGGTCGCGCACGCGGTGCGTTTCGGTCATCTGGTTGAAGATCTTCACCCGGTCGCCGGCCTCGGGCGCGTCGTCCAGAGCGAGTTCGATGCAGCGCACGCTGTCGCGGATGTGGATGAAGGCTCGGGTCTGTCCGCCGGTGCCGTGCACGGTCAGCGGATGGTCGATCGCCGCCTGGATCAGGAAGCGGTTGAGCACGGTGCCGTAGTCGCCGTCGTAGTCGAAGCGGTTGATGAGCTGTTCGTGCCGCCGCGTCTGGTCCGTATGGGTGCCCCAGACGATGCCCTGGTGCAGGTCGGTGATCCGAAGGCCGTCGTTCTGGGCGTAGAACTGGAAGAGGATCTGATCGAGCGACTTGGTCATGTGATAGACCGAGCCCGGACGCGTGGGGTAGAGGATCTCCTGCGCTCTCTTGCCGTCCGGCGTGTCGATCTCGATGTCGAGATACCCCTCGGGGATCGGCGCGCCCACGCTCGAATACCCGTAGACGCCCATCGTGCCGAGGTGGACGAGGTGCGCGTCGATGCCCGACTCCACCATCGCTGCCAGCAGGTTGTGGGTGGCGTTCGTGTTGTTGGTGACCGTGTAGACCTTGTGGCGGTCACTCTTCATCGAGTAGGGCGCCGCGCGCTGTTCGGCGAAGTGCACGATGGCGTCGGGGCGATATTCGACCAGCCACGCCTTGAGCCGCTCGTATTCCTTGGCGAGGTCGAGCAGGTGGAAATGCAGGCTTTCGCCGGAAACCTCTTTCCAGATGCGGCAGCGTTCCTGGATCGAATCCATCGGCGTGAGCGACTGGACCCCGAGCTCGGTGTCGATCCAGCGACGGGACAGGTTGTCGAGGATATGGACCTCGTGGCCGGCTGCCGAGAGTTGCAGCGAGGTGGGCCAGCCGCAGAAGCCGTCCCCTCCGAGAATGGCGATGCGCATGGATGTCCTCCGTCCCGTCCGGTTGTTCTGCCGCGCGTGCGGCTGTCGTGCCCGCCGCATCGGTCGCGGCGAAATGGTGCGCCGCCGCCGCGGTCTTGCGGGCGCGGCGGCCGAGATTGACGCCGCGTCCTAGGCGCGCACCGTGTGAAAGTAAAATGACCCTTTTGCAACGCGCGGCAAGCGGCGCGGCACGCAGGCGCCGCCCGCGCGTCGTCCGATCCGGCGCGACGTCGGCCCGCCGATGGCTGCCCGCGGCGGGGCGCGAAGGGCCGGAGGACTGCCCGGATGCGCGCGCGGTCGGGGATCCGCGCGAAGGCGCACGGTTCCTGCGCGAGGGCGCATGGCCGCCACCCGGTCGGCGGGGGTGGCAGCGCGCCCGCGGTTTCCTAGCTCTTGCGCGTCGGTGCCCGCGCATCCGCGGGCGCACTGAAACGAAAGGACGCCGCGATGACCGAGGCAAAGCTTTTCACCCCGACGCGTGCCGGGGACATCGAGTTGAAGAACCGCATCGTCATGGCGCCGCTCACGCGCAACCGTGCGATGAACGACGACGACGCGCCGATGGACATGCATGTCGAATACTATACCCAGCGCGCTGGCGCCGGGCTGATCGTCACTGAGGCGACACAGATCACCCCCGAGGGCAAAGGCTACGCCTGGACGCCGGGCATCCATTCGGCGACACAGGTCGCCGCCTGGACGGAGGTGGTCGACGCCGTGCACGCCGCCGGCGGCAAGATCGTGATGCAGCTCTGGCATGTGGGCCGAATCTCGCACACTTCGCTGCAGCCCGACGGCCAGCCGCCGGTGGCACCGTCCGTGGTCCGCGCGAACGCGCCGACCTTCGACGGCGAGAAGATGGTGGATGTCTCCGAGCCGCGCGCGCTCCGGCTCGACGAAATCCCGCGCCTGATCGAGGAATACCGGACCGCGGCCGAGAACGCGAAGGCCGCGGGCTTCGACGGGGTCGAGGTGCATGCCGCGAACGGCTACCTGATCGACCAGTTTCTGAAAGACGGCCCGAACAAGCGCGACGACGCGTACGGCGGATCCTTCGAGAACCGCTCGCGCCTTCTGCTCGAGGTGCTCGATGCCGTCGAGGGCGTCTGGGGCGCCGGGCGCACCGGCGTGCGGCTGTCGCCGTTCTCGTCTGCGAACGACGCGACCGACAGCGATCCCGCGGCCTTGGCCGACCACCTCGTCGAGATCCTCAAGGATCGCGGCCTGGCCTACGTGCATATGATCGAGGGTCAGACCGGCGGGCCGCGCGACCTGCCCGAGGGTGCAGACCTGCGCGCGCTGAAGGATCGCCTCGGCACGACATGGATGGCCAATAACGGGTACGACCGGGACATGGCGATCGACCGTGTCGAACGCGGCGATGCCGACCTCGTCGCCTTCGGCGTGCCGTTCATCGCCAATCCGGACCTGCCGAAGCGGTTGGCCCGCAACACGGCGCTGAACGGCGCGGACAAGGACACCTTCTACGGTGGTGGGCGCGAAGGCTACACCGACTATCCGTTCCTCGAACAGAGCGCGGCGGCCGCCCAGACCGCGGCGGAGTGATCGCGGAGCGCATCGTGGCCGGGGCGCCGGAGTGCGGCGCCCCGGCTGCGCAGCATGCGCGTGACTGTCGCGGTGTCGAGGCTTTTCCAGACGGCCGAAAGGTTGCTAGACCGGGCCCGAAGCGAAGAGCGGGAAGGGCCGACTGATGCTGGAACTGACGCGGATCGCACATGGCGACATCGAGGATGCCCGCGCGCACGGAATCGATATCGATCCGCGCACGGCGATCCTGATGGCGCTGTCGCGCGACTGCATCAAGCTCGTGGGCCTCGATGGGTCGCTGCACTACATGTCACGCAACGGTCGCTGTGCGATGGAGATCGCGGATCCCGGTCCGATCTTCGGCCGCCTTTGGTGGACGCTCTGGCCAGAGGAGGCCCGACCGCGCCTGCGCGACGCAGTGGAGCTCGCGGCGTCGGGTCGCGACGTGTCCTTCGTGGCGGAATGCCCCACGGCGCGCGGCACGCCAGCATGCTGGAACGTGACCGTGACCGGCGTGCGCGCGACGCCCGATGCGCCGGTCAGCGAGCTCCTGGTCGTCTCGACGCTCACCGAAGAGCCGCCCTCCGAACTGACGGTTGCGTGACAGAGCGCGATCGAATGCCTACATATTGGGTATCGCGGCGAAGCGACCGCCGCCTTTTGTGTGGATAACCCGCGAAATCCGGGATGACGGGGCAAGAACGCGCTGGCGCGCCGCGCTTGAAAAGCGCTAGCCTCAGCCACAAGTCCTAGGTCTGAAGAGGAGGCGACCAGCGCTGCCGTTTGTCGGGGCCGGGCCGTCTTGCCGAGCAGAAGGAAGTCTCATGGAACAGCCTCTCAACTCCTCCTATCCGGTGCTGCCGCTGAGGGACATCGTGGTGTTCCCGCACATGATCGTGCCGCTGTTCGTCGGCCGCGACAAATCCGTGCGCGCACTGGAGGAGGTCATGCAGGACGACAAGCAGATCCTGCTGGCCAGTCAGATCGACCCGGCCGAGGACGACCCCACGTCGGATCGTATCTATACCGCCGGCGTGCTGGCCAACGTCCTGCAATTGCTCAAGCTGCCCGACGGCACCGTGAAGGTGCTGGTCGAGGGGCAGGGCCGCGTGAAGATCACCGAGTATCTCGAGAACGACTCGTTCTTCGAGGCGCGGGCCGAGAACATGCAGGAAATGCCGGGCGACGCGACCGCGATCAACGCGCTGGTCCGCTCGGTCGCCGACGAGTTCGGACGCTACGCGAAGATCAAGAAGAACATTCCCGAGGAGGCCCTGACCGCCGTCAACGACACGACGGAACCGGCGAAGCTCGCCGACCTCGTGGCCGGTCACCTCGGTATCGAGGTCAACCAGAAGCAGGAGCTTCTGGAGACGCTTGCCGTGTCCGACCGGCTGGAAAAGGTCTACGGCCTGATGCAGGGCGAGATGTCTGTCCTGCAGGTCGAAAAGAAGATCAAGACCCGCGTGAAGTCGCAGATGGAGCGCACGCAACGCGAGTATTACCTGAATGAGCAGATGAAGGCCATTCAGAAGGAACTCGGCGACGGCGAGGACGGCCAGAACGAGGTCCAGGAACTCGAGAAGCGCGTGTCCGAGACCAAGCTGTCGAACGAGGCGCGCGAGAAGGCCGAAGCGGAGATCAAGAAGCTCAAGAACATGAGCCCGATGTCCGCCGAGGCGACCGTCGTGCGCAACTACCTCGACTGGATGCTGTCGATCCCGTGGGGGACGAAATCCCGCGTGAAGAAGGATCTCGGCCGGGCCGAGAAGATCCTCGATGACGACCACTACAGCCTCGAGAAGGTGAAGGAACGGATCGTCGAGTATCTGGCCGTGCAGCAGCGCTCGAAAAAGCTGAAGGGGCCCATCATGTGCCTCGTCGGCCCGCCGGGCGTGGGCAAGACGTCGCTCGGGCAGTCGGTTGCGAAAGCGACTGGGCGCGAGTTCATCCGCATTTCGCTGGGTGGCGTGCGTGACGAGTCCGAGATCCGCGGCCACCGCCGGACCTATATCGGCTCGATGCCGGGCAAGATCATCCAGGCGCTGAAGAAGGCCAAGACGACGAACCCGCTCATCCTGCTCGACGAGATCGACAAGATGGGTCAGGACTTCCGCGGCGACCCGGCCAGCGCGATGCTCGAGGTGCTCGACCCCGAGCAGAACGCGACCTTTGTGGATCACTACCTCGAGGTCGAGTACGATCTGTCGAACGTCATGTTCCTGACGACGGCGAACTCCTACAACATGCCGGGCCCGCTTCTGGACCGGATGGAGATCATTCCGCTGTCGGGCTACACCGAGGACGAGAAGGCCGAGATCGCCAAGCGGCACCTGCTGCCCAAGCAGATCAAGAACCACGGTCTGAAGAAGACCGAGTTCGTGGTCGAGGATCAGGCGATGATCGACACGATCCGCTATTATACCCGCGAAGCGGGCGTGCGGAACCTCGAGCGGGAGCTGGCAAAGCTTGCGCGGAAGGCCGTCACGCAGATCGTCAAGAAGCAGGCGGACGTGGTTACCATCACCCCCGACAATCTGTCGGAGTATCTCGGGGTGCGCCGTCATCGCTACGGGCTGGCCGAAGACGAGAACCAGGTCGGTGTCGTCACCGGGCTCGCCTACACCTCGACGGGCGGGGACCTCTTGCACATCGAGGCACTGCGCCTGCCGGGCAAGGGCCGGATGAAGACGACCGGCACGCTTGGCGACGTGATGAAGGAATCGATCGACGCGGCATCCTCCTACGTTCGCTCTATCGCCCCGCAGGTGGGTATCAAGCCGCCGCGCTTCGAGAAGTGGGACATCCACGTTCACGTGCCCGACGGCGCCACGCCCAAGGATGGGCCGTCGGCCGGTCTGGCCATGGTGACAGCCATCGTGTCGGTGCTGACCGGCATCCCGGTCCGCAAGGACATCGCGATGACCGGCGAGGTCACGCTGCGCGGCAACGCCAGCGCGATCGGCGGCCTGAAGGAAAAGCTGCTCGCGGCGCTGCGCGGCGGGATCACGACCGTTCTCATCCCGAAGGAGAACGAAAAGGATCTGGCCGAGCTGCCTGACAACGTGAAGGACGGGCTGGACATCATCCCGGTCGGACACGTGTCCGAGGTTCTGGAACACGCGCTGATCCGCAAGCCGGAGGCCGTGGATTGGGACGAGGATGCCGAGGAGGCGGCTGTCGACGCGATGCAGCGTACCGACGACGGCAAGGAGCCGGGTGCAGTCGCCCACTGACGGAGCCACCTTCGGCTCGAGCGTTTCCGACGCCCCCGCGGCTACCCGCGGGGGCGTTTTTCGTTCGCGTGACAGGCTGTCTGCGTGTCGAGCAGGAACCATGGGCCGGGCCGATGCGCCGCCGCCCGGTCACACCTGCGGCAATATCGTGACCGATTGGGCAGATCTTGCGGCGCGATCCCATGATGGTACTAGGATTTTGGATGCGTCGTGGTATCGTTCGCGCCAGCGGCGGACCCGATCGGATCGGGCGCTGCGCAGCGAGCAGGGAGCCGTCAGGCATGGCCACATCGACATCGAACCGCCCGCAGGCTGCGGGCGCAGGCAGGAAAACCCGCGCGGCGCCGAATGTCGCAGCGCAGACCACCGCGACCGAGGAAACCGACGCGAACGAAACGGCCGAGGCTCGTCTCGATACCGCCGTCGCCGCGACGCTCGACCCAGCGTTGAAACCCGCGCACCAGCGCCGCGCGCTGCGCAAGCGCGAACTCATCGACCTCGTGGTGACCCGGTCGGGCATGAAGAAGAAGGATGCCAAGCCCGTCGTCGAGGCCGCGCTCGCGGTTCTCGGCGAACAGCTTGCCGACGGTCGCGAGCTGAACCTCGCGCCATTGGGCAAGGTGCGCGTGACCAAGCACAAGCAAGCCACGAACGGGCAGGTGCTCACAGCACGCATCCGGCAGCCCGATCCGTCGGGCCGGCGTCCCGCTGACGAGGCTGCGGACGGCAGCGACGAGGACGGTTCGGACCCTCTTGCACCAGCCGCGGAGTGAGTCTAAGACGCGCGGCACCGGGTGATTAGCTCAGTGGTAGAGCGCTTCGTTCACATCGAAGATGTCAGAAGTTCGAATCTTCTATCACCCACCATTTCCCCCTCCGATCGACTGGACCGGCACGCCGGGCGCGGCCCGACTGCGCCTGCGTGTCGCGTGCATGACATTCTTGCACAACCGCCCTTGCCTCGCGGGTTCAAGCCGTTAGCATGCCTGACGTCGCCGGTCCGCCGGGCGCGCAGGGAGGGGACAGGGGCCCGAACGGGCTCCGTCCCGGAGGCATGGCGCACCGCACGAAGGTCGGACGACGGTTCAGAGAGATACCGAAAAGGTCCTGAAGGGGAGGAAATCATGACAAAGATCACCAATCGCCGGGGCGCGCTGCGCACCCTGGCCGGGGCCGGCGCGGCCACACTCGCGGCACCGCATATCGCCGGGGCACAGGCCAACGGCACGACTTGGCGGATCCAGACGTCCTGGCCCGGCGGTGCGGGCTTGCAGATCTTCCGCGACTGGTGCGCCAGCATCCAGGAGAAGACCGGCGGCGAACTCGCGTTCCAGCCGTTCGGTGCCAACGACGTCGTCGGTGACTTCCAGCTCTTCGACGCGGTCAAGAACGGCGTGCTCGATGCGGTGAACCCGTTCACCATCTACGCGCAGGGCATCATTCCGGCCGCGACCTTCCTGACGTCGATTCCGCTCGGGCTGCGCAATCCGCACGAATTCGACGTGTTTTACTACGGTCTCGGCGGCATCGACATCGCGCGCGAGCTCTACGCCGCGCAGGGCATGCACTTCGTCGGCCCCGTGCACCACGGCCCGAACATCATCCACTCCAAGGTGCCGATCCGTTCGATCGACGATTTCGCCGGCCGCAAGATGCGCCTGCCGGGCGGCATGGTCGCCGACATCTTCTCCGAGATCGGGGCCGAGACCACCGTTCTGCCGGGGTCCGAGATCTTCCCGGCGCTCGAGAAGGGCACCATCGACGTGGCCGACTACGTGGGTCCGGCGGTGAACTACGCGCTCGGCTTCAGCCAGGTGACCGACTACATCGTCATGGGCCCTCCGGGCTTCATGTCGCTCTACCAGCCGGTGGACATCATGGACATCACCGTCGGCATGGACGCTTGGAACGCTCTCAGCGACGAGATGAAGCAGTTCGTCGAGATGGAGACTCACACCTATTCCGACATGCACCACGCCGCCATCCAGGCCGCGGACCAGGAAGCCTGGGTGAAGTTCGAGGAGGACGGCACCGAGGTGACGCGCCTGACCCAGGACGACGTGGAACTGATGACCGAAGTCGCCGTGCCGATCTGGTTCGACTACGCGAACCGCGATCCGCAGGCGGCGCGGGTCTTCGACATCCAGCTCAAGTACATGCAGTCGGGCTCGCTCGGCTACGTGGATCCGGCGCTGACCGACGGGCTGGAACTCAAGCTCTGACCGAATACGGGTGCGGGGGGCCTTCGGGCGCCCCGCCGCCATCGTCGCGCCCTGACGGCGCGCCCGTCCGACACCGCCGCGGGGCGCGCTCTCAGGGCGCGACCGCGCGCGCGACCGCCCCCCGCCGGGGGCCAAGACGGACCGCAAGAGGGACCGAGGGGACATGCCCGACATAAGCTACACGCTGCCGCACTGGCTCTATTGGGTGGGGCTGATCGTCTTTCCGCTGATCGCGATGGCGCTGGCGCGCCGTCCGAAGGTGGAGGACAAGCAATACTCGATGTCGCTGGGCTACATGATCCTGGTGACAGGGGGCATGCTTGGCCTGCACCGGTTCTATCTCAAGAGCCTCTGGGGCTTCGTCTTTATCCCGGTCTTCCTCCTCATCCTCTATGCCAACGGGCAGCAGAAGGACGCGCGCGAGGTCGTGTCGAACCTTGCCAACCAGGTGCGCGTCGCAGAGCGTTCGATCGAGCGGGAGGAGCCGCGGGTCGAGGACGCCCGCGCCGAGATCGAGCAATACCGCGCGGATCTGGCCGAGGCCGAGGAGGGATCCTTTACCGAGCGCGCGGCGCAGCGGCGGCTCGACCGGGCCGAAACGACGATTCAGCGCGGCGAGGAGCGGCTCGCGGAGGCGCGCGCGACGCTCGGCCAGATGCAGGTGCCGCTCGAGGAGGCGCGCGGCGACCTGATCTACTGGAACAACTTCGCGCGCTACGCCTTCTACCTGCTTCTGATCATGATGCTGGTCGACGCCGTCCTGATGAAGCGCCTTGTGGTGCAGGCTAACCGCACCATCGAGCCCGACGAGGAGCACGCGAACGAGCAGGCCCTGCGCGATGCCGGGATCGGCGTGTCGACCCCGGATGAAGCTTACGCCGAGAACTGGATCGACCGGCTCTGCCTGCGCGCGGGCGAGTTCGTGGCCTACTGGGCCGTGATCGCGGTCTTCGTCTACTATTTCGAGGTCATCTCGCGCTACGTCTTCAACGCGCCGACGAACTGGGCGCATGAGGCGATGTACCTGATGTTCGGCATGCAGTACCTGATCGCGGGCGCCTACGCGATGCTGACCGAAACGCACGTGCGGGTCGACATCTTCTACGCCACCTGGACACGCGAGAGGAAGGCATGGGTCGATCTGCTGACCTCGATCTTCTTCTTCATCTTCGCCTTCACGCTGCTGGGCACAAGCTTCATCTTCGCGATGGACGCGCTCGCCGTGCCAACGGGCAACGGACTTCTGTCGCAATGGGCGCGCGGCGACATCGCGACGACCGAGATGGTCGCGAACTGGAACTGGGGCCAGTGGACGGACGACAACATCCGCTGGGGCGAGATCAGTTTCAATGAATGGGAGGTGCCGCTCTGGCCCATGAAATGGGTCATGGTGATCGGCGGACTTCTGCTTGTGCTTCAGGGGGTTTCCAAGCTCCTGAAGGACGTCCGGGCACTGCAGGAGGGCTGAGCCATGGGTCTCGAAATCGAAATCGGGTGGCTCACCCTCATCATGTTCGGCTCGCTTCTGGCGCTCCTGATGATGGGGTTGCCGCTGGCCTTCGTCACCGGCGGGCTGGCCTGCGTCTTCCTGTTCATCCTCGGTGACGCGAACGCGCTCAACATCGTGCCGAGCCGCATCTTCCCGCTGATGACCAACTACCAGCTCTCGGCGATCCCGTTGTTCATCTTCATGGCGGCGATGCTCGAGAGGGCCGGCATCATCAACGACATGTTCGACGTGATCTACAAGATCCTCGGCGGTCTGAAGGGCGGTCTGGCGGCCGCGACGATCATGGCCTCGACGCTGCTTGCGGCGATGGTCGGCGTGATCGGTGCGGCAGTGGTGACCATGGGGATCATCGCGCTGCCCGCGATGCTCAATCGCGGCTACGATCCGAAGATCGCGATGGGGTCGATCATGGCCGGCGGCACGCTCGGTATCCTGATCCCGCCGTCGATCCTCGCGATCATCTACGCGGTGGTGGCGGAGCAGTCGGTGGGCGAGCTGTTCATCGGCGCGGTGTTCCCGGGTCTTCTGCTATCGGGAATGTACATTTTGTACGTTGTGGGGCTCAGTTACATCAGTCCACGGCTCGGGCCGCCGATCCCCGATGAGGAGCGGATCCCGTTCGCGGAGAAGGTGCAGCTGATCTCCCGCATGGCGGCGCCGATCCTGCTGATCGTCATCGTTCTGGGCGTGATATTCTCGGGCGTGGCGACGCCGGTGGAGGCGGCGGGCATCGGCACGTTCGGCGCATTCATCGTCGCGGCGATCCACCGCAAGCTCGACTGGCAGACAGTGCGCGAGGCCTGCCTGACCACGCTCAAGGCGAGCGCCATGGTGATCTGGATCATGTTCGGCGCGACGATCTTCGTCGGGCTCTACGTGCTCGAGGGTGGCCAGCAATTCGTGAACGACGCGCTCGCCGCGACGGGGCTTGGCCCGTGGGGCATCCTGATCCTGATGCAGATCCTGCTGGTCGCGCTGGGCATGTTCCTCGACTGGGTGGGGATCCTGCTGCTGTGCGTGCCGATCTTCGTGCCGATCGTGAAGGCGCTCGGAGCCACCGCGTTTGGCCTGTCCGATCCCAACGAACTCGTTCTGTGGTTCGGCGTCCTTTACCTCGTCAACATGCAGATGAGCTTCCTGTCGCCGCCGTTCGGATACGCGCTGTTCTACCTGCGCGGCGTCGCGCCGCCGGAAATCCCGATGGGCGACATCTTCAAGGCGGCGTTGCCGTTCCTCGCTCTGCAGATCGTCGGGCTGGTGCTGTGCATGGTCTTTCCCGGGATCATCACGTGGCTCCCGGGGGTGGTCTACGGACCCTGACGCGGCGCGTGCCAAAGCCTCTTGATGCCGCTGTCGGCGGAGGCTAGACCCGGATCGCGGCGCGGTCCGGGTCGTTAGCTCAGCTGGTAGAGCGTCTCGTTTACACCGAGAATGTCGGCGGTTCGAATCCGTCACGACCCACCACGCGCGCGCGCCGGTTGCCGGCGGGCGCGGGCGGCCTAGCTCCATTTGTCAAGGTATCACACGGACAAAGGAGCGGTCTGATGAGCGGCCTTTCCCTGCGCAGCCTGCTGGCCGTTTCGGCCGCAGGTGCCTGTTTCTTTTTGCCCGGCGTCGCCGCGGCACAATCCAATGGCACCGCGACGGACGACGGTCCGGCAGACCTTGTCGCGCAGGGGGAATACCTCGCGACGCTGGGGGGATGCAAGCACTGCCACAGCGCCGATGCCGGCGCCTACGCCGGGGGCGTGGTGCTCGAGACACCGTTCGGTGAACTCGTCGGACCCAACATCACGCCCGACCCCGAGACCGGAATCGGCACCTGGACGCGCGAGGATTTCGAGGGCGCCCTGCGCCGCGGCGTGACGAAGGATGGTGGGCCGCTCTACCCGGCGATGCCGTACAATTCCTACACGCTGCTGAGTGACGAGGACATCAACGCGCTCTGGGCCTACTTCCGGTCGATCGAGCCGATCGAGCACGAGGTTCAGGTGATCCAGCTGCCGTTCCCGTTCAACGTCCGTCGCGGCGTCGAGGTGTGGCAAGCGCTTTACTTCGAAGCCGGGCGGTTCGAGCCCGACATGTCGAAGAGCGAGCAGATCAACCGCGGCGAATACCTTGCAGAGGGGCTCGCGCACTGCACGTCGTGCCACACCCCGCGCAACGCCATCGGTGGCCCGGTCGAGGACCGCCCCTACCAGGGTGCGCTGGTCGACGGCTGGTATGCTCCGAACATCAGCGGATCGGCCGGTTCGGCGCTCGAGAAGTTCGATCACGACACGCTGACCGCCTATCTCGCCAACCAGAACCCGGACGGGCTCGCGGCGTTCGGCGCGATGTACCAGGTGACGACCAGCCTTCAGGATGCGCGCGAGGCGGATGTCGAGGCGATCTCGGCCTACATCCTCGACCGCGCCGAAGAGGACGAAGAAGGCCGCACGGCCGAACTCGAGGATATTCCGGAGGACGTTCTGTCCAGCGGCCAAGCCATCTACGAAGGTCAGTGCCTCGCCTGCCACGGCTCGGACGGCATGGGCGGCGGCAACGCCGCGCGGCTTGTCAACAACGGTGGCGTGAACGCGGAATCGCCCACGAACGTGGTGAACGTGCTCCTGATGGGGATCGAGGCGCGCAATGGCTGGAGCGCCATGCCGAGCTTCGCGGAGACGCTGACCGACGAGGAGATTTCGGACGTCACGAACTATGTCCGGCGCGAATGGGACAACGACGGCATCGAGGCGGCGACGCCCGAGCTGGTCGCGGCCCGCCGGCCCGATGCCGAGACCGAGATGAGCCTCGAACTCGTGACCAGCTGCCCGGCGGCGCCCCAAGGGCTGAGCCTGCCCGCCGGAGTGCAGAGCAGCGTTGCCGACCTGGCGAACCGCACGGTCGAGCCCGAGGCCCTCGAACCCATCGTGTCGGGCTATTCCAGCGCCGAGCCGGACGTGAGCTACGGCGACGCGATCGCGGTGCTCACGGCGAGCTACTGCCAAGCGCTCGCCGAGGTCGAGCCCGAGGTGAACCGCGCCGTGTTCCTCGACCGCCAATTGGCGTTCATGGACGCGACCAACGATGCATTGCGCGCCGCGGGCAAAGAGCCGGGCGGCGAGTGATCCGAAAGCAGGGCGGCGCCACCGCGCGCCGCCCGCAGTATTGCGGGCGCGGGCGGGCCCGGATAAGCCGCGCTGCATGACCCGCGCGACCATCGTCTGCATCAAGTGGGGGACGGCTTTCGGCCCCGACTACGTGAACCGCCTGTATTCCGGTGTGCGGCGGAACCTGTCGCGGCCTGTTCGCTTCCTGTGCATGACCGACCGCGCCGAGGGGCTGCATCCAGACATCGAGATCCTCGATCTGCCGAGCGAGCCGTTCCGCGCGCAGATGGATGCCGCGCTGGCCGTCGCGAACCGACAGGGCGCGATGCGCAAGGTGTCGCTGTTCCGCTCAGGGGCGATCCCCGATCTCGACGGTCCGGTCCTGGGCTTCGACCTTGACGTGGTCATCACCGGCGCGCTCGATCCGATCCTCGACCTGGCCCCGGGCACGGTCGCGATGCGTCATGACTGGACGGAAAAGCGCAAGGGGCGCACGACCGGCCACGGATCCGTCTTTCGCTACGATCCGCGGCACCACGGGTTTCTCTACGACGATCTGGCCGCCGACGCCTACGCCGAAGTCGAGGCCGCGCGCGGGTCAGAGCAGCGATACACCTCGCACAAGGCGATGGATCGCGGCGTTTTCACATATATTCCGGATCCTTGGGTCGTATCGTTCAAGTACGACTGCAACCCCTTTCCACGCAACTGGATCCGGCCCCCGCGGTTGCCCGAGGACGCCCGCGTGGTGTGTTTTCACGGGCGGCCGAAGATGTCCGAGGCGGTCGACGGGTATAATGCGTCGCTGATCCGCCGGTCGAAACCCTGCGCTTGGCTGCGCGCGCACTGGATCGATGCGGCGCGGGACGATCTCGGTCCCGGCTGGGCCTGAAAACGGCGCGTCCGTCGGCGGGGATCCGACCGTTCGCGGTCCCGCTCGCTCTTGCTCCTGTCCCCGCCGGCGGGATATGAGCGAACCGCAGAAGAGGTCGAGAAGGGCAGTCAGCATGCGTCGCGTCGTCGTCACCGGAATGGGTCTCGTCACACCGCTCGCCTCGGGCGTGGAAGAGAGCTGGTCGCGTATCCTGGCAGGTCGCTCGGGCGCCGGAACGATCAGCAAGTTCGACGCCTCGCACCTCGCCACGACCTATGCCTGCGAGGTTCCCTATGGCGACGGGTCGGACGGCACCTTCAACCCCGACGAGTGGCTCGCGCCCAAGGAGCGGCGCAAGGTCGACGATTTCATCCTCTACGGCATCGCTGCCGCCGAACAGGCCGTCCGGCAGGCGGGCTGGAAAGAGGTGACCGACGAGCAGAAGCTTCGCACCGGCGTCATGATCGGCTCGGGCATCGGCGGTCTGAACTCGATCGCCGAGACCGCTTACCTCATTCGGGACAAGGGGCCGCGGCGCGTGTCGCCGTTCTTCATCCCGGGCGCGCTGATCAACCTCATCTCGGGCCAGGTGTCGATCCGATACGGCTTCAAGGGGCCGAACCACTCGGTCGTGACCGCGTGTTCGACCGGCGCACACGCGATCGGCGACGCGGCGCGGCTGATCCGCGACGATGATGCCGACGTGATGATCGCCGGCGGCGCCGAGAGCGCGATCTCGGAAATCGGCATCGCCGGTTTCAACGCCTGCAAGGCGCTGTCGACGAAGCGCGGCAACGCCCCCGAAACGGCCAGCCGGCCCTACGACAGCGACCGCGACGGCTTTGTCATGGGCGAGGGCGCGGGCATTGTGGTGCTGGAGGATTACGAGCACGCAAAGGCGCGGGGCGCGACGATCTATGCCGAGGTCGTGGGCTACGGGCTGTCCGGCGACGCCTACCACATCACCGCGCCGGCCGAGGACGGCGACGGCGCCGAACGGTCGATGCGCGCCGCGTTGAAGCGCGCCGGGATCGCGCCCGGCGATCTCGACTACATCAATGCGCACGGCACCTCGACGATGGCCGATGTGATCGAGCTGGCGGCCGTCGAACGGATGCTGGGCGACGCCGCGTCGAAGGTCACCATGTCCTCGACGAAGTCGGCGACCGGGCACCTGCTCGGGGCCGCCGGCGCGATCGAGGCGATCTTCTCGATCCTCGCGATCCGCGACCAGGTGGCGCCGCCGACGATCAACCTCGACGATCCGGCGGTGGAGACCGCGATCGACCTTGCGCCGAACGGCAAGCGCGAGCGCGAGATCACCTACGCGCTGTCCAACTCCTTCGGTTTCGGCGGCACCAACGCGAGCGTTCTCTTCGGCAAGGTGGCCTGACCCCATGTGGCGACACATCGCCTCCAACGCGCTGACGTTCCTCGTGGTGCTGGTTTTCGTCGGCGGCGGCGCGCTCATCTGGGCGCAGCGCAGCTACCAGGAGGCCGGCCCGCTGACCGAGCCGATCTGCCTCGACGTGCCGCGCGGCACGAATATTTCCCGCGTGTCCGAGGACCTGGAGGGGCAAGGCGCGGTGAGCTCGTCGGTGCTGTTCCGCCTTGGCGCGGATTACGCCGACAAGAGCGCGCAGCTAAAAGCGGGATCCTATCTCGTGCCCGAGGGCGCCTCTATGGCCGAGATCGTCGATATCGTGACGCGCGGCGGCGCGTCGACCTGCGGCACCGAGGTCGTCTATCGCATCGGCGTCACCGCGGCCGCGGTCGAAGTGCGCGAGGTCGATCCCGCGACTGGCCGTTTTGCCGAGGTGATGGAGTTCGACCCGGCCTCCGAAGAGCCGCCGGAGCGTTTCGCCGAGGTACGCGATGCTTCCGGCACGCGCTTTCGCGTCGCCCTGGCCGAGGGCGTGACCTCGTGGCAGGTGGTCGAAGAGCTCAATTCCGTGGACGTGCTCGAGGGCGAGGTCGAGGTGCCGGCCGAGGGCTCGCTCGCGCCGGACAGCTACGAGATCGTGCCGGGCGACAGCCGGGCCGACCTGATCGACCGGATGCAGCAGGCACAGGAGACAATCCTCGCCGAAGCCTGGGCCAACCGGGCGGACGAACTGCCGCTCGAGACTCCGGCGGATGCCCTGATCCTTGCCTCTATCGTCGAAAAGGAGACCGGCGTGGCCGAAGAACGCCCGCAAGTCGCGAGTGTCTTCGTCAACCGTCTGCGGCGCGGCATGCGGCTCCAGACCGACCCGACGGTGATCTACGGTATCACCGAGGGCGAGGGTACGCTGGGCCGCGGCATCCGGCAATCCGAGCTGCGCGCGGCAACGCCCTACAACACCTACGTGATCGAGGGGCTGCCCCCCACGCCGATCGCCAACCCGGGGCGCGCGGCGATCGAGGCGGCGCTCAATCCCGCGGAGACAAGCTACGTGTTCTTCGTGGCGGACGGCACCGGCGGGCACGCCTTTGCCGAGACGCTCGACGAGCACAACCGCAACGTCGCGCGCTGGCGCGAGATAGAGGCGGAGCGCGCATCGGAGACCGAGGCGAACTGACGAATTCGCAACGGCGCAGTTGCCGAGAGCGCAATGGGAAGACATACCCTGTGTCTTATCTGACGGGATTGTGTATCAGCTTGGAATGTCTCTAGACGCGGTGAGCGTGTAGAGCGCTGCTTCGGATTGAAGCGGGGGACCGAAGACCATGACCGGCATGTCGGAACAGGGAGCCGAGGCGCTCGTTGGCAGCGCGGTGCGCCATTCGTCGCTGTCTATCGTGCTGACCGATCCACGCCTCGACGACAATCCGATCACGTACGTGAACGACAGCTTTCAGCGCACGACGCTCTACAGCCGTGATTTCGCGCTCGGTCGCAACTGCCGCTTCCTGCAGGGTGAAGAAACCGATCCCGCCGATGCGCAGGCGCTGCGCGATGCGGTCAAGGAGGCGCGCCAGTTCGAGCTGACCATCGTCAATCA
Source organism: Roseivivax jejudonensis (assembly GCF_900172265.1). Lineage (GTDB taxonomy): Bacteria > Pseudomonadota > Alphaproteobacteria > Rhodobacterales > Rhodobacteraceae > Roseivivax > Roseivivax jejudonensis. Next base: position 582,279 of record NZ_FWFK01000003.1, on the reverse strand, counting down.
CAAGGCCGACGGCACGCCCTTTCTCAATCACCTGATGATCTCGCCCGTGCACGACGAGAACGGCACGCTGGTGGCCTTCTTCGGATTGCAGCGCGAGGTGGAGCGCGAGCACGAAGAGATGGCGCGCAACGAGGCCAACAAGGTGCGCGACCGCTCGGTCGACATGCTGCGCGAGCTTCAGCATCGGGTGAAGAACCACCTTGCCATGGTGGTGTCGATGATCCGGATGCAGGCGCGGCGGGACGTGACGCCGGACAGCTTTTCGGCGCTGTCGCGGCGGATCGAGGCGCTTGCGCTGCTGTACGAGGAGCTGTTCAAGCTCAACATCGATCCGCGGGCCGGTCGCGAGGCGATCGACGCGGGCGCGTATCTGAGTCGGATCGCCTCGGTCCTGTCGGGCATCGAGGGTCGCGAGGCCGTGCGCGTCAACGTGGTGTGCGACGAGGTCGAGCTGTCGGTGGATCAGGCCGCGCGGTCGGGTCTTCTGCTGTCCGAACTGGTGACCAACGCGCTCGAACATGCGTTCGAGTCGCGCGACCGCGGCGCGGTTTCGGTGCACTTCGGGCTGGCCGATGACGGGCGCGTGGAACTCGTGGTCGAGGATGACGGGATCGGCCTGCCGAACGGCAGCAACTGGCCGTGGGGCGCCGACAGCCTGTCGGAGCAGCGCGCCCGCGCGGCCGAGGGCGATGGCCCGCTCGACACCACGGGCGAGGGCGCGGAGCCGGGCGTGGGCGGATCGATCGTCGTGGCGTTGGCCCGCTCGCTCGATGCCGAAATCCAGGTGACGCGGCTCGACCCGGGCAGCCGGGTCGAAATCCGCTTCTCGCGCGAGGCATCGGACGCCGAGGCAACGGCCGAGTAACCGGCCGCGCCGGTCGTCAGAGCTGCGCGAGGACCTCGTCGGATGCTTCGAAGTTCGTAGTGACGCGCTGGACGTCGTCGTCGTCCTCGAGCGCGTCGATCAGCTTCATCAGCGACTGCATGCCGTCGAGATCGAGCTCGGTCGTGTTCTGCGGTTTCCAGACGAGCTTTGTCGATTCACTTTCGCCGAGCGCCTCTTCCAGCGCCGACGACACGTCCGCGAGGTCGGTGTCGGTGCACCAGATCACGTGGCCGTCCTCGGAGCTTTCGACATCCTCGGCGCCGGCTTCGATCGCGGCCTCGAGCACCGTTTCGCTGTCCCCGACAGAGGCCGGGTAGACGATCTCGCCCTTGCGCTCGAACATGAAGCCGACCGATCCGGTCTCGCCCATGTTGCCGCCGTTCTTGGAGAACGTCGCGCGGACATTGGCGGCGGTGCGGTTGCGATTGTCGGTCATGGCCTCGACGATCACCGCGACCCCGTTCGGCCCGTAGCCCTCGTAGCGGATCTCTTCGTAGGCGTCGCCTTCGCCGCCGGTCGCCTTCTTGATGGCGCGGTCGATGTTGTCCTTGGGCATCGACTGGCCCTTGGCCTCCTTCACCGCCATGCGCAGACGCGGGTTCTTCTCGGGGTCGGGATCACCCATCTTGGCGGCGACGGTGATCTCCTTCGAGAGCTTCGAGAAGAGCTTGGAGCGCGCGGCGTCCTGCCGCCCCTTGCGGTGCTGGATGTTCGCCCATTTGGAGTGGCCGGCCATGGTCGTGCCTCGTGCGATCGCCTGTTCTGAAATCGAGCGACTCTATAGGGCAGGGCGGGGGAGAGGGGCAAGAGCGCGCCGCCAGCGGGCGCCGTGCGGGCGCGCTGGTCTTCCTTCGCGGCAGGGGATAGGCCCTTGCCGCATGTCCGGTTCCGTCCTGACCTCTGCGCTGGCCGGTTTTACGCTCGGCCTGTCCCTGATCCTGGCGATCGGGGCGCAGAACGCGTTTGTCCTGCGCCAGGGGCTGGCGCGGCGCCATGTGCTTCCCGTGGTTTTGACCTGTGCGGTGTCGGACGCGGTTCTGATCGCGGCCGGGGTGTCGGGCATGGGCGCTCTGGGCGCGGCGGTGCCGTGGTTCGCGCCGGCCATGCGCTGGGGCGGGGCGGCCTTCCTGATCTGGTACGGCGCCCGCGCGCTGCGCGCGGCATGGCGCGGTGGTGCAGCGATGGGCGCGAGCGGCGCGGCAGAGGGATTGCGCGGCGCCCTGCTGACGTGCCTCGCGCTGACCTGGCTGAACCCGCATGTCTACCTCGACACGGTGGTGCTGCTCGGTGCGGTCTCTGCGGGCTACGACAGCCGTCCGGCCTTCGGCGCGGGGGCGGTCTGCGCGTCGTTCGTGTTCTTCTTCGCGCTCGGCTACGGTGCGCGGGCACTGGCGCCGCTCTTTGCCCGTCCGGCCGCGTGGCGTGTGCTCGACGCCGGAATCGGACTGACCATGTGGGCGATCGCCGGGTCGCTGATCCTGACATGAGGGGCGGGTTGCAAAATCCGTCCGAGGCGCGTCCGATGCCCGCCATGGACGACCAGGCGAACCGGCCCGTCGCGGGCATTCTGTGGATGATCGTGACCGGTTTCTGCTTCGTCATGGTCACCGCTCTGGTCAAGACTCTGGGCGGGCGGATCCCGGCCGCCGAGAGCGCGTTCCTGCGCTACCTCCTCGGGCTCGTGTTCCTCGTCCCGGCGTGGCGGCAGTTGGCCGGGCTGAAGCTGACGGCGCGCGACTGGCGGCTCTTCGGGGCGCGCGGGGTGTTTCATACGCTGGGCGTCATCTGCTGGTTCTACGCGATGACGCGGATCCCGATCGCCGAGGTGACGGCGATGAACTACCTCAACCCCGTCTATGTCTCGATCCTCGCCGTGTTCTTTCTGGGCGAGAGAATGGCGGCGCGGCGCATCCTGGCGATCGTCGCTGCCCTCGCCGGCGCGCTCTTGATCCTGCGGCCGGGGTTTCGCGCGCTCGATCCGGGACATGTCGCGATGCTGTTCACGGCGCTCCTGTTCGCCGGCAGCTACCTGACGGCGAAAATCCTGTCTGGTGCGCATTCCGCGGCGATCGTCGTTGCGATGCTGTCGATGACGGTAACCGTGGGCCTCGCGCCCTTCGCGCTGATGGACTGGGTGACGCCCAGCTGGGGCGAGCTTGCGATCCTCATGGGGGTCGCGTCCTTCGCCACGGCGGGTCACTACAGCATGACGCGGGCTTTCGCCGCCGCGCCGGTGACCGTCACCCAGCCGGTGACGTTCCTTCAGCTGGTCTGGTCGGTGGCGATCGGCGCGACTTTCTTCGGCGAACCGCCCGATCCGTTCGTGATCGCCGGTGGCGGCGTGATCATCGCCGCAGTGACGTTCATCACCTGGCGTGAGGCGCGCCTGCGGCGTCGGGGCGTGACGCCGCCGATCCACGCAACAAAGGGCTGAATGGCGGCCTTTTGTTTCCTGTCGGGAAATTGCCGTTAGGGAAGCAAGGTCTCGCCTTATTCCGCGGCAAAGCTCCGGGTCACAAAAAAAGACCTACGGAGTGCCCAGCATGTTTGCCAATTCCACGTCGCTGACGGAAAATTTCCGCGATATCCGCGACTTCATCCTGACCGAGCGCGCAAAATCGGTGTCGGAGCGCGAGTGGCGCTTCCGCCTGCGCGGCTATGGTTACGGCCTGCGCAAGATCGACGCCGGCTACGAAGTCGCGCGCCTGCCACAGAACACGGTGCTTGGCGTGATCGAGGCCTGACCTCCGATGCCAGACACATCCTGACGGCCCGGCCGATCCCTCCGGATCCGCCGGGTCTTTTCATATCCGGAGATGAGGTTGATTGACGAGTCAATCAGCGTCGTTTAGCCATGGCCCCGTCTGCAATCGACGGAGGCCAGATGAGCGCGCCCAACATCCTCGTTTTGATGGTCGATCAGCTGAACGGCACCCTGTTCCCGGACGGCCCGGCGGACTGGCTGCACGCGCCCAACCTCAAGCGGCTCGCGGCGCGGTCGACGCGGTTCGCGAACGCCTATACCGCCTCGCCACTCTGCGCGCCGGGGCGTGCATCGTTCATGTCCGGGCAGTTGCCGTCGATGACCCGCGTCTATGACAATGCCGCCGAGTTCTCGTCCGACATCCCGACCTACGCGCATCATCTGCGCCGCGCGGGCTACCAGACATGCCTGTCGGGCAAGATGCACTTTGTCGGCCCCGACCAGCTGCACGGCTTCGAGGAGCGTCGGACGACCGACATCTACCCCGCCGATTTCGGCTGGACGCCCGACTACCGCAAGCCGGGCGAGCGGATCGACTGGTGGTATCACAACCTCGGCTCGGTGACCGGCGCGGGAGTCGCCGAGATATCGAACCAGATGGAATACGACGACGAGGTCGCCTTCGAGGCGGAGCAGAAACTCTACGATCTCGCGCGCGGGCACGATGCGCGGCCGTGGATGCTGACGGTCAGCTTCACCCACCCGCACGATCCCTACGTGACGCGCCGCCAGTACTGGGATCTCTATGCCGACTGTCCGGAGCTCGCGCCGAAGCGGCCGCCGCTGGCCTACGACGCGCACGACCCGCATTCGCAGCGGATCTTCGACGCTAACGACTGGCGCAGCTTCGAGATTTCCGAGGACGACGTGGCCCGGTCGCGCCGCGCGTATTTCGGCAACATCTCGTATCTCGATGACAAGATCGGCGGCATCCTCGATGTGCTGGAGCGCACGCGGCAGGAGGCGATCGTCGTATTCGTATCGGACCACGGCGACATGCTCGGCGAGCGGGGGCTGTGGTTCAAGATGTCGCTCTACGAGGGCTCGGCCCGCGTGCCGCTGATGATCGCCGCGCCCGATATGGCGCCGGGCCTGATCGAGGCGCCGGTCTCGACGATCGATGTCTGCCCGACGCTGTGCGAGCTCGCCGGCGTGTCGATGGCGGCGGTGATGCCGTGGACCGAGGGCGAAAGCCTCGCCCGGCTGGGGCAGGGCGGTACGCGACGCAGCCCGGTGGCGATGGAATACGCGGCCGAAGCCTCGATCTCGCCGCTGGTCGCGTTGCGCGACGGGCGGTGGAAATACACCAATTGCGCGGTCGATCCCGAACAGCTTTTCGACCTCGAGGCGGACTCAGACGAGATGACGAACCTCGCGGAGGACCCCGCTCACGGCGCAACGCTGGAGCGCTTCCGCGAGATGGCGGCCCTGCGCTGGGACCTCGAACGCTTCGACGCGGAGGTGCGCCAAAGCCAGGCGCGGCGGCACGTGGTCTACGAGGCGCTTCGGCAAGGCGGCTACTACCCGTGGGATTTCCAGCCGCTCAAGTCGGCGTCGGAGCGATACATGCGCAATCACATGGACCTGAACGTCGTGGAGGAGAGCCAGCGCTTTCCGCGCGGCGAGTGAGGCGGACAATGAGGCAGACGAACAGACCCGATGCGCGCCCGCGCGCAAGCCACTTCATCGACGGCGTCTACGTGGAAGACGACGCGGGCGAGACGATCGACGTGATCTACCCCGCGACTGGCGAGGTGATCGCGACCGTGCACGCGGCGACCCAGGCCGTGATCGACCGCGCCTTCGAGAGCGCGCGCGCGGCGCAGGCCGCATGGGCCGCGACGCCGCCGCGCGAACGTGGCCGGGTGCTGACCCGCGCCGCGCAGATCCTGCGCGAGCGCAACCGCGAGATGTCCATCCTCGAGACGATGGATACCGGCAAACCGCTGCAGGAGACGCTCGTCGCGGACGCCACGAGCGGGGCCGACGCACTCGAGTATTTCGGCGGGATCGCGGCCGGACTGACCGGCGAGCACATCCCGCTCGGCGAGGACTGGGCCTACACGATCCGCGAGCCGCTGGGTGTCTGCGTGGGAATCGGCGCCTGGAACTACCCCACGCAGATCGCCTGCTGGAAGGCGGCGCCGGCGCTGGCCTGCGGCAACGCGATGGTCTTCAAGCCGTCCGAGACCACGCCGCTCTGCACGCTCAAGGTCGCCGAGATCCTGATCGAGGCCGGCCTGCCGGCGGGGCTTTTCAACGTGGTGCAGGGGGCGGGCGCCGTGGGCGGCGCGCTGACGACCGATCCGCGCGCCGACAAGGTGTCGCTCACCGGGTCGGTGCCGACAGGGCGCAAGGTGTATTCTGCCGCCGCGGAGAGCATGAAGCACGTCACGATGGAGCTCGGCGGCAAGTCCCCGATGCTGGTCTTCGACGATGCCGATCTCGAGGACGCGGTCGGCGGCGCGATCCTCGGCAATTTCTATTCGTCCGGGCAGATCTGCACCAACGGCACGCGGGTCTTCGTGCAGAAGGGACTGCGTGCGCGGTTCGTCGAGCGCATGGCTGAGCGGATGCGGGACGCCGTGATCGGCGATCCGCTGGACGAGGCGACGAATTTCGGCCCTCTCGTTTCGGCGCGGCAGATGGAGATCGTCGAGCGCTACCTGAAGATCGCCGAGGACGAGGGCGCGCGGCGCGTCGTCGGCGGCGAGCGGCTCGACCGGCCGGGCTATTGGCTGACGCCGGCGCTGTTCGACGGCGTGACGGACGACATGACGATGGCCCGCGAGGAGATCTTCGGCCCGGTCCTGTCGGTGCTTGAATTCGACGACGAGGACGAGGGCATCGCGCGCGCCAACGCGACCGAGTTCGGCCTTTCGGCGGGCGTGTTCACCCGCGACATCGGCCGGGCGCACCGGGTGATCGGGCGGCTGCGCGCGGGCACGTGCTTCATCAACTCCTACAACGACGCGCCGGTCGAGATGCCGTTCGGCGGCGTGAAGATGTCGGGGATCGGCCGCGAGAACGCAAAGGCGGCGATCGAGCACTACAGCCAGGTGAAGTCCGTCTACGTGCGGATGGGGCGCGTCGAGGCGCCCTTCTGAGGGCTCTCATCCGCCCTCGCGGGCGTCTTCGACCGCGCCGGTCCCGGGATCGCGGCCGGTCGCGGAGCGGATGCGCGGGAGAGTTTGCTGAGAGGCGCTCGAGGGGCAGGTCTGCCCCCCGAGGCGCCACATCGAGTGTGATGGGCCCGCCGCCCGAGCCTCAAGGACGCTTCGCGCCGCCTGCCGGCGGTGGCCTGTCGGCCATCCTTGACCCTCGGGCGACGCGCCGCGGCGGGAGATGTGTGTGATGGAAGCGGATTACGTGATCGTCGGGGCCGGAAGTGCCGGCTGCGCCATGGCCTACCGGCTGGTCGAAGCCGGAAAGTCGGTGATCGTGGTCGAACATGGTGGCTGGGACGGCGGGCCGTTCATCAACATGCCGGGCGCGCTGAGCTACCCGATGAACATGCCGATCTACGACTGGGGCTACGCGTCGGAGCCCGAGCCGCACCTCGGCGGGCGGCGGCTGGCCGCGCCGCGCGGCAAGGTGATCGGCGGGTCGTCGTCGATCAACGGCATGGTGTACGTCCGCGGCCACGCGATGGATTTCGATCATTGGCGCGAGGCGGGTGCGGATGGCTGGGGCTATGCCGACGTGCTCCCGTACTTCAAGCGGATGGAGACGAGCCACGGCGGCCAGCCGGGCTGGCGCGGCACCGACGGGCCGCTTCACGTCAGCCGCGGGCGCCGCGAGAACCCGCTGACCCGCGCCTTCGTCGCCGCCGGGATCGAGGCCGGTTACGAGGCGACGGAGGATTACAACGGCGAGAAGCAGGAAGGGTTCGGCGCCATGGAGGCGACGATCCATCGCGGCCGCCGGTGGTCGGCAGCCAAGGCCTACCTGCGGCCGGCGCAGCGCATGGGTGCCGAACTCTACCACGGCGAGGTGCGGCGCGTGACGATCGAGGCGGGCCGTGCCACCGGTTTGGAGGTCGTGCGCGGCGACGTGCGCGAGACGATCCGCGCGCGGCGCGAGGTGATCCTGTCGGCGTCGGCCTTCAACACACCGAAGCTGCTGATGCTGTCGGGGATCGGGCCGGGCGCGCACCTGTTCGAGCACGGGATCCCGGTGGTGGCGGACCGCCCCGGCGTGGGCGGCAACCTGCAGGATCATCTCGAACTCTACATCCAGATGTCTGCGACGCAGCCGGTGAGCCTCTTCAAGTACTGGAGCCTCCTCGGCAAGGCGTATGTCGGCGCGCGGTGGTTGCTGACGAAGACCGGTCCGGGCGCGTCGAACCAGTTCGAGAGCGCGGCCTTCGTGCGATCGCGCGCGGGCGTTCCGTACCCGGATATCCAGTATCATTTCCTGCCGCTCGCCGTGCGCTACGACGGGCAGGCCGCGGCCGAGGGACACGGGTTCCAGGCGCATGTGGGGCCGATGCGCTCGCCCTCGCGCGGGACGGTGCGGCTGCGTGCGGGAGATCCGTGCGCCGCGCCCGAGATCCGGTTCAACTACATGAGCCACGACACGGACTGGGCCGATTTCCGGCGTGCGATCCGGATGACGCGCGAGATCTTCGCCCAACCGGCCTTCGCCGCCTATGCCGGTGACGAGATCCAGCCGGGCGCCGAGGCGCAGTCGGACGCGGAACTCGACGCCTTCGTGCGCGATCACGCGGAGAGCGCCTACCATCCCTGCGGCACGGCGCGGATGGGCCGGCGCGACGATCCCGAGGCTGTAGTCGATCCCGAGGGCCGGGTGATCGGCGTCGACGGGCTTCGCGTGGCTGACAGCTCGATCTTCCCGCGCATCACCAACGGCAACCTGAACGGGCCATCGATCATGGTCGGCGAGAAGATCGCCGATCACGTGCTGGGGCGCCGGCTGCCGGCCGAGAACGCGGTGCCGTGGGTGCATCCCGAATGGGAGACGTGCCAGCGCTGAGGCGAAGCGGCCCGGCGGTCGATTCCCTTGATCCGGATCAAGGCGCCCGTGCACCCGGGCGGCAATCCTGCATGCGAGACCCGAAACAGATCGCATCAAGGAGAGCACCATGACCCACACGCCGCACCGCCTCGTCGACGACTTTCCGGAACATCGCGAGACGATCCACGACCTGCGCCGCAGCGACGCGCATTTTGCCCGGCTCGTCGCGGAGTACGAAGAGGTCAACGACGCGATTCACCTGTCGGAGATCAACGCTCGGCCGCTCGAGGACCTCGAGGAGATGCTGAAGCGCAAGGAGCGCGCGGCGCTGAAGGATGCGATCTACGCGATGCTGACGCGCGCCGCGCTGGGAGAAGTGCCGCGCGCCGAGGCCTGAGCGACGCGTTCGCGGAAGCCGATCCGCGGCGGATAGGGGCCTCAGGACTTCGGCAGGAGCGCCTCTATCCGCGACGTGATCTCGGACGACAGCGGGCGCTGCGTCGAGCCCCAGGTGCCCGCGACGCGTCCCGTGCCGTCGATCAGCACCTTGTTGAAGTTCCACGACGGCGCGAAGCCCTCGGTCTCGGCCAGCCAGCGGTAGAACGGGTGGGCCTCGTCGCCCCGCACCGACGTGATCGTCGTCATCGGCAGGTCGAGACCGAACGTCATCTCGCAGAACTCCTTCACCTCCGCCTCGCTTCCGAGCTCCTGGCGGAAGTCGTTCGACGGCACGGCGAGGACGACAAGGCCCGAGTCGCGGTAGCGGTCGTAGAGATCCTGAAGCGCCGCATACTGGTCGGTGAAGGCGCAGCGCGAAGCGGTGTTGACCACGAGAACCGGCCGGCCGGACCAGTCGGCGCTGTCGATGGTTCCGCCATCGATCGACGGGAAGCTGAAGCGTTCGAGGGCCGCAGCCGGTGCCGCGAGCGTCAGCATGAGGGCGAGAGCGGAAAGCAGGCGGATCATGTCGGTCCCCATTCGTCGATGAGCGGCCAGATAGCGGCCGGCGCGGCGGTTTCCAGCGCCCGGCGGATCACCGCCACAGGTCCGCGCGGCTGGCCAGAAGACCCTGCAGCTTCGACAGCGCGCGATTGCCCAGACCGGGGTGCGCGACCGCGCCGGTGGCGAGGCGTTCGGCGACGATCTCGGGCGGGCAGGGCTGGCCGGTGAGCGGGTCGACGTAGCGCGGATAGGCGATCAGCGCGGCGTGAACCAGCCCTTCGATCGTCGGACGCGGCCCGCCCAGACGGCGCGCGGGCACCGGACCGACATCGCGCGTGAGACCCCAGCCAGCGTAGAACGGCGCGCCGAGCGTGGTCACCCGCCGGGCTCGCAGGAGCGCCTCGAACCCGGTGAGAGAGGTCAGTGTCCAGACCTCGTCGACCGCGTCGAGCAGGGGCGCAATGTCGCCCGTCGCGGTCATGTCGGCCCAGCGTTCGGGCGCGTCGACCGCGCCGGGGCGCAGGCCGGCCACGACGTCGGGATGCGGTTTCCAGATGATCGCGGCGTCGGGGTTCTCGGCTCGGACGCGGGCGAGAAGCGCGGCGTTCGAGCGCATCTCGGGGCTGCCGAGCCGGATGGAGGCGTCATCCTCCACTTGTCCGGGCACGAGGATGCGGCGCCCCTCGGGCAGGGTCGCGAGGTCGGGCAGAGCCCCGGAAAGGTTGTACTTGGACAGCCCGCGCGACACGAGGATGTCGATCAACCCGCGCGCCCGGGCGCGGGCGTCCTCCGGCAGGTCGGCGCTGTCGGCGATCAGGCGTTCGAGCCGCGAGGGGCGCCGCGGATCGTAGTAGATGCCCAAGTCGTCGGCGACGAGCGAGGCCGGCGGGACGAGCTTCGCCCCGAGCCCGCGCGAGCGCAGGAAGCCGTCCTCGATCCGCACGGTGCCCTCGGCTTCGGTGTCGCGTGCCTTGCCGGCCCAGACCATGACGCGGCGGCCGTCGCGTGCGGCGAGCCCGGCCGCGCGGTCGGGATCGTTTTCGAAGACCACGCCCCGCGGGACGCCGAAGGCCCTCTGCAGCGGGCCGCGTTTCCACAGCCGCATGCCGCGCGCGACCCAGCCCGCGCGATCCTCGCGCCAGGCCCGCGCGCGGGCCTCGAGCGCGCCTATGACGTCCTCGATGTCACCGCGCCGGTCGCGATAGGGATCGTACCAGACCGGGTAGAGGATCGCCGCGCCGGCAAAGAGCTGTGTGCGGGACAGCCGGCGCTCGCGCCGCGGGACGGGGCGATCGTCCTCGGTCAGCCCCCAACCCGCGTAGAAGGGCTGTCCGAAAACGCGGGGGCGATGCCCGGCGAGGATGGCCTCGAAGCCCATCTGCGAGGAGACGGTATAGACGGCGACGGCGCCCTCCAGAAGCGTCCAGGGCGAGACCTCGGCGTCGCAGAAGGCGACGCGCGCGGAGAGGTCGGAGTCGTCGAAATGCCCGGGACGGAAGCCGCGGGCCGTTTCGGGATGCGCGCGGATGAGGATGCGCGCGCCGGGGTGTTCCTCCTGCGCAAAGACGAGCATCTCGCGGAAGCGCGCGGCGTCGGCGCCGCTCGCCCGGACCGAGGCGTCGCCACGGGTCTGGTCGACCACGAGCACGTAGCCGGGCTCGGGCGCCGGCACGTCCGGGAGCGTCGCGCTGAACTTCGACAGGTGCGCGCGGCGGAGGCGCGCGATGGCGTGGCGGGCGCGGGTCATCAGCGCGGCATCGTCGAGGGGATGGCTTGCCAGCAGCGTCTCGAGATCCGAGGGGCGGGCGGCGTTGAAATGCACGCCCGCGCTGTCGATCAGGAGCCCGAGCGGCGGCTCGCCGGTGCGCCCGGGGTCGAGCGAGCGCAGCCACGCATCCTCGATCCGCAGGAGCGGCGCGCCGGTCCGGGCCGCGACGCGTTCGCCGCGCCAGGCATGGGGCGAGGCGCCCCAGACCGCGACCGCGTCGTTGCCCGTGGGCCAGCCCGGCGCGACCTTCCAGCCAGCGGTCGCGAGGATGCGGCGGATGCGGGCGTCGCGCAGAAGGCCGAGTGCGTAGACGCGACAACGCCGGGGCGAGACCGCCCCGGCGTCGTCGGGTTCGTCCGGGCCCGGTCGGGCCATGTCAGCCGCCGGCGGCGGAGAGCGTTTCCGATGTCGTGGCCAGCGTCGAGACCGTCCCCAGCGTGCCGGTGACCGACGAGATGACCTTGCTCCACTGGGTGAAGGGCGCCTCGGTCACGTAGACGGTGTCCTGGTCGCGGATGACGAAATCGCGTGCGGTGAACATGCCGTTCGGTTGCGTCAGGTCGAGCACGTAGACCAGACGCTGCGCGCCGATCAGGTCGGTGCGCCCGAGCACCTGGTTGGCGATCTCGGCCGGTTCGTTGCGGAAGACGAAGACGCCCGTCGGGTCCGACGCCGTGGCGACGAGGCCGCCAACCTGCGCCAGCGCCTCGACCGCCGAGATGGTCTGGCTCTCGAACGGCACGCGCGCCTGCGTGCCGAACGCGCCGAGCGCGGTGAAGGATCGGGTGTCCTCCTCCACGAGGATCTTGTCGCCGCCGCGCAGGGCGATGTCCATCGCGGGATGATCGTAGAGATCCTGGAACCATACGGTTCCGGTGTGGCCACCGCGCTGCAGCTTCACCTGCGCGATCTCGGGGGAAATGGCGACGCCGCCGGCGTTGGCCAGCATGGCGCCCAGCGTGCGGGTCGGCCGCTCGATCGGGTAGACACCCTGCGCGCCGACCGCGCCGAGGATCGACACGGTCTGGCCGTCGCCGGCGAGGCGGCGCACCTGGACTTGCGGGTCCGGCGTCTGGTCGCCGAGGCGGTCGGTGATGATCCGGCGCACGGCTTCGGTCGAGTTGCCGGCGGCGCGGATGCGTCCTGCATACGGCACGAAGATGAAGCCGGATCCGTCGACCTGCACCTCTTCCAGCACGGTGGCATTCGCGCCCGTGCCGGCGAGAAGGCCGTCGTCGACGTTCTCCCAGATGGTCAGGCCGAGCGAGTCGCCCGGCGAAATCGTGTCGGAGCCGACGACGCCGGCATTTCGAAGCTGGTCGGTGAAGCCCAACGCCGGGACGACGGCGGTGGCGCGGGTCACGCGATCGTTCACCTCGACGACGAAGGCGTCGCCTTCACGCTGGACCGAGCCCGCGAAGATCTCTCGCTTGTTCGGGCCGACGCGCGGCAGGCCGCACGACGCAAGGAGGGACGCCGCGACGACGATCGCGACCCCCCGCGTCCATCGGGATGGGGATCGTTGCACTGCTCGGTCTCCTCGACCTGTTCTTGTCTGCCTCGGTGTCTTTTTCGCCACCGTAGCAAAGTTTCGTGGAAACGGAAGATTGTAGACGATTCGCCCAACCGGGCCGGGGCCACGGTGTTGCGGCAGGGCCGCGGTGCCGCGCATGGCGTGCAGACGCGGACGGCATCGCTGGCCGGGGATGCGGCGGCCGAAGCGGCGGTGTCGGCGCGGCTCAGGTGACCGCGCGCAATGGCGGGCGCGGGGCGGCGGTGCCGCGCCGGAGCGCGTCGTAGGGATCGTCGGCCGCCAGCATCATGTCGACGACCTGCCGCAAGAGCTGACGCCGGCCTCGGGACGAGTAGAAGCCACCGGGCAGCTGGCTCGTTTCGAGAAGGTAGCGGCGATACTGGCGGTACGCGCGGGCGTCGGGCCGGGTCGGCGTGGCAAAGAACTCGGGCAGCGGCTGGTCGGACACGAACTCGGGCTTGGCGTAGACCGCGTCGCCGAAGACCTTGAGGGGGATGCCGCGCCAGAGCACCTGCTGCGCGGCGGTCGAATTGACCGTCACCGCGGTGCGCGCGTCGTTGAGCAGCCGCGCGAGCTTGCCGCCGCGAACGAAATGCACCCGATCGGCCACGCCGTGATCGACCGCCAGCCGGCGGATCGTGCGCCGCAGCGGCACGCGGCCGTCCTCGAGCGGATGCGCCTTGAAGACGAGGTGATGGTGGCCCGGCGCGCCCTCGGCAAAGCCGCGCACGACGACCTCCAGAAAATCGGTCAGGGTCTCGAACGGCGAATGGCGCTGGAAGCTCGCGTCGTGTTCGAGCTGCAGAAGCGCGAGATGGTAGGGAAAGCCGCCGCGCCGGATCCGCGACTGCGCCACAAACCGCTCAGCGGCGATCAGCGGCATCAGCAGCAGCCTGCGGAGGTAGAGCGCGAATTCCTGCGCCACGCCGAGGCCGCGATGCGGGCGGAAGTTGCGGTAGTCGCCGTTCCGGAAGAGCACGAAGAAGTGGTAGAGCGCCCCGTAGAAGACATGATGGCGCATGTCGCCCCAATGCGCGGGCGGCAAGGGAGCTTCCATGTCCGAATGCTGCAGAGCCGCGCGCATGTCATCGACCGACATCGTCATGAGCCGCGAGTGGCCGTTCGATCCGCCGCGTTCGTAGGTGATCCAGTAGGGCCGCATGTAGCCTTCCTCGAACACGTGCACGGTGAGGCCCCGGGCGCGCGCCGCGTCCACTGCCTCGGCATGGATGCGGCGAACGTCGCCATAGAGCACGAGATCTGTCACGCCCTTTTCGGCGCAGATCCGGCCCATTGTGTCCGGCCAGTCCGCTGCCGATCCGCTGTAGGGCAGGTAGCTTTCCGGGTGGAACCAGAAGGCCCGGTCGCCGGCGTTGAAGCCCACGCGCCAGACCTCGGCCCCGGTCTTGCGCAGCATCGCGCCGAGCCGGTGGAAGAACGGCCCGTGCGGCCCCTGCAGGAAGAGAAAAACCCGTCGCTCTCCGGTTGCCATGACCATGTGGCGCGTCTATTCCCCGCATCGTTCGCGCCGCGATCCTACGCAGGGATGCCGGCGAAATTAAGGCCCGCGCCACTGCCGGGCCGGGCCCGGAAGGGGACAGCATGTTTACCGGAATTGTGACCGATATCGGCGAGATCCGCGAGCTCGAGCAGCGGGGCGACCTGCGGGCGCGCGTTGCCACGGCCTATCCGACCGCGACGATCGACATGGGCGCCTCGATCGCCTGCGACGGGGTCTGCCTGACGGTCGTCGGCACCGGGTCCGACTGGTTCGACGTGGAGATCAGCGCCGAGACCGTGTCGAAGACCAATCTGGGTGCATGGAACGTGGGCTACCGGCTGAATCTCGAACGCAGCCTCAAGGTCGGCGACGAGCTTGGCGGGCATATCGTGTCCGGACACGTGGACGGCGTCGCCGAGGTCGTGGCGATCACCGATGACGGCGACAGCACGCGGGTCATGCTGCGCGCGCCCGAGGCGCTGGCGCGGTTCATCGCACCGAAGGGATCGGTCGCGCTGAACGGGACATCGCTGACCGTGAACGAAGTGTCGGGCGCCGATTTCGGCATCAATTTCATTCCGCACACCAAGCAGGTCACGACCTGGGGCGCGGTCGAGGTCGGAGATCGCGTGAACCTCGAGATCGACACGCTGGCCCGCTACGTCGCACGCCTGACCGAAGCGGGGTGACGGGCAGCGGGCGCAGCCCTTGCCGCGCCAGCGGGCCCGCGCCATCCTCTTGGGTGGAAAGCGAGACATGCCATGCCGCATGACAGCGGGCATCATCACGTCGATCCCGAGGCCGGCGACGGTCGCGTCGCCGCGGCCGTGGGCCTCAATGTCGCGCTGACGGTGGCGCAGATCGTCGGCGGGATCGTTTCGGGCTCCCTCGCGATGATCGCCGATGCGATCCACAACCTCTCGGACGCCACCGCGCTGGTCATCGCCTTCGTCGCGCGCCGGATCGCGCGGCGGCCGGCCGATGCCGACATGACCTTCGGCTATCGCCGGGCCGAGGTCGTGGCCGCGCTCGTCAACTACACGACGCTGGTCGTGATCGGGCTCTACCTCGGTTACGAGGCGATTCACCGCGTCTTCGCCCCCGAACCGGTGACCGGCTGGATCGTGGTGATCGTCGCCGGCATCGCGTTGATCGTCGATTTGGGCACCGCGGCGCTGACTTACGCGATGTCGAAGGACAGCGTGAACATCCGCGCGGCCTTCGTGCACAACGTGGCCGACGCGCTGGGGTCCGTCGGGGTGATCGCGGCGGGAACGCTGATCCTGCTCTTCGGCTGGGTCTGGGTCGATCCGGCGGTGACGCTGCTGATCGCGGGCTACATCCTCTGGACGAGCCTCGGAGAGATGCCCGAGGTGATCCGGATCCTGATGCTCGGCTCGCCGGAGGACATGGATTCCGAACGCGTCGTGGAGGCCGTGCGCGAGGTGCCCGGCGTCGCCGGCGTGCATCACGCGCATCTGTGGCTGATGAGCCAGCACACGGTGTCGTTCGAGGCACATGTCGCTGTCGAGGCCGGGGCGTGGGACCGGGCCGACGAGATCAAGGCGCGCGTGAAAATGGCGCTGTCGGATCGGTTCGGGATCGGCCATTCGACGCTGGAGCTCGAGTGTGCGGTTCATGCCTGCCGCGATGTGCCGGTCTTCGGCGCGGCCTGAGGGGGCCGGGCAGGGCGGCGGTCAGGCGACCTCGACCCCCTTAAGCGCCCCGAGCAGCTTCGGGATCTTGTCCTTGAACTTGAAGAACCCGGCGGTCGCGTAGGGCCACGCGCGGGCGTCGAACGGGCGCAGCCGGCGGATCACCGGCACCTCGTCGATCCCGGCGATGATATCGGCGGCCGGGCCGACCGGCGGATACGAGGTCACGATCTGCTCTGCACCATGCTCGCGCGCCCACGCGGCGATGGCCGATGCGCTGTCGAGCGCGTAGGTCACCGGTCCCAGCACATCGCCGTGCTGCGCGACCGCGTCGGCCAGCGCGCCATCGCGGAACGCCTTCACGTGCGGCGCGGGCTCCAGGTGCGAGATGCCGCCGGTCGCGTCGAGCGTGGCCGTGGCGACCGGCGCCGGTCCGTCCTCGAGCATCCAGCCGGGCGCGCAATCGTCCTCGTGAAGCAGCAGGACCGTGCGGCGCTCGCGGTCGGGCGTGTCGCCCTCGGGCGGGGCCATGCGCTCGGGATTGGGGGTGCCGTCCACAGGCGCGGCTTCTCCGGCCAATTGGTATTTCGGATGAAACCGCTCGTTCGTGTATTTGCGGATGTTCGAGGCCCGCGCGAGATAGGTCTTGTCCGGCGTGTGCAGCCCGCCGACCCAGCGCCAGCCGAGCGTGTTCGACGCCGGGTCGCCGTCGCAGAGATGGCGCAGGAAGAAATCCGCACCGAGCGCCCAGGGCAGGCGCAACGTGAACATCCAGATCGAGGCGAACCACATCCGCGCATGGTTGTGCAGGTAGCCGGTTTCGACGAGTTCGTGCGCCCAATGGTCGAAACACTCGATGCCGGTTTCGCCGCGGCAGGCGGCCTCCCACTCCTGACGCAGGCCGGACTGGGTCTGCACGTCGTCCCAGGCCTGGTCGCGTTCGCCCTTGTAGGCCGACCAGACCGTCGGGCGCATCTCGAGCCAGCCCTTGGAGTAGGTGCGCCAGAACATCTCGTCGATGAACTTTCCGGCGGCCGAGCGGCTGTGCTCTTCGAGCACGGCGCGCAGCGCCTCTTCCTCGGTCACGAGCCGCGTTCGGAAGTAGGGCGAGAGTTGCGAGACGTGGTCATGCGCGCCCGACCCGAGATCGAAGTTGCGGTTCGTCTGGTAGTCCTTCCCGGCCCGCGGCACGAACTGCGCCAGCCGGTCGAGGCCGGTTTCGCGGGTCGGGGGAAAGTGCTCGAGCGCCTGCATCGCCGGTCCTCCAGAGGTGGTTTCGCGGGCAGTTAGCGGGCGCCTAGCGGGCTTCAACGCGGCGCTCGGCCGCGGGACCGGATGTCGCCCGCGGCCGCGGGGCCAAATCACCGGGGCGCCCCTTGCGGCTGTGCGGAGGCACTACTAAGACTCTGGCAACGCCAGACCGGCAACAATCTTCCGACATGAGGCAGGCTGACATGACCGATCCGTTCGAGACCTACATGAACACGCTGGTGCCGATGGTGGTCGAGCAGACCAGCCGCGGCGAGCGTGCCTACGACATCTTTTCGCGCCTGCTGAAGGAGCGGATCATCTTCGTGAACGGGCCGGTTCACGACGGCATGTCGTCGCTGATCGTGGCGCAGCTTCTGCACCTCGAGGCGGAGAACCCGTCGAAGGATATCTCGATGTACATCAACTCGCCTGGCGGCGTGGTGACCAGCGGACTGTCGATCTACGACACGATGCAGTACATCAAGCCGAAGGTGTCGACCCTGGTGATCGGTCAGGCGGCCTCGATGGGCTCGCTGCTGCTGACCGCGGGTGCCACCGGAATGCGGTTCTCGCTGCCCAACAGCCGCATCATGGTTCACCAGCCCTCGGGCGGCTACCAGGGCCAGGCGACGGACATCATGATCCACGCCGAAGAGACCATCAAACTCAAGCGGCGTCTGAACGAGATATACGTGAAGCATACCGGCCAGACGCTGAAGAAGGTCGAGGCCGCGCTGGAGCGCGACCACTTCATGTCGCCCGAGGATGCGAAGGAATGGGGCCTCATCGACGACATCGTCGCGAGCCGCGAAGAGGCTCAGGAGGCGACGTCCTGAGCGTCGCGCGCGGCGCAGGACCAGACGTTAAGCACGACGCGGGGCGCGCGCGCCCCGTGACAACTTTTCGGATTGTGACGGGTCGGGGTCTGTCCTAGTCTCGTTACCGGACGGCGCTGCGGGTCACCCGCTGCGCGTCCGGGCCGAATTCTGCGAAGGCCGGGAAAGGTTTGAATATGGCGACGAACTCTGGCGGCGACAGCAAGAACACGCTCTACTGCAGCTTCTGCGGCAAGAGCCAGCACGAGGTTCGCAAACTCATCGCCGGCCCGACGGTGTTCATCTGCGACGAATGCGTCGAACTGTGCATGGACATCATCCGCGAAGAGACCAAGGGATCCGGGCTCAAGAGCCATGACGGCGTTCCGACGCCGCACGAGATCTGCAAGGTTCTGGACGACTACGTGATCGGTCAGGCGATGGCGAAGCGCGTGCTGTCGGTTGCCGTGCACAACCACTACAAGCGTCTGAACCATGCGGCGAAATCCTCCGACATCGAATTGTCGAAGTCGAATATCCTGCTGATCGGTCCCACGGGCTGCGGCAAGACGCTTCTGGCGCAGACGCTGGCGCGGATCTTGGACGTACCGTTCACGATGGCAGACGCGACGACGCTGACCGAAGCGGGCTACGTCGGCGAGGATGTCGAGAACATCATCCTCAAGCTGCTGCAGTCGAGCGAATACAATGTCGAGCGCGCGCAGCGCGGCATCGTCTACATCGACGAGGTCGACAAGATCACCCGCAAGTCCGAGAACCCCTCGATCACCCGCGACGTTTCGGGGGAGGGCGTTCAGCAGGCGCTGCTGAAGCTGATGGAGGGCACCGTCGCGTCGGTGCCGCCGCAGGGCGGACGCAAGCATCCGCAGCAGGAGTTCCTGCAGGTCGACACGACGAACATCCTGTTCATCTGCGGCGGCGCGTTCGCCGGGCTGGACAAGATCATCGCGCAGCGCGGCAAGGGCTCGGCCATGGGCTTCGGCGCCGACGTGCGCAACGTCGAGGACCGCAACATCGGCGAGGTGTTCCAGGATCTGGAGCCCGAGGACCTTCTGAAGTTCGGTCTCATCCCGGAATTCGTTGGCCGTCTGCCGGTGCTGGCCACGCTCGAGGATCTCGACGAGGATGCGCTCGTCACCATCCTGACCGAGCCGAAGAACGCGCTGGTCAAGCAGTACCAGCGACTGTTCGAGCTCGAGGATACGACGCTGACCTTCACCGACGATGCCCTGTCGGCCATCGCGAAGAAGGCGATCGCCCGCAAGACGGGCGCTCGGGGGCTGCGCTCGATCCTCGAGGATATCCTGCTCGACACGATGTTCGACCTGCCGGGCATGGAAGACGTGGTCGAGGTCGTGGTGAACGACGAGGCGGTGACGTCCGAGGCCAAGCCGCTGATGATCTACGCCGACCAGAAGAAGGAGAGCGCGACAGCGGGCTGATTGGCACGACCATCGCCTGATCGTGTTCGAGGGGCGCGCCCGGGAAACCGGCGCGCCCCTTTCGCGTGGGCGTACACCCGGCGCCGATGGATGAGCGTCGCTTTGTAATCGCTTGTAATGTAACATTCAGGAACGTGGCGCAGGTGCATCCGTTGGTGGACAGATCCAACAACGCAAGGAGACAGCCTTGAAACATCTGCTCACCACCACCGCCGCTCTGCTTGTCGCCGCAACCCCGGCGGCCTTCGCGGACCAGCACAATTCCGAGCAGAACGCGGCGTCCGACGGCGGGTCCATGCAGGACACGCAGAACGCCGCAACGAACAGCCAAGACGGATCCGACATGTCGGACACCGACATGGCCTCCGACAGCGGTTCGGGTTCCGACGCGCAGGGTCAGATGATCCGAGCCAGCGACATCACCGGCGCCGAGATCTACACGACCAACGAAGCGCAGGATGAAGGCTGGGATCCCGACTTCACTTACGATGCCGTCGGCGGAGACTGGAACCAGATCGGCACGATCTCCGACGTCGTGTTCGATACGTCCGGCAATCTGAGCGGCTTCGTCGCCGAGATCGGCGGCTTTCTCGACATCGGGGACAAGGACATCCTGATCCAGCTCGATGACGTGAACCTCGTCGAGAGCGATGACTACGCCTTCGTGACGCGTCTGAACGAAGAAGACCTCGAAAGCATGGACAGCTTCACCCAAGACTACATGAATTGATCGCGTCCGGCCGGGGCAGCGCCCCGGCCACGCTTTGCCCGGGGCCGCCAGGCCTCGGGCCACTGTGCGCCCTTCGGAGACTTCCGTGCCCGGCGCGCACCGGACCTTCGTGACGGACCGGCATGTTCCCGATCACCTGGCCTGCGTTCGATTGCCTGCGGCGCCGGGCCACTGGACGTTCGGTCTGCGCTGCGGCATAACCGGCCCAGCCAAAACGGAGTCGTCCATGGGCATCCTCAAAACACTCCTGCAAGCCGTCACGTGGTGGAACGGGGGCACGCTCAACACGCTGCTCTATACCCGTCGTCACGGGCAGAAGGTCGGCGAGGACGCGCAGGGCAACACGTTCTACCAGACGAAAGATGGCAAGCGCCGTTGGGTGATCTATAACGGCGAGGCCGAGGCCTCGCGCGTCGATCCCGACTGGCACGGCTGGCTGCATCACACCTGGAAAGAGCCGCCGACGGAGCGTCCGCTGACGCACCGCGCGTGGGAGAAACCCCATGTCGAAAACCTGACGGGAACGGCGCTGGCCTATGCGCCGGCGGGGTCGATCCGCCGCGAAAAGCCGGCGGAGCGCGCCGACTACGAGGCGTGGAGCCCCGAGTGACCCGACGGATCCGCGGGATCGCGCGTGCCGTTGGCGTTGCTGCCGCGGCGGCACTGGCCGTGCCGGCGTCCGCGCAGGATCGCGTGGCCACCAGCGAGGGCGGCGGCGCAGAGTTGCGCGCGCTCGACAAGCTTACGGGGCAGGTGCAGGACGTTCAGCTCGCGGCCGGCCGGTCCGAACCGGTGGGCCGTATCGAGATCACGCTCGACGAATGCCGCTATCCGCAGGGCGACCCGGCCGGTGACGCCTTTGCCTTCCTGACGGTGCGCGAAGTCGGTGTTCCCGATCCGGTGTTTCGCGGCTGGATGATCGCCACCGCACCAGCGCTCAACCCGATGGATCACCCGCGCTATGACGTCTGGGTGTTGCGCTGCACCACGTCCTGACCGCTCGCGGGCAGCGGCGCACCCAGGAAATCGGCGCTTGCTGCAGCGGCGGTCGCCAGCCGGTCCTGATATTCCGAACGCGTGATCTCGACCCCGCCGAGCGATGCGAGATGCGGTGTCAGGAACTGCGTATCGAACAGCTGGAACCCGGTCGTCTTCAGGTGATCGACGAGCCAGGCCAGCGCGATCTTCGATCCGTCGCGGCGGCGGCTGAACATGCTCTCGCCGCAGTAGACGGCACCGAAGGCGACGCCGTAGACGCCTCCGGCGAGTTCGCCGTCCTGCCAGACTTCCAGCGAATGCGCATGACCCTGTTCGTGCAGGGCCGCATAGAGCCCGAGGATCTCAGCGTTGATCCAGGTTTCCGGCCGGTCGGCGCAGGCATGCATCACGCCCGCGAAGTCGCGGTCCAGCGTCACCTCGTACCGATCCTTGCGAAGCGTCCGCGCAAGGCTCTTCGATATGCGGAACCGGTCGAGCGGAATGATCCCGCGGTGCCGCGGATCGACCCAGAAGATATCCGGGTCGTTGCGGTGTTCGGCCATGGGAAAGACCCCGACCCGGTAGGCCTGCAGAACGAGCTGAGGGGAGACCGTCACACCCCGTCCCGGGCGAGCCAGTGTTCGAGCCAGTGGATATTGTAGGCGCCGGTCTGGACCGCTTCCTCCTCCAGCAGCGCGCGGAACAGCGGGATCGTGGTGTCCACGCCATCGACGATCAACTCGCCGAGCGCGCGGTTCATCCGGGCCAGCGCCTCGGTCCGGTCGCGGCCGTGCACGATCAGCTTGCCGATCAGGCTGTCATAGTAGGGCGGGATTCGGTAGCCGTCGTAAAGTGCGCTGTCGATCCGCACGCCCAGCCCGCCGGGAGCGTGGTATTGCGTGATCCGGCCGGGGGAGGGCGCAAAGCTCGGAAGCTTCTCGGCGTTGATGCGCGCCTCGATCGCGTGTCCGTTGATCTGCAGATCCTCCTGCACGAATGACAGCTCCTCGCCGGCGGCGACGCGGATCTGTTCGCGCACGAGATCCACGCCGAAGACCGCCTCGGTCACCGGATGCTCGACCTGCAGGCGGGTGTTCATCTCGATAAAGTAGAACTCGCCGTCCTCGTAGAGGAACTCGATCGTGCCGGCGCCGGAATAGCCGATCTCGGCCACGGCCTCGGCGCAGATCTTGCCGATGCGCGCGCGCTCGCCCTCGCTGATCGCGGGGCCGGGCGCCTCTTCGAGCACCTTCTGGTGGCGCCGCTGCAGGGAGCAGTCGCGCTCTCCGAGGTGCACGGCGCGGCCCTTGCCGTCACCGAAGACCTGCACCTCGATGTGGCGCGGCGTCGTGAGGTACTTCTCGATGTAGACCTCGTCGTTGCCGAATGCGGCCTTCGCCTCGGATCGCGCCGTCTGAAAGGCGCGCTCGAGCTCTTCCTCGCCGCGGGCGACCTTCATGCCGCGCCCGCCACCCCCGGCGGTGGCCTTGATGATGACCGGGTAGCCCATGTCGGCGGCCAGCGTCCGCGCGGTCTCGAAGTCCGCGACGCCGCCTTCAGAGCCCGGCACGCAGGGCACGCCGAGATCCTTCATCGTCTCCTTGGCGGTGATCTTGTCGCCCATGATGCGGATATGCTCGGCCGACGGGCCGATGAAGGTGATGCCGTGATCCTCGACCACCTGCACGAAGCGGGCGTTTTCGGACAGGAAGCCATAACCGGGATGGATCGCCTGCGCGCCCGTCACCTCGCAGGCCGAGATGATCGCAGGGATCGACAGGTACGACTGCGCGGAGGACGCGGGTCCGATGCAGATCGTCTCGTCGGCCATGCGCACGTGCATGGCGTCGGCATCGGCGGTCGAATGCACGGCAACGGACGAGATGCCCATCTCGCGGCACGCCCGGATGACGCGAAGCGCGATCTCGCCGCGGTTTGCAATCAGGATCTTGTCGAACATGGCCGTCACTCGAGGATGACGAGCGGGGCGCCGTACTCGACCGGGGCGCCATCGTCGACGAGGATCTGCGTGACGGTGCCGGCGCGCGGCGCGGGAATGTGGTTCATCGTCTTCATCGCTTCGACGATGAGCAGCGTGTCGCCCTCGTTGACCTGACCGCCAACCTTGACGAAGGCGGCCGAGCCCGGTTCGGGCTGCAGATAGACGGTGCCGACCATCGGAGACGTCACCGCCCCGGGGTGCTGCGCGGGATCCGCGGGTTCGGGAGCGGCTGTTTCGGCTGCGGCCGGCTGGGCCGCGGGGCCGGGGGCGGGCGCGGTTGGCGCGGGGGGCACGTGAACCTGGCTGGGTGCGGCTTGCGCCTGGTGCATCCGGCTGACGCGCACGCTCAGGCTGTCGTCGTCGCCGTACTCGCGCTTGACCTGAAGTTCCGTCAGATCGTTTTCGCGCAAGAGCTCCGCCAGTGCCTGGATGAAGGCCACGTCCGCGTCGTGCTTGCTCTCTGCCATGATGTCCTCGACCGTCTCTGCCCGCTCCGCGGCTTCGTGCCGCGGCTGGAGCGGCTTATAGGCGAAGCTCGGACGCAAGAAAAGCAGTCCGCATCACGGGCAGATGGAACGGGATCGGCGGCGATCAAGGTCCGGGGGCATTCGCGCCGTCCTCGCGGGGTGCGTTCGCGGCCGGTCCGGCCGCCGCAGCGGCATACGAGAAGGCGACGCGTGCGCCGTTTTCCGGCGGGGTGGTCGCCCCGGTGTCGAGTCCGGCTTCCGGGCTTTCGAGCATCGCGGCGATGCGCAGCTGCATGATCGTCGGCGGCGCGATGTGATCGGCCGGCGAGGCGAGCGCGGCCTGCAACTCCTCGCGCGGCGACGCGGTCGCAAGCCGGCGGTCGGGCGCGTTGTCGGCCGAGGACGGCGCGGGCGTGGCCTCGACCCGGCGCGGATCGGGGCCGCGCGGCGGTACGCCGGGAACGCCGAAGGGATGACCCGAAACGAGAGGGGCCGCCGGGATGGCTGGCAGAGTGATCTGCATCGCTCGAACTCCAAGACGACTGAACGCGCCGCGATGCTAGCACGCGACACCGATGCCCGGATCGGTTTTTGATCTTCGTGGTTAATCGAAGGCGAGGGCGGCCGCGGCCGGCCGCCCTCGCGGGGTCCTCACCCCTTGTTCTGCCGGTTTTCGATGAGGTCGTCGACGACGGCGGGGTCGGCGAGCGTCGATGTGTCGCCGAGGGATCCGTAGTCGTTTTCGGCGATCTTGCGCAGGATGCGGCGCATGATCTTGCCGGACCGGGTCTTGGGCAGGCCGGGGGCCCACTGGATGAGGTCGGGTTTGGCGATCGGGCCGATCTCCTGGCGCACCCAGGTCTGGAGCTCTTTCTTGAGCTCGTCGGAGGCCTCGACCCCGGTCATCAGGGTGACGTAGCAATAGATGCCCTGGCCCTTGACGTCGTGGGGGTAGCCCACGACCGCGGCCTCGGCGACCTTCTCGTGGGCGACGAGGGCGCTCTCGACCTCGGCGGTGCCCATGCGGTGGCCCGAGACGTTGATGACGTCGTCGACGCGCCCGGTGATCCAGTAGTCGCCGTCGGCGTCGCGGCGGCAGCCGTCGCCCGAGAAGTAGTAGCCCTTGTACTGCTGGAAGTAGGTGTTCTCGAAGCGCTCGTGATCGCCCCAGACGGTGCGCATCTGCCCCGGCCAGCTGTCGGCGAAGGCGAGCACGCCCGAGGCCTCGGTGTCGTCGATCTCCTTGCCGCTCTCGGGCTCGAGCACCACCGGGCGCACGCCGAAGAACGGCTGCATCGCCGCGCCGGGCTTGGTGGCGTGGGCGCCGGGCAGGGGCGTGATCAGGTGCCCGCCGGTCTCGGTCTGCCAGTAGGTGTCGACGATCGGGCAGCGGTTCTGGCCGACCACGTCGTTGTACCACGCCCAGGCCTCGGGGTTGATCGGCTCGCCCACCGTGCCGAGGATGCGCAGCGACGACAGGTCCGAGCCGGTCACGTAGGCGTCGCCCTGGCCCATCAGCGCGCGGATCGCCGTCGGCGCGGTGTAGAACTGGGTGACGGCGTGCTTTTCGCAGACCTGCCAGAAGCGGGAGGCGGAGGGCCAGGTGGGCACGCCCTCGAACATCCGCGTGGTCGAGCCGTTGGCGAGGGGGCCGTAGACGATGTAGCTGTGCCCGGTGACCCAGCCGACATCGGCGGTGCACCAGTAGATGTCGCCGTCATGGACGTCGAAGGTGATCTCGTGGGTCATCGCGGCGTAGACGAGGTAGCCGCCGGAGGTGTGCACCACGCCCTTGGGCTGGCCGGTCGAGCCGGAGGTGTAGAGGATGAAGAGCGGATCCTCCGCGCCCATCTCCTCGGCCGGGCAGTCGGTGGCGGCGTCCCGCATCGCCGCGGTGAGGTCGACGTCCTGGCCGGTCCAGGTGGTCTGGCCGCCGGTGCGCTTGACCACCAGGCACTTCACCCGGTCGTCGCAGTGGATCAGCGCCTTGTCGGTGTTCGACTTGAGCGCGGTCTTGCGGCCGCCGCGCGGCGCCTCGTCGGCGGTGATGACGACCTTGGCGCCGCAGCCGTTGATCCGCTGGCCGAGCGCGTCGGGCGAGAAGCCGGCGAAGACGACCGAGTGGATGGCGCCGATCCGCGCGCAGGCCAGCATCGCGTAGGCGGCCTCGGGGATCATCGGCAGGTAGAGCACCACGCGGTCGCCGCGGCCGACGCCGTGGTCCTTGAGCACGTTGGCCATGCGGCAGACGTTCTCGTGCAGCTCGCGGTAGGTGATCGCCTGCGCCGGCTCCTCGGGATCGTCGGGCTCCCACAGGATCGCGGTCTGCTCGGCGCGGGTGGCGAGATGGCGGTCGACGCAGTTCTCGGCCACGTTCAGCGTGCCGTCCTCGAACCACTTGATCGACACCGACCCGTGGGTGAAGTCCACGTCCTTGATCCTCGTCGGCGCCCGGCGCCAGTCGAGACGCTTCGCCTCCTCGGCCCAGAACCCCTCGGGATCCTCCACAGAACGCGCGTACATCTCCGCGTACCGCGCATGATCCACATGCGCCCGCGACACGGTCGCATCGCTGGGTTCGTAAACTGTGTCTTTCATCTCGGCCTCCTCCTCTTTGCCGGGTGAACGCGCGGCGCGTTTCCCCCGTTCCTAGCAGAAAGGCCGGGAGCATGCGCCCCCGGCCTTGGTCGGTCCGGCCCCGGGGGCCGGCGTGAGCGCGGGGTTCAGATCGCGAGGTATTCGGTGCGCAGCTCTTCGTTCTCGAGCACCTCGCCGGCCGAGCCGTCGTAGACGATGGATCCGGTGTCGAGGATGATCGCGCGATCGGCGAGCTGGAGCGCGCGCACGGCGTTCTGTTCGACGAGGATCGTGGTCATGCCCTGTTCCTTGATGTGGCGCAGGGTCTTCTCGATCTCGTCGACGATCACCGGGGCGAGCCCCTCGTAGGGCTCGTCGAGCAGCAGAACCTTGATGTCGCGTGCCAGCGCGCGGGCGATCGACAGCATCTGCTGTTCGCCGCCCGACAGGGTCACGCCCTCCTGGCGCCGGCGCTCGCCAAGCCGCGGGAAGAGCTCGTAGAGCCGGTCGAGCGACCAGCCGATCGGCGGCTGGATCTGCGCGAGTTGCAGATTCTCCTCGACGGTCAGGCCGGGGATGATGCGCCGGTCCTCGGGCACGAGGCCGAGCCCCGCCTGCGCCGCCTCGTAGGACTTCATCTTGTGTAGCGGCTGGTGGTCCAGCCAGATCTCGCCCTTCATCACCTGCGGATTGTCGAGGCGCGCGATCGAGCGCAGGGTCGTGGTCTTGCCCGCGCCGTTGCGGCCCAGGAGCGCGAGGATCTCGCCTTCGTGCACGTTGAAGCTGATGCCCTGCACGATGTAGCTCTCGCCGTAATACGAGTGCATGTCCCAGATCGACAGGAAGGCCGGCGCGGTTTCCGCCTGGTTGGCGTTCTTGGAGAAGTCGGGTCTGACGTTCATCGTCGTGTCCTCTTGTTCGTCGGGCCGGAGCCGGGCGCGCGGCGCCCGCTCAGGCGGCCTCGCCCAGATACGCTTCCTTGACCTTCGGATGGCCCTTGATGTTCTCGGGCGTGTCCTCGACCAGCGGCGTGCCCTGCGCCAGCACGGTGATCCGGTCGGCGAGGCTGAAGACCACGTGCATGTCGTGCTCGATGATGCACATGGTGATGTCGCGCTTCGACTTGATCTCCTTGAGCAGGTCGATCGTGTTGTTGGTATCGGCGCGCGCCATGCCGGCGGTCGGCTCGTCCAGCAGCAGGAGTTTCGGGCGCTGGATCAGGCACATCGCCATCTCCAGCCGCCGCTTGTCCCCGCGCGAGAGCGAGCCCGCATGGAAATCCCGCTTCTCGAGCATGTTGACCTCGGCCAGCATCCGCTCGGCCTCGTCGATCAGGTCGGCCTCGTCGGTCACCGCCTCGAAGGCGTGCATCCGGAAGGCCCCGTCGCGCTTGGCAAAGAGCGGGATCATCATGTTCTCGAACACCGTCAGGTCACCGAAGATCTCGGGCGTCTGGAACACCCGGGAAATGCCCATCTGGTTGATCTCGAACGGCTTGCGGCCAAGCACGCTCTGGCCGGCGAACATCACCGAGCCGGTGTCGGGGATGAGCTTGCCGACGAGGCAGTTGAGCAGCGTCGACTTGCCCGCCCCGTTGGGGCCGATGATCGCGTGGACGGTGTTCTCGGCGACCGAGAGGTTCACGTCCCCCAGCGCCTGCAGCCCGCCGAAGCGCTTGTTCACGTCCTTGACTTCGAGCAGTCCCATCGCTCGCGCTCCTTATTCGGCCGGGGTGTCGTTGGTGGATCGCGTCTCCGGGCCGGACTTGCGGCGGAAGAGGCGCGACAGGCGCTGGCCGCCCTCGACGAGACCGCCCGGCAGGAAGATCACGACGGCCATGAACATCAGCCCGAGCGTCAGGTGCCAGCCCTTGCCCACGAAGGGGTGGACGATTGCCACCACGAAGTTCTCGAGCCCGTCGGGCAGGAAGGCGAACCAGCCGTGGAGGACGCTGTCGTTGAGCTTCGAGAAGATGTTCTCGAAGTACTTGATGACGCCGGCGCCGAGAACCGGGCCGATCAGCGTGCCGGCGCCGCCGAGGATGGTCATCAGCACCACCTCGCCGGAGGCGGTCCACTGCATCCGCTCCGCGCCGGCGAGCGGGTCCATCGACACCATGAGCCCGCCCGCGAGGCCTGCGTACATGCCCGAGATGACGAACGCGCCGAGCGTGTAGGGACGGGCGTTGAGGCCGGTGTAGTAGAGTCGTTGCTGGTTCGACTTCACCGCGCGGAGCATCATGCCGAAAGGCGAACGGAAGAGCCGGATCGCGAGGTAGAAGGCCACCAGCATCACGGCGGCGCAGAAGTAGTAGCCGACATTGAGCGAGAAGCTCCACGCGCCGAGGCGCAGGTCCGTCGTCTCGCGCATCTCGACACCGAAGAGCGAGGGGACCGGGATGTTGCCGCTGGCGCTGGCCGCCGCGCCGAGGATGCGCGGATCCGACAGCGACAGCTGCAGGCCGGTTTCGCCGCCGGTGATCGGCGTCAGCACCGAGTAGGCGAGGGCGAAGCACATCTGCGCGAAGGCGAGCGTGAGGATCGAGAAGTAGATGCCCGAGCGGCGCAGGCTGACATAGCCGATGACCACGCTGAACAGTCCCGCGGTGATGACCGAGGCGGCGATCGCCGGCAGGACATCCATTCCGATGAGCTTGAACATCCAGACGCCCGCGTAGGAGCCCACGCCGAGGAATGCGGCGTGACCGAATGAGAGATAGCCGGTCAGCCCGAACAGAATGTTGAAGCCGATGGCGAAGATCCCGAAGATCACGAACCGCTGCATCAGGTCGGGATAGCCCGCGTTGAACTGCGCCAGGCTCGAGTCCGCCGGGAACGGGTTGAGCAGGAACGGCGCGCAGAGCGTCAGCCCGGCAACGAACAGGAAAAGGCCGAGGTCGCGGGGCGCGAGACCGAGCGTGGCGCCGCGCCGCCGGGTATCCGGCGAGGTCGCGGCCGGACGCTGGGCCGGGGCGGATTGGGTCTGATCGGTCATCGGTTACTCCTCCATGACGCCCTTGCGGCCCATCAGGCCGCGCGGGCGGGTGAGCAGGATCAGGATGGCGACCAGGTAGATGATGACCTGGTTGATGCCGGGGATGAGGTCGATCACCTCGCGCATCGACGCGAAGCTCTCGAGGATGCCGAGCAGGAAGCCGGCCAGGACCGCGCCGGGCAGCGAGCCCATGCCGCCGACCACGACGACGACGAAGCTCAGCACGAGAAAATCCATGCCCATGTGATAATTCGGCGGGTTGATCGGCGTGTACATCACGCCGGCCAGGCCCGCGACCGCCGCGGCGATGCCGAACATGATGGTGAAGCGGCGGTCGATGTTGATGCCGAGCAGCCCCACCGTTTCGCGGTCGGCCATGCCGGCGCGTACCACCATGCCGAAGGTGGTGAACTGCAGGAAGGCGAAGACGCCGCCGATGATGAGCGCCGCGAAGGCGAAGTAGACGAGCCGCCAGTAGGGATAGAGAATGGTCAGCGGATCGAAGCCCAGCAGGACGCCGAAATCGAACGATCCCTGGAAGGCCGAGGGCGCCGGGGTGGGGATCGGGTTGGCGCCGTAGAAATACTTGATGATCTCCTGCAGCACGATCGCGAGGCCGAAGGTCACGAGGATCTGGTCGGCGTGCGGGCGCTTGTAGAAATGCTTGATGAGGCCGCGTTCCATGATCCAGCCGATCGTGATCATGATCGGGATCGCGAAGAGGATGGACAGGGGCACCGCCCAGTCGATGAGGAACGCGCCTCCGGATTCGCCGAACCAGTCGACGACGTAGGGCACCTGCACCTCCATCGGGTTTCCGAGAAAGTCCGTGCGGCTCTCGTCGATCACGGTGCGGCTCGACTCGATCAGCCGGCTCAGCGTCACCGCGCAGAACGCGCCGATCATGAACAGCGCGCCGTGGGCGAAGTTCACGACGCCCAGCGTGCCGAAGATCAGCGTCAGCCCGAGCGCGATCAACGCGTAGGCCGAGCCCTTGTCGAGGCCGTTGAGGATTTGGAGGATGATGGCGTCCATTGCGCGAACCTCGTCATCGATATCGGCGGAAAGGGTCGGCCCGCGGGCCGACCCGAAGATCCGGGCCGCGCGCGTCGTCGCGGCGGCCCGGCCGGAGCATGCGGATCAGGCGCCCGCGTTGCAGGTGCCGAGCGAGCCGCCCGAGAACTGCGGGTGGTCGGGCTCGTAGGTGACCTGGTCGACCGGCGTGACCTCGACGATCTCCACGAGATCGAACTCGTTCTCCGGGTTCTCCTTGCCGCGCACCACGACCACGTCCTTGAAGCACTGGTGATCGTCCGCGCGGTAGAGCGTCGGACCGTTGCCGAGGCCGTCGAACTCGAAGCCCTCGAGCGCCTCGACCACCGCGCAGGGGTTGAAGCTGCCGGCGCGGGTCACGGCATCGGCGTACAGCAGCGTCTGCACGTAGCAGGTGTGCGCCGCCTGGCTCGGCGGGAAGCCGTATTTCTCGCCGAAGGACTGAACGAACGCGTTGGTGCCGGCGTACTTGGCGCCAAGCTCGTTCTCCAGTTTCCAGTCCCAGTTCTGCGAGCCGAGGATGCCGGTGATGTTCTCGCCGGCGCCGCGCGCCATGAGCTCCGAGTAGAGCGGCACGACGATCTCGAACTGCTTGCCGTTGGCCTCCTGCTGGCGCAGCCCGAACTGAACGGCGTTGGTCAGCGAGTTGACCATGTTGCCGCCGTAGTGGTTCAGGACCAGCACGTCGGCACCCGACTGCAGGACCGGCGCGATGTAGGAGGAAAAGTCGGTCTGGGTCAGCGGGGTCTTCACCGCCGCGACGGTTTCCCAGCCCATCGCCTCGGTCGACGAGCGGATCGCCTCCTCGGTGGTGTAGCCCCAGTTGTAGTCGGCGGTCAGGTGGTAGGCCTTGCGGTCCTCGCCATACTGCGCCGCGAGGATCGGCGCGAGCGCGGCGCCCGACATGTACGAATTGAAGAAGTGGCGGAAGCCGTTGGCTCGCTTGTCCTTGCCGGTCGTGTCGTTGGAGTGCGTCAGGCCGGCCATGAAGATGATGCCCGCCTCCTGGCAGAGCGCCTGAACCGCCACCGCGACGCCCGAGGACGAGCCGCCGGACACCATGATCGCGCCGTCCTTCTCGATCATCGAGCGGGCGGAGGCGCGGGCGGCGTCGGATTTCGTCTGGGTGTCGCCGGTCACGTATTCCACGCGACGGCCGAGGATGCCGGTGCCGTCGAGGTTCTTCTCGGAGAAGGTCTGCAGCATGCCGCCGTCGTCTTCGCCGTTCAGGTGCTCGACCGCGAGTTCGAAGGCGCGCAGCTCGTCCGCGCCCTCGTCCGCGTAGGGGCCGGTCTGGGGCACGTTGAAGCCGAGCGTCACGGTGTCGCCCTGCGGCGCGTTGGTGAAGCCACTTTCCTGCGCGCGCAGATACGTGGGCAGCGCCAGTCCGGCGCCGGCGATCGCACCGGTCTGGATCACGCCGCGGCGTGTCACATGGCGTTTCGTCATGTCGTCCTCCCTTTCATGTGTCTTGCGAGGTCCGGCTCTCCTCTCCGGACGGTCGCAGGCCCCTTGCGGGTGCAAAGCAACTATGGGGAAGAGGCAGAAAATCGCGCAACAACACGCTTGCGAGAAACGACTTTTTTGTAAAAGAATGCACAGCGGGCGCGGCCTATCTGTAAACAAATTATTCGGCAGCGCAGAAAACCGCTGATAATACGGGACTAATCTCTGTGCCGCGCGAAACGCTCACCGGTAGCAGGATCCGCGAACGCCGGATCATGGCGGGCCTCAAGCAGGCCGAACTCGCGCGGCAGGCGAACATCTCGGCATCATACCTCAACCTGATCGAGCACAACCGCAGGAGAATCGGCGGCAAGTTGCTGCTCGACATCGCCCAGGTGCTTGACGTGGAGCCCGCGATCCTGACCGAGGGCGCGGAAGCCACGCTGATCGCGGCACTGCGCGAAGCGGCCGCCCATGCGCGCGACCACGGCGCGGAGATCGAGCGCGTCGACGAGTTCGCCGGCCGGTTTCCCGGCTGGGCCCGGCTCCTGGCCGAGACCTACCGGAGGAGCGGCGCGCTCGAGCGGATGGTGGAAACGCTGTCCGACCGCCTCACGCACGATCCCCATCTTGCCGAGGCGCTGCACGAGATGCTGTCGACCGTGACGGCGATCCGCTCGACCTCGTCGATCCTCGCCGAGCCGGGCGAGATCCCGACAGGTTGGCAGCGCCGGTTTCATCGCAACATCCACGAGGACAGTGCGCGGCTCGCGGAAACCGCGCGAACGCTGGTCAGCTACCTCGACGCGGCCGAGGATGCCTCGGCCGACCGGTCGGCCCCGCAGGAGGAGGTGGATGCCGTGCTCGCCGATGCCGACCACCGCTTCGAGGCGCTGGAAAGCGGCGCGACGGCACCGGAGGACATCGTGCGCGACCTGTCGGAGACCAGCTCTCACACCGCGCGGACGATGCTCGAACGCACGCTCGCGCGCTATGCAGAGGATGCGCGTGCGGTGCCGCTCGACACGCTGACGGACGCGGTGTCGCTGCACGGGACCGATCCTTTCGAGCTCGCCGCGCACCTCGGAGCGGAGCCGGGGCGGGTGATGCGCCGGTTGGCGGCCCTGCCGGAAGCGGTGGCGCCGGCGATGGGGCTCGCGATCTGTGACGGCGCCGGCGCGCTGACCTACCGAAAGCCCTTGCCGGACTTTCCGATGCCGCGCTTCGGGGCTGGCTGCCCGCTCTGGCCGCTCTACCACGCGCTGTCCCAGCCGATGCAGCCGATCGCGCGCCCGGTGGCCCAGCCGAGCCGGGACCGCGTGAGCTTCGACGCCTTTGCCATCGCCGTGCCGAGCGGACCGCTCGTGCCCGGTGTGCTGCCGCTCTACGAGGCGCACATGCTGATCGTGCCGCGCGCCGGCGCGGAGGGCGCGACGGTCGAGCCGCTGCCGGTCGGAGTCACCTGCCGTATCTGCCCGCGCGACGGGTGCGCGGGACGGCGCGAGCCGTCGATCCTCGCGCGGGACGGCGGGTTGTCCGGCTGACGCGCGGCGCTGTCGTGATCTTTTGACAGCCGTGTGAGGATTGCCCATAACGAATTCAATAGCGATGGCGGCGACGACTGGGAGGGGCGGCGCCGCGTTCCGCGGCCGGGGAAGGGGCGCGGACCGGACCCGCGCCCGGCTGGCAGGTTTCGGATCGCGACGCGGAGGGGAGGAGAGCCGTGCATGCGCCGAGACATCCTGCTGATCGAGGATGAGCCGAACATCATCGAGGCGATCAGGTTCATCCTGTCGCGCGACGGCTGGACAGTGAACACCCATGCCAACGGCGTCGACGCGGTCGAGCGCGTGCGAACGCTGCGACCCGATGTCGTGATCCTCGACGTGATGCTGCCGGGGCGGTCGGGGCACGACATTCTGCGCGAGTTGCGATCCGAACCCGACTTTGCCGACCTGCCGATCCTGATGCTGACTGCTCGCGGCCAGACGCGGGACCGCGAACTGGCCGAGCAGGCGGGTGTGACGGCGTTCATGACCAAGCCCTTCTCCAACGCCGAGATGCTCGAGGCGGTACGCTCGCTCGTACCGGTGTCGTGACATGGCCGGGCGCGGCGCGCCGCTCGTATTCCTCGAGCGGCGAACCTATCGCCAGCGCCGCCTGCGCGACGCGGCGCGCCTTCTGCCGGTGCTCGGTCTCTTCGCCTGGACGGTGCCGCTTCTGTGGCCGCGCGGCGACGCCGCGCCGGGGACCGCTGCGGCGCTGACCTATCTCTTCGCGGTGTGGGCGGCGCTGGTGATCGCGGGGGCGAGCCTTTCGGTCCTGCTCTCGCGCGGTGTCGACGACGACGAGCCGGGCGAACGGCCCGCGCCGGGCTTCGGCGCCGCACCATTCGTGCCCGAGCCCGCCACGGACCCGAAGCCGTCGGTCGGATCAGACGGAGCGGCCCGCACGCCCGGCGCGGGCGCAGGCGGAGAGGGCCGGCCGTGACGACCCTCAACTCGCTCGCGGCGGTCTGCCTCGCCTACGTGTTCTTTCTGTTCGTCGTGGCGTTCGTGGCCGAACGGCGCGCCGCGGCCGGGCAGGTGCGCTGGCTGCGTTCGGCGCTGGTCTACACGCTGTCGCTGTCGATCTATTGCACCGCATGGACGTTCTACGGCGCGGTCGGCTCGGCCGCGCGGTCGGGGCTCGAATACCTCTCGATCTACCTTGGCCCGAGCCTCGTGATGATCGGGTGGTACTGGCTCGTGCGAAAGCTGGTGCGGATCGGGCGCAGCCAGCGCGCCACGTCGATCGCCGACCTCGTGTCGGCCCGGTACGGCAAGTCCAACACGCTGGCGGTGCTGGTGACGCTTCTCGCGGTCGCCGGCACCACGCCCTACATCGCGCTGCAGCTTCAGTCCGTCACGCTGAGCTTCGCGGTCTTCGCCGCCGCCGATCCCGGCGCCGCTCCGGACAGCGTGCGCCCCGATACGGCGACGGCGTTCTGGGTCGCGGTCGGGCTCGGCCTATTCACCGTGATCTTCGGGACCCGGAACCTCGACGCGAACGAGCGGCATCACGGCGTGGTTATGGCGATCGCGGTCGAGGCGGTGGTCAAGCTGGTCGCGCTCCTGTCGGTCGGCATCTTCGTCGTCTGGGGCCTTTCGGGCGGCGTCGCCGACACGCTGGCGCGGATCGACGCCTCCGAACTCGGACAGTGGAACGTGGCGGGCGGACGCTGGGCCGGGATTACCTTCCTGTCGGCGGCGGCGTTCCTGTGTCTGCCGCGGATGTTCCAGGTCCTGGTGGTCGAGGCCGGAGACGAGGCGCATCTGCGCGTCGCGAGCTGGGCCTTCCCGCTCTACCTGCTTCTGATGTCGCTCTTCGTGGTGCCGATCGCGGTGGTCGGGCTCGACCTACTGCCGGCGGGGTCCAACCCCGACCTGTTCGTGCTGACCGTCCCGCTGAGCCAGGGCCAGGAGGGTCTCGCGGTCCTGTCCTTCCTCGGCGGCTTCTCCTCGGCGACGTCGATGGTGATCGTGGCGGCGATCGCGCTGTCGACGATGGCGTCGAACCACATCGTGATGCCGATCTGGCTGCGCCTGACCGGCGCGGGCGGGGCCAGCGTGTCGGGCGACGTGCGCCACGTGGTCCTGACCGCACGGCGCGTGTCGATCGCCGCGGTGGTCATGCTGGGCTATGCCTATTATTCGCTCTCGGGTGGCGGCGCGGCCCTGGCGGCGATCGGGCTGGTGTCGTTCGCCGGCATGGCGCAGGTGCTGCCCGCGCTTCTCGGCGGGATCTTCTGGCGCGGGGCGACGCGCACCGGTGCGCTCGCCGGGTTGGTGACCGGCTTCGCGCTCTGGGTCTACACCCTGTTTCTTCCGTCGCTCGGCAGCGGGGTGCTGTCGCCCGAACTTCTGGCCGAGGGGCCGCTGGGGATCGAATGGCTCCGGCCGCAGGCGCTCTTCGGGATCACCGGGCTCGACCCGCTCCTGCACGCCATCCTGTGGTCGATGTCGCTCAATGCGATCGCGTTCTTCATCGGCTCGGTGCTGTCGTTCCCGACGCCGCTCGAACGGCTTCAGGGCGCGCAGTTCGTCAACGTGTTCCAGCATTCCCCGGGCCCGCGCAGCTGGTCGGCCGGCGTCGCGCAGACCGAGGACCTGATGATCATGGCGCAGCGGATCCTCGGTGCGAGCGAGGCGATGGCACTCTTTGCCCGCGAGGCCCGCGCGCAGGGCGCCCGGGGCGACCTGCCGGAGCCGACGCCGGAGTTTCTCGAGCTTCTGGAGCGCGAGCTTGCCGGGTCGGTCGGCGCGGCGACGGCGCACGCGATGGTGGGCCAGATCGTCGGCGGCATGTCCGTGTCGGTCGAGGACCTGATGGCCGTGGCGGACGAGAGCGCGCAGCTCATGGAGTATTCCGCCCGGCTCGAGGCGCAGTCCGAAGAGCTGTCGCGGACCGCGCGGCAATTGCGCGACGCCAACCAGAAGCTGACGCGCCTGTCGGTGCAGAAGGATGCTTTCCTCAGCCAGATCAGCCACGAGCTTCGGACTCCGATGACCTCGATCCGGGCCTTCTCGGAAATCCTGCGCGACAGCGACGCGCTCGACGCCGCCGCGCGCATCCGCTTTGCCGCGATCATCCACGACGAGGCGGTGCGTCTTACCCGGCTGCTCGACGATCTCCTGGACCTGTCGGTGCTGGAAAACGGCCGGGTCAGCCTGAACGTCCGGGAAGGTCGGCTGGTCGAGGTAATCGACCGCGCCGTGGCCGCCGCGAGCGCCGGAACCGAGGGCGCGACGCTGTCGATCCGGCGCGACCGCGCAGCGGAGGACGTGGCGCTGGAAACCGATCTGGACCGGCTTGCGCAGGTGTTCATCAACCTCGTGTCGAATGCAGGCAAGTATTGCGAGGCGGAGCGACCCGAACTGACGATCCGGGTGCGCGACGCAGGAGACCGGATCCTCGTCGATTTCATCGACAACGGCACGGGAATCGCTGCGGAGGCGCGCGACACGATCTTCGAGAAGTTCAGCCGCATCGCCGAGCAGAAGGCCGGTGGCGCCGGTCTCGGACTCGCGATCTGCCGCCAGATCATGACGCGTCTCGGCGGGACGGTCGGCTACCTTCCCGGACAATCCGGCGCGGCGTTCCGGGTCGAGTTGCCGCGACGCGTTGCGATGGCCGCGCAGTAAGCGCGACGAGGCGCACAGCAAGAGCTTGGTAACCTCGGTCGGCCATAACGACGGCGGTGAGGACGGGCGAGACAGACACCGATCGGGCCAGATGACGGACAGCGCTGCACAGAAGGTGCTCAGCCGCAAGGCGCAGGCCGCGCGCCGCGCGATCGAGGCGCAGGGCATGTCGGTCGAGAAGGCCCTCCGCCGCGCGCTCGCGCGCACGGCGGAGGAGGCGTGGAACCTCGCGCTGATCGCGCGAGACGCACGCCGGTCCGGCGCGGATCAGGACGACGCGGCGGCGCGGTTCGAGGGGGCGGATCTGATCCTGCTGCTCGATGGTCCTGACGGCGCGCTGGGCTTCGCGCTTCTCGATCGGCAGGCAGTGACCGCGCTCGTCGAGGTTCAGACCCTCGGCATCGTCACGGACCTCGCCGTCGACGACAGGCGGCTGACGCCGACCGACGCGGTCATCGCCGCGCCGCTGGTCGACGGCACGCTGTCACGCCTCGCGGCCTATCTCGGCCGCGATCCGGTCGCCGCGCAGGTCGAGGGTTATCGCTTCGGCGCGATGGTCGAAGGTGCGCGGGTCGCGGCAAACCTTCTCGGGGCGCCGCGATACCGTGTCTTCGAGGCCGAGATCGAGCTTGGCGCGCTGCGCATCGGACGCTTCGCACTCATCCTCCCGGCGCGGCGCGTCGAATCGCGCGACGTGCCGGACGCCGGTGGCGACGCCACGCCGCATGCCGAGTTGATGCTGTCGCTGCCGGCGCAGGTCGATGCCGTGCTCTGTCGCATGCGCCTGCCGTTCGCGCAGGCCGAGGCGCTGGCGCCGGGCGCGCTTCTGCCGCTGCCGCCGGATGCGCTCGGCCGGGCCGAGCTTGTCGCGGCCAGCGGGCACCGCATCACCACGGGGCGCCTCGGCCAGATGAATGGCCAGCGCGCGATACGGGTGACGCGCGGAACGGGCGCCCGCGGCGACCAGTCGCCGCGCGAGGAAGACGGCGCACCGGGTCCGGCGCAGATGACCGGAGGGGCGGTACAGATGCCGGAGGTCTCGGGCTGGACGGGCAGTGAAACTTCGGGCGATCCTGACCCGTGGCAGGCCGCAGGCAGCGCGCCGGAGCATTTACCGGAGGCCGAACCGGACCTGCCGGACCTGCCGCCGCTCGATTTCGCGTCGGCCGAGTTTGATCCCGGTGCAATCGAACCGGGCGAGGGCCATGTACAGGGCGACGAGACCGAGGGGTTCGCGATGCCGCTCGACCTTTCGGTGAGCGGCGACGACGACTAGGCGCCCTTGCCGCCGGCGGAGTCGAGTGCCGGCTTCAGGCCGGAGAGGTCGTAGCCGGCCTCGCGCGCCGTGGCGAGGATGTCGTCGGCCGGCATGGTGCCGGCCTGGCCGAGCGCCCAGACCACGGTGCAGCGCGTGCCCGACGCGCAATAGGCGAGGACCGGGCCGGGCGCGGCATCGATCAGCGCCATTTGCCGGGCGATGTTGTCGGGTGTCATCGTTTGGTGCGTCAGCGGGTGATCCTCGAAACCGAGACCCGCCGCGCGCGCGGCATCTGAAATCGCCTGTGCCTGGTGGGACGGCGGAACCTCCGCATCCGGCCGGTTGCAGATGATCGTCGTGAATCCAGCCTCCTTGAGCGCGGCGATGTCCGCGGCATCGATCTGGGGCGAGACGTGGTAGCGGGGCGTGATGCGGCGAATGTCCATGAGCAGATGGCTACTGCGCGCGCGCCATCGTGTCGAGACCCGAGCGGGTGCGCCGCCAACGGGTCAACCGGCTCCGGTGCCATCCGCATCGGCGGGCGCCCGCCTGCGGATTGGGCCGATGCCGCGAAAACCGGCATGACTCCCGCCCCGATTGCGCGTGATGTCTTGATCGGTCGTGACGCGCGTCCGATATTTGATCCAGGTCATCGCGCGCCGTGCTGGAAATGCCAGACTGCCCTCGGCGCGCGCGACCATCGGCGCGCAATGCAAGGGGAGGTGCAGCGATGCCACACGCGGCTCAGAAGCGAAACGATCTCGAGGCACGTATCGACGCGCTCGGCCAGGCGCTCGCCCGGACGGATCCGGCTACGCGCAAGGCGATGCTCGGCCGGCTCGAGCGGGTTCTCGACGAGAGCCTGCGGCCCCGTGCCGTGACGCCCCATGCGGCAGAGGCCGACGATGAGGCGGTCGAGGACGAGACCGAACGGCGCTTCGACAACCTGCCGATCTGACACGCTTCAGGGCCGCTGTCGCGGCCCGGGCTTGCCTGATTCGCACAAACGTCGTCTAATGCTGGCGAGCGTGCCCGGAAGAGGTGCGCCGCAGAGGCAGACCGGGCCGTTCGGCCCGGCACGGCGGACCCGAGTGCGGGCAGGTGACGGGCTTGATACACGTCTCGATCACGGCGGGCGTGGCGCATGTGGCGCTGGACAATCCGCCGCTCAATACGCTCGTCGCGGAGTTGCGCGCTGCGCTGATCGCCGCGCTGGAGCGACTTTCACACGATGACACTGTCAACGCGGTCGTGATCTCCGGTCGCGGACGGGCGTTTTCGGCGGGTCTCGACAACTCCGATCACGACGCCCCGCCTCAGGCGCCGAGCCTCTCCGCGCTGTGCCGCGCGGTCGAGGAGGCAGACAAGCCAGTCGTCGTGGCGCTGCACGGCACGGTCATGGGCGGGGCGGTCGAACTGGCGCTCGCGGCGCATTACCGCGTGGCGCAGGCCGGCACGCGGCTGGTCCTGCCGGAAATCAAGCTCGGGCTGATGCCGCAGGCCGGAGCGACCCAGCGCCTGCCGCGGATGCTCGGGGCCGGCGCGGCGCTCGACATGCTGCTGACCGGAGCACCGCGCGTGCTTCAGCCCGGCGTGCCAGACGCGATCGTCGAACAGATTGTAGACGATGCGCCCGAGGCGGCAGCCGAGGAGGCGGCGCGGCAGCTGGCCGCAGAGGGCGGGCCGCCACCGCGCACCTCCGAGCGCGGCGACATGCTCCTCGGCGCCACCTACCAGGCCGAGATCGCGGAGCGGCGCGCGGCGCTCGACCCGCGCCTGCCGGAGGCCGCAGGGCATATCGTCGAGGCCGTCGAGGCCGCGCAGCTTCTGCCGTTCGAGGCCGGCCTCGCGCTGGAGGAAGATTCCTACGAGACCTGCCGCATGTCGGAGTCGGCGCGGGCGCTGCGTCATGTCTTTGCCGCCGAGACACGCGCGCGCGATTTCGGGCTGCCGCCGGGCCTTGCGCCGCCACGGATCGAAACCGTCGGCGTTCTCGGCGGTGGGCTCCTTGCCGCGCACGTGGCGATCGCGACGCTCGATGCCGGTCTCGCCGCGCGGTGGGGCACCAGGGATCCGGAGGCCCTGCGCCAGGGCGTGTCGCGCATTCGCGCTCACTACGAGCAGCAGGTCGCGGCCGGACGCCTCTACGAGGCGGAGGCGAGCGCACGGCTGGACCGGCTGGCGCTCGGCACCAGCGAAGAGATGTCGCAGGGGACGGATTTCATCGTGCGCGCGGCGCGCGGGCAGGGTGGCGTGCCCGCCCCGCGCGACGTCGCGCGGGCGCAGGCGGTGCCCGGCTGGGTCGAGGGGCTCGGCCTGCGCTTTGCGGCGCCCGCAACGACGCAGCCTCTGCTTGAGGTGATCGAGGGGCCGACCGCGTCGAGTGCCGAGCTTGCCGCCGCACGCGCCTTCGCGCTGGCGCTTGGAAAGGTGCCGATCCGCGTGATGTCAGACGGTCTGAGCGCGACGGGCCGGCTGGTGGCGGCGCTTCACCGTGCGGCCGATGCGCTGGTCGACGCCGGCGCCGCGCCGGAGGCCGTTGACGCGGCGGTGCGCGAGTGGGGCTGGCCGCGCCCGCCGTTCGAGTTGCGGGACGCGACCGGCATGGCCGAGCTCGTGTCCGCCCCGCGTGGCGACGGGGCCGAGAACTGGTCCGCCCGCATGGTCGAGGCCGGGCGCACCGGGCGGGCCGAGGGCCGGGGCTTCTACGATTACGGCGTCGACCGGGCCCAGCCGATCCCGTCGGCCGAGACCGCCGGGCTGATCGATGCGGTGCGGCCCCGGCGCGAGATCGCGCCCGCGCAGATCCGCGACCGGATCCTGGCCGCTTTGGCCAACGAGGGCGCACGCATGATCGAGGACGAGATGCTGCGCCGGCCGCTCGAGGTCGATCTGGCCTGCGTGCTCGGGCTCGCGTTTCCGCGCGCGCGCGGCGGCGCGATGATGGCAGCAGAAATCGCTGGAATGTTCCGGGTCAAGCGCGTGCTCGAGACGTTCGATCACGGCGACCGAGAGTTCTGGGATCCGGCCCCGCTCTGGGGCGAGCTTGTCAAGAACGGGCTCGGCTTCTCCGCGCTGAACGCCTGAGTAGGATCAGCCGAGAAAGATCCCCAGGATCACGACCATCAGGCCGATCATCGACAGGAACAGGGCGCCCAGGTTGAGCGGCAGAACCCGGCGCATCACCTCGCGCAGCTCTGCGTCGGGAAGGTTCGCCCGGCGTGCCCGCTGCACGCGCACGATGCACAGGACGAGGCCGCACAGGCCGACGGCGGACAGCAGCGCGCCGCCCCAGATCAGCATGTCCATCGGCGGTCTCCCTCGCGGCTTCGGATCGCGCGGGCGGTAATCCATTGCCGGTCGCGCGGCAACCCCTTGCGAGGGCCGCGGCCTGCGCAGTATCCGGGGCGCCTGAGACACGAGGACAAGACATGCAGGACAGTGCCCCCACCGACAATTACGGCGTTGCCGCTGGCGAGCTTCGCCAGTTCATCGAGCGGTTCGAGCGGCTCGAGACCGAGAAGAAGGAAATCGCCGACCAGCAGAAAGAGGTCATGGCCGAAGCCAAGGCCCGCGGCTACGATACCAAGGTGATGCGCAAGGTCATCGCGCTGCGCAAGCGCGAGCCCGACGACATCGCCGAAGAGGAAGCCGTGCTGGAGATGTACAAGAGCGCGCTCGGCATGGGCTGACGCGCGACGCGCCGCCGGGCGCCGCGGTCAGTCTCCGGCGAGGCGGCCGCGCTCGTCGTCGAGCACGCGCGGCTTGTGGCGCGCCTCGCGCAGCGCCGTGGCGAGGTCGCGTCCCTCGACCGCCGCGGCGGCGATGCGGGCGAGCGCGTAGGTCGGGACCGTGACCGCACCGGCCAGCAGGGCCCGGCCGGCGGCCTGCACCGTAAGGTAGAGCCGCTGTGCGCCGAGCGTGCCCGGACCGGGCGCCGGGACCCCCTCGGCCACTTGCCGGCAAGCCTCCGCATCGGGCGACAGGTAGGTGCGGCAGATCATCGGTCGCGCGTCGTACGCGCGGCACATCCGCGTTTCGGGGTCGAGCGAGGGGCAGGCGCGGGCGCTCCACTCGCGGCCGTCGGGTGCGCCCGAGAGCGGCGCCAGGGCCGCGTGCAGCCGCCGCGCCTCTGCCTCGAGAATGACCCCGCCGTCGTCGCCTGCGAGAATGCAGCAAAAGGCGCAGCCAGGGGCACAGGCGGCCTCCCGGATCGCGGGTGCGCCGTCCTGCGCGGCGAGGTCCGCACCGCCGATCCGCACGGCCGGAAGGCCCGCCTTCATCTCTCTCGCGACGGTATCGAAGTCCTGTCCGTGCGCCTCGGCGGTTTCGAGGTAGAGCCCGAGCAGTCGCTTGGCGCGCTCGGCGTCAGGGCCCGAGAGGCGCAGGCGCGCGAGGCGCGCGCGCAGATCGGCGACCGTTCGGGGACGCTTGGCGGCGCTCACGGCGCGATCAGGGTCACGCCGTGCATCCGCTCGATCTCGGCGAAGTCGGCGTCGTAGCTTTCGCTCAGGATCTCGATCCGCTCCTCGGTCCAGCCGGGCACGTCGAGTTCCTCTTCGATGGCCTCGTCGAGCGCGTACTTGTCGAGGAAGGCGACCATCACGCGGCGTTTCTGCCGCTCGGTCATGTCCGGATGCCGCGCGAGGTATTCGCGGAACCGCTTCATGCCCTCGGGCGCCATGATCTCTGACAGCAGGTCGAAGCCGCCTTTGATGCGACGATTGAGCTCGATCCCGGCCATTTCGCGCAGGATCTGGCCCCAGATGATCGGCGTGTCCTCGTTGGCCCATGTGGTGATCGGCACGTCGGGATGCGCGCCGCGCAGCCGCCGCAGAAGGTCGGACCAGCGGAATTCCTCGGGGATCACGCCGTCGAGAAATGCCTCGAAATCGTCCTGCGGCGTTTCCGCGAACACCGCTGGCAGGAACGTGGCCGGATCGCGAAGGCCGATGAAGAGCTCGATCTCGTCGCCGGGAAACAGCTCCTTCAGCGCGCCGACCCGCTGTTCGGCCCACGGGTAGAGAATGCCGCCGCGCAGCGCGAGCTTCGGCACGCAGAAAAAGTTCCGATTCGACAGGACCATGCGGTCCACGTGCTGAAGATCGTCGGTGAGGATCGTCTCGAGCAGGACATCGCGCGCCTCGGGCGCGGGCGCACCCCGGCCGAGTGCCTGCACCGCGTCGTTGAGCAGCGTGCGGTACCGGCTGGGGCCGGGCACGGCGACGCCGTCGGCGCGCCAGTCCTCGGCGTTGCGCGTCAGGCCGCGCAGCAGCCTGTCCTCGTCGGTGGCATGCGCGCCGGTATGGAGGATCACCTGCATGGTCGGATCTTTTCGTTTCGGCGCACTTGGCCTACTGAACCGGTCCGCCGTCGTCAAATTCCATTCTGGGGTAAGGCGTGGGCGCGCCGTCAGCGCACCACCACCTCGTCGGTGCGGATGAGGCCAAGGACATCGCGCGCCTGCTCGTCCAGAAGGTCGAGATCGAGATACGTGTCCGACAGGCGGCGGGTCAGGTTCTCCATCCGCGCGACCTCGGTTTCGAGGCGCGCCAGCTCTTCGGCCTGCGCGCGGGCTTCGCTCTCGATCTCCGCACGGCGGAACAGGCCGTAGTCACCCTGCACGGCGGCAAAGGTGAAGTAGGCGCCGATGACAAGCGCGCCGGAGAAATAGAGAA
Source organism: Roseivivax jejudonensis (assembly GCF_900172265.1). GTDB lineage: Bacteria > Pseudomonadota > Alphaproteobacteria > Rhodobacterales > Rhodobacteraceae > Roseivivax > Roseivivax jejudonensis. Next base: position 538,357 of record NZ_FWFK01000003.1, on the reverse strand, counting down.
GTGCGCCCAGCGCCGGGCGATGTCTGCGGTTGGTCATGCTCTGCCTCGATGCGCCTCTGGGACGGGCGCTTGCCTGCGGGACGATGGCACAGCGCGCGGGCGAAGGGAATCGCGCACGCGCCGCAGCCGGACCGGTGTTACCCGAGTGCCGCAACCCCGGGCAGGGTTTTTCCCTCCATCCATTCAAGGAAGGCGCCGCCGGCGGTCGAGACATAGGTGAAGTGATCTGCCGCTCCGGCGCGGTTGAGCGCAGCGACCGTATCGCCACCGCCCGCGACGGACACCATCTGACCGGCGCGCGAGCGTTCGGCCGCGTGCGCCGCGGCGGCGTTGGTGGCGGCATCGAAGGGTGCGATCTCGAACGCGCCGAGCGGGCCGTTCCAGATCAATGTCTCGGCCCGGTCGATCAACTCCTTCACGTGGGCGACGCTGTCGGGTCCGGCATCGAGGATCATCGCGTCCTCGGGGCAGTCCTCGACCTTGACGACCTCGCTTTCGGCGCCCGCCTTGAACTCGCGCGCGACGACGACGTCGCGCGGCAGAAGGATCTCGCAGCCGGTGTCCGCGGCCTTGGCGGCGATATCCTTCGCTGTGCCGGTCATGTCGTGTTCGCACAGCGACTTGCCCACGCCGAGGCCCTGCGCCGCCAGGAAGGTGTTGGCCATGCCGCCACCGATGACCAGCATGTCGACCCTCTCGACGAGGTTCGACAGAAGGTCGAGCTTGGTCGAGACCTTGGCGCCCCCGACCACGGCCATGACCGGCCGCTTCGGATCGCCGAGCGCGCGTTCGAGCGCGGAGAGCTCCGCCTCCATCAGCCGCCCGGCGCAGGCGGGCAGGAGGCGGGCGATCGCCTCAGTCGAGGCATGGGCGCGGTGCGCCGCGGAGAACGCGTCGTTGCAGTAGACGTCGCCGAGTGCGGCCATCTCCTCGGCCAGGGCCTGATCGTTCTTCTCTTCCCCTGGATGGAAGCGCGTGTTCTCGAGCAGCAGCACCTCGCCTTCGCCGAGGGCCTCGGCGGCGGCCTCGGCTGCGGGCCCGCGGCAATCGGCGACGAAGACGACCCGCGTGCCGAATGCCTCTTCGAGCGCGGGAACCAGCTGCTGAAGGCTCATCTCCGGCACCGGCTTGCCCTTGGGGCGGTCGAAATGCGCCAGCAGGATCGGCTTCGCGTTCGCGTCGAGGATGTCGCGGACCGTCGGCACGATACGCTCGATCCGGGTGGCGTCGGTGACCTGTCCGTTCTCCACCGGCACGTTGATGTCGACGCGGGTCAGCACCCGCTTGCCGGCAAGATCCATCTGGTCGAGCGTCTTCCACGCCATCGGTCGTCCTTTCCTCGGTCTCTGCGCGCCCGCGATCCTTGGGCGCCCCCGTCGCGCGCGTCAACACGCGCATGCGCTTGAGGTGGCCGGGCGGCGGCTGTAGTCAAACCCGGACAGACCTTCATGGGAGAGACGCCGCATGGCCGAGATCAAGGACCCCGAGAACACCATCGTGATGGAGCTGAAGGACGGCACCGTCACGATCGAGCTTCTGCCCGACGTGGCGCCGCAACATGCCGCGCGGATGAAGGACCTCGCGCGCGCCGGCGCCTACGACAACGTGGCCTTCCACCGCGTGATCGACGGCTTCATGGCCCAGACCGGCGACGTGGCGCACGGCAACATGGAGAAGGATTTCAATATCCGCATGGCCGGAACCGGCGGGTCGGACCTGCCGAACCTGCCGGCCGAATTCTCCAAGCTGCCGCACGATCGCGGCACGCTCGGCGCGGCACGCTCGCAGAACCCGAACTCGGCGAATTCGCAGTTCTTCATCAATTTCAAGGACAACCACTTCCTCAACGGTCAGTACACGGTCTACGGCCGGGTCATCGAGGGGATGGAGCATGTCGATGCGATCACCCGCGGCGAGCCGCCGGCGAACCCCGACCGGATGATCAGCGTGAAGGTCGCCGCAGATGCGTAAACTCATGATCGCCGCGCTCGTCGCCGCGGCCGGACCCGCCGCCGCCACGGGCATCGAGATCGACGTCGCCGGTGAGGCCGACGGCACGATCACCATCGACCTGTTCGAGGACGTTGCTCCCGAACATGCCGAGCGCATCGCCGCGCTGGCCGAGGAGGGCGCCTACGACAACGTGGTGTTCCACCGCGTGATCGAGGGCTTCATGGCGCAGACGGGCGACGTGGAGTTCGGCCAGATGGGCAGCGACATGCGCATGGCCGGCCGCGGCGGCTCGGACCGGGCCAACCTGCCGGCAGAGTTCTCGGACCGCTCCTTCGGCCGCGGCACCGTCGGCATGGCCCGGTCGCAGAGCCCGGACAGCGCCAATTCGCAGTTCTTCATCATGTTCGCGCCGGCGCCGCATCTCGACGGCCAGTACACGGTCGTGGGCGAGGTCACCGATGGCATGGACGTGGTCGACGCGATCAAGCGCGGGCAGGGCCCGAACGGCGCCGTGACCGGCCAGCCCGACGTGATGGAAGAGGTCCGCGTCATCGACTGACGCGATCGCATTGCCGCGCCGCGCCGCGCGATCCGCCCCGCGGCGCGGTGTCCGCCTCGTCCGGCCAGGCCAGCCGGGCCGGAAGGCGGCGCGCGAGCGGCGCGCTCAGCGGATGATGGAGCCACGTGCCGCCCAGCTTGCACGCCGCCGCGCCGGTGCCCAGCTTGAACCGTGCGAGACCCGGCGCGTGCGCCGAGTCGAGCGTGCCGAGATCGAGCCGGGCGAACCCCCGACCGGCACACCAGCGCATCGCGCGCCACAGGACGGCGTTCATGGCGTTCCGCTGCCTCCCGGCTCGGGTGCTCACGCCGATCTGCCAAGTCGCGCTGTCGCCGTGCAGCAGGATCAGCGCCGCCGCGAGCGTCTCCGTCCCGTGCATCGCGGTGACCAGCCGTGCCGCGCCCGGATTGGCCGCCGCCCAGGCGGCGCCGAGCGCCGGCGGCCAGCCGCGATAGCCCCGGGCACGGGCCTGCGCCGCCTCCGCCGCCAGCAGCCAATGACTGGGATCGGCTGGAAACACGCGCAACCGCGTCGTCACCTCTGCCTGCCGCGCGGCGTTCAGGCGATTGCGCCATTTCTGCTCCATCCGCGCGCGCATCTCCGGCTCAGGACCGAGCGTGAGCCGCGCGGCGACAGACGGCGTGAGAAGTGGCCAGAAGCCCGCCTGCCGCCAGCCTGCGGCGGCGTCGGCGTTGACCAGCAGCGTCCCCGGCCGCGTCTGCGCGGCGTCGAGCCAGGGTCCAGGGGCCGGCGCGCCCGACACCAGCCGCAGGCGCCCGAGCGCCGGAACGCGGCGCACCGTTTCTGTCCAGGCCGTCCCGCACGCGGCGCGCGACCGTTGCACCGGCCAGCCCATCTCGCGCGCGGCAGCGAAGAACTCCTCCGATTGCTGGAACGTCCCGACCATGGCCCGCATTAACGCCGGCTTAGGTCAAGGCGGTCTTAATACCCGGGATGAGACACGACGCGCCACCGCCTCGGCCGACGCCCGCCGCCGCCCTGCTGGTGGCGCTCGTGCTATCGATGCCTTTCGCGCTTCTGGCGCTGGCCGACCTTCTGTGGTGGCTGGTGGCAGGCGGGCGCGTCTAACCGCGCCCGCATCCTCTCACTGCGCGAGCTTGACGAGCGCGTGACGCTTCTTGCCGGCCGAGAGCTTGACCGGCGCGGCCAGCGCGCCGGCGTCGAGGACAAGGCCCGGATCGGTCAGCGCCGCGTCGTCGATGCGCGCGCCGTTCTCGGCGATCAGCCGCTTGGCGTCCTTGCCGGACTTCGCGAGGCCCGCGCGCACCAGAACCTGCACGATCGAGATGCCGTCGGCGACGTCCTCGGGCGCAAGCTCCAGCGTGGGCAGGTCGTCGCCCGCGCCGCCACGCTCGAACACCTCGCGCGCGGTCGCCTCGGCCGCCGCGGCCGCCTCCGCCCCGTGGCAGAGCGTGGTCACCTCGTTGGCGAGGATCACCTTTGCCGCGTTGATCTCCGACCCGCCGAGCGCGCCGAGCCGGTCGCATTCCTCGATAGGCATCTCGGTGTAAAGCTTGAGGAACCGTCCGACATCGGCGTCGGTCGTGTTGCGCCAGAACTGCCAGAACGCGTAGGGGCTCAGCAGATCGGCATTGAGCCAGATCGCTCCGCCCGCCGACTTGCCCATCTTGCGACCGTCCGAGGTCGTCAGCAGCGGCGTCGTCATCCCGTAGATCTCGTGGTCGAGCACGCGGCGCGTCAGATCGATGCCGTTGACGATGTTGCCCCACTGGTCCGAGCCGCCCATCTGCAGCACGCAGCCATAGCGGCGATTGAGCTCCAGGAAGTCGTAGGCCTGCAGGATCATGTAGTTGAACTCGAGAAACGACAGGGATTGCTCCCGATCGAGCCGCGACTTCACGCTCTCGAAGCTGAGCATACGATTGACGCTGAAATGCCGGCCGATGTCGCGCAGGAATGCGAGGTAGTTGAGGTCGTCGAGCCATTCGGCGTTATCGAGCATGAGCGCGCCGTTGCCGCTCTCGCCGTAGTCCAGGTACTTGGCGAAGACCTGCTTCATGCCGTCGATGTTTGCGGCGATGTGCTCGGGCCCCAGAAGCGGCCGCTCGTCGGACCGGAACGACGGGTCGCCGACCTTCGTCGTGCCACCACCCATCAGCGTAATCGGCTTGTGCCCGGTCTTCTGCAGCCAGCGCAGCATCATCACGTTCAGCAGGTGCCCCACGTGCAGCGACTGCGCGGTCGCGTCGTAGCCGATATAGGCCGTCACCATCCCGCCCGACAGCGCGTCGTCGAGCCCCTGGTAATCGGTGCAGTCGGCGAGATAGCCGCGCTCGATCATCACGCGCATGAAGTCCGATTTGGGATGGTAGGTCATCGCGGCCTCCCTCGCTCTTGTCTGCTCCCGTGGCTATACTTCGCGCCGAGACGACATCCAATCGGATTCCGGGGCAGCGGGGAGCAGGACGAAATGGGCAGGGCACAGGCGATCCGCGCGCTCGGCGCGATGTCGGGAACGTCGCTCGACGGGGTGGACGCGGCAATGGTGCTGACAGACGGGGAAACCGTCTTCGAAACCGGCCAGTCCGCGTATCGCGCCTACAGCCCGGAGGAAACCGCGACCCTGCGCGCCGCGCTCGGCCGGTGGCCGGGCGACGAGCTGGAGGCCGCCGCACGGGTCATCCACGACGCCCATGTCGACGTGCTCTCGCGCTTCGACGACGTCCACCTCGTGGGCTTTCACGGCCAGACGCTGGCGCACGAGCCGCGCGGACGCGGCACGCACCAGCTTGGCGACGGCGCCGCGCTCGCCGATGCGCTCGGCGTGCCGGTGGTCTGGGATTTCCGCTCTGCCGATGTACGGCTTGGTGGTGAGGGCGCGCCGCTCGCGCCGTTCTACCACTTCGCCTGCGCCAGGAGCCTCGAGGCGCGCGAGCCATTGGCGTTTCTCAACCTCGGCGGCGTCGGCAACCTCACCTGGATCGATCCGTCGAAGGATCGCCCCGAGGTCGACAGCGCGCTCCTCGCCTTCGACACCGGACCGGCGAACGCGCCGCTCAACGACCTGATGACCGAGCGGCGCGGCATCCCCTTTGACGCCGACGGGACCTTGGCGGCGACCGGCACGGTCGTCGACGGCGCGCTGGAGCTGTTCCTCGACGAAGGCTATTTCCTCAAGATGCCGCCCAAATCGCTCGATCGCGACGACTTCTCGCTGATGCTCGACCTCGTGCGAGAGCTATCCGACGCGGACGCGGCGGCGACCATGACGGCGATGGTGGCAGCCGCGGTCATGCGCGGGATCGAGCATTGTCCGGTCCCGCCCGCGCGCCTGCTGGTCACCGGTGGCGGCCGCAAGAACCCGGTGATGATGGCGATGCTCGCCGCCGGGCTCGACTGCGCGGTGGAGCCGGTCGAGGCCGTGGGCCTCGATGGCGACATGCTCGAAGCACAGGCGTTCGCCTTTCTTGCGGTGCGGGTGATGCGCGGCCTGCCAACCTCGTGCCCCGGTACAACCGGGGTACGGGCCGCCGTCGGCGGCGGCGAGGTCAGCCGACCCGCGTCATCCCGGGCTGTGCGCCTGGGCTGATCGTCGGGCCGCCTTCGGCGAGAGTATTTGGTCCAAGAAGAAGCCTCGGAGACCCAGCACTTTGCAGGAAATGATGCATCTGCCGAGACACCGGCTGCTGTTCGTCTATGCGAAGAACCCGCTGGCGCGCATCTTCCCGAGGGCGAGCCCCATCTTCATCGCCGGCGTCTCCCGCGTCTTCGACGATCCCATCCAGTTATGGACGAACCTGTAGATCTCGATGATCTTTACCATGGTCTCTGGGTTTTAGAGGTAATGCCGATTTCAGGCCCGATTGTTGTTGCTGGGCGTATGCGCAGGCCGGGATGCGAACCGGACATTCGACCGGACCTTATGGAAATAGGCATCGACGCTGCGCAGCGTTGAAAGACGCATCAGGCGAGCGCGACGATCCGGCGCCATCGCGACTTTATCCGTCAGGGGGCGAATCTGCCTGTTCGGCTCGCTCTTCGTATGGAACGGCCAAGAGAAGGGTGTGCCTGGTATATGGCCGCGCCGCATCTTCTCGATCGCTGCATCTGTTTCATCGATGCGTTGCCGCGCCGTCAGTGCATTGAGCGCCGCTGGCTCCAATCCTGTGGCCGACGCCAGGGAGGCTCGTCCGTCGCCGACCAGCATATTCCTCTGGTTGTTGGACTTGTTCTTGTCGAACCGGACTACGGATACATCGGCTTGACCCTGCTTCACCCACCCGGCGAAGGCCGATACGAAGGCCAGGGCAAGCCAGGGGTCAGCGTCCAGCACGAATACGAACCGTTCGTCACCCTTACCCAGGCAGCGACGCAGCATGAAGGCGTGCGCGATCTGCATGATGTCCTGCCGCATTGGCGCGCCCCGGTGAGGCAGTTGCAGGTCGAAATCGACATCGGGAGCTTCGAGTGGGTGGATGGCCACCTTTCGGGTCATCTTGTTGAGGTATTCCGTGAACTCGATCTCCGACCAAACGCGTGCTTGTCTGCGGAAAGCGCGCGGCAATCCGAAATCGCCATCAGCGATCATGCGTACCTCGATCTCGGGTAGATCCTCTTCCGGTTCGAGAGACAGATGGGCCGACATGATGTAGCCGGTGTTCGCGTGAGCCGAACAAAGATGATGGACGGCTATTTGAGCCCAAATCTTCTTGTTCGAACAGTTGAGGGTGAGGGTCTGCGAGTCTGTCGCAAAGCGACGACCGACGGACATCTTATCGACCTTCTCGAATAGACCCTCTCGCCGCGCGGTGAGATCGACAACGCGATTTTAGATGAAGTCCATCTTGCGATAGACATCGCGCGGGCAGAGCTCGCTGAAATCGGCAATCTTGGAGATCGGAAGGCGTTGGTCAGCATCCATAGCACCTCGCGATAAGCACTACTGCGATGCTGGCGCCGAATACGAGAGCCTACCGAGAAGGAGGTCAGGCACGCCTCGCATTTCCATCGCTGTGCCCCCTTCGCGGTCCATCCGCTCTTACGATACAGATCCGGAAACGAACCCTGGGCCTTGCCGTGGTTCTCGCAATCTCGCTCTGGACACGCGTCTTGTGGCTCGGAGCGACGAAAGCGTCGCCGCAGGCGCCGGTATTCCTCGACGATCGCCGCGTTGTTCTTGACCATCGAGCTCTGACCGCAGGCGCCACACTTGAAACTCTTCTCGTCGGAATCGATTACCGAGCCACGCGGATAGTTCGATTTGACTTTCGTGACAAAAATATCCTCTCTTGTCATGAGGGTCAGGAGCTTCTGCGAAGAGCTCGCATAGCGGATTACGGCAGAAGTTGACGTCGATTCCGAGCCTCGGAGGCGGCAACCTCCGCTTCGGCTCCGGCGAAAATTTCTTCGCGACCTGTTTCATCCGGACTCTCTCGGAAAACAGCACATCTGGTGGCTACCCGTGGAAAGACTGGCCAAAACCTTACCAGACGAAGAGTCCCTGCATCATTTACTGCAAAGGGCTGGCTCGGAGACCGCCCCATTTTCTTCTTGGCAAAAATACTCAATCGACGGCTCGGCCCGAACGAGCCGTTGAACAGGTTTGGCGCCGTCAGCCGCCAGTGTGGCTCATGTGCCGCGAGACCCGACCGTCCACGCCCTGGCGGGAATAGTCGAAATCGTGTCCCTTGGGCTTGCGGGCGATGGCCGCGCGGATCGCGTCCTCGAGCGGCGCGTCGTCGCCGGGATGGTTGCGCAGCGCAGAGCGGAGGTCGGCGTTGTCTTCCTGTCCGAGGCACATGAACAGTTCGCCCGTGCAGGTGAGCCGCACGCGGTTGCAGCTTTCGCAGAAATTGTGCGTGAGCGGCGTGATGAACCCGACCTTCTGGCCCGATTCCTCGAGCCGGACGAAGCGAGCCGGCCCGCCCGTGCGTTCGGGAAGGTCGGTGATCGTGTAGCGCTCGGCGAGGCGGTCGCGCAGATCTGTCAGCTTCCAGTACTGGCCGATCCGGTCCTCGTTGCCGATATCGCCCATCGGCATGACCTCGATCCATGTCAGGTCGATGTCGCGTGCGGCGCACCATTCGGTGATCGAGAACATCTCGTCCTCGTTGAAGCCGCGCAGCGCCACGGCGTTGATCTTCACCCGCAGCCCCGCGCGCTGCGCCGCGTCGATGCCGCGCAGGACCTGGGGCAGGCGGCCCCAGCGGGTGACCCGTGCGAACTTGTTTTCGTCCAGCGTGTCGAGCGACACGTTCACGCGCCGGACGCCGGCAGCATAAAGATCGTCGGCGAAGCGTTCGAGCTGCGAGCCGTTGGTCGTCAGCGTCAGTTCGCGCAGCGCGCCCGAGTCGAGATGACGGGTCATGGAGCGGAAGAATGTCATGATGTCGCGACGCACCAGCGGCTCGCCGCCGGTGATCCGCAGCTTCTGCACCCCGAGCCGCACGAAGGTGGAACACATCCGATCGAGTTCCTCGAGCGTGAGCAACTCCTTCTTGGGCAGGAAGGTCATGTTCTCGGACATGCAGTACACGCAGCGGAAGTCGCAGCGGTCGGTGACCGAGACCCGGAGGTAGTCGATCGGACGGGCGAATGGGTCGATGAGCGGCGTATCCATTCCCAGACGCTAGTAATTCCGGGCGCGAACGGCAAGTATCGGGGCGGAAATCCACGTCGTCAAAAGGTCTTGATCCATGCACGTCCGCTCCGTTCTCGTCCTCGGCCTCGCCGTGTCGCTCGCCGCCTGCGCCCAGATCCGGGACCGGTTCGGCGGACAGGCCGAACCCGATCCCGCGGCTGCGGCGCCGGAGAACGCGGCCGCCGCACCGGCCGCGCCGGTGGAGGAGCGGTTTCCGGACGCGCAGGCGCGCACCGTGGACGATTTCGACCTGAGCACCGAGGACGAGCGCGCGGCCGCGGCCGCGGCGCCGGCGTCGGGTGGCGGCGAGCGCAGTCTTGGCACAACCGTTGCGTCGCTAGGCGATCCGGCGTCGCAGGGATTCTGGCTCGAGACACCGCTCGTCGATACCGAGACCGAGGGTCGGGTCGTCTATGCCGCGACCGGCCAGTCGGCCAACGTCACGCTCCGGCCGATCCCGGGCGAGGCCGGTGCCGGCAGCCGCATCTCGCTCGCCGCGATGCGACTCCTCGAGGCACCGCTGACCGACCTGCCGACGCTGGAGGTCTATGCCGGCGGCTGAGCGTCACTCCACGGTCACGGACTTCGCGAGATTGCGCGGCTGGTCCACGTCGGTGCCCTTGGCCACGGCCGCGTGGTACGCCAGCAATTGGGCCGGGAGCGCGTAGAGCAGCGGTGTCAGTGCCGGTGCGACCTCGGGCAGCGTCACCGTGCGCCAGACGTCGGCGCCGGCTTCCGCCGCGCCGGCGGCGTCGGTGAAGAGCAGCACCTTGCCGCCGCGCGCCATCACCTCGTGCATGTTCGACACGGTCTTGTCGAAGAGCGCGTCGCGCGGCGCCATCACCACCACCGGAACGGTCTTGTCGATGAGCGCGATGGGGCCGTGCTTGAGCTCGCCCGATGCGTAAGCCTCGGCGTGTATGTAGCTGATTTCCTTCAGCTTCAGGGCGCCTTCGTGGGCGAGTGGATACATCAGCCCGCGGCCGAGGAACAGCACGTCGCGCGATTCGGCCACGGCGCGGGCGGCCTCGGCGATGGTCACGTCGCGGTCGAGCCCGGCGTTGAAGAGCCCGGGAAGGCCGCGCAGGTCGTCGAGCGCCTGCGCGAGGTCCTCGGGGGTCATGCGGCCGCGGTCCACCGCCGCCTTGAGCGCGAGCAGATAGAGCACGTTCAGCTGACAGGTGAACGCCTTCGTCGAGGCGACGCCGATCTCGATCCCGGCATGGATCGGCAGCGCGATATCCGATTCGCGGGCGATCGAGCTTTCGGCGACGTTGACCACGGACAGGATGCGATCGGCGCGATCCCGGCAAAAGCGCAGCGCGGCGAGCGTATCGGCGGTCTCTCCCGACTGGCTGACGAAGAGGGCGGTCGTGCCCGCGGGGATCGGCGGTTCGCGATAGCGGAACTCCGAGGCAATGTCGGTCTCGACCGGGATTCCCGCCAGGGTCTCGAACCAGTACTTGGCCGTCAGGCAGGCGAAATAGGCGGTGCCGCACGCGACCAGCGTCAGGCGCTCGGTGTTCGCGAAATCGAGGCTCTCGGGCAGGTCGATCGTGTTGCCGTCCAAATAGGCCGACAGCGCGTTGGCGAGGACGGTCGGCTGTTCCCAGATCTCCTTTGCCATGAAGTGCTTGTAGCCGGACTTGTCGACCCGCGCGGCGTCGATCGACACGGTGCGCGCCTCGCGGTTCACGAGCCGGCCCTCGGCATCGCGGATCTCGATCCGGGCGCGGGTCACGACGGCGCGATCGCCTTCCTCGAGATAGGTGATCCGGTCGGTCATCGGCGCGAGCGCGATGGCATCTGAGCCGACATACGCCTCGCCGTCGCCGTGACCGATGGCCAGAGGGCTGCCCTTGCGCGCGGCGAAAAGCATGTCCTCCTCGCCGTCGAAGAGGAACACGAGCGCGAACGCCCCCTCCAGGCGCGACAGGGTCTTTTCCGCCGCGGCGATGCGATCGAGCCCTTCGGCCATGTAGTACTGGGTGAGGAGGGCGACCGTCTCGGTGTCGGTCTGGGTCTCGAAAGCGGCGCCCATCTCCTGGAGTTCGGCGCGCAGGTTCTTGTAGTTCTCGATGATGCCGTTGTGGACGACGGCGACCGGGCCGGCCTTGTGGGGGTGGGCGTTGACCTCGGACGGTGCGCCATGGGTGGCCCAGCGGGTGTGTCCGATGCCGGACTTGCCGGCCAGCGGCTCGTGGACGAGCAGGTCGGACAGATTGACGAGCTTGCCGACGGCGCGGCGGCGGTCCAGCCGGCCCTCGTTCACGGTGGCGATGCCGGCGCTGTCGTAGCCGCGGTATTCCAGCCGTCTCAGCGCCTCCACGAGGGTGGGCGCCACTTCGTGGGTGCCGAGCACCCCGACGATTCCGCACATTGCTAGCTGCCTTTCGTCTGCGCGGCCTTGCGCGCCTTGAGGACTTCGAAAAGCCGGCGCGCCCGGTCCGGCTTGGTGACCTGCGGGGCGCGGGCGATGGCGAGCGCGTTCGCAGGGACGTTGTCGGTGACGACCGAACCGCTGGCGGTCAGCGCACCGTCGCCGATGGTGACCGGCGCCACCAGCATGGTGTTCGAGCCGATGAAGGCGCGCTCGCCGATCGTGGTGCGGTGCTTGAGCACACCGTCGTAGTTGCAGGTGATCGTGCCGGCGCCAATATTGGTGCCTTCGCCGATCTCGGCGTCGCCGATATAGCTCAGGTGGTTGGCCTTCACGCCGGCGCCGAGCTGCGCGTTCTTGACCTCGACGAAGTTGCCCACGTGCACGTTCTCGGACAACTCCGCGCCGGGCCGCAGCCGGGCGTAGGGGCCGACCACCGCGCCGCGGCTCACATGGCATCCTTCGAGGTGCGAGAACGCCCGGATCCGCGCGCCGCTCTCGACCGTGACACCGGGCCCGAACACGACGTTGGGCTCAATTTCGGCATCGCGGCCGATGGCGGTGTCGAAGCTCAGGAACACCGTGTCGGGCGCCTGGAGCGTGACGCCGTTGGCCATCAGCTCGGCCCGCCCGCGCGCCTGGAAGGCGGCCTCGGCCCGGGCCAGCTCGGCGCGAGAGTTGACGCCCTGGGTCTCGGCCTCGTCGCAGGCGACCGCGGTGGCCGAAAGCCCTTCGGACACGGCCAGCGCGACGACATCGGGAAGATAGTACTCTCCCGCGGCGTTATCGTTGCCGACGGCCTCGATCAGGCGGAACAGCGTGGCCGCATCTGCTGCAAGAACGCCGGAATTGCAGAGGGTTATCGCGCGTTCTTCGTCCGAGGCATCCTTCCACTCCACGATCCGCTCGAGCCGCTCGCCGTCCATCACGAGCCGGCCGTAGCGGCCGGGATCGGCCGCCTCGAAGCCCAGCACCACGACATCGTGCCGTGCGCGGGCGCGCGCCATGTCCTCGAGCGTCTCCTCGCCGATGAACGGCGTGTCGCCATAGAGGACGATCACGTCGCCGTCGAAATCCGCGAGGGTGTCGCGCGCCTGGGCGACGGCGTGGGCAGTTCCGAGCTGCTCGGACTGGATCACGACCTCGGTCTCGGGCGCGTAGGATTGCGCCGCCGACGACACTGCATCGGCGCCGTGCCCGGCCACGACGACAACCCGTTCGGGCGAGAGCGCGGCGCCCGCGGCCATCGCGTGGACGAGCATCGGTGCGCCCGCGATCCGGTGGAGCACTTTGGGGAGGTCCGACTCCATCCGCGTGCCTTTGCCCGCGGCGAGGAGGACGAGGGCGATGCTCATGCCAAATAACCTTTGTGTTCTGTCCGGGGCCGTTTTACCGACGCGAACGGACAGAACAAGCAGCCGCGGGATCACGTGTGGTTTCGGGGCCGCAACAGGGCCGGGAGCCCGGCGGAGCCAAGCATGCGCACGGTGATCTTCGATCTCGATGGAACGCTCGCCGACACCTCCGGCGACCTGATCGCGGCGGCGAACCGCTGTTTCGAGGACATGGGGGCGTCGGTGCGTCTAGATCCCGCGGCGGATGCCGCCATCGCCTTTCGCGGCGGTCGGGCGATGCTTCGCGCGGGTCTGGCCCGGGCAGAGGGCGGAGGCGTCGACGAAGCGATTGTGGATCGCTGGTACCCCACGTTGCTGGACGCCTACGGCGCGGCAATCGACGTGCACACGATCCTCTATCCCGGGGCCATGGATGCGGTCGAGGCACTGCGCGACGGCGGCGCTGCGGTCGCGATCTGCACGAACAAGCCCGAAGCGCTGGCGGAGACGCTATTGTCCCGTCTCGGGGTGCGCGACCGCTTCGCGGCGCTGATCGGGGCGGACACGCTGCCGGTCCGCAAGCCCGACCCGGCCCCGTACCGCGCCGCCGTCGAGCGCGCCGGGGGGCATTTCGATCGCTCGCTGATCGTCGGCGACACGGAGACCGATCGCGCGACCGCGCGCGCCGTCGGCCGGCCCTGTATCCTCGTCGGCTTCGGGCCCGAGGGCGCGGACGTCGCGCGGCACGACCCCGAAGCGATCATCGGCCACTACGACGAGCTTGGCGGCACGGTGGACCGGTTGCTCGGGGCGGCCTGATGGCATCGCGATTCGACGGCAGCTTCACCCAGCAGGAGCCGATTCCCGAGGCCGGAATCGAGGCGGCGCTCGAGGTCATGCGCCATGGGCGGCTTCACCGCTACAACGTTGTCGAGGGAGAGCTGGGCGAGGCGGCTTTGCTCGAACAGGATTTCGCGGCCCTGACAGGTGCGCGCTACTGCGTTGCCGTGGCGTCGGGCGGCTACGCGCTATCCTGCGCTCTGAGGGCGCTGGGGATCGGTCCGGGCGACCGGGTGCTGAGCAACGCCTTCACGCTCGCGCCGGTGCCGGGCGCCATCGCCAGCGTGGGTGCGGTGCCGGTCTTCGTCGGCGTCACCGAGGACCTCGTTATCGATTTCGACGATCTCGAAGCCAAGCTCGGGCAGGCACGCGTTCTGATGCTCAGTCACATGCGCGGACATGTCTGCGACATGGACCGGCTTTCGGCGCTCTGTCGCGAGGCGGGGGTGATCGTGATCGAGGACTGTGCGCATACGATGGGGGCGGCGTGGCGCGGCGTTCCGTCGGGCCGGCATGGCACGATCGGCTGCTATTCGACGCAGACCTACAAGCACGTCAATTCCGGCGAGGGCGGGTTGATCGTGACCGATGACGACGACCTCGCCGCGCGCATGGTCCTGCTTTCGGGATCCTACATGCTCTACGGGCGGCACTTGGCTGCGCCGGACGCGGCGGTGTTCGACGACTTGCGCTGGCAGACGCCAAATGTGTCGGGGCGCATGGACAATCTGCGCGCCGCGATCCTGCGCCCGCAATTGTCGCTTCTGGAAGAGCGCCGCCTGCGCTGGGAAGAGCTCTACCGCGCGATGGAGGCGGGACTGTGGGACGTGCCCGGTCTGACGCTGGTGCCGCGCCCCGCCGAGGAAAGCTTCGTCGGCTCGTCGTTCCAGTTCCTGCTGCTCGACCAGCCGGCCGAGGCGATCTCCGCGATCGTCGCCGGGTGTGCGGCCCGGGGCGTGGAGCTCAAATGGTTTGGTCCGGAAGAGCCGACCGGCTTCACGTCGCGGTATTCGAGCTGGCGGTATGCAGAAAGCGCGCCGCTGCCGCGCACCGACCGCGTGCTGGCGGGCCTTCTCGACATGCGCCTGCCACTGACGTTCTCGGTCGAGGACTGCGCGGTGATCGCCGATATCGTCGCCGAGGAGGTTTCGGCGGAAATGACGCGCCGGTCCGCCCGGGCCGCCAGTCCCGCGCCGGAATGACACCCTTTCGGAGGGGCAGCGCGCGGATGTGCCGGCCCAGGCGCGGGCAGAGCGCGCCAACTTCACGAAGCCAAAACGAAAATCGCGGACCCCGGTCGGGGCCCGCGATTCAAGGTCAACGCGAGACTGCGCCCGGGCTGTGGCCCGGGGCGCGCGTGATCAGAATGTCAGCCGGCCGTGGTCGCCGCCCGATGCCGTGTCGCTCGTGAGGTTCGCCTTCGCCACCTCGTAGAAGAACGCGAGCGAATTCTCGGTGGCCCAGACTTCGGCGGTGTGCGGCGTCATCTTGACGAGTGTCGCGGACGGATCGTCCTTGCCGTTCTCGAACCACGCGCCGGCGAAGGCGTTCCAGACCTCGTCGAGCTTTTCGCCCGACCCCTCGTCGAGCTTGCCCTCGATCACCGCGTAGATCCCCGCCTTGGGATCGGCGACGTCGAAGCGGGCCTCGCCGCCGGATTTGGCCGCACGGTCGGCGGCCGAGCCCTTGGCGGCGATGAACCAGATCGCCTTGTCGTCACGATCCGCCTGCGGGGCCATGGGGATGGGGCGCTCGCTGTCGGCGGACAGCAGGCCGGCCTGCACGTTGTCGAGGCGTTTCCAGAAGATGTCCTTGAGGTCGCTGGCCATGTTTCCGTCCTTTCGGATGATGTCTTGTCGGTGTCGTCCGGTGAACGCGGTCTCGCGCCGCGCAGTTCCGGTTGCAGCACCGCGCGGCAGGCTGTAGCCCGGAAGAGGGCAGGAGGTGCCGACCGGGGAGGAGTTGCATGTTCGACGCCGTGATGAGCTTCGATCTGGGAGAGGACGTGTCCGCGCTGCGCGAGACCGTGCATCGCTGGGCGCAGGAGCGCGTGAAGCCGATGGCCGCGGCGATCGACCGCGACAATGATTTCCCCGCCGAACTCTGGCGCGAGATGGGCGATCTCGGGCTTCTGGGCATCACCATCGACGAAGCCTACGGTGGCGCCGGGATGGGCTACCTCGCGCACACCGTGGCGGTCGAGGAGGTGGCGCGTGCATCGGCGAGCGTGTCGCTGAGCTATGGTGCGCATTCCAACCTGTGCGCCAACCAGATCAAGCTGAACGGCTCGGACGCGCAGCGGGAGAAGTACCTACCGGGGCTCGTGTCGGGCGAGGCCGTGGGCGCGCTCGCCATGTCCGAGGCCGGCGCCGGATCCGACGTGGTGTCGATGAACCTCTCGGCGGAAAAGCGCAACGATCACTACAGGCTGAGCGGCAGCAAATACTGGATCACGAACGGCCCCGACGCGGACACGCTGGTTGTCTACGGCAAGACCGACCGGGATGCTGGATCGAAGGGAATCACGGCCTTCCTGATCGAAAAGACGATGGCCGGGTTCTCCACCAGCCCGCATTTCGACAAGCTTGGCATGCGCGGATCGAACACGGCGGAACTCATCTTCGAAGACGTGGAGGTGCCGTTCGAGAATGTTCTCGGCGAGGAGGGCAAGGGCGTGCAGGTGCTCATGTCCGGCCTCGATTTCGAGCGCGTCGTGCTCGCGGGGATCGGTCTCGGTATCATGGCGTCCTGCATGGACGAGGTCATGCCCTACCTGTCCGAGCGCAAGCAGTTCGGCAAGCCGATCGGGTCGTTCCAGCTCATGCAGGGCAAGATCGCGGACATGTATACCGCGATGAACTCGGCCCGCGCCTACGTCTACGAGGTCGCCAAGGCCTGCGACGCGGGGCGTGTGACGCGGCAGGACGCCGCGGCGTGCTGTCTCTACGCGTCGGAGCAGGCGATGGTGCAGGCCCACCAGGCGGTGCAGGCGATGGGCGGTGCCGGCTTTCTCAACGACGCGCCGGTCGCGCGGATCTTCCGCGATGCCAAATTGATGGAGATCGGCGCCGGCACGTCGGAGATCCGGCGCATGCTGATCGGGCGCGAGCTGATGGCGGCGATGGGCGCCTGATGCGGGGTCGTGGTGCGCTGTGGTTCGCGCCGGTCGCCGGGCTCGTGGCGCTGGCCGCGGTGCTCGGATGGCGGCAGGGCTGGATCGCGGCGAATGTCACGGAAACCGAGGTGATCGCGGCCTACGCACAGCGCTACCTCGCCGACCGGGCAGCCGATGGCACCGGCGCGCAGGCGCGTGCCTCCGAGTGCCGGGCCGTGCCAGCGCGCGAGGTCGGAGCCTGGCTCGTGGTGATCTGCGGGCCAGATCCGCACGATGCGGCGCGGCATTACACCTACTATGTGGCCCGCGATGGCGGTCTGGTGCGGCGCGTGGGGCCCGACGATGTCTGAAATGCGGATGCTGCGCCGGCGCCCCTACGAGGAGATGCACGCCCGTTTCCGGTGGGACCTGCCCGAAACTCTGAACATGGCCGAGCAGGTCTGCGACGGCTGGGCTGCGACCGACCCGGACCGGATCGCCGTCATCGACCTGACCGACGGGCGCCGCGGCTGGACCTACGGCGAGCTGTGGAAGCTGTCGCGTCGGGTCGAGGGCGCGCTGATCGAAAAGGGCGTGATGCGCGGCGATCGCGTCGGCGTCCTGCTGTCGCAATCGCCGCTGACGCTTGCGGCCCACATCGCCGCCTGGCGGCTCGGCGCGATCTCGGTGCCGCTGTTCAAGCTGTTCCGTCGCGGCGCGCTCGAAAGCCGGATCCGGGATTCCGGTCTGGGCGTCGTGGTGTCCGATGCCGAAGGGCGCGCGGCGCTCGACGGGCTCGGCCTCGCGGTGCTGACCGAGGCGGATCTGGGCAAGGGGCTGCCGTCGAGTGCCGGAATCGAGACCGGCCCGGACGACGCGGCGGTTCTGATCTATACCAGCGGCACCACCGGCGCGCCGAAGGGCGCGCTGCACGGTCACCGGGTGCTGACCGGGCACTTGCCCGGGGTCGAGATGAGCCACGATTTCCTCGGGCGGCGGGGCGATGTTCTCTGGACGCCGGCGGACTGGGCGTGGATCGGCGGGTTGTTCGACGTGGCGATGCCCGGCCTCGCGCTCGGGGTGCCGGTGGTCGCCTGCCGGCTGCCGAAGTTCACGCCGGAGGATTGCGTGCGGATCTGCCGCGAGGGCGCGGTGCGCAACGTGTTCTTTCCGCCCACGGTTCTGCGCATGCTGCAGGCGTCGGACACGCGCATCGAGGGGCTGCGCTCGGTCGCCAGCGGCGGCGAGCCGCTCGGCGCGGAGATGCTGGCTTGGGGGCGCGATGCGCTCGGCGTCTCGATCAACGAGTTCTACGGCCAGACCGAGTGCAACATGGTCGCGTCCTCCTGCGGCGACCTCTTCAGTCCGCGGCCGGGCTATATCGGCCGGGCGGTTCCGGGGCATCACGTCGCCGTCGTCGGGCCCGACGGGACGCCCTGCGACGGTGAGGGCGATGTCGCGGTCAAGCGCGGCTCGGCGTCGATGATGCTGGAATACTGGCGCAAGCCCGCCGAGACGCGTGCGAAGTTCCGGGGCCGCTGGATGCTGACCGGCGACCGCGGTGTGCTGGAGGACGGCTTTCTGCGTTTCGTCGGCCGCGAGGACGACGTGATCACCTCGTCGGGCTACCGGATCGGCCCCTCTGAGATCGAGGATTGCCTGATGACCCACGATGCGGTCGCGAATGTCGGCGTCGTCGGCAAGCCGGATCAGATGCGGACCGAAATCGTGAAGGCCTACGTGGTGTTGCGCGAAGGCGTCGAGGGCACGGACGCGCTGGCGGCAGAGCTGGCCGAGTGGGTCAAGGCGCGCCTCGCGAGCTACAGCTATCCGCGCGAGGTCGCGTTCCTGCCCGAGCTTCCGATGACGGTGACCGGCAAGGTGATCCGCAAGGATCTGAAGGCGCGTGCCGCGGCCGAGAAGGAGGACGAGACGTGAAACTGCAATCCCAGGCGCTTCCGTCCTCCGAGGCGTTCCGCGCCAATCGCGAGGCGCATCTCGAGGCGCTGCGCGTCGTCGAGGAGGCCGCCGCTGCGGCGCAGGCCGGCGGCGGCGAACGCGCGCGTACCCGGCACCTCGAACGGGGCAAGATGCTTCCGCGAGAGCGGGTGGCGAACCTTCTCGATCCGGGCTCGCCCTTCCTGGAGGTCGGGGCGCTGGCTGCGCACGGCATGTATGACGGCGCCGCGCCCGGAGCCGGCGCCATCGCCGGGATCGGCCGGGTGCACGGGCAGGAGGTGATGGTCGTCTGCAACGACGCCACCGTGAAGGGTGGCACCTACTACCCGATGACCGTGAAGAAGCACCTTCGGGCGCAGGAGATCGCCGAGGAGAACCGGCTGCCCTGCATCTATCTCGTGGACAGCGGCGGCGCGAACCTGCCGAACCAGGACGAGGTCTTTCCCGACCGCGACCATTTCGGACGGATCTTCTACAACCAGGCGCGGATGAGCGCCAAGAACATCCCCCAGATCGCGGTGGTCATGGGCTCCTGCACGGCGGGTGGCGCCTACGTGCCGGCGATGTCGGACGTCACGATCATCGTGAAGGAGCAGGGCACGATCTTCCTGGCCGGTCCGCCGCTGGTTCAGGCGGCCACGGGCGAGATCGTTTCGGCCGAGGACTTGGGCGGCGGCGACGTCCACACCCGGCTGTCGGGCGTGGCGGACTACCTTGCCGAGGACGACACGCATGCGCTGGCGCTTGCGCGCCGCGCGGTCGAGAGCCTGAACCGCACGCGCCCCGACACGGTGGACTGGCAGGCGCCGGAGCCGCCGGCCTACGATCCCGAGGAGATCCTCGGGGTGGTGCCGGCCGATCTGCGCACGCCCTACGACATTCACGAGGTCATCGCCCGCCTGGTCGACGGGTCGCGCTTCGACGCCTTCAAACCACGCTTCGGCGACACGCTCGTGACCGGCTTCGCGCATGTGCACGGCTGTCCGGTCGGCATTATCGCCAACAACGGCGTGCTGTTCTCGGAGGCCGCGCAGAAGGGCGCGCATTTCGTCGAACTCTGCTCCCAGCGGCGGATTCCACTCGTTTTCCTGCAGAACATCACCGGCTTCATGGTCGGGCGGCGCTACGAGAACGAAGGCATCGCCCGGCACGGCGCGAAGATGGTGACGGCGGTCGCCACCACATCGGTGCCGAAGATCACCATGCTGGTCGGTGGCTCGTTCGGGGCGGGCAATTACGGCATGGCCGGCCGCGCCTATCAGCCGCGGTTCCTGTGGACCTGGCCGAACAGCCGGATTTCGGTCATGGGCGGCGCGCAGGCGGCGGGCGTCCTCGCCACGGTCAAGCGCAACGCGATGGAGAAGGCGGGCGAGACCTGGACCGAGGCCGAGGAGGCCGAGTTCAAGCGTCCGACGGTCGAGATGTTCGAGCGCCAGTCGCACCCGCTTTATGCCTCCGCGCGACTGTGGGACGACGGCGTGGTGGATCCGCGCAAGTCGCGCGAGGTGCTTGCGCTGTCGTTGCGCGCGGCGCTGAATGCCCCGATCGAGGAGACACGCTATGGCGTGTTCCGGATGTGAGACTGCGTCGGAGGGGCGATCGCCGCGTCCAAGCGGGAGCGGCGGCATGACCGGGGACGACACGCTCGCGACGCTCAGGCTCCGCTATCCGGGGGCGCAGACCTTTGTGTTCGGCGACAGCCGCGCGCTGTGCGACGCGCTGCTGGCACTCGTGCGAAGCGGGAAGAAAACTGCGACCTGCGGGGCGCTGCGCGACTTCGGCGCGGGCGGCGAACCGATGCCCGAGGTCGGGCGGCGTGACATCGCCCTCGACTGGGACGGCCGGCCGGCGCTGGTGATCGAGACGGTGGAGGTGACGCTGCGCCGCTTCGACGAGGTGGACGCCGACTTCGCCTTGGCCGAAGGCGAGACCGAGGATCTCGCGGGCTGGCGCGAGGGGCACCGGCGATATTTCGAACGAAACGGCGGATGGTCGCCTGACATGATGCTCGTGTGCGAACGGTTCCGATGTGTCGCGGACGTGGCGACGGATGCGGAGACGGCGGCGTGAGCATTCGGAACGGAATGACGACGGAGCGGGGCGCGGCATGTTCGGCAAGATCCTGATCGCAAATCGCGGCGAGATCGCGGTGCGGGTGATCCGCACGGCGCGCGAGATGGGCGTGGCGACGGTGGCAGTGCATTCGGATGCCGATGCCGATGCCCTTCACGTGGCGCTGGCTGACGAGGCCGTGGCGATCGGCGGCGCCGCCCCGGCCGACAGCTATCTGCGCGGCGAGCGGATCATCGAGGCCGCGCGCGCGACTGGCGCGGAGGCAATCCATCCGGGCTACGGTTTCCTGTCGGAGAACGCTGATTTCGTCGCGGCGGTCGAGGCGGCGGGTCTCGTCTTTATCGGGCCTTCGGCCGAGGCGATCCGCAAGATGGGGCTCAAGGACGCCGCCAAGCGCCTCATGGAGGAGGCCGGCGTTCCCGTCGTGCCCGGCTACATGGGCGAGGATCAGGATCCCGCGCGGCTCGCCGGAGAGGCGGGCGAGATCGGCTACCCGGTTCTCGTCAAGGCGGTCGCGGGCGGTGGCGGAAAGGGCATGCGGCGCGTCGAGCGGCCAGAGGGCTTTGCCGACGCGCTCGCCGGCGCGCAGGCCGAGGCGCGCGGCGCCTTCGGCAACGACGCGGTGCTGATCGAGAAATTCGTGGCGACGCCCCGGCACATCGAGGTCCAGGTCTTTGGTGACGGCACGCGCGCGGTCCACCTGTTCGAGCGGGACTGCTCGCTCCAGCGCCGGCACCAGAAGGTGATCGAGGAGGCGCCCGCACCCGGCATGACCGAAGAGATGCGCGAGGCGATGGGCGCCGCGGCCGTGCGCGCGGCCGAAGCGATCGGATATCGCGGGGCCGGCACGGTCGAGTTCATCGTCGATGCGAGCGACGGGCTGAGGCCGGACCGGTTCTACTTCATGGAGATGAACACGCGCCTGCAGGTGGAGCATCCGGTCACCGAAATGGTGACCGGGATCGACCTCGTGGCCTGGCAGCTCCGGGTCGCCGCGGGCGAGCCCCTGCCGGCGGCGCAATCCGATCTTTCGCTGGCTGGCCATGCCTTCGAGGCCCGGCTCTATGCCGAGGACGTGCCGGCGGGATTTCTTCCGGCGACGGGGCGGCTGTCGGCGCTCGCCTTCCCCGAGAGAGCGCGGGCGGATACCGGCGTGCGCGCCGGCGACGCGATCAGCCCGCACTACGACCCGATGATCGCAAAGCTGATCGTGCACGGGCCGACGCGGGCGGTGGCGCTGGCCAAACTGCGCCGCGCGCTGGGCGACACGCAGGTCGCCGGAACCGTGACCAACCTCGCGTTTCTGGGCGCGCTTGCCGCGCACGCGGGCTTTGCCCGGGGCGAGGTCGATACCGGGCTGATCGATCGGGATCTGGCGGCACTGACGGCCGCGCCGGCCGTGCCGGCCCGCGTCGTCGCCGAGGCCGCGCTGGCCGCCGGCGGGCTGTCGGAGACGGAGGATCCGTTCGCGGGCTTCACGCTCTGGGCGCCGCTTGCGCGCTCGGTCCACCTGACACGCGGCGAGGACGTGTTCGATTGCGTGCTTCGCGTCTGCAGTCCGGACCGGGTGGAGATCGACACGGCCGGCGGGGCCGTCACGGCGGAGCGGCGTGCCGGCGCGTGGCGCTTTGACGGGGTGCCGGCCGCCGGGACCGCGCGCGCTGGCGGACGTATCACCGTCTTTGCCGCGCACGGGATCGCGTTCGACGTCGTCGATCCGCTGGCGCAGGCAGCCGCGGCCACGGGCGAGAACGTGATCGAGGCGCCGATGCCCGGTCGGGTCACCCGCGTCTTCGTCTCCGACGGCGACGCGGTCGAGGCCGGGGCACGGCTGGCGCTGCTCGAGGCGATGAAGATGGAACATGCGCTGACCGCGTGGCGCGACGGAGTTGTGGCCGAGGTGCTGGTCGCCGAGGGCGACCAGGTCGAAGCGGGCGCGGGGCTCGTGCGGCTGGAGGCCGATGACGACGCGTCCTGACGGGCACGGCGCATCGACGCGAGACGAAACGCCGAGGGAGGGCGCAATGGCCGAACGGGCCGAGATCTTCGAGGTTGGGCCGCGCGACGGGCTGCAGAACGAGGCGCGCGAGATCCCGGTGGCCGACAAGGTCGCGCTGATCGACATGCTGAGCGGCGCCGGCTTTCGACGGATCGAGGTGGCGTCGTTCGTCAGCCCGAAATGGGTGCCGCAGATGGCGGCTTCGGGCGAGGTGTTGGCGCGGATCGACCGGGTGCCGGGCGTGTCCTACGCCGCATTGACCCCGAACATAAAGGGCTTCGAGGCCGCTGTCGCGGCGCGAGCCGACGAGGTGGCGATCTTCGCCTCGGCGTCGGAGGGCTTCTCCAAGGCCAATCTGAACGCGACGATCGCCGAAAGCCTCGAGCGGTTCGCGCCTGTGGCCGAGGCCGCGCGCGACGCCGGGCTGCCGGTCCGTGGGTATGTCTCCTGCGTCGTGGAGTGCCCCTATGACGGGCCGGTTGCCCCCGCCGACACGGCGCGGGTCGTCGCGGCGCTGCGCGATCTGGGCGTCTACGAGGTGAGCCTCGGCGACACGATCGGGCAGGGCAGGCCGGAGGCGGTGGACGCGATGCTGGCCGTGGTCCTGCAGGACTTGCCGGTGGACCGCCTTGCCGGCCATTTTCACGATACGTCGGGCCGCGCGCTCGACAACGTGGACGTTGCGCTCGACCATGGTGTGCGCGTTTTCGACGCTGCCATAGGTGGGCTCGGCGGGTGCCCCTATGCACCCGGGGCGAAAGGCAACGTCGCGACGGGGCGGGTCGCGGCGCACCTCGCCGCGCGCGGCTTCGAGACCGGGCTGGACACGGCGGTGCTCGACCGGGCAGCGGACATTGCGCGGGCGCTGGTCGCGCCACGCGAGACCGGAGAGGCGAGATGACCGAGGACCTGACCCGCACCGAGATCGACGCGCGCGGCGTGGCGACGCTGACCCTGGCACGCGCCGACAAGCACAACGCGCTGTCGCCCGAGATGATGACAGAGCTGACCGATGCGGTCGGGCGGCTTGCTGCCGATCCGGCCGTCCGTGTCGTAGTGCTCGCGGCCGAGGGCCGGAGCTTCTGCGCCGGCGGCGACCTGCGCTGGATGCAGGCTCAGCGCGAGATGGATCGCGAGACGCGGCGCCGCGAAAGCGCCCGCATCGCCGAGGTTCTCGGCGCGCTGGCCGCGCTGCCGCAGCCGCTGATCGGCCGGTTGCAGGGCAACGCGTTCGGCGGCGGCGTGGGCCTCGCGTCGGTCTGCGACGTCGCGATCGGGGCGGAAGGGCTCAAGATGGGCCTGACCGAAACCCGGCTGGGGCTCATCCCCGCCAATATCGGCCCTTACGTGATCGCCCGGATGGGCGCGGCGCGGGCGCGTCAGGTCTTCATGTCTGCGCGGATTTTCGACGCCGAGGAGGCCGTGCGTCTCGGCCTGCTGAGCCGGGTCGTGGCGCCGGACGACCTGGATGCCGCCGTGGAGGCCGAGATCGCACCCTACCTCGCCTGTGCGCCGGGGGCGGTCGCCGCCGCAAAGGCGCTTCTGGGCGATCTGGCCGGGCGGGTGGAGCCCACGGCGGTCGAGCACGCCATCGACGCGCTGGCGGCGCGCTGGGAGACCGAGGAGGCCGAAGAGGGTCTGTCGGCCTTTTTCGACAAGCGCGCGCCAAGCTGGAGCCGCTGACGGCGCGCAGCGCCCGACGAATGCGCCGATTGCCCGCGCGACAGTCGCTGCGGCGCGCGCTTCGGCGCCCCGGTCGATCGCACAGGATCTGCGACACCACGGCAGCGCCCGTCGGTTGACCCGGCACGGAGCCGGGGATAGATCAACCTCAACGCATCAAGCCACTCGATGTCGCCGCCACCCTGCGAGGTGCGCGCGCCGCGGCAGAAGGGAGCCGGTTCCGTGGACGAACTGCTTCGGGAATACCTTCCCATCCTCGTTTTCCTGGCCATCGCCATCGGTCTCGGGCTGGTGCTCGTACTCGCCGCCGTGGTGCTCGCCGTGCGTCGGCCCGACCCCGAGAAGGTGTCGGCCTACGAATGCGGCTTCAACGCCTTCGACGACGCGCGGATGAAGTTCGACGTGCGCTTCTACCTCGTGTCGATCCTGTTCATCATCTTCGATCTCGAGATCGCGTTCCTGTTTCCGTGGGCCGTCGGCTTTGCCGACCTCTCGGACGCTGCGTTCTGGTCGATGATGGTGTTCCTCGGGGTGCTTACCGCGGGCTTTGCCTACGAATGGAAGAAAGGGGCACTGGATTGGGAGTGATGACAGGAGCCAACACGGCCGGTCCCGACCGTGAAGTGGCCACGCAGAACCTGAACCGGGAGCTCACCGACAAGGGCTTCCTTCTGACCTCGACCGAGGACATCATCAACTGGGCGCGCACCGGCTCGCTTCACTGGATGACGTTCGGCCTCGCATGCTGCGCGGTCGAGATGATGCATACGTCGATGCCGCGTTACGACGCCGAACGCTTCGGCGTTGCGCCGCGTGCGTCTCCGCGTCAGTCCGACGTGATGATCGTCGCCGGCACTCTGACCAACAAGATGGCGCCGGCGCTGCGCAAGGTCTACGACCAGATGCCGGAGCCGCGCTACGTGATCTCGATGGGTTCGTGCGCAAACGGTGGCGGCTACTACCACTACAGCTACTCGGTGGTTCGCGGCTGCGACCGCGTGATCCCGGTAGACGTCTACGTGCCCGGCTGCCCGCCGACCGCAGAGGCGCTGCTGTACGGGATCATGGCGCTCCAGCGGAAGATCCGCCGGACCGGGACGCTGACCCGCTGAGGAGGGACGCATGAGCGACGCACTGAAAGAGCTCGGCGGCTTCATCGAGGCAAGGCGCCCCGAATGCGTGGTCGGCTGGGAGGTCGCATTGGGCGAACTGACGGTCGAGATTGCGCCGTCGAACATCCGCACGCTGATCGAGTGGCTCAAGA
The DNA here is from genome assembly GCF_900172265.1 of Roseivivax jejudonensis. GTDB lineage: Bacteria > Pseudomonadota > Alphaproteobacteria > Rhodobacterales > Rhodobacteraceae > Roseivivax > Roseivivax jejudonensis. The sequence continues at coordinate 512,597 of NZ_FWFK01000003.1, read as the reverse complement.
CCGAGCCGACGTGCCGCTTCACCACGCTGATCGACATCACGGCGGTGGACTGGCCCGCGCGGGCCAAGCGCTTCGACGTCGTGTATCATTTCCTGTCGATGCATCAGAACCACCGGATCCGCCTGCGGGCGCAGGTCCGCGAAGAGGACATCGTGCCGTCGATCACGGCGGTGCACCCCTCGGCCAACTGGTTCGAGCGCGAAGTCTTCGACATGTTCGGGATCCTGTTCTCGGGTCACCCGGACCTGCGGCGCATCCTGACCGATTACGGCTTCCGCGGGCATCCGCTGCGCAAGGACTTCCCGACGACTGGCTACACCGAAGTGCGCTACGACGAGGCGGAGAAGCGCGTCGTCTACGAACCGGTCAGCCTCGTGCAGGAGTATCGCCAGTTCGACTTCATGTCGCCGTGGGAGGGCGCGGACTACGTGCTGCCCGGCGACGAGAAGCAGACCGAGGGAACGAAGTGATGGATGGCGCATCTGTCCCGGGCCACGATGGCGTGCATGCACTCGCCGCGACATACTGCGAGGCCCTGCACCACGCGCGTGTCGATGTGCTCGACGATATGTGCCACGACCGTTTCGCCATGACTGGCGTCGTTGCCGAGGGCGAACCGCTGGTGTGGGACAAGGCGACGTTTCTGTCGCGGGTCGGCGGCCGCGATGCGTTTCCCGGAGAGCCGTCATTCGAGATCCTGAGCGTGGACGTGGCCGGCGGCGACATGGCCCGCGCGCATCTCTGGGTCGACGTGCCGCCGCGCCGGTTCGAGGATCATCTTGGCTTCGTCCGGGTCGACGGCACGTGGAAACTGATGACCAAGGTGTTCCGGACCGCTGACGGTCCGGCGCTCGAAGGCTGAGGAGGCTGACGCATGATGGACGGCTCCAACCAGTTCGGCGATGCCGAGACAGGCGAACAGAAGATCCGCAACTTCAACATCAACTTTGGCCCGCAGCACCCTGCGGCGCACGGCGTTCTGCGTCTGGTGCTCGAGCTCGACGGCGAGATCGTGGAGCGCTGCGATCCGCATATCGGCCTGCTGCATCGCGGCACCGAGAAGCTGATGGAAAGCCGGACCTACCTGCAGAACCTGCCGTATTTCGACCGTCTCGATTACGTTGGCACGATGAACCAGGAACACGCCTGGTGCCTCGTGATCGAAAAGCTGACCGGCACGGAGGTGCCGCGCCGAGCGCAGCTGATCCGCGTGCTCTACTGTGAAATCGGGCGCATCCTGAACCACCTGCTCAACGTGACGACGCAGGCGATGGACGTCGGCGCGCTGACGCCGCCGCTCTGGGGCTTCGAGGAGCGCGAGAAGCTCATGGTGTTCTACGAACGAGCCTCCGGCGCGCGGCTTCACGCCGCGTATTTCCGGCCGGGCGGCGTGCATCAGGACCTGACACCCGAGCTTCTCGACGACATCTACGACTGGACCGAGGATTTCCCGAAGGTGCTCGACGACATCGACGGGCTTCTGACAGAGAACCGCATCTTCAAGCAGCGCAATGCCGACATCGGCATCGTGACCGAGGACGACGTCCAGGAATGGGGCTTTTCGGGCGTCATGGCGCGCGGGTCGGGCATGGCGTGGGATCTGCGGCGTGCGCAGCCCTACGAATGCTACGACGAGTTCGAGTTCCGCATCCCCGTTGGCAAGAACGGCGACTGTTATGACCGCTACCTCTGCCGGATGGAGGAGATGCGGCAATCGGTGTCGATCATGCGCCAGGCCATCGACAAGCTGAAGATGCCCGAGAACCAGGGCGATGTGCTGCGCCGGGGCAAGATCACGCCGCCGAAGCGCGGCGAGATGAAGACCTCGATGGAGGCGCTCATCCACCACTTCAAGCTTTACACCGAGGGCTTCCACGTGCCGGCGGGCGAAGTCTACTGCGCGGTGGAGGCGCCCAAGGGCGAATTCGGCGTCTACCTTGTGGCCGACGGAACCAACAAGCCGTACCGGGCCAAGATCCGGGCGCCCGGCTATCTGCACCTGCAGGCGATGGACCATCTGTCGTCCAAGCACCAGTTGGCCGACGTCGCAGCGATCCTCGGCAGCATGGACATCGTGTTCGGCGAGGTCGATCGCTGAGTCTTCCGGCCGGGCCGATGGCCCGGCACCCCCCTGAAATATCACTCGAGACAAGGACCATCCGATGAAGCCTGCCCGCGCGCTGCTTGCCGCCTCTATTCTGACCGCGGCCTGCGCGATGCCGCCCGAGGGCACGACCGAGGAGGACGCGCTGGCTTTCGACTCCGCGCTGGCGTCTCTCGGCTGCGATCTTCGGACCGAACCGCAATACCTCGCGGCGGAACTGCAGACTGGCCTGACGCGTGGCCAGTTGCTCGAGATGTCCGAATTCAAGGTCGACACGGGTGCCGCGGTGCGGCTCGAGGGGGGCGGCGTGCGGCTCGTCACCGGCTCGTGCGCACCGACCGAACCGGCCCCCGCGGCCACGCCCGACACGGCGACCGACGCCGAAACCGCCTGACCCGACGGGGCCGCGCGAGCGGACCCGCGCGCCGATCCGAACAGGACCCGCCATGCTGAGACGACTGCACCACGAGCAACCCGAGAGCTTCGCCTTCACGCCCGCGAACCGCGAATGGGCCGAGGCGCAGATCACCAAGTATCCCGCCGGCCGCCAGGCCAGCGCGGTTATCCCGCTGCTGTGGCGGGCACAGGAGCAGGAGGGCTGGCTGACACGGCCGGCCATCGAGCACGTCGCCGAGATGCTCGAGATGCCCTATATGCGGGCGCTCGAGGTCGCGACCTTCTACTTCATGTTCCAGCTGGAGCCGGTCGGATCGGTCGCGCACGTGCAGGTCTGCGGCACGCTGTCGTGCATGATCTGCGGCGCGGAAGACCTGATCGGCGTCTGCAAGGAAAAGATCGCCGACAAGCCTTTCGCGGTCTCCGAGGACGGCAAGTTCTCGTGGGAAGAGGTCGAGTGCCTCGGCGCCTGTGCCAACGCGCCGATGGTCCAGATCGGCAAGGACTATTACGAGGATCTGACGACCGAGCGCTTCGCCGAGATTCTCGACGAGCTTGCCGCCGGGCGTGTGCCCACGCCGGGCCCGCAGAACGGGCGCTACGCGTCGGAGCCGGCCGACGGCCTGACGTCGCTGACCGCGTGGGACGAGGGGCGCGAGGCCGGCAACGCGTCGGTCGCCCTGGCAACGCGCATCGGCGATACGGTCAAGCGCATCGATGGCACGGAGGTGCCTCTGCGCACGCCGTGGCGCGACCTGTCGGACAAGCGCGGCGATGCGGAGCCGAGCCGCGGCCCGGTGCTGGCCCCGACACAGCCCGTGGATGAAACCGGCGTGGACAAGCACAGCGCTCCGGTCGAGGGTAAGGGACACCCGCAGACCTACGCGCCGGCCGAGGCGGCCGAGCCGGGCACCAAGCCCGCGATGCGCGACGAACCGCGCGAGGGCGGGGCGGACGATCTCAAGGAGATAAAGGGAATCGGGCCGAAGCTCGAAAAGCTCTGCAATAGGCTCGGGATCTATCATTTCGACCAGATCGCCGCCTGGACGGACGACGAGGTCGCCTGGGTCGATGCCAACCTCGAAGGCTTCCGCGGTCGCGTGACTCGCGACGATTGGGTGTCGCAGGCCAAGGCGCTGGCGTCCGACACGACGTCCTGAGCCGGAGGCGGCGCCGAACCGCGGCATACCACGGTATGACAAGACGCCGTTTCCTTCGCGTGCTAAAACGGGCAACGTGTTAAAAACACGGCTCGCGGAGCGCGAAGAGGGAGAGAGACGACATGAACGGATCGAATAACGGCCTGAGCTGTCAAAGCGGAAGCTGGGCGCTCGCCGCGGGCGTCGGCGGATTGACCTTCGTCTTGCTGCTGGTGATGGGCAGCTACGGGATCATCGCCGCCGCGTTTCTGGGCGGCATCGTCTTCGTCGTGCTCGGATTTCTCTTCAGCATGATTTTCTGTGCGCCGATGACCAAACCCGGCGAGGCGGCCAAGCCCGGCGCGAGTGCCGCCACGACCGCGCCGCGTCGCACGGAGGCGCCGAAACCAGCGCCGTCCGCCTCTCATACCGCCGGAACGACGGACACCAAGAGCACGTCGACTCCGCCCCCGGGCGCGGCGGTGGCGTCGGCGGATGCGGAGGCCGGGACGGCGGTCAAGCCGTCGAAAGACCTGCCGGGCCAGAAGGAACTGTCCGAGCGCAAGGGATCGTGGAAATACGGGGAAACAGCGACGGGTGGCACCGCCGGCGGCGCTGCCGCGGCGTCGGACAGCCCCGGCACCAAGCCCGCCACGCTGGACGCCCCGCGCGGTGGCGAGGCCGACGATCTCAAGCGAATCAAGGGGATCGGCCCCAAGCTCGAGCAGCTGTGCAACCGGCTCGGATTCTATCATTTCGACCAGATCGCGTCGTGGAGCGACGACGAGGTCGCGTGGGTTGACGACAATCTAGAGGGCTTCCGCGGCCGCGTGACCCGCGACGAATGGGTGTCGCAGGCCAAGGTGCTCGCCGGCGGTGGCGACACCGATTTTTCGAACCGCGTCGACAAGGGCGACGTGTACTGACAGGAGGGCGGAGCGCCGCATGACCGATGAGGAACAGGCACGCAAGGGGCGCGCCATCGCGCTTCTGATCGCGGGCGTGGGCCTTTTCTGGATCGCGGCCACGACCCTCGGCGCCTGGCTCGACTGGAGCCAGCGCTGGCGGGCCCTGTGCGACCTCGCCGCACTGGCGGGGTTCGGCCTGGCCATCTACATGATCTACGACCTCTGGCGTGCGCGCCGAGCTGACAAGGATTGAGCCATGCTGAAGGATGAAGACCGCATCTTCACCAATCTCTACGGGATGCACGAGCGCACCCTCGCCGGCGCGAAGAAGCGCGGGCACTGGGACGGCACCGGCGCCCTGATCCAGAAGGGACGCGACTGGATCGTCGAGGAAATGAAGAAGTCCGGTCTGCGCGGTCGTGGCGGTGCGGGCTTCCCTACGGGACTGAAGTGGTCGTTCATGCCCAAGGAAAGCGATGGCCGGCCGGCGTACCTCGTGATCAACGCGGACGAGTCCGAGCCGGGCACCTGCAAGGACCGCGAGATCATGCGCCACGATCCGCACACGCTGGTCGAGGGCTGCCTGATCGCGTCCTTCGCGATGAACGCGCATGCCTGCTACATCTACATCCGCGGTGAATATATCCGCGAGAAGGAAGCGCTGCAGGCCGCGATCGACGAAGCCTACGACGACGGGCTTCTGGGAACGAACGCCGCCGGGTCTGACTGGGATTTCGATCTCTACCTCGTGCACGGCGCAGGGGCCTACATCTGCGGCGAGGAAACCGCGCTGCTCGAAAGCCTCGAGGGCAAGAAGGGCATGCCGCGCATGAAGCCACCGTTCCCGGCGGGCGCGGGCCTCTACGGTTGCCCGACTACGGTCAACAATGTCGAATCGATTGCCGTCGTGCCGACGATCCTGCGGCGCGGCGCGGAATGGTTCGCGTCCTTCGGCCGCCCGAACAATGCGGGCACCAAGGTTTTCGCGATCTCGGGCCACGTGAACAAGCCCTGCGTGGTCGAGGAGTCGATGTCGATCACGTTCGAGGAATTGATCGACCGTCACTGCGGCGGCATTCGCGGCGGCTGGGACAACCTGAAGGCCGTGATCCCCGGCGGCTCGTCGGTGCCCTGCATCCGCGGCGATCAGATGCGCGACGCGATCATGGACTTCGACTACCTGCGGGAGCAGCGCTCCGGCCTCGGCACCGCGGCGGTGATCGTGATGGATCAGTCGACCGACATGATCAAGGCGATCTGGCGGCTGTCGAAGTTCTACAAGCACGAAAGCTGTGGCCAGTGCACCCCGTGCCGCGAAGGCGCGGGCTGGATGATGCGGGTCATGGAGCGCCTCGTGGAGGGCGATGCAGAGCCCGAAGAGATCGACATGCTGTTCGACGTGACCAAGCAGGTCGAGGGGCACACGATCTGCGCGCTCGGTGATGCGGCGGCCTGGCCGATCCAGGGCCTCATCCGCAACTTCCGCGACGAGATCGAGGACCGCATCAAGCACAAGCGGGGCCCGATCGCCGCCGAATGATCCGCCGGTGACCCGGTCTGATGAAAAATGCGGCGCTTCGGGCGCCGCATTTTTTTGGCTAGCACGGGCGCATCGCGAACGGGCAGGGCGGTAAGGGACGCTCCGGACTTCTACACGCCGAGACCGAACTACGGCTTCTTCACCTGGCGCGCCGAGGAGAACGGCCAGGGTTTCGGCCGGCGACGATGCCAACGCTGCCGCGCTAGGATCGCGCCTAGGAGCGCGCGTTCCAAGGGCGGCCGGACTCCGCGTTCTGGCAGCCCCTCGCGCTCTGGGCAGCGGTCGGGCCCGACTTCAGGTTCTGCGTCCGTCCGGTGGCCTTTCTTTACGGCACCCTTTCCATTCCCGCGATCCGGGACATCTTCGCGCGTTGACCGTCAGCCAAAGGACCGCCCCTCATGTCCCGCAGCCAGCGCCTGCTCTTCATTCTGTTCGTGTGGCTCGCCGTCTATCCCGGCGTGCTGGTCTTCGCCGAACTCGTCGGCTGGCTGGCGCCCGACGCGCCGGTCTGGCTGCGGATCCTGCTGTCCACCGCGGTGACGGTCCCGACGATTTCGCTCGTCGTCCTGCCGCGCGTGACCCGGCTCGTGGCCGCGGCGCAGGGGCAGAGCGTTGCGGATCTGAAGCGGGCCGAGGCCGCTGCGGCCGAACGCGCCTGATGCGGCGGTCGCGGGCTGGACGCGGCCCCCGATTTCCCCGATACCCGGGGATACGCCCGAACCGGGGCGCACGAGGCGCAGGGACGACGCGAGGGACAGGCATGGCAGGACGCTACCGGATCGCGGGACTGGCCGCGCTGGCTGCTCTATTGACGCTCACGGCGTGCGCGGAGACGTCGAAACGGATCCGCTTCGACGGGGAGTTCTACCGCGCGCGGGCCACGGCGCCGCGTAGCGACCGGCACAACTTCGTGGTCAGCGCCGGTCCGATCCAGCGCGGTTTCGAGGGGGCGCGGCAGGCGGCCTTCTATGAAGGCACACTACACTGCATCACTCATTTCGGTTCGTCCGAGATCGTCTGGGCGGTGCATCCGACCGAGGACGACCCGTCGCTCCTGACCCGGGACGGCAACAGGATCGCAACGCGCGGACGCTGTATCGAGTGGCCCGAACGCGGATCGTGATCCGCGGACACCCGCGTGCGGCGGCCGGCGGTCATTGCATAACCTTGCGTCGCTCTACCATCTCGCATGTCGGGCCCGACGAACGCGGAGCCCGATCCGGACTGGAAGGAGACTGCCGATGCGCCGCTTGGGTGCCCTAGCCGTCGCGCTCACGCTCGCCTTGTCGCCTTTGGCCGCCGAGGCCAAGCCGCCGTTGCGCGAGGTATCGCAGATCGATGACGCACTGCTCATGGTCGCGATCGCGGACGATCTGCGAAAAACTTGTGACGATATCGAACCTCGACTGATCCGTGCGTATTCTTATCTTAGACAGTTGAAGGGAATGGCCAGCGACATGGGCTATTCCGAAGACGAGATCGAGGACTACGTGACCTCGGATGCAGAGAAGGACCGCATGGAAGCGCGGGGCGAGGCGTTTCTCGCGTCGCGCGGCGTCAGCCGCCGCGACACCACCGCCTATTGCACCTTCGGCAAACAGGAAATAGCCAGAGGCAGCCAGATCGGCGTCCTGCTCAGAGCTAGGTGAGGGACCCCATGTCCGACCTCCGCAAGATCAATATTGACGGCACCGAGTACGAGGTGGAGGGGGCGATGACCATCCTCCAGGCGTGCGAGGAGGCAGGGATCGAGATCCCGCGCTTCTGCTATCACGAGCGTCTGTCGATCGCCGGAAACTGCCGGATGTGTCTGGTGGAGGTCGTGGGTGGACCGCCGAAGCCTGCCGCGTCTTGCGCCATGCAGGTGCGCGACCTGCGCCCGGGCAAGGACGGCGAGGCGCCGCAGGTCCGGACAAACAGCCAGATGGTCAAGAAGGCGCGCGAAGGGGTGATGGAGTTCCTGCTCATCAACCACCCTCTCGACTGTCCGATCTGCGACCAGGGCGGCGAATGCGACCTTCAGGACCAGGCCATGGCCTACGGCGTCGATTTTTCGCGCTACCGCGAGCCCAAGCGCGCGGTGTCGAACATGGATCTCGGCCCGCTTGTCGGCACGCACATGACGCGCTGCATTTCCTGCACACGCTGCGTGCGGTTCATCACCGAGGTGGCGGGCATGCCCGAGCTCGGCCAGACCGGGCGCGGCGAGGATGCCGAGATCACCGCGTATCTCGGCCAGACGCTCGAGAGCGAGATGCAGGGCAACATCATCGACCTGTGCCCGGTCGGCGCGCTGACCTCGAAGCCCTATGCCTACACTGCCCGCCCGTGGGAGCTCTCGAAGACCGAGTCGATCGACGTGATGGACGCGCTCGGCTCCTCGATCCGGGTGGATTGCAAGGGCCGCGAAGTGATGCGGTTCCTGCCGCGCAACCACGACGGCACCAACGAGGAATGGATCTCGGACAAGACCCGCTTTGTCTGGGACGGCCTGCGGCGCCAGCGGCTCGACAAGCCGTACGTGCGTGAGAACGGACGCCTGCGCCCGGCCAGCTGGCCCGAAGCGCTGTCGGTGGCGGCCGAGGCGCTCAAGGGCGCGAAGAAGCCCGTGGGCCTCGCCGGTGATCTCGCCCCGACCGAGGCGATCTTTGCCATGAAGCAGCTGATCGAGAGCCTGGGCGGCACGACGGAGTGCCGAACCGATGGCGCGAAGCTTCCGGCGGGCAACCGTTCGGGCTACGTTGGGACCGCGACGATCGAGGATCTGGAGTTCGCCAAGCGCGTGATCCTCGTCGGCAGCAACCCCCGGCAGGAGGCGCCCGTTCTGAACTCGCGCATCCGCAAGGGGTGGCTGCGCGGGGCCGAGGTCGGCGTGATCGGCCAGCCGGTCGACCTGACCTACGACTACACCCATTTCGGTACGGATCGCGCGGCGCTGGCCGATGTCGCCGGCAAGACCTACGAGCATGGCGAGGACGGCGACACGATCGTCGTGATCGGGCAGGGCGCGCTGACCGGTGCGGACGGCGCGGCGGTGCTTTCCGAGGCGATGAAGCTGGTCGACGCGACCGGCGGTCGCTTCCTCGTGCTGCACACGGCGGCTGCGCGCGTGGGCGCGATGGATGTCGGCGCGGTCACCGAGGGCGGTCTGCCGTCGGCGATGGAAGGAGCGGACGTCGTTTACAACCTCGGCGCCGACGAGATCGAGATCGAGAAGGGCCCGTTCGTGATCTACCAGGGCAGCCACGGCGATCGCGGCGCGCATCGCGCCGACGTGATCCTGCCGGGCGCGGCCTACACCGAAGAACAGGGGCTCTTCGTCAATACCGAGGGCCGTCCGCAACTGGCACTGCGCGCGGGCTTTGCACCCGGCGAGGCCAAGGAAAACTGGGCGATCCTGCGCGCGCTGTCGGCCGAGGCCGGGCAGCAGCTGCCCTATGACAGCCTCGGTCAGCTGCGCCAGAAGATGGTGGAGGTCGCGCCGCACCTCGCGGAGCTTGACCGCGTGCCGGAAAACACGTGGCAGGCGGTTCCGGCGGGCAAGCTCGGGAAAGGGGATTTCGATCTCGCGATCGAGGATTTCTTCCTGACGAATCCGATCGCGCGAGCGAGCGAGCTGATGGCCGAGCTGTCGGCCAACGCGCGTGCCCGATCGGAACCCAAGGTCGCCGCGGAGTAGATCGCGGCGATGCGCCTCCGGCCCTGGCTTCTCGCGGTGGCGCTGGCGGCCTGTGCCGCCGACGACCCGGATCGGGACGTGTCCGATGCGCCGTTCGATCCGGTCTACGAAGGCGTGGAGACCCGGCTTCTCGACGGGGACCTCGTGCAGTTCAACGTCGCGATGCGCGGCGCGCGCGACGGGTCCGACATCGCGGCTTATGCCGAATGTGCCGCGGCGCAGTATGCGCTGATCCGCGGCTACGGTTTCGCGCGGCATTTACGCACAAATGTCGACGAAGAGGGTGGTCTATGGCGCGCAGATGCGGTTTACACCATCTCGCCGGCCCTGCCGCGCGGGTTGAAGACCATCGAGGCCGAGAGCGCGGTGGCGGGCTGCGCCGAGAACGGAATTCCGACGGTGTGAGGGACCTTCATGTCTGACTTTCTGTCCACTCCCGGCGGCACGGCGTTGATCGTCGCGATGCAATGCCTCGCGATGGTGACGTTCGTGATGGTGTCGCTGCTGTTCCTCGTCTACGGCGACCGCAAGGTCTGGGCGGCGGTTCAGATGCGGCGCGGGCCGAACGTCGTCGGGGCCTTCGGCCTGCTTCAGACCGTCGCGGACGCGGTGAAATACGTGTTCAAGGAGGTCGTCGTGCCTGCGGGCGCCGACCGGGCGGTGTTCATCCTTGCGCCGCTGACCTCCTTCGTGCTCGCCATGATCGCGTGGGCGGTGATCCCGTTCGGCGACACCTGGGTGCTGTCGGACATCAACGTCGCAATCCTCTACGTCTTCGCGGTCTCCTCGCTCGAGGTCTACGGCGTCATCATGGGCGGCTGGGCGTCGAACTCGAAATATCCGTTCCTCGGTTCGCTGCGGTCGGCCGCGCAAATGATCTCGTACGAGGTGTCGCTCGGTCTCATCATCATCGGCGTCATCATCTCGACCGGGTCGATGAACTTCGGTGACATCGTGGGCGCGCAGGATACCGGCTGGCACTTCCTCGGGTGGTACTGGTTGCCGCACCTGCCGATGGTGTTCCTGTTCTTCATCTCGGCGCTGGCGGAAACGAACCGTCCGCCCTTCGACCTTCCCGAAGCCGAATCCGAGCTCGTGGCCGGCTACCAGGTGGAATACAGCTCCACCCCGTTCCTGCTGTTCATGGCGGGCGAGTACATCGCCATGTTCCTGATGTGCGCGCTGACCTCGCTGCTCTTCTTCGGTGGCTGGCTGTCGCCCATCCCGGGGCTGCCGGACGGCGCGCTCTGGATGGTCGGGAAGATGGCGTTCTTCTTCTTCCTGTTCGCGATGGTGAAGGCGATCACGCCGCGCTTCCGGTACGATCAGCTGATGCGCATCGGCTGGAAGATCTTCCTGCCCTTCAGCCTCGTCTGGGTCGTCTTTGTCGCCTTCGCCGCCAAGTTCGGCTGGTTCTGGGGCATCTTTGCCCGCTGGAGCATGGGAGGCTGAGATGAGCGATCTGCGCGGCGCCATCCTCGACGCGAAATACGTGGACATGATCGAACTCGCGGACTTCGTGGTCCGCGACTGCGGTCTGCCCGACATGGACGAGAACGGCGAGATGCTGCCTCAGCAGAACGAGATCGCCGCGGCCGTGTTCCGCTGGGCTGCCGGGGCCGAACTCGCGTCGCGGCGCGTGGCCCGATCGGCGGACACGAGGGACGAATACGACGAATTCGGCGACCCGATCATCGACGTCGCCGAGGCCGAGACGCACCACAAGGCGCACGGTCACAGCACATCGGAGGACGCTCAGTAATGGCGACCATGGATTATACCCGCGCGGCCAAGTACTTCCTGCTGCAAGACGTGTGGAAGGGGCTCAAACTCGGGCTCAAATACTTCTTCGCGCCGAAGGCCACGCTCAACTATCCGCACGAAAAGGGCTATCTCAGCCCGCGCTTCCGCGGTGAACACGCGCTGCGTCGCTATCCCAACGGCGAGGAGCGCTGCATTGCGTGCAAGCTGTGCGAGGCGATCTGCCCGGCGCAGGCGATCACCATCGATGCCGAACCGCGCGAGGACGGCTCGCGCCGCACGACGCGCTACGACATCGACATGACGAAGTGCATCTATTGCGGCTTCTGCGCCGAGGCCTGCCCGGTCGACGCGATCGTCGAGGGCCCGAACTTCGAGTTTTCCGCCGAGACGCGCGAAGAGCTCTACTACGACAAGCAGAAGCTGCTGGAGAACGGCGAGCGCTGGGAGGCCGAGATCGCGCGCAACATCGAGCTCGACGCGCCCTACAGATGAGCGATGCGGTCCTCAAGCAGCTGCTGTCCGAGGTCCGTCTCCTTCGGGAGGAGATCTCCGAGATGCGCGAGGACGCCGAACTCGCGCATCAGAAGATCGACGGGCTGTCCGTCCTGATGACGATGCTGGCCGGCGCGACCATGGAGGTCGAGCGCGACGGGCTGGAGGCGATGATGGACGACATCGGGGAAGACAACCCGCAATGACCCAGAAGACCCCTTTCGAGCTGTTCATGCAGCAGGCGCAGGAGATGGCCAAGGCCTTCAATCCGGCGCTCGAGAGCTTCGATCCGCGGCGGTTCGAGCAGATGTGGCCGACCATGCCGAAGGACGCCATGGAGATGTGGTTCGGCAAGGGGATCTCGAAGGACGGTCTCGATGCGAAGACGCGGCTGCTCTTGACGCTCGCCGGTCTCACGATGCAAGGGGCACAGGCCGACACCCAGGTGCGCATGACCGTGCGCCACGCTCTCGAGGCCGGGGCCACGCGCGACGAGATCGCAGAGACGATCGCGCAGATGTCGATGTTCGCGGGCATCCCCGCCATGACAAGGGCGATGGAACTGGCGCGCGAAGTGATGAACGACGAGACGAAGGACGAGGAGACATGAGCGCGTTTGCCTTCTACCTCTTTGCGGTGAGCTGCCTTGCGGGCGGTCTCTTCACCGTCATCAGCCGTCACCCGGTCCACTCGGTGTTGTGGCTGATCCTCTCCTTTCTCTCTGCGGCGGGACTTTTCGTGCTGCTTGGAGCCGAATTCGTGGCGATGCTTCTGATCATCGTCTACGTGGGCGCGGTCGCGGTGCTGTTCCTGTTCGTCGTGATGATGCTCGACGTCGACTTCGCCGAGCTCAAGGCGGAGATGGCGCGGTTCATGCCGCTTGCGCTGCTGATCGGGGTGATCATCCTCATGCAGTTCGCCGTGGCGTACGGGGCGTGGGAAAGCGCGGATGTGGCCGAAAGCCTGTCGCAGCAGCCGATTCCGGAGGATCGTCACAACACCGAAGCGCTCGGGCTCATCCTCTATGATCGCTATTTCCTGCTGTTCCAGCTTGCGGGTCTGATCCTGCTGGTGGCGATGATCGGGGCGATCGTGCTGACCTTGCGCCATCGCGAGGATGTCAAGCGCCAGGACGTGCTGGCGCAGATCTATCGCGATCCCAAGACCGCGATGGAGCTGCGCGACGTGAAGCCGGGGCAGGGGCTCTGATGCTGTCCACGGTCCTGCACGGGCACATCACGGCCGATCTGCCGGGATGGATGATGCTTGGCGGGGTCGTGTCGCTCTGGATCGTCAAGGCGCTGATCGGCGTGCGCCTCTGGCGGTGGGTTCGGGGCCTGCGCCGCGTCCGCTAGGACGGCGCACGCCGGACCCGGAAACGACGGCGCGGCCCTCGGCGGTGCCGGAATTGCAGGCGGCCCGCGCCGGGGTCGCGAGATGGGCAAGGAAAGGCCACGTCATGTCGCGCAACACCCTCATCATCGTCGCCGTGGTCGTCGCGATCCTGATTATCGGCGGGTTCGTCAGCGTCTGATACGGATGGACGGTGCCCGGCGCGGCGAATGCTGCCGCCGCATTGCAAACGTCCCGTGCGGGGGCTAAGCCGCACATCGAGGCCAGCCGGGCCCCGGTCCGGCACGCGGAACAGACACGGGGACGACGATGATCGGACTTGAACACTATCTCACGGTGGCGGCCGCGCTGTTCGTCATCGGGATCTTCGGGCTCTTCCTCAACCGTAAGAACGTCATCATCCTGCTGATGTCGATCGAGTTGATGCTGCTTGCGGTGAACATCAATCTCGTCGCCTTCTCGTCCTATCTCGACGATCTCGTGGGGCAGGTGTTCACGCTGTTCGTCCTGACGGTCGCGGCGGCCGAGGCGGCGATCGGGCTTGCCATCCTCGTATGTTTCTTCCGCAACCGCGGCACCATCGCGGTGGAAGACATCAACGTGATGAAAGGCTGATCGCATGGCGCCGCTCTACCGGATCCCGATGCTGAGAACCGCGGCCACGCGCCGCGCCCCGATGGGGCTGGGCGATCTGCCGACGCGCGACACGACGACCGAGAACAAGGACTGAGCCCATGGAGTCGATCATCCTATTCTCGCCGCTCGTGGGTGCCCTCATCGCGGGCTTCCTGTGGCGCCTGACGGGCATCCGCGGCGCGCAATGGATCACCACGGGACTTCTGTTTCTCGCCTGCGCGTTCTCGTGGATCGTCTTCTTCAGCCACGGGCCGGACACGCAGCACATCCAGGTCCTGCGCTGGATCGAGAGCGGCACGCTGTCCACCGACTGGTCGATCCGCCTCGATCGTCTGACCTCGATCATGCTGGTGGTCATCACGACCGTCTCGGCGCTCGTGCATCTCTACAGCTTCGGCTACATGGCGCACGACGACAATTTCCGCGAGGGCGAGGAGAGCTACAAGCCACGCTTCTTCGCCTATTTGTCGTTCTTCACCTTCGCGATGCTCATGCTGGTGACGGCCGACAACCTCGTGCAGCTGTTCTTCGGCTGGGAGGGCGTGGGCCTCGCCTCCTACCTCCTGATCGGCTTCTACTACCGCAAGCCGTCGGCCAATGCCGCGGCGATGAAGGCTTTCATCGTCAACCGCGTGGGCGACTTCGGCCTCGCGCTCGGCATCTTCGCCATCTTCTTCCTGGTCGACTCGGTTCGCTTTGACGACGTATTTGCCGCCGCGCCGCAACTGGCCGAGACGCAGGTGTCGTTCCTGTTCGCACAGGTGAACGCGGCCGAGCTCATCGCGGTGCTGCTGTTCATCGGCGCGATGGGCAAGTCGGCCCAGCTTTTCCTGCACACCTGGCTGCCGGACGCGATGGAGGGCCCGACGCCGGTGTCGGCGCTGATCCACGCCGCGACGATGGTGACGGCGGGTGTGTTCCTCGTCTGCCGCATGTCGCCGCTGATGGAGTTCGCGCCGGGTGCGCTGACCTTCGTGACGGTCCTCGGGGCCTCGACGGCGTTCTTCGCCGCCACGGTCGGTCTCGTGCAGAACGACATCAAGCGCGTGATCGCGTATTCGACCTGCTCGCAGCTTGGCTACATGTTCGTGGCCGCCGGCGTGGGCGTCTACTCGGTCGCGATGTTCCACCTGTTCACGCACGCCTTCTTCAAGGCGATGCTTTTCCTCGGCGCCGGCTCGGTCATCCACGGGATGCACCACGAGCAGGACATGCGGAACTACGGCGGTCTGCGGCACAAGATGCCTTACACCTTCTGGGCGATGATGATCGGCACGCTGGCGATCACGGGCGTCGGCATCCCGCTTACAGGATGGATCGGCTTTGCCGGCTTTGCCTCCAAGGATGCGGTGATCGAGAGCGCGTATGCAGCCTCCGCGGGGGGCTATGCCTTCTGGATGCTGGTGATCGCGGCGCTCTTCACCAGCTTCTATTCCTGGCGCCTGATCTTCATGACCTTCTTCGGCGAGGCGCGGGGCGACAAGCATACGCACGACCACGCGCATGAGAGCCCGACCGTGATGCTCATTCCGCTCGGCGCATTGGCGGTCGGGGCGGTGTTCGCCGGGGCGATCTGGTACAGCAGCTTCTTCGGGCACACCAACGAGGTCGTGCGCTTCTTCGGCGGCGAATACACCGAACCGTCCGAAGAACTTGTCGAGGCGGTCGCCGAGCGCAGCCCGAAAGCGTCC
This sequence comes from Roseivivax jejudonensis, assembly GCF_900172265.1. Classification (GTDB taxonomy): domain Bacteria; phylum Pseudomonadota; class Alphaproteobacteria; order Rhodobacterales; family Rhodobacteraceae; genus Roseivivax; species Roseivivax jejudonensis. Next base: position 496,895 of record NZ_FWFK01000003.1, on the reverse strand, counting down.
GAACTGCATTACGTCATGGGCTCGGCGCCGGGCGAGGCGGCCATCTACATCCGCCCCGAGAACACGATCCTGCACGAGGCGCATTACGTGCCGGTCTGGGTCAAGCTGTCGCCCTTCATCGCCATGCTGATCGGTCTGGGCACAGCGTACCTGTTCTACATCGTGAACCCGGCTCTGCCGCGACAGCTCGCGCAGAGCCAGCGGCCACTCTACCTGTTCCTGCTGAACAAGTGGTATTTCGACGAGATCTACGACTTCCTGTTCGTGCAGCCGGCGAAATCGGTGGGCCGCGTGTTCTGGCGCCGCGGTGACGGCAACGTTATCGACGGAACGATCAACGGAATCGCCTTGGGCATCGTGCCGTTCTTCACCCGCCTCGCGGGGCGGGCGCAGTCCGGATACATCTTCACCTATGCCTTCGCGATGGTGATCGGCATCGCCGTCCTGATCACCTGGATGACGCTCTTCGGAGGGGCGGAGTAATGGACAACCTGCTTTCCATCACGACCTTCCTGCCCGCGCTGGCGGCGCTGATCCTCGGCGTGTTCCTCAAGGGCGGTGACGCGGCGGCGGATCGGAACGCGAAGTGGCTCGCGCTGATCGCGACGGGGGCGACCTTCCTGATCTCGTTGTTCATCCTCGCGCAGTTCGACCCGGCGAATACCGGCTTCCAGATGGTGGAAGAGGGCGAGTGGCTGCTCGGTCTCCGCTACAAGATGGGCGTCGACGGCATCTCGGTGCTGTTCGTGCTGCTGACCACCTTCATCATGCCGCTGGTCATCGCAGCGTCGTGGGAGGTGAAGGAGCGCGTCAAGGAATACATGATCGCGTTCCTCGTGCTCGAGACGCTGATGCTCGGCGTGTTCATGGCGCTCGACCTCGTGCTGTTCTACCTGTTCTTCGAAGGCGGCCTGATCCCGATGTTCCTGATCATCGGCATCTGGGGCGGCAAGAACCGCATCTACGCGGCGTTCAAGTTCTTCCTCTACACCTTCCTCGGCTCGATCCTGATGCTGGTGGCGATGGTGGCGATGTACGCCGATGCCGGCACCACGGACATCCCGCAGCTTCTGGCGCACGAGTTCGGCCACGGGGACGTGACGGTGCTCGGCATCCACGTCGTCGGCGGGCTGCAGACGCTCCTGTTCCTCGCGTTCTTCGCCTCCTTCGCGGTGAAGATGCCGATGTGGCCGGTGCACACCTGGCTTCCGGATGCGCACGTGCAGGCTCCGACCGCCGGATCCGTTGTTCTGGCCTCGATCCTGCTCAAGCTCGGCGGCTACGGTTTCCTGCGGTTCAACCTGCCGATGTTCCCGGTCGGCTCTGAGGTGGTCGGGCCCGTGATCCTGTGGATGTCGGCGATCGCGATCGTCTACACGAGCCTCGTTGCGCTGGTGCAGGAGGACATGAAGAAGCTCATCGCCTATTCGTCGGTCGCCCACATGGGCTACGTCACCATGGGTATCTTCGCGGCGAACCAGCAGGGCATCGACGGAGCGATCTTCCAGATGCTGAGCCACGGTTTCATTTCCGGGGCGCTCTTCCTCTGCGTCGGTGTGATCTATGACCGGATGCACACCCGCGAGATCGACGCCTACGGCGGGCTGGTGAACCGGATGCCGGCCTACGCGACGATATTCCTGCTGTTCACGATGGCGAACGTGGGCCTGCCGGGGACGAGCGGATTCATCGGCGAATTCCTGACGCTGATGGGCGTGTTCCAGGTGAACACCTGGATCGCCGTTGTCGCCACCACCGGCGTGATCCTGTCGGCGGCCTACGCGCTCTGGCTCTATCGCCGGGTGGTGATGGGCGACCTGGTGAAGGAAGCGCTGCGATCGATCTCGGACATGAGCCGGCGCGAGCGCGCGATCTTCGCCCCGCTCGTGGTCATGACGATCTGGATGGGCGTCTACCCGGCGCCGATCCTCGACCGCATCGGCCCCTCGGTCGAGGCGCTGGTCGAGACCTATGACGACCGCGTCGCCGCGGCCGAGCTTGACGGCCAGCGCGTGGCGGCCGCCGAAGACACGAACTGAGGACGTGACGCCCATGCTCTCCGCCGACCTCGCTCTCATCCTGCCCGAGATCCTGCTGTCGCTCTTCGCGATGGTGGCGCTCATCGGCGCGGTCTATTCCGGCAAGGACGCGCTGGCGCGGCCGCTGGTCTGGGTCACCTCTGCGGTGATGCTCGCGCTGGCGGTCTGGATCGCGACACGCGGGCCGGGCGCGCGCACCGCGTTCGACGGCATGTTCATCGCCGACACCTTCGCGCGCTTCGCCAAGGTGACGATCCTCGTGTCCGCTGCCGCCGTGCTGGCGATGAGCCAAGACTACATGGCGCGGCGCGGATTGCTGCGGTTCGAGTATCCCTGTCTCGTCGCGCTGGCCGCGGTCGGCATGATGATGATGGTTTCGGCCGGAGACCTGATCGCGCTCTACATGGGGCTCGAACTGCAGTCGCTGTCGCTCTACGTCGTCGCGTCGCTGCGCCGCGAAAGCGTGCGCTCGACCGAGGCGGGCCTGAAGTACTTCGTGCTCGGTGCGCTGTCCTCGGGCCTGCTGCTTTACGGCGCGTCGCTCACCTACGGCTATGCCGGCACGACGCTGTTCTCGGGCATCATCGAGGCCGCCGGCGAGGGCTCGGTGTCGCTCGGGCTGTTGTTCGGCCTGGTGTTCCTGGCCGCGGGCCTCGCCTTCAAGATCTCGGCGGTGCCGTTCCACATGTGGACGCCGGACGTCTACGAGGGTGCACCGACGCCGATCACGGCTTTCTTCGCGACAGCGCCGAAGATGGCGGCGATGGGTCTGTTCGCGCGGCTTCTGCACGACGCGTTCGGCGGCGTCGTCGGCGACTGGCAGCAGATCATCGCCTTCCTGTCGGTGCTGTCGATGTTCCTTGGCGGTATCGCGGCGATCGGCCAGACCAACATCAAGCGGCTGATGGCCTATTCCTCGATCGCGCATATGGGCTTCGCCCTCATGGGACTCGCCGCGGGCACCGCGCTCGGCGTCGAGGCGATGCTGATCTACATGGCGATCTACGTGACGATGAACGTGGGCAGCTTCGCCTTCATCCTGTCGATGGAACGCGACGGCCAGCCAGTCACGGAGATCGCGTCGCTCAACCTTCTGTCGAAGACCGACCCCGGCCGGGCGCTGGTGATGCTGGTGCTGCTGTTCTCGCTCGCCGGCGTGCCGCCGCTGCTTGGCTTCTTCGGCAAGTTCGGCGTTTTCCGTGCCGCGGTCGATGCGGATCTCTTCTGGCTCGCGGTCCTCGGGGGCATCGCGTCGGTGATCGGCGCGTTCTACTACCTGCGCATCGTCTACCTGATGTATTTCGGGGCCGAGCGCGACGACCGGATCGACGGCAATCGATCGGGGCTGCTCTGGGGCATCATGGCGCTGTCGGCCTTCGCGATGGTCGCCGGCGTGATCAACCTCTTCGGCATCGAGGGCGCGGCAGCCGCGGCGGCGGCGGCGCTGGTCGACTGAGCCCGACGCCGCGCATCCGGGGGCCGCGGGACGCGCGCGCGGCGCGCGTGCCTTCGGCGAGAGTATTTTCGCCAAGAAGACGCCCGGGAGCACACCGGTGACGTGGCCGGCGGGCTACGGTCGGGTCGTGCTGGACGAGGTCGACAGCACGATGGCGGAGGCGGCGCGGCGGGCGCCGCAGCTGGCCGGACCGGAATGGATCTGCGCGGGGCGCCAGCGCGCCGCGCGCGGCCGGCGCGGGCGTGCCTGGGTGACGCCCGACGGCAATTTCGGCGCGACGCTGGTCCTGCCGGTGGCCGGCGCGCCGGGTCAGGTGGCCTTGCGGTCCTTCGTGGCGGCGCTCGCGTTGCAGGACGCGCTGATCGCGGCGACCGGGCGGGCCGAGGCCTTTGCGCTCAAGTGGCCGAACGACGTGCTGCTGAACGGCGGTAAGGTCGCGGGCATCCTCCTGGAGACGCTGGGGCCTGCGCGGCTGGCGATCGGGATCGGCGTGAACCTGATTTCGGCGCCGGAGCCGACGGCTGTCGAGCCCGGTGCGGTGCGGCCGGTATCGCTCCTGTCGGAAACCGGGGCGGCGGTGTCGGCCGAGGCACTGCTCGAACTGCTGGCGGCGGCCTATGCGCGGCGCGAAGAGAGCTTTGCCGTGCACGGCTTCGGCCCGACGCGCGCGGCGTGGCTCGCCAACGCGGCGCGGCTCGGCGAGCGGGTGCGGGCCCGCACCGGAACCCACGAGACCGAGGGCGTGTTCGAGACCGTCGATCCCGCGGGAAACCTCGTGCTGCAGACCGCGTCCGGCCGCGTGGCGATCGCCGCGGCCGACGTCCATTTCTGACCGGAGGCGCGCATGCTTCTCGCCATCGATTGCGGCAACACCAACACCGTGTTCTCGATCTGGGACGGGAGCCGCTTCGTCGCGACGTGGCGCACCTCGACCGAGCACCAGCGCACGGCGGACCAGTACTATGTCTGGCTGTCGACACTGATGAACCTGCAGCGGATCGAGGCGGAGATCACCGATGTGATCATCTCGTCGACGGTGCCGCGTGTGGTGTTCAACCTGCGCGTCCTCGCCGATCGCTATTTCGGCACGCGCCCCCTGGTCGTCGGCAAGCCGGACTGCGCCCTTCCGGTGGCCGTCCGCGTGGATGCCGGCACGCAGGTCGGTCCGGACCGGCTTGTAAACACCGTGGCGGGCTACAACTTGTACGGCGGCGACCTGATCATCGTCGACTTCGGCACCGCCACCACCTTCGACGTGGTGGACAGCGACGGGGCCTATGTCGGCGGCGTGATCGCGCCCGGGGTGAACCTGTCGCTCCAGGCGCTGCACGAGGCCGCCGCGGCCCTGCCGCACGTGGACATTTCGAGGCCGCAGGCGGTCGTGGGAACGAACACCGTGGCCTGCATGCAGTCGGGCATCTTCTGGGGATATGTGGGTCTCGTCCGCGAGATCTGCGCACGCATACGGGCCGAACGGGAACGGCCGATGAAAATCATCTCGACCGGCGGGCTGGCGCCGCTGTTCCAGCAATCCGAAGAGCTCTTCGACGAGTTCAAGGACGATCTGACGATGCACGGGCTGACCGTCATCCACCGACACAACACGACGTAAGGACACAACCACATGAGCGGAGAACGCATCATCTACCTGCCTCTCGGCGGGGCGGGCGAGATCGGCATGAACGCCTATGTCTACGGCTACGGCCGCCCGGGCGAGGAGGACCTGATCCTCGTCGACCTCGGCGTCACCTTTCCCGACATGGAAACGACGCCCGGCGTCGATCTCATATTTCCGGACATCGCCTGGCTCGCGGAGCGGCGCGACCGCCTGCGCGCGGTGTTCGTCACCCACGCGCACGAGGACCACGTGGGCGCCGTCGCGCACATGTGGGAACGGCTTGGCGCGCCGGTCTACGCGCGCGCCTTCACGGCCAATATCGCGCGTCGCAAGTTCGACGAACACGGGCTGAAGCCCGAGACGGTGCAGACGGCCTCGCCGTGGCCGGAGACGACACGCGCCGGCGCGTTCGAGGTCGGCTTCCTTCCGATCTCGCATTCGATCCCGGAGAGCTCGGCGCTGGTCATCGACACGCCGGGCGGCCGGCTGATCCATACCGGCGACTTCAAGATCGACCTGACGCCGGTGGTCGGCGAGCCCTTCGATCGCGCGCAGTGGGAGGAGGTCGCGAAATCCGGCGTGAAGGCGCTGATCTGCGATTCGACCAACGTGTTCTCGACCCATGAGGGACGCTCCGAGGCGACCGTGGGCCCCGAGATCGAGCGGCTGTTGTCGGAGGCGAAGGGCATGGTGGTCGCGACCACCTTCGCGTCGAACGTGGCGCGCCTGAAGACTCTGGCCGAGGCCGGGCGCAATGCCGGACGGTCGATCGTCCTGTTGGGACGGGCGATGCGCCGGATGATCGAGGCAGCGGTCGAGACCGGCGTACTGCGCGATTTCCCGACCACGGTGCCGGTCGAGGAGGCGGGCGCGATCCCGCGCGAGAACCTGATGCTGATCGTCACCGGCAGCCAGGGCGAGCGGCGTGCGGCCTCGGCGCAGCTGGCGCGCGGGAAGCATCACGGCATGGAGCTGAAGGAAGGGGACCTGTTCCTGTTCTCGTCCAAGACCATTCCCGGCAACGAGAAGGGCGTGATCCGGATCATCAACCAGCTGTCCGAGAAGGGAGTCGACGTCGTCGACGACAGCTCCGGCCGCTACCACGTGTCGGGCCATGCCAACCGTCCGGATCTCGAGGCGATGCAGGATCTCGTCAATCCGCAGATCGTGGTGCCGATGCACGGCGAGCACCGTCATCTGCGCGAGCACGCCAAAGTGGCCGAAACGCGCGGCCGCCAGGGCGTGGTCGCGGTCAACGGCACTATGGTGGAGCTGTCCGGCAACGAACCCAAGGTGGTCGACTATGTCGAGACCGGGAGAACCTACCTGGATGGCACCGTGCAGGTCGGCGCGCTCGACGGCGTGGTTCGCGACCGGATCCGGATGGCGCTGAACGGCCACGCCACGGTGACGCTCGTGCTCGATGAGGACGACGAGGCACTGGGGGATCCCTGGGTGGATCTGACGGGCTTGCCGGAAACCGGGCGATCGCGCCAGCCGCTGGTGGAGGTTCTCGAATCCGAACTCGCGGCCGTGGTTGCGCGGGCCGGCCGCAAGGTGCTGAAGGACGACGACCGGCTCGAGGAAGAGCTGCGCCGGGCGATCCGAAACGGCGCGCAGGACGAGATCGGACGCAAGCCCGAGGTCACCGTGGTGGTCAGCCGCCTGTCGTGAGGCCGTCGGACCGTCCGATGAAGCGGCGGCCGAGCGCTGCCGCCGTCGGAAGGTCGGCCGCGGCAAATCGGAGGGTGGGCTACGGTCCACCCGCCCGATAGAGCGCGCGCGGTCGGCGTCAATCGGCGCTCGCGGACCCGAAGCGGATCGCCTTCGCGTCCTCCGTGGTGAGGACGGTGCCGCCATAGCCCCATGCGCCGCTGGGGATCTCGTGGATGCGCACCGAGGTGTTGGCGGCGAGGCGATCTCCGGCGACGCCGCCGAAGGCGCGGGTCACCGCGACGATGATCTCGGCCTTTTCCTCGGCGGTGAAGACGCCGTCCATGACCTGGATGTCGATTGCCGGCATGGTCCTTCCCTCCCGTGTGGCTGCTGCCGCAGCATCGCCGCGCCACGGGGGAGGGGGCAAAGAAAAACGCCGCGCGGCGGCCGCGCGGCGTCCTGACGTCGTTGGAGTGCCGCGCGAGTCAGCTCGCGCGGCGTTCGTCGAAGCTCATCGCGATGAAGGTCGGGAGGTGATCGCCGAGGCCGACGACCTTGGCGTCGTCCTGCTGCTTGCCCGGCTTGTCTCCCTTGGCGGATTTATCGGACTTGCCGCCGCCGCGGGACGACCTGCTCCGGCCGCCGGACTTGCCGCGGGTGTCGTCGCGCTCGGGGGCCGCGGTCTTGCCGCCGTCTTCCTGAGCTGTCTTTGCGTCGGTGGGCGCTTCGGTGGGCTTCGCCTCGTCCGCCGCGTCGGCCTCGGGCGCCGCGTCCGATTTCTGCGGCCGGCCCGGATCGTCGAGGCGCGGGATCTCTTTCTGGATCAGGCGCTCCACGTCCTCGAGGTTCTTTTCGTCCTTCGGCGCGCAGATCGTCACCGCCTTGCCCTCGCGGCCGGCCCGGCCGGTGCGGCCGATGCGGTGCACGTAATCTTCGGCGTGACCGGGCACGTCGTAGTTGATGACGTGGCTGACCGACGGAACGTCGAGCCCGCGTGCGGCCACGTCGGAGGCGACGAGGATCGTCAGGTCGCCGGCGCGGAAGCTGTCGAGCGTGCGGGTGCGCACCGACTGGTCGAGGTCGCCGTGGATCGGCGCGGCGTTCACGCCGTATTTCTTCAGCGACTTTGCCACCACGTCGACATCGACCTTGCGGTTGCAGAAGACGATGGCGTTGGTGAGCTTATCGCCTTCGCCCGCGATGATCTTGCGGAGCGTGCGGCGCTTTTCGCTGTCGGCACGGTCGCGGCGCGATCCCTTGAACATCACCACGTGCTGTTCGATCGTCTCGGACGCCGTGGCCTGGCGTGCAACCTCGATGCGGGCCGGGGCCTGCAGGAAAGTGTTGGTGATGCGCTCGATCTCGGGCGCCATGGTCGCGGAGAAGAACAGCGTCTGGCGCGTGAACGGCGTGAGCGAGAAAATCCGCTCGATATCCGGGATGAAGCCCATGTCGAGCATGCGGTCGGCCTCGTCGACCACCATGACCTCGATGCCGGTGAGCAGCAGCTTGCCGCGCTCGAAATGGTCGAGCAGGCGGCCCGGCGTCGCGATCAGGACGTCCACGCCCTTGTCGATGAGCGCGTCCTGTTCCTTGAACGACACGCCGCCGATCAGCAGCGCCTTCGTCAGTTTCACGTTCTTGGAATAGGTGTCGAAGTTCTCGGCCACCTGCGCCGCGAGTTCGCGGGTCGGGCAGAGAACGAGGCTGCGTGGCATCCGGGCACGGGCGCGGCCGCGCGCCAGCTTGGTGATCATCGGCAGCGTGAACGACGCGGTCTTGCCGGTGCCGGTCTGCGCGATGCCGAGCACGTCGCGGCCTTCGAGCGCGGGCGGGATCGCGCCCGCCTGGATCGGTGTGGGGATGGTGTAGCCGGCCTCTTCGACGGCCTGCAGCACTTTGGGGCTGAGATTGAGATCGCTGAACTGGGTCATGTGTATCCGCTCTATGCGGACACAGTCACTGGCCCGCTCGTCTGACATCATCGCCGTCGGGCCCGGTCGGCCCGATCGGAATCCCGGACCCGAGCGGTCCGGTGCGGGCGCCGGGCGCCCTGTGGGTGCGGGATCATCGGGATCCCGGGAAGGGCCGGCCCGGATGGCCGCCCGAATCACCGGGACGCCGCCCGGTGGCGGCATGTCACGCCGCTCGCGCGGTGTCCTACAGAAACCGGGGCGCCGGGTCAACGTGGCGTGGCATTCCGCGCCCTCACGCGGTGCAGGATACACCGGGAAAGTGCTTCAGGCGCAACGATTCCGGGTCGAATGCGCGGCGCAGGAGCAGCCCCTCGTGGTCGAGAGCGGCGCATAGTCGCGGAGTCGCGGTGGCGACATCGTCGAAGAACTCCGCCAGCGCGGCCTCTCCGCCCGTCGCCTCAATCCGAGCGAAGAGATCGTGAAGCGAGAGCGCGCGCGGCCCGCGCGCTTGCGGCTTCAGCTCCGCCCGATAGGAGCCGTGATCGAGGCGGAAGCGGTACGCATCGCGAAAGCGCGGCCAGCTGTCGGCGTGGAGATGGGCGAGCGCGATCTGCGGCAGTTCCGTCTGACCGGGGTTCTGGGCGCCGGCGCGCATCACGTTGTGGATGCGGAAATGCACGCCGGACGCACCCGTCCGGACGAAGAGCTTGCCGGCGACGTGGCTGAGGAACCCGCCGGAAAGATGCTCCGCCCAGTCGCCGAAGACACGGCGCGCCGCCGTGGCGCGGGCATCCTGGGCAATGTGATAGGACTTGAACGCGCGGAGCCCCGGACGGTCGCCATCGCCCGGGGCCAGCGCCTCGACCGGGCGCAGCCGGGCGCAAAAGGCCGTGTCGGGCAGGGCGGACAGGTGTTCTGCGACACATCCTTCGGGCAGGAGGAACTCGTCGGTGTCGATATGTCCCAGCCAGTCGAGATCGCCGGAGCAGTTGTAGGCGTGGCGTGCGTTGCGACACTGGCGCACCTGGTGCGCCACCGGACGGCCGCCGCGCCTGTCCCAGAACGCGCCGTCGGTGTCCGTGACCCGGATGCGGGTATGGTCGCGCAGCGCGGCGGGCAGTTCGGGCGCGGGCAGGTCGCGATAAAGGTGAAGGCGCGTCGCGCCGGCCTCCAGGTGCCAGGCGGCGAAGTCGAGCACCGCTTCGGGCGCCGCGTTGGTGGTGCAGACGAGGCCCCAGCGCGTCATGCGTCGACCGGGCCGAAGACCCGCGCGATCACGGCCTCGGGGTCGAGGTCGTGCGCCAGAAGCATCCCGCGCGCGGCGAGCCGGGCCCGCAGGTCCGGACTGTCGTGGCACACCTCTGCAAAGAAGGCGCGCAGACCGGCCTCGCCTTCGCTGTCGCGCACGAGACCGAGAAAGGCGCGCGGCGAGAGCGCCATCTGGTCGGCGCCGCCCTCGGCCTTTTCCGACCCGTCCGCGGCGAGCGCGCACAGGCTGTCCCAGTCCGTCGCGATCAGGCGCCCGACCGTGACGCCATCGAGCCGCGCGGACGGGGCGATGCGGTCGCCCCCTCGACGCAGCGCGTGCGGGCCGAAGGCGACATCGCGCGGCAGGCCCGTGCGGGCAAAGATCCGGCCGTGCGGACCGCCCAGCAGCCCGCCGTCCAGATGCAGTCCGAAGGTAGGATAGATGTCCTCGATCACGCCGCGCGGCTGGCCGGCCCCGGCATGGCTGAGCTTGAAGTGGCGGACCGGTCCGGGCGCCTCGGTGGAGAGCGCCTCGGCCGGGCGAAGGCGCACGGAGGCGGTGGTGCCCGCCTGACCGGCGAGAGCGTCGGCAACCGGACGCTCGGCCAGAAGCCGTTCGTGTTGGGCCAGAGTCGCGAGCCAGTCCAGTTCGACGTCGGCGGACTGCAGGATATCGGTGGCGAAGCGGGCGCGCCGGGTTTCGGTGGTGCCGTTCGGATCGGCGTCGATCGGGGTCAGCCGAACCCGCGGATCGTCGCGAAACGCAACCGGCAGGTCCGATCCGCGGGCAGCGGGCAGGCCTACGTGGACCTCCTGCGCGCCGAGGTCGAGGTGATGCGCGATGAAGTGGCACAGCTTCTGCGTATCCCCCTCCGCCACGGTCGCGACGCCCCAGCGCGGCCCGCCCGCGCGCGCCGGAACGGGCGCGGCCGCAAGCGGGACCTCGGTCTGGGTCGCGCGGCTCTGGCGCATGTCCTGCAGCCGGCGAAAAACCGTGCCGGGATCGTGTACCAGCATCGTCAGAAGCCGCTGCGCCGGCGGTCCGATCACTGCGTCGCGTTCGGATTCCTGCCAGAGCCGGCCGATCAGGGCGAGGTCGAGCCCGCCGCTGCGCAGCGAAAATCCCTGCATGTCGAGCGGCAGCGGATCGGGCAGCTTCCCGTCGATCGGAAACGCCTCCACCGGTCGCGTGCCCGAGTGCAGACGCTCGAATTCGTAGAGCTTCATCGCGCCTGTCAGCGTGAAGAGCCCGAGGCCGAGCGCGCGCTGCGTTTCAGTGGCGCCGTGATCGCCGAAGGTGACGAGCGACGACACAAGCCAGCGCGGGCTGAGCATCTCCGTCAATTCGGTACCGCATTCCGACCAGAGCCGCTGGAACAGCGCGGGCACGTGCGCCGGGTACCCGCGTTTGCGCAGGTTCGCGATCAACAGAGCGTTGAGGAATGCCAGCTCGCTCTCGCCCTCGAATTCGCACCGCAGGTCATGGCGTTTGCGGTGATAGCTCGATCGGAAGGGCGGCGCCTCGGCCGGGTCGCTGTCGGGATGTGCGACACGTTGCGCGGCAAGCGGCGCGAGGTCGAGATCGAGCGGCGGAAACGCTTCGCCCTCGGCGAACGACAGCGCGGCCCGCCGTCCCTCGACCTGAGACAGGATCCCGGGAATGCCGCCGGGATAAATCGGCTCGCGCGCATCGTCCGTCATGGACGGCAGAGTGCGCGAGCGCAGGGGCGGAAACAAGGACGCCGCGCGGCGGCCGTGCGGCGCACCTCAGTAGCCGCGCCAGATCCAGCCGCCGCCGAAGATCCGTGTGCCCTCGGGGTCGTAGAACACGCAGGCCTGGCCGGGCGACACGCCTTCTTCGGGCGTCACCAGTTCGACTTCGGCCTCGGTGTCCGAGATCGGGCGGATCACCGCGTCGCGCGGCGGACGGGTGGAGCGCACCTTGACCGCGACGTGCCATTCGTCACGCGAGGTCAGTGGCGCGTCGCCGAGCCAGTTGATCTCGCGCACCGGCACGCGCCGTGTCGCCAGCATGTCCTTGGGGCCGACGATCACCCGGCTGTTCTCCACGTCGAGCTTTACGACGTAGAGCGGCTCGGACAGCCCGCCGATGCCCAGCCCCCGACGCTGGCCGATCGTGTAGTGAATGACACCGTCATGGCGGCCGAGCGCGCGGCCGTCGGCATGCACGATGTCGCCGGAATCGGCCGCGCCCGGGCGCAGCTTCTCGATCACGCTGGCGTAGTCGCCGTTCGGCACGAAACAGATGTCCTGGCTGTCGGGCTTGTCCGCGACGGGCAGGTTGTAGCGCGCGGCGAGCGCGCGGGTCTCTGCCTTCGAAGTCAGGTGACCGAGCGGAAACCGCAGGTAGTCGAGCTGCGCTTGCGTGGTCGAGAACAGGAAATAGGACTGATCGCGCGCACCATCGGCCGCGCAATGCAGCTCGGCGCCCGTCGGGCCCATCTTGCGCTGGATGTAGTGGCCGGTCGCCATGCAATCGGCGTCGAGATCCTTTGCGGTCTCCAACAGATCCTTGAATTTCACGCGCTCGTTGCACCGGATACAAGGCACCGGCGTCGCGCCTGCGAGATAGCTGTCGGCGAACTCGTCGATCACCGCGTCGCGGAACACGTTCTCGTAGTCGAGCACGTAATGCGGAAAGCCCATCGTCTCGGCCACGCGGCGCGCATCGTGGATGTCGAGCCCGGCGCAGCAGGCGCCCTTCTTGGCCAGCGCGGCGCCATGGTCGTAGAGCTGCAGCGTGACGCCGACGACGTCGTAGCCCTCTTCGGCGAGGCTCGCGGCCACGACCGAGCTGTCGACGCCGCCGGACATGGCGACCACGACGCGCGTGTCGGACGGGGCTTTCGGCAGGCCCAGCGAGTTGAGCTGACCTTGATCGAGGGGCATCGCGCTCTCCTTGGAATGCGCGCGCAATATAAGAAAATGCGAGGCACTCTCAAGAGCGCGCTTCATCGCGAATTAAGCGCTCGGCGCCAGCTTCGGCGGGCAGCCAAGGGTATGAAGCGATGTACCTCAAGAAAATCGATGGGCCACGCGCGGTGACGCTCCCGGACGGGACGGTGATGACGCGCGCGGACCTGCCGCCGCCGGCGACCAAGAGATGGGTCGCCTCGCGCAAGGCCGCCGTGGTGCGCGCTGTGGTTCATGGCCTGCTGACGCAGGCGCAGGCGGTAGACCGCTACCAGCTCAGCGACGAGGAACTCCAGTGCTGGATCCGGGCGATGGCGAAACACGGCGAACACGGGCTCAAGGCGACCGCGCTGCGACGCAATGAACAACCATGAAGTGTTTACATGAGAATGCCGGGTTCGGTAGGTTCCCCTGCGCCGGGTAATCCGAAGTTAACCTTTCTATCTGTATGTGAGTAACGATCATGGTTGTAAGTGGAGTTGGACAATGCGCGTCCTCTTGATTGAAGATGACCCGACGACCTCCCGCAGCATCGAATTGATGCTGACCCGTTCGAACCTCAACGTCTACGCCACGGACATGGGAGAGGAAGGGGTCGATCTCGCCAAGCTCTACGATTACGATCTGATCCTCCTGGACATCACGCTGCCGGACATCACGGGGCACGAGGTGCTGCGGCAACTGCGCACGTCGCGCATCTCGACGCCGATCCTGATCCTGTCTGGCAACGACGACACCGAAAGCAAGCTCAAGAGCTTCGGCTTCGGCGCCGACGACTACCTGACGAAGCCGTTTCACGCCGACGAACTCGTGGCGCGCATCCATGCCATCATCCGCCGCTCCAAGGGGCATGCCCAATCGGTCATCCGCACCGGCAAGATCAACGTCAATCTCGACGCCAAAACCGTTGATGTCGGCGGCAAGCCGGTGCACCTGACCGGCAAGGAATACCAGATGCTGGAGCTTCTGAGCCTTCGGAAGGGCACGACCCTGACCAAGGAGATGTTCCTGAACCATCTCTACGGCGGCATGGACGAACCGGAGCTGAAGATAATCGACGTCTTCATCTGCAAGCTTCGCAAGAAGCTGTCCGAGGCGACCGGCGAACCCAGCTATATCGAGACCGTCTGGGGGCGCGGCTACGTTCTGCGCGATCCCGAGGGGGATGCCTCTTCCGGTGACGATCCGGTGGCGATCCGCGCCTGATGCGAGGACCTGCGCGCAAGACGTGCGCAGGTTTTCGATCTTAAATGCGCGCGAGGGCCGTGGGGCCGGCACGCCCCGTGCGCACACCGGGGGGGCGGGCATGGTGGCACGTGTTCGGCTGATCCGTGCTCTGGACCGCGCCGGTCGCGCGGCCTATCACTTGCCTCGCAACTCTGGCGTCAGGCGGTGAGGCGGTTCATGGCGAAAGGCGACGACATCGCGGTCGACGCGCTTGACGAGGACGCGGCACGCGAGGAACTCGCGCGGCTTGCCGATCTCCTGGCCGAAGCCGATGTCGCCTACCACGTTCGCGACGATCCGGACCTGACGGATGCGGAGTATGACCGGCTGAAGCGCCGGAACGCCGAGATCGAAGCGCGGTACCCGCACCTCAAACGCGCGGACTCTCCCAGTGAAAGCGTGGGGGCCGCGCCGGCCGATGGCTTCGACAAGGTCACGCACAGCCAGCGCATGCTGTCGCTCGGCAATGCCTTCGACGCCGACGAGGTGACGGAGTTCGACGCCCGCATCCGTCGCTATCTCGGCTTCGGGGCCGAGGACCGGCTGATCTACACCGCCGAGCCCAAGATCGACGGTCTGTCGCTCAGCCTTCGCTATGAGGGCGGCCGCCTGGTCCAGGCCGCGACGCGCGGCGATGGCACGGTGGGCGAGAACGTGACCGCGAACGCCCGCACGATCGACGACATCCCCGAACGGATCGAAGGCGCGCCGGAGATCCTCGAAGTGCGTGGCGAGGTCTACATGAGCCATGCCGACTTCGCCGCGCTGAACGAGCGGCAGGAGGAGAAGGGGGGCAAGACATTCGCGAACCCGCGCAACGCCGCGGCCGGTAGTCTGCGCCAGCTCGATGTCGCGATCACCCGCGACCGGCCGCTGCGGTACTTCGCCTACGGATGGGGCACGCTTTCGGGCCCGTTGGCCGAGACACAGAAGGACGCGATCGACCGGCTCGCCGAATTCGGGTTTGCCACCAATCCCCTCACCACGCGATGCGACGGCCCCGAAGAGATGCTGGCGCACTACGCCCGGATCGAGGCCGAGCGCGCCGATCTTGGCTACGATATCGACGGCGTGGTCTACAAGGTCGACGATCTCGGTCTGCAGAAACGCCTCGGCTACCGGTCCACGACCCCGCGCTGGGCAATCGCGCACAAGTTCCCAGCCGAATTGGCATGGACCCGGCTGGAACGGATCGAGATCCAGGTCGGCCGGACCGGCGCCCTGTCCCCGGTCGCGCGGCTGACGCCGGTCACGGTGGGCGGCGTCGTCGTATCGAACGCGACGCTTCACAACGAGGACTACATCGCCGGCCGCGACGCGAACGGCGATCCGATCCGCAATGGGCGCGACATCCGCGAAGGGGACCTGGTTCAGGTCTATCGGGCCGGCGACGTGATCCCGAAGATCGCGGATGTGGACCTGTCGCAGCGTCCGGCCGGTGCGGAGCCCTACGCGTTTCCGCAGACCTGTCCGGAATGCGGCTCCGACGCGATCCGCGAGGAAGGCGATGCCGTTCGGCGCTGTTCCGGCGGTCTCATCTGCCCCGCGCAGGCGGTGGAGAAGCTCAAGCACTTCGTGTCGCGCGCGGCGTTCGATATCGAGGGCCTGGGCGCCAAGCAGGTGGAGCAGTTCTACCGGGACGAATGGATCGCGGAGCCCGCGGACATCTTCGAGCTCGGTGCGCGCTTCGGCCAGGGCATGCAGCAGCTCAAGAACCGAGAGGGCTGGGGCGAGAAGTCGGCAGCCAATCTCTTTGCCGCGATCGACGAGCGACGGCGCATTCCGCTCGGCCGGCTCATTTTCGCGCTCGGCATCCGGCATGTCGGCGAGGTCGCGTCGAACCTGCTCGCCCGGCACTACGGGACATGGGAGGCGTTCGACAGCGCCATGCGCGAGGCCGCATCACTCGAGGGGCCGGCCTGGGAGGAGTTGGTCGGAATCGACGGTGTCGGGCGGGTGATGGCGGAATCGCTCGTCACGACGGTGAACCAGGAGGCCGAGCGCGCCTCGATCGAGCGGCTGGTCGCGCACCTGGACGTGGAGCCCGCCTCCCGGCCGCAGACAGAGGGCAGCCCCGTCGCCGGCAAGACGGTGGTCTTCACGGGCACGCTGGAGCGAATGACCCGCGCCGAGGCCAAGGCGCGGGCCGAGGCGCTGGGCGCAAAGGTGTCGGGATCCGTGTCGGCGAAGACCGACATCGTCGTCGCCGGCCCGGGCGCAGGCTCCAAGGAGAAGAAGGCGCGCGACCTGGGGGTCGAGATTCTCGACGAAGATGGCTGGCTGGATCTCGTCGGGGAGGCATGAGCGGCCGTCCCGAAGCGCTCTTTCCGCTGTTCGCGGCGCTGGACGGTCTCGCCGGGATCGGCCCCAAGAGCGCGCAGACGCTCGAGCAGGCCGGCATCGTCGCGCCCCGTGACCTGCTGTTCACGCTGCCCGCCAGTGGGATCGACCGGACGCCGCGCACCAGCGTGCGCGACGCGGACCTGCCCGGGGTCGTGACGGTCGAGGTGTCGATCGGCGCACACCGGGCGCCGCGGTCGCGCGGTGGCGCCTACCGGATCGAGGTGGCCGATGCCGAGACGTCGTTTCAGCTCGTCTATTTCCACGCGCGCGGCGACTACCTGTCCAAATTGCTGCCGACCGGGCAGCGCCGGGTCGTGTCCGGTCGGGTGGAGCTGTTCGACGGCATCGCGCAGATGGTTCACCCCGACCACGTGCTGCGGCCGGAGGAGGCCGAGAGCCTGCCGCGCTTCGAGCCGGTCCATCCGTTGCCCGGGGGTCTGACCAAGCGCACGATGGCGCGCGCGGTCGAGGATGCGCTGTCGCGGGCGCCCGACTTGCCCGAATGGGCCGACGCATCGCTGATCGCGCGCGAGGGCTGGCCGGGCTGGCACGCGGCGCTCGAGGCCGCGCATCGTCCGTCTGGTGTGGCGGATCTGTCGCCCGATGCGCCCGCGCGGCGGCGTCTCGCCTACGACGAGGTGCTGGCGCATCAGCTGACGCTCGCGCTGGCTCGGGCGGCGCGGCGCCGGCGCCGGGGCATCGTCACGACCGGAGATGGCCGGCTGCGCGCCCAGGTTCTGGACGCGTTGCCCTACACGCCCACAGGTGCGCAGACCCGTGCGATCGAGGAGATCGCCGCCGACATGGCCGCGCCGGAGCGCATGAACCGCCTGCTGCAGGGCGACGTGGGTGCGGGAAAGACACTCGTCGCGTTCGCGGCGCTCCTCACCGCGGTCGAGGCGGGCGGGCAGGGCGTGATGATGGCCCCGACCGAGATCCTGGCGCGGCAGCATCTCGAGGGGCTGCAACCGCTCGCCGAAAGCGCTGGCGTGGTGCTCGAGATCCTCACCGGCCGCGACAAGGGGGCGGAGCGCCGCGCCAAGCTGGCGGCGCTGGAGCGGGGCGATATCCAGGTGCTGGTCGGCACGCACGCGGTCTTCCAAAAGGATGTGGCGTTTCATGACCTCAGGCTGGCCATCGTCGACGAGCAGCACCGCTTCGGCGTGCGCCAGCGGCTCGAACTGGGCCGCAAGGGCGCGGGTGCGGACGTTCTCGTGATGACGGCGACGCCGATCCCGCGCAGCCTCGCGCTTGCGCAATACGGCGACATGGATGTCTCCGTGCTCGACGAAAAGCCGCCCGGCCGCAAGCCGGTCACGACGGCACTGCTGTCGTCGGAACGGATGGACGAGGTGGTCGCCCACCTGGCGCGCGCAATCGACGAAGGGCGGCAGGCCTACTGGGTCTGTCCGCTCGTCGAAGAGAGCGAGGCCGTGGATCTGACGGCGGCGGCGCAGCGGTTCGAGCGGCTGCGCGCGGCTCTGGGCGAGGGGCGCGTCGGGCTTGTCCACGGTCAGATGCCGCCCGCCGAGAAGGACGCGGCGATGGCGCGCTTCGTCGCTGGAGAGACATCGGTGCTCGTCGCGACAACGGTGATCGAGGTCGGGGTGAACGTGCCCAACGCGTCGATCATGGTGATCGAGCGCGCCGAATGGTTCGGGCTCGCGCAGCTGCACCAACTGCGCGGTCGGGTGGGACGGGGCGAGGCGGACTCGACCTGCCTGCTGATGTATCAGCCGCCGCTGTCCGAGACCGCGGAGCGGCGCTTGACGACCCTGCGCGAGACCGAGGACGGCTTTCGCATCGCCGAGGTCGACCTCGAGATGCGCGGCTCGGGTGACCTGATCGGCACGGCCCAATCGGGCCTGCCGAAATTCCGCATCGCGGACCTCGACCGTCAGTCGGGGCTGATGGCGCTGGCCCAAAGCGATGCGCGCAAGCTCCTCGCCGACGATCCGGCGCTGGAGGGCCCGCGCGGACAGGCGGCGCGCACGCTCCTGTGGCTCATGCGGCAGGACGAGGCGATCCGCCTGATCGAGGTCGGCTAGAGCCGCTCGGCGCGCGCTGTTCCGCAGTGTTCGCGAATGTTCTTAAAAAGTTCTTTACCGACTCGCCTCGATGTGAGAACAAAGTGGCAACCCAGATGGTGGAGGTTCCCATGTTCGACCGGATCAAGATCGCACTGCGCCACCCCGACGCCATGGTCGCGCAGGATGCGCTCGGCGCTGCGGCGCTTGGCGTCATGCTTGTCGCCGCGCTTCACGTCTGACGTTCTTCGTTTCTGCCTGCGTCGCTTGTGCCCGGTAATTGCCGCGCGTGCCCTATCGCGCCCGGCTCGGTCTCTTCGGATTGTCCCCCGCTGGACCCTGCTGCCGGAACTGCCTCGAGACGCTCCTGACCGCCGCCTTCGTGTCCCGCGAAGCGCGGCGGTTTTTTTGCGGGGTACCCGCGCGTCAGGCGCTCTGCCGTGCCTCGGCCTCGGACGCCGCCTCGGTCGCGGCGTCGAGCGCGAGCAGGATCGAGGCATGGCGGTTCTTGTACTCCTGCGCCGGACGAAGAACCTCCAGGTCGTCGAAGGGGGCCGGAGGGGTGGGGCCGTCGGATTTCAGCATCCCGCGCAGCGCATCGCGGGCCGCGGCGATCTCGTCGGGCGTGCGTCCGACAATGTTATGGCCGACAACGGCGGCGGCCGCCTGGCCGAGTGCGCAGGCCTTCACATCTTGCCCGTACGCGCTGACCCGCCCGTCGGCAAGCCGCAGGTCGACCGTTACGGTCGATCCGCAGAGTGGCGAGCGCTTCTTGACCGTCGCGTCAGGCGCGTCGAGCCGCGCGGTATGGGGAATGTCGGCCGCCAGCGCGAGGATGCGCTGCGAGTAGAGCTTGATGAGTTCGCTGTCGCCGGCCATGGCTTCCTCTTTCGCAGTGTTGCCTCTAGATAGGCACGGCCGTTCGCCAAGCAAAAGGAAAACTGCCGTGAGTTTCGATCCCGACGCGCTTTGCTACGACGACCGGGGACTGGTGCCGGTCATCGCGCAGGATGCCGAGGACGGCACCGTCCTGATGCTGGCCTGGATGACCGCGGAGGCCGTGCGCCGCACGCTCGACACCGGTCGTGTGACCTACTGGTCGCGCTCGCGGCAGGCGTTCTGGGTCAAGGGCGAGACGTCGGGACATGTGCAGGAGCTGGTCGAGATGCGCGTCGATTGCGACAGCGACTGCCTGCTGGTGCTCGTCCGGCAGACCGGCCCGGCCTGCCACACCAACCGGCGCAGTTGTTTCTACACCGCGGTGCGCGACGGCGTCGCGGTCGAGATCATCACGCCCGAAGGCACCTAAGCCTCAAGCCGCAGGCCCCTGATTTGCAATGGGAAGATCGACCATCCGCCTGATGTCGTCCGGCGTCGCGCCGTCGTTGCGATAGCGCGCAATCGCACGCGCGTCGTCGCGCTTGGCCAGCCGCTTTCCGTCCGCGTCGCGGATCAGCCGGTGATGGTGATACCGCGGGGTGGGCAGGTCGAGCAGCCGCTGCAGCACGACGTGGATCGGCGTGGCCTCCAAGAGATCCTCGCCGCGCACGACATCTGTGATGTCCTGCGCCGCGTCATCGACCACGACCGAGAGATGATACGACGTGCCCATCTCGCGCCGCGACAACACCACGTCGCCGACCGCATTCATCATGTGGTCCGGTCCGACCACGCACCGGCCGCGATAATGGTCCGCGAAGAAAAGTTCATCGGTCTCAATGCAATCGAGCGCCCGCCTCATGTCGAGGCGCAGCGCGGTCGTGCTTGGCAGCGGGCCGTCCCGCGACGCGCTGTCGCGGCAGGTGCCCGGATAGATCAGGCCGTCGGGGCCGACAGGCGGCGTACCTTCCTGAGGCGCATCCAGCGCGTGGAGAATGTCGCGCCGTCGGCATGTGCACGGGTAGAGAAGACCCAGCGACCAGAGCTTCCGAAGGGCCGCGCGATACTGCGGGAGCCGTTCGGACTGTCGCCAGACCGGACGGTCCCACGACAGTCCGAGCCACGCCAGATCATCGTGGATCGCGGTCTCCCACTCCGCCCGCGCGCGGCCCTGATCGATATCCTCGATCCGCAGGACGAAGGTGCCCTCCGCCGCGCGGGCGAGATCGTACGCGAGAATGGCCGAATAGGCGTGGCCGAGGTGGAGCGGCCCCGTGGGCGAGGGCGCGAAGCGCGTCCGCACGGCGCCGGTCAGTCGTCGCGCAGACGTCGCACCCGGCGTTCCTCGCCGGACTGGTAGATCAGGATCCAGGCGAGAATGATGAACATCGGGTGCGTCAGACCGCCGGAAAAGATGATCGCCGGGACCCAGATCACGAACGTGACGATCGAGGTCAGGATGCGACCGGCCAGCAGGATGGACAGCGGCGGCAAGAAAAGGGCGAGGACATAGTTCATTGGATCACTCCGCGGCGGCTGCGGCCGGCGCCTGTGTCGCCAGCCAATCCGTCCACGCGGCCTTGGCGCGGTCGGTATAGGCCTTGTAGCGCTCGCGCCGGCCCTTGCGGCCGCCGCGCAGGCCCTCGAGCGGCCGGAACAGCCCGAAATTGACATTCATCGGCTGGAAGGTCTTGGCCTCCGCGCCGCCGGTGATGTGGTGGACGAGCGCCCCGTGCGCGCTGTCCTGCGGCACCGGAGCGAGCGAGCCGCCGCCCATCTCGGCCGCCGCGAGGCGCCCGGCGAGCAGGCCCATGGCGGCGGACTCGACGTAGCCTTCCACGCCCGTGATCTGGCCGGCGAAGCGAATGTTGGGCCTCGACCGCAACCGCATCCGGTCGTCGAGCAGCGTCGGCGCATTGAGGAACGTGTTGCGATGGATGCCGCCGAGGCGCGCGAACCGCGCGTTCTCGAGCCCGGGGATCATGCGCAGGACCTCGGTCTGGGCGCCGTATTTCATCTTGGTCTGGAAGCCCACGATGTTGAACAATGTGCCGAGCGCATTGTCGCGGCGGAGCTGCACGACGGCGTACGGCTTTTCCTCCGGCTTGTGCGGATTGGTCAGGCCGACCGGCTTCATCGGGCCGTGGCGGAGCGTTTCGCGCCCGCGCTCGGCCATCACCTCGACCGGCAGGCAGCCGTCGAAATAGCCTGCGGTCTCGCCCTCGTGGAACTCGGTCTTGTCGGCGGCGAGAAGCGCATCGACGAAGGCCTCGTAGGTCGCGCGGTCCATCGGGCAGTTGAGGTAGGCGCGACGCTCGTCCTCGGTCTCTCCCTTGTCGTAGCGCGACTGCATCCAGGCCTGCGACATGTCGATCGATTCGGCGTAGACGATGGGGGCGATCGCGTCGAAGAATGCGAGCGCCTCGCTGCCCGTCTCGCGCGCGATGGCCGCGCCCAGGGCCTCTGAGGTCAGCGGGCCGGTGGCGAAGATCCACTGGCCCTCGTCAGGTAACTCGGTGACTTCCTCATGGCTCACCCGCACATTGGGATGCGCGCGCAGGGCCCCCGTGATGTCCTCGGCGAAGGGCTCGCGATCGACGGCAAGCGCACCGCCGGCGGGCAGGCGGTGCCGATCGGCAGTCGTCATGACGAGACCGTCCGCCGCGCGCATCTCCCAGTGTAGGAGCCCGACGGCGTTCTGCTCGTCATCGTCCGAGCGGAACGAGTTGGAACAGACCATCTCGCCGAGATTGCCGGTCTTGTGCGCAAAGGTCCCGCGCTGCGGACGCATCTCGTGCAGCACGACGGACACGCCATGGCGTGCGGCCTGCCACGCGGCCTCGGACCCGGCCATGCCGCCGCCGACGATGTGAAGCTCTTCTGTCATGGCGCCGAGATAGGGGTTCGGGGCGCGCTTGTCATCCGCCGGCGTGACCGATCATTGCGACCATTTCGGATCGCGCTTCTCGAGAAATGCCGCGATGCCCTCGTTGGTGCCGTCGTTCATCATGTTCTCGACCATGACCTCGCGCGTGTAATCGTAGGCGTCGGCCAGCGACATCTCGCCCTGGCGGTAGAACGCGCTCTTGCCGATCCGTACCGCGCTGCCGAGCTTGCCGGCGACGGTGTCGGCCAGTTCCGCGGACGCGGACTCGAGCTCGGCGGCGGGCACGACGCGATTGACGAGGCCAATCTCTCTCGCGCGCGTCGCGTCGGCGAAGCCGCCGGTCACCAGCATCTCGAAGGCGTGCTTGGCCGGCACGTTCCGCGAGAGCGCCACCATCGGCGTCGAGCAGAAAAGTCCGATATTCACGCCGTTCACGCCGAACCGCGCCTCCTCGGCGGCGACGGCGAGGTCGCAGGTCGCGACGAGTTGGCAACCCGCCGCCGCGGCGACGCCGTGAACCCGCGCGATCACCGGCTGGGGCAGGGCGCGCAGCCGCTGCATCACGGTGGCGCAGCGGTCGAAAAGGTCGGCAAAGGCGGCGCGGCCGTCATCGGGCGCCTGTCGCGCCGCCTGCATCTCGCGCAGATCGTGCCCGGCACAGAACGCCCGCCCCGCGCCGCCGAGCGTGACGACGCGGATCTCCCTGGCGGTCTCCAGCGCGTCGCATTCGGCCAGAAGCGCGGCCAGCATGTCGTCGGAGAGCGCGTTCAGGCGGTCGGGGTCATTCAGCGTCAGGCTCCGTACCGCGCCCGTATCGTGGCGTAACACCAGGCTCATCTTGTCCTCCCTCGTCTCTCGCGGCAGCGTAGCGGGCGCGCAAAGGGAGGCAAGCGGCATGGAGATCAAGATCGGCGCGGCGGAGATGATGCCGTTTCTGGAGGAGGTCTTTCCGCAGGTGAAGGGCATGTTCGGGCTCGACCGGCTCGACGCCGACCTGCTTGTCATGCGGCTGTTCGCGGACGAGCGCCACCTGCGCCCGGGTGGCACGGTGTCAGGCCCTGCGATGTTCGGGCTCGCCGACGTGTCGGCCTACGTGGCGACGATGGCGCGGATCGGGCGCGAGGCGCTCGCGGTGACGACGAATTGTTCGATCGACTTCATGCGCAAGCCGATCGCCGGGGCCGACGTGCTCTGCGAGTGCCGCGTGCTGAAGCTCGGGCGGGCGCTGTCGGTCTGCGACGCGCTGTTGTTTTCCGAAGGCATGGACGCGCCCGTCGCGCGCGCCTCGCTGACCTATTCGTTGCCGCCGGCGCGCTGATACGGCGCGACGGCGCGCGGCGGGATGGCCCGGAGCGAGGGGCCAGCCCCTCGCGCTCCCCGGAGTATTTCGGCCAAGAAGAAGCTGTGGGGTCGGGATGCGCGGGGCCTGGAGGCGTGGCGCGCCGAGGGCGGCGACGGGGCTCTGGGCGTCGCGCCGGTCGGTCCCGCTGCGCGATGCGGCCGGACACCGGGCGGGCCTGGTGCGTCAGGGGGTGGCGCGCAGGCGGTAGTCGGCGACCACGGGATAGTGGTCGGAGGGCCAGTCGCCGGCGAAGCGGCGGCGCAGGACGACGGGATCGGTGACCCTTTCGAAGCGGTCGCTGGCGGCGATATGGTCGATCGCGCCGAAGAGATTGATCCCGAGATCGAAGTGAAAGGTGGCGCCGTCGATCGGGGCGAAGTCGAGCCCGGCCTCGGCAAGGATGTCGAGCGTCGGCGCCCCGGCGCGCGCGTTCAGGTCGCCCATCAGCAGCACGGGCTGTCCGTCGTCGATCCAGGGAGCGATGCGTCGGGCCACCAGTCTCGCGGATTTCAGGCGGTTCTCTCCGCTGCCGGCGTCGAAATGCACGTTGACGACGCGAAAGGCGCGGCCGGCGGGATCGACGAACTCGGCCCACGAGGCGAAGGCCGGGTAGGAGCCGTCGAAGGTGCGCGAGTAGATCGTGTCGGGCATGTCGGAGAAGAAGAACCAGCCCTGGTCGCGCAGCTCGAGACGGTCGGGGCGGTAGAAGATCGGCTGGGTCGAGGGAAAGCGCCGCCACGGGCCGATGGCAGCGGCGGCGTAGCCGGGATTGGCGTCCAGCAGGTGGCTGCGCGCGAGGTTGCGCGCATCGCTGTTGCCGCCCTCGAAGGTTTCCATCTCCTGAAAGGCGACGAGATCCGCGCCGGTCGCCTTCAGCGCGGCGTCGAGTGCGGGCGCGCGCGCCTCCCAGTCGCCGACCGACCACCGTCCGGTGGCCCGGCGCCCCCAGATGTAGTGGACGTTGTGGGTGGCGACGCGGATCGCGCCATCTTGCGCGGGCGGCAGACCGGGATCGCCGGAATGGGCTATATGCAACGCACAGGCGACAAGCGCCGGCACCGCGAGACAGAGTGCGAGGAGCCGGCGCACCCGCCTCATGGCGTGGCCCGGGACGCGGCGCCAGCGGCGCCAAAAAAAAGGCCGAGCACAAAGCTCGGCCGTAGTCCAACAGGGAGGTATGAAGATGACGCGCCGATGAGCGCCCCATCGTTCAAGAGCACAATTAGGCATCGCTTCCGAGTCGAGCAAGTCAAAGCGCCGCGGCGTGGTGACATTGCCGATATGCGTATCGTGCAAGTCACACCCGGATCACTCCGCGCCCATGAGCTTTCGGCTGGTGCGGTGGGCCACGATCTCTTCCTGGACGAAGTCGCGGAACGCGGCGATGCGCTTGGACTGGCGCAACTCTTCCGGGTAGGCGAGGAAGACCGGGACCTCGTTGCTCTCGATCTCGGGCAGGACCCGCACGACCGACGGGAAATCCTCGATGATGTAGTCGGGTAGTACGCCGATCCCGAGATTCGAGATCACCGCCTGCAACACGCCGAAGTAGTTGTTGACCGTCAGCGTGCCGTGGATGTCGTGGGTGAGCAGCGTCTGCACCAGCTGCAGGCCCGCGGTGACCTGTGCCGAGCGCGGGTTCTGGCAGATCAGCCGGTGCGTGGCCAGTTCATCGAGGGTGTGCGGCGTTCCGAACCGGTCGAGGTAGCCCGGCGCCGCGTAGAGGCGCATGCGCACCGACATCAGGCGCTTGCGGATGAGATCGGCCTGGCTCGGCTCCTTCATACGGATCGCCACGTCGGCTTCGCGCATTGGCAGATCGAGGACGCGCTCCTCCAGCATCAGGTCGATGTTGAGCTCGGGATGCTTGTCGTAGAGCTTCTGCAGGCGGGGGGCCAGCCAGAGCGAACCGAACCCGGTCGTGGTCGTCACGCGCAA
The DNA here is from genome assembly GCF_900172265.1 of Roseivivax jejudonensis. Lineage (GTDB taxonomy): Bacteria > Pseudomonadota > Alphaproteobacteria > Rhodobacterales > Rhodobacteraceae > Roseivivax > Roseivivax jejudonensis. Next base: position 471,385 of record NZ_FWFK01000003.1, on the reverse strand, counting down.
CTCGCCGAAGACCTCCTCCTCGCTGTCGTGGATGCGCGCGGTGGCCGCGTCGATGCGTTTCACCATCGCCGAGGTCGCATCGAACAGCAGCTCACCCTGTTCGGTGAGAATCAGTCCGCGGGCATGGCGGTGGAACAGGGTGGTGTTCAGGCTCTCCTCGAGGGCGCGGATCTGGCGGGAGACCGCCGATTGCGACAGGTGGAGTGCATCGCCGGCATGGGTGAGCGAGCCGGCATCGGCCACAGCATGAAAGATTCTGAGCTTGTCCCAATCCATCGGATCAACTTTCGATCATTCCGAGCAGCACTACCCGAAATTATGAACACTTTGGAAAAGATCTATGCCGCAGCGCAGCGAGACCAGCAAAAATTCCTGTCAGGGTCAGCTATTTTGACCTAGATTCGGGGCATAGCACGATCATTGAGCGACGGGAGGCGCGAGATGACCACGCAGACGATTTCCCTGAACGATCGGTTCGATATCGGCAAGGACCATGTCCTGCTGAACGGCACGCAGGCGCTGGTGCGGCTGATGCTCATGCAGCGCGCGCGAGACGCCGCGGCCGGGCTCGACACAGCCGGATACGTGACCGGCTACCGCGGCTCTCCGCTCGGGGCGGTCGACCTTCAGATGGCGCGTGCGGCAAAATGGCTCGAGGCCGCGAACGTCCTGTTCCACGGCGGATTGAACGAGGATCTGGCGGCGACACAGCTCTGGGGCTCGCAGCAGGCCGAATTGCGCGGCGAGGGGCGCCACGATGGCGTGTTCGGGCTCTGGTACGGCAAGGGGCCGGGCGTCGATCGCTCGGGCGACGTCATCCGGCACGCCAACATGGCGGGAACCTCGCGCCACGGCGGCGTGCTGATGGCGATGGGCGACGATCATACCGGCGAGTCGTCGACCGTGCTGCACCAGTCCGAATGGGCGCTGGTCGATGCGTACATGCCGATCGTCAGCCCGGCCGGTGTGCAGGAGATTCTCGACTACGGTATCTACGGCTATGCGCTGTCGCGCTACTCGGGGCTCTGGGTCGGGCTGAAGACGATGAAGGACACCGTCGAGGCGACCGCCGTGGTCGATGGCCGCCCCGACCGCATGCACCTCGGGGATCCGTCGCACTTCGACATGCCCGACGGCGGGCTCAACATCCGGCTCGGAGACACGCCGCACGCGCAGGAAGCGCGCATGATCGACTACAAGCGCTACGCGGCCGAGGCATTCAGCCACGCCAACGGCATGGATCGTCGGGTGTGGGGCCGGCCGGGCGCGCAGATCGGCTTCGTTGCCGCGGGCAAGAACTGGCTCGACCTGACGCACGCGCTGTCGCTTCTCGGGATCGACGAGGATGAGGCGGTTCGGCTCGGCCTGACCACCTACAAGGTTGGACAGACCTTCCCGCTCGACATGCAGGGGTTTCACGACTGGGCCGAAGGGCTCGACCTGATCGTCATCGTCGAGGAAAAACGCAAGTTGATCGAGGTCCAGGTCAAGGAGGCGCTGTTCGACGACCGCCGCGGCCGCCGCGTCTACGGCTGGTACAAGGGCGGCGCGGGCGGCATGCACCGCGAGGAACTGTTTCCGACGCGCGGCGCGCTCGATCCGGTCTGGATCGCCGAGAAGCTCGGCGACATCCTGATCGAGGAGGGTCGCGGCACCGACGCGATCAAGGCCGGCCTCACCACTCTGGCCGAGGCGCGCCGCTCCGACAACGCGGAAGAGATCGCCGCGCGGCTGCCCTATTACTGCGCGGGCTGCCCGCACAACACCTCCACCAAGGTGCCAGAAGGCTCGCGCGCCTATGCCGGGATCGGCTGCCACTACATGGTGCAGTGGATGGACCGGAACACCACCGGCTTCACGCACATGGGCGGCGAGGGCGCGAACTGGATCGGCGAGGCGCCGTTCTCCACCACGCCGCACGTGTTCCAGAACCTCGGCGACGGAACATACAACCATTCGGGCGTGCAGGCGATCCGCGCGGCTCTCGCGGCCGGCACGAACATCACGTACAAGATCCTCTACAACGACGCCGTCGCCATGACCGGCGGGCAAAAGAACGAGGGCGGGCTGACACCCGACCAGATCGCGCGCGAGCTCGAGGCGATGGGCGTGGCCCGCATCGAGGTCGTGTACGACGAGAAGGAGGAGCCCGAGCGCGCGGACTTCCCGAAATCCGTCGGCTGGCACCCCCGCGCCGAGATGGACGCCGTCCAGAAGACGCTGCGCGAGGTCTCGGGCGTGACCGCGATCATCTACGTCCAGACCTGCGCGGCCGAGAAGCGCCGGCGGCGCAAGCGCGGTGCGTTTCCCGATCCGGATACGCGGGTCTTCATCAACAGCGATGTCTGCGAGGGCTGCGGGGATTGCGGCGTGCAGTCGAACTGCGTCGCGATCGCGCCGAAGGAGACCGAGTTCGGCCGCAAGCGCGAGATCGACCAGTCCGCCTGCAACAAGGATTTTTCCTGCCTCAACGGGTTCTGCCCCTCGTTCGTGACCCTCGAGGGGGCGCAGCCCAAGTCGGGCGCGACGACGGACTTGGACCTGCCGGACCTGCCGGCCCCCGAGATCCCGGCCATCGACAAGACCTGGAACGTGATCGTCACCGGCGTTGGTGGCACCGGCGTGGTCACCGTGGGTGCGGTGATGGCGCAGGCGGCACAGATCGCCGGCATGGGCGCTGGCATGATGGAGATGGCCGGCCTCGCGCAGAAGGGCGGCGCCGTGCATATCCATCTGCGGCTGGCGCAGGCGCCGGACGACATCAGCGCGGTGCGTGTCGCCACCGGCGAGGCCGATGCGCTGATCGGCGGCGACCTCGTGGTCAGCGCCGGTGCGAAGACGCTGGGTCTCTGCGCCACCGGGCGCACCGGCGCGGTGGTCAACAGCCACGAAACGCCGACCGGCGCCTTCACCCGCGACCCCGAGTTCGCCCTGCCGGGCGACCGGCTGCGGCTGGCGCTGGAGCGTCGGATGCGCGATCGTCTCGACCTCTTCGATGCCTCGGCACTGGCGCGCGTGACGATGGGCGATTCGATCTTCTCCAACATCATGCTGCTGGGCGCGGCATGGCAGCGCGGCCTCGTGCCGCTGCCGCACGACGCGCTGATGCAGGCGATCGCGCTGAACGGCGCGGCGGTCGAGCGCAACGCGCGGGCCTTCGCCATCGGTCGCTGGGCGGTGCTGCATCCCGACGAGGCCGCGCGCCTCATGACGCCGAACGTGGTCGATAAGCCGAAGACGCTCGCAGAGCGGATCGAGGCGCGCGCGGCTCATCTCACCCAGTACCAGGGGCGCCGGCTGGCCCGGCGCTACCGCGCCCGGCTCGAGCGCATCGAAGACGAGCGGCTGCGCGAAGCGGTGGCGCTGGGCTACCACAAGCTCCTGACCTACAAGGACGAATACGAGGTCGCGCGGCTGCATCTGGAGACCCGGCGCAAGGTCGCGGAAACCTTCGACGGCAGCCCGCGGATGACATTCCACCTCGCGCCGCCGGTCCTGTCGGGCACGGATCCCGACGGACGCCCGAAGAAACGCCGCTTCGGCGAGGGGATCCTGCGCGGCTTCGGTCTTCTCGCGCGGCTGAAATGGCTCCGGGGCACGCCCCTCGATCCATTCGGGCGGAGTGAGGAGCGCCGGATGGAGCGGGCGCTCATCAGGCAGTACGAGGCCGACATGGACGCTTGGCTGCCGCAGGACGGACCCGGCACGCGCGAGGCGCTCGTGGCCTTGGCCGAACTGCCGCTTTCGATCCGCGGCTTCGGCCCGGTAAAGGCCGCGAACGCCGCGACGGCCGAGAAGCGCCGCGAGGAGATCCTCGCCAGCCTGCGCACCGGCGGCGGCGAGCTGGCCCGCGCGGCCGAGTGATCCCGGACCGCGGCGCACCCTGTGCGCCGCGGCCGTGGCGCATCGATCACATCGTCACGAGGCCCGCGGGGGCGACTGGACCGCTCCGGCCGATCCTCTGTATGGACGGATCTCCAGCTGCGCGCAGCGCGCGGCCGTGTTTACTCAACCGTCACACCCCTGTTGCATTCAGGCGGAACCGCGACGCGCCAGAGGGAGGCCCGCCCCGATGACCGACACCCGTCAGGTCGCCCGGGACATCTCGTATTCCTACTCCGCCCAGACGCGGGGCGGCCGCGCCATCATTCGGCTGATGGAGAACGCCACCGGACGCATGGGGCTCATCCGCCGCGCGCGCGGCTACGAGCGCGAGGTCGCGCAGGGCCGCGATTTCTGGGAGGTCATGGTCGAACGCTACGGTCTGCGGCTCGACGTGGTCGCCGGTGCGCTGACCGACATCCCGGCAGAGGGGCCACTCGTCGTCGTCGCCAACCATCCCTACGGCATCCTCGACGGGCTGATTCTGGGGCACCTGCTGTCGGTGACGCGCGGCGATTTCCGCATCCTCGCGCATCGCGTCTTCCGCAAGGCCGAGGATCTCGACAAGGTCATCCTGCCGATCAACTTCGACGAGACCCGCGAGGCGATCGAGCAGAATCTCGAGACCCGCAAGGAGGCGCTGCGCTATCTCGGGGCGGGGGGCGCGATCGGCATCTTTCCCGGCGGCACTGTCTCGACCGCGGCCCGGCCCTTCCGCCGCCCGATGGATCCCGGCTGGCGCAGCTTCACCGCGCGCATGATCGCGAAATCCGGCGCGACGGTGGTGCCGATCTACTTCGACGGCCACAATTCGCGCCTGTTCCAGCTCGCCAGCCATCTGCATTACACGCTCCGCATGGGCTTGCTCATCCGCGAGTTCGGCCGCCGGGTGGACAAACCGGTGCGCCTCGTCATCGGCCGGCCGATCCCGCCCGAGGAGATCGGCCCGCGCGCCCGCGACGCGCGGGAATTGATGGAGTTTCTCCGCGTCTCGACCTACGGCTTGTCGCCAACGCCGCTCGCATCGCTCGACACCGGGTTCGAGTTCGAGGTCAAGAAGCGCGCGGCGACCATCAAGGACTAGGCGCCGCGTCGGTCCGGCGCGCGGGAGACGGGAACAATGGCGGTAGGCATCTTCGATTCGGGGCTGGGCGGACTCACGGTCCTCGACGCGGTGACTCGGCGTCTGCCGGACGTCCCCTTCGTCTATCTCGGCGACAACGCGCACGCGCCCTATGGCGTGCGCGAGGCCGATGACATCTACGCGCTGACCACGGCCGGCGTGTCGCGCCTCTGGCAGGAGGGCTGCAATCTCGTGATCCTGGCCTGCAACACCGCCAGCGCCGCGGCCCTGCGCCGGATGCAGGAAACGTGGATCCCCGCCGACAAGCGCGTGCTCGGTGTCTTCGTGCCGCTGATCGAGGCGCTGACCGAGCGTCGCTGGGGCGACAATTCCCCGCCGCGCGAGGTCGCGGTCAACTGCGTCGCGCTTTTCGCGACCCCCGCGACGGTACGCTCGCGCGCCTTTCAGCGCGAACTGAGCTTCCGCGCCGTCGGCGTCGACGTCGAGGCGCAGGCCTGCGGCGGCCTTGTCGACGCGATCGAGGAGGGCGACATGATCCTCGCCGAGGCGCTGGTGCGCAGCCACGTGGACGCGCTCACCCGCAAGATGCCGCATCCGCAGGCGGCGATGCTGGGCTGCACCCATTACCCGCTGCTCGAGGAGGTCTTCCAGGACGCGCTCGGTCCCGATGTCACGGTCTTCAGCCAGGCCCAGATCGTCGCCGAAAGTCTCGCCGACTACCTCTCGCGGCACCCCGGCCGCGCCGGCGGAGGCGCGGCGCGCTTTCTCACCACGGGCGATCCGCGCAAGGTCTCGAGCCAGGCCACGCGGTTCCTGCGCCGCGAGATCCGGTTCGAGCCCGCCTGACCGCCGCGCCCCCGTCTTTCACCCGCCCCTTCTTCTTGGCCGAAATACTCCGGGGAGCGCGAGGGGCCGGCCCCTCGCTCCGGCGGCCGGGGTCTTGCGCAGGGGGCCGATCTGCGCCACGCACGCGTCAAGGAGACCCGCGACATGACACACCGCATCGCCATCATCGGCGCGTCGGGCTACACCGGCGCGGAACTGATCCGCCTGATCGCCACGCATCCGGGGTTCGAGGTCGCCGCGCTGGCGGCCAATTCGAAGGCGGGGCAGGCGATGGCGTCGGTCTTCCCGCACCTGCGTCACCTCGATCTGCCCGATCTCGTGACGTGGGAGGACATCGCTTTCGACGACATCGACCTGTGCTTCTGCGCGCTGCCGCACAAGACCAGCCAGCAGGTGATCGCGCGCCTGCCGCAGCACCTGCGGATCGTCGATCTCTCCGCCGACTTCCGGCTGGAAGATCCCGCGGCCTATGCCCGCTGGTATGGCAACGACCACGCGGCGCCCGATCTGCAGGACGAGGCCGTCTACGGACTGACGGAGTTCTACCGGGCCGAGATCGCCGCGGCGCGGCTCGTCGCCGGGACGGGCTGCAACGCTGCCACCGGGCAATTCGCGCTGCGTCCGCTGATCGCCGGCGGCGTGATCGGGCTCGACGATATCGTGCTCGACCTCAAGTGCGGCGTCTCCGGTGCCGGACGCGCGCTCAAGGAGAACCTGCTGCACGCCGAGCTTTCGGAGGGCACGCATGCCTACGCGCTGGGCGGCACGCACCGGCACCTGGGCGAGTTCGACCAGGAATTCTCGAAGCTCGCGGGCCGCGACGTGCGGGTGCAGTTCACGCCGCATCTCATGCCGATGAACCGCGGGATCCTCGCCACCGTCTACGTGTCCGGCGATCCCGAGGCGGTGCACCACACGCTGTCCGAGGCCTATGCCGAGGAGCCGTTCCTGACCGTGCTGCCGATGGGCGAGTCGCCCTCCACGCATCACGTGCGCGGTTCGAACTTCTGTCATATCGGCGTGAGTGGCGATCGTGTCGGCAATCGCGCCATCGTCACCGCCGCGCTCGACAACCTGACGAAAGGCTCGTCGGGGCAGGCGGTGCAGAACGCCAACCTGATGCTGGGCGAGGACGAGACCGCCGGCCTGATGCTGGCGCCGTGCTATCCCTGACGGCGTGATCGAGCCGGCGCTTCTGCGTCATTTGGGGCCGCGGCTCGCGCACGTGACCGCGCAGGCCAACGTGCCGGGCATCGTGCGCCACGGGCTGCTGCCCGCGGCGACGCTGGCCCGGGCCTGCGGCGTCGATCCGCGCGATATCATCCTGCGTTCGGAGCGTCGCGCGCTCCGTGGCCCCGCGCACGCGGCGACCCTGAACCATCAACTGCCGATCCTGCATGGCCGCGCGGCGGCCGACAGGATCGTCGACGGGCACGACGCCGCCAGCTGGGCCGAGCTGCTGGACGCCCGCGTGTTCTTCTGGCCGGAACGCGCGATGCGGGCCTTCGGGCGCAGCCTCGCGCGCGATCTCGATGCCTTGGTTCTCTGGTTCGACACGGCGCGGCTTCTGGCCGCGGCGCCGGACCGCTTCGCGCTGAGCCCGATCAACTCCGGCAACTTCCGGCAGGGCGGCGCGCACGCGCGGCGCGGCGCGTGGCTGTTCGTGCCGGTCGTTTCGGGGCTGGACGCGTTTCGCGTGAACCGGCAGCGGCACGGCGCGGGGCGGGGCCGCGACGCGGTGCGCGAGGTCTCGCTGTGCGGTGCATTGGCGCCGGAGGCCGTCGCTGCCGCCCGGATCGAGTGACGGGCAATCCCGCGTAGGGTCAGCTTCCCGGCGCCGACTCCTGGTAGACGCCCTGCTCCTTGAGCGCGTCGACGACCTCTTTCGGCATGTAGGTCTCGTCATGCTTGGCAAGAATCTCGGTCGCCTCGAAGCGGCCGTCGATGAAGCGGCCGGTGCCCACCATGCCCTGGTTCTCTTCGAAGAGATCGGGCAGCACGCCAGTGTAGACGACGTCGACGGAGGCGCCGCCATCGGTGACGCGGAAGGCGATCGTCTCGCCCGATCCCCGGATCAGCGAGCCTTCTTCCACGAGCCCGCCGATGCGGAAGACTTCGTCGGGGGAGGGTGGTTCTTCCGCGACCTGGCTCGGTGAGCGGAAGAAGTTGATGCCGTCGCGCATCGCGTAGCCGATGAGTGCGGTCGAGATTACGAGCGCGACGGCTGCGAGCGCGATCACCTGAATTCGGCGTTTCTTCTTGAGCGTGCTGAGCGCCATCGGGCCCGTTCCTTCGACTGTTACCCAAAGATAGTCGAGGCAGACGCGCGGCGAAAGGGACGCCGCGCCGCACCGCGCGCCGCCCCTGCCGTTGCTCGATCGCGCCGCGCGGTCAGCCGCGCAGGATCGCGCGTCCGGCGTATTCGGCGCTTTCGCCCAGCACTTCCTCGATGCGGATGAGCTGGTTGTATTTCGCCAGCCGGTCGGAGCGGGCGAGCGAGCCGGTCTTGATCTGTCCGCAATTGGTGGCCACGGCGAGGTCGGCGATGGTGGCGTCCTCGGTCTCGCCCGAGCGGTGGGACATGACGTTGGTCATGCGCGCGCGGTGGGCCATGTCCACAGCCTTCAGCGTCTCGGTCAGCGTGCCGATCTGGTTGACCTTCACCAGCATCGAGTTCGCGCAGCCCTTTTCGATGCCCATGGCAAGGCGCGTCGGGTTGGTCACGAAGAGATCGTCGCCCACGAGCTGCACCCGGTCCCCGAGCCGGTCGGTCAGGAGCTTCCAGCCCTCCCAGTCGTCCTCGCCGCAGCCGTCCTCGATCGAGATGATGGGGTAGTCGTCGCAAAGCTTGGCGAGGTAGTCGACGTTTTCCTCGGGGGTGAGCGACAGGCCCTCGCCCTTCATCTCGTACTTGCCGTTCTCGAAATACTCGGTCGAGGCGGCGTCGAGCGCGAGGTAGATGTCCTTGCCCGGCGCATATCCGGCCTTCTCGATGGACTTCAGGATGAAGTCGAGCGCATCGCGCGTGCCCTTGAGCTCGGGCGCGAAACCGCCTTCGTCGCCGAGGCCGGTGGACATGCCGGCCGCCGACAGCTCCTTCTTGAGGGTGTGGAACACCTCGGAGCCCATGCGCACAGCCTCTCGGATCGAGGTCGCGGCCACCGGCATGATCATGAATTCCTGGATGTCGATCGGGTTGTCGGCGTGTTCGCCGCCGTTGATGATGTTCATCATCGGCACCGGCAGGACGCGCGCCGAGGTGCCGCCGACATAGCGGAAGAGCGGCTGGGTGCAGAACTCCGCCGCCGCCTTGGCGGTGGCCAGCGACACGCCGAGAATGGCGTTGGCGCCGAGCCGACCCTTGTTGTCGGTGCCGTCGAGCTCGATCATCGCGGTGTCGATGGCGACCTGGTCGGTCGCGTCGAGGCCGACGATCTCCTCGGCAATCTCGCCGTTCACGGCCGCCACGGCCTCCTGCACGCCCTTGCCCTTGTAGCGGTCCGTGTCGCCGTCCCGGCGTTCCACCGCCTCGTAGGCGCCGGTGGAGGCGCCCGACGGGACCGCGGCGCGGCCCATCGAGCCGTCTTCCAGCGTCACGTCGACCTCGACGGTCGGATTGCCGCGGGAATCGAGGATCTCGCGGGCGAAGATGTCGATGATCATGCTCATGGGGTCCCTCGGGAGCTTGTCGCGTTCCCTCCCGCTTAGCGCAGGGGCAGCGTCAGGACAACGCGCGGCTAGCCGACGGCCGCGGCCGCCCGCGCGGCCCGGGCCAGCCGACGCTCGCGCAGGAGGGTGTAGAGCCCCGATGCGACGATGATGGCCGCGCCGATCAGCGTCACGGTGTCCGGCCACTCGCCGAAGAGCGCCGCGCCGAGAAACAGCGCGAACAGGATCCGGCTGTAGCGGAACGGCGTGACAACCGCGACGGCGCCGGTCCGCGACGCGGACGTGATCGCGTAATAGGCGCCGACACCGACCACCGACGCACCGAGGAGCAGTCCGGCCTCGCGCAGGCCGAACGGAACCGGCGAGTCGCCCGCGGCGATCAGGATCAGGCCCGTCGGGATCAGCATCAGCGCCCCGTAGGCGGCAAGCGGCATGTGCCCGACCGTGGCCGGCACGGCGCGCGCGGCGAGATCGCGTGCGGCGAGCCCGAATACGGCCAGCACCGCCCAGAGCGCATCGGGATCGAAGCCGGCCGTGCCGGGGCGGATGATGACGAGCACCCCGGCAAGACCGACGAGAATCGCGCACCAGCGCCGCCAGCCCACCGGCTCGGCGAACAGCAGCGCGGCGCCGGCGGTGATCACGAGTGGCATCGACTGCGCGATCGCCGACGCGGTGGCGAGCGGGATCTTGGTGATGGCGGTGACAAAGCCGATGGTGCCGATGATCTCGGCCACGTTGCGGGCGATCACGGCCGGATGCAGGAGCGTTCGGGTGAGAAGCCGCGTGCCGCGCGCGCGGACGAAGAGGGCGAAGGCGCCGCCGCCGACGATCCCGATGGTCAGCAGGATCTGCCCGATCGGCAGGGTGTCCGCCGCGGCCTTGATGAAGGCGTCCTCGATGGCGAAGCCGGCCATCGCGAGGACCATGAGAGTGATGCCGCGCACGTTGTCCATGCGCGCCGATTACGCTTCGCCACGGGGAAAGGCCAGTGTCCTCGACGCCTTGGACGTGGGCCCGCCGGTCAGCCGCGCTTCTTGAGCGGCGTGCCGTAGAGCTCCATCCGATGACCCTCGAGCCGGTAGCCCAGCCGCTCGGCGATACGTTCCTGCAGCGCCTCGATCTCGGGGTCGCAGAACTCGATCACGCGGCCGGTGGTCACGTCGATCAGGTGGTCGTGATGGTCGCGTTCCGCATCCTCGTAGCGCGCACGGCCATCGCCGAAATCGACCCGTTCGAGGATGCCGGCCTCCTCGAACAGCTTGACCGTGCGATAGACCGTGGCGAGCGAGATGCCGGGATCATGACGCGCGGCACGAGCGTGAAGCTCCTCGACATCGGGATGGTCGACCGCCTCGTCGAGCACGCGGGCGACGACCCGGCGCTGCCCGGTCATGCGCAGCCCGCGTTCGGCGCAGCGTTTGGCGATCGTGTCGGTCATGGCGTCGGACATTGGCTGGGCGGTCTCCGGGAGGCGGTCGGCGACCGCGCGGCGCCGGGGGCGGCGGGCCGGGCCACAAGGGCGCCGGACCGCCGCCGGGTCGCGTCAGGCATAGAGCGGCTGCAGGCCCTGCTGGACGTGGAGCGCGTTGACCGTCGGCTCGTCGAGGTCGAGCGCCTTCGCGAGCCGGTCGAGATACTGGGCTTCGGCATCGGTATCGACGCGGATCGTCATCAGCGAGGCGGAATAGATCGGCATGCGCTGTGCCGGCGGCACCTCGGCGGCGAGGCCCTCCACGTCGATCGGCGCGGCCAGTTCGGCCTTCACGAACGCGATGTCCTCGGGTGTCGCATCGTCGCCGACCAGTTCGAGAATCTTGGCTTTCTCGTCTGCGTCGATCTCGCCGTCGGCCTTGGCCGCCTGAATCATCGCGCGGAGCATGAGACCGGCGCTCTTTTCAAGCTCGGGCGCGGTCGTCTCGGTGTTGAATTGGTCGAGAAGCGCGCCGACGCCCTGGCCGCCCATCGCCGCGGCGCCGCCGGCGGCCGCGAGCATGCCCGAAACGCCGGTTCCGCCCGCGGGCATCGAGGAGAGCAGCCCGCTGCCGGGCCTGGGCTGGCCCGCGCCGGCCGCCGCCGCGCCGCCCCCCATCATCGCCGAGAGATCGAAGCCCGAGGCGCGCATCTTGTCGAGCATCGCCTGCATCGGTTGCGTCGCCTGGGTGGCGCCGCCCTGCATCGCCGCGCTCATCTGGCTGCCGGCCTTGGTCATCGGGTGGTCACCCTTGACCTGCGCGCCGCCGCCGAACAGCCCGGCGAGCCCCTGACCGCGGCTCATCCGGTCGACGCCGCGCGCCGCGGCGTATCCGATCGCGACCTTGGCGAGGGTCTTCATCATGCCCATTGGTGTCGTCCTCCTGGGTGATCGGGTCCGGTCCCGGACCGCGGTTGAGGTCTGGCCCGGCGCCAGACTTGCACATCGTGCGCGGACGCGCGAGCCTCAGAACAGCCGCATCGCGCGCAAGACGAGGTAGACCAGCGCCCCGAGCCCGAGGCTCGCCAGCGTCAGGAGCGCGAACGCCGCGGGCGTACCGGTGCCCGGCATGCCGGCCACGTTCACCCCGAAAAGCCCGGTCAGGAAGCTCATCGGCAGAAAGATCGCGGCGACGATCGAAAGCGCGTAGGAGTTGCGCGACAGCCGCGCGGTCTGGCGCATGTCCACGTGCTCGGTCAGCGCGCCGAGCCGGTCGCGGACCGCGCTCACCTCCTCGACGGCGCGCTGGGCGCGATCGGCCAGTTCGGACAGATCCTCGCGCGCCTCGTCGTCGATCACCGGAAGGCGGGGATCGGTCAACGCGCCGAGCGCCGCCGCCTGCGGCGAGAGGAAGCGGTGCAGGCGAATCGACGCGGTGCGGGATTCCGGCAGCGCCTTGCGGTCGGGGTGCCGGTCGTCCGCGAAGAGCGTGTCCTCGAGATCGTCCACGCGGTCTTCAAGCGCGACGCCGTGGCGCTCGATGCGGTCGGTGAAATGCGTGGCGAGCGCGACCAGCAGCATCTGCGGGCTCGCCGGCGCGCGGCCCGCCGCCGCCGCATCGCCGAGATCCTGCGCCGCGCGCACCAGGCGCCGGCGCACGCTGACCACCAGTCCCGGCGCCACCCAGAGCCGCAGCGCGACCATGTCCTCGGGATCGTCGGCGGCGGGATCGAGATTGAGCCCGCGCAGGATCACGATCAGCCCGCCGGCATGCGCCAGCGCCCGGGGCCGCGTCTCGGGTTGCGACAGGATCTCGGCCGCGCGCTCCGGCAGGTGGGCGAAGAGCCACTCCCCGGTGCCGGCATGGGTGAAATCGGCGTGGATCCAGCGATAGGCGCCGGAGACCGGCGCCGAGAGGTCGTCGACACGCGTGGGACCGCCGTCGGCGTCGATGTCGTAGGCGAAGATCGGGGTCATGGGCGCGCGCTCGGGCTGGTGCGGGTCGGTGCGGTCGATTGTCCCGGCGGCGCGGTCGCGGCGCGGCCGGAGCGAGGGGCCAGCCCCTCGCGCTCCCCGGGGTTTGCGGCAAGATGAAGGGCGGGGCGGGCGCGCACCGGTGGCACGACGCGCGGCCCCGGGTGGGGCAGGACGCTCACGTGCCGCAGAAGGTGGCGGCCACGCGCTCCTCCGGGAGCGGCGTGCGGGCGAGATCGGCGGCCTCGGGCTGATCCTCATACGGGCGCGCGAGCACTTCGCGCAGGCGGTGGAACGGCGCGTCGTCGCCGGCGACGGCGGCCGTGATCGCCTCCTCGATGCGATGGTTGCGCGGGATGAACGCGGGGTTAGACCGCGCCATCAGGTCCTCGGGCGCGTCCTCGTCGGCGAGGCGGGCGCGCCACCCTGTCGCCCAGTCGTCGAAGGCCGACCGGTCGGTGAAGGCGTCGCGCGCGGTTCCGGTCAGCAGGCCGCGGAAGGTGGTGGTGAAGTCGGCCTGGTTCGCCTGCATGCGCGTCAGCAGGTCGGTCACCAGCGCGGCGTCGCCCGCTAGCGGCTCGGCGATGCCGATCTTGGCGGCGAAGCGCCGCTCCCATTCGGCGCGGATGCGGTCGGGCATCGCGTGGACCTGGCGGGTGAAGGGCTCCACCGCGGCCTCGGGATCGGGCATCAGCGGCAGCAGGGCCGTGGCGAGTTGCGCCATGTTCCACACGATCACGTCGGCCTGGTTGGCGTAGCCGTAGCGTCCGAAGCGGTCGATCGAGGAGAACACCGTGTCGGGGTGGTAGGCGTCGAGGAAGGCACAGGGCCCGTAATCGATCGTCTCGCCCGAGAGCGTGGTGTTGTCGGTGTTCATCACGCCGTGGATGAAGCCGACGCTCATCCATTGCGCGACGAGTGCGGCCTGCCGTGCGATGACGCGGTCGAGCAGGTCGCCGGGATCCGTGGCGTCGGGATAGTGGCGCTCCACGGTGTGGGCGTAGAGCGCCTCGAGGGCGGTGGCGTCACGGCGGGCGGCGAAGATCTGGAAGGTCCCGACGCGGATATGGCTCGATGCGACGCGTGTCAGGACCGCGCCGGGCAGCGGCGCCTCGCGCAGCACGGTCTCGCCGGTGCGGACCGCGGCCAGAGCGCGCGTCGTGGGCACGCCCATGGCGTGCATTGCTTCGGACACCAGGTATTCGCGCAGGACGGGCCCGAGCCACGCGCGGCCGTCACCCATGCGCGAGTAGGGCGTCGGGCCGGAGCCCTTGAGCTGGATGTCGCGGCGCCGGCCGGTCCGGTCGATCACCTCGCCCAATAGAAGCGCGCGGCCGTCGCCGAGTTGCGGATTGAACTGGCCGAACTGGTGGCCGGCGTAGATCTGGGCCAGGGGCGCCGCGCCGCGCGGCACCTCGCTGCCCGAGAAGACGCGCGCCAGGGTCGCGTCGTCGGCGCGCGCGATGCCGAGCGCGTCGCCGAGGGGCGCGTTCCAGGCCATGAGTTCGGGGCGCGCGACCGGCGTCGGGTCGAGCCGGGAATAGAGCGCGTCGGGCAGGGCGGCGTAGCTGTTGTCGAACGGGATCGAGAGCGTCATGGCCGGAAGATAGGCATCGCCGCGCCGCCCCGCCACCCGCAGGGGCGCCATTGCCTCCGCCGGGATCGCGCTAACATGACGGGAAGGCCCCACGACGCAGGAGATCCCCGCATGACAGCCACGGACCGCATCGGCATGGCGCTGAAGGACCGCCCCGAGTACAAGTCGAAGCCGCGCCCGCTGACCTTTCGCGAAAGCGCGACGGTGCACGAGGCCGTCACCGCGATGAACGAGAAGAATTACGGCTCGGTCATCGTGGTCGACGAGAGCGAGAAGGTGATCGGCGTGGTCACCGAGCGCGACGTGATGCGCAAGATTGTCGGCCCCGGGCGCAGCGCAGGCGAGGTGACGCTCGGCGAGGTGATGACGCGCGAGCCGCGCGTCGCGCGCGAGACCGACGACGTGGTCGACTGGCTGCGGATCATGTCGAACGAGCGCTTCCGCCGCCTGCCGGTGGTGGATGCCGAGGGCAGGATCCAGGTCGTGTTCACGCAGGGCGACTTCGTCAGCTACACGTGGCCGGACCTGATCTACCAGGCGCGGGAACTCGCCAAGGCGAGCATCGGGCGCAGCTATCCGATCTGGATGATCGGCGGCGGCATCATGCTCTATTCGGTGATCATGGTGATCGTCGTCGCCTCGATGTCGTGAGGCGCGCGGATCGGGAGCGCCGCACTTGGTCCCGTCAGCCGAGCACGCGCGACATGAACATGTAGCCGGCGCGCGGGCGGAAGCGCGCCCGCTCGTAGAACGCGGCGAGCCGCGAATCCTCCCGGCTCGCCTCCAGGTGCAGGGCGCGCACGCCCGCGTCGCGCAGCGCCTTTGCGATCCCCTCGAGCGCGTCCGAGCCCATGCCGCGGCCGCGCACGGCCGCCCGGATGTAGATCTCGTCGACGATCGCATCGAGACCGCCGAATTCGACCGACCAGCCGAAGGTGATGACGATGTAGCCGACCGGCGCCTTGCGGGGGCCGACGAGCCAGACCGCGCCGTGCGGCGATCCCTCGAGCAGCGGGGCGACCGCCGCCTCCTGGTGCGCGGCGTCGGTGCCGTAGCCCTGCTCGTCGTGGAAGGCGGCCACAAGAGGCAGGAGCTTCGGCGCGTCGTCGGGGCCGGCGAGGTGAAGGGATTTCATGCGACGCTCTCCGTCAGCGGCAGGCGGCCGAGCCGTTCGGTCAGAAGCGCGAAGAACCGGTCCGCGTCGAGATCGCCCATGAAGGTCGCGTTCGGCGCGCGCTCGGTCACGCGCCACCAGTCCGCGACGGTCATGCCGAGCGTCAGGTCGGACATCGTCTCGATCTCGACGTTGATGTGGCGCCCGGTGAAGATGTCGGGCGCGACCAGGTAGGCGGTGACGCAGGGATCGTGGAGCGGGGCGCCCAGCGATCCGTATTTCTCGCGGTCGAAGCGCTCGAAGAAATCGGTCATCTCGGCGACGGCGTGACCGACCGCCGTGCCGAGCGTCCGGAAGGCGTCGTTCCGCGGACGGGTGACCAATGCCTTGTGGGTGACGTCGAGCGGCATGACCGTGATCGGCACGCCGGCGGCGAAGACCTGCGCTGCCGCCTCGGGATCGACGTAGATGTTGAACTCCGCCGTGGGGGTGATGTTGCCCACCTCGAAATACGCGCCGCCCATCAGCACGATTTCGGCGATGCGGGGGGCGATGTCCGGCGCGCGGGCGAGCGCGGTGGCCACGTTGGTGAGCGGGCCGAGCGGGCAGAGGGTGACGCTGCCCTCGGGTTCGGCGCGGAGCGTGTCGATGATGAAATCGACGGCGTGCGTGTCCTGCAGCGGCATCGTCGGATCGGGCAGGTCCGGACCGTCGAGCCCGGATCGTCCGTGAACATGCTCGGCCGTGACGAGGGGCCGGGCGAGCGGCCGGTCGCAGCCGGCATGGACCGGGATGTCCGGGCGCCCGGCGAGTTCGCAGACGATGCGGGCGTTGCGCGCAGTCAGTTCGAGCGGGACGTTGCCGGCCACCGCCGTGATGCCGAGCACCTCGATCTCGGCCGGGGAGGCGAGAGCGAGCAGGATAGCGACCGCGTCGTCCTGACCGGGATCGGTGTCGATGATGATCTTGCGCGGGGGCATGGAAGGCTCCGATGGGTCGACAAGTGGCCTCGCACGGGGCAGGCGCGACGGCAAGCGCCGTTTGCGGTGCATGCGGGCCGCTGCCGAGGCGACAGGCGCGGACGGCGTTGCAATCGGGTCGCGCCATTGCCGGCACGGCGACGAATGTTAGACTTTCGCGCGGAGCCGCGGTATTCGCCGCGGCGAGGGTGCCGTTAGCGATAACAGCGCCGGTCAGATCCGGTGGTTTTGGACCCTCGCGAAAGCACAGTGCGGAACAGGATCCGGAGGCTCTCATGGTATCGCGTGTCATCCCGGTCGACAGCTTCGACCTCGTGATCTTCGGCGGCACCGGCGATCTGGCGCGGCGCAAGATCCTGCCGGGCCTTTTCCGCCGGTTCCGGGCGGGCCAGATGCCTGCCGACGCTCAGGTCATCGGGGCGGCCCGGTCCGACATGGACGACGCCGCGTTCCGCGAGATGGTGCGCGAGGCGATCGTCGAGTTCGGGGGCAACGGCACGCCCGATCCCGGCGATCTCGATGCGTTTCTAGAGCGCGTCGCCTACCAGTCCGTCGACGCCAAGGGCGAAGCCGGCTGGTCGGAGCTGGAGGACAAGCTGCGCGACGATTGCGTGCGCGCGTTCTACTTCTCTGTCGGGCCGTCGCTTTTCGGCGATCTCGCAGAGCGGCTGCGCACGTTCGGGCTCGCCACGGAGACGAGCCGGATCGTGGTGGAAAAACCCTTCGGCAACGATCTCGAGAGCGCCCGCGCGCTCAATCGCGAGCTCGCCCAGTACTTCGACGAGACGCAGATCTACCGGATCGACCACTATCTCGGGAAGGAGACGGTCCAGAACCTGATGGCCGTGCGCTTCGGCAACGTCCTGTTCGAGCCGCTCTGGAACGCTCAGTTCGTCGATCACATCCAGATCACCGTGGCCGAAACGGTTGGCGTCGGCGGGCGCGGCGGTTACTACGACCATTCCGGCGCGATGCGGGACATGGTGCAGAACCACCTGATGCAGCTTCTGTGCCTGATCGCGATGGAGCCACCGGCGCAGTTCGAACCGGACGCGGTGCGCGACGAGAAGCTCAAGGTGATCCGCGCGCTCGATCCGGTTGAGCCGCACCACATCGTGCGGGGCCAGTATGGTGCGGACGAGAAGCAGCCGGGCTACCGGGCGCACGTGGAAAACGAGCGGTCGCGCACCGAAAGCTTCGTCGCGCTCAAGGCGCATATCTCGAACTGGCGGTGGGCCGGGACGCCGTTCTACCTGCGCACGGGCAAGATGTTGCGGGCGCGCGCCTCGGAGATCGCGGTTGTGTTCAAGGACGCGCCACACTCGATTTTCGGCGCCGAGGCGGGGCGCCATCGCAACGTGCTGGCGATCCGGCTGCAGCCGAACGAAGGCATGACGCTCGACGTCACGATCAAGGAGCCGGGACCGGGCGGGATGCGGCTTCTCGATGTCCCGCTGGACATGAGTTTCGCGGACGCGCTCGGTCCGGAC
This sequence comes from Roseivivax jejudonensis, assembly GCF_900172265.1. Taxonomy (GTDB): domain Bacteria; phylum Pseudomonadota; class Alphaproteobacteria; order Rhodobacterales; family Rhodobacteraceae; genus Roseivivax; species Roseivivax jejudonensis. The sequence continues at coordinate 453,335 of NZ_FWFK01000003.1, read as the reverse complement.
GGCGGCGAGGTGCCGGACGCCTACGAACGTTTGGTGATGGACGTAATCCGCGGCAACCAGACATTGTTCATGCGCGGCGACGAGGTCGAGGCCGCATGGGCGTGGACCGATCCGTTGATCGACAGCTGGGAGGCGCGCGGCGATGTGCCGAAGCCCTACGACCCGGGATCGTCCGGGCCGGAGGACGCGCTGATGCTGATGCATCGCGACGGGCGCCGCTGGCGCGACATCAAGGCCTGAGGAGATCGCGATGTCCTACGAGTTCAACAGCTACCCGGACCGCGAGATGCTCGTGATTGCGCTGGCCGACCGCATCGCCGGCGAATTGCGCGGCGCGCTTGCGCGCGCCGAGCGGGTGACTATGGCGGTGCCTGGGGGCACGTCGCCGGGCCCGGTCTTCGACGATCTCTGCGACGTGGAACTCGACTGGCACCGCGTGGACGTGATGCTGACGGACGAACGCTGGGTGCCGGAGGATCACGACCGATCGAACACGCGCCTGCTGCGGGACCGCCTGCTTGTCGGCAAGGCCGCGGCGGCGCGCCTGCTGCCGATGTATCTGCCCTGCCGCGAACCCGAGGAACGGCTCGAAGAGCTTGCCGAGACGATCCGGCCCAATCTCCCGCTGTCGATCGTTCTGCTGGGCATGGGCACGGACATGCATACGGCCTCGCTCTTTCCCGGCGCCGATACGCTGCGCGATGCGCTGTCGCGAAACGCGCCGATCCTCATGCCGGTGCGGGCGCCCGGGGCCGACGAGCCGCGGGTGACGCTGACAGCGCCGGTCCTTGGCGGCGCGCTGTCGAAGCATGTCCTTATCTTCGGCGAGGAGAAACGGGCGGCGCTCGAGGGCGCGCGGGGCAAGTCCGCCGAGGACGCGCCGATCAACGCGATACTGGACGGCGCGCAGGTGCACTGGGCGGCCTGAGCCGCGGAACGGATGGAACGAGCACCGGGCGCGCGCGGATCGCCGCCGGGGCGGCGCAGACGGGGATCGGAGGAAAGACCATGTGGGATGAGTTGAAGCGGCTGGCTGCGAGCGGCGCCGGAACGACAATCGCCGAGCGCTTCGACAACGACAACCGCGCCGCGGAATTCAGCCTGAACGCTGCGGGCATGCTCTTCGACTATTCCAAGACCGCGCTCGACGAGCAGAGCCGCGCGGCTCTGGTCCAGCTGGCCAAGGACGCGGGCGTCGAGACCCATCGCGACGCCATGTTCACCGGCAAGCCGATCAACGCGACCGAGGAGCGCGCCGTGCTGCATACGGCGCTGCGCAATCTCGATGGCGGGCCGGTCGTCGTCGGCGACGCGGACGTCATGCCCGAGGTCCACGAGACCCTCGAGCGGATGGAGGATCTCGCCCGCGAGATTCGCCGTGGCGAGGTGACGGACGTCGTGAACATCGGCATCGGCGGCTCGGACCTCGGCCCGGCGATGGCTTATCTCGCACTGAAGCCCTACGCCGACGGGCCGCGCTGTCATTTCGTGTCGAACGTCGACGGGGCGGATATCGCCGACACGCTGCGCGGGCTCGATCCGAAGACGACGCTGTTCATCGTTGCCTCGAAGACCTTCACGACGATCGAGACGATGACCAATGCCCGCACCGCGCGCGCATGGCTCGACGATCGCCGCGTGAGCCACGAGGGCCGGTTCGTCGCGCTGTCGTCGAACAAGGAGAAGGCGGCCGAGTGGGGTATCCCGGAGAACCGCGTCTTCGGCTTTGCCGACTGGGTCGGCGGGCGCTATTCGATGTGGGGTCCGATCGGGCTGTCGCTGATGGTCGCCATCGGACCCGAGGCGTTCCGCGCCTTCCTGCGCGGCGGCCAGGAGATGGACCGCCACTTCACCGCCGCGCCGTTGCATCAGAACATGCCGGTGCTGCTCGCGCTCGTCGGGATCTGGAACAATCAGGTGCTCGGACACGCCACGCGTGCGGTGCTGCCCTACGACAACCGCCTCGCGCGGCTGCCGGCCTATCTGCAGCAGCTGGAGATGGAATCGAACGGCAAGAGCGTTGCGATGGACGGCAGCCCGCTCCAGGTGGATTCGGGGCCGATCGTATGGGGCGAGCCCGGCACCAACGGTCAGCACGCGTTCTACCAGCTCATTCACCAGGGCACGCGCGTCGTGCCGTGCGAGTTCATGGTGGCGGCCGAGGGGCACGAGCCGGATCTGGCGCATCACCACGATCTTCTGATCGCCAATTGCCTCGCACAGTCCGAAGCGCTGATGCGGGGGCGGACATTGGAGGAGGCGCGCGAGATCTGCGCGCGGCAGGGGTTCGAAAGAGACGAACTCGAACGGCAGGCGCGGCACCGGGTGTTTCCGGGCGACCGACCTTCGACGACCCTGGTCTACCCGCAGCTCACGCCCGAAGTGCTGGGCAAGATCGTCGCGCTCTACGAACACCGCGTGTTCGTGGAGGGCGCGATCCTCGATATCAATTCCTTCGATCAATGGGGCGTCGAGCTCGGCAAGGAGTTGGCCAAGGCGCTCGAGCCGATGGTGACGGGCGAGGCCGGCACCGACGAGAAGGACGGATCGACCCGGCAATTGGTCGAGTTCGTGCGCCGCTTCCGCGACTGAGTCACGGCAACGGATTGTGAACCTCTCCGGGGTAGGGCTTCGCGCGACGCCAACCGACCCCGGGCCGCTTCATGTTCCGTTCCAGCCTTCCGGTTCTGCCGGTACTCCTCGCGATCCTGCTGGGCGCAGCACAGGGCCGGGCGGAGGGGCTCTTCTCCCCCGCCGGGGGTCCGCTGCTGCGGGCGGGATCGGCGCTTGTGCCGCAGTCCGACGCGGAGTCGGCAACGAATGTCGCGCTCGCGGCGCCGGCGCCCGGGGCAGGGAGCCTGTTTTCGGGCCGCGCGGCCGCGGGGCTCTTTGCGCCGGTCGGAACGGGTCGGGGCGCCGGTGCGCGCACGGCCGTGCCGCTTGGCCCCGGGGCGCCGACCGCGGCGCGGATCCGCGACCTGATCGGGCGCGCCGAGGCCGGGCGGATGGGCTACGACGCAGTCCAGCACGGCGCGCGGATCAAGCCACCGCGCGCGCCCACACAGATGCGCGTGTCGGACATCTATCATTGGATCGATCAGACACCGGGCCAGCCGCACGCGATCGGACGCTACCAGTTCATCCCCGCGACCTTGCGCCGTCTGATCCGCGCGCTCGACATCGATGGCGACGCGCGATTCTCGCCGGCGCTGCAGGACCGGCTGGCGGACCGGCTCCTTGCCGAGGCGGGGTTGGCGGACGCTTTGGCCGGGCAAATCTCGCGCCGGACCTTCATGCGCAACCTCGCCCGGATCTGGGCCGGCCTGCCGCTGCCGTCGGGCCGATCCTACTACCACGGCTATGCCGGCAACGCCGCGACCATGAGTTGGACCGCCTTCGACAGCGCCATGGCCCGGATCATGCCGGGGTGAGGCGCGGCCTCAGCCGGGGATATCGAAGCCGGCCGGCGCGAGTTCGAACCCTTCGAACCTGAAGCCCGGCGATACGGTGCACCCGGCGAGCGTCCAGTCGCCGGTGCTGCGCGCCGATTGCCAGTGACGCGTCGGCACGATGCATTGCGGCGCGGCGCCGGCCTCGAGGTCGGGGCCCACGAGATGATCCCGGCGCGGCCCGGCCTCGGACGCGGAGACGGACAGAAGGAGCGGCGCACCGGCGTAGACGTGCCAGATCTCCGTGGCATCCACACGGTGCCAGTGGCTGCGTTCGCCGGCGGCGAGCAGAAAATAGATGCAGGTGCCCGCGGGCCGCGCATCTTCGGGCGCGTCCGCCACCCAGGTCTGCCTGTAATGTCCGCCCTCGGGGTGCGGCACGAGCCCGAGCCGGGCAATGATCTCCTCTGCGGTCATGGGCGATCCTTCGGGCCTGGGAGCGCCGGCGCCGTCAACGCGGCGCACGCAGCGCTCGGGAAATGTTGACCGCGATGCGGCCAGAAAGACGGCGACGTTTGGCTGGAGGCGCAGGACATGAGTGAAACCGGACCGGAGGTGCGCCGCATCGCCGAGGAGATCGTTTCCCGCGAGGGCGGCTATGTCAACGACCCCGACGATCCCGGCGGGGCGACCAATTTCGGCGTCACCATCGGGACGATGGCCCGCCTCGGGCTCGATCTCGATGGCGACGGACAAGTCACGCCTTCGGACGTGAAGCGCCTGACCCGCGCGCAGGCGGTAACGATCTTCCTGACCCACTACTTCGAGCGACCCGGCATCGGCACGCTGCCGCACGCGCTGCAGGCCTCGGTGTTCGACATGTACGTCAACGCGGGCGCCAACGCCGTGACCATCCTTCAACGGCTGTTGGGGCAGATGGGCTGGCAGGTGGCCGTGGATGGCGTGATCGGTCCCGAGACGCGCCGTGCCGCCGCGGCGGCGCAGGCGGCGGCGCCGGATCACCTGGGCGACGCCTACGGGATCGCGCGGCGCAACTACTATTTCGCGCTCGCAGATCGGCGGCCGGCGTCGCGCAAGTATGCACGCAGCCGTGCGGGCGGAAAGGGCGGCTGGATCCGGCGCGCAGAGACGTTCATCGCGCCGCGATATCACCTGAGCGATGCGGCGTTCCGCGCCCGGGTGGCGGCATGGGATTGATCGAGCGCGTGATGAGCGCGGTGTTCGGTGGCGGCCGCAACGCCATCGCCGAGACCGCAGAGGTGTTCCGCGTCAACGCCGAAGCCGACGCCGCGCGCGATGCCGCACGGCAGCGTGCGGCGCTGGCGCAATTCGCCCAGGAGTTCGCCCAACGCCGACGATCCCCGTTCGACCGCCTGATCGACGGCCTGAACCGGGTACCTCGGCCGGCGATGGCGCTGGGCACGCTGGCGCTGTTCGTCGCCGCGATGGTCGATCCCGCCTGGTTCGCCGGGCGGATGGCCGGTCTCGCGCTCGTCCCCGACCCGTTGTGGTGGCTCCTCGGCGCGATCGTGAGCTTCTATTTCGGCGCGCGCCACCAGGCCAAGGGGCAGGAGTTCCAGCGCGACATCGCCGCGAGGCTCGCCGCGGCACCGCACTTCGTCGGGCATCAGCCGGGGGGCGGGAGGACCGCTGAGGCAGACCGGGCAGCGGTGTCCGATGCTGTATCTTTGCCGTTGCCGCCTCCATCGACCGGCGCGCCCGAAACGGGGGAGGAAAACGCCGCGCTTGCCGCATGGCGACGGCAGAGCGCCGCAGCACGCCACGCCTCCTGACGCGTGTCGAAGATCAACGAAATTGTCACAGCCCGCGCGTTGGACAAGGCCCTGCGCGCGGGCCTATATTCGCCGCATGATCACAGAGCTCGGCCACTTCGCCCTTATCCTCGCCTTTCTCGTGGCGATCGTGCAGATGATCGTGCCGCTCGTCGGCGCGCACAAGCGATGGCCGGGCTGGATGGCGGTCGCCGAACCGGCGGCGACAACGCAGTTTCTGCTGACTGCCGGATCCTTCGCCGCGCTCGTCCATGCCTTCGTGACCTCGGACTTCTCGCTGTCGGTGGTGACGCAGAACTCGCATTCGGCAAAACCGCTGCTCTACAAGATCACCGGGACGTGGGGCAACCACGAGGGCTCGATGCTGCTGTGGGTCCTGATCCTGACGCTGTTCGGGGCGATGGCGGCGTGGTTCGGCGGCGGGCTGCCGCCCAGCCTCAGGGCGCGCGTGCTGGCCGTGCAGTCGGCGGTGTCCGTGGCGTTTTTCGCCTTCATCCTCTTTACGTCGAACCCGTTTTCGCGCCTCGCCGTGCCCCCATTCGACGGTCAGGATCTGAACCCGCTCCTTCAGGATCCGGGCCTCGCCTTCCATCCGCCGTTTCTCTACCTAGGGTATGTCGGGCTCTCGATCTGCTTTTCCTTCGCGGTCGCCGCGCTCATCGAGGGCCGAGTCGACGCCGCCTGGGGGCGCTGGGTGCGGCCGTGGACGCTGGCCTCGTGGGCGTTTTTGACGATCGGTATCGGTCTCGGGTCCTGGTGGGCGTATTACGAGCTCGGCTGGGGCGGTTTCTGGTTCTGGGATCCGGTCGAGAACGCGTCGTTCATGCCTTGGCTCTTCGCCGCCGCGCTGCTGCACTCGGCGATCGTCGTGGAGAAGCGCGAGGCGCTGAAGGCGTGGACGATCCTGCTCGCCATCCTTGCCTTCGGGTTCTCGCTCATCGGCACCTTCATCGTCCGCTCGGGCCTTCTGACCAGCGTGCACGCCTTCGCCAATGATCCCGAACGCGGGGTTTTCATCCTCGCGATTCTCGTCGTCTTCACCGGCGGCGCGCTCACGCTCTTCGCGGCGCGCGCCGGCGCGATGCAGGCCAAGGGCGTCTTCGGCGTGGTCAGCCGCGAAAGCGCGCTCGTTGCCAACAACATCCTTCTCGCGGTGTCGTCCTTCGTGGTTTTCGTGGGCACGATGTGGCCGCTTCTGGCCGAGATGTTCCTCGACCGGAAGCTGTCGGTCGGTCCGCCTTTCTTCAACCTGGCCTTCACGCCGTTCATGCTGGTGTTGGGCCTGATCCTGCCGCTCGGCTCCATGCTCGCTTGGAAACGCGGGCGCGTCGCCAAGACCGCCCGCACTCTCGCACCGGCTTTCGTGCTGGCTCTGGCGCTCGCCGGGCTCGTCTGGGCGATGCAGACCGGGCGCTCGATGATGGGGCCGATCGGCGTCTTTCTCGGGGCCTGGCTCGTGGCCGGGGCGGCGACCGATCTGTGGTCGAAGACCGGCCGCGGCGGTTCGGTGCGGCGGCTCGTGCGCCTGCCGCGCGCCGACTGGGGCAAGGCGATCGCCCATGGCGGGCTCGGCATCACGATGCTGGGCGTGGCCGGACTGACCGCATGGGAGAGCGAGGACATCCGTGTCGCGCAGATCGGCGAGCGGTTCGAGGTCGGCGCGTTCGAACTCGAACTCGCAGACGTATCGCGGGTGGAAGGACCGAACTACCTGTCGACGATGGCAGAGGTCGTCGTCCGGCAGGACGGTGAGGAAATCGTGACCCTGTACCCGGAGAAACGGAATTATCCGGTGGCCCAGATGCCGACGACGGAGGCCGCGATCGACTATCGCGCGCTGCGCGACCTTTACGTCGTGATCGGCGATGCGCAGGAGGGCGGCGGATGGGTCGTGCGGACCTACATCAAGCCGCTGGCGAACTGGATCTGGGCGGGCTGCCTGCTGATGGCACTGGGGGGCGGCCTGTCGCTTTCGGACCGCCGCTTCCGCGTGGCGGCAGGGGCGAAGCGCGCAACGCCTGACGCGGTACCGGCGGAATGATCGCCGCGGTTCGCTCCTTCGCACTGTCGGGCGTCCTCGCGCTCTGCCTGGCGGCGTCGGCAGGGGCCGTCCAGCCCGACGAGGTTCTCGACGATCCGGCCCTGGAGTCCCGGGCGCGCGAAATCAGCGAGGGACTGCGGTGCCTCGTGTGCCAGAACGAATCCATCGACGAGTCGAACGCGTCGCTTGCCAGCGATTTGCGCCTGCTCGTGCGCGAGCGGCTGGTCGCCGGTGACAGCGACGACGAGGTGGTCGACTTCATCGTCGATCGCTACGGCGAATTCGTCCTGCTGCGGCCCACGACCGGAGGCTGGAACTGGCTGCTCTGGGCGGCGGGGCCACTGATGCTGGTGATCGCCGGCGGGGTCGGCGCGGGTTACCTGCGCGGCCGGTCCACGGCCCGCGATGAAGCGGCGGACCTGTCGCCGGAGGAACAGGCGCGGCTCAGCGAGATCCTGAAAGAGCGCTGACGCCGCGTATCGCTTGGCGGCGCGTCGCGCGGCGTGTTTGATGCGGGCCGAACCCGACCGGGAGGAGCCCCATGCAATACGACACGATCCGCTACGAGGTGGCTGACAACGCCGCGATCGTCACGCTCAACCGGCCGGACGTGATGAACGCCCTAAACACGCAGATGCGGGCCGAGATCACGGACGCCGTCAAGCGCGGCGCGAGCGAAGCGCGGGTCGTCGTATTGACCGGGGAGGGGCGCGCTTTCTGCTCGGGGCAGGACCTGGGTGACGGCGGCAACGCGGCGAGCCTCGATCTCGAACGGACCCTGCGCGACGAATACGTGCCCATGCTCATGGCGATTGCCGACTGCCCGGTTCCGACGATCGCCGCCGTCAATGGTGCGGCCGCCGGCGCAGGGGCCAACCTCGCGCTCTGCGCAGACGTGGTGATCGCCACCGAGAGTGCAGTCTTCACGCAAGCCTTCGCGCGCATCGGCCTGATCCCGGACGCGGGCGGAACGTGGCTCCTGCCGCGGCAGGTCGGACTGGCTAAGGCGATGGGGGCGGCGCTCTTTGCGGAAAAGGTGACGGCCGAGAAGGCGGAACGCTGGGGCATGATCTGGGAGGCGCTGCCCGACGCGGAGTTCGATGCCGGCTGGCGAGCACGTGCCGCGCAACTGGCCCATGGACCGACCGCGACCTACGCGCGGATCAAAGAGGCGATGCATGTCTCGTCGGGCAACACGCTCGAAGAGCAGCTGGCGGTCGAGGCGCGGCTTCAGGGCCAATGCGGTCAGACCCGTGACTTCCGCGAGGGTGTGCTGGCGTTCCTCGAAAAGCGCCCGGCGCGCTACGAGGGTCGCTGATCCAGGCCCGCAGACGCGTGCCGAGAATGAAAAAGGCCCGCCGGTTCGGCGGGCCTTTTCGGTGTTGTGACGTACGGATCGTTCAGCGCTTCTCGATATCGACGTAGTCGCGCTGCGTGTTGCCGAGGTAGAGCTGACGCGGACGCCCGATCTTGTTCTGCGGATCGCCGAGCATTTCCTTCCACTGCGAGATCCAGCCCACCGTGCGGCCGACCGCGAAGATCGGCGTGAACATCGCCATCGGGAACTGCATCGCCTCGAGGATGATGCCCGAGTAGAAATCGACGTTCGGGAACAGCTTGCGATCGACGAAGTAGCTGTCGTCCAGCGCCTGCTTTTCCAGTTCCTTCGCGACCTGCAGCGTCGGGTTGTCCTCGATCCCGAGAAGGTCGAGCACCTCGTCCGCCGATTGCTTCATCACCTTCGCGCGGGGGTCGAAGTTCTTGTAGACGCGATGGCCGAAGCCCATGAGCCGGAACGGATCGTCCTTGTCCTTGGCCCTGGCCAGGAATTCGGGGATCCGGTCCGGCGTGCCGATCTCGCGCAGCATCTGAAGGCAGGCCTGGTTCGCGCCGCCATGCGCCGGCCCCCAGAGACATGCGATGCCCGCCGCGATGCAGGCGAACGGGTTCGCTCCCGAGGACGAGGCCAACCGGACCGTGGAGGTCGAGGCGTTCTGCTCGTGATCGGCGTGCAGGGTGAAGATCCGGTCCATCGCGCGGGCAAGGATCGGGTCGACGACGTATTCCTCGGCCGGCACGGCAAAGCACATGTGCAGGAAGTTCGCCGCGTAGGAGAGGTCGTTGCGCGGATAGACGAACGGCTGGCCGATCGAATACTTGTAGGCCATCGCCGCGATCGTCGGCATCTTGGCGATCAGCCGGTGCGACGCGATCTCGCGCTCGCGCGGATTATGGATGTCGGTCGAGTCGTGATAGAACGCTGACATCGCGCCGACGACACCCACCATCGTCGCCATCGGATGCGCATCCCGCCGGAAGCCCCGGAAGAAATTGTGCATCTGCTCGTGGATCATGGTGTGGCGGGTGATCGTGTTCTCGAAGTCCTCGAGCTGTGCCGCCGACGGCAACTCGCCATGCAGCAGGAGGTAGCAGACTTCGAGGTAGTGCGACTTCGAGGCGAGTTGATCGATCGGGTAGCCGCGGTGCAGCAGCTCACCCTTGTCGCCGTCGATGAAGGTGATCGTGGAGTCGCACGATGCCGTGGAAGTGTAGCCCGGATCGTAGGTGAAAACGCCCGCCTGCGAGTAGAGCTTGCGGATGTCGATGACGTCCGGGCCCGCGGTGGGTGAATACATCGGCAGGTCGTAGCTCTGACCGTCGATGCTCAGCGTGGCAGTCTTCGCGTTGGAGGAATCGGCCATGGTCGTGGTCCCTTTCGTCGTTGGTAAGGCGGCAGGGAGCGCGCTCCACGCCGTCCATCCTGTCATTTCGCCCGGCCGTTAAGCGGAGGTGATCGAAAGGCGGATCACGTCCCGGCGCGGGCAGCCCGGTCCAGACGCGCGACGCTTTCGTCACGGCCCAGAACGAGCATCATATCGAACACGCTCGGGGTCACCGTCCGGCCGGCGAGGGCGGCGCGCATGGGCCCTGCAAGCTTACCGAACTTGACCCCGTTGGCCTCGGCCACCGCGTTTGCGACCGCTTCCAGATCGTTGCGCGACCAGCTAGCATTTTGCAACTGCGGCGTCAATTCAGACAGTATGCGACGGGATACCGGATCGAGTGCCTTCGCCGCTTTCTCGTCCGGTTCGACCGGCCCGGTCGCAAGCGCAAAATGCGCTTTTTCAAGGAGTTCAGGGATCGTCTTCGCGCGATCCTTGAGGCAGAAGAGCGCGCGCGCGAGCGCGTCGCGCTGCGCGTCCGAGAGAGGCGCGCGGCCAGCGGCATCGAGAAACGCCTCGATCTCATGCAGCAGCGCAGCATCCGGCATGATCGCAATGTGCTGGCCGGAGATGTTGTCGAGCTTCTTGAAGTCGAGCCGCGCCGGGCTGCGCCCGATTCCGTCGAGATCGAACCAGTCCTGCGCCTGTTCGTCGGAGAAGACCTCGTCGTCGCCATGGCTCCAACCAAGACGCGCGAGGTAGTTGCGCATGCCCGCGGCGGGATAGCCCATCACCTGGTATTCCTCGAGCCCGACGGCGCCGTGCCGCTTGGAGAGCTTCTTGCCGTCTGGCCCGTGGATCAGCGGAATGTGCGCGTAGACCGGAACCGGCCAGTCCATCGCGCGGTAGATCTGCATCTGGCGCGCCGCGTTGTTGAGGTGATCGTCGCCACGGATCACGTGCGTGACGCCCATGTCGTGGTCGTCGACCACCACGGCGAGCATGTAGACCGGCGTGCCGTCCGAGCGCAGAAGCACCATGTCGTCGAGCTGGTCGTTTCCGATCCGCACGTCGCCCTGGACCGCGTCGGCGATGACCGTCTCGCCGTCCTGCGGGGCGCGCAGGCGGATGACGTAGGGCGCGTCCGGGTGGGTCGCCGGATCGGCATCGCGCCACGGCGAGCGAAACAGCGTCGAGCGGCCTTCGGCGCGCGCGTTTTCGCGGAATGCCTCGATTTCCTCCTGCGTGGAGAAGCACTTGTAGGCGTGTCCACGCGCCAGCATCTCGCGCGCGACTTCGGCGTGACGCTCGGCCCGTGCGGCCTGCGACACGACCTCGCCGTCGTGGTCGAGGCCGAGCCATGCCAAACCCTTCAGGATCGCGTCGGTCGCGGCGGTGGTCGACCGGGCCCGGTCTGTATCCTCGATCCGCAGCAGGAACCGGCCGCCGCGTCCGCGCGCGTACAGCCAGTTGAAGAGCGCCGTGCGCGCGCCACCGATATGGAGAAAGCCCGTGGGCGAGGGGGCGAAACGAGTAACGACGTCCTGGGTCATGCGGCGGCGGTTAACCTTTTTCTAACCTCGGGCTCAAAAGCTGAGTGGCACCCTTAGCGAGGGGGCAGGAAAGGGGCAAGCATGGGCGGCTTCGCGCGGGCGCTGGGCCTCGAACGGCAGGAGGGTCACCTGTTCCCCTGGGCGCCCGTCTTCTTCGGTGCGGGCGTCGGGCTCTACTTCGCGCTGAGGGTCGAGCCGGCGCCAGTCACGCTTGCCGCGGCGGGAGTGGCGGCCGCGCTGATGCTGTGGGGGGGCCGGCGTCGCCGCACTTGGCTGCGCGCTGCGCTGGTCGCCGGGGCGCTGGTGCTGGCCGGGCTCGCCGGCGCGGGCCTGCGCGCCCATCTGGTCGCGGGTCCGGTCCTCGAATTCCGCTACTACGGTCCGGTCGAGGGACGCATCGTCGGGATCGACCGCTCCGCGTCGGACGCGGTCCGTCTAACGCTCGACAGGGTTCGCCTCGAGGACGTGCCGCCGGCGCGCACCCCGCGCCGCGTGCGTGTGTCATTGCATGGCGACCAGAGGTGGATCGACCCGCGCCCGGGCATGGTGGTGATCCTGACCGGGCATCTCTCCGCACCCTCGGGACCGGCGGAACCGGGCGGGTTCGATTTCAGGCGCCATGCGTGGTTCATGACGCTGGGCGCGGTGGGATACACACGCTCGCCAGCGCTGGTGCTTGAACCGGATGTCGGCGGCGTTCCCGTCTTTGCAGCGCGACAGGCGCTTGCGGCGCGCGTGCGAGCCGCGTTGCCCGAGGATGTCGGCGGCGTTGCCGCCGCGATCCTGGCCGGCGACCGGAGTGGGATCGGGGCCGGAACCCAGGAGGCACTTCGCCGTTCGAACCTCGCGCATCTGCTCGCCATCTCGGGACTGCACATGGGATTGCTGGCCGGCGTGGTCTTCTCGGGGCTGCGGATCGGGCTTCTGCTCCTGCCGCGTCGGCAGTCGCTGCGCTGGCCGGTAAAGAAGCTCGCCGCCTGCGGCGCGCTCGTCGCCGCGGCAGGCTACCTCGCGTTGTCGGGGGGAAACGTCGCGACGGTGCGGGCCTTCATCATGGTTGCCGTGGCGCTCTGCGCCGTGCTGTGCGACCGGCGCGCGTTGACGTTGCGGTCCGTGGCGATCGCGGCGCTCCTCGTTCTGATCCTGACCCCCGAAGCGCTGACGGGGCCGGGGTTCCAGATGTCATTCGCGGCAACGACGGCGCTTGTCGCGGTGTTCTCGGCGATGCGCGGGACGCCAGCCGCGCAGGCCGTGCCGCGATGGTTGCGGCCTGCACTCGCGGTCGCGCTGTCGTCGGCCGTCGCCGGCGGCGCGACCGCTCCCGTTTCGATGGCGCATTTCAACCAGGTGGCCCATTTCGGACTGTTGGCCAACCTGCTGGCGGTTCCGCTCATGGGCAGCGTGGTCATGCCGGCGGGTGTGCTGGCGCTGGCGCTGATGCCGCTCGGCCTCGACCACTTGGCGTTCACGGTGATGGGCTGGGGCCTGTCGGCGATCCTGGCGGTGGCGCACGGAGTCTCCGACCTTCCCGGTGCCGTGGGGCAGGTACCGCAACCGTCGGGACCGGTCCTGCCGCTTCTCGCCGCTGGCGGCCTCGTATTGGTGCTCTGGCAGGGCTGGGGAAGGCTTGCGGGTCTGGTTCCCGCGTCGGCCGCACTCTGGCTTTGGGCGGGGGTGGAGCGGCCCGTGCTCCTCGTGTCCGACACAGGCCGGCTGGTCGGCGCGATGACGTCAGAGGGTCGGGCCCTCAGCCGGGAGCGTGGCGAGGGGTTCGTGGCCGGGATCTGGCTCGAAAACGATGGCGATCCGGCGGACCAGGCCCGCGCGGCGGGGCGGTGGCCGGTCGCGGCAGGCGGTCAAAGAGAGATCGAGGTCGCGGGGCGACGCGTGGTTCACCTGTCAGGACGGCGCGCGGCGCGGTCCTTTGCCGGATGTGGGCCGGACGATGTGGTGATCTCGGACGGCCCGTCAGACGCGGAATGGACGTGCGAGATGCACGATCCGCGCAGTATCGCCGAAACCGGGGCCTTGGCCTTTTTTCGGGACGGAGCCGGCCTGAGCGTGGTCAGCGTCCGCGACCGGAGCGGTGTGCGATTGTGGAACGGGGCCAGCAGACGGGAGGCCGAAGTCGAGAGGGCCGGAGACACGGGCCGTGTCGCCGGCCTGCGCTGAGGCTCCCGGCATGTGGTGCATGCCGGGGCGCCGCTGTCAGTAGGTTCGGATGAGCCCGACGAGCCGACCCTGAACCTTCACCGCGCCGAGCGGAAGCACGCGCGGTTCGTAGGCGGGGTTGGCGGCCTCGAGGACGATCGTGTCGCCACGCCGGCGGAAGCGTTTCAGCGTCGCCTCGTAGCCTTCGACCTGGGCGACGACGATGTCGCCGTCACCGGCCTCGTTCGTCTCGCGGATGACAACGACGTCGCCGTCGTTGATGCCCGCCTCGATCATCGAGTCGCCCTTGACCTCGAGCGCGTAGTGACGCCCGCGGCCCGACAGCATCTGCCCCGGCACGGAAATGCCCGGCGGCGCGTCGTTGATCGCTTCGATCGGCTGGCCGGCGGCGATCCGTCCGAGCACCGGAAGTTCGGTCGCGTGCTGCGCCTCGACCGGCTGCGCCCCGGCGGGACGGCTGTCGGCGCGCCCGCCCTCGACCACGCGCGGGGTGAAGCCCGCCGGTTCGCCACCGAGGCTCTCGGGCAGTTTCACGATCTCGATCGCCCGGGCGCGATGCGCCAGCCGCCGGATGAAGCCCCGCTCCTCGAGCGCGGTGATCAGCCGGTGGATCCCGGACTTCGACCGCAGATCGAGTGCCTCCTTCATTTCGTCGAAGGAGGGCGGCACACCGTCGCGGGCCACGCGACGATTGATGAAGTCGAGAAGGTCGAGTTGTTTCTTGGTCAGCATGGGCCGGCCTTTCGGGAACATTCGTCCGTCATGTTCTACTGACGTTCACGGTTTGTGTCAACCGGCTGTGGATAACTCCGTGCCGGCTCATCGGACCCTGGGGGCTTGCGGACCCGGCGCAGGCGCGGTTGTGTCTGCGCGGACCGCGCGAGGGGAGGACGACCGGCATGGATCTCGATATCGACTGGGTGCGGGCGCAGTTCCCGGCCTTCGCCACGGACGCGCTGAAGGACCAGGCGTTCTTCGAGAATGCCGGCGGGTCGTATACCTGCCGGCCGGTGATCGAACGTCTTCTGCGGTTCTACACCGAGCGCAAGATGCAGCCCTACGGCCCTTCCGAGCCATCGCGACTGGGCGGTGCGGAGATGGACGAGGCGCGGCGCCGGCTGGCCGCGCTCCTGGGTGTCGAGACCGAACAGGTGAGTTTCGGTCCGTCGACCACGCAGAATGCCTACGTGCTCGCGCAGGCGTTTCGCGACATGATGGCGCCCGGCGAGGCGATCGTGGTCACAGACCAGGACCACGAGGCCAATTCGGGCCCGTGGCGGCGGCTCGCGGATGCCGGGATCGAGATCCGCGAATGGCGGATGGATCCCGCGACCGGGCATCTGGATCCCGCGGCGCTCGAGCGGCTGCTCGACGACAAGGTCCGGCTGGTGTGCTTCCCGCATTGCTCGAACGTCGTGGGCGAGATCAACCCGGTGGCGGAGATCACCGCGCTCGCGCATTCCGCGGGCGCGTTCGCCTGCGTCGACGGGGTGAGCTACGCGCCGCACGGGCTGCCGGACGTGAGCGCGACCGGCGCCGATATCTATCTGTTCTCGGCCTACAAGACCTACGGCCCGCACCAGGGCATCATGGTGATGCGGCCCGGTCTCGGTGCGCTCCTGCCGAACCAGGCGCATCACTTCAACGACCGCCCGCTCTACAAGCGTTTCACGCCGGCCGGGCCCGACCACGCGCAGGTCGCCGCCTCGGCCGGCATGGCCGACTATTTCGAGGACATGGCGGCGCATCACGGCGTCGCGCCGGCCGCGGCGCACGACCTGATGCGCGCCCACGAGATCCGCCTGTTGCAGCCGCTCCTCGACGCCGTCGGCGGGCGCAACGACGTGCGGCTCCTCGGGCCCGCGGACGCCGCGTCTCGGGCGCCGACGGTGGCGCTGTCGGTCCCGCGTCCGGCCGAGGCGGCGGCGGCACTGGCAGCGCGCGGCGTCATCGCGGGCGCATCGGATTTCTACGCGGGCCGCGCGCTCGGCGCGCTCGGCATCGATCCCGGCCGCGGCGTGCTGCGGTTGAGCTTCGTGCACTACACGTCCGAGGCCGAGGTGGCGCGCGCGATCGAGGCGCTCGACGCGGTGCTCTGAGCCGACTCGTCCACGCGGGGGCGCTGCCCCCGCACCCCCGGGGTTTGCCGGCAAGATGAAGGATCGGGCGGCGCGCCTCGAGGGGCGGCTTGCCCGGTGCGGCGCGGCGCTAGGTTGCCCGCCAGCACGCGACCGAGGAGATGCCCGATGCCCGAGACGCCGACGATCCTGTGGTTCCGCCGCGACCTGCGGCTGTCGGATCATCCCGCGCTCATGGCCGCGCTCGCCCGCGGGGGGCCGGTCATCCCGGTCTTCCTCAACGACGAGGGCGTGGAGATGCTGCGCACCGCGCCGGCCTGGCGGCTGGGCCTCGGGGTGGCGCACCTGGGCGCGCGGCTCGAGGACAGGGGATCGCGGCTGATCCTGCGCTCGGGTCCGGCCGCGCGCACGCTTCTCGAGCTGGTCGAGGAAACGGGCGCCGGGGCGGTCTACTGGATGCGGGCCTACGATCCGACAAGCGTCGCGCGCGACACCGAAGCGAAGTCGGCGCTTCGTGCGCGGGACGTCGAGGCGAAGAGCTTTCCGGGACACCTGATGTTCGAGCCCTGGAGCGTCGAGACCAAGACCGGGGGCTTTTACAAGGTCTACACGCCGTTCTGGCGCGCGGTGAAGAACCGGGAGGTGGCCGAACCCTGCGCCACGCCGTCGGACCTCGCGCCGCCGGATGCCTGGCCCGAGAGCGAGACGCTCGGGGACTGGGCGCTCGGCGCGGGGATGGACCGCGGCGCCGAGGTGGTTCGGCCCTGGGTCCGGCTCGGCGAGGAGGCCGCGCAGGCGCGGCTCGGTGCCTTCATGGCCGAGAAAGTGGAGACCTACCCGAAGACCCGCGACCTGCCGGGCGTCGACGGGACATCGTGCCTGTCGGAGAACCTCAGCCTGGGCGAGATCACGCCGCGGCAGTGCTGGCACGCCGGCATGCGCGCGCTGCACGAGGGCAAGGACGGGGCCGAGAGCTTCCTGCAGGAGCTGGTCTGGCGCGAGTTCGCCTATCACCTGATGTGGCACACGCCGCGGCTTCTCAGCGACAACTGGAAGTCGGACTGGGACGCGTTTCCGTGGAACGAGGACGAGCGTCGCCGCGAGGTCATCGCGTGGAAGCGTGCGCGCACCGGCGTGCCCTTCGTCGATGCGGCGCTGCGCGAGATGTACGTGACCGGGCGGATGCACAACCGCGGGCGGATGATCGTCGCTTCCTACCTGTGCAAACACCTGCTGTGCCACTGGCGGATCGGCATGGAATGGTTCGAGGACTGCCTGATCGACTGGGACCCGGCGTCGAACGCGATGGGCTGGCAATGGTCCGCCGGGTCGGGCCCCGATGCCACGCCCTATTTCCGGGTCTTCAATCCCGACACGCAGCTCGACCGTTTCGACAAGGACCGGACCTACGTGAGGACATGGATCGCGGAAGGGCAGGCCGATCCGCCCGACACCGCGCGCGCCTATTTCGACGCGATCCCGCGGCGCTGGGCGATCGCGTCGGACGATGACTATCCCGAGCCGATCGTGGACGCCTCCGAGGGGCGCAAGCGGGCGCTCGACGCCTATGAGAACCGTGATTTCTAGGCGCGCGCGGAGCAGGGCGGCTGGGACCCCGCGGCGGCCCGGCCGCAGCGGCCGGCGCGCCGCGAAGGTCGAAGCCCGCGTCCGCGGCATGCGGGCCGCCGCAAGCCCGTTGTTCGGGACCGAGGCGTGACGCGTGCGCGCAGGCGGGCCCGGGCGGCGGGCCGTGCGCTTGCCCCGCGGCGCGATCCCTCTATAGCGTCGTTTCGAAACCGCGCGCCGCGCCGCGACGTGGATGCGTGGACCGACGACAGGGAGACGACCGGACGATGATCCTGACCGAAACCGCGGGCCAGGCGGACCTGCCGCGATACTTTCCGCAGGTCTTCGCGGCGACGCAGGGCATGAACCGGGGGCGCGTCGATTTCGTGCTGGATGACGGCCGGACCTTCCGTGCCGAGGGGCGCAACCCGGGCCCGATCGCCGAGGTGCAAATCCACAACGACGATCTCTTCGCCCGGCTGATCCGCGAGGGCGACCTGGGGTTCTCCGAGGCCTATCTTGATGGCTGGTGGTCCACCCCGGACCTGATGGCCTTCATGGACCTGATCCACGCCGACAACGACGATCTCTACGACGATTTCTCCGGCATCGGGCTGGTGCGCGCCTTCGAGCGGGTGCGCTTCTGGCTGCAGTCGAATTCGAGGCGGCAGGCGCGGCGCAACATCGCCCACCATTACGATCTCGGAAACGCCTTCTACGGGCTCTGGCTGGACGAGACGATGACCTATTCCTCGGCGCTCTTCGAGACCGGGCAGGAGAGCCTGGAGCGGGCGCAGATGAGCAAGTACGCCTCGATGGTCGATCAGATGGGCGCGCGCCCCGGCGACCACGTGCTCGAAATCGGTTGCGGCTGGGGCGGCTTCGCGGAATACGCGGCGAAGGAGCGCGGGCTGCAGGTCACCGGGCTGACGATCAGCCGCGAGCAATACGACTACGCGCAGGCGCGGATCGCGCGGGCCGGCCTGTCGGACCGGGTCGCGTTCAAGCTGCAGGATTACCGTGACGAGCGCGGGACCTACGACGGGATCGCGTCCATCGAGATGTTCGAGGCAGTCGGAGAGCGCTACTGGCCGACCTATTTCCGGACCGTCCGAGAGCGTCTCAAGCCGGGGGCGAACGCGACGCTGCAGGTCATCACCGTCCAGCACAAGCGGTGGGAGATCTACCGCCGCAGCGTCGACTTCATCCAGAAATACATCTTCCCGGGCGGCATGCTGCCCTCGCCGGTCGTGCTGCGCGAGGAGATCGAGCGGGCCGGTCTGGACGTCGCCGGATCGATCGAGTTCGGCGAGAGCTACAGCCAGACGCTGCGTCGCTGGCACGACACATTCAACGAGAAATGGGACGAGGTGGCGCAACTGGGCTTTGACGAGCGCTTCCGCAGGATGTGGAACTTCTACCTGACGTCCTGTGCCGCGACCTTCGCGAGCGGCAATTGCGATGTCACGCAGATCACCGTGACCCGACCGAGCTAGAGCCCGCACGCATGCCCACCGCCGCCAAATTCGTCGCAGCCGTCCTGCTTGCGGCGTTGGCGTATTATGCATCCGAACTCGTGAAGGAGCTGATGACCGACCGTGACCGGTTCGGTCCGTTCAGTCTCGTCAACGCCGGGATCGGGGCGCTGACGGGATGGCTGAGCGTGGGGGCGCGGGCCGGGCACGGCATGAGCGCGGCGATCTCCAACGGCGTCACCGGGGTCGTGAGCGGCCTGTTCTGCTGTCTTGCCGTCCATTCTATCGACGAGATGGTCGAGCGGGCCTTTGACCGGCGCTACGACTCGATGATCGAGGCGGCGGCATCGGTGTTCGAGCTGATGGTCGAGTTCGCCGCCGTGCTGGTGGATCTGAACTTTGCTCTGACGCTGGTGGCGGGGGCGATCGTGGTCGGCTATCTGACGGAACTTACCGCCCGCAACTGGAGATAGCGGCTCCGTGACAGACCTCTTCGTGTTCGGGACGTTGCGGCACATCCCGCTGCTCGCCTGTGTGCTCGGCCGTCCGGCCGGCGCTGTCGCGGCGCGCGCGGCGTCGCTTCCCGGCTTTCGCGCCGCCCGTGTCGCGGGCGAGGATTTCCCGATGCTGGTGACTGATCCCGCGACGGCGGCGGCGGGGCTCCTGGTTCCGGATCTCGACGCGGAGGACCTCGCGCGCCTCAACTACTACGAGGGCGATTTCGGCTACGCGCTGCAGGCGGTCGACGTGGAGACGGCCGATGGACGCGCGACGGCGCGTGCCTATTTTACCGACGCGCCGGACTGGCGGCCCGCGGACACGTGGGATTTCGAGGCCTGGCGCACGCAGTGGGGCGAGATCATGACCGGCGCTGCCGAAGAGGCGATGTCGGCCTACGAGACGGGGCAACCCGGCGGCCCGCGGTTTGCCCGAATGGCCCGCTCCTGGGCGCGCATCCTCGGGCGGCGGGGCGCGCCGCAGGCGCAGCGCTCGGGTCTCACGCGGGTGGACATTCCGCATCTCGCGTGGAAGCCCGGCTTCGACGGGTTCTTCCGCCTGCGCCGTTTCGAACTGCGCCACCGGACGTTCTCGGGCGGCGAGAGCGCGGAGGTGAGCCGCGAAGGGTTCGCCGCGTTCGACGCGGCCCTGGTGCTGCCCTACGACCCGCAGACCGACCGTGTCCTGCTGATCGAGCAGCTGCGCTACGGCCCGATCCTGCGCGATGATCCCACGCCCTGGACGCTGGAGCCCGTCGCCGGGCTGGTGGACCCGGGCGAGGATCCGGCCGACACCGCCCGCCGAGAGGCGGAGGAAGAGGCGCGCCTGACTCTCCGGTCGATGGAGCCGATGGTGTCCGTCTACGCTTCGCCCGGCTATTCCAGCGAATTCTTCCACTGTTTCCTCGGTCTCGCCGATCTGTCGGCGCATGACGGAACGCTCGGCGGTGCGGAGGACGAGAACGAGGACATCCGCAGCCACGTGATCGGCTTCGACCGGGCGATGGCGCTGATCGAGAGCGGCGAGATCAACGCCGGCCCGCTGGTGATGATGCTGCTGTGGTTGGCGGGTCAGCGCGGACGTCTGCGCGGAGCCGCTTGAGGAATCCGAGGCCCGGCCCTACACCCGGACACAGCACAGCTTCCGGAGGCTTCTCATGCGCATTGCGACCGACCTCGCCGACGCCGTCGGCCAGACGCCCCTGATCCGGCTGCGCAAGGCATCGGAACTCACCGGCTGCGAGATTTACGGCAAGGCCGAATTCATGAACCCCGGCCAGTCGGTCAAGGATCGCGCCGCGCTCTTCATCATTCGTGACGCGGTGAAGAAAGGCCTGCTGGAGCCGGGCGGCACGATCGTCGAGGGCACGGCCGGCAATACCGGCATCGGTCTGGCGCTGGTCGGGCGGTCGCTTGGCTTCAATACCGTGATCGTGATCCCGGAGACGCAGAGCCAGGAGAAAAAGGACATGATCCGGCTCGCGGGGGCCGAGCTCGTGCAGGTGCCGGCGGCGCCGTACAAGAACCCCAACAACTACGTCCGCTATTCCGGGCGCCTGGCCGAGGAGATGGCCAAGTCCGAGCCGCACGGCGCGATCTGGGCGAACCAGTTCGACAACGTCGCGAACCGGCAGGCGCACGTGGAGACGACCGGCCCGGAGATCTGGGAGCAGACCGGCGGCAAGGTCGACGGCTTCATCTGCGCGGCCGGCTCGGGCGGCACCGTGGCGGGCGTCGCCGAGGCGTTGCAGCCGAAGGGCGTGAAGGTCGGACTGGCCGATCCGGAAGGCGCCGGCCTCTACAAGATCTACACCGGAGAGGACAACCCCGGCGACTCGATCACCGAAGGGATCGGGCAGGGCCGGATCACAGCAAACCTCGAAGGTTACACGCCTGACTTCATTTGCCGCATCCCCGACGAGGAGGCGTTGCCGATCGTCTACGACCTGCTGCAGGAAGAGGGGCTGGTGATGGGCGGCTCCACCGGGGTCAACGTCGCCGGCGCGATCCGAATGGCGCAGGAGATGGGCCCGGGCCACACGATCGTGACGATCCTGTGTGACTTCGGAAACCGCTACCAGTCGAAGCTCTTCAATCCCGACTTCCTAAAGCAGAAGAACCTGCCGCTGCCGCCCTGGCTCGACCGCGCGCCGGCGTCGATCCCGGGCGTGTTCGAGGACACGTGAGGTAGGTGCCGTGAGGGCGCTGTTTCTCTGTCTCCTTGCGCTCCCGCTGCTGATCGCGGGACGCGTTGCGGCGCAGGACGACAGCTACGACTATCGCCCTTGGGAGGAGACCGCCGAGCGCGCCGAGGAAGCGCTGCTCGAGGAGGATGTCAGCGATGCCACGCTGAACCGCCTGCGTGCGCGGATCGCGGAGTATCGAAGCCAGTTCGGCGCGTTGCGCGATGCCGAGGTCGCCCGCACAGAGACGCTGCGCGCGCAGATCGACGCGCTGGGCGCGCCCCCGGAAGACGGGACGGAACGCTCGGAGATTTCGCAGCGCCGCGAGGAACTGGAGGCGCAACTCGCCGAAGCCCGCGCGCCGGCTGTCGCCGCCGAAGAGGCGTTCACCCGCGCCGACGGGCTGATCGGCGAAATCGACCGAACGATCCGCGAGCGGCAGGCTCAGCGGCTGCTGTCGCGGGGCCCGCCACCGGTGAACCCGGTGAACTGGCCGTCCGCGATCGATGCGCTCCTGACGTCGCTGCAGCTGTCGTTCACGGTGCCGGACGACGGATGGATCTCGCCGTCCGAGCGGGACCAGCTGATCTCGGCATTGCCCGCGATCATCGGGCTCGTGGCGGTGGGGTTGCTTCTGCTCGCGCGCGGCGCGCACTGGGCCGATGTCGGCATCCGATGGCTGCGCAAGCGCACCCGGAAGGGCACGGGCGTCTGGCGGTTCCTGCTCTCGCTCGGCGAGATCTTCCTTCCGCTCACCGGCATCCTGCTGGTCATCACCGCCGTCGAGACATCGGGGCTGGTGACGGAAAGGACGTTGCAGCTTCTCTACGGCGTGCCGGTCTGGCTCGCGATTCTGTTCTACCTCCGCTGGCTCGCCGAGCAGACCTTTTCGCCCGACGACGATGTCGCGACGCTGCCCATCGGGCGCCCCCGGCGGCGCGAGGCGCGATACTATTTCGCCGGTCTTGCCATCGTTCTCGTGCTGCGTCGCCTGATCGTCGCGCTCGCCGAACTCGATGGATACGATCAGGCGGCGCTCGCGGTGCTCGACTTCCCGCTCATCGTGCTGTCGGGCCTCGCTCTGTTCCGGCTTGGGCAGATCTTCCGCCGCGCGGAGGCCATCGACGACAGCGCCGATGGCCCGCAGCCCGACGGAATCCTGTTCCGGATCCGCATCGTGCGGGTGCTTGGGCGGGCAATGCTGCTCATCGGGCTCGCGGCCCCGATCCTGTCGGCCGCGGGTTACGGAAACCTGGCGGAGTATCTCCTCTATCCGGCAGTGCGCACGCTCGTCCTCGGCGGAACGATCCTCGTCGTGCTGCGCTTCACCGGCGATCTCTACGCGCTTCTGACCGGACGTACGGTGCAGGAGTCGAACAGCCTCGTGCCGGTCGCGATGGGCTTTTTCCTGACGCTCGCCGCGCTGCCGATCCTTGCTCTCGTCTGGGGCGCGCGCACGACGGACCTCACCGAGCTATGGGCGGTGTTCACCGCCGGCTTCACGCTCGGCGATACGCGGATTTCGCCCACGAACATGCTGACCTTCGTCATGGTGTTCGTGATCGGCTACGCGCTGACGCGGCTTCTCCAGGGCGGCCTGCGCAGCGCGGTCCTGCCGAAGACGAAGATCGACCTCGGCGGCCGCAACGCCATCGTCTCGGGGCTCGGTTACCTGGGGATCCTGCTCGCGGCGCTGGCAGCCTTCGCCGTGGCGGGCATCAACCTGTCGTCGCTCGCGCTGGTGGCCGGCGCGCTGTCGGTCGGCATCGGCTTCGGCCTTCAGAACATCGTGCAGAACTTCGTCTCGGGCATCATCCTGCTGATCGAACGCCCGATCGGCGAGGGCGATTGGATCGAGGTCAACGGCACCCACGGCTTCGTCAAGGCGATCTCGGTGCGCTCCACGCGGATCGAGACCTTCGACATGTTCGACGTGATCGTTCCGAATGGCGACTTCATCTCCGGGACCGTCACGAACTACACCCGCGGCAAGACGATCGGGCGCCTGATCGTTCCGATCTCGGTGGCCTACGGCACGGACACCCGCAAGGTCGAGCGCATCCTCATGTCGATCGCGCGCCAGCATCCGCTGGTGCTGATGAACCCCGAGCCGTTCATCTACTTCGCCGGCTACGAGAACTCCGCGCTCAACTTCGAGATCCGCGTCTTCCTCGTCGACATCCTCGAGATCCTCGTCGTGAAGACCGAGATGAACCACCAGATCGCCGAGCGCTTCGCGGCCGAGGACATCGAGATCCCGTTCCCGCAGCGCGACGTTTGGTTCCGCAACGCCGAGGTGCTGCGCGGCGAGGAAGACATTGCGCACCGATCCTTCGCCGGGGAGGGACAACGCGTGCGCGACATGCCGCAGGTGGCCCGCAAGCGCGGGCCCGGCGCCGCGGGCGAACCGGACGGGTAGGGCGCCCGTCAAGCGGTTATCGCACCGTTCCGGCGTGCGGTGATCACACGGCGCCGGCGTGCGACAGTCGCACGATGCCGGCGTGCGGTGATCGTACGATGCCGGCGGCGCTGCGTCTGCCGACGCATGATTCCCGATCGGCTCACCGCCGGCACCCAACCCTGCGCGCCGATCGACACTCTACGTGGACATGGCCGAGGGCTACGCGACCCACCGCATCCGCCCGCGCGCGGACTGCGCAAGTCCTCCGCAGGATTTGCCGCTTGCATCCCCCGCCCGCGATCCAGTAGACGCACCGGCGGAGAGGTGGCCGAGTGGTCGAAGGCGCACGCCTGGAAAGTGTGTAGGCGGGAAACCGTCTCGAGGGTTCGAATCCCTTCCTCTCCGCCACACTTATTGCCTAAAGCGTTGTAATATATGGACAGTTCCGAGTGGCGCGCGGGGCATTCCCACACTTGTTCCCACGTTGCACGCCCGTTGCCGTGGGAGGCTTCTCTTATTCAGTGACGTCTTCGTCGGTCAGGCCGGTGATCAGCGTCCTTTGACGGTCGCGGTCAATCTGGCCGTAGCTGCGCAGGGTGGTCAGCACGTCGGTATGGCCCAGGTTCTGTGAAGTGGCGACCAGTTCGGCAACAGACTTGGCGTTCTTGGCGGCGTCGCGAGCGAGCATGTGGCGGAACGCATGGGGACCGTAGTTCGGGATGCCCGCCGCTTCGAAAGCCTCGCGCACGATCTTGCGCACCGATTCGGTGCTGCGCCACGGACGGCGGACGAATCCGCTTGCCCGGAACCCGTCATTGGCGCTTGGGGCAATAGCGGTCGCGGGGAACAGCGGATCGTCGGGACCGTATAGTTCAACCGCGTCGAGATGTGCCAGCCATGCAGCCAGCGTGGCCTCGGCCTCGTCGAATCCCTTGGCAAAGAATGTTTCTATCCGCTTGCCGAACTTGGTCGCGACCTCGCGCGGATTCTGCGTCACTGATTTCTCGGCCAGATCGACATGCTTGATGCGCAGCGACACCAGCGCCGACACCCGGATACCGGTCAGGCACAACAGCGCGACGACGGCCCGGTCGCGCAAGTCGCGCGGGGAAACGGCGGGCATCATCGCCAGCGTGCGCCTGGCCTGCCGCACACTCGGCGCCGGTCGTTCAGGTGCCGCGCGGGCCTCTGCCTCGTCGCGGCGAGACAGTCGGAAGTAATCGGCGTCGCCGGGTTTGATCCGGCTACGATAACCATCCTGCTGCGACAGCCACAGCGTGAACTCCCTCAGCGTTGCGATGATCGCGCGGGTGGTCGATTTGCCAAGCGGCTTGCCGTTCGCGGCCCTCGCCTGCTCCAGGTGGGCGCGAAACCCCATCGCCCACTCGATATGGAACCGCGCGAAATCCTTGCGCCCGTTCCAGACGTCGAAGCGTTCCAGCGCCGCCAGCTCCTTGTCCAAGGACTTCTCGGACAACTGCCGCGCATGTTTGCGGTATTCCATGAACCGGCGCTTGATCCGTTCGTTCTGTTCATTGGGGCGCTTGCGCATCCTGTCCTCCGATAACGCTTGATTTTGGGTGCCCGAAAGCCTGCCGGGCGGTGGTGTCGTGAAGTGGAAGAACACGGGGACGCCTGTCCGCCTCCTTAATGTGCTTTTACGCTTCCTTTCGCGCGGGTGCGTCGGGCAGCGGATGCGGCGTGGTCGTGAGGTCCAGAAGCCGTGCGATTTCGCGGATTCGCCCCACGGACACCGGCTTGTGGACCACGATTTCGCAGACTTCGCACAGGGCGGTCAGCATCGCGCGCCCGTCCTTGATTGTGCAGTCGGCAAAGCCCCCGGCGGGCTTGCGCGCTTTGCGGCAGGCAAGGCAATAGAACTCGCCCAAGGCCACACTGACCTTGCGGCTGGCGCGGGTGCCCTTGATGTAGTCTTGCAGATCGTCGCCGCGGATCAGCATCGGGCGTTCGCCGTCCAAAACCGGCAGCCCGTCCGCTATCCAGTTGCGGATCGTGCGGGGCGAGACGCCGGAAACCTCCGCCGCCTCTTCGACCCGGTAGCAGCGCAGGGCCTTGATCCCTGTCAGGCGTGCGTTCTTGGGCACGGCGCCGTTACTCGCCTGCCGGCGTTTCGTGGCGCTTGAGCCAGTCGCGCAAGGCGTCGATGGTGATCAGGCGGCGGGTGCCGATCTTGACGCTCTTCAACTCGCCCCCGGACAATGCGGCGTAGAGCGTCGTACGACCGATGCTGCACAACCGCGCCGCCTCGTTGGGGGAAACCGCCAGCACCTGCATGGCTTGCGAAATCAGTTCGGGGGTGTCCATCATGGCCCATACTCCTTTGCTTGGGTATGGGCGGACGATGGCGAACTGCGGGTGGTCCAAAACAGCGGCGAGGTTTTAGACCGGTTTTCGACCACCGGGCAACTTGGGCAGATGATACATGATTGCTGAGCGCGATGGCGTCGGGCCACCAGGAAACTGCGCCGCATATTCCGATTGAATCGCACGGATTTCGGCATTTTTTCCGGTTGCGGTGCGCCCGTTTGAGGAGCGCTCCGCGATGATTGCCTTGATGCGGTCGGCATGAGTGGCCGGGCGCCCGCCTTTGAGCGTGACCGGCGCGCCGACAAGCACGGACAGGTCAGCCTCGGCCACCAGCCCGCCATGCGCCGGATCGAACCCCAACACCTGATCGAGCGGTGCGCTGCTTAGTCCTGGCACCGGCAGGGTGCCGCGCGCCGTCAGCACCAGCCCGAACCGCGTGCGCACTTGGTCGCGCAACACGGTTTCCAGCGATTGCAGGTCTTGCGTCGTTTGCAGACGGGCATGGAAAAACACCGCTATGTCGGCTGTGGCAGTCCTGACCGTCCCGATATGCCAGGTCTGGTCGGCCAAGCGGCGCGCCCCGTGCGCCTTGCACCCAAGGGCTGCGGCGATCTGCGTGGCCAGCGCCTCGAAATCCGGCGCGACCGCGATCAACTCAGACCGCTCGACGGGGACAAATCCGATCTCAGGGCAGACGTGGCCATAGCGTCCGTCATCGAACACGATTGCGGCGTCGTGCCCCATGTCGCAGGCATCGCACAGCACGGACTGGACCAGCCCTTGCCGGCGCACTAGGCCGGTGGTCACGAGTTGGCCATAGGCGTCCAGGTCTCGATAGGTCGTTGCCGACACCTTGCCGGACTGAGCGATGATCCCACACAATAGCACGACGGGCGACACGTCAGAAATCCTTGGTCACGTCGACGTCCTCTGGCGGCGGGGCAATCACGCCCCAGCGTTCCAGAAGGTCCAGAGCATAGTGTCGGTCGGCCTCGGTCGTGTTTGGCAAGGTGGTCGTGTTGGGTGCGCGCAGGGTGACGGTTAGCGTCTTGCCGCGCGTTCCATCACGTGCGGCACGCTTGATCCGCAGCGTGGCTGCGTAAATCGTCCAGCCATACGCCTGCAACGGGGAATGCGGCCCAAAGCGTCGCCCAAGAAATTCATAGATGGTCTCATCGTCGCCGCGCCGTTCGAACCGCGCGGTCCCGCCTCCCGTCGAGAAAAACTCTAGCGATGAGACCTCGACACCCTCGATCCCATCGGCGGGGTCGGTCTCGAACCGGGGAAGACCGCGCAGCGTATACAGCAACACCTCGCGGCGCGGCACCTCGACCGGCGGCGGTGCGTGCGGCGCGAAACGCTTGGTGAACGCTTCGGCGTATTGGTCGCCCACACGCTTTCCACCTTTGGCGCAAATCTCGACCATGCGACTCTGCGGATCGCAGGCCAGCCCGACCTCCAGCACCTTTGGCACCACCTGCCGTTCCACTGTGGCGCCCGACACGAAGGCCAGTTCGCTGGCCGCGCGTTCCTCGACATAGATCGTGGCCTGCGTGATCGTGGTTTCTTCGCTGGTGACGGGATGTATGCGGATGGATTGATACCAGTCGGCCTCGCGCTTGCGATGCTCGGGCAGTTTCAGAATTTCTACGGCGTCTTGCAAGAAGGCGTCGCGTGCCGCTTCGTCATCGAGCGCCCATGACCGACCATCGTCCTTGAACTGGAATCCCGCCCAGTTCCTGCCGCCAGTGTGCCGGATCAGCGAGGTCTGCGCGGACACCCGGTCGATGACCTGAGGGTAATCAACCGCCAGCATCAGCAACACGTCCTCGTTGCCCTGCAATCCGTCCAGGTCGATGCCCTGACCGGCGCAGACTTCCTCGGCGCCTTTCATCCCGTCGCTATCGGCGAGGGTCCTCAGGTGATCGAGTTCGGCGCGCAGTCTGTCCTGCAAGCGGTCTGGTAAATCGGACACCAGGCTTTCGATGGATTGAACGAATTTCTTGCCGCGCCCGTTGCTGCTCCAGTCGAAATCATCAGGTGCCGTGACGCCCCTCGCTTGAAAGAAAGCCTGCAAACGGTCGGGCGGTGCCTTGCGTAAAAATCCACTGAGCGATGCCATATGTTGTGCCTTTTGCCCCTAAATGCGGCAAGTCTAGGTCCGCGCCGTTGTTCGCGTCAAGTTGCCCGCGTTCAAAGGGCCGTTTCTGACGTGCGCATCATCCGGACGGTTTCACACAAGAATTCAGGTCGCGCTAACCAGTAAGCAAGCCGTCGAGGAACAGCATTCCGTCAATGCAACCGCGGAAAACGCTATGGAAACGACAGACATTGGCAGCTAGACGCGTAAGGTACGGATGCGGTCTTTAGGTCGATAATTCGATCCGTCACTGGGGGGATGCTACAGAATGCAGCTTGTTTCGTTGTTGGAGCGGTATAGGGCCGCCGCAACCAATGAACGCGAGAAGGGCGACTACTTCGAGCGACTGGTCCGCGTCTTCCTAGAGTACGACGACACCCAGAAACAGTACTATTCTGCCGTCGTGCCTTTCGCGGAATGGGCCAAGGAACAGGGATGGAGCAGCGCTGACACAGGGATCGACCTCGTGGCAACCCTTGCGGATGGGTCTGGCTATGCTGCGATACAGTGCAAGTTCTACGCGCCGGCTCATGTGATCCAGAAGCCGGATATCGACAGTTTCATCTCCGCCGCCTCTAGCGACATGTTCACGCGCCTAATCATAGCTGACACGACCCAGCGTGATTTTGGTCGCAACACAAAAGAGACCTTGAACAACCTGTCCAAGGACTGGAACCGGATCGGGATCAATGAACTAGCCGCGAGCCGGATCGACTGGTCGCGATTTCTTCGCACCGGGACCATCAGCCTCGCCCCAAAGAAAGATCTGAAGGATCACCAGCGCGAAGCCCTCAAGGCAGTGACCGAAGGGCTTGAGGAGGCGGATCGCGGCAAGCTGATTATGGCGTGCGGCACCGGTAAGACCTTCACCGGCCTACGCATCGCTGAGAACATCGGCGGCGCTGGCAAGCTTGTCCTCTTTATGGTCCCATCGCTTGCCCTCATGTCCCAGACCGTTCGCGAATGGAAGAACGACGCGCAAGAGGACTTCAACGCGTTTTCCGCCTGTTCCGATGTCCGAGTAGGCCGACGTGCTGACGCCGACAGTCTGGACCTCAATGTCCACGACCTCGCATTTCCCGCAACAACCGACCCCGCGAAATTGGCCCAGCAGGTGGGTGAGGCCGACCCAGAACAGATGACCGTCGTCTTTTCAACCTATCACTCCATAGACGTTCTAACGAAGGCACAACGGAACCACGACCTCCCCGAGTTTGACCTTGTGATATGCGACGAGGCGCATCGCACCACTGGTGTCACTCTCAAGGACGAGGACGACAGCAACTTCGTACGCATCCACAGCAACGATTACGTGGCCGCTCGCAAGCGGCTCTACATGACGGCAACACCGCGCATTTTCGGAGATGAGGCACGTCGCAAGGCTGATGACCACGATGCGGAGCTAGCCTCGATGGATGACGAGGCAAAGTTCGGCACGGACCTCTTCCACCGGGGTTTCGGCTGGGCCGTCGAGAATGACCAACTCACAGACTACAAGGTTGTCGTGCTGGCCGTAGACGAAGGGCTGATTTCTAAGACGATCCAGAGCCGCCTCAGGGAAGGAGCCGAGCTGACCCTTGATGATGCGACCAAGATCATCGGCTGCTACAAGGCCCTCACGAAGAGCGATATCCGCGCCGACCTGGATTTCGACCCGAAGCCGATGAAGCGCGCGCTAGCCTTCTGTCAGAGCATCGCGAAATCTCGCATCATCGAGGACGAATTCGCGAAGGTGGTAGATGAATACACCGGAAGCGAACTGATCGACGACGCGCGCCACCTAAGTCCCGAGGTCCGGCACGTTGACGGCAGCTACAACGCCAGCGCCCGCGAGGAAATACTTAGCTGGCTCAAGGCGGACGCGGGGGACGGCACCTGCCGCATTCTCACCAATGCCAAGGTCCTGTCCGAAGGCGTGGACGTACCCGCTCTCGACGCGATCATGTTCATGCACCCGCGCAAAAGCCAGATCGACGTGGTGCAATCTGTCGGGCGCGTCATGCGCAAGGACCCTGCTGGCGAAAAGAAGCTGGGCTATGTCATTCTTCCCGTCGCCATCCCGCCAGACACCAAACCCGAGGACGCGCTTAACGATAACGAACGCTACAAGGTTGTCTGGCAAATCCTCAACGCTTTGCGCGCACATGACGAACGCCTAGACGCGAGAATCAATCAGGCAGATCTGGGCGAGGATATCAGCGACAAAGTGGCATTCGTCCGCATCTCGTCCGAGTCCGAATTGAAAGACCTGACTGCTGTAGTGGACGACATCGCCACGACCAAGACTAAGCCCGAGAAAAAGGGCGCCGGTATCGGTCAGGAAGGTCCCGAAGGCCGCGACCTCGCCAATCCGGAATCTCAGTCCGAAATGGTGTTTGATGAGTTCACTCGCGCCATAATGGCCAAGATAGTCCAGAAATGCGGCACGCGTGAATACTGGGATGCTTGGGCCAAGGATATAGCCAAGATCGCCCAGACCCATATCACCAGGATCACCACGATCGTGGGTCAGGAGGGGCCGGAACGCACCGCCTTCCTTGCGTTTCTCGACGAACTGCAGGACGACCTCAACCCCGAAATCACCGAGGCCGAGGCGATCGAGATGCTGGCCCAGCACCTCATCACGCGCCCCGTCTTCGACGCGCTGTTCAAGGGCAGCCAGTTCACCAATGCCAACCCCGTCTCCCGCGCGATGGAGACGGTGCTCGGGCAACTCCACGAGCACAACCTCGCCAAGGAGTCCGAGAGTCTGTCAAAGTTCTACGCCAGCGTTGAGCGGCGCGCGGCCGACGTGGTCACCGCCAACGGACGGCAGGAACTGATCTACAAGCTCTACGACAGCTTCTTCAAAGGGGCCTTCCCCGTCCTGACCCAACGCCTCGGCATCGTCTACACGCCGGTCGAGGTGGTGGATTTCATCATCCACTCGGTCAATGACGTACTCAAGGCGCAGTTCGGCCAGACCCTCGGGTCCGAGGGCGTTCACATCCTCGACCCCTTCACCGGCACCGGCACCTTCATCACGCGCCTACTGCAATCCGGCCTGATCGCCGCCGACGAGTTGGCGCGAAAATACCGAGAGGAGATCCACGCCAACGAGATCGTCCTGCTGGCCTACTACATCGCCGCCATCAATATCGAGACGGTGTATCACGAGCTGATGCAGGGCGAATTGAGTGAAGACGCGTCCTATGAGCCGTTTGGCGGCATCCTGCTGACCGACACGTTCCAGATGTACGAGCAGGAGCGCGACATGGTCGCGAACCTTCTGCCCGACAACTCCGAGCGCCGGACCCGGCAGAAGGCGTTGGATATCCGCGTGATCATCGGGAATCCGCCCTATTCGGCGGGGCAAGGCAGCGCCAACGACAACGCGGCGAACATCGCCTACCCGACGCTCGACGCCGCGATCCGCGACAGCTACGCCGCTCATTCCTCGGCGACGCTCAAGAACGCGCTCTATGACAGCTACATCCGTGCGATCCGCTGGGCCTCGGACAGGATCGGGGACGCAGGCGTCATGGCCTATGTCACAAACGCGGGTTGGGTGGACGGCAACGCCACCGATGGTCTGCGCGAATGCCTCGCGGAGGAGTTCAGCGACCTTTACGTTTTCCATCTTCGCGGCAATCAGCGAACATCTGGCGAGCTGTCCCGCAAGGAAGGCGGGAAAATATTCGGATCAGGCAGCCGCGCACCCATTGCAATCTCGGTTTTCGTCAAGAATCCTGACGCTACTGAACGTGGCCGCATCCACTTTCATGACATCGGCGATTATTTAAGCCAGAAGGAAAAGCTGGATATCGTCCGGCATTTCGGCTCGATTGGCGGCATAACTGCCAAACAGGGTTGGACGCGGATTGTGCCGGATGCACAAAATGACTGGCTTGACCAAGCCGACCCGGGCTTTGACAAGTTTCCGATACTTGGAGCGAAGCGTGGCGAAGATGTAGGGCTGTTCGAGAATTATTCTGTTGGCGTCATGACCGGCCGCGATGCTTGGGCTTTTAATACATCGCTCGAAAAGCTCGAAAATAATGTTCAGCGCTCAATTCGCTTCTTCAATGATGAGGTGGAGCGCCTAAGGCATTTTGAAAAAGAAGAAATCGACAAGTACATCAGTTACGATGACAAAAGGATCAGTTGGAGCCGAGAGTTCAAAAAACACGTTGCGCGCGGAAAGCAGATTTCCAGTAAAAGTGGTCGCAATGTGAAGGCCAGTTACCGACCATTTACGCCTAGCTGGCTTCACTTTTCTCGTGACTTCAACGAGATCGTGGGCCAATTCGACAAAATCCTCCCGACGAACGAAACGTTGAATCGCTTTTTCATGGTTTCCGGTGTGGGAAGTCGCGCCGGATCACTTCCTCTAATGCTTGAGACATTTCCGAGCAGAGATACTATTGAAAAAGGCCAATGCTTTCCCCTCTACCTCTACGAAGAAACCAAGCACGAAGGGGGCCTCTTCGCCACACCGGAAGGTGAAACCGCACTCACGCGCCGCGAGGCCATCACCGACGCTGGGCTTGCCCACTTCCAAGCCGCCTATCCGGGCGAGACGATCACCAAGGAAGACCTGTTCTACTACATCTACGGCCTACTGCACGCGCCCGACTACCGCGAGCGGTTCAAGAACAACCTTGCCAAGGCGCTGCCCCGCATCCCGGCGGTCCGCACCTTCGCCGATTTCGCCGCCTTCCGCGACGCGGGCCGGCGCCTGGGCGACCTGCATGTGAACTTCGAAAGCGTGGAGCCCTATCTTGTCACCTTCAAGGAGGGCGACCACGCCCTGATCAACGAGGCGCAGGACGACCCGGTGAAGTTCTACCGCGTCAAGAAGATGAAGTTCGGCGGCAAGGGCAAGGAAAAGGACAAGACCACCGTCATCTACAACGACAACATTACAATGCAGAACATTCCCATCGAGGCCTACGACTACGTCGTAAACGGCAAGCCGGCCCTCGAATGGGTGATGGAGCGGCAGGTGGTGAAACAGGACAAGGCGAGCGGCATCGTCAACGACGCCAACGACTACGCCAACGAAACCATCGGCGACCCGCGCTATCCCCTCGACCTCTTCCGTCGCGTGATCACCGTGAGCCTGGAGACGATGAAAATCGTAGGGGGGCTTCCCCCTCTAGATATTGACGCTGATCACTCGCCAAAAGTCCTATCCGTTGAAGACTTGAAACGTGCCATCACTGCGCATTGGAAGGACCGGCCTGCTGCTACGACGGCTTTGAAGATTGTCGAAGCACTGAGGGCCAACGATGCGAGGGCATCAAAGAGCTGGCGCGTGAGCGACATACTGGAAATGCTAGGTAAGACTGAATTAACTCCGGATGTTGTTGCTGCACTTTCGATTCTGGTTCAATCGGAATATGCGATCTTTCGGGCTACTGCTGAGTTCATCGATAACACTGCAAAAAGGCACCCGTTGTCTCCCGAGGATTTCCAGAGGGTATTGGAAATCGATACTGTTCTGCATCCAGTCACACGCAAAGAGATTGTCCGAGCATCGGAGCGCGTCATTCCTTACTTCCATCTTAACACGGAGCATTTTGGAGGGGGCGTGCAATGACCCCGTCCACCGACTCCCTTGCCTACCTGCGCCTTCATGCCGCTGGGACGCACATGGAAACTGGAATAGATTTCTTATTCGCTCAAGATCATGGTGCTAGGGTCAACGCGGTTCAACGCTCAGTAGATTTCGCCTGCAATAGGCTAATCAGGCACCGGGATTTGAAGCAAGCCGATAGCGAAAATTCGCTATCTGTTCAAGTTTGCGATATGCTCACGAGTTCCGGCATAAAAGCCACTCACGATGCGGCGGTAGGCGGGCACTGTGATATTCTGGTTGAAGGGAAAGACGATTTCCTATGGCTCGCAGAGGCCAAAAAACACAATGACTATTCGTGGCTCGACAAGGGCTTCCAGCAGCTTTCTACGCGTTACTCAACAGGCGTTCCCGGCCAAGACCACGGGGAAGTATTAATCTATTGCAAAGTGAAAGACGCCAAAGCGATGCTGAACAAGTGGCGCGAAGAGTTGGTCGTCCGAAACCCTGAGGTCAATACAAGCGACGGCCCTTGCACGGACCTCCTCTTTTTCCTTTCGAACCACAAACACGAATCTTCTGGTTTGGATTTCAAGGTTCGGCACAAGGTAGTGTCGCTTCACTGGGAGCCAAAAGACAATTAGGAGTGGCGGGGGACTCCATGATAGTCAAAGGCGGTCGCCGAGTCTTACCGCGGACAACCGCACTCCTTTAACGTCTAAGCATTGGTCCGCCAGCTAACGTCACAATGTTTGCGCCTTGGCCTGATCGCATTGCAGCCTCAGCACACACGCCCATCAGCTTGCGTCGTTTTTTGAAAAGGTCGGATCGGGCATAGGCCGCTTCGGCCTTGTCCTTGATGCCATGTGCTAGCGCGGCTTCAATCACCTCGCGCGGGAAGCCTGTTGTTTCACCTGCCCAGTCGCGGAAAGTCGAGCGGAACCCGTGCACGGTAATCGCGTCGCGGCCCATACGCCGTAGAACGGCGGTCATGCTCATGTCGGAAATCTGTTTGCCCGGTTTGCTTTCGCTTTCGAATACCAGCGCCGCGTGATCGCGGCGGGGGCCAAGCTGGGCGATGGCCGCGTCACTGAGCGGCACGCGATGTTCCTTTCCCGCCTTCATTCGTTCGGCTGGGATCGTCCAGATGCGCGCGTCTAGATCAACCTCGGACCATGTCATGCCGCGCGTTTCGCCCGACCGGGCCGCGGTCAGGATCGTGAAACCAAGCGCGCGTGCGGCCACGCCATTGCGGGCCGCCAAATCGGCCATGAAATCGGCAATCTGTACGTGCGGCAGGGCAGGGTGGTGTTTTACCGCGCGTAACTTGGATGGCTTCGGCAAAAGGTGATCCAGGTGCCCGCGCCAGCGTGCTGGATTCTCGCCCGCACGGATGCCGAGCGCGGTCGCGTAATCCAGCGCCGCCTCAATCCTCTGCCGCACACGGCTGGCGGTTTCGGGTTTCGTAGTCCAGATCGGGGTGAGCGCGGCGATCACGTCTGCTGTTTCGACCCGCGCCACCTGCATCTGGCCGATCTTGGGGAAAACGTAGGCGTCTAGCGTCGCCGTCCATTGGGCTGCGTGCTTGGCGTTCTTCCAGCCGGGGCGCTTGCTTTCGATCAGTTCCAGCGCCGTCTCTTTGAAAGTTTTGGGTTGGGCCTGTTGCTTCTTGGCGATTGGGTCTTGCCCCTCTGCGATCAGGCGCCGCGCCTCTGCGGCGCGGTTGCGCGCCATAGCCAGCGTAATGTCAGGATAGGCTCCAAGCCCAAGATCGCGACGCCGCCCCTGCACCTGATAGCGCAGCACCCAAGACCGCGCGCCTGTTGCTTTGACATAGAGAAAAAGACCGCGCCCGTCGCCGTGCCGACCCGGACCTGCGGATTTCAATTTTTGCACGCTGAGGGCCATCTCGTTCCCACATCTGTTCCCACACCATTGTCTGGTTTAGCGCGGATGCGTGCGAACTGCAATGATGCGCTGGGAACTTAAGTATCTGAAATAGAACCGGAAATTTGAACGCTTGCGGTCTACACCGGATAGCGAGGAACGGTAGTTCTACGGACTTCCTCTCCGCCACTTCTCAAGCTTTCGCCTCAGGACGATTGGGCGTCGGGTTTCGCCGTCCACCAATGGGCTCGAGCGCTTGGGCGTAGGGGCTCCGCGCCACGTGCGTGACGGTCCCGGAGCATCCCCGCGGCGCGGTGCAGTGCAGCCCTGTGAACGATCCGGATATGTTCGAGCCGACGCGCTTCGCCGACCGGAACGCCCCGAACACGCTGGTTTTCCTCCCGTTCAGACGATCCCGCCGCCTATGCCATCCGAGGATGGACGCGTCTCGGCGACCCTGGCGCGATAGCCGGAGCGCCGGTAGGTCGCGACAGGGTCGATGGCGGCGTCTCGGTCGCGGCGCGCCATTTTCAGGATTGGCGTCACGTCGGTCCTGAACGCTGTCTTCAATGTCTCGGACGCCATGAGCGCGTCGTTGGTGTCCTGGTAGCCTGCCAAGGCGGTTCGATCGACGAGCAGTGCCTGAGCATAGGCGCGCTGCACTTCCATCGCGGAGTTCATCAGGCTTTCGATCGGGTCGGTGACATTGTGACTCTGGTCGAGCATGTGCGCGGGATCGAAGCCGGGGGTGCCGGCCGCGTCCACCAGTTCGTTGAACACGAGAAACAGCCGGTAGGGATCGATCGCCGCGGTATCGAGGTCGTCGTCGCCGTACTTGCTGTCGTTGAAATGGAAGCCGCCGAGCTTGCCGAACTGGATGAGCCGCGCGACGATCATCTCGATGTTCACGTTGGGCGCGTGATGGCCGAGGTCGACGAGGCAGTGGGCCTGCTCTCCGAGTTCCCTGGCAATCAGGTAGTTGGTGCCCCAGTCCTGCACGACGGTCGAGTAGAAGGCCGGCTCGAACATCTTGTGCTCGGTGAACAGGCGCCAGTCCGCGGGCAGGGCGGCGTAGACCTGTTTCGCACTCTCGAGATACCGCTCGAACTGCTTGGTGAAGTTGCTCTGGCCGGGGAAGTTGGAGCCGTCGCCGACCCACACCGTAAGTGCCTTGGATCCGATCCTCTGCCCCATCTCGATGCAGTAGAGGTTGTGTTCGACCGCCTGCGCGCGGGTTGCCGCGTCGGTGTGGGACAGCGAGCCGTACTTGTAGCTCTGCGCCTGTCCGGGCTGGTCCTGGAACG
Source organism: Roseivivax jejudonensis (assembly GCF_900172265.1). Lineage (GTDB taxonomy): Bacteria > Pseudomonadota > Alphaproteobacteria > Rhodobacterales > Rhodobacteraceae > Roseivivax > Roseivivax jejudonensis. The sequence goes on along the minus strand of NZ_FWFK01000003.1, from coordinate 416,287 downwards.
TGTTGGAGTTCATCGCGTCGAACGACAGGCCGGTCTCCTCGGCCTTGGCGAGAAGGTCGGCCGGGTCGGCATCGTCCCACGGGATGTGCAGCGACACCCGCGGCGTCGCGCCCGTCAGTTGATGGATCACGCCGCAATCGTCGAGCTTGTCGAACACGCCCGCGGGCTCGCCCGCGCCGGGGAAGCGGGCGAACCGCGTGCCGCCCGTGCCCACGCCCCAGGACGGGATCGCGACGCCGTAGGCCGCGACCTTGTCCTTGATCGCGGCGATGTCGATGCCGCGCCGCGACAGGTGGTCTCCCAGCGCGTCGTAGTCGGCGCGCAGGTCGGCGTCCGCCGCCTCGTTGGCGGCGGCGATAGTGCTCTGGTCGATCATGTGTCCTCCCTTGCGGGGCGTGTCGCCCGCGGTCTTGTCAGCGCGTGAAGGCCTGCACGTTGCCGGCATCGACATTGAGGATGTTGCCCGTCGACTTCGCGCTCGTGTCCGCGGCGAAGAAGTAGCAGGCCTCGGCGATGTCCTCGGGCAGCACGGAGCGCTTCAGGAGCGAGCGCTCGCGGTACATCTCTTCGAGGCCTTCCTTGTCGGTGCCGTAGGTCGCGGCGCGCTGGTCGAGCCATTCGCCGGTCCAGATCTTGGAGCCGCGCAGCACCGCGTCCGGATTGACCACGTTGACCCGGATGCCCTCGGGCGCGCCCTCGAGCGCGAGGCAGCGGGCGAGGTGGATCTCGGAGGCCTTGGCGGTGCAATAGGCCGACGCGCCGGGCGAGGCGGCGAGGCCGTTCTTGGAAGCGACGAAGATCATCGACCCGCCGATCCCCTGCGCCTTGAGCATGCGGAACGCCTCGCGCGCGACGAGGAAATATCCGGTCGACAGGATCGACATGTTCTTGTTCCACAAGTCGAGCGAGGTGTCCTCGACCGTCGCCGACGACGCGATTCCCGCGTTCGACACGACGATGTCCACGCCACCGAACTCCACGCCCATATCCGCGTAGGCGGCGGCAACCGCGTCCTCGGAGGTCACGTTCATCTCGACCGACCGGACCACGTCGCGGCCGTAGCGCTGGACGAGCGCTTCTTTCGCCTTGCCGAGTGCGTCTGCGTCGATATCCGCCAGCACCGCGCAGGCGCCCTCGGACAGATAGCGCTCGGCCGTAGCCATGCCGATGCCGCCCGCGCCGCCGGTGACGATGGCGATGCGGCCGGCGAGGCTCTTGGGCTTGGGCATCCGCTGAAGCTTGGCCTCTTCGAGCAGCCAGTACTCGATGTCGAACGCCTCCTGCTCGGGCAGGCCCCGGTATTCGCTGACGGCATCCGAGCCGCGCATCACGTTGATCGCGTTGACGTAGAACTCACCCGAGATCCGCGCGGTTGCCTTGTCCTTGGCAAAGGTGATCATGCCGACACCGGGGACGAGGTAGACCACCGCGTTCGGGTCGCGCATCGCGGGGCTGTCCGGGTGTTTGCAGCGTTCGTAATACGCGGCGTACTCGGCGCGGTACGCCTCGATCATGCCACGCAGGCGGTCGAGCGTCCCTTCGGTGTCCGGAGCCGCCGGGTCGAAGTCGACAACGAGCGGCCGGATCTTGGTGCGCAGGAAGTGGTCCGGGCACGACGTGCCGAGCGCGGCGAGGCGCGGCATGTCCTTTGCCCCGACAAACGCGAGTACTGCGTCCGAGTCGTCGAAATGGCCGACCTTGTGGGATCCCTCGGATATCATGCCGCGGATCGCCGGCATCAGCGCCGCCGCCACCCGGCGGCGCTCGGCGTCGGGCAGGGTAGGGTGTGCCTGTCCGCCGAAGGGCGCCACGCCCTCGGTTTCCTGCTCGAACCACGCGATGGCGCGGTTGATCGTCTCGAGCGTGAGCTCGTAGCATTCCTTCGCGTCGTCGGCCCAGGTGAAGAGGCCGTGGCTCTCCAATACGACACCCTTGGCCTCGGGGTTCTTGCGGCAGAAATCCTCGAGCCAGAGGCCGAGCTCGTAGCCCGGGCGCTTCCAGGGGAGCCAGCCGATCTCGTCGCCGAAGATCCGCTGAGTCAGTTCCTCGGAGTTCTTCGACGCGGCGATCGCGATGATCGCGTCGGGGTGGACATGGTCGACATGCGTCTTTGGCACGTAGGCGTGCAGCGGCGTGTCGATCGAGGCGGCGCGCGGGTTCAGGTTGAAGGTGCAGTGGGGCAGGTAGCCCACCATCTCGTCCTCGTGCTCGGGCCCGCGGTAGAGGCCTTTGAGCGCTTCCAGCTTGTCCATGTAGAGCGTCGCGAAACCGGACATGTCGATGGTGCCGATGTCGCCGCCCGATCCCTTGACCCAGAGCACCGTCACGTCCTCGCCGGTCAGCGGATCGGTCTCGGTGAATTTGGCCGACGTGTTACCGCCGCCGTAATTGGTGACGCGCTTGTCCGACCCGAGGAGGTTCGAGCGGTAGAGTAGCTTTTCCGACTCGCTCATCTCGGACGCCTTGGCGTCGTCCCACAGGGTGTCGAGCCCGGTTGCGGACACATGTTTGAGCATGGCGTTTCCTCCCCATCGGGCCCGCGTCGGCCCATCGCGATGTTGTGCGCAGCATCGACATGCGCTCCACCAGTGTCAATCACAAACAATCATAAGCGATCATTTCGCGCCTGCAGAAAGCGCATAACCGATCATTTGTGATTGACAATGATTGAAACGCTGCGCCATGCTGCCACTCCAAGGGAGGCATTCATGCACGAGAACGAGCGCCATCGCGTCATCCTGTCGGCCGTCGGGGCCAAGCCCTTCGTGTCGGTGGCCGAGATGGTCGAGATGACCGAAAGCTCGGAGGCGACGATCCGACGCGATATCGCCACGCTGCACAGGCAGAAGAAGCTGCGCCGCGTGCGGGGCGGGGCGGAGTCGGTCGCGCCGCCGGCCGTCACGGGGCTGCTCGGCCGCCCGTTCTCGGTGAACCAGTCCAAGAACGCGGCGCAAAAGCGCGCCATTGGGCGCGCCGCGGTGGACCTGCTCGAGGACGGAGAGGCGCTCATCATCAACGGCGGCACGACGACGTTCCAGATGGTGCATCCGCTCGCGACGCGCCGTTGCCAGGTCTTCACCAACTCGTTCCCGATCGCCGAGCACCTGCTCAAGCAGACCAAGAACAGCGTCGTGCTGCCGGGCGGGACGATCTACCGCGAGCAGAACATCATCCTGTCGCCCTTCGACAACGACGTGACCCGCAACTTCTATGCGCGGCGCATGTTCATGGGCTGCCAGGGCGTGGCGCCGATCGGAATCATGGAACCGGATCCGCTGGTGATCCAGTCCGAGCAAAAGCTGATCGGGCAGGCCGACGAGGTCATCATCCTCGCGGATAGCTCGAAATTCGAGAAGCGGTCGAGCCTGATCCTGTGTCCGCTCGAGCGGGTGCACACAGTGATCACCGACGATCGCGTGAGCGATGCTCACGCCGTGATGCTGGAGAGCGCCGGCGTGTCGCTGATCGTGGCGCCCGTCGGCGCCGCGGAGGAGGAGGCCGAGGCGGGCTGACCGTCCGGCGATTTTCCACGGTCATTTCAAGGGAGGAACGCAAATGACACTGACCAGACGTCTTGCCATCGGGCTCGGCCTTGCCGCGTCGCTGATGGGCACCACCGCGGTGGCGCAGGACAAAATGCGCATCGCGCTCGTCGCGAAGTCGCTCGGCAACGGCTTCTTCGAGGCCGCCGCCCGCGGCGCCGAGGAGGCGGCCGAAGAGCTCGGCGGCACCGAGATCATCTATACCGGTCCGACCTCGACCACCGCCGAAGGCCAGATCGAGGTGATCAATTCGCTCATCGCGCAGCGCGTTGATGCGATCGCGGTCTCGGCCAACGATCCCGACGCGCTGGTGCCGGCCCTGCAGAAGGCGATGCAGCGCGGGATCACGGTCATCTCGTGGGATTCCGGTGTCGCGCCGGAGGGCCGCGAGATGCACCTCGCCCCGTCCTCGGACGCGCTGATCGGCCAGACGATCATCAAGCTCGCCGCCGATCACCTGCCAGACGGCGGCAAGGTGGCCGTGCTGTCCGCGACCTCGACCTCCACGAACCAGAATACCTGGATCGCGGAGATGGAAAAGGTGATGGGCGAGTATCCGGACATCGAGGTCGTGGCGACGGTCTACGGCGACGACCTCGCCGACAAGTCGTACCGCGAGGCGCAGGGCCTGATGCAATCCTACCCCGATCTCGACGCGATCATCGCACCGACATCCGTCGGCATCGTCGCCGCCGCGCAGGCGGTGCAGGACGAGGGCAAGGTCGGCGAGGTGAACGTGACCGGCCTCGGCCTGCCGTCCGAGATGGCCGGCGCGATCGAAAGCGGGGCGTCGAAGTCCTTCGCCATCTGGAACCCGGTCGACCTCGGCTACACCACGGCAATGATCGCCCACGCGCTCGCCACGGACGAAGCGGCGGCAGAGCCCGGCGCCGAGATCGACACCGGCCGCATGGGTTCGGTGACGCTGGACGAGACCAACAGCGCGGCGATGTCCGAGCCGTTCACCTACGACGAGAGCAACATCGACGAGTTCAAGAGCATCTTCTGATCTCGTCCGCGCGGGGCCTCGCGGTCCCGCGCGATCGGCTCCTTTCACCGCAGACCCCCGGGGGTCCCATGAACTATTCAAGCGACATCGCTCAGGGCGTGACGGTCCCGGCCGAACCGGTGCTGCGCCTGTCGGGTATCACCAAGACCTTTCCGGGCGTGCGCGCGCTCGGCGACGTGGAGCTAGAGCTCTATCCCGGCCAGGTGACCGCTCTCGTCGGCGAAAACGGTGCGGGCAAGTCGACGCTGGTGAAGATCCTGACCGGCATCTACCAGCCCGACAGCGGCACGATCGAGGTGGACGGGCAGGAGACGCGGTTTCCGACCGCGACCGCGGCCTCGGATGCCGGCGTCACCGCGATCCACCAGGAAACGGTGCTCTTCGACGAACTGACGGTCGCTGAGAACATCTTTCTCGGTCACGCCCCGCGCGGCCGGTTCGGCCTGATCGACTGGGCGGCGATGAACACGAAAGCCAAGGAGATCCTGACCCGGATCGGCGCGCAGATCGGCCCCTCGACGGTGCTCCGCGACCTCGGCATCGCGTCGAAGCACCTCGTCGCCATCGCCCGCGCACTGTCCGTGGACGCGCGGGTCGTCGTCATGGACGAGCCGACGGCGTCGCTGTCCGCGGCGGAGATCGAAGAGCTCTACGAACTGGTCGAGCGGCTCAAGGCCGAGGGCAAGGCGATCCTCTTCATCAGCCACAAGTTCGACGAGATCTTCCGCATCGCCGACCGGTACACCGTCTTTCGCGATGGCGAGATGGTGGAGGCCGGGATGATCGCCGACGTGACCGAGACCCAGCTCGTGGAGAAGATGGTCGGCCGCGCCGTCGACACGATCTTCCCCGAACGGGACCGCCGCCCCGGTGCGGACGTGCTGACCGTCGCGGGGTACTCGCACCCGACCGAGTTCGCCGATATCGGCTTTACCCTGCGGCGGGGCGAGATCCTCGGCTTCTACGGCCTCGTCGGGGCCGGGCGGTCGGAATTCATGCAGGCGCTCTTCGGTGTCACGCGGCCCTCCAGGGGCGCCTGCCGGATCGACGGAAAGGTGGCGGTCATCCGCTCGCCCGTCGAGGCGATCGAGAAGGGCATCGTCTACGTGCCCGAGGACCGCGGCGCGCAGGGCGCGGTCACCGCCATGCCGATCTTCCAGAACATCACGCTGCCCTCGCTGCGGACAACCTCGCACAAGGGCTTCGTGCGCATGGCCGAGGAATTCGCGCTTGCCCGCAAGTACACCGAACGGCTCGACCTGCGCGCCGCGTCGCTCGACCAGAACGTGGGCGAACTGTCGGGCGGCAACCAGCAGAAGGTGGTGATCGCCAAGTGGCTGGCGACGCGGCCCAGGGTCATCATCCTCGACGAGCCCACCAAGGGCATCGACGTCGGCTCCAAGGCCGCGGTGCACGAATTCATGGCCGAGCTTGCCGCCGAGGGGCTGTCGGTCATCATGGTCAGCTCCGAGATCCCCGAGATCCTCGGCATGTCGGACCGGGTGATCGTCATGCGCGAGGGCCGCATCGCCGCCGAATACGACCGCGAGGGCCTGACCCCCGAAACGCTCGTCCGCGCCGCCGCCGGCTACGACGGGGAGGCGGCGGCATGACGCACCACGCCGCGGCTTCTTCTTGGCAAAAATACTCGAAATCCTGTCCTTTCAGCCGGAGCGCCGCATGATCCGCGACTTCGTCACGTCCCGGGAGGCGATCCTCGTCGCCGCGCTGATCGCCCTGATCCTTTTGGTCGAAAGCCGGTTTTCGGGCTTCGCCGCGCCCGGCAACCTCGCCTCGGTGTTCAACGACACCGCGATCCTGATCATCCTCGCGCTCGGGCAGACGCTGGTGATCCTGACGCGCTGCATCGACCTGTCGCTTGCCTCGAACCTCGCGCTGACGGGCATGGTCACGGCAATGATAAACGCCGCCATGCCGGGGGTTCCGGTCGTCGTGCTCATCGCGCTGGCGATCGCGCTCGGGCTCCTGATGGGCGCGTTCAACGGCCTGCTCGTCTGGAAGCTCGACATCCCGCCGATCGTGGTCACGCTCGGCACGCTGACGATTTTCCGCGGGCTGATCTTCCTCGTCTCGGGCGGCGAATGGGTCAACAGCCACGAGATGGGGGCCGCCTACAAGGCGCTGCCCCGGTTCGAGATACTCAGTTTGCCGGTCCTGTCGTGGATCGCCATCGCCGTTATCGCGGGCTTCGCCGTCCTGGTGAACCGCTCCGCGCTCGGCCGGGCCTTCTACGCGGTGGGGGGCAACCCGCACGCGGCGGTCTATACCGGCATCGACGTCGGCAAGACGCGCTTCGCGGCCTTCACCATCGCGGGCGGGCTGGCGGGGCTCTGCGGCTACCTCTGGGTGTCGCGCTACGCGGTCGCCTACGTGGACGTCGCCGGCGGGTTCGAACTCGACGTCGTGGCGGCCTGCGTGATCGGCGGCATCTCGATTGCTGGCGGACTTGGCACCGTCACGGGCGCCGTGCTCGGCGCGCTCTTTCTCGGCACGATCAAGAACGCGCTGCCCGTCGCGGGCATCTCGCCGTTCTGGCAACTCGCGATCTCGGGTGCCGCGATCATCGTCGCCGTGGCCTTCAACGCCCGGAGCAACCGCAAACAGGGCCGCATCATCCTGAAATCCGCGGAGCACGCCACATGAGCCTCGCCGACGGAACACGCCCCCGCCACCTGCCGGACCGCCTGTCGGGCCGCGGGGCACGCGTCCTGAAAAGCTGGGAGCTTCTGCTCTTCGGCATCGCTGTTCTGATCTTTCTCGCCAACACGCAGGCGAGCCAGTATTTCCTGGATCCCTGGAACCTCTCGGACGCGACGTTCAACTTCACCGAAAAGGCGATGATCGGCTTTGCCATGGCGCTCCTGATCATCTCGGGCGAGATCGACCTGAGCGTCGCCGGCATCATCGCGCTCGCCTCGACCGCGATGGGCTGGGCGCTGCAGTTCGGCGTCGGCACGCCGGGGCTCGTCGCCATCGGTCTCGCCGTGGGCCTGCTCTGCGGAGCGTTCAACGGCGCGCTCGTCACCCGGCTCGGCCTGCCGTCGATCGTGGTGACGATCGGCACGATGAGCCTCTTTCGCGGGATCAGCTACATCGTCCTCGGGGACCAGGCCTTCAACGGCTATCCCGAAAGCTTCGCCTGGCTCGGGCGCGGCTACGTCTTCTGGGTGATCTCGTTCGAGCTTACGCTCTTCGCGGTCTTCGCGCTCATCTACGGGGTGGTGCTGCACAAGACGAACTTCGGTCGGCACATCTACACGATCGGCAACAACCCGACCGCGGCACGCTTCTCGGGCATCCGGGTGGAGCGGGTGAAGATGATCCTGTTTCTGCTGACCGGGCTCATGTCCGGCATCGCCGCGATCTGCCTGACAGCGCGGCTTGGCTCGACGCGCCCCTCCATCGCCTATGCGTGGGAGCTCGAGGTCGTCACCATGGTGGTCCTCGGCGGCGTGTCGATCCTCGGAGGTTCGGGCTCGATCCTCGGTGTCGTGATCGCCGCGCTCGTCATGGGCATGGTGACCTTCGGCCTCGGCCTTCTGAATGTGCCGGGCATCGTCATGTCGATCTTCATCGGCGCGCTCCTGATCGGCGTGATCGCGATCCCGCGCCTCGTGGCCAAGCTTCGGCGGTCATGATGGAGAAGATTGCTTTCCGCATGTCGCTCCGTCCGGGCATGGCCGAGGAATACAGGCGCCGCCACGATGCGATCTGGCCCGAACTGGTCGATCTGCTGCGCGGGGCCGGCGTTCAGGACTACTCGATCCATCTCGACGCCGAGTCGAACGCGCTCTTTGCCGTGCTCTGGCGGCGCGCGGACCACGAGATGGACGACCTGCCGGGCCATCCGGTAATGCAGAAATGGTGGGCCCACATGGCCGACATCATGGAGACGAACGCCGACGGATCGCCGAAATCCGTCGATCTGCCGTGCATGTTCCACCTGGCATGATCGCACCGCGCCACATCGCCGTGCTCGACGTCGGCAAGACGAACGCGAAGCTCGCGCTCGTCGATGCCGAAACGCTCTCCGAGATCGCAGTCGAGACGCAGCCGAACACGGTTCTTCCGGGCCCGCCCTGGCCGCATTTCGATCTCGATGGTCACTGGGCGTTCTTCCTCGCGGGTCTGAGGCGGTTGCACGCGGCGCACGGTATCGATGCGATCTCGGTGACAACGCACGGCGCCTCGGCAGTCCTGCTCGACGCCAACGGTGATTTGGCCGCGCCCATGCTCGACTACGAACATGACGGGCCGGACAGCCTGAGGGCGGAGTACGATGCGCTGCGTCCCGATTTCACCGAAACGGGGACGCCACGGCTCCCGGCAGGACTCAACCTCGGGGCGCAGCTGAACTGGATGCTGAAAACCGATCCCGGTCTCGATGCGCGGCTCGCGCATGTCGTGACCTACCCGCAATACTGGGGCTTCCGCCTGACGGATCAGCTCGCGACCGACGTCACCTCGCTCGGATGTCACACGGATCTCTGGAGGCCGTGGGCCGGCCGTCCCTCGGCGCTGGTGGACACGCTCGGCCTGGCAAGTCGCCTGGCCCCGCCGAAGCGCGCGACCGACATTCTGGGATCCCTCACGCTTGAGGTCGTGCGGCAGACCGGTTTGCCGGCGCAGACCCCGGTGGCCACCGGCATCCACGACAGCAACGCCTCGCTGTATCCGCACATCCTGTCGCGCACGCCGCCGTTTTCCGTCGTCTCGACGGGCACTTGGGTGATCGCGATGGCGGTCGGCGGCGCGCCGGTCGCCCTGGACCCGGTGCGCGATACGCTCGTGAACGTCGACGCGCGGGGAGAGCCGGTGCCCTCGGCGCGCTTCATGGGAGGCCGGGAATACGAGGTCATCCGCAACGGGCGCACCGCCGCGCCAACGGGTGCCGACCGCTGTGCGGTCCTGCGTCGCGGGACAATGCTGATGCCGGGGATCGAACGCGGCTCCGGCCCGTTCGCGGGCCGCGCCGGCGGCTGGCATGGCACGCCAGGGACGGTGGGCGAAGAAATGCTCGCGCTGTCGTGGTACCTCGCGCTGATGACCGATATCTGTCTCGAGCTTGCCGGCGCCGCTGGCCCCGTGATCGTCGAGGGGCCCTTCGCGCGGAATCCCGACTATCTCGACATGCTGGCCGCGCTGCGGCCCGAGGGCGTGGTCTCGATGACCTCGGCGACCGGAACCAGCATCGGCGCGGCGCTGCTGTTCGCGGAAGGGGCCGGCGCGACGAGCGGCGAAGCCGTGTACGCCTCGGATTCCCCGAGCCTGCGCGCATACGCAGCGGACTGGAGGCGTGCGCTCGACACGGGCGCCTGACCAATGACGCTCCAAGACCGGTCCTCGATAGGCCAGGCGTCGCGCGGGGCGTGCGGATCTTTCCGCCACAAAGACCGAATGGCCACTGCGGCGCGCTCTTGAGCGTGGCAAAGGCCGGCGCACCGGCCTCTGCCATATCGTGTCATTCGGCGGGTGACGCCTGGGCGGAGCGGAACTCGCCCTGATCGGCTGTCGCGAGGCTGACTGCGTAGATGGCGAGCCAGGACAACGCGAAGCCCGGGATCATCTCGTAAAGCCCGGTCGCAGCCTTCAGCGGTGTGAAGATCCACACCCCGACGGTCACAGCACCGACGACGAGGCCCGCCACCGCGCCGGCGCCGTTCATGCGCGGCCAGGTCAGCGACAGGATCATCAGCGGGCCGAAGGCCGCACCGAAGCCCGCCCAGGCATTCGATACGAGGCCCAGCACCTGGCTTTCGGGGTCGCCGGCAATCAGCGCGGCGACAATCCCGACCGCAACGACGGCGATGCGCCCGACGGTCACCAGGGTCGTCTCCGACGCGTTCTTGTTGAGCACGAGCTTGTAGAAATCCTCGGCGAGCGACGAGGACGACACCAGAAGCTGGCTCGAGACCGTCGACATGATCGCTGCGAGCAGCGCCGCTAGCAGGAAGCCGGTGACCAGCCCCGGAAAGAGGTTCTCGGCCAGGTAGATGAAGATCGTCTCGCTGTCCTCGATCGACACGCCGTTCCGCTCGACATAAGCGCGGCCGAAGATGCCGACGCCGATCGCGCCGATCAGCGCGATGCCCATCCACGCCATGCCGATGTTACGCGCGGTCGAGACCGCGGCGACGCTTTTGACGGCCATGAACCGGACGATGATGTGCGGCTGGCCGAAATATCCGAGGCCCCATGCCAGGAGCGAGATGAACCCGATGAAGGTCATGTCCGAGGTCCACCAGCCGAGGGTGAATCCTTCGATGCCCGACAACGTCTCGCGGGCCTGACCGAAGCCGCCGCCTTCGCCGGCATAGAGCACGATGGCCGGCATGATGATGAGCGCGAGCATCATGATAAGGCCCTGGCAGAAGTCGGTCAGCGACACCGCGAGGAAGCCTCCCACCACCGTGTAGGCGAGCACGACGCCGAGGGTCAGCCAGATGCCGACCTGGTAGCTGCCGTCGAACGCGCTCTGGAAGAGCTTGCCGCCCGCGACGAGACCGGAGGCGGTATAGACTGCGAAGAAGACCACGATGATGACCGCCGAAACCATGCGCAGCGTCCCTCCTTGAGAGGGAAAACGGTTGGCGAGGAACGCCGGGATCGTGAGCGAATTGTCATAACGTTCCGTCTGCTCGCGCAGACGCGGCGCAACCACGATCCAGTTGACGAGCGCCCCGATGAAGAGGCCGATGCCGATCCACGCTTCGACGAGGCCGGACGCGTAGAGCGCCCCGGGAAGGCCGAGAAGCAGCCAGCCGGACATGTCGGAGGCGCCTGCCGACAGCGCGGCGACAGCCGGGGGAAGGTTGCGTCCGCCGAGGATGTACTCCTCCGAATTGCCCGTCGCGTTCTTGTAGGCGTAGACGCCAATCCCGAGCATCAGAATGAAGTACGCCGCGAGGCTGATTAGAACTCCTAAAGACATCAAGGCCCTCCGAGCTGTTTCGTGTTTAAACCGACATGGCTCTTCTGGCCTGACGTGCGTCCGACCATGACTGACTTTCACATTCGATCAAGTTTTGCGTGAAGAGCGCTCCACCCGCCCGGAGCGTGATCCAAGGCGCTTTGGTTCGGTCGCATCGGTCCCCGGGTGCGACTGATGGCTTGCCAAGGCATCGCACCCGCCGCGCCGCGGTGGTCGAGCATCGGCGGGTTGGGACCGAAGAGTTCAACGCCGCCGCATTGCTGCCGCCGTTCGAGCGCCCGACAACTTAGGACATCCATACAATACCCTGATAAGTAAAAATAATCTTATTGCGCGTGCGGGCGGCGCAGACGGGGAATTTCAGCCGTCGCACCCGTCTGCAGTCCCGATTCCGGTCGGGCCGTCCGCCGCGCCTGCGGTCGCAGCGAACGGGTCGGCAGGAACCCGAAGGGCGGCGCCGCTCGTTATTCAGACAAGGTCATTCAACATGGGGCCGGGCCATGAGCCGTTTTCGTCAGGATTACATCACCAAGCCGATCCACCGTTGGGCGCGGGGCGCGCTGCCGCGACTGTCGAAGACCGAGGCGGAAGCACTGTCGGCCGGCGAGGTCTGGTGGGATGCCGAGCTTTTCTCCGGGAATCCCGACTGGTCGAAGCTGTCGGCCGTCGAGACGCCGACGCTGACCGCCGAGGAGCAGGCGTTCCTCGAAGGCCCGTGCACGCAGCTCTGCGAGATGATCGACGATTGGTCTATCAATCACGAGCGCGCCGACCTCCCGCCTGAGGTCTGGCAGTTCCTGCGCGAAAAGGGCTTTTTCGGGATGATCATCCCGAAAGATCACGGCGGGCTCGGCTTTTCGGCGTTCGCGCATTCCGAGGTCGTTCGCTACATCTCGACGCGCTCGGTGGCGGCAGCGGTCACGGTCATGGTTCCGAACTCGCTCGGGCCGGGCGAACTCATCATGCAATTCGGAACCGACGAGCAAAAGCAGCACTGGCTGCCGCGCCTTGCGGACGGTCGCCAGTTGCCCGCCTTCGCCCTGACGAGCGCGGAGGCCGGCTCCGACGCGTCGGCGATGACCGACAGCGGTGTGGTCTGCCGCGGCACCTGGAACGGCGAGGACGTGCTCGGCATCCGCCTCAACTGGGCCAAGCGGTACATCACGCTGTCGCCGGTCTGCACCGTGCTCGGCCTCGCGTTCAAGCTGCGCGATCCCGACGGTCTTCTCGGCGACGAAGAGGATATCGGGATCACGTGCGCGCTGGTGCCGACGGACCTGCCAGGCGTCGATACAGGGCGCCGCCATATCCCCGCATCGACGATGTTCCAGAACGGTCCGACCGAAGGCCACGACGTCTTCGTGCCGCTCGACCACATCATCGGCGGCGACACGTTCGCCGGCCGCGGCTGGATGATGCTGATGAGCGCGCTGGCCGCCGGGCGGGGGATCTCGCTGCCGTCGCTGTCGGCAGCGGCCGTCGCACTTTCCGCCCACACCTCGGGCGCGTATGCGCGGGTGCGCGAGCAATTCGGCCTGCCGATCGGCAGGTTCGAAGGCATCCAGGCGCCACTCGGCCGGCTTGCCGCCGGGTCCTACGAACTCGACGCTGCGCGCCGTCTGACCTGCGCCGGTCTCGACGAGGGCCGGTCGCTCGCGGTGATTTCCGCGATCATGAAGCTGCACGGCACCACGCGGATGCGCGAGGCGCTGAACCATGCGATGGACATCCATTCCGGCAAGGCCGTCATCGACGGGCCGTCGAACTACCTCGCGCCGCTCTACAAGGCCGTCCCGATCGGCATCACCGTGGAGGGGGCGAACATCGTCACACGCAATCTGATCGTCTTCGGGCAGGGATCCATCCGCGCGCATCCCCACCTGCTGGACGAGATGCAGGCGCTGGAAGAGGAAGACGACGCCAAATCGCTCGAGGCGTTCGATACGCACTTCTGGCGGCACGTGAGTCACTCGACCAAGACGTTTTTCCGGGCGCTCGGGCGGGCCTGGACCGGCGGCCGGGTGGCGCCGGCGCCGTTCGCCGGTGGGGCGACATGGATTTACCGGCAGGTGTCGCGCTGGTCGGCGGCCTATGCATTGACCGCCGACATGGCGTTCCTCACGCTGGGCGGGGACCTCAAGCGCAAGGAAATGATCTCGGCCCGCATGGGCGACGTTCTGTCGGATCTCTACATCCTGACGGCGGCGCTGAAACGTTTCGACGATGACGGGCGGCCGAAGTCGGACCTGCCGCTGCTCGAACATGCCGCGCACAGCGCGCTGGCGCGCATCCGCCGGAGCATGGACGAGGTCCTCGCCAACTTCCCGGTCCGCTGGGCGGCGACGCTGCTTCGCGTGGTGACGCGGCCCGGCGGCACGTCGCGCGGTCCCGACGATCACCTGACCCGCGCCTGCGCGGAGTACCTGATGGCGCCCTCGGACACGCGCGACAGGATCGTCGGCCGCCTGTTCGGCGGCTGCGATCGGGACGGCGTCCGTCAGCTTGACGATGCGTTCCAACGGGTCATCGCCGCCGAGCCGATCCGCAAGCGGTTGCGCGAGGCGGACATGACCGCCGAGAGGGGGCTCGAAGCCGGCATCATCTCGTCCGAGGAGAAGACGGAACTCGACGCGATGCAGGCGGCGGTGGACCGCGTCGTCGCGGTCGATGATTTCGCGCCGGAAACGCTCGCCGGCTACTTCCCCGACTACGATCTGCCGGCGCGCAGGGCACCGGAGGCCGCGGAATGACAGGACGACCCGTCTACCTCGTCGACGGCGCCCGCACGCCGTTCCTCAAGGCGCGGGGCAAGCCCGGCCCGTTCACGCCGGTCGATCTCGCGGTCCAGTGCGGGCGTCCGCTTCTCGCGCGGCACCCCTTGCCGGAGACAGCGATCGATCTCATGATCCTCGGCTGCGTGAACGTCATCGCGGACGAGATGAACCCGGCGCGGGTCGCGGCACTGCGACTCGGACTGCCGACGCAGACCGTCGCCTTCACCATGCAGATCAATTGCGGATCGGGGATGCAGTCGATCGACACGGCGTACCGCTACATTCGCGACGGATCCCACGACATGATCCTTGCCGGCGGGACGGAGGCGCTCAGCCATTCGCCGCTGGTTCTCCGTGACGAGGCCGTCGAATGGTACGCCGGCCTGGCGCAAGCCAAGGGTGCCGTCGACATGGCCAAGCACATGAAGGACCTGCGCCCAGGGTTCCTCAAGCCGGTCATCGGCCTCGAGCGGGGGCTGACCGACCCGATTACCGAACTCAACATGGGCCAGACCGCCGAAGTGCTGGCCCATCGTTTCGGAATCTCGCGAGAGGACGCGGACGCCTACGCGGTTGAAAGCCATCACCGTCTGGCCCGCGCGCAAACCGAGGGGTGGCTCGCAGGCGAGGTCGAACCGGCCTTCGACAGCGATGGCGGCGTGCACGACAGCGATGACGGGGTACGTCCGGACAGCGACATGGACGCGCTGGCAAAGCTGAAACCCGTGTTCGAGAAACCGTATGGCAAGGTAACGGCCGGCAACGCGTCGCAAATCACGGACGGCGCCTCGTGGACGCTGCTCGCCTCCGAGGCCGCGGTCGAGGAGCACGGTCTGACGCCGCTTGCCCGGATCGCCGACAGCGATTGGGCCGCGCTCGATCCGTCGATTATGGGCCTCGGGCCGGTCCTATCGGCAACGCCGATCGCGAAGCGCAACGGTCTGGGCGGCGCGGACATCGATCTTTGGGAAATCAACGAGGCGTTCGCCGCACAGGTCTTGTCTTGCCTGGCCGCGTGGGACGACGAAAGCTTCTGCCGCGACGTGCTGGGCCTCGACGCCGCGTTCGGACAGATCGATCGCGACCGCCTGAACGTCGATGGCGGGGCGATCTCGCTCGGTCACCCGGTGGGCACGAGCGGCAATCGCATCGTGCTGCACCTGGCGAACGCGATGAAACGCCAAGGCGCCCGCCGCGGCATTGCGACCGAATGCATCGGCGGCGGGCAGGGCGGAGCAATGCTGCTGGAGGCCGCATGACCGGACCGGTTCTGACGCATCTCGGCAAGACCAAGCTCGAACTCGGCCCGACCGAGGACATCGCGCCGGCGCAGAACTGGCGCGCGGCGACCGATGGCGACCGGATCGCGTGGCTCACGCTCGACGTCGCCGGCAGCAGTACGAACACCGTGTCGGAGGCGGTCATTCGCGAGCTTGTTGATCATGTCGAACGGCTGGAGCGTGAACGGCCGAAGGCGGTCGTCATCCGCTCGGCCAAATTGTCGGGCTTTGCGGCGGGCGCGGATATCTCTGGCTTTGCGGACATGGCCGAGAGCGGCGCTGCGGATCTCCTTCGCCAAGGTCACGGGATTCTCGACCGGATCGCGCGTCTTGAATGCCCGACCATCGCTGTAGTGCACGGTGCGGCGCTCGGCGCGGGGTTCGAACTGGCGCTCGCATGTGATCGACGCATCCTGATCGACGGCGGCTCGTTCGGCTTTCCCGAAGTGCAATTGGGCCTCCATCCCGGGCTCGGGGGCACGTTCCGCTTGCCCGCACTCATCGACCCGCTCGAGGCGATGACGCTCATGCTCACCGGGAAGACCGCCCACACGCGCAAAGCCCGGAAACTCGGGATTGCCGATACCGTCACCGAGGAGCGCCACGTGGCCGCGGCCGTGCGCGCCTTCGCGTCCGGCGACGCGCCGGACCGCGATACCGGCGTGAAGGCGCGTGCTCTCGCGCTCAAGCCGGCGCGCCAGATCGCCGCGCGAAAGATGCGTGGAGAAACCGCCAAGAGCGCCGCGCCGGATCATTATCCCGCGCCGTACGCGCTGATCGACCTGTGGGAAGAGCATGGTGGGAATCCCGAGGCCATGCAGACCGCGGAGATCGAGAGCTTCGCGAAGCTGCTGGAGACCGACACCGCCCGAAACCTGGTTCGCGTCTTCTTCCTGCGCCAGTCGTTGCGAGAGGCCGCGCAGGGCGAGAGCGGGATCACTCGGGTCCATGTGATCGGGGCCGGAGAGATGGGCGCCGACATCGCGGCCTGGACGGCGATCAAGGGCAAGACCGTGACGCTTGGTGACGTCGACACCGCGCAACTGGGCGCGGCGCTGCGGCGGGCACACAAGACATGCAAGGGCGCGCACCTGACGTCGGCCGAGACGCGCGATGCGATCGACCGGCTGATGCCGGACCCGAGCGGATACGGGATCGCGCGGGCCGACCTGGTGATCGAGGCGGGCCCGGAAGACCCCGGAGTGAAAGAGAAGATCTATTCCGACCTCGCCGACCGGATGAAGGAGGGAGCGATCCTCTCCACCAATACCTCCAGCCTGCGTCTGGCTGCACTGGCGAAGGTCGCCCCCGACGCCGGTCGCTTCGCGGGGCTGCACTTCTTCAATCCCGTGCCGAAGATGCAGCTGGTGGAGGTCGTGTCGCATCCCGACACGGCGCAGGACGTCAGCGACCGGCTCGCGGCGTTCTGCGGTGAGATCGGGCGCCTCCCGGCGTCCGTGGCGGACGCGCCGGGCTTTCTCGTGAACCGCGCCCTGACCCCGTATCTCATGGAAGCGATGACGCTCATGGACGAGGGCGTGTCGAAGGAGGACATCGACCGCGCCGCGCTGCGCTTCGGGATGCCCATGGGTCCGGTGACACTCGCCGATCAGGTCGGGTTGGATATCTGCCTGCATGTCGCCGACAGCCTCGCCGCCGACCTCGACGCGCCGATGGCCGAGGTTCCGGGCTGGTTGCGCCAGAAGGTCGACAGCGGCAACACCGGCAAGAAGGCCGGAAAGGGCTTCTACGACTGGAGCGATGGCGCCCCCGACATCGGCGATGGCGACGCCGACCCGGAGCTCATCGACCGTCTGATCCTGCCGATGCTCGACGCGTGCGTCGAATGTCTGCGCGCCGGCGTCGCGCGGGACGACGACCAGATCGACGGCGCGATGATTTTTGCGACGGGCTTCGCGCCGTTCCGCGGGGGCCCGATGCACTATTCCAAAACGCGCGGTCCCGGCGAGATCGGCGACCGCCTCGCGAGCCTCGCCGCGCGCCAGGGCAAGCGCTTCGAGCCGGACCGGGGCTGGTCGGATCTTGAGTGAGCCGACTTGCCTCGACGATGCGGCCGCCACCGCCCGTGAGATCGTCGCGCGGCTCGGCACCGACATCCGCGTCGGTCTGCCGCTCGGCCTCGGCAAGCCGGTCACGCTCGTCAACGCGCTGACGCGGCTGGCGCGCGACACTCCGGAGATCCGCGTGTCGATCTTCACCGCGCTCACGCTCGAGAGGCCGACCCCGTCGTCGGACATGCAGCGGCGTTTTCTCGAGCCCGCAATGGACCGGCTGTTCGGAGCCTATCCGCAGTTCGACTACGCCGCGATGATCCGCGACGGAACGCTGCCCGCCAATATCGAGGTTCGCGAGTTCTTTTTCCTGGCGGGCCGATGGCTCGGGGTCGCGCCGGCACAACAGGATTACGTTTCGGTCAATTACAGCAATGCCCGCGACGTTCTGCTGGCCCAGAAACCGAACCTGATCCTGCACCTCGTGGCGCGGGACGGCGACCGGTTGAGCGTCTCGTGCAATCCTGACATCACCGCCGACCTGATGGAGATGCGCCGCGACGGCCGCCTCGACGCGCTCTTCGTCGGAGAGACCAACACGCAACTGCCCTTCATGCAGGGCGCCGCGGCGTTTCCCAAGGCCGAGGCCGACATTCTTTTCGAGCCGCCCGAGCCGTTCGAGCTGTTTTCGGCGGTCAAGCAACCGGTGGACGACGCCGCGCACGCGATCGGGCTGCACGTGTCGCGGCTGATCCCCGACGGCGGCACGCTGCAGATCGGTATCGGCGCCATTGGCGACGCGGTGGCCCGGTCGCTGCTGCTCCGCGACCGCGGCGAAATCCGAGCGATCCACGCGTCCTGTCCGTTTCCCGACGACGGGTTCGGAGAGGACGCGCCCTTCGACGCGGGCCTGTACGCGGTCACCGAGATGCTGGTCGACGGGCTTTTGCAACTGTTCGAGGCCGGGATCATACGACGCGAGGTCGACGGCGCCGCGATCCATGCCGGTTTCTTCGTCGAAAGCCGGGCGTTCTACGCGCGGCTGCGCGATCTCGGCCCCGCGCGGCGCGCAAAGATCGCGATGTCGCCGGTGAGCCATACGAACACGCTTCTTGGCGACGAGACCGGAAAGCGGGTGGCGCGCACCGAAGCAAGGTTCGTCAACTCGACGATGAAGGTCACGCTCCTCGGGGCCGCTCTGTCCGATACGAAGCCGGACGGGCAGGTGGTCAGCGGGGTCGGCGGCCAGAACGATTTCGTCGCGCAGGCCCATGCCCTTGCGGACGGACGATCGATCATCACGCTGCCCGCCACCCGGCAGACCGGTTCGGGCCCCGAAAGCAACATCGTCTGGACGCAGGCGAACGAGACGATCCCGCGCCACATGCGCGATATCATCGTGACCGAATACGGGATCGCCGATCTCTGGGGGAAATCGGACGCGGAGTCGATTGCCGCTCTGCTCGAGATCGCGGACAGCCGCTTTCAGGCCGAGTTGCTCGACACGGCAAAGGCGGCCGGCAAGATCCGGAAAGATCACGAGATTGCGCCGGCGCGACGGTCCAACACACCCGAGACGCTGAGCGCGTGGCTGAGCCCGTATCGCACCGACGCGCTGCCGGACTTTCCCTTCGGGACCGACTTCGACGAAACGGAGCGCCGGCTCCTGCCGGCTCTGACCAGGCTGAAGGCGGCCGGCGCATCGCGCCGTGACCTTATGCGGCTGGCGTGGCGTGGGTGGTCGAAACGCGGCCATCATGCGGCCGCGCTCGAACGAATGGGGTTCGAACCGCCCGAAGACATCCGGTCGGCATTCAAGGCCGCCGCGCTGGCCGGTGCGCTCGAGGAGAGCCGTCCGCTGCGCTGACCTCGGTGCGTGGCGTGTCTCCCTGATCTCCTGCCTCCGGGGCAGTATCGGCCACCTGTGTCCGGCGATATTCGGCTGCCGGCAGGCGGGGTCCGATACCAGCGGAAAGATGCAGACCCGCCAGCGTCCGACGAAAGTCGTTTCCCGGGGACCGTCACGGTTGTGCTAACCTGCCCGCCGGGAGGAGAGCGACGATGGCGGATTTCCGGCACGCCGCAGAGATCGAGCAGGTTCTCGATGGCGCCCAGACCGGGCGCGACAGCTTCGTGTCCGCGTCCTGGCGGCGCTGCGTCGAGGTCTACGGCATGGATCCGATGCGGAACGATCCGGCCCATATCGTGACCGAGACCGAATTGCGCGACCACCGGGCGCAGGCGGAGTGGATGATCGGTGCGGCCCGCACCAGTCTCCAGAGCCTGTTCCGGCAGGTGTCTGGCCAGAACTACGTGCTTCTGCTGACCGACGCGCAGGGGATCTGCGTCGACTTCTTCGGCGACGACCTGTTCGTGGACGAGTTGCGTGCGGCGGGGCTCTATCTGGGGTCCAACTGGTCCGAGGACCTCGCGGGAACCTGCGGCGTCGGCGCCTGCATCGTCACCCGCGAGCCCGTCACCGTTCACCAGGATGATCATTTCGGCAACGCGCACACGACGCTCAGCTGCACGGCGGCGCCGATCTTCGACAGCATCGGCGGCTTGGCTGCGGTGCTCGACATCTCGCTTCTGCGCTCGCCCGCGCCGAAGCGGAGCCAGAACCTCGCGATGAGCCTCGTGACCAATGCCGCGCGGCGCGTCGAGATGGCCAACCTCATGGCCGAGAGTCGCCGCGACTGGGTCTTGCGACTGTCCAACAGCCCCGAATTTCTGGATGTCGATCCCGAGGCGGCGATCCGGCTGGATGGTTCGGGCCGGGTTCTGGGCTACACGCGGGCAGCGAGGCGACTGTTTCCCGAAGGCGGGCCGATCATCGGCCAGCGGATCGACGATGTGCTCGGCCTGTCGGTCGACGACCTGCCGGACCTGATGCGTGATCGCCCGACGGAGGATCGGATCATCGAGATGCAGGACGGCGGCGCGCTGTTCGGACACGCCATCGCGCCGCAGGCGCCCCGGACGATCCTCCGCGACGGCCGCAAGGGCGGGGCGCTCGCTGGCCTGGCCGGCGAGGACGCGGCGATGACGCGGGTGCTGGATCAGGCGGCAAAGCTCGCGCGGACCAGTGTTCCGCTGGTGATCTCGGGCGAGACCGGCACCGGCAAGACGCGGCTCGCGCGCGCGATCCATGTCGCGGGATCCGCCAGCGGCCTCGTGTCGCTCGACTGTGCCGGCCTGGGCGTTGCGGAGCTGCAGGCGGCCACGAGCGCGGTAAGTGGATCGACGACCCTGCTGCTGCGCCGGGTGGAGGACCTGCCGGAGGACACGGCGGGCGCGCTGGCGGCGCTTCTGGACCTGCGCGGGTGCCTGCGGCCCGTGGCGACCACCTGTTTCGCACCGGCCGACCTGCCGCTGCCGCGGCCGCTCTTTCATCGGCTCGCGGGCGCGGCGCTCGACCTGCCGCCGCTGCGGGCGCGGCGCGATCTCGGCTGGCTGCTCGACCGCGTCCTGAAACAGCGCGCCCCCGACGGCATGCGGCTGTCGCCGGCCGCGCGGGCCGATCTTCTCGGGCGGACGTGGGACGGCAACCTGCGAGAGCTCGAGCAGGTGATCGATGTCGCGCTGGCGCTGTGCGAGGGCCACGTGATCGACCTGCCGGATCTGCCGGTTCCGGTCGCGGCGGCGGGCAGCGCCGGCCCCGAGTGCGAGGGATCGCTCGAACAGGTGATGGAGGCCTGCGGCTGGAACATGTCGCGCGCCGCGCGGCGGCTCGGCGTCAATCGCTCGACGGTCCTGCGACGGCTGCGCCGGGCCGGGATCCACCCGCCGCACTGACCCGTTGCGCAGGCGTTGCGCGCGCAACATGCCGCGCTGCAGCAACGGATTTTTCGACGGTCGCGCGTCCGTTGCGATGGATCGGCCCCGGACGAGCCCGCGATATTTCACCTGCACGACGCTCAGAGGAGGAGATCCGATGCTCGATTCGACCGCGACGACCCGCACGGAGGAGGTGCTGGCCAGTCTCAATGCGGCGCTGGAGGCCGGAGACGTGGCGGCCGTCACGGCCCTGTTCGCCACTGACAGCTACTGGCGCGATCTTGTCGCCGTGACCTGGAACCTGAAGACCGTGGAGGGGCCGGACGGCGTTGCCGACATGCTCACGCAGCAGCTGTCGCACACGCGCCCCGGCAATTTCCGGATCCAGGACGGAGAGGTCCCCGCCGAGGACGGCGGGGTCATCACCGCCTGGATCACGTTCGAAACGCGCGCCGGCCGCGGATGGGGTCTGATGCGGCTCAAGGACGACAGGATCTGGACGCTCCTGACCGCGATGCAGGAGCTCAAGGGCTTCGAGGAGAACCGGGGAACGCGCCGACCGATGGGCGCCGAGCACGGCGCCGACAAGCACCGCGCGACGTGGAAGGAACGTCGGGAGGCCGAGGAAGCCGCGCTCGGGCACGAGACGCAGCCCTACACGGTGATCGTTGGCGGCGGGCAGGGCGGCATCGCGCTCGGCGCCCGCCTTCGGCAACTCGGCGTGCCGACGATCGTGCTCGACAAGCACGACCGCCCCGGCGACCAGTGGCGCAGCCGGTACAAGTCGCTCTGCCTGCATGACCCGATCTGGTACGACCACCTGCCGTATCTGAAGTTCCCGGACAACTGGCCCGTCTTCACGCCGAAGGACAAGATCGGCGACTGGCTCGAGATGTACACCAAGGTCATGGAGATCAACTACTGGACCCGCTCCGAGGTCGAGCGCGCCAGCTTCGACGCGGCGTCGGGCACCTGGACTGTCGAGGTCAACCGCGATGGCGAGCGGATCACCCTGAACCCCACGCAGCTCGTGCTCGCCACGGGCATGTCGGGCAAAGCCAACATGCCCGAGTTTCCCGGCATGGACAGCTTCAAGGGCACGATCCAGCATTCGTCCGAACACGAGGGACCGGATGCCTGGACCGGCAAGAAGGTTGTCGTCGTCGGGTCGAACAACTCGGCCCACGATATCTGTGCCGCGCTGTGGGAGGCCGAAGCCGATGTCACGATGGTGCAGCGGTCATCGACGCATATCGTGCGCTCGGACAGCCTGATGGAGATCGGTCTCGGTGCGCTCTACTCGGAAGAGGCGGTCGCCAACGGGATCACCACCGAGAAGGCGGACATGATTTTCGCCTCGCTGCCCTACCGGATCATGCACGAGTTCCAGATCCCGCTCTACGACCAGATGCGAGAGCGCGACGCCGCGTTCTACGAGGGGCTGGAAAAGGCCGGTTTCGACCTCGACTGGGGGGATGACGGCTCGGGCCTGTTCATGAAGTATCTGCGCCGCGGATCGGGCTACTACATCGACGTGGGCGCGAGCCAGCTCATCATCGACGGCGAGGTAAAGCTTGCGAAAGGGCAGGTCGACCACTTCGAGGAAAATGCCGTCGTGCTCTCCGACGGCACGCGGCTCGAGGCCGACCTCGTGGTTCTGGCCACCGGCTACGGCAGCATGAATGGCTGGGCCGCCGACCTCATCAGCCAGGAGGTCGCCGACACGGTCGGCAAGGTCTGGGGCCTGGGGTCCGACACCACCAAGGATCCGGGCCCGTGGGAGGGCGAACAGCGCAACATGTGGAAGCCGACCCAGCAGCCGAACCTGTGGTTCCACGGCGGCAATCTGCACCAGTCGCGGCACTATTCGCTCTATCTCGCGCTGCAGTTGAAGGCGCGTATGGAGGGACTCGAGACGCCGGTTTACGGTCTTCAGGAGGTGCATCACCTGTCGTGACGGCACGCGCGCCCGGTGGCGGTCCTCCGTCGCCGGGCGAATTTCTGCCCGGCGTGCGCTCGTCACTGCGTCTACGCATGTGTTGATGCGGATCAAGGATCGGCGCAGCGGTTTCGCTCATAATCTCTCCCGAACGCAGAAGGGAGATGTGTCGCATGACCCTCAAGACGATCGCCGCCGTTTTCACCTCCGTCGAGCCTCCGGAGCCCTTGTGCCGCGCTGCCGCGACTCTCGCGCGTCTGCGCGACGCGCATCTGCTCGGCGTCGCCGTCAGCTCCGATCCGCGCTACTACCCCGCACTCGGAAGCTACATGGCCGGCGAGGTCATTGCCCAGATCACCCGGCAGCAGGACACGCGCGCCGACGAGATCCGCGCGGCGTTCGATGCCGCGGTCAAGGCCGAGGACGTGCGTGGCGAATGGCGCTTCGTGAGGAGCGGCATCCAGACTGTCGCCGAGCGCATCCTGGAATCCGGCCGCGCCGCGGATCTCGTGCTGCTCGCGCGGCCGACCGAGTACGTGCACCAGATCGATGACGTGCATGAACAGGTGATCCGTGGGCTGGGACGGCCGGTGCTGCTCGTACCGCCCTCCGAAACGCTCGAACATGTCGGGCAAAGCGCGCTGATCGGCTGGAGCCGCACGCGCGAGGCCGCCCGCGCCGCGTTCGACGCGGTGCCGCTTCTGGACCCGGGGGCGGAGGTCACGCTGTTGAACGTCGGCGCCCGAAGCGCGCATGACCTGGCCGACGGCCCGATGAACGAAGTGGCCGCGGCGCTGGCGCGCCACGGGCTGACCGTGACGGTCACTCACCGCGAACCGGATGGCGAGGGCGCGGCGGCGATCATCCTGCGCGAGGCGCGCGAGATCGGCGCAAGCTTCATCGCCACCGGGGCCTTCGGCCATTCCCGGGCCTACGATTTCGTCGTCGGCGCCGTGACGCGGGAGCTTCTGTCGGACTGTCCGCTCCCGGTCCTGTTCTCGAAATGACGCGCCGCACGAGAGGGGAGGAACAACCGTGACACGCACCGCTCGCCGTCTCTACCTGCAGGCCTATCGCCGCTGGCTCGAGGCCGACCGGCGATGGCAGCTCACGCTTCGCCACGCGACGGCATTCGTACCGGACACCGAAATGCGCATCGTCTGGCGCACCGGGCATGCCGGGTCGCGCGTGCGCCGCGCCTACGAGGAGCGGGCCCGCGCCATCGAGGCGCTGCACGTCGCGCGCAACGCGTATCTCGGCGCGGCCCGGACGCAGACTTCGACCCTGCGCCGGATCGTGCTTCGTCTTCCGCGGCCGGTGTGACCTGCCCCGGTGTCCGGCCGTGGCCACCAACTTCGAAGAGGTTTCAGAATGCGCCCAGAATGTCTTGTCCTCGCGATCCTCGCCGCGCCGGCGTGGGCTCAAGAACCGACCGACCCGCCCTCGATCGAAGCGGGGCAGGCGGTCTATTCCGTCTTCTGTGAGTCCTGTCACGGACCGGCCGGACACGGTGACGGCGATTTCGCCGACCTGCTGTCGGTGCCGCCGGCGGACCTGACCGGCCTCACCGCGCGTGCCGGGGGCACCTTTCCCGAGATGGAGGTGATGCAGCAGATCGACGGGCGCGCCGAGGTGCGCGGTCACGGGGTCATCATGCCGGTCTTCGGGCCGCTTTTCGATGTCGAGGTCGCGATCGGCAAGACCGACAGCGGTCAGCCCGTGGTGACGAGCCGGTCGATCGCCGACCTGACCGCGTGGATCGAAAGCATCCAGGCCACTGAATGAGCGAAGCGATCGGCGGCGGCGACTCCGGAGCCGACGTGCCAGAGGACGCCGCCCGCCGCGATCCCGGGCACCTCGGCGACGCGGTCTACGGCGCCGTAGACGGGGCGGTGACCACCTTTGCCGTCGTGGCGGGCGTGCAGGGGGCCGGGCTGCCGCAGGCGGTGATCCTGGTCCTCGGCCTTGCCAACCTCCTGGCGGACGGGGTGTCGATGGCGCTGGGCAACTACTCTGCGCGGCGGGCGGAGGCCGACGACTCGGCGCGGCTTCGAGACCTCGAACGCCAGAGGATTGCCGATGCGCCGGAGCACGCCCGCCGCCGCCTCGCGCGGATCCTCGCGGCGAAGGGGCTGGACGGGCCGATCCTCGACGACGTGGTTGCCGCGATCAGCCGGCGCCGCGAGGCGTGGATCGACCTTCTGCTGACCGACGGACACGGCCGCAGCCTTGCGGAGCCGCGCGCGGGCAGTGCGGCGCTCGTGACCTTCGCGGCGTTCGCAGCGGCAGGGGCGGTGCCGCTCCTGCCGTTCGTGCTCGGCCTGCCGACGCCTTTCGGTGCGTCCATATTCGCGACCGCGCTGGTCTTCGCGACGATCGGAGCGCTCAAGAGCCGCTGGTCGCTACGGTCGTGGTGGCGCTCGAGCCTCGAGACGCTGATGATCGGCGGGGCTGCCGCGACGGTCGCCTACCTTGTGGGGATCGTGTTGCGGGGATTCGGTATGACGGCGGTCGGGTGACCGGCCCCGCAGGGGGCCGGTCCTGAAATGGTCGAAGCTCAGACGCGGTCGCGCGCGATCGACACGTCCCAGTCGAGGTCGCGCACGAGCGCGTCGCCCTCCCAAGCGCGCAGGCGCGCGGTGACGTGGAAATGCGTGGTGTCGCACGTCAGTCGCGTCTCGGTTTCGGTCCGGACGCTCCAGTCCTCGCGCCGCATCTCGTGGATCCACGTCACCTCGCCGGTCGCCGAGGTCGGATCGTCGGGCAGGATCGAGTAACGCTCGCGGGCTTCGGCGGCGTGGCGGAACGCCTGCGACGGGATGGTCACGTCGCCCTCGTGATCGCGCACGGTGACGGTGACCCGGCCGGTATCGCGATCCTCGGCCACGTGCCATTCCGCCGCCGGCGGGGTCTCGACCGCGATCTCCAGCGGCTCGCCCGCGCGCGGCGGCGCGAAGTCGGGCGCCCGGTCGACCGATCCGTCGCGGAGAGGCAGGAACAGCTCCGACCGCGCGGGATGGATCGTGAGTTCGACCGGTTCGGGCGCCGGCCATGCGACCGGGAAATAGCTCGACGAGATCGCGAGACGGATCCGATGACCGCTGCGGAAGGTCTGCGCCACGTGTTTGAACGGCACGTCGACCGTGTAGTCGTGCCCGGGCTCGAGCAACTCGGGGTGGGCGTGGCTTTCGCGGTGCGTCAGGTTGAGCAAGCCGTAGCTCACCCGCGTCGCGGCGCCATCGGGCGCGACATCGATCAGCCGGACGGCAACCTGCGCCACCGGCCGGTCGCTGCGAAGCGTCAGGCGAAGCATGGCGTCCCCCGCGATCGACAGGTCGTCGTCGAGGGGCTCGGTCTCGAACACGAGGCTCCCGGCGTCATCGCGGCGCTGGTCGCCGGGCTGGTCGCCCGGATGCGCGTAGGAACACCACTTGCCGCCGTGCACGCCCACCCAAAGCGGCGAGGTCAGGCGCAACGGATGGTCCGGCCCCTCACCGTCGCGCGACAACGTGCCGTCCGCCCCCAGCGCGAAGCGGGTCGGCGTGACGTTCGGCGACGGCCACGATGGCTCGGTGATCCAGACGCCATCGCGCGTTGCGTAGTGGCTCTTGGGTTCGGCGTGGTCCTGAAGGAACAGGCGCAGCTTCGGCTCGTCGGCGATGCCGGTGTCCCGGCCCTTGAGCCACTGGTCCCACCAGCGCGTCTCCTCGGTCAGCCAGTCGATGGCGGGGCCGGGTTCGCCCAGGTGCGGATAGCGGTGCGCCCAGGGGCCCACGATTCCTTTTGCCGGGGCGCGCAGGTTCTCGACGATGCGAAAGACCGCGCGGCAATAGCCGTCGGCCCATCCGCTGACCGCGTAGACCGGAACCTCGATGTCGTCCCAGTTCTCGCAGACCGAACCGTGCTGCCAGAACGAGTCGCGGGTCTGGTGGTTCAGCCATTTCTCCAGCCAGAGGCCCGAGCCGTCGAGCCGCGCCTCCCACAAGTCGCGCCAACGCTCGCCAACATGCGCGGGGTCCGGCGGCAACGTGTTGATCCCGAACATGACCGAGGCCCACGACAGCTGATCCACCAGCAGCGTGCCGCCCATGTAGTGGATGTCGTCGGCATAGCGGTCGTCGGTCGAGCAGATCGTGACGACGGCCTTGAGCGCCGGCGGGCGCAGCGCCGCGATCTGGAGGCCGTTGAATCCGCCCCACGAGATCCCGACGATGCCGACACCGCCATCGCACCACGTCTGATCGGCGATCCAGGCGATGACATCGCACCCGTCCTGCAACTCGATCTCGGTGTATTCATCCTCCATGACACCGTCGGATTCGCCGGTGCCGCGCAGGTCGACGCGGACATAGGCGTAGCCTTGACCGGCGAGCCATGGCGCGCGCGCGGCGTCACGCTCGAGCGTCTTGTCGTTCTTGCGGTAGGGGATGTACTCGAGAATCGCCGGAACGGCGCGCGTTTCGGCATCCTCGGGCATCCAGATGCGCGCGGCGAGCCGGGTGCCGTCGGGCATCGGGATCTCGACATGTTCGAGCTCCCGCACGGAGCGGGGCAGGTCGGTGTCGATCTTCATTTCGGGGGCCTGTTCTGGATCGGGGGACACGGCGCTGTCATGCCGTCCCCCCGGGCCGAAGTCCAGCGCGCTCCTACTCGACGATGTCGCCGAATTCGTAGTTGAGGCGCTTCATCACCTGTTCGTAATTCCACAGGAGCTTCGACTGCTTGTTCGCGCCCATCCAGACCGAGGCGACCGCATAGCTGTAGGCGTCCTGCTCGGGCAGTTCGGACAACTGCATGCCCTTCTTTACGTAGGAAACGATCCGCGTGCCCTCGACCTGCTCGGCCGCGACCTCGATCTCGGCGCGAGAGGGCGCGCGCGACACCGTCGCGTCGCGGAAGAACACCCGGTAGAAGAACTCGGCCGCCACGCTTTCGGGGCCTTCGCCCTCCGGCATGTCGGGCTTCCGCCCCAGCCCGAGGTCGATCGTCACCTGCTGGTGGCTGACGCCGTCGACCATCTCGAACAGGTCGCAATGCGACTGCGCGATGCGGGTGTTGATCTCCAGCAGCCAGATCTTGTCCTGCACCTCGTCCCAGTAATACTCGATGTTGAAGCCCGCGTTGTCGTAGCCGATGTGGCTCATGATCGTGCGGGTAATCTCGTACATCTTGTCCTGCACCTTCGGCGGAAGCTGCGAGGGATACAGGTAGTAGAAGAAGCTCAGCACCTGCGGATAGCGGATGGAGTCGACGGTGCCGTAGGGCACGACGGTTCCGTTGTGGACGTAGCCTTCAACCGTGCATTGCCGCCCGCCGATCACCTGTTCGGCCATGCAGTAGTGACCCTCGACGGCGCGGATCTCGTCGGGAAGGTCGGCCTGGTTCAACACGTGATCGAACGGCTCGCCGATGGTGCGGATCTCGGCGCGGAGCCGCTCGATGGCGAAGTCGAAGTCTTCGGGGCTGTCAATCCGGAAGCCGAGCCGCGAGCCCGACGACTTGATCGGCTTTACGAAGAACGGAAAGCGCAGCTCCGCCTCGCCGATGCGGCTGAGAGCATTGTCATCGAACGGATCGAAGGCGGTAAATTTCGGAATGTGGTCCGGGATCGCCTCGCGCATCACCGAGCGCGACCAGTACTTGTGCTCGCACTTCAGAAGGCTTTCGAGCGAGGCCTGCGGCGTGCCGTATTTCTCGCACAGGATCGGCAGCATCGTGGACACCGGAAAGTCGATGTAGCCGACGATCGCGTCGATCGAGCCGTCGAAGGCATCGAGCGTCGCCTCGGCTTCGGCGAGCATGGCCGGGATGTCGAAATCCTGTGTCTCCGACACCTGCGCCGGGGTCAGAAGGGGATGAAACTTCACATCGTCCACGCCGCGCAAGCGGGTCAGCCGCTCGGCGTTGAGTTCGTTCATCCCGACGACGAACACGTTCTTTGTCATGCGTCCCCCTGTATCATATTGGCCGCGCCGCGCGGGTGCGCGGACGCGGCAGATCCGTCACCGGACGGTCAGGTCCGCGCGAGGCTTGCCTGCTCAGGAAAGCTGCGTCCCTTCAGGCGCGCGGTCGTGCCTTCGATGTCGTCGACGAGCAGCAGCAGGAAATCGCCCTGGCGGGCTTCCTCCATCGCACGTTCGACCGCGTCGGCCTCGCTCATGATGATCTCGACGCGACCGGCCGAGCCGGCGTCCTTCGCACCGTCGGAGATGAGCTGCGCAACCTCGCCCTCGGACCGGCCGCGCGAATCCGTCTCGTAGACGAAGACGGCATCGCACATCTTGGCGAGCTGCGCCCCGAGGCCACGAAGATCCTCGTCGCGCCGGTTGCCGGGCGCGGTGGACACGGCGATCTTGCGCTGTGTGCCGAGGCCGGTGACCAGCGGTTCGAGCGCGACCAGCGCCGGCACGTTGTGGCCGTAGTCGATCAGGCACTTCACCCCGTCCGCTTCGAAGTAGTTGGTCCGACCGGGCATTTGCGCCGGGGTGGGGTGGAAGGTCAGAAGTCCCGCGCGGATGTCGTCGATCTCGAGCCCGTGGGCCAGCGCGGCGGCGGTCGCGGCCATCGCGTTTTGCACGTTGAACGGCGCGTGCCCTTCGAAGGTGATCGGCACGTCGTTCACTTCGGCGATCTCGACGGTGACCTTGCCGCGCAGCAGCACGATCCAGCCGTTCTTGACCGTGACGACCATGCCCAGCTCGCTCAGGTGCGAGGCAAGCGCCGGGTTCTCGGGATCCATCGTGAAATAGATGATCTCGCCCCGGGCCCAGTAGGTGCCATGCTCCATCACCAACGGATCGTCGGCGTTGAGCACGCAATAGCCGCCTTCGTCCTTGCGCTTGACCGCATCGACGACGACCGTCTTGCATCGCGCGAGTTCCTCGAGCGTGTGGATGTCACGCTCGCCCAGGTGATCCGACGCGATGTTCAGCAGCACGCCGACATTCGCCTCGTCAAAGCCGAGGCCACGGCGCATGATTCCGCCCCGTGCGACCTCCAGCACCGCGTGCTCGACCGTTGGCTCGCGCAGCACGGCCTGGGCCGCCGCGGGGCCGGAATAGTCCCCGCGCAGGATGACGTTGTTGTCGATCTCGACGGTGCCGGTGCATCCCATGCCGACCGAGTTGCCGGCCTGGCGCAGAATGTGGGTGGTCAGGCGGGTGGTCGTCGTCTTGCCGTTCGTGCCGGTGATCGCCGTGATCGGGATGCGCCCGTCATCGGTCGGATCGGGGAAGAGCATGTTGACCACCGCGTCGCCGACGTCACGCGGCTTGCCGTGAGTCGGCGACATGTGCATCCGGAAGCCGGGACCGGCGTTCACCTCGACGATGCCGGCCGACTGTTCGTCTAGCGGGACCGACACGGTCTTGCACAGAAGATCGATGCCGATCACGTCGAGCCCGACGATCCGCGCGACCCGCTCCATCGTGAACCTTACCTCGGGATGCACCTCGTCGGTGAGGTCGGTCGCAGTGCCGCCGGTCGAGATGTTGGCGGTCGACTTGAGGAACGCGATGTCGCCCTCGGGCATGACCGTGTCGAGAGACAGCCCCGCCTGTTCGAGCATCCGGTGCGTCTGCTCGTCGACCTTGATCTGCGTCAGCAGGTTCTCGTGGCCGACGCCGCGCCGGGGATCCTTGTTTTCGTCGTCGATCAACTGCTGGATCGTGCGCTTGCCGTCGCCCTCGACATGGGCGGGGCGGCGACGCGCGGCGGCGATGAGCTTTCCGCCGATCACCAGCATTCGGTGATCCTCACCGGTGATGTAGCTCTCGACGATGACGCCGGCGTAGTCGTCGCGGGCCCGCGCCACGGCGGCGTCGTAGCCCGACCGCAGGTCTTCCTTGGTCTCGATGCCGGTCGTCACGCCGCGTCCGTGGTTGCCGGACAGGGGCTTTGTGACAACGGGCCAACCGATCCAATCGGCGGCGGCCTCGGCCTCTTCCCAGGAGTAGCAGGTCTGGCCGCGCGGCACCGGAATGCCCGCGTCGCCCAGGATCTGCTTCGTCCATTCCTTGTCGTCGGCGATGGAGTGGCCGATGATCCCGGATCCGTCGGTGACCGTCGCCTGGAACCGGCGCTGCTTCACGCCATGGCCGAGCTGTGTGTAGCTGGTGCCTTCGGTCAGGTTGTAGGCCGGGATGTTGCGCGCCTTGGCCGCGTTCACGATCGATCCGGTGGACGGGCCAAGAGCGTTGGCGTCGCGGACTTCTTTCAGCCGGTCGATGACCGGAGAGAGATCGACGTCCTCGCCGTCGTACAGCTTCTTGACGATATCGACCGCTGCTTCGCCTGCGGCGATGCCGGTCGCCTCGTCACGGTACCGATAGACGACGTTGTATATGCCCGGGTCATAGCTGTCGACGGTCTTGCCGTAGCCCACCGAGAAGCCCACGAGGTTCTGCAGCTCGATGGCAAGATGCTCGACCATATGGCCGGCATACGTGCCGTTGCGCACGCGCTGGAGAAAGCCGCCGGCCTCGCCAACTGAGCAGCGGTGGTCGTGTATCGTGGGTATCAGCGTCTCGAGACGCTCGGCGATGCCGGGCACCTGATCGCTCGGCCGCGACTCCAGTTCCTGGATGTCGAGCCGCATGTAAATGGATTGGTATCGGCTGTAGTAGTTTGGTCCACGCAAAGCGCGGTGTTCAAGTATATGCAACCTTATGCTCCAGGCCAATTGCCTTGAGCTCGTCCGGTCTGAGGACCCGACCTTCCTTCAGATCGTAACCGTACCCATCGACGAGCGCGTGCATCTTAACGTCCGACACCGCGACCGGTTCCCCGTCGGCGAGATCGAAGACGTTCGACTCGCCTATTTCGGAACTGTCGACGAGGATGACGTGCCCGGGGCCGAAGACCCGCAGGATCGATCCGTCGAAGTGAACGGCCGCGTCTTCGCCAAGGCCGACGCCAAGATATTCGGGGTTGGTGGCACCCACTTCCATCAGTCGCGAGAAGCGCCCGCGCTCGAGGAAATGGGTGTCGATGATGACATCCTCGACGAAGCCGAACCCGGCGCTCATCTTCACCGCGCCCTTGCGCAGCGCGTCGTCGGCAGGGCCGCCGTAGACCATCGTGCGCGACTGGCACGCGGCGCCGGCGCTGGTGCCGGCGATCACGGTGCCCTCGGCCCTGCGGGACCGAAGCACGTCGAGCGCGGTCGAGGCTCCGAGAACGTTGGTCAGACGCATCTGGTCGCCGCCCGACAGGAACACCACGTCGGCGCGGCGGATCATGTCGACGAACGCGTCGGATTCCGCGTGGGCGCGGTCCCGTATGTGGATGTCGAGCACTTCGGCCGCGCCGAGCGCGCCGAAGGCATCCTTGTAGGATTGGAAGACATCGGCGGGAATGCTGCTCGCCGTGGTGATGACCCCGACGACCGGCGCTTCCTTGCCCGAAAGCGCGAGCACGTGGCGCAGGATGCGGTAATCCGACGCCTTGTCCTCGGCCCCGCCGATGGCCACGAGGGCGCCCCCGGTCCGGAGCTTTGCAGGCATGTTCATCAACCGAATCTCCTATCCTTCACCGTATACGCACTACACAACATGCTGGCAGCTTAACCAGCGAAGCCTTAAGCCGGTGCAGCTTTATCGGGCACGACATGCACACGATGCGCGGATACAACACCACATATAGGCATCGCATACAATATCGCCCAATTTATGACCGCGAAAAGGATGGAAGCGATGACGAACGCGAGAGGATACGTGCTTGTGATTCACGGCGGCGCGGGCGTTCTGCCGCGCGCGCGGATGGATGACCGGCGCGAGGCCGAGGTCAACGCCGCGCTCGACCGGGTTCTCGCGGCGGGCGAAGCGGTCCTGTCCACGGGCGGCAGCGCGCTCGACGCCGTGACGCAGGCGGTCTGCGCGCTGGAGGACGAGCCGTTGTTCAACGCGGGCCGGGGGGCGGTCTTCACGCACGCCGGCACGCACGAGATGGACGCCGCGGTGATGGACGGTCGGGACCGAAGTGCGGGCGCGGTCGCCGGGATCTGCGGGCCGAAATACCCGGTGCGGGCCGCCCGCGCCGTCATGGAGAATACGCTACATGTGCTCATGACGGGCGAGGGCGCGCTCGCGGTCGCGCGCGACGCGGGTCTCGAGAGCGTTCAGGCCGAGCACTTCTTCACACAGGAGCGGTGGGACAGCCTCCAGGAAACGCTCGAGATGGAGCGTGCCGGCACGCTGGACGACGATCCCGCACGGCGCCACGGCACCGTGGGCGCCGTCGCCCGGGACGCCGATGGCCATCTCGCTGCGGCGACTTCCACCGGCGGGATGACCGCCAAGAGGGCGGGCCGGATCGGGGACAGCCCGATCATAGGCGCGGGCACCTTTGCCGACGACTCCACCTGCGCGGTCTCGGCCACCGGCGACGGCGAGGCGTTCCTGCGCCTGTCGGTCGCCCACGAGATCGATGCGCGGATGCGCCTGACCGGCGCGTCGCTCGCCGATGCCGCGAGCGGCGTCATCGGAACCGATCTGGGACGCATCGGCGGCTCCGGCGGGCTGATCGCGGTTGGCGCGGACGGCAGCATCGCGCTGCCGTTCAATTGCGAGGGCATGTATCGCGGCTGGTCCGTCGAAGGCGGCGATCGCGGCACGGCCATCTACTGAGAGCGCCGACCGGGCGGCGCCTGCGCGGGCCGCCCAACGCTCCGAGGCGTATCGTATCGATAGGACGGAGGGTGGCATGCACCATTCGGAGACGGAAAGCGGCGCGTGGATCGCGCGTTTCCCGGGCCTGAGCCGGCTGCCTGACGAGATCCGCGCGGATCTCGTCGCCGGCAGTCAGGTCGTGTCGGTGCCGGCAGACACGCAGATCTTCGCACCCGGGCAGTCGGCCGACAACCTGCTGCTGCTGCTCGACGGCACCGTGCGGGTGCAGCAACGCTCGGACACCGGGCGCGAGGTGTTTCTCTACCGCGTGCATGCGGGCGAGAGTTGCGTGCTGACGACCGCCTGCATGCTGGCCTTCGAGGATTACGCTGCAGACGGCATCGCCGAGACCGATGTGACCGCCGTGGCGATCCCGCGTCGCACCTTCGACGATCTCGTCGCGCGCTCCCCGGTCTTCCGGGAGTTCGTCTTCACCGCCTATTCGCGCCGGATCACCGACCTCTTCACCCTGATCGACGACATCGTGTTCCGGCGTGTCGACGTGCGGCTCGCGTCGCGCCTGCTCGAACTGGCGGGGTCGGGCGACACGGTGCGGGCGACACACGCTGTTCTGGCCGCCGAGCTCGGGACTGCACGCGAGGTGATCTCGCGCACCCTGTCGGAGTTTCATCGCCGCGGCTGGATCGAGCAGGCGCGCGGCGAGGTGCGCCTGACCGGGCGCGAGGGGCTCGAGCGCATGGTCCGCGCGGCCTGAGAACTACCCGCCGAACGTCGCTGCGTAGTCGCTCACCAGAAGGCGGGTCGGGGTGACATCCTCGACGATCTCGGCGAATCGGGGCAGGGGCTCGCGGAAGATGTTGTCGGTTTCGTCGTCGTTGACGGTCGACACCTCGCCGACGAGCACGTCGCCACCCTCGGCCCAGAACGCGTGCCAGTCGCCCGGCATGAGCGTCACGCTCTCGCCCGGTGCGAGGTTCACGCGCCCCCCGGGCGCTACATCGCGCCATAGGCCGTCGGTCAGCAGCCGCACGCCGCGGTCGGGCGCGAAGTCGCCCGCATCGCCCGATCCGAACAGCTCCACCACCAGCGTGCCGCCGCCACGATTGATGATGTCCTCGGCCTTGAGCGCATGCGTGTGCATCGGCGAGAGCTGACCCTCGCGGACGATCAGGAGCTTCTCGGCGTAGCACATGCCGCGGCCGGCCTGCAGGTCGGCCAGACGCCCGTTGCGCAACGTGAACAGCACGAGCCCCATCTCGTCGAAGCGGCCGGCGCCGTAATCCGTCACGTCCCAGCCGCAGCGTGCGTCAATAAGGTGGCGAGCCGTCCCGGCGTGGTCGCGAAATGTCCCGGGGCTCCAGTTCGCGAAGGGGGGCAGCGCCACGTCGTGGGCGCGGATCATCGCCTCGGCACCGGCGAGGATGTCGTTGATCTGCGATCGCTGCATGATGGTGTGCTCCGGCCGCCGGCATCGGCGCGCAGGTTGGCAGCAAATTGCGGTGGCGTCACCAGGGATCGTGAGCCCCTCCGCGCGATCAGTCAGTAGCCTGTCATCTCCAGGTAGCCGCGTCCGGCATGGCTCCCGCTGACCGTGACAGGGCCTTCCCAGTA
Source organism: Roseivivax jejudonensis (assembly GCF_900172265.1). Classification (GTDB taxonomy): domain Bacteria; phylum Pseudomonadota; class Alphaproteobacteria; order Rhodobacterales; family Rhodobacteraceae; genus Roseivivax; species Roseivivax jejudonensis. The sequence continues at coordinate 380,763 of NZ_FWFK01000003.1, read as the reverse complement.
GGGAAAGCTCGTGCCCATCCAGGCATCGCGGTTGATCGGCGCGGTCGTGATGTCGAGATCGCGCGCCGGCAGTTCCACCCTCCACCGCAGCGGCAGCGTGCGGTCTGCCACCTCTCCCGTCTCGAGCGTGGTGAGCGTGACCGCACCGTCGCCGTAGGCGGTTGCCTCGCCGTCCGGTTCGATCCATGTCGCGGAGGTGAAATGCGTGCCCTCGGCATCCGTGCGCAGGCCGAACGCCATCATCTTCGCGCCGCTGTCGAAGGTGAGCGAAAACCAGTCCCAGCCGCTCTGGTTCTCGGACAAGGGCTGCGACGACCATTCGCGATCGAGCCACGCGCTGCCGGTGACCTGTATGTCGCCACGGGGCAGGGACAGCGTGCCCTCGACCTCGTAGAAGGGCTGCGAGTAATAGTAGCTTGCCTGGCCCTCAAGCGACTTGACCGAGTACCCCGCATCGCCGTGGCGAATGAGCGGCCCCTCCGCGGTGAGCGCGAGATCGTAGGAGAACGAGTCGCCGCGCGCGGTCAGCGCGATCCGGTCGAGCGGATCGTCGCCCCCGGTCGAACGCATCGACCAATCATCGATGAAGGCGTCGAACGGTTCGGCCACGCCGGCCTGACCGATGCCGCCGCGCGCAAACCGCTCGTCGAAGAGGTGCGCATCAGGCGTGGTGACGGCGGCATGACCGAGCCAGACCTGGTCGGTCTCCCAGCCGTCCGTCCGACTCGGCGCGAGGGCCGATCGGAACAGCGTCCACTGGATGCCGTAGGGTGTGCCGTCCGAGCCTTCAAGGTTGGCCGTGAGATACCACCATTCGATGCGATAGCCCGGATGCGCGAAGTGATCGGCGGGAAAGTCGAACGACGTATCCGCGCGCGGTATCGCGAACTCGGCGCCGGCCTCGGCCCCGAGGCCGGCATAGCCCTGTGCATGGGCAGGCCCGGCCAGCCACAGCGCGGCGGCGAGGGCGCAGCAGATCCTATCTCTCATTGGCGAAGATCCTCAGCAGACGGTCCGGCGGCAGGCGCGTCAGGCGCCAGGCGGGCCAGACGCAGGCGAGCCCCGCCGCGGTGAGCGCCGCGGCCGCCAGCCACAGCCATTCGGCCGGGAAGTAGAGCATGGGCAGCCGCCAGCCGAACGCGGCGACGTTCACCCGGGCGAGCAGGACCCACGCAAGCGCGAGGCCGACCGGCACCGCCAGCGCCCAGGTCAGCACTGCGAGGATCAGGGTTCGCGCGACCTCGAGCCGTGCGAGCCGCGCCGGCCGGATCCCGAGCGCCCAGAGGGGCGCAAGCTGCGGCAGGCGCAGACCCGACAGCGTCAGGAGCGCGGTCAGCACGGCCACGCCGGCAACCCCGAGGGTAAGGACGTTGAGCGCGCCGGTCACAAGGAAGGTCTGATCGAAGACCCGCAGCGAAATCGCCTTGACCTCGGCCTGGTTCACCACTGCCTGCTGCGGCAGGCCGGTCTCCTGCCGCAGGCGTTCGGCCAGCGCCGGCGCGGCGTCCGGCGCGATGCGCAGCGCGAAGCGCAGCTGCGGCAGGTCCGGGTAGCGGTCCGACAGGACAGCGTTGCCGATCATCAGCTGCGCCTGCGGGTTGCCATAATCGGCGTAGATCCCCGCGACCGGCAGGCGCCATCCCTCGGCCAGGGTCAGCGGTGCGCCGAGTTCGAGGTCTTCGCGCCGGTACAGCTGTTCGTTGATCAGAACCCCGTCTCCGGCTGCGAGCCGGTCCCACACGTCGGGCTCCGCCTGCAGAAGCGGCCAGCCCTCGCGGAAGGTCGCGGCGTCGGCGGCGATCCCGATCAGGGTGGCGGGCTGGCCGGCCACCGTCAGGTCGACCGAGGCCGACGGCAGGATCTCGCGCGCGTCCGTCGCCGCGATCTCGCGCACCTGCGCGGCCGTTTCCTCGTCCGGTGCGGTGACGTAGAGTTCGGCCGCGAGCCTGTGGTCGAGCCAGCCGGTGAACGTCGTGCGGAACGAGCCCACCATCGTGCCGACACCCACGTTCGCCGACAGCGCCAAGAGGAGCGCCATCAATGCCAACGACAGCGCCGGCACCTGCTGGCGCGCATCCGCGAGGAGCCATTCGCCCACCGGCCCACGCGCCAGCGGCCGCGCCAGGCGGAGCGCGCCGATCAGGAGCGGTGGCAGCGCCAGTGCCGAGCCGATCAGAAGCGCCGCGAGGCTCCCGAACGCCGCGAGGAGCGATCCGCCTGCGACCACGAGGATCACTGCGAGCGTCAGGAGGACGAGAGCCGCGGCGCCCTGCAGCCGCAACGTGCGGGCCGACGCCATCGCCCAGGCCCGCGGCTGGGCCGGCGCGAGGAGCGGCATCCGGGCGACAGTCCAAAGCGCCTGTCCGCCGGCAACGGCGGTGCCGGCGAGCGTGAGACCGAGCCCGGCGAGTGCCCAAAGCGGATCGAAGCTCAGCATGCCGGACACAGGCGCGCCGTAGAGCCCGCGCAGGGTCCCTGCCACTCCAGGCAGGAGCGCGGCGGCGATGGCGTAGCCGAGCCCCAGCCCGACCGTTCCGGCGAGCAGCGCGAAAGCAGCCAGTTCCGTCGCCAGAAGCGCCACCAGTCGTCGCAACGGAAGGCCGAGCGCACGCAGCGTGCGGAAGGTCTGGCGCCGCTGCTCCACCGCGAGGCCGATGGCCGATTGCACAATGAACAGACCGACGCCAAAGGCGAGGAAGCCGAACGCGGTCAGGTTGAGGTGGAAGCTGTCGGTGAGTTCCGCGAGGTCGGTGCCGTCCTCCGGCGTGGTCCGCGCGAGGTCCGTCGCGGACTCCAGGGGCGGAAGGCCCGCCGGTTGCTGCTGCCAGACGCTGAGGTAGGACAGGCGTTCGCGGTCGAGAAGGCGCTGGGCGGTGGTGATGTCGGTGATCGCGATGCCGGGCGAGAGGTCGGCCGCGATGCGCCTCGGGGGCAGGTCCGTGCCGTCCAGCTCCGCCGCGGTTTCCGGCGCAACCAGCAGGAGCCCCTCGGATCCGAGGAAGTCGGCCAGAACGTCGCCGTCGCCGGCCAGCGCGGCAAGCCCGGCCTGAGGCGGGGCGGTCAGCGGATCCACGCCGAGGATGCGCAGTCGCGCCGCGTCGATCCGCGAGTTGCCCTCGATCACCGGGCTGACGAGGTAGCCCGCGCGCCGCAGCTCGACGAACTCGGACAGGGTGACGCCATCCGGGGCCGACAGCCGGTCGAGCGTGTCCTGCCCGAGCGTGGCCGCGGCGCGGTCATAGCTCTTGCGCGCCTCGGAATTGATCGCCTGGACCCCGGACCAGAGCGCGGTGGCCAGCGCCAGACCGATCAGCAGCATTGCGAGCTGCAGCCGGTGTCGCCGCCAATGCGACAGGAGCGCGATGATCGCCGTGCGCGTCACGCCAGGCGGCCCGCCGAAAGCGTGAGCTGGCGCCCGAGGCGGGCCGCGTGGCGCTGCGAATGGGTCACCATCAGAAAGCCTGCGCCGGTCTCGGCGACCAGATCGAGCAACAGGCTCAGGACGGCATCGGCGGTGTCCTCGTCGAGGTTGCCGGTCGGCTCGTCGGCGAGCACGAGATCGGGCCGCGCCGCGATCGCGCGGCCGATAGCGACCCGCTGCTGCTGCCCGCCCGAGAGCTGTTCCGGATACCGCTCGCCGAGGCCCGACAGGCCAAGCCGATCGGTCAGGTGACGTGTCCAATCCGGATCCTCGCGGTCCGCGAGGCGAGCCTGAAAGGACAGGTTCCGCGCGACCGTGAGCGAGGGAATGAGGTTGAGGCTCTGGAACACGACGCCGATATGGCGGCGCCGGATCTCGGCGCGGCCGCCTTCGTCGAGGTCGTGCAGCGCGGTTCCGTTGAGCATGAGCGTGCCGGCATCCGGCGTGTCGAGGCAACCGATGCAATGCAGCAGCGTCGACTTGCCCGACCCGCTCTCGCCGGTCAGCGCGACGCTTTCGCCCGCGTCGAGCGACAGCGACACCCCGTCGAGCACGGTCAGCGGGCCATCCCCGGTCTGGTATGTCTTTCTGAGGTCGCGTGCTGCCAGCATTCCATCTCCGTCGTGCTGTCCGGCCATCAACCGGCCCGGTGTCAGCTAGGCGCGCCCCGGTGTCCGGAAAGGTCGCCCCGGCGCGGCATCTTGGCGCCGCACTCTGTGCGATCGCGCACCCATTCGGCGCTTTCTGAGGACTTTCGCGCGTGTGTCAACGCGCTATCTTTGCTTCAATCCCGACAGGAGGATCGAAGATGAGTTGGAACCCCGCACTCGACCCGCACTGCCCGACCGGTGACGAGGTCGATTCCATCGAAACGGTCATTGTCCCGCGTGCCCGCGACCTCGGCGGGTTCGAGGTGCGTCGCGCGCTGCCGGCGCCGCGACGGCAGATGGTCGGCCCGTTCATCTTCTTCGACCAGATGGGCCCGGCGGAGCTTCTGCCGACCAAGGGCCTCGATGTGCGGCCGCATCCGCATATCGGTCTCGCGACGATCAGCTACCTCTACCGCGGGCGCATGCACCACCGCGACAGCCTCGGCACCGATGCCTGGATCGAGCCCGGCGCGGTCAACTGGATGGTCGCCGGTCACGGCATCACCCATTCGGAGCGCACCGACGATGCGACGCAGACCGAGCCGATGCCGTTCTTCGGGATACAAACCTGGGTGGCGCTTCCGAAGGATCACGAGGATCGCGCGCCACTCTTCCAGCACGCCGGGCGCGACTCGCTGCCGTTCATGGAAGGCGAGGGCAAGCAGGTCCGGTTGATCCTCGGCTCCGCCTGGGGCGAGCGGGCACCGGTCGAAACCGCGTCCGAGATGTTCTACGCCGATGCGGTCCTCGACCCGGGCGCGCAGATTCCGCTGCCTGACGACCACGAGGATCGGGGTGTCTACGTCGTCGAAGGATCCGTCGCCATCGCGGGCGAGACCTACGAGGCCGGCCGCATGATGGTGTTCCGTCCCGGCGACCGTGTGTCGATGAAGGCCGGCGGGCAGGGCGCTCGGGTCATGCTTCTCGGCGGCGAGACGCTCGAAGGGCCGCGCTATATCTGGTGGAACTTCGTCGCCTCGTCGAAAGAGCGGATAGAGGAGGCGAAGGAGGCATGGCGGCGCGAGGATTGGGCGCATGGCCGCTTCCGACTGCCGGCGGGCGACGATGCGGAGTTCATTCCGCTGCCGGAGCGCTGAACGGCGGGTGCGATTGTCGCTTCGCCGGGCCTATCGCACGGCGCGCGGCGGCGATTGTGGCCGCGCGTTCCACGGTCGCGGAATCTGTTCCGAAAGCTGCCCAAATCCGCTTGACGTGCAGAAGTGGCCCGCCTAAGAACCGCCCCACGCCCGAGCACGGGCGGACAGCATGTGCGGTTGTAGCTCAGTTGGTTAGAGTACCGGCCTGTCACGCCGGGGGTCGCGGGTTCGAGCCCCGTCAACCGCGCCACATGCTGTCCGATCCGCTGCCATCCGGCGCCATGCGCGGTTGTAGCTCAGTTGGTTAGAGTACCGGCCTGTCACGCCGGGGGTCGCGGGTTCGAGCCCCGTCAACCGCGCCACCTACTTCCACAACACCCTCCAACGCATTGAATGTGTTGTGCTCTCGGGAACGATGCGGTCGTTCGCAGTGTTGCTTTGCCATGATGGCCCGAACGAAAAAGGCGCCCGAAGGCGCCCTGATCGATGCATCCACGACGGATGGTTGCTCAGCTTCCCCAGCTGCGCACCGGGCCGCAATCCATGTGAACGAAGTTGGATCCGGTGTAGCGGCCGACGCCACCCGCGCGGCACGCGGCGGCGGCGCGCGCCATCTGGTTCACCGATCGCGAAGAGAGGCGCAAATCCGCGGCCTCGCCCTTCAGGTGGCGCGAGTTCTTTGCGACGCCCGAGGAGCGCGAACGCAACATCGCGTTGGTCGCCGGGCTCCGGTAGCCCGAGATAAGCATGTAGGGCTCGCTGCAGTCCATCATGTTGTGCGCGGCTGCCATGATGTCGATCGTCCGCAGGTCGATGTCCTTGACCTGGTCATTGCGCCAGTCGCGCATGAAGTAGGTGATCTCCTTGACCGCGTCGGCGATGTAGTCGCCCTCGACCCAGTAGATCATGTCGATGCGCTCGCCGGTGCGGCCGGAATACATCTTGATGCGCCGGATATCGCCGCCGCCGCGCAGGAAGCCTGCGGCGTTGGCGAAAGTCGGTGCTGCCGTGAGAGTGGTTGCGGCGAACGCCTTCAGAAGGCCGCGCCGCGAGAGGCTGCCAGTGATTCCGTCGGTCATGTGAGTGACTGTCCCGCTTTCTGTCCCGAAGTCGTTGTCTTGACTGCTGCCGATACGCCGACGTCGTTGCGCCGGCCCTGCCATCTTTCCCCAGATGTCTTAATTTTTATTGCACACAGAAATCGGCCGGAAAAGTACAGGAGCGGTTCTGGTTCCGCAGCAGCGTCGGATCGGCGGCATATCGCCGAAATTTCGCCAGACTCCGGGGCTTGTACCCGTTCCGTTCACCCTTGCGGCGATGCGTCCGGGCATCAGGCAATGCCCGTTTTCGGCATCTGAGGCGTTTGTGAATGGACTTGGCAGAACTTTCCGACTCCACTTTCAATAAGTGGAATTCATTAATGAATATGGAGCGACTTTGATGCGACGTCAGGCCAGCCCTGCGATGAAGCGGTTTCTTTTGGCCGGCACGGCCGCGCTGCTCCTCGCAGTGTCTCCCACGAGCGGACAGGCTCAGGTCACCGCGTTCAAGCAGGCGGTGGCCGAATCCGTTTCGGGAGACGAGGCCGTCGCCGCGTTCTACCGCGACCGCTCGTTCGAGCCACTCTGGACAGGGGCCGACGAGACGCACCGAGCACGTCGTGCGGCACTTTTGGAGGCGCTCGGGACAGCGAGCCTGCACGGCCTTCCCGCCGCACGCTTCGATCCCTCCCGCCTGATGGCCGAGATGCGCGCGGCCCGAACCTCGCGCGATCGCGGGCTGCTGGATGTGACACTGACGGAGGCGTATCTCGAATTCGCGCGCACTCTCGGAAGCGGTGCGCTCGATCCGTCTCGGGTCGATTCCGATCTCAAGCGCGAACGCGTGACCCGCGATCCGGCCGAGCTTCTCGCCGCAGTCGAGGAAGGGGATCCGCGCGCCGTTTTTCGCACACTTGCACCGCAGAGCCGCGAATACGTCCGGCTCATGCGCGAGAAGATGCGGTTCGAACGCATGGTCTCCCGCGGCGGCTGGGGCCCCGCGGTCCCGTCGGGCAAGATGGAGCGGGGCGCTACGGGCGATGGTGTGGTGGCGCTGCGCGACCGCCTGATCGCGATGGGCTACCTCGCTCCCACGGTGACCGCCACCTACGACCGAAAGATGGAAGCCGCTGTCGAGACCCTGCAGGCCGATCACGGGCTGGCCATCGACGGGATCGCGGGCGGCGCAACGCTGTCGGCCATCAACGTCTCGGCCGAGGAGCGTCTGCAGCAGATTCTCGTCGCGATGGAACGCGAGCGCTGGCTCAATCGTCCCGAGGGACTGGACGGTCGCCACATCAAGGTGAATCTGCCCGAGTTCAAGGCGCGGATCTACGATGGCGAAACGCTGACCTTCGAGACTCGGGCGGTCATCGGCTCGGACGAAGGCGGGCGCCGGACGCCGGAGTTCTCCGACGAGATGGACCACATGGTGATCAACCCGGCCTGGTACGTGCCGCGATCGATCATCCGCAACGAATACCTGCCGCAGTTGCGTCGCAACCCGTACGCGGTCAGCCATCTTCAGATCATCAACAGCCGCGGCCAGGTCGTGAACCGCAGCCGCGGGTTCGGATCGAACTTTCCCTATTCCATGCGTCAGCCGCCGGGGCCGAACAACGCGCTCGGCAAGGTGAAGTTCATGTTCCCGAACAAGTACAACATCTACCTTCACGACACGCCGACCAAGCACCTGTTCGACCGCGACCGCCGCGCGTATTCGCATGGCTGTATCCGCCTCGGCGATCCGTTTGGCTTCGCGCATGCTCTGCTGGCGCGCCAGACAAGCGACCCGGAGGGCTTCTTCCAGGAACGTCTGCGCTACGGCAACGAGGCGCGCGTGAACCTCGAGCAGCCGGTGCCGGTTCACCTGATCTACCGCACGGCGTTCACCCAGGCGAAGGGGCGGGTGCAATTCCGTGACGACATCTACGGCCGCGACGCGCGCATCTGGGCAGCGCTCGACCGGGCGGGGGTGGCTCTCGGCCGCGGGGAAAGCTAGACCTCCGGGCACCACAGCCCGGAGGCCCGCATGACGCACACCATCGCAGACATCGCCGCCGCGCTCGGGCTCGACGCCGCGGGCGACACCTCCCTTGCCGTGACCGGCGTCGCCGAGCCGGCCGACGCGGCCCCCGACCAGCTCGCCATGGCGATGAAGCCGGAATACGCCGAGGCGCTGCCGAAGGGGCGCGCCCGCGCCGCCATGCTCTGGGCCGAGGCCGACTGGCAAGGGATGGGCCTCGACGCCGCGATCCTTGCGCCGCGCCCGCGCTACGCCCTGTCGGCCCTGTCCGAGATGATGGATCCGGGGCAGGGCTATCCGCGCGGCATCCACCCGATGTCGGTGATCGACCCGTCCGCGCGGCTCGGCGCGGATGTCAGCGTCGGACCGTTCAGCGTGATCGGGGCCGACGTGGTGATCGGTGACGGCACGGTGATCGGCCCACAGACACATGTCGGCTGGGGCACCAGCATCGGCGCGGGCAGCCTGTTGCATGCCGGCGCGAAGATCGGCGCGCGCTGCACGATCGGCGCGCGCTTCATCGCGCATTTCAACTCTGTCATCGGCAATGACGGCTTCTCCTTCGTCACGCCGGAGGCCTCGGGCGTCGAGCGCGCGCGCGAGAGCCTCGGCGACCAGGGCGAGGCCAAAGGGCAGCCCTGGGCGCGGATCGCCTCGCTCGGAGGGGTCACGATAGGCGACGACGTGGAGGTCGGCGCTTCCGCCGCCATCGACCGCGGCACCGTGCGCGACACTCGCATCGGGAACGGCACCAAGCTCGACAACCACGTGCAGGTTGGCCACAACACGGTTGTGGGCCGCCACACGCTGCTTTGCGGTCAGGTGGGTATTGCCGGCTCGGTGAGTATCGGCGACTTCGTCGTTCTGGCCGGTCAGGTCGGCGTCAGCGACAACATCCGGATCGGCGACAACGTCATCTGCGGCGGCTCGACCATCGTGCTGTCGTCGATCCCGGCGGGCCGCGTAATGCTCGGCTACCCGGCGATGAAGATGGATCAGCACCTCGAAACCTACAAGGCGCTGCGCCGCCTGCCGCGACTCGCGCGCGAGGTGGCTGACCTTCGGAAAGCGGTTTCCAAGGAAACCCCGAGCGGATAAGTCTCCCGGCCAAAGACCAAGACACGCGAGGCGCCCGAGATGAACGTCAAGGACAAGGTCGTCGAGATCATCGCCGAGCAGGCCGTGCTGGAGCCCTCCGACGTGAAGATGGATCACACCCTCGAGGATCTGGGGATCGACTCCCTCGGGCTCGTCGAGTCGATCTTCGCGATCGAGGAGGCGTTCGACATCTCCGTTCCGTTCAACGCCAACGATCCGTCCGAGAGCGACTTCGACATCTCGTCGGTCGCCAAGATCGTGGAGGGCGTGGAGCGACTCGTCGCCGAGCAGCACGCGTGAAGCGCGTCGTCATCACCGGCGCGGGAACGATCAACGCGCTCGGCCAGAACGTGCCCGATACGCTCGAGGCGATGCGAGAGGGCCGCTGCGGCATCGGTCCGCTCGAGATGCGCGACACCGACCGGCTGGCGATCAGGATCGGCGGTCAGGTCAAGGGGTTCGACCCCGAAGAGGTGTTCAACCGCCAGCAGATCGCGCTCTACGATCGCTATACCCAGTTCACCTTGATCGCGGCCGAAGAGGCGATCCGCCAATCGGGCCTGACCTTCGAAGGTGAGCTCGCCAATCGCTCGGGCGTCGTTCTGGGCACGTCCGGCGGCGGTCTGACCACGCAGGACGAGAACTATCGCGCGGTCTACGAGGAGGGGAAGAACCGCGTTCATCCCTTCGTCGTGCCCAAGCTGATGAACAACGCCGCCTGCAGCCACGTCTCGATGCAGTACAATATCAAGGGGCCGAGCTTCACCGTCGCTTCGGCCTGCGCCTCGTCGAACCACGCGATGGGACAGGCGTTCTGGTTCGTGCGCTCAGGCATGGCGCCGGTCATGGTCACCGGCGGTTCGGAATCGATGCTCTGTTTCGGCGGCATCAAGGCGTGGGAAGGCCTCCGCGTGATGTCGAAGGACGGTTGCCGTCCCTTCTCGGCCACGCGCAACGGCATGGTGCAGGGCGAGGGCGCGGGCATCTTCGTGTTCGAGGAGTATGAGCACGCCAAGGCCCGCGGGGCGGAGATCATCGCCGAAGTGGCGGGCTTCGCGATGTCGTCGGACGCCGCCGACATCGTGATGCCGTCCAAGCAGGGCGCCGCGCGCGCGATCTCGGGCGCATTGGCCGATGCCGGGCTCGACCGCGAAAGGATCGGCTACATCAACGCCCATGGCACCGGAACCGCGGCGAACGACAAGACCGAGTGCGCGGCCGTGGCCGATGTCTTCGGAACGCACGCGGACGAACTGATGATCTCGTCCACCAAATCGATGCACGGGCATTGCATCGGCGGCACCGGCGCGGTGGAGCTTCTTTCGTGCATCATGGCGCTGCGCGACGGGGTAATCGCGCCGACGATCGGTTACGAAGAACCCGACCCGGAATGCGCGCTCGACTGCGTGCCGAACGAGGCCCGCGAGGCCAAGGTCGGCGCGGCGCTGTCGAACGCCTTCGCCTTCGGCGGACTGAACGCGGTCCTGGTGCTTAAGGCGGCCTGATCGATCGCGACACGGCCGCGACCGTGGCTGTCAGACCATCATTTCCTTCGTCGCGGACAGCGTCACGTCGGGATAGTCGCGCTCCACCCGGTCGATGTCCCACTGCATCCGCGTTAGGTAGACCGCGTCGCCGTCGTTGTCGGTCGCCATGTGCTGGCTGTTCTTGGCTGCGAAGGTGTCCACCTTGTCCTTCGGTCCATGCACCCAGCGGGCCGATGTAAACTGCGAGGGTTCGAACCGGACGGGCAGGCCGTATTCGGATTCGATCCGCGCGCCCAGCACCTCGAACTGAAGCGCGCCGACGACGCCGACGATGAAGCCCGAGCCGATCTGCGGTTTGAAAACCTTGGCAGCGCCCTCCTCGGCGAACTGCATCAGGGCTTTTTCCAGGTGCTTCGCCTTCATCGGATCGCCCGCGCGCACGCCCTGCAGAAGCTCCGGCGCAAAGGATGGGATGCCCGTGACCTTGAGCGCCTCGCCCTCGGTCAGCGTGTCACCGATGCGAAGCTGTCCATGGTTCGGAATGCCGATGATGTCGCCGGCCCAGGCCTCTTCGGCGAGCTCGCGGTCGGAGGCGAGGAACAGGACCGGCGCGCTGACGGTCATCGCTTTCTTTGAGCGAACGTGGGTGAGCTTCATGCCGCGCTCGAAATGGCCCGAGGCGAGCCGGACGAAGGCCACCCGGTCGCGGTGTTTCGGATCCATGTTGGCTTGCACCTTGAACACGAAGCCCGCGACCTTGCCCTCCTCGGGCGCGATCTGCCGCGGCTCGGCGCGGGCCGGCTGAGGCTCGGGCGCGTAGGCGCCGATGCCCTCCATCAGCTCTTTCACGCCGAAGGAATTGATGGCGGAGCCGAACCAGATCGGGGTCATATGGCCTTCGAGAACGGCGCGCGGGTCGAGCGCGGGCAGCAATTCGCGCGCCATCTCCACCTCTTCGCGGAGCTGGCCGAGCAGGTGTTCGGGCACGTGGTCGGCCAGCTTGGGGTCGTCGAGCCCGCTGATCTGGATGCTCTCCGCGACCCGGTTGCGGTCGGCCCGGTCCATGATCTCGAGCCGGTCGTTCAGCATGTCGTAGGCGCCGACGAAGTCGCGGCCGGTGCCAATGGGCCAGGAGGCCGGCGTCACGTCGATCGCCAGGTTCTCCTGGATCTCGTCGATGATCTCGAACGTGTCGCGGCTTTCGCGGTCCATCTTGTTGCAGAAGGTCAGGATCGGCAGGTCGCGCAGCCGGCACACCTCGAAGAGCTTGCGCGTCTGGCTTTCCACGCCCTTTGCGCCGTCGATCACCATGATCGCCGCGTCCACCGCGGTGAGCGTCCGGTACGTGTCTTCGCTGAAATCGGAGTGGCCCGGCGTGTCCACAAGGTTGAACCGGAAGGTCTTGAAATCGAACGACATCGCGGAGGCGGAAACAGAGATGCCGCGGTCCTTCTCCATCGCCATGAAATCCGAACGCGTGCGCCGAGCCTCGCCCTTCGCGCGGACCTGTCCGGCCATCTGGATCGCCCCGCCGAACAGCAGGAACTTCTCGGTCAGCGTGGTCTTGCCCGCGTCCGGATGCGAGATGATCGCGAAGGTGCGGCGCCGCGCGATCTCGGGCGGCAGGGCGGGGCGGTTCTGGGCGGTGTCGAGCATGCGCGCGATATAGCGCCCGGCCTCGCCGCCCGCAATCGGGCGCGTCGCGTCCCGCCGTGCAGCGTGCCGTATGCCGAGGGGTTCCGGAACCGCTTGGGGGCGCGCGGGGTTCGCCTGGCAAAGGAGATCCGCCATGGCCGACGACCGCCCCTCGATCAAGAACGAGAAACTCTACGACGATCTGCGCGAGGACGGCATGTCCAAGGAAAAGGCCGCGCGCATCGCCAACGCGAAGGCCAACGACGACATGAACCCGTCGAAGAAGGGGGGCAAGCGCCCGCCCTACGAGGAATGGACCACCGACGAGCTCTATGCCCAGGCGCAGAAGGTCGGGATCGAAGGACGATCCGACATGACCAAGGACGAGTTGATCGAGGCGCTGCGCGACCACTGAACGGCCTGTCTTGCCAGCGTCACATAACAGAGGCATGATCTGAGAACGAATGGTGAACGGAGGAAGCCATGACGGATCTGAAATCAATCGCCGACGAACTCGTCGCGGGCTGCCGCGAAGGACGCGAAGCCGAGAACCTGGATGCGCTCTACGCCGCCGACGCCGTGTCGGTGGAGGCCGCCGCGATGCCCGGCACCGACAGCCGAGAGGCGAAAGGCCTCGATGCCATCCGCGGCAAGCACGCATGGTGGTCTGAGAACATGGAGATGACGGGCGGCGAGGTCCTCGGGCCCTATCCGCACGGCGACGACCGCTTTGCCGTCGTCTTTCGCGCGCAGGGGCGCGAGCGTGCCACCGGCAACAGCTTCGAGATGGAAGAGGTCGGCGTCTACCACGTCGCGAACGGCAAGATCGTAAGGGAGGAGTTCTTCTACACCACCGGCTGACGCCGCAGTGCCCCGCAGGTGCCGCGCTCAGCCGCCGGATGAACGGCGCAGGATGTCCGCGGCGTCGTCGCGACGCAGCAGCGCTTCGTGCACCTCAAGATCCCGGGCCACCGCATCGCTGTGGCCGGGGATCACACGGCGCAGCGTTTCCGACAACTCGCGGGGCAGCGCAGCACGCGTGCGCGTGTCGATCAGCATCGATTCCGCGGCGATCCCCTCGGCATAGATGATCTGATGGCGATCGAAGAGCATCTGGAAGTAGTCGACAAAGCCGCCCGTGAGTCGCGTGACGCTGTCGCCGTTCACGAGGTGACGCGCCTTGACCAGAAGTTCGGACCGGCCAGCGCCCAGGCGATCGGTCCGCTGGTAGATGAACAGCCGATGGTCGGGGCTGACGACGAGGTCGTTGGTATTGTGCAGCGTTCCCGCGCGGATGACGATCGGGGCGAAGTCGCCGACGGCGCGCGTCGTGGTCTGGCCGATCCAGCGGATCGGTTGGGCGCCGTCGTCTCGCGTCAGGACAATATCCCCGACGGCGAGGCTCTCGACCGCGCGTTGCTCGCCGCTGGCCAGCGTGATCAGCGTGCCGCGCGTGAAGGACACGCAGGCCACCTGCGCGAAGCGTTGCAGCCCGGCCTCTTCATCGATGCCCACGAGCGCGTAATCCGCATGCGATCCGATCGGACCGAGGGGAAGCAGGTAGATGTCGGCGATGTTGCCGCCGGCATCGGTCTCGACAAGCACCAGAGCTTCGGTCGTGCAGCCGTCGCCCGACATGAAGGTCACCGCGCAGTCGAGATGCAGATCGGCCCCAGGCTGCCCGGTCTCGCTGTCTGCCGCGACGGCGAAGGGCGGTTCCGCCCGGGCCACCACGCCCAGACGGACCGGGGCCGCGACGGGTGACAAGCGGTAGATGTCGTCGAGCATCAGTTCGCCCGCGACCGACACGCCATCCCCGAGGTTGGCGCCGTTCGCCACGCGAAACTGCGCCGCGCGGTAGACCGCGACGGATTGCGTGGGGCGAAGGTCGTCAGGGGCGGGCATCGTGTCTGGCACCGGGTCGGACGGGCGGGAACGGCGGGCGTGTCAGTCGCATGACATCGCTGCGTCTTTATGAAAAGGGATTGTGGCAGCACAAGGCCGCTGCGCCGGAGATTTGCCGAACCGCGCGCCGCAGTCCGGAAAGACGACACGAACGGGAGAACTCATGGACCTGGGAATTCGCGGCAAGCGCGCATTGGTGACGGCGTCGTCGAAAGGGCTCGGACGCGGCTGCGCCGAAGCGCTCGCGACAGCGGGCGTGCACCTCGTCCTGAACGCGCGCGGCGCCGCGGCGCTCGAGACTGCCGCAGACGAGATCCGGGCCGCGCACGGCGTCGAGGTGACGCCCGTCGCCGCCGACATCGCGACCGAAGAGGGCCGTGCCGCCGTCCTGGCGTCGGCCGGCGCCGTCGACATCCTCGTGACCAATGCCGGTGGGCCGCCGCCCGGGCTCTGGTCGGACTGGGGGCGCGTCGATTTCCTTGCAGCGCTCGAGACCAACATGCTCGCGCCGATCGCGCTGATGACCGCGCTCTTGCCGGGCATGTGCGACCGCGGATGGGGACGGGTCGTCAACATCACCTCGCAGTCCGTGAAGGCACCGATCGCCCAGCTCGGCCTGTCGAACGCCGCGCGCACCGGTCTGACGGGCTATGTCGCCGGCACCGCGCGGCAGGTGGCGCCGATGGGCGTGACGATCAACAACCTCTTGCCGGGTATCCACGACACCGACCGTGCCGCGGCGCTCGACACCGGCGTGGCCGAACGCGAGGGCATCTCCATCGACGAGGCGCGCGCTCGGCGCGAGGCGACGATCCCCGCGCGGCGCTACGGCACGGCCGAGGAGTTCGGGCATGCGTGCGCCTTCCTGTGCTCGCAGCACGCGGGCTTTGTCGTCGGGCAGAACTGGCTGCTCGACGGCGGCGCCATCAACGCGACGCTCTGATGGCGCGCGGGCCCGACGCAACCGGTGGCGGCGCCGGGTTCTCGCTTTCGGATCAGCTGTTCAATCCGCGCACCGTGCGACAGCTCGCGGCCGAGCATGCCGTGCTGCCCGGCTTCGATGCCGAGCGCTTCGAGGCCGAGGCTCTGGCGGGGTTCGAGGGACGCACGCTGCTGGGGCGGCTCGACTGGCTGGCCAGCTGTCTCGAGGCGCAGCTGCCGGGCGATTTCCCGGACATGGCCGATGCGCTCCAGGCCGCGATGCCGCCACCGCTCGATCCGTCGCTGACCGACGACGATTTCGGCCAGTTCATCCACGCGGTGCCCGGCATCCTCGCCGTGCGGCACGGACTCGAGGATCACCGCGACCGCGCGTTCGATCTGCTTCACGCGGCGACACGGCGGTTCTCGATGGAGTTCTACATCCGGCCTTTCCTGAACCGCTGGCCGGAGGAGACGTTGGGCCGCCTCGCGCTTTGGGCGGAAGACGAGAACTACCATGTGCGGCGTCTGGTCAGCGAAGGCACGCGACCGACGCTGCCGTGGGCTGCGCGGATCACGCTCGATCCGCTGCGGCCGCTGCCGCTGCTCGACCGGCTTCATGCCGACCCGACGCGCTATGTCACGCGTTCGGTCGCCAATCACCTCAACGACGTGTCCAAGATCGCGCCGGACGCGGTGACCGCTCGGTTGCGCGCGTGGCAGGACGCGGGCCGGCAAACCCCGCGCGAGATCGACTGGATGACGCGCCATGCATTGCGCACCGCCGTCAAGCGCGGGGAGGTGGACGCACTGCGGCTGCTCGGATTCGATCCGGATGCGGAGGTAGCCGTCACGCTCGACCTTCCGGCGCGGGTGGCCATTGGCGACGCGCTGGACATCGTGGTGGGCATCGATGGCGTGCGGCTCCTGCGAGCGCTTGTCGACTACCGCGTGGTGTTTCATCGCCCCGCTGGGCGCAGCGGCGAGAAGGTCTTCAAGCTGGGGCAGGGGGACGTGACGCCGGGCGCGACGCTGACCCTGAAGAAGGCGCACAGGCTCAAGGCGGCGGCGAGCACGTTCACCTGGCATCCCGGGCCGCATCGGCTCGTGGTGCAGGTCAACGGTGTCGATCGGGCCGCGGCGCCGTTCGAGGTCGTGTAGACGCTCCTTTCGCGGATCGCATGTGCCTTGCGGCGGCAATCAGCCCGGGGCGACCTCCCAGCGCTGTTCGAGGGTTTCCAGCGCGGCGATGCGTTCTTCGGTCTTCGGGTGGCTCAGCAGCCATGCCGGCATGGCCCCGCCGCCCGATTTCGTCAGCTGTTCGAGCTTGCGGAAGAGCGACTTCTGCGGACCGATCCCGATCCCCGCCTTGGACAGGAGCGCTGCGGCGTAGGCGTCCGCCTCGTATTCGTCCGTGCGCGACAGCCGCGCGGCGAGCAGCGCCGTGAGCGCGTTGGCGATCATCACGCCGATGCCCGGAATGATGCGCCCGAGGATCATGACGAGCGCGGTGCGGATTGCGTTCTGCCCGGAGAAGTCGATCATCCGCTTGCGCGCATGCCCCAGTGCGACGTGGCCCAGCTCGTGCGCGATGACGCTGGCCATCTCCTCGGCCGAGACCTCTCCGGCGCGATACTTGTTGTAGAAGCCCCGGGTGATGAAGATCCGCCCATCCGGCGCGGCAAGGCCGTTGACCGGTTCGATCTCGTAGATGTTGACACGGATCCGGTCGAGATCGAGCGCTTCCGCCATCTTGTCGGTCAGCCGCTTCAGGTTCGGATCGGCAAGCTCGGTCGAGCGCGCGTCCAGCTCCTGTTTGGTGCGCCACGCCGACACGCGATACATGCCGAGCGCATAGAGGATGGCGAGGAGGATGGGGGCGATCTTCAGCATGCCCCCAATATGGGGCGTGCCGCGCGCCCGGGAAAGACGCGATGCAGCCTTCGCCGCATCGCGTCGTTCACGCTCAGGAGAGCTTGGCGTCCATCGTGATCTCGGCGGTGCCGCCCGCGTAGAGCTTGGAGATCGGGCAGCCGTCCTTGGCGGCGTTCGCCGCTTCCATGAACTTCGACTCGTCGAGGCCCGGCACCTTGGCCGTCACGTCGAGATGCACCTTCTTGACCGAAAAACCGTCGCCGTCCTGATCGAGCGACACGGTCGCCTTGGTCGAGATCTCTTCGGCGGTGGCGTCATGCTGCCCGAGGATCATCGACAGCGCCATCGAGTAGCAGGCCGCGTGCGCCGCGCCCACGAGCTCTTCGGGGTTCGAACCGGCCTCGCCCTCGAACCGTTGGTTGAAGCCGTAGGGCGTATCGGTGAGCACACCGGACTCGGTCGAGACATGGCCCTTGCCCGTCTTAAGGTCGCCTTGCCACTTCGCAGTGCCGAACTTGTTGATCATGGTCCGTCCTCCTGGTTGCGGTTTGTCACCCGGCCAACGATCCGACGCACCGGGGCGTTCCTGTCGTGCACGATATAATCCGGTGCCGGCACGGTAAACCGGCGACGGCCCAGGGCAGGTGACGTGGGGTCGCGTCGGTTCTCCCCTTCTTTGGTGGGCGGCAATCCCGTAGCGATCGGGGAAGGACCGAGGGAGAGACACGCAATGGACGATTATCCGGACACATTCGAAACGTCGGCGATGTTGCCGATCGGCGGCGCGATCACGGGCGCGATCGAGGTCGAAGGGGACCTGGACTGGTTCGCGGTCGAGCTCGAGGCCGGCGTCTCCTACAGCTTCGCGGTCTCGGGTGCAGGCGCGGGCGCCGAAAGGATCGACGATCCGATCATCGCGCTGTTTGACTCCGAGGGAACCTACATCACCGGCAGCGACGATGTCTTCCCGTCCACCCGCGACGCGGCAGTCTACGGCTTCGTCCCGGACGAAAGCGGATCCTACCGCGTCGCGACGACGTCGGCCGGCGCGGAAACCGGCAGCTACACGATCACCGCAAACGAAATTCCCGAGGCGGAGACCGACGATTTCGACGCTTCGCCGGACACGACAGGCACGTTCGGGCCCGGCACTCCGGTCGAGGGGCGGTTCGACTACTTCGGAGACTCCGATTGGTTCGCCGTCGACTTGGAGGCTGACACTCCGTACAGGATCGAAATCGAAACTGAGACGCCGGGTGCGTTCGAAAGCGCGGTACTGCGCGTGCCCGACCGTAACGCAGGACTCGTCTTCGGCGCATCGTTCCAGCCGTTCATCGCGGTGGCCGACGAGACCGTGTTCATCGATGTGGTCGGCACCGGCGGCGACTACGAGCTCTCGATCGAGGAACTGGCACCCGATGCCGTCGGCGAAAGCCCGGGGGAGGCAACATCCCTCCCGGTCGGAGGCTCCATCGCCGACCGGGGCGACTACCTCTATGACACCGACGTCTACGAACTGACGCTCGAGGCCGGCACGGCCTACGACATTGCCGTGGACGAAGCGGCCTCCGCGCCGGGAACGGATCCTCTGAACGTGGCGCTTTACACCGAGAGCCTGGACGGGTCGCTGCCCCTCGAGGCGTCGTCGAGCGGCACCCCCTACGCGCTCGACGGGTTCGTGCCGAACGAGGACAGCACCTTCTACCTCGTGCTGCAGCACGAAATGCGGCCGGTTGGAATCGACTACACGGTGAGCTTTTCCGAGGGCACCCAACCGGTCGTGTTCGAGGGCGCCGAGGGGAATGACGTCGCGAGAGGCGATGCCGGAGGCGACATTCTCATCGGCGGCGCGGGCAACGATCTCCTGATCGGTCTCGCCGGCGACGACCGGATCGAAGGTGGCGACGGTGCGGATGGCGTCTATGGCGGCTCCGGCAACGATACTCTCTCCGGCGGTGAGGGCGACGACGACATGGCGGGTGCCAGCGGCGCCGACCGGATCCTCGGAAATGGCGGCGACGACCTGATCGGGGGCGGCACCGGCGACGACGCGATCATGGGCGGAACCGGCCGCGACCGGATCTTCGCGGGGCAGGGCGACGACCAGGTCATGGGCGGAGCCGACGACGACGATCTGTCGGGCGGTCTGGGCCGCGACACGATCGTCGGCGGCGTCGGCGACGACCGGATGGGCGGCGGCTTCCAGCCCGACGTGCTGATCGGCGAGGCCGGCGACGACGAAATCGGCGGCGGTGGCGGCGCCGACACGATCGGGCTCATGGACGGCAACGACACCGCCTATGGCGGGGCGGGCAACGACCTGATCTTCGGCTTCGCCGGCGAAAACGTTCTGAACGGCGGCACGGGCAACGATACGCTGTTGGGTGGCGAAGACGCCGACACGCTCGACGGCGGCCGCGGCGTCGATACCTTCGTGTTCGAACTTTATGGCGCCGGCGTGACCGACGTCATCACGGGATGGGAGACCGGCGAAGAGATTTTCGTGTCCGACATCAGTCCGGATTCCGTGTCGCTCTCGGTGGACGGGGCGGACGTGATCATTGCGCTCGCCCTGCCGGAGGACGGCGCCGATGCGCTGATCCGGGTGACGCAGGCGGACTTGGCCGAAGTCGAGGCGTCGCTTTTCGTGGTGTGAGTCTCGTGTGCTGAGGCGGCGGGACCGGGTCGCGCGATCCGGTCCCGGGCTTCGCCTCAGCGCGTCAACATGCGCATGCCTGCGTCGATACCTTCGAGCGTCATCGGCACCATGCGGTCATCGAAGATCTCGCGGATCATGCCGATCGACTGGGTGTAGTCCCAGTACTTTCGCGGCACCGGGTTGATCCAGAGGTGGTCGGGCCATTGCGCTCGCGCGCGGTCGAGCCAGACCTGCCCGGATTCCGCGTTCCAGTGCTCGTTTGCACCACCGGGCATCGCGATCTCGTAGGGGCTCATCGAGGCGTCGCCCACGAAGATGCATTTCCAGTCGCCGCCATAGGTGCGCAGCACCTCGTCGGTTCCGGTCTGCGCGTCCCAGCGACGGCGATTGTCGCGCCACACGCCCTCGTACAGGCAGTTGTGGAAGTAGAAGTGTTCGAGGTGCTTGAACTCCGCGCGCGCCGCCGAGAACAGCTCCTCGACGACCTTCACGTGCGCGTCCATCGACCCGCCGACATCTAGAAAAAGCAGGACCTTCACCGCGTTGCGCCGCTCGGGCCGGGTCTTGACGTCGAGGTAGCCGTGCTCCGCGGTCGCCCGGATCGTCCCGGGCAGGTCGAGCTCGTCTGCCGCGCCGTCGCGCGCCCACTTCCGCAGGCGCTTCAGCGCGACCTTGATGTTGCGCGTGCCGATTTCCACGCTGTCGTCGAAGTCACGAAACGCGCGCTTGTCCCACACCTTGACGGCGCGCTGGTGGCGGCTCTTGTCCTGCCCGATACGCACCCCTTCGGGGTTGTAGCCGTACGCGCCGAAGGGCGAGGCGCCCGCCGTCCCGATCCACTTGTTGCCGCCCTGGTGCCGGCCCTGCTGTTCCTTGAGCCGTTCGCGCAGCGTTTCCATCAGCTTGTCGAAGCCGCCCATCGCCTCGATCTCGGCCTTCTCCTCGGCGCTGAGGTGCTTTTCGGCCATCTTCGTCAGCCAGTCGGCCGGCAGGTCCATCGACTCCAGCACCTGTTCGGGCGCGATGTCCTCGAGACCCTTGAAGCAGTGCGCGAAGGCACGGTCGAACAGGTCGACGTGGCGCTCGTCCTTCACCATCGCGCTGCGCGCGAGGTAGTAGAACGCCTCCACGTCGTAGGTCGCGAGGCCGGCGCGCAGCGCCTCCAGAAAGGTCAGGTATTCCCGAAGCGAGACCGGAACGCCGGCGCGACGGAGCGTGTCGAAGAAGGGCACGAACATGTCGGCGGGTTTAGCCTATCGCGCGCACGCTGACGAGGGCCGCGGCCGGGCGGATACGCGCAACGCGCTCAGCCGAGCGATTTTTCCAGGACGATGGTCGCGATCAGACCCAGGAGGGCGAAGGCGATGCCGTAGCCCGCGGCGTACTGCGCGATGTCTGCGGCGTTGCCGCGGCGGCGGCGCGCGGTGGTGCCGCCGATCAGCGCACCGGCGACGGCGCTCAGGAACACGATCATGACCGGCCGAGGCCTCCTTTGAGCGGGTTGAGCGCGGTGATCTCGCGCAGCTTTGCGCGGACCGCCCAGTCGGCGCCGAACCCGTATCTGGCCCAGCCGAGGCTGTCCAGACGGACCGCCCGGCCTGCGTCCGTGCGACCGGTCAGGTCGAGGGCTTCGGCGCGCAGCAGCATGAGCGTCGACAGAAGCGCCGCGTTCTCGTGACGTGCCGCGATGTCGAGATTGGGCTCGATCCGGGCCAGCGCATCCTCGGGCCGGCCGCGCGCGATGTCGTGCGCGGCGATCTGCGCGGCGACGTATGCGCGATGCAGCCGCGTGCGGGGGCTCGAGGCGAAGATGCGGTCGGCCGCGAGGAACTGCGCCTGGGCTGCGTCTGGATCGCGGCCCTGAAGGATCCGCCCGAGCGCGTAGTGCGAAAAGCCGCGCCGGTGATCCTGCCAGTCGAGGCTCTCCGCGATCTGGACGCCGCGGCGCGCTGCCGCAAGGCGCGCATCGTTGCCCGCGCCGGGACCGAGCGCTGTCTGCACCGCCTCGACCCAGGATCGCGGGGTTGGACGGAGCGCCGTCGCCGGGCGGCCCTCACCGGCCGGGTTCACGCGGGCGAGGATCGCGGGGAGGCGTTCGGCGACCTGCGCGCGGGTCATGCCCGAGCGCAAATCAGAATCGTAGAGGACCCGCAGCACGAGCATGTCGTAGCCGGTCAGCACGGTATGAACGTTGTCGTCGTTGAAAACCGAATCCGGCAGCCGGTAGAGATCGTTGAGCGGTCCGAGCGCCTGCGCGAGTTCCTCGTGCAAACAGTCGCGAACCTCCTGCGGGCTGGTGTCGGAGGGCACGAACACCGCAGCGCGGTGCCGCGCGGTCAGTTTCGACCAGGATACCTGCGACGTGCGCCGGGCGTTCGCGTACTCGGCGAGCGAACTCACGTTCGGCACCACGAAGCAGGCGGCCTGCGGCAGGTGACTGCGGATCTCGGCGCGCGGAACCGCCTGCACCGTGATCTCGGCGCCGGCATCGCGGCTCATGCGGATGTCGAGCCCGGCCTCGCGCCGAAGACGGTCGACGACCCGTCCGAGATCTCTGGCGAACGTCGGCCCGGCGCGGCCCACCGCGCGTACCCGGATCGGCGTGTCGAACCGCGTGAAGACATCCAGCCGGCGTCCGGACTCGAGCGAGAAGGTGAGGTCGAGCACGTCGCGGGCCAGATCGGCGTTGGACACGTCCGGTGCCCCGACACGCGGTCCGGCGAAGCTGGGGACCGGGGGCAGGGGCGGAAGGTCCTCGACCGCGGCGCGGCTGGCGATCTCGGGCACGAGATCCGGCGCCGTTGGTGTGCAGGCCGTAAGCGCCATCGCGACGCACAGGATCAGGCGACGCATCGGCCGCTCCGGTCATCCAGCACGAGGCGGGGCACGAGAGGAGTCCGGGCGGCGGATCCGGACCTGCGTAAGCGTATCGCCATGAAAGTGTCTTGCCTGCTGGTGTCGCGATGTCCCGTAGGCATCGCGCGCGTTCTTGTCGTTCGTGGGAGCAGTATAGGACAAATTCCGGGCGCGTGCGCGCGCCGTCTCGCGATTTCCACGCACGCGGGTCGCATCGTGCGAAAGAGGCGCTTTATCAGCCGGTTACGTTGTGCGTTTCGGCAACACACGCCGGCGCTCAGCGACCCTGCCGCCGCGCCATGAAGGCCAGCCTTTCGAACAGGTGCACGTCCTGCTCGTTCTTGAGGAGCGCCCCGTGCAGTTTCGGCAGCGCCGAGGCACCGTCGCGGCGCAGGTCCTCCGGGGCCATGTCCTCGGCCAGAAGCAGCTTGAGCCAGTCGAGCACCTCGGAGGTGGAGGGCTTCTTCTTGAGGCCCGGCGTCTCGCGCAGTTCGTAGAACTGGGTGAGCGCGGTGGTCAGAAGCTCGGGCTTGATGCCGGGATGGTGCACCTCGACGATGCGCTTGAGCACGTCGGGCTCGGGGAACCGGATATAGTGGAAGAAGCAGCGGCGCAGGAACGCGTCCGGCAACTCCTTTTCGTTGTTCGACGTGATGATGACGATGGGACGATGCCGCGCCGCGACCGTCTCGCCGGTCTCGTAGACGTGGAATTCCATCCGGTCGAGCTCCTGCAGGAGATCGTTCGGAAACTCGATATCCGCCTTGTCGACCTCGTCGATCAGCAGCACGACCTTGCTTTCGGCCTCGAAGGCCTGCCAGAGCTTGCCCTTGCGGATGTAGTTGCGCACATCGTTCACGCGCGCGTCGCCGAGCTGGCTGTCGCGCAGGCGGCTGACGGCGTCATATTCGTAAAGACCCTGCTGCGCCTTCGTGGTCGACTTGATCGACCATTCGATCATCGGCAGCCCGAGCGCCTCGGCCACCTGCCGGGCGAGCTCCGTCTTGCCTGTGCCGGGTTCGCCCTTGACCAGAAGCGGCCGCTCGAGCGCGACCGCGGCGTTCACCGCCATGGTCAGATCGTCGGTCGCCACGTAGGCGTCGGTGCCTTCGAAACGCATGCGCGCTGCCTCCTTCGGAACCCTGCGCCCCGCGCTACCGGGCAGCGCCCGGAATGGCAAGCCGCGCGCCCGCGTGCCGTCGCCGCGCGCGCCCCAATCGGGCCATTTGCGGCGTCTCCGGCGGCGGGTCCGGATTCCCCGGGAATACACGCGAATGAGTAGTGACATCGCGTCAGGCTTGGGTTAAGTGCAGCCCGCAAGGGGTGCCTGATATCTGGGGAATTTAGTATGGCAGATATCGGCGTTGAGAAGGGATGCACAATGAAACCAGAATCGTTTCTTCCCGACGACTATCGGCCGGCAGACGATGAACCGTTCATGAACGAGCGTCAGCAGGAGTACTTCCGCCGAAAGCTCATCATGTGGAAGAACGACCTGCTCGCCGACACGCGCGACACGATCGAGGGGCTTCAGGACGGAACGCGGAACATTCCCGACGTGACCGACCGCGCCAGCGAGGAAACCGATCGCGCGATCGAACTGCGGACCCGCGACCGCCAGCGCAAGCTGGTCGCCAAGATCGACAGCGCTCTGCGTCGGATCGAAGAGGGCGAGTACGGCTACTGCGAGGTCACCGGGGAACCGATCTCGCTCAAGCGTCTCGACGCGCGTCCGATTGCGACGATGAGCCTCGAGGCGCAGGAGCGTCACGAGCGCCGCGAAAAGGTTCATCGCGACGACTGAGTTCACCGCCCTTCGGGACAGGGCTGAGGCGCCGGGGCTCCGCTCCGGCGCTTCGCGTTGAGGGAGGCGTCATGCCAGCGCGCGACTTGCGCATCGTCGTCATCGGAGCCGGGATCGGCGGCCTCGCCGTCGCGGCGGCGCTGGCCGGGCGTGGCGCGGATGTCGAGATCGTGGAACGCGCGCCCGAACTGACCGAGGTCGGCGCCGGCCTCCAGATCAGCCCGAACGGCCTGCGGGTTCTCACCGCGCTTGGATTGGCGGCCGGCCTCGATCCGGCGCCGCGCGCCGAAGCCGTTTCGATGCGCGAGCATCGGCGGGGCCGCGAGGTGCTGCGGCTCGATCTGGCCGCGCGGGGCCTCTCGGACGGCTATCGGTTCGTGCATCGCGCGGACCTCGTGGATCTGCTCGCCGACGGCGCGCGTCGCGCCGGCGCGCGGCTGACCCTCGGGCGCCCGGTGCGCGAGGTTGCGCCCGGCACGCCGCCGCGCGTGGTGTTCGAGGACGGGGCCACGGACGGCCCGGACCTCGTGATTGGTGCCGACGGCCTTCATTCCGGGCTTCGCGCGGTGCTGAACGGGGCGGGCGCTGCGCGCTTCACCGGGCAGGTGGCGTGGCGCGCGGTCGTCCCGAACGTGACCGATCACCCGCCCGAGGCGCGCGTGCACATGGGGCCCGGGCGTCACCTCGTCAGCTATCCCCTGCGCGATGGCCGCACGGTCAACCTCGTCGCAGTGGAAGAGCGGCGCAAATGGACCGCCGAAGGCTGGACCCATGCCGACGATCCGGCCAACCTGCGCACCGCCTTCGGCCGATACGGCGGCGAGGCGGCACGGCTCCTCGCAGCGGTCGAGGCGCCGATGCTCTGGGGGCTCTTCCGCCACCCGGTCGCGGCGCGCTGGCACGGCGCCGGCACCGCGCTTCTGGGTGACGCGGCGCATCCGACGCTGCCCTTTCTCGCGCAGGGGGCGAACATGGCGCTGGAAGATGCCTGGGTGCTCGCCACGGCGCTGGATCTGCCCGGCGGGCTGTCCGAGCGGCTCCATGCCTACCAGACGCGGCGGCGGGATCGCGTGGCGCGCGTGATCGCCACCGCCGACGGGAATGCATGGAAGTACCACCTGCGCACGCCGCCGCTCCGCTTCATGGCGCACACGGCGCTGCGGCTCGCCGGACGTGTCGCACCGGACCGGATGCTCGGCGGCTTCGATTGGCTTTACGGCCACGACGTCACCGGCGCGACCACCACCAAGGCGGGGGGCGACAATCGCGACGGCGGATCTTAAGTTCCCCGTCAGGAGGACGACGTGATGGACACGCGAACCGACAGCCGGACTGAACGCTTCGACCGTGCGCCCGAAACGGCGCTCGACTGGCACCGCGCGGGCAAGGGCGCCGCGCTCGCCACGGTGATCGAGACCTGGGGATCCGCCCCGCGCCGCGTGGGGTCGCAACTGGCGATCTCGGGCGACGCCGAAATCGAGGGCTCCGTCTCGGGCGGCTGCGTCGAAGGCGCGGTCATCGTCGAGGCGCTCGAGGCGATGGAGGAAGGGACAGCGCGCGAGTTGGAATTCGGTGTCTCCGACGCCGATGCGTTCGCCGTCGGGCTTGCCTGCGGCGGCACGATCCGCGTCCTGGTCGAGCCGGTGGGCGACGTCCTGCCCGACGACATGCTGTCTGCGCTGGTCGCGGCGCGCGCCGAGCGGCGGCCCGTGGCCTATGTCGTGGATCTCGACACGGGCTCACGGCGGCTCGACGACAGCGGCCATGCCGACAGGTTCCGTATGGACCGCTCCGGGTTTGAGCCCGACAGCCGCACCTTCGTCGCAATTCACAACCCGCCGCTCAGGCTCGTGGTCGTGGGCGCGGTTCACATCGCGCAGGCGCTCGTGCCGATGGCGCGGATCGCGGGGTACGACCCGGTCCTGATCGACCCGCGCGAGACGTTCGGGTCCGACGCGCGGTTCCCGGGTGAGCGGATCCTGCCGGACTGGCCGGACGAGGCGGTGGCGCAGATCGGGCTCGACACGCGCACGGCGCTCGTGCTTCTGACGCACGACCCGAAACTCGACGATCCGGCGCTGGTCGAGGCGTTGCGCTCGGGCTGCTTCTATATCGGTGCGCTGGGATCGACGCGCACGCATGCCAAGCGGGTGTCGCGCCTCGAGGAGGACGGTTTCACCGACGACGAGATCGCCCGGATCCACGGCCCGATCGGTCTCGATATCGGCGCGGCGGGACCGGCGGAGATCGCAGTTTCAATCCTCGCCGAAATGACGCAGGTCTTGCGCAAGGGCACCGCATGAAATTCGGATCCGTGCCGCTCGACGCGGCAGAGGGGGCGATCCTCGCCCATTCCGTGCCGCTGTCCAAAGGGCGTCTGAAGAAGGGCCGGGCGCTGTCGTCCGACGACATCGCCGGGCTGCGCGACGCGGGCGTCGCGGACGTCGTCGTGGCGCGGCTGGAGCCCGGTGACGTGGACGAGGATGGCGCTGCCGCACGGCTTGCCGCCGCGCTGGTGCCCGACCCCGATGCCGCGGGTCTCTGGATCGGGCCGGCGGCGACTGGTCGCGTCAACCTGTTCGCGACCGCGCCGGGCGTGGTCGAGATCGACGCCGCGAAGATCGACGCGCTGAACGCGATCCACCCGATGATCACGGTCGCAACGCTCCGGCCGTGGCAGCGTGTGGCGGCGCGCACGATGGTCGCCACAGTCAAGATCATCTCCTACGCGGTGCCGGGCGACGCGCTCGACCGCGCCTGCGCGATGGGCCGAGACGCGATGCGCGCACGGCCGGTCGCGCTGCGCCGCGCGGAGCTCATCCAGACTGCCGTGCCGGGCACGCAGGAAAGCGGCGAGAAAGGCCAGCGCGCGATCGGCGAACGTCTCGACCGGCTGGGCGTCGATCTGGCCCCGGTACATATTGTCGACCATCGGATCGCACCGCTGGCAGAGGCGCTTGCGGCGTCCGAGGCCGAAGCGCTGCTGATCCTGACCGGATCGGCCACATCGGACATCGCCGATGTTGCGCCCGAGGCGGTGCGCCATGCCGGCGGCGAGGTGCATCACTACGGCATGCCGGTGGACCCGGGCAATCTGCTGTTCCTGGGCGAACTGGGCGGGCGGCCGGTGGTCGGGCTTCCCGGCTGCGCGCGCTCGCCGGCGCTCAACGGCGCCGACTGGGTCCTCGAGCGACTTCTTTGCGGGGTCGAGGTCACGCCGCGCGATATTGCCGGCATGGGGGTCGGCGGGCTCCTGAAGGAAGTCGCGCAGCGCGGACGGCCCAGAGAGGGGTAGGGCTCGGGTCCCGTGCGGACCGGACCTGTAGCCCGCGCCGTCGCGGCAATACCGGCGCCCAAGAAAAAAGGGCGCCCGCGGCGCCCCTTCGATCTCCGCGACGATGATCGCCGGTCCTACTTGGCCGGACCGATCATCATGACCATCTGGCGGCCTTCCATCTTCGGCATGTTCTCGACCTTGCCGATTTCCTTCACGTCTTCCGCGACGCGTTCGAGCAGGTTTCGCCCGAGGTTCTGGTGCGCCATCTCGCGCCCGCGAAAGCGCAGCGTGACCTTCACCTTGTCGCCCTTTTCAAGGAACTTCACGACGTTCTTCATCTTCACGTCGTAGTCGTGGCTGTCCGTGTTGGGCCGGAACTTCACTTCCTTGACGTCGATCGTCTTCTGCTTCTTGCGCGCCTCGGCCTCGCGCTTCTGCTGTTCGTACTTGAACTTGCCGAAATCCATGATCTTGCAGACCGGCGGCGAAGCATTGGGCGAAATCTCGACGAGGTCGAGACCGGCCGCCTCGGCCAGCTCGATGCCGCGCGAGGGCGGCACGACGCCGATATTCTCGCCTTCGGCGCCAATCAGTCGGATCTCGGCCACGCGAATGCGGTCGTTGACGCGGGGGCCGGTGTCGCGCGTGGGGGGCGCGTTGTGTGGTCTGCGGGCTATGACGTCACTCCAATGGATGGTTGCTGGATAGGCGCGCAAAATAGACGTGGGACGGCGGCCTTTCAAGGCGCAAACGGTGGTTCGCTGCGCGCTTCGGCTTGCTCTTGGACGGTCAAGTTGCCACTTCAGGAGCAGGCGGGGACGATGCACCGTCGCACGGGTGCGTCGACCGGGGGCGAACAGCCGGAAAGGGAAACGTTATGAAAGCTTTGACAGGTATCCTGAGCGTCGTCGTCGGGCTGGTGGTGCTCGGTGGCGGGGCGCTGCTGTTGCGCGGGCCCCAGCCCGAGGTTTCGGACGCGGCCGCAAGTGCGGAGCAGGCGGCCGAGGAGAGCGTCGAGGCGTCCGCTGACGCCGCCGAAGATCTGGATGACGCCGCCCAGACGGGTGCGGCCGAACTGGCCGAGGGCACCGAGGATGCTGCCGACACGGTCGAAGCCGGCGCCGGGGATCTGGCGGACGCCGCCGAGGACGGCGCAGACGCGACCGAAGAGGCGGTAGAAGAAAGCGCCGAGGAGGCCGAGGCTGCCGCCGATGACGCGGTCGAGACGGCGCAGGACGCGGCGACCGGTGCGGCCGACAGCCTGCGTGCCGCGGTCGAGGCCGCTGTGAGCACCGCGGAGGAAACGGCGGCCGCGGCATCGGAGGCCGCGGAGGAAGCCGGCGAGGCCGCGGATGCGGCCGTGACCGACACGGTGCGCGAGGCCACGGAGAGCGCCGGCGAGGCCGCGCGCGCCGCCGAGGATGCGGCAGAGGACGCGGCGGAGGCGGTGCGCGAGGCGACCGAGGGCGCGGCCGAGCAGGCCGACGAGGTCGTCGAGGAGGCGGCGCAGGTTGCGGAAGACGCGGCCGCGGCCGCTGCCGACGCCGCCGCCGATGCCGAGGACGCCGCGAGCGCCGCCGCGACCGAGGCACAGGACGAGGCCGATGCCGCCGCCGCCGAAGCCGCAGACGCCGCAGCCGACGCCGCGGGCGCAGCGGCCGATACCGCGGCCGATGCCGCCGCCGTGGCCGGAGAGGCGGCGGTCGAGACCGTCGAAGAGGCTGACGCGGCCGCCGATGCCGCGGCCGACGCCGTGCCGAGCCAGGAGGAACTTTCCGAACTGTTGACCGTCGACGGCTTCGACGCCGACCGCGTTCGCGATGTCATCGACGGCTCGGATCTCGCCGATGAGGCCAAGGCCGGTGCCAAGGCGGCTCTGTCCGTGGCCGAGGACGCGCCCGACATGTTGGCCGGTGTCCTCGACCGCCTGCGCGAGCAACTGGGCCTCGCCCCGGCGCCATCGCGCTAGGCGCTGCCGGATCGCCCGGCAAGAGAAAGGGGCCGCACGCGCGGCCCCTTTCTCGTATCCACCCTGGATCGGGTGACGATCAGTCGAGGAACGCCTTCTCGACGACGTAGTGCTTGGGGTCGCTGTTCGCGCCTTCTTCGAGCCCGTAGCCTTCGAGAAGCTCCTTGATCTCGAGATTGAAGGCCAGGTTGCCGCACACCATGGCCCGGTCCGTATCGGGCGCGAGCGGCGCGACGCCCAGATCCTCGAACACCTGGCCCGAGCGCATCAGGTCCGTGATGCGGCCCATCTTCGGGCTCTCCTCGCGGGTCGTGGTCGGGTAGTAGCGCAGCTTCTTGAGGTTATCGGAGCCCAGAAGCTCCACCAGAAGCTCGTCCTCGGGGATCGACTTGATGAGCTCTGCGCCATAGGCGAGTTCGCCCACCTCCCGGCAGGTGTGGGTCAGGATGATCTCGTCGTAATCCTCGAAGGTCTGAGGGTCGCGCAAGAGCGACGCGAAGGGCGCGATGCCGGTGCCGGTGGCAAAGAGCCACAGCCGCTTGCCCGGCAGAAGCGCATCGTGGACCAGCGTGCCGACCGGCTTCGGGCGCAGGATGATCTCGTCGCCCGGTTCGATGTGCTGGAGCCGCGAGGTCAGCGGACCGTCCTGCACCTTGATCGAGTAGAACTCCAGCTCCTCGTCCCAGGAGGGCGATGCGATGGAATAGGCGCGCAGCAACGGCTTGGCCTTGCCGGTCTTTTCATCGGGCTCGCCCATCAGACCGATCATCACGAATTCACCCGAGCGAAAGCGCAGAGATTGCGGCCGCGTCACGCGGAACGAGAACAGCCGGTCGGTCCAGTGCCGGACCGAGGTGACGGTCTGCGCGTCGGGAAGCGTCGGGGCCTTAACCGGGCGGGCTGCAGTTTCGCTCACGGGTCTATGCTCTGTCATGTCCATGCCTTCCTGCAGCCCTATAGGCCGCCAGTGGTCGTGTTTGCAAATGCTGTGCGCTCTCGCGCGGCACCGCGTCGCGCGCGCGACGGCGCCGCGGCGTTTCAGCCGCGCAGCCGGGCCTGGTAGTCGTGCGCGGTCCAGTTCGCCCGGAACAGCCACTGATCCTCGGGCTGGCGCGCGGCCAGCGCGTCGGAGATCTCAACCTCGTCGAACCCCGCGCGACGGATCATGGCGAACTGGTCCGCAATGACATGGCCCCTCGCGCGCAGACGGCCGCGATAGCCGCGCAGCCGCAGAAGGCGCGCGAGCGTGAAGCCGCGCCCGTCCGAGAACGACGGAAAGTCGATTCGTACCGCCTCCACGTCGTCGGGAAGCGCGGCAAGCGCAGCGGGATCAGTGTCCGACGGCAGATCGATCGCGCGCCCGCCCTCGTCCAGTGCGGCCCAGGGGCCGTCGAAGTCGTCGGGTCCGAAGCCCGCATCCGTCACGATGACGCTCATGCGCCCGTCTCCTGCTTGATCGCGCGGCCATTCACGAAGTGGATGCCGCATTCGTCCTTCTCCTCGCCGCGCCAGCGTCCGGCGCGCGGATCCTCCCCGGCCTCGACCCTCGAGGTGCAGGGCCAGCAGCCGATCGAGGGATAGCCCTGCGACACCAGCGGATGCCGCGGCAGCCGGTTCTCGTCCATGTAGGCCCGCACGTCCTCGGGCGCCCAGTGGGCGAGCGGGTTGACCTTGATCCGGCCCGTCGCCTCCTCCAGTTCGAAGAAGTCGAGCGTCGCCCGCCCGGCGGACTGGTAGCGCTTGCGCCCGGTGATCCAGCCGTCGAACCCCTCGAGTGCGGCCTCCAGCGGCACGGTCTTGCGCAGCGCGCAGCACGCGTCGGTGTCGGAGAACCGCAGCGCGCCGTAGGGATCGCGGGCTTCGATCATCGCCTCGTCAGTGCGCAGCACCCGCACGTCGCGCAGTCCCAGCCGTTCGGCCACCTCCTGCTGGTAGACAAGCGTCTCGGGAAAGAGCAGCCGCGTGTCGATGAACAGGACCGGCGTCGTGCGGTCGACCATCGCCACGAGGTGCAGCAGCGCGACGGACTCCGCGCCGAAGCTCGACACCATCGCGATGCGCCCGGCATCGGGATCCTTGAGCGCGCCGCGCAGCACGTCGGTGGCGCCGTGGTGGCGGTAGCGCGCGTTCAGCCGCGCCACCCGCCCGCGCAACGCGCCGAGATCGGCGCCGCCGCTCGATCCGCCCTCGCGGGCGTCCTCGCCGCTGTCTATCCGTTCATGCCGCATTGGCCCGGGCCTCGTTCCGCGACGTGTCCTTGTCCTTGGACGGATAGAGCGCCGCCTTGAAGGGCGCCATGCCGACCCTGCGATAGGTCTCGAGGAAGGTTTCTTCGGCGTCCCGCCGCGTTTCGAGGTAGGTCTGCACCACGGTCTCGATCGCCGGTACGACCTCGTCGGCCGAGAAGCCCGGACCGGTGCGCTCGCCCAGGCTCGCATCCTCGGTGTGATCGCCGCCGAGCGTGATCTGGTAATTCTCGACCCCGGCCCGGTCGAGCCCAAGGATACCGATGTGGCCCACGTGGTGATGGCCGCAGGCATTGATGCAGCCCGAGATCTTGATCTTCAGATCGCCGATCTCGTGCTCGATCTTCAGCTCGTCGAAGCGCGTTGCGATCGACTGCGCGATCGGGATCGACCGCGCCGTCGCGAGCGCGCAGTAATCCATGCCGGGGCACGCGATGATGTCGGAGACCAGCCCGATATTCGCGGTCGCGAGGCCTTGCGCCTTCAGGATCTTGTGGATCTCCGGCAGGTCGGCCTTGTGCACGTGCGGCAGCACCACGTTCTGTTCGTGGCTGATGCGCAGTTCGTCATGGCCGAAGCGCCGGGCGATGTCGGCCATCGCGCGCATCTGGTCCGCGGTCGCGTCGCCGGGCGTGGCGCCGTGCGCCTTCAGGCTGATCTGCGCGATCGCGTAGCCGGGCGCGCGGTGCGCCGTCAGATTGGTATCGGCCCAAGCCCGGAACCCCGGGTCGGTCTCGTAAGCCGCGTCGAACAGTTCGGTCGAACGTTCGGCGAAGGCCGGCGGCGCGAACTGCGCGGTGATCGCCGCGAGCATCTCCTGATCGACGCCCGAGAACTCCGGCTTCACCTCGGCGAAGCGCGCCTCGACCAGATCGCGGATCGCGTCGATCCCGTGCTCGTGCACGGTGATCTTGATCCGCGATTTGTACTTGTTGTCGCGCCGACCGAGCAGGTTCCACACCGACACGATCGCCTCGAGATAGGGCAGAAGGTCGTCGCCCGAGACGAAATCGGCGATGACCTTGCCGATCATCGGCGTGCGGCCCAGGCCCCCGCCGACGAGAACGCGGTAGCCGATCTCGCCCGCCTCGTTCGCCACGATCCGCAGGCCGATGTCGTGGGCCGCGGTCACGGCGCGGTCGTTCGGGCTGCCGGTCACGGCGATCTTGAACTTGCGCGGCAGGAACTGGAACTCGGGATGGTCGGTCGACCACTGCCGGATCAACTCGGCCACCGGCCGCGGATCCGCGACCTCATCGGCGGCGGCGCCGGCGAAGTGGTCCGCTGTCACGTTGCGGATGGTGTTGCCCGAGGTCTGCAGGGCATGCATCTCGACCTCGGCCAGTGCGTCGAGGATGTCCGGGACATCGCGAAGGCGCGGCCAGTTGAACTGGATGTTCTGCCGCGTCGTGAAGTGGCCGTATCCCTTGTCCCACCGCTCCGCGATCTCGGCGAGCTTGTCCATCTGATTGCCGCGCAGCGTGCCGTAGGGGATCGCCACGCGCAGCATGTAGGCGTGAAGCTGCAGGTAGAGGCCGTTCATCAAGCGCAGCGGCTTGAACTCGTCCTCGGTCAGCGCGCCGTCGATCCGGCGCTCCACCTGGGCGCGGAATTGGCGGTTTCTCTCGGCGACGAAGGCCGCGTCGAACGCGTCGTAGCGATACATGGTACTCTCCTCGGGCCGGTCAGGCCGTGACCTGCTTTCCGTGGCGGTAGTTGGACGGGCCGGTGCGGCGGAAATCCTCGCGGAAATGCGTGGGCTCGGGCCCGTTCTCACCCTCGGTCATGTCGGCGAGGTAGACGCCGACAACCTCGTCGACGCGAGCCTGCGCGTCGATCAGCCGGATCTGTGCATCGGCCTCGTCGGTCAAGAGCTCCGCGCGCGACAACTCCCGCGTCCAGGATCCGTCTGCGGCGAGGTAGACCACGTCGCCCTCCAGCAGGGCATTGGCGGTCACGACCTTGGGGGTGAATTGGCGGGGCATCAGAGCGCCTCCTGCTGGGATAGGGTGTCGGCGAGGTCGGGCACGATCGCCTCCGCGGCGCGGGGCGCGAGACCGAGAAGCATGAGGGCGGGGCCGGACATCTCGGCGTCGGACAAGTCGGCCGAGAGATCCGCGAGCGATGTCGCGACGATGCGCTGGTCGGGGCGCGAGGCGTTCTCGATCACCGTCACGGCGGTCGCGGGCGCGGCGCCATGCATCATCAGTCGGCCCTGAAGGAAGCGCGCGGCCCGCTTGCCCATGTAGATCGCCGCCACTTCGCCCGGGCGCGCGAGCGCTGCCCAGTCGTGGTCGGCGAAGCCCGCGACGTCGTGACCGGTGAGGAACCGCACCGATGCGTTGCGACCGCGCCGGGTGAGGCTCTGCCCGATCGCGGCGACCGAGGCCGAGGCCGCGGTGATCCCGGGCACGACGGACCAGGACAGCCCGGCTTCGGCAACGGTCTCGATTTCCTCGTCGAGACGGCCGAAAACGGTCGGGTCGCCGGACTTGAGCCGAACGACCTGCGCGCCGGCACGGACATGCTCGACGATCGTGTCGTTGATGTCGCCCTGCGGCGTGTGCATTCCGAATCCTTCCTTGCCGGCGTCGATGATCAGTGCCTCGCGGCGGGCCAGCTCGAGGATCTCGGGCGTCACCAGCCGGTCGTGGATAACCACGTCGGCGGTGTCGAGCGCGCGGCGGGCCTTCAGCGTCAGAAGCTCCGGATCGCCCGGGCCGCTGCCCACGAACGCCACATGGCCGGGGCGCGCCTCGGCGGCGAGATGCCGCTCCAGCAGCCCGTCGAGCGCGCGCTGCGCGCCCTCGGCGCCGTCCTCGGCATGGGCGCGGGGGCCGGCGTCGAAATAGTAGTCGGCCCAGAAGTCGCGGCGCGCGCGGCCCATCGGCAGCGCCTCGGCCATGCGGCGGAAGGCCTTGCCGATCCGCGCGAGCGGTCCGAGTGCCTGCGGCAGGCGCGCCTCGAGGTCGGCCTTGATCGCGCGGGCGAGGACGGGCGCAGCGCCCTCGGTGCCGATGGCCACGGTTACCGGGTCGCGATCGACGATGGCCGGGGTGATGAACTGGCTGTCGCCGAGATTGTCGACGATGTTGACGAGCGCACCGTCGGCGCGCGCGATTGCGCTGGTCCGCGCATCCTCGCCCTCATCTTCGTCGGCGGCGTAGAACAGCGCGGCGCAGAGCGCGTCACCCGGCGCCATCGCGCGGCGCACGAGGCGCAACCGGCCGGCCTGCGCCCAGTCGACGATCTCGGGGGCGGGCTCGGCGGCGAAGACGGTCAGGTGCGCCTCGGTCTTCATCAGCAGGCGCAGCTTGGCCAGAGCGGCGTCTCCGCCGCCCGACAGGACGACGCGCCGGCCCGCCAGGGCCACGAAGATCGGAAAGTGCTGCATCAGATGCGCTCCGGTGCCGGTCTCGGTGTCTCGTCACAGATATAGAATTTTGTCCCGGTTTCGGGCTAGGGTTCTGGCAAAACAAGGACATTCGTTCTAATGGGTGGGTCATCCAGATACGTGCATCCCCCAAACCGAGGCAAAGGCGAACGATCATGCGGATCGACGAGACGGATCGGAAAATTCTCATCGAGCTTCAGCGCGACGCGAGCCGCTCGCTGGACGAGATCGCCAAGGCCGTGGGCTCGTCCAAGACCCCGGTCTGGAACCGGATCCGCAAGCTGCGCGAGGCCGGGGTGATCGGCGCGCAGACCGTGCGGCTCGATGCCGATGCGCTGGGCTTCGAGGCGTGCTTCTTCGTCCTGATCCGCACCTCGGAGCACGAGGCGTCATGGCAGCGCCGCTTTCTCGAGGCGCTGCGCGAACGCCCCGAGGTGCAGGAGGCGCACCGGCTGGCCGGAGACATCGACTACATCCTGAAGGTGCGGGTGCGCAACGCGCGCGCCTACGACGCCTTCTACCAGGCGCTGATCTCGGAAGTGCGCGTGCACAACGTCACTGCGCTGCTGTCTATGGAGGAGATCAAGTCCACCACGGCGCTGCCGCTCTGACGGGTGCGCGGGCGGCAGAGGCCGGGGGCTCTGCCCCCGGACCCCCGGGGTTTCCGGCAAGATGAAGGATCGGGCGGCGCGCGCCGGCGCCCGTCACGCGGCGCCGAGCGCTTCGACGATGGGCAGGAAGTCTCCGGCGCTCAGGCTGGCGCCGCCGACGAGGGCGCCATCGACATTCTCGATGCCGAAGATCTCTGCGGCGTTGGCGGCCTTCACGCTGCCGCCGTACAGGAGCGGGATGGCACCGGCGGTGGCCTTGCCGAACCGGTCGACCAGCGCGGCGCGGAGCGCGTCGTGCATCTCGGCGATCTGGGGCGGCTCGGCGACACGGCCGGTGCCGATGGCCCAGACCGGCTCGTATGCGACGACGAGGGTCTCGTCCGAGGCGCCGTCAAGGACCGATCCGGCGAGCTGCGCGCGCACGACCTCGAGCGCGCGCCCGGCCTCGCGATCGGCGAGCGTCTCGCCGACGCAGAGGATCACCCGCAGGCCCGCGTCCCAGGCGGCGCGCGTCTTTGCGGCGACGTCCGCGTCGGTCTCGCCGTGGTCCTGGCGGCGTTCGGAGTGCCCGAGAATGACGAGGCGCGCGCCGGCATCGGCGAGCATCGCCGCCGAGACGTCGCCGGTATGGGCGCCCGCGCGCTCGGCATGGCAGTCCTGGCCGCCGACCAGAAGCCCGCCCTTGGCGCGCTGGGCCGCGGCCGCGACGAGGGTGAAGGGCGGGCAGATCGCGACCTCCGGCCCGTCCTCGGCGCCGGAGCCGGCGGCGATGGTGTCGAGTTCGGCGAGCGCGGCGGCGAGGCCGTTCATCTTCCAGTTCCCGGCGGCGAGTTTGCGGGGCATGTATCCTCCTGTCGGTCGTGCCCCGGTGATCATCGGCCCGGGCGCGCCGGCGTCAAGGGACCGCGTCCGGACGGGCCCGGCCTGCGCGGTTTCGCGGCGCGGCGGCGCGCGGATGGGCCGATCGGCCGTCGCGGCGGGTCGCAAGGCTTGCGGGATACGTCCTGTCGGTTAGTCTGGACGCTGCGGATCGTGACAGGAGGACATCATGGACGCTTTCTTCATTCTGCCGGTTTTCATTCTTCTCGTGCTGCTGGCGTGGTGCGTCTACCAGCTGAAAAACGACATGTGATCGCGGCGTCCGGAACAGGCCTCCTGCGGCGCGGGTTTCCAGATGTCACTCACCAAAGGAGGTCCATCATGGACGCAGCGTTCATCGTGCCGGTTCTGGCCCTGATCACGCTTCTGGCCGGAACGGTCTATGCCCTGTGGTCGAAACACGTGACCGAGCAGGCGAAGGCGGATCCGGCGCATCCCAAGAGCCGCCTGGCCGCGGACACCCCGTCGCGCTGACCGGCCACATGCAGATCCGAACGTGAAAAGGCCCGGTTCCGCCCGGGCCTTTTTGCGTCTGCGTGATGTCAGGAGGCGTTGTCGTCAGCGCCCGGCGGTAGCCGCGCCCGCGACCGGCAGGGCGGGTCCGTCGCGCTGCGGCTGTGGCGTGTGCCGCGCCTTGCGTGCGGCGACCGAGCGCGCGTGGATCCAGGCGACCGCGTAGAGCGGCATGAGCGAGGCGAGGACGGCGAGGTTGCCGACCACCGGCCCGGCGCTGCGGTCCTGCATGCCCCACATGATCAGGTAGATCATCACGACGTGCGCCGTGAATACCTGCAGCGAGTGCTGGCCAAGGAACACCAGCGGCCGGCGCGTGAAGATCCACTCGATCCCGCGCGAGACGGCGGCGAGCACGCGGTTGCCGCTTTGCGGTGCCGCGTTCAGCAGCCATCCGACCACGTAGAGATCGAGCGCGAAGTTCGCGAGGTATATCGCGTCCATGTTGCCGCGGTCGAGCCGGTCGTAGGCGAGCCGGCGCATGTCGTCGGGCAACCAGCCGAGGTTCAGTGCGCGGTCGAAGAGGGCGAAGGCCACCACCCCGCCCAGGGCCGCCCAGAACGCGAGCCGCGCGCGCGGCGTCCGCATCCACGCGGGGTCGAACCGGTCGCGGGCGAAGAGAAAACCGAGCCAGAGCGCAAAGAAGTAGATCGCCTGCCACCCGAAGACGTTGAAGTAGATACCGATGTTGATCGGCGCGCCGGCCGAGGCCAGCCCGGCCTCGATCGGGCGCTGGGCGGCATCGGGCCAGCCGGTCTGGGCAAGCAGCCACGCCGCGACACTCAGCCCGAAGACCCAGCGCGCATGGCCGCGCGCGAAGGCCACGAGCGCGAGCGGCGTCAGCAGCATCATCCAGATGTAGAGGGCGAGAATCCCGAGGTGCATCGAGCCGGTCACGAGCCCGAGGGAGGCGAGCGTGAAGGCGAAGGGCGCGTCGAGGTATTGTCCGAGCACGCCAGGCGTCATGCCCCAGGCGGCCAGCCCGACCGCGGCGCCGGCGAAGCCGAGAATCATCGCGGCCTGGTAGGTGTAGATCGTGCGGATGCGTCTGAGCACGCCGGTGCGCATGCCGGCGGCGCCACGCTTGTCCATGAGCTTGGTGTAGACCAGACCGACGACGAAGCCCGAGATGAACACGAAGCCCTGCGCGTCTTCGACGAAGCCGAGCGCGTGGTGGTTGTAGAAGCCCGGGATCGACCAGAACTGCCCGGTCGTGTGGGCGATCATCATGAACAGGAGGAAGAACCCCCGGAAGCCGTCGAGGAGTGTCAGGCGCATGTCGCTCTCCAGTGGGTCGCGCGGGGGCGGCGCCCGGCGCGCGGATCGGAGAGGTAATGCGCGAGCGGCGGAAAAGATGCAGCGAAGCTCGCGTTTTTCGCGGGCCTGGCGCATTCGGGCCGATCGGCGCTGGGGGCGAACGGCCCGACAGGCGAAAACCTGCCGGGCCGCGTCGGGTCAGTTGCGCGAGCGATCGACCATCTTGCCGGCCGAAATCCACGGCATCATGCCGCGAAGCTTCTCGCCGACCTGTTCGATCTGGTGCTCGTCGTTGAGCCGTCGCGTCGCCTTGAACATCGGCTGCCCGACCGCGTTTTCCTGCATGAAGTCGCGCACGAACTTGCCGGTCTGGATGTCGGTCAGAACGTCCTTCATGCGCTTCTTGGTCTCGTCGTAGGGCAGGATGCGCGGACCCGAGACGTATTCGCCGTATTCGGCGGTGTTCGAGATCGAGTAGTTCATGTTCGCGATGCCGCCCTCGTAGATCAGGTCCACGATCAGCTTCACCTCGTGCAGGCACTCGAAATACGCCATCTCCGGCTCGTAGCCGGCCTCGACCAGCGTCTCGAAGCCCATGCGGATGAGCTCGACGAGCCCCCCGCACAGCACCGCCTGTTCACCGAAGAGGTCGGTTTCGCATTCCTGGCGGAAGTTGGTCTCGATGATGCCCGAGCGACCGCCGCCGATGGCCGCGCAATAGCTCAGACCAAGCTCCATCGCGCGGCCGGTCGCGTCCTGCTCGACTGCAACGAGGCACGGCACGCCGCCGCCTTTGGTGTACTCGCCGCGCACGGTGTGGCCGGGACCCTTGGGCGCCATCATGATGACATCGACGCCGGGCTTGGGCTCGATCAGGCCGAAGTGCACGTTGAGGCCGTGTGCGAAGGCGATCGCCGCGCCGTCCTTTAGGTTGTCGTGCACGTAGGCCTTGTAGGTCGCCGCCTGCAGCTCGTCGGGCATGGTGAACATGATCAGGTCGCACCACGCGGCGGCCTCGGCGATGCCCATGACCTGCAGGCCCTCGGCCTCGGCCTTCGCCGCCGAGGGCGAGCCCTCGCGCAGGGCGACGGCCACGTGCTTGGCGCCCGAATCGCGCAGGTTCAGCGCGTGGGCGTGGCCCTGGCTGCCGTAGCCGAGGATCGCGATCTTCTTGTCCTTGATCAGGTTAATGTCGCAATCGCGGTCGTAGTAAACGCGCATGGGGCGCTCCCTCCGTCTGGTTTCGTCAGGGTGCAGTCTAGGGAATACGCCTCGAATTTTCGTGCAAAGACCGGGCCGGCCCCGGTTTGTACGATATTTCCATTCGCCAATTTGCGGTATAGTGCATTTCTCATGCTTGACGACATCGACCGCCGCATCCTGCGCCAGTACCAGGCCGCGCCCGACGAAGGGCACGCGGCGCTGGCCGCGCGCTGCGGGGTCACCGCGACGACGCTGGCGCGTCGTCTCGACCGCCTGCGCGAGACCGGGATCCTCAAGGCGACCCGGGGCGTCATCGACTGGGCCGTGCTCGGCTACACGGTCGAGGTCTCGCTGCGCGTGACGCTCGACAAGAGCATGCCGCAGGCCTTCGACGAATTCCTCGCCGCGGCGCGCGAGGTTCCGGAGGTGCTCGAGATCCAGACGTTTCTCGGCCAGGTGGACGTGCGGCTGTCGGTCATCGCACGCGATCTGTCGCACTACCAGGCGCTCTACCGCGATCGCCTGCTGGCGCTGCCGCACATGACCGACGTGGAGGCGCTGATGCATGTCGCGCGTCTCAAGAGCGACGAGACGCTGCCGCTGTGATCGATCTCGACGACACCGACCGCGCGATGATCCGCGCGCTGGCCGAGGATGCGACGCTCTCGGCAGGTGCGCTCGGGCGCCGCTTCGGCCTGTCGCAACCCGCCGCGTGGCGCCGCGTCCGGCGCTTTAGGGAGGCCGGGG
This sequence comes from Roseivivax jejudonensis, assembly GCF_900172265.1. Lineage (GTDB taxonomy): Bacteria > Pseudomonadota > Alphaproteobacteria > Rhodobacterales > Rhodobacteraceae > Roseivivax > Roseivivax jejudonensis. The sequence continues at coordinate 340,193 of NZ_FWFK01000003.1, read as the reverse complement.
TCTTTCGCGGGCATCGCCTGGAATGCGACAACGCAGCGCTCGGCTTCGGCGTCACCGTATTCCTCGGGGTGAAGCTTGCAACCCGGGGGAGGACCGGGCTCGGCGATTTCGAGCGCGCGGTCCAGGCCATCCCGGAGGTCCAGACGGTCGAGCACGTGCTCGGAATGTACGACTACCGCCTGCGCGTGGTCGCGCGCGACATCGCCGATTTCGAACGCGTGCTGCGGCGCCGGATCATGACGCTGCCCGGCGTGGGCAGCCTCGATGCCAACGTGCTTCTGTCCGAGGAACGCCGCCCCGGCCCGCTCGGCGCACGCGGCGCGCGAGTGCAGGACGCCACATCCTGACGACACCGAAACGGCTTGGCGGCAGGGCCCGGAGACGGTAGCAGTGGCGCCGGTATCCCATCGACCAGACGGAGGCGGCCATGGCCCTCAACGACGCGATCGACCCCGGCGGGCTGGACGAATTCTCGGTCGTCTTCACTGACCGCTCTCTCAACCACATGTCCGCTGCGTTCCAGCAGGTGATGCGCGACATCTCGGGCCTCCTGCGCGAGGTCTACGCCGCGCACGCGGTCGCGGTCGTCCCGGGCGGCGGCACCTTCGCGATGGAGGCCGTCGCGCGCCAGTTCGGCCAGGGCGCGGACATGCTCGTGGTGCGCAACGGCTGGTTCTCGTATCGCTGGAGCCAGATCTTCGAAGCCGGCGGCTTCGGCGGCGAGATCACCGTGCTGCCTGCCCGGCAGGTCGGCAACACGGCCCAGGCGCCCTTCGCGCCGCCGCCGATCGAGGAGGTCAAGGCCCGGATCGCCGAGACCCGCCCGCAGGTGGTCTTCGCGCCGCACGTCGAAACCTCGGCCGGGATCATCCTGCCCGACGACTACATCCGCCGGATGGCCGCGGCGGTACACGCCGTCGGCGGACTGATGGTGCTCGACTGCATCGCTTCGGGCTGCGCCTGGATCGACATGGCGGCGACCGGCGTCGACGTTCTGATCTCGGCGCCGCAGAAGGGATGGTCGTCGACGCCTTCCGCCGGGCTCGTCATGCTCTCGGAGCGCGCGGCGCAGAGAATGGATGAGACGACGTCGAATTCCTTCGCCGCGGACCTCAGGAAATGGCGCGCGATCATGGCCGCCTACGAGGAGGGCGGGCACGCCTACCACGCGACCATGCCGACGGACGGATTGCGCGCCTTCCGCGACGCCATGATCGAGACCCGCGACATGGGCTTCGAGGCCGCGCGCGCCGCGCAGTTCGATCTCGGCGCGCGGGTGCGCGGGATGCTGGCCGATCGCGGCGTGGCGTCCGTCGCCGCCGACGGCTTCGGCGCCCCGGGCGTCGTCGTCAGCTATACCGGCGATCCCGAGATCAAGTCGGGCCGCGCCTTCGCGCAGGCCGGCACGCAGATCGCCGCCGGTGTTCCTCTCCAGGTGGGCGAGCCCGACGGCTTCTCGACCTTCCGGATCGGCCTTTTCGGTCTCGACAAGCTTCGCGACGTGCCCGGGACCGTCGCACGTCTCGAACGCGGTCTGGACGCGGCGCTCTGAGCGCCGCCACTGCCGGCTCGCGTCGATGGTGTCTTGAGTATTTGATCCAAGAAGAAGGGCGGAGCGCGCAGTCCTTCTTCTTGGCGAAAATACTCCCGCCGGAGGCGTCCGGCGCCGACGTCCCGCACGGACGTTCGAGAGTCAGCCCTTACTGCGCACGAGCCCGCGGGCCGGATCGTAACCCCAGAGCGCCAGCGCCATGAAGGCGCCGAGCGCGAGAAGCACCCACAGAAACGCCATGCCGTTCCACTGCGCGTAGAGCGCGAAGCGGATCAGCTCGACGGCGTGGGTGAAGGGATTGGCCGCGCAGATGTTGCGCAAGAGCGCCGAGCTTTCGGCCATCTTCCACAGCGGATAGAGCGCGGAGGACAAGAAGAACATCGGAAAGATGACGAAGTTCATCACGCCGGCGAAATTCTCCAGCTGGCGCACGAGCGAAGAGAGCGCGAGTCCCAGCGCGCCGAGCATGAGTCCTGCCAGCGCGAGGGCCGGCAGGACCGCCACGTAGCCTGACGGGGTCGTGTCGACACCGAAGAGCGCGGCGATCGCCAGGAAGGCGTAGACCTGCAGGATCCCGATCGCGGTGGCGCCGAGCAGCTTGCAGAAGAGCAGCCAGGCCCGCGGCAGCGGCGCCGTCAGCAGGAGCCGCATCGCGCCAGTCTCGCGGTCGTAGACGAGGCTGAGCGAGGATTGCATCGCGTTGAACAGCAGGACCATGCCGCAGAGCCCCGGCACGATGTAGGTCTCGTAGCTGATATAGGTCTGGTAGGGCGGCTGTATCGACAGGCCGAGCGCGGCGCGGAAACCCGCCGCGAACACCAGCAGCCAGACCAGGGGGCGCACGAGCGCGGCGAGGAAGCGCTCGCGCTGGTGAACGAAGCGCAGCGCCTCGCGCAGGACGATGGCCCGGAGCGCGGTGATGTAGGGGCTCATGCCGCCGGTCCCGGGGGGACCGCGGGGTCAACGCCGGTCTCGGCAAGGAAATAGTCGGTGAGGCCACTGGGGCCGCGCAGCGCGCCGGCTTCGCCGTCCGCGCGGATCTGACCGCGGTGCAGGATCACCAGCCGATCGTCGTCGCGCACCTCGTCCGTGAGGTGCGTGGCCCAAAGGACGGTCAGCCCGTCCTCGGCGCAGAGCCGGTGGGCATGGTCGGTGATGGACGCGCGGGCGGCAGCGTCGAGCCCGACGGTCGGCTCGTCGAGCAGCAGGACCGCCGGCGCATGCACGAGCGCGCGCGCGATTTCGGTGCGCCGGCGGTGTCCTCCGTTGAGGTCGCGCGTCCGCTCGCCGGCGCGTTCGGCGATGTCGAGCCGGGCGAGCGCCGCGTCGATCCGGCGTTCGGCGTCGCGTCCCGAGAGGCCGTGCAGCGCCGCGAAGTAGCGCAGATTCTGGCGGATCGTCAGGTCGAGGTCGAGCGTGGGCGACTGGAACACCACGCCCATTCGCGCGAGCGCGGCGCGCGGGGCGCGCGCGATGTCGTGCCCGGCGATGCGGATGCGGCCCGTCGGCGTGGTGAAGAGCCGGGTGAGCAGCGCAAAGAGCGTCGACTTGCCGGCGCCGTTCGGGCCCAGAAGCGCCGCGAAGCGGCCCGGCGCCACGTCGAAGGACACCTCGTCGAGCGCGGTCTTCGCGCCGTAGCGGTAGCTCACCGCGTGCACGCTCAGCCCCTCGTCGTTCCTCGTCATCGGGCCGGCTCCTCTGCTCCCCGCCGCGTCCGGCGTCGAGACTAGACGGGCCGCATGGGCGTCGCAAACGCCCACCAAGGTCGCGGCCCGCGTCCGGCGGGGCTGGAACATGGCGCGCACCTCTAGGAGAATGGTCTTATTTCCGACCCCCGTCCGAGCCCATAACGTTCGGACCAGAACCGAGAGGACAGACCCCATGCAGATGAGCGACTCCCGCGAGATCCAGGCCGATCGCGAGACGGTGTGGGCGGCGATCCTGAGCCCGGAGGTCCTCAAGGCCTGCGTCCCGGGCTGCCAGGAGCTGACCGGTACCCCCGAAGAGGGCTACGAGGCGACGGTGGTGCAGAAGGTCGGCCCGGTGAAGGCGACCTTCAAGGGCCATGTTTCCGTGTCCGACATGCACAAGCCCGACCGCCTGACCCTGTCGGGCGAGGGCAAGGGCGGTGCCGCGGGATTCGCCAAGGGCGAGGCGGCGGTCGCGCTCGAGGAGGCGGGACCGGGCGTGACGCGGCTGACCTACGATGTCGAGGCGAAGGTCGGCGGCAAGCTCGCCCAGCTCGGAAGCCGCATCATCGACGGCTTCGCCAAGAAGATGGCGGACCAGTTCTTCACGCGGCTTCAGGAGGCCATCGAGGGCCCGGCCGACGAGGCCGAGGCGCCCGAGGCCGAGGCGACGCCGGACGCGGCCAAGAAAGGCTGGTTCAAGCGCATGATCTCGACGTGACATCCTGGCCGCTTGACAGACCCCGGTCGCGCCGGGGCACGCTCGCGGCCAAGACAGCCATAACACGCTATCCAACGGGAGGATTCCATGACTGAAGTGACGATGACGGTGAACGGCAAGTCCGTCAGCCGTCCGGTGCGCGGCAACGAGCTGCTGGTCGAGTTCCTGCGCGAGCAGCTGCGGCTGACGGGCACGCACGTGGGCTGCGACACCAGCCAGTGCGGCGCCTGCTGCGTGCATGTGAACGGCGAACTCGTGAAGGCCTGCACCATGTTCGCGGCCGAGGCGGACGGCGCCGAGGTGGCGACGATCGAGGGCATGGCGAATGCCGATGGCTCGCTCAACGTGATCCAGCAGGCGTTCCAGGATCATCACGGCCTGCAGTGCGGCTTCTGCACGCCGGGCATGGTGATGGCGGCCGCGGCGCTCCTGAAGGACAACCCGACGCCGACCGAGGCCGAGATCCGGCATTACCTGCAGGGCAACATCTGCCGCTGCACCGGCTATCACAACATCATCAAGGCCATCATGGCCGCGTCGGGACAGGACGCCGGCAAGATCGCCGCCGAATGATCCGCTGAGGGCCGGGCCCGCGTGACGGGCCGGGCAGGGCGGCGCGCCGCCCGATCAACGCCGACACATGCGGGCAGGGCCCGCCACCCTTGGGAGGACAAGCCAAATGCCGAAGGATCATGGCATCGGAGCCAGCACGAAGCGCCGGGAGGACGTGCGCTTTCTGACGGGCACCGGCAACTACACCGACGACATCAACGTCTACGGTCAGGCCTACGTGCACTTTCTGCGCTCGGACGTGGCGCATGGCACGATTAACGGGATCGACACCGCGGCGGCAGAGGCGATGCCGGGCGTGCTGCACATCTTCACCGGCAAGGATTTCGAGGCGGTCGGCGGCATTCCCTGCGGCTGGCAGGTGACGGACCGGTTCGGGCAGCCGATGAAGGAGCCCAAGCACCCGGTTCTCGCGCACGGCAAGGTGCGCCACGTGGGCGACCCGATCTGCGCGGTCGTGGCCGAGACGCTGGAGCAGGCCCGCGACGCGGCCGAGGCGATCGAGCTCGACATCGACGAGTTGCCGGCGGTCGTCAACATGGCCAAGGCGCTCGAGGACGGCGCGACGCTGGTCCATGACGATCTGGGCGACAACCTCTGCTACGACTGGGGCTTCGTCGAGGAAAACAAGGAGGCCGTGGACGAGGCGATCAAGAACGCCGCCCACGTCACCACGCTCGAACTGGTGAACAACCGTGTCGTGCCGAACCCCATGGAGCCGCGTGTCGCGATCGGCGATTTCAACGCGGCCTCGGGCGACTCGACTCTCTACACCACGTCGCAGAATCCGCACGTGATCCGGCTTCTGATGGGGGCCTTCGTCCTCGGCATCCCAGAGCACAAGCTGCGCGTCGTAGCACCCGATGTCGGCGGCGGGTTCGGCTCGAAGATCTACCACTACGCCGAGGAGGCGCTCTGCACCTTCGCGGCCAAGGCGCTGAAGCGTCCCGTGAAATGGACCTCGACCCGGTCCGAAGCCTTCATGTCGGATGCGCATGGCCGCGACCACGTCACCACGATCGAACTGGCGCTCGACGCCGATCACAAGTTCACCGCGGTGCGCACGTCGACGCTGGCGAACATGGGCGCCTACCTGTCGACCTTCGCGCCGTCGGTCCCGACATGGCTGCACGGCACGCTGATGGCCGGCAACTACACGACGCCGCTCGTCTACTGCAACGTGCGCGCGGTCTTCACCAATACCGTGCCGGTGGATGCCTATCGCGGCGCCGGGCGGCCGGAGGCGACCTACCAGCTCGAGCGCGTGATCGACAAGGCGGCGCGCGAGCTCGGCGTCGACCCGATCGAGATCCGGCGCAAGAACTTCGTCACCGAGTTCCCCTACCAGACGCCGGTGGCTGTCGAGTACGACTCGGGTGACTTCCATCGCCTCATGGACAAGCTCGAGGCGGCCGCGGACTTCGGCGGCTTTGCCGCCCGCCGGGCCGAGAGCGAGAAGAAGGGCATGCTGCGCGGGCTCGGCATCAACTGCTTCATCGAGGCCTGCGGCATCGCGCCGTCGAACCTCGTCGGCCAGCTCGGCGCGCGCGCCGGCCTCTACGAAAGCGCGACGGTGCGGGTGAACGCCACCGGTGGCCTTGTGGTAATGACCGGCTCGCACAGCCACGGCCAGGGCCACGAGACGGTCTTCCCGCAGGTCATCTCGGAGATGACCGGCCTCGAGGAGCACATGGTCGAGATCGAGCATGGCGACACCGCGAACACACCGATGGGCATGGGCACCTACGGCTCGCGCTCGATCGCGGTCGGCGGCTCGGCGATGGTTCGGGCGACCGAGAAGATCATCAACAAGATGAAGAAGATCGCCGCCCACCTAATGGAGGCCGCCGAGGGCGATATCGAGCTCAAGGACGGCTCCTTCTCGGTGGCGGGCACCGACAAGTCGGTGGCCTGGGGCGATGTCTGCCTCGCGGCCTACGTGCCGCACAATTACCCGCTCGAGGACATCGAGCCCGGGCTCGAGGAGACGGCGTTCTACGATCCGGCGAACTTCACCTATCCTGCCGGTGCCTATGCCTGCGAGGTCGAGGTCGACCCCGAGACCGGCAAGGTACGGATCGACCGCTTCACCACCGCGGACGATTTCGGCAACGTGATGAACCCGATGATCGTCGACGGCCAGGTGCATGGCGGTCTCGCGCAGGGGATCGGACAGGCGCTGCTCGAGAACTCGACCTACGATCCCGAGACCGGTCAGCTCCTGTCGGCGTCCTACATGGACTACGCGATGCCGCGGGCGGACGACGTGCCGTTCTTCAAGGTCGACCACACCAACGGGACACCGTGCACGCACAACCCTCTCGGGGTGAAGGGCTGCGGCGAGGCCGGCGCGATCGGCTCGACTCCGACGGTCGTGAACGCGGTGGTCGACGCGGTCCAGTCGGGCGGGCACAAACATGTCACCCACATCGACATGCCGCTGACGCCCGGGCGAGTCTGGGCCGCCATGAACGGCTGAGATCACGGGCCGGGCCGGCGGACATCCCGCCGGCCGGCCACGACAGTTCCGGCCCGGAGACGGGCGCCGCGTGCGCCGTCCCGGCCGACATGAGGAGAGACGCCAAATGTATTCCTTCGACATCGAACGTCCGAAATCGGTGGCCGACGCGGTTGCCGCGCTCGGCGCGGACGAGGCGCAGCCGATCGCCGGCGGCCAGACCCTGATCCCGACGCTGAAGCAGCGCCTCGCCAGCCCGTCGAAGCTGGTGGCGCTGTCGGGCATCGAAGAGATGAAGTACGTGCGCCGAGATGGCGACACGCTCGTCATCGGTGGCGGGACCACGCACGGCACGATCGCGCGCGAGACGGCCGAGCACTTTCCCGGCCTCGCCGGCCTCGCCGCGCGCATCGGCGACCCGGCGGTCCGCAACCGCGGCACGATCGGCGGCTCGATCGCCAACAACGATCCCTCGGCCTGCTATCCCTCCGCGGCGCTGGCCTGTGGCGCGACCATCGTCACCGACAAGCGCGAGATCGCGGCCGACGACTACTTCCAGGGGATGTTCATGACGGCGCTCGAAGAGGGCGAGATCGTCACCGAGATCCGGTTCCCGATCCCGGAGAAGTCCGCCTACATGAAGTTCGAGCAGATCGCCTCGCGCTTTCCTCTGGTCGGGGTCTTCGTCGCCAAGTTCGCCGACAAGGTGGGCGTCGGCGTGACCGGCGCATCGAATGACGGCGTGTTCCGCTGGAGCGAGGCGGAACAGGCGCTCGGATCAAACTTCGCCGCGGATGCGGTGTCCGGGCTGACCGCGCCCGATGCCTCGGACATGATCTCGGACCTGCACGGGACCGGCGCGTACCGCGCCCACCTCGTCGGCGTGATGACAAAGCGCGCGGTCGCCGCGGCCAGCTGACCCGCTGCACCGCGCGACGGTCTCGGGGCCCGGTTCCGCGCCATCGCGGGGCCGGGCCCTTTGCCTTTCGCGAAGGGGCGGGGCACACTCGCGCATCGCTCCGTGCCTGGAGACCTGCTCATGGAAACGCTCTTTGCCGCCCGGCCGCAGCCCGCGCTCGCCGTCGCCGACGCGGTCGCGCTCTATCCGGTCGCGCGCATCTTCTGCATCGGCCGGAATTACGCCGCGCATGCCGAGGAGATGGGAAACGCGGTCGAGGATACGCCGTTCTTCTTCACGAAGTCCTGCCACCATCTGGCGCAGTCCGGCGTGATGCAGCCCTATCCGCCCGGAACGGCCGAGTATCACCACGAGGTCGAACTCGTGGTCGCGCTTGGCTCCGAACTGACCGCGGCGACAGCGGACACGGCGATGGAGGCGGTCTTCGGTTATGCCGTGGGTCTCGACATGACCCGGCGGGATCTGCAGGCGCGGGCCAAGGCAAAGAGCCTGCCGTGGGACGCCGCAAAGGACGCGGAGGGATCGGCGGTGATCGGTCCGCTGACCCGGGCAGAAGCGTTCGGCGCGCCTGGACCGCAGCGCATCTCCCTCGACGTCAACGGCGAAATCCGGCAGGACGCCCGGCTCGACGAGATGGTGCGTCCGGTCGGGGCGCTTCTGGCCTTCCTGTCGGAGCTTTACACTCTGGCCCCCGGTGATCTGGTCATGACAGGCACACCCGCGGGCGTGGCCGCGGTCGGCCCCGGTGACGTGCTGACCGGAACGATCGAGGGATTGTCCGCCGTACAGATGACAGTGTCCGCCGACTGACAACCGACGTTCGGCGCGATCCGGACGTGTGGTGGTAGGCCCGGAGGGACTCGAACCCCCAACCAAAGCGTTATGAGCGCTCTGCTCTAACCAATTGAGCTACAGGCCCGCCGTGTCCGCGATGTTGCAGCCGCAGGGAGGGACGTCAAGCGCCGCGCGCCGGGGATCGCGGGGCGTGACGCTCCGGCATGGACAGCCGCGCGTGGCTGCGCTAGGCGCCAAGCGCGGGCAGCAAGGGGCGGGCCATGACCGAAAAGACCGGGATCACCTATGCCGAGGCGGGCGTCGACATCGACGCCGGAAACGCGCTGGTCGAGCGGATCAAGCCGGCGGCGAAGCGCACGGACCGTCCTGGGACGATGGCCGGGCTCGGCGGCTTCGGCGCTCTGTTCGATCTCAAGGCCGCGGGGTACGACGACCCGGTTCTGGTCGCGGCGACGGACGGTGTCGGCACCAAGCTCCGCATCGCCATCGACACCGGGTATCTCGACGGCGTGGGGATCGACCTCGTCGCGATGTGCGTGAACGATCTCGTCTGCCAGGGGGCGGAGCCGCTCTTCTTCCTCGACTACTTCGCCACGGGCAAGCTCGACACCGACAGCGCCGCGCGGGTGGTCGAGGGGATCGCCGAGGGCTGCGCGCGCGCCGGCGCCGCGCTCATCGGCGGCGAAACGGCCGAGATGCCGGGCATGTACGCGGCCGGCGACTTCGACCTGGCGGGCTTCGCGGTCGGCGCGATGGAGCGTGGCACGGCCCTTCCTTCGGACGTGACCGAGGGTGACGTCCTGATCGGGCTTGCGTCGGACGGCGTACATTCCAACGGCTACAGCCTCGTGCGGCGCATCGTCGAGCGTGCGGGGCTCGGCTGGGAGACGCAGTGCCCCTGGGCAGAGGGCACGCTGGGTGCGGCGCTCCTCGCACCGACGAGGCTCTACGTGCACCCGGTGCTCGACGCGCGCGGGGCGGGCGGGCTTCGCGGCGCGGCGCACATCACCGGCGGCGGGTTGACCGAAAACGTGCCGCGCGTCCTGCCCGACGGGCTCGGCGTCGAAATCGACCTCGGCGCTTGGCGCCTGCCCGGGGTGTTCGACTGGCTGCGATCGGAAGGCGGCCTCGCATCTGACGAGATGCTCAAGACGTTCAATTGCGGGATCGGCATGGTTCTCGTGGTGGCGCCGGACCGGGCCGAGGCGCTTTGCGACGCGCTGGCCTTGGCCGGAGAGACGCCACATCGCCTCGGGCGCGTCGTCGCGGGGCAGGGGGTCGCCTATACCGGCACGCTCGCATAATGCGCGTCGCCATCCTGATCTCCGGCGGCGGGTCCAACATGCTTGCGCTGGCCGACAGCATGACCGGCGCGCATCCGGCGCGTCCCGTTCTGGTGCTGTCCAACAAACCGGACGCCGGTGGGCTCGAAAAGGCGGCGGCGCGCGGGATCGCGACCGCCTGCGTCGATCACAGGCCCTTTCGTGGCGACCGGCCGGCCTTCGAGGCGGCGCTGCACGACAGGCTGGTTCAGGCCGCGCCCGATCTCATCTGCCTTGCCGGGTTCATGCGGGTTCTGACCGAGAATTTCGTTGAGGCGTGGGCCGGGCGGATGTTGAACATCCATCCCTCGCTTCTGCCCAAGTATCGCGGTCTCGACACCCATGCGCGCGCCATCGCGGCGGGCGACAGCGAGGCCGGGTGCACCGTGCACGAGGTGACGCCCGCGCTCGATGACGGGCCGGTCCTGGGGCAGGCCCGCGTACCGATCCGGACCGACGAAACGCCCGAGACGCTGGCCGCGCGCGTGCTGGTCCAGGAACACCGGCTCTATCCCGCAGTGGTCGCCCGTGTCGCCACGGGCGACCGACGCCGCATCGATCTCTGATCTCGCACGGGCCTAGTGAGCCGCGCCGCGCGTTGCGACGTTGCCGTGCCATTCCAAGGCGCCTTCCTGCGGCACGGGCGCCTCGAGCGCCATGGCCAGAACGCCAAGAAGCAGGATCACGGCGGTGGCCGCCGCGGCGATCGTGCCACCGTCGATGTGGAGATGCCTGCGCGTCGCGCCGGCGGCGGAGAAGATGTCTGTCGCGGTCATGGTTCGTCCTTTCGAGGTCGCTGTGTCATGCCGCGAATATGGGACTTGGTGCATCATTCTTGAAGCGAATGTATGTTTGATACAGCATCACTCGTCGTGATGGCTTGTCGGGCCGGACTGTCGCTTTGCAGGCCCCGCATTCCTTCGATAAGCTGCCGCGGAACGACACATAATTTCCGCAGGCATTCATGCAGACCATCACCACGACCGACGCCTTGGCCGCCTATTGTGACCGGGCGAAAGGCCAGCCCTACGTGACGGTCGACACCGAGTTTCTGCGCGAGCGGACGTATTACTCCAAGCTCTGCCTGATCCAGATCGCGCTGCCCGAAGCCGCGGCAGCGGAGCCCGGCGACGAGGTCGTGCTGGTCGATCCGATCGAGGGCGCGGACATGTCGCTCGAGCCGCTGCTGGAGCTCTTTCGCGACACGTCGGTGGTGAAGGTCTTTCATGCCGCGCGGCAGGATCTGGAAATCTTCCACGTCGATCACGGCGTGCTGCCGACGCCACTCTTCGACACACAGGTGGCGGCGATGGTCTGCGGCTTCGGCGAGCAGGCGGGCTACGAGACGCTGGTGAAGCGGATCGCCAAAGCGTCACTCGACAAGTCCTCGCGCTTCACCGACTGGTCGCGGCGCCCGCTGTCGGACGCGCAGAAGGCCTATGCCGCGGCCGACGTGACGCATCTTCGGCAGATCTACGAGTATCTCGACCGGCGCCTGCGCGACACCGGGCGCCACCGCTGGGTGGAGGAGGAGCTCGGCATCCTGACCGATCCAGCGACCTACCGCACGGAGCCCGACGAGGCGTGGCAGCGGATCAAGACACGCTCGAACTCGCCGCGCTTCCTCGCGATCGTGCAGGAGCTCGCGCGGTTTCGTGAGGCCTACGCGCAAGAGCGCAACATTCCCCGCAATCGCGTCTTCAAGGACGACGCGTTGTCCGAGATCGCGTCCACGAAACCGCAATCCCATGCCGATCTCGGGCGCTCGCGGCTGCTCCTGCGCGAGGCGCGCAAAGGCGACATCGCCGACGGTATCCTCGCGGCGGTCCAGCGCGGACTCGATCGCCCGAAAGAGGACCTGCCGCAGCCCGACCAGTCGCGCGACCGGCTGCAGGTGAACCCCGCCCTCGCCGATCTTCTGCGCGTGCTGCTGAAGGCCAAGACCGAAAGCTCGGGCGTCGCGCCGAAGCTGATCGCTCCGGCGGCGGACCTCGACGCGATTGCGGCCGGAGAGCGAGATCTTCCGGCGCTCAAGGGATGGCGGCGTGAGGTCTTCGGAGAGGATGCGCTGAAGCTGTGCGAGGGCCGGATCGCGCTCTCCGCCAAGGGCCGGTCAGTGTCGGTGATCGAGATCTGACGCCCGTTGCCGCGTGCGGCTGCCGTCAGCGGCGCGTGGTCAGGATGTTCTGCGCGCCGCGCACCTCGATGCGCGAGATGCCGATCAGTTCATTGTCCGAAAGGTAGGTCGCCGCGGTGACCTTGCGCGCGTCTGGCCCGGTGTTGCGCGGCCCCGGCCGCTGCAGCGCGTTGAGCGTGTAGACGAGCGCTGAAGGGTCCGGCTGGTCCTCCAGCGTCAGTCTCACGTCGAACGGGCCTGCCTGGCTCGCGATGCCGGTCGTGCGCACGATCGCGCCACCCGGCCGCCGCTCCACCAAGAGCTCGTTGATCACGGCGATCGGTTGCCCGAGATAGACGGTTTCTTCGGCGCGGTTGCGACGGAAGATCGACACGGTCGGCGTGGTCGGGATCAGGGGGTTCGCGCCGGGCGCCGTGGCGACCGGGGCCGGGCGCGACACGGCGCCGCCGAACCAATTGAACGGATTGAACCGCGAGTCCCGGACGGTGCCGCAACTCGACAGCACGAGCGCGCCGATCAGGATGCCCCCGAGTGATGCCTTCATGCCTGCCCGTCCCGTTCCGTCGACCCGATGCGGTCTGTTGCCCTTGGCTTTCGGTTATCCGATTGCGGCCTCTTTGAAAAGCACTGCCGCGCGCGACGTCCGGCCGGCAGGGCTGGACGCCGGGGCCGGCGACGCATACTTCACCTGCAACAGATCGCAGGGAAGGACGCGCGATGGCGCAACCGGCATTCGAGGAGGTGGTCGAGGATTTCGAGTTCCTCGACGACTGGGAAGATCGCTACCGCATGGTCATCGAGATGGGCAAGGCCATGGACCCGCTCGACGATGCGCTCAAGGTGCCCGCGACGAAGGTCGACGGCTGCGCCAGCCAAGTCTGGCTGCATCCGCGCATAGAGGACGGGCATTTCCACTTCGAGGGCGACAGCGACGCGGTGATCGTGCGCGGTCTGATCGCACTGCTGCGCCGGCTCTACGACGGGCTGCCGATGCCGGCGGTGCTCGACGTCGACGCCAAGGCCGAGCTCGGCCGGCTGGGCCTCGAGGAAAACCTGTCGTCCCAACGCTCGAACGGCCTGCGCGCGATGATCGAGCGCATCCGCGGCCTCGCGGCCGAGCACGCCTGATCTCTCGGAGCAGGGCACCGCAGCTTGCGACGGCCCGCAGAACGTGACGCTGTCGCGCCGCGCTTGCCAGACCGTTAGCAATTGAAAAAGGGCGGCCCGCTCGAGCCGCCCTTGGTTCTGTCAAATCTGACGCGCGTGGCGCTCAGAGGCCCTTGCAGTTGGCATAGTAGGTCACCGTGGCCGGCCAGTCGGAGAACACGCCGACAACGCCTACATCCTGAGCGAGCACGTCGAGGATCTCGAAGTAGTCGCCGTCGGTGTCGATCGCGTCCGTCACCGACTGAAAGTACCAGCCGCCACCCGAGGCGAGCGGGCCGGAGCGTTCGAGGGTCCAGGTGATGATGTCGAGATCCGCGGCCGCGGCTTCTTCGGCGTAGACCGACGGGACCATTTCGCCGTTCTCGTTGAGCGTGACGAGCATCCACAGCGGCGGCGCGATGTAGTTGACGCCCATCTCTTTCAGCTCGGCCATCGTCGGCATGAAGGTCGATGCGTCCATAGGATCGATCTCGCCCTCGTCCTCGTCGAACGCTTCGTAACGATCATCGAGATAGACGGCCTGTGCGCCGAACTCGGGCTCGTTCTCGATCCAGTACTGGATGTCCGACAGGTTGAAGCTTTGTGGCCAGACGCGCGACGGATCGATGTCCGCGTCCTTGTACTCGTCGATCATCTTCTGCGCGTAGGCTTCCTGCGTGAACTCGCCCATCGGCATGTCGACCGACGGCGCCTTCAGCTCGGGCGTGAAGTCCGCGCCCATCTGGTCGAACAGCGCAATCGATTCCGCGTGAGTCATCAGCGTGGCGTCGTTCGCGTAGAGATCGGTGCGCCAATCGGCGGTGCCGCCGACATAGTCCTCGACCGTGGTCGCCTGCGCATTGGCGGCGTCCATCTTGGGCTCGAGCGTGCGGAACTCCTCGAGAGTCAGCTCCGACGTGCGGCACTCGGCCGTTGCATCCTCGCCATCAGCGGCGGGCGTGAACGGCGTGGTGCAGGTCTCGGCGAGATCCGTGAGCAGGATGTTCGTCGTCGTATGCAGATCGTTCTGCGCGTGGCGGCAGACCAATTCCTCGTCCGAGGTGAAGGTCACGTCGCATTCGAGAATTCCGGCGCCCTGTCCGGCGGCCGCGCGGTTCGATTCCACCGTGTGCTCGGGGAACATCAGCGGCGCGCCGCGGTGGCCGATGGAAAACGCGGTCCGCTGAGGCTCCTGGCCCATGCAGGACATCAGCTCGGACTTGAGCTCGCTGTCGGCCATCTTGCCGATCAGGAAGAACGGACGCGGGCCGTAGGACAGGCCTTCGTCGTAGGTGCCGCCATCCTGCGATTGGGCAGGCGCCGCCACGGGCAGCATCAGCATCGCGGTGCCGAGAAGAAACGCACGGGTCATCGAAAAAACCTCTCTGTTCGTTTGAGAGTTTCGCCATGCCGTGACACGGCAAATGTCTCGTGACACCGGGATAACGATTCCATGACGCCGAGTCAGCGTCAGCGTCAGCGCGCGCCTCGCGGTCAGCCGGCGTCGGCGGCCGAGATCGCCGGAAAGACAGGTCGCGAATCCTGCGCGAGGTCTGCCGCCTCCGCGAGCATCCTTTCGCGCACATCGCAGATCCGCGCCCAAGCGGTATTGGGATCGGGGCAGGGCACCATGAACAGAACTTCCATGCCGAAGGCGTCGTGCCCCGCGACATAAACGCCGCGATCGTCCGACATCGCGGCCTCGCTCTCGTCGTCGATGTCGTCGAGCGCGGCGAAGTAGCGCTCCCGCAGCTTCGAGACGTCCGCATCATGCGCGAGCCGCAGGCGCACTTCGCCGATCATCGACGGCTCGCGCATCATCCAGTTCTCGAACGGTTCGGCGGCGAAGTCGACGACGGGGACGACGATGCGCTTGCCCGTCCACTCGCGCAACTGGACGTAGGTGAAATGGATCCGCTCCACCGAGCACAGGTGCCCGTCGTAGACGATCTTGTCACCGATCCGGGCGGATTGGTTGAGTGCGATCTGCAGGCTCGCCATGACGTTGGTCAGGATGTTGCGCGCGGCGAAGGCGAGCACGAGCGTGAACGCCCCGGCCGAGGCCAGCAGCGAAAAGCCCAGCGTCTGCATCAGGTTCGCCTCACGCAGGATCACGCCGACGCCGGCAATCGTCACGACCACGATCATCGCGCGGCGGATGGCGGCGACCTTGGTGGCGAACTCGCGCTTTTTCTCCTGCCCGGATCCGGTGGGCGTCAGAGCGTCGCCGTCGAAGCTGACCAGCCGGTCGATGATGGCGTCAGCCACGTTGATGATCGCCCAGATCGTCGCGGCGACAAAGCAGATCGCCACGAGAGGAGACAGCAAAGTATCGATCCGCCCCGAGAAGACAAAGAGGTGCTGCGTGCAGAAGGCGAGGGTGAAGGCGATGACCGTCAGGATCACCGGGGGGCGCAACGCGACGAGCAGGCTTGCCGCGCCGGAGTCGCGACGATCCCGGCCGAGGCCGCGCGACATGAGCTTGTAGGTCAGCCGCGCGAGGCCGAGCGCCGCGCTGATCACGAGCGGCAGCGCGATGACTTCCCACCAGCGCAAATTCCAGAAGGCCGGCTGGCGCAGCGCCTCGGGCAGCGCGAGTTCGAGCCGCGAGGGGCCATAGAGGGCGTAGAGCGCCGGCAGGTTCTCGACGCTTTGCCGCGAGAACAGCCAGACCGGCTCGGCGCCCTCCACGTGCAAACGGTTGAGGCGCAGGCTGACCGGTCGCCCGTCCATTTCCACTAGGGCGAGAAGCAGAGAGCGCCGTGGCTCTCCGGCCATCGCGCTTTCGCTGGCAGCGCGCGCGTCGAGCGCGTCGGGCCGGTCGAGAAGCTGGAACCAGTTCACGACGATCTTCCGGTCGATTACCGTGAAGAGTTGTTCGGCGCGCTGCGGACCGACCTCGGCCTGCTCGTCCTCGGGAATAAGCGCGAGGTCGAGAATGTGGGCCGCAGTATCCCAGTCATCGGCACCGCCGGCCGCCAGAAAACTCTCGACCGAGGATTGCGGCGTGGACAGATCCATCTCGTCCGGACGCTCGCCCAGGCCGGGATTGATCGCGTCGACCTCGTACCACGATTGCGTGCCCGCGTTCTCCTGCGCGCACGCCGGTCCGACAAGCGCCTGCGCCAGCAGGACCAGAGCCAAGAGAACGAATGTCACCCGCCGCATGTGAAGCGAACCCGCCCAGACGCCGGCCGGTTCCCGCCGAAGCGATGCGCAAAGAAATGACGGTTACATGAAGCCCAGTTCGAGCCGCGCCTCGTCCGACATCATGTCCATGCCCCAGGGCGGATCCCAGGTGATCTCCACGTCGACCTGCTTGACCCCGGCGATGGGTTCGACCGCGTCGGCGATCCACCCCGGCATCTCGCCGGCGACGGGGCATCCGGGTGCCGTCAGCGTCATGATGACCTTGACCGCGTTCTCGCTGTCGATGTCGATCGTGTAGATCAATCCGAGGTCGTAGATGTTGACCGGGATCTCCGGATCGTACACGCCTCGGCACGCCTCGACGATCTGATCGTAGAGCGGGTGATCCGTGGTCGACGGCGCGATCAGCGGAGCACCTTCGAGCTTCGGGCTGACATCATTCATGCGGAGAGTCCTCTTCGCGTATCCGACCAAAGATATAGGAAATGCAGGCCTGAGGGTAAAGTGCGCTTCGCCACTGCGGGGCGACGGGCGGCGTCTCGAAGGCGCCAGGATCGATGCGCATCCTGTCGCACCCCGCGACGCTGGACGGGGCGGGGCGCCGTCATAGCTTTGCCGTCGTGATTGACATCTCCGACACTGACCGCCCGCTGCCGCGGCTGCTGAACCTGGTTCTCGGCAACCTGAACCCGCCACCGGGCAAGGGCCGGATCCTCTTCGCGCTCGCGATCGGGGGTGTGTGCCACCTGACGTTCGCTGCCGCGATCGCCGCTATGGTCTGGACGCTGTGGAACGGGATGACGACCGGTCTGGGCGCTGTTCCGTGGCCCTGGGCGGCGCTCGCAAACGCGGCGCTCGTGCTCCAGTTTCCGATCCTGCATTCGCTGCTGCTCAATACCCGCGCGGGCAAGATCGTGGGGCGTGTCGTTCCGGGAGCCTGGGGCCGGACGCTCTGGACGACGATCTATACCATCATCGCGTCGCTGCAGCTGCTGGCGCTGTTCCTGCTGTGGACGCCGTCCGGCATCGTCTGGTGGCAAGCGGAAGGCGCGATGCTCTGGGTCGTCGGCGCTGCGCATCTCTGCGCGTGGCTGTTTCTCATGCGGTCGAACTTCGATGCGGGCGTCGAGCTTCAGTCGGGTGCGCTCGGGTGGATGTCGCTGCTCCAACGGCGCGACCCGCGCTGGCCCGGGATGCCGACGACGGGCCTGTTCACAGTGATACGACAGCCGATCTACGTGGGGTTCAGCCTTGTGCTCTGGACCGTTCCGACATGGACGCCCGACCAGCTCGCTGTCGCGGCCACGCTGACCGCCTACAACGTGGTCGCGCCCGGCCGCTTCAAGGAGAAGCGCTACCGCGCGCGTTTCGGCAAGCGGTTCCGCCGCTATCAGGAGACAGTTCCGTACATGTGGCCGACAGGAGCGCGCGATGGCTGAGACCGCACGCAACGATCTGAGCATCTACGACGACGCCGCCTCGAAGTGGTGGTCCGACGAGGTGCGCTGGGTGCGCACGCTCAAGAATCTCGTGCCGGGTCGCTTCGCGTTCTTCGACAAGCACGTGGATTGGGCGGGCAAGCGCGTTCTGGATCTCGGCTGCGCGGGCGGCTTCATGGCCGAACCGCTGGCGCGTCGCGGGGCCGACGTGGTGGGCCTCGATCCCGCCGAAGAGGCGATCGCGGCGGCCCGAGAGCATGCCGAGGATCAGGGCCTGTCGATCCGCTACGAGATCGGCGTGGGCGAGGACATGCGGTTTGCCGACGGCGATTTCGACGCGGTCGTGTGCGTTGACGTACTGGAGCACGTGGCGGACCTCTCGAAAGTGCTCCGCGAATGCGCGCGGGTGCTCGCCCCGGGCGGCGTGTTCCTGTTCGACACCATCAACCGCAACGCCGTGGCGTCCTTCCTCGCCGTCACGATGGCCGAGCGCGTGATCGGATTGCTGCCGCGCGGGACGCACGACCCGGAAATGTTCATCAAGCCCAAGGACCTGAAGGCCGAGCTTCGCGCGGCCGGCCTCGAACCCGACACGTTCACCGGGCTCGGTCCGCGCGGCATGAACCGGCGCGGCGACATGACCTTCGGACCGCTCCCGTTGCAGACGGTTCAGTATATGGGCCTCGCGAGGAAAGCCGCATGACCGCGCTCGCGCTGCTCGCGACCGGTCTGCTGTTCGGCGGGATGGTGCTCTACTCCTTCGGCTTCGCGGCGTTCCTCTTAAAGAACGCGGAAGCCGCAGAAGCCGGCCGACTGCTTCGCGCAGCCTTTCCGCAGTTCTACCTGTTCGTGATCGTCGCCGGGGCGGCGGCCGCACTCTTGCGGCTGCCATCGGACGGGGTTGGCGCGCTTCTGCTTGGAATTGTCGCGGTGACAACGGTCCCGGCGCGCCAGACTTTGATGCCGGCGATCAACGCGGCGAGCGACGCGGGCGCGTCGGCGCGGTTCAAATGGCTGCACGGTGCGTCCGTGGCGCTCGGTCTCGTCCAGATCGTGCTGGTCGGTTGGGCACTTCTGCGCTTCCTCTAGAGCGCCCACGCGAGCGGATCGAACGTCATCGCCTCTCCGCGTGTCGTCGTCGTGCGGCGCCCCTCAGCCGAGGAGTTTTCGCTTGCGCACCGGCGCCGGGCGGACGCGCTCTTCGATGTGGTCGTAAAGCATGCCCGCCACGTTCTTTTTCGATGCGCCCTCGATACCTTCGAGCCCGGGCGAGGAATTGACCTCGAGCACCTTCGGCCCGCTTTCGGAGCGCAAAAGGTCGACCCCCGCCAGATTGAGACGGAACGCCCGGGCCGCGCGCACGGCGGTATCGCGTTCCTCGCGGCTGATGCGCACGACCTTCGCGGAGCCGCCGCGATGCAGGTTGGAGCGGAAATCGCCCTCCGCGCCGGTCCGCTTCATCGAGGCGACGACCCGGCCGCCGACGACGAGGCAGCGGATGTCCTCGCCCGCCGCTTCCTTGACGAAGTCCTGTACGAGGAAATTGGCGCGCAGGCCGCGGAATGCGTCGATCACGGATTGCGCGGCCTTCTTCGTCTCGGCCAGCACCACGCCCTTGCCCTGCGTCGATTCCAGCAGCTTCACGATCATTGGCGCCGTGCCGACGAGCCGCATGAGCGAATCCGTGTCCTTCGGCGACGAGGCGAAAGCGGTGTTCGGCATCCCGATCCGGTGGCGCGCCATCAACTGGTGGGCGTAGAGCTTGTCGCGCGATGCGGTGATCCCCTCGGAGCCGTTGACGCAGAAGGTTCCGATCGTCTCGAACTGGCGGATCACGGCGGTGCCGTAGGACGTCACGCTCGCCCCGATACGCGGGATGACCGCGTCGTAGCGCGGCAGACGCGCGCCGTCGTAATGCACCTCGGGCGCCATCGCGTTGATCGCCATGTAACACCGCGTGGTGTCGATCACTTCGACGGTGTGCCCGCGGGACTCGCCCTCTTCGACCAGCCGTCGGGTG
This sequence comes from Roseivivax jejudonensis, assembly GCF_900172265.1. Taxonomy (GTDB): domain Bacteria; phylum Pseudomonadota; class Alphaproteobacteria; order Rhodobacterales; family Rhodobacteraceae; genus Roseivivax; species Roseivivax jejudonensis. The sequence continues at coordinate 320,276 of NZ_FWFK01000003.1, read as the reverse complement.
GAGTAGTTCGCCTCACGCGAGAGGACGGCGATCCGCAGCGCCCGGTTCGGCGCGCGCTGGCGCACCGCCGACGAGGCATAGACGTCGTATGACAGCTCCTTCTGCAGAAAGCGGTCGGTCGCGACGATGGTGATGTGATCCTTGAGCGCCTCGCGTCCGAGCAGCATCCGGCTCGCCATGCCCGACCGGTTCGTCAGGGTGAGCTCGATCGGCCAGCTTTCGCCACCGACCTGCAGGGTGCAGCCGATCACGTAGCGGCTCTCGCTCTCGCCGTTCGAGCTGGTGACCATGCGTCGATCGAGCACCTTGGCCGAGCAGGGTATCACCAGATCCTCGCGGCCCGGCACGGGATGCACGGTAAAGCGGACCTGCGGCGCCTTTGCCGAGCCGAAGGTCTCGATGTCGTAGGCATGCAGCGCCGAGGTCCGGGCGCCGGTATCGACCTTCGCGCGGAGGGCGGGAAGCCCGAGATCGGGCAGGGCGACCCATTCTTCCCAGCCGAAGCGGATCAGGTCCTGCGCGGGATCGGTACGGTCGTCATCGGTCATGTCGGGGTCCTTCGGGAACGGCGCGTCACGGCTACCAAGCCCCCGCCGGTCCGGCAAGTCGGTGCGCCCGAAGCGTCGATGTCAGTCGAGAAGGCCCTTGCCTGCCGCGCGGCAATAAAGATGCCAGCTCGCATGGCCGAGGACCGGCAGCACCAGAAACAGACCCAGAAAGACCGGCGCGAGCGCGGCCAGGGTCAGCACGGCGATGATGGCCGCCCAGAGCGCCATCACCGCGAGGTTGTCGCGGACCAGCCGCACACTGGCCAGCATGGCGGTCACGAAATCGACCTCGCGGTCCAGCAGCATCGGCAGGCTGACGGCGGTGAGCGCAAACAGCAGGAAGGCCAGGACTGCGCCGACAATGGTGCCGGTCGCCAGCATCGTCAGCCCGTCGCCCGTCAGATAAGTCGACAGCGACTCCGGTGGCCCCATCATCGCCGACGGCCCCATGAACAGGGCGAACAGCATGTGCGCAAGAAAGCTCCAGAACAGCACGTAGATCAGGATGAGGGCACCGATCCACGGGATCTGGCGGTTTCGTTCGGCCCACACCACGCCCAGCACTTCCGCAAAGCGCGGGCGCGCGCCTTGGGCCCGGCGCCGGCTGACCTCGTAGAGCCCGACCGCGAGAAACGGTGCGGCGAGCGGGAACCCGAGCGTCATCGTCAGCGTCCACGTCAGCATGCCCGCGCCCAGCCGCACCAGCGCGAGCCCCATGATCACGTAGACCGCCGCGAAGAAGAGCCCGAACTGGGGCGCCGCGCGGAAATCGGCGAGCCCGGCCCGCAGCGCGTCGGACAGGTCTGAAAAAGCCAGCGGCGCGACGGCGGAGTCGGCGGAGGGATCGGGCAGTGTCGTCATGGCGCTGGTCCTCGGCGCAGGGTTCCACGTCGATGATACACGATTCTCGGGCGCTGCACCCGGTGGCGGCCAGTCTGCAACGCTCGCGCCCTCACGCCACCCTTGCCGCGTCCGCGGCGCTGTTGCAAAGGAGGGCGATGTCCCGGTTTTCCTTCATCCTTCAGGCGACCGACGGTGCGGCGCGCACCGGTCGCATCGACACGCCGCGCGGTGCGATCCGCACCCCGGCCTTCATGCCGGTCGGGACCGCCGCGACGGTCAAAGCGATGCTGCCCGAAAGCGTGGCGTCCACGGGCGCCGACATCCTGCTCGGCAACACCTACCATCTGATGCTACGCCCGGGGGCCGAGCGGGTGCATGCGCTGGGCGGGCTGCACCGCTTCATGAACTGGGACAAGCCGATCCTCACCGATTCGGGCGGCTTCCAGGTCATGTCGCTCGCCGATCTGCGCAAGCTGGACGAGTCCGGCGTGACCTTCCGCAGCCATATCGACGGCTCGAAGCACGCTCTGTCGCCCGAACGGTCGATGGAGATCCAGCGCCTTCTCGGCTCGGACATCGTGATGGCCTTCGACGAGTGCCCCGCGCTGCCCGCCGACCGCGACCGCCTCGCGTCGTCGATGCACCTGTCGATGCGCTGGGCGCGCCGATCGCGTGAGGCATTCGGCGACCGGCCCGGCCATGCGCTCTTCGGGATCCAGCAGGGCGGGCTGGAGCACGACCTGCGGGAAGAGAGCGCGGCCGCACTGCGCGAGATCGGCTTTGAAGGCTATGCGATCGGCGGGCTGGCCGTTGGCGAAGGGCAGGAGGCGATGTTCGGATGCCTCGATCATGCGCCGGCGATGCTGCCCGAAGACAAGCCGCGCTATCTCATGGGAGTTGGCAAGCCTGACGACATCGTCGGCGCGGTCGCGCGCGGCGTCGACATGATGGATTGCGTGCTGCCCTCGCGCTCGGGCCGCACCGGGCAGGCCTGGACGCGGCGCGGGCAGGTCAACCTGCGCAACGCGCGCCACGCCGACGATCCGCGACCGCTCGACGAGGCATGCGGCTGCCCTGCCTGCCGCGGTTATTCGCGCGCCTACCTGCACCACGTGACGCGATCGCAGGAAATGATCGCCGGGATGCTGCTGACCTGGCATAACCTTCATTACTATCAGGAACTGATGCAGGGCATGCGCGACGCGATCGCAGAGGGACGCTTCTCGGAGTTCGAGGCGGCGTTCCACGCCGCGCGCGCAGAGGGCGACATCGAGCGCCTGTAACCGGCGCCCCGACGCCTACCGGCTTGCGTTCCGGCGCGCGTGCGGGCTTCCTGCCGGCGGGGTGGACGACCAACAGAGAGGCCCGGACAGCCGATGACCGACCAGAGCGTGCGGACGGCCGACATTCTCGCGCGGAGGCTCGCCGCCGCGGGTTGCCGCACCGCGTTCGGCATGCCGGGAGGCGAAGTGCTGACGTTTCTCGATGCGCTGGGCGTCGCAGGCATCGATTTCGTGCTGGTGCGTCACGAGAACGCCGGCGGCTTCATGGCCGAGGGCGTGCATCACCGCACCGGCGCGCCGGCGCTCCTCGTCGCCACGGTGGGGCCGGGTGCGCTCAACGCCGTCAACGTGGCCGAGAACGCGCGCGAAGACCGGGTGCCGATGATCCTCGTGACCGGCGCCGTCGATGCCGATACCGCGGCACGCTATACCCACCAGGTGCTGGATCAGCGCGCGGTCTTCGCTCAGGTCTGCAAGGCGAGCTTCACGATGGTGCCCGGCGCGGCGGAAGCGATTGCCGACAAGGCGCTCGCCATCGCGACAGACGGCCGCCCCGGTCCGGTCCATATCGACCTGCCGATCTCGGTGGCCGCTGCGCCGGCCCGCCCGGCGCCGGCGCAGCGCCGCCGTCCCGCCCTGCCGGTCGCGCCGGCACCGTCGGCGGAGTTCGACGCTGCGCGCGTCGCAGTCGCGGGCGCCGACCGGCCACTGATCGTCGCGGGCGTCGACGCTGTGAACGAGGGGGTGACCGATCTCGCAACGGTGGCAGAACGCCTCGGCGCCCCGGTCGTCACCTCCTACAAGGCCAAGGGCCTGATGCCCGAGGACCATCCGCTGGCACTTGGCGGGGCGGGCCTGTCGCCTCTGGCCGACACGCATCTCCTGCCGCTCGTGGCCGATGCCGACGTCGTGCTCCTTGCAGGGTATGATCCGGTCGAGATGCGGATCGGCTGGCAGGATGCCGTCCATCCCGACCGACAGACCGTGATCGACATCGGGCCCGAGCCGAACACGCACTACATGCATCAGGGCAGCGTCAACGTGCAGGCCGCGATCGGTCCGACGCTTCGCGCGCTGACCGATGGCACGACCGAAGCGACCGGCTGGAACGGTCGGATCCGCACTGCGCGCGCAGCCTTGGCCGAAGCGTTCGCTCCCGGGCCCGATTGGGGACCGGCGCAGGTGATCGAGACCTGCCGGCGGGTGCTTCCCGGCGATGTCCTGGCCACGGCCGACAGCGGCGCGCACCGTATCTTGCTGAGCCAGATGTGGCGGTGCCACGAACCTCGCGCGCTGGTGCAGTCCTCGGGCCTGTGCACGATGGGGTGCGCGGTGCCGCTGGCCATGGGAATGTCGCTGGCCTCGCCCGAGCGCACGGTCGTGTCATTCTCGGGCGACGCGGGCTTTCTGATGGTGGCGGGCGATCTGGCCACCGCCGCCGATCTGGGGTTGCGCACGATCTTCGTGGTCTTCGTGGACCGCTCGCTCGCGCTCATCGAGCTCAAGCAGCGCCAGCGCCAGCTGACCAACACGGGCGTCGATTTCGGACGCACCGATTTCGCGGCGCTCGGCCGCGCAATGGGCGGGGACGGGGCCACGGTGTCGTCCGTGCCCGATCTCGAGGCCGCCCTGACGCGCGCCATGGCCGCCGACGCGTTCACCGTGATCGCCGCGGAGATCGACCGGAGGAGCTATGACGGACGCATCTGACACGCCCAAGGGCCCGCTCGACGGGCTTATCGTCTGCGACCTGTCGCGCATTCTGGCGGGGCCGACGGCCACGCAGATGCTCGGCGACCTGGGGGCGCTGATCCTGAAGATCGAGAACCCCAAGACCGGCGGCGACGACACCCGCGCGTGGGGCCCACCCTACGCCGACACGACCGACGGGGTGACGGATCTGTCGGCCTATTTCATGGCGGCCAACCGCTCCAAGCTGTCGGTCGCGGCGGACATCGGGACGGAAGAGGGCCGCGCGCTCGTGCGCGAGATCGCGATGGCTGCCGACGTGGTGATCGAGAACTTCAAGCCTGACGGGCTCCGCAAGTACGGGCTCGACCACGAAACGCTCTGCACCGAGCGCCCCGACCTCGTCTACTGCTCGATCTCGGGGTTCGGACAGACCGGGCCGAACCGCAAACTCGCCGGTTACGACCTGATGGCGCAGGGGTTCGGCGGGATCATGTCGCTGACCGGTCCTGCCGAGGGCACCCCGCACAAGGTGGGCGTCGGCATCGCCGACGTGATGTGCGGGATGTACGCCGCGATCGGTATTCTTGCGGCCTTGCGTCACCGAGACGCGACCGGCGAGGGCCAGCATATCGACCTCGCGCTCGTCGACTCGCAGATGGCGTGGCTTATCAACGAGGGCACGAACTACCTGCTGTCTGGCCGTGACCCCGAGCGGCGTGGCAACGCACATCCGAACATCTGCCCCTACGACGTGTATCCATGTGCTGACGGCCACGTGATTCTCGCGGTTGGCAACGACGGCCAGTTCGGCCGCTTCGCCACGGCCATGGGACGGCCGGACCTGGCCGTCGATCCGCGCTTTCTGACCAACCCCTTGCGGCTCGAGAACCGGGTCGCGCTGACGGAAATTGTTACAGATCTCTTCGCAGAGCGGTCGCAAAGAGACATTCTTGAGCAGTTGAGCGCGGTGACCGTTCCGGCCGGACCGATCCACACGGTCGCTCAGGCGCTCGGTTCCGACCAGGCCGAGGCGCGGGGAGCGGTGATCTCGGTTCCGCGCGACGATGTCACCTCGGGTTCGGTGCAACTCCTTGGCAATCCGTTGAAATTCTCGCGAACGCCGGTCGCCGCGTCGGCTCCGCCGCCACGCGTGGGCGAGCATACGGACATTGCGCTCGACCGGCTGCGGGACGCGCTCGCGCGGCGCGGCAAACGATGACGTGACGGCAGCGACGCGATCACAAAACCGCAGGCTGGCAGCCATGTGACATTCGGCTGCGTCGACCCATGTTTACATTGGTCAGGACGAACCCGCAGGCACGACGCCTGCGGACCACGCCCTGCCTGCAAGGACGACGCACACATGGCCTTTGACCTTTGTCGCGCCGATTGCGGCCTCGACGACCCCGAGGCCCTGGCGGCGTGGAATGCCATGATCGTCGCGTTTCTCGCGCATTCCAAGAGCACGCCGGATCACCTCGCCAACGTGCTGGACCGCTCGCCCGACGCGGCGATGCCTCTCGCGGCGAAGGGGCTGTTCTGCCTCATGCTGGGCCGCGCCGAGATGACCGAGGCCGCGCGGGGGGCGTATTCCACGGCCCGGGCGGCGCTGACCCTTGGCGGGGCGCCTGCGCGTGCGAGGGCATGGACCGACGCGCTCGGATGCTGGCTCGACGGGGCGCCGTCGGGCGCCGTGTTCCACCTCGAGAGCGTGCTGTCCGCGACGCCCGAGGACACGCTGACCCTGAAGGTCGTGCACGGGATCCGCTTTATCCTCGGCGACGCCGGAGGCATGCGTCGCTCGGTAGAGCGCGCGCTGGCCGGACACGCGCCCGACCATCCGCTGCGCGGCTACGCGATGGGGTGCCACGCCTTCGCTCTGGAGGAGACGGGCGCCTACACCGAGGCGGAGGGGGCCGGGCGCGCGGGCCTCGCACTCTGTGCGGACGACGCGTGGGGCCTGCACGCAGTTGCGCATGTCCACGACATGACGCACCGCCCGGGCGACGGGATCGCGCTTATCGACGAGAACCGCCGCGCTTGGGATCATTGCAACAACTTCCGTTACCACGTGTGGTGGCACAAGGCGCTCCTGCACCTCGACCGGGGCGAGCACGATCTGGTGCTCGACCTCTACGACACCCAGATCCGGGCGGAGCACAGCGACGATTATCGCGATGTCGCCAATGCCTCGTCGCTGCTCATGCGCCTCGAACTGGAGGGCGTGACCTGCGGTGACCGGTGGCACGAGTTGGGCGATCTGGCAGAACGCCGGCTTTCGGACGGCTGCCTCGTCTTCGCCGACCTGCACTACATGCTGGCGCTGGCCGGCGATCATCGTCCGGGCGCCGCGGCGCGGCTGGCAGCGCGCATCGGCGAAACCGGCGCGCCGCGCACCGAGCACGGACGCCTCTACGATCATCCCGGGCACGCGGCCGCCGAGGGGCTGGCCGCCTTTGGCGAGGGCCAGTACGCGGTCGCGTTCGAGCGTCTGCGCGCGGCCCGCGCACACCTGCCGACAATTGGCGGCAGTCACGCACAACGCGACGTGTTCGAGCGGATCACCGTCGATGCGGGGCTGCGTGCCGGCCGCCTCGATGATGCCGAGGCGATCCTGACCGAGCGCACCGTCCTGCGGGACGGCCACGCCGATGCCTTCGCCGAGACGCGGCGATCCGCCATCGACGATGCGCGCGCGGGGCGCCCTCTTTACGAGGCGCAGCGCCGCAGCGCATAGCGCAGCGCGAACGAACAATGAGTCTGCGCCCATGACCGACGCCACTGCCGTTCCCCCGGTTCGCACCTCGGCCGCGCCGCGCGCCGCGGAGACGGCACCCCGCGCGGGTGTTCGCGACCCGCGGCTCGATTTCTTCCGCGGGCTCGCGATGTTCATCATCCTGATCGCCCACACGCCCGGCAATTGGGTGACCGGCTGGATACCCGCGCGCTTCGGCTTTTCCGACGCGACCGAGATCTTCGTGTTCTGCTCCGGCATGGCGTCCGCGCTCGCGTTCGGAAAGGTGTTTCGCGAACGCTCTTGGTTTCTTGGCGCCGCGCGCGTCGCGTTCCGGTGCTGGCAGGTCTACTGGGCTCATATCGGCCTCTTCCTCGCCGTCGCCGCGCTCGTTGCGGGGCTCAACGCCACCGGCACGTTCGAACGCGACTACGTGGGGCAACTCAACCTCGTGCCGTTCTTCGAGGATACCGGCCAGAACCTGATCGGGCTGCTGACGCTCACCTACGTGCCGAACTACTTCGACATCCTGCCGATGTATCTCGTGATCCTCGCGATGATGCCGATCCTCGTGGCGCTGGTGGGCGTCCACAAATGGCTCGGTGCGGCGGCGGTGATCGTCGTCTGGCTCCTCGCGCAGCTGCAGATCCTCGCGCTCCCGGCCGAGCCGTGGTCGGACCGCGAATGGTTCTTCAACCCGTTCGGCTGGCAACTGGTGTTCTTCACGGGGTTCGCTTTGATGGCGGGCTGGCTTCCGGCGCCGCCCAAGACAAACGGACTTATCTGGCTGTCGATCGCCTTCCTGGTGCTGACATCGCCCCTGTCCTCGCCGCGGGTGGTGGAACTGTTGTCCGTGACGTGGCCCGCGGCGGCCGAGTGGTCGATGGACGTCTATCCCGACATTTACGTGCTGCGGCAGAAAACCGACTTCGCGATCCTGCGCTACCTCCACTTTCTCGCGCTCGCCTATCTCGCCTGGGTCGCGGTCGGTGATCGCGGGGCCCGGCTGAAGCCGCCGGCCGGCGACGGGCCGGTCGCGCGCACCTGGCGCGCCGGCCTCGCGGCGATCCTAAAGGTCGGGCAGCAATCGCTGGCGATCTTCATCACGTCGATGTTCCTCGCCCGGGTTCTGGGCCTCGTTCTCGACGTGATCGGACGGAACGCTTTGACCATGTTGATCGTTAACTGCTGCGGTGCGGCATTTCTCGTCGCGATGGCGTATATGGTCGGTTGGTTCAAATCTCAGCCCTGGCGGCAGCCGAGGACGTAAGGACATATGGACAGAAGACAGGTTCTGGCGGGACTGATGGCCTGCTTCGCGGCTCCCGTGCGCGCACAGCAGGAGGGCGCCTCCGGCGGAGCGGCAGATCCCGAGGTGCCGGGGCTGCAACTCGGAACGCCCGACCCGTTCGCGCCCGAAGACGTGCGCGAGCTTGCGCGCGCGCTCGCGGCAGAGCCCTACACCGCGCCGCAGCGCATTCCCGAAGCGTGGACGTCGATCGATTACGACCAGTATCGCGCGATCTGGTTCGACCCGCGCAACGCGCTGTGGAACGCGAGCGGCAAAGAGCCCTTCCGTATGGACGTATTCGCGCCGGGGCTCTACTACCCGACGCCGATCGACATAGCGGTGGTCGAGAACGGCGAGGCGCGGCCCGTCCTCTTCGACCTCGAGGTGTTCGACCGCACGGATCAGTTTCCCGATCTGCCGATCGACGAGACGCTGGGCTATTCGGGTTTCCGGCTCAGGGCCGAGCTGGAGCGTCCGGACGTGTTCACCGAGTTCGCGGTCTTCCAGGGCGCGAGCTATTTCCGCGGGATCGGGGCGAGCCAGATCTACGGCCTTTCGGCCCGCGGCCTCGCCATTGATACAGCCGAGCCCGAAGGCGAGGAGTTCCCGGAGTTCCGGCGCTTCTGGATCGAGCGTCCGGCCCCCGGAGCCAAGACCTTGGTGGTGCACGCGCTTCTCGACAGCCCGCGCGCGACGGGCGCCTACCGTTTCGTGCTGCGCCCGGGACGCCGGCTCGAGATCGGCGTGGAAGCCGAGATCTTCGCACGCGAACAGCTCGATCATGTCGGCCTCGCGCCGCTGACCTCGATGTTCCAGTTCGACGAAACCAATCGGCACCGCTTTTCCGACTTCCGTTCGGCGATCCACGATTCCGATGGTCTTCTGATCCACAACGGCGCGGGCGAAAGCTTGTGGCGCGCGCTCGCCAATCCGAAGACGCTGCAGGTCAGCGTGTTCGTGGACGACAGCCCGCGCGGCTTCGGCCTGATGCAGCGCGCCCGCGCGTTCGAGGATTACGGCGATCTCGAAGCGCTCTACCATCGTCGCCCGTCGCTCTGGATCGCCCCGCGCGAGGATTGGGGGCCAGGCGCCGTCACGCTGGTCGAGATCCCGACAGACGACGAAGTCTACGACAACATCGTCGCCTACTGGCGGCCGTCCGAGCCGCTCTCGCCCGGATCCTCACGGCGCTTCGCGTACGACATGACGTGGAGCGCGCAGAGCGACCACGCCACCGGCCTTCGGGTGCTGAACACCCGCGCCGGGCGCGGCCGCGACGGTGGCATCCGGTTTGCCATCGACTTCGAGGACGGCGATGCCCTGCCGGACGATCTGAGCAAGGTCGACACTCTGGTGCGGTCGGCCGGCGGTGGCGAACTCGGCCCCGCGATCGTCGAACGCAACCCCGAGACGGGCGGCGCCCGGCTCGGCTTCTCGCTGTTTCCCAACGAGGCCCCTCTCGTCGAAATGCGCGCGCAGCTCCGGATGGACGGCGCGCCTCTGAGCGAGGTGTGGCTCTACCGATGGACCGCCTGACCTTTGCGCCGACGGGCGCGGCCATGCCGCCCGAGGCGCCGCTGCCGATGCGCGCGCAGAGCTTCCGCGACCGTCCCGAGGCGGGCCGCACGCTGCCTGGCTGGACGATCGGCGACGTGGCTTGGCGTCTCGGTGCGTTCGGCCCCGCGATCGCGATCACGCTGTCGCTGATTTGGGGCATCGCGCGGTGGTTTCGGTCGGGCGGTTTCACGCTCGGCGAAGGCGTGCTGGTCTTCCTGATCGGCCTGACCTTCGTCTGGGTGTCGCTGTCCGTCTCGGCTGTGCTGATGGCGATCCTGCGGCTCGGGCTGGCGCGGGCGCGCCGCGGTCGCGTGGCCGAGCCCGCGGCCCCCCGCGCTCGCCAGAGGGTGGCTCTGCTTGTGCCGGTCTACAACGAATGCCCGTGGGAGGTGGCCGGCAACATCGCGGCCATGCGCGCCGAACTGGTGCAGGAGCGGGAGACCGATCACTTCGCTTTCTTCATCCTCAGCGACACGCGGGATCCGCAGATCGCCGGGGAAGAGGTACGTGCCGCATGCGCGCTCGACCAAGAGAGCGGCATCCGCGTGCACTACCGCCGCCGGGCCGAGAACACCGACAAGAAGGTGGGCAACATCAACGACTGGATCCTGCGCTGGGGCGCGGACTGGGACGCGATGATCGTTCTCGACGCCGACAGCCTGATGTCCGGCTCTGCGATCCGGGGGCTCGCCGACGCGCTGGCCCGCGATCCGGATGCCGGCCTGATCCAGTCTTTTCCGGTCCTGATCTCCGCCGAAACGCTGTTCGGACGGATGCAGCAATTCGCCACCTCGGTCTACGGCTGGCTCCTGGCCGAGGGATTGGCGCTCTGGTCTCGGTCCGAGGGCAACTACTGGGGCCACAACGCCATCATCCGGACCCGCGCGTTCGCCGACAGTGCTCGGCTGCCCTACCTGCGCGGCCGCGGCGGCCGGGACGAACTGATTCTGAGCCACGACTTCGTGGAGGCGGGGATGCTGCGCCGGGCCGGGTGGGCCGTGCGCTTTCGCCCCCGGGTCGGCGGGTCGTTCGAGGAGACGCCGGCGACCCTGATCGACTACGTGCTGCGTGACCGGCGCTGGTGCCAGGGCAACCTGCAGCACCTCCGCCTTCTGCGCGCGCGCGGGTTCCACCCGATCTCGCGCTTTCACATGCTGCAGGGGGCCTTTGCCTATCTTCTGTCGCCGGCATGGTTCGTGCTGCTGGTGGTGTGGTCGATCCTGCTGCCGATGGGGGACGGCACCCCGGTCAACTACTTCAGCGCGTCGAACCCGCTATATCCGGTCTGGCCGCAGATGAGCCGGATCGACGGCACGTGGTTCCTGATCTTCATCTACGCGATGCTGCTGCTGCCGAAAATCGCGGCGGCCCTGATGATGGCGGCGACCAGGGGCGTCGCGCGGCTCTATGGCGGGCCGGGGCGCTTCGCGGCGACGACGCTGACCGAAATCGCGCTCGCCATACTCTACGCGCCGATCCTGATGGTGCAGCAGAGCGCGGCGGTCCTGCGCGCCGCGCTCGGCCGTCCGAACCCCTGGGCGCCGCAGCGACGCGGCGCCTGCCGGCACGGTTGGGGAACGCTCCTGCGGTTTCACTGGCTCGAGACGATCCTGGGCGCGGTGATGCTCGCGGGCATGGCAACCGGGACGCTGTCGGTCTGGCTGGCGCCCGTGGCCCTGAGCCTCGCCGCGGCCGTGCCGCTGTCGCGTCTGTCGGGTGTGCGCGTGGCGGACAGCGCCCTGCGACCGCTCCGGCTCGACACTCCGTTGAGCCTGCGCGAGCCCAAGGTCCAGCGTCGCGCCCGGGTCGAACGGGCCCGCTTCCGCGCGCTGATCGAGACGCCGCCGGCGGCCGGCATCGCCGCCGAGTGAGGGCATTTGTTACAACGCGCTGACGCGGGCCCACGGCGCGTCACGAAGGGCGGAGCCTGGGTGCCCGCGCGTCATCTCCTGCCGTAGCGTGCAAGGCACGATCCTTGCAGCAACCCGCACCGGGAGACCCCTCATGCGCATTCTGATCCTCTCCGCCGCGCTGGCCTTCGCCGCGCCCGCCGCGTCCATCGCCGGGCCGCAATTCGTCGACGAGACCGGCTTTGCCGTGTCGGGCTACGACGTCGTCGCCTATTTCGACCTGCCGCAGGCCCCGGTCGGCGCGCCGCAGCCCGCCGCGGTGCCCGGCCGCGCGAGCATCACCGCCGAGCACAACGGCGCCACCTTCGCCTTTGCCTCCGAGGAAAACCGCGACCGCTTCCTCGCCGACCCGGAGGCCTTCGTGCCGCGCTACGACGGCCATTGCGCCTACGGCGTCGCCAAGGGCGGCAAGGTGCCCGGCAACCCCAACCTCTGGCGGATCGTCGATGGCGCGCTCTACCTCAACATCACGCCGAACGTCGTCGGCTTCTGGGAAGAGGACATTCCCGGCAACATCGACACCGCAGAGGGCAACTGGGTCTCGATCGAACCCGACGCCGCCTCCGAAAATACCATCCCGCAATTCACCTCGGCGGCGCCGGTCACGCAGTGACCCGGCGCGCGGGCGGTCCCGGCATCACGCAACCGGGATCGCTCGCCGCTCGACTTCCCCGCGCCTCGCCTAGCTCTTGGCAAGGTGATGACAGGGAGAGTGCCGATGCCCCGATCCGTCCTGCGCCTGGCCGCGATCCTGCTGCCGCTCGTCGCGCTGTTCGCCGGCGCGGCGCGCGCGGCTTGTGGCCCGGACACGTCTGCGCCCTGCGAGATCGCGGGAGGCTCCTACCACGTCGAACTGCCGGAGGCACCGCAACCGGGCGCGCCGGCACTCATGTTCATTCACGGCTGGGGGTCGAGCGGCGAGGGGACGCTGACCATGCGCGGCGTCGTCGAGACGGCGCTGGAGCGCGGGTACGCGGTCATCGCGCCCGACGGCATCCCGCGGGAGGGACGCTCCGGGCGCACCTGGGCGTTTCATCCCGAGCGGCCGCAGCGACGGGACGAGGTCGCCTTCCTGCAGGCCGTTCGCGACAACGCGGCCGCGCGATTCGACCTCGATCCGGACGCGATGCTGCTGGCCGGCTTCTCGATCGGCGGGTCGATGGCGAGCTACCTCGCCTGCGCGGCGCCGGAGGCGTTCGCCGCCTACGCGCCGGTCTCGGGCAGCTTCTGGCGCCCGCACCCAGAGGGCTGCGCCGGCCCGGTCCGGCTTCTGCACACGCATGGCTGGCGCGACGGCACGGTGCCGCTCGAGGGCCGGCTCCTCCGCGGCGAGGCTCTCGAGGCGCCCGACGCGCTGGCGCAGGGCGATGTCTGGCACGCGATGGCGCTCTGGCGGTCCGCCGGGGGCTGCCGCCTGCAGGCGGACGGCACCTCGGGGGACGGCACCTACTGGCGCAAGGACTGGACCTCGTGCGCGCCCGGCGCGACCCTGAGCTTCGCGCTCTTCGATGGCGGGCACGGCGTGCCGCCGGGCTGGGCCGACATGGCGCTCGACTGGTTCGAGGACCAGCGGTCCTGACGGGAGCGCTGCCCTGCGTCGCTGACGCGTGCGCCCGGTCGCGCCGGCGGGCGAGGGGCGCTGCCCCTCGCGCTCCCCGGAGTATTTGCGCCAAGAAGAAGGGGGCGGGTCGTGCACATGGGCTGGGCCGCGCGCATCCAGCAGAGGGGGGTCAGGCGACCTCGTCGGCGGTGATGGTGCCCGGGAACAGGCAGGCGCAGCGATGCGGGCCGGGGCCGGGTGCGGGAACCTCGGCGGCACAGGCGGCCTCGGCGCGCGGGCAGCGGGTGCGAAAGACGCAGCCCGAGGGCGGGGCCATCGGCGAGGGGAGGTCGCCGGTGAGCGGGATGATGCGCTTGTCCCGCTCAACCGCCGGGTCGGGCACCGGCACGGCGGAGAGCAGCGCCTGCGTGTAGGGATGGCGCGGCGCGGCGTAGAGCCGCTCGGCCGGCGCGGCCTCCATGACCCGCCCGAGATAGAGCACCATGACCTCGTCGGAGATGTGGCGCACGACGCTCAGGTCGTGGGCGATGAAGAGAATGGCGAGGTTCAGGTCGCGCTGCAGTTCCTGCAGGAGTTCGATCACCTGTGCCTGGATCGAGACGTCGAGCGCCGAGACCGGCTCGTCGCAGATCAGGAGCCTGGGCTCGACGATCAGCGCGCGGGCGATGCCGATCCGCTGGCACTGGCCGCCCGAGAACTCGTGCGGATAGCGGTTGATCATCTGCGGCAGGAGCCCGACCCGGTCCATCATCCGGCGCACGCGGTCACGGATGTCGGCGCGCGACAGGTCGCGGCGATGGGTGCGCAGCGGCTCGGCGATGATCTCTCCGAGCGTCATGCGCGGATTGAGCGAGGCGAGCGGATCCTGGAAGATCATCTGGATCTCGGAGCGGTAGCGCTGCATCGCCGCAGGGGAGAGCGACAGCAGATCGGTGTCGCCCTGCCAGAGCACCTGGCCTGAAGCCGGAACCATGCGGATCAGCGCGCGGGCGAGCGTCGACTTGCCGCAGCCCGACTCGCCGACGACGCCGAGCGTCTTGCCGGCCGCGAGGTCGAAGCTGACGCCGCTGACCGCGCGCAGCTTGCGCGGCGCGGTCCACGGCATGTCGCCTGGGCGGGTGGTGCCGAAGGTGACGTCGATCTCGCGGGCGGACAGAAGCGGCGTGGTCATGCGGCGACCTCCTCGGCGGTGCGGTGGCAGGCGCGCTGACGGGCCGGGCCCGCCTGCGACAGGGGCGGCATCTCGGCGCAATCCTCGCCGGCGAAGGCGCAGCGCGGACGGAACGGGCAGCCCCGGGGCGGGCGCGCCATGTTGGGCGGGTTTCCCGGGATCGCCGCCATCGCCTCGTCGGCGCGGTCGAGCCGCGGCACGGCGTTCAGGAGCCCCCGCGTGTAGGGATGGGTCGGCCGCTCGAAGAGCGGATCGGTGGGTGCGCGCTCCATGACGCGGCCGCCGTACATGACGGTCACCCGTTCGCAGAAGCCCGCGACGACGCCGAGATCGTGGGTGATCAGCATCGTGGCCATGCCGAACTCGCCCTGCAATTCCTGAAGGAGCGCCATGATCTGGGCCTGCACGGTCACGTCGAGCGCGGTGGTCGGCTCGTCCGCGATCAGCAGGTCCGGGCGGCACAGCAGCGACATCGCGATCATGACCCGCTGGCGCATGCCGCCCGAGAACTCGTGCGGGTAGAGACGGATGCGCTCGCGCGCGGAGGGAATGCGCACCGCGTCGAGCATGCGGACGGCCTCGGCTTCGGCCGCGCGCCGCCCCATGCCCTGGTGCAGCGTCAGCACCTCGACCATCTGATCCGAGATTCGCATGTACGGATTCAGCGAGGTCATCGGATCCTGGAAGATGATGGCGATGCGCTCGGCTCGGATGCGGTTGAGCGTTCTGGCGGGCGCGTTGAGGATCTCGTCGCCGTCGAAGCGGATCGAACCCGTGGCGCGCCCGTTCCGGGCCAGAAGCCCGAGGATGGCAAAGGCGGTCTGGGACTTGCCCGACCCGCTCTCGCCGACGATGCCCAGCGTCTCGCCGCGGTCGAGGGCAAGCGAGAGATCGTTGACCGCGTGGACGGTGCCGTCGCCGGTGTCGAAGGTGATGTTGAGGTTCTCGATCTCGAGCAGCGGCATGTCAGCGGGTCTCCCGCGTCGGTGTGAGAGTTGCGTGGCGGAGGGCGCGGCGCGATGGCGCCGGCCAATGCGCCGGCGCGACCTGCGTCGCGGCGTGTCGGTCCCGGCCCATCCTCAACGGTCCTTGGGGTCGAGCGCGTCACGCAGGCCGTCGCCGACGAAGAAGAAGCCGAAGAGCGTCAGGCAGAAGAACAGAAGCGGGAAGGCCAGCTGCCAGATGGTGCCGTAGGCCATGGTCGAGGCGCCTTGCGAGATCAGCGCGCCGAGCGAGGTCAGCGGCTCCTGAACGCCGAGGCCGAGAAACGAGATGAAACTCTCGGTCAGGATCATCAGCGGCACCAGCAGCGTGGCGTAGACGGCGATCACGCCCAGGAGGTTCGGCACGATGTGGCGGCGGATGATCGTCACCCCGGACACGCCGGTTGCGCGCGCGGCCTCGATGAATTCGCGGTTTTTCAGGCTGAGCGTCTGGCCGCGGACGATCCGGCTCATCTCCAGCCAGGAGATCAGGCCGAGACCGACGAAGAGAGCGATCATCGAGCGGCCGTACATCACGAGGATCAGGATCAGAACGAACATGTAGGGAATGGCCATCAGGACATCGACGGCGCGCATCATTGCGGCGTCGACGCGGCCGCCGACATAGCCGGCGGTGGCGCCGTAAATCGTCCCGACGACGACTGCGACCAGCGCGCCCACCAGGCCAACCAGCAGCGACACCTGGGTGCCCTGGACGGTGCGCGCGAAGAGATCGCGGCCGAGCTCGTCGACGCCGAAATAGTGACCATTGGCGAGCGATGGCCCGCCTTCCTGCGCGACCACGCCCATCACGTTGTAGTCGAGCTCCTCGTTCGACCATTGGGCGAATTGGCCGCCGAAGAGCGCGAAGGCCGCGACGAAGGCCAAGAGCGCGAGACCGATCACCGCTGCCTTGTTGGAGAAGAATCGCCGCCGCGCATCGGCCCAGAGCGAGCGGCCCGCGACCTCGTCCTCGGCCATGCGCTCGGCCAGCGACTGCATGCGTTGGGTGTCGTGGACCATGGCTCAGTACCTGATCTTTGGGTCGATCCAGCCGTAGAGGATGTCGACCACGAGGTTGAACAGGATCGTCAGCGCGCCCATGAGGATGGTTACCCCCATCATCACCGCGTAGTCGCGGTTGAGTGCGCTGTCGACGAAGGCCTTTCCGATCCCGCCGGTGGAAAAATAGACATCGACCACCACCGAGCCGGTGATCATGCCGACGAAGGCGGGCCCGAGATACGAGATTACCGGCAGCATCGCGGGCTTCAGCGCGTGATGCAGGATCACCCGCCGTTCCGGCAGGCCCTTGGCCCGGGCGGTTCGGATGTGGTTCAGGTTCAGCGTCTCGAGCATCGAAGACCGCGTGATCCGCGCGATCGAGGCCATGAACGAGGTCGAGAGCGCGATAACGGGCAGGATGACGTATTGCCACTGTCCGCCCTGCCAGCCGCCGCCGGGCAGCCAGCCGAGCCAGAGCGTGAAGACCAGCACGAGGATCGGCGCCATGACGAAGTTCGGCAGCACCTGCGCGCCGATCGACACGCCGACGGCGAGGTAGTCGAGCAGCGAATTCTGCCGGATCGCGGCGACGACGCCCAGCGTCACGCCGACGGCGACCGCCACAAGGAACGACAGGATCCCGTAGGTGAGGGTGACCGGAAAGCCTTGCGCGATGATCTCGTTCACCGTGCGGTCCTTGTAGACGAAGGACGGCCCGAAATCGAACTCGGTCAAGATGCCCCAGACGTAGGTGACGATCTGGCGCCAGAGCGGCTGGTCGAGGCCGTACTTCGCGTTGAGGTTGGCCAGCACTTCGGGCGGAAGCTCACGCTCCGAGGTAAACGGCCCGCCGGGCGCGGCGTGCATCAGCACGAAGGACACCACGATGAGGATCAGAAGCGTCGGCACCGCGATGGCGAGACGCTTGAGCGAATAGGACAGCATGGACGGCTCCCGGAGGAAGGGCGACGCGTCGGACGAGCGATCAGGTTAAGGAGGGTAGCGCGGCGCCGCCCGGCGGCAGCCCCGCGCACGGACCGGTGAGGGCGCCCGAACACGGGCGCCCCCGGCGCGGCGTTATTCGGCCGCGCGATAGAGGTCCTTGCCGTACCACGTCTGCATCACGTTTTCCGTCGGGATGCCGCCGATCTGCGGATTGAGCATGTCGACGTTGGCGTAGTGATAGATCGGAATGATCGGCATCTCGGCCGCGAGGATGGACTCGGCCTCCTGGTAAAGCGGAAGCGGATCCTCGGCGGTCTTCGACTCGCGCATCACGGCATCGTATTCCTCGTTGAAGAACTCGCCGTTGTTGTGGCCCGAATACGAGGTGAAGAGGTCGAGATAGGTCGACGCCTCGTTGTAGTCGCCGCACCACGCGTAGCGGGCCAGATCGAAGTCCTGGTTCTGCATCCGGTCGGTGTGGACCTTCCACTCGTAGTTATCGAGCGTGATGTTCACGCCGATCGCCTTGAGCATCTGGCTCGCCGCGATCGCGATCTTCTTGTGATCCTCGGACGTGTTGTACTGAAGCGTGAGGTCGAGCGGGTTGTCGGGGCCGTAGCCGGCCTCGGCCATCAGCTCCTTCGCACGCTCGAGCCGCTCTTCCTGGGTCCAGGTCGCGTAGTCGATCTCGGGGGCCTCGAAGCCCGCGGTCGCCCAGTGCGTCCAGTTGTAGGACGGCTCCTGTCCGCCCTGCAGGATGCGCTCGACGACGATGTCCCGGTCGATGGCGTAGGACAGCGCCTTGCGCACGTTCACGTCCTTCAGCGCCTCGGGGCCCTTCTCGCCCACGTTCATCATGTAGATGTAGGAGCAGGAATAGGGCGACGAGGTCGCCTGCTCGGGGTACTCTTCCTTCAGACGCGGAAACTGGCCTGCCGGGATGTCCACACGATCGAGCTCGCCGGCCAGATAGCGGGTGAGACCCTGGTTCACGTCGTTGATGGTCAGCGCGGTCAGTGTCTCCATCACGACATTCTCGGCGTCCCAATACGTGTCGGACTTCGACATTTCCACGCGTTCGCCGAGAATGTGCTCGTCGAGCACGTAGGCGCCGTTGCCGACCATGTTCTCGGGCCGGGTCCACTGGTCGCCATGCTCCTCGATGGTCGCGGCATGGGTCGGGAAGGTGGAGGCGTGTACCAGCATTTGCAGGAAGTAGGGCAAGGGCGTGGTGATCCGCACCTCGAGCGTGCGCTCGTCCACGGCAGTCACGCCGAGCTCTTCGGGCGGCATCTCGCCAGCGATAATTTCGGGGGCGTTCTCGACCTGCATCAGCTCCATGTACCAGGCGTATTCCGAGGCGGTCGCCGGATCAGCGAGGCGACGCCACGCAAAGACGAAGTCCTCCGCCGTCACCGGGTCACCGTTCGACCATTGCGCATCCTCGCGCAGGGTGAATGTGTAGGTCTTCTGGTCGTCGGATACCGTGTGATCGACGGCCACGCCCGGCACGATGTTGCCCTCGGCGTCCTCGTTGTAGAGACCCTCGAACAGGTTGCGCAGAACGTCCGAGCCTTCGACGTCGGTGTTGATCTGCGGGTCCATCGACTTGATCGCATCGAGCAGCCAGAATGTGTAGGACTGGTCTTCCGCCAGCGTGACGTCTTCCGGCACGGGATTGTCGGCAAGAACGGGCGATGCGGCTGCGAGCGCCAGCGCGGATGCGGCGAGGCTGTGTTTCAGCACGGGTGTGACCTCCGAGTTGATGTTTTGGACCGGGGCGGTCGCCCGCCCGGAATGCGGGAGTCTGACGACTGCCGGCCACCGCGCATCAAGCCTCTCGTCGCGGAAGGCGCTGTTGCATCCGTCGGTCGGCCGGATTTTGCCGATGGAGCCGGCCCGACGCCGGAAATCGGTGCGTCTCCCGGCGTCCGTGATGTGCGGCTGCGCAATGATCTGATGTCGAGCGGCCGTCCTTCTTGGCGAATGTTGCAGCGGCCGATTCGCGCGCAGCGGGACAGACGGACGCGGCATGATCCGCCTGCGCTGCAGGTCCGGCCGCGGATCGTGTCACTTGCGGCGGTCATTCGCCGCGCACAGAGCGCGGGCTGCGCGGACCGGCGTTCAACGTATTGATAACGCGATGTAATTCCTGCGCGTTGACTTGCGGCGAGGGCTTCGATACGTCACCGGCGGCGATGCAGAGAACCGGGGGTGCCACGTGCGGGTGATGGTCAAGATCAGCGGCGAGGCCCTGGCGAGCGGATCGAGCGGCGTGTTTTCGGACTCGGCGATCTCCGCGGTGGTCCAGGAAATCCTGAAGCTGCACAACGACGGGGCCGAGGTCGCCTGCGTCATCGGCGGCGGCAACATCTTCCGCGGCTCCGTGTCGTCCGACTGGAACATCGAGCGTGTCGAAGCTGACAATGTCGGCATGCTCGGCACGATCGCCAACGGCATCCTGCTCCGCGCGAAGATCGAGGCGACATCCGACGTCGAGGTCCGGCTGATGTCGGCGCTGACGATCCCCCAGATCGGGGAGCCCTACATCCGCCGCCGTGCCGCGCGGCACCTTGAGAAGCGGCGCCTCGTGCTGCTCTGTGGCGGGATTGGCGAGCCTTACCTGACCACCGATTATCCGTCGGTCCAGCGCGCGATCGAGCTCGATTGCGACTGCGTGCTGGCGATGAAGAACGGGATCGACGGCGTCTACGTCACCGATCCGCGCAAGGATCCCGACGCGAAGCTCTACCGCACGCTCACGTTCGAGAAGGCGATCAAGGATCGTCTGACGTTCATGGATCAGGCGGCGCTGGTTCTGGCGCAGCAGCACAAGATGCGGGTCCACGTCGTCGGGTTCGACCAGTCCGGCGCGGCGGGCCGCGTGCTCAAGGGCGAAACCGTGGGCACCACGATCACCGACGACGGCGGCGTGACCTTCTACGAGGACGCCTGAGTGGTGCGCCGCGCAACGGCGCGGTAGGGTCGGTCCTCGAAGACCCACGCTGTCATTGCGCCGAGACCGACACATGCCCGACGGCCAGAATGCCACCCCGCTCGAGCACGCGATGGGCCTGCCAGCGCCGCGTGCCACGTCCTTCATCGTGACGATCTATGGCGATGTCGCCGAACCGCGCGGCGGTACGCTGTCCATGGCGGCGTTGATCGCCACCTGCGCGGTGCACGGCATTTCGGAAACGCTCGCCCGGACGGCGGTGTCGCGGCTCGTGGCGTCCGGCGCGCTCGAGGGTGCACGGGTCGGCCGGCGAAGCTTCTATCGACTGACCGAGAGCGCGCGGACGGAATTCCGCGCGGCAGCGCGGCTCTTCTACGATCCGCTGCCAGAAGCCGAGGGCTGGCTGGTGGCGCTGGGTCCGGGCGGTCCGCCGCCGGGGCTGAGCGGCGCTGGCTGGGTCCGATTGGCCCCCGATGTCCTGATGGGACCGGACCGGTCCGATCTCGCGCGGCCCGACTCCCCGATCGTTGCGGGCTCCGCGGACGGCGACACGCGGACCTTCGCGCAGGCGCATTGGGATCTCGAGTCCGCAGCGGCCGGGTATCGCGATGTGCTGGACCGGTTCGGCCCGGCCGGTGCGACGCTGTCCTCGGGTGCGGTGCCCGACGGCGGGACCTGTCTCGCGCTGCGCCTGCGGCTCGTCCATGCCTATCGGCAGGCGGTTCTCGCCGATCCGCGGCTGCCGCGCTCGGCCCAACCGATCGACTGGCCGGGGGCTCGGGCACAGCAGCTCTTCGCGCAGATCTATCTCGCACTGGCGGCCGCATCTGACGCGCATGTCGGCGCGTCGTTCGACGCAGCCGACGGCCCGCTGCCGGCCGAAACGCCCGCAACGCGCGCCCGGCTCCAAAGCCTCGAACGGGTGCGCAAGACCGCCGTCACTCGCTGACGCGTCACGTTTTCCGCGAGGCGGCACTTCAAGTGTGACGCTTTTTGCGTTATATTCCCCGACACCACGGAGGAGTCCGCCCATGTATGCGCAGATGGTCACGACCGAGCCGAAGGGTGGCGGGGAAACGCCCGAAGAGCACGCGTTTCAGGCTCGCATCGACGCCGGCGAGAAGATCGAGCCCAAGGAGTGGATGCCCGAGGGCTATCGCAAGACGCTGATCCGCCAGATCAGCCAGCACGCCCATTCAGAGATCGTCGGCCAGCTGCCCGAGGGCAACTGGATCACCCGCGCGCCGACGCTCGAGCGCAAGGCGATCCTGTTGGCGAAGGTGCAGGACGAGGCAGGCCACGGCCTCTATCTCTACTCCGCCGCCGAAACGCTCGGCATCAGCCGGGACGAAATGACCGAGCAGCTGCTGTCCGGCAAGGCCAAGTATTCGTCCATCTTCAACTATCCGACGCTGACCTGGGCCGACATGGGCGCGATCGGATGGCTGGTCGATGGCGCCGCGATCATGAACCAGGTGCCGCTGCAGCGCACCTCGTACGGGCCCTATTCGCGCGCGATGATCCGCATCTGCAAGGAAGAGAGCTTCCACCAGCGGCAGGGCTTCCACATCATGATGAAGATGGCCCGGGGCACCGACGCGCAGCGCGAGATGGCGCAGGATGCATTGAACCGCTTCTGGTATCCGTCGCTGATGATGTTCGGCCCGTCCGACAAGGACAGCGTGCACTCTCAGCAGTCGATGGCGTGGAAGATCAAGATCAACACCAATGACGAACTGCGCCAGCGCTTCGTCAACGAAACCGTGCCGCAGGCGGAGTTTCTCGGACTGACGGTGCCCGATCCGGACCTTGCGTGGAACGAGGAAAAGCAGGGCTACGACTTCACCGAGCCAGATTGGTCGGAGTTCTACGAGGTGCTCAAGGGCAACGGGCCTTGCAATCGCGAGCGGCTCGGCGCCCGGCAGAAGGCGTGGGACGACGGCGCGTGGTTTCGCGACGGTCTGACCGCCTATGCCGAGAAGGCCGCGGCGCGGCGTGCCGCTGCGGCGACGGCCGCCGAGTAGCACCGGTTCGACGACACACCGCCGTCAGGGAGGACGCGATATGCGCAAGGAATGGCCCCTCTGGGAGGTCTTCATTCGCAGCCAGCAGGGGCTGAACCATCGCCACGTGGGCAGCCTGCACGCCCCTGATGCCGAAACCGCGGTCCGCAACGCCCGCGACGTCTACACGCGCCGCAAGGAGGGCGTGTCGATCTGGGTCGTGCCGTCGGCGGCGATCACCGCCTCGACGCCCTCGGATAAGGGACCGCTCTTCGACCCTGCGGAAGACAAGGTTTATCGCCACCCGACATTTTACGACATCCCCGACGATGTGGGGCACATGTGATGTCTGCGGACGCGACGATCGCTCCGCTCGCGCCAGCGCGTCCGGTCGACGACCTGCTGGCCGCGGCGCCGGAGCTTCGGGCACCGCTGGTCACCGGGCTGTGCCGTCTGGGAGACGCGACGCTGATTCTCGGGCACCGGGTGTCGGAATGGTGCGGGCACGGCCCTGCGCTCGAGGAGGACATCGCGCTCGCCAACACCGCGCTCGACCTCATCGGGCACACCCAGATGTGGCTTGGTCTGGCCGCGCAGGTCGAGGGCAGGGGCCGCAGCGCCGATGATCTCGCCTATCACCGCGACGCGATGCATTTTCGCAATCCGCTGCTGGTCGAAGTCCCGAACGGCGACATCGGACGCACGCTAATGCGCCTGTTTCTGTTCGATGCGTGGCACCACGCCCTGCTGGAGCGGCTGGTCTCGTCGTCGGCGACCGAGATCGCGGAGATCGCCGCCAAGGCGCTGAAAGAGGTGCACTACCATCTGGACCGGTCCAGTGACCTTGTCGTGCGCCTCGGCGACGGATCGGAGGAGAGCCACGCCCGGATGCAGGCCGCGCTCGATCTTCTCTGGCCCTACACGGGTGAGCTTTGCTTCGGCGACGACACTGACGCCGCGCTTGCCGAGGCAGGGATCCTGCCGGAGCCGGGCGACCTTCGGTCGGCATGGGACGCGACCGTGCGAGAGACGTTGGCCGAGGCGACGCTGGCCGTACCCGAGGGCCGAAACGACGTGCAGCGCGGCGGCCGGCAGGGCCGTCACACGGAGCATCTGGGATACCTCCTCGCGGAGATGCAGTTCCTGCAGCGCGCCTATCCGGGGGCGGAATGGTGATCGAGACGCGTCCCGACGCGGCCACTGTGCGCGACTGGCTGGCCGAGGTTCCCGATCCGGAGATCCCGGTGATCTCGGTCACCGATCTCGGCATCGTGCGCGATGTGGGCTGGGAGGACGATACGCTCGTCGTCGGTGTCACGCCGACGTATTCCGGCTGTCCCGCCGTCGCCGTCATCGAGTTGGAGATCGACGCCCATCTGCGCGCCAAGGGCGTCGAGAGCGTCAGGGTCGAACGTCGCCTCTCGCCCCCTTGGAGCACCGACTGGTTGACCGAGGAGGCGCGCGAGAAATTGCGCGGTTACGGGATCGCGCCTCCGGTCGACGGCACCGCCGGCGATGTGGGCTCGCTGCGCGCGGTCCGGATGGGCGGCGCCGAGGTCGCGGTGGCTTGTCCGCGTTGTGCCTCGACCAAGACGCAGATGGTCAGCCGCCACGGGTCCACACCGTGCAAGGCCGCGTATCGCTGCGGCGACTGCCTGGAGCCGTTCGACTATTTCAAATGCATCTGATCTCGCGGGAGTTTTCCCGTCATCGCAAGGCTCTAGAGGGCTTTTCTCATGTCACGCTTTCATTCTCTGACAGTGACGGACGTGCAGAAGACGACGCGCGATGCGGTCGTGGTGACGCTTGCGCCCGGGCACGACTCGGCGGCGGCGTTCGACTTCACTCAGGGACAGTACCTGACCTTTCGGCGCGACTTCGACGGGGTCGAGCTGCGCCGCTGCTACTCGATCTGCGCGGGCAAGGATGACGGGGTGATCCGCGTCGGGATCAAGCGTGTCGACGGGGGTGCCTTCTCGACATGGGCGAACGAGGAATTGCGCCCCGGCGACACGCTCGAGGCGATGCCGCCGATGGGCAAGTTCCATACCCCGATCGATGCGGGCGCCGAGCGGCACTACCTCGCGTTCGCCGGTGGGTCCGGCATCACGCCGGTCCTGTCCCTGATGAAGACGATCCTCGCGCGCGAACCGCGATCGCGGATCACGCTGGTCTATGCCAACCGGCAGGTCGGTTCGATCATGTTCCGCGAGGAGATAGAGGACCTGAAGAACACCTATCTTGGCCGGCTCTCGATCATCCACGTGCTGGAGAGCGAGGCGCAGGAGATCGACCTGTTCTCGGGCCGCATCGACGCCGCGAAGATGGATGCGCTTTTCGCGCACTGGATCGACGCCAACGACGTGGACACGGCTTTCATCTGCGGGCCGGAGCCGATGATGAAGACCATCGCCACCAGCCTCCAGACGCACGGCCTGCCGGACGACCGAATCAAGTTCGAGCTGTTCAAGTCGGCGCAGCCGGGGCGGGCGAAGCGCCGCGCGGTGTCGGCCGCAGCATCGGCCGCAGCAGAGGGCTGCGACGTGTCGGTTACGCTCGACGGTGCGACCCGACGCTTCACCATGCCGCGCGACGGCACGGTGCTGCTCGAGGCCGCCCTCGACAACGCGATGGATGCGCCGTTCTCCTGCCGCGCAGGTGTCTGCTCGACCTGCCGCGCCAAGATCCTCGAGGGCGAGGCGGAGATGGAGACCAACCACGCGCTCGAGGATTACGAGGTGCGCGCCGGCTACGTGCTGACCTGTCAATGCGTGCCATTGTCGGACCGGCTCGTGGTCACCTACGACGCCTGAGCTGACTTCCCACGAAAGGACCGGTCCAATGCTTACATCGGCGCCCCGTCGGCTTCGTTCCTACCTCTCCGGCGCATGGCGCGCGGGAGACGGCGACGGCGCCGCGCTGCTCGACGCCGCGACCGGGATCGCCATCGCTCGGATCGGCGCGGATGGGCTCGACAGGGCGGCCGCACTCGATCACGCGCGGCGCGTCGGTGGGCCCGCGCTGCGCGCGCTGACGCTGCACCAGCGCGCCCTGATGCTGAAAGAGATCGGCCTGCGCCTGATGGAGGGCAAGGAGGAATTCTATCTCGAGAATTTCCACACCGGTGCGACGCGCAAGGATGGCTGGATCGATATCGACGGCGGCATCGGCACATTTCTGACCTTCGCCTCGCGGGCGCGGCGCGAACTGCCCAATGCGCATGTCATTCCGGAGGGTGCGGTCGAACCCCTGTCGCGCGACAACACCTTTTCAGCGCAGCACATTCTTACGCCGCGGCCGGGTGTGGCGATCCATAT
The DNA here is from genome assembly GCF_900172265.1 of Roseivivax jejudonensis. Lineage (GTDB taxonomy): Bacteria > Pseudomonadota > Alphaproteobacteria > Rhodobacterales > Rhodobacteraceae > Roseivivax > Roseivivax jejudonensis. The sequence continues at coordinate 294,477 of NZ_FWFK01000003.1, read as the reverse complement.
CAACGCCTTCAACTTCCCCGTCTGGGGCCTTCTGGAAAAGATCGCGCCGGCGCTCATCGCGGGGATGCCGTGCCTCGTGAAGCCCGCCTCGCAGACCGCGTACCTCACCGAGCTGGTGGTGCGCCGTATCGTCGAGATGGAGGTGCTGCCCGAGGGCGCGCTGCAGATCCTGTGCGGCTCGGCTGGCGATCTCCTAGATCATGTGGAGGAGAGCGACGTTGTCACGTTCACCGGCTCTGCCGAAACCGGGCGCCGGCTGAAGACGCATCCCCGGGTTGTCGAATGTGCGGTGCCGTTCACAATGGAAGCCGACAGCCTCAACTGCGCGATCCTGGGACCGGATGCCGAGCCCGACACGCCGGAATTCGACCTCTTCGTCCGCGAAGCGGTGCGCGAGATGACGGTGAAGGCCGGCCAGAAATGTACCGCGATCCGTCGCCTGATCGTGCCCGAAGCGTTGGCAGACGCAGCGTCCGACGCCATAGGCGGGCGCCTGGCTGACATCGCGGTCGGGCTTCCTGATGACGATGCGGTGCGGATGGGCGCGCTGGTGAGCCGGGGCGACCGCGACGGTGTCCGAGAGCGCATCACGGCGCTGGCCGCAGAGGCGGAGATCGTCGCGGGAGATCCCGACGATGTGCGCCTCGTCTCCGGCGACCCGGACCAGGGCGCATTCCTCAACCCGGTGCTGTTGCGGTGCGCGGCGCCGACTACCGCGCGCGCGGTGCACGACGTCGAAGCCTTTGGCCCGGTCGCAACGCTGATGGCTTACCGCGACCCCGAGGAGGCGGTGACCCTGTCCCGCATGGGTCGCGGGTCCCTGTGCGCGTCGCTTTTCACCGACGACCCGCGAACCGCCGAGGCGGTCGTCGGCGGGCTCGCCCCGTTTCATGGCCGCGTGCTGATCGGCAACCGGGCCTCCGCCACGTCTTCGACCGGGCACGGGTCGCCGCTCGCCCCTCTTGTCCACGGCGGCCCTGGGCGCGCCGGCGGCGGCGAGGAAATGGGCGGGATGCGCGGCGTAAAGCACTTCATGGCGCGGACGGCCGTGCAGGGCGCGCCGCATCTCCTGACGGCGGTGACAGGGCAATGGTCGGACGGTGCAGATGTGCGCGACGATGTGCACCCGTTCCGGAAGTCGCTGGCCGAATTGCGACTCGGGGACCAGTTGCTGACCGAGGCGCGCGAAATCACGCGCGAGGATGTCGAGCACTTTGCCCGGTTCACCGGAGACACGTTCTACGCCCACATGGACGAGGCCGCCGCGCGCGCCAATCCGTTCTTCGACGGGCGCGTGGCTCACGGCTATCTGATCGTGTCCTTCGCCGCCGGGCTCTTCGTATCGCCGGAGCCGGGTCCCGTTCTCGCCAACTACGGCATCGACGATCTGCGGTTCCAGACACCGGTTTACTTCGGCGATCGTCTGCAGGTGCGCCTGACGTGCAAGGAGATCAATCCGCGCGAGGGGGCCGATCACGGCGAGGTGCGGTGGGAGTGCCGCGTCACCAACCAGGACGAGGCCGTCGTCGCGCAATACGACGTGCTGACGATGGTGGCCAGGCACTGGCCCTGAGCGTGGTCAGTCGAGCCCGCGAACGCCGCCGAGGATAAGGTCGGTCGCGAGGTCGGCGTAGGCGTCACGGCTGATCGGGCCGTCCTCGCGGAACCACAGGTAGACCCAGTTCATCATCCCGAAGAGCGACATGGTGACCGGCATCAGCCGCGGCGTTGCGTTGTCGTCGAGATCCGGGCGAACCGCGGCTATGACATCCGAGAAGCGGCGCACGATCCGGCGCTCGATCCGGCGCAGCGCCGTGCGTTCCGCCTCGGGCAGCGCCGGTCCCGCGTTCAGCTGAACCTTGTGGAAGTCGTCCGCACCCCGGTACGCGTCGAGAACGACGCCGACGAGGCGGCGAAGCCGCGCCTCGGGTGCGGCCCCCTCGGCGTCCGTCGCGGCAAGGTCCGCATCGAGAGCCTCGAGATGCGTCGCGATGATGGCGTAGATCAGTGCATGCTTCGACGGGTAGTAATGGTACAGGAGCGATTTCGACACGCCCGCCGCCGCAGCGATCTGCGCCATGGAGGCGTGCTCCATACCCATGTCCGCGAAGACGCGCGCGGCCTCGACGAGCAGGCCGTGCCGCTTCGCGTCGAAGTCTCGCGCGCGGGGGCGGGCCATGTCAGTCGCGGTGCCGCGCGTCGATCACGCGCTTGGCCTTGCCTTCGGACCGCGCCACGCCGGCCGGATCGTGGACCTCGATCCGCGCGCTGACGCCGACGACGGACTTGACGTGATGCGCCAGTGTGTCGGCCTGCGCCGCGCGGGCCTCGGGGCTCGCGTGGCTTTCGGCGGCCTCGGCATGGATGATCATCGCGTCCATCCGAGCCTCGGTGCGCAGCTCGATCTGGAAATGCGGCGCGAGACCCTCGCATTTCAGCACCTGCTCCTCGATCTGCGTGGGAAAGACGTTGACGCCGCGCAGGATGATCATGTCGTCCGACCGCCCGGTCACCTTTTCCATGCGCCGCATCGACCGCGCCGTGCCTGGCAGGAGACGGGTCAGATCCCGCGTGCGGTAACGGATGATCGGCAGGCCTTCCTTGGTCAGCGTGGTGAAGACCAACTCGCCCAGTTCCCCGTCGGGGAGGACATCGCCGGTCTCCGGGTCGATGATCTCGGGGTAGAAGTGATCCTCCCAGAGGTGCAGGCCGTCCTTGGTCTCGACGCATTCGTTGGCGACGCCCGGGCCCATCACCTCGGACAGCCCGTAGATGTCGACCGCGTGCATGTCGAACGCCTGCTCGATCTCGTGCCGCATGGAGTTGGTCCACGGTTCGGCGCCGAAGATCCCGACCTTGAGAGAGCTTTCGCGCGGATCGATCCCCGCGGCGCGGAACGCGTCCAGGATCGACAGCATGTAGGAGGGCGTCACCATGATGATATCTGGGCGGAAATCGGTGATGAGCGTCACCTGGCGCTCGGTCATGCCGCCCGACACCGGCACCACGGTGCACCCCAGCCGCTCGGCCCCGTAATGCGCGCCCAGCCCACCGGTAAAGAGCCCGTAGCCATAGGCGACGTGGCATATGTCGCCGGCACGTCCGCCCGAGGCGCGGATCGAGCGTGCGACGAGATCCGCCCAGTGGTCGATGTCGCCCTGCGTGTAGCCCACGACCGTCGGCTTGCCCGTTGTCCCGGACGAGGCGTGGATCCGCGCGATACGGTCGCGCGGCACCGCGAACATGCCGAAGGGGTACGCGTCGCGAAGATCCTGCTTGGTCGTGAACGGCAGTTTGGCGAGGTCCGATAGATTACGGATGTCGTCGGGATGGACGCCCGCGGCATCGAACCGCGCGCGGTAGAACGGCGCGTTCTCGTAGGCGTGGTGAAGCGTCCACGACAGCCGTTCGCGCTGAAGCGCGGTGATCTCGTCGCGGCTGGCCACCTCGATCGGATCGAGGATCTCGCGTGGCGGGTTCAGGTCCTGCATCATCTCTCCTCCCGTCGGGTCGTATCCGGTGCCGGCAGAATGTCGCGATCGAGGCTGCGCGACTGACCGCGGAACTCCGCGATCGCCACACCGTCCGGCCCGGTCACCTGCACATCGTAGAGCCCGGAGCGCCCGGACCGCGCGACCTCGCGCGCCGTCGCCGTCAGGGTCGCGCCCACGGGGCCGGGCCGCAGGTAGGTGATCGTGTTCGACTGCGCGACGGTCACCTTGCCGTAGCTGTTGCAGGCGAAGGCAAAGGCCGAATCCGCCAACGTGAAAATGTATCCGCCGTGGCAGATGCCGTGGCCGTTCGCCATGTTTACGGTGACCGGCATCGTCAGCACGGCGGTTCCGGGTCCGACGGAAACGATCTGCATGCCGAGTGCGCGGCTTGCACGATCGGTGCGCCACATCTCGTCGGCACTGGCGCGCGCGAGCGCGTCCGGTGTCATCTCACCGCCCCTCGAAGCGCGGCGTGCGCTTTTCGAGGAAGGCGAGCACGCCCTCGGCATAGTCGGACGACCGCCCGGCCTTGGCCTGCGCGTCGCGCTCGGCGTCGAGCTGGGCGTCGAGACTGCGGCCTGCCGCGCCGTGGATCAGCCGCTTGGTCAACCCGAGCCCGAGGGTGGGGCCCTCGGCCAGGCGTCGGGCGAGCGCGCGGGCCTCGTCCATTAGCGTCGCGTCGTCGACGACGCGCCAGATCAGGCCCCAGCTCTCGGCCTGCTCGGCGCTGACCGGTTCGCCTGTTAGGGCGAGCGCCTTGGCGCGGGCCTCGCCGACGAGGCGGGGCAGCAGCCAGCTACCGCCGGCGTCGGGCACGAGCCCGACCAGCGCGAATGCTTCGATGAAGCGGGCCGACCGGGCGGCGAGCACGATGTCGCACGCCAACGCCACGTTCGCACCGGCGCCGGCCGCCACGCCGTTGACCGCGGCCACGACGGGCTTGTCGATGCTGCGGATCCGCCGGATCAGCGGGTTGTAGTGCATCTCGAGCGTGCGGCCGAGGTTCGGCGGCTCGGAGCGCTGGCGCGGGTCGCGGTCGCTCAGATCCTGCCCCGAGGAGAATCCGCGGCCCGCGCCGGTCAGTAGCACCGCGCGGATCGTCGGCTCGGTATTCGCGCGGTCGAACGCGGCCCGCAGCTTCAGATGCATCGCTTCGTCGAAGGCGTTGAGTGTCTCCGGACGGTTCAGCGTGATTTCCAGCACGCCGTCTTCGTCACGCGTGACGAGCGGGTCCTCGGCAGTCATGTCTCCTCCCTTGCGGCCACGTGCCGCCGGGGCACGCTACGGATAAACCGTCCGGTCGGTCAATGAACTCCGTCACTGCTTTCCGCGACCGCGCGCCCCCTTGCGCGCGACCCCGGGGTCGCGTTTCCTCAGCGAACCTGTTGGAGGAGGGGGCCGATGGTTCGCAAGACACTCGCAGGCGCGATCCCGCTCGCGATTTGCGCGACGCTCGCCGGCGCTGCGCCCGATCTGCCGGCGCCGTTGACCGAGGCGGATTTTCCGCCGGTCGACGCCGACGAGGCGGCGCTCGGGCGTCTGCTTTTCTGGGATCCGATCCTGTCGGGCAATCGCAACATTTCCTGCGGCACGTGCCACCACCCGCGTTTCGCGACAGGTGACGGTCTGTCGCTCGGTCTGGGCGAGGGAGGGCAGGGCCTCGGGCCGGACCGCGTGTCCGATCCGGACAACCCGCCCGAACAGCTCATCCCGCGCAATGCGCCGCCCCTCTTCAACATGAGCGCGCGGCAGGTGACCGCCATGTTCGCCGATGGCCGGATCGAGGTCGATCCGGACAAGCCTTCCGGCCTGCGCACTCCGATGGCCGAGGAGATGGTCGCCGGCTTCGACAGCCTGCTGTCCGCGCAGACGATGTTTCCGGTGTTGAGCCAGGACGAGATGGCGGGGCACTACTCCGAGAACGAGGTCGCTCAAGCCGTGCGGCAGGGCTTCATCACCGGCCCTGACGGCGCCTGGGACCTGCTGTCGCGGCGTGTCGCGGCGATCCCGGATTATCAGGCGCGTTTCGCCGCTGTGTACCCCGAGATCGCGGCGGGCCGGCCGATCGGCTTCACTGACATCTCGAACGCGATCGCGGCCTTCGTCGCGGAAGAGTGGCGCTCTGATACTGCGCCGTTCGATGCGGTGCTGCGAGGCGAGGCGACGCTTCAGGGCGCAGCGGCGCGGGGCGCCGCGCTGTTCTACGGCGACGCGGGCTGCGCTGCGTGCCATTCCGGGCCGCTGTTGTCGGATTTCGACTTTCACGCCATGGGCCAGCCACAGCTCGGTCCCGGCAAGGCCGCGCGGTTCGAGCGCCATGCCCGCGACGAGGGGCGCATGCGTGTCACGGGCCGACCCGACGACGCCTACGCGTTCCGTACGCCGCCATTGCGCAACGTTGCCGAGACCGGGCCATGGGGGCATGCTGGCGCCTATCCGGACCTCGGTGCCTTCGTGGCCCAGCATGTGGATCCCACGGGCACGGGCACCTATGCGCGACGCGTGATCCTGCCCGAGACGCCGCTGGCCGACGCCGTGTGGCGCGTGCTGGACGATCCGGAGGAGACGGCCGCCATCGCCGCCGCCGCGTCGGCGGGCCGTCCGCTCGACCCGGCACAGATCGACGACATCCTCGCCTTCCTGGACACGCTGACCGATCCACAGGCGCTCGAAGGGCGGCTCGGGATCCCGGAGACGGTACCAAGCGGGCTGCCGGTCGATCGCTAGTCAGGACCCGTTGGCGCGGTTCATGACGTGCCGCACGTTCGGCGTGATGTCGGCCCACTCGGTCCAGGTGCCGTCGGGCCAGCGCACACGGATCTGCGCATCTGTCGCGTCGCCAAGCCCGAAATGGACCGGTCCGGCGCCGCCACCGGCGTGACCGCCTCCGACCGTGACCTCACGCGCGTGCACGGCGCCGCCGGCGCGCAGTTCGATCCACGCGCCCACGGCGCGGGTGTTCGGCGGCGGCTGCCGGAGCGCGACCGACAGCCAGTGGCCGGTGCCGGGCGTCGCGTTCTGCCACACCTCCATCGGCGCGCGGCGGTTCACCACGGCGATATCGAGCCGTCCGTCGCCGTCGAAATCCGCGAGCGCGGCCCCCCGCGATCGTGCGGTGCTCGCGAGTCCCGCATCGACCGAGGCCTCCGTGAAGGTGCCGTCGGCGGATTGCATCAGAAGATTGTTCGGATCGGCCATCGCGTTCGATGGCATCTGGTCGACGTTGCCCTTGGCAATGAACAGGTCGAGCCGCCGGTCGTTGTCGATATCGCCGAACTCTGCATGCCAGCCGGTCGAAGGCCGGCCGTCGTCGCCGACATGCGGCCGCTGGGCATAGGTGCCAGTCTCGTACGGCGCGTTCTCGTAGGCCTCGCCGTCGTTGAACTGCAGAAGCTGATCCCCCATCGAGGTGAGCATCACGTCCGGATAGCCGTTACCGTCGAGATCGCCGCTCGCGATGCCCATGCCCCAGAGCGAGATCTCGGGCCAGCCGTCCTCCGACCCCCGGGGCACGAGAGGATCCAGCCGCCACATCTCCTCGTATCCGTCGCGCACGTAGTAGTGGCGGTCGTTCGAGATCCGCAACTCGGGGGTGCCTGTGCGCTGCCAGTCCGAGATCAGCATGGACAGCGCGCAGTATCCCGGCGACAGCGTCTCGGGCGGTCCGTAGACCTCGCCGTCGGGCCGGATCAGGGCGTTGTCGTCACAGGCGCCGAACGGCCCGTCGGGATCGGACCGGTCCACGTAGTTGCCGAAGGCGAGGGTGGGCAGGCGGTTCGGTCCTTCCCACGTCGCGCTGAACGCGGTGGTCCAGGCGTCGCCTGCGACAAGGCCGAGCTTCGCGGTCGCATCGGTGAAGCCGCAGGCGCCGTCGCCCTCGAGGATGACGTTCGGGCCGACTCGCAGCACCACGAGGTCCAGCGGACCGTCGCCGTCGATGTCGAGCGGGTAGGCGCCGGTCACCCCGGTCAGCTCGGGCAGGGGCCCGGCGTCGAAGCGTAACGGCGCGCCGGGGCCGTCGGTCACGTTCACGAACAGACGGGCGGCCGACTCGCCGCCCGCGGCCAGCATGTCCGGCCGCGCGTCCCCGTTGCAATCGAACACCGCGACGCCGCCGCCGACGAAATGCTCCCATCCGCCCGAATAGATGTGCGGCGCCGGAAGTCCGGCGCTGCGGTCGACGAAGACCGGATCGGCGGCGACCGGGCCAGCGGCGGCAAGGGCGAGGGCGAGGTGCCACCTCATGCCACCTCCTCCCGCGCGGCGCCGAGATGCCGTTCGGTCACGGCCGCGAGCGCCAGCGCCGCGGCGCCGTAGGCCCAGAGCTGATCGCCCCAGCTGTGCACCTCGATCCGCGGAGCCGGCCGCCCGGTGGCGAGCACCAGGCGCGACATGTCCGCGAGCGTGTCCTCGGCGTAGAGCCGCTTGTAGCGCATCCGCTCTCCGGCAAGGATGACGATCTCTGGGTCGAACAGGTTGACCACGTTGGCGAGGCCGAGCGCGAGGTATCGTCCCGCACGGTTGAAGATCGACCGGGCGGCGGCATCCCCTGCCATGGCCCGTTCGTGCAACGCGTCGAGGAGCTGCGGCGTCGACAGTTCCGGTTCTCCGATCCGGCCGAGTGCGGCAGAGGCCTCGCGCGCAAGCGCGTAATCGGCGATGTAGGCTTCGAGGCAGCCGCGCTGGCCGCACCGGCACAACGCTCCGTCGAGCTGGACCTTCACGTGCCCGAGCTCCATCCCCAGCCCGCGCGCCCCGCGATAAAGCCGATGATTGAGCACGAGGCCCATGCCGACGCCTTGCTCGACAGTGACGACGGCGAAATCCGCGGCGCGGCGCCCGACACCGAACCACAACTCCGCGAGCGCCACCAGGTTGGCGTCGTTGTCCAGGCTGACCGGCAGACCCAGTCGCGCTTCCGCGGCCGCGGCGAGCGCGACATTCTCGCCCGACAACAGCGGCGACCACGGAACCCGGCCTGCCTCCGCATCGACAAGCCCGGGCAGACCCACGCCGACCCCGGCCAACGCGCCGGGCGTGAGGCCGGCGCGGTCGGCGGCCGCCGCCACAAGGTGCTCCAGCGTCGACAGCGTGTCGGCGAGGCTCTGGCTCCCGGCCGACGGCGCACACAGGCGCGCAAGCTCACGCCCGGCGAAATCGAGAATGACGGCGCCGTGCTCGTGGTCGGACAGCTTGATCCCGCAGACCGCGAAGGCATCGGCGCGCACCCCGAGCGCCACGGGAGGGCGCCCGCGGCCACCGTCCTGCGCCTCGCGCGGGATCGCCACTTCGGTCAGGAAGCCGGCCTCGATCAGGTCGGCCGCGAGCGTGGTCACCGATGCCGGAGAGATGCACACGTCCTTGGCGATCTGTGCCCGGCTGATGGCGCCGGCTGCCCGAACGCACTCGAAAACCTGCTGGCGGAGCGGGCGTTGCATGTCCGACATCGGCGCGATCAGCGGCCCGTACCCCTGCGGTGCCGCCTCCATTCCGGGGGCGAGCGGCAGCGGCTGCGCCGGGTCCGGCGCGGCGGTGCGGGACCGCGCGGACGCGGTCTCTGGATCGCGATTGCGATACTCGTCCATTAATTCGCGCTCCGAACAAATCATGCCGCTCTGCAGCGAAATAATCTGCTCGCTCCTCCGCATTGAGCACTGGCCGGGTGTATTTGCCCGGTTTCGCCACTATCGTCTCCAAAATTTATTTTGACAACCGAATTTAATGTGGCAACGTATTTCGCGTCACGGCGATTCCGCCGCAAGGCCCGGAACCCACGGGTCACGACATGGGAGGATATCTGATGCACAGAAGAACGCTCTTCGCGGCGCTTGCGGCCGCAACCTGCCTGACGGCGCCGGCCTTTGCACAAGACGGCATGACCGTCGGTGTGAGCTGGTCCAACTTCCAGGAAGAGCGCTGGAAGACCGACGAGGCGGCGATCCAGGGCGCGCTCGACGAAGCGGGCGCAGAATACGTGTCGACCGACGCGCAATCGTCGTCGGCCAAGCAGCTGTCGGACGTCGAGAGCCTGATCGCGCAGGGTGTCGACGCGCTCATCATTCTTGCGCAGGACGCCTCGGCCATCGGGCCCGCAGTGCAGGCTGCCGCCGACGAGGGCATCCCGGTCATCGCCTATGACCGCCTGATCGAGGACGAGCGCGCCTTCTACCTGACGTTCGACAACATCGAGGTCGGCCGGATGCAGGCTCGCGCGATCCTCGAGGAGCAGCCCTCCGGCAATTACGTGATGATCAAGGGCTCGCCCACCGACCCGAACGCGGACTTCCTTCGCGGCGGCCAGCAGGAGGTCCTGCAGGACGCGATCGACGCGGGCGACATCACCATCGTCGGGGAGGCCTATACCGACGGCTGGTTGCCGGCGAACGCGCAGCGCAACATGGAGCAGATCCTGACCGCCGAGGGCAACGAGGTCGATGCCGTGGTCGCGTCGAACGACGGCACCGCGGGTGGCGCCGTGGCGGCGCTCACGGCGCAGGGCATGGAAGGGATCCCGGTCTCCGGCCAGGATGCCGACCACGCGGCGCTCAACCGCATCGCCAAAGGAACGCAGACCGTAAGCGTCTGGAAAGACAGCCGCGATCTCGGCCAGCGCGCGGGCGAGATCGCTCTCGAGCTCGCTTCGGGGACCGCGATGTCCGACATCGAAGGCGCGGAAGCGTGGACCTCGCCGGGCGGCACGACCCTCTGGTCCGAGTTCCTGAACCCGGTTCCGATCACGCAGGACAACCTCAGCGAGGTCGTCGATGCGGGCTGGATCGATCAGGAAACGCTCTGCCAGGGCGTGTCGGACGGCCCGGCACCCTGCAACTGATCCTCTGATCGCGGCGGACGGCACGGGCCGTCCGCCGTTTTCCGTCCGGGTCCGTGACGTGCCGCCACAGGGCAGAGGCGCGCCGGCGCGCGATCCGTGATACGTTATTCTCCGAGACCGCAGGAGGGCAGCATGGCCGATACCGCCGCAGCCAAGGGCGACGCGCCGCGCCGCAAGTCTCTGCTCGACACGCTCGAGGTCGATACCCGGCTTCTGGGCATGATCGGCGCCTTCGTGGTGCTGTGCCTCGTGTTCAACATCATCACCGACGGGCGCTTTCTGACACCGCGCAATGTGTTCAACCTGACGATTCAGACCGTCAGCGTTGCGTTGATGGCGACCGGTATGGTCTTCGTCATCGTCACTCGCCACATCGACCTGTCCGTGGGCTCGCTCCTGGCAACCTGTTCGGCGGTCATGGCGATGACCCAGACGGCGATCCTTCCGGATCTGCTGGGCGGTCTCAACCACCCGCTGACCGCGCCGATCGCGCTGGTCATCGGGCTCTGCGTGGGGGCTCTGATCGGCGCCTTCAACGGCTGGCTCATCGGTTACCTGACGATCCCGGCGTTCATCGTGACGCTGGGCGGGCTGCTCGTCTGGCGCAACGTCGCATGGTACCTCACGAACGGTCAGACGATCGGCCCGCTCGACGCCAATTTCCGCCTCCTGGGCGGAATCAACGGCACCCTGGGCGAAACCGGGTCCTGGATCGTCGGCATCGTTGCGGTCGTCGCGGCGCTGCTCGCGCTCGCCTCCGGCCGCCGCTCCAAGAAGGCGCACGACTTCCCCGTCAAACCGCTCTGGGCGGAAATCCTCCTCGGCGCGATCATGGCGGCCGTGATCCTAGGCTTCGTGGCGGTCCTGAATGCCTACGACGTGCCGGAGAACCGGCTGGAGCGCCTGTTCGAGGCGCGCGGCGAGACCATGCCCGAGGGCTACACCGAAGGCTACGGCATCCCGTATTCGGTTCTCCTGCTCATCATCGTGGCCATCGTGATGACGGTGGTGGCACGCAAGACGCGGCTCGGACGATACATCTTCGCCACCGGCGGTAACCCCGACGCGGCGGAGTTGTCGGGCATCAACACGCGGCTCCTGACCGTGAAGGTCTTCGCGATCATGGGCTTTCTTTGCGCACTGTCGGCCGCGGTCGCGTCGGCCCGCCTGACGTTCCATTCCAACGACATCGGCACGCTGGACGAATTGCGCGTGATCGCGGCGGCGGTCATCGGTGGCACCGCGCTCGCCGGCGGGATCGGTACGATCTATGGCGCGATCCTCGGTGCGCTCATCATGCAGTCGCTGCAATCCGGGATGGCCATGGTCGGCGTCGACGCGCCGTTTCAGAACATCGTCGTGGGCGCGGTGCTCGTTGTCGCCGTTCTCGTCGACATCCTCTACCGCAAGCGCACGGGAGCGAAATGATGGTCGATCGCAGCGGAACGCCCCTCGTCGAACTTCGCGACATCTCGATCGCCTTCGGGGGCATCAAGGCCGTGGACCACGTATCGGTCGACCTGTTTCCCGGCGAGGTCGTGGGCCTTCTGGGTCACAACGGCGCCGGCAAGTCGACGCTGATCAAGTGCCTGTCGGGGGCCTACCGGCAGGACAGCGGCGACGTCTTCATCAATGGCGAGAAGGCAAAGATCGACAATCCGCGCGACGCGCGCGGCTACAACATCGAGACGATCTACCAGACGCTCGCGCTGGCCGACAATCTCGACGCGTCGGCCAACCTCTTTCTCGGACGCGAGATCGTGACGCCGCTCGGGCTCGTGGACGAGTCGGCGATGGAGGCCGAGACGCGCAAGATCATGAACCGTCTCAACCCCAACTTCCGCAAGTTCAACGCGCCGGTCTCGGCGCTGTCCGGCGGGCAGCGGCAGTCGGTGGCGATCGCACGGGCGGTCTACTTCAATGCGAAGATCCTGATCATGGACGAGCCGACCGCCGCCCTGGGCCCCGCCGAGACGCAGATGGTGGCCGAGATCATCGGCGAGTTGAAGCGGCAGGGGATCGGCATCTTCCTGATCGATCACGACGTGCATCAGGTGAAGCGGCTCTGCGACCGGGCTGCGGTGATGAAGAACGGCGAACTCGTGGGCGGCGTCGTCGATGTCGACAAGGTCTCGACCGACGACCTGCTCGGCATGATCATCGCGGGCAAGACGCCGGAGCACCTCGCGGCCTGACGCGGCCGGGCGCGGCGTCGCTCAGCGCCTGATCGGGTTCGACCACGCGCGCCGTCCGGCGGCGTCGACGACCGTGACGCGCAGCCAGGGACTGTCGCCCAGCCGCGCCAGCTTGATCTCGGTCCCGGTCATCGCAGGGCCGTGCGCGACCGCTGCGGCGGAGCCGTGGCCCTGGACGATTACACGCTCGACGGCCGAACTGGCGACGCGCAGAACCTTGCCCTCGATCTCGATGTGGCGCAGTTCCGGCCCCTCCGAGGCGTAGAATGCGCCGGCCTTGAGCGCCGAGAGAAGCGCCTCCGGCGTGTTCTCCTCGGCCTTGACCATCACCCAGCCGCCGAAGTGATCCGGCTCGGAAAAGTGCGCGTCGTCCGTCGCGATCAGCGACGGCATCCTGCCAGCCGCCAGCATCAGATCGGCGATATGACCGCCCGCGCCGCGATCCGCGCCGACGTGGCAGGAATGGTTGTGGATCTCGACGGCATGGGTGGCGTCGATGCTCATCGCGTCGCTCGGGGTCAGCCCGGACCAGTGCGGGTGCGCGATGGCGACGAAGGCGCCGGCGTCCCGCGCGCGCCGCGCGATCTCCGGCCCGCTCTCCTGCCCCTCGACGGGCGTGAAGTGCGGGCTGTTCGAGGGCGCGAAGTCCGGCGGCAGTCCGACCGCCAGCAAATGCCAGAGCTCGCCGTTTTCCATCCGGCCCGAATGCAGCTCGGCGCCAAGAAGCGTGGTGAAGCCGTTGCCGCGGAACGGCACCGTATCGGTGATCGGGTAGCCGAAGAGCCCGACGAAGTGATCTGTCACCGCGATGAAGTCGTAGCCCTGAGCACGGTAGCGCCGGCACACCTCCTCGGGCGGGAGCGCGCCGTCGGACATGTTTGAATGGGTGTGCAGGTTGCCGCGCCAGAAACGTCCGGGCGCGGTAAAGGCGGCGAGGGTCATGTTCGCGGACTCCGGCGCGGGGAAGGGGGCATGCCCGGTGTCACCCGGCAGTGCGACGATCTCGTGACGGCAGATGCCCGAACGCAACGGAGCCCCGCAAGGGGGGCTCCGCGCAAGACCGTTTGGCCGTGGCGATCAGAACAGGAAGTCGTCCGCGCCGAGAGCGTCAGCCGAAACGCCGGTCAGCGTGATCGTGGCGCCGTCCACGGTGATGACCGCACCGTCGTCGCCATCGTCGATCTCGAGTTCGTCGAAGTCGCCGCCGACGATCCGGATCTGGTCCGTGCCGTCCTCGAAATCGGTGATGAGGTCGGCATCCTCGTCCTCGATGTCGCGGAAGACGAACAGGTCGGAGCCTTCGCCGCCGGTCAGGGTGTCGTCGCCGGTGCCGCCATTCAGCGTGTCGTCCCCGGTGCCGCCCGACAGGACGTCGTCTCGCCCGCCGCCGGCGAGGAAGTCGTCGCCGCTGCCGCCGGTGATGACATCGCTGCCAAGGCCGCCGCCGATGACATCGGCGCCGACGCCGCCGTCGATCGTGTCCATCCCGTTGCCGCCGCCGATGCTGTCCGCACCGGTGCCGCCCGAGATCACGTCGTCCTGGAACCCGCCGCCCATCGTGTCGGCACCCTGACCGCCGGTCATGGTGTCCTCGCCGGTGCCGCCGTAGACAAGGTCATTGCCGTCGCCGCCGTCGATCCGGTCGTTGCGGCCGCCGCCGCCGATCTGGTCGTCGCCGTTGCCGCCGGTGATCGTGTCGTCACCGAGGCCACCGCCGATGCTGTCGTCGCCGTCACCGCCGGAAACCACGTCGCGGCCTGCGCCGGCGCCGATGTTGTCGTCGCCGCCGTTGCCGGAAATGAGGTCCGCGCCGATTCCGCCAAACAGCAGGTCGTCCCCGGCGCCGCCGGTCAGATCGTCGTCGTCGGTTCCACCGACGAGCAGTTCGCCGTCCTCGTCCGCGACCAGCGACACGCCCGGGGTGATGCCCGACACGGCGTAGGCGACCGTGTTGCCGTCACCTTCGTAGGACACGTAGATCTTTGCCGTGCCGTCGAAGCTGTCCTCGGCCGATACGAACTGGATGACTTCGGGGCTGAGGTTCCCGTTCGCCTCGCTGTCGATGTAGTTGACGAAGGACGGATCCTCCGGGTTCGACAGGTCGAAGACGAAGATGCCGTTGTCGCGCTCGAGCCCGATGAACGCCAGCGGCCGGCCGTCGACGATGCCGACCGACACTGCCTCGGGCTCGACGCCCTTGTTGTCGGAGCGGCCGTCGAACTCGCCGTCATCGGCATTGAAGAGCTCTGGGCGGATCTCGGCGATCAGGCGCGAGAACTGCGAGCCGGAGTCGAAGACAACGTTGCCGTCGGTGTCGAGAATGGTGAACGACCGCGATCCGTAGGTGTAGAGTTCTTCGTACTCTCCGTCGCTGTCGGTGTCGCCGAGGTCCGACCGGATGCCGAGCGGGCCGGCATTCTCGTCGCGCTGCAGCACCTCGGCATTCGGGAAGGCCGTGGCGTCGAGCGTGACGTCGCCCACCTCGGTTTCCGTGTCGTCGCGTGCGTCGCCTTCGTTGGCGGTCACCACGTAGGTCTCGCCGTCGAATTCGTAGGAGGCGATGGCATCGGGCTGACGCATCCCGAAGAGGTTGGGGTAGGTCTGCAGGCTGATCGCGTTGTCGTCGTTCGACGCGTCCAGCGGCACTTCGGACCGGTCCGTCAGGCCGAAAGAGCGGATCGCCGTGACCGAGTTCGTGGTCAGGTCGATCACCGCGTAGGCGTTGGCCTCCTGCAGCGACACCCAGGCTTCCTCGCCGCCCGGCAGGACGGTGATGTACTCGGGCTCGAGGTCCTGGCTTACCGGCACGCCGGGTTCGAGCAGGACCCCGTCGGCGCGCAGCGCCGCCTCCTGACCGTCGAACGGAATGAAGTTCAGGCTGGACACGGTGGCCGCCGCGGCGCCGCCCGAAACGTCGATGATCGATACCGAGCCGCGCGGGTTGCCGGCATCCGTCGGCTCGCCCTCGTTCGCGACGAGGATCCGTGTGCCGGCCTCGTCGAAGGTCACCATGTCGGGCAGATTGCCGACGGTCACGGTGTTGAGCAGCGTGCCGGTCGCGTCGAACAGGGCGACCACGCCATCGGTGGCGTTCCCGTCCTCGTCCTCGATGTTGATCGCCGCCGCGATCAGGCCATCACGCGCCGCGACCGACTGCACGCCGGCGTATCCCTCGACCGCGGACAGGTCGAACGCCGCGACCTTCACGCCACTCGCGGCGTCGAACACGTCGATCTGGTCCTGAGCGGCGTTGGTTGTGTAGACGCGGTCGCTGTCTACCGAAACGACCTCGGAGCCGCCGGTGAAGAGCTCGGTCTCGCCCGAGTCGAACTGCGTCTCGCGGACGATCCGGATGGTGCGGTCGGGCGTGTCGAGCGTGATGAAATCCTGGCCGCCATTCTGGGCGAGCTGGACGATCCGGGTATCGTTCGACGGGCTCGTCTCGGCCATGTCGAAGGCGGGGTCCTCGTCCGCGAAGTTGGCCTGAAGGTAGTCCTGGAACGCCGCCTGCTCTCCGAGGATATCGTCGGCGTCGGGATCGGTCGTGGTGCCGCCTCCATCGGTCAGGAAGACCTGGTCGGTCGCGATCTCCTGGAAAGGGTAGCTGTCGCCGTTGTTGTTGACGAGGAAGTCGAGCGACACGACGCGGACTTCTTCCGGCGCGGCGTCGGTGAAGGCGCCGTCGCGATAGATCACGATGTCCTCGCCGGTCTCCGGGTCGATGATCGCGACGGTCTGGACGCGCTGACCGGCGGTCTCGGTCTCGACGGTGCCGTTCTCGGCCGGGATGTAATCACCGTCCTCGGTGGCGAAGACCTGCGCGGGCTGCGTCTCGTCGAAGGAGAAGCGCAGGCCGCCGATCTGGGCGAACTGGCCGGGGGTGTCGCCGGCCTCGGTGTCGGTCGCGGCGACCGCGTGCTCGAGCAGTTGCAGGAGACCTTCTTTGGTCACCGAGAACACGGTGAGGCCGTTGTTGAAGCGCAGCGAATTCTCGATGTCGAGCTGGCTGATCTGGCCGTCGCCCGGTGTCAGGCGGCCGTCCATATCGACGGAGCCGATATCCGACCGGATGCCGCCGCCGTTCTTGAACGACACCAGTACGCTGTCGTCCACGGCGCGGGCCGCGGCGAGGTTCGCGTCGGCCGTCAGGTTGCCGAGGTTGGTCTCTTCTGTGCGCACCGACTCGCGGCGGCCGTCGAGGTAGACGTCCTGCGCACCGAAGATGACGCTGTCGCGCTCCTCGACGATCGTGGCGACCTCGGAGGTCAGGTCTTCGACGATATCGGCCGTGGGGGAGCCGTTGATCGCGTCCTCGATGGTCGCGGCGCCGGTCACGGCGAGTGTGCCGGCCTCGTCGGTCGCATAGACGCCCGATTCCGCGTCGTCGATGCTGTCGAGCTCGATCACACCGTCGTCGTCGAAGGTCACGACGAGGCGGCCGACATAGCTGTATTCGCCGTTGGTCCCGACGATGAGGGTCGGCTCGCCATCGGCGTTCATGGTTTCGAACGGATAGGTTTCCTCGGCCTCGTCACCGTCGCGCAGATCGTCGGTGTCGTCGGCCTGCAGGGTGTTCGAGCCGCCGGCGATGATGATGTCGACGCCCGACAGCAGCCCGGCGAGCTCCTGTTCCAGCGAGAACTGCTGCAGGTGCGAGGTCACGATGATCTTGTTCACGCCGTCGTCGATCAGCGCGTCGATCTGCGGCTGGAGCGCGGCGGCCAGCGCCGCCATGTCGTTTGCGTTGCCGGTCGTTTCCTCGACGCCGCCGACCGAGGAGATCGATTCGATGAGCTGCGTGGTGGCGCCAACGACGCCGATGCGCTCGCCGCCTTCCTCGATGATCGTGGCAGGCGCGACGGAAGCGTCGGCCTCGCCAGCGAGGATGTCCTCGAGGCTTTCGTCATAGCTGTCGGAGGTGCGGATTTCGTCGGTGAACAGCCCGGAAAGGTTGCCGTCGCCCGAGAAGTCGAGGTTCGACGACAGGTAGGGGAACCACGAGCCGGTCCACTCGATGGCGCCTTCGTCGACGGCGGCGCCGATGATCTCGGAGAACGCGGAGGTGCCGGCGTCGAACTCGTGGTTGCCGATCGCCGAGGCGTCGAAGCCGATGAAGTTCATGATCGAGATGTCGACCCGGCCGCCGCCCCGCGCGAGGTCGAGGGCAGACAGGTCGTCCGCGTCGAGGCCGACGACCTCGGTGTAGTAGCGCGTATATGCGTCGGTCAGTATGCCGCCGAACGCGAAATCGGCTGCCGTCGAAAAGAACACGCCGGGGATGTAGTTGTCGCCCGAGGAGATGATCGCGGTATTCTGCGATCCGTCGTCGAAGGTGTCGACGATTGCAGCGAAGTTGGGCGCGTTCTCGAGTGCGTCCACTCCGCCTTCGAGATCGTTGGCGTGCAGCAGCTGAAGCGTATACGGCATTGAAGTCCCCGAATTCTGAGAGCGTTAATGATTGAGGCGCTAGCACGCTTATGTGTCAGTTTTGTCATGGATCCGGAGACAATCGGCGCGCGCGGAACGACGCCGCGCTGCGGCGATGGCCTCTGGCCTTTTGGCCGCGTGGCGGTTAGTGCGCGCGCAACACCTCCCGAAGGATGACGGATATGGACCTGCGCAACGTCGCGATCATCGCCCACGTGGACCACGGCAAGACCACGCTCGTGGACGAACTGCTCAAGCAGTCGGGGGCCTTCCGAGAGAACCAGGCCGTCGCCGAGCGCGCGATGGACAGCAACGACCTCGAGCGTGAACGCGGCATCACCATTCTCGCCAAGGCGACGAGCGTCGAGTGGAAGGGCACCCGCATCAACATCGTCGACACGCCCGGCCACGCCGATTTCGGCGGCGAGGTGGAGCGCATCCTGTCGATGGTCGACGGTGTCGTGCTCCTCGTCGACGCGGCCGAGGGGCCGATGCCGCAGACCAAGTTCGTGACATCGAAGGCGCTGGCGCTCGGCCTGCGGCCGATCGTGGTGCTCAACAAGGTCGACAAGCCCGACGCGGAGCCCGACCGCGCGCTCGACGAATGTTTCGATCTGTTTGCCAATCTCGGCGCGGACGACGACCAGCTCGACTTTCCGCACATGTATGCGTCGGGCCGGTCCGGCTGGGCCGATCACGAGCTGGACGGCCCTCGCAAGGATCTGTCGGCGCTCTTCAAGCTGATCGTCGATCACGTGCCCGAGCCGAAGCAGGTCAAGCGCGTGGACGAGGATTTCCGGATGCTCGCCACAACGCTCGGCGCCGATCCTTTCCTCGGCCGCCTGCTGACCGGCCGCGTGGAATCCGGCCGGCTGAAGATGGGCGCGACGGTGCAGGCGTTGTCGCGCATCGGCCAGAAGGTCGAGCAGTTCCGCGTCGCGCGGATCCGCGCCTTCCGTGGGCTCGACTATCAGGACATCGACGAGGCCCGAGCGGGCGACATCGTCACGCTGTCGGGAATGTCGAAGGCCACGGTGGCCGATACGATCTGCGCCCTCGCGGTGGATGAACCGCTCGACGCGCAGCCCATCGATCCGCCGACCATTACCGTGACATTCGGCATCAACGACAGCCCGCTCGCCGGCCGCGACGGCAAGAAGGTGCAATCGCGCGTCATTCGCGAGCGACTGATGAAGGAAGCGGAATCGAACGTCGCGATCAAGGTCAAGGACACGCCGGGCGGCGAGGCGTTCGAGGTCTCGGGCCGCGGCGAGCTTCAGATGGGCGTGCTGGTCGAGAACATGCGCCGCGAGGGGTTCGAACTGAGCATCGCGCGCCCGCAGGTCATCATGCGTGACGGCGAAGACGGGCTCGAGGAGCCGGTCGAGGAAGTCACCATCGATGTCGACGACGACTATTCCGGCGCGGTGATCGAAAAGCTCACAGGGACCCGCAAAGGTGATCTGGTGGAGATGAAGCCCGCCGGCACCGGCAAGACGCGCATCATCGCGCATGTCCCGGCGCGCGGGCTCATCGGGTATCACGGCGAGTTCCTGACCGACACGCGCGGCACAGGCGTGATGAACCGCGTGTTCCAGGGCTGGACGCCGCACAAGGGCCCGATCCCCGGCCGCCGCGCGGGCGTTCTCATCTCGATGGAGGCCGGAGAGGCCGTGGCTTACGCGCTGTGGAACCTCGAAGAGCGCGGACGCATGTTCATCGGACCGCAAGAGAAGGTCTACGAGGGCATGATCATCGGCGAGCACAGCCGAGAGAACGATCTCGAGGTGAACCCGCTCAAGGGCAAGAAGCTGACGAACGTGCGCGCGTCGGGGTCCGACGACGCGGTGCGCCTGACGCCGCCGACGACGCTCAGCCTCGAAGAGGCGATCGCCTACATCAACGACGACGAACTGGTCGAGGTGACGCCCAATTCCGTCCGGCTGCGCAAGCGGTTCCTCGATCCGCACGAGCGCAAGCGCATGGCGAAGGCGTCGTGAGCACGCTGAAGGTCAGCCCCGGTCTCGATGGCCACGTCGAGGGGCGCGATCTCGGGGTCGACATCACCGTTCTGTTCGTCACCGCTGACACCGTGGGGCAGGGGCCGAAGCTGCACTGGCACCCCTATGACGAGCTGTTCGTGATCCGCCGTGGCCGCGCCCGGTTCACCATCGGCGACGATACGATAGAGGGCGCGGCCGGCGACGTGATCCACGGGCCGGCCCGCGTGCCGCACACCTTCGAGGTGCTGGAGGCGCCCTACGAGGCGCAGGACATCCACCTGTCACCCGAGTGGATCCAGACCGACATCGAGGACTGACCTGCCGGCAGATCGCGTGGTATACTGCGACCCGTAAAGCGGCGGAATACTCGCGATGCTCAGGTGGTTCGGACTTCTTGCGTTCTTGGCGGCAACCGCCGGCGAAGCGGGAGGAGAGCCGCGACTGCTCTGCGATGACGCGTCCCTGACGGTCGAGGGCGGGAGCGCCGCCGTCCGCCAGCGCATCTGCGATGTGGTGGCGCGCGAAGTCCCGAAGCTGGCCTCCTGCAACGTACGTGTTCCCGCGGATCTGACGCTGCGTATCGAGAAGGATCTCGCGCCGGACTGCATGGGCCTTTTCCATTGCGGCAAATCCCTGATCCAGCTGCTGCCGCCCGATCTGATGAGCGAGCGACGCAGGCCCGACCGTGCCTTCGCGACCGTGCCGGACGGTGCGTATTTCGACAGCGTCATCGTGCACGAGTTGACGCACGCCGCCTATGACGCCGTGCCATGCCCCTTCACGCATTGTGTCGCGACCACCGAATACGTCGCCTATGCCATGCAGATCCGGTCGCTGCCGCCCGGGGCGCGCGCGGCCTTCGAAGCAGCCTCGGAGATCGATCACGACATCGCGCGGGACGAGCTGAACGCGATGTACTATGCCTTTGCACCCGACCGTTTCGCGCAAAAGGCATGGCTTCACTTCACGCAGCGCGAGGACGGGTGCGCACTGATCGGCCAGGTCATGGACGGCGCAGTGTTTTTCGACCAGGAGCACTTCTGAAAAGCCCCGGTCGGCTCTTCACTCGGAGGTTTCGACGATCAGAAGCTCGCGTTCCGACGCGCCGCGCGCGTGGCTCAGGGCCTCCTGGTAGGCGTCCGAGTGGTAACAGTCTTCGGCTGCCTCGACCGAGGGAAACTTTGCCACCACGTTGCGCGGCCGGTCCTTGCCCTCGAGCTGCACGTAGCGGCCGCCGCGGGCGATGAACGCGCCACCGTGCGCGGCGATGGCGGGGCCGGCCAGCTCGGCGTATTTCTTGTAGGCGGCTTCGTCGGTCACGGTCACGTGGGCGATCCAGAGTGCGGGCATGGTCTATCCTCCGATCACCGCCGCGGCGGCCTTGATTGCATCTTCGGCGTTGTCAGCGGATGGGCCGCCACCTTGCGCCATGTCAGGGCGTCCGCCGCCGCCCTTGCCGCCGAGTTCGGCGACCGCGGCCTTGACCAGGTCGACCGCGGAGATGCGGCCGGTCAGATCCTCGGTCACGCCGGCCGCGACCGCGGCCTTGCCGCCCGCGTCCGCGATCAGCAGGACCGCGCCGGAGCCGAGCCGCGCCTTGTGCTCGTCGATCAGCGGCGGGAGGTCCTTGCCCGTGACGCCGGCCATGACCTGCGCAAGGAACGGCACGCCGGCGATATCGCGCGCCTCGGGCGCCGCCGCGCCACCGCCGCCCGACATCGCCAGTTCCCGGCGAAGTTGTGCGACCTCGTTTTGCAGAGCACGACGCTCCTCGGCGAGACTCCGGACCCGGTCGTGCAGATCGGCGCGCGAGGTTTTCAGCTCGAGCGCCAGGTCGGCCACCGTGCGGTCTTGCTCGGCAAGATAGGCAAACGCAGCCTCACCGGTCAGCGCCTCGATCCGGCGCACCCCGGCGGACGACGCGCTGTCGGCGGTGGTGACGAAGACGCCGATGTCGCCGGTCTGTCTCACATGCGTGCCGCCGCAGAGTTCGATCGAGTAGGTCACGCCGTCGGCGCCCTTGCCGGAGCCATCCTGCGTGCCCATCGACACGACACGCACCTCGTCCCCGTACTTTTCGCCAAAGAGCGCCTGCGCGCCCATCGCCCGGGCGTCGTCCGGCGTCATAATCCGCGTGGTCACCGGCGTGTTCTGCCGGATGTAGGTGTTCACCTCGGCCTCGATCTCCGACAGCTCCTGCGGGCTGAGCGCCTTGGCGTGAGAGAAGTCGAAACGCAGTCGGTCGGGCGCGTTGAGAGAGCCGCGCTGCGCGACGTGATCGCCGAGCGCGCGGCGCAGCGCCTCGTGCAGCAGGTGCGTTGCCGAGTGGTTGGCCCGGATCGCCGTCCGGCGAGCGTGATCGACCTCGAGCTTGGCGGCGGCGCCGGCGGCGATATCGCCCTCGGTCACTTCGGCGAAGTGGATGAAGACACCGGCAGTCTTCTTCGTGTCCGTCACGCGAGCCTTGCCGCCGTCGGTCACGATCTCGCCGGTGTCGCCGACCTGTCCGCCCGCTTCGGCGTAGAACGGCGTCTGGTTCAGCACCAGCTGCACGCTGTCGCCCTTGGCCGCGCTGTCGACCGACGCGCCGTCGCGCACGACGGCCTGCACCACGCCCTCGGCGGTTTCGGTGTCGTAGCCGAGGAAGTCCGTCGCGCCGTGCTCGTCGGCAATGTCGTACCAGATCTCCGCATCCGCCGTTTCGCCCGACCCCGACCAGGCCGCGCGGGCGCGCGCCTTCTGTTCGGCCATCGCGGCGTCAAAGCCCTCGGTGTCGACACTGCGTTCGCGCTCGCGCAGCGCGTCCTGCGTGAGGTCGAGCGGGAAGCCGTAGGTGTCGTAGAGCTTGAACGCCGCGGCGCCGGGCAGGGGCGCGTCGTCGGGCAGGGCCGACAGCTCGTCGTCGAGGAGCTTCAGCCCCCGGTCGAGCGTCGCCTTGAACCGCGTCTCCTCCAGCCGCAGCGTCTCCTCGATCAGCGCCTGGGCGCGACCGAGTTCGGGATAGGCCGCGCCCATCTTCTGCACGAGCGCGGGCACCAGCCGGTGCATGACGGGATCCTTCGCGCCGAGCAGGTGCGCGTGGCGCATGGCCCGCCGCATGATCCGGCGCAGGACGTATCCGCGTCCGTCGTTCGACGGCATCACGCCATCGGCGATCAGGAATGAGGTCGAGCGCAGGTGATCGGCGATCACCCTGTGATGCGTCGATCCCGGGCCGTCGGGATCGGACGAGGTCACGTTGGCCGACGCCTCGATCAGCGCGCGCATCAGGTCGGTCGCGTAGTTGTCGTTGGTGCCCTGCAGCAGCGCCGCGACCCGTTCGATGCCCATTCCGGTGTCGATCGATTGGGCGTCGAGTTCGCGCATCGTGCCGTCCTCGAACAGCTCGTTCTGCATGAACACGATGTTCCAGATCTCGACGAAACGATCGCCGTCCTCCTCGGGCGTGCCCGGCGGGCCGCCCCAGTACTGGTCACCATGGTCGAAGAAGATCTCGGAGCAGGGACCGCAGGGGCCGGTGGAGCCCATCTGCCAGAAATTGTCCGAGGTCGGGATGCGCAGGATCCGCTCGTCCGGCAGCCCGGCAACCTTCTTCCAGATGTCGGCGGCTTCGTCGTCGGTGTGGTAGACGGTAACCAGAAGCCGCGAAGCGTCGATGCCGAGTTCCTTGGTCACCAGTTCCCACGCGAAGGGAATGGCCTCGGCCTTGAAATAGTCGCCGAACGAGAAGTTGCCCATCATCTCGAAAAACGTGTGGTGCCGGCGGGTATAGCCCACGTTGTCGAGGTCGTTGTGCTTGCCGCCGGCACGCACGCATTTCTGCGCGGTCGTGGCGCGCGTGTAGTCGCGTGTTTCCGTCCCGGTGAAGAGGTTCTTGAACTGCACCATGCCCGAGTTCGCGAACATCAGCGTCGGGTCGTTGCGCGGCACGAGCGGCGAGGACGGCACGACGGTGTGCCCCTGCGACTCGAAATAGCCCAGGAAGGTCGAGCGGATGTCGTTGAGGCTCGGCATGGAAGTCCTGTGTCTCCTACGGCGTGATCCCCGCCGGTGTAGCCACGCACCCGGAGGGTGTCCATAAGACGAAGCGCCCGGCGGAACCTTGCCGGGCCGCAAGCGGTTCGGCGTTGTTCCCGCAACGGAAGCCAGGATTTCGCGAGGGAGGCGCCCCATGGCAAGCGATACCGACACGGTGACGACCGACGAGCCGGCGCGGGATCCGCGCTGGCTCTGGGGCCTACGTGCGCTCGGGCTGATCGCGGCGCTATTGGTGTATCTCCTACTCGGCGGGGCCGAGAACCTGTCCGAGGAGGCGCGCCGGGTTGCGGCCATCGGCATGCTCATGGCGATCTGGTGGATGACAGAGGCGCTGCCGCTGTCGGCCACCGCGCTCTTGCCCATCGTGCTGTTGCCGGCACTCGCAGGCGTCGCGGTGGGCGACGCGACCGCCCCCTATGCGAGCTCGGTCGTGTTCCTGTTCCTCGGTGGCTTCCTCATCGCCATTGCGATGGAGAAATGGAACCTACACACCCGGATCGCGCTGATGACGCTGGCGCGCGTGGGCGTGTCCCCCTCGCGGATCGTCCTGGGGTTGATGCTCGCGACGGGATTCCTGTCGATGTGGGTGTCCAACACCGCCACAACGCTGATGATGCTGCCGATCGGCATCTCGATCCTGTCGCTGGTCGTCGACAGGTCCGCGTCGGATCAGGGCGCCGAGGTCGGCGACGAGGTGGCGCAGGGCAAGACCGTGAGCGAGGCGGTGCACGATCCCCAGATCCGCCGCTTCGGCATCTGTCTCGTGCTCGCCATCGCGTGGTCGGCGTCGATGGGTGGGCTGGGCACGCTTCTCGGGTCGCCGCCCAACGCCATCGTTGCCGGATACGCGTCGGACGAGCTTGGCCGCGACATCGGCTTTCTGAACTGGATGATCATCGGCTTTCCGCTCGCGCTGGTCTTCATCCTGCTCGGGTGGGTTCTGATGACCCAGGTGCTCTATCGCTTCGCGCTGGACGAGATCCCGGGCGGCCAGCAGATGATCGAGGACAGGCTTGCCGATCTCGGGACCCTGAGCCAGGGCGAGAAAATGGTCCTCGCGGTGTTCGTGTCCGCGGCCGTGCTGTGGATCGTGCCCGGGCTGCTGACGGAGATCGGCGCCATCGACCGCGCACTGCCCTGGCTGGGTGAGCTCGACGACACGGCGATTGCGATCGCGGCCGGCATCGCGCTCTTCCTGCTGCCCGGCAAGGAACGTTCGCAGATGGTTCTGAACTGGCAGGATGCCGAGAAGGGTCTGCCGTGGGGTGTGCTTCTCCTGTTCGGCGGCGGGCTCAGCCTCGCCGGCGCGGTGGCGTCGACAGGACTCGACGGCTGGCTCGGCGATCAGGTTACGGCGCTTGGCGGTTTGCCGACACTGGCGATCGTGGCGGCGGTTGTGACGCTTGTCCTGTTCCTGACCGAGATCACCTCGAACACGGCAACGGCCGCGACGTTCATCCCGATTCTCGGCGGTGTCGCGGTCGGGCTCGACATGGACGCGCTCACCCTGCTGATCCCGGCCGCCTTCGCAGCGACATGCGCCTTCATGCTGCCGGTCGGCACGCCGCCGAACGCGATCGTCTTCGGCACCGGCGCTGTCACGATCGGCCAGATGGCCCGCGGTGGCGTCGTTCTGAACGTGGTGGGGATCGTCCTGGTGACCACCTTCGCCTATCTGCTCGGTGGCGTCGCGCTCGGGCTGGAGTTCTGATCGGGTTCCGTTTCGGTTCCGTCATACGAAAAGGGGCGCGCCGGTCTCACGGCGCGCCCCTGAAACGGGTGATGGTGCGGAGCGTCAGCCCTCGACGACCTCGCCGTCCTCTTCGGACATGTGAAAGTCGAGCCCGTGCGCGGCGCGGATCTTGTCCTCGATATCGTAGGCGATGGCGCTGTTTTCCTTGAGAAAGCCCTTCGCGTTCTCGCGGCCCTGGCCGATGCGCTCGTCGCCGTAGGAATACCAGGCGCCCGATTTCTCGACCACGCCCGCCTTCACGCCGAGATCGAGCAGTTCGCCGGTCTTCGAGATGCCCTCGCCGTACATGATGTCGAACTCGACCTGCTTGAACGGCGGCGCGACCTTGTTCTTCACGACCTTCACGCGGGTTGCGTTGCCGACGACCTCGTCGCGGTCCTTGATCGAGCCGATGCGCCGGATATCGAGTCGGACCGACGAGTAGAACTTGAGCGCGTTGCCACCGGTCGTGGTCTCGGGCGAGCCGAACATGACGCCGATCTTCATGCGGATCTGGTTGATGAAGATGACCATGCAGTTCGACCGGCTGATCGATCCGGTCAGCTTGCGCATCGCCTGGCTCATCAGCCGGGCCTGAACGCCGACATTCGAATCGCCCATGTCGCCTTCGAGCTCGGATTTCGGCGTGAGGGCCGCGACCGAGTCGACGACGACCATGCTGACCGCGCCGGAGCGCACCAGCGTGTCGGTGATCTCGAGCGCCTGTTCGCCGGTGTCGGGCTGCGAGATCAGCAGTTCGTCGAGATCGACACCGAGCTTCTTGGCGTATTGCGGGTCGAGCGCGTGTTCCGCGTCGACGAAGGCGCAGACGCCGCCTTTCTTCTGCTCCTCGGCCACGCAATGCAGCGTCAGCGTCGTCTTGCCAGAACTTTCCGGGCCGTAGATTTCCACGATGCGGCCCTTGGGGAGGCCGCCGATGCCGAGGGCGATGTCGAGCCCGAGCGAGCCCGTCGAAGTCGCCTCGATATCCTTGAACGGATTGTCGCCACCGAGCTTCATGATGGAGCCCTTGCCGAACTGCCGTTCGATCTGCGCCAGCGCCGAGTCCAGCGCCTTCTGCTTGTTCGCGTCGCGCTTCTGATCCATGTTCAGGAGGTCTGCCGTTGCCATGAGTTTCCGCCCTTATTTCATACGTGCCGTCGTACGGCAATCGCTGCTTTGTTCGCCTCTTGTTCCCCTGTTTATGGGGTCAAAAGGAGAACATATCAAGTCCGTTCTTTCGTGCCCCAGCATTTGGCAACATCGTTAAAGACCGGTTATCAGGGACCCGAAATACGCGGATCACGGGGGCGGGAAGGCGGATGCTGGTATTCTGGAAGGCGCGGCTGGTGCTGCTCGCGGTGCCGAAGACGGGCACGTCGGCCTATGCGGAGGCGCTCGCGCCGCACGCGGGCATGGTGGTGTCCGATCCACCGGAACTGAAGCATGCCCCGATCTACCGCTACAACCGGTTCTTCCGCCCGATGTTCGAGAAGATGGGCGCGGAGAACATGGACGTGGCGGCCGTCATCCGAGAGCCGGTCTCGTGGCTCGGATCCTGGTGGCGGTACAGGCAGAGGCCGTTTCTCGACGGCCGCGCGGTTTCGACCAAGGGCGTGACGTTCGATGCATTCGTGCGCGACTGGTGCGCCAAAAGCCGACCCGCCCATGCCAATGTCGGCGCCCAATCGAAATTCGTGGAGCCGCGGCCCAACGGTACGGCGGTCACGTACCTCTTTCGTTACGAGGAGCGCGAAGCACTCGACGCGTTCCTGTCGAACCGGCTGGGCGTCGATGTCGCACCCGGGCGCGCCAACGTCTCGCCTGCGGCGGCGCAGGAGATCTCGCGCGAGACCGAGGCCCTCCTGCGTCAGGTCGGCGCGGCGGAGTTCGCCTTGTGGGAGGGGATCGAAAGCGGAACGCGGGTCGCGGAGTGAGTGATCCGGCTTCACGTGAGCCGTTTCCGGCAACACATTGATCCCGAGTCGAAACGATCCCGAGTCGAAACTGACGGAGTCCGAGCGGAGCGGCGCGTCAGTTCGCCGCGACCGTCACGTCCAAAAGCGCTCGATTTCGGCAAAGCACGCTTGGGCTGTCCGCTTTCGCGCGATGCCTAGACGCGCCGGCGCCAAAAAACGATTCACATCATGCCCTTGGAGGCTGCGCCTCATCTATCGCGCGAAGGCGCGTCAGTCCTTCGCGATGTGCTGGATCGGTGCGAAGCCCTCGAAGGATGGCGCGCCCTCGTAGAGCGCCTTGGTCGTACCGGCATCCTTGTGCGCCGCACGAAAGGCCTCGGACTTCGTCCAGCCGAGGAAAGCCGCTTCGCTTTCCCACACCGTATGCGAGGCATAGAGAACCTTGCCGTCCGATTCCGGCCCCTTGAGCATGTGGAACTCGACGAAGCCCGGCACCTCCTTGAGGTGGCTGTCCCGGCCGAGCCACAGGTCTTCGAACGCCTGCGCATTCTCGATGGGCACAGTGAAGCGGTTCATGGCGATGTACATGGCCGTGTCTCCTCGTCGTCTTGATCAGCCGGTCGAGCGGCGGCGGGTGCTGTCCCGCGCCGGAACGAGATCCATCAGGTTGCGAACGAGGCGCATGCCCATGTCCGCCTTGGAGGTGATGATCGATTCCGGGTGAAACTGCACCGTGTGGATCGGCAACGCGCGGTGCGACAACCCCATGATGACCCCGTCGGATGCGTGCGCGGTGACCTCCAGCGCGTCGGGCACCGCGTCCGCCTGCGCATAGAGCGAGTGGTACCGCGCCACGTCGAAGTCCTGCGGCAGGCCCGAGAAAAGCCCCGTTCCCGTATGGCGGACCTGCGTCGGCACGCCGTGGCGTGGCTCGTTCAGAACGCCGAGTGTGCCGCCGAAATGCTCGGCCACGCCCTGCAGCCCGAGACAGACGCCGAAGACCGGCACGCCGAGCGCCACGGCCCTCTCGAGAGTCGCGGTCATGTCGAAATCGGAAGGTTTGCCGGGCCCGGGCGACAGCACGAGCAGATCGATGCTCTCGTCCAGCATCGACCGGGCGGGCGCCGCGCGGTAGGTGCGCAGCCGCGGCTCGAAGGTGCGGATATAGCTGCCGAGCGTGTTCACGAAGCTGTCCTCGTGATCGACCATCAGCACGTTGAGGCCGCGCTGCTCGTAGCCATCGGCGGCGCGTCGCGGCAGGGCCGGGGCCGCGGTCGCAACCGGTTCGGCATCGAGCGCCGCGAGAAAGGCCGAGGCCTTCACCCGGGTCTCGCGCTCTTCCGCGGCCGGATCGGAATAGTAGAGCGTCGTCGCGCCGGCGCGGACATGCGCAATACCGTCACGCACCTGCACCATGCGGATCGACAGCGCCGTGTTGAGCGACCCGTCGGCCATGAGCCCGCCGATGGACCCCGCGTACCAACGCCGGGGCGATTTCTCTTCGCGCTCGAGAAAGCGCACGGCCCACGTCTTGGGCGCACCGGTCACGGTCACGGCCCACATGTGCGAGATGAACGCGTCGAGCCCGTCATATCCCTCGGCCAGCGTGCCGACCACGTGATCCACTGTGTGAATGAGCCGCGAGTAGAACTCGATCTGCCGCCGGCCGCGCACCTCGATCGACCCGGGCACGCAGATCCGCGCCTTGTCGTTGCGGTCCACGTCGGTGCACATCGTCAACTCGGCCTCGTCCTTGGATGACGACAGAAGCTTCAGCACCTGGTCGGCGTCCTCGAGAGGATCGGCGCCGCGCGGGATCGTGCCGGAGATCGGGCAGGTCTCGACCGTTCGGCCCGTGGTGCGAACATACATCTCGGGCGAGGCGCCGATCAGGAACTCGCCGCCGTCGAGGTTCATGAGGAAGGCGAAGGGCGAGGGGTTCGTCTTCATCAGCCGGCGGAAGACGGCCGCGGGGCTCGACGACATCGGCTTGGAGAAGCATTGGCCGGGCACCGCCTCGAACAGGTTGCCCTGCAGAAACTCGGCCCGGGCGCGTTCGACCACCGCCTCGTACTCGCCGGGCGCATGGTCACAAGAGATGTCGTTCGAGCCAGCGCGCGCCGGCGCGAACGGGGCGGGCACATCGAGTCGAGGATGATCCTCGGATCGGTGGTCGTCGTAGAAGAAAGTGAAATCCACGACGACGCCGAGGTCGGAGCCCACGGCTGACTTGAAGAGCCGGTCGGGCACGAAGAGGACGACGTCGCGCTGGTCGTCGTCCCGCGGCATCCGCATCTCGATATCGTCGAAGCCGAAGATCAGGTCGTAGCCGAAGGCCCCGTAGAGGCCGAAATCGCCGAGCCCGGGATGCTGCACTGCCTGCCAAAGCGCCCGGATCGCGGTGAAGATCGACGGCTTTCGCGTGCGGTCTTCCTCGGCGATGACCGCGCCGTCGGGCAGGGGATCGACATGCGCCTCGATCCGCAGCGGCTCGGTCCGGTCGAGCGTGATGCCGTCGGCCGCGTCCAGGACATCCCGGAAGAACGCGAGAAGGCCGGCGCCGCGCTCCGAGAAAGCGCGGATCGCCAGCGTGCGGTCGCGCGCTTCGAGCATCAGCAGCGGGTTGGTGAAGCCGAAGTTCCAGATCGAGTAGCGCGACGGGTATTCGTAGTTCGATGCCAGTGCGAGGCCCATGACCTCGTCGAGCTCGCCGATGATGCGGTCGAACGCGCCGGTCTCGGCGACACCGGTCCGGGCCTCGACCGCCAGGCTCCGGCCGCCGGGGGCGGCGATCTCGACGGTTTCAAATCGGGTCTGATGGTCCATCGGGGTGTCGGTCTCCTGCGGGGCGCGCGGTCCGTCCGGGCCGTGTCCGGCGCGACCATATTCGTGCGCCGCGAACGATGTCCAGCAGCCGCCGTGCCGCAGCGCGGGTCCGGCCGCGCACGGTCACCACTTGCAGATCTGGAACAGCCGTCCGGGACCGGGCCGGTCGCCGGGGATCCGCGCGATATCGAGCGTGGCCCAGAACACCACCTGGTTCGAGCTGAGGACCGGCTTTCCGAGCCGCGCCTCGAGTTCGGCGATGAGCGGGACAGCCGGCAGTGCCGTGCAGGACAGGAACAGCGCGTCCGCCTCCGGATGGTCCGCAGCGGTCACGCCCTCGATGATCTCGCCCGGCATCAGCCGCGCCATGTCCCGATCGTCGCCGTAGCCCATCGCATGGCGCGACACGATATCGATGCCGTGCGCCTCGAGGTAGGTGGCGACGAGATCCGCAGTCTCGGGCAGGTACGGCGTCAGGAGACCGATGCGGGAGATGCCGAGCGTTGCGAGTGCGCGGAGAAGCCCTCCCACCGGCGTGACCAGCGGCGCGCGGCCGCCGATCTCGGCCTCGACGGCATCGCCGAGGACCGCCGCCGCGGAGGTGCAGCCGAAGATCATTCCGTCGAGGGGCACTCCCGGCACGATCAGGTCAGCCGCAGCCCGCAGCCGCGGCCCGGTGCGCCTCAGGCTCTCGGGCGTGGTCGGGTTCTCGAATGCGATCCGGGTGACATGGAGCTGCGTGCCCTCGGGCATCAGCCGCGCGGCGTCGCCCTCGATCGTGAGGTCCGTGGCGAGCGCGATCAGGCCGAACCGGCGCAGGTGGTCGGGCCGGACCATCGGTGTCACACCACGAGAACGGGCACGTCGCTTAGGCTCGTGACCTTGTGGCTGACCGATCCGAGCAGGTAACCCTCGGTCGACCCGAGCCCGCGCGATCCGATGACGATCAGGTCGCAGCCCTTTTCGCCGGCAAACGACACGATGGTGCGCGCGGAGGGGCCGTTCTTGATGAACGCGGAAACGCTTTCGACTCCGAGATCCTTCGCCCGCGTCTTGGCTTCCTCGGCGGCCTCGCGCGAGACCTCTCGCATGATGTCGTCGAGGTTCGCCGAGCCTTCGCCCGCACCGCGCACCATCGACAGCGACGCCTCGAGCATCGAATGGTGCCGGTAGCAGGTCAGCACAGTCAGGTCCGCGCCGGTGAGCTTGGCGAGCGCGGCCGCCTTTTCCAGTGCCGCGAACGCGCCGGTGGACCCGTCATAGGCCGCGAGGATGGATGCGAACATGACCGTGCTCCTATTCCGCGAAGGCGAGGTCGCGCAGGAACAGCGCGATCTGCGGGAAGAAGATCAGCAACACCGCCACGGTCACCAGCATCAGGATGAAGGGCGGGGTGCCGCGCACGACCTCGGCA
Source organism: Roseivivax jejudonensis (assembly GCF_900172265.1). Lineage (GTDB taxonomy): Bacteria > Pseudomonadota > Alphaproteobacteria > Rhodobacterales > Rhodobacteraceae > Roseivivax > Roseivivax jejudonensis. The sequence continues at coordinate 262,597 of NZ_FWFK01000003.1, read as the reverse complement.
TACGGCCGCTTGAATACCGCGATGGCGGTAAAGATATCGCAACCAAATGGCGGCGTGGCGCTGCCGATCGCCACCTGCAGCGTGATGATCACGCCCACCAGCACCGGGTCGAGCCCGGCGCTTTCGACCACGGGCGCGAAGATCGGCACGAAGATGAGGATCACCACGATCGGGTCCACGAACATGCAGCCCACGAAGAACGCGATCGAGATCGTGAACAGGATCGCATAGGGGCCCATGTCGTCGATGCCGATCGCGCCCAGCACCTGCTGCGGGATCTGCGCGAAGCTGATGACATAGGAAAACGCGGCGCCCGCGCCCACGAGGATGAAGACCACCGCGGTGATCAGCCCGGTGGATTTCGCGGTCGCGTAGAGCTGGCTCACGGTCATCTCGCGGAACACGACCATCTCGAGGAGGAGCGCGTAGAGAACGCAGGCCGCCGCGGCCTCGGTCGGAGAGAAGATGCCGCCGTAGATGCCGCCGACGATGATGACCGGAAAACCCAGCGGCCAGAGCGCCCGGCGCATCGCGCTGCCGCGCTCGCCCCAACTCGACTTCGCCTCGACCGGCACGTTGTGACGCTGCGCGTAGATGTAGGAGTATATCGAGAACATGATCAGGATCAGGATCCCCGGCCCGATGCCGGCGATGAACAGCTCCGAGATCGACGTGCCGGAGACGACGCCGTAGATGATCATGCCGATCGAGGGCGGGATCAGGAACGCGATGTCCGAGGAGTTGACGATCAGCGCGAGCACGAAGTTGTCCTTGTAGCCCGCCTTCAGCATTCTCGGGCGCAGCGGTCCGCCGACCGCCACCACCGTTGCCTGGGTGGACCCCGAGACCGCCCCGAACAGCGTGCAGGCCGTCGCCGTCGACACCGCGAGACCGCCCTTGAGGTGCCCGACGAAGGCCATCACGAGGTCGATGAGCCGTCCGGCGGATTGTCCGCGCGTCATGATGTCGGCGGCGAAGATGAACATCGGCACGGCGATCAGGCTCGCAGGGCGGATGCCGGCGAGGATCTGCTGCACCATCGTGTCAAGCTGGCCCAGCCCGCCGAAAAGCGTGACGAACCCGATGAGCGAGCCCGCGATCAGCGGAATCATCATCGGGAAGCCCAGCAGAAGCAACAGGATCATGGTCCCGAAGATCGCGATGCTCATGGCTCAGACCTCCTCTTCGCGGGTGTCGTCGTAGCCTTCCATCGTCGAGGTGGAGAGCCAGATATTTTCGTGCACCACGTTCTTGATCGCGGTCAGCGTGTATTGCAGCCCGGTCAGGAAGAACCCGAGCGGCGCCCAGACGATGATCCACCAGACCGGGATCTGCATCGCCGGCAGGAGCCGCCCGCGCGACGCCTGGGTCTGGACGTACTCGATCGAATACCAGGTCAGCAGGAACATCGCCGCTGCGGTCACCACCGCGATCAGGATCATCAGGGGCTTGCGCGCCGGCGGCGGCATGGCGTCGAAGATCGCCGACATGCGGATGTGCCGGCCGTGCCGCGCGGCGTAGGAGATGCCTGCGAACGTGATCAGGATGATCAGCGCCTGATTCAGCTCCTCCGAGAAATAGAGCGAGTTGCCGAAGACGTATCTCCCGACAACGTTGGCGATGGTGTTCAAAGCCATCAGCAGAACGCCGATCGCGAGCAGGATCGCCTCGATCCGGGCGATGGCGACATCGACGACACCGAGGATGCCCGGAAGGCCCGAAACGTACCGGGAATCGTCGATGTCGTCATCGGCCGCCGGCACCTGCACCTCGGCCATCATGTGAGGGTCACGCTCGGCGCGACGGTCGTCGTCCGCTGACATGGCTGACGTCCTTTTTTTTTCGGGGGAGGGGCCGAAGATGCGGAGCGCCGGGCCGCGGTCACCGCGGCCCGGACGTCCCTTCATGTCGGTCAGCTGCCCGACGAGGAGGCCACGGCCTCGAGGTCTTCCTTCATCTGCTCGAGGATCGCCTCGGCCTGGTCGCCGCCGATCTCGAGGAACTCCTGTTCCACCTCGTCGGCGGTTTCCATGAAGGGCTGGCGCTCTTCTTCGCTCAGCGTGGTGATGGTGATCGAGGGCTTGGCTTCCTTGATCTTCTCCAGCGACTCCTCGGTCAGGCCTTCCTGGTAGTCGATGATGTGATCGAAGGCGACGTCGATCGCGTCCTGGATCATTGTCTGCTCTTCCTCGGGAAGACCCTCGAAGAAGTCCAGATTGGCCATGACAGCGGTGGTGAAGTTGTTGTGGCCGGTGCGCGTGATGTGCTCGGTCACCTCGTACATCTTCGTCGACTCGATGAAGAAGGCCGGGTTTTCCTGGCCCTGGATGATGCCGGTCTGCAGGCCGCCATACACTTCGCCCCACGGCAGCGGCGTCGGTGTCGCGCCGAAGGCCTGGTAGCTCTCGACGAGAAGCGGGTTGGTCATCACGCGGAACTTCACCTCGTTGAGGTCTTCAGGCGACGTGACCGGCTCCTGCGTGGTCATCATGACCTCGCCCTCGGGGAACATGGTCAGCAGCTTGAGCCCCTGTTCCTCGTAGAGCGGCGGGAACATCTCGTTGATCGCCTCGGACTCCTCGAAGAAGGTCGCCAGCTGTTCCTCGTCCTGCGGCAGCAGGTAGGGCACGAAGAAAACCTGTGCCTCGGGGATCAGCGCGCCGGTAAAGCCCGGTGACTGGTCGACGAACTGCAGGATGCCCGATTGGGCCTGCTCCATGATGTCGGCGGATTCCCCGAGCGTGCCGAACGGAAAGAGTTGCACGGTGTGGTCGGAATTGGCCTCGACCTCTTCCTTGAACTTCTGGGCAAAGATGCCCTGCACCTCGTCCATCGCCTCTTCGAAGGCGTAGCGCCACGTGTCCGCGCTCGCCGCGTTCGTCGCGGCCGCAAGCGCGAGGATGCTCGCCGCGAGGGTCTTGCGATGTGTCATGATCATGTCTCCCAGCCTTGAGCGACGCTCGGCATCTCTGCCGGCGCATGCTCTTTTCGTTTGGCGGGGCCGGACCCCGCACGGAGTGTCCCAAGCGTCCGGCGCGGACTGCACCAATGTCAACGTTTTGTTTCATTTCGCGCGGATCCGCCGGGCGCTCCCAGCGCCCGCGCCCGCGGAATGACCCGTCCAAGAGCCCCCGTCGCGGCTGAAGGACTGAGGTCGGCGGGGCGGAAAACGCCGCTGGGTTAGACGACAACGCTGAGTCCGCGAACCCGGGCATCGAGCGCGCAGCGCAGCGCCACCGCCGCCCGCAATGCTCCGGGCCCCTGTCAAGTTGCCCGGCCTCTTTCGCTTCGGCGTCGCCGTGCGCTCGCTTTCAGAGGGACTGTAAGAAAACAGAAACTTGCCGACCTGCCACGCAGCTGACCGACCCGGCCTGTCACACCTCGCCTCACCCGATAAGGCCGTGCGTGACATCGCGTACGCTCGAACGAAGCCCATCGCCACGATCGGTTTGCGTGTGTTGCTGGTTCGTTTTGGGAGCCGCGCAACGCCGCCTTGCTTCCTCGTGGAGGACAACGCCTTGGCGCGTGAAGGCAGGTTTGGCGGAGAGACAGGGATTCGAACCCTGGGACCCCGTGAAGGGTCAACGGTTTTCGAGACCGCCCCGTTCGACCACTCCGGCACCTCTCCGCGGGGGTCGTCGTGCGGCGGGGATGTAACGTGGCCGGCAGGGGCGCGCAACCCGCGAAATCGCGAAATCTTGCGCGGCGGCGTCGCATCGCAAGCCCCGGATTCCGTTGCCGGTGCTTGTTGCCGTGCGGCACGGGGTCTACTTCTCGGCCAACACCCTGATCCGGAGACGCCCCGCCATGTTCATTCGCTCCGCTATCGCCGTGGCCGTTGCCGCGCCCATCCTGTTCGCCGCGCCGGCAGCCCATGCGGCCCCGGTCGATGATCTTCTTGCGGCGCTGGGGATCCCGCGCGTGATCGAGATCATGCGCGAGGAGGGGCTCAACTACGCCGAAACGATGGGCGCCGACATGGGCTTTGCCGGTTCGGGGAGCGACTGGGCGAGCGTGGCCGGGCGGATCTACGACACCGACCGGATGGAAGAGAGCATGCGCGCGGGCTTTGCCGAGAGCCTCGGCGACCGCGATCTCGGGCCGCTGGTGTCGTTCTTCAACGAGGCGCCGGGCGATCGCATCGTCGAACTGGAGATCGAGGCGCGCGAGGCCATGGTCGCGCCCGAAGCCGAAGAGGCGGCCCGCGAGGCCTACCGCGCCCGCGCCGAGGAGGGCGGCGACCGGCTGGAGCAAATCGACCGGTTCGTTGCGGCTGGGGATCTCGTGGAGCAGAACGTGACCGGTGCGCTCAACGCGAGCCTCGCGTTCTACGAGGGTCTCGTCGACGGCGGCGCGCTCGAGATGTCCGAAGACGAGATCCTGCGCGATGTCTGGGCGCAGGAGGGCGAGACCCGCGCCGACACCGAGGAATGGCTCTATGCCTACCTGCTCCTCGCCTACGAGCCGCTGTCGGGTGACACGCTTGAAACCTACGTCGATTTCGGTGAATCCGAAGATGGCCGGGCGCTCAACCGGGCGCTGTTCGCAGGCTTCAACGACATGTACAACGACCTGTCCTACGCCATGGGCCTCGCGGCGGCGCGGCAGATGGCCGGAACCGAGCTCTGAGGCGCGATCGCCGCTTGACAGCAGCCCCGGGTCTGCGCATACACGCGCACTCGTGGACAGGGGGTGCGTGACGCAACGCGCCCCTGTCTCGTTTGACACAAACATTCGCCCCACGGGGGCGCGCTGTCCGAAGGCGGGGCCGAGCCCCGAAACACCCGAACCCGGGGGCCGCAGGACGCGGGAGACGACAAGGACGACACGCCATGTTCGCGGTGATGAAAACCGGCGGCAAGCAGTACACGGTTCGCTCGGGCGACACGCTCCGGGTTGAGAAGCTGGCCGCCGATGCCGGAGAGACGATCCAGTTCAACGACGTCCTGATGCTGGGCGGCGACGAGATGACCGTTGGCGCGCCTTTCGTGGCCGGCGCCGCTGTGCAGGCCGAAGTGGTCGCACAGGTTAAGGGTGACAAGGTCATCCACTTCGTGAAACGCCGGCGCAAGCACAGCTCGAAGCGCACGAAGGGCCACCGCCAGCAACTGACGACGATCCGGGTGACCGACATCCTGGCGTCGGGCGGTGACAAGACTGGCGTGAAGGCCGCGATCGGATCGGGCGCCGCGGGCACCGCAGGGCTCGGCGTTTCGGTGCACACCACGAACCGCGACGAGCAGTCCGACATGAAGGCGCGCGTCGCCGAAGACGAAGCCCCCGCCAAGCGCACCGCCGAGTCCGGTGTGGCCGAGGGCGCCGCGGACGATCTCAAGAAGCTGTCGGGCGTCGGCCCGGCGCTCGAAAAGAAGCTGCACGAGGCCGGCATCACGACCTTTGCGCAGATCGCGGCATGGACCGATGCGGATCTCGAGGCGCTCGACGACTCGATCCGCAACAAGGCGGAAAAAGAAGGCTGGGTCGCGCAGGCGGCCGACCTTCAGAAGTAACAGGAGACACGACCGATGGCACACAAGAAAGCAGGCGGTTCCTCTCGCAACGGACGCGACTCCGCCGGCCGCCGGCTGGGCGTGAAGCTCTACGGTGGTCAGTCGGCCATTCCGGGCAACATCATCGTCCGCCAGCGCGGCACGCGGTTCTGGCCGGGCCAGGGCGTCGGCATGGGCAAGGATCACACCATCTTCGCGACCGAAGAAGGCTCGGTGACGTTCCACAAGGGCCTCAAGGGACGCACCTTCATTTCGGTACTGCCCGTGACGGATGCCGCAGAATAACCGGACCGACGCGATTTGAGACACGCAAGGGCCGGTAATCGCCGGCCCTTCGCTTTTTCGGAGGGGGAGCGTCGGCGTGCCACGCGACTGTCATCTCGGACAGTTAGATGCGCGGACGACGAAATGTCGGGTCAGACACGAAATGTGGGAGGATTCGAGTATGAGCCTCGATGATGTGCGCTTCGATCGCTGGATCGCGGGAGACAAGCTCGACCTGCGCCCGCTGGCCGAAACCGACATCGCGTGGATCACTCGCTTTGCCGGCGATTGCCGGGTGGCGTGCATGACCACCTCGATCCCGCACCCGCTGCCGCCCGGCGCGGGAGAAACGTTTTACGCGCGCGCGCATGCGCCCGATCGAACCGAAGACGTGTGGGCGCTCGATGCCCGCCGGTTCGGGGGCGCACCGCTGGCCGGGGTCGTGTCGCTCGAGGACATGGGCGATGACCAGTCCGCCATCGGATACTGGGTCGCGCCGGAGGCGTGGAACACGGGTCTTGCGTCCGATGCCGTCGCGGCGCTGGTCAAGGCCAACCCGCTCGGCAACCGCACGATCTTCGGCTCCGTCTTTCAGGACAACCCGGCGTCCGCGCGGGTTCTTCTGAACGCGGGCTTCGAATATGTCGGCGATGCCGAGGCGATGTCCGTAGCGCGTGGCACAACCGTGCCGACATGGACGTACTTAAAGCGCCTCGGCTGAGAGCGGATCTGCAGATCGGACCGGTCCGTTTGCGGCCACTGCGCGCGGACAGGCAGAGACCGACGCTTGAGCCGCCGCCCGTTCCGCACTATCGGCGGGGCACCATCTGATCCGGGACGCATGCGATGAAATTCCTCGACCTTGCCAAGGTCTACATCCGATCCGGCGGCGGCGGAGCCGGCTCCGTGTCGTTCCGGCGCGAGAAGTACATCGAGTACGGCGGACCCGACGGCGGCGACGGCGGCAATGGCGGGTCGGTGTGGGCCGAAGCGGTCGACGGGCTGAACACCCTCATCGACTTTCGCTACCAGCAGCATTTCTTTGCGCGCTCCGGCCAGCACGGGATGGGGTCGCAAAAGACCGGCGCTACCGGTGACGACATCGTTCTGCGCGTGCCCGTGGGGACCGAGATCCTCGAGGAGGACGGCGAGACGCTGATCGCCGACCTGTCGACATTGGGCGAACGCGTGTGCCTCGCTCAGGGCGGCAACGGCGGATGGGGCAACCTGCGCTTCAAGTCGTCGACGAACCAGGCCCCGCGACGGGCGAATCCCGGTCAGCCCGGCGTCGAGCGCACGATCTGGCTCCGGCTCAAGCTCATCGCCGATGTCGGGCTCCTGGGCCTGCCGAACGCGGGCAAATCCACCTTTCTGGCGGCCACCTCCAACGCGCGGCCCAAGGTCGCCGACTATCCGTTCACCACGCTGCATCCCAATCTGGGCGTTGTCGGGGTGGACGACGTCGAGTTCGTTGTCGCCGACATTCCCGGTCTGATCGAAGGCGCCTCGGAGGGCCGTGGGCTGGGCGATCTCTTTCTCGGTCACGTGGAGCGGTGCGCGGCGCTGCTGCACCTCGTCGACGGCACGTCCGGCACATTGCTCGAGGATCACCGCACGATCCTGCAAGAGATCGAGGCCTATGGCGAAGGGCTTTCGGACAAGCCGCGGGTCACGGTGCTCAACAAGATCGATGCCCTCGACGACGAGGAGCGCGCGTTCCTCAAGGAGGAGCTCGAGGCGGTGGCCGGACCGGTCCACTTGATGTCGGGCGTGTCCGGCGAAGGCCTGACGGACGTCTTGCGCACCCTGCGCGACCTGATCGACGAAACCCGGCTTCGGCGTCGCGCCGAGGCGGACGGCGCGGACGAGGATACGCCGTGGCAGCCCTGAGCGACGCCGCGCGTCTGGTTGTCAAGATCGGCTCCGCCTTGCTTGTGGACCGGTCCAGCGGAGCGCTGCGCGCGGATTGGCTCGCGTCGATGGCGGCGGATGTGGCGCGGCTGCGGGCGCGGGGCACCGACGTGGTGCTCGTCTCCTCCGGCTCGATCGCCCTCGGGCGGGGCGTTCTGGGCCTCGGAGCGAGCGACCTGCCGCTCGAACAGAGTCAGGCCGCCGCGGCGGTCGGCCAGATCCGGCTCGCGCGTGCGTGGGAGGAGCACCTTGCCCCGCACGGCATAACCACCGCGCAGGTTCTCGTGACGCTTGAGGACAGCGCGGACCGTCGCCGCTACCTCAACTCTCGCGCGACGCTCGGCACGCTCCTGTCGCTTGGCGTCGTGCCGATCGTCAACGAGAACGACACCGTTGCGACGGACGAGATTCGCTACGGTGATAACGACAGGCTAGCGGCCCAGGTGGCGGTCACGGTGGGTGCCGATCAGCTCGTGCTGCTGTCCGACGTCGACGGCTTTTACTCCGCAAACCCCGTGGCGGACCCGGCGGCGCGTCGCTACGACCATATCGCGGAGATCACGCCGGAGATCGAGGCGATGGCCGGCGACGCGGGCTCCGGCCTGTCGAAAGGCGGCATGAAGACCAAGCTGATGGCCGCCAAAACCGCGACCTCCGCGGGCTGTGCCATGGCGATCACCGAAGGATCGCGCCTCAACCCCTTGGCTGCGCTCGAAGACGGCGCCCCGGCCACGTGGTTCACGCCGGGGCTCGACCCGCAGGCGGCGCGCAAGCGCTGGATCTCCGCGATGAAGCCGCGCGGCACGCTGGCCGTCGACGCGGGCGCGGCCAGTGCGCTCGGATCGGGCAAGTCACTCCTGCCGGCGGGGCTCGTCGGTGTCGACGGGCGCTTCGGCCGCGGGGATCCGGTGGCGATCCGGGACGTGACGGGCCGGGCGCTCGGCCAGGGCCTGGTCCGCTACACCTCCGACGAAGCGCGTGCCATCGCCGGCCGACGCTCTGACGAGATCGAAGAGGTTCTGGGCTATCCCGGCCGCGCCGTGTTAATACATCGCGACGACATGGCGGTCTAGTGCGGACCCTGTCGTCCCGATGCTCCGCATGTTCTGTGCGACCCTGAAAGGAAAGCGTTTCAGATGAACGATTTGAGTGACATTCCTTCGGTGATGCATGAAATTGGTCGCCGCGCGCGGGCCGCATCGGAACGCCTTGCCACCGCGCCGGCCGAGGCCAAGCGCCGCGCGCTCGAAGCGGCGGCCGACAGGCTCGAGGCGCAGGTCGCAGAAGTGCAGGAGGCCAACGAACGGGACGTCGCCTTCGGCACTGACAAGGGCCTTTCTCCGGCCATGCTCGACCGCCTCCGGCTCGACGCTGACAGGATCGCGGGCATCGCCGCGAGCCTGCGCGCAGTCGCCGCGCAGGAGGATCCGGTCGGGGCCACCTGCGCCGAATGGGAGCAACCATCGGGGCTGCGGATCCGTCGGGTGCGGACGCCGATCGGCGTGATCGGCGTGATCTACGAGAGCCGCCCGAACGTCACCGCCGATGCCGGGGCGCTGTGCCTCAAGTCGGGAAACGCGGTCATCCTGCGCGGCGGATCGGAGAGCTTTCACACATCCTCGGCCATTCATGCCTGCCTCGTCGCGGGCCTGGCGGAGGCCGGCCTGCCCGAGGACGCGATCCAGCTCGTGCCGACGCGGGACCGGGCCGCGGTGTCGGAGATGCTCAAGATGACAGAATTCATCGACGTGATCGTACCGCGCGGCGGCAAGGGCCTTGTCGGGCTCGTCCAGCAGGAAGCGCGGGTTCCGGTCTTTGCGCATCTCGAGGGGATCGTGCACGTCTACCTCGATGCCGCGGCAGATCCGGTCAAGGCGCTCGACGTCGTGTTGAACGCCAAGACCCGCCGCACCGGGATCTGCGGCGCCGCCGAGTGCCTGCTGATCCACCGCGATGCGCTCGACACCATCGGGCAGGGCGTCGTGCGCGCGCTGATCGACGCCGGGGTCGAGGTGCGCGGCGACCGGGATCTTCAGGCCATCGCAGGCGTCACCGCCGCCGAGGCGGATGATTGGGGGCGCGAATACCTCGACAGCATCATCGCCGCACGCGTGGTCGACGATCTCGATGCCGCGATCGCGCACGTTCGCCAGTACGGCTCGGGGCACACCGACTGCATCGTTACCGAGGACAACGCCGCGGCCGACCGCTTCTTCACCGAACTCGACAGCGCGATCCTGATGCGCAACGCGTCGACACAGTTCGCGGACGGCGCGGAATTCGGGATGGGGGCCGAGATCGGCATCGCCACGGGCAAGCTGCATGCGCGGGGACCGGTGGGGGCCGAACAGCTCACCAGTTTCAAGTATATCGTGGAGGGCGACGGCACCGTCCGACCCTGACGCGGCGGATAGCCTCGCGGCGTCAGATCGTCATCACGAGGGCGTCCGCGTCATCGTCTATCTGCACCGGGCGGCCCTCGGCGTGCGCGCAGTCGGCCAGGATACGGAACTGTACCTGCGCCGGCGTGACATCGGGCACCGGATCGCCGGAGGTGAGAAGACGCCAAAGGTCACTGTCCGCGTGGCGCGGTTCGGCGGTCGAAGCGATCCGCCACCGGGCGTCGTTCCAGTCCGCCGTGAGCAGGCCGCCGCGCGGCAGCGCGGTTTCGAAACACAGGATGGCGAGGCAGCAGAACTGCGCCTCGACGCGCGGCACGTCACCACTGGCCCGAAGCGCCACGTCGAGCCGGCTGTCGGCGGTCACGTCCGCCAGGATCGCGCGCAGCTCGTCCGCCGCGACCTTCCCGGCCTGGCGCGTCGCGCCGAACGCGAGCCGGAAGAGCCGGATCCGCGCGGCGGCGGCACGGGCGGAATGCTCGATCAATGCGAGTTCTTCGGGTTCGGTGCCGGGCGGCGCGACCATCGACAGCAACTCGAGCCCGTTCGAGATCGCCCCGATGGGCGAAATCAGGTCGTGGCAGATCCGCGACCCTACCAACCGGGCAAGCTCGGAGCTAGGTTCCGGCATCTGGCCCCCGACGACCGCTTCGTCGGGAAACGGAGGGAGCGCGTATGGATGAACTGAACGCCATGCTAGAGCCCGGCATGCTGGTGCAGCACCCGGACCACCCGGAATGGGGCACGGGCCAGGTGCAGTCCAACATCGGCGGCCGGATCACCGTGAACTTCCGCGAGGAAGGCAAGGTCGTGATAGATGGTGCGCGCATCGTCCTCGTTCCCGTGTTCGAGTAGACGCTAGAGCCACGTCGTTACGCAAGGGTTAACGGATCCGACCGCGCCGGATTTGCAAAAGGCGCGTGGCTTGCCTAAGCACCGGAAAGCGCGTGGGTCCCGTCCGCGCGACGAGCCCGCACCGATCCGCCCTGATCTGCCGAGGAGCGATGACAGCGACCCAGTTGCCCTCTCTTGCCGTCCGTCTGGCCGAGAGCGAAGCGGATCTGCGCGCGGCCCAGGCCCTGCGTTACGAGGTTTTCGTGGCCGAGCTCGGGGGCGACGGCGCAGGCGTCGATCATGTGGCGCGGCACGAGACCGACGCGTGGGACGGCGTCGCCGATCATCTCCTGCTGACCGACGACGCCCGGGATGGCGCGGTCGTCGGGGTCTACCGGCTTCTGCGCGACGATCAGGCGCATGCGGCGGGGGGCTTCTACGGGGATGCCGAATACGATCTCGCGCCGCTGCGCGCGTCGGGGCGCCGGCTGCTCGAGCTGGGGCGGTCCTGCCTGCACCGGGACTATCGCGGCGGATCGGGCATGATGGTGATGTGGCAGGCGTTGGCCGACTACGTGACCCGCCACGGCAGCGAGATCCTGTTCGGAGTAGCGAGCTTTCACGGGACCGATCCCGCGGCGCTGGCGCATCCGCTGTCGAATCTGCATCACCGGCATCTTGCGCCGCCCGAGCTGCGCGTACGCAGCCGCGCCTTCCAGCCGATGGACCTCCTGCCGGCGGACGAGACCGACCGCCACCGCGCGGTGCTCGAGACGCCGGCGCTGATCAAGGGCTACCTGCGGCTCGGGGGCGTGGTGGGCGAGGGCGCCTTCATCGACCATGCGTTCAACACCGTCGATGTCTGCCTGATCATGGACACGGCCCGGCTATCGGCCCGCGCGCGCGGGATCTACGCCCGCCCCGCCACGTGAGCACCTGGCGCGGCACGCGGGAGCCGGCGCTGGAGCGGCCGGACATCCGCGGCTGGCTGCGCGTGGCCCTGCGCGGCACGGCGATGGGCACGCTCGTTTTCGGCGGGCTTGCGATCCTGTTGGCCGTTCGCCTGATCGAGGCGCCGCTCTGCGGCCCCCGCCGGCCGGCGACGCCGCACATCACCCGCGCCGTCTGCCGCGGCGCGCTTTGGATCCTCGGTCTGCGCGTCCTGCAACGCGGCGCGCCTATGCGGGGCATCGGCGCGATGGTTGCCAACCACGCGTCCTGGCTCGACATCTTCGTTCTGAACGCGCGGGCGACGCTCGTCTTCGTGTCGAAAGCCGAGGTCGCGGGCTGGCCGGGTATCGGATGGCTTGCGCGGGCGACCGGCACGATGTTCATCCGCAGGGACCCGCGCGATGCGGCGCAGCAGGCCGCGGCACTCGAGGCGCGGCTCGCCCGGGGCGAGCGGCTGCTGTTCTTTCCCGAGGGCACGTCGAGCGACGGACAGCGCGTGCTGCCGTTCAAGACGACGCTGTTCCAGGCGTTCTTTTCCGACGCGCTGCGCCATGCCGCGCGGATCCAGCCGGTGAGTGTCAGCTATTTCGCGCCGGCGGACAGACGCGCGGACTTTTACGGGTGGTGGGGCGAGATGGCGTTCGGGGCGCACCTGCTGGCCATGCTGGCCGCGCCCGGGCACGGGGTCGTCGAGGTGGTCTTTCACCCGCCCGTTTCGGTCGACGCCGCGCCCAACCGCAAGACGCTGGCGCACCTGCTCGAGGCGGCGGTGCGCGACGGTCATCGCCCGACGACAACCTGACAGCTGGCCCGATTGCGCAGGCCACCGCCGACGCGCTGGCTGTTCCACAGTCGGCTCTGCCGGCTCAGGTCATGGTCGCGCGCAGAGCGCGCAGAGCCGCGACGGGGTCGTCGGCGGCCCAGATCTCTTCTCCGAAGGCGAAGAAATCGGTCAGCGGGGCAAGCTCGTGCACCGCGTGCGCATCGAGACCGCCCTCGGCAACGACGGGCAGCTCGATCATCTCGCTCCACCAGCGGAAGAGGTCGGTCTCTGCCGCGGTGCCGTCGCCGAGCGCGCCGGCGCTGACCGGGCCAAAGCTGACGTAGTCGGCGCCGGCCTCGCCCGCGTTCATGCCGTCATGGCGCGAGGCCCCGCAGAAGGCGCCGACGATGGCGTCCGCGCCGAGCGCCTTGCGGGCCGCACGCACGGATCGCACGCCATCGCCCAGATGCACGCCGTCGAGCCCGAGCCGCTCGGCCAGCACCACATGGGTGTCGATCACCAGCGCCACGTCGCGGGCATGGGCCACGTCGCGGATGGCGTCGGCGGCGCGCAGGATCGTATCCTCGTCCCGGGTGGCCAGGGCGAGGCGCAGGCACGCCACCGGTTCGGCGTCGAGAAGTCGGGCGAGGCGGTCCGGAAACGTGCCGAGATCGAGGTTCGGGGGGGTCAGAAGGTAGATCTGCGGCTCTTCTGTATCGGCCATTCATGCGCTCCGGAGGACGTTTGCGCGGTGATAGCGAAGGTGGCCGGGATTGGAAAGCGGACGCAACGCCACCGTCCGGGCCGACTGCCACACGCGCCGCGTGCGCGCACTCGAGGACCCTTCGCGCGCGCCCAACCCGCCGTGCGAGGGGCGCTGCCCCTCGCGCTCCCCGGGGTTTTCGGCAAGATGAAGAGCTGGCCGGGCGCCCTGTCCGGGGCGGGGCGGCACGCCCGCGCGCCGCCGGCCATTGCCTACGGCGGCGCGAGCGCCTAGAGCGGCGGCGATCCGAGCGAGGGAAACCGATGACGGACCGACCGGGGCAGCCGCGCATGGTGCTGGTGCGCCCGCAGATGGGCGAGAACATCGGCGCCGCCGCGCGCGCGATGCTGAATTTCGGCCTCGAGGACATGCAACTCGTGGCGCCGCGCGACGGCTGGCCGAACCCGGCCGCGCGGGCGATGGCGAGCGGTGCGGGCCGGGTGCTCGACCGCGCGCAAGTGGCGGAGGATACCGCGGCGGCCGTGGCCTCCTGCCACTGGGTGCTGGCCACCACCGCACGGCCGCGCGGCATGACGATCCCGGTCCTGTCGCCCGAGGCGGCGATGCGCGAGGCGCGCGCGCGCATCGCGTCCGGCGCGCGCGTGGGCGTTCTCTTCGGGCCCGAGCGCGCCGGGCTCGAGAACGCCGACATCGCGCGGGCGAACGCCGTCGTGTCGGTGCCGGTCAATCCGGACTACCCGTCGCTGAACCTCGCGCAGTGCGTGCTGCTCATGGGCTACGAGTGGCGCCGCGCGACGACCGAGATGGCCGCCGAGCGGGTCGAGCTCGCCGGGACGGCGTGGGCCAGCCAGGCGGAGGTCGAGGCGCTCGCCCGGCACTACGAGACGCGGCTCGACGAGGCGGGGTTCTTCTTTCCCGAGGAGAAGGCCGAGAGCATGAAGCGCAACCTGCGCAATCTCTGGAGCCGGATGCCGCTCACCCGGTCGGACGCGCAGATCCTGCATGGCATCCTGCGGCAGATGGTCCGGTGGGCCGGGCGTCAGCGCTGAGGCGCGGCCGCCGGCTTGAAGGCCTCCGGCGCCGCGCATAGTGTCGCGCGAGACCACAGGAGCGACGGATGGCGCGGAAACCGGCGGGCAATCGCAAGCTTTTCGAAGACGTGTCGGAGGGGATCGGGCCGCGGTCCGAGACGCCGACCGGCGGCATGATCGACGCGGGCCGGCGCGGCGCACGAGGCGCCGTGCGGACCTGGCTCCTGGTGCTGTTCGCGCTGGTGACCGTGATGATCGCAGTGGGCGGGCTGACCCGGCTGACCGACAGCGGGCTGTCGATCACCGAATGGCGTCCGTTGACCGGTGCGCTGCCGCCGATGAGTGCGGCGGCCTGGGAGACGGAGTTCGAGAAGTACCGGGCGATCCCGGAATACCGGCTGGTCAACTCGGGCATGAGCCTCGCCGACTTCAAGACGATCTACTGGTGGGAATGGGGTCACCGCCAGCTCGGCCGGGTCATCGGGCTCGTCTGGGCCGCAGGTTTCCTTGTCTTTCTCGCGATGCGGAAGATCCCGCCGGGCTGGACCTTCCGGCTGCTGTCGCTCGGTGCGCTCGGCGGGCTGCAGGGGGCGATCGGCTGGTGGATGGTGGCCTCCGGCCTGAGCGGCGAGATGATCGACGTGGCGAGCTACCGGCTGGCCACGCATCTGGGCCTTGCCTTCGTCATCCTCGGGCTGATCGCGTGGTTCGTCTTCCAGCTCTCGCGGGAGGAGCGGGAGTTGATGCAGGCGCGCCGTGCGCGAGAGGCGCGGCTGTTCTCGCTCGGCACCGGCCTGATGCATCTCGCCTTCCTGCAGATCCTGATCGGCGCGCTGGT
Organism: Roseivivax jejudonensis; assembly: GCF_900172265.1. GTDB lineage: Bacteria > Pseudomonadota > Alphaproteobacteria > Rhodobacterales > Rhodobacteraceae > Roseivivax > Roseivivax jejudonensis. The sequence continues at coordinate 247,372 of NZ_FWFK01000003.1, read as the reverse complement.
GGCGGGGATCGACGCCGGTCGCAGCTATACCGACTGGCCGCTGATGTCGGGCTACGTGCTGCCGCCGATGGCCTTCGACCTCGAGCCGGCCTGGCGGAACTTCTTCGAGAATGCGGGCCTCGTGCAATTCATCCACCGGGTGACGGGCTACCTTCTCTTTGTCTTCGGGGCGGTCGTCTGGTGGCGCGCGCGCCGCTCGCCGCACGGCGATACGCGGTTCCGCTTCAACGCGGTCATGGCCATGCTGCTGGTGCAGATGGTCCTCGGCGTTGTCACGGTCCTCTATGCCGCGCCGTGGCAGATCGCGATCATTCACCAACTGGGCGCGGTCGCGCTCTGGGTGCTGATCCTGCGGGCCCGCTTTGCCGCGCGCTATCCCGTCTTCCGCTCTGTCAGAGGTGCCGCATGACCGACGCTTTCGAGGCGCTGGCCGCCCACGAACGCGAAACCGCCGCGATCGCGCAGGTCGCGGGCCGGCTGTCCTGGGACCAGGAAACGGTGATGCCGCGGGGCGCCGCGGCACAGCGCGGCGAGGAGATGGCGGCGATGGAGGGCATCCTGCACGCCCGCCGCGCCGATCCCCGGCTGTCCGAATGGCTGGCGGCGCTGGAGGCTGCGCCCGAGGCGCTGACGCCCGTCGCGGCGGCGACGGTGCGGCATGCGCGGCGCGCGCACGACCGCGCGGTCAAGGTGCCGGCCCGGCTGGCTGCCGAGATCGCGCGCGTGACGAGCGTGTCGCAGGGCGTGTGGGCCGAGGCGCGCGCCAAGGACGACTTCGCCGCCTTCGCGCCGACGCTCGGGCAGGTGCTGGCACTCAAGCGCGAGGAGGGCGCGGCGCTGGCGCAGGAGGGCGATGTCTACGATGCGCTCCTGCAAGACTATGAGCCGGGTGCCAGTGCGGCACAGCTGTCGGCGATGTTCGATGCGCTGCACCCGCGGCTCGTCGCGCTGATCGACGCGGTGCGCGGGGCTGATGCGCCGCCGGCGTTGTCGGGCACGTTCGACGAGAGCGAGCAGATGCGCCTGACCCGCGAGGTGGCCAAGACGTTCGGCTACGACATGGCGCGCGGGCGCATCGACAAGGCGGTGCACCCGTTCTCATCGGGGTCGGGCAACGACGTGCGCATCACCACGCGCACCAGCCCCACGGATCCGTTCAATTGCCTCTACTCGACAATCCACGAAGTCGGCCATGCGTCCTACGAGCAGGGTATCGATCCCAACTATCTGCTGACGCCGCTGGGCGCAGGGGTGTCGATGGGCGTGCACGAGAGCCAGAGCCGGATCTACGAGAACCAGCTCGGCCGCTCGCGCGCCTTCACCTCGTGGCTGTTCGGTCAGATGCGGGAGCGCTTTGGCGACCTCGGCCCGGCCGACGCGGAGGCGTTCTACCGGACCGTGAACCGCGTGCATGCGGGGTTCATCCGCACGGAGGCCGACGAGCTGCAGTACAACCTTCACGTGTTGCTGCGCTACGATCTCGAGCGCGCGCTGGTAACGCGTGACCTGGAGGTCGCAGATCTCGAGGAGGCGTGGAACGCGCGGTTCGAGGCGGATTTCGGCTACCCTGTGGACCGGCCGTCGAACGGGGTGCTGCAGGACGTGCATTGGTCGGTCGGCCTCTTCGGCTATTTTCCGACCTACACGCTCGGCAACGTCTATGCCGGGTGCCTGCATGACGCGATGCGCGCGGCTCTGCCGGATCTCGACGCGGCGCTGGCCGCCGGAGACCTGAGCGGAGCGACAGGATGGCTGCGCGACACTGTCCAGCGTCACGGCGGGCTGCGAGAACCGCGCGAGACCATCGAGGCCGCGACCGGGGCGGCGCCGAGCGAGGAACCGTTGATGCGCTATCTCGAGACGAAGTTCCGCGATCTCTACGCGCTTTGACGCCGGCAGCAGCGCTGTGTGACGCCGGTTGGCACCGTGTCGGACCGGCCACAAGCGGGCATGCGTAGGAGTTTTGGCAAATAATGATTTGTCATAACGTCTACCGCTTGATAAATCATTGTGCAGGACGAATTCGGGACCGCATAAAAAAGCGCGGCCCGAAGGCCGCGCAAGTCTACGGTGTGCCCCGTGATGACGCGCGGTGCGTCAGATAACGTTGTGCCAGCCGGCGCGGACCATGCTGTAGCGGCCGCCGCCGAAGACGATGAGAGGGAGAGCGAGCGCCGCCACGACCGCCAATTGGACGATTTCGTCCGTGCCGACCGTGGTGAACCCCGGAAGAGCGACGAGATGTCCGGTGTAAAGGGCCAGGCCGAGCAGAGCCACGACCCGCGTGCGGACGCCAAAGGCGAGCCAGATCGCGACGACGGACATCAGTCCGGCGAGAAGCGCGGCGGCGATGGACACGCCGGCGAAGGGAAGAATGCGATCAGCCACACCGGCCCCGGCCGACATGGTTTCGATGACGGCGTAGGCCAGGCACGCCGCGAGGGCGATCCGGATAACGCACTGGACGATCGGTGTGGAAGTCATTGGTTTCGCTGCTCACTGTTCGCTTTTCGAGAGCTTGCTCACAACGTACACGCGACAGCAAGCGTTAACAGATCAATAACGACTTTGCAAAAATTCGCCTACTGGGGGAATCCCGTACGCGAAGTTTAGCCGGTACTGGTCCGGCTCGCCTCGAGCGCAGTGATGTCTTCGAAACACGCCGTGATCCACTCCACCACGGAGCGCATGGCCGGATCGCTTCGCCGTGTTTCGTGGAACATCAACCAGAAATCCGCGAGGAAGGGCGGGCGTCCGGGCGTGACGGGCACGAGGTTCACGTCCTGCGCCGCCAGTAGATCGGGAAGGGGGCCGGGCAGCCCGGTGCTCTGCATCAGGCCGTAGAGCGCGAGGAACGAGTCCACGCGGACCTTGGGCGGGCCGGCGAATTGATCGAACCCCATGCGCATCGGCGGATACTGGTCATGCGCTTCGCCCAGGCCGGCCCAACTGTCGTCCAGTTCCCGATCGCTGTTGCGGTAGAGCCGGAAGGAAAGGTGGCCGGCCTTGCGGGTCACGATGCGACCGCTCTCGGGCTGGCCATACATCACCACCACGTCATTCTCGCCCAGTCCCTCGCGGAACACGCGATCCGTGAAGGTTAGGGAAATTCCGGAAAGCTGCGAGCTTCGACGCTGCAGGCCGGGGATCAGGACCTGCGAAGTGACCACGGGGATCGACCCGATGTTGATCTTGACCGGCTCGTTCGACATCCGCGCCGCCTGCGAGTTCAGCGCCGATTGCAACGTGCCGTCGAAGGTCTCGCTGATTTCGATGAGGTGCATCACCGCCTCGGACGGCTTCCAGCCCTCCGTCGTCTTGACGAAGGCGGGCGTGCCGAGCTGCTCGGACAGCCGCTCGATCCGGCGAGACACCGTCGCCGTGTTGGTTCCGAGATGCTTTGCGGCGGCAGTCATCGTGCCGGTTTTCGACAGCGCCACGAGAAAACGAAGATCGTCCCAGTTGTCCATGACGGCTCATGATCCAATCATTTCAGAGGCGCGCCACCTGCGCGGAACCGAAAAGCGTTGCCGGCGCGTTCTATTCGAGACCGGCTGCACACGTTTCAACGGTAGGCAGGTTCTTGCGTACCTGCAATTGCGTTGTTGCATCGTCGTCGGGTGACCAACTCTCGGATCACGCCTCGGGTTCCGGAGGATCATCCTCGGTACTCTGATCGGCGATCCACGCGACGCTCACCACCTCTTCGTCGGGGCCGGTGTTGAAGACGCGGACACCGCCGGCGCTGCGCGACCGGAACGAGATTCCCTCGACCGGCACGCGGATCGACTGGCCGCGCGATGTCGCGAGCATGATCTGATCGTCGATCTCGACCGGGAAGGACGCGACGACGGTTCCGCCCCGCATCGCCTTGTCCATCGCCATCACGCCCTGACCGCCGCGTCCGCGCACGGGGTAGTCGTGGCTGGAACTGAGCTTGCCGGACCCGTTGGTGGTGATCGTGAGGATCAGGTTCTCGGCCGCCGACATCGCGGCATAGCGTTCCTGCCCGATGGTGATGTTGGCGTTGCCTTCCTCGTCGTCGCTTTCTGCCGTCTCGTCGGTCAGTCCGGCCACCGCCCGGCGCATCTTGAGATAGGCCGCACGCTCGTCCGGCGTCGCCTCGAAGTGGCGGATGATCGACATCGATACGACACGGTCGCCGTTGTGCAGGCGAATGCCGCGCACGCCGGTCGATTTCCGGCCCTTGAAGACGCGGACGTCCGTCGTCGGGAAACGGATCGCCCGGCCGGAATCGGTCACCAGCATCACGTCATCGCTTTCGGACGCGATGCGCGCGTTCACGAGGAACACGCCATCGCTCAGTTCCATCGCGATCTTGCCGTTGCGCTTGACGTTGGTGAAGTCCGACAGGGCGTTGCGTCGCACGTCGCCGGCGGATGTGGCGAACACGATCTGCAGGTCGTCCCAGTCCGTTTCCTCGCGGTCGACCGGCATGATCGCGGCGATCGACACGCCAGTCGGGATCGGCAGGATGTTGACGATGGCCTTTCCCTTGGACGTGCGCCCGCCGGCCGGCAGGCGCCAAGTCTTGAGCTTGTAGACCATCCCGTCTGTCGTGAAAAACAGAAGCTGCGTGTGCGTGTTCGCCACGAAAAGCGTGGTGACCGCGTCGTCCTCCTTCAGGCCGCCGCCGGACACCCCCTTGCCGCCGCGCCGCTGGCTGCGGAATTCCGACAGCGGCGTGCGCTTGATGTAGCCGGACTGCGTGACCGTCACGACCATGTCTTCGCGCTCGATCAGGTCCTCGTCGTCCATGTCGCCGGCCCAGTCGGCGATTTCCGTGCGGCGCGGCACGGCAAAGAGATCGCGAACCTCGCGCAGCTCGTCGGAGATAATGCCCATGATGCGCTCGCGGCTGCCGAGGATCTCGAGGTATTCCTTGATCTTGCCGGCCAGTTCCTCGAGCTCGTCGGTCACCTCCTTCACGCCGAGCTGGGTGAGGCGCTGGAGCCGAAGCTCGAGGATCGCGCGGGCCTGCGCCTCGGAGAGGTTATAGGTGCCGTCGTCGTTGATCGTGTGCGTCGGGTCGTCGATCAGCCGGATGTACGGGGCGATCTCGTGGGCCGGCCAGCGGCGGGTCATCAGCTTTTCGCGCGCCTCGCTCGCGTCGGCGGAGGCGCGGATCGTCGCGACGATCTCGTCGACGTTCGACACCGCGACGGCGAGGCCGCACAGGATATGGCTGCGCTCGCGCGCTTTGCGCAGAAGGTAGGCGGTGCGCCGGGCGACGACGTCCTCACGGAAGTCGATGAACGAGGTCAGGAACTTGCGCAGCGTAAGTTGCTCGGGCTTGCCGCCGTTCAGCGCCAGCATGTTGCACCCGAACGAGGTCTGCATCGGGGTGAACCGGAACAGCTGGTTCAGCACCACGTCCGGCGTCGCGTCACGCTTGAGCTCGACGACGACGCGCACGCCGGAGCGGTCGGATTCATCCTGCACATGCGCGATCCCCTCGATCCGCTTGTCGCGCGCGGCCTCCGCGATCTTCTCGATCATCGCGGCCTTGTTCACCTGGTAGGGGATCTCGTCGATGACGATCGCATAGCGATCTTTGCGCAGCTCCTCGATCCGGGTCTTGGAACGGATGATGACCGAGCCACGGCCCTCGAGATACGCCTTGCGCGCGCCGGAGCGGCCGAGGATCAGGCCGCCCGTGGGGAAATCGGGCGCCGGCACGTACTCGATCAGCTGCTCCGACGACAGGTCGGGCTCGTCGATGAGCGCGAGCGTGGCGTCGATCACCTCGCCGAGATTGTGCGGCGGGATGTTGGTGGCCATGCCGACGGCGATGCCGCCCGCGCCATTGACCAGCATGTTCGGAAACCGCGCCGGCAGGACGGACGGTTCGCGGTCCTTGCCGTCGTAGTTGTCCTGAAAATCGACGGTTTCCTTGTCGATGTCCGCCAGCATGTAGGCGGCCGGCTTGTCCATGCGAACCTCGGTGTAGCGCATGGCGGCCGGGTTGTCCCCGTCCATCGAGCCGAAGTTGCCCTGGCCGTCGAGCAGCGGCAGCGACATCGAGAAATCCTGTGCCATCCGAACGAGCGCGTCGTAGATCGCGCTGTCGCCGTGCGGATGGTATTTCCCCATGACGTCGCCCACGGGCCGCGCGGACTTGCGGTAGGCCTTGTCGTGGGTGTTGCCGGTCTCATGCATCGCGTAGAGGATGCGCCGGTGCACGGGTTTTAGCCCGTCGCGCAGGTCGGGGATCGCCCGGCTCACGATCACGCTCATCGCGTAATCGAGGTAGGAGGACTTCATCTCCTCGAGGATCGAGACCGTGGGTCCGGCCGGAAGGGGACGGCCCGAGCCGCCATTTTCGTCCGCGTTTTCAGGGGGTTCGGGCGTATCGTTCACGAATTCAGTCCGCCTGTGCCTGTGCTATATCTTGTTGCTGTCTCTATATCAGAGCCTCGATATGGGGTGCAATGGCGCCCGTACCGGTTGCGCTGGCAGCCGCGCCCCATGGTGGCTAACACACTGTTTTCGTTGAAAATGAAGAAAAGTCCGGCATGCTTTTGGTCATGCAAACGTCATGAAGGAGCATCGCGCATGCCCATGAGCGAGACCGAACTGCTGCTGAAGGGGTATGGCCTGACCACGGCCGAGATCTTCTACCGGATGCCTGACTACCAGAACGTGCTCAATACTTTCGTCTGGCAAGAATACGATCTCGCCCCCGATCACCCGCGGCTCTTCGAGTTTATCGAGTTCTGGCAGGACAGCATCGAGGGGCCGCTGCACTCTATCCGGTATTCGCATCGCACGATGCTGTCGTCGGGCGAGTGGCGCAGCGTGGTGGGCGAGCTGACCTACCACTGAGGGCCGTCACCGGCGCCAGAGGTGCGAGGGCGCTGCCCTCGCGCTCCCGGAGTATTGATGCCAAGAAGAAGGGCGGGCGCGGAGCCTGGACGACGGGCGCTTCGGCGTCAGGTGCGGGCGCCGAGACCGAGCTGCATCAGGGCGCGGCGGACCGGCGGCAGGTCGTGGAGCGCGCCGAGGCCGACCGCGCGCAGGTCGCGCAGGCCCGGTGTGGCGATCTGGCTGATCCGGTTGAGCGCGGCGATGCCGCCCACCCGCAGCGCGATGTCGGGCCGGCGCGCGCGGGCATAGGCATCGAGTACGGCCGGCGTGCCGGGATCGGCGCGGTGGGTTTCGGCGAGGTCGAGCAGGGTCGCCAGGTCCCTGAGGCTCATGTTCAGGCCCTGCGCGCCGATGGGCGGCATGACGTGCGCGGCCTCGGCCACGAGCGCGAGACGCTCGCCGGTCAGTCGCGTGGCTTCCTGCGCGACGATCGGCCAGATCGTGCGCCGCGAGGCGAGGGTCAGCGGGCCGTAGAGGCCGCAGGATCGGGCGGTCATCGCCGCCTCGAAATCGGGGCCGTCGAGCGCCATGAGCCGCTCCGCCTCGGGCCCGTCCTCCATCCAGACGATGGCCGAGGAGGGCCGGCCCTCGTGATCGGGCAGCGGCACGAGGGTGAACGGGCCGCCGGTGCGGTGGATCTCCGTCGACACGTTGCCGTGCGGTTCGGGATGGGTGACGGCGAAGGCCAGGGCCTTCTGGCCGAAACGCTTGGTGCGCACGTCGATCCGCGCGGCGCGGCGCATCGGCGAGGCGCGCCCGTCGGCGGCCACGACCAGCGGGGCCTCGACCGACGTACCGTCGCTCAGGCCGACCTTGGCCGCGCTGGTTCTGGCCAACAGGCTTCGCGTGGCCGTGCCGGGGCGGTAGTCGACCGTGTCGAGCCCCTCGAGCGTCGCGATCAATTCGCGCCGGATGAGCCAGTTGGGCAGGTTCCATCCGAACGGTCGTCCGGAGATGTCGGCGGCGTCGAAATCCCGCACCACGCGGGGCTCGGGCTCCGGTCCGCCGGCATCGACGATGCGCATGACTTGCAGAGGGGTGGCGTGCGGCGCGAGCCGCGTCCATGCCCCGGCCCGGTCGAGAAAGGCCTGCGCGGGTTGAAGGAAGGCGGTGGACCGCAGGTCGGAGCCATCGGCGTCGCGTTCGGTCACGGCCGGCGCGGGATCGACGCAGAGCACGCGGAAGCCGGCGCGACCGAAAGCCGCCGCTGCCGTCAGCCCGGCGATCCCGCCCCCCGAAATCAGGATGTCGTGGTCCATCTGTGCCTCCACTGTTGACCAAAGACCTAGGCGTGTCGGGCGCCGGGCGCCACCGCGAGATCGCCGCAGTCGGCAGCCACGGTGCCGCGCGCGTTCGCGGTTCAGACGATCCGGCCGAGAAAGGCCGCGAGATCGTCGGTGTGGTGGTGGATGTGATCGGCCGGTTGCGGGTCCGGCGCCACGTGGACCGTGGCGAGGCCCATCGCGTGGGGCACGGCGAGGTTGCGCGGATCGTCCTCGAACATCGCGGCGCGGCCGGGCGTGAGCCCGTCGAGACCGAAGACCCGTTCGAAGGCGTCGCGTTCGGGTTTGGGACGGTACCCGGCCTCGGTCACGCCGTAGAGCGCATCGAAGAGGCCGTCGAGCCCGAGCGCCGCGGTAACGGTGCGCGCATAATGCGCGGTGCCGTTGGTGTAGACGATCTTGCGGCCCGGCAGCGCAGCGATGCGGTCGGCGAGATCCGGCGCGGGCGCGAGGCCGCCGACGTCGATGTCGTGAACCTCGGCCAGGAACGGGTCGGGATCAAGCGCGTGCCACGCCATCAGCCCGGCCAGCGTGGTCCCGTGCTCGGCCCAGTAGCGGCGGCGCAGCACGTCGGCCTCGGCCGCGTCGATGCCGAGCGCGCGGGTCATGTAATCGCGCATCCGGATTTCGATCTGATCGAAGAGCCGCGCCTCGGGCGGGTAGAGCGTGTTGTCGAGGTCGAACACCCAGGTGTCGACATGGGCAAATCGGGTCTGCATGCGGTGCGGCTTAGTGTGGCGGAGGGCCCGTGCCAAGAGCCGCACGGGGCCGGTCGCTTGATCGTGCGCGCGCCTCGCGGCTATCGTGCCGGTCAGCGATATGGAAGGACAGCGCATGACCAGCCCCCGCAACGGCCAGAAGGATGCCTATGCGCTGATCCTCGAGGCCATCGATACGGGAACCTACCGTCCGGGAGACCGACTGGTCGAAAGCGATCTGGCCGAACGCTTCGGGGTGAGCCGGACGCCGATCCGCGAGGCGCTGCAGCGGCTGGAGACGCAGTCGCTGCTGACGCGGGACGGCCGGTCGCTGATCGTGGCGTCGCTCGATCACAACCAGATGGCCGAGCTTTACGCCGTGCGTACGGAACTCGAGGGGCTGGCGGCGCGTCTCGCCGCGCGGCACGCGACCGAAGAGGAGGTGCTGGTGCTGCAGGAGATGGTCGAGGCCGATCGGGCCCTGCTCGACGACCCGGCCGCGCTGGCGCGGGCGAACCGCCGGTTTCACACCCAGATCCATCTCGCGTCGCACAACCGGTTCCTGGTTCAGCAGCTGGATCTCGTTCACCGATCGATGGCGCTGATGGCGACGACGTCGCTGGCTGCGCAGGGTCGGGGCGCGGTCGCCCTTCGCGAGCACGCCAAGATCGTGGATGCGATCCGCCGGCGCGACGAGGCGGGCGCGTCGACCGCGCTGCGCGATCATATCTCGGTGGCCTTCGTGACGCGCCTGAAGCTCGACAGCATGGCGCGCGACGAGGCCTGAGCGCCGGCTCACTCCGGCGCGCAATCCGCCGCGCGGTGATCGGGCGGCGAGGCGCCGTGTGCGGTCTTGTCCCAGTAGAACGGTGTGCGCAGCGCCTCCCACAAAGCCTTGTAGGCGGCAGCGACGGTCAGCGGAAAATAGCAGAGTGTCGTCGGCACCCACCGCGTGAGTCCGCGATGCGGGGTCCGGGCGACCGCTGCGAAGCCGACACAGAGGGTGATCGCCTCCGATCCGAGCATGAGCGCGACGAGGCCGGCCATCTGTTCTGCCGAGAGCGTGGACAGGACCGGGTGGGGCAGACCGAATGGCACGATCCAGAGGCTCCAGAGCAGCGGCGCAAGCAGCGCCTGCAGGATGGCGCCCAGGAACAGCGCCTGAACCCCGAGCGCGCGCACGGGTCCGAGGTCACGAAGGAGCCGGCGGGGCCGGCGCGTGTGGGTCGCCCAGGTCATCATGTAGCCCTTCAGCCACCGCGAGCGCTGGCGCACCCAGGGCCACAGCCGGTTGTTTGCCTCCTCGAGCGTGACGGTCGCGACCAGTTCGGTGCGGAAGCCATGCCGTGCAAGGCGCACGCCGAGATCGGCGTCCTCGGTGACGTTGTGCGCGTCCCAGCCGCCGACCGCTTCCAGCGCCGCGCGGCGGAAGTAGACGGTGGTCCCGCCAAGGGGCACGACGAGGCCGAGCCGCGCGAGGCCCGGCAGGACGAGCCGGAACCACGTCGCGTACTCGATCGCGAACATCCGGCTGAGCCAGTTGGCATGCGGATTGTAGAAATCGAGCACCCCCTGCAGGCAGGCGAGATCGGGCCCGGCGTCGGCGAAGCGCGCGACCACACGGTCGACCTGGTTCGCCGCCGGTGCATCCTCGGCGTCGAGAACGCCGAGGATGCTGCTGCGTGCAAAGCGCCGGGCGTAGTTCAAAGCGCGCGGCTTAGTTGTGACGCCGCCGGGCGGCACCTCGATCACGCGGATCCACGGCGGGAGGGTCGCACGGGCGATCGCCCGGCGCGTCGCGTCGTCCCCGGCCTCCAGCACCAGCAGGACGTCGAGGGCCGACTTGGGGTAGCTCAGGCGCCGCAGCCGCGAGACCAGTGTCGCGGCGATCTCGGCCTCCTGGAACAGCGGGACGAGGAGCGACACGACCGGACGGGGCGTGTCGATCGACGCGACCGGCGTCATGCCGGCCCCCGAGCCGCGCGGCGCGGCGAGCGCGCCGGCGAGCTTCAGGGCCTGGCTGGCGAACATCGCGATCCCTGCAAGGGCCAGGACCGCCAGAAAGAAGACCTGGGGTGCGAGCACGAGCCCGGCTGTGCAGCCGAGCGTCGCCGCCGCCGCGGTGGCGCGCCCGAGCGGCGTGCCGACGCCGAGATCGCGGCAGCTCTGGTCGGCGGCCACGTCGGTTTCGGCGGCGCGCGCGAAGCGGGCGGCGTGGCGCTCCGCGAGTTCGGACTCGATATCCCCCTCGCTGGCGAGGGCCGGCATGATCCGTCCGACCCGCTCGGCCAGGAGCGGCGTCACCTTGTCGATCGCGGCGGGGTCCGCTGCCGCGAGGAGCAGCGTGTCGCCGATCATCCGCCAGGGCAGCACCCGCAGGGCGAGGCAGGTCTCCGGCCTCAGGAGTTGCGCGAGCGCCGGGTCGGGCGGCACGCTCGTCCGGTCGAGCGTCGGAAGGCCGGACGCTCGGCCCCGAAGCCGCAGCGCCGCGTCTGGACGCACATCTTCGCGTGCCCCCACCACCCGATCGAGTGGCTGGCCGGCGAAGTGCGCTTCGCCCAAGGCCGCGAGCAGCGCGTCGGCTGGCATCTCGCCCTGATCGAGCAACCGCCCGCCGGGAGGCCGGTGGTCGGCCTGCCGCGCGCGCGTCAGGGCGATCAGGCGGGCGGAGTCCTCGGGCTGTTCGGTCATGCATCCTCGCCACGTGATGGCGGCGAGGATGCGGGCGCTTGGTTAAGTCGGGCTTAACGCCGGGGCGAAACCCGGTCGAGCGCGGTCAGGCGCGACCCTGGTCCATCGCGGCCGCGAAGCGCTCGAACAGGTAGAAGCTGTCCTGCGGCCCGGGGCTTGCCTCGGGATGGTGCTGGACCGAGAAGACCGGCTTGTCGGCCATGCGGATCCCGCAATTCGACCCATCGAAGAGCGACACGTGCGTTTCGAGCACGCCGGTCGGCAGAGACTGCGTGTCGACCGCGAACCCGTGGTTCATCGAGGTGACCTCGACCTTGCCGGTCTCGATCTCCTTGACCGGGTGGTTGGCGCCGTGATGGCCGTGGTTCATTTTCACGGTGCGCGCGCCGAGGGCGAGCGCCAGCATCTGGTGGCCGAGACAGATCCCGAAGACCGGCACGTCCTTGTCCAGGACGCCGCGGATCGTCGGTACCGCGTATTCGCCTGTCGCGGCCGGGTCGCCGGGTCCGTTCGACAGGAATACCCCGTCGGGCGCGAGCGCGAGCACGTCGTCGGCGGTGGCCGTGGCTGGCAGCACCGTCACCTCGCAGCCGGCCGAGGCGAGACAGCGCAGGATGTTGCGCTTGGCGCCGTAGTCGATCGCGACCACGCGGTGGCGCGCCTCCGTCTGGCGCGTGTAGCCGTCGGGCCAGGCCCACCGCATCTCGTCCCAGCGATAGCTCTGCGCGCAAGTGACGTCGCGGGCGAGATCGCGGCCGGTGAGGCCGGCGAAGCCGCGGGCTTTCTCGACCAGCGCGGCGACATCGAACTGCCCGTCGGGATCGTGCGAAAGCGCCACGTGGGGCGCGCCCTGCTGCCGGATCGCGCGGGTCAGCCGCCGGGTGTCGACGCCGCCGATGGCGATGCGGCCGCGCCGGGCGAGCCAGTCAGACAGCCGGTCGGCCGCGCGCCAGTTCGACGGCTCGGTCGGCATCCATTTCACGACCATGCCTTCGGCGACCGGATCCAGCGTCTCGTCGTCGTCGGGATTGACGCCGACATTGCCGACATGTGGGAAGGTGAAGGTGACGATCTGGCCGGCGTACGAGGGATCGGTCATGATCTCCTGGTAGCCTGACATCGCGGTGTTGAAGCAGAGTTCCGCGGTGGTCGTTCCGGTCGCGCCGAAGCCGCGACCGTAGAAGATCGTGCCGTCGGCCAGGGCGAGGCACGCGGTCGGCACGTTTGTCTGGGACGGGGCCATGGCATCACTCCTCGAACGATCGCAACCTGCGGGTAAATCGACCCGGAGATATGCGGTTGCGCGGGCGGGGTCAAGTCCGCGGTATTTGACGTAAGCTATTGAAATCGCGACATTCAGGGCGGAATGTCCGGCCGGGTGGCGGGCGTTGCGCCGGGTCGCGGGCCGGGCTAGGGTGCCGGCTGCGACCATTGGGGATGGACAAGCATATGGACCTTCGAGCGCGCCTCACCGCCGCGACCAAACAGGCCATGAAGGAGAAGGACGCGCTGCGCCTGTCGACTCTGCGCCTGATCAACGCCGCCGTGAAGGACCGCGATATCGCCGCGCGCGGCGACGGTGCCGAAACCGGCGTTGACGACGCCGAGATCCTTTCGATCCTCGGCCGCATGGTGAAGCAGCGGCAGGAAAGCGCGCGCAGCTACGAGGAGGGCGGGCGGCTCGACCTCGCCGAACAGGAGCAGGCCGAGATCGAGGTAATCGAGGAGTTCCTGCCGCGAAAGCTGTCGGAGGCCGAGGTCAACGCCGCCGTGGACGCGGCCGTCAACGAGGTGGGCGCCACCTCGATCCGCGACATGGGCCGGGTCATGGGCGTGCTGAAGGCGAAGCATTCGGGCCAGATGGACTTCGGCGCCGTTGGTCCGAAGGTTAAGGCACGCCTGGCGGGCTGACGGTGCTGCCACGTGCGTGGGGGCTCTGCCCCCACACCCCCGGGGTTTCCGGCAAGATGAAGGATCGACGTGGCGCACCGGCATGCGGCCTGCTGCGTCCGGTGCCGGACCGCTGCCATGGCGCGCCGTTCAGGGGAAGTCGCGGATGACCTCGCGCAGCGTCGCCGCGTCGGTGACGCGGTAACGCGCGACGAACCGGGTCTTGAATCCGACGCGGCCGCGGCGCGCGCCGAAATTCTCACCGTGATTGATCTCGTAGAGGACCGAGGGCCGCGAGAGTGGGGCCAGCGGCCGGCCGGCGAGCGCGGCGAGATGGGGAAACATCCGGTGTTCGTGCTGGGTCATTTCGGCGAGGAACGCGGCGCTCTCGGGCAGGGCGGGATCGTGGAGGAGCGCGGCGCAGGAGCCGCAGAGCTTCCAGAACGGCTTGCGCAGGGGGGCTCGCGCCGTGCGCGGACCGGCCAGCGCCACGTGCCCGGTGGCGACGTCCCGAACGAACCCGGTCTGGGCGAGAAAGCCTGGCCCCTGGCGCGCGAGCATCTCCTCGACCGTGCCGCGGCGCAGCAGGTCGTCGGCGTCGAACGTCATGACGTAGGCCGGCCGGTCCGTACGCGCGGCCATGTCGTTCACGAGTGCGCGCAGCTTGCGCCACTTGTCGTTGCCCGGGGTGGGATCGTCGAAGGGCAGGAAGCCGATGCGCGGGTCGTGGGGCAGGGGCGGACGCTCCTGGCAGCAGATCGTCGCGCGCCAGGTGCCGGGCGCCTGGGCGCGCAGGCTTTCGAGCGTGGCCGCGAGGCGGCGCGTCACCGCCGGCCAGTCGCCGACATCCCCGGGACCGACCAGAGGCAGGAGAAACACCACCTCTTCGGCGCGGGGAAGCGGCCGGTGCGCCGCGGCGGCCCGCAGCGCCAGCGCGGCCCGTTCGGCCGGAACGAGGTCGGTGCGGGCGGCGGCCCGCACGGGCGCGGTGCGCGCCAGCGCCGCGAGCGCGAGGCGGCGCGTCTTCGGCGTGGCCGGGGCCTGCGCCATCAGGACGCGGCCAGGGCGCGGACCCGCGCGGCCAGATCGTCGTAGAGCGCCTTGCGCTCGTCCTCCGAGAGAAAGGCGCCGATCTCGACCTCGCGGCCGGCGCCCGACAGGGTGACGTAGTTCGGCACCGGTCCGCCCTTGGGGTGCAGGGTGACCTGCGTCCAGTAGGGATTGCCTTCCCATTCCTGCGCCGTGCCGCGCGGGTTGTGGCGCACGAGATGCATCCGGTCGCGGTTGAGCGTCAAAACCTCGAGGATTCGGCGATCGTCACGGTTCCGCGTGAGCGCGTAGTAGATGCCGCCGAGCGCGATCAGCATGAAGGGCAGCAATCCCCAGAGAAGCGTCGTGCCGAGGAGACCGTAGAGCGGCAGCGTTGCCATGGTGAACGTGGCGAGGATGAAGGCCGCGAATCCCGCCGGCGGCAGGGAATTGTGCGGCCAGAGCGTCAGCTCGGCGGCGCGGTCGGGGCGGTCATCTGTCCAGCGATAGGGCATGAAGCGGCGCACTCGGCGGAGGGCCGCGTGACGCCGCGGCCGTAACGCAGAAGGGCCCCGACATGCGGGGCCCTTCGGTGATGGTCGGGCCTGGCTCAGTGCGCCGGCGACTTGTCCCAGTCCTCGCGTTTCGGGAGCTGTTCGAAGGTGTGCTCCGGCGGCGGGGACGGCAGCGTCCACTCGAGCGTGTCGGCATACTCGTTCCACGGGTTCCTGGCGGTCTGCCGCTCGCCCTTGAACAGCGCGTAGGCCATCACCCCGATGAAGAACAGGAACGAGGCGAAGGACAGGAACGCGCCCCAGCTCGACACGTGGTTCCAGAGGGCGAACGCCTCCGGATAGTCGATGTAGCGGCGCGGCATGCCCTGACGGCCGAGGAAGTGCTGCGGGAAGAACGTCAGGTTGGCCCCGATGAACATGGCCCAGAAGTGCAGCTTGCCCGCCCATTCGGGATACATGCGGCCCGTCATCTTGGGGAAGTAGAAGTAGATCCCCGCAAAGATGGCGAATACGGCGCCGAGCGACATCACGTAGTGGAAGTGCGCCACGACGTAGTATGTGTCGTGGTAGGCACGGTCGATGCCCGCCTGCGACAGGACGATGCCGGTGACACCGCCCACGGTGAACAGGAACAGGAAGCCAAACGCCCAGAGCATCGGCGTCTTGAACTCGATCGAACCGCCCCACATCGTCGCGATCCAGCTGAAGACCTTCACGCCCGTGGGCACCGCGATGACCATCGTCGCCAGCATGAAGTAGCTCTGCTGGGTCAGCGACATGCCGACGGTGTACATGTGGTGCGCCCACACGACGAAGCCGAGCGCGCCGATCGCGATGATCGCCCAGACCATCGGCAGGTAGCCGAAGATCGGCTTGCGCGAGAAGGTCGCGATGACGTGGGAGATGATTCCGAAGCCCGGCAGGATGATGATGTAGACCTCTGGGTGACCGAAGAACCACAGGATGTGCTGGTAGAGCACGGGGTCGCCGCCGCCCGACGGGTCGAAGAAGGTCGTGCCGAAGTTCCGGTCGGTGATGAGCATGGTGATGGCGCCCGCCAGGACTGGCAGCGACAGCAGGATCAGCCATGCGGTGACGAAGATCGACCAGGCAAAGAGCGGAACCTTGAAGAGCGACATGCCCGGCGCGCGCATGTTCAGGAACGTCGTGATGACGTTGATCGCGCCGAGGATCGACGAGGCGCCCGAGATGTGCACCGCGAAGAGCGCGAGATCGGTGGAATAGCCGCCCTCACGCACTGACAGCGGTGGATAGAGAACCCACCCGATGCCCGAGCCGAGCTGCCCGTTGCCGCCCGGCGCGAAGACCGAGGCGACCGCCATCGTCGAGCCTGCGACGAACAGCCAGAACGACAGGTTGTTCAGCCGCGGAAACGCCATGTCCGGCGCGCCGATCTGAAGCGGCATGAAGTAGTTGCCGAAGCCGCCGAACAGCGCCGGGATCACCACGAAGAACATCATCAGGATGCCGTGCGCCGTGATCATCACGTTCCACAGGTGACCGTTCGGCGTGCAATTCTCGGTTGCCGTCGGGAAGAGCCGGGCGCCCTCCATGCACATGTACTGCACGCCCGGGTTCATCAACTCCATCCGCATGTACACGGTGAAGGCGACGGACACGAACCCCATCAGTCCCGCGAAGAACAGATAGAGGATGCCGATGTCCTTGTGGTTGGTGGACATGAACCAGCGGGTGAAGAACCCGCGTTCGTCTTCGTGGTCATGGCCGTGTACGGCGGCGTCTGCCATGTAAGCCTCCTGAATGTAGGTCGGGGGGCACGAGGCTCGCCACCCGCACCCGGTCATTGTGTGGCGGTGTTCTAGGAGAACCCGGCGCGAGCGGCAATGATCGGTTTTGCCGCACGTCTCGGAAAAATGTCGCAGATCAAGGCGGTGCACCGGAGCCGTGCAGCGGCGACCGCGACCCCTTGCGGGGAAACAGATCTTGCATGGTCAAGATGCAATGCGATGCATTTCCTGTTTGGGCAGAATCTCGCTCATGATGTATCCTGAACTCGGCTGCCGCCACTTTTTTCATTTGTCCCTTTCTTCCGGGGAGTGCCCGAAATGGCCTTTTTCGACACCGTATTCTCGTCGCCGCGCCTGCCAAGACTGCCGGCGCTCCGCCCGCTCGACCGGTTCAAGACAGTCATGGACACACCGTTCGACGCCCGCGCCCGGACGATCCGCGCGCGAATCGCACATCTGCGCGCGTGCGACGACGCGGAGCTGGCCGCGCGCGGGCTGAGCCGCGCCGACATCGTGCGCCATGTCCTGATGACGTCGCGGCGCTAGGGTCCAGTCGCGACGGTTTCGGCGCGCGGTTCGCTCCGCCGATCGCCGAACGTGTCCTCGAAGCTGCGGGCCAACGCGACGTCGAGGTCCGCCATCGTCACCGGCAGGCCCAGATCGACGAGGCTCGTGACGCCGTGATCGGTGATGCCGCAGGGCACGATGCCGTCGAAATGATCGAGATCCGGTTCGACGTTGATCGACAGACCGTGGAAGCTCACCCAGCGGCGCAGGCGGATCCCGATCGCGGCGATCTTGTCCTCGGCCATGGCGCCGGCGGGCGTGCGCGCCTTGTCGGGCCTCTCGATCCAGACACCGACGCGGCCGGGCCGAATGTGGCCCGTCAGGCCGAATTCGCCGAGTGCGGCGATCACCCAGGCTTCGAGATCGGCGACGAAGCGGCGCACGTCACGTCCGCGGCGCCCGACATCGAGCATCACGTAGACGACGCGCTGCCCGGGCCCGTGATAGGTGTATTGCCCGCCGCGCCGTGCCTCGAAGACCGGAAAGCGGTCGGGGTCGCGCAGGTCCGCCGGCCGTGCGCTGGTTCCGGCTGTGTAAAGAGGCGGGTGCTCGACGAGCCAGACCAGTTCGTCGGCCGTGCCGTCGGCGATCGCCGCGACCCGCGCTTCCATCTCCTGGACCGCCCGCGCGTAGTCGGTCAGGCCCGGTTCGATCCGCCACTCTACCATGGTTTCGGGAGTAGGTCCGGCGCGCGTCGTGGTCAACTGCGGGCGACGGCCTGCCGCGGCGCCGCATCTTGCCGGAACCGCCGTGTCGCGGCGGCGTTGACCGGGACACACTCGCACCCCTCCCGGACCGCCCAGAACATGAGCTTTCTCACCAACCCTCACAGCGACCAGAGCGCGATCGTCATGTCGACCGATCGTCGAATCTGCGTGCTCATGAACACGGGGTCCGGAAACGGCGACTCGGACGGGCGCACCGCGCGGCTCGAGGCCGCCTTCGCGCGGCATCCCGGCCGGTTCGAACTGCGCCGGATCACGCCCGGCCACGGGATCGCCGACGCCTGTCAACGCGCGATGAAGGACGGCTTCGGCACCGTCGCGGCGGCTGGTGGCGATGGCACCATCGCCGGAGTCGCGGGGCAGGTGGCCGGCAGCGGTCGGCGACTGGGCATCGTGCCGATGGGCACGTTCAACTTCGTCGCCCGCGGGCTCGGCATCCCCGAGGACCTCGACGAGGCGGTCGACCTTCTGGCCGAGGGCGAGCCCCGCGCCGTCGCGGTGGGCGAAGTCAACGGGCAGGTCTTTCTCAACAATGCCAGTCTCGGCGTCTATCCCCACGTGCTGAAGGAGCGCGAGGGCACGTACAAGCGCTGGGGGCGGTCGCGGATCGCGGCGCACTGGTCGGTGCTCGTTGCGTTCCTGACCTTCCGCCGTCCGGTCCGGATGAAGGTGTCCGTCGGTGGCACGGCGATCCGCCGCAAGACGCCGCTCGCTTTCGTAGGCCGGAGCGCGTTCCAGCTCGAGCGCTACGGGCTCGAGGGGAGCGAGGCGGTAAAGGCCGGTGAGTTCGCCCTCTTCCTCGCCCCCGATTCCTCGCGCTGGCAATTGCTGCTCCGGGCGTTGCGGCTGGCGTCGCAGGGGATGGTGCTCAATCGCGACTTCGAGCTCTTCACCGGTACCGAGATCGTGATCGAAACATCGCGCCGGTGGCAGACATTGGCGATGGATGGCGAGCGGTTCCGGCTCGAGGCGCCGTTCCGGTTCCGGATGCATCCCGAGGCTCTGCACGTCATCGCGCCGCAGCAGGACGAGACCGACACAACCGCGGTGGCATGACCGGACGGATCGTTCACCTGTCCGACCTGCATTTCGGTCGCGACCGGCCGGAGCTTGCCGGTCCGCTGATCGAGACGGTCAACGCGGCCGGCGCGGATCTCGTGGTGATCTCCGGGGATCTGACGCAGCGCGCCCGGACTGCGCAGTTTCGCGCCGCGCGCGCCTTCATCGACAAGTTGTCGCCGCCGGTGCTGTGCGTGCCCGGCAATCACGATACGCCGCTCGACAACCTCGCGGTTCGGATGCTCCGGCCATGGGGCCGCTTCCGCCGCCACATCGCCCGCGACCTTGAGCCGTTTCACGAGGGTGAGCGATATGTCGTCTGCGGGCTGAACACCGCCGACCCGAAGGCGTGGCAGCGCGGTCGGTTGCGGTGGTACGGGCTCGCCCGGGCGGGCGAGCGCCTGCGCGCGGCGCGCGCCAGCGGCCTGCTCGGCGTGGTTGCGATGCACCATCCGCCCGAGACGCTTCCCGACAGCGGCAAGCGCGGCATGCGGGGCGCGGCGACCGGGTTGCGGGCGCTGTCGGCGGAGGGCGCCGACGTCGTGCTCTGCGGGCACCTTCACGTCTGGCGCGCGACACCGGTCCAGGCCGCGGCGGGCCTGCTCCTCGTGCAGGCCGGGACGGGCCTTTCGAGCCGGGTGCGCGGCGAGCCCAACGATTTCAACATCCTGACGCTCGAGCCGCGTCGCGTCATCGTCGAGCGATGCGGCGCGGAGGAGGGCGGAACGCGGTTTCGGACCCTGTCCCGGACCCACTTCGAGAAGTGCGACGGACGCTGGTCGGCGCGTCGCTGAGCCAGCCCTCACTTGCCGTCGCGGGAGGCGTGAAATTTTTGCGCGCGCCCCCTTCACATCCCCAAACGCTCCGTCTATACGCCCGCTACCCAATGCCAAGGACAGTGCGGTCGTGGCGGAATTGGTAGACGCGCAGCGTTGAGGTCGCTGTGGGGTAACTCCCGTGGAAGTTCGAGTCTTCTCGACCGCACCATATCCCTTTCTTCCCGACGGAAATATGCCGTGCGCCTTCGTCGGTGCGCGCGGGGCTGTGACCCTTAAGGATCGCACAACCCGGTGGGGATAGACCGGAGCGGAGCCACGGAGCCCGCACGATGACACCCGACGATATCCAGCACGTGACGCGCAGTTTCGCGCGGGCCTTCGCGGCCAAGCGCGACATCGCGCAACGTTTCTATGACAGTCTCTTCGCTCGGGCGCCGCATCTGCGCGCCATCTTCCCCGAGGAGATGGGCCTGCAGCAGGAAAAGCTGAACGGAACGCTCGCGACGCTGGTGCGCGAGATGCACCGCGCGCCGATCCTGGGTGAGACGCTCGATGCGCTCGCGCGCCGGCACGTGTATTACGAGGCTCTGCCGGAGCACCTTCCACTAATTGGCGACGCGCTTGTTGACGCTCTGGTAGCCGAAACGCCCGGCGGGCTGTCCCGTGCGGAGGAGGCGGCATGGCGCGCTGCATTCGCATGGATCAGCGGTATCATGGCGCCGGCGATGGCCGACGAATTTGAGCGGCGGGAAGCCGCGCGCTCGGCCGGTGTGGCGCCGACATTGCCACCGGGTGCGATCGTGCGCGATCGCCAGCGGGCGGCTCGCGGATCGTAGCTGGCGGGCTGGCCGGGGCAGGCCGGGGAGGGTGACGTAGGGGAAGCCGCGTCATAGGGTCGCTCGCGCTGCCACGCGCGCGTTTTTTTCGCTTATTGCGCGCAGAAATCTTCTTCCGCTCTGTTTCTTGCGCGGCTAGGTTCCCCGCACTCAACGATCCGTGCCGGCCGCGTTTGTGGACGTCGCCGGCACAATAAAATCTAGGGAGGACACATGGATCGTCGCAAATTTCTCAGAACGTCCGCGCTCGGCGGCACTGCCGCGGCCGCCAGCACGCTCGCCGCGCCGGCTTACGCCCAGGGCAACCGCACGCTGACGCTCGTGACCACCTGGGGCCGCGGCCTCGCCGGTGTGCACGACGCGGCGCAGCGCGCCGCGGACACGATCACCGAAATGACCGACGGTCAGCTGACCATCGACCTGAAGGCCGCAGGCGAACTCGTCGGCGCGTTCGAGGTGTTCGACGCCGTCACGTCCGGCCAGGCCGACATGTATCACGGTGCCGACTACTACTTCGTCAACCAGCACCCGGCCTACGCCTTCTTCACTGCCGTGCCGTTCGGCATGACGGCGCAGGAGCTGGCCAACTGGTACTACCATGATGGCGGCATGGAACTGCACGACGAGCTCGGACAGATCTTTGGCCTGAAGTCGTTCCTCGGCGGCAATACCGGTGCGCAGGCCGGTGGCTGGTTCCGCAACGAGATCTCGGGGCCCGAGGATTTCAATGGCCTGAAGTTCCGCATGCCGGGTCTCGGGGGGCAGGCGCTCGGCAAGCTCGGCGCTTCGGTTCAGAACATTCCCGGCGGCGAGGTCTACCAGGCCCTGTCTTCTGGCGCGATCGACGGCACCGAATGGATCGGGCCCTGGGCCGACGAGAAGGCCGGCTTCCAGGAGATCACCAAGATCTATTACACTGCCGGCTTCCACGAGCCCGGCGCCGGCCTGTCGCTCGCCTTCAACCGCGACGTCTTCGACAGCTTCACCCCGGCACAGAAACGCATCGTGGAGATCGCGGCAGCCGAGGCGCACCAGTGGAACCTCGCGCAGTTCCTCACCGAGAACGGCGCGGCGCTTCAGCGTCTGCAGTCGGGCGGCGTGACGCTTCGCGAGTTCCCCGACAGCGTCTGGGACGCCTTCGGCGACGCGAGCCAGCAGGTTCACGACGAGAACATGGGCGACGACATCTACAAGCGCGTCTACGACAGCGCGATGGCGTCGATGCAGGCCTCGTCGGCTTGGATCAAGACCTCGTCGGGCGCCTACACCGCGCAGCGCGACCGCGTGCTCGGCAGCGCCTGATCGTCACGTGAGGACGGGGCCGGGGCGCAACTGTACGCCCCGGCCTCCCGCACGTGTCCGATCGTGGCGCGACGCGGAACCCTGCCGGGCGGACGGGCCCGGCCAAGTGCCGGCCGAAGGGTCGGAACCCGGGAAACGGTGTCAGGGATAGAGACATGGACGAGCAGGGCGCGGCGGGCGGCTTCTGGCTCTTCGACGGCATCCTGTGGGTGCTGCAGAACTTCGTCATGGCCTTCTGGAATCTCGGATACGCGCTGACGCATCCGGGGTTGTGGCTCGACTGGTCGTCGAACGAGGCGATCATGCGGTTCGTCTACTACGGCGGATCGGTCGAGTTCTTCTTCGTTGTGTTCACGCTTTTCCTCGTGATCGGGGCTGTCGGGCTCTGGCGCAACGGGTTTCTGTGGGGCGTCGTGCGGGGGCTCGAAGGCTTCGCCAACGGGCTCGGCCGGATAATGTGCTGGGCCGGGCTCTTGATGGTGCTGCAGCAGGTCGTCATCGTCTTCATGCAGCGGATCTTCGCGCGGCCCTCGATCTCGCTCGGGCTCGGCATTCCGGTCGAGTTCGACATCTCGTGGTGGTCCGAGGAACTGAAGTTCTACAACGCGCTGATCGTCGCGCTCTGCCTGACCTACACCTTCGTGCAGAAGGGCCACGTGCGGGTCGACCTCGTCTATTCCGCCGTGAGCTTCCGCACCAAGCGTGTGATCGACATGGTCGGCTCGGTCTTCTTCATGATGCCGATGGCGGTGCTGATCTGGCTTTACTCGTGGTTCTTCATGTGGCGCCACCTGATCGTGCCCAATCCGTCGGCCTCCGAGCCTCTCGAGAGGCTGCTGCTCAAGGCCCGCGCCCTGCGCTGGAACGTGGAGACGATCGGCTTCTCGCCCAACGGGTTCTCGGCATATTTCCTGTTCAAGGTCCTGCTCGTGGCGATGACCGGCCTGATCTTTCTGCAGGCATGGGCCTTCCTCTTCCGCTCGTATCTGGAGTGGAAGGAAGGCCCCGAGAGCGAAGACAAGTATCTCGATTTGGACGTGCTCGACGCGCCGGACACCGGCGGTCACGAGCACGCCGAAATCTGACAGGCGAGGACAGGTTCCATGCTATTCGGTCTCGACGGGGTTGAGCTCGGCCTCATCATCGTCTTCGTCTGCCTCTTCTCGGCGATCCTGTCGGGCTTTCCGGTGGCCTTCGCCATCGGCGGCGCAGGCGTCATCTCGTTCGCGATCATCGCCGCGCTCGACAGCGCCGGGCTGCTGATCCACCAGGCCATCGATACGACGTCCGAGGCCTACCGCGCCCTCGTCGCCGACGGGATCCGGTCCGAAACGATCTCGATCTTCCGATATCCTGACCTGCCGCGCGTGGGCGAATCCGTCTTCCCGCTGGGCTGGGAGACGGCGCTCGACCGAAACGTGTCCTTCATCACCAACCGCATCAACGAGCGCGTCCTCGCCGGTCCGTCGATCGAAACGCTTCTGGCGGTGCTGATGTTCGTTCTCATGGGGATCGTGCTGGAACGCTCGCGCATCGCCAATGATCTTCTGACCACGATGGCGCGGGTGTTCGGCCCGCTGCCCGGCGGTCTCGCGGTGTCCATTGTCGTGGTCGGCGCTTTCCTCGCGGCCTCGACCGGTATCGTCGGCGCGACCGTTGTGACGATGGGGCTTCTGGCGCTGCCGACGATGCTGCGCGCGAACTATTCGCCCGAACTCGCGACCGGCGTGATCGCTGCCTCGGGAACGCTGGGCCAGATCATCCCGCCGTCGATCGTGATCGTCCTTCTCGGCACGCTTGCCGGCGATCTCTATTCCGCCAGCCAGGAGACACGCGCGCAACTCGCCGGCTGTTCCGATGCGCTGACCTATCTCGGCGAACCGGCGGTCGTGTCCGTTGGCACGCTGTTCCAGGCGGCATTGCTGCCGGGCATCCTCCTCGCCGGGCTTTACGCCGCCTACGCGTTCGGCTTCGCGCTCTTCAATCCGTCCAAGGCGCCGCCCGTCGCGCTCGAAGACGGCGCGGGCGGAGAGGTGGTGACCCGGGGCGAAGCGCTCACGTGGTATCTGTTCGTGCCAGTCGCCATCATCGCCGGCGTGCTCCTCGCCGGGCAGGTCAACATCGTGGGCAACCAGTCGCTCGCCGTCGACAGCTTTTCCGAGGCCGGCGACACGGCCTCGCTGCGCACGAACGTGAGCGCGGAGTGCCAGGCCTCGATGATCGAGCTGCACGGCCAGTCCGCGTGGGATGCCGCCGTGGCGGAACAGGCCGAGATCGAGGCGCAGGGCGGGGTCGAGAGTGCGGAGCGTCTGAGCCCCGAAGAGATCGCCGAGGCCCGCGCCCGAAAGGCCGCGACCGCCGCGCCGATCGGCACCGGGATCGCGACCTTCGCCGTCTTATTCGCGCTGGCCCTCGCGATCGGGCGCGGCGTCGCGCCGATGGCGGAGCCACTGCCTTTGATCGGCGGGGCGATCGGCGTTCTGGCGCTTCTGGCGGTCGATATCCTGTTCATCACCCCGTTCACGTCGCCGGCGGCCACTGTTCTGTGGATGGCACTGCCGAGCGCGCTGGCGCTCTGGGGCGTGCGTCATGCGGCGGCCCGGATGGGCCGCAACGAGCTCATCCGCGTGGTCTTCCCTCCGCTCGTGCTGATCATCGCGGTCCTCGGCTCGATCCTTGGGGGCATCACCAACCCGACGCCCGCGGCGGCCCTCGGCGCGGCGGGGGCGATCATGCTCGCGGCCTATCGCAAGCTTCGGGAAGAGGGACGTTCGCCCTGGATCGTCACATGGTCCACGTTCGCGCTGATCGCGATGCTCCTGATCGGGATCAACTTCGATCTGCGGGTCAACATCTCGGGTGTCGGAGCGGTCACCTGGATCGCGTTCCTCGCGGCCTACGGCGCGTTCCTCTTCGCGCTGTTCGGCCTCGTCTACTGCTGCTGGGTGTTGTTGCGCGCGCGCGTGCTCACGCCCGCGGTGCGAGAGACCGCGAAGGTCACGTCGATGGTTTTCACCATCCTTGTCGCATCGCAGTTGCTGAACCTCGTGGTCATCTCCTTTGGCGGCGAGCACTACATCCAGCAGTTCCTCCAGAGCTTCGACAACGAGTTCAAGGTTTTCCTGATCGTGATGCTCGTGCTGTTCGTGCTGGGTTTCGTGCTCGACTTCCTCGAGATCATCTACATCGTCGTGCCGATCGTCGGGCCGGTGATCTACGGCGGCTCGTTCGATCCGAGCTGGGTGACGATCATGATCGCCGTGAACCTTCAGACATCGTTCCTGACTCCGCCGTTCGGTTTCGCGCTGTTCTATCTGCGGGGGGTGGCGCCGGCGTCGGTGACGACGGGGCATATCTATCGCGGTGTGGCGCCCTTCGTCGTGATCCAGGTCGTCGGGCTCGCCATCCTGTGGTTCTTCCCGGGCATCGTCACGATCGTGCCAGATCTGCTGAACTGAGCCGGCAAAGGCGCGTGGACGCTGTCGCCGCGCGCATCGGTAGGCGCCCCACCGTGTGCCGGGCCGACTTGTCGCCTTGGCCATCATTGGCTGGCGCGCGGGCGCCAGGGTCGCGACCCTGCACCGCGCAGATTGCGCCGGAAACACCTCTCCGAAAAACCTGACAATAATGCAAAGGTTTGGGATTGCGATGGTCGCGCGGCTCCGGTAACAGCGTGACCCGAGGCGATGCGTCGCCCATCCAATCAGCCAGGTTCTTCCCAGCGATATCCGTTGCGCCGGTCCTCCGGCGCCCGATCCGCTGTCATTCGCCCGCGGCACATCCGGCGGGCCAGGAGGTTCCTGTTCGATGTTTTTTTCCATCCATTTCCGTTATTTCGTTGTCCCCGGAGCTCTGGCCACGAGCCTCGCCGCACCGTTGGCCTACGCGCAGGCCGCAGACGACGGGGCCTACGATCTCGATACGCTCGTCATCACCGCGTCGGGCTTCGAGCAACGGATTGCGGATGCGCCCGCGTCGATCACCGTGATCGGCGCCGAAGAATTCGAGGGACGCTCGAACGAGACCGTCGTGGACATTGTCGAGGACGTCGCCGGGGTCACGATCGAGCAGGGCGGCAAGCTCAGCGGCGCGACCGTCAGCATCCGCGGGCTGCCGGAGGAATACGTGCTGTTTCTCGTGGACGGAAAGCCTGTGGGCTCGACCGAGGAGGCGTTCTACAATGGCTGGGGCTCGGGCCAGAAGACCGGCTACCTGCCACCCGCCTCCGCGATCGATCGCGTCGAGGTCATCCGCGGTCCGATGTCCTCGCTCTACGGGACCGACGCAGCCGGTGGTGTGATCAACATCATCACGAAGCCCGTGCCGGGCACGTGGGACGGCAGCCTGACGCTCGGCACCACGGTCCCGCAGGACGAAGATGCAGGCAATTCGCGCGAGGGACGTTTCTACCTCAGCGGTCCGATCGTCGAAGATGCGCTCGGACTGACACTCTATGGCCAGGCCCACGACAGGGAGGCGGACAGCTTCGTTCCGGGCCTGCCCGAGGGCCAGCGGCGCACGCTCGGCGGCAAGCTCAGCTGGTCGCTGAACGAAAACAACGACCTGGACTTCGAAGTGCGCCGCACGCGGCAGGATTTCGAAACGACCGAGGACAACGCGACGCGCACCGGCGACGTGCAGAACGAATTCCTGAGCTATGGCCTGACCCATACGCTCCGTTGGGGCGCCGGGTTCGAAACCACGACGTTCCTGATCGACGAGGATGTCGACATCACGAACGGCGATCTCGAGTCCAGCTATGGCAAGACCGAGTTCAACACCAAGACAACGATGGCGCTCGGCCGGCATACGCTGACCTTCGGCGCCGACTACACCGAGGAAACGACTGAACACGACGAGGCGCGGTTCAGTCCCTCTGTCGCGACCGGCCTCGAGCGCTGGCACTACGCGCTCTTTGCCGAGGACGAGGTCCAGCTGACCGATGAATTCGCGGTGACCTTCGGCCTGCGCTACGATGAGAACGAGAACTACGGCAGCCAGATCACTCCGCGCGTCTACGGCGTCTATGCGGTGTCGCCCAACCTGACCATCAAGGGCGGGGTGAGCGGCGGCTACAAGGTGCCCGAGCTCAAGCAGGCCGACGATCTGATCGCCGAACCCTCCGGCGGACCGCGCAACAACGCGCTCGACATCGGCAACACCGACCTCGAGCCGGAAGAGAGCACGAACTACGAGATCGGCGCGGTCTGGAACGCGCCGTCGGGCCTGCAACTCGGCGGCACGATCTACCACACGACCTTCCGCAACAAGATCGACCGGGAAACGGTCTGCGACACGCCCGAGGCGGACCGGTTCACGCTGGGAGGGCAGACCGCTGGCACCTGCTCCTACGGCGGGATCGACAACTACGTCTTCACCAGCGAGTACGTGAACCGCGAAGAGGCGCGGCTGAGCGGTGTCGAACTGACCTTCGACATGCCGCTCGGCGACTTCGACCTGTCGGGCAACTACACCTACGCCGACAGCGAGATCACCAGCGGCGATGCCGAGGGGGATCCTTTCACCAACACGCCGATGCACAAGGTCAATCTCGGGCTCGACTGGAAACCGCAGGCGAGCGATTTCGGCGCCTGGGGCGACGTGCGGTATCGCAGCGAGACCAACGTCGTCGCCGAAGACGACCGCGTGCCCGGCTACACGCTGGTCGATGCGGGCATGACCTACGACTTCAACCGGACCTTCGCAGGGGCGTTCGCGGTCTACAACGTCTTCGACAAGCAGATGGACAGCGAGACCTTTGGCCAGATCCTTGAGGGCCGCCGGTTCTACGTCGGTTTGACCAGCCGGTTCTGAATCCGAACCGGCCCCACCCGGCGCGGAGGGGCCGGACCGCCCGCGCGCCACCTCATATCTCAGGAGCCCGACCCATGCTGCGCTGCATCGCTGCCGCCCTGCTGATCGTCCCGTCGATCGCCGCCGCGGATGTCATCGACGTCTCGAACGCGGCCCCGTACCCAGACCTGTTCGCACCCGATAGCGCGCCGGCCGAGCGGCGCGACCTCGTGCTCCTCGGGGACGACATGGTCGAGATCGCGGTCGCTCTCGGCGCGGCGGATCGTATCCTCGCGCGGCCCGCGGACATCGACCTTCCGGGTCTCGAGGACACCCCGCATGTCGTGCGCGACTGGGCCGGGGTGGAGGGCATCGTCGCGATGCGTCCCGGTCTCGTCATCGGTTCGAACCAGCGGTTCGAGACGCTTCTGGCCGGGCTCGAACGCGTTGGCGTGGAGACCGACCTGATCGACCGCATCCTTCCCGCGCCCGAGAAAGTCCGCCGTCTCGCCGCCCATCTCGGGCTCGCGGAACGCGGCGAGGCGCTGATCGCGGAAATCGAGAGCGCTTACACGCAAGCAGAGACCGTCACGCGGGACGACGGCGCGCCGCTGCGTATCCTGCACGCCTCCAAGCAGGGAGCGGGCGGCAACTTCTCCGCGGGCGGCGCGCAGACGGCGGTCGACAACCTCATCGCGCGCGTCGGCGCACTCAACGCCGCCGCCGAGATTGGGCGCGACCGCTATCGTCCCGTGACTCCCGAAGGAATGATCCTCATGGCACCCGATGTGGTGATCATCTCTGAGGCCGAATTGCCGGCCTTCGGCGATATCGGTGGGGTGTGGCAGGACTATCCGGGCCTCGCGCTGACGCCGGCGGGCCGGCAGGAACGCCTGATCGTCATGCGCGAGATGCATGTGAGAAACGATGCGGCCTCCAGCGGAATCGCGACGGTCGCGCTGAGCGAGGCGCTAAGCGAGATGTTCGAATGACCGCCGTGCCGGACAGCACGCAGCGTCGCGGCAGACCCGTCGATCGGACACCGATCCTCGGTGCGGCGCTCGGCACCCTGTTCGTCGCCACGCTCGTTGCCTCCGTCGCGGTGGGCGCCGTGTCACTCTCGCTGCCGGACCTGTGGTCCGCGCTCTGGTCGCGGGTCGGAAATGCCGCGCTTTCGCCGGACGAGACGCTGAACGCCGCGGTCGTCTGGGATCTGCGCCTCGCGCGCAGCATCACCGCGATCATCGTCGGGGCGAGCCTCGCGACCTGCGGGGCCGCCATGCAGGGGCTCTTCGGCAATCCGCTGGCCGATCCGGGGATCGTCGGCGTGTCGTCGGGCGCATCGCTCGGTGCCATCGCCGTGGTCGTGCTGCAGATCTCGACCTTCGGGATCTGGACGCTGCCGGTCGGCGCCTTCATCGCCGGCACTGGCACCACCTTCGTCATCTACGCGCTGGCCCGCCCCGGTCGCGAAGGAACGGACAGCGCGCGGCTTCTTCTGGTCGGGATCGCGGTCAACGCCATCGGCGGGTCGGTCGCGGGTTACCTGACGTATCTCGCCACGGCCGATCAGCTTCAGAGCCTGGCCTTCTGGTCGATGGGGTCGCTGTCCTCGGCGCGTTGGTTGACCGTGGGCATCACGATCGTTCCGGCGGTGGTGGGGATCGCTCTCCTCGTGGTCTGGTCGCGTCCGCTGGACCTCCTCGCTCTCGGAGAGCGGCAGGCGCGTCACCTCGGCGTCGACGTGCGCGTTCTTCGCCGCAAGCTCATCTTCGTCACGGCGCTCCTCGTCGCCGCGGCGGTGTCGTTCAACGGGACGATCGGCTTCGTCGGCCTCGTGGTGCCGCATCTGTTCCGGCTGATGATCGGCCCCGGACACCGGCGGCTCATCCCGTTCTCCGCGCTCGGCGGGGGCCTTCTGGTGATGCTGGCAGACATGGCGGCGCGCACGCTCGATCCGCCGAACGAGATCCCCATCGGCGTCATCATGGGATCGCTCGGCGGGCCGTTCTTCCTGTGGATGATCTGGCGCGGCGCGGGGCAGGGGCGCGCGGCATGATCGACGTTCGCGATGTCACGCTGCGCCTTGGTGGCAAGGCGCTGCTCGAAGATGTCTCGCTTGCCTGCGCGGCCGGGTCGCTGACGGTCCTCGTGGGCCCGAACGGTGCGGGCAAGTCGACGCTCCTTTCCGTCATTGCCGGCGACATGGCGCCCGATACCGGCGCGGTCGCGCTGGCTGGCCGCCCGCTCGGCCAGACCCGCGTGCGCGATCTTGCGCAGGTTCGCTCCGTCTTCCCGCAAGGATCGGAAATCCGGTTCGGCTACCCGGTGGAAGAGGTCGTTGCCATGGGTCGCGCATTCCGGGATCTGCCCCCGCACGCAGACCGCGCGGCGATAGACACCGCGATGGCGCGGTCTGAAATCGCGCACATGGCCTATCGCAACGCGCAAACCCTGTCGGGCGGCGAGCAGGCCCGCACGACCTTTGCGCGTGTCGTCGTCCAGGAAACCGAGGTCGTCCTTCTCGACGAGCCGACCGCGGCGCTCGACCTGCGCCACCAGGAGCGCGTCCTCGCTTCCGCGTCGGAGATGGCACGGGCCGGCGCGACGGTTCTGGCGGTCCTCCATGACCTCAATCTCGCATCGGCCTACGCGGACCGTATCGTTCTCATGTCCGGGGGCCGTATCGTGGGCGAAGGCGCGCCTTGGGACGTGCTGACGGCCGAGCGCATCTCGACGGTCTATCGTCAGCCGGTCTGCGTCATTCGGCATCCCGAGCGCGGCTGTCCGGTCGTGCTCACCACATCAAAGGAGGACGCATGCGTCTGACCGATCCCCGTCTCGCCGCCATCCTCGAGCGAGAGCATGCCGCCGCCGCCGCGCAGCGCGCGGTCCCCCATGCAGCCCGGGAGGCTGGGCGGACGGATTTTCGCGTGTCGGACAGGCAGCGCACCTCCTACCTCTCCATCGGGCGGGACCAGGGGCGCTGGCTGCATGGACTCGTCCGCGCCACCGGCGCGCGCACCATCGTGGAGTTCGGCACGTCCTTCGGCATCTCGGCGCTCTATCTCGCGAGCGCGGCCAGGGCGACCGGCGGCACCTTCACCGGCACCGAATACCACGCCGAGAAGGCGGAAAGCGCCCGCGCAACGCTTGCGGAGGCGGGCCTCGCTGAGGCCGACATCCGTCACGGTGATGCCCGCGAAACGCTGGCGGACCTGTCGGGGCCGATAGACCTGCTGTTTCTCGACGGGGCGAAAGATCTATACCGGCCGATGCTGGATCTTCTGGCGCCGGGGCTGGCGGACCACGCGGTCGTCGTGGCCGACAACATCGCGCCGGACAGGCCTGAAATCGCGAACTTTCTTGCAGCGATCAACGTGCCGGAAGAGTGGACGACATCCATCCTTGAATTCGAGAAGGGCGGCATGAGTTTCTCGGTCCGGGCCTGACCGCCGACGGTTGTGCGGTCACCGGGCGACCCGGACAGGCCGTTGCGCGCCACGTCGAGCGCCATTTGCCTCGAACTTGCGTCGTCCGGGCTCCGGAACGGCCCAGAGAACGCGGGAAGCGCGGTGCCGTCAGAATTCAGCTGCGGCTGTCGGGGAGCGAGATGTTGGCGACCTGTTCTGCGATCGGGTCGGTCGAGGCCGGGTTCATCTCTTCGGAGTAGTCGTCTCGTGGGGTCTTGCGCGTCCAGGCGCCGCCCCGGAAGATCTCAAGGCCCTCGAAATTCGCTTTATAGCCCATCTTGGGCGAGCCCGGCACCCAGTAGCCGAGGTAGACGTAGGGAAGGCCGGCCTCGCGCGCGATCTCGACGTGATCGAGGATCATCCACGTGCCCAGCGATTGCCGCGGCATGTTTGGCTCGTAGAACGAATAGACCATCGACAGCCCGTCATCGAGAACGTCGGTCAGGCATACCGCGGTCAAGCCGCCGGTGTCGCGGTCGACGTATTCGACGACCCGGCTGCGGATCGGTGTTTCCTCGACCATCGCGGCGAACTCGAACACGTCCATGTCGGCCATGCCGCCATCCGCGTGGCGCCGGTCGAGGTAACGGCGAAACAGCGCGTATTGCTCCTCGGTCGCCCAGGGGCTCGTGGCGCGGCGATGCAGGTGCGCGTTGCGGTTGATCGTGCGGCGCTGGCTCTTTGACGGGGCGAAATCGGCGACCGAGATCCGCGCCGACAGGCAAGCCGCGCAATCCGAGCACGAGGGGCGATAAAGCACGTTCTGCGAGCGCCGGAAGCCCTGTTTCGACAGCGAGTCGTTCAGTTTCTCGGCTTGGTCGCCCTGCAAGGCGGTGAACAGCTTCCGCTCCATCCGGCCCGGCAGATAGGGGCAGGGCTGCGGCGCCGTCACATAGAACTGCGGGGCGAGGGGAAGCGCGTGGCGCATTGACATCCTTCGAAAAGCCGTTGGCCAAAAGGTAGCAATGCCAGCCTGCGCCGCCAAGACCCCAAAGGACGTGACCCCACCGTACGGGGTGGGCGGCGCAGGCGTTGTGCGCCCTCAGGCGCGCCGGTTGATCATCACCGTGCCGAGCGCGTAGTCGCTCAGCCCCTGACCCCGCGGCGAGCCACACATCAGCAGCACCGAAGCCAGCTGGATCAGGAATGTCGACATCGAGATCGTGTAGCCGGCCGTGTGCAGAAGCGCGGTGCCGTTATCGAGCCTGCGCCCGTAGGCATCGCGCAGTTCGATGGCCATCAGGCGCATGCCCCACGTTGCCGACCCCTCGGCGATCGTGAACCACCGGTAGAGGAACCCGACCGCGAGCATCACGACAGGCAGGAAGAACAGCGCGATGAACGCGGTCAGGATCACGACGGGCACGACGAGAATCGTCACCAGCATCACGTCGATCACCCAGGCGATCGCGCGCTTCGTGGTCACGCCTTGGTAGAACTCGGGCTGCGTGTCCGGGTCGGGAAGGTGAAGGTCGGGATGCAGGGACATGTCGCTCATCGTAGGGCTCGTACCGGGCAAAGGGAAACGGGGCCGCGCGGTGCGGCCCCGGCATCGGGATCGGGGATCAGCGGCCGGCTTCGGGGAGGTCGGGGCCGGTGTCGGTGCGCATGTCGCTGCGCGCCGCGGTGTCGTCCCGCCGGTTACGCTCTTCCATGAACTGGTCGAACTCGGCCTGGTCGCGAGCGTCGCGCAGGCGCTTCAGGAAGGCCTGGAAGTTCTCCTGCTCTTCCTCGAGCCGGCGCAGCGTTTCGGCCTTGTAGGCGTCGAAAGCAGTGTTGCCGGAGGACGTCATCGTCCCCATCCCGGCAGGGGTCCAGCTGCGCTTGGACGAACGGCAGGAAAACATGCGCTTGCTCCAGATCATGTAGGCAAGAAGGGCCAGCCCGATGGGCCAGAAGAGGATGAAGCCGACAACCATGGTGGCGATCCAGGCGCCTTTGCCGCGGTCGTCGAGCCAGGCTTCCGCGCGGGCGAACCACCCGGCGTTTGCGGGAAGCGTGGCAGAGGTCGAGGGGGTCATTGTCGGTCTCCGTCGTTGCCGTGTTGTTTGATGTGAATGTCGTTCACATCCCCTAGATCGGCATGACCCGGGCCGGCTTCAAGGGATCGATGTGAATTTCTTTTACATCAGGGCGCCGGTTCGGCGAACGCCGCGGCAACCGCACCTGTCAGGGGCGCCAGCATGTGCGGATCGAGCCGGACCACGTGGCGCGGCGTGCCAGCGGCCGCCCAGACCGCGTCGAAGTCGAGAAGACGCGGGTCGAGCCATGCCCGGATCGGGTTGAGGTGACCGACAGGCGCAACACCCCCGATGGCAAAGCCGGTCTGGGTGCGGATCAGCGTCGCGTCGGCCTTGCAGAGCGGCTCTCCGGCCAGCGCCGTGGCGCGCGCATCCTCGACGCGGTTTCCACCGGCAGTCAGGAACAGGAGTGCCGTACCGCTGTCGCCGCCGCGATAGATGATCGACTTCGCGATCTGGTCGAGCGCACACCCGACCGAGGCCGCGGCCTCTGCTGCTGTACGGGCCTGGCCGACCTCGACGATCTCGAAGTCGATGCCTGCGTCGACGAGCGCGGCGCGAACGCGCTTGAGGCTCTTGCTCATCGTGATCCTCCGGGGCTGACGGCGTGCGCGAGGGAACACCGATCCGCAAGCCGCCGCAACCGTTGCACGTCGTCCAAAAGCGTGGCCTTGTCGGCGCATGTCGCTCGCCTCACGCCTGACCCGCCTTCCTCGTTCCTTCGATACCGATCAGGGCGCCGATGCCGCGGCGCACGCGCCCTGGGCCGAAGGCTCGATGCGCGACCTCCTGACCGGCGCGGGCGGCTCGAGCCCGCACCTGCACGCGCTGCTAGGCAAAGAGGCGGGGTGGCTCGAAGGCGCGGCCGACGATCCGGACGGCGCGGTTGCCGCGCTGTGCGACGATCTGCGGACGGGCGCGCCCGACACCCGGGCCGACGATCTGCGACGGGCCAAGCGCCGGGTCGCACTCCTCACCGGCCTGTGCGACCTGGGCGGCGTCTGGCCGCTCGAGACGGTCACGGGCGTGCTGACCGATTTCGCCGATCTCGCGGTGCAGCTGGCGCTCGAGGCGACGGTCGGGCACGAGATCCGGCGCGGCAAGCTGCCCGGCGCGACCGAGGACGACGTTTCCGCGGCCGGCGGCATGGTGGCCCTTGCCATGGGCAAAATGGGCGCGGGCGAGCTCAACTATTCCTCGGACATCGATCTGATCTGCCTGTTCGACGAGACCCGCTTTGATCGCGACGATTATCACGAGGCGCGCGCGGCGCTCGTGCGCGCCACCCGAAAGATGTGCGCGATGCTCAGCGACCTGACGGGCGAGGGCTACGTCTTTCGCACCGATCTTCGGCTGCGCCCGGATCCCGCGGTCACGCCGGTCTGCATGGCGATGGAGGCGGCGGAACGTTATTACGAAAGTCTTGGGCGCACGTGGGAGCGCGCGGCCTATATCAAGGCGCGCGCGGCCGCCGGCGACGTGGAGGCCGGCGAGCGGTTTCTGGAGACGCTGACACCCTTCGTCTGGCGCCGGCACCTCGATTTCGCCGCGATCCGCGACGCCCACGAAATGCGGTTGCGGATCCGCGCGCAGAAGGGTCGCGGCGGCGCGATCACGCTGCCTGGCCACGACATGAAGCTCGGCCGTGGCGGCATTCGCGAGATCGAGTTCTTCACGCAGACCCGCCAGATCATCGCCGGCGGGCGCGACCCGGCGTTGCGGGTGCGCGGCACGGTCGACGGCCTGCGCGTCCTGGCCGAAAAGGGCTGGGTGCCCGACGAGATCGCCCGAGAGCTGACCGGGGCCTACCGGGCGCACCGCGAGGTCGAGCACCGCGTTCAGATGATCCGCGACGCCCAGACCCACGCGCTGCCCGGGTCGGGGGACGAAATGGACCGCCTCGCCTGTCTCATGGACACCGATCGCGGCACGCTCGAGCGCGAGCTGCACCAGCGGCTCGAACGGGTGCACGAGATCACCGAGGACTTCTTTGACCGCGAGGGGGGTGGCGCCGGCGCGGCCGCGAGCGACGAGGCCGAGTTCGGAGAGGAGACGACGCGCCGCTGGCCGGCCTATCCGGCCCTGCGCTCCGCGCGCGCGGTCGAGATTTTCGACCGGATCAAGCCGGAGATCCTCGCCCGGTTGAAGCGTTCGAGCCGCCCGGAGGAGGCGCTGGCGGCCTTCGACGGGTTCCTGGCGGGGCTTCCGGCCGGCGTGCAGCTTTTCTCGCTCTTCGAGGCGAACCCGCAGCTTGTCGACCTGCTGGTCGACATCGTGTCGGTCTCGCCCGATCTCGCGCGCTACCTGTCTCGCAATGCCGGAGTCTTCGATGCCGTGATCGGCGGCGACTTCTTCGCGGAATGGCCGGGCCGCGCGGCGCTGGTGGCGCAGTTCGAGCGCATGCTCGCGCGCGAGGAGGATTACGAGCGGCGCCTCGACGCGGCGCGGCGCTGGGGGAAGGAATGGCATTTCCGCGCCGGTGTGCATCTCTTGCGCGGGCTCACCGACCCCGAAGAAGCGGCCGAGCAATACGCCGACGTGGCCGAGGCGACGCTGGCTGCGCTCTGGCCCGTGGTGGTCGACGAGTTCGCGGCCAAGCACGGAGCGCCCCCGGGGCGCGGAGCGGCGGTGCTCGGCATGGGCAGTCTCGGGGCGCGACGCTTGCATGCGCGCTCCGATCTCGACCTGATCGTGATCTACGATGCCGACGGGGTCGAGGCGTCGGAGGGCCGCAAGCCGCTGTCCTCGCGGGTTTATTACGCGCGACTGACGCAGGCGCTGGTCACGGCGATGACCGCGCCGATGGCCGAGGGCAAGCTTTACGAGGTCGACATGAGGCTGCGACCGTCGGGCAACCAGGGCCCCGTGGCGACGAGCCTCGCGTCCTTCCGCGACTACCAGGCGCGCGAGGCCTGGACGTGGGAGCATCTTGCGCTGACCCGGGCCCGCGCGGTCGCCGGCACGGCAGAGATCGGCGCGGAGGCGGAGGCCGTGCGCCTCGACGTTCTCGCGGCCACGCGCGACCGATCCGATACGCTGGGCGAGGTCGCGCGGATGCGCGCCCGGATCGAGGCGGCCAAGGGGCAGGGCGCGCTGTGGGATCCGAAGATCGGTCGCGGACGGATGCAGGAAATCGAGCTTCTCGCGCAGGCCGGCACGCTCGTTGCCGGCGCCGACACGCGCGATGTAGCCGGCGGGCTGGAGGCGGGCGTCGCCTGCGGATGGCTCGTGGCCGACGACGCCGCGGAGCTGGCCACGGCGCATCGCCTGCTCTGGGCGCTGCAAATCGGCGCTCGGCTCCTGAGCGACGGGCCGGTTTCGCCGGACGATCTGGGGCAGGGCGCGGCCGAGGTGCTGACGCGGCTCACCCGGACCGAGAGCATGGACGACCTCGCCGGGCGTCTGCGCGCGGCCACCGAGCGCGCCGGCCGCGCGGTGGATGCCGCGCTCGGACAGGCGGACGCCGCATGAGGGGCCGGGGCGATCCGGCCGATCCGCGCGGTGTCATCGCCGAGGCGTATCGCATGGATGGCATCGGCGAGGCCGAGTGCCGCTCGATCTTCCTAGACTGGGCGCTCGGGTTGCCTGCCGATACGGACACGCGCGCCGCGATCGATACGCTCCTAGCGCGTCATGGCGACACCGGCCATCCGATGACGGGGGTGCTTCGCGAAGGGCTCGGACGCACGCTGCCGAAGCGGCGCGGCGGGGCGCAGGGCAGACGTGGCCGCTGAGTGCCGTTCAGCCGGTGCCGAGAGCTGCCGCCTCCCGGGCGAGAGCGGTGATCCCGTCCCAGTCGCCCGCGGCGAGCTTGTCCTTCGGCGCCACCCAGGAGCCGCCCACGCATAGCGTGTTCGACAGTGCGAGGTAGTCCCCCGCGTTGCCGAGCGACACGCCGCCGGTCGGGCAGAAGCGCACCTGCGGCAGCGGCGCGCCGATCGCCTTCAGCGCCGAGGCGCCGCCGTTCGCTTCGGCGGGAAAGAACTTTTGAACGGTGTAGCCGCGCTCCAATAGGCGCATCACCTCGGTCGAGGTAGCGGCGCCCGGCAGCATCGGCAGGTCGGCGGCCTCGGCCGCGTCGAGGATACGGTCGGTCGCGCCGGGCGAAACGCCGAAGGTGGCGCCGGCGGCGACAGCCTGTTTCACGTCGTCGGGGGTCAGGAGCGTACCCGCACCGACCCGGCCACCGTCCACCTTGGCCATCTCGCGGATCGCGTCGAGCGCCGCCGGCGTGCGCAACGTCACCTCCAGCACGGGCAGCCCGCCGGCCACCAGCGCTTCTGCGAGAGGACGCGCCTGCGCGGCGTCGTCGATGACGAGAACGGGGATGACCGGAGCGAGGCGGCAGAGTGCTTCGGTCCGGCTGCTGGCATCGGCGGGCGTCATCGGGCGGTTCCTTGCGCGTTGATTAAGTCGGTTAGTGGGTTGGGGCGGCCTATACGACCACCGCCGCCCCGTTGGAGGACAGGCCGACATTCTGGCGGAAGACCTCGAAGATCTCGCGTCCGACTCCGTGGCCGTTGTCCGCAAGGTCCGCCGCGACGGGATCGCGCTGGTCGAAATCGGCCTCGAGGCAATCGAGCGTGCCGGCGACGGCATCGACCACCACGCGGTCTCCGTCGCGCAAGCGCGCCAGCGGACCGCCCTTGGCGGCCTCGGGCGACACGTGGATGGCCGACGGCACTTTGCCGGACGCGCCAGACATGCGCCCGTCGGTCACCAGCGCGACCTTGAGACCGCGATCCTGCAGTACCGCGAGCGTCGGCGTCAGGGAGTGCAGTTCCGGCATGCCGTTGGCCGACGGACCCTGGAAGCGCACGACGACGATCGTGTCTTCGGTGAACTCTCCGGCCTTGAACGCGTCCTTGACCTGCTGCTGGTCGTGGAACACCCGGGCCTTGGCTTCGATCCGGTGGCGCGATGGGTCGACGGCCGAGGTTTTCATCATGCCGCGCCCGAGATTTCCGTCGAGCTGCTGCAGGCCGCCGGTTTTCTGGAAGGGATCGGAGACCGGGCGCAGGATCTTGTCGTTCTGGGTCTTGCCGGCGCCGGGACCGTAGACGACCCGCTCGCCCTCGAGCTTGGGCTCTTCGCGGTAGCGGTTCAGCCCGTCGCCGGCGACGGTCGTCACATCGTCGTGCAACAGACCCGCGTCCAGCAACTCTCCGATCATGTAGGACAATCCGCCGGCGGCGTGGAAATGGTTCACGTCGGCCAGTCCGTTCGGATAGACCTTGGCCATCAGCGGGACCGCGTTCGAGATCTCGTCGAAATCCTCCAGCCGAAGCTCGACGCCCGCGGCGCGCGCCATCGCGGGCAGGTGCAGCACGAGGTTCGTCGAGCCACCCGTGGCCATCAGCCCGACGATGCCGTTCACGAAGGCGCGTTCATCGAGAACGTCGCAGACGGGGCGATAGTCGTTGCCGAGCGCTGTGATCTGCGTGGCGCGCTCGGTGCCGGCAACGGTCAGGGCGTCGCGCAGCGGCGTGTTCGGGTTCACGAACGAGGCGCCGGGCAAGTGCAGCCCCATGAACTCCATCAGCATCTGGTTCGAGTTCGCGGTGCCGTAGAACGTGCACGTGCCCGGACCGTGATAACTTTCCATTTCGGCCTTCATCAGCGCGTCGCGTCCGACCTCGCCGGCCGCGAACTGCTGGCGCACCTTGGCCTTCTCGTCATTCGGCAGGCCGCTGGTCATCGGACCGGCGGGCAGGAAGATGCCCGGGATGTAGCCGAAGGTCGCAGCGGCGATGACGAGGCCCGGCACGATCTTGTCGCAGACGCCGAGATACAGCGCCGAGTCGAACGTGTTGTGCGACAGGGCCACACCGGCGGCGAGCGCGATCACGTCGCGCGAGAAGAGCGACAGTTCCATCCCCACCTGGCCCTGGGTGACGCCGTCGCACATTGCCGGCACGCCGCCGGCGACCTGCGCGGTGGCGCCCTGCGCGCGCGCCGCCTTGCGGATCAGGTCGGGAAAGCGCTCGAACGGCTGGTGGGCCGACAGCATGTCGTTGTAGGCTGTCACAATGCCGACATTGGGCACCCGCGCGCCGGCCAGCGCGTCCTTGTCATCCCCCATCGCCGCGTAGGCATGGGCCTGGTTGCCGCAGCTCAGGTGGGCGCGGCGCGGCCCCTCCTCGGCGGCGCGGCGCATCCGGTCGAGGTAAATGCCGCGGGTCTCCTCGGACCGCGCGCGGATGCGGTCGGTGACGGCGGCAATGGTGGTGTCGAGGGTCATGGCGGGGCTCCTCTCCCAGGTGCGGCGGGTGAACGGCCGTTGCTCTTTCGAACCATCTACATTGGTTAGCGCTAACAGTAAAGGTGCCCCCGCCGCGATCTGCCGCGGTCGGCACGGGAACACGCGCGGCGCCTGCCGCGCCGCGGACATGGCCGGCGACATCGGGCAGGCGATGCAGGGCCGCAACGCCCTTGGCACAACCGCAGATTGGAACCGAATGAGCCGCAATCCCGCCCGATTCGTTGCGGATACCGGAGCGCATCAAGAAACTCTGCAAAGATGGAGTTGCCAATATGTCTACGGTGCTCAAATCCCTGGCCCTCGTGCTCTGCTTCGGTGTCGCGGCCTGCGGCAGCGTCGAGACGGCAAGCCGCGCGTCGGTCAACCACGACCTCGCCACTAGCGCGGCAATACAGCCGCGGGCGCTGTCCCTCACCCAGTTCCGCGTCGAGGTGCCGGAGCATCTGCGCGTCTCCGAACTCAACGCCTACCTGCCGTCCGGCGACATCGTGTGGCGCGGGGATCCGGCCGGCGATCGACACGCTCAGGTCAAGGCGATCTTCGAAGCCGGGCTCTCGCAGGCCCAGGCGCGCATGGCCGCAGGCACGCCGGTGGCGGCCACGGTGACTGTCCGCCGCTTTCATGCGCTGTCCGAAAAGGCCCGTTACACGACCGGCGGCGTGCATCACATGGTCTTTGACATCGCGCTGACCGATCCGGCCACGGGCGTCCCGCTCGGCCCGGTGCGCACGGTCACGACCGATCTCGTGGCCTTTGGCGGCAACAAGGCGATCAAGGCCGATGCCCGCGGCGAGACGCAAAAGGTCCGCATCACGCGGCATCTGGGTCAAGCCGTCACCGAAGAGCTCACGCAGCCCGGCGGCCACCAGAATGCGCGGCTCGGACTGATCCAGGCGATGAACCGCGGTCTCTGAAGTCAGAACGATCGGGGGCGGGCCGCACGCCCGCTTCCCCTCGACCAATGGCGCGACTAAGAGGGGCGACATGACGCTCCCCGATGACGCGCCCGACGGCGCTCCCGATTCCCCCGCACCGCAGACGCCGGACGACCTGCCGGTCGTGCGGCTGAAACCGAAGTCGAAGCCGCAGGCGATCCGCCGTGGCTTTCCGTGGGTCTATGCCGATGAACTGGTGACCGACCGGCGGACCAAGGCGCTGGCGCCCGGCACGATCGCCCGGCTGGAGGATGCGGAGCGCAAGCCTCTCGCGCGGGTCGCGGTCAACCCGAAGTCCAAGATTATCGCCCGCGTGATCGACCGCGAGGGCCGGGGCGTGCCCGACCACGCGTGGTTCGTCGCCCGGCTGCGCCGCGCGCTGGCGCATCGCGAGCGGCTCTTCGACGCGCCGTTCTACCGGCTCGTCCACGCCGAGGCTGACGGGTTGCCCGGCGTGATCGTGGATCGGTTCGGCGACATCGCGGTGATCCAGCCCAACGCCGCGTGGGCGGACGTGCTTCTTCAGCCGCTCGCCGACGCTCTGGCCGAGGTGACCGGGGTCACGACGATCCTCAAGAACGCGGGGGGACGCGGCCGCAGCCTCGAAGGGCTCGATGCCGAGGACGCGGTCCTGCTCGGTGAGGCGCCGGCTGCGCCCGTGCCGGTGGAGATGAATGGCGCGACCTACATGGCCGACCTCACCGGAGGGCAGAAGACCGGGCTCTTCTACGACCAGCGCGAGAACCAGGCCTTCGCCGCGCGTCTCGCCCGGGGGCAGGACATGCTCGACGTCTTCAGCCACGTGGGAGGCTTCGCGCTCGCGGCGCTGGCCAACGGCGCGACCTCGGCCCTCGCCGTCGACGGCTCCGCCCCGGCGCTCGAACTCGCCGCGTCCGGAGCGGCGGCGTCGGGCAGCGCGGATCGGTTCGAAACGCGGCAGGGTGACGCCTTCTCGGTGCTCGAGGCGCTGGCCGAGGAAGACCGCCGCTTCGGCCTCGTCGTGTGCGATCCGCCGGCCTTCGCCCCGGCCAAGCCGGCGCTGGAGGCCGGGCTTCGCGCCTACGAACGGGTCGCGCGACTGTCGGCGCCGCGCGTGGCGCCGGGCGGATACCTCGTGCTGTGCTCGTGTTCGCACGCCGCGGACCTCGCCGCCTTTCAGGGGGCATGTCTGCGCGGGATCGGCAGGGCCGGCCGGAAGGCGCAGCTCATCCATACCGGGCAGGCGGCACCGGACCATCCGCTGCTGCCGCAGCTCGCGGAATCGGGGTATCTCAAGGCGCTCGTCTTCCGGCTGTGAAGGTGCTCGTCGATACCTGCGTGCTCTTTCCGACAGTGATGCGCGAAGTGGTGCTGGGCGTCGCCGCGACAGGGGCGTTCACGCCACTATGGTCGGCGCGGATCCTCGAGGAGTGGGCGCGCGCGGCGCGCAAGCTCGGCCCCGGGGGCGAGGCGCAGGCGCGGCAGGAGATCGCGGAACTGCGCGGGCGCTGGCCCGCCGCCGAGGTCGACTGGCCGCCGTCGCTCGAGTCGCGTCTCTGGCTGCCGGACGGCAACGACGTGCACGTTCTCGCGGCGGCGATCGCTGGCTCGGCCGATATGATATTGACCCTGAACGCCTCCGACTTCCCACGCGGCACGCTGGCCGAGGAGGGGCTGTCGCGCGCCGATCCGGACGCCTTCCTGATCGGCCTCTTGCAAGCGGACTACGACGGGGTTCGCGCGGTCGCCGAGGCCGTGCTGGCCCGGGCGCGCGAATTGTCGGGCGAGGAGTGGCAGATGCGGCCGCTTCTGAAGAAGGCGCGGCTGCCACGGTTGGCCAAGGCGCTCGGCTGACGCGGGTCGGGGCCGTCTTGCCGTTCTCGTCCGGCGCTGTTACCTGCCGATCGCTGAGAGTTTTGATCGGAAACAGCGCGCGAGGCGCAGGCACGTGAGCGAGGCTCCCCCGCGGCTTGAAGCCCGCAACCTGACAAAGCGGTTCGCCGGCAAGACGGTGGTCGACGATCTGTCGCTGCGCATCGCACCGGGCCAGGTGACGTGCCTTCTTGGGCCGTCGGGATGCGGCAAATCTACCACGCTCCGAATGATCGCCGGCGTCGACATGCAGGATGCCGGCACGATCTCCGTCGATGGCGCGCTGATCTGCGACACGGTCTATCGCGTGCCGCCGGAGAGGCGATCGATCGGCCTGATGTTCCAGGATTTCGCGCTGTT
Source organism: Roseivivax jejudonensis (assembly GCF_900172265.1). Classification (GTDB taxonomy): domain Bacteria; phylum Pseudomonadota; class Alphaproteobacteria; order Rhodobacterales; family Rhodobacteraceae; genus Roseivivax; species Roseivivax jejudonensis. The sequence goes on along the minus strand of NZ_FWFK01000003.1, from coordinate 204,646 downwards.
TCCCCACCTGTCCGTCGGCGCCAACGTCGCCTTCGGCCTGAGCGGGGCGAAGAGCGAGCGGACCGAGCGCGTCCGTCACCTTCTCGATCGCGTGGGCCTCGCCGGTTATCACGATTCGTATCCGCACGAGTTGTCAGGCGGCGAGCAGCAGCGCGTCGCGCTGGCGCGCGCGCTTGCGCCCCGGCCGCGGATCATGCTGATGGACGAGCCCTTCTCTGGCCTCGACAACCGCCTGCGCGACGGGATCCGGGACGAGACGCTCGCAGTGCTGAAAGAGGAGGATACGAGCGTCCTTCTGGTCACGCACGAACCCGAAGAGGCGATGCGCATGGCCGACGACATCGCGTTGATGCGCGGCGGGCGGATCGTGCAGCAGGGCGCGCCCTACAACATCTACAACGCTCCGGTCGACAAGGAGGCGGTTGCGTTCTTTAGCGATATCAACGTTCTGGAGGGCGTCGTTCGCAATGCGCTGACGACGACGCCGTTCGGCGAGTTCCTCGCCCCGGGCTATGCCGACGGCGCGCGGGTCGAGATCGTGTTCCGGCCACAGCATGTCTCCATCGACTTCGACCGCAACGGACGCGGGCCAAACCCGACGCGGCTGGCCGGAACGCCGGCCCGCGGACACGTCGAGCGGGCGCGCTTCATGGGCTCCGAAAGCCTCGTCGAGTTTCGGATGGAGCATGACGGCGAGGTGCTGCGCGCGACGGTGCCGAACGTCTTCCTGCCGGCGAAAGGCACGCCGATGTGGCTGACCGTGCGGCGCGACCGCTGCTTTGTCTTTCCGGTCGGCGAGGCTGGGTGACAGTACGGAAACGGAGTGTTTCCGGAACATGCGAAACCTGCGCCCGGGCCACCGCGTGGCTTGGTGATGTCAATTGCGGGGGAAGCCATGTTCGAACTCATCGGAATGATCGTCGTCTCTGTCGTGATCGTCGCACGGTTGTCGCACGCGGTGGCCTACACCGACTGAGCGTCGCGCGCCCGGTAATCGGCCAGGCCCTTGCCCGGCTCGTCGACGAACAGCCCTGGCAAGGGCACCAGCGACACGACGCGATCGATGCGGAAGCGGGTGAAGTCGCCTGCGCCCTCGTCCCACGCGATGCACGTCCAGACCCGTCCCCAGTAGTCGACATGCAGCGGCCGTAGGTCGCGCCATTCCGACTCGTCCCGCAGGGACGCGCGCAACTTCTGACGCGCGCGGATCGCGCGACGGATCGCCGGCATGTGCCGAAACCCCTCGGCCGCCTCCGCGAAGGGATACGTGGCGAAGCCGAAACGCTCCGCGGCCATGCCCGTATCCTCGGGCAGGACCGCCTCGATCTTGGCCGACAGGGTGCGTGCGGCCTCGGCCATCTCGACCATGTCGGATGCGCCGACGGCCGCCAGACCCAGGTGCAGCGCCTCGAGTTCGGTTTCCGTCAGGTTGAGCGGCGGAAGCGTGATCGCGGCTCTGGCGCTGTAGCCTTCGCCGCGTGCGCCTTCGACCGGCACGCCGGAGGCAGCCAGCACTTCCATGTCGCGGTAGATCGTGCGCAGCGACACGCCGGTCTCGCGCGCCAGATCCTCGGCTCGATGGATCCGGCCGTCCTGCAATCGGCTCATCAATCGGTAGAGGCGGTCGGCCCGTTTCATGAGCTGTGATTCGCTCCGGTCTGCCTGTGCGTTCGCAGGCATCCTGACAAAAAGCTGACAGCTGACAAGATAGTGACAAACAACTTGCGAAAAACGTGACCGCTGAACCGGCAAAAGCCTCTCCGCCCGCTTTCACGGAGCGCCGGAGTTCTCTAAATACGCGGAGTGAGTTCCGGTGGCGTCGGCGCCGATCGCGCCGTCCCGCCAGCATCGGGGAGAGAGACCATGCTCAACAATATCGGCCTGCCGGGCCTTCTGCTCATCGCCGTGGTGGTGCTCGTGCTCTTCGGACGCGGCAAGATCTCGGGCCTCATGGGCGAGGTAGGCAAGGGCATCACCGCCTTCAAGAAGGGCGTCTCGGACGGCCAGAAGGAGCTCGACGACGACGAGAAGGCAGAGAGCGCCCGTGACGTCACGCCCGAGGAAAAGAAAGACAACGCCTAAATGCTGGACCTTGGCTGGACCGAGCTTCTGGTCATCGGGATCGTGGCGCTGATCGTCGTGGGACCGAAGGACCTGCCGGTGCTCTTCCGCAATGTCGGCCGCTTCATCGGCAAGGCGAAGGGAATGGCGCGCGAGTTCAGCCGCGCGATGAACGACGCCGCCGACGAGTCCGGCTTCAAGGACGCGGCCAACACCTTCAAATCCGCGACCAAACCGATGAGTTCGGCGATGGACGGCGTAAAATCCGCGGCGCGCGACCTCGGGTCGCTGGACGAGGACGGCGACAAGAAGAAGGCCAAGCCTTCGGATCCGGAGGCGGAAGCGAAGCGGCGCAAGATCGAGGCCGCGAGCGCGCGTGCCGCCGCAGAACGCAAACGCCGCGAGGCGGACGAGGCCGCTCGCAAGGCGGACGAACTGGAAGGACGGGCCGCACCGTCCGAGGACAAGGCGGGTGACGCATGAGCGTCCGCGATGACCACGACGAGATCGAAGACAGTTCCGCGCCGCTGATCGAGCATCTGGCGGAACTGCGGACCCGGCTCATCCACTCCGTCGTGGCGTTCATCGTTGGCATGGTGATCTGCTTCACGGTGGCGACCCCGATCTTCAATTTCCTGACGGCGCCGCTCTGTTCGGTGCTGTCCGAGCGTGGCCAGAACTGCGACCTGATCTTCATCTCTCCGCAAGAGGGCTTCTTCGTCGCGGTGAAGGTGTCGCTCCTCGGCGGCTTCATGCTCGCCTTTCCCTACATCGCCAACCAGATGTGGCGCTTCGTGGCGCCGGGGCTCTACCGCTCCGAAAAGGGCGCGTTCCTGCCGTTTCTGGTCGCGTCGCCGTTCATGTTCCTCGCGGGCGCGGCCTTCGCATTCTACGTGGTCACGCCGCTCGCTTACGACTTCTTTCTCGGCTTCCAGCAATTCGGTGCCGAGGGCGAGGCCGTGGTCGGCGAGGAAGTCCGCCAGGGCCTGTCGGTGGTGTTCCAGGGCTCCGCTCAGGAATACCTCAACCTGACCATCAAGTTCATCGTCGCCTTCGGCATGTGCTTCCAGCTGCCGGTGCTGCTCACGCTGATGGGCAAGGCCGGGCTTGTTTCGGCGAAAGGCCTCGGCGACGTGCGGAAATACGCGGTCGTGGGCATCCTCGTGCTCGCCGCTCTGGTGACCCCGCCCGACGTCATCACGCAGATCATCCTTTTCGTGGTCGTATACGGGCTCTACGAAATTTCGATCTTCCTGGTGGCCCGGGTCGAGCGCAAGCGGATCGCAGAACTCAAGGCGCAGGGCCTGTGGTTCGAGGACGAGGACCCGGAGGCAGACGAGGACGAGGACGCCGCGAAGTGAGCGACGAGACCCTCGCCCGGATCGCGGCGGCGCTGGAGCGTCTTGCGCCGCCGCCCGCCGCCGCACCCGACCTCGACGCGGCGGACGCCTTCGTCTGGCACACCGAGCCCGACAGACTCTCGCCCGTGGCGCAGGTGAACCGCGTTCCGCTGGACCTGCTGATCGGGATCGAGCGGACGAAAGAGACATTGCTCGACAACACACTGCGGTTCGCGCGAGGGCTCCCGGCCAACAACGCGTTGCTGTGGGGCGCTCGCGGTATGGGAAAGTCGAGCGTCGTCAAGGCGGTGCATGCGGAGGTTCGCGCATCGGGCGAAGCGCTGAAGCTGGTCGAGCTTCTGCGTGAGGATCTGCCCACGGTCGGGCGGCTCCTGGGGCATTTGCGCGAGACACCTCATCGCGTTCTGCTGTTCTGCGACGACCTTTCGTTCGGTCACGACGATCAGCATTACAAGAGCTTGAAGGCTGTTCTTGACGGCGGGGTCGAGGGTCGTCCGGACAACGTGCTGTTCTACGCGACCTCGAACCGCCGTCATCTCATGCCCCGCGACATGATCGAGAACGAGCGCTCCACCGCGATAAGCCCTTCCGAGGCCGTCGAAGAGAAAGTGTCGCTGTCGGACCGTTTCGGGCTCTGGATGGGCTTTCACCCGTGCACGCAGGACGAATACCTCGAGATGATCGAGGGCTACTGCATGGCGCACGGCCTGACGATGGATGCAGACACGCTGCGCGCCGAGGCGATCGAATGGCAGGCCACGCGGGGCGCGCGGTCCGGCCGCGTCGCCTGGCAGTTCTTTACCGATCTGGCGGGACGCCACGGCGTCCGCGTCTAGACGCGGACGCGTCTCGGGTCTCACTTGCCAGTTTGACGGCTCCTGCTTTGCAGGGCCGCCCGCGCGGCCCGGTTCGGGTCAGCCTTGCAGGTAGGTCATCGGATCGACGCTCTCGAAGCCGTCGCGCACCTCGAAGTGCATCCGCGCCGGATCGCCCTGCATCACGCGCCCGATCGACTGGCCGCGGCTGACGCTGTCGCCCTTCGAGACGCTGATCCCGTCGATATGCGTGTAGACCGTCAGAAGGTCGCCCGGGTGCTTGACCACGAGAATCGGGATATCGTCGGTATTGGTGGTGATCGCGGCCACCGTGCCGTCCGCGGCGGCCTTCACAGGGGTGCCCGCAGACGCCGCGATGTCGATCCCGTCGTTCCGGCCCTTGGCATATTCGCGGATGATGCTGCCCGAAACCGGCATCAGGAATTCGCCGCCTTCCGACGCACTGGCGCGCGTGGTCTCCCCGATATCCGGCGCCTCGGTGTCGGGTGGCGGCGGCGGAGCGGCAGCGGCGGTGCGCGGCTCCGGCGTCTCCTGCGGCAACGGCTGTGCGGAGGATGGCGGCGTCGGTGTGGGCGAGCCGCGACCCGGCTCCGTAACCGGTTCGGTCGCGACCGCGGCGCTGGCGCTCGCCTCGCGGCGCGGTTCGGTCGCCACCGGGATCATCAGGTACTGCCCTTCGCGGAGCGTGAAGTTCTGGTCGAGCCCGTTCCACTCGGCCAGCGCGCGGGGCGTGACATTGTAGAGGCGCGCGATGGTAAACGCGGTCTCGCCGCGCTCGACCTGGTGCCGGACCGGTTCCACTCCGTCCTGGTTCGACGCGGACGGAGTCGGCCGGGGCGATTGCGATGCCGACGTCTGCGGCGCGCGGTCGAGGGCGTTGCCGGCCAGCGTCGTGATGTCGACCGACCCGGGCGAGCCGAGCGGCGCGGTGGACACGGCGCCGGTCGCGGCCGAGGGTTCGGCCACGCGCCGCGGCAGAGCGAGGATTTCGCCCTCGCGAAGGGTGTCGCCGGTCTGGATGCCGTTGAAATCGGCAAGCTCCTGCGGCGGCATCCCGATGCGCCGGGCGACGTCGGTCACCGTGTCGCCGCGCCGGGCCACGACGACCTGGTAGCTCGGGTAGGAGATCACGCCGCGATCGTCGGGCTCGGGTCGGTCAGCGGTCGCGCTCACGGCGGCCATCGACGTATCGACCGATCCGCCGAGGCGGCCGCGCATGTCGAGGTCCATCGGGCCCTGGCACGCGGCCAGCACCATCAGGGCGCTACCGGCCAGCGCGAGGCGCGGCAGACGGACTCCGTCGGGTCTGAGACTGCTCTGGCGCATCCTGTCCATCCTCGTGTGCGCCCCTTGTCTCCGGGACGTCATGGAGATCGTGCGACTTGCCTGCGTCGCGCTGCGACCCCCGTTCCTCTCCGCCGCGTGGCTGTCACGGCTCGTTGCCCAGCCCTTCGACCAGCGGGACGAAGCGGACCGGGCGCAACTCGTCATAGTCGAATCCGTCTTCGGTGCGTGTCACCCGGATCAGGCTCTGCACCGCGTCGGACTGCCCAACCGGCAGCACCATGATACCGCCGATCTTCAACTGGGCCAAGAGCGGGCCGGGCGGATCCTCTGCCGCGGCTGTCACCACGATGCGATCGAACGGCGCCTGGTCGGGCAGGCCCCGGCTGCCGTCGGCGATCAGCGCGGTGATGTTCACGAAACCCAGCCGTTCGAACACCTCGCGCGCCTCTGTCACCAGCCGCCGGTGCCGGTCGATCGTGTAGACCCGGCGGGCAAGGCTCGACAGGATTGCGGCCTGGTAGCCCGAGCCTGTCCCGATCTCGAGCACCTTGTCGCGGCTCGTGACCTGCAGGGCCTGCGTCATCAGGCCGACGACCGAGGGCTGCGAGATCGTCTGTCCGCAGGCGATGGGCAGCGGCGTGTCCTCGTAGGCGCGATCGGTGAAATAGTGGCGTATGAAGGCGGCGCGGTCGATCTTTTCCATCGCGGTCAACACCGCGCGGTCGGTCACTCCGCGAGAGCGCAGCGCGAAGAGGAACTGCATCTTGCGCTCCGCCTCGTCGCTCATTCGAGCAGCTCTCCGAGCGTGGAGATGGTGTCATGGGCGGTCAGGTCCGCGCGCATCGGCGTCACGCTGATCCAGCCGTCGAGGTTGACGGTGGCGTCGGTGTCGGGGCCGGTCGGGCGCTGCTGGTCGCCGCCGCGGATCCACAGAAAGCGCCGTCCGGCGGGCGACAGCTGCGGCTCGACCGCGAAACCGGTGCCGTCGCGGCGGCCTTGCCGCACGACGCGCGTCCCCTTCACGTCCGCTGCGGGGACAGGGGGAAAGTTGACGTTGTAGAACAGCCGGTAGTCCGGCCCGGGTTCGCTGCCGAAGTCGAGCAGCCGGCGCAGGAGCGCCGCGCCGTGGTATCGCGCGGCCTCGAACGGATCCTCGGCGCGGAAATTGGCGGGGCCGTAGTACTGCGACATCGCGACGGCCGGCAGGCCCTGGAGCGCGCCCTCCATAGCCCCGCCGAGCGTCCCGGAATAGAGCGCGTTTTCGGCCGAATTGTTGCCGCGGTTGACGCCGGAGAGCACGAGGTCCGGCGGCGCGTCCTTCATCACGTCATGGATGGCGACGAGCACGCAATCGGCCGGACTGCCCTCCGCGGCGAAGCGACGCGGCGCCAGTTCGCTGACCATCATCGGTCGCGTGTAGGAAATGCAATGGGCGACGCCCGACTGCTCGAACGCGGGGGCAACCGTCCAGACTTCGCCGTCGCCGCCCGCCAGTTCGGACGCGATCGCGTGCAGCGTCTCCAGTCCCGGCGCGTTGATGCCGTCGTCGTTGGTGATGAGAATGCGCATGAGGTCCTGCCCGGGTTTTGCCACTTCCTAGAAAATGCGCGGGCAGGGGGCAAGCATCGGGGCCGGTTCCGTCTGGCCGCTATGGCGGATCGAGCGGCTGTCGGGCGTTCCGATCAGGCGGCGAGCACACCGATGTCGGACAGAAGGCGGCGCGCCTCCTCGCGTGGGTCGGCCAGCGCGGACTTGTCCTCACCGGGAAAGAAGCGCGCCCGCATCGCCGTGGGCATGGGTCGCGGCGTCACGACATCGACGCGGGGGCCGATGTTTGCCGTCTCGGCGGCCCACGAGCGTGCAAGGGCGATCTGCGCGGATTTCGTCGCGCCGTAATTGCCGAAGAACTTGGCACCGGTCGCGGAATCGTCGGCGAAGAACACGGCGCGGCCGGACGGGCCGAGCAGGGGGGCGATGTAGGGGACGAGATGACCCATCGCGGTGACGTTGACCGCGATCGCCTTCTGCCAGTCCTTGGCCGCGATGTGGTCCGCCGGGCCGAGAGGGCCGGCCTCGATCGCGGTGTGACACCAAAGCGCGGCTCCGCCCCAGCGGTCGTGGATCGACCGGCAGAGCTGCGCCATCGCCTCGGGGATTGTCACGTCCATCGGCGCGAGGGTCGCCGCGCCGCCGGCCGCCTTGATCCTGTCGTCGAGATCCTCGAGCGCGCCGACCGTCCGTGCGACGGCGACGACGTGATGCGTGGGCGCCAGCGTCTCTGCGAGGGCAAAGCCGAGGCCGCGCGAGGCGCCTGTGACGAGTGCGACGGGATCAGACATGGACCGCGCCTTTGGCGGGTCGCCGCGCGGATGTCAATCGCCGGGGATTTCGATCCAGCGCGAACGGCCGTTGCGGGCAAGCGCAATGCGATCGGCATCGATCGACACGACGTGGTCGCGCCCGATCCGGGTGCCACGGGTCACCCGGGCGGTGCGCCCGTCCGGCAGGCGGATCAGCGCTTGGCGCGCCTCTTCGCTGCCGAAGACACCGAGGAGGATGGTCTCGCGGCGCGAGAACTGCGCGGGCCGAGTGGCAGAGCGGGCGACGGTGGCAGGGGTGTCGGACATGGTCGGAAAGCTCGAGTCGAAAGCTGGGTTGAGACCCGTCGCTTAGCCGCTCTCGATGTCGTCGGGAAGGCGGTCCGCAGCCGGACGCAAGGGCATCGGCGGAGTGGCGCCGGTGCTGATAACCACCGGATTTCCGGAGGTTACTCGGCCGCCTTCAGACGGAAGCCCTTCTCGATCTGGTCCGACGGTTCGACGGGGTATTCCCCGGAAAAACACGCGTCGCAGTATTGTGGCCGGTTGGGATCACGGCCCTTCGCCTCGCCCACTGCGCGGTAGAGACCGTCGAGCGAAATGAAACGCAGGCTGTCGACCGCGAGATGCGCGCACATCTCGTCTTCGGACATCGTGGCGGCAAGAAGTTTTTCGCGCTGTGGCGTGTCGACCCCGTAGAAACACGGCCATGCCGTTGGCGGCGACGCGATGCGGAAATGCACCTCGGCCGCGCCGGCATCGAGGATCATCTCCTTGATCTTGCGCGAGGTCGTGCCGCGCACCACCGAGTCGTCCACGAGGATCACCCGCTTGCCGCGGATCAGCGCACGGTTGACGTTGAGCTTGAGCCGCACGCCCATGTTCCGGATCTGCTCGGTCGGTTCGATGAAGGTCCGGCCCATGTACTGGTTGCGGACGATGCCCATCGCGTAGGGAATGCCCGATTCCTGGCTGTAGCCGATGGCCGCCGGCGTGCCCGAGTCGGGAACGGGGCAGACGAGGTCGGCCTCGACCGGTGCTTCACGCGCCAGTTCGACGCCGATCTGGCGGCGCGTCTCGTAGACCGATCGCCCGCCGATGATCGAGTCGGGGCGCGAGAAGTAGACATGCTCGAAAATACAGAACCGCGCCCTTTGCGGGCGGAAGGGACGCAGGCTCTCGACGCCGCCTTCGGGGGTGATGACCACCATCTCGCCGGGCTCGATCTCGCGCACAAACTCCGCGCCGATGATGTCGAGCGCACAGGTCTCGGACGACAGGACCCAGCCGTCGCCGACCCGGCCGAGAACCAGCGGGCGTACGCCCAGCGGGTCACGTACGCCAATGAGTTTCGTACGGGTCATCGCCACGACCGAGAACGCGCCCTCGACGCGCCGGAGCGCATCTTCCATCCGCGAGGGAATGTCGCGCTGCAGGGACCGTGCCATCAGGTGGATGATGCACTCGCTGTCCGACGAGGACTGGAAGATCGACCCGCGATCGATCAGCTCGCGCCGCAGCGAGTCGGCGTTGGTGATGTTGCCGTTGTGCGCGATCGCCGCGCCGCCCATCGAGAACTCGCCGAAGAACGGCTGCACGTCGCGAATTTGCGTCGGCCCCTTCGACCCGGAGGTCGAGTAGCGCACGTGTCCGATCCCGAGAGTGCCGGGCAGCGTTTCCATAACCGACTGGCTCGTGAAGGTATCGCGCACGTAGCCGAACCGGCGCGCCGAGCTGAAGCCGTGATCGGGGGCGTAGGTGACGATGCCGCCGGCTTCCTGTCCGCGATGCTGCAGCGCATGGAGACCGAGCGCGACGAAATTGGCCGCGTCCGACACGCCGACGACACCGAACACCCCGCATTCCTCGTGCAGTTTGTCGGCCTCGACTGCGTCGAAATCGAAGGGATGGGAAGGCGGCAGTGAAGGGGTCAAGTGAGAGACTCCGATCCGTCTCGTTACTGCGGCTATCTAGGGGAAGGCGGCCGGCTTGTCACGCCTCTGTCACGGACACGTCGGGCGCGCGGCCAAAAAAACTGCGGCCAGTTGGCGCATAACGGGCGACTTGCGCATCCAAGCGCCTAAGTCCAAGCCGAAACAACAGCATCGCCACGAGGTTCGGACATGGAAACGTTTCTTGGCATGGATGCCGTCATGCTCGCGCGCATCCAATTCGCGTTCACCGTCGCGTTCCATTTCATCTTTCCAGCATTCACCATCGGCCTCGCTAGTTTCCTCGCGGTGCTGAACGGCTGGTATCTCTGGTCGAAGGACGAGGCGTATCTCTACCTGTTCAATTTCTGGGTAAAGATCTTCGCGATCAGTTTCGCGATGGGCGTCGTGTCCGGGATTGTCATGTCCTACCAGTTCGGCACCAACTGGTCGGTCTTTTCGGACCGCACAGGCCCGGTCCTCGGCCCGCTCATGGCCTACGAGGTGCTGACCGCCTTCTTCCTTGAGGCCGGCTTCCTCGGGATCATGCTGTTCGGGCGCGACAAGGTAGGCAACACCCTGCACATGGTGGCGACGCTCATGGTCGCGATCGGCACGGCCGTGTCGGCCACCTGGATCCTGTCGGTCAATTCGTGGATGCACACGCCGGCCGGTTTCGGGATCAACGACGCCGGGCAGTTCGTGCCGGAGAACTGGTGGGAGGTCATCTTCAACCCGTCCTTCCCGTACCGCCTCGCGCACACGCTCACCGCGGCGTACCTGACGACGGCATTCATCGTCGGCGGTGTCGGAGCATGGCATCTGCTGAACGGACGGCGCCAGAATAAGGGCGTGCGCAAGATGTTCTCGATGGCGATGTGGATGGCCGCGATCGTCGCGCCGCTGCAGATCGTCCTCGGACACGAGCACGGCCTGAACACCTACGAGTACCAGCCGACCAAAGTGCTGGCGATGGAGGGGCATTTCGAAACGCACGAGAACGGTATCCCGCTCTACCTCTTCGGGATCCCCAACCAGGAGGAAGGCCGGCTCGACTACGCGGTCGGAATCCCCAAGATCGGCGGGCCGATCCTCGGCAAGGGCTGGAACGCGTCGATGGAAGGGCTCGATGCCGTGCCGGACGACGAGGAGCCGCCGGTGGCGATGGTGTTCTGGTCGTTCCGCATCATGGTCGGCATCGGCATGCTCATGGTCGGCGTGGGGGCGTGGTCGCTGTGGTCGCGCTACCGGCGCAAGCTCTACGACGATACGTGGCTGCACCGCGCCGCGCTGGTGATGGGACCGTCCGGCCTGGTGGCCGTGATCGCCGGCTGGATCACCACCGAGGTCGGCCGTCAGCCCTACGTGGTCTACGGAGAGATGATGACCTCCGAGGCCGTGTCGCCGATCGAGGCCGATGCCGTCGGTGCGTCCCTCCTCGCCTTCATCGTGATCTATTTCGCGGTGTTCGGGGCGGGCGTCGGATACCTCATCAAGCTGATGCGCAAGACGCCGGATCGCGCCGCCTACGAGGACGATATCGAGAGTGGGCCGATTCGCAGCGCGGGCATCGTTCCCGGTACCCAGATGCCGCGGCCCAAGGGCCGGACTGACCAGCAGCCTGCGGAGTGATCTGAGAAATGGACGGACTTGCGACTTCTTTCGATCTCACCATCGCCTGGGCGCTCCTGCTCGCCTTTGCCGTCTACGTCTACGTCGTGCTGGATGGCTTCGACCTCGGGATCGGGATCCTCTACCCGTTCTTTCGGAACAAGGAGGATCGCGACCTGATGATGAACTCGGTCGCCCCGGTCTGGGACGGCAACGAGACGTGGCTGGTCCTTGGCGGCGGCGGGTTGTTCGCGGCCTTCCCGCTGGCCTACGCGATCATCCTGCCGGCGCTTTACCCGCCAATCATCGCGATGTTGCTGGCGCTGATCTTCCGCGGTGTCGCGTTCGAGTTCCGCTGGAAGGCCGCGTCGAGCTTCAGCAAGTGGTTCTGGGACGGCGCATTCATCGGCGGCTCGACGGTCGCCGCCTTGGCGCAGGGTATCACGCTGGGGGCGCTGCTTCAGGGCATCGACGTCGACGGCCGGAGCTACGGCGGCGGCTGGTGGGACTGGCTGACGCCGTTCTCGATTCTGACCGGGGTGTCGGTCGTGCTGGGATATGCGTTCATGGGGGCGTGCTGGCTGAACATGAAGCTCGAGGGTGACATCCAGCTCAAGATCCGCAACATGGCGCGGCTGTTCGGGATCGCGACCGTGGCCTGCATCGTGGCGGTCAGCCTCGCGACGCCATTCCTCGAACAGGAATACTTCTCGCGCTGGTTCAGCTTCCCGGCGGCGCTTGTCGTCGCGCCGGTGCCGATCATGGTCGGCGTGCTGGCATGGGCGCTTTGGACCACGATCACCCGTGACGGTCGCGACTGGCTGCCGTTCGTGCTGACGATCGCGCTCTTCGGGTTGTGTTTCGTCGGACTGGGCGTGTCGATGTGGCCCTACATCATTCCGCCGGCAGTCTCGATCTACGACGCGGCCAGCCCGGCCAAGTCGCAGCTCTTCATGTTCGTGGGCGCGATCGTTCTGGTCCCGATCATCCTTGCCTATTCCGGCTACGCCTATTGGGTGTTCCGCGGCAAGCTGAAGGTCGGGGAGGGCTATCACTGATGTCCGACCGCGCGAAACGACTGGGCTGGTTCGTTCTGATCTGGGCGCTCTCCGTAGGGTCGCTCGCAATCGTCGCCTACGGCATCCGGCTGATGATCCTGTGAGGCAGGGCGCCGGCCCGTCGTGGCCGGCGCGTCTCGTGCCAAAGAGCTTCCCGACAGTCCGATCAGACGGCCGCCGAGACGCGCCTCCGGCTAGCATTGGTAAAGATGCAGAGGAGCCGGATCAGGCGTCGCTCGGACCCGGCACGGCGCAGACACCGACCAGTTCCTCGTATTGCGTCGTGATCCAGCCGAGGGCCTGATCGGGGTTCTGCGACTCGATCCGGTCGGTGAACTGCGAAAAGACCGCGGCCGAGCGGCTGTTTTCGACCATTTCGACCGTCTGGGTGGTCACCACCGTTTCGTAGACGAAAAAGCCGACCGCCACGAGCAGGATGCCGCGCGCGACGCCGAACAGAAACCCGAGGCCCTGATCGAGCCCACCGAGGGCGGAGCGTTGCACGAGGCTCGAGAAGACGGGCGTGAATAGCGAAACCACGATCAGCGCCAGCGCAAAGACCGCAGCGAAGGCCGCGATGATCGACAGCTCGCAGCTGTCCGCGAGAAACTCGCCGACGACCGGCAGCTCCTTGACAAGCGGCTGTGCCTGCGGCGCGAACATGAAGGCGAGAATGGCCGCGGCGACCCAGCCGAGGATCGCCAGAACCTCGCGCACCAGGCCGCGAGAATAGGCGAGAAGCGCTGACAGAACGATGACGACAGCCACCACGGCGTCGAGTGCGGTGAAGCCTTCCATGGTCCTGCCTATCCGTCCTCTGCTCGGATCGCGCCTGTATCAGCCGGCGCCGAAAATTTCGCCCACGAAAGCAGCGAGGTCGCCCATCTCGGTGAGCGCGATCCCCGCCGCGTCGCCGGACTTGCCGCCCCTCGGCGCGATCGCAGCGGTGAAACCAAGTTTCCGCGCCTCTTTCAACCTGTTTTCGGTCTGGGCGACGGGGCGTAGCGCACCGGAGAGAGAGATCTCGCCGAAAACGACGGTCTCGGCGGGCAGGGCGCTGTCCTCGCGGGCCGAGAGCAGCGCCGCGGCCACAGCGAGGTCTGCGGCCGGCTCGGACACTTTCATGCCGCCGGCCACGTTCAGGTAGACGTCGAGACCGGCGAACGGGATCCCGCAGCGCGCCTCGAGAACGGCAAGGATCATGGCCAGCCGCCCCCCGTCCCAACCGACGACCGTGCGGCGCGGCTGTGCCTGTGGCGTCGGCGCGACGAGCGCCTGCATCTCGCACAAGACCGGGCGGGTGCCCTCGATCCCGGCGAAGACCACCGAGCCGGGCGCCGGCGTCCCGCGCTCGGACAGGAAAAGGGCGGAGGGGTTCGCGACTTCGGCCAATCCGGCGCCCGTCATCTCGAAAACGCCGATCTCGTCCGCGGGGCCGAAGCGGTTCTTCACCGCGCGCAGGATCCGGAACTGATGGCCGCGTTCACCCTCGAAGTAGAGCACGGTGTCGACCATGTGCTCCACCACGCGAGGTCCGGCGATCTGGCCCTCTTTCGTGACGTGCCCGACCAGGACGACGGCGGCGCCGCGCCGCTTGGCGAACGAGGTCAGCTCGTGCGCGGCCGCGCGAACCTGCGTAACGCTGCCCGGCGCGCTGTCGACGTTGTCGGCCCACATGGTCTGGATCGAGTCGATCACCACGAGATCCGGCCGCTCGGTGTCGAGCGTGGCGAGGATGTCGCGCAGGTTCGTCTCGGCTCCGAGCTGAACCGCCGCATTCCCCAGGCCGAGCCGTTCGGCCCGCATCCGCACCTGTGCAGAGGCTTCCTCGCCCGAGATGTAGACGACCCGCAGGCCGGCCGCGGCGAACGCCGCCGCGCCCTGCAGAAGCAGGGTGGACTTTCCTATGCCGGGGTCGCCGCCGACGAGGATCGCGCTGCCGGGCACGAGCCCGCCTCCCAGCACGCGATCGAGTTCGGCCATCGCGCTCGCCGTGCGCGGTGGCGGTGCCTCTGCGTGCCCGAGATCGGTGAGCGGAACGCTTCGTCCCTTCGACGCGCCGAGCGTTTTTGACGGCGGACCGGCCGCGGCGGCGCGTTCTTCCTGGATGGTGTTCCATTCGCCGCACGCCTCGCAGCGGCCCGACCACTTGGATGTGGTGTTGCCGCAGGCGGAACAGACGAAGACGGCAGAAGATCGGGCCATGAGCGGCGCCTTACCCCGCCCGGAGGCGGGGCTTCAAGCGCTCACTCGGCCGCGCGCTGGTTCAGGATCGACACGATGCGCGCGTCGTCCTGATGTGGTTCGGCTTCCCGCTGTGCGGCGACCTGCGGATCGACGCTGTCGACCTCGCGCAGCGTCGGGGCATCGTCGCGTCCGTTCAACTCCGGCAGGATCTCCGTCAGTTCGTCGCAGAGCCGCGCAAGCTGCGATTCGGCGACCGCCTCGTCAAGCTCGACGCGATCGAGCCAGCCGCGCATGTCGGTCGCCACCGACTTGGCATGCGCCAGGCGACGGTTGAAGTCTTCCACCTCCTGCTGGCGCTGGATGAGGAAGTCGCGCGCGCGTGCGACGTTGCGATCGGAGTAGACATGCGCAAGGTCGCGCGACAGATGGCTCATCTGTGCCGCGATCTCGAGCACCGAGGGTTCCAGGTCCGACAGGTCGGGATGCTCGCGCAGGAAGGCCATGCGCTCGCGGATCGAGTCGAACTCGGACTTCAGCGTGAACACGCCCTCGCGGTCGGCATGGTGCGCGACCTGGTAGGCCTGCGCGACGTCGTGCATGCCGATGTGAAAGCGGCGATGCGACGTCTCGAGTGCCATGATCCGCGCGTTCGACGGCAGCCAGAAGCACAGCGCGATGGCAAGGACCGTGATCCCGATTTGCAGCGTGACGCCGGCACCGGCGTAGGTCGTCGTCCCGAAGGTCAGTGGAAGCTCAAGCCACGCGGCCAGTCCGAGCGCGCAAGCGGCGGTGTAGCCGGCGAGGCCGAGGGCCAGCAGCACGAGCGAAATCATCGCAAGCCGCTGCATGAGATATTGCACCAGGAGAAAGCTGGTTCGTGCGGTAGCAATCATTTTCGCGCCCTCGTCTGCTGGTCGCGCATAAATCAACATGCGCGATTTTATGCCGAACGCGCCAAATCTCCTAAGGTTTCTTTAACTTGGGGGATTGAACTCTCTGTGACGCGCCGCGGACACAGATTCGGCGGCGTCTGTTGCGCGTTTGCGCACAATGTTGTGCCGGCGCGCTTATTTGACCCGGGTCCAGCCCAGAATGAGCGCGGCCAGGACGCAAATCGTGAAGAGGTAGAGGCCCCATGCGGTTTCCACCCGGCCGACACCGATTCCCTTCACTGCCGCTACGTAAACCGCGATCAGGAAGACATCGGCCATGGCGAGGCGCCCGACAAGCTGCAGCGTGGCGTGCGCGCGCGAGCCGAGCGGCCGGACCGTCACCAGGGCGAGCCCGAGGAGCTTCAGGTACGGCAAGACGATCGCCAAAAGTGCCACGAGAAGCGCGAGCGCACGATCCGTCTCCCACAATGCGGCGAGGCCGGACAGGACGCTGATCTCGGACAGCCCGAAGAGCGGCAGAAATCCGGCCCGCAGGAGCGGCGCCGTCCAGGCAACCGGGTAGAGCAGAGCCAGGACCGCAATCAGACCGAGCCGAACGCGCAGAGCCGTCACGCGATCTGCGCCGCGAGCCAGAGGCCCAGCAGCACCAGAATAAGAAGCCCGTGGAGCACGTCGATCCAGCGGGCCCGCACGCCCGGGGCGATTGCCGAAAGCACGAGGAGCGCCGAGGCCGTCAGGGGCAGACCCAGCCCGCCGCCGAGGGTCAGGCTGCGCGCTGCCCAGCGGTAGAGCCCCGTGCCGGCAAGCCCGAGCGCGGGGGCGAACACGGTCAGCGTGATCGCGGCGGCCAGAAGCGCGGCGAGCAGCGCGAGCACGCGCGCGAGCCCGCGCCCGAAGACGACGCGCAGCAGCGCGAGCACGAGCACCGCCTCCGGCAGCACGAATTTCTGGGCGAGAAACAGCGACGCCACCGGCCAGCTGGTCTGTAGAAGCGGGCTCATCCGCGCTAGCCGCCGACGTAGCGCCGCGCGTAGCGGTCGCCGAGCGCCGTCAGGATTTCGTATCCGATGGTGCCGGCGGCGTCGGCCACCGTGTCGATCGACTGGTGGCGCCCGAGGACCTCGATGCTCGGCGGCGGCGCCGGTGCGTCGGTCACGTCCACGCCGATCAGATCCATCGAGATCCGCCCGACGACCTTGCACCGCGTCTCGCCGGCATAGACCCAGGCGTCCGGCGCCATGATGCGGTGGATGCCATCGGCATAGCCGGCGGCGATCGTCGCGATGCGGGACGGACGCTCGGCGATCCAGGCGTTGCCGTAGCCGACGCTTTCGCCGGGCGCGACGTCCCGGGTCTGGATGACCGGCACGTCGAGATGCACCACCGGCTGTGCGTCGATGAAGGGCATGCCGCCGTAGAGACCGATCCCGGGCCGCGCCACGTCGAACTGGTACTCGCGCCCGAGCAGGATGCCGCCCGTGGCCGAGAGCGACCGCCGCGCCGAAAGCCCGTCGGTCATCTCGTGAAACCGGCGCAGCTGCGCGAGGTTCATCTCGTGCGCCGGGGTGTCGGAGCAGGCGAGGTGGCTCATGATGAGACGCGGGGTCTGCGCCATGGCGATGTCGCGCAGGGCGGACCACTCGGCCTCTTCCATGCCCAGCCGGTTCATCCCGGTATCGAGCTGTATGCCGAACGGATGGTCGGGCAGCGCTTCGACGTGCATCACCATCTGGTCGATCGAATTGAGCATCGGCACGAGGCGCGCCCCGGAAATCAGTCGGGCGTCGCCATCCATATGGCCATTGAAGACGCAGATTTCCACGCCTGCGCCAAGGATTTCGCGCAGATCCGCGCCTTCCTCCGCTGTGGCGACGAAAAAGGTCCGCGCGCCTTCCTGGGCGAGCACCAACGCGACGCGATCCACGCCGAGCCCGTAGGCGTCCGCCTTGACGACGGCGCCGGTCTCCCCGCTCATCTGGCGGTCGAGGTTGCGCCAGTTCGTCTTCAGCGCGTCGAGGTCGATGGTTAGCAGCGGTCGAGCCATGCGCGCTGTTTGGCATGGCGACCGGCCGGGTCAAGCCGTTTTCGCCCTCGGGTCCCGCTCTGCGGGCTGTGGACAAGTCTGGGGGCGCGCAGCGCCTCACGCGCGTCGCGGGCTTGTGGACAACTCGGGGGAGCGATCTTCGCGTCCATCCAATATGAGGCCGGAGCCCGGGCCGGATCGGTGCAGCCGTGTCGGGGGTCGTGTGCTGCGCGCGGTCCGGCCCGGGCTCCGGCCCCGTCGGGCCTGCTCGGGCTTCTTGTCTCTCAGAATTGCTCGACCTGCGTGTTCTGCCACGGTTTCACGAGGTTGCCGAAGCGGGTGAAGCGGCCTTCGAAGCTCAGTTCCACCGTGCCGATCGGACCGTGGCGCTGCTTGCCGATGATGACCTCTGCCTTGCCGTGCAGGCGCTCCATCCGCTCCTGCCAAGCGGCCATTTCCTCCAGCCGGTCGTCGGACGGCTTCTCGCGTTCCACGTAGTATTCCTCGCGGAACACGAACATCACGACGTCGGCGTCCTGCTCGATCGAGCCCGATTCGCGCAGGTCCGACAGTTGCGGGCGTTTGTCGTCGCGGCTCTCGACCTGCCGCGACAGCTGCGACAGCGCGATCACCGGTATGTTCAGTTCCTTGGCTATGGCCTTGAGTCCCATGGAGATTTCCGCGATCTCGTTGACCCGGCTCTCGCCCGACTTGCCCGATCCCCGGACCAGCTGAAGGTAGTCGACCATCAGAACGTCGAGCCCGTGCGTCCGCTTGAGACGCCGCGCGCGGGCGGCGAGTTGCGCGATCGGCAGGGCCGGCGTGTCGTCGATGTAGAGCGGGCACGCCTCGAGCGACTTCGCCGCCTCGACGAAGCGGCGGAACTCCTCTTCGGTCATGTCGCCGCGGCGGATCTGTTCGCTGGGCACCTCCGACGCTTCGGACAGGATCCGCGCGGCAAGCTGCTCGGCCGACATCTCGAGCGAGTAGAACCCGACGACGCCGCCCTCGACCGCGCCATCGGTGCCGTCCGGGCGCGTGCCCCTGCGGTAGGCCTTGGCGATGTTGAAGGCGATGTTCGTGGCGAGCGAGGTCTTCCCCATCGAGGGTCGCCCGGCGAGGATGAGAAGGTCGGACGGATGCAGGCCGCCGAGCTTCTTGTCCATGTCCACGAGGCCTGTGGATATTCCCGAGAGCTGCCCCTCGCGCTGGTAGGCGGCGTTGGCGACGTTCACCGCGTCCGTGACCGCCCTGAGGAAGCTGACGAAGCCCTTTTCCCCCTGGCCCTGTTCGGCCATCGTGTAGAGCGCCTGTTCCGCCTCCACGATCTGTTCGCGCGGTTCGGAGGCGACGTCGACCTTGGCCGCCTTGGCCGAGATGTCGCGCCCGAGCGAGATCAGCTCGCGCCGGACGGCGAGGTCGTAGATCATCTGGGCATAGTCGCGCACCGCGAAGGACGAAACCGCCGCACCGGCAAGGCGCACGAGGTAGGCGCCGCCGCCGAGTTCCTTCAGGCCGGGCTCTTCCTCCATGAACGCCTTGAGCGTGACGGGGGAGGCGAGCTGATTCTTGGCGATCCGCGCGGCCGCGACCTCGTAGATGCGGGCGTGCACGGGATCGTAGAAGTGGCGCGCGGCGAGGATCGAGGCGACGCGGTCGTAGACGTCGTTGTTCGTCAGGATCGCGCCGAGCAGCTGCTGTTCGGCCTCGATGGAATGCGGCAGGGCGTCGACGCTGGTGTCTGCGGAGTCCTCGGCCTGTTTTCCGCCCGTGGGATCGAACGCAGTGACCTGCGACATGATCTGCCCCCTCCCGTCGATTCCGCTGCTGTCTGCTTGGGTCGTGGAGATACCGTTAACCTCCGCGGAATGGCAAAATGTATCTTTCTGTGGATACCTTTGTATAACCGATATTTGGTACAATAATACCTATATCTGGCGCCCGAGCGCGAAAAGGAACCTACATGCAGACCTGATTCGTGCGCTGCTTGACGTCGCGGCAGCTTATTTCTGCTCAGCCGTGTGCGCGGGCGGCCTGCCAAGCGCGCGGGTCATTCAGGAAGCGTTCAACCTCTGCGAGCGTGTCAGGGGCGAACGCGCCCTGGGCGTGGGCCTCGGCGAGAACGTCCCACCACGTGCAGAGGTGGTGCAGGGTGACGCCGTGGTCGCGCAGCTTTTCGATCGTCTCGGGGTAGATGCCGTAGTAGAAGATGACACCGGTATGGGCGCAGCTCGCCCCGGTTTCGCGGATCGCGTCGACGAAGGAGAGCTTGGAGCCGCCATCGGTGGTCAGGTCTTCGACGAGCAGCACGCGATCGCCTTCGGACATGACTCCTTCGATCCGGGCGTTCCGTCCGTAACCCTTTGGTTTCTTGCGAACATATGTCATCGGGAGGGCCATGCGCTCGGCCACGAGCGCGGCGAAGGGGATGCCCGCGGTCTCGCCGCCGGCGACGTTGTCGAAGGCCTCGAGACCGGCGTCGCGCATCACGGTGAGGGTGAGAAAGTCCATCAGCGTGGCGCGGATTCGCGGAAACGAGATGAGCCGCCGGCAATCGACGTAGGTGGGCGAGGGCAGGCCCGAGGCGAGCGTGAACGGGGTCTCGGCGTTGAAGTGGACGGCCCCGACCTCGAGCAGGGAGCGGGCGGTCAGGCGGGCGATCTCGTCGCGCGACGGGTAGGCGGTGGGGATCATGGTTCGTACCTTTCTTCCAATCGCGGCGATCTTTCGTACGCCGAAATTACGCTTTGCCCGCGAAATCGTACGATCCGGCGGCGCTGTCTCAGGATACCACGCGCCAGTGCACCGGCATGCCCGGATCGAACACGGTGACCCGATCGTCGCCGGCCTGGATCGCCGCCGGATACTCCACGGCGTCGCCCTTTTCGAGCGCGATCGTCCCGGTGTTGCGCGGCAGCCGGTAGAAGTCCGGTCCGTTCAGGGAGGTGAAGGCTTCCAGCCGGTCGAGGGCGCCCTCGGCCTCGAATACCTCGGCGAGAATCGACAGGGTGTTCGTCGCGGTGAAGCAGCCGGCGCAGCCGCAGGCGGTCTCCTTGGCGTGGTCGGGATGGGGCGCGCTGTCGGTGCCCAGAAAGAACCGCCCGGCGCCCGAGGTCGCAGCGGCGCGCAGCGCGAGCCGGTGGCGTTCGCGCTTGGCCACCGGCAGGCAATAGTAATGCGGCCGGATGCCGCCCACGAGCAGGTGGTTGCGGTTGATGACGAGGTGGTGCGTCGTGATCGTCGCGCCGAGATCCTCGCCGCCCTCGCGGACATAGTCGACGCCGTCGGACGTGGTCAGGTGCTCCATCACCACGCGCAGGCCGGGCACCGCGCGACGCAGCGGATCGAGAACGCGGTCGATGAACACGGCCTCGCGGTCAAAGATGTCGACCTCGGGATCGGTGACTTCGCCGTGCACGCAGAGCGGCAGGCCGATCGCGGCCATGCGTTCGAGCACCGGGCGCACGCGATCCATGTCGCGCACGCCAGAGGCGGAATTGGTGGTGGCGCCCGCCGGGTAGAGCTTGACCGCGGTCACGAGGCCGGTTTCGGCAGCGCGCGCGACATCCTCGGGGTCGGACTCTTCGGTCAGGTAGAGGGTCATCAGCGGCGTGAAATCCGCGTCCTCGGGCAGGGCGGCCCGGATGCGGTCGCGGTAGGCGGCCGCGTCGTCGGCCGTCACCACCGGGGGCACGAGGTTCGGCATGATGATGGCGCGCGCGAAGTGGCGCGCGCTTTCCGGCAGGACGGCGCGCAGCATGGCGCCGTCGCGCAGATGCAGGTGCCAGTCGTCGGGCCGGCGGAGGGTCAGGCGCGTGGTCATGCCGGCGGCGTTAGCAGAGCCGCGAGAAGCGCGCCAGAGGCCTGAGCGGCGCGCGGGTGGCCGCGTGTTCGGTGCCGCGTGTCGCGGTGCTTGCGGCGGTGAGCCGGCGCGAGCGCGGGGCGGACTGCAGGGGCGGCGCTAGAGGCCGGTCGCGCGGCGCGGTTCGGCGTTGTCGGAGGGATCGTCGCTGTCGGGGGCCCCGTCCGATGCCGTGTCGGCGGTGGCGCCCGTCGCGTCGGCAGCCTCGAGCGCCTTGAGACGCCGCCGGAAGCGCGGCGCGCGCATCCGGCCGGTCACGTTGCGGCACAGCAGGCGCACGAGGTCGAGCCGTTCGTCGGCTTCGAGCCGCGAGAGCAGGCGGCGCAGGTAGGGCACGTAGTCGCGCCGCCGGCGTGCCAGGCGCGCGAAGGTTTCGGTGTCGAGCGTGCCGTCCATCGCCGCGGCCATGAGCGGGTCGTGGATGTCGAGCCCCAGAAGGTCCGCCTGCAGCGCGTTGCCCATCGAGGGCAGGCGGAAGCGGGTCACGTTGCGGCGCGCGAAGAGCGCGGCGTGCATCGCGTCCAGCGGCTCGCGCGGGTCGTAGACGATCCACGCCGCCTGCGCCGCGTCGAGCATGTCGGGGGCAAAACCGTAGCGATCGGTGAAGGAGCGCCGGCGCATGCCGACGAAGCGGTCGTCCCATTCGGTGATGCGCGGATCGAGCGTGGCCTGCGGCTGCAGCGCAAGGACGCGTGCGCCGGGCGCGGAGACCGAGAATGCGCAGGCGGCATAGCCGCAGGGGCCGGCGCCGTAGAACAGGATCGTTTCGAACTCGTCGAAGAATCCGTCGTCGTTGAGCTGATCGAAGAAGCCGTAGACCCGCCCCTCCCGGAACCACGTGTCGCCGCGCGCGATCACGGCGAGGTGCGACCAGCCATGCGCCTCGGCCACCGCCTCGCCCAGCGGGCGGTCGTCGGGCGACAGCATGCTGATCGCCGGGTGGCTTTCGAACGTGACCAGCAGCGCGTCGCCGTCGGTTTCGAGGAAATGGGCGTGATGGTCGGGGCCGAGCGGTTCGAAGAATCCCGCCTCCTCGGCGCGGGCCTTCATCGCGGTGCGCCACTCGGGGTAGTCGGGCGTTTGCCGCGGCTCTGGCGCGCTGTCGGGATCGGGCGCGGAGTCCTGCATTTCACTCGTCCTTGCTTGCGCCCGGGATGGTCGGATGGGCGCCTTTTCGGTTGGTGAACATGGCGCCGGTTTCGGGCAAAAATGCGCCTCCGTCTTGGTATTTAGGAGGTGTCCGAACGATGCAAGCGGCGCGCGCGCAGCGCATGCGCGAGAAGCGGCGCAGCGGCTTCGCGCGAGAGGGGAATACTGGGCTGCGACATGAGCAATCGGCCGTAAAGCGCGCGCATCTCCTCGTGGTCCATCAGCGCGTCGAAGCGGGTGCGGCGCCATGCGACGGCGGCCGCGTGCAGCGCCGCGAGATCGGGGGCCGCGGCAAGCTCCGCGCGGATCGCGTCGACCCGCGGCGCGAGCGCCAGGATGCTGTCGTCGCGGACGGCGCAAAAGTTGCGCTCGGTCCAGTAATCGAGGCCGAGGCGGTCGGCGTCGTGCACCGCGCGGCCGCGATCGGACTTGAGCACGAAGCTCTCGGCGTCGCCGAGCGGGTAATGGTTGAGTTGCGCGAGGCCGAAATTCGGGCGGCCGAAATCCGAGAAGATGCGCCCGCGCCGGAACGCGGGCCCGAGGGTGCGGCCGTGCCCGTCGGCCCAGCGCGCGGCGTCGACCCGGGCGGGATCGGGGCGGCGCGGGCGGTGCACGCCCGGTTTCCGGTAGGTGCCGTCGTTGCGGTAGAGCGTCTTGAACATCGACGCGCGCCACGGCCAGTGCAGGATCTCGGGCGCGGCGGCGGTGAAGCGCCGGGGCACCGGCACGTCCTCGAACCGCGCCGCGCCGGCATTGCCGAAGAGCCGCCAGGTGAGCGTGATCGCGTCCGCGTCGGGCAGCGCGTCCAGAAGCGCGGGCAAGGTGCGGTCGCCGACATGGACGTTGACGAACTCGTCGATGTCGAGCGCAAGGATCCAGTCGGCGCCGGCGACGGCGTCGGTGCCTGCGGCATGGTTCAGCGCGGTGAACTGGATGCCCTGCGAGTCGTGCGGGCCGTCGTTGCGCACATGGGTGACGCGGCCCTGCCGGGCGAGCGCGTCGAGCATCGCGTCGGTGCCGTCGTCGCAGGCATTCGAGTACGCGAGCACGTGGCTGACGCCGCAGGCGAGGTGATGGGCGATCCAGTCGAGCAGGAACGCGCCCTCGTTGCGCACGCAGAGAATGGCGAGGATGCGCGGCGGCTCCGCCATGGGCGCTCTCAGCTCTCCATATCGAGGGCGAGCGCGTAGGCCACGCGCTCGGTCTCGGTCAGCTCGAGCGCGAGCGCCTGCTGGTAGAGCTCCTCGAACTCGGGCATCGCGTGCAGCTCGTCGGCCTTGGCGCGGTGCCAGGCGAGCCCCTCGGCATGGAGCCGCGCGAGCTCGGGGTCGGCCATGAGGCGGTCGTACTCGGCGCGCAGGCGCGGCAGGTTGCGCTTGATGGTGATGTCGCGGTTGCCCGACCAGTCCATGCGGATCCAGTAATTCAGGCCGATGGACCGGTCCACATGCAGGGCGCGCCCGCGCTGGCGCTTGATCAGAAAGCTCTCGGCCGAGCGCAGCGCGTAGTGGTTGAGCTGGATCAGGTCGTAGCCGATCGACGCCTTCGACGAGCGCCAGCCGTTGCGCGCGGCATGGCGGGTGATGTCCTCGCCCGAGCCGTTGACCCAGCGCACGCGGTCCTCGAGCGCGGGATCGAGCTTGTTCGGGCGGTGGCACGAGATCTTGGCGTAGGCGCCGATGTTGCGGAACATCGTCTTGTAGCCCCAGACCGTGTGCGGCTTGGGGCAGAAGCGCGGGGCGCAGCTGTCGAACTGATCGATCACGAAGCGGTCCTCGAGCCGGGTGACGCCGTTGTGGCCGAAGAGCCGCCACGTCATCGCGACGTTGGTGGCGTCGGGCACGCGATCGAGGAAGGCGTCGAGCGTGCCGTCGCCGCAGCGCACGTTGACGAACTCGTCCACGTCGATGTGCAGGATCCACTCGGCGTCGCGGATGACCGGCTCTTTCAGCGCGCTGTTGAGCGCGTGCTGCTGGGGCGAGTTGCCTTTCCAGTCGTCGTTGTCGCGGTGTTCGACGACGCCCAGCGCATCGAGCCGTTGCAGGATCGCGTCGGTCCCGTCGGTGCAGCCGTTGGTGTAGATCAGGAACCGGTCGACCCCGATCGCGCGGTGATAGGCGACCCACTCGACGATGTAGGGCGCCTCGTTCTTCATGCAGCCGACGATGACCCGGCCCGAAGAGCCCGCGGGCAGGGGCCGCGGCGCCCGCTCGGGAAAGGCGGCCGCCAGCTCTTCCTCGTTGACCGAGCCGAGGCGGTTGTGCGGCGCGTAAGGCGAGCCCGCGATCTTGGCCAGGTTGAGCTGCGCGAGCGGCGGCAACGCCGGATTGGACCGGTCCGGATCGGCCGTCGCGGGAGCGCGGGCGGCGGCGAGCGCGTCGTCCTCGGCCCGGTCGGCGGCCTTCATCTCGGCGATCGGCTGGGCGTTGCGATCGATCTGCGAGCGGAAGGCGGTGAGGTACTGCGTCGCGCGGAACCCGAAGAGCGGATCCGCCTCGGTCCAGTCCGGCGCGGGCGGATCGGGGTCGAGGTGACCGGCGAGCGCGGGAAAACGCGCGGCGAGCGCCGCGTTCATCTCGGCGAACCGCCCGGACACGGGCGACAGGCTGCCGGCCGCGATCGGCGGGCCCGCCACCGCCATCTGCCCGGCCATGCGCCGGCGCAGGTCGCGCGGCACGTGCAGCCCGCGGCGTGCCTGGTACGCGAGAAGCACCTCGTTGAAGCGCCGCAGCCGCGTGGTCGTGGCCGCGCCCGGTGTCTCCGGCATGCGCGCCGGATCGGCCCGTCCGAGATCCGCGTCGAGCCCCAGCGCCCCGGACAGGACGGCGGGCGCCTCTGGTCCGAAGAGGCGGTCGGGATCGAGCGGCGCGAGGGTCACCGCGCCGGTGCCGAACACCTCTTCCCACTGCGCGAGCAGCGCGGCGTAGTCGAGCCAGTGCGGCGCCCCGTCGAGCAGCGGGTGGTGCCCCAGGTAGGGCCGCCCGTCCGGCAGCGACCCGAGCGCGCCCTCCCACCACGGCGCCCCCGAGCGCGCCAGCGCCAGCTCCCGCCCGAGCGGGGTGATGCGTCCCTCGGCCACCCGGTCGGGATAGAGCCGGGCGAGGTGGCGGGCCTGCTCCTCCACGTGCGCGGTGACACGGATGTCGTCGCCCAGTCGCGACAGCAGCGTGCGCACCCGCTCCAGTTCCTCGCGGCCGGGCAGGAGCCGGCCAAGATGCGCCGAGGCGATCAGGACGGCGTCGGCGCCGCTGGCGCGGAGCGCGTCGATCTCGCCCGTGAGTTCGGCCAGAAGCCGCGCCTGCGCCCCGGCGCTGCGATACCCGCGGGCGAAGCGCAGCACGCCGGTACGCTCGGGGTCCGAGCAGCCGAGGTAGAGGCGGATCGGGTTCCAGTCGGGCAGCGCGACGCCGGCGCGGCGCAGCGGCTGGGCACAGTCCCTGGCCACCGCGCGCAGCCGCGCGATCGCGCGCTCCGAGGGGCCGATGAACAGGTGAACGCGCATCTCAGTCCCCGTCGCTCGGCGCATCCGACGCCACGGCCGCGTCCGGCGCCGGGTTGGCGTTCGCAACGCCCCACCACGGCAGGGGCCGGCCGATGAACGCCGCGATCCGCTGCGGCGCTTCGGGATCCTCGATGTCGTAGGCGAGATAGCGGTCCGAGCCCGCGAAGATCGCGTCGCAGAAGCGCTGGTGCCCGTCGACCCACCGCGCGAGCTCGGCGGTGGTGCCGCCCCAGCCCTTCGGCAGCCCCGGTACGGTGTGGCGCGGCATGCGGCGGGTGCCGAGCGAGCGCCAGCGCATCATGCTGTCGGCCGCGCTGGCCGGGTCGCGCCGCGACAGCACGAACAGGGTGTCCGGGTGCCGCGTGCGGATCGCGTCGAGCAGCGCCCAGTCGGTCTGCGGCCAGTAATTGCCGTGCGGACCGAGCGCGTTCATCTCGGTGATCGCGTCGAACCCCGACAGCCGCCGCAGCGGATCCCCATGCGCGAAATAGTCGCCGTAGAGGATCTCGCCCACGAAGACGTCGCGCAGGTCCGGATCGTCGGTCTGCGCCGGCCGGAGCTTCCAGTCGGCGGTGCGCAGCCCGGCGCTGCGCAGCGCGTGCGACAGCGTGGTCGTGCCGGTCTTGGGCAGGCCGAGATTGAGGATCATGGCCCCTCCAGCTCGGCGCGCAGCGCGGCCTCCGCCGGCGGCAGCGGGTCGGCGCGGCGCAGCGCCTCGGCCATCGCGCGGCCCGCCGGGGCCGCCATCAGCCGTGCCGCCTTGGCGCGGTGCGCGGCCACGGCCGCATCGTGCAGCCGCGCCACGTCGGGCAGCGCCTTCAGCTCGGCGATCGCCGCCTCGAGCGCCGGCAGCCGCGCCTGGATCGACCGGTCGGTCCAGGCCGCGTCGTTGCGCTCGCGCCAGTAGGTGTCGTCGAAGGCGCGGTTCTCGCGGTTGACGTCGCCGCGGTCGGTCTTGACGAGGTAGCTCTCGAGCGAGCGCAGCGCGTAGTGGTTGAGCGTCGCGTGCACGCGCGCACCCTGCGCCGGGAAGGCGCGGATGCGCCGCTTGCGCGCGTGCCGGCGGAAGGCGCGCGGCACCTTGCGGCCCGACCCGTCGGTCCAGACCAGGGAGCGGTCGGCCGGTCCGTCGGGGTCGTGGAACGGGCGGTGCGCGCCCAGGTAGCCGAAGGGGAAATCCGCGCGCACCAGGCTCTTGACCTCGATCGCGGTGTCGCCGCACCAGATGTCGGGATTGTGCGAGCGGTCGAACTGGCCGATCACCGGCGCGTCGACGAAGCGCTCCACCCCGCCATTGGCGAAGAACTGGAAGCTCACCGAGATCGCGTGCGGATCGCCGCAGGCGGCGACCAGCGACGCGATGTCGCCCGCGCCGGCGCGGATGTTGAGGAACTCGTCCACGTCGGCGATCCACAGCCAGTCGGCGCGCCGCACGATCCGGTGGCGGCGCGCGTCCTTGAGCGCCTCCATCTGATAGGCGCGCCCGCGCGCGGGGTTGGCGTGGTGCGCCACCAGCCCGGCGGCGGCGAGCGCATCGAGCAGCGTGTCGGTGCCGTCGTCGCAATCGTTGGAATAGATCAGGTGGTCGGTCACCCCGATCAGCCGGTTCCAGGCGATCCATTCCAGCAGGAACGGTCCCTCGTTCTTGACGCATGTGACGGCGGTCACGCGCATGTCGCGCCCCGCGCCCGGTCGGTCCGGCCTGTCATGCCCTGTGCCTCTTTCGGATCCGGGACGTGCGGCACCCGTCCGCCGCCCCGCCGCTGCCTCGACGCGAGGATACGGAGCGCGCGGGTGCGCCGTCAATCGCCGCGCCGGGACCCGGGCGCGGGGCGCTGCCGCCCGGCCACGGCCGCGGCGGGGCGCTTTGGTCCCGCCACGGTGGCGTGGCGCTGCCGCCCGGCCACGGCTGCGGCGTGGCGCTGCAGTCCCGCCACGGCCTCGTGGCGCTGCCGTCCCGCCACGGCTGCGGCGTGGCGCTGTGGTCCCGCCACGGTGGCGTGGCGCTGCCGTCCCGCCCCGCGCCGGCGACGTCCCCGCCCCGCGCCGGCGACGTCGTGGCCCGCGCGTGCGACCTAAGCCCACTTGACCCGTCCCGGATCGCGCGCGAGCAACGGGGACGGCCAGACGGGAGGAGCGCATGAGCGAGGTCACATCCATCGACGCGGTGCAGGCACGGCTGGGCGAGGCGGGCTATGTCTGCGGCCGGTCGCTGGCCACGGTCGTGTTTCTCGCGCTCCGGCTCGGCCGGCCGCTCTTTCTCGAGGGCGAGGCCGGCGTCGGCAAGACCGAGATCGCCAAGGCGCTGGCGCAGTCGCTGGGCCGCCGGCTGATCCGGCTGCAATGCTACGAGGGGCTCGACGCGGCCTCCGCGGTCTACGAGTGGAACTTCGCCGCGCAGATGGTGGCGATCCGCACCGCCGAGGCCGCCGGCGGCGCCGACCGCCAGGCGCTGCGCGCCGAGCTCTTCTCCGAGGACTACCTGATCGAGCGTCCGCTGCTCGAGGCGATGCGGCCCCAGCCCGGCGGCGCTCCGGTGCTCCTGATCGACGAGCTCGACCGCACCGACGAACCCTTCGAGGCGTTCCTGCTCGAGGCGCTGTCGGACTTCCAGGTGACGATCCCCGAACTCGGCCCCATCGTCGCCCCCGAACCGCCGATCGTGATCCTGACCTCGAACCGCACCCGCGAGGTGCACGACGCGCTCAAGCGGCGCTGCCTCTACCACTGGGTGGACTACCCGACCTTCGCGCGCGAGATCGAGATCCTCGCCGCGCGCGCCCCCGAGGCGTCCGAGACGCTCTCGCGCGAGGTCGTGGCCTTCGTCCAGCGCCTGCGGACCGAGGACATCTTCAAGCGCCCCGGCGTCGCCGAGACGATCGACTGGGCCAAGTGCCTGCTCGCGCTCGACGTCATGGACCTCTCGCCCGAGGTGATCTCCGACACGCTCGGCGCGATCCTAAAATACCAGGACGACATCCAGAAACTGCAGGGCTCGGAGGCCAAGCGCCTGCTCGACGAGGCCCGCCAGCGGCTCGCCTCGTGACCGGCTCCCGTCGTCCCGCGCGTCCCGTCCGCCGTCTTCTTCTTGGCGGAAATACTCCGGGGGTGCGGGGGCGGCGCCCCCGCGGAGGCTGACATGCCCGAATACGCCCCGATCGAGATCCCCGAGCACCCCAAGCTCGCGCACAACATCACCCACTTCGCCCGCGCGCTGCGCAAGGCGGGGCTGCCGGTGGGGCCGGGGCGGGTGGTCGACGCGGTGCGCGCGGTCGAGGCGGCGGGCTTCACCTCGCGCACCGACTTCTACTGGACGCTGCACGCCTGCTTCGTGTCGCGCCCCGAGCACCGCGCGGTGTTCGACCAGGTCTTCCGCCTCTACTGGCGCGATCCGCGCTATCTCGAGCACATGATGTCGATGATGCTGCCGGCGGTGCGCGGCGTGCAGGAGGAGCGTGCCGCCGACGCCGCCGAGAAGCGCGCCGCCGAGGCGCTGCTCGACGGCACCGCGCCCGATCTGCCCGAGCCGCCGGAGGGCGAGAGCGAGGACGAGCTGCCGATCGAGATCGACGCCTCGCAGACGATGTCGGCCGAGGAGAAGCTGCGCAGCCTCGACTTCGAGCAGATGTCCACCGCCGAGATCGCCGCGGCCAAGCGTATGCTGGCCACGCTGACCCTGCCGGTGAAGCCGATCGCCTCGCGCCGGGGCATGCCCGCGACGCACGGGCGGCGGCCGGACTGGCGGCGCACGATCCGCGCCTCGATGCGCACCGGCGGCGAGATCCAGACCCTCGCGCGGCAGCGTCCGCGGCTGCGCTGGCCGAACCTCGTGGTGCTGTGCGACATCTCCGGGTCGATGTCGCATTACAGCCGGATGGTGCTGCATTTCCTGCACGCCGTGGCCAACCAGAAGGGCGCCGGCTGGGCGCGGGTGCACGCCTTCACCTTCGGCACCCGGCTCACCAACATCACCCGCCATCTCGCCACGCGCGATGTCGACCAGGCGCTCAAGGCCGCCGGCGCCGAGGCGCAGGACTGGGAGGGCGGCACCCGGATCGGGGCCTGCCTGCACGCGTTCAACCGCGACTGGTCGCGGCGCGTCATGGGGCAGGGGGCGGTGGTCCTTCTGATCACCGACGGGCTCGACCGCGACGATGCCGGCGCGCTCGCCCACGAGATGGAGCGCCTGCACCTGTCGGCGCGGCGGCTGATCTGGCTCAACCCGCTGCTTCGCTGGGGGGAATTCGCGCCGAAGGCCACCGGGATCCGCGCCATGCTGCCGCATGTCGACAGCTTTCGCGCCGGCCATTCGATCCAGTCGCTGAGCGATCTGGCCGCGGCGATCTCGCGCGACGACGACGCCGGCGAGAAGGCGCGGCTCATTGACATGATGTGATCGCGATCGGCGGTGCGCCGCCGGTCGGGACGGCGCGGCGGCGGAACCCGTCCGATGCCCCCGGGCGTTACCTTTCCGATCCTGCTCTTGGCAGATTTGGAAGGATACGAACATGACGTCAGGCATCCTGAAGACCACCACCGCGCTCGCCCTCGTGCTGAGCCTGTCCGCCCCCGCCCCGATCCTCGCGCAGGATGCCGAGGGCAACGGCGCGGCGGAGACGGAAGAGGAGCTGCTGCGCCGCCAGCAGGAAGAACAGCAACAGGACGACGCGGCCGAGGCCCCCGCCGCCGAACCGGCCGAGGGCGGCACCCCGGCCGAGGGCGGTGAGGCTGCCGACGGCGGCACCCCGGCCGGTGCTTCCGACGACGCCGGGGATGCGCCTGCCGCCTCCGCACAAGAGGACGCGCCAGAGGCGCCCGCCGCCGCGGCCGAACCCGAAGCGGTCGAGGCCGCGCCCGAGGCGAGCGATGCGCCTGCCGCCGCAGCGCAGGACGCTGCGCCTGCCGAAGCAGCGCAGGACGCTGCGCCTGCCGACACGCCGGCCGCCGAGAACGCGGCGCCAGCCGAAGCGCCCGCCGAGACCGAGGCGCCGGCACAGGCCGAGGCGCCGGCAGAGCCGGAAACTCAGGCGGCCCCCGAAACCGCCGAGGACGCGCCGGCGACGCCTCAGGTCGAGACCGAGGCCGAGGGCGAGGCGGCGCCGGACGGCGCCGACCAGCTGCGCGAGGCGCTGGAACAGCAGCAGAACGAGACCGCCGAAGAGGCCGAGGCGGCCGACTCCGAAACCGGCACGCCCGACGCGCCGCTCGCGGAAGAGGCGGCTCCCGAGGCCGAAGAGGTGCCGCAGGCCGCCGAGGACGCGCCCGCGGTGACCGAGGAGGCGCCCGAGACCGCCGAGGAGGCGCCGGAGGCGACCGAGGAGGCGCCCGACACCGCCGAGGAGGCGCCGGAGGCGACCGAGGAGGCACCGGAGACCGCCGAGGAGGCGCCGGCCGAGACCGAGGAGGCCCCCGAGACGGCCGAGGACGCGCCCGAGGACGGCCGCACCGACGAGGAGTCCCTGCGCGAGGCGCTGGAAGCCGAGCAGGGCGGCGCGGATGCGGATGCGACCGCCGAGACCGAGGCCGAGACCGGCACCGAGGGCGGCGACACCGCCGAGACCCCCGGTGCGGATACCGAGGCCGAGTCGGACACCGAAACGACCGCCGAGACCGAGGGCGAGGCGCCCGAGCGCACCGAGGAGCAGGCGGCCGCCGATGCCGAGGCGATCGCCGAGGAAGATCGCGCCGCGCAGAGCGCTGCCGCGGTTCAGGGCGGTGACGGCGACGCCGAGGTGGTCGAGGAGACCGTGACCGAGGAGACCGCGCGCAGCTCCAACGAGGAATTCGCCACCGAGGTCGGCGAGGATGTCGAGCGGGCACGGCGCGATGACGACGATGACGAGGACGACGGCGAGGAGGCCGAGCGCCTGCGCTCGATCCTCGGCGGTGCCGCGCTCGGCGCGTTGGGCACCGTCGCGGTGCAGCAGTTGCTGCGCCCGAACGAACGGGTCGTGACCGACACCGGCGACCGGATCGTCGTCGAGCGTGACGGACAGTACCGCGTGCTGCGCAACGACGACGCGCTGCTGCGCCAGCCGGGCTCGAACGTCACCACCTACCGCTACGACGACGGTTCCACCCGTTCGGTCGTCATCCGCGAGGACGGCACCGAGATCGAGACGGTGCGTGCCGCCGACGGCCGCGTCCTGCGCCGCGTGCGCAACCTGCCGGGCGGCGACCAGGTGGTCCTGTTCGACGACACGCGGTCCTTCCAGGAGGTGAGCGTGAGCGAGCTGCCGCGGGTGTCGGACCAACGCCAGGTGATCGAGTACCAGCAGGACGACGAACAGGCGCTCGCGACCGCGCTGGCCAATGCCGGCGTCCAGCTCGACCGGTCGTTCTCGCTCAACCAGGTGCGCAACATCGCCGAGGTGCGCAAGCAGGTGCCCGAGATCAACGTCGACACGATCAACTTCGAGACCGGCTCGGCCGTCATCCGGCCCGAGGAGGCCGAGGCGCTGTCGGCGCTGGGCAACGCGATGCGCGACATCATCGACGAGCGCCCGGGCGAAGTCTTCCTGATCGAGGGCCACACCGACGCGACCGGCTCGGCCTCGATGAACCTCGCGCTGTCGGACCGCCGGGCGGAATCGGTGGCGCTGGCGCTCAGCGAGTACTTCGACGTGCCGACCGAGAACATGGTCGTGCAGGGCTACGGCGAATCCGACCTTCTGGTGCGGACCGAGGAGTCCGAGCGCGCAAACCGCCGGGCGGCGGTGCGCCGGATCACCCCGCTCCTGACCGCTTCGAACTGAACCGGGACCGGGGACTGGACCGGACCGGGGGAGCGCGCGGGCGACCGCGCGCTCCCTTTTTTCGTGCCGGGTTTCCGTGTCGGGGCGGCGCCGTCTGGCGCGGGGATGTGCAGCACCGCGGCACATCCCCGCGCCGCGCCCGCCGCGCCGGGGGTGCGACGGCCGGTGCGCTTGACGCACGCGCCATGACCGCCATTGTGCGGCCCTGTGGCATGGTCCGGCGGCGCGGCACGGCGTCGTCCGGCAGTGACGTGGAGGCGTGCGGTGTTTCAGGTCCTGTCCGGCGTCTGGGCGCTTCTTCTCGGCATCGTGCTCATCATGCTGGGCAACGGCATGCACTTCACGCTGATCGGTCTGCGCGGCGGGATCGAGGGCTTCTCGGCGGGCGAGCTCGCCGTCGTCACCTCCGGTTACTTCCTGGGCTTCCTGTCGGGCGCGCGGCTGACGCCGCGGATGATTCGCCGGGTGGGTCACGTGCGGGTGTTCGCGGCGCTCGGCAGCTTCATGTCGGCGGGGCTGATCTCGCTGCCGCTGCTGACCGAGCCGTGGGCGTGGACGCTCCTGCGGGTGCTGCTCGGGTTCTGCATGTCGGGCGTCTACGTCGCCGCGGAGAGCTGGCTCAACGACGCCTCGACCAACGAGACGCGCGGCAAGGTGCTGTCGGCCTACATGCTCGCGCAGACCCTGGGGATCATCGGGGCGCAGGGGCTTCTGACGCTGGGCGACGCGGCCACGTCGGTGCTGTTCATCGGGGCGTCGATTCTCGTGTCGGTGTCGTTCGCGCCGATCCTGCTGTCGGCGGGACGCACGCCGTCGGTGGAGGTGACGCGGCCGATGTCGCTCGGCCAGCTCTTCGTCAGCTCGCCCCTCGGCACGATCGGGATCTTCCTGCTGGGCAGCGTCTACGCCACGCAATCGGGCATGGGCGCCGTGTTCGGCACGCAGATCGGGATGACGGCGGACGAGATCGCGCTTTTCGTCGCGATGCTGTTCGCCGGGGCGCTCGTGCTGCAATACCCGATCGGCTGGCTGTCCGACCGGCTCGACCGGCGCAAGCTGATCTTCGGGGCGGCGGTGCTGGGCGGCGTGGCCTGCGGGCTCGGCTGGCTGACCGGCGACGCGCTCGTGCCGCTGATGGCGGCGGCGTTCCTCGCGGGGGGCGTGACGACGCCGCTCTACGCGCTGCTTCTGGCCTATACCAACGATTTCCTGTCCTCCGAGGACATGCCGGCGGCCTCGGGCGGGCTCGTGTTCACCTTCGGGCTCGGGGCGATCGCCGGGCCGCTCCTGACCGGCTACGCGATGCAGGCGGCGGGGCCGGGCGGGTTCTGGATGACGCTCGGGGCGACCTTCGCGGCGATGGCGCTTTATGCGCTCTACCGGATGACGCAGCGCATGAGCGCGCCGGCGAGCGACACCGAGAGCTATCTCGGCGTGGTGCCGACCGCGTCGCCCGTGGCGGTCGAGGCGGCCGGCGAATGGGCCGCCGACCGCGCCGAGGAAGCGGCCGAAGAGCGCGCGGCCGAGGAGGCCGAGGAGGCGGCGGCGGCGGCGGACGACGACACCGGGGCGGCCGGGGAGTCGGAGCGCGCGACCTGAGCGGCGGTCCGGTGCCGGCGCGGCGCGCCCGCGGGCGTCATCGCGACCGGGGCCGTGTGCGGGCCGTCCGGGGCCCGGCGCAGCCGGCCGAAGGCCCGGAGGTCGGGTGATGGAGGGCGACCCCGGTGAGATCGCCGGGCGCATCCCGCTTCGACGTCATACGAGAGCGCAAGGTGCGGCAGGCGCGGCAGGCGCGCGGGCCGTCCGGGGCCCGGCGCAGGCGGTCGGGCCGGGCGCCCCGGTGAGGATCAGTCGAAGAGCGCGGCGAAGGTACCGCGGTGGACCGCGACGAGCTCGTCGAGCGGGGCGGAGGCGCTGCCGAAGCTGACCGTGCTGCCCGTGAAGCGGCCGACGCTGTCGATCTTCACGCCCGCGGCGACGGCACGGGTCATCAGCTCTTCGGCGCAGTCGAAGTTGCAGGCGATGAGGTAGCGGCCCTGATCCTCGCCGAAGAGAAACGGCGTGTCCTCGCTGTCGAGCTGCACGCCGACGCCCGAGCCGGCCGCCATCTCGAACGCGGCGAGCGCGAGGCCGCCGTCGGAGAGATCGGTGCAGGCGCGGATCAGGTCGCGGTTGGCGCGGACGAATTCGCCGTTGCGGCGCTCTTCGTCCAGATCGACACGCGGGGCGGGGCCGTCCTGCCGCAGGAACACCTCCTGCAGGAGCGCGGAGCGGCCAAGATGCGACCCGGAGCGGCCCAGCAGGAGCGCGACGTGACCGTCGCGCGCCCGGTCGAGGATGGGCTCCTCGTCCGCGGCGATGAGCCCGACCGCGCCGATGGTCGGCGTGGGCAGGATCGCGGTGCCGTCGGTTTCGTTGTAGAGCGACACGTTGCCCGACACGATGGGCATGTCGAGCGCGCTGCAGGCCGCGCCGATGCCGCGGATGGCGCCGACGAACTGTCCCATGATCGCGGGCTTCTCGGGGTTGCCGAAATTGAGGTTGTCGGTCGTCGCGAGCGGCGTCGCGCCCACGGCGCAGAGGTTGCGATAGGCTTCGGCAACCGCCTGCATCCCGCCCTTTTCCGGATCGGCGAAGACGTAGCGCGGGGTCACGTCCGCGGTGAAGGCGAGCTTCTTGGCGGTGCCGTGCACGCGGATGACGCCGGCGCCCCAGCCCGGACCCTCCACCGTGTCGGCCATGACCATGCTGTCGTACTGCTCCCACACCCAGGCGCGCGAGCAGTAGTTGGCGCTGGCGAGGATGTGGCGCAGCCCGTCGACCGGATCGATCTGCGGCACGTCCCAGAGTTCGCCGTCGTCGACCGGCGTGTCCTCGAAGGGGCGGTCGTATTCGGGCGCGTTGCCCGACAGCGCAGAGAGCGGCAGGTTGGCCTTTTCCGTGCCGCCGTGGACGATGACGAATCGGTCCTCGGCGATGGTCTCGCCGACGATGGCGAAATCGAGGTCCCACTTGTCGAACACGGCGCGGGCCTCGGCCTCCTTCGCGGGGTCGAGGACCATGAGCATCCGCTCCTGGCTTTCGGACAGCATCATCTCGTAGGCGGTCATGCCGGGTTCGCGGACCGGCACACGGTCGAGATCGAGCCGGATTCCGAGGCCGCCCTTGTCGCCCATCTCGACCGCCGAGCAGGTCAGGCCGGCGGCGCCCATGTCCTGGATCGAGACGACCGCGCCGGTGGCCATAAGTTCGAGGCAGGCCTCCATCAATCGCTTTTCGGTGAACGGGTCGCCGACCTGCACCGTCGGGCGCTTTTCCTCGATCGACTCGTCGAACTCGGCCGATGCCATGGTGGCGCCGCCGACGCCGTCGCGGCCCGTCTTGGCCCCGAGGTAGACGACCGGGCGGCCGACGCCCGAGGCGGCGGAATAGAAGATCGAGTCCGTCTCGGCGATGCCGGCGGCGAAGGCGTTGACGAGGCAGTTGCCGTCATAGGCGGGATCGAAGCGGACCTCGCCGCCCACGGTGGGCACGCCGAAGGCGTTGCCGTAGCCACCGATGCCCTCGACCACGCCGTGCACGAGCTGGCGCGTCTTGGGATGGTCGGGCCGGCCGAAGGAGAGCGCGTTCATCGCCGCCACCGGGCGCGCGCCCATCGTGAACACGTCGCGCAGGATGCCGCCCACGCCCGTCGCCGCGCCCTGCTTGGGTTCGATGTAGGAGGGGTGGTTGTGGCTCTCCATCTTGAAGACCACGGCCTGTCCGTCGCCGATGTCGACCACGCCCGCGTTCTCGCCGGGCCCGCAGATCACCTGCGGGCCGGAGGTGGGCAGCATCCGGAGCCATTTCTTGGAGGACTTGTAGGAGCAGTGCTCGTTCCACATCGCCGAGAAGATGCCGAGTTCGGTGAAGGTCGGATCGCGGCCGCAGATCTCGAGGATGCGGTCGTACTCGTCCGGCTTCAGGCCGTGCGCCTCGATCAGTTCCGGCGTGATGGCGGGCTCCTGCATCCCGGGTCTCCGTCTAGTGGCTGCTCGCTGTGGTCCGGGGCTCTTTACGAGCAAGGCGGGCAAGGGGGAAGGGGTGGCCGACGGCGCGGGCCGGCCTCAGCGTTCGGTGGCGCCCTTGCCGGCGAGAATGCGGTCGCGGAAGGCCGCGATCCGGCGCTGGCGCGTCTCCGCCCGCTTGGCGGAGGCCAGCGCGATCGCGTAGCTGCGGCGGCGCCCGGGGGTGAGCGCGTCGAAGGCGGCCGCGAGATCCGAATCGGCGGCGAGGGCTTCGACGAGATCGTCGGGCAGGTCGGGCTCGGCGGTGGCGGGCGGCGGCCTGGTCCCGGCTTCGGCGTGGCGCATCGCCTCGTCGAGGCAGGCGCGCAGGTCGGGCGCGATGGCGTGGACGCGCGCGGCGGAGGTGACGCGCACGGTGTCGGGATGCCGGGTGTTCGGCCCCTGCCGTTCGAGCAGGCCGGCGGGATCGGACAGGAGCGCGGCGTTGAAGAACCCCAGGCGCGCCCCGCCGCGCACCGCGCCGATGATCGCGATGTTGCGGCCGGCATGGACATAGCAGGGATGGCCCCATTTCACGGTCTCGCCGAGGCCGGCGTCGCGGCAGAGCGCCCGGAGCGCGAGCACGGCCTCCTGCCAATGGCGCACGGAACAGTCCGGCGTGGCGAAGCGCGCGCAGCGTCCGCATCCGTCGCGGACATAATCCTCGATGTCGGTGATCATCGCCGGGCCGTCCGGGTGGTTCGCCCGCGAAGCCTAGCACGGGGCGCGACGGGGTGTCGTGCGGGCGCGCGACAAAAAAAGGAGCCGCCCGCAGGCGGCTCAGGAGAAGAGGTTCCGGCAGATCAGGGATCAGTCCTGCCAGAACGCACGGCGGGCCTCCGCGTGGGCGGTCCACCGATCCAGACCGATATCGTCGAGCAGATGGTCGTCGAGATCCGCGAGCGCACGGCGGGTGCGGCGGCGTTCGGACCATTTCACCAGCGTCACCGCCACCGTCAGCGCAAGCGCGGCGGGGGGCGCGAGATGCGTCTGGCGGCCGATGAATGCGGCCTTCAGGCGATGGGGTGCTGCGGACATCGGATTATCCTTTCCCAAATTGTATTGACACAATGCAGCGTGTTTGCCACAATATATAAATACAATCGAATCGTACCCGGGGCGACGGATTTATTGTGATGGATACAATTCTCTCCGCTTATGAGCGCGGCGGCGTCCCGGGGCCGAAATACCGGGCGGTCGCGGGCGCGATCCGCGAGGCGGTGGACACCGGCGCGCTGGGGCCGGGCGACCGGCTGCCGCCGGTGCGCGACCTGGCCTGGGCGCTGGGGATCACGCCGGGCACGGTGGCGCGCGCCTACGCGCTGCTGACCGAGGACGGCACGGCATCTGGCGAGGTCGGGCGCGGCACCTTCGTGCGCGACCGCGCCGCGCCGGTGGCCGAGGCCCCGCGCGAGATCCGCTGGCAGCAGCACACGGCGCCGGAAGAGACCGAGACGGTCAGCCTGTTTTCGCCGAAGGTGCCCGATTGCGGACAGGTGGCGCTGATCCACGACGCGCTGGCGCGGCTGGGCGAGGGGGCGCCGGCGCGGCTCCTGAACTATCCCTCGCGCGCGGCGTTCCGCCCGGCCCGCGAGGCGGTGGTGGCGTGGCTGTCGGACACGGCGCTGGGGCCGCTCGATGCCGACGACATGGTGCTGAGCCACGGCGGGCAGAACGGCATCGGGCTGGTGATGCAGGCGGTGCTGCGCGGGACGCGGCCGGTGGTGCTCCTGGAGGAGCTGACCTATCCCGGGTTCCGGCGCATGGCGGAGCTGCTCCGCGCGGAGGTGGTCGCGGTGCCGATGGACGGCGACGGCATCGTGCCCGAGGCGCTGGAGCGGCTGACGCGCCAGCACGGGGCGCAGCTTCTGTGCACGTCGCCCGAGGTGCACAATCCGACCGGGCTCTTCACGCCGCTGGCCCGCCGGCAGGAGATCGCGGAGGTGGCGCGGCGCACCGGGCTGCAGATCCTCGAGGACGATTGCTACCGCGTCGGGGCGGCGCAGGAGCAGAGCTATCGCGCGCTGCTGCCCGAGCACGGCTGGTACGTGTCGTCGATCTCGAAATCCCTGACGCCGGCGCTGCGGATCGGGTTCGCGGTGGCGCCGCAGGGGCGGGTGGCCGACCTGCGGCGGGTGGCCGAGCACGGATTCTTCGGCCTCGCCACACCGCTCGCCGACCTGGCCGCCGACGTGCTGGGCCGGCCCGAGACGCGCGAGATCGCGGCGGCGGTGCGCGCGGAGTTCTCGCGCTACGTCCGCGCGGCGGTCAACGCTCTGGGCGGGTTCGAGATGACCTGGGCGGAGGACCGGCCCTACCTGTGGCTCACCCTGCCGTCGGGCTGGCGGGCGGGCGCGTTCTGCCAGGCGGCGGAGGCCGAGGGCGTGCAGGTGCGGTCGGCGGACGAGTTCGTGCTGCGCGACGGTGCTCCGCCGCACGCGATCCGCATCGCGATCAACGCGCAGGTGACGCTGGCGAGCTTCGAGGCGGCGATGGGCCGGCTGCGGCGGCTGCTGGACGAGCCGCCGGAGCGGATCGCGGTCTGACGCGGGAGCGCCGGACGGCCCCGGATTGTGGGGTATCTGGATACCTAATTTTCAAGCCTCT
This sequence comes from Roseivivax jejudonensis, assembly GCF_900172265.1. Lineage (GTDB taxonomy): Bacteria > Pseudomonadota > Alphaproteobacteria > Rhodobacterales > Rhodobacteraceae > Roseivivax > Roseivivax jejudonensis. Next base: position 165,159 of record NZ_FWFK01000003.1, on the reverse strand, counting down.
GTTTTCACTGTGTTAATCCCGCGCATGGCCGCTTGACCGTGCACGCGGGATGCTTATAACCCGCGCATCGGATTTCGCGGGCCCCGGCAGCGCCGGGTGACCGCGGCAGGCAACACCAGCAACCCCAGGGGATCCCCCGTCATGAAAACCTACTCTGCGACGCCCGCGGACATCGACAAGAAGTGGATCGTGATCGATGCCGAAGGCATCGTTCTCGGCCGTCTTGCCTCGATCGTCGCCACGCGGCTGCGCGGCAAGCACAAGCCGCAATTCACCCCGCACATGGATATCGGTGACAACGTCATCGTCATCAACGCCGACAAGGTGCAGCTGACCGGCAAGAAGCGCCAGGAGCACTTCTACTGGCACACCGGCTATCCGGGCGGCATCAAGTCGCGCACCAACGAGCAGATCCTCGAGGGCGCGCACCCCGAGCGCGTCGTGTTCCAGGCGGTCAAGCGGATGCTGCCGGGCAACAAGCTCGCCAAGCAGCAGCTGACCAACCTGCGCATCTACGCCGGCGGCGATCACCCGCACGAGGCGCAGGCGCCGGAAGTGCTGAACGTCAAGGCGATGAACTCCAAGAACACCCGGGTGGCGAAGTAAACCATGGCAGACCAGATCAACTCCCTCGAAGAGCTGGGCGAAGCCGCAGGCGTCGAGACCGTCGCCGAGGCGCCCCAGATCACCCGCGAGCCGAAGCGCGACGAGTTCGGCCGCTCCTACGCGACCGGCCGCCGCAAGGACGCCACCGCGCGCGTCTGGATCAAGCCGGGCTCGGGCAAGGTGACCGTCAACGGCAAGCCGCTGAACGAATACTTCGCGCGCCCCGTGCTGCAGATGATCCTCAACCAGGCCTTCACCGTGGCCGGTGTCGAGGACCAGTTCGACGTGATGGCGACCGTCAAGGGCGGCGGCCTGTCGGGCCAGGCGGGCGCCGTGAAGCACGGCATCAGCCAGGCGCTGCAGCTTTACGATCCGAGCCTGCGCCCGGCGCTGAAGGCCGCGGGCTTCCTGACCCGGGACAGCCGGACCGTCGAGCGCAAGAAGTACGGCCGCGCGAAGGCGCGCCGGTCCTTCCAGTTCTCGAAGCGCTGAGACGACCGGACGAATGTGGAGAGCGGCCCCCGGGCCGCTCTTTTTCCGTTTGCGTCACCGACCCGCGGGGCACGCCATGACCACATCGGGCATCATCTACATCACCGCGGGCAAGACCTATACCGAGGATGCCTGCCACGCCGCCGAAAGCGCGCGGGCGGCGAATCCCGGGCTCGGGATCGACCTGTTCTGCGACGACCCGTCGATCGTGCCCGAGGGGCTGTTCGACAAGGTGCACCGGATCGAGACCCCGCATCGCCGGTCCAAGGTCGACTGCCTGCACCTGTCGCGGTTCGACCGCACGCTCTATCTCGACAGCGACACGCGCGTGGTGACGGATCTGAGCGATCTCTTCCGCGTGCTGGAGCGGTTCGACCTCGCGGTCTGCCACGCCCACGCGCGCGAGCGGAAGAAGACCAACGCGATCTGGAAGACCGACATCCCCTCGGCCTTTCCGCAGCTGAACGGCGGCGTTCTGCTCTATCGCCGGTCGCCGGAGGTGGATGCCTTCCTGCAGGACTGGGCCAGCACCTTTGCGGAGGCGGGCTTCGGCAAGGACCAGGTGACGCTGCGCGAGCTGTTCTGGCACACCGACCTGCGCTGGTTCGTGCTGCCGCCGGAATACAACATCCGGTATGCCAAATACCTCGATGTCTGGGATCCCGAGGAGGCGCAGCCGAAGATCAAGCACTTCGCCGAGTACAACCAGATGAGCGCGCAGAAGCGGAAGGCCAAGAAGAAGCAGGGCGTCCTCGGGCGACTCTTCGGGCGCTGAGATGCCTGTGCTGCGCGCCAACGGGCGGGTCGTCTTCTTCTCGCACGTGCCCAAGACCGGCGGCACCAGCGTCGAGGCCTACATGCGGGCGAAGGGGCCGGTGGCGCTCTACACCGAGAACCGGGCCGCCGAGGGCCTGCGCGCGACGCCGCAGCACCTCCACCGCGCGGTGATCGACGCGATGGTGCCCGAGGGGTTCTTCGACGCGTCCTTCGCGATCCTGCGCGACCCGATGGCACGGCTCATGAGCGAGTACCGCTGGCGCGCGTCGCGGCGGGGCTACGTGATCCAGCGCGATCCTCCGCGGGTGACGAAGATGCTGCGCAAGGTGTCGAAGCGGCTGGGCCGCAAGCGGCTGGTCTTCGACGAGTGGGTGGCCCTGACGCTCGACGGGTACGGGCGCGACCCGTGGATCTACGACAACCACATCCGGCCGCAGACGGAGTTCGTCGCCGAGGGCGACACGCTCTTCCGGTTCGAGGACGGGCTGGAGCCGGTCTATCGCTGGATCGACGGGGCGACCGCGACGGACCCGGCCGAGGGCACGTTCTGGTTCAAGAAGACCGAAGGGCGGCTGGAGATCACGCCGTCCGAGACGACCCGCGCCCGCGTGCGCGCGTTCTACGCCGCCGACTACGAGCTTTGGGCGCGGCTGGGTCGCGGCGGCAGCGAGTCGTAGATCTCGGTCATCGCGGCGAGGTGGGCGTCGGCGGAGAACAGGCGCGCCGCGCGGGCGCGCGCCGCGTCGGTCATCGCGCGGGTGGCCTCCGGCCGGGCGAGGAGGTCCGCCGCGGCGGCGGCGTAGCCTTCGGGATCCTCGGGCGGGACGAGGCGGCCGGTTTCGCGATCGAGCACGATCTCGCGGTTGCCGCCCTCGTCCGTGGCGACAAGCGGGATGCCCGCCATCGCCGCCTCGATCAGCGTGCGGCCGAGCGCCTCGTCCCGCGCGGGCGCGATCAGCAGGTCGACCCCCGCGAGCCAGGGGTCGAAGGGAAACCGCGTGCCCATGATCTGCAGCCGCTCGCCCAGGCCCGCCGCCGCGGCGGCGCGGCGCACCGCGTCGTCCCACGGCGCGTGGGGTGTGCCGAACATCGGGAAGACCGCGTCCGCGCCCTCGGGCCGGGCGGCGAGGCGGCGCGCGATCTCGACGAAGATCTCGGGGCGCTTGCGGTCCGAGAAGTTCGAGACATAGGCGACGATCGGGCCGGCGTCGGGCCGGCCCAGGTCCGACAGGATGCGCGCGCGGGCGGCGGCGCGGTCGTGCGGCCGGGGCGTGTCGAAGGGATTGTAGATGACCTCGGCCCGGTCGCGCAGGGGCGGCGCGAAGCTGTCGCGCACGAAGTCGGACACCGCGATGAGCCGGTCGGCGCGGCCGGCGAAGGCGGGCAGGTGCCGCCCCGGCGCGGGGGTCCGCTGATGCCAGATGTGGGGTCGGCCGGCGGCCGCCGCCGCGCCGCCCCAGGCCAGGTGCATGCGCATGTCGTGGGTGTGCACGATGTCGATGTCCTGTGCGCGCAGGTAGGGCGCGAGCGCCGCGGCGGCGGCGCGCACGCGCAGGGGCTGGCGCCAGCGCGGCCGCATCCTGGGCGGCACCACGCGCGGGGCGGGCATCGGTTCGATGCCGAGCCGCGCGAGGTAGTCGGTCAGCAGGCCCGGTCCGTGAACAGCGACGACGGGCTGGTGCCGCGCGGGATCGAGCATCCGCGCCAGCATCAGCGAGGAGACGTGCGAGCCGCCGACGGTATCGCCCGGGTAGGGAAAGAGAATGCGCAGCGGCCGGGTCACGGGTCCGGCCTCGGGTAATCGAAGGCGGCGTAGTCGGCCGCGTAGAGGCGGGCCACGGCGGCGCGTGACGAGGGCGACAGGAAGTCCGCGCCCGCGGCGCGCGATCCGGTCAGCTTGCCGGGCTGGGCGCGTTCCATCTCGTGCGGGGCGGCGAGACAGTCGGCCGCGGCGGGATCTTCGCCGATGTCGCGCAGCACGCCGCGCATCCCCTCGGAGAGCCGTTCCAGCCGGAGGATCCAGGTGAAGCGGCCGGGCGGCTGGAACATCAGCGCGGTCTGCGGCCGGAAGTGCGCGTTGTAGTCGAGATTGCCCGCCTCCAGCCACGCGAGGAAGGCGGCGAAGCCTTCGGGCGAGCGGTCGCCGTAGCCGGGCGCGGCGGCATGGCGTTCGTTGGTGCCGGGTGCGACGTGGTGCAGGAAGCCCGACAGCGCGCGGGCGCCGGGCTCGCGCACCACGGCGAGGCTGCGCAGCCGCGGAAAGGCCCATGTCTCGGCCAGCGACAGCGTCCGGATCGAGCGCAGCTCGGCCTTGAGCGCTTGCGGCGTCGGCGGGACGGCGTGGCCCTCCACCTCGTGCAGGAAGGCGGCGATCGAGGTGTTGCCGGACTTCTTGATGCGGTTGAAGACGATGCCGAGGCGCGGGAACACCGCCACCGCGGAGTGGCTCGCGAGCATGTCCGGCGCGTAGCCGCGCCCGGAGAGCATCCACCGCTGGATCCGGCGCATCGGCGTCAGGTCCTGTCCGGCGGGATGAGGCCGAGACCGCGGAGGTAGACGCCGATCCCGGTCTCGAGCAGGTCCTCGGGCGGGAAGGGCGACTTGTTGCCCGGCGAGTTCCGCGCGAAGAGCTCGACCACGCCGTGGCTCATCGCCCAGATATGCGCCGAGAACATCGCGGCCGGCGGGCGGCGGTCGGCCGGGATATGCTCGGACAGGTCCGCGGCGGCGCGCTCGAGGACCGACCACGCGCGGCCCGCCACGGCGGCGAGATCGGCCGAGCGGTTCACCGACACGCCGGATTCGAACATCGCGATGTAATGGCCGGGATGCTCGCGCGCGAAGGCCAGATAGGCGCGGCCCGTCGCCTCGAACGCCGCGAGCGCCGAGGGCTGGCCCGACGCGTAGGCGGTTTCCATCACGTCGCAGAACATCTCGTAGCCCTGACGCGCGGCCTCGGCGATCAGCGCCTCGCGACCGTCGAAATGGCGGTAGACCGCGGCGGGGGTGACGCCTGCGGCCTTGGCGGTTTCCGACAGGGTGAAGCCGGCCGGGCCCTTTGCCTCGATCAGCTCGAGCGCGGCCTCGACGAGCGCCTGCCGCAGGTTTCCGTGATGGTAGCCGCGTTTAGGCATGGGCGTGGTCCGGTGCGGCGGCGGGACGCGCGGCGCGGTCAGCCATGCCAGAACTCCGGCCCGCCGCATATGGCGGGATCGCGGGTGCCGAGGGCCTCTTCGGACCGCGCGTCGTAGGACAGCCCCGACAGCACGGCGCGGATCGCCTCGATCCGGCAGCGGCGCTTGTCGTCCGAGCGGATCACCGTCCACGGGGCATGCGCGGTGTGGGTCAGCGCGAAGGTCTCGGCGATGGCCTCGGTATATTCGTCCCAGAGCGCGAGGCCCTCGACGTCGATGCGCGAGAGCTTCCACTGCTTGAGGGGGTCGCGTTCGCGCTTGAGGAAGCGGCGCAACTGTTCGGCGCGCCCGACGGCCAGCCAGATCTTCACGAGGTGGATGCCGTCCTCGACCAGCATCTTCTCGAAATCGGGGGCCTGGGCGAAGAAGTGCGCGCGTTGCGCCCGCGTGCAGAAGCCGAAGACATGCTCCACCACCGCGCGGTTGTACCAGGAGCGGTCGAAGAAGGCGATTTCGCCCGGGCCGGGCAGATGCGCGACGTAGCGCTGGAAATACCACTGGCCGGCCTCGGTCTCGGTCGGCTTGGGCAGCGCCACGATGCGCGCGCCGCGTGGATTGAGATATTCGCGGAAGCGCTTGATCGTGCCGCCTTTTCCGGCGGCGTCGCGGCCCTCGAACACGACCGCGACACGGGCGCCGGAGCGCTTGGCCCAGGCCTGCATCTTGACCAGTTCGATCTGCAGCGCCTCGAGATCGCGCTCGTAGGTCTTGCGGCCGAGTTCCTCGTCATAGGGAAAGTCGGGCGCGAGAATGGCGTCCTTGTCGGCGCCGGCGATGGCGGCGCGCACGGCCTCGGGGGCCTGTGTCTCGTGGTAGGCGCTGATCGCGCCGTCGAAGGGAAGCATGCTCACTGTGGCCGGGCCCCGGGATCGCGACGTCCGCCCGGTCTAGGATGTAAAGGCGATTAACGCAAACGGAGATCAGCGCAGCCCGGCGCGGCGCGCGACGCGGTCGATCGCGTCGGCGACGGCCGCGGGCGCGGCGTGGTGCGGCATGTGGCCGATGCCATCGAGCACGGTCAGGTTCGCGTCGGGAAGCTGCTGTGACAGCGGCCGCGAGTGGATGTCGAGCGGCACGATCTCGTCCACGTCGCCGTGCACGAGTTCCACCGGGAGATCGAGGCCGGAATAGCGCGGCTCCATCTCGACGACGTGCGGGCGCAGCGTGTTGACCTGCCGGAAATTGGCGCGCAGCGAGCCCGGCCGCAGCGTGAGGCCGGGGCCGACATAGTCGAGATAGCCCGAGGGCGCGTCCTGCGGCTCGAAGATCGAGCGGACGGCGCCGTCGACGCGGCCTTCGCCGGCGGTGGCGGCGACGATCGGGGCGAGCACGGCGCCGCCGATCGAGGAGCCGAGCACGGCGTATTGCGGCCCGAGGCCGCCGGGCCAGGGCATCGTGGCGCCCGACACCACGACGAGACCCGCGGCCGGGTGATCGAGGCCCCAGGCCATCGCGACGGCGCCGCCGTAGCTGTGGCCGACGACGATCGGTGCCTCGGCGCCCAGTTCCGCGGCCGCCGCCGAGAGCAGCCGCGCCTGTTCGGCCGGGCTTTCGGCATCGCGCTGGAACGCGCCGCCGTAGCCGGGCAGGCGGTCGGTGTAGCCGAGGCCGGGGCGGTCGAGCGCGATGACGCGGAAGCGGTCGGACATGCGATCGGCGAAGGCGAAGGTCCAGTCGCGCAGGTTGCCGCTGGCGCCGTGGACCAGCACGAGGTCGGGGCCGGAGCCCTGCACGGTGGCGTGGACACGGGTGCCGTCGATCTCGACGAAGCGGCCGATCGGCGGCCAGCGGTCCTCGGCGCGGGCGACACGGCTGTCGGCGCGCTGATCGACCGCGGCGGCGCATCCGGCCAGCACGAGGGCGAGAACGATGGGCGTGAGCGCGGCCTTGAGCGTCATCTCATGGACAATCCCTGCGGGGCCACGAGGTCGATCCCGACGCGGCCGATGTCGTACGGGGTCGTCAGGTAGACCTGGCTGAGCCAGTTGCCATAGAGCAGGTGCGCGTGGCTGCGCCAGCGGTTCTGCGGCGGGCACCCGGGATCGTCGCCGGGATAGTAGTTGGCGGGCACGTTGATCGGCTTTCCGGCGGCGACGTCGCGGTCGTACTCTTCCTTCAGCGTGCCGGAATCGTATTCGAGGTGGTTGAAGATGTAGAGCGCGCGGTGGTCGGTATCCTCGACGAGGCAGGGTCCGGTCTCGTCGCTGTCGATCAGGATCGGCAGGCCGGCGGCCTCGATCTCGGCGCGGCGCAGCTCGGTCCAGCGGGACACCGGGATCACCATGTCGTCGGAGAAGCCGCGCAGGTAGGGCGAGGCGGGATCGCAGTTGTGATGGCGCACGCAGCCGAAGGCCTTGGCGTCGAGCGGGTGCTTCTCGATGCCGTGGAAGTGGTGGATCATCGCCATGCCGCCCCAGCAGACGCCGAAGGTGGAGTGCACGTTGTCCTGCGTCCAGTCGAAGACGCGCGTCAGCTCGTCCCAATAGGTGACGTCGTGGTAGGGCAGATGCTCGATCGGGGCGCCGGTGATGATGAGACCGTCGAACTTCTCGCCGCTCGCCTCCACCTCCTCGAAGGGGCGGTAGAAGCTCTCCATGTGTTCGGCGGCGGTGTTGCGGGTCTCGTGGCTCGTCATGCGGATCAGCGAGAACTCGATCTGCAAGGGTGTCGCGCCGATCAGCCGCGCGAACTGGTTCTCGGTCGCGATCTTCTTGGGCATGAGGTTGAGCAGGCCGATCCGGAGCGGGCGGATGTCCTGGCTCTCGGCGAGCTCCTCGGACATGACCATGACGCCCTCGCGGCGGAGGACGTCGTAGGCGGGCAGGTCGGCGGGCAGGCGGATCGGCATGGAGACGCGGGCTTTCGGGGCGACGCTTCGAGGAGACGGGACGCACGCGGGCGCCCTCGAAGCGGCAGAGATAGGCCACGGGGGCCCGAGCCTCAACCCGGCGTCGCGCCGCGCCCCGTCGCGTGCGGCGGCCGGGCCGCAGCGCGCATTGACGGAACGGGGCGGCGCGGCAACACTCCGGGCTGCGCGCCGGCATGGCCGGAGCTGCGAATTATTTCAGGGGATTTCTGGAAATGAGATTGATTTCAACGGGGTGCGGAGCGGTCCTCGCATGTCTGGTCGCCGCGTCGGCGGGGGCGCAGGCCGACGACGACGCGATGGCGGTGCAGCGCTGCATCTGGTCGTGCCTGTCGGCCTTCGGCCCGGCGGACAGCCCGGAGTACCAGCAATGCGTCGCGGATCACTGCGCGGAGAGCGCCGCGCCCGATCCGGCGCCGGCGCGCGGGCCGAGCACGACCTGGACGACCGGAACGATCGACGGCGGACGCACCGCCTATGCCGGGGTCGACACCGCCGACGGGGCGCGCGGACTCTACTATTTCTGCGACCGATCGGGGCGGAGCGACCTGATGCTGGCGGGCTTCTCGGGCACCGATGTCTGGGCGCTGGTGGTGAACGCGGAGACGCACACGTTCCGCTTCAGCCCCGGGCCGAACGGGCTCTATGCCCCGGTGCCGCCGGACAACGCCGTGTTCGGGGTGCTGCGGCGGTTCGACGAGGTGTCGGTCGAAGGCACGCCGGGGCGGACGGTGATGGGCCTATCGGGGTCGGGCCGCGCGCTCAGCGCCGCGATGGCGCGCTGTCGATAGCGGCGGCGACCACGTCGTCGAAATCGGCCGCGTCGCGGACGCGGGCCATGTCCTCGGCCGCGACGGTCACGCCCCAGTTGCGCGCGATCGCCGCGTAGAGCGGCTGGCGGTGCGACAGCGCCTGCGCGTAGGTCCAGCGGATGAAGGCGTCCGGATCGACCTTGTCCGGCGCCACCTGCATCTGCACGAGGTAGTCGTTCCACTCGCGGTCGAGGAAGTCGGGGCTGTAGGCCATCGGCTTGGGGTCGCGATCGAAGCGGCGCACCAGTTCCTCGGTATGGGCGTCGGAGCCTTCGATCCAGATCATCAGGCAATTGCGGTCGAGCACCGACAGGATCGGATCCTCGGGATCTTCGGGGTCGACCCATTCGCAGAACGATCCGCCGGTGTCGCAGACGAAATGCGGGTAGCCGTAGAGCGCCTCGGCCCGTTCGATGAAATAGGGCGTGTCGAGCAGTGCCTGCGTCTCGGCCCGGGCGAAGCGCGACTGGCGCTGGCGGTAGGTGTCGATGTCGAGCCCGCCCTTCGCGGGATCGCCCGGCTTGCCCAGGTAGGCCGAGACCGCGCCGAGATTGTGGAAGGTCACGTTCGAGCCGATGTAGATCGAGTCGCTGAGCAGCAGCTCGCGCAGGAACGGCACCTGCATCGCCTCGGCCTTGGCGTTGTCGGTGATGTATTCACCCATGTAGTGGGTGCCGATCCGGTAATCGATCGAGTAGTGGAACCAGTTGCGGCTCTCGCGCAGGAGCGCGGAGACATGGGTCTTGCCGAGGCCCGACATGGCGAAGAGAAGCACGCGCTTTTTCGGGGCGCGGCGCCAGGCCTCTGCGGTGTCGTAGATCATCCCGGCCCTCGTGCGTCTGCGCGGCTCCGCCCGCTGGCGTAGCGAGGCCGCGCGTCCGCGTCAAACGCCCGTGCCGGTGGCGTGGTCCCGAGGGCGACCGAGCGTGGCGCGCGCGCCGACCGGGCGTGGGGGTCAGGCGCGGGGATCAGGCCCGGCGCGGCTGGCGCGGGGCTCGGGCGCGGCGCGGCTGGCGCGGGGATCAGCCGCGGCGCGGCTGGCGCGGGCGGCGCAGCAGGCGGCCGTCCATGGCCACGAGCCCGCAGGCGATGAGCGCGAAGCCCGCGTAGGCGCTGGCGGCGATGACCTCGTCGCGGACGAGAGCGCCGAGCGTGATCGCCACCGGCGGGATCATCAGTGTCACCAGCATGAGGTTGCCCGAGCCGGCGACCGCGAGGATGCGGTAGTAGAGCAGGTAGGCGCAGGCGGTCGCGATCAGTGCGTAGTAGCCGATGGCGATGAGCGTGCGCGGGGCGAGATCGACCGGCGGCGGCCCCTCGACCGCGAGGGTGAGCGGCACCATCACGAGGCTCGCGCCCGTCAGCATGCCCGCCGCCGCGACCTCGGGCGAGGCACCGCGCAGGACCGCGCGGCCCCACGCGCCGGCGAGTGCGTAGGACAGCGTGCCGCCGATGACGGCGAGCTGCGCGAGGCTGGTGATGTCGAACGCGGCGAGCGCGCGCCAGCCGATGGCCGTCGCGACCCCGGCGAAGCCCAGCGTCACGCCGAGCGCCCGGCGCGGGGTGAGCCGTTCGTCGGAGAAGACGAGCGCGGCGACGAGCACGCCCCAGACCGCCGTCGTGGCATTGAGGATCGAGGTCAGGCCGGTCGCGATGTGCAGCTGGCCCCATGCCATGAGCGAGAAAGGCACGGCGTTGTTGAGGACGCCCATGACGAGGAATGCCGCCCAGAGCCGCGGATCGCGCGGCACCGGCAGACGCCGCAGCGCCACCCAGAGCCACAGCGCCAGCGCCGCGGGCGTCGTGCGGTAGACGACGGAGGCCAGCGGCGGGATCTCGTCGAGCGCGGTGCGGATCGCGAGGAACGATGCACCCCAGATGAGCGCGAGCAGCGCGAGCAGCGTCCAGGCGCGCGGGGTGAGGGCGGGAGCGGCGGTCATGCGCGGACCATGCGCCGAAGCGACCGCGCGCGCGACCCGGAAGTTGCGCAAGCGGTCGCGGTGCGGGCCAGGCGGCGCGGGGGCGCAGGAATGACGAAGGGCGCCCCGCGGGGCGCCCTTCGATCGGGTCGTGTCAGTGCGTCGGTGCGCCGATCAGAACGTGAATTCCGCGCGCAGGCCGATGCCCACGGCGTGGTTGTCCTCGAAGCTGGCGACGGCCTGGTCGGCCACGCCCGCGTCGGCATCGCCGAGCCACGAATAGTTCACGCCACCCGAGATGTTCAGCGCGCCGGAGGTGTAGCGGCCGCCGAGCGTGATGCCGTAGAGGCCGTCCGTCGGGCCGAGCGGCGAGACGGTTTCGCTGTCGTTCTCGGGCTCGTAGATGAAGGTCGCGGAGCCTGCGAATTCCTTGGTGAAGGCGCGGCCGAGGCCGACCGTGTAGCGGTGGCCGTCCTCGAGGTTGACGAGGTCGGAGCCCAGCAGCTCGGGGATCACGTCCACCTCGGAGAACTCGGTCCAGCGGTAGCTCGCCGTCAGCAGCGTGCCCGGCGCGATGCCGGTCTGGAAGTCGAGGTTCAGCGACTGCGGCGTGACGTAGTCGGTGGTGCTGGTCTCGGTCATGCCGAACAGCTCTTCGGTGGTCTCGCCCTCGTGCTCGATCTCGGGCGAGTAGGTCGCCGCGAAGCGCAGCGCGATGTCCGGGATCTCGTAGGCGAAGCCGAGGACGTAGCCGGCCTTGGTGTCCTGCTCCATCTCGAAATCGTAGCCGCCGGTCGCCTCGAATGCGCCCTGCAGGCCCTGCAGGCTCTGGCCGAGGCCGGCGACGGTGCCGGCGCCGAAGGTCTGTTCGAGCTGGGCCTGCGTGGCCGGATCGCCGCCGAGCGCCGCACCGAGCTGGTCGGTGGTCAGGAGCGGTGCGCCGGGGGCGACGGCCTGGACCTGCTCGTTGAAGCCGGAGACGGTCGCTGCGCCGGAGATCGCGTCGCGGTAGGCGACACCGTTGAGGCCGACATCGGCGTTCACACGCTCGGCCTTCACGCCGCCGTAGACGCTGAAGCGGTCGTTGATCTGGTAGCGCATGACGAAGGTCAGCGCCTGGCTGTCGAGATCGGCGAAGGTGCCGCCGAGGTTCGAGGTCAGCGGATCGGTGTCGTAGTCGATGTCGACGCCGTAGGGCTCGTCGAAGATCAGCGAGTAGTTGAGCTGCGGGTTGATCCGGTTGGTGTAGAACAGCCCGGTCTGGGTGTAGCTCTCGCCCGCGCTGTAATCGCCGCCGGCGCCGCCGATATCCTCACCTTCGAGCGTCGGGTTGACGAAGCCGAAGGACAGGCCGGCGGTGTTGTCGTCGGCGAAGATCGGCAGCACGCTCTGGCCCGAGCGGTCGAGTCCGGCTGCGCTCGCGCCCTGCGCTGCAAGGGCGAGTGCCAGCGTCGAGGCGCCGGTCAGCAGAAATTTCATGGTTGTCTCCCTCATCCCGAAGATGTCTCCGCGTCGCCGGACGTTAGGAAGATGCATGCAATTTGGTCAATTTTGACCCGGCGTCACGGTTGCGGGAGTGCGACGCAACGTCACCGATTTGTCACAACCTGCGTCTCGTGCCGGATATTGGCGTAATTCGCGCAGAAGATGAGCGCCGCGCCCAGAAAGACGTAGGGGTCGAGCGGCTCGGCGTAGAGCGCGGCGCCGACGATGGCGATCAGGGGCAGCCGCGCGAAGTCGAGCGGCATCACCACGCTCGCCGGGGCGAGGGCGAGCGCCGAGGTGAGGCAGAAATGCGCGAACAGCCCGGCCGCGCCCACCAGCATGACGAGCGGCCAGCCTGACGCGCTCGGCGCGGCGATGTCGCCGTCGAGGCCGGCGCAGACCAGGCCGAAGATCGCCTGTGTCACGGTGAGCCAGAACAGGATCGAGGCGACGCTTTCGGTCGACGTGAGGCGGCGTGTGAACACCGCCGAGCCGGCGAAGCCGAGCGCCGCGCCGGCCGCGGCGAGGAGGTTCGGATCGATCCCGCCGGTGGCGGGGCGGGCGACGATGAGGATGCCGATGAACCCGGCGATGCCGGCCCCGATGCGGAAGCGGGTGAGCCGCTCGCCCAGCACGAACGTCGCCAGCAGCATCACCCAGAGCGGCGAGGTGAACTCGACCGCGAAGACCTGCGCGAGCGGCAGTGTGGCGACCGCGTAGAACCAGCAGTTCTGCCCGGCGAAGTGGCTGACATTGCGCACGAGGTGCAGGCGCATCCGGCGGGCGCGGATGTCGCGGTGACGGCCGGTGGCGCGGCAGACCACGAGCACGATGGCGATGCCGATGAGGCTGCGCCAGAGCATGATCTCGAAGGTGTCGAGATCGACCGACAGCTCGCGCCCCGCGACGGCCATGGAGCTGAACGACACGATCGCGCCCGTCATCCAGAGGCACGCGCGAAGCGTGTCGGCGGCCGATGTCGCGGCCGGTCCGGCGGAGGGCGGGGCGGAGAAGCGCATGGCGGCATCTGCCGGCAAGCGCGGGCCGAAGGCAAGGGGCAGGCGGGTGCCGCGCGCGGCACCCGACCGGGATCAGCCGGCCCGGATCAGTCGCGCCAGGTGCAGCAGCCCGAGAACGGCTCGACCCGGCTGCGCACCGGCACGCCGATCTCGACCGAGACGGGGAAGGTGGCGCCGAGCGCGGCGCAGTCGCGGCCCTCGAGATAGAGCGGCCAGCGCTGCCGCGCGGTCACGAGGGTATGGCGCGAATAGGACAGGCCGCGGGCGGGCAGCGGCGGATCCAGTTCGAACTGCCCGTCGCCGGCATAGTCGAAGGCGACGGTGTCGCCCTCGATCGTCAGCATGAAGCCCGGCTGCATGCCGAGGCACAAGAGCGTCTCGGCCGCGGCGGGCGCGGCGGCGAGGGCAAGAGCGGTGGACAGGACGAGGTTACGCATCGTCAAGCCGTACCACATCTTGCGTTTACATTTCCGTTACAATCGCACGTGGCGGCGGTTCGGACGGTCACGGTGTCGTGTCGGCCACGCAATCGCGCCCGCCGCGGCGACAGTCCGGCGCGTTCAGGCCGATTGGCGCCGGCGCGCGGCGCGCCGCCGCCGGGGCGGCGGCCGCGATCGGGCGGGAGATTCGGCAAGGGCGTGGACCGGACCGCGCGCCTAGTGCCGCGTGCACGACGTCAGGCGGTCGGGAAATCCGGCCGCGGGATCACTCCCACTCGATCGTGCCCGGCGGTTTCGAGGTGACGTCGTAGGTCACCCGGTTGATGCCGCGCACCTCGTTGATGATGCGGGTCGCGGTCTCGCCGAGGAAATCGTGGCTGAACGGGTAGTAGTCGGCGGTCATCCCGTCGACGCTGGTGACGGCGCGCATGGCGCAGGCGTAGTCGTAGGTGCGCCCGTCGCCCATCACGCCGACCGTGCGCACCGGCAGGAGCGCCACGAACGCCTGCCAGATCTCGTCGTAGAGGCCGTGCTTGCGGATCTGGTCGATGAAGACGGCGTCGGCGCGGCGCAGGATCTCGAGCTTTTCGGGCGTGATCTCGCCGGGGCAGCGGATGGCGAGGCCGGGCCCGGGGAAGGGATGTCGGCCGATGAAGCTCTCGGGCAGGCCCAGTTCGCGGCCGAGCGCGCGGACCTCGTCCTTGAAGAGCTCGCGCAGCGGCTCGACGAGCTTCAGGCCCATCTTCTCGGGCAGGCCGCCGACGTTGTGGTGCGACTTGATCGTCACCGACGGGCCGCCGGAGAAGCTGACGCTTTCGATCACGTCGGGATAGAGCGTGCCCTGCGCGAGGAAGGCCGCGCCCTCGATCCGGTCGGCGTGTTTCTGGAAGACGTCGATGAAGAGGCGGCCGATGGTCTTGCGCTTCTGCTCGGGGTCGCTGACGCCGGTCAGCTCGCCGAGGAACAGCTCGCGTTCGTCGGCGTGGACGAGCGGGATGTTGTAATGGTCGCGGAACATGGTGACGACCTCGTCGGCCTCGCCCTGCCGCAGAAGGCCGTGATCGACGAAGACGCAGGTCAGCTGATCGCCGATCGCCTCGTGGATCAGCACCGCCGCGACCGAGCTGTCGACCCCGCCGGAGAGGCCGCAGATCACCTTGGCGTCGCCGACCTCCTCGCGGATGCGGCGGATCGCCTCCTCGCGGTAGGCGCCCATGGTCCAGTCGCCGGTGAAGCCGGCATCCTTCACGAAGTTCTCGTAGAGCGTCCGGCCGTTCGGCGTGTGGTGCACCTCGGGGTGGAACTGCACCGCGTAGAAGCGCCGCTCGAGGTCCGCGGTGATCGCGAAGGGCGCGCCGGGCGAGGTGCCGTAGACCGCGAAGCCGGGCGCGAGGCGGGCGACGTGGTCGCCGTGGCTCATCCAGACCTGTTCGCGGCCGGTGCCGTCCATGAACCAGCCGGTGAGCAGATCGATCCGCTCCTCGGTGGGCACGACCCAGGCGCGGCCGAACTCGGCGGTGCCGTCGCCGCGCTCCACCTCGCCGCCGAGCATCTGGGTCATCACCTGCTGGCCGTAGCAGATGCCCAGCACCGGAACGCCGAGCTCGAACACCTTCTGCGGCGGTCGCGGGCTGTCGGCATCGATCACCGAGGCGGGACCGCCCGACAGGATCACCGCCTTCGGGGCGAACTCGTCGAGAAACCCGTCGGTGACCTGCTGGAAGGGATGGATCTCGCAATAGACGCTGAGCTCGCGCAGGCGCCGCGCGATCAGCTGCGTTACCTGCGAGCCGAAATCGACGATGAGAAGGCGGTCGTGCTGGGTCTGGTCCATGTCCCGAGCCGATAGCGGCCCGCTTGCGGCCGCGCAAGCCTCGGCGGGCGCGGCCGTGGGCCCGTGCGCCGGGGCGGGGTGGCGCGTGCGGTGCCGATGGTGCCGGGCGCGGCGGCGACGCCTGCGGTATCGTGCGCGGCGACGTCGCGTGCGGTGAGGTTCGCCGCGACGTCGCGTGCGGTGGCCTGGATGTCGCATTCGGGACGCAGGCGGCGCAAACGGACGGCGGCGCCGCGCCGCGGACGGCTAGACCGGCCGGACGACAGGACAATCGGAGCCGATCCATGCAGGACATCACCGCCGGACGGCGGCGCGGCCGCGGCGGCGGCGCTGCGCGCCGGGCCGCGCAGGGCGCCACCACGGTCGAGACCGCCCGGACGATCACCCGCGCCATCCCGGATTTCGAGGTGCTGACCGAGGAGGCGCTCGAGATCATCGAGTGGAACGCCGAGACGGTGCTCGAGGAAGTCGGCGTCAATTTCGTCAACAATCCTGGCGCGTTGCAGCGCTGGCGCGATGCCGGTGCGGACGTGACGGGCGAGCGCGTGCGGCTGCCGCGCGGGCTGGCGCGCAAGCTCATCTCGACCGCGCCGGGCCAATTCGTGCAGCACGCCCGCAACCCGGAGAAATCGGTGTCGATCGGCGGGCGCGACCTCGTGCTCGCGCCGGTCTACGGGCCGCCCTTCGTGCGCGATCTCGAGGGCGGGCGGCGCTACGCGACGCTCGACGATTTCCGCAACTTCGTGAAGCTCGGCCACATGTCGCCATGGCTGCAGCATTCGGGCGGCACGGTCTGCGAGCCGACCGACGTGCCGGTGAACAAGCGTCACCTCGAGATGATCCGCGCGCATGCCACGCTGACCGACAAGCCGTTCATGGGCGCGGTGACCGAGCCGTCGCGCGCGCAGGACAGCGTGGAGATGTGCGAGGTCATCTTCGGCCGCGACTTCGTGTCCGAGAACTGCGTTCTGACATCGCTGATCAACATCAACTCGCCGCTGACGTTCGACGACACGATGATGGGCGCGCTCGAGGTCTATGCGGCGGCCGGGCAGGCCTGCATCATCTCGCCGTTCATCGTCGGCGGCGCGATGGCGCCGGTGTCGGTGGCCGGCACGCTGACGCAGGTCCTGGCCGAGACGATGGCGGGCGTGGCCTATTCCCAGCTGATCCGGCCCGGCGCGCCGGTCATCATGGGCGCCTTCGTCACCTCGATCGACATGAACTCGGGCGCGCCGACCTTCGGCACGCCGGAGGCGTCGCAGATCACCTACGGCGCGGGCCAGCTCGCGCGGCGGCTCGGCCTGCCGTATCGCTCGGCCGGGTCGTTCTGCGGCTCGAAGCTGCCGGACGCGCAGGCGGCCTACGAGACGGCGAACACGCTCAACACCGGCCTGCTGGCGGGCGTCAACTTCATGCTGCACGCCTGCGGCTGGCTGGAGGGCGGGCTCGTCGCATCCTACGAGAAGTTCGTGATGGACGCCGACCAGCTGGGCTTTCTGCACCGGATGGCCGCGGGCGTGTCGGTGGACGAGGCGGCGCAGGCGATGGACGCGATCCGCGAGGTCGGCCCGGGCGGGCACTACCTCGGCTGCGCGCACACGCAGGCGCATTTCAAGTCGGCGTTCTGGCGCTCCGACGTCCTCGACTACAAGCCGTTCGAGACCTGGGCCGAGGAGGGCGGCCGCGACACCGCGACGCTGGCCGCGGCGCGGGCACGGCGGCTGCTCGACTCCTACACCCCGCCGACGCTCGACCCGGCGGTGGGCGAGGCGCTCGACGCGTATGTCGCGCAAAAGCGCGAGTCGATGCCCGACGCCTTTGCCTGAGCCCGAGCCTGCGGGCCGGCGCCTGCGGGCGCCGCGGCCAGTGCGGTTGGCGGTGTCGCGTCCGGCGCGGCGGTGGTGAGCGCCGCGTCCGGCGCGGCTGTGGGGTGCGCCGCGTCCATCGCGGCGGCCGGCCCGGTGCTGGCGGCGCCGGTCGGGGCAAGCTCGGCGATGATCGCCGACAGGACCGCCACGTGCCGCGCCGGCGAATAGGCGGCGTCGCCCGAGCGGCGGGCGGCGTCGAGCGGCGCCTCCACCGCCACGAGACGATCGAGCGCAGCGCGCGTGCCGGCAACCGGCGCGGGCCCGACGAGGCGGCGCAGGTGGCGGTCGCGGCTGTAGTCGGCCGCGCCGATCCGGGCGGCGCGCACCAGGAGGCGCGGGCGGCGCATCTGGCGGAGAATGTGCGAGGACTCGTGCATGATGTTCCCGTGATCGTGGTTCCGGCACCCATAATCACACAGCTCTGGCGTGTGTTGCGGACGCGAGGTTCGCGGCGCACGCACAATTTCCAATTGTTTGCAAATTGAAAGCAAACTGGCCAGGCGGACCGGTTTGTTAACTTTTGGGTAACGATGCCACCCCAAAGCTGCGCGCCGTGTCTGTGGAGAAACCTGGGGACAAGTTGCGGAGAGCTTGGGAAAAACATGCTGACTTCAGAAGGATACACGACGTTCTGCACCTTTCCGGATTGGGTGCCGGACGAGGCGCGGAACTACATCGCGCATACCGAGGCCGGCCGGTCCCTGCGGGCGCTCGCGCGGGCGGCGGGCTGCCACGCCTCAACGGTGATGCGCCAGGTGCGCAAGATCGAGGGACGCCGGGAGGACCCGCTCGTCGACGCCGCGCTGAAGCGCCTCGGCGCGCGGATCGCCGCGGCCACCGCAGCCCAGTCATCGAAGGACGCCGCCATGATCCCAGACATCGAGACCCGCACCGACACGAATGCCGCCGATCCGGTCGATGCCGTCACCCTGAGCGCCGAGGCGCGGCGCGTGCTGAAGCATCTGGGGCGGCCGGGCATGCTGCTGGCAGTGGCGCAGGACATGGACAAGGCGGTGGTGGTCGGGGACGGCGGGACGGCGGACCGGCACCTCGCGGTGGACAGCACGATCGCGCAGGCGATGGCGCTCAAGGGCTGGATCGCCTGCGACGCGCCCGGCCGAGTGTCGCGCTACCGGATCACGGCGGAGGGCCGCGCCGCCTATGCCCGGATGATCGTCGAGACCGACCGCGCGGCGCAGGCGGGGCTGGCCGAGGCGGCCGTCCCGTTCGACGGGGCGCGGCCCGACCGGCCGCGCGCGGCGCCGGCGCCGTTGCGCGCGGCCCACGCCGAAACGCCGGTGGCGGGGCTGGCCCGGCGGCGCGACCGCACCGGGCGCCCGTTCCTCGATCGCATTGCGCTGTCCGCCGCCGAGCGACTCTACGAGGATTACGAGCTCGCCCGTCTCGCCCACGGGCCGGCGCCGGACCTGCCGGACCTGCTCGACGTGGCGCCCGCCGCACCGGCCCCCGGCGACAAGCCGGCCGCCGCGCGCCGGCGGCTGGCCGACGCGCTCGCGGATCTCGGCCCCGGCCTTGCCGACATGGCGTTCCGCTGCTGCTGCCGGCTCGAGGGGCTCGAAACCGCGGAACAGGCCCTCGGATGGTCCGCGCGTTCGGGCAAGATCGTGCTGCGGATCGCCTTGCAGCGGCTGTCCGAGCACTACGCGGCACGCGGCCGGAACGGGCAGGGCCTGATCGGCTGAATGCCGTGTCGCCATAAGGGTTGCGGGCGCTGCGAGGCGCTGGCAATAGGATCGGCTTATGGATGTGACCCTGCGCCAGTTGTCCTATTTCGCCGCGCTCGCCGAGGCGCGGCATTTCGGCCGCGCCGCGGCCCGGGCCAACATCTCGCAGCCGGCGCTGTCGCTGCAGATCAAGGAGCTGGAGACCCAGCTCGGCGTGCCGCTGGTCGAGCGCCTGCCGCGCGAGGTGCGGCTGACCCGCGCCGGCCACGAGGTGCTGAGCCGGGCGCACCGGATCCTGTCGGAGGTGCAGGACCTGCGCGGCGCGGTGCGCCGGCGCGCCGGGCTCTCCGGCCAACTGCACCTGGGCGTGATCCCCACCGTCGCGCCCTACCTGCTGCCGGCGGCGCTGACCCGGCTGCGGGCGCGCGACCTGACGCTGGAACTGCGCGTGCGCGAGGCGCAGACCGGGACCCTCGTCGCCGAGCTGCGCGCCGGCCGGCTCGACGCCGCGCTGGTGGCGCTGCCGGTGCCGGACGCAGGCCTGGCGGCGCACCCGCTCTTCGAGGATCGCTTCGTGCTCGCCGGATCGGAACGCCGCATCGCCGCCTGGGCCGAGACCGTGGACCGCCTTCGGCCGACCGAGCTGTCGCCGGACCAGCTGCTCCTGCTCGACGAGGGGCACTGCCTCGCCGACCAGGCGCTCGAGGTGTGCGGCCTGTCGCGCCGCGGCGGCGTCGACCTCGGCGCCTCCTCGCTCTCCACGCTGTGCGGGCTCGTGAGCGAGGGCTTCGGGCTGACGCTGCTGCCCGAGATCGCCGTCCTGGTGGAGACCGCATCGTCCGACCGGCTCACGCTGCGCCGCTTCTCGGCGCCCGAACCCGCGCGTCATCTCGCCCTCGTGCGCCGGGCCACGGCCGGGGACGGGGAATGGGTGGAGGAACTGGCCGAGCTCTTCCGCGCGGCGGCGGCGCCGCTGCTGGAGGATGCGCGGGCGGTATGTCGCTGAAGCCCGGCGTGGGGGCGCGCGGCAGCGACGGGCGAGGGGCGCTGCCCCTCGCGCTCCCCGGAGTATTTGGACCAAGAAGAAGGTGGGGGCGTGGCGCGCGCTTGGGCGGCGCCGGGTGTCGGTGGGGGCCGGCGAGGGGCGCTGCCCCTCGCGCTCCCCGGAGTACTTGGGACCAAGAAGAAGGTGGGGGAGTGGCGCGTGTGCGATGGTGGCGTCGGCTGGTGGCGGCGGGCGCGCGGCGCGGATGTGCGGGGTGGCGGGCGCGACATGTCCGCCATGCGGCGGCGGGCGGGGCTGGAAAGGCGTCCGGCAAGGACATACACTCATCCGCAACCCGAATTGAGCAGGGCAGGAGTTCATGCGCGATCTGAAGATTCCCGGCCAGCGCCATCCCGAGAAGGCGCATCGCCCCGACACCGACCGTCTGAAGAAGCCCGACTGGATCCGCGTCCGGGCGCCGGGCGGTCAGGGCTATGCCGACACGCGCAAGATCATGCGGGAGCACAACCTGACCACCGTGTGCGAGGAGGCGGGGTGTCCGAACGTGGGCGAGTGCTGGAGCGCCGGCCACGCCACGATGATGATCATGGGCGAGATCTGCACCCGCGGCTGCACCTTCTGCAACGTCGCGACGGGGCGGCCAGACACGCTCGACGTGTTCGAGCCCGGGCGCGTCGCCGACGCCGTGCAGAAGCTCGGTCTCAACCACGTGGTGATCACCTCGGTCGACCGCGACGACCTCGAGGATGGCGGGGCGGAGCATTTCGCGCAGACGATCCGGGCGATCCGGCACCGCGCGCCGGGCACCACCATCGAGATCCTGACGCCGGATTTCCTGAAATGCGCGCCCGAGGTCCTCGAGACCGTGGTGGCGGCGAAGCCCGACGTGTTCAACCACAACCTCGAGACGGTGCCGGGGCTCTACACCGAGGTCCGCCCCGGCGCGCGCTACTTCCACTCCCTGCGGCTCCTGCAGCGCGTGAAGGAGATCGACCCGTCGGTCTTCACCAAGTCCGGGATCATGGTCGGGCTGGGCGAGGAGCGGCCGCAGGTGCTGCAGGTGATGGACGACCTGCGGGCGGCGGACGTCGATTTCATGACCATCGGCCAGTACCTGCAGCCGACGCCGAAGCACCATGCGGTCGCGCGGTTCATCACCCCCGAGGAGTTCGCGGGATACGAGAAATCCGCCTACGGCAAGGGCTTTCTCATGGTGTCGGCGACGCCGCTCACGCGGTCGTCCTATCATGCCGGCGACGATTTCGCGCGCCTGCGCGCCGCGCGCGAGGCGCGTCTGGAGACGGCCTGAGCGCCGGCCCGCGCCGCCGCCGGATTCGCTGCGGCGGCGCCGGGCGCGGGGTGACCGGCGGGATGCGGCGGCGCGTCCCTGTTCGCGCCCCTCGCCGCGCCTAGCTTGAGCGGTCATGGATCGCGCGCTCTTCATCGGATCGAACGTCTACCGCGGATCGGTCTACGGTCGGCTTCACCCGCTGTCGATCGAGCGGGTGCCGGCGGTCATCGACCTCGCCCGGGCGATGGACTGGCTGCCCGCCGCACGCTACCGGACCTCGCCCATGGCCAAGCCGCGCGTGCTCGAGGCGTTTCACACCCCCGACTACGTGGCGGCGCTGCGCACCGCGGAGGCGACGCAGGCGGTGAGCGAGCAGGTGCGCCGGCGCCACGGGCTCGGCACGCTGTCGAACCCGGTCTTTCCGGAGATGTATCGCCGGCCCGCCACCGCGGTGGGCGGCGGGCTCCTGGCGGCGGACCTCGTGGCCCGGGGCGGCGTCGTGCACAACCCGGGCGGCGGCACGCATCACGGCTTTCCCGACCATGCCGCGGGGTTCTGCTATCTCAACGAACCGGTTCTGACGATCACGCGGTTGCTCGATCTCGGGCTGGAGCGGGTGGTCTACGTCGATATCGACGCGCATCATTGCGACGGGGTCGCGGCGGCGTTCGCGGGATCGGAGCGGGTGCGGATGATCTCGGTCCACGAGGCCGGACGCTGGCCGTTCACCGGCGACGCCGAGGACGATGCCGGGGGCGCGGCGGTGAACCTGCCGGTGCCGCGCGGCTTCAACGACAGCGAGTTCGCGCTGCTGCTGGAGGAGGTGATCCTGCCGGCGGTCGCGGCGTTTCGGCCGGACGCGATCTTCCTGCAATGCGGGGCCGACGCGGTGCTGGAGGATCCGCTGGCGCGGCTGGCGCTGTCGAACCTCTGTCACTGGCGGACGGTGACGGCGCTGCGCGCGCTGGCGCCGCGGCTGATCGTGTCGGGCGGCGGGGGTTACAACCCGTGGACGGTGGCGCGTCTCTGGGCCGGCGTCTGGGCGACGCTGGCCGGCTACGAGGTGCCAGACCGGCTGCCGGAGGCCGGCGCGGCGGTGCTGCGCGGGCTGAGCTGGCGGCGCAAGGGCGTGCCGGCGCCGGACCTGCTCGCGACGCTGGCCGACGCGCCGCGCGAGGGGCCGGTGCGCGACGAGGTGCGCGCGCTCGGCCGGGGCATGCGCGGACGGCGCGCCATGGCGGCCGCCTGACGCTGGGTCCGGGCCGTGGGGGGGACCCGAGCGCACGGGGTGCGGTCGAGACGCTGGGGAAACGGCTGGAGCGGGTGAAGGGAATCGAACCCTCGTCGTCAGCTTGGGAAGCTGCTGCTCTACCATTGAGCTACACCCGCGCGCGTTGCGGCATCTAGCACCGCCGCCGCGCGCGCTTCAAGCGCAAAGCGCAGCGGACCTGCGCGCATGCACCGACGGTGACCGCGATGTGAGTGGACTGAAACGTGACGCTGCGGCATGATTAAACCGTTCGGTTCACTTCAGGCGGAGGGACGCGCCATGCGAGCACACACGATGCGGGACTTCACCATGTGCAAGGCGCTGCTGCTGGCGGCGCTGATCGGCGTCGGGCACCTGACGCTGGCGCTCGATGCGCGGGCCGGCACCGACGAGAGCGAGGGTTTCTCGATCTCGTCGCTGTTCGGCTGCGACGCCGCCCGGGCGGTCTGAGGGCCGGGGCGCCCGGCCTCCGCGGGGACAGGCGCACGGCAGGGCGGATGCCCAAGACTTGGGCGGCTTGCGCGGGCGATGCCGACGTTCTGCGCGGTTTGATCTCGCCAATGCCGCGCGGCCCTGATCTTCTGCGGGCGACAGGACCAGACGAGCCCGGGCATTCATGGCGATCCACGCGAGCATTCACCACCTCACCCACTACACCTACGACCGAAACGTCACGATGGGGCCGCAGATCGTGCGGCTGCGCCCGGCGCCGCATTCGCGCACGCGGGTGATCTCGCATTCGCTGAAGGTGGGGCCCGAGCCGCATTTCGTGAACCATCAGCAGGACCCCTACGGCAACTGGCTGGCGCGCTTCGTCTTTCCCGAGCCGGTGCGGGAGTTCCGGATCGAGGTCGACCTCGTGGCCGACATGTCGGTCTACAACCCGTTCGACTTCTTCGTCGAGGAGAGCGCCGAGACCTGGCCGTTCGCCTATCCGGCCGAGCTGACCGAGGACCTGTCGATCTACCGCGCGCCGGCCGAGACCGGCCCGCGCTTTGCCGAGTACCTCGCCGGCATCCCGCGCGACGCGGCGCGCACCGTCGACATGCTGGTCGGCCTGAACGCCAAGGTGTCGGGCGACGTCGAGTACCTGATCCGGATGGAGCCGGGCGTGCAGACGCCGGAGGAGACGCTGGCGCGGGGGTCGGGGTCGTGCCGCGACAGCTCGTGGCTGCTGGTGACCCTGTTGCGTCACCTGGGTTTCGCGGCGCGGTTCGTGTCGGGCTACCTGATCCAGCTGAAACCCGATCTCGAGGCGCTGGACGGTCCGTCGGGCACCGACCACGACTTCACCGACCTGCACGCCTGGGTCGAGGTCTACCTGCCCGGGGCGGGATGGATCGGGCTCGACCCGACATCGGGGCTGCTGGCCGGGGAAAGCCACATCCCGCTGGCCGCGACGCCGCATTACCGGACGGCGGCGCCGATCGCCGGCGGGTTCACCGCCGTGGGCGAGGTGCAGAGCGCGTTTCATTTCGAGATGGACGTGGCGCGGGTCGCCGAGCACCCCCGGATCACCAAGCCGTTCTCGGACGACGCGTGGGAGGCCTTGAACGCGCTCGGCCACAAGGTGGACGCGGCGCTGGAGGCCGGCGACGTGCGGCTGACGATGGGCGGCGAGCCGACCTTCGTGTCGATCGACGATTACGAAAGCGACGAGTGGAACACCGCCGCGGTCGGCCCGACGAAACGGGCGCGGGCGGACGAGCTGATCCGCCGGTTGCGCCGGCGCTTCGCGCCCGGGGGTTTCCTGCATTACGGCCAGGGCAAGTGGTACCCGGGCGAGACGCTGCCGCGCTGGACCTTCTCGCTCTACTGGCGGCGGGACGGTGCGCCGATCTGGTCGGATCCCGATCTCGTGGCGCGCGAAGGCGGATCGGGCGGCGCGGCGGGCGCCGCGGAGGCCGGAACGTTTCTCGCCACGATGGCCGAGGAGCTGGGCGTTGCGCCGGATTACGTGGTGCCGGCCTACGAGGACCCGGCGGAGTGGCTCCTGCGCGAGGCGAACCTGCCCGAGAACGTGACGCCGGAGAACAACCGGCTCAAGGACGCCGAGGAGCGGCACCGGATGGCGCAGGTCTTCGAGCGGGGCCTGACCGAACCGACGGGCCACGTGCTGCCGATCCAGGCGTGGCACTCGAAGGCGGCGGGGCGGCGCTGGCGGTCCGAGACGTGGCGGCTGCGCCGGGGGAGGGTGTTCCTGGTGCCGGGCGACAGCCCGGTCGGCTACCGCATCCCGCTCGGGTCGCTGCCGCACGTGCCGCCGTCGCAGTATCCCTACACCTACGTTACCGATCCCACGGTGCCGCGCGGTCCGCTGCCGGACTACGACCACGGCCCCGATCCGGTGGGCGACCGGGCGCAGCCGGTGAGCGCGCCGCAGCCGACCGGACCGGTCCAGGACGTGATTCCGCAGGAGCTCTCGGCCGTCGGCGGCGCCGTGCGGACGGCGGTGTCGGTGGAGCCGCGCGGCGGTGCGCTTTGCGTGTTCATGCCGCCGGTGGAGAGCCTCGAGGATTACCTCGACCTCGTGGCGGCGGCAGAGCGGACCGCCAAGCGGCTGGACATGCCGGTGCATATCGAGGGCTACGCGCCGCCGCACGATCCGCGGATGAACGTGATCCGCGTGGCGCCGGACCCGGGCGTGATCGAGGTCAACATCCATCCCGCGCATGACTGGGCGGAGTGCGTGGCCACGACCGAGGCGATCTACGAGGAGGCGCGGCAGTCGCGGCTCGGGGCCGACAAGTTCATGATCGACGGGCGGCACACCGGGACCGGCGGCGGCAACCACGTGGTGGTGGGCGGCGCGACGCCGAACGATTCGCCGTTCCTGCGGCGACCGGACCTGCTCAGGTCGCTGATCCTGACATGGCAGCGGCATCCCTCGCTCAGCTACCTGTTCTCGGGGATGTTCATCGGCCCGACGAGCCAGGCGCCGCGGATCGACGAGGCCCGCCACGACAGCCTGTTCGAGCTCGAGATCGCGCTGGCCAACATCCCCGATCCGGGCGAGGGCTCCTTGCCGCCGCCGTGGCTCGTGGACCGGCTGCTGCGCAACATCCTGATCGACGTGACCGGCAACACCCACCGCGCGGAGATCTGCATCGACAAGCTCTATTCGCCCGACGGGCCGACCGGTCGGCTGGGGCTGGTGGAGTTCCGCGGCTTCGAGATGCCGCCCGATCCGAAGATGAGCCTCGCCCAGCAGGTGCTGCTCAGGGCGATCGTGGCGCGGTGCTGGCAGGCGCCGGTGAGCGGGCGGCCGGTGCGCTGGGGCACGGAACTGCACGATCGCTACATGCTGCCGTATTTCCTCTGGCAGGATTTCCTCGACCTTCTGGCGGATCTCAAGGCGCACGGCTTCGCGCTCGATCCGGTGTGGTTCGAGGCGCAGGCCGAGTTCCGCTTCCCGTTCTGCGGGCAGGTCGACTACGAGGGCGTGCACCTCGAGCTGCGGCAGGCGCTGGAGCCGTGGCACGTGCTGGGCGAGCGCGGTGCCATCGGCGGGACGGTGCGCTACACCGACAGCTCGGTCGAGCGTCTGCAGGTGCAGCTGACCACAGCCAACGCGGAGCGCTACGCCGTCTGCTGCAACGGCCGGCGCGTGCCGCTGACCCGGACCGTGACCTCGGGGGTGTCGGTGGCGGGCGTGCGGTTCAAGGCGTGGCAGCCGGCGGAGGCGCTGCACCCCACGGTGCCGGTCCACGCGCCGCTGACCTTCGACGTCTACGACACGTGGACGGGCCGCGCGCTCGGCGGGTGCACCTATCACGTGGCGCATCCGGGCGGGCGCAACTACGACACGTTCCCCGTCAACGGCAACGAGGCGGAGGCGCGGCGGCTCGCGCGGTTCGAGCCGATGGGTCACAGCCCCGGCGACTACGTGCCCGAAACCGAGATGCCGCATCCGGAGTTTCCCTTCACGCTGGACCTGCGCCGCCCGCCCGGGCTGTGATAAGACGAAGGCGAACGGGAGCGCCGCATGCGCGCGGCGCGCCCGGCAGAGGACGACAGGATGGACCAGACCGCCGACGCGCGGGACGCCGTCGCCGGGCTGATCGGCAACTACACCGTGCCCGATGGCGTCGCGGACGAGATGATCGGACCGGACGGGCGCGTGCGCCCGGTCTGGCAGCCGTTTATCGAGCGGTTCGCGCAGCTTGCGCCGGACGACATCGCGCGGCGCTTCGCCCGCGGCGACCGCTACCTGCGCGATGCCGGGGTGTTCTTTCGCCAGTCGACCGGTGATGGCCCGGCGGATCGCGACTGGCCGCTGAGCCACCTGCCGGTGATCCTCGACGAGACCGAGTGGCTGGGCATCGCGGACGGGCTCGTCCAGCGCTGCGAGGTGCTCGAGCAGGTGCTGGCGGATCTCTACGGGCCGGGCTGGCTGGTGCGCGAGGGGATGCTGCCGCCCGAGCTGGTGGCAGGAAATCCCGGCTGGCTGCGCCCGCTGGTGGGCGAGCGTCCGCCCTCGGGGCGGTTCCTGCACTTCGTCGCGTTCGAGCTCGGCCGCGCGCCGGACGGGTCGTGGTTCGTCCTCGGCGACCGGACCGAGGCGCCGTCGGGCGCGGGCTTCGCGCTCGAGAACCGGGTGGCGACGATGCGGGTGTTCTCGGAGCCGTTCGGGCACCAGTCGATCCACCGCCTCGCCGGGTTCTTCCGCGCGTTCCGCTCGGCGCTCGAGCGCTCGGCGACGTCGCTCGACGGGCGGATGGGGATCCTGACGCCGGGCCTCGGCACCGAGACCTATTTCGAGCACGCCTACATCGCCCGCTATTTGGGGCTGATGCTGCTCGAGGGCGAGGACCTGACGGTGGTGGACGGGCGGGTGATGGTGCGCACGGTGGCCGGGCTGAAGCCGGTGTCGGTGCTGTGGCGGCGGCTCGATTCGGCCTTCGCCGATCCGCTGGAGCTCGACGAGCGCTCGGCGCTTGGCACGCCGGGGCTGGTGCGGGCGCTGCGCGACGGCAACGTGTGCATGGCCAATGCGCTGGGTGCGGGGCTGGTGCAGAGCCGCGCGTTCCTCGCCTTCCTGCCGCGGATCGCGCGCTACCTGACCGGCGAGTCGCTGAAGCTGCCGAACCTCGCGACGTGGTGGTGCGGACAGGCGCGCGAGCGCGACTACGTGGCCGCGAATCTGGAACGGATGATGGTCGGCGACGCGATGAGCCAAGATCTGCCCTTTGAGGCCGACGGCGCGCAGCTGATCGCCGGGCGCTTCCGCGACGGGCGGACCGTGGACCCGGCGGCGTGGGTGCAGGCGCAGAAGGGCGCCGTGGTCGGGCAGGAGGCGGTCACGCTGTCGACCACGCCGGTCTATGCCGACGGCGCGTTGCACGCGCGGCCGGTCATGCTGCGCGTCTTCGCCGCCCGCACCAATGCCGGCTGGAAGGTCATGCCCGGGGGCTATGCCCGGATCGGCGGGAGCGCCGACGCGACCGCGCTGGCGCTGCGCCGGGGCGGGCGCGTGGCCGATGTGTGGATCGTGTCGGACCGCGAACTCGAGCGGGAGACGCTGACCGATTCCTCGGGGCCGTTCCGCCGCGCCAAGGACAGCCTGCTGCCGGCGCGCGCGGCCGACAACCTGTTGTGGCTCGGCCGTTACGTGGAACGGGCCGAGACGATGGTGCGGCTGTTGCGGGCCTATCACCTGCGGCTGGCCGAGACCGGGCGCACGGACGACCTTCGGGTGGCGCGGATCGACGCGCATCTGCGCCGGCTGGGGGTGCCGCGCGACGTGTCGACCCCGGGCGCGGTGACCACGGCGCTCGACGCGGCGATCCGGGCGGCGTCGAAGGTGCGCGACCGCTTCTCGATCGACGGGTGGGTCGCGCTCGAGACGCTGCGCCACGACATCGTCGAGGAGGTCGAGGCGGTGCAGGCCGGCGACGAGGCGGCGCGCGCGCTGAGCCAGTTCCTGCGCGGCTCCGCCGGCTTTGCCGGCCTCGTGCACGACAACATGTACCGTTTCGTCGGCTGGCGCTTTCTGTCGATCGGCCGCGCGCTGGAGCGGGCGCTGTCGATGGTGCGAACGCTGCGCGACTTCGCCGCGCCCGACGCGCCGGAGGGCTGCTACGACATCGCCATCGAGATGGGCGACAGCGTGATGACGCACCGCCGCCGCTACCAGATCGAGACCAACCGCAACACGGTGATCGACCTTCTCGCGCTCGACAACCGCAACCCGCGGTCGGTGCGGTTCCAGGTGGCGCAGATCCACGCGATGGCGGCGGAACTGCCCGGCGCGGAGGAAAACGGCGCGCTGTCGCCGGTGATGCGCGCGGCGATGCGCATCGACACGCGGCTCGCCACCGCGGAGCCGGCAGAGATGGACGGGCGCGCGCTCGATGCGCTGGCGCGCGACCTGACCGACCTGTCCGAGAAGATCACCGCCACGTGGCTGGTGTGACGCGATGCGCTACGACCTGACGCTGGAGATCGGATACGACTACGGCGCGCCGGCGCCGGCGCTGCGCACCGTGCTGCGGGTGATGCCGCGCCAGCTGGCTGGCGAGCAGAACGTGGAGGCGGCGCATCTGCAGGTGACGCCCGAGCCCGAGGAGATCGCGCACCGCGCGGATTTCTTCGGCAACCCGGTGACGGACATGGGATTTCAGGTCCCGGTCACGGCGCTGTCGGCGCGGATCACCGCGCGGGTCGAGCGGCTGTCGCGGCCGCTGCAGCTGGATCTGTCGCCGGGCCTGTCGGGGCTGGCCGCCGAGGTCGCGGGGCATCGCGGGCTGACCGCCGACGCGCCGCATCATTTCCTGGCCGACTCGCCGCGGGTTCCTTCCGACGACGCGATCGAGCGCTTCACCCGCGACAGTCTCGATCCGGGGATGACCGCGCTCGGCGCGGTCCGGGCGGTGGGGCACGCGCTCAACGCGCACATGCGCTTCGACGCGGGCGCGACGGACGTGAACACGCCACCGCCCGAGGCCTTCGCCGCCGGGCACGGCGTCTGCCAGGATTTCACCCACGTGATGATCGCCGGGCTGCGCGCGGTCGGCGTGCCGGCAGGATACGTCTCGGGGTTCCTGCGCACGACGCCGCCGCCGGGGCAGAAGCGCCTGCAGGGGGCCGACGCGATGCACGCCTGGGTGCGGGCGTGGTGCGGCGCTGAGCTCGGCTGGATCGAATACGACCCGACCAACGACCTGATGGTCGGGACCGACCATATCGTCGTCGCGGTCGGCCGCGACTATTCCGACGTGGCGCCGGTGCGGGGCGCGGTCCGCCTTTCGGGCGGGCAGGCCTCGCGGCACAGCGTCGATCTCGTGCCGCTCGACGCCTGAGGCGCGGCGCGGGCCGGGCGCGCACTGGCCAAGCCCGGCGCCATGCGACACAGTCGGGTCAAAACGGGAGGCCCGGGCATGTCCCACCTGATCTACAGCGACACCGTCTGTTCCCTTGGCGAGGGCCCGCTCTGGCACCCGTGGGAGGAGGCGCTCTACTGGGTCGATATCCTGCGCAGCCGGCTGTATCGCCGGGACGCGCAGGGCGAACGGCACTGGCAGTTCGACCGCCACATCTCGGCGCTCGGCTGGGTGGACACCGGCCAGCTTCTGGTGGCGACGGAGACCGACCTCGTGCGGTTCGACACCGAACGCGAGACCGAGGAGCGCGTGATCGCGCTCGAGGCCGACGACGCGGGGACCCGGTCGAACGACGGGCGGGCCGATCCGTCGGGCGGATTCTGGATCGGCACGATGAGCAAGACCAAGGCGCACGGTGCCGGGGCGATCTACCGGTACTACAACGGCGAGCTGCGGAGGCTGTTCGACGGCCTCACCACGCCCAACGCGATCTGCTTCGCCCCAGGTGGCGCCTATGCCTATTTCTGCGACACCGACCGCCAGCGGATCGAGCGCGTGGCACTCGATGACGAGGGCTGGCCGGCCGCGGGTCCGAAACTCTTCGTCGACCTGTCGCAGGAGGGGCTGCGGCCGGACGGCGCGGTGGTGGATACGCAGGGCAACCTGTGGAACGCGCAGTTCGGATCGGGGCGGGTCGCCTGCTACAGCCCCGAGGGGCGGTTCATGACCGCTGCGGGCTTCGCCGCCGGGCAGATCACCTGTCCGGCCTTCGGCGGACCGGATCACGCCACGCTGTTCGTCACCTCGGCGTCGGACAACGCGCCGGCGAACGATCCGCTGGCGGGGGTGACGTTTTCGGTGCCGATGGGCTTTTCGGGGCAGCGCGAGCATCGGGTCCAGCTGTGACCGAGCGCACCGACATACTGGTCATCGGCGCGGGCATGGCCGGGATCGGCGCGGCGGCCGAGGCGGCCGAGACGGCGAACGTGGTCGTCCTGGAATCCGAGGCGCGGCCGGGGCTGCACGCCACCGGGCGGTCGGCGGCGCTGCTCTTCGGCAATTACGGCAACGCGACCCTGCGGGCGCTGACGGCCGCGTCGACGCCGGTTTTCGAGGCGGCGGAGACGTTCTGCGACGGCCCGGTGCTGAGCCCGCGCGGTGTCCTGATGCTGGCCGGACCGAACGAGATCCAGGCGCTCGAGGCGTTCGAGGCCGGCGCGACGGGGCTGGCCCGGATCGGGCCGGACGAGGCCGCGCGGCTGGTGCCGATCCTGCGGCCCGAGCGGATCGCGGCGGCGGCGCACGAGCCGGACGCGCGCGACATCGACGTGGACCGCCTGCTTCAGGGCTACCGGCGGCGGCTGACGGCGCGCGGCGGGCGGATCGACGCCGGCGCCCGGGTGACCGGGCTGGCGCGGACCGGCGGCGTCTGGCGCGTGGAGACGCAGAAGGCGGTCTACGAGGCGCCAGTGGTGGTGAACGCGGCCGGCGGCTGGGCCGACGCGCTGGCCGAGCTGGCCGGGATCACGCCGATCGGGTTGGTGCCGTGCCGCCGCTCGGCGGCGATCCTGCCGGCGCCGGGCGGGCGTGACGTGACCGGCTGGCCGCTGTTCGGAACGGTGTCCGAGACGTGGTACGCCAAGCCCGATGCGGGCCGCCTGATGGTGTCGCCCGCCGACGAGGACCCGGTAGCGCCGCACGACGTGTGGCCCGACGACATGGTTCTGGCCGAAGGGCTCGATCGCTACGCCCGCGCGGTCACCGAGCCCGTGACGCGGGTGGAACGGAGCTGGGCCGGGATGCGGACCTTCGCCCCCGACCGCACGCCGGTCGTCGGTGCCGACCCGACCGCGGAGGGCTTCGTCTGGCTGGCCGGGCAGGGCGGCTACGGCATCCAGACGGCGCCGGCGCTTTCGGCGCTGGCCGGGGCGCTCCTGACCGGCGGGACGCCGGCGCTTCCGCAGGCGGTGGTCGCCGCGCTCGACCCCGGGCGCCTGCGCGCGGCCTGAGGGCCGAGTCGCCGGGCAGGGTAGTCGCGCACCGGGCGGGGGGGGGCCGCCACCGGGGGCGCGCGCCCTCAGCTTCGGCGCGTGAACACCAGCGCCATCGAGTCGCGCATCACCAGCGGACCCGAGACGTAATCCGCGCCAATCCCCGGGGAGCGCAGCACGCATTCCCAGTTGAAACCCTCGAGCCCCGGGATCTTGAGCCGCAAGGGGTCGAAATCCGACGTCGCCTTGCCCTCCATGTGGATGATCGAGAACACCTGTTCGCCGTCCGGGCCGTGCCGGAGCGAGGTGAAGAGCGTGCGCCCGTCGATCGGTTCGACATAGCCGAAGTGGTCCTTGGGTCCGTAATTGTCCCGCAGCCAAGGCCGCGCGGCGCGAAAGTCGCGCAGGCCGAGGGCGAAGGAAGATTGCACCGGGTCGAGCGCGCCGAGCGAATGGCCGATGTTGCAGTAGTCGTGCATGTCGTCCATCCACGCGCGCGCCACCGCCTTGAGCGACTCCACGGTGTAGAACGGGCCGGCGAGCTTGGGCTCGGTGGTGTTCAGAAGCCGCGCGATATCCTCGAGATCGTAGTCGGTGACCTCGACCAGCGCCGGCAGGAAGGTGCAGAACCGCGCCAGATCGGCGCGGGTCTCGAACCCCAGCGCCTTCAGCCGGGTGAAGTTCATCGGCATCGAGTAGGAATACTCGTCCACCTGCCAGCGCAGCGAGATCGCCTCCTCGGCCACGACCTTGACGCCGTAGCGGTCGTCCTGGTTGCGCACGAAGCCCCACGAGGCGCGGGCCATCGCGTTGAGGAAATCCATCGGCACGCCCGGCAGCGCCACGTAGGTCAGGGTGTGGGCGGCGGGGTTGTCGTAGGCCTTGTCGAGGATTTCCATCCGCGTCGTGCCGAGGCGGGTGTTGATGTTCATCTTGGGCGACACCTGCGTACCGCGGCGCAGCGTGTCGTGGTTCGAGGTGCCGGAGATCCAGTTCGCGCCCGAGTCGAGGCATTCACGGATGCGCCAGTACTTGCCCAGCCAGAACGTGTAGAGAAACGGCGTGTTGTGGGCGAAGGACAGCGGCCCCCACTGGAACACGTCGGGATCGCGCTGGTGCTCGATCACCCAGCGATAGGTCGAGGACAGCTCCCAGTCCTCGTTGGGCCAGGGGCGCCCGTCCTCGAAGATGAACCACGGCCGATAGCGCGTGCCCGCGACCTCCTGCACCACGTCGGCCATCGATTGCAGGTAGTCGTCGTCGTGCTTGAGCTCCTGCGCGCCGGGGTCCCACCACTTGAAGTCCTGCGCGCCGTCGACGCGCACGCCGTCGGCGCCGAAATCGACCTTGCGACGCTGCATCTCGAGCAGGATCGCCCGGACCGCGGGCGTCTGGTAGGCGAGGTTCTGGCCATACATGTTCGGCCCGGCGAAGAAGTGGCTCGAGAGCGCATCGAGCCCCTGGTTGTCCGAATGGCCGTAGACCACATCGAAGATCAGCCGTTTCGGCGTGCCGGGGAAGTTGTGGAGCGCGGCGGCGAGATCCACCAGCTCGTCCGGGCGCCCGCTTTCGAGCAGGACCGGATTGACCGTCGCCATGCCGGCGATGACGTTGTCGTAGCCCCAGTTCGTGGTGTCGGGACGCAGGAGCGACACCGTCACGCCGGTGTCGGAGCTGTCGCTTTCCTGCCAGAAGGCGGGGCCGGCCTCGTAGACGGTGGTGGGTTCCACCGGCAGGAGCTGCACCGCCTCGTAGCCGAGGTAGATCTGGTCGGCGGGGTCCATCGGCAGCCCGGCCTCGACCCGCGCGGCCAGCCGCTCGAACTGTCGGGTGAGGGACGCGAGCGTGCCGCCGGCCGTGGCGGTGGGCACGTGGATCTGCAGGATGTTCGAGACGGGCCCGAACTTGTGCGGCGTCTGGCCGCCGGACAGCGCCTCCCAGTAGGCGCGGTCGCCGCGCGCGGCGAACATCGCGGCGGTGTCGTAGAGTTCGGCCGGGGCCATCGCGCCGAACGGCAGCGACATGGCGAGCGGATCGAGGATGCGGTGCCAGCGGTCCTCGGCGTCGCGCCAGACGAGCGCGTAGAAGTCGCCGAGCGCGTCGCGCGTGCCGGCCTTCATTCCGCGCAGGCAGGCAAAGGCGTGGCTCTCGAGGCGGACCACGGGCACGTAGGCGCGTTCGAACCGGATCTCCTGGTGCGCGCGGGTGAGGTCGAGCGGCTCTTCCGGCGACAGCACCTCGAGGAAGATATCGCCCGAGGGCACGCGCAGATCCTGCAGCTCGGGCACCCAGAAGCCGAAGCTCGCCATGCCCTCGGCGTCGATCTGGCCGCCGAGGCCGCGGGCGATCTCCTGCTCGGCCTCGAAGCGCGACGGCGCGGTGGTCAGGATGCGTTCGCAGGCGTCGGCGCGGGCGCGGGCCGCGTCTTCCTCGGAGATGATGCGCTCGGCAAGGGACATGGGGCTGGTCCTCGTGTCGGTTCGGTCTGTCGGCTGCCGCGACCATGTAGGACGGCGGCGTCGTTCGGCTCGGGCGGAGGGTGGTCCGGGGGCGCGCGGGCTGCAAGGGGCCGCCGGCCGCTTTGGCCGCGAGGTCGCGGCGGATGCCCGCCGGACGGGCAGCGCCGGCCCCGGCCGGCTTGCGGCGCGCCGCGCGACGCGGCAGGGCCGGGGGATGGAGCTTGTCATTCCGACGCTGGACCGTCTGCCGGGATATGTCGACGCGCTGGAGCGCGGCTGGACGCCGGACACCCTGCGCCCCGAGGTGGCGGGCGAACAGCTGGACGCGATCGCGCGGGACGCCGGCGGCTTCGTGGCACGGCAGGACGACCCCGAGGCGCGCGGCGGCCCGGTGCGCCTGCCGGACGGATCGCAGGCCGCGCGATTGCCGAGCCTGCGCCGCTGGATCTGGGCCGACGGGTTTTGCGGTGCGATCTCCCTGCGCTGGCAGCCGGGAACGGACGCGCTGCCGCCGACATGCCTTGGCCACGTGGGCTATGCCGTGGTGCCGTGGCGCCGCGGGCAGGGGCATGCGACCACGGCGCTGCGCGCGATCCTGCCGGTGGCGGCGGCGCTCGGGCTGCGCCGGATCGAGGTGGTGACCGATCCGGTCAACGCCGCGTCGATCCGGGTGATCGAGCGCGCGGGCGGCGTCCTGGCAGAGACCTTCACGGTGCCCGATACGCTGGGCGGCGGCGCCGCGCTGCGCTACCGGATCGCGACACCCGGGGCGGGCGCGGAGACGGCGCGCCCGGCCGGCCCGGCGCCGGTCAGGTGATGACGTCGGGCGCCGTCCGGCCGGTGCGCTCGGACAGGCCCGACACGGCGTCGGCAACGGCGACGATCCCGGCCAGCGCCTCCTGCGGATCTCGGTCGAGCTTGGCGGGATCGGTTTCCTCGGTTTCGAGATAGACGCGGATCGTTGCGCCCTCGGTCCCGGTGCCCGACAGGCGGAAGACGATGCGCCCGCCGGGGCGGGTGGCGAGGCGCAGGCCCTGCTGCTCGGCCCGGGAGCCGTCGACCGGATCGTCATAGGCGAACTCGTCGGCCCATTCGATCTCCTGCCCGGCGACGGTCTGGCCCGGCAGGTCGGGAAGGCGCGCGCGCAGATCGTCGATCAGCGCCGCCGCGGTCTCGGCGTCCACGCCCTCGTAGTCGTGGCGGGAGTAGTAGTTGCGGCCGTAGGTGCGCCAGTGATCCTCCAACAGCTCGGCGACCGGGATCTTCCGCGCGGCGAGGATGTTGAGCCAGAAGAGCACCGCCCAGAGACCGTCCTTTTCGCGCACGTGATCCGACCCGGTGCCGGCGCTTTCCTCGCCGCAGAGCGTGGCGCGGCCCGCGTCGAGGAGGTTGCCGAAGAATTTCCAGCCGGTCGGCGTCTCGTAGGCGTTGCACTCGAGCCGGAGCGCCACCCGGTCGAGCGCGCGCGATGTCGGCATGGAGCGGGCGACGCCCTTGAGCCCGCCAGCGTAGCGCGGCGCCAGCGTGGCGTTCGCGGCGAGCACCGCGACGCTGTCGGACGGGGTGACGTAGCAGTTGCGCCCGACGATCATGTTGCGGTCGCCGTCGCCGTCCGAGGCGGCGCCGAAATCCGGCGCGTCGGCGCCGTGCATGGCGTCCATCAGGTCCTTCGCCCAGATCGGGTTCGGGTCGGGATGGCCGCCGCCGAAATCCGGCGAGGGCGTGCCGTTGACCACGGTGCCGGGCGCGGCGCCGAGGCGCGTCTCGAGGATCGCGTGGGCATAGGGGCCGGTCACGGCGTGCATCGCGTCGAAGCGCATCCGGAAACCGCCGGCGAAGAGCGCGGCGATGGCGTCGAAATCGAAGATCTCCTCCATCAGCTCGGCGTAGTCGGCGACCGGGTCGACGACCTCGATCTCGGTGCGGCCGAGCGATTTCGTCCCGAGCGTGGCGAGGTCGATGTCCTGCGCCTCCATGATCCGGTAGGTGGTGATCTTCTCGCTCGCGGCGTGGATCTTCGAGGTGACGTTCTCGGCCGCCGGGCCACCGTTCGGCGTGTTGAACTTCACGCCGAAATCGCCGTCGGGGCCGCCGGGATTGTGCGAGGCCGACAGGATCACGCCGCCGTCGGTGCCGTGCTTGCGAATGAGATGGGAGGCCGCCGGCGTGGACAGAAGCGCGTTCTGCCCGACGATGATGCGCGCCGCGCCCGAGGCCGCGGCCATGCGCAGGATCACCTGTGCCGCGCGGTCGGAAAAGTAGCGCCCGTCGCCGCCCAGCACCAGCGTCTTGCCCGCGACGCCGCCGATCCCGGTCCAGATCGACTGGACGAAATTTTCGAGGAAATGCGGCTCCATGAAGGTGCGGGTCTTCTTGCGCAGACCCGAGGTGCCGGGTTTCTGCCCCGCGATGGGCTGCGTTTCGACGGTGATGATGTCCATGAGATGTCCTATCGTCCGCTGTCGGTCATCGTGCGCGCCGCGGCGGCAAGCCGCCGTTCGGCGGCGAGGTCGGCCGGGCCTTCGGAGAGGCGCTGGCGCCAGTTGGGATATTCGGTGACGGTGCCGGGCAGGTTGGGCTGGTCGTCCATCTCGAGCACCGTTTCGGCCTGCACCGCGACGAGGCGTGCCGCGCT
Source organism: Roseivivax jejudonensis (assembly GCF_900172265.1). Classification (GTDB taxonomy): domain Bacteria; phylum Pseudomonadota; class Alphaproteobacteria; order Rhodobacterales; family Rhodobacteraceae; genus Roseivivax; species Roseivivax jejudonensis. Next base: position 128,185 of record NZ_FWFK01000003.1, on the reverse strand, counting down.
CGCGCCGAGATGGGCGTGCAGACGGTCCGGCGCATCGCCCGGCAAAGTGGAGCACCGGGCCGTCACCCGGTCAAGCGCGGCGACGTCCTCGGCCCGCTGGCGGTGCGCGTCCGCCGCCGCGTCGGGGCCCACGTGGCCGAGCGCGGCGCGCGCGTCGATGTCGCGGCCCGCGCGCCAGCCGCGCCAGGTCGGCAGGTCGTGGGTGGAAAAGCTCGCGACCACGGCCTCGGGGTAGTCGCCGGGCGCGCGCGGTTCGCCGTCCGGCCCGCGCTCGAACATGGCGAGGCGGCAGCCGAGGATCCCGCTGTCCTCGAGCGCGTGGCCGAGCCCCTCGGGAATGTTGCCCAGATCCTCGCCGACGATGGTGGCGCCGGCGCGCGCGGCCTCGATCCGGGCGACCGCGAGCATCGCGTCGCGCGGCATGCGGACATAGGCGCCCGGTGCGTCCTCGGGGACCCAGAACGCGCGGTCGAAGCCGAGAACGTGGTCGATCCGAAGAAGGCCCGACAGCCGGAGCTGGCGGGCCAGCGTTTCGGCCAGCGCGGCGAAGCCGGTGGCGACGAGCGTGCGCGGGTTGAACGGCGCGAGGTGCCAGTTCTGGCCGTCGGCGGCGAAAGCGTCGGGCGGCGCGCCGAGCGCGGCGCCGGTGGCGAAGCTCGACGGATCCTCCCACGTCTCGGCGCCGTGGGGATGGGTGCCGACGGCGAGGTCGAGGTAGAGCCCGTGCGCCATGCCGGCCGCGCGCGCGGCGTCCTGCGCGGCGGTCAGCTGGACTTCCGCCTGCCACTGGGCCCAGGCGTGCCGGTCGATCCGGGGCGCCAGTTCGGCCCGCGCCGCCCGGGCGGCGGCGCCGTCGGGGTCGTGCAGCTCGGCCGGCCAGTCGTCCCAGGTGGGACCGTGCCGTTCCGACAGTGCCTGGTGCAGCGCGAAGCGGTCGAGTGCGTGCCCCTCTGCCGCGCGCCAGGCGTCGAAGGCCGGGTCGCCGCCGGCGGCGCGGAACGCCTCGAACGCGTCGTCGAGCGCGGCCTCCTGCGCGGGAATCAGCTTGGCGTAGTCGATGCGCGTATCGGCCGGCGGGCTGGCGCGCCCGGTGGCGACGTGCAGGGTCGAGAGCCGGCGGCGGTGCGACGGGGTGTAGGGCGACGCGGCGCCGGGATCCGTCGGAAAGCCCGCGTGAACGGGGTTCAGCCCCAGAAAACCGGCCCCGTGCGGGCCGAGCCCGCGGGCGAGGTCGGCGAGGTCCGCGTAATCGCCGAGGCCGCCACGCTCTGGCGGGCGCAGCCCGTAAAGCGGCGCCATGAGGCCCCAGCCGCGGGCCGGCAGCGGCAGCGTCCGCGGCGCGGCGAGGAGCCAGCAGGTCTCGCCGCCGGCGTCGAGCCGGTGGCGCCCGAGCGGCAGAACGGGCAGGGCGCCGGTGCCCTCGGTCGTGCGGCCGTCCTCGAAGGTCAGGGACCACGGCCCGGGGGGCTGGAGGTCCGGCACCCGGTCGGCCTCCGTCACCTGCCACTCCGGCAGGTGCCGCTCTCGGAGGGCAGCGAGATGCGCGGCGGCCCCGGCCTCGTTCTCGGGCAGGCCCATCGCGGAGAGGAGCGCCGCGGCGGTTTCGGGCGCGGTGTCGCGCGTTCGGCCGGTCACGTCGGTATAGGCCGGCAGGATCCCGGCGCGTTCGGCGAGGCGGGCCGTCGCCTCAGTCATCGGCACGCTCGAGCACGCAGACGAGCACGCTGGCCGCCGCCATCTCGATCGCCGCGCCGGCCGGGGCGGGTCCGGCCCCGGGTGTCGCGGTGTCGATGTGGCGGATCCAGGCGAAGCCGTCGGGGGGATCGGGCAGGGTCAGCGTCAGCGCGTCGCCGGCGTTGAACGCCACGAGCAGCGCCTCTTCGCGCTGCGCGTAGGGCGGCGTTCCGGACGCCATGCGCATCTCGGCGCAGACGAGCCGGCGGCCGGGATCCTCCCAGTCGCCGTCCTCCATCTCGGCGCCGTCCTCGCGCCACCAGAACAGATCCTCGATCCCGTCGACGACGCGTTCGCGCGAATGCAGGAAGCGTTTCTGCCGCAGGATCGGGTGGGCGCGACGGAACGCGATCAGGCGCCGGGTGAAGTCGGCGAGCGCGTCGTCGGCGTTGTCCCAGTCGAGCCAGCCGATGTCGTTGTCCTGGCAATAGGCGTTGTTGTTGCCGCCCTGGCTGTTGCCGAACTCGTCCCCGGCCAGCAGCATCGGCGTGCCCTGACTCAGCAGCAGCGTCGCGAGCATGTTGCGGCGGCGCTGCGCGCGGGCGGCGGCGATGTCGGCGTCGTCGGTCGGGCCCTCGACGCCGAAATTGTCGGAATGGTTGGCGCCGTGGCCGTCGCGGTTGTCCTCGCCGTTGGCCTCGTTGTGGCGCTCCTCGTACATCGTCACGTCGGCGAGGGTGTAGCCGTCATGCGCGGTGACAAGGTTGACCGACGACGTCGCCGGCCGGCCGGAATGGTCGAACTGCATTGCCGAGCCGGTGATCCGGCTGGCCAGGGACGGGGCGAGGCCGTCCTCGCCGCGCCAGTAGCGGCGCACGTCGTCGCGGAACTGGTCGTTCCACTCCGCGAAGGGCGGGGGAAACGCGCCGAGCTGGTAGCCGCCGGGCCCGATGTCCCACGGCTCGGCGATCAGCTTCACGCCGGCGAGGACGGGATCCTGCCGCAGCGCGTCGAAGAAGGCCGCGCCGGGATCGAAGCCGCGATCGGTGCGCCCGAGCGTGGCGCAGAGATCGAAGCGGAACCCGTCGACGCCCATCGTCTCGACCCAGTAGCGCAGGCTGTCGGTGACCATGCGCAGCACCATCGGGTGGCTCATGTTCATCGTGTTGCCGGTGCCGGTGTCGTTGATGCAGTGACGCGGATTGTCGGCCAGCCGGTAGTAGGCCGCGTTGTCGAGCCCGCGGAAGCACAGCGTCGGGCCGGTCTCGTCGCCTTCGCCGGAGTGGTTGTAGACCACGTCGAGGATGACCTCGATGCCGGCGGCGTGCAGCCGGGCGACCATGTACTGGAACTCCCACAGCCGGTCTTTGTGCAGGTAGCGCGGGTCCGGCGCGAAGAAGCCGATCGACTGGTAGCCCCAGTAGTTGGTCAGCCCTTTGTCGACGAGAAAGCGGTCGTTGATGAAGGCGTGCACCGGCAGAAGCTCGACCGCGGTGATGCCGAGCCCCGTCAGGTGATCGAGCATCCGGTCCGAGGCGAGCGCGAGGAACCCGCCCTCGGGCGCGGCGCCGGGAAAGCGCCGGGTGAGGCCGGTCACGTGGGCCTCGTAGATGATGCTGTCGTGCAGCTCGGTCTCGGGGCGTCGCGAGCGCCCCCAGTCAAAGCACGGATCCTCGACCACGCACTTGGGCATGAAGCGCGCGCTGTCGCGGGTGTCGAAGCTGAGATCGGCGTTCTTGTGTCCGACGGTGTAGCCGTAGAGCGCGTCGTGCCACGCCGGGTGGCCGGTCAGCCGCTTGGCATACGGGTCGATCAGGAGCTTGTTGGGGTTGAAGCGGTGGCCCTCCTCGGGGGCGTAGGGCCCCTCGGCCCGGTAGCCGTAGAGCTGGCCGGGGCGGATCCCCGAGAGGTAGCCGTGCCACACGTCGCCGTCGCGCTCGGGCAGCGGGATCCGCGCGGTTTCGGTGCGTCCGTCGTCGGAGAACAGGCACAGCGTCATGCGCGTGGCGTTCTGCGAGAAGACCGCGAAATTGACGCCGGCGCCGTCGAAGGTCGCTCCCAGCGGAAGGGCGCGGCCGGGGCCGGGGCTCGGAGAATTCGTCATGAGGGCGTAGCGAGGCTCCGGTAGAGATCGGCATAGGCGCGGGCCGACACATCCCAGCCCACCGGCTGAGCCATAGCGTTGCGCATCATCCTTTGCCAGAGCGTGCGGTCGTGCCAGAGCGCCGTCATCTTCACCAGAGCTTGCGCGAGGCGGTCCGCGGTCACCGGATGAAAGTGCAGACCGGTGGCGACCCCGGCCGAGATCGCCGCGGGATTGGCGTCGATCACGGTGTCGGCGAGCCCGCCGGTCCGCGCCACGACGGGCACCGTGCCGAAGCGCAGGCCGTAGAGCTGGGTCAGGCCGCAGGGTTCGAACCGGGACGGTACGAGGATCGCGTCGCCGCCGGCGATCATGCGGCGCGACAGCGCCTCGTCGTAGCCGATGCGGACGGCGACGTGCGGGCTGGCGGCGGCGGCATCGCGGAACGCGGCCTCGAGCACCGGCTCGCCCGAGCCGAGGAGCGCGAGCTGGCCGCCGCCGTCGATCAGCGCTGGCAGCGCCTCGATCAGGAGGTCGAGCCCTTTCTGGCCGGTCAGCCGCGAGATCACGACGGCCAGCGGACCCTCTCGCTCGGGCAGGCCGAGCTCGTCGCGCAGGCGCCTGGTGTGCCGGCCCTTGCCGCGCGGCGTGCGGTAGGGCGGCGTCCAGGCGTCCTCGTCGATGCCGTTGAGGATGCCGCACAGGTCCGCCCGGCGCGCGCGCAGCACGCCGTCGAGCCCGAGGCCGAACTCGGGCGTGAGAAGCTCGCTCGCGTAGGTCGGGCTGACGGTGCTGATCGCGTCGGCATGGACGAGCCCGGCCTTGAGCGCGCTGACCTGTCCCCAGTATTCGTAGCCCTCGGGCGTGAAGCCCGCGGGGGGCAGGCCGAGCGTGTCGATCATCGCCGCCGGCGCGAGGCCCTGGAAGGCGATGTTGTGAATGGTCAGGAGTGTCGCCACGCCGGATCCGGCGGCCTGCGTCCCGAGGTAGAGCGGCGCGAGCCCGGCCTGCCAGTCGTGCAGGTGCATGACCTGCGGCTGCCAGCCGCCGACGCCCTCCGCGGCGACGCGGGCGGCGGTGCGCGACAGCGCGGCGAAGCGCTGCGGGTTGTCGGGCCAGTCCTGACCGTCGGGGCCGAGGTAGATGCCGCCCGGCCGGTCGAAGAGATGCGGCGCGTCGAGCGCGTAGAGCGTCGCCTCGCCGAGGCGTCCCTCGACGAGGCGCGCGGGCCCGCCGAAGAGATCGCCGAGATCGTGCGCGGGCCCGTCGGCCGCCGCCATCACCGCCGGGTAGCCGGGCAGGAGGGTGCGCATCTCCACCCCCTCGCGGGCGAGGGCGCCGGGCAGCGCGCCGGCCACGTCGGCCAGTCCGCCGGTCTTGACCAGCGGGACGCATTCCGAGGCGACCGACAGCACCCGCATCAGGCGTCTCCGGCCCGCCGGTCGAGCATCGCCTGCGTGATGAGCGTGACGCCGCCCTCGGTCACGCGGAACCACTTGGCGTCCTCCTCGGGATCCTCTCCGACGACGAGACCTTCGGGGATGTGCACGCCGCGATCGATGACCACGTTCCTGAGCCGCGCGTTCCGCGCGATGTAGGCGCGCGGCAGCACCACCGCCCCTTCGAGGCTGGAGAACGAATTGGTGTGCACCATCGTGAAAAGCAGCGACTCGCGGATCTCGGTGCCCGAGATGATGCAGCCGCCCGACACCAGCGAAGACACCGCCTGTCCGCGGCGGTTCTCCTCGTCGTGGATGAACTTCGCCGGGGGCGTGATCTCGGAGTAGGTCCAGATCGGCCAGTCCTTGTCCCAGAGGTCGAGCTCCGGCGAGAAGTTGGTCAGGTCGAGATTGGCCTTCCAGAAGGCATCGACGGTGCCGACGTCGCGCCAGTAGGCCGGCGCCTCGTCGCTGGCGCGCACGCAGGAGCGTTCGAAGCGATGGGCCTGCGCGGTGCCGTTCCTGACGATGTCGGGGATCAGGTCGTTGCCGAAGTCGTGGCTGGAATTGCCGTCCTGCATGTCGCGGACCAGCAGGTCGCGCAGGAAGTCCCAGCGAAAGACGTAGATCCCCATCGACGCCAGCGTGACGTCGGGGTCGTCGGGCGTGCCCGGGGGATCCTTCGGCTTTTCGAGGAACGAGGTGATCCGGTCGGCCTCGTCGATCGCCATGACGCCGAAGGCGGAGGCCTCGTTGCGCGGCACCGTCAGGCAGCCGATGGTGACGTCGGCACCCGACTCCACGTGGTGCTCGATCATCCGCTCGTAGTCCATCTTGTAGATGTGGTCTCCGGCGAGGATCAGCACGTAGTCGACGCCGTAGCTGTCGACGATGTCGATGTTCTGCGCGACGGCGTCGGCGGTGCCGCGATACCACGTCGCCTCGTCGTAGCGCTGCGAGGCGGGCAGGATGTCGAGGAACTCGTTGCGCTCGGCCCGGAAGAAGGTCCAGCCGCGCTGGCAATGGCGGATCAGCGAATGCGCCTTGTACTGCGTCGCGATGGCGATCTTGCGGATGCCCGAGTTGAGCGCGTTGGACAGCGCGAAATCGATGATCCGCGTCTTGCCGCCGAAGTAGACCGCGGGCTTCACGCGCCGGTCGGTCAGCTCGCGCAGGCGCGAGCCGCGCCCGCCGGCGAGCACGAAGGCCATGGATCTCGAGGCGAGGCGTGTTGTGGGCGACATGGTGGCTCCTCCCTTGCAGGTCTGGGGTGCCTGCTCGGGGGGAGTGTGGCAGGTGGCCGGCGCGTCGGCTAGAGGGGCAGGGCGGCTTGACAGATGCGGCGCGGCGGCGGAGCGTACGGCCCGCGTTTCCGTTTCCTGCCGGCCCGGTGGATCCATGCAGCCAGACACGTTCAGCTCGGCCGTCTCGGCCACAACGCCCGACTGGTCGCGCGAGGCCGTGCGCGGCGCCTGGGATCCGGGGCGCAAGCTTCTGCGCGCGATCCGGCGCTACCAGGCGGCGAAGGCGCGGGGCGGGGCGCTTGCCGCGGTGACGCGGCGCTACTGGGTGGCGAACCACTGGTTCTGGTCGCTGCTGACGCAGTGCGACATTCCGCTGACGGTGCGGATCGGCGGCGGGCTGGTCCTGCCGCACCCGACCGGCATCGTGATCCACGCCGAAAGCGAGATCGGACCGAACTGCATGGTGTTCCAGCAGGTGACGCTCGCCGGTCGCGTGGTGGCCGGGGGGCATTGCGATTTCGGGGCGGGCGCGAAGGTCCTCGGCCCGCTGACCCTCGGCGATCACGTGCAGGTCGGCGCGAACGCGGTGGTGACGCGCGACGCCGGCGACCTCGCCGTGTTGTCAGGCGTCCCGGCGCGCGAGATCGGCTAGCGGGACGGACGCGTCCGGGCCGCGCGGGTCGGGACGCGACGGGACGCGCCACGCGGCCCGGAGAGGCGATCCGGACCGCGCCGGGCTCATTCCTGCACGAGGAACACCGCCGAGAGCGGGGGGATGACCACGTCGGCGGATGCGGCCTGGCCGTGGCTGGGTTCGGGGCGGGCCTCGACGGCGCCCATGTTGCCCCGGTCCCGGCCGCCGTAGCGCGCGGCGTCGGTGTTCAGCGCCTCGCGCCAGCGGCCGGCGTAGGGCAGGCCGATGCGGTAGGCGCTTTGCTCGACCGGCGTGAAGTTGACGAGGATCACCGCTTCCTTGTCGCCGGCATTGCCGCGGCGCAGCCACGCGAAGACCGACCGGTCCGCGTCGTCCGCCTCGATCCACTGGAACCCCTCGGGGTCGCAGTCGCGCACGTGCAGCGCCGGCGTCTCGCGGTAGAGGTGGTTGAGATCGCGCACGAGGGCCTGGATGCCCGCGTGTTCCGGCCGTTTGGCCATCTCCCAGTCGAGCGACGTCTCGAAATTCCATTCGTGCGCCTGGGCGAATTCCTGTCCCATGAACAGCAGCTTCTTGCCCGGGTGCCCCCACATGAAGCCGTAGAAGGCGCGCAGGTTGGCGAACCGCTCCGCGCCCTGGCCCGGCATCCGGGCGAGCATCGAGCCCTTGCCGTGGACCACCTCGTCGTGGCTGATCGGCAGGATGAAGTTCTCCGAAAACGCGTAGGAGATCCCGAAGGTCAGCTGGTTGTGGTGGTGCTTGCGATAGAGCGGATCCTTCTTCACGTATTCGAGGGAGTCGTTCATCCAGCCCATGTTCCACTTGTAGCCGAAGCCGAGCCCGTCCTCGTGCACCGGCCGCGACACCTTGGGATAGGACGTGGATTCCTCGGCCACCGTCATGATGCCGGGGCATTCGCCGTAGGTGAGCGTGTTCATCTCGCGCAGGAGCGCGATGGATTCGTAGTTCTCGCGCCCGCCGTCCTTGTTCGGGACCCATTCACCGTCCTTGCGGGAATAGTCGCGGTAGAGCATCGAGGCGACGGCATCCACGCGCAGGCCGTCGGCGTGGTATTCCTCCAGCCAGTAGAGCGCGTTGGAGGTCAGGAAGTTCATCACCTCGCGCCGCCCGAAATTGTAGATCAGCGTGTTCCAGTCCTGGTGGAACCCCTCGCGCGGGTCGGCATGTTCGTAGAGCGCGGTGCCGTCGAACTGGCCGAGCCCGTGCGCGTCCACCGGAAAGTGCCCCGGCACCCAGTCGAGGATCATGCCGAGCCCGGCGCGGTGGGCGGCATCGACGAGATCGCGGAACTCGTGCGGCGGGCCGTGCCGAACGGTCGGCGCGAAGAGGCCCACGGGCTGATACCCCCACGAGCCGTCGAACGGATACTCGCTGATCGGCATCAGCTCGATATGGGTGAAGCCCATGTCGCGCACGTAGGCCACGAGTTCCTCGGCCGCCTCGACATAGGAGATGCGGCGGTTCTCGGCCTTGCGCGTCCACGAGCCCAGATGCACCTCGTAGATCGAGATCGGCGCGCTGCGGGCGTTGCGCTCGGCGCGCGTCTTCATCCATTCGCCGTCGTGCCAGCCATAGCCCGCGATGTCGCGCACGACGCTCGCGTTCTTCGGCGGATGCTCGGACCCGAAGCCGACGGGGTCGGCCTTGAGGGGCAGCACCTCGCCATGATGGCCGACGATCTCGTACTTGTAGGACGTGCCCTCGCCGATCCCGGGCAGGAAGAGCTCCCACACGCCGGTGGCGCCGCGGCGGCGCATCGGGTGGCGCCGTCCGTCCCACGCGTTGAACGGGCCGACGACCGACACCCGCCGGGCGTTCGGCGCCCATACGGCGAACTGCGTGCCGTAGACGTCCTGGTGGTGACGGACATGGGCCCCGAGCGCCTGCCAGAGCCGGCGATGGGTGCCCTCGCCGAGGAGGTACTCGTCGATCTCTCCGAGGACCGGGCCGAAGCGGTAGGGATCCTCCATGTCCCAGCGCGTGCCGTCGGGGCCGGTGGCGCGCAGGCCGTAGGGATCGTGCCCGGGCACCGGGCCACGGAAGATCCCGGGCACGTCGCGCACCGGCTCGAGCGGGTGTTCGGTGGTCCCGATCACCGCCGCCATCGTGTCGGCATTGGGATCGAAGGCGGTGACGTGCCGCGTGCCGCCGATCTCGTGAGGGCCGAGGATCGAGAAGGGGTCGTCGCAGGTGCCGTCGGCCACGCGGCGCAGGTCGTCGAGCGGGGAGAGGAGGTGCTGTGCCATGCCCCGAAGCTTAGGCACCCGCGGGTGCGGTTCAATAGTGCGGGCGGGGATCGGCCGCCGGATCCGGGGCCGGATGGCGCGCGATTGGGCGCACGGGGCGCCCGTGGCGCCGGTCCGGCGCCGCAGCGCGGGGGGCGGTCACCGGGCGCAGGGCACCCGGCAGGTGAGCGGTCGTCAGGCGCATCACGCCCGGCATCAGGCCGTCAGAGGCTTTTGGCCCCCCAGATGTCGTCCATGTAGCCCCGGATCGTGCGATCCGACGAGAACCAGCCCGACCGCGCGGTGTTGAGCGCGGCCATGCGCGTCCAGCGGTCGCGGTCGGCATAGGCCGAATCGACTTCGCGCTGCGCGCGCCAGTAGTCGGTGAAGTCCGATGCGACGAGGAAGTAGTCGTGCCCGCTCAGGTTCTCGACGATATGGGCGTAGCGGTCGGGCTCGTCGGGCGAGAACACGCCCGAGCCGACCGCCTCGAGCGCGCGGGCGAGTCGCGGATCCGCCTCGATCGCCTGCCGCGCGTGGGCCTCGACCTCGCGCCGGGCGGTGACCTCGGGCGCGGTCATCCCGAAGAGAAAGAAGTTCTCCGCGCCGACATGCTCGCGGATCTCGACATTGGCGCCGTCGAGCGTGCCGATCGTCGGCGCGCCGTTCAGCGCAAACTTCATGTTGCCGGTGCCCGAGGCCTCCTTGCCCGCGGTCGAGATCTGCTCGGACAGGTCGGCGGCGGGGATCAGCCGCTCGGCCAGCGTCACGTTGTAGTTGGGCAGGAACGCCACCTGCAGCGCCTCGCGCGTGGCCTGGTCGGCGTTCACCACGCGGCTGACGTCGTTGATCAGCCGGATGATGTCCTTGGCGAAGGCGTAGCCGGGCGCGGCCTTGCCGGCAAAGATCTTGATCCGCGGCACCCAGCCGGCGTCCGGCGCGTCCTTGATCTCCTGCCAGTGGGCGATCGCCTCGAGAATGTTGAGATGCTGGCGCTTGTACTCGTGCATCCGCTTGATCTGGATGTCGAACATCGCCTCGGGATCGACCTGCAGGCCCTGCGTCTCGCCGAGCCAGTCGGACAGGGTCGCCTTGTTGGCGCGCTTGGCCGCGGCGAAACGGTCGCGCCAGCCGGCGTCTTCGACCTCGGGCTCGATCTCGCGCAGCCGCTCGAGGTCGGCCACCCAGCCGTCGCCGATCGTGTCGGTGATCAGCTCCGACAGCCCCGGATTGCACGACAAGAGCCACCGGCGCGGCGTCACGCCGTTGGTCTGGTTGACGATCTTCTCGGGGTGGAGCGCGTTCAGCTCGGCGAACACGGTCTCCTTCATCAGCCCGGTATGCAGCGCCGATACCCCGTTCACCCGGTTCGCCATGACGAAGCTCAGCTCGCCCATCCGCACCTGGTGGTCGGCGCGCATCGAGAAGCCGCGCGACGGATGCGCCCGCGCATGCGCGTCGTCGATCCGGTCGACGATCTGCAGGTGCCGCGGCAGCAGCTTGCCGAACACCCCCTCGTGCCAGCTCTCCAGCGCCTCGGGCAGGAGCGTGTGGTTGGTATAGTTGAGCGTGCCCTGCGCCAGCGTCATCGCGGTGTCGAAGTCGATCCCGCGCTCGTCGTGCAGGATCCGCACCAGCTCGGGCCCGGCGATCGCCGGGTGCGTGTCGTTGAGCTGGATCGCGACCTTCTCGGGCAGGCGCCCGAGGTCGTCGTACTCGCTGTCGAAGCGGCGCAGGATGTCGCGCAGGGCCGCGGCGGTGAAGAAGAATTCCTGCTTCAGCCGCAGCTCCTTGCCTTGCTCGGTGGTGTCGTCGGGATAGAGCACGCGGCTGATCGTGCGCGCCAGCGCCTCGGGCGCGGCGGCGGCGGCGAAATCGCCGCGGTTGAAGCTCGTCAGGTCGAACGGATGCACCGCCTTGGCCGACCACAGCCGCAGCGTGTTGACCCAGTGCCCCTGCCAGCCGGCGATGGGCGTGTCGAAGGCCTCGGCGTCGACCTCCTCCTCGGGGGTCCAGACGGCGCGGCCGCCGCTCTCCCGGACCTGCCCGCCGAAGCCGATGCGGTAGCGCGCCTCCGGCCGTTCGAACTCCCAGGCGTGGCGCTGCAGCAGCCAGGTTTCCGGCGCCTCCACCTGCCGCCCGTCGTGGAAGGATTGCCGGAACAGCCCGTGTTCGTAGCGGATGCCGTAGCCCATGGCCGGGCAGGACAGCGTGGAGAGCGATTCGAGAAAGCACGCCGCCAGCCGCCCGAGCCCGCCGTTGCCGAGCGCGGCGTCGGGCTCGTCTGCCAGCACCGCGTCGTAGTCGAGGCCGAGATCGTAGAGCGCTGCGCGCGCCTGCTCCTGCAGGCGCAGGTTGACGATCCCGTCCTCCAGGAGCCGCCCGATCAGGAACTCCATCGAGAGGTAGTAGACCCGCTTGGCCTCCGCCTCGTAGGTGCGCCGGGTCGCCTCGAACCAGCGCGCGACCATCCGGTCGCGGATGGCGAAGGACAGCGCCATGCGCCAGTCCTCGATCTGCGCGGCCTCGGGCGTCTTGCCGAAGCTGTAGGCGAGATGGCTCAGGATCGCGTCGCGAAGCGTGTCGGTCGAGACGGCGGGCAGCGTTGCGATGTTCATGTCGGTCTCCTTCGGGAGAGGGCGCGCCGCAGCGCGGCGGACGGACGGTGGCGGGCTCCTCCCGTGCACGTCATCAAGCGCAGACCTGCCCGCTTGGCAAGGTTCGCGACGAGAAAATCCCGCCCTCGCGCCGTCCCGGCCCGCCCCCTGCGCGCCCCGAGGCGGTCGGGCTCCGCACCCGCCGACCGATCCGCGCGCCTTCTTCTTGGCCGCAATACTCCGGGGAGCGCGAGGGGCTGGCCCCTCGCATGCCGCCTTCCGGGGGCCGGCGCGCCGGTCTCGGGGGGCACCGGCGCGCCCGTGCCCGCTGCCGGGGTCAGGCGAGCTCGGCCAGGTGCGCGGCCGACCCGGTCAGCGCGGCGTAGTCGTCGGTCACGAGCTCGACGCCGAACTGGTCCATGAACCCGGCAAAGCGGCCCTTGTCGCGGAAGCCCTCGGCGAAGCCCAGCGGCACGAGGTGCGGGCCGAAATGCCGCGCCACGCCGCCGCAGAGGTAGATCCCCCCGAACGGCAGCAGCGTCAGCGCGAGGTTGCCGGCGACGCGGCCGAGGAGCGTCGCGAAGATCTCCATCGCGCGCGTCGCCTGCGCGTCGCCGGCGGCGTGCGCCGCCATGATGCCGGCGGCGTCGCGCGGTGTGCCGCCGTCCCGCGCGCAGAGAAAGGCGTGGATGCGTTCGAAGCCGCGGCCCGACAGCGCCTCCTCGGCGCCCGCGGAGCCGTGCGTGGCGACCAGCCAGTCGCGCAGCGCGAGGTCGTCCGCGTCCTGCGCGGGCAGGCTGACATGGCCCGATTCCGACGGCGGCACCAGCGTCTGCCCGCCCAGCCGGAACACCGGCGCGGCGTTGAGGCCGGTGCCGACGCCGATCACCAGCTTGGCGGCGTGCTCGGCGGCCGCGCGCCCCGGCAGGATCCGGGTCAGGTGCGCCGCCGAGAGGTGATCGACCGCGTGTCCCTGCGCCTGCAGGTCGTTCAGCACCGCCACCGTGGCCGCGCCGGTGGCGCGCGCCACCGACTCGCGGTCGACGGTCCAGTCGAGGTTCGTGAGCCGCCCGACGCCGTCGCGCACGGGCCCCGCCATCGCCACGCAGGCCGCCACCGGCGCGGCGTTGTGTTGCGCGAGGTAGTCCGACAGCACGCCGGTCAGCCCGCCGTGGTCGGCGTTGCGGTAACGCGCGATCGACTCCGCGTCGACGACCGGGCCGCGGGCCAGCGCGACGCGGGTGTTGGTGCCGCCGATATCGGCGACGACGGCAAGATCTTTGGCGCTGTCGCCCGGGCGATCAGGCATCGCGGCCCCCGAGCGCGGCGGCGAGCGCGTGCCACGACGCCTTGGGCGTCCGCGCGAGCGTGTCGAAGTCGACATGGACGAGGCCGAAGCGCTTTTCGTAGCCGAGCGCCCATTCATAATTGTCGAGCAGCGACCACACGAAGTACCCCGCGACCGGCACGCCGTCGGCGGCCGCGCGCAGCACCGCGTCCCAGTGATCCTCGAGAAACGCGATCCGGGCGGGGTCCTCGACCGCGCCGCCGGCGATGGCGTCGGGCGCGGCCATGCCGTTCTCGGTCACGTAGATGGGCAGCGCGCCGGTGTACTCCTCGGCGGTGCGGCGCAGGAAGCGGTAGAGCCCCTCGGGATAGATTTCCCAGTCCATGAAGGTCTTGGGCAGCGGGCCCTCGACCTCGTCGAGGGACGGCCAGGGCCCGGCGTTCGGGGCGATGACCTTGCGCGTGTAGTAGTTGATCCCGACCCAGTCGAGCGGCGCGCCGATCACCGCGAAGTCGTCCTCGTACCGGTCGGGCAGGTGCGGCGCGAAGCCTTCGAGCACGCTTTCGGGGTAGGCGCCCTTGAAGATCCCGTCGAGGAAGAAGCGGTTGTAATAGCCGTCGTAGGTGGCGGCCGCGCGGGCGGCGGCGGGGCTGTCGTCGGCGGGCTCGGGCCATTCCATGTTGAACACGCCGCCGAGATTGCCGATGCCCATGGCCCGCATGGCCTGGATCGACTGTCCGTGCGCCAAGAGGACGTGGTGCATCGCCCGCGCGGTGGCGCGGATGTCGCGCAGGCCCGGCGCGTGCAGGCCGAGGAAATGGCTCATCCAGCCGACGCACCACGGTTCGTTGATCGGCGCGACCGAGAACACGCGGTCGCCGATGCGCGACATGACGACCTCGGTGAACTCGGCGAACCAGGCGGCGATGTCGCGGTTCGTCCAGCCGCCGCGATCGGCGAGCGCCGAGGGCAGCTCCCAGTGGTAGAGCGTCGCGCAGGGTTTGAGCCCGCGCGCCAGCATCGCGTCGACGAGCCGGTCGTAGAAGTCGAGCCCCTCGGGGTTCGGGGCGCCGGTGCCCTCGGGCAGGACCCGCGCCCAGGAGGTCGAGAAGCGGTAGGCGTCGAACCCCGCGCCGGCGGCGAGGTCGAGATCCTCCTCGTAGCGGTGATAGTGATCGCAGGCGCGGTCGCCGTTCTCGGCGCGCACGACGTTGCCGGGCGCGGCCGCGAAGGTGTCCCAGTGCGTCGGCCCGGCGCCGCCGAAGGCGTGCCCTTCGATCTGGTAGGCCGAGGTGGCGGTACCGAACACGAAGTCGGCGGGAAAGTCCTGTCTGGAATGGCGCATGGGCGGGCCTCTACCGGGGGCGCGGCGCGGGGCCGGTCGATTGTCCGAGGATCAGTTCAGCTTCCATCAGGGTTTGCAGCGGCGCGCAACCCGGATCGCCGATCATCCGCAGCAGCATCTCGGCCGCCGTGCGGCCGGCGGCGCGGACCGACGAGCGCGTCGCGGTGAAGATCGGCACGTCCTCGCCGTTGCGCAGATAGCCCAGATCGTCGTCGTGGGTGATGACCGACACGTCGCGCCCCATCGTCAGTCCGCGGGCGGCCAGCGCGCGCCAGATCCCCATCGCGGTGACCATCGAAGAGGCGAGGAAGGCCGTCGGCGGATAGGGTCGGGCGAGCATGTCGGAGGCCGCGCGGAAGCCCAGCCCCTCGGTCATTTCGCCCGCGCGCATGAGCGCGGGGTCGGCGTCGATGCCGCCGCGCTCGAGCGCGGCGAGAAAGCCGTCGCGCCGGCGATGGGCGAAGTCCATGTGCTCGAGCCCGTTGACCAGCGCGATGCGCCGGTGGCCGAGCTCGATCAGCAGTTCGGTCGCGCGGTCGAAGGCGCGGCGGTTGTTCATGTCGATCCACGCGTAGTCCGCCGGCATCTCGGAGGCGCGGCCGTGCACGACGAAGGGCAGCCCGAGTTCGCGCAAGAGGTCGATGCGGCGGTCGGTGAGGTGCGGGCCGTGCACGATGATCCCGTCGACATTGCCCTTGGCCGACAGCGCGCGGTAGCGGGCGGTCTCGTCGTCGTCGCCCACGAGCGTGAGCTTGAGGTCGTAGCCGGCCTCGACATAGGCCTCGGACGCGCCGGTGATGAAGTCGCCGAAGACCGGATTGACCATCTCGTGCATCTTCGAGACCGGCATGACGTGACCGATGGACATGGCCCGCCCGGTGGCCAGTCCCTTGGCCCAGGCATTCGGCGTGTAGTTGTATCGGCGGGCGGCGGCCTCGACGCGGGCGCGGGTCGTCTCCTTCACTTCCGGATAGCCGTTCAGCGCGCGGCTGACCGTCGTCGGGCTGAGGCCCAGATGCTCCGCAAGCTCCTTGAGATTCATGGTCGGGCGCCCCAAAGCGCTTTCAATTCCGAGCGAGGATAGACGCAAATGACGCTGCGAGAAAAGCTCCGTTTGCCGCCCGCCCTTGCTGCGCTGCGGCATTGATTGTCTTGGAACCTTTGCAGGGGCGGCCATTGACAGAACGGAGGAAACGCGGGAGCGTTGCGCCATCAAAGCGCTTTGGGCAGTTCCCTATCCCCGGGCGCGCAAAATCGCCGGATCGGTGGGGTCCGGCAGACAGGATAACGGGAGGATCTGGAGACATGACACGTGCATTGACCGCGAGCGTGGCGACGCTGGCGCTCTGGGCCGGCTCGGCCGCCGCGCAGGATCTCATCGTTCCGGTGGGCGAGGGCGATTACACCTGGGACGGGTATCAGGAGTTCGCCGACAGCTACGATTTCTCGGGCGAGACGGTGACCATCACCGGCCCCTGGACCGGCAACGAAAAGGAGAAGGTGGACGAGGTCTTCAAGTATTTCGCCGAGGCGACGGGCGCCAGCGTCAACTACTCGGGATCCGACAGCTTCGAGCAGGACATCGTGATCTCCGCACGCTCGGGCTCGGCGCCGAACCTCGCCGTGTTCCCGCAGCCGGGTCTCGCGGCCGACATGGCGAGCCAGGGCTTCCTGACGCCGCTGCCGGACGGCACCGGCGACTGGGTGGCCGAGAACTACGCCGCGGGCGAGAGCCTCGTGGACCTCGCCACCTACGAGGGGCCGGAGGGCGAAGAGGACCTTTACGGCATGTTCTACCGGATCGATGTGAAGAGCCTCGTCTGGTACAACCCGATCACCTTCGACGAGTTCGGCTACGACATCCCCGAGACGATGGACGAGCTCAAGGAGCTGACCGAGGACATGGCCGATGACGGGCTGACGCCGTGGTGCATCGGGCTCGGATCCGGCGCGGCGACCGGCTGGCCCGCGACCGACTGGGTCGAGGACATGATGCTGCGCCTGCACGAGCCGGAGGTCTACGACCATTGGGTGGCCAACGAGATCCCGTTCGACGACCCGCAGGTGGTCGAGGCGATCGAGGAGTTTGGCTGGTACGCCAAGACCGACGAGTTCGTCGCCGGCGGCGCCGAGGCGGCCGCGACCACCGATTTCCGCGACAGCCCGGCGGGCCTGTTCACCATTCCGCCGGAATGCGCGATGCACCGTCAGGCGTCGTTCATCCCCGCCTTCTTCCCCGAGGACGCGGAGCAGGGCGAGAACGTCGACTTCTTCTATTTCCCGGCCTTCGAGGATTCGGATCTCGGGCAGCCGCTGCTCGGGGCGGGCACGCTCTTTTCGATCACCAACCCGTCGGACGCGGCGAGCGCGATGATCGAGTTCCTGAAGCTGCCGATCGCGCACGAGATCTGGATGGCGCAGGACGCGTTCCTGACAGCGCATCTGGGCGTGAACACGGACCTTTACGCGAACGAGGCGCTGCAGGCGCAGGGCGACATCCTGCGTGACGCGACCACCTTCCGCTTCGACGCGTCGGACCTGATGCCGGCCGAGATCGGCGCCGGCGCGTTCTGGACCGGGATGGTCGACTACGTGACCGGGTCCGAGGCCGACGCGGTGGCCTCGCAGATCCAGCAGCGCTGGGACGGGCTCAACTGAGCCGCTGATCCACACGCGGCCCCGGATCCGGGGCCGCGGTTCCAACGGCGGAGGCACGACCGATGTCACCCATCCTTCTGGGGTTCGTCACCATAGCCATCGGCGTGGGCGGTTGCGCGGCATATTTCTATGCGTCGAACTACGTGCTCGACCGGTTCATCTTTCCGCCGCGCACCGACGACAAGGGCCGCAACATCGCGCGGGCCGAGATGGTCCGGCCGTGGCTGTTCGTGTTCCCGGCGATCTTCTTTCTGTCGCTCTACCTGATCTACCCGGTCGTCGGCTCGTTCTGGCGGTCGCTGTTCAACCGGTCGGGCGAGGAGTTCATCGGCCTCGGCAATTACGCGCAGATGTTCTCGGAGGAGGGCTTCCGCGTCGCGCTGTTCAACAACATCCTGTGGGTGATCTTCGTGCCGGCGGCGGCGACGTTCTTCGGCCTGCTGGTGGCGCAGCTCACCGACCGGCTGAAATGGGGTAACCTGGCGAAGTCGATGATCTTCATGCCGATGGCGATCAGCTTTGTGGGCGCGTCGCTGATCTGGAAGTTCGTCTACGCCAACGACCCCGACATCGGCATCATCAACGCGGTTCGCGACCTGTTCGGGATGGAGCCGATCGACGTGCTCCAGATCCAGTTCTGGAACAACTTCTTCATCATGTTCATCATGGTCTGGATGCAGACGGGATTTGCCATGGTGATCCTGTCCGCGGCGCTGCGCGGCATCCCCGAAGAGACGATCGAGGCCGCGATCATCGACGGCGCCGGACCGTTCCAGATCTTCTTCAAGATCAAGGTCCCGCAGATCATGCCGACGATCGTCGTGGTCTGGACCACGATCACCATCCTCGTGCTCAAGGTCTTCGACATCGTCTACGCGATGACCGGCGGCAACTTCGATACCGAGATCCTGCCGTCGTACATGATGGACTACATGTTCCGCGACGACGGGCGGGCGACGGCCGTCGCCTTCGTCATCATGATCATCGTCACGCCGGTCATGGTCTGGAACATCATCCAGGCCCGCCGCGAGATGCGCTGAGGAGACCCGCGTCATGGACAACATCGCCGGTCAGAAGTCGGGCCTGTCGATCGCCACGAACCTCAGCGTCATCGCGCTGGTGCTGATCTGGCTGATCCCGACCGTGGGGCTGCTCGTGTCCTCGTTCCGCGAGCGCGAACAGATCTCGGAATCGGGCTGGTGGCGCGCGGCGTTCAGCGTGAGCCAGGCCTACCGGGTGTCGCCGTCGGCCGACGGCGCGGTGCAGGACGGCGACCGCTGGGTGCTCGAGGGCAACCTCTTCGAGAACGAGGAAGGGGCCGGATCGGGCACGGTTTCGGGCTTCGGCATCACCTCGCGCGACCCGTCGGCGGCGGAGCCGGGCCAGACCTACGCCCGCTACGAGGTGTTCGTCATGGAAGACGGCGAACAGGACGATACCAACATCGAGATCGCCTATCCGGCGGACGGGCAGCCGGAGTTTCCCGACACCGACGAGGACGGCAACGAGATCCTGTCGGATCCCGCGCCGGTCTTCGACCGGGCGCTGACCGTCATGGAGAACGGCGATTTCCGATACGAGGACGTCGACGAGATCGACCGCGCGCCGTCGGTCTACATCACCGCGCCACAGCCGCCGGAGTTCACGCTCGACAATTACGAGCAGATCCTGACGTCGGACAACATGGACCAGGCGTTCATGAACACGCTGACGGTGGCGATTCCGGCGACGATCATCCCGATCGTGGTGGCGGCCTTCGCGGCCTATGCGCTGGCCTGGATGGATTTCGCCGCGCGCGGCTTCATGATCGCGATGGTGGTGGGCCTTCTGGTGGTGCCGTTGCAGATCGCGCTGGTGCCGCTGCTGACGCTGCACAACCAGGTGGGCATCGGGCAGAGCTTCCTCGGGGTATGGCTCGCGCATACGGCGTTCGGGATGCCGCTCGCGATATACCTGCTCCGAAATTACATGATCGGGCTGCCACGCGACATCATCGAATGCGCCAAGGTCGACGGGGCGACGGATTTCCAGATCTTCACGCGGATCGTGCTGCCGCTGTCGTTCCCGGCGCTGGCGAGCTTCGCGATCTTCCAGTTCCTGTGGACCTGGAACGACCTGCTCGTGGCCAAGGTGTTCCTGCCGTCGCAATCCGACAGCTGGGTGATGACGGTGAAGATCGCCGACGACCTGCTGGGCTCGCGCGGGGGCGACTGGGGCATCCTCGCCGCTGCCGCGTTCGTGTCGATCGCGGTGCCGTTGCTGGTGTTCTTCGCGATGCAGAAATACCTGGTGCGCGGCCTGCTCGCGGGCTCCGTCAAGTAAGTCACAGGGAGGAGACCCCCCCGTATCGACGCCGAAGGGAGACCGCGCGGCAGCCCGCGCGTGGAGGCGGCGAGACCAGACAGACCGGGCGCGCGGCGCGCGCCCCAGGAAAAGGGACAACGCGGATGAATGTGGCCCCCTCGGTTCAGCCCACCCGCGACGACGCGAACACGGATTGGTGGCGGGGTGCGGTGATCTACCAGATCTACCCGCGCTCGTTCCAGGATTCGAACGGCGACGGGATCGGCGATCTGCTCGGTATCGCGCAGCGGCTGCCGCATGTCGCGTCGCTGGGCGTGGACGCGGTGTGGATCTCGCCGTTCTTCACCTCGCCGATGCACGATTTCGGCTACGACGTCAGCGACTACTGCGACGTCGATCCGATGTTCGGCAGTCTCGCGGATTTCGACATCCTGATCTCCACGGCGCACAGGCTCGGGCTCCGGGTCTTCATCGACCTCGTGCTGTCGCACACCTCGATCGAGCATCCGTGGTTCAAGCTGTCGCGGACCTCGCGCGACAACGCCAAGGCCGACTGGTACGTCTGGGCCGATCCCAAGCCCGACGGCACGCCGCCCAACAACTGGCTGTCGATCTTTGGCGGGTCCGCGTGGCAGTGGGACGGCACGCGGATGCAGTACTACATGCACAACTTCCTGACGGAGCAGCCGGACCTGAACTTCCATTCGATGGAGGTGCAGGAGGCGCTTCTGAACATCGCGCGGTTCTGGCTCGGCCGCGGGGTCGACGGCTTCCGCCTCGATACGATCAACTTCTACGTCCACGACAAGGAGTTGCGCGACAATCCTCCGCTTCCGCCGGAAGAACGCAATCCGATCACCGCGCCGGCGGTGAACCCCTACACGTGGCAGAACCATCTCTACGACAAGACGCAGCCGGAGAACCTTGAATTCCTGAAGAAACTGCGCGTTCTGATGAACGAATACAACGCCGCCGCCGTGGGCGAGGTCGGCGAGGATCAGCGCGGGCTCGAGGTGCTGGGCGAGTACACCGGCGGCGACGACAAGATCCACATGAGCTACGCCTTCGAGCTTCTGTCCGACAAGATGCCGACGGCGCCCTACATCGCCGAGGTCTTCGAGAAGGTGGAGGCGGTGGCGGCGCGGGGCTGGGCGTGCTGGGCGTTCTCCAACCACGACGTGCCGCGGCACCTGACCCGCTGGAAACTGACCGAGGCGGGGGCGCGGCTGTTCAACACGCTGATGATGTGCCTGCGCGGATCCTGCTGCCTCTACCAGGGCGAGGAGCTGGCGCTGCCGGAGGCCGAGATCGCCTACGAGGATCTGCAGGACCCCTACGGCAAGAAGTTCTGGCCGGCCTTCAAGGGGCGTGACGGTTGCCGCACGCCGATGGTGTGGGAGCCCTCGAACCAGAACGGCGGCTTTTCGGCGGGGATGCCGTGGCTGCCGGTCAGCCACGAGCACCTCAACCGCGCGGTGTCGACCCAGGAGCAGGACCCCGCGGCGATCCTGCACCACTACCGCCGGGCAATCGCGTTCCGGCACGCTCACACGGCGCTGATGATGGGCGACCAGTCGCGCATGGAGGCGGTCGGCGACGTGCTGACCTTCACGCGCAGCGACGGGGAGGAGACCATTTTCTGCGCGTTCAACCTGTCGGGTGATCCGGGACTGCTGGAGATGCCCGAGGGTACGTGGCGGCAGATCGGGATCGAGCTCGGCTCGGCCGGGCCGGCGCCCGACGGACGCCTGCATCTCGGGCCGTGGCAGCCGGCCCTGCTTCTGAAGGCTGCGGACTAGGACGGACGGGAGGAGGAGACCCGAGATGGCGACACTGAAACTCACCGATGTCGGCAAGACGTACGGTGGCACGGTCGAGGTGCTCAAGGATATCAATCTCGACATCGACAAGGGCGAGCTGATCGTCTTTGTCGGGCCGTCCGGGTGCGGGAAGTCGACGCTCCTGCGGATGATCGCCGGGCTGGAAAAGATCAGTTCCGGCTCGCTCGAGATCGACGGACAGCTGGTCAACGACGTGCCGCCGGCGCAGCGCGGCATCGCGATGGTGTTCCAGTCCTACGCGCTCTATCCGCACATGACGGTGCGGGACAACATGAGCTTCGCGCTGAAGATCGCGAAGAAGTCGAAGGACGAGATCGACGCCTCGGTGGCCAAGGCCGCGAAGATGCTGCAGCTCGATCCCTATCTCGACCGCCTGCCCAAGGCGCTGTCGGGCGGACAACGCCAGCGCGTCGCCATCGGCCGGTCGATCGTGCGCGACCCGAAGGTCTATCTCTTCGACGAGCCGCTGTCGAACCTCGACGCCGCGCTGCGTGTCGCCACGCGGATCGAGATCGCGCAGCTCAAGGAGCAGATGCCCGACTCGACCATGATCTACGTCACCCACGACCAGGTGGAAGCGATGACGCTGGCCTCGCGCATCGTGGTGCTCGCCAACAAGGGCATCGCGCAGGTGGGCACGCCTCTCGAGCTCTACGAGACGCCGAACAGCGAGTTCGTGGCGCAGTTCATCGGCTCTCCGGCGATGAACCTCTTGCCGGGCGAGATCGTGGAGACGGGCGACCGGACGACGGTGAAGATGACCGGCGGCGGCACCGCGGTGTCGGCGATCGGGACGCGGCCCGAGGACAAGGGCAAGACGGTCAACGTGGGCGTGCGCCCCGAGGACTTCGTCGAGACCGAGGGCGAGCACATCTACGAGGGCCGGGTGGACATCACCGAGGCGCTCGGGGAGGTGACGCTGCTCTATTTCGAGACGAAATCAGACGAGCCGGTGATCGGCAAGCTTCCGGGCGTGCACGCCGACCTGCGGGGCCGGCAGGTCAAGCTCGGCGCGAAGCCCGAGAAGGTGCACCTGTTCCACGACGGCCGGTCGATGCTCTATCGCTGAGCCGGGTCACTCGGTCACGGTGATCGGCCGGCGGGCCAGCACGCGGTCGTCCGCGCCGAGGTGATAGCGCAGCTCGTAGCGGCCCGGCGTTTCGGGCGCCTGCAGGAGCGCGGGGCTGTCGTCGCCGACGTAGACAAAGGACAGGGTGTCCCCGTCGGGCGCGGCGACGCCGGCGATGCTCACGAAGTCGCGCCGGTAGTTCGGCCCCTCCCATGCCACGGGGATGTTTTCGCCTGCCGGCACGGTCTCGGGTGCTTCGATGCGGGCGGAGACCTCGGTGAGCGTGATGGGGCGGCGCGCGAGCACCGTCTCTCCGACGCCGGCGGCGACGTAGCGCAGCTCGTAGGTGCCGGCCTCGGTCGGCATGTCGAGGATCAGCGGGCTGCCGTCGCGCACGTAGCGGAAGCTCTCGTAGCCGGGATCGTCGGCGCGCGCGACGCTGAGGAAATCGCGCGGATAGGCCGGGCCGTCCCACGTCACGACGACGGGTGCGCCGGCGGTGGCCGTCTCCGTGGCGTCGAGCGTCGCGGACACCTCGACCACCTCGAGCGGTTGGGCTGCCAGCACCGTGTCGCCGGTGTTCATCACGTATTGCAGCTCGTAGGCGCCGGGGGCGTGGGGCGCCGTCACGGTCAGCGGCGCGCCCATGCGCGTCGGCGTCGACGCGGCGGTGCCGCCGTCCGCCGCCCGCGCGATGGCGATGCGGTCGCCGGGATAGTCCGGCCCGTCCCAGTCGACCGAGAGCGCGTCGCCCGCGCGCGCCCGCGGCGCGGCATACAGCGTGGCGGAGACCGGCAGCACCTCGATCGGCCGGCGGGCGAGGACCTCGCTGCCCGCCGCGGCAACGTATCGCAGCTCGTACTGCCCGGGCTCGGCCGGCATCGTCAGCCGCAGCGGACTGCCCCGGCCCGTTGGCTCCAGCGCGACGTATCCGGGATCGTCCGGCGCGGCGACGGCGATGTAGTCGCCCGGCGAGTCCGGTCCGAGCCAGACCACCGGCACCGGCTCGCCCGCGTCGACCACCTCGTCGGCCTCGAGCACCACGTTCGTGACTTGGGTCGCGGGCTCCTGCGCCGCCACCGGTACGACGGCGACGAAGAGGCCGAGGCCGGCGGCCAGGATCGGGACGGGACACGAGGGGATCAGGCACGTCATGGCCCGACCTTACCCGGTGCCGGCGCCGTGTGAAGCCTGTCCGTCGCTGCCCGCCGCGCAGGCGTCAGGCCCGCACGCCGACCCGATTCCGGACAAAGTGTAAAATCATGGTAAAAGTTCTCGGAATGTTCCAGGCTGCGATTGGCACGGCGCGGAAAGCCGACTACATGCTGCGATTGGCGCAGGAACGAGAGCGGACATGCCCGAACTGAAGCACATCGAGGTGCGCGGCGCGCGCGAGCACAACCTCAAGAGCGTGGATGTCGACATCCCCCGCGACCAGCTGGTGGTGATCACCGGCCTGTCGGGGTCGGGCAAGTCGTCGCTCGCCTTCGACACGATCTATGCCGAGGGCCAGCGACGGTACGTCGAGAGCCTGTCGGCCTATGCGCGGCAGTTCCTCGACATGATGGAAAAGCCCGACGTGGACCACATCTCGGGCCTCTCGCCGGCGATCTCGATCGAGCAGAAGACCACGTCGAAGAACCCGCGCTCGACCGTCGGTACGGTGACCGAGATCTACGACTACCTGCGGCTGCTCTTTGCCCGGGTCGGCACGCCGTATTCGCCGGCGACCGGCCTGCCGATCGAGGCCCAGCAGGTGCAGGACATGGTCGACGCGGTGATGAAGATGGAGGAGGGCACGCGCGGCTATCTCCTCGCGCCGATGATCCGCGACCGGAAGGGCGAGTACCGCAAGGAGTTTCTCGAGCTGCGCAAGCAGGGCTTCCAGCGGGTGAAGGTGGACGGCACGTTCTACGAACTGGACGAGCCCCCGACGCTCGACAAGAAGTATCGCCACGACATCGACGTGGTCGTCGACCGCATCGTGGTGCGCGAAGGGATGGAGACGCGGCTGGCGGATTCGTTCCGCACCGCGCTCGACCTCGCCAACGGCATCGCCGTGCTGGAGACCGCGCCGCGCGAGGGCGAGGGCGAAGCCGAGCGCATCACCTTCAGCGAGAACTTCGCCTGCCCGGTATCGGGCTTCACGATCCCGGAGATCGAACCGCGGCTGTTTTCGTTCAACGCGCCGTTCGGCGCGTGCCCGGCCTGCGACGGTCTGGGGGTGGAGCTGTTCTTCGACGAGCGGCTGGTCGTCCCCGATCAGAACCTGACCATCTCGAACGGGGCGATCGCGCCCTGGCGCAAGGGCAAGTCCCCGTACTTTACGCAGACGATTCAGGCGCTTGCGAAGCATTACGAATTCGACGCCAATACCAAGTGGGTGGATCTTCCGGACTTCGTGAAACAGGTGTTCCTGTTCGGCTCGGGCGAGGACGAGATCCCGTTCCGCTACGATGAAGGTGGGCGCGTCTACAATGTGACCCGCACCTTCGAGGGCGTGATCCCGAACATGGAGCGGCGCTACCGCGAGACAGACTCGAGCTGGATCCGCGAGGAATTCGAGCGCTACCAGAACAACAAGGCCTGCTCGGTCTGTGGCGGCTACCGGCTTCGCGAAGAGGCGCTGGCGGTCAAGATCGGCGGTCTGCACGTGGGCGAAGTGGTCGAGATGTCGATCAAGGGTGCTTATGATTGGTGCGCCGGCGTGCCGGATTCGCTGACCAAGCAGAAGAACGAGATCGCGCGCGCGATTCTCAAGGAGATCCGCGAACGCCTTGGATTCCTGAACAATGTCGGCCTCGACTACCTGACGCTGTCGCGCTCGGCCGGCACCCTGTCGGGCGGCGAGAGCCAGCGGATCCGGCTGGCGAGCCAGATCGGCTCGGGCCTGACCGGCGTGCTCTACGTGCTGGACGAACCTTCGATCGGCTTGCACCAGCGCGACAACGACCGCCTGCTCGGGACGCTGAAGAACCTGCGCGACCAGGGCAACACGGTGATCGTCGTCGAGCATGACGAGGAGGCCATCCGCGAGGCCGACTACGTGTTCGACATCGGCCCCGGTGCGGGCGTGCACGGCGGACAGGTCGTGGCCCACGGCACGCCGCAGGAGATCGCCGCGAACGAGAAGAGCGTCACCGGCCAATACCTTGCCGGGACACGCGAAATCCCCGTTCCGGCGGAGCGGCGCAAGGGCAATCGCAAGAAGCTGAAGGTGGTCAACGCCACCGGCAACAACCTCAAGGACGTGACCGCCGAGTTCCCGCTCGGCAAGTTCATCTGCGTGACCGGAGTGTCCGGCGGCGGCAAGTCGACGCTGACGATCGAGACGCTCTACAAGACCGCGGCGACGCGGCTGAACGGCGCGCGCGAGACGCCGGCGCCCTGCGAAACGATCAAGGGGTTCGAGCATCTCGACAAGGTGATCGACATCGACCAGCGCCCGATCGGGCGCACGCCGCGGTCGAACCCGGCGACCTATACGGGAGCGTTCACGCCGATCCGCGACTGGTTCGCCGGGCTGCCGGAGGCGAAGGCGCGCGGCTACAAGCCCGGCCGGTTCTCGTTCAACGTCAAGGGCGGCCGCTGCGAGGCGTGCCAGGGCGACGGCGTCATCAAGATCGAGATGCACTTCCTGCCGGACGTCTACGTCACCTGCGAAACCTGCCAGGGCGCGCGCTACAACCGCGAGACGCTGGAAATCCGCTTCAAGGGCAAGAGCATAGCCGACGTTCTGGACATGACGGTCGAAGACGCGCAGGACTTCTTCAAGGCCGTGCCGTCGATCCGCGAGAAGATGGACGCGCTTGTTCAGGTCGGGCTCGGCTACATCAAGGTCGGCCAGCAGGCAACGACGCTGTCTGGCGGCGAGGCGCAGCGTGTGAAGCTGTCGAAGGAGCTGGCAAAGCGATCGACCGGCCGGACGCTCTACATTCTCGACGAGCCGACCACCGGGCTGCACTTCGAGGACGTGAAGAAACTTCTCGAAGTGCTTCATTCCCTTGTGGACGCCGGAAACACCGTAATCGTGATCGAGCACAATCTCGACGTCATCAAGACGGCGGACTGGCTGATCGACATCGGGCCGGAAGGCGGCAACGGTGGCGGCGAGATCGTTGCGGTTGGCACGCCCGAGGACGTCGCGCAGGTCGAGCGTTCACACACCGGGCGCTACCTCAAGGATATGCTCAAGCCGCGCAAGGTCGCCGCCGAGTAGCCGCCTTAAGGCATTCTTAGTCTTTTGCGGGTTTGATGGTCTTCGGTGACCGGACCAAGGGGCCGGTCGCGGGCACGGCGAGCGTTGCGAGGCGGCGGATCTTGGCGGACGGGACGGGCGACAGGGGTACGCAGGTCGCGTTCGCCCGGCCGACGATCCGTGATGTCGCCCGGCACGCCGGTGTCTCGAAGTCGACGGTGTCGGTCGTGCTCCGCGGCGGGCCCGTGCGCCCGGAGACCGCGGCGCGCGTCCGGACGGCAGTGGCACGGCTCGGCTATGTCCACGACGGGCGCGCCGTCCGGTTTCGGACCGGGGGTGCGGGGCCGATCGGGGTGGCGCTGGCGCCGCTCGACGATCCGCTGGTGGCAGGCGTACTCACGGGCCTGTCGGCCGCGGCATCGGAGGCGGGCCGGGCGCTTCTGCTGGCGGCGCCGGACGATCCGGGTCAAGCGGCAACCGTCGGGGCCGAAAACCCGGTGCTGCCGGTCGCGGCGCGGCTGCGGGCCGAGGGGGCAGCCGCGCTTGTGCTTGACGGTCGGGCCGGGCGGATCGGGCCGATCGGGCCCGTGCCGGGTATCGCGCTCGGCCGCGCGGACGGGAGCGTGCCGTCGGCGTGCCTCGACGCGGCGCAGGCGTTTCGGCTGGCGCGCTCCGTGCTCGCGGCCGGCGGCGCGACACGCTTCGTGATCGCCGGAGCGTCGCCCGTGATCGATCCGGGCGCACCGTGGCGCGAGGCATCCTGGGTCTGCCTGCGGGACGCGGAGTCTTCGCTCTGTGCGAGGTTGGGAAAATCGCTCGGCAGGGACAGTAACGCTCCGACGGAGTCGACGGCGCCCGAGCGATGGATCGATGCGCTTGACCCGGCCGACGGCGTTGTCTGCCTTTCGCCCGCCTCGGCCACGCGTGCGCGGGCATGCGGCATGCCGGCTGCACGGATCGTGACGGTGGGAGCGGCGCATCCCGGGGCCGGCGCCTGGATCGCGGCGGACACGCGGGATCTCGGTCGGCGCATCGGGCGCGCGCTGATCGCGCGATGCGCGGATCCCGGCGCGTCGATCGCGGATATCGCCGGCCCGGTCTGGCTCCGTCGTGGCGAGGCGCGCTAGGGCGTATCGCGACGAGAGGGCCTAGTTCAGATCCTCGAGCAGGCGGCCGTGCCGGCGTGTCTCGGCGATCAGCGCGCCGAACGTGTCGATGCCGCGGCCTTCGAGCATCGCGATCATGCGCAGGAGAACCTGCGCGGTCACCTCGGCGTCGCCCATGGCCGTATGGCGCCCCGCCGCCGGCACCGCCACGCCCAGCCGTTCGGCCAGCGCGTCGAGCGTGTGGCGCTCTGTCGTGCCGAAGAGCACCGCCGACAGCAGCACGGTGTCGAGGATCGGGTGGTCCCAGACGAGTCCGCCCTCGGCCGCGTGGCGCCGCAGGAAGGCCATGTCGAACGGGGCGTTGTGGGCGACGATCACCGCGCCGGTGGCGAAGTCGTGAAAGCGGCGCGCGGCCTGCAGGATGCGCGGCGCGCCGGCGACCATGCGGTCGGAGATGCCGTGCACGCGCGTCGCGCCCTCGGGAATCGGGCGCCCCGGATCGACCAGCGTCTCGAACCGCTCGCCGGGCACGATGCGCCCGTTCAGGACGCGCACCGCGCCGATCTGCACGATCTCGTCGCGATGCGGCAGAAGGCCCGTCGTCTCCGTGTCGAAGACGCAATAGGTCAGGTCGGACAATCGCTGATCGGCGACCGCGCCACCGTCGCCGGACCGGTCCGACAGGGCGAAATCGTAGACGATGGGCCGCGCGGCGCTCGGGTCGAGCGTCGTCTCTTCGGCGTCGATGACAAGCAGGTAACCGCCGCCATCCATCGGTTTGAGCTGCGCCGCGAAGGTCTGCGCGCCACCGCGCGCGGGCAGCTTGGCCGAGGCGGCGAGGCCGGACCGGTCGATTTCGGCCCGAACGGCCCGCAGCGGTCCGGCCTCGAAATACTCCGACAGGCGCGCGCCGAGCCGCGGCGGCGCCATCTGCGCCAGCACCTCGGCCGCCTGACCGTCGTAGAGCACGATCCGGTCGTCGGCGTTCACGAGGATCGTGGCGACCGGGATCTCGGTCAGGAGCGCGGTCAGCCGCGCGCGCTCGGCCTCGAGGTTCCGGGTCTCGGCGGCCACCGCCTCGGCAGTGGCGAGCGCGCCGTCGCCCAGGGCGCGCGTGACCGCGTCGGCCGCGGGCGCGAGATCCCCGAGATAGCGCGCGGCCGACAGGTCGAGCGTCGTCGTCGCGCCGGAATGCGCCCGGACCCGAAGCTCGGCCGCGAGCCGTTCGAGCGGGCGCGCGACGTTCGTGTCGAAGAGCCACCAGAAGAGCGTGCAAAGCCCGAGCAGCAGGAAGGCGGAGACCACGAACGCCATGAGAAAGCCGCTGTCGGGCCGGGCGCTGCCGAGCGCGATGCCGGCGCCCACGGCACCGATCGCGCCGGCGGCGAGGGCGGCGAACATCGCCAGGACGCGGAGGCGGAAGGACCCGCGCATCGGGGTCAGGCCGCCGCGGCGCAGACCGACGCGACGATCGGGTCGTCGGCGCCGACCTCGCGCCAGACCGGCTCTCCGCCGTCGCCGCCGGCGGGATCGGCCCGGCGCCCGTCCTCGCAATCGACCATCACCTGGAGCGCCTGCGTCGCGCGCCAGCGGCCGAAGAAATAGAGATCGGCGAGGTAGAGCCCCTCATCCTGCGCGTTGGCGCGGAGGCCCGCCGCGTCGACGACGACGAAGCGTTCCACCATCGGCACGGCGTAGGTCCACGGACGCCACCAGTGCCGGCCCTCGACTGCGCTGGCCACGACCATGCCGTCGGGCAGGCTGCCGCGCGTGCGGTCGTACCAGCCGTATTCGTTCGAGATCGCCGCGGCCAGCATTGCGCCCCCGGCAGCGACCGGCACGAGCCAGCGCGGCACGCGTTCCCCGAGAAGCCTGCTCGCCAGGAGCATCAGGCCGGCGCCCGCCACCCCGGCGAGGACCACCGCGACGAGTTCGAAGACCATGCCGTTTCCTCCCCGAAACTCAGCTCAGCATCCCGCGTCCGTGGCCGACCGAGGACTGCATGCCCTTGACCACCACGAAGGCGTCGCGCAGGTGCGCGCGATCAAAATCCGACAGCTCGGCCGGCGCAAGGAAATTGTCCGGCGCCTCGCCGCGCCGCACCTGCCGGGCCTGGTGGTTCAGGCGCGTCTCGGCGATGTGGTCATAGGCATCGAGCAGATCCTGCCCGCCGCGCTCGGAGATGACGCCCGCGCTGCGCGCCGCGGCGAGCCGCGCGCGCGTGTTCACCGGCAGGAGCCGGCCCTGCAGCGCATAGACGCGGCCGAGATCGGTCACCGGCACTACGCCAGAATGCTTGAGGTCCAGCGTGTTCTTGTGCTCGCCCGAGCGGATCAGCGCGAAGCCCCGGATGAGGCCGAGGGGCGGCGTGTGCTTGAGCGAGTTGGCGATCATGTGGGACACGAAGATCGAGTTCTTCTGCGCCTTTGCGAGCGTCTCCTCGCGCAGGTCGTCAAACAGTGACCGCGTGCCGCCGATGGCGCGAAGATCGAACATCACCGACGCCAGCATCTGCGCCTCGGGGTCGGGCCGGGAGATCCACGTGCGGAAGTAGTCGCGCCAGACGCGCAATGGCTGCCGCCAGCGCGGGTTGGTCGCCATCATGTCGCCGGGGCAGTAGACGTAGCCGCAGGTGTGCAGCCCGTCCGACACGAACCGCGCCAGCCTGTCGAAATATCCGAAATCGGTCTCGGTCGCCGCGTCGTCGAGGATCAGGCAGTTGTCCTGGTCGGAGACGCCGGTCTGTTCCTGCCGGCCCTGGCTGCCGCAGGCGAGCCAGAGATAGGGCACCGGGGGCGGCCCGAACTCGGCCTCGGCCAGCGCGAGCAGGCGGCGCGTCGCGGCGTCGGCGATGTCGGTCACGAGCCGGGTGGTCACCTCGTGGCGGTTGCCGGCGGCGACGAGCTGCGACAGCAGTTGCGGGATCCGCGCGGTGACGCGCGCCATCTCCTCGGCGGTGTCGGCGGTCGCCACCTCGCCCACGAGGTCGGCCGACGTGACCGCCTGGTAGCGGGTCAGATCGGTCTGGGTGACGATCCCGACGAGCCGCCCGGCGACGCAGATCGGGAGGTGGCCGATGCCGTGCTCCATCATCGCGTGAAGGACGTCCGAGCCGAGCGCCGACGGTTCGAGCGTGACCGGGTCGCGGGTCATGATGTCCGACAGCGGCGTGTCGAGCGATCGGCCCTCGGCGACGATCTTGCCCGACACGTCGCGCAGGGTGACGATCCCGGCAAGCCGGTCGCCCTCGGTCACGCAGATCGAGGAGACGCCTGCCGCGCGCATCCGGCGTGCCGCGTCCTGCGCAGTGGCGTCGGGCGGGCAGGTGAGCGGGGACCGCGCCATCAGGGTCTCGACCCGGCTGGTTGCGAGGTCGTTGCCCTCGGGCCGGGCCTGGCGGCGGCGGTCGAAGAAGCGGCGCACGTGGTCGTGCGCGGCGACGAGGTCGTGATATTCGGCGGCCGGCAGGACGAGCAGCGTGGCGTCGCTGCGCGCGGTGGCCGTGGTCGCGGCGAGGCCGTCGCGGCCGAGCCCGCGTTCGCCGAAGGAGTTGCGGGGACCGAGCAGGGAGATCTGCGCGCCGTGTTCGTCGCGCACCTCGATCTCTCCGGTGACGACGATGTAGAGCCCGTCGAGCCGATCGCCGAAGGTGTAGACGGGGTGGCCGGCGGCCACGTCCTGCTGGCGGAACCTGTGGGCGAGCGCGCGGCGCGCCTCGGGCGTCAGGGCCGCGTAGGGATCCATCGCCGAGAGGAAATCGACGAGAGCGTCGGGATCGAGCGCCATGGCCGGGTCTCCGGTGGATGGATGGCCCGCCCGCGAGGTGTCGCGGACGGGCCGGAACAAGGGGCGGCGTCACGCGCCGCAGGGGCAGGGGCGGCTGGCGCCGCCGGGGCAGGGGCGGCGTCATGCGCCGCCGTGGCAGGGGCGGCGTCATGCGCCGCCGTGGCAGGGGCGGCGTCATGCGCCGCCGTGGCAGGGGCGGCGTCATGCGCCGCCCGCCGCCGGGGTCAGTGGGACTGGGCGGTTCCGGCGCCGCGCGGCACGCGCACGCTTTCCACCAGGTCCTTGATGTCGTCCGGCACCGGCTTGGTCATCGACGCCACGATGTAGGCCACCGCGAAGTTGATCGCCGCGCCGACCGCGCCGAACGAGGTCGACTTGATCGTGCCGATCATCGGGTCCGCATCGGTGAACATGTTGGTGTCGGGGATGAAGAACCAGCCCTTGTGCAGGAAGATGTAGATCAGCGTGGTGCCGAGACCTGCGAGCATGCCCGCCACGGCGCCGCTGTTGTTGATCTTCGTCGAGAAGATTCCCATCATCAGCGCCGGGAAGATCGACGACGCCGCGAGGCCGAAGGCCAGCGCCACCGTCTGCGCCGCGAAGCCCGGCGGATTGAGCCCGAGCCACGTGGCGATCGCGATCGACACCGCCATCGCGATCCGGGCGGTCAGAAGCTCACCCTTCTCCGAGATGCCGGGGTTGATCGCCCCCTTCACGAGGTCGTGGCTGACCGCCGAGGAGATCGCGAGCAACAGGCCCGCCGCCGTCGACAGCGCCGCCGCGATCCCGCCTGCGGCCACGAGGCCGATGACCCAGCCGGGCAGGTTGGCGATCTCGGGGTTGGCGAGCACGAGGATGTCGTTGTTGAAGTTGGTCAGCTCGTTGCCTTCCCAACCGGCTTCCTCGGCGCGCGCCTGCATGTCGGCATCGCCGTCGTTGTAGTACTGGATCCGGCCGTCGCCGTTCTTGTCTTCCCAGCCCAGAAGGCCGGTCTGCTGCCAGGTCGGCATCCAGTCATAGGCCGGATCGCTCTCGATCGTCTCGATCGCCACCGCCTCGCCGTCCGTGCCGTTCGGCCAGAACAGTTCGGTGATGTTGAGCCGCGCCATCGCGCCAACCGCCGGGGCGGTGAAGTACAGAAGCGAGATGAACACCAGCGCCCAGCCCGCGGACCAGCGTGCGTCGGCCACGCGCGGCACGGTGAAGAAGCGCATGATGACGTGCGGCAGACCCGCGGTGCCGATCATCAGCGACAGCGTGAACAGCAGCATGTTGAACGTGTCGCCATTGTGCGCGGTGTACTCGTTGAAGCCGAGATCCGTCACCACCTGGTCGAGACGCGCGAGCAGCGGCTCGCCGGAGCCCTGATGCTCGCCGAAGAGACCGAGGGCCGGGATCGGGTTGCCGGTCAGCTGCAGCGAGATGAAGATCGCCGGGATGGTGTAGGCGAAGATCAGCACGACGTACTGCGCCACCTGCGTGTAGGTCACGCCCTTCATGCCGCCGAACACCGCGTAGGCGAACACGATGACCGCGCCGAGCAGCAGGCCGGTGGTGCTGTCCACCTCGAGGAAGCGGCCGAAGGCCACGCCGACGCCGGTCATCTGCCCGATCACGTAGGTCACCGAGGCGACGATGAGGCAGATCACCGCGACGAGCCGCGCGGTCGGGCTGTAGAACCGGTCGCCGATGAACTCGGACACCGTGTACTTGCCGAACTTGCGCAGGTAGGGCGCGAGCAGGAGCGCGAGCAGAACGTAGCCGCCGGTCCAGCCCATGAGGTAGGTGGAGTTGTCGTAGCCGGTGAAGGCGATCAGGCCGGCCATCGAGATGAACGAGGCCGCCGACATCCAGTCCGCCGCCGTCGCCATGCCGTTGGTGACGGGATGCACGCCGCGGCCTGCGGCGTAGAACTCGCTGGTGGAGCCGGCGCGCGCCCAGATGGCGATCCCGATATAGAGCGCGAAGGACGCGCCCACGAAGATGATGTTGATGATCGTCTGGTCCATGGCGGGTTACTCCTCGTCCACGCCGAATTTGCGATCGAGGCTGTTCATCCGCCACGCGTAGAAGAAGATCAGCGCCAGGAAGACGATGATCGATCCCTGCTGTGCGAACCAGAAGCCCAGGTCGGTGCCGCCGATGCCGATGCCCGACAGGGCCGGGCGCAACAGGATGCCGAAGCCGAAGCTCACGAGCGCCCATATGATGAGAGAGCCGATGATGAGACGGATGTTGGCCTTCCAGTAGGCCACCCCGTCGGACGTCGCGCGGGACGCGTGCTGTGTCTGATCCGCCATGAGCTGCGGGTCCTCCTCCTGTGAAACTGTCCGGGCCGGTGACGGCCCGTTCCTCCGTGTCGACGGGCCGCGGTCGCTCCGCGCCCCGCCGGGTCGTCGTGTCAGTGCCGCGCCGCGCGGATCACCGCCGCGAGACGGTCGCCGATCTCGCCGATGGAGCCCATCGCGTTGATCCGCACCAGCGCGTCCTGCGCGTCGTAATGGGCGATGAGCGGCGCGGTCTGCGCGTGGTAGGCCGCGAGGCGGGTCGCCACCGTCTCGGCGGTGTCGTCGGCGCGCCGGATCATCTCGGTGCCGCCGCACTTGTCGCAGGTCTCGGGCGCGGCGGTCGGCTTGAACGTCTCGTGGTAGCCTTCGCCGCAGCCGGCGCAGGTGAAGCGCCCGGAGATCCGCTCGACCATCCGGGTGTCGTCGACGTCGAGGCTGATCGCGGCGTCGATCCGCTCGCCGCGCTCGGCGAGGAGCCCGTCCAGCGCCTCGGCCTGCGCGGTGGTGCGCGGAAA
Organism: Roseivivax jejudonensis; assembly: GCF_900172265.1. Taxonomy (GTDB): domain Bacteria; phylum Pseudomonadota; class Alphaproteobacteria; order Rhodobacterales; family Rhodobacteraceae; genus Roseivivax; species Roseivivax jejudonensis. The sequence goes on along the minus strand of NZ_FWFK01000003.1, from coordinate 93,849 downwards.
ACCGTCGAGGATGACGCCCGCGCGGGTGTCGGGCTGCGTGAGCCGGTCTCGCAGGATCGCGACCACGATGCCGTCCGACACCAGATCGCCGCGCGCCATGACCTCCTCGGCGGCGCGGCCGGCGGGGGTGCCGGCGCGGACCGCCTCGCGCAGAAGGTCACCGGTCGAGAGCTGCACGAGGCCGAAGCGCTCCTGCAGCATCCGCGCCTGCGTGCCCTTGCCGGCGCCCGGGGGGCCGAGCAGGAGAAAGACCGGTGTCGTCGCGGAGACCTGACTTTGCCCGTCCATCGCCCTCACCCCTTGTTCTGCCGGTTTTCGATGAGGTCGTCGACGACGGCGGGGTCGGCGAGCGTCGATGTGTCGCCGAGGGATCCGTAGTCGTTTTCGGCGATCTTGCGCAGGATGCGGCGCATGATCTTGCCGGACCGGGTCTTGGGCAGGCCGGGGGCCCACTGGATGAGGTCGGGTTTGGCGATCGGGCCGATCTCCTGGCGCACCCAGGTCTGGAGCTCTTTCTTGAGCTCGTCGGAGGCCTCGACCCCGGTCATCAGGGTGACGTAGCAATAGATGCCCTGGCCCTTGACGTCGTGGGGGTAGCCCACGACCGCGGCCTCGGCGACCTTCTCGTGGGCGACGAGGGCGCTCTCGACCTCGGCGGTGCCCATGCGGTGGCCCGAGACGTTGATGACGTCGTCGACGCGCCCGGTGATCCAGTAGTCGCCGTCGGCGTCGCGGCGGCAGCCGTCGCCCGAGAAGTAGTAGCCCTTGTACTGCTGGAAGTAGGTGTTCTCGAAGCGCTCGTGATCGCCCCAGACGGTGCGCATCTGCCCCGGCCAGCTGTCGGCGAAGGCGAGCACGCCCGAGGCCTCGGTGTCGTCGATCTCCTTGCCGCTCTCGGGCTCGAGCACCACCGGGCGCACGCCGAAGAACGGCTGCATCGCCGCGCCGGGCTTGGTGGCGTGGGCGCCGGGCAGGGGCGTGATCAGGTGCCCGCCGGTCTCGGTCTGCCAGTAGGTGTCGACGATCGGGCAGCGGTTCTGGCCGACCACGTCGTTGTACCACGCCCAGGCCTCGGGGTTGATCGGCTCGCCCACCGTGCCGAGGATGCGCAGCGACGACAGGTCCGAGCCGGTCACGTAGGCGTCGCCCTGGCCCATCAGCGCGCGGATCGCCGTCGGCGCGGTGTAGAACTGGGTGACGGCGTGCTTTTCGCAGACCTGCCAGAAGCGGGAGGCGTCGGGCCAGGTGGGCCCGCCCTCGAACATCAGCGTGGTCGAGCCGTTGGCGAGGGGGCCGTAGACGATGTAGCTGTGCCCGGTGACCCAGCCGACATCGGCGGTGCACCAGTAGATGTCGCCGTCATGGACGTCGAAGGTGATCTCGTGGGTCATCGCGGCGTAGACGAGGTAGCCGCCGGAGGTGTGCACCACGCCCTTGGGCTGGCCGGTCGAGCCGGAGGTGTAGAGGATGAAGAGCGGATCCTCCGCGCCCATCTCCTCGGCCGGGCAGTCGGTGGCGGCGTCCCGCATCGCCGCGGTGAGGTCGACGTCCTGGCCGGTCCAGGTGGTCTGGCCGCCGGTGCGCTTGACCACCAGGCACTTCACCCGGTCGTCGCAGTGGATCAGCGCCTTGTCGGTGTTCGACTTGAGCGCGGTCTTGCGGCCGCCGCGCGGCGCCTCGTCGGCGGTGATGACGACCTTGGCGCCGCAGCCGTTGATCCGCTGGCCGAGCGCGTCGGGCGAGAAGCCGGCGAAGACGACCGAGTGGATGGCGCCGATCCGCGCGCAGGCCAGCATCGCGTAGGCGGCCTCGGGGATCATCGGCAGGTAGAGCACCACGCGGTCGCCGCGGCCGACGCCGTGGTCCTTGAGCACGTTGGCCATGCGGCAGACGTTCTCGTGCAGCTCGCGGTAGGTGATCGCCTGCGCCGGCTCCTCGGGATCGTCGGGCTCCCACAGGATCGCGGTCTGCTCGGCGCGGGTGGCGAGATGGCGGTCGACGCAGTTCTCGGCCACGTTCAGCGTGCCGTCCTCGAACCACTTGATCGACACCGACCCGTGGGTGAAGTCCACGTCCTTGATCCTCGTCGGCGCCCGGCGCCAGTCGAGACGCTTCGCCTCCTCGGCCCAGAACCCCTCGGGATCCTCCACAGAACGCGCGTACATCTCCGCGTACCGCGCATGATCCACATGCGCCCGCGACACGGTCGCATCGCTGGGGGTGAAGGTCTTGGCATGATCGTTCATGGACCGGTCCTCCTCATCGCCGGATCGGAGGCCTCCTCCTCCGATTTTGCGCAAAGCATAGCGATCGGCGAAAACAATGAAATAAGTCACTCAATCGAAATGGTTTTTCTGTAAATTGTTTTCCGCGGACGTCAGCGTGTTGTAAAGTTCGTTAACCGCCCAATCCGTAATCACATGGAAATACGGGTGTTTAGCGCAATCAGGCCCGAAGCGCCGACCGCGCCGCCGCAGGCCCTGGCGTGACGTTGCGTCGCAAGCGTGGGCGCCGACAGCGCCGCGCCTGGCCCGCAGCGGGTCGCGCGGGGCGGTATCGGAGCGCGCGCGAGGCCTGTCGCGACTCGACGCTTGCGCTTCGGGTCCGAGCCCGTAGGCTGATCGGCAGCGGCGCCGCAGAGCCCGCACCACAGGGAGGACATCGCAATGACACGACGCATCACCGGCCGCCTGGTCGTCTCCGCGCTCGCCATCAGCTTCGCCGGCGAGGCGATGGCGACGGAATGGAACGTCTCGCTCTGGGGCAAGCGCCGCGCCTTCACCGAGCACGTGCACAAGCTCGCCGAGCTGGTCGAGGAGAAGACGGACGGCGAATTCACGATGAACATTTCGTATGGCGGGCTGTCGAACAACCGCGAGAACCTCGACGGGATCTCGATCGGCGCGTTCGAGATGGCGCAGTTCTGTGCCGGCTACCATCCGGACAAGAACCGCGCGATCACGGTGCTGGAACTGCCCTTCATGGGGGTCTCGACGCTCGAGGAGGAGACCGCGGTCAGTCACGCCGTCTACGATCACCCCGCGGTGACCGAAGAGATGGCGCAGTGGAACGCCAAGATGCTGATGACGTCGCCGATGCCGCAATACAACATCGTCGGCACCGGCGAGCCGCGCGACGAACTGGCGGACTTCGACGGGATGCGGGTCCGGGCGACCGGCGGCCTGGGCGAGGCGTTCCGCGCCGTGGGCGCGGTGCCGACGTCGGTCACCTCGTCCGAGGCCTACCAGGCGATGGAGGGCGGGGTCGTCGACACCGTGGCCTTCGCCCAGCACGCGCACCTGTCCTTCGGCACCATCAACGAGGCCGACTGGTGGACCGCGAACCTCAACCCCGGGACGGTGAACTGCCCGGTCGTGGTCAATATCGACGCCTACGAGTCGCTGTCCGAGGACGAGCGCGCGGCGCTCGACAGTTCCGTGCCCGAGGCGATCGACCACTACCTCGCCAATTACGGCGAGCTGCTCGCGCGCTGGGACAGCGTGCTCGAGGAGCGCGGCGTCGAGAAGGTGATGATCTCCGAAGAGCAGCTCGCGCAGTTCGAGGAGGTCGGCGGCGCCCCGATCCAACAGGCCTGGATCGAGGAAATGAGCGGGCAGGGCCTGCCGGCGCAGGAACTGTTCGACCTCGTGAAGTCGACGTTGAACGAGCAGCGCGGCACGAACTGATCCGCCGACCCGTCCGTTCCGCTTCCGGGCGGGCCTGCGCGCCTGCCCGGACGCCGCCCCTCGCGAAAGGATCTCCATGGCCGGAGCCGCTGCCGTCCTCGAGGACGACAGCCTGCTCAGCCGCCTCGATCGGCGGCTGGCGCGGGCCGAGCGCGTCCTTGCCCTGATCTCGGGCGTCTTCGCCTTTGGGCTGATGGTGCTCGCCGTCGTGTCGGTCACGGGCCGCAACGGCTTCAACGAGCCGCTGCCCGGCTATGTCGACTGGATCGAGGCTTTCATGCCGCTGATCGCGATCCTCGGAATTTCGTATGTCCAGCGGCAGGGGGGCCATATCCGCATGGACATCGTCGTCGGCGCGCTGCGCGGCCGGGCGCTGTGGCTCGCCGAGTGGATCACGACCTTCCTGATCCTCGTGCTGATGGTGGCGCTGGTCTGGGGCTCCTGGGCGCATTTCGACCGCAGCTTCGATTTCGGCGCCCCGATGTGGAGCCGTGACAGCTCGATCGACATCGGCCTGCCGATCTGGCCGGCCAAGCTCGTGGTGCCGATCGCCTTCGCCGTCATGTGCGTGCGGCTGGTGCTGCAACTCTGGGGCTACGGCCGGGCGTTCGTGCTCGGGCTCGAGTCGCCGGTCGCGGTGCCGTTGGTGCAGTCCGCGGCCGAGATCGCGGCGGCCGAGGCGCGGCAGGTGGAGGGCCGGGACTGATGGAACCGATCGAGATCGGGCTGTGGGTCACTGGCGGGCTTCTCGTCATGGTCGTGCTCGGCATGCGCGTGGCCTTTGCCGCGGGCCTGGCCGGGCTCCTCGGGCTTGTCTGGATCTTCTGGGTGCGCAAGGACTACGCCGCCGAGGAATTCGGCTGGGCGCTGTCGGTCGCGGTCCAGACCGCGGGGCAGGTGCCCCATTCCAAGGTGTCGAGCCAGGCCCTGTCGCTCATTCCGACCTTCATCCTGATCGGGTACCTCGCCTACTACGCGGGGCTGACGCGGGCGCTGTTCGAAGCGGCGAAGCGCTGGATCGCGTGGGTGCCGGGCGGTCTGGCGGTGTCGACCGTGTTCGCGACCGCGGGCTTTGCCGCGGTGTCGGGCGCGAGCGTGGCGACGGCGGCGGTGTTCGCGCGGATCGCCATCCCCGAGATGCTGAAGGTCGGCTACGACAAGCGGTTTGCCGCGGGCGTCGTGGCCGCGGGCGGAACGCTGGCCAGCCTGATCCCGCCCTCGGCGATCCTCGTGATCTACGCGATCATCGTCGAGCAGGACGTGGGCAAGCTTCTGCTGGCGGGGTTCCTTCCGGGGGTGTTCTCGGCCTTCGTCTACGGTGCGCTCATCATCGGGCTGGCGCTGACGATCCGCGGCTTCGGACCGCCGGTGTCGGGCTTCACGTGGCGCGAGCGGCTGGTGGCGCTGCCGCCGGCGCTGCCGATCGTGGCGGTCGTCGTCATCATCATCTTCTTCGTCTACAACCCGTTCGGTGGCGATGCGTGGGGCACGCCGACCGAGGGCGGTGCGATCGGCGCGTTCATCGTGTTCTGCATGGCGCTCTGGCGCGGGATGCGGTGGGGCGAGCTGAAGGACGCGCTGATCGAGACGGCCAAGCTGTCGATCATGATCTTCTCGATCATCTGGGGCGTGCTGATCTACGTGCGCTTCCTGGGGTTCGCGCAGCTGCCCGACGCGTTCTCGAACTGGATCACGTCGCTCGACTATCCGCCGCTTCTCATCCTGGTGTGCATCCTGCTGGCCTACGCGGTGCTCGGCATGTTCATGGACGCGATCGGGATGCTGCTTCTGACGCTGCCGGTGGTCTATCCCGCGGTGATGGCGCTGAACGGCGGCGAGTTCGTGAGCGCCGAGCAATCGGCCTTCGGCATGAACGGCACGATGTGCGCGATCTGGTTCGGCATTCTCGTGGTCAAGATGGCCGAGTTCTGCCTCATCACGCCGCCGATCGGGCTCAACTGCTTCGTCGTCGCGGGCGTTCGTCCGGATCTTTCGGTGCAGGACGTGTTCCGCGGGGTCACGCCGTTCTTCATAGCCGACGCGGTGACGATCTCGCTGCTCGTGGCGTTTCCGGGGATCGTGCTCTGGCTGCCGTCGCTGGCGTGAGCCGGCGCGGCGCGCTCACTTCCGCTGGCGGTTGATGACACCGAACTCGCGGTCGAGCGCGATCTCGTAGCGCCCGTCGGAGCACAGTGCATCGTGGATCGCGAAGCCCTGTGCGGTACGCTCGATATCGTTCGGTGCGACCTCGCACCCCATGTCGGCCAGCACCGACAGGATCTGCGCGACCTCCGCGCGGGCGGGCGCCTCCTGCGCCGAGACGGGGGCGGCGGCGGCGATGATCGCGAGGGCGAGGGCGAGGCGGGGCACGGCGGCTCTCCGGTCGGGATGGGCATCGGACCCGAAGTGCGGGCCCGGCCGGGCCTCAGTCATGCGCCCTGTGACCGCGAGGGGCAAGGGCGGAAACGACGACGCCCCGCCGGCGGACCGGCGGGGCGTCGGTGTCAGTCGCGCGGGCCGCGATTTCAGGCGCGCAGCGTCTCCGTCGAGGAGAAGAACATCGCCTGGCTGATTGCCGAGCGCACCTGCTCTTCCGAGTAGGGCTTCGAGATCAGGAAGGCAGGCTCGGGCTTGTCGCCGGTCAGCAGCCGCTCGGGGAACGCGGTAATGAAGATCACCGGCCGTTCGCCCAGTTGCCCGAGAATGTCGTTGACCGCATCGACGCCCGACGAATTGTCCGCAAGCTGAATGTCCGCGAGGATAAGGTCGGGTGCCTCCTGATGCGCGAGCTTGATCGCGCCGTCGCGGGTGCGGGCCACGCCGGTGACCCGATGGCCCAGATCGGCCACGATGCTCTCGAGATCCATGGCGATGATCGCCTCGTCCTCGATGATGAGCACGCGACCCGACATGCCGTCGGCCATCTCGCGCCGGGCGGTGTCGATGAGCGTCTCGGCCTCGTCGGCGCCGGTCTGCATGATCTCGCCCACCTCGGCCATCGAGAATTCCTCGATGGTGTGCAGCAGCAGCGCTTCGCGGCTGTTGGTGGTCAGCTTGGCGAGATGGCGTTGCGCCGCGGCGCGCGGACCGGTGTCGTCCTCGGTGACGGGTGCCCCGGTGGTGATCCAGATGCCATGGAAGACCTGGAAAAGTCCCGCCTTGCCGGAACTCGCTTCGGCCACCATCGTTCTGTCCGCGAGAACCGCCTCGAGTGTGGCGGCGGCGTATTTGTCCCCGGTCGTCTGCGACCCGGTGAGAGCGCGGGCGTACCGGCGCAGGTAGGGAAGCGCGGCACCGATTTCGCTGCTCAGGTCGGCTTGTGTCATGGATACGTCCCTTGAAAACTTTGTTGGGAACCGAACGCTCCCGCGTGCAGTTGGTTCCCGAGTTCAGGTTACAGAGTGATGGCAGGCGCGTGTAAGGAAAATGATGGCTCAGCCCCGGGACAAGACGAAGCAAGCGCAAGTGATAGATGATAATCTCAAGCGTGTGTATCAGGACATGCTCAAGGAAGACGTGCCCGATCGGTTCCTCACGCTGCTGGAGCAGCTGAAGGAACAGGAGCAGGGTGACGCGGGTCAACTCAACGGCGTTTCCGCGGAGCCGGAAAGCAGGCGCAGCAAATGAATGCGGATCCTCGCGACGAAATCGTTCAGCACCTGCCGGCGATGCGTGCCTTCGCGCTCAGCCTGACGCGCAATTCTTCCCTCGCCGACGACATGGTGCAGGACAGCCTCGTAAAGGCGTGGACAAAGATCCATACGTTCGAGCCCGGGACGAACATGCGGGCTTGGCTCTTCACGATCCTGCGCAACACCTACTATTCCAACCGGCGAAAGGCCGGGCGGGAAGTGTCGGACAGCGACGGCCTGATGACCGAGGGTCTGTCCGAAAAGCCGGCCCATGACGGGCGCCTGCAGCTTTCGGATTTCCGCCGCGCCTTCGCACAGCTGAATGACGAACAGCGCGAGGCGCTGGTTCTCGTGGGCGCGTCCGGCTTTTCCTACGAGGAAGCGGCGGACATGTGTGGCGTTGCCGTCGGCACGATCAAGAGCCGGACGAACCGCGCACGCTCGCGACTTGCGCAGCTGATGCACCTGACCGATGACGAGGCGCTGGAAATGACCGACAGCGCAACGATGGCGGTGGTCGCGGGCAACCGATCCTCCGCAGCAGGATAAGTCATGATCGGCGCGACTGGTCCGCGTCCGGTCCCAAGCGGGCTCGGCGCCCGTATCATCGGGTTCCTGACCATCGCGCTCGTGCCGCTGGGAATCGTGGCGTACTGGCAGACAGCGAAGCTCGAGGAGGAGACCCGGGCCCGCGCGCAGCTTAGCGTCACCGGCATCACCGAAAACGCGGCCACGTCGGAGCGGCGCAACGTTCTGCGCGCGCTCGGCGCCGCGCAGGCAATCGGCGCGACGGACGGGATCGTCGGCACGGATACCGAAACCTGCGATCTGTACCTGTCGGATTTCCGTGGATCGAGCCAGAACTACACCTTTGTGGGCGTCCTGCTGAAAAGCGGGCGCGTCCGGTGTTCCTCGGCCGGCAGCGATATCAGCCTCGACCGGTTTCCGCGGATCACAGACGCCGTTCAGGAGCCGTTCCCGGCGGTGATCCGCGTCGACGACCCGTCGGTCAGCCCCGGTCCGGTCGTCGTCGTGACCGAGCCGTTTTCGACCGATGGCGTGCTGCAGGGGCACGTGGCGATCTCGATCCCGGTCGAGTTCTTCCGCCCGAGCCGGCCGAGCGGTGAGGATTACCTCGAACTGCTGACGTTCAGCCGCACCGGTCAGATCCTGACGACCGGTCTTGGCTACGATCAGGCGCAGGAGCTGTTGCCGACGCAGATGGATCTCGCGGCGCTCGCCGGGGGGTCCGAGCACAGTTTTCTCGCGCGGAGTGCGGATGGCGAGGAAAGGATCTTCGCGTTCACGCCGGTCGTTCCGGATCTCGTCTACGCGTTGTCGGTGTGGCCCCAGAACAGTTCGGCGGCGACGACGCTCGGCACAGGCGGGCTGGCGCGGTCGCTGCCGCTGGTGATGTGGGTGGCAAGCGTGATCGTTGCCTACCTCGCGGTGAACCGTCTCGTGATCCGCCACATCCGGACGCTGCGTCACCAGATGCGCAGTTTCGCCCGCGACCGGCGCGTGCCAGGGCAGATCGCCTCGGCCGACATGGCGCTGGAGCTGCGGGACATGGAGAACGACTTCCTGCACATGGCCGACTCGATCATGCAGGACGAGGCGCAGCTCGAGAACACGCTGCGCGAGAAGACGATCCTGCTGAAGGAGGTTCACCACCGGGTGAAGAACAATCTCCAGCTCATCTCGTCGATCATGAACATGCAGATCCGGCAGAGCGACAGCGAGGAAACGCGGCGCGTCCTGCAGCGTCTGCAGGAGCGCATCCGCGGGCTCGCGACGATCCATCGCAATCTCTACCAGACCGGCGACCTGGGCCACGTCAACGCGGCGCAGCTGCTGTCGGAGCTGATCGAGCAGATGAACATCGTCTCGCGCGACAGCAACGTGACGGTGGAAGTCACCAAGAGCCTTGCCGAGATCGAGGTCTACCCGGACCAGGCCGTGCCCATGTCGCTGCTCGTGGCCGAGGCGCTGACCAATGCGGGCAAGTACATGCAGCCGGACGCCGACGGGGTCTATCGGCTTCATGTCGACCTGAAGCGCGACGGGCCCGAGCGCGGCGTGGCGCTGGAGGTGGTCAACAGCTGTGGAGACATGCCGCTGGCGGACGACGCGGATCGCACCGGGCTCGGCAACCGGTTGATCCAGGCCTTCGCCACGCAGCTGGGCGGCGCGCTCGAACAGGGAAGCGTCGACGGGCGCTATCGCGTCCGGGTCCTGTTCCGTCTGTCCGACTTCAAACCCGAAGTGGTCGATTTCTGATGCCGGACCGGACCCCTCCCAAGATCGCGGAGCTGCCGCGGCCGGATACCCGAGAGGGCACGCCGCGGCGCGTCGGCGTCGAGATCGAGCTCGGCGGCCTCGAGGAGCGCCGGGTCGCCGAAATCGCCGCCGACACGCTCGGAGGAGAGATCGGGCTTGGCGGCGAGAAGGGATTTGTCGTCCAGGGGAGCGCGGCCGGCGACCTCGAGATCTACCTCGACACGGCGCTCCTGAAGCGGCCCGAGGGCTGGCTAGGCGAAAGCCTGCATTCGGTCGCACGCACCGTTGTGCCGGTCGAAATCGTCACCAGCCCGATCGCGCCCGCCGACATCGCGGCGCTCGACCGGCTTCTGGGCGCGCTGCACGCCGCCGGCGCCACAGGGACGGCCTCGGGGCTCTTTGCCGGCTACGGGGTTCATTTCAACCCGGAGGTCGTGTCGACCGACCTGTCGGACGTGCAGCCCGTCCTCAGTGCCTACGCCTTCTGCGAGGACGCGCTGCGCCGCGAGATGGAGATCGACATCGCCCGCCGGGCGCTGCCGTTCGTCGACCCGTATCCAAGAGCGCTGCTCGACGGGCTGGCCAAGGGCGTGATCCCGGACATGGCGGCGCTGATCGATCTCTACCTGGAGCGCGCGCCGTCGCGGAACCACGGGCTCGACATGCTGTGCCTCTTCGCGCACATCGATCGCGACCGGGTGGCGCAAAAGCTCGACCTGTCCTCGATCGCGGCGCGTCCGACCTTTCATTACCGATTGCCCGATTGCCGCATCGACGAGCCCGACTGGTCGCTGGCGCTCGAGTGGAACCGTTGGGTGCGGATCGAGCGGATCGCGGAGGATTCCGGGCTCGTGCGCGAGCTCGCGCGCGAATGGCGCGCCCACCGCGACTCCCTGACCTCGGTGCGCGGAGACTGGACCCGCAAGGTGGCGGCGCGCCTCGGAGACGTCGCATGAGCCGTCCGATCGTCGGAGTGACCGTGTCGCGCCGGTCCGGTTGGCGCATCTTCCCGCTGATGTGGCTGAATATCCGGCTGGCCGGCGGCCGCGCGATCAAGTGGCGCGCCGGCCGCGAGGTCGATCTGGACAAGGTCGACGCGGTGGTCATCGGCGGCGGCGACGACATCGCGCCGCAGCTCTATGGCGGCGAGGTCCGGCTGGGCGTGCGACTCGATCCCGACCGCGACGCGCTGGAGCAGGAGGTGATCCGGCAGGCCTTCGATCGGAACCTGCCGGTCCTCGGGATCTGCCGCGGGGCGCAGATGCTGAACGTGGTGCTGGGCGGCGACCTGCACCAGGAAGCCTATGAGGTCTACGACTCGCGTTACCTGCGCACGATCCTGCCGCGCAAGCGCGTGGACGTGACCGAGGACAGCCTGCTGGCGCGCACGACCGGCGCGCATTGCCTGCAGGTCAACGCGCTGCACACGCAGGCGGTCAAGCGGCTGGGGTCCGAGCTTCGGGTCGCCGCGCGCGATTCCGGCGGCATGATCCAGGCGGTGGAGCGCGTGCGCGACCCGTTCGCGCTCGGCGTTCAGTGGCACCCCGAGCACATCTTCTACCGCCGGGCGCATCGCCGCATCTTTCGCGCGCTGATCGAGGCGGCCCGGGCGCGGGGCACCGCGGGCGGCCAACTGGCCGCGGCGGAGGCCGAAGCCCGCGACAACGCCCTTGCCGGCTCGGCGCCGGGCTGATCCCGGCAAGGCGCCGCTGTGTCCGCAGGGACACGCCCTCACGTCATGGCTGTCCTGCGGGAACCTGACGGCTCGGCCATGGTTATGACTGCAAACCATACGAGGAACCGAGCGCATGTTCACTGACGTCTTTGTCATAGGGCTCGGCGCGTTGTTCCTCGTCGCGGTCCTCATCGTGGCCGTGACGGGACGTGCAACGCGCAAGAGTGACATGCATGCCAACCAGGGGCGCGAGCCGTCCTATCTCGCACGGGACGGCCGGTCCTGACCGGCATGTCGTGAAAGGGGCGCTCTTCGGAGCGCCCCTTTCCACATGTGCCGTCGTCCGACCGCGACACCTTTCCTTTCGCCGCCGAACGCGGTCCTCTGGGGCAATGCCGACAGGAGGACCGCCATGACCGATCTTGCCACCCGCATCGCCGCCGCCCGCGGCGAGGTCCCCGCGGACCTCGTCCTGCGCGGGGCGCGCGTGCTCGACCTCGTGACCGGGGACGAGATCGAGGGCGACGTGGCGATCTGCGGCGACCGGATCGTCGGAACCGGCGCGGCCTACGAGGGGCGGCAGGTCATCGACCTGACGGGGCGCCTTCTCGTGCCGGGATTCATCGACACGCATCTTCATGTCGAAAGCTCGCTCGTGACGCCGCTTGAGTTCGATCGCTGCGTGTGTCCGCGCGGGATCACGACGGCGATCTGCGACCCGCACGAGATCGCCAACGTGATCGGTGCGGACGGCATCCGCTACTTCCAGCGCGCGTCCGAGCGCACGGTGATGGATCTGCGCGTGCAACTGTCGTCCTGCGTGCCCTCGACGCACATGGAGACCGCGGGCGCGGACCTGTCGGCGTCCGACCTCGAGCCGCTGCGGCACCATCCCTCGGGGATCGGTCTGGCGGAGTTCATGAATTATCCCGGGGTGATCCATCGCGATCCTCAGGTGATGGAGAAGCTGCTCGCCTTCGAGGGCGGGCATATCGACGGGCATTGCCCGCTTCTCTCGGGCACCGATCTCAACGCCTATTGCGCCGCCGGCATCCGCACCGAGCATGAGGCCACCACCGCCGCAGAGGCGCGCGAGAAGCTCCGGAAAGGCATGCGGGTGCTGATCCGCGAAGGGTCCGTGTCGAAGGATCTGGAGGCGTTGCAACCGCTTCTGACCGAGCGGACCGCGCCATACATGTGCCTGTGCACCGACGACCGGAACCCGCTCGACATCGCCGAGGAAGGGCATCTCGATCACATGATCCGCCGGCTGATCGCCGCCGGCACGCCACCGCTCGCCGCCTACCGGGCCGCGTCGCTGTCGGCGGCCGAGGCGTTCGGGCTCAAGGATCGCGGGCTGATCGCGCCGGGATACAGGGCAGACATCGCTGTGATCGGATCGCTCGAGGCCTGCGACGTCGAGATGGTGATCGCGGGCGGTATCGTCGCAGATGACGCGGCCTTCGCCGCGCGCGAACCGCTCGATCCGGTGGGGCGCAACTCCGTCCGCGCGCCGCGCGTGGACGCCGACGCGTTCCGCGCCACCGGCAACCGGGAGGAGACCGACGTGATCGGCATCCGTCCCGGTCAGATCCTGACCGATCACCTGGACGAGCGCGTTCCCATCGTCGACGGCGACAAGCGGCCCGATCCCGCCCGCGACCTGATGCGCATCGCGGTGATCGAACGTCACGGCCGCAACGGCAACATCGCCACCGGCTTCGTGCGCGGTTTCGGCATGACGCGCGGAGCGATCGCCGCGACGGTCTGTCACGATCACCACAACATCGTCGCGGTCGGCGCCGACTACGGCGACATGGCGGTGGCCGCCAATCGCCTGTCGGAAATCGAGGGCGGCTTCGTTGTCGCGGTCGATGGCAATGTCAGCGCCGAACTCGCGCTGCCGGTGGCCGGGCTGATGTCGCTCGCGCCGTTCGAGGAGGTGCAGGCGGCGCTGTCGGATCTGCGCACGGCGGCGCGCGCGCTCGGCGTCACGCTGGACGAGCCGTTCCTGCAACTGGCGTTCCTCGCGCTGCCGGTCATTCCGGCGCTCAAGATCACCGATCGCGGCATGGTCGACGTCACCCAATTCGAGATCATCGGCTGAGGCACTTGCAGAGGCGATGTTATTTCGGTAATTGCCGAAATAACGAAGGATGGCGCGGCGCGCGTGTCATCTGTGCTGCACATCGTCACGGTATGGATCTCGTATGACCACATACGCACTGAACGGGCTCGGCCGGATCGGCAAGCTGGCGCTGAGGCCGATGCTGGAGGCTGGGCTCGACATCGCCTGGATGAACGACGCGGTCGGCGATCCGGCGATGCACGCGCATCTACTGGAGTTCGACACCGTGCACGGGCGCTGGAACGCGCGCTTTGGCTCGGACGCGAACAGCGTGACGATCGACGGCACACGCATCCCGATGCTGTCGGAGACCGATCCCGCGCGGCTGCCCCTCGACGGGGTGGACGTGGTGATCGACTGCACCGGGGTGTTCAAGACGGCGGCCAAGACGCGCCCGTATTTCGACGGCGGCGCGAAGAAGGTCGTCGTGTCGGCGCCGGTCAAGGACGCGGAGGCGGCGAACATCGTTTTCGGGATCAACCACGACATCTACGATCCGGCGCGCCACGACCTCGTCTCGGCCGCGAGCTGCACCACCAACTGCCTCGCGCCAGTGGTGAAGGTGATCCATGAAAAACTCGGCATAAAGCACGGCAGCATCACGACGATTCACGACGTGACCAACACGCAGACGATGGTGGACCGGCCGGCAAAGGACCTGCGCCGCGCCCGCTCGGCGCTCAATTCGCTGATCCCCACGACGACCGGCAGCGCGACCGCGATCACGCAGATCTACCCCGAGCTGACGGGGCGGCTGAACGGCCACGCCGTGCGCGTGCCGCTTCTGAACGCGTCGATCACCGACTGCGTCTTCGAGGTGGAGCGCGCGACAGACGCCGAGGAGGTCAACGGCTTCCTGAAGGCGGCCGCGGAGACCGCGCCGCTGGCCGGCATCCTCGGGTTCGAGGAGCGGCCGCTGGTGTCGGCCGATTACGTGAACGACACGCGATCCTCGATCGTGGACGCGCCGTCCACGATGGTCGTCAACGGCACGCAGGTGAAGGTCTACGCGTGGTACGACAACGAGATGGGCTACGCGCACCGACTGGTGGACATCGCCCGCATGGTGGGAGACCGGCTGTGACAGACGCGGCGCGCGAGGACCGGCCGGAGGGCCTCTCGGCCTACATCGCCGTCACGGCGGCCTACTGGGCATTCATGCTGACCGACGGCGCGTTGCGGATGCTCGTGCTGCTGCATTTCCACACGCTCGGCTTCTCGCCGGTGCAGCTGGCCTACCTGTTCATCCTCTACGAGCTTGCGGGCATCGTCACGAACCTGTCGGCCGGCTGGATCGCGGCGCGGTTCGGGCTGACCTCGACGCTCTATGCCGGGCTCGGGCTGCAGATCGTCGCGCTGATCGCCCTCGCGCAACTCGATCCGTCCTGGGCCGTGGGGATGTCCGTCGTCTACGTGATGGCGGTGCAGGGCGCGTCTGGCGTCGCCAAGGACCTGGCCAAGATGTCGTCGAAGAGCGCGGTCAAGCTCCTGGCGCCGAAGGCGCGCGGCGGACTTTTCCGCTGGGTCGCGGTGCTGACCGGGTCGAAGAACGCCGTGAAGGGCCTGGGCTTCCTGCTCGGGGCCGGGCTCCTCGCCCTGGCCGGGTTCACGGCCTCGGTCATCGGCATGGCGGTCGTGTTGGCGGTGATCTTTGCCGCCATCGCGCTGAAGATGCCGTCCGGCCTGCCCAAGGGGCGCAAGGAGGCCAAGTTCCGCGAGGTCTTTTCCAAGGATGCCAACGTCAACTGGCTCTCGGCCGCGCGGGTGTTCCTCTTCGGCGCGCGCGACGTATGGTTCGTTGTCGGGATCCCGATCTACTTCTACGCCGTGTTGTCGGACGGGACGGAGGAGGGCACGCGCTTTGCCTTCTTCGTGATCGGGACGTTCATGGCGGTCTGGACGATCCTCTATGGCGGTGTGCAGGCCTGGGCGCCGAAGCTGCTGCGCGCCGACACGCGGCCCGAGGGCGAGCTTGTGTCCGCGGCGCGCGGCTGGGTCGTGGCACTGATCGCCATTCCTGCGATCCTCGCCCTCGTCGTCTGGACCCGGGGGGAGAGCACGGTCACAACCGCCGCCCTGATCGCAGGGCTGCTGGTCTTCGGCGCTGTGTTCGCGGTGAACTCGTCGCTCCATTCCTACCTGATCCTGCACTTCACGAGCGGCGAGCGCGTGACGATGGATGTGGGCTTCTACTACATGGCCAACGCCGCCGGGCGGCTTCTGGGCACGCTCGCGTCGGGGCTGACCTACCAGATCGGCGGGGTCGGGCTCTGCCTGATGACGGCCGCGATCTTTCTCGGGGTATCGGCGCTCGGCGCCGCGCGGCTGCGGCCGGATGGGGCACCCGCCGCGGCCTGAGGTCAGGGCAGGCGCATCGGTCCGCGGGGCGCCGCGTTCATCCATTCGGGCAGGCCGACATAGCGTTCGACCGAGAAAAGCGCCGCGCAGATCGCGATGATGGCGAAGACGAACTTCACCATCTTCCACGACGGCGGATTCTGCGCCCAGCGGCGCATCCGCATGAGCCAGTGCAGATTCATTCGGTGAACCGGACCTTGCCGATATGCGGCAGGTTGCGGTCGCGCTGCGCGTAATCGATGCCGTAGCCCACCACGAACTCGTCGGGGATCTCGAACCCGGTCCAGTCGGCCTTGATGTCGGTTTCCCGGCGGGACGGCTTGTCGAGAAGCGCGATGGTCCGCAGGCGGCGCGGGCCGCGGGACTGCAGCAGGTTGACCACGTGTCGCAGGGTGTGGCCGGTGTCGACGATATCCTCGACCACGAGAACGTCGCGCCCCTCCACGCCGGTGCGCAGATCCTTCAGGATCCGGACCTCGCGGCTCGATTCCATCGCGTTGCCGTAGGACGAGACCTCGAGGAAATCGACCTCGACCGGCAGCTTCAGCTCGCGCACGAGGTCGGCGATGAAGATGAACGAGCCGCGCAGCAGCCCGACGACCACGAGCTGTTCGGTGTCGCGGAACTCCGACGCGATCTCGCGCGCGAGGCTTTCGACCTTGGCGGCGATCGACTTGGCCGAGATCATCTCGTCGATGACATAGGGTCGCGTGGTCATGGGATTCCCTTGATTTTCCGTGCGCACCATACGACATGGACCCGCACTGTCACGCAGATCACCGGACCGGCCATGACGACCCATTCCGAAACGAAGGTGCTGCCGTATACGGCAGACCAGATGTACGATCTCGTCGCCGATGTCGGTTCGTACCCCGAATTCCTGCCCTGGTGCGCCGCCGCGCGCGTGCGCTCCACGGAGGATCACGGCGACCACACAGTGATGCAGGCGGATCTCGTGATCTCGTTCCGCGTCTTCCGCGAACGCTTCGGCTCGAAGGTGACGCTCTGGCCCGAAAGCCGGACGATCGACACCGAGTATATCGACGGGCCATTCCGCTACATGGAAAGTCGCTGGCATTTCAAGGACGTGGAGGGCGGCGTGGAAGTGTCGTTCTTCGTCGATTTCGAGTTCAAGAACGCCATGCTGCGCTCGATCATCGGGGTCGTGTTCAACGACGCGATGCAGCGAATCGTGCGCGCCTTCGAACGGCGCGCGGCACAGCTCTACGGCTGAGGATCAGGTCTCGAGCGCGGCGCGGATGAGCGCGAGCGCGCGATCGCGCGCCGCCGCGCGCACCGCCGCCCGGCCGAGTGCGCCGAACTCCACCGTCTCGACATCCGTGCCGCGGTCGGTTGCGAGCGCGAAGCAGACCCGGCCCTCGGGCTTCGTGTCGGATCCGCCGGGCCCGGCGATCCCGCTGATCGCGACGGCGATGTCGGCGCGCGCGAGGTCGCGCGCGCCTTGCGCCATCTCGCGGACCACCGGTTCGGACACCGCGCCATGCGCCGCCAGCGTGTCGGGCGACACGCCCAGCATCTCGGACTTCGCGGCGTTCGAATAGGTGACGTAGCCCCGCTCGAAGATCGCCGAGGAGCCGGCGACGTCGGTGAGCGCGGCGGCGACCATGCCGCCGGTGCAGCTTTCGGCCGCCGTCACCGTCAGGCCGCGGTCGGTGGCGGCGCGGCGGATCGCCTCGGCGGCTTCCTCGTGCCCGGTCACATCAGCACCACGTGGTAGACCGCGCCCGAGACGATCACCACCAGCGCGGCGAGGATCCCGGCGACGACATCGTCCAGCATCACGCCCCAGGGGCCGCCCATGCGGTCCGCGCGGCCGACGAGCCACGGTTTGCGGATGTCGAAGAGGCGGAATGCCGCAAACCCCACGACCCAGCCGGGCCAGAGCGCGAGCACGCCGACACCGGCAAACGCCGCGCCGTAGGACACCGGCAGGAGCGCGATCCACTGGCCGGCGACCTCGTCGATGACGATCTCGGGTGGGTCCGTGTCCGCGCCTTGGGTCGCGGCACGGACGATGGCGACGCCGCCGAGCGTGACGGCGACGGTCGCCGCGAGCGTCAGCCAGATCCCCCCGATCGCGTGCAGCGCCCAGAACAGCGGCAGCGCGGCGAGCGATCCCCACGTGCCGGGCGCGGGCCGCAGGAGGCCGACGCCGAAGAGGGTTGCGACCGCGCGGCTCATGCCGCCACCAGCGCGCAGGTGGCCAGCGCCGCGATCCCCTCGCCGCGGCCGGTGAAGCCGAGGCGTTCGGAGGTCGTCGCCTTGACCGACACGCGGGACGCGTCGATGCCCGTGATCCCCGCGAGCGCGGCGCGCATGGCGCCGGCATGGGGGCCGACCTTGGGCATCTCGCAGATGATCGTCACGTCGAGGTTGGACAGGGCGAAGCCGCGCGCGCCCGCGCGATCGACCGCGTGACGCAGGAACACGTGGCTTTCCGCGCCTTTCCATTGCGGGTCGGAGGGCGGAAAGTGCGTTCCGATGTCGCCCTCGGCCAGCGCGCCGTAGATCGCGTCCGTCAGCGCGTGCATCGCGACGTCGGCATCGGAATGCCCGTCGAGCGCGGCATCGTGGGGCACGTGCACGCCGCAGAGTGTCACGCCGTCGCCGTCGCGAAAGCGATGCACGTCAAATCCGTTCCCGAGCCGTATATCCATGCCTGTCCTCCAGAATCCGCGCGGCGCGGGCGAAGTCGCCGGGCGCGGTGATTTTCAGATTGTCCTCGGATCCCGGCACGATCGCCACGTCGAGCCCGGCGGCGCGCGCCACCTCGACGTCGTCGGCGGCGGCGCCGCGATGAGCCATGTGCGCATCGAGGATCGCGCGGAAGCGGAAGCCCTGCGGTGTCTGCGCGCGAAAAAGACCGTCGCGCGGCACGCTGGCTGCCACGCGGCCGTCCGCGCCGCGCCACAGCGCGTCGGTCACCGGCAGCGCCGGCGCCGCGCCGGGCGCGCCGGAGAGCGCGCCGAGCACCGCGTCTATGACGGTGCGCGGCACCGCCGGCCGGGCGACGTCGTGGATCAGGACGGCCTCGGGCGCCGCGGCGACCAGCGCCTCGAGCCCCGCGCGCACCGACGCCGCGCGGTCGGCGCCGCCCGGCACGATCCGGGTGTCGAGGCCGGCGGCCTCGGCCTCGGCGCGGGCGCGGTCCTCGGGGTGGATCACCAGAACGCGGGCGTCGAGATGGGCGAAGGCCTGCAGCGTCCAGCGCGCGACGCTCTGGCCCGCCACCTCCTGCCATTGCTTGGGGAGCGGGCCGCCGGCCCGCGTGCCGCGGCCGGCCGCGACGATGAGGGCGGCGTGACGCATGGTGGGGGCGCTTCCTTTCCGGTCAGCGCTTCTCTAGGGGCTGCGCGGGAGGCACGCAATCGCCGCGCCGCGTGCGATTAAAAATTAGGCGTTGGCTCTTTTTCGCGCGTTCGGAACCGGCGGCGAGAATTGAACGCCTGACGCGAGCGGGTTAGCTGGAACCCAGTGCACAAGGAATAATCGCTTGAGCGTCACTCTCGGACAGCGCGACCTTTCGATGCCGGTGCTCCTCGCGCCGCTTGCGGGCATCACCGATCTGCCGTTCCGAAGCCTCGTCTCGGGCTTCGGAGCGGGGCTCGTCGTGTCCGAGATGATCGCGAGCCAGGAAATGGTGCAGGGCAAGTGGGCGGTGCGCGAGAAGGCCGAGCTCGGCATCGACGCCGCGAACACCTCGGTCCAGCTGGCGGGGCGCGATGCGCACTGGATGGCCGAGGCGGCCCGCATGGTCGCGGGGCAGGGCGCGGCGGTCATCGACATCAACATGGGCTGCCCGGCCAAGAAGGTCGTGGGCGGATATTCGGGGTCCGCGCTGCTGCGCGATCTCGACCACGCGCAGCGCCTGATCGAGGCCGTGGCGGGGGCCGTCGAGGTGCCGGTCACGCTCAAGACCCGGCTCGGCTGGGACGCCGATTGCCTCAACGCGGCGGATCTCGCGCGCCGCGCCGAGGGCGCGGGCGTCGCGATGATCGTGATCCACGGGCGCACGCGCTGCCAGTTCTACAAGGGCGCGGCCGACTGGGACGCGATCCGCGCGGTCACGTCCGCGGTGTCGGTCCCGGTGATCGCCAACGGCGACATCGTGGACGCCGCGAGCGCGCGCGAGGCGCTGCGCCTGTCGGGCGCGGCGGGGGTGATGATCGGCCGCGGCGCGCAGGGCCGGCCGTGGCAGCTGGCGCGGATCGCGGCGGCACTCGGGACCGGCCGGGCGCCGGACGTGCCGCAGGGATCGGCCCTCAGCGACATGGTTTCAGGGCATTACGAGGCGATGCTGGACTTCTACGGCATGTCTCTGGGCGTGCGCGTCGCGCGCAAGCATCTCGGCTGGTACATGGATGACGCCGGAACGCCGGCGGGCCTGCGGCGCGAGATCCTGACTGCGGCCGACCCGGGCGCCGTGCTGGCGCGGTTGCCCGAGGCGGTGGGCGCGGCCCGGCAGGTCGCCGCATGAGCGCGTCCACGCAGGCCGACATCTGGTCGTCGCTGCCGGTGCCGGCGGTTCTGATCGACGGGGCGGACCGCATCGCGGATCTCAACCCGGCCGCCGAAGGCTTCATGAACAACTCGGCCAAGTGGCTGGTGGGGCAGCCGATCTGGGACCGGCTCGCCGTCGACGCGCCGCTCGAGGAGAGCCTCGAGCGCGCCCGCCGGCAGGGCACGCCGCTGTTCGTCAACGACGTCGACGTGGGCACCGGGGCGCGTCCGCCGCTCGTCTGCTCGCTGCATATCGCGCCGGTGTCGGGGCAGCCGGGCTGGATGGTCATGCTGATTTCGCCGCGCGAGCTTGCCGGGCGGATGACGCAGAGCCATTCGGTCAAGTCCGCCGCCAAGAGCGCCATCGGCATGGCCGAGATGCTCGCGCACGAGATCAAGAACCCGTTGGCGGGGATCGCCGGCGCGGCGCAGCTCCTTTCGATGAACCTCTCCAAGGAGGATCTGGAGCTGACCGACCTGATCGTCGGCGAGACACGGCGGGTGGTGAAGCTGCTCGAACAGGTGGAGCAGTTCGGCAACCTGTCGGCGCCCGAGATGCGCGCGGTGAACATCCATGACGTTCTGGACCGGGCGCGGCGCTCTGCGCTGCTCGGCTTCGGCGGGCACATGAAGATCATCGAGGATTACGACCCGTCGCTGCCGCTGGCGCGGGGCGACCCGGACCAGCTGCTGCAGGTGGTGCTGAACCTGTTGAAGAACGCGGCGGAAGCCGCTGATTCAAAATCCGGCGGCAAGATCCGCCTGCGGACGTTCTACGAGCACAGCTTCCGCCTGCGACGCGCCGATGGCGGCGGTCAGTCGGTGCCGCTGCAGATCGAGATCGAGGATGACGGTCCGGGCCTGCCGGACGACATCCGCGGCGACGTGTTCGACCCGTTCGTGTCGGGCAAGGAGAACGGCACAGGGCTCGGCCTCGCGCTCGTGTCCAAGATCATTTCAGACCACGACGGGTGGATCTCCGTCGAGAGCGTGCCGGGGCGGACACGGTTCCGTATCTCGCTGCCGCGCGCCCCCCGCGATGCCAAGGAGACAAACTGATGGACGGCACGGTTCTGGTCGCCGACGACGACCGCACGATCCGCACGGTGCTCACGCAGGCGCTGACGCGCGCGGGCTGCAAGGTTCACGCGACATCCTCGCTGACAACGCTCATGCGCTGGGTGGCCGAGGGCAAGGGTGACGTGGTGATCTCGGACGTGGTCATGCCGGACGGCAACGGCCTGGAAATGCTGCCGAAGATCCAGCAGGACCGTCCCGACCTGCCGGTGATCGTGATCTCGGCGCAGAACACGATCATGACGGCGATCCAGGCCGCGGAGGCCGAGGCCTACGACTACCTGCCGAAACCGTTCGACCTGCCGGACCTGATGAAGCGGACCGCGCGGGCGCTCGACAACCGCAATCGCGCGCCGAAGCGCGAGGAGCCGACCCATGGCGCGGACGCGCCGGACGAGCTGCCGCTGGTCGGGCGCACCGCCGCGATGCAGGCACTGTACCGGCTGGTGGCCAAGGTGATGAACACCGACCTGCCGGTTCTGGTGACCGGTGAAAGCGGGACCGGCAAGTCGCTGATCGCAAAGGCCATTCACGACTTTTCGGACCGGCGGACGCTGCCCTTCGTGACCGTCACCTCGACCGAACTGGCCGATCTCGAAGGCCCGGCGCGGGTGCTCGCGCGGGTCAAGGGCGGCACGCTCCTGATCGACGAGATCGCGGACACGCCCGACGAGGTGCAGGCGCGCATCGTGCGGATGATGGACGCGCCCGGAGACCACGTGCCGCGCTTCATGGCGACAAGCCAGATCGACCTCGCGCACGCGATGGAGGAAGGCCGCGTCCGGCGCGACCTCTATTACCGGCTGTCGGGGGCGACGATCGCGGTGCCGTCGCTGCGCGAGCGGGTGGAGGACATCGCGCTTCTGTCCGACCATTTCCTTGCCCGCGTCGAGCGCGAGGGCGGGCCGAAGCGCTGGTTGTCGGAGGAGGCCGCGGAGCTGTTCCGCGCGTATTCCTGGCCCGGCAACGTGCGTCAGCTGGAGAACGCGGTGCGGCGGCTTTCCTTGACCAGCCGGGCCGACGAGATCACGCGCGGAGAGGTCGAGGCCGTGCTCGGCAACCAGCCGGAGACGGAGCCGATCCTGAAGGGCGGCGATTCGGAGAAGCTGGGAACGTCGGTCGCGCGGCACCTGCGGCGGTATTTCGACCTGCACGGCAACATGCTGCCGCCGCCCGGGCTCTACGCGAGGATCCTGCGCGAAGTGGAGGCGCCGCTGATCGAAATCGCGCTCGAGGCGACGGGCGGCAACCAGGCGAAATGCGCCGACCTTCTCGGCATCAACCGGAATACGCTGAGAAAGAAGATCACCGATCTCGATATTCGCGTGACACGGCGCCGCAAGTTGATGTAAAACCGCAACATAAGCGTGGCCCCGTGGCAGCGTCGCGTCGAATGCGCGGCTGCTGTGACGGAGAGATCACAAGATATGGCGGTCGACTGCCTGAGGCAGTCCATCTAGGCGAGGGGTGGTTGTGGCCACTCGGGCACGTGC
This sequence comes from Roseivivax jejudonensis, assembly GCF_900172265.1. Taxonomy (GTDB): domain Bacteria; phylum Pseudomonadota; class Alphaproteobacteria; order Rhodobacterales; family Rhodobacteraceae; genus Roseivivax; species Roseivivax jejudonensis. The sequence continues at coordinate 70,999 of NZ_FWFK01000003.1, read as the reverse complement.
AATCGACTGGTCGCGCCTCGACCGGTTGCGGCGGCAGCGCCGTGTTCAGAACGCTGTCACACTGGGGCTGGTCATACTCGGCCCCATCCTTGCCGTCGCGACCTACGCGGTGCTGGGGCCGCTCGATCGCGGCCCGGCGAACGCGACGACGCTTCGCCTCGTCCTGCTCGCCGACCTTGTCTACATCATCCTGATCGCCGGTCTCGTGCTCAGCCGCGTGGCGATGCTCATCGCCGCGCGGCGGGCGCAGTCGGCGGGCTCGCGGCTCCATCTGCGGTTGACGGGCGTGTTCGCGCTGATGGCGCTTCTGCCCACGATCACGGTCGCGGTTTTCGGCGTGCTGACCATCAATTCGGGGCTCGAGACGTGGTTCTCGACGCGCGTGCAGAACGTCGTCGGTGCCTCGCTCGACGCCGCCGAAGCCTACGAGGCCGAGCACCGGGCCGATCTCGACACCGACGCGCGCGAGCTTGCATCGTTCCTCGACGCCAACCGGCGGGCGGCGCCCCTTCTGACCGACGAACGGCTGCGCGAACTCCTGGCCAGCGGCCAGCTGCAGATCCAGCGGGGCCTGTCCGAGGCCTTCGTGATCGACGGTGCGGGCGAGATTCACGCCCGTGGCGAGGGATCCTACCTGTTCTACTTCGAGCAGCCGGCGCCCGGCGACTTCATCGAGGCCGATGCCGACGGCGTGGCGCTGATCCCGGACTGGGACAATGACGAGTTCCGGGCGCTCGTGCCCCTCGAAGCGTTCGTGGACCGCTATCTCTACGTCACGCGCACGGTTGACGGCGACATCCTCAACCTGCTCGACGACACTCAGGAGACCGCGCGCTTCTACCAGCAGCAGGAAAGCGAACGGGGCCGGCGGCTCTTCGATTTCGCGCTTCTTTACCTGGGCTTCGCGGTGCTTCTGATCCTCGCGGCGGTCTGGCTGGGGCTGTGGTTCGCCGAGCGGCTTTCGCGACCGGTCGGGCGGCTGACCGGCGCGGCGCAGCGCGTGGGCGCCGGTGATCTGGACGTGCACGTGAAGGAGGATACCGGCGACGACGAGATCGCGATGCTCGGCCGCTACTTCAACCAGATGACGCGGCAGCTGAAGCGGCAGCGCGAGCGCCTGCTGGAGAACACGCGCCAGATCGAACGCAGGCAGCGGCTGTTCGACTCGGTGCTGAGCTCGGTCACCTCGGGGGTGGCCGGACTCGATGCGCAGGGCCGGGTGGCCTTCGTCAACCGATCGGCCGAGCGCCTGCTCGACTGGCAGGAGGAGAACCAGAGCCTGCCGATCCACGTGGCCGTGCCGGAATTCGGTGCGCTGTTCGACCGGTTGCGCGACACTCAGGCCGAGGTCGTGCAAGACGAGGTCAAGGTCTCGCGCGAAGGACGGCTGGAGCATCTGCTGGTGCGGATGTCCACGCGCCGGCGCGAGGATGGCAGCCTCGAGGGCTACGTGATCGCCTTTGACGACGTGACCGACCTCGTCTCGGCGCAGCGGCTCGCGGCCTGGGGCGACGTGGCGCGGCGCATCGCGCACGAGATCAAGAACCCGCTCACGCCGATCAAGCTGGCCGCCGAGCGCATGTCGCGGACCTTCGCCAAGCACCTCGAGGGGGCGGAGGCCGAACGGGTCGCGGCGCTCAGCGACCGGATCGTCCGCCAGACCGACGACCTGCGCCGCATCATCGACGAATTCTCGCAATTCGCGCGGATGCCCGAGCCCGACCGCAAGCACGAGGACCTGCTCGCGCTGCTGAATGGCACGATCCTTCTGCAGGAAAGCGGCCAGCCGGGCGTGCGGTTCGAGACCGAGCTGCCGGAGGGCCCGCTGCACTCCGAGCTCGATGCCACGATGATCAGCCAGGCGCTGACCAACCTGATGAAGAACGCCGGTGAGGCGCTCGAGAGCCTGCGCGAGGCCGGAGCGCCGGAGGCCTGGACGCCGACGATCCGCGTCAGCTGCCGCAGCGCCGACGGCTTCGTCGAAATCCGCATCGCCGACAACGGGATCGGCCTGCCGGAAGACCGCGCACGGCTCTTCGAGCCGTATGTGACCACCCGCGACAAGGGCACCGGCCTCGGCCTGCCCATCGTCAAGAAGATCATAGAGGAACACGGCGGCACGCTGGCGCTCGAGGATGCGCCGGTCCGGGAGGGCGAGCACCATCGCGGCGCGATGGCGGTCGTCCGACTGCCGGTGGCCGAGGCGCCGCCGCCGGAGACCGCGCGTGCGGTCGAAACAGCATGACAGGAGGGCAGTGACATGGGCGACATTCTGATCGTCGACGACGAACGCGACATCCGCGAGCTGATCGGGGACATCCTCGAGGACGAGGGCTATACCACAAGGCTGGCCGGCAATTCCGGCGAGGCGATGGCCGAGGTGAACGGCGAGCCGCCGGCGCTCATCATCCTCGACATCTGGCTGAAGGACAGCAAGATGGACGGGATCGACATCCTCAAGACGGTGAAACGGGACAATCCCGACATTCCCGTCGTCATCATCTCGGGGCACGGCAACATCGAGATCGCGGTCGCGGCGATCAAGCAGGGCGCCTACGACTTCATCGAGAAGCCGTTCAACATCGACCAGCTGCTGGTGGTGATCCGCCGCGCGATGGAGACTTCGCGTCTGCGGCGCGAGAACCTGTCGCTGAAGCGCCGCGAGACGCAGGCGGCCGAGATGATCGGTGAAAGTCCCGCCTTCCGCACGCTGTCCTCGCAGCTCGACAAGGTGACGAAGTCGAACGGGCGGGTGATGCTGACCGGGCCCGCGGGCGCCGGCAAGGAAGTGGCGGCCCGCTACATCCACGCGCGGTCGAACCGGGCGCAGGGCCCCTTCGTGACCGTCAATTGCGCAGGCGTCTCGCCGGAGACGATGGAAGAGACGCTCTTTGGCCGCGAAACCGCCGACCGCGGCGTGGAGCCTGGGCTTCTCGAACAGGCGCATGGCGGCGTGGTCTATTTCGACGAGGTCGCCGACATGCCTTTGGGCACACAGTCGAAAATCCTGCGCGTTCTCGTTGACCAGCAGTTCACCCGTGTCGGCGGGTCGGACAAGGTGCGCGTGGATCTGCGCGTGATCTCGTCCACCAACCGCGATCTGGACGACGAGATCGCCGCCGGACGGTTCCGCCAGGAACTGTACCACCGCCTGAACGTGGTGCCGATCGGCGTGCCGAGCCTCGAGGACCGGCGCGAGGATATTCCCACGCTCGCGCGGCACTTCGTCGAGCAATGCCACAAGGCGCAGGGCCTGCCGGCGCGCGACTTCTCCGAGGACGCGGTGGCGCTGCTGCAGACGATGGTCTGGCCGGGCAACGTGCGCCAGCTGAAGAACCTCGTCGAGCGCGTGCTGATCCTTGGCGAGGGCAGCGGGCCGATCGAGGCGCGCGAGTTGCCGCAGGACGGGCCGCGCGACGCCGAGGAAGGGCGCGTGGTCCTGGCCGGCACGCTGGCCACCCTTCCGCTGCGCGAAGCGCGGGAGGCGTTCGAGCGTGAATACCTGCTGACCCAGATCAACCGGTTCGGCGGAAACATCTCGCGCACCGCGAGCTTCGTCGGGATGGAGCGTTCGGCGCTGCACCGCAAGCTGAAGTCCCTCGGCGTGGTCACCTCGTCCAAGGGCGGCGCGCGGCTCGCGCAGTTCGACGAGGAGGAGCGGGAGGCCGAGCGGCAGGTCGGCTGAGGCCGGGCGGCGGGGCCGGCCGCTCGGACCCGAGCGGCCCGCGAGAGCCACAGGGCCGCTTCGGCGGCCGCCGGGCCCCGGGGAAATCGGTGAGCGCGCCCGCGGCAGCGGTGACGCGGGGTGGCGATTGACCGTCTTGGGGCAAGCTGTCAGTTAATCCTGTCGGGGCACTTCGCGAAAAGGCGATCCATGAAGGTCATCATCTGCGGCGCGGGTCAGGTGGGTTGGCAGATCGCCCGCCATCTCTCGGGCGAGCGCAACGACGTGTTCGTGGTCGACAACAACGCCGACCTCGTGCGCCGGGCCACGGATACGCTCGACGTGCAGGGTATCGCCGGTTTCGCGTCGTATCCGGATGTGCTCGACCGGGCCGGCGCGCGCGATGCCGACATGATCATCGCGGCGACGCATTCCGACGAGGTCAACATGGTCACCTGCCAGGTGGCCCACTCGGTGTTTTCGATCCCGCGCAAGATCGCGCGGCTGCGCTCCAAGTCCTACCTGACGGCGATCTACTCGGATCTCTACCGCCGCGATCACATGCCGATCGACGTGGTGATCTCGCCCGAGCGCGAGGTGGCCGACGCGGCGCTGCAGAGGCTCGCCTTGCCCGCGGCCTTCGACACCGAGACCTTCCTCGGCGGGCACGCTCAGCTGATCGGCCTGACGATCGACGAAGGCTGCCCGATCGTGAACACGCCGCTGCGGCAGCTCACCGACCTGTTCTCGACGCTGCGCGCGGTGGTGGTCGGCGTGGTGCGCGATGGCCGCATCTTCGCGCCCGAGCCGCGCGACCAGCTGTTCGAGGGCGACTCCGCCTATTTCGTGTGCCACCGCGACGACATCGCGCGGCTTCTCGAGATCCTCGGAAAGCCCTACCGCCAGCAGGAGCGCGTCGTGCTCGTCGGGGGCGGCAACGTGGGCCTGATGGTCGCGCGCGAACTCGAGACCGCCGAGCATCGCATTCGCGCGAAGGTCATCGAGAAGGAGCGCAAATGCGCCGAGCGCGCGGCGGAGGCGCTGGAGAAGACGATCGTGCTGAACGGTGACGGGCTCGATGCGGGTCTTCTGGCCGAGGCCAACATCGACCGCGCCGACGCCGTCCTGTGCGTGACAGACGACGACAAGACCAACATGCTCGCCGCGGTGCGCGCCAAGGCGGCAGGCGCGAAGATGTCGATCGTCCTGGTGAACGACCCGACGCTGGTGCCGCTGATGGAGCCGCTGGGGATCGACGCCTTCATCAATCCGCGCGCCACCACGGTCAGCTCGATCCTGCGGCACATCCGTCACGGGCGCGTGCGGGCGGTCTATTCGATCGGCGACGGCGAGGCCGAGGTGATCGAGGCCGAGGTCATGTCGACCTCCACCATCGCCGGCCAGCGGATCCGCGACATCGACTTTCCCGAGGGCGTGCTCGTCGGCGCGGTGAAACGCGGCGACCGGATCCAGAAGATCACCGGCGGGCTCCGGATCGAGGAGGGCGACCAGATCGTGCTTTTCGCCATGTCGAAGGACGTGCCGGAGGTCGAGCGGCTCCTGCAGGTCTCGATCGACTTCTTCTGAGCCGGGCATGCGCGCGCTCGTCACCCTGCCGCTTCTGCTCCTGCTGGTCGGGCTGTTCTCGGCCGGGATGATCGCGCCGGCGTGGCTGGCGCTGGTGCAGGAAGAGTATCACGACGCGCGCAGCTTCTTCTATTCCGGGCTGTCGGGGTTGATCCTGGCGGCGCTGATCGGGGTGGCGGTGTCCGGACGGCGGCACAACGCGCACCCGACCCGGCAGCTTCTGGCGCTGGCGGCAGGCTACCTGATCCTGCCGGCGATCCTTGCCGTTCCGTTCCACGAGGCGGTGCGCACGACGAGCTTTCTCAACGCCTATGTCGAGATGGTGTCCAGCCTGACGACAACCGGGGCGACGCTGTTTGCACCCGAACGGCTGTCGGATGCCGAGCACCTGTGGCGCGCGCAAGTCGGATGGATGGGCGGGGGGCTGCTATGGGTCGCGGCTGCGGCGATCCTTGCGCCGCTGACGCTCGGCGGGTTCGAGGTCACGGCCGCGGGCGAGCCGGGGCAGAGCCCGACCTCGGGTGCGGCACACCGCGACATCGCCGACCCGGCGAGCCGTCTCTCGCGTGCGGTGGGCGCGCTGGTGCCGCTCTATATCGGGCTGACGGCGGCGATCTGGGTGCTCTTGCTGATGACCGGGGAATTGCCGTTCGTCGCGCTGTGTCACGCGATGGCGACCATGTCGACATCCGGCATATCGCCGATCGGCGGTCTCGCCGAGGCGCAGGGCGGGATCTTGTCGGAGGCGGTAATCCTCGTCTTCCTCGGCTTCGCGCTGTCGCGGCTGACCTTCTCGGGAGATACGAGCGTGGCGCGCAAGCGCGGCTTCTGGTTCGATCCCGAGGTGCGGCTGGGGCTGCTGATCGGGATCGGGGTGCCGACCGCGCTGTTCCTGCGCCATTGGCTGGCCTCCTTCGATGTCGGCGACGAGGAAAACCTAATCGCCGGGGCGCGGGCGTTCTGGGGCGCGCTCTTCACGGCGTTCTCGTTCCTGACGACCACCGGGTTCGAGAGCGCGGACTGGGAGCGCGCGCAGGATTGGTCGGGGCTCGAAACGCCGGGGCTTGTCCTGATGGGCCTCGCGATCATCGGCGGCGGGGTCGCGACGACGGCCGGCGGGGTGAAGCTCTTGCGGGTCTACATCCTGTTCCTGACAGGAAAGCGCGAGCTGGAACTGCTGATCCATCCCCGCTCGGTCGGCCGGTCGAGCCTGCTGAGCCGGCGCACCCGGCGCGAGGGCGCGTTCATCGCGTGGGTCTTCTTCATGATCTTCGCCCTGACGCTGACGGCGGTGATGCTTGCGCTTTCGGCCACGGGGTTGCGGTTCGAGCCCGCCTTCGTCGTGACCATCGCGGCGCTGACGAATGCCGGGCCGCTCGTGACCTTCGCGACCGACATGCCGATCGCGCTGGCGCAGTTCAGCGCCGAGACAAAGCTCGTGTTCGCGTTCGCGATGATCCTCGGGCGGCTCGAGGTGCTGGCGCTGGCCGTCATCGTCACGCCGGAACTCTGGCGCGACTGAGCGCGGTCTCCGCCACGGCAGCGCACACGTTTCGGATTTTCTCTGGAAGTCCGGAGGCACGCACTCCATACTCCCTGCGGCGAGGCTCGTGCCGCTATGCGGCGTCAACAAGAAAAAAGGCTTTTTCAATGGCTTCCGACAGACAGAACCTGCAGGACGCATTTCTTAATCATGTTCGCAAGACCAAGGTTCCGGTTACCGTTTTCCTCATCAACGGCGTGAAGCTGCAGGGTGTGATTACCTGGTTCGACAATTTCTGCGTGCTTCTGCGCCGCGACGGACAGTCGCAGCTGGTGTACAAGCACGCGATCTCGACCATCATGCCGGCGCAGCCGATCAATCTCTACGACGCCGAAGAGGGCAATTGAACGATACCGCACCGCATGTGACCCGCGCGTGGGTCCTGCATCCCGACATCCGCAGTGACCGCCAACGCCGTGATCCGGTGATGGCGCTCGACGAAGCGGTCGCGCTCGCCTCGGCCTTGCCGGGGCTCGAAGTCGTGGGCCAAGAGGTCGTGCCGCTGCCGGATCCGCATCCGCGCGCGCTGTTCGGGTCGGGCAAGATCGACGAGCTGGGCGAGCGGATCAGCGCCGAGGGCATCGAACTGGTTCTGGTCGACGGGCCGGTCACGCCGGTGCAGCAGCGCAATCTGGAGAAGGCGTGGAAGGTCAAGCTGCTCGACCGGACCGGCCTGATCCTCGAGATCTTCTCGGACCGCGCGGCCACGCGTGAGGGCGTTCTGCAGGTCGAGATGGCGCATCTGTCGTATCAGCGCACCCGCCTCGTGCGGGCCTGGACGCACCTCGAACGGCAGCGCGGCGGGCTCGGCTTCGTCGGCGGCCCGGGCGAGACGCAGATCGAGGCGGACCGCCGGGCCATCGACGAACAGCTGGTGCGCCTGCGCCGACAGCTCGACAAGGTGGTGAAGACCCGCTCGCTTCACCGCAAGGCGCGCGCCAAGGTGCCGTATCCGATCGTCGCGCTCGTGGGTTACACGAACGCGGGCAAGTCGACGCTGTTCAACCGGCTCACCGGCGCCGAGGTGATGGCCAAGGACATGCTGTTCGCCACGCTCGATCCGACGATGCGCGGCGTGAAGCTGGAGGATGGGCCCGAGGTCATCCTGTCGGATACCGTGGGCTTCATCTCGGACCTGCCGACCGAGCTCGTCGCAGCGTTCCGCGCGACGCTCGAAGAGGTGCTTGAGGCGGACCTGATCGTGCATGTGCGCGACATCTCGCATCCGAACGCACAGGAGCAGGCGGACGACGTGCACGCGATCCTCGCGTCGCTCGGCGTGGCCGAGACGACGCCGCAGATCGAGGTGTGGAACAAGATCGACCAGCTGGGGCCCGAGGCGCGCGAGGCCGCGATGACCCGCGCCGAGCGCGTGCCCTCGATCTTCGCGCTGTCGGCATGGACGGGCGAGGGCATGGCGCCGCTGCTGGCCGGTATCGCCCGCGCCATCGAGGGCGAGAAGACGCGCGAAGCACTGCATCTCGGTTTCGAGGACGGGCGCAAGCGCGCGTGGCTGTTCGAGCGCGGCCTTGTCGAGGACGAGGCCCAGACCGAGGACGGCTACGACCTGCACGTGCGCTGGACGGCGAAGGAAGCGGCGCAGTTCGAGAAGGTCTAAGCCTCTCCCGCGGGGGGCGCCACCGTGCTATCGTCCGGCGGCGACATTCCTTCAGGAGATTTTCGATCATGCGTTCCGGCGTTGCAGGCCTCGGCCTGGCCCTGACGATTGCGACCGCGGTCCACGCCTATTCCGGCGACGGCTACGCGGTGTGCAAACTCGATCCCAACGGCGACAACTTCCTCGCGCTTCGCACGGGCCCCGGGTCATCCAACCGGATGATCATGAAGCTCGGGCCCGGCGACGTCGTCGAGAGCCGCGGCGACGTGCAGAACGGCTGGCTGGCCGTCGCGGTGCAGCAAACGGGCGGCCGCACCGTCCTGCGCGATCAGCCGAATGGCTACGTCTATACCGGCTACCTCTGCCGCCTCTGACCCGGGGCCGTGCGTCGCAAACGAAAAAGGCGCGCGGGGTATCCCCCGCGCGCCGTTTCGGGCGGTCCCGGGTGCCGGGTCACTTCACCTCGAAGCGGTCCGCATCCATGACCTTGGTCCATGCCTTGACGAAGTCCTGCACGAACTTGCCGCCCGCGTCTTCGCAGCCGTAGACCTCGGCCAGCGCACGCAGTTGCGAGTTCGAGCCGAAGACGAGGTCGACGCGCGTGCCGGTCCACTTGAGCTCGCCGCTCTTGCGGTCGCGGCCCTCGAACACCTGCTGCGTCTCGTCCACCGGCGTCCACTCCGTGCCCATGTCGAGCAAGTTGACGAAGAAGTCGTTCGTCAGCGTGCCCGGGCGCGTGGTCAGAACGCCGTGCTCGGATCCGCCTGCATTGGCCTCGAGGGTCCGCATGCCGCCGACGAGCACCGTCATCTCGGGCGCGGTCAGCGTCAGCAGATGCGCGCGGTCGATGAGCAGCTCTTCCGCCGGAACGGCGTAGGACGTCTTGAGGTAGTTGCGGAACCCGTCGGCGTAGGGCTCCAGAACCTCGAAGCTCTCGGCGTCGGTCATCTCGTCGGTCGCGTCGGTCCGGCCGGGCGTGAACGGCACCTCGATCGGGTAGCCTCCGGCGGCCGCGGCCTTTTCGATGCCGACCCCGCCGCCGAGCACGATAAGATCGGCGAGCGAGATCTTCTTGTCGCCTTGCGCGTCGAACGCGTCCTTGATGCCTTCGTAGAACCCGAGGACACGGGCGAGCTGTTCGGGCTCGTTCACTTCCCAATCCTTCTGCGGCGCGAGCCGGACGCGCGCACCGTTGGCACCGCCGCGCTTGTCCGAGCCGCGGAACGTCGCGGCGGAGGACCAGGCAGTGTAGACCAGTTCACGCGTGCTGAGACCGCTGTCGAGGATCTTCGACTTCAGACCCTTCACGTCGGCCTCGTCCACCAGCGGGTGATCCACCGCGGGCACCGGATCCTGCCAGATCAGGTCTTCGGCCGGCACCTCGTTGCCGAGGTAGCGGACCTTCGGACCCATGTCGCGGTGGGTCAGCTTGAACCACGCGCGGGCGAAGGCGTCGGCGAATTCCTCGGGGTTCTTGTGGAACCGCTCGGAGATCGCGCGATAGGACGGGTCGGTTTTCATCGCCATGTCGGCGGTCGACATGACGGTGGTGACCGTCTCGCCCGAGCCGTCGACCTGCGGCGCGTGATCCTCGGCCTTGAGGTCCTTGGGATGCCACTGCCACGCGCCGGCCGGCGATTTCACCAGCTCGTAATCGTAGCCCAGGAGCATGTCGAAGTAGCTCATGTCCCACTGGGTCGGCGTCGGGGTCCACGGTCCCTCGAGACCCGAGGTGATCGCGTGCTTGCCCTTGCCGCTCTCGAAGGTCGAACTCCAGCCGAAGCCCATGGCCTGCAGCTCGCCGCCCTCGGGCTCGGAGCCGACATGCGCGGCGTAACCGGCGCCATGCATCTTGCCGAAGGTGTGGCCGCCGGCGGTCAGCGCGACGGTTTCCTCGTCGTTCATGGCCATGCGCGCGAAGGTCTCGCGGATGTCGTTGGCCGATGCCTGCGGATCGGGCTGGCCGTCCGGGCCCTCGGGGTTCACGTAGATGAGGCCCATCTGCACCGCGGCGAGCGGGTTCTCGAGCGCTCGGCCCTCGGCATAGCGGGAGTTTTCCTCGTCGGACGTGGCGAGCCACTTCTCCTCGGAGCCCCAGTAGATATCCTCCTCGGGTTCCCAGATGTCCTCGCGACCGCCGCCGAAGCCGAACGTCTTGAAGCCCATGGTCTCGAGCGCGACGTTGCCGGTCAGGATGAAGAGGTCTGCCCAGGACAGCGCCCGGCCGTACTTCTGCTTGACCGGCCACAGCAGGCGGCGGGCCTTGTCGAGGTTGCCGTTGTCGGGCCAGGAGTTCAGCGGCGCAAAGCGCTGGCTGCCCGAGGAGGAGCCACCGCGGCCGTCACCGGTGCGGTAGGTGCCGGCGGAGTGCCACGCCATGCGAATCATGAACGGGCCGTAATTGCCGTAGTCCGCCGGCCACCAGTCCTGGCTGTCGGTCAGCGTCTTCGCGATGTCGGCCTTCACCGCGTCGAGGTCGAGCGTCTTGAAGGCCTCGACGTAGTCGAAGTCGCCGCCCATCGGATCGCCGAGCGGCGAATTCTGGTGCAGGATCTTAAGGTTCAGCTGGTTCGGCCACCAATCCTTGTTGGTGCGTGCTCCGAACGTCGTGTGCTTGATCGTGCCATGCACGACCGGGCAGCCGCCGTTGCCCTGGATGTCGTCGCCGTCCATCATGTCGCTCTCCCAATCTTCTGTGGTTCGCTGCATCGCGAGGACGGGCGCAGCGCGCACTCCGTCGTCGTCACGCGGGTTTTATCAACCCTCGCCGATAGGTAGAATTTTGATCTTTGGATCGCATCGATTGCAAAAGGTTATCGCCGCTCGTCGTCGTCCGGCATCTCGACCGGGCCGTCTTGCGCCAGCCAGTCGGTGAAGCCATCGCGCAGATGCGCCGCCTCGAAGCCCATGTCGGCCAGCGTCGCGGTCGCCAGCGCGGAGCGCCATCCACTGGCGCAATGCAGGATGTATCGCGCGTCCGGGCGGGCGAAGACGGGGCGGTGGTAGGGGCTGTCGGGATCGACCCAGAATTCCAGCATGCCGCGCGGCGCATGGACCGAGCCCGGAATCCAGCCGGTTTTCTGGCGTTCGCGCACGTCGCGGATATCGACGATCACCACGTCGTCGCGGCCGTGCAGGTCCATCACCTCGGCGGTGTCCAGTTCGTGGATGCGGGCACGCGCCTCGGCGACCATCTGGGCGGAGGATTTCATGCGATGACCCTTGTCCGGTGCGCGCGTTCGGGTCGATGGTGATGGCACTGCGCGCGGCGTGCAAGCCGCGCATCTCCGGAGGGGTCGCCTTGCCAGATCACGCGCCCGTGTCGCTGTGGGACGTCACCGCGCTCGAGTCCGCGCCCGGGGCGCAGGACACCGCGCCCGAGCCGCGCGTCGACCTCGCGATCGTGGGCGGCGGGATCACCGGACTGTCGACCGCGCTTCATGCGGCGCAGGCCGGTCTGTCGGTGCAGGTGATCGAGGCCGGCAGGCTGGGCGAGGGCGGATCGGGCCGCAACGTGGGACTGGTCAATGCCGGAGTGTGGATGCCGCCAGCAGCCGTGCGCGCCGCGCTGGGGCAGGACCGCGGCGAGCGGTTTCTCGATCTGTTCGGCGACGCGCCCCGGGCGGTGTTCGACCTGATCGAACGACACCAGATCCGGTGTGCCGCCACGCGCACCGGCACGATCCACGCCGCGCATGCGCCGCGGGCGATGGCGGACCTCCGCGGACGCCATGACGCGTGGGAGGCGCGGGGCGCGCCGGTCACGCTGCTCGATGCCGCGGAGGTGTCGCGGCTGACCGGATCGCGGGCCTTTCACGGCGGGCTGGTCGATGCGCGGGCCGGCACGATCAACCCAATGGCCTATTGCCGCGGGCTGGCGCGCGCCGCGCGCGGTGCCGGCGCCGCGATCACGACCGGCTGCCGCGTCACCGGTCTCCGGCACGATGGCGGCGCATGGCAGGTCGACACGCCGCGCGGCCCGGTCGCCGCGCGCGATGTGGTTCTCGCCACGAACGCGTATACCGATACGCTCTGGCCGGGACTGGCGGACAGCCTCGTGCCGCTTCGCTTCGTACAGGTCGCGACCGAGCCTCTCGGGACTGCGGGGGCGGACATCCTGCCGGACGGGCAGGGATTGTGGGACACCGGCCGGGTCATGCGCGCGCTGCGACGCGATGCGGAGGGGCGGCTGATCCTCGGCACGATGGGCCGGCTTCACGGCGACGCCGACGCCGGCCTCACCCGCAGGTGGGCGATGCGGCAGATCGGGCGTCTCTATCCCGACCTTCCGCCGGTGCGGATCGAGAGCGCGTGGGACGGCGTGATCGCGATGACGCCGGATCACCTGCCGCGGATCCATCAGCTGGCGGACGGGCTCTACACGCCGATCGGCTACAACGGGCGGGGGATCACCACCGGCACGGTGTTCGGCGCGGCGATGGCGCGGCTGCTGACCGGCGGCGATCCGGACGACCTGCCGTTGCCGCTCGGGTCGCCGGCGACGGCGCCGCGCGGACGGCTGACCGCGCGGCTGCTCGACGCCGCGCTGTCGGCGCACCAGGCGCTGCGCGCGCTCTGATCGCGGACTGGCGGCGCGGTCCGGCCTTGCCTACGAAGACGAAGACACATCGAAAAAGGGACGACAGATATGGCCAGACGGCTCGCACTCATCACCGGCGCCGCCCAGGGAATCGGATATGCCTGCGCCGAGGCGCTGGCGGCGGATGGCGCGGAGGTCATCCTCGCCGACATCAAGGGCGACGCGGTCGCCGAGGCGGCCGAACGGCTGGGCGGCACCGGGCTGGCGTGCGACATGGGCGCGCCGGACGCCGTGACCGACCTCTTCGAGCGGATCGAGGCCGATCACGGTGCGCTGTCGGTTCTGGTGAACAACGCCGGCATCGCGGTGCCGGGCGATTTCCTCGACCTGTCGCTCGAGGATTGGCGCAAGGTCCTCGACGTGAATCTGACCGGAACGTTCCTGGCGACCCAGGCCGCGGCCCGTGGCATGGTCGCCGAGGGGATCCGGGGTGCGATCGTGAACATGTCCTCGGTCAACGCGCAGGTCGCGATCCCGGCGATCGCCTCGTACTGCGCGTCGAAGGGCGGGGTGATGCAGCTGACGAAGGCGGCGGCGCTGGCGCTCGCGCCGCACGGCATCCGCGTCAACGCGGTCGGGCCCGGATCCATCGATACGGACATGATGGCGGGCGTGAACGCGAACCCGGAAGCGATGGCGCGGGTGATGTCGCGGACCCCTCTTGGCCGCGTCGGCCGGGCCGACGAGGTGGCACAGGTCGTGGCCTTCCTGGCCAGCGAGCGCGCCAGCTACGTCACCGGCGAGACGATCTACATCGACGGCGGACGCCTGGGTCTGAACTACACCGTCTGACCGGCGCGAGCCGCCGGAGTTCGCCGGCGGCCCCCAGCGGCCTGGCTGCAGGCTCAGCCAGGCGCCTCCAACTCGGCGGCGGTCGAGAGCCGAAGCGCCTTGCCGCCGAGCTCGCGGAACGCACGCTGGCGGCAGGTCAGGACGATGATCTGCAGATCGCCGGCCTGACGGTGCAGCGCGTCGAACATGCGCTCGATCCGGTCGTCGTCGGTGAAGATGAGCGCGTCGTCGAGGATGACCGGCGTGGTCCGGCCGGCCTGTCCCAGCATCCGCGCGAAGGCCAGGCGCACGAGCAGCGCCACCTGTTCCTGCGTGCCGCCGGAGAGAATGGAGATCGGCTCTTCCCGGCCGTCGCGGATCAGCGCGTCAGGCAGCAGCGTGTCCTCGCGCCAGGTCAGTTCGGCATCCGGCCAGAGGAGATGAAGAAGCGGCTTCAACTCCTTGGCGATCGGTTCGAAATACCGCTCTCGCGCCTCGGCACGCGCGGCCTCGAGCGCCTGCTCCAGGCGGACGAGGACGGCCACCTCGTGCTCGATCCGGTCGAGGCGGGCGCGGGCGGTCTCAAGCTCCTGCTCGGTCTCGGCCAGCTGCTCCTCGACGGCCTCTCCCGACGAGCGGCGGATCCGCTCGTCGAGCTGTGCGAGCTGCGGCTTGAGGCGCGCGATTTCTTCCTGCGCGCGGGTCTCGACCGATTCCGCGCGGGACAGCGCAGCCTGCGTGCTGACGAGATCGGGCGCGTCCTTCGTCGCCTCTGCGTGGGCGGCGCGGGCCGCCTCCAGCGCGACAGCCGCCGCGTCCGCCGTGGCGGCAAGATCGGCTTCGGACGTGTCGCCGCCCTTTGCCAGCGCCTCCTCGGCGCGTTTCAGGCGGTCGCGCAGCGATGCGAGCGTGGTGTCGGCGCGGGTCGCGTCGTTCCGCAGGTCCGAAAGGCGCTCGGTCGCGGTGTCGGAGGCAAGGCGCGCGGCCTCGTGCGCGGCCCGCGCCGCGTCGAACGCGGCCTCGGCCGTGTCCGGATCTGGCGCGTCAACGACCTCGTCCAGCTGCGGGATGGCGGCCAACGCCTCGCGCAGGCGGTCGATCCCGTCGGGGGCGAGGCTCGCCAACACCGCCTTGGCCTCGCTGTGGCGGCGCTCGGCGTCGGCCCGCGCATCGGTACCGGCGCGCGCGCCGGAGAGGTCCTCTGCGCCCACGGCGGCGAGCGCCTTGGCCAGGGCCGCCGCCGCGTCCTCGACGGACCGGTCGTTCTGGCCGGCCTCGCCGGGGCGGATCTCCAACTGGCCGATGCCTTCGATCGTCAGGCGTGTCGCGCGCGGCAGGGGCAGGGGCTGGCCGTCGGCGAGCGCCGTGCCGTCGGCCCGGATCGTGCCGTCCCGGCCCGCGTCGTAGTGCGCGACGACCTGTGCGGCGGTGGCCTCGCGGGCGGCGATCGCGGCCGTGTGGGCGGCGGCCAGCGCCTCGATCCGGCGCAGCGTGGCGGCGTCCGGACCGGTCCGGGCCGCGGCTGCGGCCGTTTCCATCTCGCGGCGCGCGCCCTCGGCCCGCGCGATCCGGTCCTCGAACTCCTTGCGCCGCGCGGCGCCGTCGCGCGCGGTTCGTGCCCGAAGCGCCAGCGCGCGGGCCCGCTCCGCAGCCTTGAGGGCGGCCTGCGCCTCTTCGAGTTTGCGCGCCGCCGCGTCGCGACGCTGGCGGGCCTCGTCCTGCGCGGCGCGTTTGTCTGCGGCCTCGGTGTCGGCGGCGCTGACCTTTTCCGCGGCGGCGGCCCGCTCGGCCAGCGCCTCGCGAAAGCTGTCACGGCGTGCGCGCGCGTTGTCGGCGGTGAGCTGGGCCATCTCGAGCGCGCGCGTGGCGGTCTCGACCTTTTCGGCATGGCGCTCGGCCGCGGCATGGGCCGCGCGCGCCGCGGCGAGTTTCGTCCGCCGGTCCTCGACGGCGTCCGGCGCCTCCCAGCCGCGAAGATCCCGGCGGGCGCGTTTGCGGGCGGCCAGCGACTCGTGAAGATCCTGCGCCGTGGCGGCCAGGGCCTCGCGCCGGGCTTCGAGACTTTCGACCTCTTCTTGCGCCTCTTTCCACGGGCCGTTCTTGCGCGGGGCGCGGTTCTTGCCGGTGGCGTAGATTTCGAGCTCGGCGCGGCAGCGCGCCAGCGCGGCATCCATCCGGCGCCCGCCGGTCATCGCCTCGACCTCTTCGCCGACCGAGGTCATCAGGTCGCGCCGGGCGTCGAGCGCCGCCTGTTCCTCCTTGGGCGATCCGCCGGTCAGGCGCGTCACGCCCTGCCGCACCCAGATCAGGCCCGACGGGCCGCCGGCATCGCCGCCCAGCGCATCGGCGATCCACGCCTCGGCGGCGTCCGCCTGTGCGATGAGCGTGCCGTCGCGGTGCACCGTCGCCGCGGGCTTCTGCAGCCAGCGCTTGGTGATCATGAAGCGGCCGGCGTCGATCTCCAGCTCCACGGTCACTTCGGGCGCGCCCCCGGCATGGGGCCGTAGGGACCGGACCTCCTGGTCGCGCGATCCGTACGGCTTGAAGAATGCGGCTTGTATCGAGTCGAACAGCGTCGACTTGCCGTGCTCGTTGGGCTCGCACAACACGTTCAGCCCGTCGCCGATGGCGTCGACCCGGGCGGGCGCGGTGAAACGGCGCACGTTGTTGAGCGTGATGGCGCGGATCTTCATGCCTCGCTCTCCCGGACATAGGCATAGAGGCGCGCGAGCGCGTCTGCCGCGACGTCGCGCTGGTGCCGGGACAGGGTTTCGGACCCCGCTTCGTCCATCAGCCCGCGCGCGGCGAGGCGCAGCGCGCCGCCCCGGTCGATCGCGTCGAGATCGGTGGAGTCGTACTGCGTGCCGAGCGCCCCGGTCACGAGGTCGAAATGCGCAAAGTCCGGCGCGCAAGCCTCTGCCGCACGGCGCAATTCGACCTGGTCGGGAAGCGCCGCCCAGCCGGAGGCCGTGACCCTGAGCAGGATATCGCGGCGGCCGCCGTCGGGCAGGACGGCGGTCAGCGCCGCGGCGGCGTCCTGGCGCGCGTGCAGCAGCAGCGCCACGTCGGACCACAGGAAGGTGCCGGTCTCCACCTCGGTCACCTGCGGCGTCGCTCCGGGCCCCTCCAGCGACACGGCCAGGCAGACGCCGCGGCGGCCATGCTTGAACCGGTCCTGTTCGGGCGTGCCGGAATACTGCACGCGGTCGGACACGGACATCCGGCCGTGCCAGTCGCCCAGCGCAAGGTAGTCGAGCCGCGCGGTGCGATCGCGGTCCGGCGCGATGGCATCGCCGCTTTCGGTGAAGTCGGTCACGCCGCCATGGGCCAGGCCGATCCGCAGCTTGTCCGCGTCGCTGTCCATGTTGACCAAGGGCTCGGACGGGTCGCTCGCGCCGGCGCGGAACGCGACCGGGCAGGGCAGCAGACACGCGCTCTCGCCCAGGTCATGCGGCCGCGCCTCGGTCAGCGCCACGACGTTGGCCGGGGCATCGCGCCCGATTTGGTCCCAGAGCGGTTCGGCGTCGCGCAGGTTGTCGTGGTTGCCGGGCAGGAGCCACCACGTCACGTCGGCGGCGTCCTTCATGGCGGCGAGCGCCTGGCGGATCACCGAGGGCGAGGGCGTGGCGGTGTCGAAGGTGTCGCCCGCCAGAAGGATGTGGCCCGCGCCGTGCGCACGCGCCGCCGCCGCCAGTTTGCCGATCGCACCGTGCCGCGCCTCCATCAGCCGGCCGCGCACGTTGCCGTCGGGCGGTTCGGGGATGTTGGAGAATTTCCGGCCGATATGCAGATCGGAGGCGTGGATGAAACGAAGCGCCATGTGCCTCTCCAATGACTGAGTCCCGCGGTCGGGCCTGACCGCTGGTTTATGAATGACGCACAGGGGCGTCAAAAGCTGTCACGCGGACGCTGCGAGAATTCGGGCTCGCCGGTGTGTGTTTGCGACGGTCGGCTAGGGCTCGGCGCGGTCGAGCCGGAACGTTTGCCGTTGCGGCGTCGGGAGACGTGGGCGCGGCATGGGTGAGAGCGCTTGCCGGTCTCGGACGGGTGCCGCCCGTCGACGCAGACCGTGCGGTCGAAAGACCGCGGTCCGAAGGCGGTGTCTTCGGCACCCGAGGGCGTGCGGGACGCAAACGCCAGGGCGGCAGATCGCAGCGCACGCCTAGTTCGCGGTCGCGCTTCGGAACCATGCGACGATGTCGGCGCGCGCCTCGGGGTCCATCTGGATCGCGTTCGGCGGCGGCATGGCGTGGCTGCGGCCCGCCTGCAGATAGATCTGCTCGGCGTGCCGCGCGACATCCGCCTCGGTTTCGAGAACCACGTTGCGCGGCGCCCAGCGGATGCCGTCCCACGAGGGCTCGCGCGCGTGGCACATGGAGCAGTTTCCGACCACGGCATAGTACGCGTCGTCGAAGCCGTCGGCCGAGGCGAACCGCGTCTCGTGGGCGGTCATGCTGCGGGCTTCGGCCTGCTCGTAGCTTTCGCCCCCCGGCACGGTCGAGAGCCACGCGATCACCACCATGATCAGGACGGTGACCGCCCAGGTCCAGTGCGGCCCCGTTCCGGTGCGGTGCATGGTGTTGAAGTAATGCCGGATGGTCACGCCCGTCAGGAAGATCAGGGCCGCGATGATCCACGCGTACTCGGTCGCGAAGGCGAGCGGGTAGTGGTTCGACAGCATCAGGAACACGACCGGCAGCGTCAGGTAGTTGTTGTGCGTCGAGCGCAGCTTGGCGATCTTGCCGTATTTTGCGTCGGGCGTGCGCCCGGCCTTCAGGTCCTCCACGACGATGCGCTGGTTCGGCATGATCTGGAAGAACACGTTCGCCGTCATGATCGTGGCGGTGAAGGCGCCGAGATGCAAAAGCGCCGCACGGCCCGTGAAGATCTGGTGATAGCCCCATGACATCACGACCAGAATGCCGAAAAGGACGAGCATGAGGACGGTCGGCGTCTCGCCCAGTTTCGACTTGCACAGTTGGTCGTAGGCGAGCCAGCCGATTGTCAGCGAGCCGCCGGAGATGACGATGCCCTGCCAGAGCGTCAGATCGGCCTTCGTGGGATCGAGCAGGTAAAGCTCGCCGCTGACCCAGTAGAGGATCATCAGCAGCGCCGCCCCGGACAGCCATGTCGTGTAGCTCTGCCACTTGTGCCAGGTCAGGTGCTCGGGCATGCGCGCCGGCGCGACCGTGTACTTCACGGTGTGGTAGAAGCCGCCGCCGTGAACCTCCCACTCCTCGCCGTGGGCGCCGTCCGGCAGATCGGGGTTGGGCTTCAGCATCAGGTCGAGCGCGATGAAGTAGAAAGATGCGCCGATCCACGCCATCGCGGTGATGACGTGCAGCCAGCGGACCGAGAACGCGATCCAGTCCCAGATGATCGCCAGATCGTACATGGCAGGCCTCCAAAGATCAGAACTCGGGCCGACCCTATTCCATCCCTGTTTGTTCTGGTATTTGCGATGAGCGCCAAGCAGCATCAAAAATTGCCGAATAATGTCCTATCTCGACAATGTCCGCACCTTTGTCCGTGTCTACGAACTCGGCAGCATGTCGGCCGCGGGACGCGACCTGAGAATCTCGCCGGCGGTGACCTCGGCGCGCATCTCCCAGCTCGAGGAGCATCTCGGCGTGCGGCTGTTCCAGCGCACGACACGCAGCCTGACCCCGACCGAGCAGGGCAACGCCTTCTATCGCGGTGCCATGGACATCCTCGAGGCGGTGGAAAGCGCCGAGGCGCAGATCGTCAGCATCACCGAGAACCCGAAGGGCTCGCTCTACGTGGCCGCGCCGCTTGGCGTCGGTCGCCGCCTGATCGCACCGCAGGTGCCTGAATTCCTGAAGGAATATCCCGAGGTCAGCGTCCGCCTGCGGCTGACCGACCGAAAGGTCGACCTGACGACCGAAGGACTCGATCTCGCGTTCTTCCTCGGTCAGCCGGAAGATAGCAACCTGCGGATCCGCAAGATCGCCGACGTGAAGCGGGTGCTGTGCGCCGCGCCGGCCTACGTCGCGGCGCGCGGCATGCCGCGACGCGGCGCCGACCTTGTAACGGGCGCGCACGAATGCCTGAACCTTCGGTTTCCCGGCGCGACCGAGTTCCAGTGGCGCCTGTCGACGCCCGAGGGGCCGAAGCGGTTTCGCGTCGCCGGCCGCTACGAATCCGACGACGGCGACGTGCTGACCGACTGGGCGGTCGCGGGGCACGGCATCGCGCTCAAGCCGGTGTTCGAGATCGCCGATCATCTGCGCGCCGGCACGCTGGTGCCGGTCGCCGCGGAAACCCCGCCCGAGCCGATCCAGATGGCGTGCCTGTTCACGCATCGACGACGGCAGGATCCGAAGACCCGGCTCTTCATGGAGTTCGTCATCGAGCGGATCGGCGCAACCGTCCGCGACACCGAGTCGAAAACGCGGTGACTCAGCTGCCCCGGTATGTGGAGTAGCCGAACGGCGACAGCAGCAGCGGCACGTGGTAGTGCGCCGCCTGCGACATGCCGAACCGGATCGGGATCACGTCGAGAAAACGCGGATCCTCCGCCGGCGTGCCGGTCGCGTCGAGATACGCGCCGGCGTGAAAGACGAGCTCGTACACGCCCGTGGCGAATTCGGCCTCGGGCAGGATCTGCGCGTCGGTGCGCCCGTCCGCGTTCGTCCGCACCGTCTTGAGCTTGGTGCGATTGTCGCCCTCGATCCGATAGAGCTCGATCTCGAGGCCTGCGGCGGGCAATCCGCGCGCGGTGTCGAGCACGTGGGTCGTCAGGTATCCGGTCATGGCAGCGTCTCCTCGATCCGTTGAGAGGTTCTAGGCCCGGGGTGCCGGACACGCAAAGCGGCGCGCGCAGAAGGCTCCTTTCTGAAGTTTTTGATAATCGTTCCTCACTTTTCGGTTTATCCACCGGGAAACTGGAGGACCGATGCTTTGACACGCTATCCGCGAGACATGACCGGCCACGGTGCGCATCCGCCCCGGCCGAACTGGCCGGGTGACGCGAAGATCGCCGTTCAGATCGTGCTGAACTACGAAGAAGGCGGCGAGAACAATATCCTGCACGGCGACGCTGCCTCCGAGGCGTTCCTGTCGGAGATCACCGGCGCGCAGCCCTGGCCGGGCCAGCGGCACTGGAACATGGAGACGATCTACGAATACGGCGCGCGCGCCGGGTTCTGGCGTGTCCATCGGCTTCTTTCGGATCTGCCGGTCACCGTCTACGGCGTCGCGACCGCGCTGGCGCGGGCGCCCGAGCAGCTTTCAGCGATGCAGGCGGCCGGATGGGAGATTGCGAGCCACGGGCTCAAGTGGATCGAACACAAGGACATGAGCCCTGACGAGGAGCGCGCGCAGATCCGCGAGGCGATCCGCCTGCACACGGAGGTGACCGGAGCGCCGCCGCGCGGCTGGTACACCGGCCGATGCTCGATGAACACCATCGACCTTGCTGCGGAAGAAGGCGAATTCGCCTATATCGCAGACAGTTATGCCGACGACCTGCCGTACTGGACGAAGGCCGGGGGCAAGGATCAGCTGATCGTGCCCTACACGATGGATTGCAACGACATGCGCTTCGCGATCCAAGCGGGCTTCACGGCGGGCGACCAGTTCGAGAGCTACCTGAAGGACAGCTTCGACATGCTCTACGCCGAGGGCGACGCAGGGGCGCCGAAGATGCTGTCGATCGGCCTGCATTGCCGGCTGATCGGGCGGCCCGGCCGGGCGATGGCGCTGAAGCGGGTTCTCGATCACATGCGCGCGCATGAGGGCGTCTGGTTCGCAACGCGCGAAGAGATCGCCGACCATTGGGCGCGGGAACACCCGGTGCGGAGGGGCCTGCGCCCGTCCGAGATGGATCGCGACACCTTCGTGGCCGAGTTCGGCGGCGTGTTCGAGCACAGCCCGTGGATCGCCGAAGGCGCGCACGCGCTCGAGCTCGGCCCCACGCACGACACGGCGACGGGCGTTCATTCCGCGCTGGCGCGCGTGTTCCGCACAGCCCCGGACGCGAGCCGGCTGGGCGTCCTGACGGCGCATCCCGATCTCGCCGGCAAGCTCGCCGCGGCGAAACGGCTGACCGCGGAGTCGACGGCGGAACAGTCCTCCGCCGGCCTCGATGCGCTCACCGACGAGGAGCGTGCGACCTTCACCGAGTTGAACGACGCCTACACCGCCAAGTTCGGTTTTCCGTTCATCATCGCGGTGCGCGACCACGACAAGGCGTCGATCATGCAGGCGTTCCGCGACCGGCTCGAAAACGACCGTGCGACGGAATTCGCCACGGCCTGCCGCCAGGTCGAGCGCATCGCGGAGCTGCGCCTGAGGGACAAGTTCGCAACATGAGCCGGGCGATCCGCATAGAGCCGCTCGTCGCCGAGGCGTTCGCGCCGTTCGGCGACGTGCTCGACGCCGCCGGCGCGCCGGACAAGCTCATCAATCAGGGTTTGTGCGGCCGCTACCACGACCGGGCGCGGATCGATGTCTCGGACGGGCGCGCCGGCATCAGCATTTTCGACGCGGTGCCGCGCGATCTGCCGCTGCGGCTCGAGATGGTCGAGCGCCACCCCGATGGAAGCCAGGCCTTCCTGCCGATGAGCAGCGAGCCGTTCCTGGTGATCGTGGCGCCCGACGAGGCGGGCGTGCCGGGCGTGCCGCGCGCTTTCCGAACGGCGCCGGGACAGGGCGTGAACTACCACCGCGGTGTCTGGCACGGCGTGCTGACGCCGCTGGCTGCGCCGGGGCTGTTCGCGGTCGTGGACCGGATCGGCGCGGGCGCGAACCTCGAAGAGCACTGGTTCGAGGAGCCCTACGACATCGTGACGTGAACCGACCGCCCGCGGAGGAGCGGGCGTGTATCTCAAGAGGGAGGAACCACCATGGCCGACGGGTCTATCGGGTCGCCGGAACAACTCCGCGATCCCAACTTCACGCCGCCGATCGCACAGGCGATCCCGCTGGGAATACAGCACGTTCTGGCAATGTTCGTATCCAACGTCACGCCCGCGATCATCGTCTGCGGCGCGGCCGGGTTCGGCTTCGGGTCCGACAGCCCGGACTTTCCGGACATGATCTACATGATCCAGATGTCGATGTTCTTTGCCGGCGTCGCGACGCTGTTCCAGTCGATCGGCATCGGACCGGTTGGCGCGCGCCTGCCGATCGTGCAGGGCACCAGTTTCGCGTTCATCCCGATCATGATCCCGCTCGTCGCCGGCAAGGGCGTGGAGGCCATCGGCGTGCTGATGGGTGGTGTCCTCGTGGGTGGCATCTTCCATGCGTTTCTCGGGCTGTTCATCGGTCGGATCCGGTTCGCGTTGCCGCCGCTGGTGACAGGGCTCGTGGTCACGATGATCGGCCTCGCGCTGGTCAAGGTCGGCGTGCAGTACGCCGCGGGTGGCGTCCCTGCGATGGACGCGCCGGAATACGGCTCGGCGCTCAACTGGTCGATGGCGGGGATCGTCATCCTCGTCACGCTGGGCCTGAAGTTCTTCGCGCGCGGGATGCTGTCGCTGTCGGCCGTCCTTCTCGGGCTGCTGGCAGGATACGTCTTCGCGTTCGCGATGGGGCAGGTCAGCCTCGGCAATGTCGCGACCGCCGCGCCGTTCGCCCTGCCGGATCCGCTGCACTTCGGGCTGGAGTTCAGCGTCGCCGCGGTCCTCGGCTTCGGCCTGATGTCCTTCGTGTCTGCGGTCGAGACCGTGGGCGACGTTTCGGGCATCACCAAGGGCGGCGCCGGTCGCGAGGCGACCGATACCGAGATCCAGGGCGCGACCTTCGCCGACGGGATCGGGACGGCGATCTCGGGCCTGTTCGGTGCGCTGCCGAACACCTCGTTCAGCCAGAACGTCGGCCTGATCGCCATGACCGGCGTGATGAGCCGTGGCGTCGTCACCATCGGCGCGCTGTTCCTGATCGCCTGCGGCCTCGTGCCGAAGATCGGTGCGGTGATCTCGTCGGTTCCGATCGAGGTGCTGGGCGGGGGCGTGATCGTCATGTTCGGAATGGTGGTCGCGGCGGGCATCTCGATGCTGTCGGACGTCCACTGGAACCGCCGCAACATGGTGATCTTCGCCATCGCACTGTCGCTGGGGCTTGGGCTTCAACTCGAGCCGAACGCGCTGCAGTACCTGCCGGAGACGATGCAGGTGCTGGCGACCTCGGGGATCCTGCCGGCGGCGCTCATCGCGATCGTGCTGAACCTCGCTCTGCCCGAGGATCTGTCCGACGAGTCGACCGAGGAGGTGTCGGGCGGCATGTCGGGGCATTCGCGGGGCAGCCTGGCCAAGGACCGGCGGGCCTGAGGCTCGCTCCGGGCGGCGTTTGGCCGGACGCCGCCCGTCTTTTCAATGTGTTGCGCTGGCTTTCTTATCGTTCGCGCGAGGAAGGCCAGCGCGGCGCCCTTCGCATCATACCGTCACGAGGACATCAGAATGACGACCCGCACTCCGTTCGACCTTCCCGCAGATCGCGCCGCGCTGCTGTCGCGCCTGCTCGACACGATGGAGCACGACATCGCGCCGATGACGGCCGAGGGCGTGGCCGCCGGCAACAAGGTCTTCGGCGCCGCGCTGCTGCGGAAATCGGACTTGTCGCTGGTCCTCGCCGAGACGAACAACGAGACGGAAAATCCCTTGTGGCATGGAGAAATGCACT
Source organism: Roseivivax jejudonensis (assembly GCF_900172265.1). Classification (GTDB taxonomy): domain Bacteria; phylum Pseudomonadota; class Alphaproteobacteria; order Rhodobacterales; family Rhodobacteraceae; genus Roseivivax; species Roseivivax jejudonensis. Next base: position 46,572 of record NZ_FWFK01000003.1, on the reverse strand, counting down.
GTCTCAAGCGGTTCTACGAGCAGGGTGAACGGCCGGACACGCGCGACCTGATTTTTCTGTCGACGCATGAGCCATGCTCGCTGTGCCTGTCGGCGATCACGTGGGCGGGGTTCGACAACTTCTTCTATTTCTTCAGCCACCAGGACAGCCGCGACAGCTTTTCGATCCCGCATGACCTGAAGATCCTGAGCGAGGTCTTCGGGCTGACGGACGGGGAATACAACCGCAGCAACGCATACTGGACGAGCTGGAGCATCAAGGACGAGATCGCGCGCCTGGACGACGCGGAGCGCGCCGCGTTGTCGGATCGGGCCGCGCGTCTGTACGAATTGTACGGTGAGTTCTCAGGAACGTACCAAAGCGCGAAGGACGGCTCAGCCATCCCGCTGAGCTAGGCGCTGCGCGGCCCTGTCGCGCGACGGGCCCGGCGCCGCCACGCGAAGACGCATCGGCGTCGGGTGAAGCGGAGCCATGTCGGCCGCGGCGCCGGGGCTGGCGCGCTGCAATCCGGTTACGGTGCGCCGAGCGCATAGTGCGGAGCGCCACGGGATCCACGCATCCAAACCGAAACGGGCGGCCCATGGGCCGCCCGGTGTCGTGTCGCAGAAGGGCGCCGCGCTAGAAGTCGACCTCGATCGCGACGCCTCTCTCGACGGCAAGATCGACCACCGCGGCGGCCACGGCGAGATCCTGCAGGCCGACTCCGGTGCCATCGAAGAGCGTGATGTCGGCGTCCGAGGTCCGGCCGGGATGCGCGCCGTTGATGACCGCGCCAAGCTGCGCGATGTCGCTCTCCGAGACCAGCGACTGGCCGACGGCATGCTGCGCTTCGCCTATGGTGACCGATTGGGCCACCTCGTCCGTAAAGACCTGCGCGCGGGTCAGGAGACGGGGGTCGACCTCCTGCTTGCCCTTGGTGTCGGTGCCCATGCAGGCGATGTGCGTGCCGGCCGCCACCTGGTCGGCCGACAGGATCGCGTCGAAGGACGAGGTGATCGAGATGATCACGTCGGCGCGTGTCATGTCGTCGAGCTGAACGGCCTCGAAGGGCAGGCCGGCCTCTGTCGCGACCTCCTCGAGATTCGACAGCATCTCGGGATGCAGGTTCCAGCCGATGACCTTTTCGAAGTCGCGCTGCTCGAGCGCCGCGCGCAGCTGGAACCTGGCCTGGTGGCCGGCGCCGATCATGCCGATCACCCTGGCGTCGGAGCGGGCGAGATGCCGGATCGACACCGACGAGGCGGCCGCGGTACGCAGCGCAGTGAGGAGATTGCCGCCCACCATCGCCTTGGCCTTGCCGGTGTCGGGATCGAACAGGATCACCGTGGACTGGTGGTTGATGATCCCGTGTTTGGCAATGTTGTTCGGCCAGTAGCCGCCGGCCTTCAGGCCGAGCGTGAGGCCCGCGCGGTCGAATCCGCCCTTGAAGCCGTAGAGCGCGTCCTCGTGACCGATGGCCTCGCGCACCACGGGGAAGTTGTAGGCGTCGCCGGCGGCCATGGCGGCGAAGACCTTTTCGACGGCGGCAAAGGCGGCCTCGCGGGTCATCAGGTCTGCGATCTCTCGCTCGGGCACGATCAGCATGGGTCTGTCCTCTGGTTCTTGGTCGTGCGTCCGCGTGCCACCGCCGGAAGGAGAGCCTACACGCGGACGACTTTCCGGCCCCTCCGGGACCGGACCTTCCCGTCCCTTGGCTCAGTAGGCCTTGCCGCGCGCGGAGACGGGCCAGAGCGTTTCGACCTTCCCGCCGCGCACACCGACATACCAGTCGTGCACGTTGGCGGTCGGGTCGCAGTGCCCCGGCACGAGGCGGAGCTTTTCGCCGACCGCGAGCACCCCCCCGGGGTCCGCGATCACGCCATGCTCGTCCGAGCACTTCACGTATTCGACGTCGTCGCGTCCGAAGATGACCGGCAGGCCGCTGTCGACCGACTGCGCCTTGAGGCCTGCGTCGCAGATCGCCTTGTCCGCCTTGGCGTGGCTCATCACCTGGGTGAGGATGAAGAAGGCGTTTTCCCACTCGCCGCGGTCGATGCGGTTGCCGTCCTTGTCGAGGATGCGGCCGTAATCGGCGTCCATGAAGGCGTACGAGCCGCACTGAAGCTCGTTGTAGACGCCGGACGTGCTCTCGAAATAGTAGGAGCCGGTGCCGCCGCCGCCGACGATGTCGCAGTCGAGCCCCTCGGCCTTCAGGCCGTCCACGGCGTCCTTCACCATCGCCACGGCGACGTCGATCTTGGCCTTGCGGTCGTCGTAGGAGTCGAGGTGCTGCATCGCGCCCTGGTAGGCCTGGATGCCGGCGAACCTGAGGCCCGGTGCGGCGTCGATCGCCCTCGCGATCTCGACGACCGCCTCGGTCGTGGTCACGCCGCAGCGCCCGGCGCCGCAGTCGATCTCGACGAGGCACTCGATCTCGGTGCCGTGCTTTTGCGCGGCGGCCGACAGGTCCGACACGTTGGCCACGTCATCGACGCAGCAGATGGTGCGCGCACCGAGCTTGGGCATGCGGGCCAGCCGGTCGATTTTCTGCGGGTCGCGCACCTGGTTGGAGACCAGCACGTCGGTGATGCCGCCGCGGGCGAAGACCTCGGCCTCCGACACTTTCTGGCAGCAGACGCCGCAGGCGCCGCCGAGGTCCATCTGCAGCTTCGCCACGTCGACGGACTTGTGCATCTTGCCGTGCACGCGGTGGCGCATGCCGTGGGCGCGGGCGTAGTCGCCCATCTTGCGGATGTTGCGTTCGAGTGCGTCGAGTTCGAGGACGAGGCAGGGGGTCTGGATGTCGGCCTCGTCCATGCCGGGCTGGGCGGGGACGTCGAAGCCGACTTCGAGGGTCTCGAGATTGACGGGGGCGTTCATGGCTGGGTCTCCCTTCACTTGATCCACGGCAGGCGGTCGAGATCGACGTTGCCGCCCGTGACGACCACGCCGACCCGCTTGCCCGCGAACCGGTCCTTGTTCTTCAGAATGATCGCGAGCGGCACCGCGCAGGACGGCTCCATCACGATCCGCAGGTACTTCCACGTGATCTTCATCGCCTCGACGATCTCGTCCTCGGAGGCGGTAAGGATGTCGCTCACGTGGGACGACACGAAATGCCATGTCAGATCCTTGAGCGGCACCTTGAGCCCGTCGGCGATGGTGTCGGGCGCGTCGTCGGCGATGATGTGCCCGGCGCGGAAGCTGCGCATCGCGTCGTCGGCCTGTTCGGGCTCGGCGGCGATGATCTGCGTGTCCGGCGCCAGCGTCGACAGCGTCAGGCAGGTGCCCGAGATCATGCCGCCGCCGCCGATGGGCGCGGTGACGATATCGAGCCCGCCGCCGTCACGCTCGGCGATCTGCTCCATCAGTTCCTTGGAGCACGTGCCCTGACCGGCAATCACGCGGGGGTCGTTATAGGGGTGCACGAACTCGCCGCCGGTCTCGGCCTGGACCTTGGCGAACACCTCCTCGCGCGAGGTGGTGGAGGGCTCGCATTCCGTCACGCGGCCGCCGTACCGGCGCACGGCGTCCTTCTTGGCCTGCGGCGCGGTGCGCGGCATGACCACGTTGCACGGGATGCCGCGCCGGCCGGCGGCATAGCTGAGGCACAGCGCGTGGTTGCCCGAGGAATGGGTCGCCACGCCGAGCTTTGCCTGGTCGTCGTCCAGGCCGAAGACCGCGTTCGAGGCGCCGCGCACCTTGAAGGCGCCGGGCTCCTGCAGGTTCTCGCACTTGAAGAAGAGCTGCGCGCCGGTGATCTCGTCGAGGTAGTCGGAGGTCAAGACAAGCGTGCGCCGGATGTGCGGCCGGATGCGCTCGTGCGCGGCCAGCATGTCCTCGTAGGTCGGGATCTGCATCGCATGGTCCTTCATCAGGCGGCGTCCTTGCGTGCGAGCGCGGGATGCGCGCGGTAATAGTCCTGCGCCGCCGCGACGCCGGAGCCGAGCCGGATGTCGAGGCCGAGATCGGCCATGCACATCTCGGCCGTGGCGAGACCCGAAAGGGTCATGACGTCCGTCAGGCTGCCCAGGTGACCGATGCGGAACACCTTGCCGGCCACGTCACCGAGACCGACGCCGAAGGCGACGCCGTAGGTGTCGGCGGCGTGGGTGACGATGCGCGTGGCGTCGAAGCCTTCTGGTGTCCGGATCGCACTGACGGTGTCGGAATAGACCGCCGGTGTCGCCGCGCAGAGCTCGAGGCCCCACGCGCCGACGGCGGCGCGCACGCCCTCGGCGATGCGGTGGTGGCGGGCGAAGACGGCGTCGAGCCCCTCGGACAGAAGCATCCCGCAGGCGTCGTTCAGCCCGTTCATGAGGCCGACGGCCGGCGTGTAGGGATACGCGCTGTTGGCATAGCCCGCCGCCATGTCGTGCACGTCAAAGAAGGTGCGGGGCAGGGTGGCCGTTTTCGTCGCCTGCATCGCCGTGTCGCTGAAGCCGACGATGGCGAGGCCGGCGGGCAGCATGAAGCCCTTCTGCGAGCCGGTCACGGCGACGTCGACGCCCCACGCGTCGAACCGGAAGTCCATCGAGCCGATGGAACTGACCCCGTCCACGAACAGCATGGCGGGATGCGCGGCGGCGTCGAGCGCGCGGCGGATCGCGGCGATGTCGGATGTCACGCCGGTCGCGGTCTCGTTGTGCGTGGCGAGGACGGCCTTGATCTCGTGGGCGCTGTCGGCGGTCAGGATCTCCTCGTAGCGCTCGGCCGGGATCCCGTGGCCCCAGGGCGTGTCGACCACCGTGACGTCGAGCCCGTGGCGCTGGCACATGTCGATCCAGCGGTGCGAGAACATGCCGTTGCGCGCCGCGAGCACGCGGTCGCCCGGCGACAGCGTGTTGGTCAGCGCGGTTTCCCAGCCGCCGGTGCCGGTGGACGGGAAGATGAAGACCTCCGCGCTTTCGCTCTTGAAGACCCGGCGCACGCCCTCGCGCGCCGGATGGAGAATCTGGCCGAAGAGCGGCGACCGGTGATCGATCGTCGGCATGTCGCAGGCCTTGCGCAGGCGTTCGGGGATGTTCGTGGGGCCGGGAATGAAAACGGGGTTCTGAAAGCTCATCGGTGTCTCCTCCGTCGATGGCGGCACGATAGCGCGTCGCCGCGCGTCGGCAGAGTTTTTTAAAAATGTTTTTCAGAATGGCGCGGTCTCTGAAAACGCAGGATTGTCAGCGTCTTGTGTTTTTCATATCGTGAGCGCGTTTTTCAATGAAGCGTGAAGGACTGTCGTGAAACCCAAGGAAATCGACGAGACGGGGCCACGCCGGGCGCGCGGCCGGCCCCGCGACTGGCACGACAAGACCGAGCAGAACACGATCAAGTCGCTCGACCGCGCGATGGAGATCCTCGAGTTCCTGAGCGAGTCGCGCGGCATGGCGCTCACCGCGATCGCGGGGCAGATGGGGCAGTCTCCGGCCACGGTCTACCGCGTTCTCGTCACGCTGGAGGGGCGCGGCCTCGTCGAGTTCGAACCCGACGAGCAGCTGTGGCACGTGGGTGCCGGGGCCTTCGTCATCGGGGCGCGTTTCCTGCGCCGCACGAGCCTCGTGGAACGCGCCCGCCCGGTGCTGCGCACGCTGATGGAAGAGACCGGGGAGACCGCCAACCTCGGGATCGCGAAGGAGGCCGCCGTCCTGTTCCTGAGCCAGGTCGAGACCGAGGCGAGCATCCGGGCGTTCTTTCCGCCCGGAACGCTGTCGCCGCTGCACGCGTCGGGGATCGGCAAGGCCATCCTCGCGCACATGGACGACGCCCGGCGCGACCGGTTGCTCGGCGTGGCAGGGCTGGCCGCGTTCACCGAGCACACGCTGACCGATCTGCAGCTGCTGCGGGACGATCTGCAGCAGATCCGTGCGCGCGGCTACGCCGTCGACAACGAGGAAAAGACCGCCGGGATGCGCTGTATCGCGGCGCCGGTCTTCGACCTGAGCGGAGAGATCGTGGCGGGCCTGTCGGTGTCCGGCCCGACGAGCCGGATCGACCGCGACCAGATACCCGCCCTGAGCGGGCGCGTCATTGCTGCCGCGCGGGCCCTCACCGCCGCGATCGGCGGGCCGGTCACTCCGCCGCGGACCTGAGGCGACGCGCGGCCGGGCGCGCGGCGGCGGCCGGGCGCAGCGCCATGTGCCGGTTCACGTCCTTGTAGAGCAGGTAGCGGAAGCGCCCCGGCCCGCCGGCATAGCAGGCCTGCGGGCAGAAGGCGCGCAGCCACATGAAGTCACCGGCCTCGACCTCGACCCAGTCGGTGTTGAGCCGATAGGCGGCCTTGCCCTCGAGCACGTAGAGCCCGTGCTCCATGACGTGGGTCTCGAGAAACGGGATGACGGCGCCGGGCTCGAACGTGACCACAGTCACGTGCATGTCGTGGCGCAGATCCGCAGGATCGACAAAGCGGGTGGTGGCCCATTTGCCGTCGGTGCCGGGCATCGGCGTCGGCGCGATGTCGTTCTCGTTGAGCACCAGCGGATCGGGCTCGTCGAGCCCGTCCACCGGCTCGTAGGCCTTGCGGATCCAGTGGAACCGCAGGGCGTCATCGCCCGCGTTGCGCAGGGTCCAGTGCGCCGACGGTGGCAGGTAGGCGTAGCCGCCGGGCGTCATCTCGTGCATGTCGCCGTTCACCGTCAGCGTCGCCCGTCCCTCGACGACGAAGAGCACGCCCTCGGCCTCCGGGTCGGTTTCGGGATGCTCCGATCCGCCGCCCGGCGCGACCTCCATGATGTACTGCGAGAACGTCTCGGCGAAGCCGGTCATCGGCCGCGCGAGCACCCACAGGCGTGTGCCGTCCCAGCCAGGCAGGAAGCTCGTCACGATGTCGCGCATGGTGCCGCGTGGCAGCACCGCGTAGGCCTCGGTAAAGACGGCGCGATCCGTGAGAAGCGTCTCCTGGCCCGGGTGGCCGCCGTGCGGCGCGTAGTACTTGGCGGTCATGGTGGCTCCGAACGTGCTGACGGTTCTGCCGGAGTATGGGGCAGGCCGAAACGTGCCGCCACCGGTCGCGGCCCGACAGCACCCTTCGGCATTTTTTGAAAGACGCCAATGGTCTGCTGCCCGCGTTTGAAATCGTCCACGAGCGCGGCGCGCGTATCACCGGCATCCCGAGGCGCGCACGGTCCGGGTTCCGGTCGCCGACACAGCCGTAACGTCGGCGGAACGGAGCGACGTCATTCGTTCAGGAGGCGTGCCCCGAGACCAGGGCCGCCACGGGGCTGACATGATGCAATCCCGCTGCCGTCGCGCGGCCGAAGATCACACCGCGTCGGCTTCGGCTGACGTGTGGATATGGGCACTCAAGAAGTCGGACATCGTTCGAGCCGATCTCCGAAATCTTTCAATCTCAAACGACTGAGGAAGTTTTGGCTCCGGCGGTAGGGATCGAACCTACGACCAATTGATTAACAGTCAACTGCTCTACCGCTGAGCTACGCCGGAACACGGCGTGGCGTATAGCAAGGCGGGTCGGGGGCGTCCAGAGGGGGGAGCAGAAAAATCACCGAAAGATGACGGCCGGGTCAGAGGCGGACGAAGCGCGCGTCGGGGCCGAGGGGGTCGAGCGCTTCGATCCGGTTTTTTCCCGCAAGGTCAATGAGGTGCGCGAGCACGTTGCGTGCGGCGGCCGGGTGCAGGGCGGCAGGCGTGTCGGTGTATATGGCCGCGGCCAGGCCGGACGCGTCGGCGGGACCGGAGGTCAGGGCCTGGAGGATCTGGGCCTCGCGGGCCCGGCGGTGCGCCGCGAGCGCGGCGAGGCGCGCTCCGGGCTCGGCGACCGGCGCGCCGTGGCCGGGATGAAAGACCGACCAGCGCCGCGCCGCGAGACGTTCGAGCGAGGCCATGAAGTCGGTCACGTCGCCGTCGGGCGGCGAGACGAGCGAGCTGGCCCAGCCCATCACCAGGTCGCCGGTGAACAGGATGTCGCCCCAAGAAAAGGATAGGTGGTTGCCGAAATGACCGGGGGTGTGGTGCGCCTCGATCCGCCACTCTGCGGTCTCGACCACGGCGCCGTCCCCCAGTTCTCGGTCGGGCACGAAGCCGAGATCCACGCCCTCGCCGCCGCCGAGCGCGCCGGCGGCGGCGAGGCGCTGCATGGCCGGGCTGCGTCCCGCGCGGGCGTCGCCGTAGGCCAGGACCGGGGCGCCGGTCTCTGACGCCAGCGCGCGCGCCAGCGGAGAATGATCGAGATGCGCGTGCGTCACGAGGATCGCCGCGACCCGCGCCGAGGGGCCGACCGCGCGCAGGATCGCGTCGCGGTGCGCGTCGTCCGCGGGCCCGGGATCGATCACCGCGATCTCGGCGTCGCCAACGAGGTAGGTGTTGGTGCCGCGGAAGGTCATCGGCGAGGGGTTGGGCGCGAGCACGCGACGCAGTCCGGGCGCGAGCGGCTCGGCCACGCCGGCAACGGGCCGGAACTCTGGCTCTGGGTCGTGCATCACTGGGTGCCCCGGCAATCGCGCAAAACTGGCCGGCCGGGCGTTTCCCCCGGACGCGCTTGGCCCTAGACCTAGCGCATGTGGTTTCGATGGCTCAAACACTACGTGCCTCGCGGCATCTATGCCCGGGCCTTCCTCATCCTGGTGCTGCCGGTGGTAACGCTGCAGCTCGTGGTGTCGGTGGTGTTCATCCAGCGCCATTTCGAGGGGGTGACGGAACAGCTGACCGGGCAGCTTTCGCAGCAGGTCAACGCGACGCTGGCGGCGGACGCGCCGTGGTTGAGCGGGATGCTCGACCTCGACGCCGAAGCGGTGGCGGCGGCGGATCTGCCCGACGAGGACTTCCGCCGCTGGTGGGATTTCGCCGGGGCGGTCGTCATCCGGGAACTGCGCGCGCGCATCCCGGGGCTCGAGCGGGTGATCCTCCCGAGCGACCAGGAAGCGGTGATCTACGTGCGCCGCGAAGAGGGGATCACGCGCTTTGCCTTCGCGCGGGACCGGGTGTCGGCGTCGAATCCGCACCAGCTTCTGGTCAACATGCTGGTCTTCGGGATCCTGATGACGGCGATCGCGTATCTCTACCTGCGCAACCAGCTGCGCCCGATCACCCGGCTTGCCCGGGCGGCGGAGGCGTTCGGCCGCGGCCGGCACGAGCCCTATGCGCCGTCGGGCGCGGTCGAGGTGCGGGCGGCCGGCGCGGCCTTCGTCGACATGCGCGCCCGGATCGAGCGCCAGATCGAGCAGCGCACGCTGATGCTCTCGGGCGTGAGCCACGACCTGCGCACGCCGCTGACCCGGCTTCGATTGGGGCTGTCGATGCTGGACGACGCGGAAGCCGAGCCGCTGCTGCGCGACGTGGACGACATGCAGAAGCTCGTCGACGCGTTCCTCGACTTCGCCCGGGACAACGCCGAGAGCGGGCAGGCGGAGCCGACGGACCCCGCCGCGCTGGTGCGCGCCGCGGTGGAGGATGCGGCCCGCGCGGGGCACGCGGTCGCGCTCGGCCGGGTCGAGGGCACGGGCGAGGTGCCGCTGAAGCCGGTGGCGATCCGGCGCGCGGTCGAGAACCTGATCGGGAATGCGGTGCGCTACGGCACGCGCTGCGAGGCGAGCGTCCGCCTGTCCGAACGTTCGCTTCGGATCCGGATCGAGGATGACGGCCCCGGGATCGCCGCCGACCGGCGCGAGGATGCGATGCGCCCGTTCATGCGGCTGGATCCGGCGCGCAACCAGGATCGCGGCAGCGGCGTGGGCCTCGGCCTTGCCATCGCGGCGGACATCGCGCGGGCACATGGCGGCGTTCTGCGGCTGGGCGACAGCGAGCGGCTGGGCGGGCTCTGCGCCGATATCGTGATCGCGCGCTGACGGCTGGCGGGCTTGGGGCTGCGCGGCGTCAGACCGGCGGCGCCGCCGCTTCCTTCAGAAACTCGCCGAGCGCGGCGCCATCGATCGGCTTCAGCAGGCGCAGAAGCCCGAGATTGGCGCAGTCGCGCCGGACGCTTTCGGACCGGTCGGCGGTGATGATCGCGGTGGGCACCACGCCCCAGCGGTTGCGGATCTGGCGGTAGAGCTCGGTGCCGCTCGCGCCGTCGCCCAGCTGCTGATCGAGAAGCGCCGCATCCGGCACGAGCTCGAGATCCTCCAGCAGCCCGATGGCGCCGACCGCGTCGGCGGCCTCGATCACGCTGACGCCCCAGCTTTCGACGAGCTGCGTGAGCGCGCGCCGCAACTCGGCGTCGTTTTCCACGAGCAGGACGATGAGCCCCGATTCCGACAGGCCGGCCGGTCGGACCGGTCGGCCGCGCACCACCCGGGGGCTGGCATCGGCGCCTGCGACCGGCACCGAGACCATGAAGCACGAGCCGCGCCCGACCTCGGAGTGCAGGCCGACCGGATGCCCGAGACGCGCGCAGGCCCGCTCCACGATGGCGAGGCCGAGCCCGAGCCCGTCGTTGCGGCTGGCGCGCGAATCGAGGCGGCGGAACTCCTCGAAGATCGCGCTCTGGTCGGCCTCGGCGATGCCGGGGCCGGTGTCCCAGACCTCGATCCGGGCACAGCCTGCCGCGCGGCGCGCGCCGACGAGGACGCGGCCGGTCTGCGTGTAGCGCACGGCGTTCGATATCAGGTTCTGCACGACCCGGCGCAGGTAGGTGGGATCGCTCTCGACCCACAGGCTGGAGGGCACGATGGTCAGACCGAGGCCCTTGCGGTCGGCCAGGACCTCCATCTCGTCGCGGAGCGGGGCCAGCAATTCCTCGAGCGCGATGGGGCGGATGTCGAAGCTGAGCCGGTCGCTTTCGAGTTTCGAGATGTCGAGAAGGGCCTCGATGAGCCCCTCGGCGGAGGTGAGCGCGCTTTCGGCCTTGGCCAGCGTCTCGCGGTCGCGCAGCGTCTCGAGCCGGTCGGACAGCGCGGAGATGAAGAGCTTGGCCGCCGACAGGGGCTGGAGGAGGTCGTGCGAGGCCGCCGCGACGAAGCGGTTCTTGGACGCGTTGGCGCGCTCGGCGGTGGCCAGCGCATCCTCGAGATCGAGCGTGCGTTCCATGACCCGGCTTTCGAGCGCCTCGTTCAGATCGGCGAGCCGTTCCGCCGCCTCGCGCTCCTGCGTGACGTCGGTGACGGACACCACGAAACCGCCGTCGGGAATGCCCTGGCCGAACACGTCGAGGATCTGACCGGAGCCACGCCGCACCTCGAAGCGGATCGGACCGGCGCGGCCGCGCTCGGCCGCCCAGCGGGCAAAATCAGCGCGGGTCGCGGCGCTGGAGAAGCGGAAGTCGGTCGACAGGCGCCCGAGCAGGGTGTCAAAGCCCGCGCCGATCCGCAGGTAGCGCGCAGAGACGGACAGCAGCGCGCCGACCTTGCGGTTCCAGCCCACCAGGCGCCCGCCATCGTCGAAGATCGCGACGCCCTGGTTCAGGTGGTCGAGCGTGGCGCGGATCATCCGCGCCTGGCTGTCCTTGAGGCGGGCGCGTTCCTGCCGTTCGATCTGAACGATATCGGTGACGTCGGTCTGGACGACCACGGTCCCGCCGTTCGCGGTGCGGTGCTCGGACACCTGCAGCCAGCGATTGCCGGTCAGTTCGACGTTGAACATGACGTGCCGGTCGCGGTGCCGCTGCAGACGCTCCTGCGCCCAGGTCTCCGGATCGGTGCCCGGGGGCAGGGCGAGCGCGCGCGACCGGCTGATCTGGCGCACGTACTCGGTGAAGGCGAGGCCGGGCGACAGGTCCAGCGCCGCATCGCGGAAGTCGCGGCAGAAGCGGGCGTTGCACATCACCATCCGCTCGTCGGGATCGAACAGCGCGAACCCCTCGCTCAGCGTGCCGATCGCGTCGGCGAGGTTGCGGCGCGCGGCTTCGGCCTCGTTCGTCGCCTGTGCGAGCTGCGCGTTGGACTGGTGCAGCAGGTCGAGCGTGCGCTCGAGCTCGCGCGTGCGCTCTCGCACCCGCTGCTCGAGGAGCGCGGCGCGCTCGAATTGGGCGTAGGCGGCGCCTTCCTCCGCGATCTGGTGCTCGACGCGGCGCATGAGCGCCTCGGCGATCTTGACCAGCTTGTCGTTCTGACGCTCGAGCGTATCGGCGGGATCGATCAGCGACATCGGCTCATCGCTCCGGCGGATAGATGGCGACGCCTGTCAGGGTCTGGTTGACGTGCAGCCCGCCGTATTGCTCTCCGTAGGTGGAGAAGCCGCTGACGTTGTGCAGGGCGAGGATGCGGCTGATCGCGCGGGTCTGCTGGCTCTGACCGGCGGCGATCCTGCGCAGGATGCAATCGCAGGCAAGGACGTGCGCGGGGGCCCGCTCTTCGGCCAGCGCCGCAAGGCTGCGGTCCAGATGCTCGGCCATGTCCTCGGGATGGGCGAGGGTCAGCACCATGCCTTCCTCGATCGCCGAGAAGAAGACGAGCTCTTCGTTGTCGCCCACCTGCCGGATGGCGCGCACATGGTGCGTGTCGCCAAGGCGCACGGCGACGGGATAGGCCGCGAACGTGAAGGGATCGAGCTGTGCTGGATCCTTGCCCAGAAGGCGCGCGTATTCGCGCGCGGCCGGTTCGGCGTTGATCTCACGCACCACGCGGCGCGCCGGGTCGGCGGCGGTCACGACCATCCGCGTCGCGGTGGGGGTCAGGTGATCGAGCGTGAAGACCCGCACCGGGCATCGCGAGCGGACGAGCGACACCAGCGCGGCGTTCCGCAGGACGCGGCCGTTCCGCATCAGCCACGTCGCGCCGAAGCGCTCTCCGTCGCCGGCCGATCCGCCGAAGAGCGGCATCGAGCCCAGCCCCCGAGACAGCATCGCAGCGAGGTATTCCTCGCGCATCGACAGACCGTCGACGAGCAGGAAGGCGAACTCGGATTCCATCTCGGGCGCGGCCGCATTGGCCAGCGCGATGCGCCTCTGGATCAGCTCGTCCGTGATGCGGCTTTCGTCGAGCGTGTCGAGTCCCTCGACCGTGTAGGTGTCGACGGCGAAGAGGTCGGACGGGAAGGCGATGGCGATGATCTGGCCGTCTTCGTAGCCGTCGCGCCCGATCTCACCGGCCGTGGTGCAGGCGATGACGTCGGCGTCGCCGAAGCGGGCAGGCGCGTCCGCCGAAAGGGCGACGAAATCGGCGTCGGGCGACACGAAGAGGCACACGAGCGCGAACGGTCCCGGACCCAGTCCACGGACCACATCGTCAAGAGGGCTGGGGGCTGACGCCGAGGCCTGCGCCACGCGCAGGATCTCGTCCACGGCATCGGCCCCCGGCGCACCGCCGTGCCGGCCTCCGTCCAATATGTCGCCTTTCCTCCCAAAAGCTGGGATGCAGGATAGGCGTGTCATTCTTCGGTTGGCAAGACCCGCGCGAAGCTGGCGTCGTTTGCGATCAGCACCGCTTGCGTCCGGCTCTGGACGCCGAGCTTGCGCATGATCGCGGTCACGTGCGCCTTGACCGTGGTCTCGGCAATAGAAAGTTCGTAGGCGATCTGCTTGTTGAGCTTGCCCTCGCAGATCAGTGCGAGGATGCGGGCCTGCTGGTTGGTGAGCGTCGCGAGGCGCGCGAGCGTGTCCGACCCGTCGGCGCCGCCCTCGGGATCGATGTAGCTTTCGGGCACGAAGGACTGGCCCGCGACCACGGCCTCGAACGCGCGGCGGAAGACGCCGCGCTGGGAGTGCTTGGGCACGAAGCCGTTGGCCCCGGCCTTCAGCGCCTGGCAGATCATGCGGTTGTCGGCCATCGACGAGGCGACCAGGATCGCGGCGCGTGGCGCGGCCCGGCGCAGCCGCACCAGCCCGTCGAGCCCGTTCACGTCCGGCAGGTTGAGGTCGAGCACGACGAAATCGACCGGGTCCGACTGCAGAACCGCCAGCGCGGCCTCGAGCGTGCCGGCTGTCTCGATCCGTTCGAAGTCGGCGATGGAATTGAGCGTGAGCGTCAGCGCATCGCAAAACAGCGGATGGTCGTCGACGACGAGCGCCGAGGTCGGCACGGTGGAGATCTGCGCTTCGGCGGTCCGGGTCATCGGTGGGTCCGGGGCTGGGTCGTGACGTCTTGCGGTCCTCGAACGCTATCGACTTCGCGCGCCCTGGTCACTTGCCGAAAGGTCTTAGGTCTGCCGCCGCCCCCGATAGGCTGGGCGGGGCCGGGGCGCGTAGGCTCCCCGGTCGCGCGCCGCCGCCGGCTCAGTGTTCCTCGGTGAGCTGCTTCTTGGCCTCGAGCAGGCACTCGGCCATCCGCGCGCGGATCTCGTCCGGCGACGACTTGTCGCCGAGATCGCCCGCGACCTTGCGCACGACGTCCTCGTGGCCGGCCTCCTCGAAATCGGCCTTCACCACTTCCTTGGCGTAGGCGTCGGCGTCGGCGCCCGAAAGGCCGAGCTTCTCCGCGGCCCACAGCCCGAGCAGCTTGTTGCGACGCGCCTCTGCGCGGAACTTCATCTCCTCGTCATGGGCAAACTTGTTCTCGAAGGCGCTTTCGCGATCGTCGAAGGTACTCATTGTCCCGGTCCTGGCCTGTTGGATCCCGTTCCGGGTATGCCGCTCTGCCGCGTCCGGCGCAAGTCATGCGCGGCCTACGCCGCTTGCGAGTGCACGGGGCTTGGACTAAAGGGACGCGTGCGGGGGCATGCCTGTTGCAACCCATCATCGAAAGGGCCGTCATGGCGCGTCGCAAGAAGATCTACGAAGGCAAGGCGAAGATTCTCTACGAGGGCCCGGAGCCCGGGACGATCGTCCAGTACTTCAAGGACGACGCCACCGCCTTCAACGCCGAGAAACGTGACGTGATCGACGGCAAGGGCGTGCTGAACAACCGCCTGTCCGAGTTCTTCATGACCGGGCTGAACAACGTCGGCATCCCGACCCACTTCATCCGGCGACTGAACATGCGCGAGCAGCTGGTGCGCTCGTGCGAGATCATCCCGCTCGAGGTGGTCGTGCGCAACGTCGCGGCGGGCTCGCTGGCCAAGCGGCTCGGGCTCGAGGAAGGCTCCGCGTTGCCGCGCCCGATCGTCGAATACTACTACAAGGACGACAAGCTCGGCGATCCGTTGGTCACCGAGGAACACATCGCCGCGTTCGGCTGGGCCAGCCAGCAGGACATGGACGACATCCTGAGCCTCGCGCTCCGGGTCAACGATTTCCTGTCCGGCGTGATGATCGCGGTCGGCATCCGGCTCGTGGATTTCAAGATCGAGATCGGGCGGGTCTTCGACGGCGATTTCCAGCGCCTGATCGTGGCTGACGAGATCTCGCCCGACAGCTGTCGGCTGTGGGATGCCGAGACCGGCCAGAAGCTCGACAAGGACGTGTTCCGCCGCGACCTGGGCGACCTGGCCGATGCCTATACCGAAGTGGCGCGTCGTCTTGGCGTGATGCCCAAGAACGCCGCGCCGATCACGAAGCCCACGCTGATCAATTGAAAGCGAAAGACCGGCGGCAACGTCCGGGTACTGACCACTTCAGCCAAGAAGACGCGGGGGCCGGGTCGCACGTGACGGCGGCGGCGAGGGATGCCGCCCCGGTCCGCGGCCCGCGCCGGATCGAAGGAGACGAAGCATGAAGGCACGGGTGCACGTGATGCTGAAGGACGGTGTGCTCGACCCGCAGGGCGAGGCGGTGCGCCACGCGCTCGGGGCGATGGGGTTCGACGGCGTCGACGGCGTGCGGCAGGGCAAGGTGATCGAGCTCGACCTCGCCGATGGAACGTCGGAGGCGCGGATCGCCGAGATGTGCGAGCGGCTTCTCGCGAACACGGTGATCGAAAGCTACCGGATCGAGACCCTGTGATGCGCGCGGCCGTCATCGTCTTCCCGGGCTCCAACTGCGACCGCGACCTCGCCGTCGCGCTCGAGGCCGCCGGCATCGAGACCACGATGGTCTGGCACAAGGATACCGCGCTTCCCGAGGGTACCGACCTCGTGGGCGTACCGGGCGGGTTCTCCTACGGCGACTACCTGCGCTGCGGCGCGATCGCCGCGACATCGCCGGTGATCGGCGCCGTCATCCGCCATGCCGAGCGCGGCGGCTACGTCCTCGGGGTGTGCAACGGTTTCCAGATCCTGACCGAGACCGGGCTTCTGCCGGGCGCTCTGCTGCGCAACGCGGGTCTGAAATACATCTGCCGGACCGTGCCGCTGACCGTCGGGACCGCCGACAGCGTGTTCACCGCCGGCTACGCCGCGGGCGAGCGGATCGACGTGCCGATCGCGCATCACGACGGCAACTACATCGCGGATGCCGGCACGCTCGACCGGCTGGAGGGCGAGGACCGTGTCGCGTTCCGCTACGGCGACAATCCCAACGGGTCGGTGCGCGACATCGCCGGGATCCTGTCGGAGAACCGGCGCGTGCTGGGAATGATGCCGCATCCCGAGCGCGCCGCGGACAGGGGGCATGGCGGGACCGACGGGCAGCGGCTTTTCGCCCATCTGACCGCCGCGATGGATCCCGCTTGACTTGTGAGCGTGCCGGGCGCCGCGTAGCATCTGTGCATGTCGGACGCTGAAGACACGAGCGACGAGCAGGCGGGGCCGGGCCCGCTGAGCTGGCGGGTCAGGGCCGCGCTGCTGGTGCTCTTCGCGGCGGCGGTCGCGACCGTGTGGGTGACGAACCACCTGCTGACCCAGCGATTCACCGAAACGACGCGCAACCGCGCCGAGCTGCGGCTCGCGCTCTATTCCGGCAACCTGCTGGCCGAGATCCGGCGGAACGCCATCGTGCCGGAGCTTCTGGCCCTCGATCAGACGCTGATCAATGCGCTGCAGGCCGACGAGTTCGTGCAGAGTTCGCAGCGGCTGATGTTCTACGCGGAGCAGATCGGCGGGGCGTCGCTGATGCTTCTCGATCGCGACGGGCGGACCGTCGCGGCGACCGACCGCAACCGGCTGGGCGAGAACCACCGGCAGGCGCCGTATTTCGTGGACGCGCTGCGTTCCAACGCCAAGGTGTTCACCACGCGCCAGCGCGAGACCGGCGATTTCAGTTTCTACTACTCGAGCCGCGTGTCGGCGGGCGGCACGATCCTCGGCGTGATCCTCGTCGAGCTCGACCTCGGCAAGTTCGAACGGGCGTGGTCGGGCGTCACCGACGCGGTTCTTGTGACGAACAGCGAGGGACAGATCATCCTCGCCACCGAACCACGCTGGCGCGGACTGCAAGTGGCCGAGGCGCTCGAGCGGCAGCCGCCGGACACCGCGATCGAACGCGCGATCCAGGCCACGGCGGACTGGACCGCGGTGTCGGCCGATGCCTACCTGCGCGGCGAAGCTGTGATGCGCGTCGACAGCAACCTGGCATTCCGGGGCTGGTCGATCTCGTCCTTCACGACCTATGCGAGCGTGCGCGAGCGCGTGAACGCGGTCCTGGCGCTCGAGATCATGGTCTTCGCGCTGCTGGCGGCACTGGCGTTCTACGCGCTCAGCCGCAAGACCGCGCTGCGCATGGCGCTGTTCCAGCGCGAGAGCGCGGAGCTGCGGCGGCTGAACGTGCGGCTCCAGCGCGAGATCGCGGAGCGCGAGCGCGTGCAGGAGAACCTCGCCGTCGCCGAGCAGACGCTCGAGCAGAGCTCGAAGCTCGCCGCGCTCGGCGAGATGTCGGCAGCGGTGAGCCACGAGCTGAACCAGCCGCTCGCGGCGATGAAGACCTACCTGGCCGGTGCGCGCCTTCTGCTGCGGCGGAACCGGCCCGAAGAGGCGCAGACCGCGTTCCATCGCATCGACGACCTGATCGAGCGCATGGGGGCGATCACCCGGCAACTCAAGTCCTATGCACGCAAGGGCGCCGACCGGCTGAGCCCGGTGGACATGGGCGAGGCGCTGGGGTCTGCCCTGTCGATGATGGAGCCGCAACTCAAGAGCCGAAAGGTCCGCATCAGCCGGATCGCGCCCGAGCATCCCGTCCGTGTGCTGGGCGACCGGGTGCGCATCGAGCAGGTGCTCGTGAACCTTCTGCGCAACGCGCTCGACGCGACGAAGGGCGTGCGCAATCCCGAAATCGAAGTGCTGCTGGCCGAGGGCGAGACAGCGACCCTGTCGGTTCGCGACAACGGCCACGGGATCGAGGATCTCGATGCGCTGTTCGAGCCGTTCTACACCACCAAGCAACCCGGAGACGGCACCGGCCTCGGCCTCGCCATCTCCTCCGGGATCGTCGCCGACCTCGGCGGTCGCCTCACTGCGCGGAACGCGGAAGGGGGCGGGGCGGTTTTCGAGATGCAGCTGCCGATCCTGAGGGAACAAGACCAACAAGCCGCGGAGTGAAACGCGATGGCCAAGGCCATGAAGATTGCGATCGTCGATGACGAAAAGGACATGCGCCAGTCGATCAGCCAGTGGCTGGCCCTGTCGGGATACGACACCGAAAGCTTCGCGAGCGCCGAGGAGGCGCTGTCGAGCCTCGGCACGGATTATCCCGGCATCGTCATCTCCGACATCAAGATGCCCGGCATGGACGGGATCGCCTTCCTGAAAAAGCTCATGGGGGTCGACAGCGCGCTGCCGGTCATCATGATCACCGGGCACGGCGACGTGCCGATGGCGGTGGAGGCGATGCGCATCGGCGCCTTCGACTTCCTGGAAAAGCCGTTCAATCCCGACCGCATGTCGGAGCTGGCGAAGAAGGCGACGGCCGCGCGGCGGCTGACGCTCGACAACCGGCAACTGCGGCGCGAACTGTCCGACGGCACGCAGATCATGCAGAAGCTGATCGGCTCGTCGCCGGCGATGGAACGGCTGCGCGAGGATATCCTCGATCTCGGCCAGGCCGACGGTCACGTGCTGATCGACGGCGAGACCGGGACGGGCAAGACCCTCGTGGCGCACGCGCTTCACGCGGTGGGCAGCCGTGCGGGCAAGAAGTTCGTGCTGCTGCCCTGCGCCGCGATGGACGAAGCCACGCTGCTGAAGCGGCTGTTCGGCCCGATGGAGGACGGCGACACGCAGCTTCCGGCGATCGAGGACGCACGCGGCGGCACGCTGGTGCTCGAGGATATCGAGGCGCTGTCGGACCATGCGCAGGCGCGCCTGCAATCGATCATCAACGAGCAGGGCAATCCGCCCGAGACGCGCATCGTCGCGATCTGCAACCTGCAGGACGAGGGCAAGACCTGCGAGACGGCGCTGCGGTCGGACCTGTTCTATCGGCTGGCAGCGTTGCGGATTACCGTGCCGCCACTCCGCCAGCGGGGCGAGGACATCCTGACGCTCTTCACGCGGCTGTCCGAGCAATACGCCGACGAGTATGGCTGCGACGCACCGGAAGTGTCGGCGCAGGAGGCGGCGCAGCTACTGCAGGCGCCGTGGCCCGGGAACGTGCGGCAGCTCATCAACCTCGCCGAGCGCGCGACGCTGCAGTCGCGCCGCGGCACCGGCACGATCGCGTCGCTGCTGATGAACGACCACGAGGAAATGCGCCCGGTGATGACCACCGAGGGCAAGCCGCTGAAGGAATACGTGGAGGCGTTCGAGCGGATGCTCATCGACAACACGATGCGGCGGCACAAGGGCTCGATCTCTTCGGTGATGGAAGAACTCTGCCTGCCGCGCCGGACGCTGAACGAGAAGATGGCCAAGTACGGCCTGCAGCGCGCCGACTACATCTGACCTCACAAACCAAAGCCGCCGCGCGAGACGAAACCTCGCGCGGCGGCTTTTTCATGTCCCGATGTGCGGGGACGGGCGGCGCCGGTACGCCACCCGCAGGTTCACTGCATCTGGCTGTGGACGGCGTTCAGCGCCTGCTGGTCGATCTGGACGCCGGCCCGCGTCTGGATGTCGGCGGTCAGCGCCTGCACGAGATCGGCGGCGATGTCGCCCGATGCCTGCTGGCGCAGGCGCTCCACGATCTGCTGCGCCTCGGGGCTTTCGAGATCGGCCGGAACGACGGCGTCGAGACGCACCAGTGCGACGCGGCCCTGGCCGCGGATGATCGCGACCTCACCTTCCTCCAGTTCGAAGATCCGTTCCACCGCGCCGGAGGGCAGGGCGTCGAGCGGGGTCGAGCGGCCCACCGCCTCGAGCGTGGTCGGCTCGAGGCCCGCAGCCTCGAACCCCGCGCCGTCACGCAGCTCCCCGGCGAGCCGCTCGGCGCGCTCGGACAGCGCCTCGGTCACCTGCGCGCGTTCCCATCCGGTGCGCACGCGGTCGCGCACCTCGTCGAACGGGCGCGGCGCCTCGGGGAGCACCTCGTCGACGCGGGCGGCAAAGATGCCGCCGTCGCCGGTTTCGGCGATCTCGGGATAGTCGTTCGGCGTCAGGTCGTCGGCCAGTTCGGCGAAGGCCGGATAGCCGGCGATGCCGTCGCCGTTCTGGCCGGCGTAGTCGATCTCGCCCAACTGCATGTCGGTCTCGGCCGCGAGATCCTCGAGCGTGGCGCCGCCGGCGAGACGATTGTCCAGATCCTCGATCTGGGAATCGATCACCCGGCGCGCCTCGTCGAGCACCAGCGAGTCGCGCAGCGCCGGCACGGCCTCCTCGAAGGGCGTGGACTGCGCCGAGAGCTGGGCGTTGACGCGGTAGAGCGCGGGACCGAGCGGAGAGGGCGCAGGGCCCGCGACCTCACCGGTGGCAGTGTCGAACACCGCCTCGGCGGCCGCGTCGTCGAGCTGATCCTCGGTGACAACACCCATGTCGATATCGGCGAGCGCCAGCCCGCGCGCGGCGACGAGGCTCTCGAAATCGGTCTCGCCGGAGGCCAGGCGCGCGGCGGCGTCCTCCGCGGCGTCTTCGGACGAAAACACGAGCCGTTCGACCATCCGGCGCTCGGGCAGGTTGAACTCCGACTCGCGCTCCTCGTAGGCCTCGCGCAGGCGCGCCTCTGACACCTCGACCTCCTCGGCGATCATGTCGGGCGTGAGCCAGGCATAGGTCATGCGCTTCGTCTCGGGGCGGGTATAGCTGTCGACGTTCGCGTCGTACCACGCCTGCAGGTCGTCCTCGGACGGTTCGGCGATGTCGGTCTCGAGATCGGCGCGGTCGAGGATCGCCCAGGTGAAATCGCGCGTCTCGGCGGCGAAGGCGACGATCGTGTCGGTATAGGCGTCGGGCAGGCGATTGCCCTGCGACACGGCGGCCTGCAGCACGGAGCGGGCGACCTCGTCGCGCAGGTCCTCCTCGAACTCGGATTCGGTCAGTCCGGCATTCTGCAGCGCAAAGCTGTAGGCGTCGCGGTCGAACGACCCGTCGGGCCCCTGGAACGCGCCGATGCGCGCGAGTTCCTCGGCGAGCACGGAATCGCCCGCCGATATGCCGATGCGGCCGGCCTCCCAGTCGAGCGCTGTTTCGCGCACGAGCTGGCCGAGGATCTGTCGGTCTATGCCGGCGGCCTGAAGCTGCGCCAGGGTCACCGGCTGGCCGCTCTGCTGCTGCATCTGCGAGATACGGTTCTGCAGCGCGCGGGAATAGGCGTCGACCGGGATGTCCTCGTCGCCGACGCTGCCGACACTGCGCACGGTGCCCGAGAGGTTGGTCGCGCCGAAGCCGATGAGGCCGAGGAACAGAAGCCCCATCAGCGCCCAGACGAAGGCCTTCGACAGGCCCTTGGCCTTCAATGCCATGCGGATATCCTTCCTGCCCGAGGATTGTCTGCGAAATCGCGCGATCTCTATGCGCGGGCGGCCCGGCTCGCAAGGGGCCGGTCGAGCGCGGCGAGCCGGCCGAAGAGCGTGGCGATGCCGTCTGCATCGATATTGGCGAAGGCGATGCGCAGCTCGCGCGCGCCAAGGGGGTCGTCCGCGGCGCGGAACATCGTGCCCGGCAGGCAGAGGATGCCGGCGTCGGAGACGAGCGCGCGGGCGAGCGTGTCGGACGGCTCCGCAAAGGGATGCGCGAGATAGGCGAAATAGGCGCCGAGCCCGAGACACTGCCAGCCTTTCGCGGCGAGCGCGGGCATCTGCGCCTCGATCGCGGCGCGGCGGCCGAGGATCTCGGCGCGTTCCCCGGCGACCCAGTCGCCGAGATGCGCCAGCCCGTGCGCGGCCGCGATCTGGCCCAGTTGCGGCGCGCAAATCGCGACGGTGTCGAGGAACTTCTCGACCTCGGGCATCAGCGACGGCGGCCCGACGATCGCGCCGACGCGGTGACCGGTGAGCCGGTAGGCCTTGGAGAACGAGTAGAGCTGCACGAGATGCGGATCCGGGCCGCCGGCGCGCAAATCGTGCGGCGCACCGGCGCGGCTGTCGAAGTCGCGGTAGGTCTCGTCGACGATCAGCGTGATGCCGGCCGCGGCCGCGAGGTCGCGGAACGCGCGGAGGGTCGCGGCCGGGTATTCGACGCCGGCGGGATTGTTGGGCGACACGAGCGCGATGGCGCGGGTGCGCGGGCCGACCAGTGCGCGCGCCGCGTCCGCCGACGGCAGAAGGTCTGGGCCGGTCGCCAGCGACACCGCGCGGACGCCGGCCATGTCGAGCCACATCTTGTGATTGAAGTACCACGGGACGGGGACGACGACCTCGTCGCCCTCGGTCGTCAGCGCCGCGATGGTAGCCGCGAAGGCCTGGTTACAGCCGGCGGTGATCGCCACCTCGTCTGCGGCGACGGGCCCGCCGTAGTGCCGCGCCCAGTCCGCCGCGAGTGCCGCGCGCAGCTCGGGCCGCCCGAGCACGGGGCCGTAGAGATGCGTCTCGGGCGCCGCGAGCGCGCGGGCCATCGCGTCGCGCAGGGCTTCGGGCGGCGGCGCGACCGGGGCGGCCTGGCTCACGTTCAGGAGCGGCAGGGTCGGCGGCAGCGTCGCCTCCGCGAGCCAGCGGCGCGCTTCCATGACCGGCGGGGCGAAGGTGGCTTCGGTGCGGCTCGGCATCGGGCGGTCCGTCCTGTGGCAGGCTGCGGGACCGGGGGCGCTGCCCCCGGACCCCCGGGGTTTCCCGGCAAGATGAAGAGGGACGCGCCGCGCGCGCGGTCAGTCGTCGGCGCCGTGGTAGGGTTTGACGTATTGCAGGGCCATGTCCCAGGGAAAGAAGATCCAGGTGTCCTGGCTGACCTCGGTCACGAAGGTGTCGACCTGGGGCTTGCCCTGCGGCTTGGCGTAGACCGTGGCGACATGCGCCCGTGGCATGGCGGCGCGGACGACCTCGAGCGTGCGGCCGGTATCGACGAGATCGTCGACGATGAGCACGCCGGTCCCGTCGCCCACGAGATCCATGTCCGGGGCCTTGATCACCTGCGGCTCGGCCTGGGTCTGGTGGTTGTAGGACTTGACCGAGATCGTGTCGACGGTGCGGATATCGAGCTCGCGGCTGACGATCATCGCCGGGGCCATCCCGCCGCGGGTGATGGCGACCACGGCGCGCCAGCCGGTCTCGCCCGGGCCGGTGTCCTGCAGCCGCCAGGCGAGCGCGCGCGCGTCGCGGTGGAGCTGGTCCCAGCTGACGTGGAAGCCTTTTTCGTGCGGCAGTCGGTCCATGGCGGTCACCTGTCGATGAGAAGCTTGAGCCCGAGCGCGCCGAGGACGACCGCGGCGACGCGGTCGAGCATGGGCTTGAGCGCGAGGTAGCCGTCGCGCGCGGGGCGGGTGGCGAGGAGGAGGGCGAAGAGCGTGTAGACCGCCCATTCGACCGCGAGGTGGTTGGCGACGATCAGCGCCCTGTCCGCGCCCGAGAGGCCGGGCGGGAAGACGACAAGGAGCACCGCCGAGGCGAAGAGCACGGATTTGGGGTTGGCGAGATTGACGAGAAGCCCCGTGCGGAACGCGCGGGCGATCGCGCGCGGGGCCGGGGCGCGTGCCGGCGGCGCCGGGCGCCGCGCGTCGCGCCACATGCCGACCGCGAGCCACAGCAGGTAGAGCGCGCCGGCGATCCTGAGCGCGGTGTAGGCGACCGGCACGAGGGCGAAGACCGCCTCGAGCCCCAGGAGCGCCGCCGCGGTCCAGCCCGCCGCCACGAGACCGAGGCCGAACCCGGCGGCGATGCCGGCGGCGCGGCCCTGGGCGAGCGAGGTGCGCAGCGCCAGAAGCAGCGCGGGCCCCGGGCTCGCCATCGCCGCGAGCAGGGTGAGGTTGAAGGCGATCAGGTGCGGCCAGTCCATGCGGGCGGCCGCTCAGGCCTTTTCGATGTCGGGAGCGTCGGGCGCCTTCATGCCGACGATGTGATAGCCGCAATCGACGTGATGGGTCTCGCCGGTCACGCCGGAACCGAGATCCGACAGCAGGTACAGCGCCGATTTGCCGACATCGTCGGTGGTCACGTTGCGCCGCAGCGGCGAGTTCAGCTCGTTCCACTTCATGATGTAGCGGAAATCGCCGATGCCCGAGGCCGCGAGGGTTCGGATCGGGCCCGCCGAGAGCGCGTTGACGCGGATACCGTCGCGGCCGAGGTCCTCGGCCATGTATCGCACCGAGGCCTCGAGCGCGGCCTTGGCAACGCCCATGACGTTGTAGTGCGGCATCACGCGTTCGGCGCCGTAATAGGTCAGCGTCAGGCAGGAGCCGCCGGCATTCATCATCGCCGCGGCGCGCTGCGTGACCGCGGTGAACGAATAGACCGAGATGTCCATCGAGTTGAGGAAGTTGGTGCGAGAGGTGTCGACGTAGCGGCCGCGCAGCTCGGACTTGTCGGAATAGCCGATGGCGTGAACGATGAAGTCGAGGCTGTCCCAGCTCTTTTTCAGCTCGTCGAAGAGCGCGTCGATCGAGGCCTCGTCGCCGACGTCGCAGGGCAGCACCACCGACGAGCCGAGGCTTTCGGCGAGCGGCGCCACGCGTTTTTTCAGCGCGTCGCCCTGGTAGGAGAAGGCGAGCTCGGCGCCGGCATCGGCACAGGCGCGCGCGATGCCCCAGGCGATGGACTTGTCGTTGGCGAGCCCCATGATGAGCCCGCGCTTCCCCGCCATCAGAGTGTTTGACATCCGCGCCCTCCAGCCGACATTGCGTGATGCCGTCCTTTAGGCGAAGGACCTGCGGCCATCAAGGGCTGCGCCCCGGACGGCGGATCCCCAGCGACGGAGACGGAGATGACGGAGAGGACAGGGGTTTTTGCCGGCGACGACCCGTTCGAGATCGCCCGGAACTGGCTCGCCGCGGCCGAGCAGAGCGAGGTCAACGACCCCAACGCCATCGCGCTGTCGACGGTGGACGCGGAGGGCCTGCCGAACGCGCGCATGGTGCTTCTGAAGGATATCGAGGACGCGGGATTCGTCTTCTACACCAATTACGGCAGCGCGAAGGGCCGCGAGATCGCGGCCGCAGGCCGGGCCGCCTTCGTCTGGCACGCCAAGAGCCTGCGCCGGCAGATCCGGGTGCGGGGGCTGACCGAGATCGAGGACGGAGAGCAGGCGGACGCCTATTTCGCGTCGCGCTCGCTCAAGAGCCGGCTGGGCGCCTGGGCCTCTGCTCAATCCTCGCCGCTCGAGAGCCGCGCGGCGCTGATGGCGAAGGTCGCGAAGGTCACCGCCGAGAAGGGTGTCAATCCGCCGCGCCCGCCGTTCTGGGGCGGCATCCGGATTCGGCCGCTGGAGATCGAGTTCTGGGCCGACGGCGCCTACCGCCTGCACGACCGGTTCGTGTGGCGTCGTGATGCGACGGACGGGGTGTGGTCGGTCGAGCGGCTCAGCCCCTGATTGAGTGTCGGGTCGGCGGGTTCTTGCTGCGAATAGTCGAATGAAACGGCGGAGTTGAACTCACTTTTTGAATGTGTCCATAAGCGCCCTACCTTCTTTGCACGTGTGAATCAGGATTTGCGTGCGGAAAACGGCATATCGGGTGGAACGAGATGCGCGATCAACGCGACGATCAGATGGAACGGGTTCAGGGCCGGGTGAAGTGGTTCGACCCCAACAAGGGGTTTGGCTTCGTGCTGTCGCAGGACGGCGGACCCGATATCCTGCTGCACGCCAATGTCCTGCGCAACTTCGGGCAGAGTTCGGTGGCCGACGGCGCGCGCATCGACATCGCCACGCAGCGCACCGAACGCGGCGTCCAGGCCGTTCAGGTTTTCGAGATCTCGCCGCCGGAGCCGTCGGAGGCCGCGCCGCTCGTGGATTTCGAGGACATGGATCCGGACGTCCTGCGTGCCGCACCGCTTGAACCTGCGCGGGTCAAGTGGTTCGATAAGGCGAAAGGGTTCGGCTTTGCCAACGTGTTCGGACGTGCCGAAGACGTGTTCATCCACATCGAAGTCTTGCGCCGGTCCGGTCTGGCGGAGCTTCAGCCCGGCGAGGCGCTCGCCATCCGGGTGGTGGACGGCAAGAGGGGCCGCATGGCGACCGAGGTGAGCGCATGGGAATACGCGGTGTCCGCCGGGCAGTGATCGCGGGCGGAATGGCGATGATGGCGCCGATGGCGGCCATCGCGCAGTGCGCGACCGACAAGGTCGAGATCCGGGGCGATTTCGGGAGCGTCAGCTTCCGCGCGGATGTCGCCGACGATGCCGAGGAACGCGCGCAGGGGCTGATGTTCGTCGAGGAGATGCCGCGCTTTGCCGGCATGCTCTTTGTCTACGAGCGACCGCAGCCGGTCCGCTTCTGGATGAAGAACACGCTGATTCCTCTGGACATGATCTTTGCCGACGCGGCCGGCGTGGTGCAGCGCGTCCATCCCGAGGCGCAGCCGGGCGACCTGTCGGGCATCCCCGGCGGCGACGGGATCCAGTACGTTCTGGAGATCAACGGCGGGCTGGCTGCCGAGCTCGGGATCGAGGCCGGGGCGGAGCTGCGCCACCCGGCGATCGACGATGCCGCCTGGCCTTGCGACGAGGGCTGATCGGGCCTTTTCAAAGTGCATCGCTGCGGCTACACACGCGCCGTTCGGGGCGTAGCGCAGCCTGGTAGCGCGACGGTTTTGGGTACCGTAGGTCGGAGGTTCGAATCCTCTCGCCCCGACCACAGGCACGGCGCGATGGCTCGTGTGGACGTTGCGTTACGCCTTCCAATTTTCCTGAAAGGTTGAAACTCCTGCGGCCGCGTGCGCGTGCGTACGAGTGCGCGCGCGCTCGACCGAGGAGACCGGGTCATGCAGGACAGCGGCGACGATCACGCGATGCTCGAGACGCTACGCGATCTCGAACGCTATTGCGCGCTGCATGGCCTCGACGACCAGCGCCGCGAATTCGAGCGCCTGCGATTCCTTTTCGAGGCGATGCTGACGGAGGCCGAGACGCGCTGATTGTCCAAGCGCGCCGCCGGGCGTGTCCGAAGCGCCACGTTCGGGTGTGCGGATTGTCCCGACCTTCGGCCGGAAAGCTCTGTGGAAAAGCTGTGCGGAAGGCGGTGGTGCCTGCGGGTTCCGCGCCTTCGCGCCATGTGGGTAACTCGGCGCCGTATCGCAGGGGTGGTGGGGCACTCTCCAATACGCACAACATTTGGTTAAAAACTCTTTGACTCAGACCCGCGAGTCGCGTCAGGTTGTGCGGGCTGGCCCCAAGTCGCACAAGATGTAGTGGGCCGCGGCACGGCGAACAGAGACACGAGCATCCGATCCAAGGGCGCCCCGGTGCGGAACCGGCGGCGGCGGAGGTGTCTCTGCGCGCGGCGCGGCGGGGTCGGATGGCGAACGAAGACGATCTGACACGGGGCATAAAATGAAGATCGAGAGACATTACACGCAGGCCGGCGAAGACGCATATGCGGGCATTGATTTCGTCACCACCGCGTCGGAGATCCGAAACCCCGACGGGACGATCGTGTTCCGCCTCGACGAGGTCGAGGTCCCCGCGGCGTGGAGCCAGGTCGCGTCCGACGTCATCGCGCAGAAATATTTCCGCAAGGCCGGCGTGCCCGGCGCGCTGAAGCGCGTGGCCGAAAAGGACGTGCCGGAGTTCCTGTGGCGCTCCGTGCCCGCCGAAAAGGACACCGAGACGCGCGGCGAGACCTCGGCCAAGCAGGTCTTCGACCGTCTCGCCGGCGCCTGGGCCTATTGGGGCTGGAAGGGCGGCTACTTCTCGACCGAAGAGGATGCGCGCGCCTACTACGACGAGATGCGGCACATGCTGGCGACCCAGACCGCCGCGCCGAACAGCCCGCAATGGTTCAACACCGGCCTGCACTGGGCCTACGGCATCGACGGTCCGGGCCAGGGCCATTTCTACGTCGACCACAAAACCGGCAAACTCACCAAGTCGAAGTCGGCTTATGAGCATCCGCAGCCTCATGCCTGCTTCATCCAGTCGGTCGGGGATGACCTGGTGAACGAGGGTGGCATCATGGATCTGTGGGTGCGCGAGGCGCGCCTGTTCAAATACGGATCCGGAACCGGCACGAATTTCTCCTCCCTTCGTGCCGAAGGGGAAGCCCTGTCGGGCGGGGGCCGCAGCTCCGGCCTGATGGGCTTCCTCAAGATCGGCGACCGCGCGGCGGGCGCGATCAAGTCCGGCGGCACCACGCGGCGCGCGGCCAAGATGGTGATCTGCGACGCCGACCACCCGGACATCGAGGAATTCATCAACTGGAAGGTGCGCGAGGAGCAGAAGGTCGCGTCGATCGTGGCCGGCTCCAAGATGCACGAGAAGATGCTGAACGGCATCTTCGCCGCCATCCGCGGCTGGGACGGTGCCGAGGCCGACGCCCACGATCCCGCCAAGAACGAGGCGCTGAAGCAGGCGGTCCGCGCCGCCAAGCGCGTGCAGATCCCCGAGACCTACGTGAAGCGCGTGCTCGACTACGCGCGGCAGGGCTACGCCTCGATCGAGTTCCCGACCTACAACACCGACTGGGACAGCGAGGCCTACGCGTCGGTGTCGGGCCAGAACTCCAACAACTCGATCCGCGTCACCGATGCATTCCTGCAGGCGGTCAAGGATGACGCCGACTGGGAGCTGATCCGCCGCACCGACGGAAAGGTCGCCAAGACCATCAAGGCGCGCGACCTGTGGGAGCAGGTGGGCCACGCCGCGTGGGCCTGCGCCGACCCCGGCATCCAGTTCCACGACACCGTGAACGCGTGGCACACCTGCCCGGAGGACGGTGCGATCCGCGGCTCGAACCCTTGCTCGGAGTACATGTTCCTCGACGATACGGCGTGCAACCTCGCCTCGATGAACCTTTTGACGTTCTACCGTGACGGCCGGTTCGACGCCGAGGCGTACATGCATGCCACCCGGCTCTGGACGCTGACGCTCGAGATCTCGGTGACGATGGCGCAGTTCCCCTCGAAGGAAATCGCGCAGCTCAGCTACGACTTCCGGACGCTGGGTCTCGGCTACGCCAACATCGGCGGCCTGCTGATGAACATGGGCCTCAGCTACGATTCCGACGAGGGCCGCGCGCTCTGCGGTGCGCTGACCGCGATCATGACCGGCGTGGCCTACGCGACCTCGGCCGAGGTGGCGGGCGAGCTTGGCCCGTTCGCCGGCTACGAGCGCAACCGCGAGCACATGCTGCGGGTCGTCCGCAACCATCGCAACGCCGCGCAGGGCGCGACGCAGGGGTACGAGGGGCTGGCGGTTCCGCCGGTGCCGCTCGATCACGCCAACTGCCCGGACAGCCGCCTGATCGATCTCGCGGTCACCTCGTGGGACGAGGCGCTGCGGCTGGGCGAGACGCACGGCTATCGCAACGCGCAGGCCACGGTGATCGCGCCCACGGGCACGATCGGCCTGGTGATGGATTGCGACACCACCGGCATCGAGCCCGACTTCGCGCTGGTGAAGTTCAAGAAACTGGCCGGCGGCGGCTACTTCAAGATCATCAACCAATCCGTTCCGGCGGCTCTCGAAAAGCTCGGCTACGCGTCGAACCAGATCGAGGAGATCGTCAGCTACGCGGTCGGTCACGGCAGCCTCGGGAACGCGCCCGGCATCAACCACACCTCGCTGATCGGTCACGGCTTCGGCCCGGCGCAGATCGAGAAGGTGGAAAGCGCGCTGGCCTCGGCCTTCGACATCCGCTTCGTCTTCAACCAGTGGACGCTGGGCGAGGAGTTCTGCACCGGCGTTCTCGGCGTCCCCGCCGAGAAGCTCGTGGATCCGTCCTTCGACCTGCTGCGGCATCTCGGCTATTCCAAGGCCGACATCGAGGCGGCGAACGACCATGTCTGCGGGACGATGACCCTCGAGGGGGCGCCGCACCTGAAGGACGAGCATCTGTCGGTCTTCGATTGTGCCAACCCCTGCGGCAAGAAGGGCAAGCGCTACCTGTCCGTCGAGAGCCACATTCACATGATGGCGGCGGCACAGAGCTTCATCTCGGGGGCGATCTCCAAGACGATCAACATGCCCAACGACGCCACGATCGAGGACTGCCAGGCGGCCTACGAGCTGTCTTGGTCGCTCGGGGTGAAGGCAAACGCGCTCTACCGCGACGGCTCCAAGCTCAGCCAGCCGCTCGCCGCGGCGCTCGTCGAGGATGACGACGAAGCGGCCGAGGTGCTGGAGACGGGCTCGATGCAGGAAAAGGCCGCCGTGCTGGCCGAGAAGGTGGTCGAGAAGATCATCGTCAAGGAGGTCGAGCGCGCCACCGCCCGCACCAAGATGCCGGAGCGCCGCAAGGGCTATACCCAGAAGGCGATCGTCGGCGGTCACAAGGTCTACCTGCGCACGGGCGAATACGCCGACGGCAGCCTGGGCGAGATCTTCATCGACATGCACAAGGAAGGCGCGGGCTTCCGGGCGATGATGAACAACTTCGCCATCGCGGTGTCCGTCGGCCTGCAATACGGCGTGCCGCTGGAGGAGTTCGTCGACGCCTTCACCTTCACCAAGTTCGAGCCCGCGGGCATGGTGCAGGGCAACGACAGCATCAAGAACGCGACCTCGATCCTCGACTACATCTTCCGCGAACTGGCGGTCAGCTACCTCGACCGGACGGACCTCGCGCACGTCAAGCCCGAGGGCGCGACCTTCGACGACATCGGCCGCGGCGAGGAAGAGGGCGTGTCCAACGTCAAGGAAATCTCCGAGAGCGCCGCGTCGAAGTCGCTCGAAGTGCTCAAGCAGATCAGCTCCTCGGGGTATCTGCGCAAGCGCGTGCCGCAGGAACTGGTGGTGCTGCAGGGTGGCGGCCAGGTTACCGGCTTCGCCAGCCCGCAGGATCCGTCCTCGGCGCTGTCGGCGGTCGTGGGCGAGGCCGAGAGCACCGTCGCCGTGGCAACCCGCGCGACCCCCAAGGTCGACGCCGCCACAAAGGCGCGGATGCAGGGCTACGAGGGCGATCCCTGCGGCGAGTGCGGCAACTACACGCTGGTGCGCAACGGCACCTGCATGAAGTGCAACACCTGCGGCGGCACGTCGGGATGTAGCTGAGAGGGCCAGAGGTCGGGACGGGCGGCGCCACGGCGCCGGCCGCCCGGGCCGCAGGCAGAACACATCAGGGCAGTGTAACGATGAGCCCAGCCGGATCGACTGCGGGGCGCCTTCGGGCGCCCCTTTTTCGTGCGTGGGGGACGTGGGTCCGGGGCGCTCGCGTTGACGCCGCGGCGGGGGTGTGGAATGTCCGACCGGCTGGCGCGACGGCGGCCCCGCGGGCGCGGGCGCCAGTTCACCGAAGACAACCGGGAGATCCGCAGGTGACTGCACCGACAGCGAAAACCGAGACGCGACGCCAGCGGGAGGCCACGTGATGGACGGCGGGACGATCGCCCTGTTCGTGGGCATCGCGGTGGCGGCCGGCATCTTCGGCGGCACGCTGGCCGGGCTTCTCGGGGTGGGCGGCGGCATCGTCATCGTTCCGGCGCTGTACTGGGCGCTGTCTCTGACCGACATGAACCCGGGCCTGATGATGCAGGTCGCGGTGGGCACGTCGCTGGCCTCGATCATCTTCACCTCCGCCTCGTCGTCCTACGGGCACTGGCGCAAGGGGGCGATCGACGTGGCATTGCTGAAGCGCTGGGGGCCGTGGATCCTTGTCGGGACGATCCTCGGCGGGCTGATCGGCGGGCTGGTATCGGGCAAGGTGCTGATCGCCGTGTTCGTCGTCGTTGCGCTGGCGGTGGCGCTCGACATGATCTTCCGGACGGCCACGCCGTCCGACACGCCACGCAGTTTCTCGGCGCCGGTCTGGGCGGCGTCGGGCCTCGGCGCGGGCGCGATCTCGGCGATGATGGGGATCGGCGGCGGGACCGTCTGCGTGCCGACGCTGAACTTCCTCGGCTACGACATCCGGCGCGCGGTCGGCACCTCGGCCGCGATCGGATTCGTCATCGGCGTGCCGGGGGCGATCACCTACGCGCTGACCGGGCTCGGGCAGGAGAATCTGCCCCCGTTTTCGCTGGGGTACGTGAACCTTCTGTCGCTCGTCTGCCTCGTGCCGCTGACCATGACCTTTGCGCGGGTGGGTGTGCGGATCGCGCACGCGATCCCGCAGCGGCGGCTGCGACTGCTGTTCGGGCTGTTCCTGATCGCGACCGCGCTGAACATGGCGCGCGACCTCGTCTTCGGCGGCTGAGATCCGGCGGCGCGGGCGCCGCCGGCCCGGTCACATCGCGCCGTGCGCCTGCCGCTCGGCGAGCACATCGCGCAAATCGACCGTCACCTTCTCGTCGAGCGACACGTAGACGAAGCCCATGTTCGTGCGTTCGCGGACCATCTCGCCCGGAAAGGGCAGGTAGCTCAGCTCGCGCGAGCCGAAGCTCGGCGAGGCGGTGCCGACCTGCCACTCGGTCCGGAGGTCCACGTCAACGAGCTTGAGCGCGGCGGCACCGTCGCGCCCGGGGCGCTCGAACGGGACACCGGCCAGCCGCAGGTAGCTGGTCTTGTCCCGCGCCGCGACGAAGCCGTCGATGAACTGCGTCGCGAGGACCTGCAGGTCTTCGGCGGCGTCGCCGCCGTCAACGTGGCTGTGCAGGTGGTCCGTGCCATGCGCGTGGTTGTGGCCGGGGCCCGCGTGGTCATGTGGCATTGGACCACCTCTTGCCTTCGAACTCGCCATGCGGGATCTGCACGGGCTTGTCGATGTGCGGCTTGTGGGTGCCGAGCTTGCCGTGCGCCACCAGCGATCCGAGCACGTCGACGATGACGCGCGTGCCCATGAGCGCGGTGATCTCGGACTGGTCGTAGGGCGGCGAGACCTCGACGAGTTCGAGCCCGCAGATCCCCTCGGCCGCGACGCCGGCGGCAAGCGCCAGCGCCTCGCGCGGGAGAAAGCCGCCGGGCTCCGGCCAGCCGGTGCCGGGCACGAAGCCGCAGTCGATCGAGTCGATGTCGAAGGACATGTAGACCATGTCGGCGCCGTCCCACGCCATTTCGAGCGCCATCTCGATGGTGCGGTCGATGCCCATCTTCTCCATGTCGCCCATGGTGATGATGTTGGTTTCGCGCTCGCGCGCGACCTTGACCGCCTCGCGCGGGACCTGCCAGCCGCCGATGCCCACTTGCACGAGGTTGCGCGCCGGCACGTTGGGCAGGTTCGTGGAGTGAAACCAGGGTGTTGTGTGCATGCGTTCATCCAGGTCCTTTTCCTGGATGTCGGCGTGACGGTCGAAATGCACGATGCCGATCTTCCTGGACGTGCACTCGGCGATGCCGCGCACGCAGGGAAAGCCGATCGAGTGATCGCCGCCGATCATGATCGGCAGGGACCCCGACGAGAACACGTGACTGACCGCCCGGCTGATCTGATCGAAGCTCTTTTCGATGTTGGCCGGGATGGTGAAGACGTCGCCCGCATCGCAGAGCGTCATCTGCTCGCGCAGATCGACGCCGATCTCGTAATTGTAGGGCGTGTAGAGCGCCGAGATCTTGCGCACGCCCTGCGGCCCGAAGCGCGTGCCCGGACGGTATGTCGTGCCGCCGTCGAACGGGATGCCCAGCACCGTCGCATCGTAGTTGGCGACCTCCAGCACGTCCTCGGCATAGGGCGCCTTGAGGAAGGTGTTGATGCCCGCGTAGTGGGGCAGTTCGCCGCGCGCGAAGGTGGGGATCGAGCGATCCTCGATCGTGTCCGCGCCGGTCAGACCCATGCGCAGCGCCCAGCGGCGCTCCTGATCCCACCGGCCTTCGGGGATCTCGCCCTCTTTCTGCATGGCTTTCCAGCCGGCGAGCCTGGTCAGATCCGGGTGGTGGTTCCGGCGCTCTCGGGCGGCGAGGCGCGCGGCGAGGTCGCGCGGATGATGTGCGCGGCGGCCGGCGCGGGGCGGTTCGGACAACATCGCTGTCTCCCATTCACTGGCCCCGGCGGCAGCGTCGCGCGGGGCACGGCTTTCCGGACCTTGGCACGGCCCATGCGCGGGGTCCGGCGGCGCGCATGGGGGTCGGGGTCAGCCCGTCGCCGCGGGCGGACGCGGCGCGAGCGATGGATACCGGTCGAGGATGCGCTGGAACGGCACGCCGCCGTCGCGCGCATCGAAATCGTAGGTGATCGTGGCGCCGAAGCGCTCGGGCGCCTGCGTGTCCCAGCGGGGCTTGTCGAACACGAGAACGCGGTCGCCGAGCTTGAAGCCTTCCTCGAGGTCGTGGGTCACCATGAAGACGGTCATGCCGGTCTCGGCGCGCAGGTCCTGCAGGAACGCGTGCATCGACAGCCGCGTGCCGGGATCGAGCGCGCCGAAGGGCTCGTCGAGAAGCAGGATCCGCGGACGCGCCGTCAGCGCCTGCGCGATCGCCAGCCGCTGCTGCATCCCGCCCGAGAGCGTCGCCGGGTAGGCGTCGGCCACATGCGCGAGGCCCACCCGCTCCAGCGTCGCGTCGGCCCGTTCCCGGGCCTCCCGCCGCGCCCGGCCCCAGACCCGGCCCAACGGCCGCGAGAAGGTTTCCGCCGCGACGATGTTCTCGCGCACGGTCATGTGCGGAAAGACCGAGTAGCGCTGAAAGACGACGCCGCGGGATCGGCCGGGCTCTGTCGCCGGTTCGGCGCCGTCGACCCGGATCTCGCCGCGGACCGGGCGTTCGTCGGCCAGAAGCAGCCGCAGGAAGGTCGACTTGCCGCAGCCGGACGCGCCGACGATCGACACGAAGTCGCCCTCGGACACGTCGAGGGTTACGCGCTCGAGGATCGATCGCGCGCCGTAGCTTTGCCAGACGTCCCGGACGGTCACGAAGCTCACAGCCCGGCCTCCTTCCACGGGAAGGCGCGCCGCGACAGCTGCTTCAGCGCCCAGTCGATGACGAACGCCAACAGCGTGATCCAGATGACGTAGGTCAGGATGATGTCCATCGCGAGGTAGCGCCGGACGAGGAAGATCCGGTAACCGAGCCCGACTTCGGCTGCCACGGCCTCGGCCGCGATGAGGAAAAGCCAGGCCGGCCCGAGTTGAAGCCGCACGGCGGAGATGAGGCGCGGCAGGATCTGCGGCAGCACGACGCGGAGCGCGATCACCGGGGTCGAGGCGCCGAGCGTCTGCGCCTTGACGATCTCTTCGTGCGGGATGTCGAGGACGCGCTGCGCGAGGTCGCGGATCATCAGCGGCGTGATCCCGATGGCGATCAGCACGATTTTCGACATCTCGCCCAGTCCGAAGACGATGAAGAGGATCGGCAGCAGGGCCAAAGGCGGAACCATCGAGATCACCGCCACGAAATCCGACAGCGTGCGCCGGACATAGGGCAGCAGGCCGATCAGCACGCCGAGCAGGAGCGAAACCAGTGCGCCGGCGCCGACACCGACGGCCAGCCGGCGCAGACTGGCGGCCGTATCGCGCCACAACAGGATCTCGCCGGTGCGCCGGTCGGGTTCGGAAAAGAGCCGGACCGCCGTGTCCCAGATCGTCGCCGGTGCCGGCAGGAGCTTGTCCTGCGGGTTGGCGGCGAGCCGGATCTCGGACGCGATCGCGTAGGCGATCGCCACCGCGACAAAGGGCAGGGCGGTCAGAAGGACCGCGGCGGGCCGCGCGGGACGTCTGTTGATGAGGCGCATGAGTGTCGGCCTGTCTCGTCCGGAAGGAACGGGCCCGGCCGGGACGCGGCCGGGCCACGGGCGCGCCGCGACGGCTCAGAGCGCGCCGTCGGCGGCCATTTGCATGAACGAGGAGTCGAACCGGAATTGCACGTTCTGGTCGCTGCCGGTGATCGTGCCGTCGGGATACTCGATGCCGACGAAATCGGGCGAGGGCGCATCGACGCCGAGGATGCCCTGCTCGAACAGGAACTCCGCCACGGTCGTCATTGTCTCGGGAAGCGAGTCGCTTTCGGCCTGTGCCACGGCCTCGGCCGGGTCGTAGAACATCGCGGTCGCCTCGAGCTGCGCGCGGTAGCCCTCGAGGTCGGTGCCCGCCGCTTCGGCCATCGCGGTCAGTGCCGCCTCGTCGCCCTCGGCCATCAGGCCCATCACCTCGTACCACGCGCCGACGAGCGCCCGGCCGAAATCCGGGTTCGCCTCGAGCGTTTCGGTGTTCACGACCATCAGGTCGAGGATC
Organism: Roseivivax jejudonensis; assembly: GCF_900172265.1. Taxonomy (GTDB): domain Bacteria; phylum Pseudomonadota; class Alphaproteobacteria; order Rhodobacterales; family Rhodobacteraceae; genus Roseivivax; species Roseivivax jejudonensis. The sequence continues at coordinate 10,478 of NZ_FWFK01000003.1, read as the reverse complement.
TCGCCCGGGATGGCCGAGCTGTCGAAGAGCGTCTGCGCGTCCGGGTTGCCGTCGAGGATCGCCGACACGAGCGGGTTCCACGTCACCACCGTCTGCACGTCCTCGCTGGAGAAGGCCGCGACCATGTCGGCGTCGGAGGTGTTCACCACACCGTCGAGGTCGCGCTCGGCCAGACCGACGCTGTCGAGCGCCCGAGCGAGCAGGTAGTGCGACACCGAGAGTTCAACGAGGTTCACCCGCGTGCCGGCCAGCCCCTCGAGCGTCGTGTCGCCCTTGGTGATGACCGCGTCGTTGCCGTCGGAATAGTCGCCGATGATGAGCGCGGTCGTGTCCACGCCCCCGCCGGCCGGGATCGACAGCGTGTCCATGTTGGTCGCCGAAACTCCGTCGAAGGCGCCGGACGTGTACTGGTTGATCGATTCGACGTAGTCGTTGATCTGAACGATCTCGACGTCGATGCCGTATTTCTCGGCCCACGTGTCCATGATGCCCGAATCCTCGAGATAGCCCCAGGGCATCCATCCCACGTAGATCGACCAGGCGACCCGGAACTCGGTCTTTTCCTGCGCGGCTGCGGGCGCGCCGAGCGCCGCGAGAGCCGCCAAGGACACCACACCGGCGGACGTGATCATCGATTTTGTCATGGTCTTCCCCGTTGTCGACGTCCCGCCATCCCTCGTCGAACGGATCCGGCCGCCGGCGGAACAAGAACACTGAGCGCGGGCCGGACCTGCGCAGTACTCTCCCGGGATTTTGGCCCGCCGTGTGCCCCGGCCGGAATTTGCCGGCGGGGTGGCTCTTCTCGGACCGGTCCTGCCGGACACACCGGCAGCGGAACCCTAAGAGCCCTGCAGTTTCACCGGAGCATCGCGGGCCGCGACGCTTCAATCGTTGCACCGCGGCGCCGCGCGGATCGGGCCGATCTGCACGTGGAACGGGCGGTCATCGCGGCCGATGCCCATTTCGCGGGCGCTTCGCCGACGCGGGCATTGTCCCTGGCGCGGGGCGAATGGAGACGAGCCGCCGCCTGTGGCGGTGATCAAACGCACAGGGGCGTGCCGAGCGACTGCGCCGCTTGGCAACGTCTTGGGATCTTTTGGGAGGTTACAGGCGCGGCGTCTGCAGGGTCATGTGGCTGCCGCAGGTTTGCGCGCCGCCTGCGGACAAAGCGGTGCAACACGCTCTCCCGCGTCGGACCAGGCGCCAGCGCGGAAGGTGCGGCTCAGATGCCGGAAGGCTGACGCTCTGACCCCGTCGGATCGCTTCAAAGCGATGCACACGGATGAGGCAAAGCCGCCACCAATCACAATCGGCACGCCGTCGCGCCAATCCGCATCGCGGTCGAGGTGGGGGATGGTAGCGGAGGAGGGACTTGAACCCCCGACACAAGGATTATGATTCCTCTGCTCTAACCAACTGAGCTACTCCGCCAGAGCGTGGCGCTGAGTATCGGGCGCCCCCGCGACGGTCAAGCCGATTTTCCGGGCGCCGCGGCGAAAAAATCGCGGCGGCCCGGACGGCTCTGCCGGGCCGTCATTTCACGATTGTCTCGTCCTTCACGAACATGTTCGCCCAGGCCCGGTCCACCAGTTCGGGAGTCATCTTGTAGGGGATGCCTTCGAAGTCGCAGACGGCGATCATCTGGTCGATGAGGAACACCGGCTGGTAGTTGGCATAGACGTTGTCGATCGTCGGGTACTTCGTCTTCAGCAGGTGCACGAGGCTCTTCTCGCAGAGCTGCATCTTCTTCTTGCGGGCCACCAGCGCGAAGATCTTGAGAAAGTTTTCCTGGTCCGGGCCGTCGATCTTGATCTTGAAGAAGATCCGCCGCAGCGCCGCCTTGTCGAAGATCTCGTTGGGGTGGAAGTTCGTCGAGAAGATCACCAGCGTGTCGAACGGCACCTCGAACTTCTCGCCCGATTGCAGCGCGAGGATGTCCTTGGATTCCTCCAGCGGCACGATCCAGCGGTTCACGAGCTTCTGCGGCGGCTCCGCCTGCCGGCCGAGGTCGTCGACGATGAAGATGCCGCCGGTCGACTTGAGCTGCAACGGCGCCTGGTAGGTGCGCGCGGTCGGGTTGTAGACGAGGTCGAGCATGTCGAGCGACAGCTCGCCCCCGGTGATCACCGTCGGCCGGTCACACAGAACGTAGCGCGTGTCGAACAGGATCCGGCGGCGCAGCTGCGTGGGATCCTCGGATTGCTCTTCGGCGGCCGAGTGCACGATCGGGTCGTAGACCGTGATGACCTGGCCGGCGTATTCGAGCGCGCGCGGCACGTAGATCTTGTCGCCCATCGCGTCGCGGATCCCGTTCGAGATCGACGACTTGCCGTTGCCCGGGGGGCCGTACATCAGGATCGAGCGGCCCGCGCCCACGGCGGGGCCGAGATTGTCCAGAAGCGACGGCGGCAGGATCAGGTGACCCATTGCGCCCATCAGCTGATCGCGGGTGATCTGCACATTGCGGATCGACTGTCGGGCGACCTGCTCGCGGTAGACCGGCAGCGGCACCGGCATCGCGCCGTAATATTCCGACTGCTGCAGCGCGTCCATCGCCCGGGCCTTGCCGGTGTCGGTCAGCTGATAGCCCATCTCGGTGCTGGCGCCGGCGCTCATCGTGCCCATCGCCTCGAGGAGGAGCTGCGAGCGCGCCAGGTCGATCAGCTCCTGGGTGATCGGCACCGGCAGGCAGATCGCCGCGGCGAGCTCGCTCGCCGTGCTCGCGTTCTTGCGGAACATGGTCTTGAGGACGATGTCGCGCATCATCACCCGAGGCAGCTGCATGTCCTCCAGCCGCTTCGGCGGCGGCGGCGCCATGACCGAGGTCTGCATGTTCATCGCGGGTGTCCCCCTGCTGCTCTGTGATGTCCTCGCGCGGGACGCTGGCAGAGCTTTGTGGCAGGACAGCGGCCCGACCTTGAAAATATGCGGCGTCGCCCTCGCTTGTGGGCTCGGGAAGATCGTTGGGGAGCGCCCCTGGACGACGCAGTGGAAACCGCCGGGGCCGCAACGGTTGATTCACGAGTCAATTTGGCCATGATGCGCCCATCATCACATCGACAGGGGAGACGAACATGACACGCACGTTCACGGCGAGCCTCGCGCTTGCGCTCGCGGCCGGCGGCGCCGCGCAGGCCCAGGAGACCTGCTCCGAGGTCGTCTTCGCCGATGTCGGCTGGACCGACATCACCGCGACGACCGCCGCGACGACGGTGGTGCTCGAGGCGCTCGGCTACGACACCGAAACGCGGGTGCTCTCGGTGCCGGTGACCTACACGGCGATGTCGGACGGCGATGTCGACGTGTTCCTCGGCAACTGGATGCCGACGATGGAGAACGACATCGCGCCCTATCGCGAGGACGGCACGGTCGAAACCGTGCGCGCCAACCTCGAGGGCGCCAAGTACACGCTGGCCACCAACGCCGCCGGGGCGGAGCTCGGCATCGACAGCTTCGACGCCATCGCCGAGAACGCGGATGCGCTCGACCAGACGATCTACGGCATCGAGCCCGGCAACGACGGCAACCGGCTGATTCTGTCGATGATCGAGGAGGACGCCTTCGGCCTCGGCGAGTTCGACATCCGCGAGAGCTCCGAGCAGGGCATGCTGGCCCAGGTCGGCCGCGCCAGCGACCGCGACGAGCCGATCGTGTTCCTCGGCTGGGAGCCGCACCCGATGAACGCCAACTTCGATCTCACCTATCTCGAGGGCGGGGACGACTATTTCGGGCCGAATCTCGGCGGCGCGACGGTCTACACCAACACCCGCGCAGGCTTCGCCGAGGATTGCCCGAACGTGCAGGCGCTGCTCGAGAACCTCTCCTTCACGCTGGAGATGGAGAACGAGATCATGGGCGCGATCCTCAACGACGGCACCGACCCGACCGAGGCCGCGCGCACCTGGCTGTCGGAGAACACCGACATGGTCGAAGGCTGGCTGGACGGCGTGACGACCGTCGACGGCGAAGACGGCGTCGAGGCGGTCATGGCCGAGCTCGGCTGACACCGCCTGCGGGCGGCGGGGTGCCGCACGGGGCCCCGCCGCCCGCGGAACGTCCGGTCACTCGGACGCGCGCTTGTCTTCGGTGCGCGTCTCGAAATCTTCCGCCGCGTGGCGCTCGTGCAGCTGCATCTGCGGTTCGCCGAAGGTCCGGTTGACCATGCGCCCGCGCTGCACCGCCGGCCGGGCGTCTATCTCCGTCGCCCAGCGCTGCACGTTTTCGTAGCTCTCCACCTGCAGGAAGGTCGCGGCGTTGTATTGCCGCCCCAGCGCGAGCTGTCCGTACCAGGCCCAGTTGGCCATGTCGGCGATCGTGTAGCTTTCGCCGGTCAGGAAGCGGCGATCGGCTAGCGTGCGGTCGAGCACGTCGAGCTGCCGCTTCACCTCCATCGCGTAGCGATTGATCGGGTATTCCATCGGCTCGGGCGCATAGGCGTAGAAATGCCCGAACCCGCCACCAAGATAGGGCGCGGATCCCATCTGCCAGAACAGCCATGACAGCATCTCCGGCCGGCTCTCTTTCGGTCCGAGGAACGCATCGAACCGTTCGGCGAGGTGCAGCATGATCGCGCCCGATTCGAACACCCGCACCGGCTCGGATCCGCTGCGATCCACAAGAGCCGGGATCTTCGAGTTCGGATTGACCTCGACGAAGCCCGATCCGAACTGGTCGCCCTCTTGGATCCGGATCAGCCACGCATCGTACTCCGCGCCCTCGTGGCCCGCCGCCAGCAGTTCCTCGAAGAGAACGGTCACCTTCACGCCGTTCGGCGTCGCCAGCGAATAGAGCTGGAAGGGGTGCGCGCCGACGGGAAGGTCGCGCTGGTGCGTCGGTCCGGCGATCGGCCGGTTGAGGCTCGCCCAGGTGCCGCCGCTCTCGGCGTCCCAGGTCCAGATCTCGGGCGGGGTGTAGCTCATGTCGGCCTCCTGTCGGCTGCGGTCACGGCGAAGCTAACGTCGTGCGCCCGGAACGCCAGAGCCGCCTCCGCCGGACACACCACATCTGCGGCACCGCACAGCCCCCCGCCCGGCACCCCGCCGCGCCCGGGCTCTCTCCGGCTTCAAGACCCTTCGACGATCCCTTGCCCGCGCGCCGGCCCCCGCGCGGCGTGTGCGCGCATCGACATGACCCCGCGCTCGCCCCGTCAGGCGCACACACCGGCAGCGACGCCCGCCCCAGCCCGTTCTCCTTGGACAAATACTCCGGGGGTCCGGGGGCAGCGCCCCCGGTCCGGTCCTCATACCCTGCGCACCCAGCAAGTCGGCGGTCGCTCAGATCACGCCGATCTCCGCCAGGGCGCCGGCGAGTTCGGGCGGCAGCGCGTCGTCGTCGGCGCGCGCCGATCTCAGGTCGGCGGGCGCGTCCTGGGCGGCGAGGTAGCGCCAGCCCTGGAACGGCCGGCGCGGGGCCGGGGTCACGCGCACGATCTCGGGCTCGAGCACGATGGCGCAGCGGCGGATGCCGTCCTGACCGGTGACCTCGTCGAGGCGCAGAATCCGCTGGCGACACTGGATCAGGCCCTTGATCACCCAGAAGATCGAGCCCCCGGCCAGGATCGCCTGCTCGCGTTTGGGCCACATCCGCGTCACGTGGCGCGGGTGGCCGTCGGGGCCCTGCGCCGCGCGCGAGGCCTGCCAGCGCTGCAATTGCTCGACGCTTTCGGTGCCCGCGCTCAGTTTTACCAGATGCACGACATCTGTCATGGAATCTCCACTCACCACGCTCTATATTGTAGTCCTTCCGTCGCTCGGGGCAAACCCTAGCGGACGTCGCGCCAGCCACAGGAGCCGCCCCCATGAGCCGTTTCGCCGCTCCCATCGCCGAACAGATCTGGGACATGAAGTATCGTCTGAAAGAGGCGGACGGCACCCCGGTGGACCGCAGCGTCGAGGAGACGTGGCGTCGGATCGCCCGCGCGCTCGCGGAGACCGAGGCGGATCCCGAGGAATGGGAGCCTCGGTTCTACGCGGCGCTGGAGGATTTCCGCTTCCTGCCGGCCGGCCGCATCGTCGCGGGGGCGGGCACCGCGCGGTCCGTGACGCTCTTCAACTGCTTCGTCATGGGCACGATACCCGACACGATGGCCGGGATCTTCGACATGCTGAAGGAGGCCGCGCTGACGATGCAGCAGGGCGGCGGCATCGGCTACGATTTCTCGACGATCCGCCCGCGCGGCGCGGCGGTGACCGGCGTGGCCGCCGATGCGTCGGGCCCGCTCAGCTTCATGGATGTGTGGGACGCGATGTGCCGCACCATCATGTCCGCCGGCAGCCGCCGCGGCGCGATGATGGCGACGATGCGCTGCGATCATCCCGACATCGAGGAGTTCATCGGCGCCAAGGCCGACAGTGCGCGGCTGCGGATGTTCAACCTCTCGGTTCTCGTGTCCGACGCCTTCATGGAGGCGGTCAAGGCCGACGGGTCCTGGGATCTCGTCTTCGACGGTCGCGTCTACCACACGCTGCCGGCGCGCGAGCTCTGGAACCGGATCATGCGCGCAACCTACGACTACGCCGAACCGGGCGTGATCTTCATCGACCGCATCAACGAGACCAACAACCTGAGTTACTGCGAGACGATCGCGGCGACCAATCCCTGCGGCGAACAGCCGTTGCCCCCCTACGGCGCGTGCCTGCTCGGTTCGGTCAACCTGGCACGGCTGGTCACCGATCCGTTCACGCCCGAAGCGCGCATCGACGATGCCGCGCTCGAGGATCTCGTACGCATGGCCGTGCGGATGATGGACAACGTCGTCGACGCCTCGCGCTTTCCGCTCGAGGCGCAGGCGCGCGAGGCGGCGGCCAAGCGCCGGATCGGTCTCGGTGTCACCGGTCTCGCCGATGCGCTTCTCATGCTCGGCCTGCGCTACGGCTCGGAGGCCGCCGCCGCCCAGACCGAGGACTGGCTGCGCCGCATCGCGCGCGCCTCCTACCTTGCCAGCGCCGAGCTGGCCAAGGAAAAGGGCGCGTTCCCGCTCTTCGATGCCGAGGCCTACCTCGCCACGCCGATGATGCAGGCGATGGACGACGAGGTGCGCGACGCCGTGCGCGCCCACGGGATCCGCAACGCGCTTCTCACCTCGATCGCGCCCACGGGCACGATCTCGCTTTATGCCGGCAATGTGTCGTCGGGGATCGAACCCGTCTTCGCCTATGCCTACACACGGAAGGTGTTGCAGAACGACGGCTCGCGCACCGAGGAAGAGGTCGTCGACTACGCGGTGCAGATGTGGCGCGAAACCCAGGGCGACGCGCCGTTCCCGGAGTACTTCGTCAACGCCCAGACCCTGCCGCCCGAGGATCACGTGCGGATGCAGGCGGCGGCGCAACGCTGGATCGACAGTTCGATCTCCAAGACGATCAACTGCCCGGAGGACATCTCGTTCGAGGCGTTCAAGGATGTCTACCTTCAGGCCTACGAGACCGGCTGCAAGGGCTGCACCACCTATCGGCCGAACGAGGTGACGGGCTCGGTGCTGAGCGTGTCGGAGGGCGACACGGCCGGGCAGGGCGACACGCCGGTCCTCGTGAAGGAGGCCGAGGACGGCGCCGAGGTGGTCTACATGTCCGAGCCGCTCGACCGTCCGCAGGCGCTCGAGGGCAACACCTACAAGCTCAAGTGGCCCGACAGCGAGCACGCGATCTACCTGACGATCAACGATATCGTCGTGGGCGGGCGCCGGCGGCCTTTCGAGGTGTTCATCAACTCCAAGAACATGGAGCATTTCGCCTGGACGGTGGCGCTCACGCGGATGATCTCGGCGGTGTTCCGGCGCGGCGGCGACGTGTCGTTCGTCGTCGAGGAGCTCAAGGCGGTGTTCGACCCGCGCGGCGGCGCGTGGGTGAAGGGAAAGTACATCCCCTCGATCCTTGCCGCGATCGGCGGCGTGATCGAACAGCATCTCGTCGCAACCGGCTTTCTCGAAAGCGAGGGCATGGGGCTCAAGTCCGATCCGCAGGCCCGTGTCGTCGGCCTCGACGCGCCGCGCGGAAAGGCCTGTCCCTCCTGCGGTCAATTCGAGATGCGCATGGTCGAGGGCTGCATGACCTGCGCGAGTTGCGGCCATTCCAAGTGCGGCTGACGCGCGGGTGCGAGGCGTAGCCAGAAAAACCAAAAGAGTGCGCAAACGACGCGAAAAGAATGCGCAAGCTCTGTCAAGCCGTTTTGTCAGCGTTTGTTCTAGGCTCGCACAACACCACGTCCGAAGGTCTAAGCTCCCGACTTGAATGGACAATTCGCTCGGCTCCGTCCAGCGCCGCCCTCTAGGGCTGCTCCAGGGCCTCGTCGACGTCGCGTTTCAGATAGAGGTCACCATATTCCTCGTCCGCCGAGCTGAACGGCTGCACCCCGGCTCGCTTGAGGCGGGCAACGAGGCTCTGCCACGAGAAGCCGTGTGATCTCGATGCGGTGCGTAGCGTGTAGAAAGTGGCGTGGAAGGCGTCCGCATCCTCGCCGGTGATGTAAGGCTGGAGAGCGCCCGTGCGCGGATTGCGGAGCCTTGTGGCGGTCGTATGCCCGTTTGCGACCAGCCGCCTCAGATGTGCCGGTCGGCCGATCCCGACCGTTTTCGCGAAGAGCTCAAGAGACATGGCCTCAGGAGCCTCATCGGCGACAGCCGATGCGACCTCGTCGTGGTAGACATAGAGAGCCGCGTAGCCATCAAAATCCGAGTGTCGGCCGACGCGACGGATCAGGCCCTCCCTGATGCCGTCAATGATGACGCCTGGACCGATCTTCAAGCGGCTTGCCGATTTCGAGATGTGCTCCCAGCCGTGCTGCGCCTGGCGAAGCGGTTCTGCGCCGGCGAAGAGCTCGGTCAGCATTGCTTGGCCGGCCCGCGGGTCCCAGACCGATTTCGTCCCGGATGTATCGAGCGCAGGCTGGAGAATTCCGTCGGCCACCAGGCGGTCGAACTGAGACCGTGACATGCCCAGGGACCTGGCGAAGTGCGTGGCTGGCACAAGGCGGGTCATCGCGTTCAGGAGCGGCTCGGCTGCTGCTGCATCGAAGACCTCCCAGGCATCGGGTCGCTGATCGGCGATCAGTCCTCTGCTTCTCAGCATCTTTCGGAGCCGCCGAGGATCGATACCGGTTTCTCGGGATGCCGACTGGACGGAGTGGAGCTTGCGTTGCTCGACCGGTTCGCCCAGCAGGTCGTCGCCGGTCCCGAACGGCCAGGTCTCGATGAGATGGGTGCGCAACACCTCGCGAAACGGAATGAACTCGGGAGCGTGCCGGTAATCTCGGGACAGGCGATCATAGAGGACCGGATAGATCGCTTTCGGACCCCGATGTGGTTCACCAGGCAGATCCTGGAGGCGCTGCAAGGCCTCGCGGATGCGCGTCGGACCGTGTCGCGCCACGGCGAAACCCATCTGCAGAAGCGCCCAGCGGTCGTCGGGGTGAACATCCGACGGCGCGGCGGTCTCGTGGCGCATTAGCGCGCTGCCGAGCAGGTAGCAGAACGTAGCAGCTGCATGCAGGGGGTGCTGGTCAAGCCAGGACGAGCCTGGTCCGTCTGTCAGGCGTGCCTCGATCCATTCGTCGAACTCGGTCGGCTCCCGTGTCTCGCGGTCGAACACTCCAGATACGATGTCCGGCGCGATGGACCGAAAGCGCACGACCGTGTCGTACCGCTCGGTCGGCCGCACGTGGCGCCAAAGGGGAACGAGCGGGTGATCGTGCTTCAGGCAGATCGTCAGGTTCGGCACCGTCCAGATGCCGCGTAGAGCCATCGCCTGTTCGGGTGGCAGAAGGGAGGCGGCCGCATCCTGCCGCAAGCAGACCGGACACCCTCGGATCACGGGCTCACGGATGAGTTTGCCGGGGAACGGTTCGCCGCACAGAACGTGGCGCCGCCCCTCCCGTTTCCGCGCCGTCCAAGCCGCCAGTTGAAACGCATCAGTGCCTCCCAGCACGGCCAGTTCAGCGACCGCCTGGGGCTCACCATCGAGAACGCGCTGGAACGCGATGTCCTGTTCCAGGCCGAAGCCTTGCGCATCGGTCCCATTCATCGCGGCGAGACACGCCATGAATGAAAAGGCAGTCTCCCTATCTGCGAGGTCGACACGCAACGGCAATGGCGTTCGCAGCATGTATTGGCCGTTGACCTGCTCCCCGGATTGTCCTCGTTCAGAAGTTTAGTCCGTTCCGGGTTTGGTCCTTCTCTGACCTGTTGAAGTATTCCCGCGGGGTAAGCCCGTCGAGGCTCGTGTGCGGGCGGTGATGGTTGTAGTCTTCGCGCCATGTCGCAATCAAATGGCGGGCATGGCGCAGGCTGGCGAAGAGGTGCTCGTTGAGGCATTCGTCGCGGAGCCGGCCATTGAAGCTCTCCACGAAGCCGTTCTGCATGGGCTTGCCTGGCGCGATGTAGTGCCACTCGACATGGCGCTCCTCCTGCCACTTCAGGATGGCGTTCGAGGTCAGTTCAGTTCCGTTGTCGCTGACCACCATGCAGGGATAGCCGCGGGCCTCGG